>JADJPN010000009.1 GCA_016713235.1 Hyphomicrobiales bacterium | reverse complement strand
CAGCTTCTGGCGGTTTGAAGGCCGCGGATTTTCTAAGACGCACCGAAGCTGCAACTGCCAAAGCGAACTCTCCTCCTGCCCGATTCCGGAACTGAATCTTCGAACGGCGCGCTGAACCAACTTGCTTACAGTCTCTATCTCTTCTTCCGGGACGTCGCGGAAGGAGATTTTCTCGGCTGGCTCGCCGAAGGTGTGGCGGCTGCTAAAGGCGGAAGCTACCCGGAGATCGAGAAGCACCTGATTGTTCCAATGCGAGCGATCCACGGCATCTCCGACAAAGTGGTCAGCATGGCTCTGTCGGATCTTCTTCTGCCTCTACTGAACCAGTCTGGCGACGCTTGGGAGCGGAATTCATCGTCGTCGACCGCCTGATCCATAACTTCATGCACCGCAGTGGCATTCTCAAACGCCACGACTGCGAGCACTTATATGGACCAAGTTGCTACGGTAATCAGGGCTGTGCGAAGTTGCTGCTGTCGCTATCGCGCGGCATCGACATGCGACGTTTTCATCATTCGTTTCCGCAACCGTTTCCACGCTTCGTCCAGACAGCAATTTGGCGCTTTTGCGCAGCCTCTGGCGAGGACATCTGCAACGGCAATCAGATCGACGACGAAAGCGGCGCTGCCGGAACGAAATCTGCAATTTGCAAAGTTTCTGCTCGCGATCGCGCTGCGGCAGGGATCGAGAAAGCCAATAAACAGCGGCCACTTGTGAAATATGAACACTATGTTATACTGATTATGTCGCAGATTCGGCGCTCGCCGACTGCCTAACCAAGGCCCCCATTTCGCGGGGCCTTTTTTATTGGAAAATCCATGAGCAAGAAACCAACGGAGCATCGCTCCGCAGCGAAGCTTTATTGTTTACGGCCAAGACAAAGCCGCGAAGCCACGGGCGGCTTGGTTCACCGAAAAGGAAGCCGAGATCGCTCGAAAGGCAGCGGCTCAACTTGAGCTTCAGGTCTGGGAGATCGTCGGACCGATTGGGACCGACCTCTTGAAGAAAGTTGGCCCAGGTCGCGTTGCCGCCACGGGCGACAACGTCACCAACAAGGTCCCGAGGGCGGTCTACAACGAAATCGTCAAGCTCGCGCTAATCACCGACCCGAAGCGACAGCTGCTGCCAAAAATGGGAGACGCCGAGAAATCTGCAGCGAAGAAGCTGAAACCCGATGAACTGCAGGAAGTCGAGCGGCAGATCATCGATGTTGCGAACGAGCGGCGGATCAGCCGCCTCCCCGCTGACTGGAACGCCATTGAGAAGGGTTCGCTGGTGATCGCGAACTATCAGCTCGACGAAGGCTGGTGGGAGGCAATTGTCACGGATCGTGTTGGCGACATGCTTTTTATTCGCTGGCGGGATCATCCGAAGATACCGCCTGCTGTTAGGCACCGCTCGACGGTCGCCTTGATCAATCCGAACGCCAACTAACTGAACTTCAGCTCGGGGCCCTAACGGGCCCCGAAGCTTTTTTGGACACCCATAGAAGGAAACAAGCAAATGAACGCGCAAGTCGACCGCATCCGAGAACTAAACGACCAGCTACGCAAAAGCCTCACCGGAGGCCGAGTGCTGATGACGCCAGGAATTGTTGCGCTAGGACCTGAGAGCGTCGAGCGGATTGTCAAGGCAATCACCGTCTTCGACGATTTCTGTACCGAAAACGATCCCTACACCGAGCACGATTTCGGCGCGCTCGATGTCGAAGAAAAGAAGGTCTTCTTCAAGATCGACTACTACGACAAGGCCTTCAGGAACCACTCGCCGGACCCATCAGACCCAGCGGTCACTGAGCGGGTGATCACGCTGATGCTTGCCGAAGAATACTGAGGCCAGCATGAAACGACGGCTCCTCGTCCCAGACGACGTTAAACACTATCGCTGGCTACTGCAGCTCGACAGCCCCTTTCAGCCTCCGCCTTGCCCCGCGGATTCAATTATGAGGGCGCTGATCGACCAAATCCTCGAAATGATCTGGTCGCCTCAAATGACAGACGTAGGGAATCGAACTCGATAGCTTCCGCCAAAGCACGAAGGTCCAGATCGTTCAGCAGAAGCGCAATCTCTTGGACGTCGACCCTCACCCTCGGCCCAACCTTCCAGCCGGAGCTTTCTGTCAGCGATGGATGCCTTGCTGGTGGCAGAGAACACCGGGCACCAGCCTATCGACGTCCGTCCGCCTGCGTTGCGTGCCCTTCCGGTCCGCGTCGAAGCGTTTGACGGAATTGAGGTCTGGTGCGGAGCGGCCGGTGCGGTTCGATGCGATCTCGCCCTGATCGTTACCGATCTGGATCTGGGCCAGCAACGGATTCGAGTTGGAAAGGAGAGTTCGATCCGAACCCACTCCATTGCCGGCCCACGTTTGCGGACCGACTGCGGGTTACTGAAGCACTTCTTTGAGACAGACTTCCATCCCGGCTCGGTTGCGCTCAGCCGCGGCTACTTCTCCGGAAGCCGCTATCTCGTGCATGCGATCCCACCGCGAACGGATGACGGTATCTGGAAGCACTCCCTCGAACAGCTATCGCGATGTTATGAGGGTCTTTGGCAGTTCGCGGCAAAGCTGAAGCCCGCAAGGATCGCTCTCCAGCTAATACCCTTGGGAATGACATCCGCCCTCGAGGAAATAGCCCGTGACGTTCTCTCGAACAGGTCAGCCGTTTCCGGGCATCCCAATCTAACCCGCCCGTGATCAGTCTGGTCGCCCATACCGCGGCGACCAGCATGAAGCTTGCGGCAGCGGTCAGGCCTCAGTGTCTATCGGCTCGCCTGCGCCGGGATGGCGGCTTACGGCCCGCAGGTAACGCCGGCGGCAGCTTCCACCCGTCACTTTGGGCGCGAGGAAATCTACCGACTTGACCGACAGCGCCTTCGCCAGCCGATCCAGCATTACGACCGTGGGGTTCTCTACACCCCGCTCGAGGCGGCTCACATAGGTACGGGCAATCCCGGCCTCCAAGGCCAGCTTTTCCTGCGAAAGCCGCTTCGCAAGCCGAAACTTCCGCAGATTCCAGGCGACCAGGCCACGGCTTTCCATGCCGGGAATGGGCCAGTTCGCATCCTATCAATCTACACAGTATGCTGTTCACATTAGGGAGACTTAAATGTCCATTCGCAAGGTATCCAATGGCTCAACCACGTTCGTTGCCCAGTCCAGGAAACGAATGAAGAGAACAACGAAGATCGCATTCTCGATCTTGGTTTCTGCCTTCGCCTTTACCGCTTCGGCTGAAGGGCAGAACTGTCACGTGCGTGGCGACTGCAACGTTCGCAACAAAGGAGGCTTCCGCCACCGGGATACGCCCGCAGAAGGACTACAGCGACCCGCGCTATCAGCGGCATCCGTCCGGCGGCAATGTTTACGCCTTCAACGAAAGATACCGCGCCCGGGCTGCGGCTGGCGAATTCTGGCGGATCACGAGTGACTGCGCTTCCGCCTGCACCATTGGATTTGGGCACTTCTCCAAAGACCGAATGTGCATCGCGCGCGGTGTTCGTCTGGGCTTCCATCATGGCGACAGCCCGGCTGCAACGGCAGTGATGTGGAACTCATATCCCGGCGACGTAAAGGCGCTCGTCAACGCGCGCAGGATGCGGCCGGAATGGCTTTGGATACCGGCCTCAGCGTTTCACCAGATTGGTTTCAAACCGTGTTGATTGTGGAGAATACGATGAAGAGGTTGCTAGCTATTGTATTTTTGATCTCGAGCGCGAGTTTTGCTCACGCCGATACCTTCTCGCTACCGCGGCTACTCGATCCCCTCGGCCTTTTTCAAACCTCAGCCCATGGGCTGCTAGGTGACCGCTCTGTTGAAGGGGCTCCCTATCCTTACGCAGATGGAACGCGCGGCGGCGGCAAGTTCCTGCGCGCGCCGTCGACCTATCGTGGTGGCGGAAAGAAAACCAAGCTCATCGGAGATTGATCGCTCCCCAGTGATTGCATCTCTGACAGAGGCAACGGCGGGTGCGAACAACACCCGCCGTATGTTTCCTAAAGCCCGCCGACCTTGATCCGGACCTATATTTGCAGGTCGCTTTAAATTATTCGTGGTGGCGCGACTTCGGCCGAAATTCTCAGGGTCGAAAAACGCCTAAAATATCCGACAAGACACATAAACTATCGAGGTCGCCTTAAGCGACGTTCGATGCTCATACTAATTTTGATCGCAAGAGAGAGCGATCAACATGAGCAGTTTGCGTGAAATCAAATCCAAAATAGAAGCCTGCAAAGCTTGGGACGAGCCGGTCCCAGAAATAATAATGCAGGAATACCGCCGGTTACTCAAAAAATTCCGACTGCCGAAAATATACCGGCGAGAAATCGAGGGCCTTCAGCGCGCCTGGAAGGAGGCAGGAAAATCTCCTGCCAAGGATCGATACCTTCCGTTTCTTAGCTGCCTTTACACGGTTGGTAACGCGTGGCGTGCCCGCGGTGATCTTGAACGAATTCTGAAACTTGCCGCGCGGCAGTATCGCCTTGATGTCGAAGCGGACATCTTCAAGTTTTGCTTAAATGTGGGCGCGGTCGGCCAGCGCTTGGATCGCCGTACACATCACCGGTGGCTATGTGTGGTCAGATACGCCAATGCCTTCGACGTGCCGCCTAAAAGGTTTAGGCAAACGATCAAGGCTGTCGGAGGCGTCAACGCCTGTGCACGCCGCTGGCAAATAATACGTCGCCTTTATCCACGATGATCAAACGATTGATGTCTTCAAAACGCCTACCCGAACCTGTCCGCTTAATGGCCCGGCAGTCATGCCACACATGGCTCGCCTTTTTGCGGTTCTGCTCTGCATTTAGCATCGATAAAAGTGTCGTAGCAGATGCCATTAAGATGGCCGAGGATCAACTCGGGGTGCGACGGCAGTTGATCCGGCGCCATAGACCCTAAGGTGGTCGGCTTAGCGCCCTTCGCGCCGGCGCCGCTGAAAGCAGTCGCTCTAGGCAATGGCATTAACTAGTACGAATTTGCTTTCGGGGTCCTCGTCTCTGCCGAGAAGACGGCGGGTGCTTATGCACCCGCCGTCTTTAGTAAAGTAGTACTCGTGCTCTCGACCATAAGGCCGATTTAGCGGATGCCGCGAGACTTTGAAATGTAAAATACCGCAGCGCCGTCGCGGTCTTTTTTGTAGCGGACGCGGCCACTTGCGACCATTCGGCCGAGAACGAGAAGCTGAACCAGCGGACGGGGCGCGCGCTCTTCTGAACGGGCAAGCTTGAAAGCGACCACCTCAACTTCAACTTCATTGCGAAGGTCGCCGGCTATTCGAAAATTATCCGGGTCGATGAGGTCATCACAAAGGTTACTTGCGACAACGGTGCCCGGCATGGCGAGAGCGTAGCCATCGTATCCGGGATTGTGCGCAGCGAAACGCTCATCATCAACGAGGAAAATCTTGCCTCGCGCTTTTAACCACTGCTCGCTCAGATCGAAAAGAAATTCTTTGCTGGCGGGCTGAGGACGCGCCTGCTCCACAAGCACTTCGACAGCTTCCGAAATCACCGCGGCCAAGCGCGGTAGCAATTGATAGTTCATATTCATCTCCTTTAATCGCGAATTGCGACGCAGGAGATTTACAAGATGCTTTCTGAGGACCGGCTTCAGTTTGCCCTTGAGGATTTTTTGTGAGCTATGCAAATATTTCGTCCCTCCGAACCGGGCTGTAATGCTGCGAACCGTACGAAATCGCGACGCGCAGTATAAGGCCACCTAGAATCGGTAAGACTTCGAATTTTCGCGATATTTGGCTAGGAGTCGGGTTACCACCCGTCTGACTCGTTTTCGGCAGGCTTTCTGACACTCACCTTCCGAGCCGCTCCAGCGGATATTTTCCTTTTCCTGCCCTTCCTAGCAGCATCGCGATAGGCTTTATCTGCTCCCCCGATTCGCTCAGCACCATATTAACGTGGGTGCTTGGGCTATTTTTTTGAGTAGCACCCCCAGCAAAAGAGCAAGTCGACTTTTGTGATACGTAGTGATCTGTGGTGCGGTCAGTTCAATTAACAACCGCTCAGCACGAGAATACTTGCGGCTGATTTTTTGTTCTTTCGCAAGCGCCAATAAAGCTTTTTGAAATTTCTTATGCTCGCCGAATCCACGGTAGTGCCGCAGGACCCGGTAGAGACGGAGGAGATAATCGTCGCGAAATTTGTCGCGGGTATGATTTTTTTCGGCGAACTTGCGTATATTTGCTAGGCGGCTCTGAAGATCGAACTTCTTGGATTTCGATTTCTGCATGATGGGTCATCCGCTTGGAAAGACCCGACAATAACTCACACTCGGTCGAAGACGAATACGCCGGCGCTTATAGCTCGCGGACGGCCCGAGGAAGTATGATCAGGTCATCACGGGTCGCATTCCCCCGACCCAGCTGCTTAAGAGCGTAATCCACCACATCGTCGATATCCCCGGTTACGCGCTTAACGTGAAATGTGCTGATGTTCGTCCCGCGCACGAAGAAGTCCTCTTGGCGTTGCCCCAGCAGCCTCTTTAAGCCGACGCCAGGCCGGCACATGTCCGCAGGCGGTATCGCAATAATTGGGTGGAAATGTACTCCGCCGTTCACCTGAAAATCGGTTAGGCAAGCTTTCTTGCCGCGCTTGTAGACCGGAAGATCACGCAAGATGACCCAGAGCGGCTTCTCTTTATCCGAACGAGGATTCCGAACGTAACGGGTCAATAACCGGGCGTATAATTTTTCTATGTCAGCCAGCATCTGGCCTTCGGTCCAGCGTGAAGACCCTTCCAGATGCTTGAAAAGAACGGTTGCCGGTAAATTCGCCATCCTTCGCTTTTCAATCGAACCAGCCATTGCGAATAGTGCTGGATTGCCTCTTTCGCTTTCGCGATTTTATGATGAAACTCTTCGTCAGCTGCGCGCATAAATTCCAACTCCAAAAAAATACGATTTGAACACACCTCTCCCACTGGTTCCGGGTGGGTTCTTCGATGTCCTAGGCTTTCCTAGAACGTGAGCGTCCGGCTTTCCGACGTTCGCAAAAAATTAGCGTCGATTCATTTGCTGGAAATGCAAATCGGTAGCAGGAATTTTGCTCGGCGCGCAAATAACTTGTCATGGAGATTTCTTTGCTGCCGACGCAAACTTTTTTTGGTTGCGATTGATTTTTTGCGTCCTGCGCACAAATTTTCGAAGCGAGACTTATTTTGCGTTGGATACAAATTTTTCTGTCGCTAATTTATGCCGATATTTTTTGCTACAAAAGCAAAATATTCCAAGACGAATGACCTTTGGTACTCACTTTTTTGCAGACGAAGCAAAACATTTGGCTTTTATCGCAGCGACCTAGCCAAAGCTTCGAACTGTAAATGGGCATGCGGAAAGGATCTCCGCATGCAGCTGAAAGACAAGAATCTAGGAACACCGGACAAGCTCCCAAAGCGCACACGACCGCAATCGCTCAAAAGTCGGTGATCATAATTCAGTGATCGGACCGACGATGCCGCTCAGACTCGGCGTTGCGGCATCAGTCGCCTTCCCAGACGGATCAATGACGGCATCCGGTCTTCGCCGGGAGCACGCGCGCGGTCGCCTCAGCGTCGAGCGCATTGCTGGGGAAAATCTACACCACCCTCGCAGATATTGAAGAAATGAGACGCCTATGCCGCGAACCAGCAAAGGGCCAAGACTTTGGCTCCGGAAGAAAAAGACGCGACCGAAACGGCGTTGTCCGTCAGGGATCATGGTTCATCCTCGATGGCACCCGCCATATCGCCACAAGATGCGCTGCGAGCGAAACTCAGCGCGCTCAAGAAAAACTCGCAGAGTACATTGGCCAAAAATATCAGCCGTCCCGGAAAGAGCGGGACATCGAAAACATCCTGATTGGCGACGTCCTTGCGGTTTATTTGGCTGATCGCGTCCCGCTCGGGCACGCCCCGAATGTGCTGAAGCCCGAATTGACCGTTTAAACGAGTACTGGGGCGCACTACGCCTTGCCGACGTAAACGGCGAAACTTGTCGCAACTATATCGGTTCGGGATCCGTCGGCGGTGGCCGACGAGATTTAGAAGACCTGCGCGCCGCGATCAACCATCACAGCAAGGAAGGCTTACATCGGGGATCGTCCGAGTAACCCTGCCGCCGAAGGGATTACCTCGGGATCGGTGGCTAACGCGTAACGAGGCGGCGGCACTGATCCGCGCCTGTTGGCGCGTCCGGGAAGTTCAGACGCAGCATCGGGGCAAACTGAAGGGACAGAAGATCGTGACCGACAAAAGAACGTCGCAGCACATAGCGCGTTTCATCTTGATCGCTCTCTACACAGGCACTCGCGCGGCTGCGGTCGCGTCGGCTTCTCCGATCAAAAGCGAAGGCCGGTCGCACGTCGATCTTGTGAATGGCATGTTTTATCGGCTCGCTGAAGGCTCTCGAGCAACGAAGAAGCGTCAGCCTCCGGTACCGCTTCCGCCTCGTCTGCTCGCCCACATGCGCCGTTGGGTCGATAAGAAGATCGCTAAACAGTATTTTGTCGAATGGCACGACAAGCCCGTTCAATCAGTCACAGTTGGTTTTCGTAGCGCGGTACGGCGCGCCGGATTGACTGGAAAAGTAACGCCGCACACTCTCAGACATACCGCCGCTACGTGGCTAATGCTGGCCGGTGTGCCGATGTGGCAAGCGAGTCGCTTTCTGGCATGACGCAGGAGACGCTGGAAAACGTATACGGCCATCATCATCCGGATCATCTGCGTGATGCGGCGGCGGCGATTGGCTACCAGCGTCGTGAACCATTGGCCCAATCATTGGCCGGCCGAAAAACGGCGCGACCAGCATGATTGAAAAGCATTGAAAGTAAATGGTGGGCCTGCCTGGACTCGAACCAGGAACCAGACCGTTATGAGCGGTCGGCTCTAACCATTGAGCTACAGGCCCGAAAGTGCGCGGAAACTATCAAGTGCGCGCGGAACGCACAACGGCCACCGGCTTGCCTAAAATGAGCCGCGAAAGTTTGACGAGGTTCCGCCGTTACGGGAGATTATCATGAATCGCATCCAGCTACTCGCGGCTTTGCTTGCCTTCGGACTGCTTACCCAAGGCGCGCCGGCGCAGACCCCGCCCGCACAGGAACGCATACCCACGCTGACACTGACCGGCGAAGGCGTCATAGACGCGCAGCCGGAACTGGCGACCGTTCAGATCGGCGTCGCCGTGACAGCCAAGGTCGCGAAAGACGCGTTAGCCGAGAATTCCAAGCTGCTTGCGGCCGCACTCAAAGCCGCCAAGGAAAGCGGCATTGAGTCGCGCGACATCCAAACCTCCGGCCTTGCGCTGCGTCCCGACATCGTCCGCGCGGACAAGTGGCCGAATCGGGAGATCGTCGGCTATCAGGTGAATAATGTCGTGACCTTGCGCGTCCGCGACATCAGTAAACTCGGTGGTCTGCTCGACCGCCTTGTCGTCCTCGGCATCAACGATATCCGCAGCATTACCTTTTCTGTCGCAAATCCGGCGCCTCTGATCGAACAGGCCCGCACCGCTGCGATCAAGGATGTAATCGAGAAAGCGCAGAAGTTTGCCGATGCCGCAAACCTCAAGATCGTCCGTGTACTGACGCTAAGCGAAGGTCACATCGAAATGCCAGGCCAGGTGCCCGGGGCTTTTGTCGCCCGCGCCGCGGCCGCGCCGCGACCGGATGTGCCGATCGAAGCCGGCGAGCTGATGTTTCGCGCTCGCGTCGATGCGAGCTTCGAGATTGCGCCCAAATAGTCACGGCTTCGGACGCAGCACCACAATCCCCGCCGCGATCAGGTTGAGCACAGCACAAAGCGCGATCGCGGGCGTGTAGTTCACGCTCGCGTCGCGCACGGCCCCCATTACCCCCGGCCCAAAAGCATACGTGAATTGCGTGATCGCGGTCGAAAGCGCGACGATCATTCCGAAGGCTGCCGGCGGAAATTCACGTTGCACGATCAGCGACGGCAGCGTGATCAGGTTGCCAACCGAAAGGCCAAAAATTGCACAGAGCAGAAACAGCGGCCATTCGCTCGCAGTCTGCGTCATTGCAACGAGCGCTACAGCTTGCGTGAACATCGATAGCGCGGAGAACGCGCGAAGATTGATCCGTTCGACGAAAACGCCCATGGCGAGCCGGCCGCAGATCGAAGCAGCGGTCGTGATCGCGACAGCAATGCCTGCATTCGCACGGCCGATAGAGCCTTCGAGAAAAGCAACCTGGTGAACGAGAAACGCAGCCTGTGAAAACAGGCTGATCGAGAACGGCGCCGAGACGAGCCAGAACGCCAGACTGCGTAAAGCGAAAGCCCGTGTCCATGAGCGCGCTGTGTCGTTCGCGGCAAGCGCTGGGGCATCCGGCCTGGGAGCAGGCTTGCCGATCACAAAGACCGCAAAGCGGAATCGCAAGCGCGAGGACCGAAATGCTCGAGACAAACATCGTCGTCGCAAAACCATAGGCCGAGATCGCAAATACCATCGCCGGAACCACGATCACCCCGCCGAAGCTCGCGCCATTCAGTGCGAGCGAGATCGCAAGTCCTCGCTTGCGGTCGAACCAATGGCCGAGAATGTTGGTGATCGCGCCGATCGTCATGGTCGTCCATGCAATCGCCATGAGGAGATACGCTGCGAAAAGTTCCCATGGCTGAGAGACCTGCCCGAGCGCGGCAATCGAAACCGAAAAGCAGACCGCACCAAACAGAATGCAGCGGCACGCCCCCAGCCGCCGGATCACGTCATTGACGAAAATCATGAGCACGGCACTTACAAAATAATAGAGTGTGCTCGCCGCCGAGATCAGCCATGTCGGCCAGCCATGCAGCCGCTGCAACTCGGCGAGATAGACCGCATGACCGTAAAAGCCGAAGCCCCAGGCAAAAACCGCGATGACAAACAAGGCCGCGACCACGCGCCAGCCGAAATACCGCCGCGAAGACTCCGGCTCACCCGCGAAATCACGAAGCCCGAACGTTGGCTCTTTGTTCATGCCAAAGACTTAGCCGCTGTTACGCGGCGGAGCCAATCCGATTTCACGGCAAGCGAAACGTCAGTTCTTCGGACGATTCTGCTCGTCTACCAGTACGACGCGCGGCTGGAAGCGCTTGGCCTGCGCCTCCTCCATTTGTGCATAGGCGACGATAATAATGTGATCGCCCTTCTGCACCAGCCGGGCGGCGGCGCCGTTCAGCGTGATCGCACCGGATTGCGACGGCTCCTCGATGACGTAAGTTGCAAAACGCGCGCCGGACGAAACGTTATAAATCTCCACGCGCTCGTTTCTCAGGAAGCCCGCGGCATCCATCAGCGCGCGATCGATGCCGATCGAGCCTTCGTAATCCAGATCCGCGCCAGTCACGACGGCGCGGTGGATTTTGCCTTTCATCAGCGTGAGCAGCATGGCGCTCTCCGGGAAAAGAAGGCCGCGCGTATAGCAGGTTCTGCAGGCGGCGCCAGCGAATTTTTGAGGCTAGCGTGAATTATCGGAGCGGACTTTTGCGCGCCAGGAAACGCGCATTGCTTTGCTTTAGTTCCGCCAGCCGCACCTCACTTCTTCCCGAGCAGCAGCCGGTTGCCCTGTTTCTCGATCAGTACCTTCGCCTGCTCTGCCATCTTGGCGAGCAGCCACGGCAGCGTGACATCGATCACGACATGGTCGTCGCGTATGTCGATGGTGCCCGCCGCGTTCTGGCCGACCATGGAGACGTTGAAGGCGACCTGGTCGCCAGTCCAGGTCTCGTCGGCGAAATTCATCATGCCGCCGCCCTTCTCGCGCGCGACCGCAAACCCGCTCTTGATCCGGCGGATAGCCTCTTCCTTGCCGAGCTTGTGCGGGATCGAAACCGTGACTTTTTCAGCCATCATCTACCTCTGCGTCAGGGGCCCTACATAAGACGCACAGCCCATTTGGCAACGCGTTAGCGCGGGAATTTTTAGGGTAGTGATCCGGCGGAACCTGGTTCGGATCATAGGTAGCAGGCGTCGCCTTCCGCATCATGAAGTAAAGCGGCGTAACAAATCCCGCCCCCGCAAGCGCAATGAACAGCCCCTCCCACTCGCGGAAATAGAGCGTGAGCCCGAGCGGCAGCACGACAAAGAACGCCACCGCGATCACAAGGGCAACGATCATGCCGGTGTGCCGTCCGGCACCGACCCCGGTCTCGAACCGGATTTTCCCGCGCACGGGTGCAGGAATGACGCGGTGAAAGTCGGTCAGGAAGCGGCCATACTCGACGTTGCGCTCAGCATCGCTGCCGCCCCATTTCGAAGCGCTCAATACCGAGAGCACGCTACCGTCGGTGAACGTGAGCTTGCAAACCCCGCTTGGCCCCTGCTTTGGAATATGCATCGCGGTCAGATTGACCACGGCAATCTCGTCCCAGTCGCGCGTATACGAGGTGCCGTCGATGAACCAGCCGATACCCTTCGGCGAGAGGTAAACACCCTCGTTCGTGTTTCGCAGATAGAAACGCAAGGCGCCCGCGCGCACGAAGAGCTTGTATTCCGCGGCAGGAATTTCGGCTGGTACGGACGCGCTCATCCGCACACTATGCAGCAGCAGGTGTCCCTGTAGAAGGGCCCTGCTTCGGCCGCGATGCGAACAGCAACCACACGGCGATCGCAACGTTCATCAAATTCCACGCAAGGCCATTCGCGAAGGCTGCCTGATAGGAGCCGGTGTAATCGAAGATCGCGCCGGAAATCCATCCACCGAGCGCCATGCCAAAGATCGAAGCGAAGATCACGATACCGACGCGAAAGCCCGCCTCCTGCGGCGGGAAGTATTCCCGCACGATCACCGCGTACATCGGAACGATGCCGCCCTGAAACAGCCCGAACAAAATCGAGATCGCATAGAGCGAAGTCAATCCGTCGAACAACAGATACAAGAACAACGCGACACCTTGCAGGAATGCGCCGATCAGGAGCGTGCCGACCCCGCCGATTTTGTCTGCGACGAAACCGGAGGCCACGCGGCTGACGATACCGAAGCCGAGCATGAGCGAGAGCATCTCCGCGCCGCGCGCCGCGCCATAGCCGAGATCGCCGCAATAGGCGACGATATGCACTTGCGGCATCGCCATCGCTACGCAGCAGGCAATCGCCGCGAAACTCAGGATGGCCATGATCGCGGTCGACGAAAGTCCGAGCGCATTACGCGCACCGGCGGCAGCGGCGTTCGCGGAGACGGCTTCCGAAAGCGCGATGCGGCGACGAAACACGAGAACGAGCGGCAGGATCGCGACGAGAACGAAAATACCGATCCAGACTTGCGTCGGCCGCCAGCCGATCGTCGCCGTTGAATATTGCACGATCGGCGGCCAGATCGCGCCCGCCACATAATTCCCGGACGCTACAATCGCGACGGCGATCCCGCGCCGCTTCGTGAACCAGTGCGAGAGATCCGCTATCATCGGCGCAAACGTCACCGACGCACCGATCCCGATCATGAGATGCGTGAGTGCGAACAGAAACAAAGTCGGCGAGATGCTGGAAAGCAGATATCCCGCCGAAAGCGCGACGGTACTGATTACCAGCGGAATGACGATGCCGTAGCGATCCGCGACTTTGCCGAGCACGATCCCGCCGATGCCAAAGCCGAGCATGGTGAGCGTATAGGGCAGCGTTGCGTCGGCGCGGAGCACGCCGAAATCGTTCTGCACGGCCGGCAGAATGACGACCACCGACCACATTCCGACCGAGCCGATTGCACCCGAGAGCAACGCAGTCCAGAGACGCGCCCAAGCGTAAGGCGACTCGGCGACACCGGTCGCAGCAGGACTAGTTTGCGTGCTCATGTTGCATGTTTGTCGGCGCTGCCTGCAAAAGCGTCAAGCTGCGGCGCGACGAAAATAGGCAGTTTTGGCCCGGCAATTTCACATGGCGGGATTGCAGTGCTGCGCCTCACGGCCAACTGCTTGCCCGTTTGTGCCGCGTGCGACAAAGCAAAGACGGGAAAAGCTTCCCTGCGAGATGATCTCGCTATCAATGATGGCACTGCTATCGGAGAACACCGTGTACTTGCCGCGCGCAAGCCGCAGCGTCTTCGTCTCCGGCGCAGTCAGGCGCTTTTGCGAAGCGGTTCGGCTTGCGGCACATGGATTTCGCTTAGCGCGAAACGATCCTTGCCGCTGTGCTTGGCGGCGTACAACGCGCTATCGGCTTCCGCGATCAGGCGCTCGGCCCGCAGGCCAACGCCGCCGTGCCACTGCGCAACACCGATGCTCGCCGTAATCATGATCGGCTCGGCGCCTTCCGGTGTCCATTGCTTGCGGCAGGCTTCCAGCACACGCCGCGCCATCATCTTGCCTTCGCGCAGCGTGGTCGAAGGCAACACCACGCAGAATTCGTCGCCGCCCATGCGCGCGAGCAAATCGCCCGTCCGCAATTTACTCTGCACCGCGCGCGTGAGCAACCGCAGACATTCGTCGCCGGCGCCGTGACCCTGACTGTCGTTGATCGCCTTGAAGCCGTCGATATCGATCATGAGCAGCGCGAACGGCTGTTGCGTGCGCTCCGAGCGCGCGCATTCTTCGTCCAGCCGGATCTGCAATTGACGCCGGTTCGCGGCACCCGTGAGATCGTCGGAGAGCGCAAGCGCCGCGACTTCCGCGCGCAGCCGGTCGATCGACATCAGCAGGAAGCCGAAATTCCACGTCATCGACGAGAACACGAGCAGCACAATAAACCCGGCCTGCACCTCGTTGAACTCGATCAGCGAAACTTCGCCGCCGATTTTCAACAGGCTCACGATCGGCCGCAGCCAGTAAATTGCAACGCAAAAAATGGCGATGTAGCCGGTCATGCGCGCGCCCGGCAGCGGTGCACCTTTGCTGCGCGAAAAGAGCAGCGGCAACACGGCGATCAGCGCCGCGGATTGCGCGAGTGAATAGATCAGGATGCGCGCGGGCATATTTTCCTGCCAGATCGCGAATACCGCGAGCCCGAACGAGGCCACTGCCGTGACCAGCCACGCCGCACGCCACATCAGCGGCCGCTGATAGAGGCGCTGGATGCCCATGGAAGCGAGAAATCCGGAGAAGATGAAGAGTGCGCTGCCGAGCAGAATCGGAATTAGCGGGTGCAGGATGCCGCGAAACAGCGAAACCGCCGCTCCTGTCGCGGCCATGTAAGAGGCCGCGGCCCAGAAGCGCGCGGCGGAAAAATTCGGATAGCTCCGCGCGACATAAGTCCACACGAAAGCGAGCGCGATAAAATTGAGGATAAAGACGACGAACAGCGTCGGGACGCTAAGCATGATGCGTCCTTTGCTTGCGCGGTCCGCGCGACTGCCTGTTGCGACGCTGAAACTGACGCATTGTCTGCCACCAGACCCCGGTTCTTCCGGAGTTCCAGCCTACTCCCCCAAGTATCGCGAGCATGGTGACGCGGTACGCTTAAAGAAGCATCACTTGCGCAAATGGAACCGCCGTCTTGGTTTTTGAAAAGTTAACGAAGGCGCTCAGGCCGCGCCACGCTCGCCAAGCAGCCGGCTGGCCTGCGCCGTGAGCTCATAAGGCGCGGTCTCCGCGTCCTCGCCCACCGAAGGACGGACGAGACCCGCGGTGAGCAGCGTCTCGATTAACAGACGGCGCTCCGGATTGAGCGCGAGCGGCACTTTTTCGTCGATTTCGACAAGAAGCGCGAACTGCTCGTCGGACACACCGGACATAATGAATCCTTTCTCATGATTCGAATGCGCCATCCTGCACGCCACTTCCGGCATGAAAGCGGCAGGCGGAAAGCGGCAGGCGGAAACCCGCAGCGCAGAGCAACGCGAAGCCTAGTCTTCCCCTCGCCGCAACTGCTCCGCAAAATAGTGCAGCGTCTTGCGGTAGACCTCCGAGCGATTCCACTCCCGCATCACCATGAAGTTCTGTGTGCCCTCGCCGAAGGGCTGACCTTTCTGCCAGCCGTTCACGGCCAAGAGGTTCGCGGTCGAGGCCAGTACATCCGGCACCGAGCGGCGCAGGTTCACGTGCCCGTCGCCGTCGAAATCGACGCCGTACTTGATATATGAGCTCGGCAAAAACTGCGTCTGGCCAATCTCGCCGGCATAGGCGCCGAGCAACTCCCGCTTCGAAAGATCCCCGCGCGCGATGATCTGGAGCGCTGCCAAAAGCTCGCCCTGAAACAGATCGGTGCGGCGGCAATCATGCGCGAGTGTCGCCAGCGTTTTGACCACCGGCAGCTTGCCGGTGTCGCCGCCGTTGTCGGTCTCCATGGTCCAGATCGCCATCACGAGTTCGCGCGGCACGCCGAAGCGCGCTTCGACGCGGTCGAACAGCTTCTGGTGACGTTTCAGCAAATTCTTCGCGCGCTTCACCCGCGCCGGCGTCACGCGCGTGCGCGCGTAATCCTCCCACGAGCGCTTGAAGGTGTTGCGCTGGCGGCGGTCGAACGCCATCACCTTGGCGTCATATTCGATGTCGTCGAAGGCTTCCGCTAGCACGCGCTGCGGAATGCCCTTCGCGGCGACCTCGCGGCGGAATTCGGAAATGAAACTCTCGAACGGCCCGCCGCATTTCGCGGCCTGCGCAGGCGCGATGAGGACCAGCGAGACAGGCGAGGCTACGGTGAGGCGAGAGCGCATTTTCAAAAATCCTGAAGCGTCATGCCTTCTTTGTGTGGGCCATCCATGCCTTCTTTGAGGCAAACCCGGAAAGTCGTGGATGGAAGGCTCAAGCCCGGCCATGACGAATTATAATAAATGAGGTGCCTCGACTACGTCACTTCCGGCCTTTCAGGAGCACCCACGACGACGCCCGACAGCAAAAAAGCCCGGCGCGAGGGCCGGGCTTTGGTTTTTTTCGCGTCCGTCGTTTTTAGTTGTCGAGGAACGAGCGCAATTTCCGGGACCGGCTCGGATGTTTCAGCTTGCGCAGCGCCTTCGCCTCGATCTGGCGGATGCGCTCGCGCGTCACCGAGAACTGCTGGCCGACTTCTTCCAGCGTGTGATCGGTATTCATGCCAATGCCGAAGCGCATGCGCAGCACGCGCTCTTCGCGCGGGGTCAGCGAGGCAAGCACGCGGGTCGTGGTTTCGCGCAGGTTCGACTGGATCGCGGCGTCGATAGGAAGCACCGCGTTCTTGTCTTCGATGAAATCGCCAAGGTGCGAATCTTCCTCGTCGCCGATCGGAGTTTCGAGCGAGATCGGCTCTTTCGCGATTTTCAGAACCTTGCGCACTTTTTCGAGCGGCATGCCAAGCTTTTCGGCAAGCTCTTCCGGCGTCGGCTCGCGGCCGATTTCGTGCAGCATCTGGCGCGAAGTGCGGACGATCTTGTTGATCGTCTCGACCATGTGGACCGGAATGCGGATGGTGCGCGCCTGATCGGCGATCGAGCGGGTGATCGCCTGCCGGATCCACCAGGTGGCATAGGTCGAGAACTTGTAGCCGCGGCGATACTCGAACTTGTCGACCGCTTTCATCAGGCCGATGTTGCCTTCCTGAATGAGATCGAGGAACTGCAGGCCGCGGTTGGTGTATTTCTTGGCGATCGAGATCACGAGGCGGAGGTTGGCTTCCACCATTTCCTTCTTGGCCTGACGGGCCTCGCGCTCGCCCTTCTGCACCATCGAGACGATGCGGCGGAATTCGAGAATTTCAAGACCGGTCTCGGTCGCGAGCGCGTGGATGTCGTGGCGGATCTGCTTGATGCGATCCTTGTCGTTATTGACGAAACCCTTCCAGCCCTTCGCGCTCATCTTGCCGACGCGCAAGAGCCACTTCGGATCGAGTTCGGAGTTCTGGTAGTTCTTGATGAAGTCTTCGCGCTCGACGCCATGGCTTTCGGCAAGCCGCATCAGGCGCACCTCTAGGCCAACCAGACGGCGGTTGATTTCGTAAAGCTGCTCGACCAGCGCGTCGATGCGGCCCTGGTTGAGAGAGAGCGACTTGACGTCGGTGACGAGCTCTTCTTTCAGCTTCTTGTAGCGCCGCTCTTGGCTTGGCGAGAGCGACTCGTTCTTGAGCTTGTTCTCGACGTTCTGGTCCTGCAGGCGGCGCAGCTTCTTGTAGGCGTCGGCGATGTTGTCGAAGGTCTCGACCACCTGCGGCTTCAGTTCGGCTTCCATCGCAGCTAACGAGAGCGCGTTCTCGAGATCGTCCTCGTCGTCATCCGATTCCTGCGGACGCGGCGCGCCTTCTTCGTTGTCATCGCCGCGCGGCGCGGTCGAAGGCGCTTCTTCCGCCTTCTGGCGCGCAGCAGCGGCGGCAGCCTGCTGTTCGCGGATCGCGGCCTGCCCGCCCATCGGCGGGTTCGGGTTCACCGGCTGGTTCTTCGCTTCGGGGCCCGCGTAAGTCGCTTCGAGATCGATGATGTCGCGCAGCAGCGCTTTGGCTTCCGCCAACTCGTCGCGCCACACGATGATGGCCTGGAACGTGAGCGGGCTCTCGCAGAGGCCCGCGATCATCGCTTCACGGCCGGCCTCGATGCGCTTGGCGATCGCGATTTCGCCTTCGCGCGAGAGAAGTTCGACCGAACCCATTTCGCGCAAGTACATGCGGACCGGATCGTCGGTGCGCTCGCCGGGCTCCGACTTCTTCGTGGTCGCAAGCGATTTCGATGAGGACGTCTCTACGAGATCGGTGCCCGTATCGTCATCATCATCGTCGTCTTCGTCTTCGCCGTCGGTGTCTTCGGCTTCGACGACATTGATGCCCATGTCGTTCATCATCGCGAGCACGTCTTCGATCTGCTCCGATGTGACTTCTTCCGAAGGCATGACGTCGTTGAGCTGGTCGTAAGTGACATAGCCGCGCTTCTTCGCGGCCTTGATCATCTTCTTGACCGCGGCATCCGAAAGATCGAGCAGCGGGCCGGCTTCACCCTCCGCATCGGCGGGCTGCTCGGTGTTGCCGCCTTTTGTCGGCGCAGCGGCCCCTGCAACGCGCTTCAGGCTCTCGACACCGGCCGCGGTGCGGCGCGTATCGGCGGGCGTTGTTTCTTTCGCGCTGGTAGCGGCCGGCAGCGGCTTGCCGCCGACGATCGCGCGCAGCAAATCTTTTGCCTTACCGAAAGTGGTACCGAGACCGCCCGCGTGCGCGGCTCCCTTGCCGGATGCCTTCCCGGCTTTGGCCGGCAGAGGCACGCTCTTGGGCTCGGACTTCTTCGGCTGAATCTTGTCGGAAGCGGCGAGTGCTTTCTGGAGCGGAGTCAGCGGCTTCTTCTTCGCAGCGGCTTCTTTTGCTTTCGCGGCAGCGGCGGCTGCCTTTTCTTTTTCTTTCAATGCTTTTTCTTTTTCCTTGGCCTTCTGCTTCGCAGCGGCTTCCTTCGCTTTCGCAGCAGCAGCCGCGAGCTTGGCTTTTGCAGCCTTCTCTTTTTCTTTCTTCTTAATGTCGGCTTTCTTGGCTTTATCTTTGGAGGCCACGAGCAAATCCTTGTGTTCCAAGGCTGCCGGTGACCCGAATCAGCCTGCCAGTTCCTACATTGTACGCGCCGGACGGCCTGACTGTGCTCCGAACCCTTCGATCAGAGCCTCCGTCCCGTCCAGGATCGCGAGCCGCTCTTGAAGGTCCAGTAGCCGGGCTTGGTTGGCCTCGGTCGGCTCCGCGCCAAACGCGCGTTCAGCCTCCCGCAGCTCTCTAGATAGCGTGCGCTTCCGCCGATGCAAGCTCACGATTTGATGCCACCAGGCCAGCACGTCCTCGGAGGCCGAATCCGGGCGGATTTCCCAGTCCGCACCATGCGAAATGGCACGTTCCATGCGTATCCGGACGGGAGCCGCCCCGGCCTCCTCCAGCATCTTCGAAAGCACGGAAGTCTCCGAAATATCGGTTCTTGCCGCCGCTTCCAGCACCGCCTTCCGCAGGGCAACCGCGTCGGCATGGACAAGTTCCAGTTCCGCGAATTCCTCGGCGTGGTCCGACAGCAGCCAGGGGTGGTTCAGAACCGCCAGAACGATCAGCGCCTCCCTGGCCGGCACTGCGGCATGATGCCCCCGCAAAATCGGGCTATTTGCGAGGTTCGGCGAGCGCGTGGTCATGACCCGGGACGGATATGGCCGGCCCGGCTGACGGGGCCGGAATTCGCGCGCCTCGCGGCGCGGCGCGATCCGCTGCTGCTCTGGCGTGAACAGACGCGAAAGCCGGGAGCGGAAATCGTCGCGATAATAGCGCCGCACGGTCTCGTCTTTGATCTGCTGCAAGAGTTCACCGATCCGTTTCTCCAGCGCGGCGCGCTGTTCCGGCGTATCCAGCCGAACGGCTTCGATCTCACGCAGCCAGAGCATTTCGGAAAGCGGCCGCGCGCCGTTCAAAACTTCCTGCATCGCATCCGCGCCGCTGGAGCGGATCAGATCGTCGGGATCCTTGCCTTCGGGAAGCGTCGCAAAACGCAGGCTTTTTCCAGGCGCGAGAAACGGCAGCGCGAGTTCGACCGCGCGAAACGCCGCGCGCTTGCCCGCGTTATCGCCGTCAAAGCAAAGGATCGGCTCATCCACCATGCGCCAGCAAAGACCGAGTTGATCTTCGGTGAGCGCAGTGCCGAGCGGCGCGACCGCGCCTTCAAATCCGGCGACCGCCATTGCGATCGCATCGACATACCCCTCGACGACAACGAGCGATTGGTTCTTTTGCGTCGCCGCTCGCGCATTCGCGCCATTGTAGAGGAGGCTGCCTTTGTGAAAGAGCGCAGTCTCCGGGGAGTTCAGATATTTCGCCTGCGCATCCGGCGAGAGTGCGCGGCCGCCGAAGCCGACAATGCGGTTCCTGAAATCCGCAATCGGAAACATCACGCGCTCGCGGAAACGATCATACGGCACGGGGATGTCGTCGCCGTGGATCAAGAGGCCGGTCTCGATCATGTCCTCGACCGAAACACCTTTTCCGCCGAGATATTCTTTCAGCGCGAAGCGCTCGTTGGACGCATAGCCCATGCGGAAGCGCGACTGGATTTCCGGCGTGAGGCCGCGGTCGTTGAGATAGCCTCGCGCGCGTGCACCGGTTCGCGCTTGCAGATTTTCCTCGAAGTACTTCGCGGCCAGTTCCATCACATCATGCAATGTGCGGCGGCGCGCTTCCTTCTTCTCCATGTCCGGCGACACGACCGGCATCGGCACGCCGGCAATGCCGGCCAGCTTCTCGACCGCTTCAGGGAACGTGAGACCTTCGGTTTCCATCACGAAACCGAACTGATCGCCGTGCTTTCCCGAAGAGAAGCAGTGATAGAAGCCCTTCTGGTCGTTCACCGTGAAGGACGGCGTTTTTTCCTGATTAAAGGGAGAGAGGCCCTTCCACTCCCTGCCCGCCTTCTTCAACGCCACGCGACGGCGCACGACTTCCGAAACCGGAAGGCGGGCGCGGATATCGTCGAGAAATGACGGCGGAAAACGCATGGGGAACTCAGATTTTTCTGGCACCCATGGAATACGAGTAACCGCCTTCCATGGGTAAGCCCAATCTAGGTCGGCGCTCCCGGTTTTCCCACTTGGACGATTCCAGCCCTGTGGGTAACGATTCGGGCGGCGGACACTTGAGCCAGCCGCCCGCAATTCTCGTTACTTCTTCAGGTTTTGCGGATGGCGCGGCGGGCCGATATGGCGATTACATCGTGACGTACGAAACTAGAAAGAAGTAATTGTGACCGCCGCGCTTGTCGCAGCGAACGCGTCACCGCTCGCTGAACAGCACGCCCGCCTTCATCTTCATGTCGCGCGGCGCTTCCATGATCGTCACCGTGACGGATTCTTTCGGCGCGCCGAACTCCTTCACCACCGCGTCCGTGATCGCGAGCATCAGCTTTTCTTCTGTTCGGGGGTGCGGCCGGCGGCGGTGAACGATGACTTCAGGCATTGCGCGTTTCCTTATTGATACAGGCCGTGCTGCGACCACTGCGTCTCGGGAATTTCATAACCGAGTTTATATTCGAAGGAGAGTACGCGAAGACGGCCCGGCGCTGCCCGGCAGGTGAAAGAATACTGATACCACTTGCCCTTGGAGCGGAACGCAGCGCCCTTGCCGATCAGCGTGTCGCCCTTTGCCCTCGGCTCCGCGAGCGCGCTCACCACCGAGCGGTCGATCTTGAACCGGCGATGATCGCGGTTGATCCGCTTCATGGCTTCCACGTCGCAGACCTGTTCGAGGCGCGTTGCAGGGTCCATCCGTTTCAGGATGCTCTCGAGACGCTTCTGATGTCTATCTTGCGCGAGAGCAGACGCTGCCGAAACGGCAAGCAGCAATACAGACGCAACGAGAACGCGCTTCATTCCGGAAATTCCAACTCCCGCGGACTATTAACCAGAAAGCGCGGCTTTGACCAAGCCGCTGGCCTTTCCGAAATCCATCTGTCCCGCGTACTTGCCGCGTAAAGCGGCAATCACCTTGCCAATGTCCTTCACCGAGGACGCACCCGCTTCAGCGATGGCGGCCTTGATTGCGGCATCGACTTCGCCGTCTGACATCTGCTTCGGCAGGAACCCTTGGATCACCTCGATCTCGCCACGCTCGTTTGCCGCGAGTTCGGGGCGGCCACCCTTCTCGTAGAGCTCGACCGATTCCTGCCGCTGCTTGATCATTTTCTGGAACAGGCCGAGGAGTGCCGCGTCGTCGAGCGGGCCCTTGCCGCCGCCGCGCGCCTCGATATCGGCGTTCTTGATCGCGGCATTCACAAGCCGGAGCGTGGAAAGCTTCAGCTTCTCGCCCGATTTCATTGCGTCTTTTATGCCGTTGTTGATCTGATCGCGCAGCATGGGGGCTCCGGCAACATTTCACTTTATATATTTGGGACTCGCCGCTATTTAGGCCGCTTATGAACCCGAAACAAGCGACGAACGGCTGGGCAGAGCATAAGCCCACGGCCCTGTTGGTGCTGGCTGACGGCACGATTCTCGAAGGTCACGGCCTTGGCGCGACCGGCGCCGAAGTCGGCGAGGTGTGCTTCAACACCGCGATGACCGGCTATCAGGAAGTCCTCACCGACCCCTCCTATGCCGGCCAGATCATCACCTTCACGTTTCCTCATATTGGAAACGTCGGCGTAAACGACGAAGACATCGAAACCGTGAACATGGCGGCGGCGCACGGCGCACGCGGCGCGGTTTTGCAGGCCGACATCACCGAGCCCTCGAACTATCGCGCGAGCCGCCACTTCGATGCGTGGCTGAAAGCGCGCGGCATCGTCGGCATTGCCGGCATCGACACCCGCGCCCTCACCGCGCTCATTCGCGACAAGGGCATGCCGAATGGCGTGATCGCGCATGCGCCCGACGGAAAGTTCGATTTGAACGCGCTGAAGAAACAGGCGCGCGAATGGCCCGGCCTTGACGGCATGGATCTCGTGCCGACTGTCACAACCGCACAGCGTTATTCCTGGGACGAGACTCCGTGGGAATGGGGCAAGGGTTATGGCCGCGAGGAAAATCCGGAGTTCAACGTCGTCTGCATCGACTACGGCATCAAGCGCAACATCCTGCGCCTGCTCGCCGCGAACAAATGCAAGGTGACGGTCGTTCCCGCGACAACCTCCGCGGAAGACATTCTTGGGCTGAAACCGGACGGCATATTTCTTTCGAACGGTCCCGGCGATCCGGCGGCGACCGGCAAATACGCCGTGCCCGTGATTCAACAGCTGATCGAGTCGGGAACACCGACTTTCGGAATCTGTCTCGGCCACCAGATGCTCGGCCTCGCCATCGGCGCGAAGACGATGAAGATGCATCAGGGTCATCACGGCGCGAACCATCCGGTGAAGGACAAGACCACCGGCAAGGTCGAGATCACCTCGATGAACCACGGCTTCGCGGTCGACCGCGACACGCTGCCTGCCGACGCCGAAGAGACGCATGTCTCGCTGTTCGACGGCTCGAACGCGGGCATTCAACTGAAAAGCAAACCGGCCTTCTCGGTGCAATATCATCCCGAGGCTTCGCCGGGCCCGCGCGACAGCCGTTATCTGTTCGAGCGGTTCGTTGGACTGATGAAGGCGAAGAAGAAAGCGTAATCTAGTTTCCCTCCCTTTTGCGGGGAGAGAAAATTGAGCTGCGAAAGAAGTGACGCCATGACCGCGCTCTTCCAGTTCCTCGCTGCGCTGTTTCAAATGGACCCGAATGCCTGGGAGCGCCATGCGAACCCGTGGAGCGTCTGGTCACGCTTCGCGGCTTTTCCGCCGTTGATGCTTGCGCTCTGGAGCGCACACTGGATCGGATGGCTATGCCTGATCCCGATTGCGCCGATCGCGCTGTGGCTCTGGCTGAACCCGCGCATCTTTCCGCCGCCCGCCTCCACGCAGAGCTGGGCCTCGCGTGCCGTGTTCGGCGAACGCGTCTATCTCCGGCGCATGATACAGCCGGTACCGGTCGAACATACCAACGTCGTCACATTGCTCGGGATCGGCTCGGCGGCCGGCGCACTCCTGATGGCAGCGGGACTGATCGCGGCCGAACCCTTCACCTATGTCGCGGGCGGCATTGCGATTATCGTTTTCAAGCTCTGGCTTTGCGATCGCATGGCATGGTTGTTCGACTTCATGAGCGAAGATGTGCCTGAATACCGGAGCTGGCGGCGCTAGGACCGTACCACCGTCAAAACCGTGCCACGTTTGAATGGGCGAGAAAAGGAGACGCTTCTTATGCAGATCGACTGGGTCAATTTCACGCCGTTATCGGCGCTGCTTGGCGGCGCACTGATCGGTCTTGCCGCCGCTTTGTTGATCAACGTCAACGGCCGCGTGATGGGCGCGAGCGGAATTCTCGGCGGACTCTTTAGCGCGAACGCCGATTGGCCGTGGCGCCTCAGCTTTCTCGCAGGGCTGATCGCTCCCGCCATCGCCATGAACGCGATCGGCGCGCCCAAGCCTGTTCTTCTGGCCGGCACCTCCACGCTCATCGTTGCCGGAATACTCGTCGGCTTCGGCACGCGCCTGGGCTCCGGCTGCACCAGCGGTCACGGCATCTGCGGCATCGCGCGGATCTCGCCGCGCTCGATCGTAGCGACGCTCGTTTTCATGCTTGCGGGAATTGCGACCGTCTACGTCGTTCGTCACGCGCTTGCGGGAGCCGCGTCATGAAAAACCTGACCGCATTCGCAATCGGCCTTCTTTTCGGAATTGGCCTGCTCGTCTCAGGCATGAACCAGCCTCCCAAGGTGCTTGGCTTTCTCGACCTGTTCGGCCGCTGGGATCCTTCGCTGATCTTCGTGATGGGCGCCGGGCTCGCGGTCTCCGCCGCCGGCTTTGCGATTGCGCGCATGCGCGGAAAGGCGTTGGTCGGCGGGCCGCTGTACCTTCCGGAGAAGACGAAGATCGACCCGCGCTTGCTCGTCGGCGCGCTCACTTTTGGCGTGGGCTGGGGCCTGTCAGGTGTTTGCCCCGGTCCCGCGATCATCAATGTCGGGTTCGCAACTCTACCGGCCACGATCTTCTTCGTCGCAATCCTCGCCGGCATGGCTGTCTACGAAATCTTCAACCGGACGACGGCAAGATTGTAGTGCGGGGTTACTCGCCCGGCTCCCGACAATCGACCTTCTGTTCCGGCACCGCCACGATACGCTTGGCTTGCCAGTCGAACATCCACGCGCCGCTGATCGCGCTCGGCTTGCCGTCGCCACCCGGCCGGAACCGCGCGAACGCCATCACATACTCTCCCGGCTTCGGATCGGGACCGGGCCGCAGGTAACAACCGGCGGTATAGAGATCGAGGCCGCGCGGCTTGGAAACCCGCACCACCTGGACGATCTCGAAGATGATGGACTCGGTATTCGTCTTCGCGCCGGTATCGCGCATCAGCAACAGGACGTAGTTCTTTTTATAAGTGCCGAAGTCGATCGCATACTCGGTCTGCGCATCCTTGTCGTCATAAAGGATCATGCCCTGCTCGCTTTTATAAGCGGGCACATCGGCATCGCGCTTGCCGAGGAGTTCGTCCTCGAACGCAGCAGCCGGAAAAGCCGCCGCCATCGCTATCGCAGTCAAGGCCCCGAGCCGCATGGGGCATCCTTTCGTGAATCGTTCACGTCATGCTATCCGGTCGCCATCGCCGCTGCCAATCGGTACCGTTACGAGATGCGCGACTGGATTTCATACTGGGATTCCGACCATCCGATTTACGTCAATGCGCGCCACTTCGATGTGCATTACGCGAACATCGCCGATGACATCGTTCGGCTCCTGCCCGGCAAGCAGGCGCGCGTGCTCGACTACGGCTGCGGCGAGGCGCTGCATGCGGATAAAATCGCGGCGCATTGCGCAACACTTTATCTCTGCGAGGCCGCGCCGACCGTGCGCACCCGGCTCAAGGAGCGCTTCGGCAAGGTCGCGAACATCGCGGTGACGACGCCGGAAGAAGTCGCGGCCATGGCACCGGCGAGCCTCGATCTCATCGTCGCGAACTCGCTGCTCCAGTATCTGAAGCGCGAGGAGCTGCTGGCGCTCCTGAAAGTCTGGTATCGGCTGCTCGCGCCCGGCGGCTCCCTGATCGTGGCCGACGTCATCAGCCCGACGCAAAGCGCGATCGCCGATGTGCTTTCCTTGCTGAACTTCGCGCGCAAGAACGGTTTTCTCACTGCGACGTTCATCGGCCTCGTGAAGACCACGCTCTCCGACTACCGCAAGCTGCGCGCCGAGCTTGGGCTCACCACCTATCCCGAAGCGGAAATGCTGAAGCTGCTGACCGAATCCGGCTACGACGCGGCGCGCCTGCGCCCGAACCTTGGCCATAATCAGGGCCGCATGGCATTCCGCGCGCAGAAGAGTCCGGCGCTCTCCGGTTGATCACCAGCCCGAGCCGCCGCCCCCGCCTCCACCGCCACCTGAAGACCCGCCGCCGAAACTGCCGCCACTCGAACTCGAGTAGCTCGAGCTTGAGCCGCTGGAGCTGGCGCTCGTCCCCGGCGCGACCGAAGACGAAGCCACGGCCGTTGTCAGGCTTGAAGACACCGAACTGGTGACGCCGCCGAGATCCCGGCTCCAGTCGCGGTTGCCCGAATACCAGTGCGAGATCGCAACCGCCGAAGCTGCGGCAGCAGGAGCGAGCGCGGCTGCCGCCAGCACGTTCTTGAATTTCTCCGCCCAGGAATTTTCAACGTCGAGCGCGATTGCGTAAGGCAGCATGCGCTCGAACAGCTCCGGCGTTTTATCCGGCGGATTGAGCGCTTCCAGCCGCGGGCCTTCGCCCGCGGTGCTCAGATATTCGCGGAAGCCTTCGATGTGGTCGAGAAGTCTGCGGCCCTCTTTGGTCGGCGCTTCCATCCACTCCAGATAAAACGCGCACAGCATGGTGGATGCGAACGCGCAGATCGTCGGTATCAACTCGTAAAATCCATCGACCCTGCGCCAGACGTACCAGAGCCCCAGCGCCGCCGGGATGACTCCGAAGATCACGCCGATCCCTATCAGAAAGCCGTTATCGGTCCGCGACGTGAAGCCGTTGTTCAGCGCGAACGAGGCCAGCAGCAACGGAATGATCGGCAGCAGCGTGCCGATGAAGGCGTCCGACGCATAGGCGGAGCTGAATTGCAGGCTGATGCCGGTCAGGCAAAGCACCACGGCGATGAAAGTCAGCAGCAGCCCAAGACCCCACTTGCCGTAATTGTTGCGAAACAGCTCGTCGTAAAGCCGCTTGAGGTTCGCCTTCAGCGCATCATTCGCACCGCCGACGCGGACGTGGTTTTCCCCGCTTCAGCTCGATGGATTTGTGCTTCTCCTTCGGAAACAAATAACGCTTGATCGCGTCTTCGCCTTCCTGAACCGGCTTGCCGCCGTCGCGCCGCTCCAGCGTCGTGACGTTATCCTTCTCGGTGATTTTCAGATGGCCTTTGACGCCGAGTTCGATGATTGCCGCCGTGAAAGCCTTGTTGTCGTAGGTCGCATAGCGATCGACAAAGCGCATGCCGGCTGCGGACATTCCCGCCGGCGGGTCGAACACCGGAATGATCGTGCCCGATGCCGGGTCGCGCCCATAACGAAACCACTGATAGAAGAAATAGAAGAACACCAATCCGAAGCCGATCACGGAGAGCGTGGCCGCGATATTGTCGAAGAGAAAATATCGCGCAGCCAGCAAGCCCCCCGGCGGCGAGACCAGGCCCTTTTGCCAGGAGATACCTACCGTCAGCCCGTTCGCACGCGGCAACCGCTTGGTGGTGCGAAACACGATGACGTTATCGCTCTCGCCGACGACGCGCGCATCCTGTCCCTTCGCGCCTTGCGCGCCGGTGTAGAACGAGCGCGCCTTGATTTGCGCGCCCGCCGGAAGCCGGATCGTCGCGACCACGCTGTCGATCTCGAACGTCCAGCCGGTGCCGGTGACGTTCCAGTACAACTCGTCGAAGTCGGGGAAAAGCCGACCTGTCGCGTCGTGCGCTACTTGATCGTGTAGATGTGCAGGCCGCGCGTCAGCATTTCGGACGGATTGCCGATACGGATACGCTTTCCGTTGGAGAGTCCTTCGAGTGAATACTGCTCGTTCTTGCCGTTGCGCTCGACCGAAATTACGTCGAAGCCGATGACGACGCGCCGCCCGTCGGGCGCCGAATAGACCGTCGGATAATCGCGCAGGATGCCGCGGCGGATTTCGCGCAGCTCCGCCGCGACCGTGATGTTCTCGGTGACGATCAGATCGCCATTCGTCTGCACTTCGACGTCGCTCTCGAAGCGCGTGATCAGCTCTACGCTTTGCGCGGCACCGCTGAGCGCCGCGCAAAGAAATAGCGAAAGAAGAAGCCTGCGGATCATGCGATCTGGCCTTACCAGCCGCCGCCACCACCACCACCGCCACCGCCGCCGGACGAACCGCTCCCCGAAGAGCCGCTGCTCGATCCCGGCGCGGTAGACGCCGACGAAATCGCCGAAGCGACGGTGCTGCCAAGGTGATTGGCAAAACCCGAAGGATTGTCGCTCCAGTTGCGGCTGCCGTGGTACCACGCATAACCGGCGGCTCCGGCGGCCGCCGCCGCTGCAAGCACGCCCGCGAACTTCTTGCCCCACTCGTTCTCGACATCGAGCGCGATCGCATAGGGGAGAAACTTCTCGAACAGTTCGGGCGTCTTCTTCGGCGGGTGCGCGAAATTGAGACGATCTTCTTCCGCGACACCGAGATACTCGCGAAAGCCCGCGATCTGGTCGCGGATCAACTGTCCTTCGCGGCTCGGCGCCTTCAACAGATAGAAGCCGAACAGCGCCAGCGAAAAGACCAGATAGGACGCGAGCGCCGGGATCATCAGGTTGAGATTGATGCCGCCGCTAAGCGCCCAGATGAACCACAGTCCGCCGGCGGCGATCAGAAGCCAGAGCGCACCGCCAGTGAGTATCCATCCGTTCCAGCGCTTGTGTGACGAGAAGCCCGCCATCATCACACCGCAGGCAACCAGGAGCAGTCCGCCTGGAATGAGTATGCCCATCACGCCCGCGCCGGCTTCATCGCCGGACTTTGTGGTCGAGATTGCGAAAATCATCACCGCAATCACGACAATTGCGAGCAGAAAGCCGAAGGCCGACCAGCCATAGTTATTCCTGAACAGCACGCCATTGTATTGCGCGGCGAGCCGGCTCTCGAGCGCGCTCTTCGCGCCCCCGACCACCTTGTGATTGGCCTGCGCGAGCGCCACCGGCGAACCGCCAGCAAAGAGCTGCGATTCCATTTCATTCTCGGCAAGTTTCAGCGGCTCCCCGCCGGTGCGCTTGGAAATCTGCGAGAAGCTCGGCGTCTCGTCGATACGGATATGTCCCTTCACGCCGAGATCGACGATGGCCGCGGTGAAGGCGCGGTTGTCGAAGCTCATCTGATCGACATAGCGCACGGACGCCGGCGACATATCGTTCGGCGGAGCGAACAACGGAATGATCGTGCCGGCGGGCGGATCGCGGCCCACGCGCGACCAGGCCGAAAGATAGAAGAACGCGATCCCGATGACGCCGATGAGCGCGGCCAAAATCGGCAGATTGTCCTGTAAAAAGTAGCTCGCCTGCTGCGCGCCGCTCGGCGGCGAGACGATACCCTTCTGCCAGGCAACCGCGACGGTCAGACCTTCATAGGGCGCGAGCCTGCGTGTCGTCCGCCACGCGATACGATTGCCGCCCTGCTCGACGACACGCGCGTCTTTTCCGTTCGCACCCTGCGGGCCCGTATAAAGCGCGTTCTGCCCAAGCTGCGCGCCTTGCGGCAGCGTGATGCGCGCTTCGGCGCTATCGATATAGAAGCTCCAGCCGTTGCCGGTCGCGTTCCAGTAGAGCTCGTCGAACTTCTCGAAGAAGCCGACCTGCCGCGTCGTGCGATAGCGGATTGTGTATGTGTGCGGCCCGCGCGGGATGAAAACGTCAGCGCTGCCGATGCGCGTGCGGACCCCGTTGGAATAGCTTTCGGTACGGTAAGGTTCCGGCTTGCCATTGCGCGAGACCGAAATCACATCGAACCCGACCACCACATTGGTGCCGTCGGAACGGCGGCGATACTTGGTCGGAAAGTCGCGGAAGATGCCGCGGCGGAATTGGTTGCCCTCGGCCTGAACCGCGATCGTCTCTGTGACATCAAGATCGCCGTTCGCAAGCACGGTAACGTCGCTGATGAAATTGGTGATGCGCTCTTGCGCAAGCGCGGGAACCTGCGCGCCAAGCAGAACGAGCGGCAAGAAGTATACGGCGCACGACTAGTTCCATGGCGCAAACTCCGTGGATGACTTCAGCCAGATCGAAAGTTCGAATCGAAGACGTCAGGCAGTTGAATTCCTTTTCGTGCTTCGCTGCTTTTGTCGCCAGCATTCCGCTTCTGTCGGCGGCGGAATTTTACGATACCTTTTTCCAGACAGCACTGCCGTAATCCCACCCGGATCAGTCCTTTCGGGGCAATGGCGACATAGCCCGGCCTTGCTCGATCACTTGTGCACGTCGCCAATAGCGCCATAACGCCCGTGAAAAGGCGACCTTCTCAAATTCAACCGGCTCAGGCAAGCGAATCCTCGCGAGCCGCTTCGCCGCCCGAAATCCGCCACGCCAGTGGATTTCGTGCAGCGGCCCGGACCCGAACCTGCCCGGCGCCGTAGCGAATGACGAAAACATGCTCGCCATCAGCAGATGACCCCCCGGGTCCGGTCGCAGAATATTTGGCCCGGGCTCCGGGGCCGCACACGGTCCATTTCTCCGCGTGCCGTTCGCGTAACGAGAAATGCGCGCGCCGACAGCGTGGTGGATTGCGCAAGGGTCGCCGTAGCGGCAATACCGTTGAGACCATTCCGTGTCGTTGATGCGCACCGATTGTCTGGACGACTTCGATTTCGCCGTTCTTCTCGATGCTCACATCCGAGACAATGCTCGAGCGAGCCCGGCAGAAGATGCGGCGCCGGCGCCTGGTCTTGAGCGTAAGCCGCGTGCTGCTGAACGCGAACAACAGCGAGCAGACGGCGAGGCGAAAATCATTACGATCCCCGCTCGAACGAAATATTCGGATTGTTGCCTTGCGCACGGTCGTCCAGTTCGAAGAACGGCTGCTCCGAAAATCCAAGCGGCTTCGCGATCAAGAGTTCGGGAAAAGACTGAATAGAAATATTCAGGTTGCGCACCGCGCCGTTGTAATAGCGCCGCGCATATTGAAGCTGCTCCTCGATCTCGGAGAGTTGCTCCTGCAATTTAAGAAAATTCGTATTGGCTTTCAGGTCAGGATAGGCCTCCGCGACCGCGCTCAGCCGCCCTACCGCCGAACCGAGCTGCTGCGTCGCTTGCGCGTTCTGCGCGACATTGCCTTGCGCCTGCGCATCCAGGCTCATCGCGCGCTTCGCAGTTACTTCTTCGAGTAGCGACCGCTCGTGCGTGGCATAACCTTTCACGGTCTCGACCAGCGCCGGCACCAGATCGGTGCGGCGCTTGAGCTGCACATCGATGCCGGACCAGGCCTCGCGCACCACGTTGCGCTGGCGCACGAGCCGGTTGAAGACGATGACAACGTAGATGAGAACGGCGGCGAGAACGCCGTAAACGACCCAGTCCCAGCGCATGTGCGGGGCTCCCCTGAATTACGGGTGTGCAGTCTGTCGCAGGGCCCATCTTGCCTCAATGGGCAGTGGCGTTTTTCGTAGTAAAATCCGTGTGCTGTCAGGGTTCCGCGCAGCGGACGCAAGCTGCATGAAAAGCGGCCTGTGGGTGGCGTTCTTTAGGCTTCCTCCACCCCCGAATCTGGTCTAAGACCCCGGCCAGCCGCGGGCCTGCTTTCGCTCCGTGCTCCGCAAGGAATGGAAGGACGCGCGACCGCGCGGCCTTTTTTTGTGCCCGAAGTAGAGATGCCCAAACGCACCGACATTAAATCGATCCTCATCGTCGGCGCCGGTCCCATCGTGATCGGTCAGGCCTGCGAATTCGACTATTCCGGCACGCAGGCGTGCAAGGCCCTGAAAGAAGAGGGCTACCGGATCATTCTGGTCAATTCCAATCCGGCGACGATCATGACCGATCCGGATCTCGCTGACGCGACCTATATCGAGCCGATCACGCCCGAGATCGTGGCGAAGATCATCGAGAAGGAGCGCCCCGATGCACTGCTCCCGACGATGGGCGGCCAGACTGCGCTGAACACCGCGCTCTCGCTGCGCAAGATGGGCGTGCTCGAAAAGTACAATGTCGAGATGATCGGCGCGACCGCCGACGCCATCGACAAAGCCGAAGACCGCGAGCGTTTCCGTCAGGCGATGACCAAGATCGGCCTGGAAACGCCGCGCTCGCACCAGATCAAAACGCTGGGCCAGGCGCTCGATGCGCTGAAAGACATCGGCCTGCCCGCGATCATCCGCCCCGCCTTCACCATGGGCGGCACCGGCGGCGGCATTGCCTACAACCGCGAGGAATTCATCGACATCGTCGAGCGCGGCATCGACGCCTCGCCGACCGACGAAGTCTTGATCGAAGAGTCGGTGCTTGGCTGGAAAGAATACGAGATGGAGGTTGTCCGCGATAAGAAGGACAACTGCATCATCATCTGCTCGATCGAGAACCTCGATCCGATGGGCGTGCATACGGGCGACAGCATCACCGTCGCGCCCGCGCTGACGCTGACCGACAAAGAATACCAGATCATGCGCGACGCCTCGATCGCGGTGCTGCGCGAGATCGGCGTCGAAACCGGCGGTTCCAACGTGCAGTTTGCGGTGAACCCCGCCGACGGCCGCCTGATCGTCATTGAAATGAATCCGCGCGTGTCGCGCTCATCCGCCCTCGCCTCGAAAGCCACCGGCTTCCCGATTGCAAAGGTCGCGGCCAAGCTCGCGGTCGGCTACACGCTCGACGAAATTTCGAACGACATCACTGGCGGCGCGACGCCGGCCGCCTTCGAGCCGACCATCGATTACGTGGTCACGAAAATTCCGCGCTTCGCCTTCGAGAAATTCCCGTCCAGCGATCCGAACTTCAACGTACTGACCACGTCGATGAAGTCGGTCGGCGAAGCCATGGCGATCGGCCGCACGTTCCGCGAGAGCTTGCAGAAGGCGCTGCGCTCGCTGGAAACCGGCCTTTCGGGTCTCGATGAAATCGAGATCGAAGGCCTCGGTCAGGGCGACGACAAGAACGCAATTCGCGCGGCCCTCGGCCGCCCGACGCCGGATCGTCTGCTGAAAGTGGTACAGGCCATGCGCCTCGGCACCACGAACGAAGAAATCTTCACCGCCTGCAAGATCGATCCGTGGTTTCTGGAACAGTTCCGCGCCATCGTCGACCTGGAAAGCGACGTGAAAGCCAAGGGCCTGCCAACGACCGCCGGCCCGATGCGCATGCTCAAAGCCAACGGCTTCTCCGACGCGCGCCTCGCCAAACTCACCGGTATGAGCGAGACCGAAGTCGCCAAAAAGCGCCGCGCGATGAATGTGCGCCCGGTTTACAAGCGCATCGACACTTGCGCGGCGGAGTTCGCTTCCCCCACCGCTTACATGTATTCGACCTACGAGAAGCCGTTCGCCGGCGCGCCCGTGGATGAGGCGAAAGTCTCGGACAAGAAGAAGGTCGCGATCCTCGGCGGTGGCCCGAACCGGATCGGTCAGGGCATCGAGTTCGACTACTGCTGCTGTCACGCCGCCTTTGCGCTGCGCGACGCCGGCTTCGAAACCATCATGATCAATTGCAATCCGGAAACGGTGTCGACCGACTACGACACCTCGGATCGCCTCTATTTCGAGCCGCTCACCGGCGAAGACGTGATCGAAATCATGGATCGCGAGCGCACCAACGGCACGCTGCATGGCGCGATCGTGCAGTTCGGCGGCCAGACCCCGCTGAAGCTCGCGGACGACCTCGAAAAGGCCGACGTCAATATTCTCGGCACCTCGCCGGATGCAATCGACCTTGCTGAAGACCGCGACCGCTTCAAGAAATTGCTCGAGAAGCTCGATCTCTTGCAGCCGGAAAACGGCATCGCGAAATCGACTGCCGAGGCTCGCAAGATCGTGGAAAAAATCGGCTTCCCGGTCGTGATCCGCCCGTCTTACGTGCTGGGCGGCCGCGCGATGGAAATCGTCCACGACGCGACCCAGCTTGAGCGCTACATGAAGGAAGCCGTCGTCGTCTCCGGCAAGAGCCCGGTGCTGATCGACCGCTATCTTTCCGATGCGATCGAAGTCGATGTGGACGCGCTCTCCGACGGCGAAACCGTGTTCGTCGCCGGCATCATGGAGCACATCGAGGAAGCCGGCATTCACTCTGGTGACTCTGCCTGCTCGCTGCCGACGCATTCATTGGATGCCAAAACCATCAAGCAGCTCGAAGAAGAGACCCGTGCGCTCGCCATCGCGCTGAAGGTCGGCGGGCTGATGAACGTGCAATACGCGATCAAGGACGGAAAGATTTACGTCCTCGAAGTGAACCCGCGCGCCTCGCGCACGGTGCCCTTCGTCGCGAAAACCATCGGCATCCCGGTTGCGAAGATCGCTTCGCTGGTGATGGCCGGCGTGCAGAAAGTCAAAGGCGTGACCGCGCCGAAGATCGATCACATCGCGGTCAAGGAAGCGGTGTTTCCGTTCGCGCGTTTCCCCGGCGTCGACACGGTGCTCGGCCCGGAGATGCGCTCGACCGGCGAAGTCATGGGCCTCGACAATGCTTACGCGGTCGCCTCCGCGAAGAGCCTGCTCGGCAGCGGCACCGCACTTCCCAGAAAGGGAACGGTCTTTGTCTCGGTGAAGGACACCGACAAGGATCGCATTCTTCCTTCCTTGAAGACGCTTTCCGAACTCGGTTTCAAACTGATCGCAACTTCGGGCACCCTCCGTTACCTGAAAGAACAGGGCCTGCCCGCCGAGAAGATCAACAAGGTCCTGGAAGGCCGCCCGCATATCGTGGATGCCATCACGAACGGCGAGGTCCAGCTTGTGTTCAATACCACCGAGGGCGCACAGGCTTTGGCAGATAGCCGCAGCCTGCGCCGGGCCGCCCTCTTGCATAAAGTGCCCTATTACACCACGCTATCTGGAGCCGTTGCTGCGGCGCAGGGCATCAAGGCCTATTTGGCCGGTGATTTAGAGGTCCGGGCGCTGCAACATTACTTCGCGAAGGCCGAATAACCTCCGCAAAAACGGTATGTTCGTTTTGGGTTCGCCGGATCGCGGGCAGCCGGAAAGTCCGGCGCGCGGTCGGTGAACTTTACTGAATCGGCCGCGTTACGGCCGGTTGCAATTGGAGAAGACGATGGACAAGATCCCCATGACGGCCGCCGGCTACGAAGCCTTGGAGGTCGAATTGCGTCAGCGCCAGGCTGTTGAGCGCCCGCGGATCATTCAGGCCATCACCGAAGCGCGCGGCCACGGCGATCTCTCGGAGAATGCCGAATATCACGCCGCCAAGGAAACGCAGTCGCTGAATGAAGGCCGCATCGCGGAGCTGGAAGACAAGATTTCCCGCGCCGAAGTCATCGATGTCTCGAAGCTATCCGGCGACACGATTACCTTCGGTGCGACGGTCACGCTGGTCGATGAGGACACCGACGAGCAACGCAAATTCCAGATCGTCGGCGAGACCGAAGCCGACGCCAAGGCCGGAAAAATCTCGATCACCTCGCCGATCGCGCGCGCGCTGATCGGCAAGAAAAAGGGCGCATCCGTCGAAGTCATGACGCCGAAGGCGCCAAAGGGCTACGAAGTGCTGAAGATCGATTGGATCTGACCGCGGCACGCTCGATTGGCCGAAACAAGAAACAGGAGCCGCCCATGCGGAAACATCTGGCTATTCTCTTTTGCGCGGCAATTCTCTCGCTCGCAGCGAACGCGAACGAAGCGATCGCGCGGGATAACTCGTATCGCTCGGTCGCAGTCGATACCTCGCGGATTGCCGCGACCGGCCACCGGCATCTCGCCGGCATGATGAAGCCGATGCTCGCCGGCGAGATCTCCAAGGCGATGGGCCCGCGGCTCGGCCAGCGCGGCGGCCAACTCGTCGTGCGCATCACGAAAATCCGCATTCCGCCGACCGGCGGCGATTCCGATGCCGACGCCGCGAATGCCGACCGCATCGAAGGCGTCGTAATCATTCCCGGCCGCGGCGCGATTCCCATTCGCGTCCAGCTTCCGCCGAGCCAGGCGGGCGCGTGGTATCTGGAAGAGTACAACGAACGCCGCGTCTACCGCCTCATCGAAGCCTTCGCGCAATGGGTCGCGCGCGAAGCCTGATCCCGACAGATGCGTATTGCCTTTCTTGCGCTGAGCCTATGGCTCAGCGCTTTTCTTTCCGGCGAGGCGCAGGCGCAGCGCATCACGCTTGACGTTGCGCCGTCTGTTGCGCGCAGCGAGCCGCAACTGACGAGCTATCTGCGCAGCAACCTGCCCGTTGAAATCCGCAAAACGCTCGCGGGAAAATATAAGGGCCCGCTCCGCGTCCGCATCAATGATGCGAAGTTCATGCAGCACCCCGGCTTTGGCATCATCGATCGCGCGGATTATCTCGACGGCGTCGTGATCGTGCCGAACCGCGCCCCGATTCCGATCCGCCTCACGCTGCCGTTCGACCGTTCGCTGGTTATGTTCTCGGCGCAGGGCGAAACCGTCCGCGCGCAGAATCTTACGTCTGTCTTCGCGCAGTGGGTTGCGAAGTATATTTGAGGCTCAGACTTTCTTTTCCAGCGGCACGTTCGGCGCGTCTTTCGAGCGGCCGAGCGTCAGCGACGTTTTCACGTTGCGCACGTTGGGCGCGGAAGTCAGTTCGGACACGAAAGCCTGAAACGTCGCGAGATCAGGCGCGACGCATTTCATGATGAAATCGAATTCGCCGGAGAGCATGTGGCACTCGCGCACCAGCGGCCATTTCCTTACCCGCTCATTGAAAGCGTTCAGGTCGCTTTCCGCCTGGCTCGCCAGATGCACCATGGCGAATACCGTCACCGGATAGCCGAGCACCTTCTCGTCCAGGAGCGCGCGGTAGCCCCGGATGAAGCCCGCCTCCTCCAGCGCCCGCACCCGGCGCAGGCAGGGTGGCGCCGAGATGCCGACCCGGCGGGATAATTCCACATTGGTAATCCGGCCCTCTTCCTGAAGAATCTGGAGGATGTGCCAGTCGATTTTATCGAGGCTCGCGAGCAAGGCTGTCTCCGCAATTTTCTTTCGCGGCCACCCTAGAGCATGAAAAGTACCTACGAAACAATATTGCGTGAGCACATGGTTGATAGTTGGGCATAGCGCTTGCGGGCGTACCGGACAGTACCCTAGATATATGCGCGCAGCGCATGGCTCAGGAAACGCTTGGCCGCCGCGCATAACTTATTCGGGAAACTTGCTATGTCCGCGGTGCACGCGAAGGTTGTCATCATCGGCTCTGGCCCGGCCGGTTACACGGCGGCCATTTACGCCGCCCGCGCGATGTTGGAGCCCGTGCTGATCCAGGGCATCCAGCCCGGCGGTCAGCTCACCATCACCACCGACGTCGAGAACTATCCTGGCTTTGCCGACGTGATTCAGGGCCCCTGGCTCATGGAGCAGATGAAAGCGCAGGCCGCCCATGTCGGCACCAAGCTCATCGCTGATCATGTGAAGGAACTCGACATCGCCCAGCGCCCGTTCAGGATCACGCTGGAATCCGGCGGCGTTTATCTCGCCGACGCCGTGATCCTCGCGACCGGCGCACAGGCCAAGTGGCTCGATCTTCCGTCCGAGCAGACCTATCGCGGCGCCGGCGTTTCGGCCTGTGCGACCTGCGACGGCTTCTTCTATCGCAACAAGGACGTCGTAGTCGTCGGCGGCGGCAACACCGCGGTCGAGGAAGCGCTGTTTCTCACGAACTTCGCCTCCAAGGTGACGCTCGTGCATCGCCGCGACTCGCTGCGCGCCGAGCGCATCTTGCAGGACCGCCTGTTCAAGCACCCGAAGATCGAACTCGTCTGGGACACCGCACTCGAGGAAATCGTCGGCGGCGGACAGCCTGCCAAAGTCACCGGCGTGAAGCTGAAGAACGTGCGCAGCGGCGCCCTCACCGACCGCAGCACCGACGGCGTCTTCATCGCGATCGGCCACAAGCCTTCGACCGAACTGGTCGAGGGAAGGATCAAGATGAAGCCGAACGGCTATGTCTGGACCGCACCGGATTCGACCGCGACTTCGTTGCCCGGCCTGTTCGCGGCCGGCGACGTCACCGACGACGTCTTCCGGCAGGCCGTGACGGCGGCCGGCTTGGGCTGCATGGCCGCACTCGAAGCCGAACGCTTTCTTGCCGCGGAGGGCGCGAACCGCGCTGCCGCGGAATGAGCGGCAACGGCATGGACTGGGACAAGCTGAAGGTCTTCCACGTCGCCGCGGAAGCGGGATCGTTCACGCATGCCGGCGAAGCGCTCGGTCTTTCGCAGTCTGCGGTGAGCCGCCAGGTTTCTGCGCTCGAGCAGGAATTGAAGGCACCGCTGTTCCATCGCCACGCGCGCGGTCTCATTCTCACCGAGCAAGGCGAGATGCTGTTCCGTACCGCGCACGACGTCTTCATGAAGCTCGAAGCGGTGCGCACCAAGCTCACCGACAACCGCGAGAAGCCGAACGGCGAAATGCGCGTGACGACCACGGTGGGCCTCGGCTCCTATTGGCTCACCGCGCGCATCGACCAGTTTCTGGAGCTATATCCGGACATCCGCATTCACTTGCAGTTGACCGACGAAGAACTCGATCTCGGCATGCGCGAGGCCGACGTCGCGATCCGCCTGCGCCAGCCGGTGCAGCCCGATCTCATTCAGCGCAAATTGTTCACCGTGCACTTCCATGCGTATGCCTCCACCGAATACTTGACGAAGAAGGGGCATCCGCGCTCGCCGGAGGAACTCGACGGCCACCGCATTCTGACGCTCGGCGGCAATGTGCCCGGCTATTTCTCGAACCTGAACTGGCTCAGCGAAATCGGCCGCTCGAACGGCGCACCGCGCCCGCCCTCCATGACGGTGAACAACGTCGTCGGCCTGAAAGTCGCGGTGGAAAACGGTGTCGGGATTGCAACACTCCCCGACTATCTCGTCGAGGGTAACGAAAATCTGGTGAGACTTTTCAGCGAAAGCGACGCGCCCGCGCTCGACGCCTATTTCGTATATCCGGAAGAGCTCCGTTCGGTCGCGCGTATTCAGGTTTTCCGCGATTTCCTGCTCGCGAACGCGCAGCGCTGGAAATACTGACCCCAGTGATCCGGTTTTGGTTCGCACGTCCGCAAATGACATCGCTGCGGGGTGGTACGGACCTGCGGATCACCGCACGAGTGGAACCCACCTGCGCATGGTGCATGGGGGGTATGTAGCACCCCACATTGCTGGGCACCGTAATTGGGAGAAGTATGTCTGCGTGTCCTGTAGCTAACGCGCGTTCCCTTCCCCCTTCCCTGCGCGCGCGCTGGCAACTTCTCCCTCTGGCAGGCACCGCCGCGAAAGCGGTGTGACTATCCAGCCGGGCTTCGCAAGAAGCCCGGCTTTTATTTTGCACAAAACCTCATCCTGAGGAGCTGCGCGAAAGCACAGCTCCTCAGGATGAGGTTTATAATTTTGGAGATCTTCGCTCGTGGTTCGAGACGCGCTCGCTTATGCGCTCCTCACCATGAAGTTAGTTCACGCCCACAGCCGCTCGCCTTTGAGGTCTTTGTAAAGACCGGCGACGTATTCGCCGTAGCCGTTGAAGAGCACGGTAGGTCTGCGCTCGCCGGTGCCGATGTCGCGTTCGGAAGCCTGCGACCAGCGCGGATGCGAAACCTCCGGGTTCACGTTCGCCCAGAACCCGTATTCCTGCACTTGCAGTTTTTCCCAGTAACTGACCGGACGCTTGTCGGTGAAGCTGATGCGCACAATGGATTTGACGGCCTTGAAGCCATACTTCCACGGCATCATCAGGCGGATCTGCGCGCCAAATTGTTTGTAGCCGCCTTTGCCGTACGCGCCGGTCACCATGAACGCGAGTTCGTTATTCGCTTCCTCAATGGTGCAGCCTTCGACATAAGGCCAGTTGCCGTCGCTTAAAAATCCGGGGCGCTGCTCGGGTGCCATTTTCGGATCGTTGAACGTCTCCATGCGAATGTACTTCGCGCCGGAGAGCGGCTTGGCAAATTTCACGAGTTCCGACATCTGAAAGCCGGACCACGGGATCGCCGCCGACCATGCTTCGACGCAGCGCAGACGATAGGTGCGCTCTTCAAGCGAGGAAGCGACCGCCTTGATCAGCGTATCGATATCGACGGTCTGTTCCTTCTCGACCATGCCGTCGATCTTGATCTGCCACGGACGGATCTGAAGCCGCTGCGCGGCCGCGGCGATATATTTGCTCGTGCCGTATTCGTAGAAATTATTGTAGTTGGCGGCGATTTTTTCTTCAGTGAGCTTGCCCGCAAATTTGTATTTCTCGTTCTTCTTCGCCGGGTAAAGAGCTGCCGTCGGATCTGGAACTTCGCTGACGCGCTGAGCCGCCGCGAGTTCCGGGAAAAACGATGCTGCGGCGAGCGAAGCGCCCGCGCCGAGCAGTTTGCGGCGGCTGAAATAGACGCTCTCGGGGGTCGCTTGCTGCTCCGGAATTTCCCAGCCGCGTTTGCGCTTGATCAGCATGGTCCGTCTCCTCGAATGGCTAACCCCACCGAAGCTAGAGCGTTGCCACGCAAAAAAGGCAATTCACGGAAGCGTGTGCTGCGCTATCGCGTCACTTTTCGTGCGAAGCGATGATGGCTTCGCCCATGCGCACGAAACGGCAGCAGGGGCTGTCGGCACCGATGCTCTGCGCACAGACGCGCGCGCCCTCGAGCAGCAGAAACAGTTCATCCGCAAGCATTTCCGGCTGCTTCAGCCCCGCGTCGGAGCAAAGTTTCGCGAGCCGGTCACGCGAGGCACGCTTGTGTTCTTCGATCACGCGGCGCGCGGGATGCTCCTTCTCGGCAAGCTCGACCGCCGCATTTGCAAGCGCGCAACCACGCCCTTGCGGATCGTTCGCATCCTTGCCGGCCGCCTCCAGCCACGCCCCGAGTTGCTGGCGTGGGCTATCCGGATGCTCGCGCTGGATATGCGCCCAGAACACGTCTGACTTGCCTGCAAGGCAGCGAAGATATTCGGCAACCAGCGAGTCCTTCGACTCGAAGTGCCGGTAGAGCGTCATCTTGTTGGTGCCGGCGGCCTCCGCGATCGCGTCGACGCCAACCGCCCGGATGCCTTGCCGGTAAAAAAGGTCAGACGCCGCAGCAAGGATGCGCTGGCGCGGCGGGACCACCTGAACGGGTGTCAGGTCGGATTCAGCTGGAAGGGGTGAAAAACGTGGTGTCATGCCTCTTGACTCAGGTGTTACCGGTCAGTACCTATATGTTACCGATCGGTACCAAATCAAGCTCCTGCTGGTACCAATCTTTAAACGCTAGGAGAGCCCGATGAGTCGATGCCTGGATACCTTTAGCGCATGCCTGCCCGCGGTCCGCAATGCCGAGCTGAGCATGGCTGAGGCGATGAACGACCCCCTGATCCGGACCGTCATGGAAGCAGACGGCGTGGACCCGGAGGCGCTCGAAACTGAGTTTCTGGCCATCGCAGCGCACCGCGAGGTGGCTCTCGAAGTCTGAGTTCCCTTACCGCGGCAACCCTCCCCCAGCCGCGGGAACAGCCGGACGGCCTTATGTGTGCCCCCGCGGGGCCGTCCGGCACATTTTCCCTGAAAGGACATGTCATGAATTTCCACGACACCAAAGCAAACACGCTTTTTTCGACCTACGAACTCGGCCCGCTCAAACTGAAGAACCGTTTCGTGATGCCGCCGATGACGCGCTCGCGCGCGGTTGAAGGCGGCGTGCCGAATCCGCTTGCCCCGGAATACTACGCACAGCGCGCCGGCGCCGGGCTCATCATCACGGAAGGAACCCAGGTGAGCCAGCAAGGCGTCGGCTACGTCCGCACGCCGGGCATTCATTCCAAAGAACAAGTCGAAGGCTGGAAGAAGGTCACCGATGCCGTGCACAAAGCTGGCGGAAAGATTTTTCTCCAGCTCTGGCATGTCGGCCGGATCTCGCACGCCGACTTTCATGACGGAAAGCCACCGGTAGCGCCCTCCGCGATTGCCGCGGAAGGCAAGACCTGGACGCAGGAAGGCCAGAAAGATTTCTCGACGCCGCGTGCGCTCGAAGCCTCCGAGCTTCCCGGCATTGTCGAGGACTTCCGCCGTGGTGCGCAGAACGCAAAAGACGCGGGCTTCGATGGCGTCGAAATCCACGGCGCCAACGGCTACCTGCTCGATCAGTTCGTGCAGGACGGCAGCAACAAGCGCACCGACAACTATGGCGGCACGCTGGAGAACCGTCTGCGCTTCCCGCTCGAAGTCGTGGATGCGGTTGTTAAAGTTTGGGGCGCAGATCGGGTCGGTTATCGTATGTCGCCCTACTTCGCCGCACACTCGATGTCGGACAGCGATCCGCTTGCGACCTTCTCGCAGCTCACCGATGAGCTGAACAAGCGCAAGCTCGGCTATATTCATGTCGTCGATGCGCCGAAGAATGCGCAGCGCATTTCGCCGGTGCTGCGCGAACTCTTCGACGGCACGTATATCGTCGCCGAAGGTTTCGACGCCGAGACCGCATCGGACGCGATCATGCGTGACGAAGCCGATCTCGTCGCCTTCGGCAAACCGTTCATCTCGAACCCGGATTTGCCGGATCGCTACAAGAACAATGCGAAACTCGCCGAATGGGACATGGCGACCTTCTACGCGCCCGGACCGAAAGGCGATGTCAGCGGCTACACGGATTATCCGTCGCTTGGCTAAGGCAGCGTCAGAAACAAAAACGGCCGGGAGCAATCCCGGCCGTTTCCGTCCCCCTCATTCCGCGGCTCTTCTCGAAGCGACGATTTGATCGGCCTGCTTGCCGCTCAATTCCGCGAGATGATCGAACCGTGAAACCAGCCCGCCAACGCCTGCTGTTGCCGAACGAACTTCGACGATCAGATCGCCGATCGCGGATTCGGGCAGCGTGCCGCGCACCACGTCCCAGCCATCCCAGCCGTCGCGCGCGTCGAAGCCGAGAATCTGCCCGCGCCGCTGCGACAGGATCGCGTTGATCTTCGCGGTCGCGTCGTTCGGGCAGGAAATCTCCACTTCGAAAATCGGCTCGAGTAAAACCGGCTGACAGTTCGGCATGGCTTCGCTCATCGCTAGCCGTCCCGCCATCTGGAACGCCATGTCGGATGAATCGACCGAATGGAACGAGCCATCCGTCAACGTCACCGCGACATCGACCACCGGAAAGCCGAGCGGCCCACATTTGAGATAAGCGCGCACGCCGGTTTCCACCGACGGCACGTATTGTTGCGGCACCACACCGCCCTTGATGGTGTCGCCAAAGGTAATGCCGCCACCGCGCGGCAATGGCCTGACGTCCAGCACCACGTCGCCAAACTGGCCGTGTCCACCCGACTGCTTCCGGTGGCGGCCGCGCTGCGAGACCTGCTTGCGGATGGTCTCGCGGTAACCGACGCGCGGCGGATGCGTAAGCACCTTCACGCCGAAGCGGTCGCGTAGCCGCTCCACCGCGACGCGAAGATGCATCTCGCCCTGCCCAAACAGCACGATCTCGCCCAGGTCCGCGTTGTGAACGATGCTGAGCGAAGGGTCTTCGTCGGCAAGCTTCGCGAGCGCGAGCCCCAGCTTCACGTCGTCTTTACGCTCGGCGGCGGAAATCGCGAGCGATAACACCGGCGGATAAGGCGGCACCGATCCGAGCGAGACGGCAACCTTGCCTGTCGTTATCGTGTCGCAAGTTGTGACCGGATCGAGCTTGCCCAAGCTGGCAATATCGCCCGCCTTCGCCGGGTCGCGCTTCTCGACAGACGTCCCCTTGATGGAGAATACGCCTGCCACCCGCGCTGTCTCGCCGGATGACGAAAGCACGGTCGTGCCTTCACCGATCTCTCCTGCGAGCACGCGCGCGATCGACATCTTGCCGCCGTGCGCCGTGTGCAGTGTTTTCACGACATGGGCGATGGCTTCGCCGCCATTCGGGAGCTTCAGGCGAGCCGCCGTCTGTTCGATGCCCGGCGTTTCGTGCCGAAGCGCTTTCATCAGCCGGATCACGCCGTTCTGCTGCGCGGCCGAACCAATCAACACCGGGCAGATCGCGCCTTCACGCAGCTCTTTCGACAGATCGTCGAACACCTTGTCGCGCGGCGGCTGGATGTCTTCGAGCAATTGTTCCATGAGCTCGTCGTCATGATCGGCGAGCTTCTCCAGCATCGTGAAGCGCGCGTCTTTTTCGCGGCTGGCGTTATCGCCTTCGAGATCGACGACTTCGCTTGCTGCGTGCTCGTGGTAGATAAAGGCCCGCTCCAGCGCCAGATCGACAAAGCCGGCGACGATGTCGTCCTTCCAGATCGGAATCTGCCGCAGCACCAGCGGAATACGCGATACCGGCTGCAGCATCGCGAGCGTTTCGCGCAAGCGCCGCTCCGCCTTGTCGATTTTATTGATAAACAAAAAACGGGGAATTCCCTGCGCTTCGAGCTCACGCATCACGAGCTGCAATTGCGGAATCTTTTTTGGGTCCGCCTCGCAGACCACGACCGCGGCATCGACCGCCGGGATCGCCGCGCGCATGTCGTGCGCGAACTCGACCGAACCGGGACAATCGATGAAGTGATAGGTCTCGCCAAGAAACTCCGTCGAGGCGACATTCAACTCGACGCTCATTTTATGCGCGCGGGCTTCCGCGCCGGCATCGCCGACCGAAGTGCCCGCATCCACGCTGCCTGCACGCGCAATCGCGCCCGTGCGGGCGAGGATCGCTTCCAGGAGCGTGGTCTTTCCGGATTGAAACGGACCCACGAGCGCAATCGCGCGCGGACCCTTTCGACTTATGTCCCGAGAATTATTCTCTTTGTTTCCTGCCCCGGCATTGCTGTTAACAGCGCCGTTAACAGCGGGGCCTTTTTTGTCAGCCATCGACACCTCCCTGACCCGGTGGTGTCGAGCGCTGCTCGCCCGGCCTGACCGGGTAAACCGGTCGAGAGAGGACGACCGGGAAAACATCGTTTCAGCGATAGCGTGGGAGCGCAAGCAGAGAGTTGCTTCGCGCCGCAACGCACATGAAAAAACGGGCGCAAAACAAACGCGGCCCGGAGCTTCCGGGCCGCGTGATTTCGTTAAATCTGTAGCTGCTTAGCGCAAGCCTTCTTAGTGCAAGCGCATCTGGGCGACACCGACCGAAAGGCCAACGCCGATATTGCCTTCGCCGGAGAGCGGCTGCAGCGCGACCGTATTGTGCGAACCGCCAACAAGGATGTTACCGCCGATCCCGAGACCGAGCGCGATGTTGCCCGAAGCGCCCGTGTATTCGCCGCGCAGATCGCGCCGGTGGAGACGGCGGTTGTGCGCGTGAACGGCCCAGACGAGCACGCCGCCCGCGCTGATGTTGAGATCAAGACCGATGCGGCCGATATCGGCGCGATAGCGGTGCATGCGGCGGCTGTTCACCGGATAGAAATTGCAGCCGGCGGTGCGCATCGAACCCACGACAAAGCTGACATTCGGAGCCACGCGGCACTCCAGTGTACCGACACGCTCATAGCGCTGCGCACTCGCAGGCGACACCGCAAAGCTGAGGATCGCAGCGACACCAGCCGCGAGGGCGATAAGACGACGATTCATAGATAACTCCCTTGAGAATGGCCCCGTTTGAACCAGGCCCATTGGCCCGACATATGCCGCAAGCTAAAACCCGCGTCGAGCATAAAAGTTCCATATCTAACGCTGCGGATTTCGCGGTGCAGAATGAAGCAGCAGCAGCGATCTATTTCAAGTCGAGCTTGTAATCGCGATAACTCTTCGCGGCCAGCAAGCATTGCTTACCTTTTTCCTCGAACATGAAGACATGCACCGCGTCGTTCGCCGTCGTCACGCGGCAGAACGCACCGGGCCGCGCAATGTCTTTGGGGCATGCCGCAAGATCGAGATGCGGAATTGCGCCCTCGAACACCGGATAATTCATCGCGCATGACTCTTGCGCCCGCGCGGCGGACATCGCGAAGCCAAAGGCAGCAAGCGCGACAACGAACTTCCTCATAACAAATCTCCCGCGAATGACTTCGCGGGAGATTAGAAGCGTGAGCGTGCGCGGTAAACGTGCCGCGCGAAGATTGGAGTTACTTCAAGTTACCGCAGAAGCGCTGGATGCGGCGGCCTGCGTCTTCGAGTTCCTTTTCCGATGTCGCATAAGAAATACGGAATGCCGGCGAGGAGCCGAACGCCGCGCCATGCACAACTGCAACACCTTCGGTCGCGAGCAACTCCTTCGCGAAGTCCTCGTCGTTCTCGATCTTTTTTTCCCGACGGAGCCGTCAAGCCGATGACCCCGGCGCAGGACGGATAGACATAGAACGCGCCTTCCGGCGTCGGGCACTGGATGCCCTTGGTCTGGTTCAGCATCGATACGATGAGATCGCGGCGGCTCTTGAACGAAACGTTGTGCTTCTCGATGAAGTCGTGCGGGCCGTCGAGCGCCGCCACCGCTGCCCACTGCGAAATCGCGGAGGGGTTCGTGGTCGACTGCGACTGCAACGCACCCATCGCCTTGATCAGCACTTCCGGTCCCGCCGCATAGCCGATGCGCCAGCCGGTCATGCAATAGGCCTTCGACACGCCGTTCAGGGTCAGCGTGCGGTCGTACAGTTTCGGCTCGACCTGCGCCGGCGTGGTGAACACGAAGCCGTCATAGACCAGCTTCTCGTACATGTCGTCGGTCAGCACCCAGACATGCGGATGCTTCTTCAGCACATCCGTCACCTTCTTCAGTTCGTCGTGCGAATAGGCCGCGCCAGAAGGGTTCGACGGCGAGTTGAAGATGAACCACTTGGTTTTCGGCGTGATCAGCTTTTCCAGATCCGCCGCCTGCACCTTGAAGCCGTGTTCGGCCTTCGTCGGCAGCGGCACCGGTGTGCCGCCCGCAAACGAAACGATGTCCGGATAGCTCACCCAGTACGGCGCCGGGATGATGACTTCGTCGCCCGGGTTGATGGTCGCGACCAGTGCGTTGAACAGCACCTGCTTGCCGCCGGTGCCGACCGACACCTGGCTCGGCTTGTACTTGAGGCCGTTGTCGCGCTCGAACTTGCGGCAGATCGCGGCCTTCAATTCGGGAATGCCGTCGACCGCGGTGTATTTGGTCTCGCCGCGCTGAATGGCGGCGATCGCCGCGTCTTTAATATGCTGCGGCGTATCGAAGTCCGGCTCGCCCGCGGAAAGCGCGATCACGTCTTTTCCCGCCGCCTTCATCTCGCGAGCGACGTTGGAAATTCCGATCGTGGGCGAAGGCTTGATGCGCGAGAGCGCATCCGAGATGAAGGCCATTTTTCTGCTCCGGATTGCCGACCTTTTCGGCGGCGCGGAAAGTAGTCAAAGCGGCCCTGCCCCGCAACCGGAACTTAAGGGTCCGATAGGCAAAAACACGGATAAGAATATGCCGGATTTACGAGCGAGTCGGACATGAACGGTCTTGCGAACGGCGACTGGCTGACGGCTTCGCGGCTGCGTGCCTATTGCCTGATTCTCCTCGCCCTCGGCCTGCTCGCGCTCGGGGCGCTGGCGGCGACCTCAGAGGGCCTCAACGACTATCAGGGCCGTCCGCTCGGCACGGATTTTTCCAACGTCTACACCGCTGGCAAATATGTGCTCGAAGGCAAGCCGCAAGCGCCGTTCGATCCCGCGCTCCAACACAAGAAAGAGCAGGAAATTTTCGGAGAGAAAACGCCATTTTATGGCTGGCACTATCCGCCGATCTTTCTGTTCCTCGCAGCCGTGCTCGGACTCTTTCCTTATCTGGCGGCACTCGCGCTCTGGCAGCTATCGACGCTGGTGCTTTACCTCGTCTCGATCCGCGCGATCCTGCCACGCGCGGAAGTCTTGCTGCCCGCACTCGCGTTTCCCGCAGTGTTCATCAACATGGTGCATGGGCATAACGGCTTTCTCACCGCGGCGCTGATCGGCGGCGCGCTTTATTTGCTGGACCGCAAGCCGATCGCCGCCGGAATTCTGTTCGGGCTTTTGATCTACAAACCGCAATTCGGCGTGCTCATTCCGCTCGCCCTCGCAGCAGGCGGATATTGGCGCGCGTTCATCGCTGCGAGCATCACCGTGCTCGCGCTTTGCGCTGCGACGTATCTCGCTTTCGGCATCGGTGTCTGGGATGCCTTCCGCGAGAGCATGAGCTTCACGCGCGAGATCGTGCTCGAGAAAGGCGACACCGGCTTTCATAAAATTCAGAGCATATTTTCCGCCGTGCGGTTGCTTGGCGCACCGGTCGCACTCGCCTATGCCGCGCAAGCCATTGTCTTTGCGATTGTCGCAGCCTCGCTTGTTTGGCTTTGGCGCAGCAACAAGGCCTTCGCGCACAAAGCCGCGGCACTGATCGCGGGCTCAATGCTCGCGACACCTTATCTTCTCGACTACGACCTGATGATCGCAGCGCCAGCGATTGCCTTCCTCGTCGCGCATGGCCTGCGCGAAGGCTTCGCGCCTTACGAGAAATCCGTGCTCGCTTTCGTCTTTGTCGCGCCGTTGCTTACGCGCGCGGTTGCGGAACAAACTTATCTGCCGCTGGGCTTGCTCGCAGTAATCTTGCTTTTTGGAATCGTTATGCGCCGCGCGGCACAGGATACCTCAGCCTTGCGTCACACGGCCAATATATAGGCTGCTTAAACCGGTGCAGCGCTGTCATGCGGGCGATAGCTTCCCAAGCTGCCGCGCTTGCGCCACCTTTCACAGCCTTTGCTTCGCGCAAAGACGGGAGAGAGATTCGTGCTGACCCTTTATTCGATGCAATCCTCGGGTAACAGCTACAAGGCACGCATGCTCTTGGCGCGCCTCGGCCAGAACTATCATCTGGTCGAGATCGACCGCTTCAAGGGCGAGAACCGCACGCCGGAATATCTCGCGAAAAACCCCGAAGGCCGTCTGCCGGTACTCGAACTCGATGACGGCCGCATCCTTGCGGAGTCGAACGCGATCCTCGTCTACCTCGCCGGCAACTCGCCATGGCTGCCCGCGGACCGCTTTGAATATGCCGAGACGTTGCGCTGGATGTTCTTCGAGCAGCACAGCCACGAGCCCGCGATTGCCGAAGCCCGTTTTTGGCTCCACTTCGTGCGCGGCGGGCGGGAGCTGCGCACCCATGAAATCGATCAGTGGATGGAGCGCGGTTACGCAGCGCTCGCGCTGATGGAGCAGCATCTCAAGACGCATGACTACTTCGTCGGCGAGCGGGAAACCGTGGCCGATCTCGCGCTTTACGCGCATACCCATGTCGCCAGTGAGGGCGATTTCGACTTAAGCGGCTTTCCGGGCATTACCCGTTGGATTGCCCGCATCGCGGGTAATCCGGGGCATATTTCCATCGATACCGCCCATTCCAGCGTCTCTTTTGGCCTGGCTCCGGCCCGGGGTACGGCGGCGGTTTGACCGCAAAGATACAGGGTTGCAGGGACTGTTAAGGGTTTGCCATGATTTCGCCGCGGCGGGACCGCAGGGGGAATGCAGTGCCGTCGCGAGCATGCCAGTTTTGGCACGTATAAACATACGATTAGTGGCGGCTATTAAGGATTACCGGTATCGCGCCGGGATAAGATCATAAGATGACCGGATATTCAGTGACAGACCGTAATCAAAACAGCATCAGCGAAACGCGTCGCGAACGCACGTTGCGCGCGGCATTCGCCGAACTCGCGCTGACCGTTTCGCTGGTCGTCTCGATCGTCGTGATCATCGCAGTAACCGGCGTCTCCGGCGCGCTGGCCTCGACCCGCAGCGACCTCATCATGATGGAAGAGTCGACCGGCTCGTCGCTGACGACCATGGGCATTGTTGCCGTTATCCTTCTCGTCATGGGCGTGCTCACGATCCTCGCGCTGCGCGATGTCGCACCGGCCCGGTCCAAGCGCGACCACCGCCGCACCACCACGACCCCTTCCCGCCGCTAAATCCTAAATCCCCGAGCCACCTTCGAATTGGCACGTTGCGGGTACGAGTGGAGCGAATTTGACGTTCGCTCCCGATTTGCTGCGAGCTATCAAGCGAATGTCAAATTCGAAGCTCCACTAGCAGTATATATTTGCTCGTGCTCCTTTCATTCTAACATTCGCGGTAGAACAATCAGATTGTTTGGCGAATGTTAGAATGGGACCACGAGGCGCCCGCATGAAAAACCTTTCCGCGCTGATTTCCGCTTTGCTCGTGCTTGCCGCGCCCGCGAGCGCGCAAACCGAACCCACCGTCCTGAAAAGCGAAAAAACTTCCATCCGCGTCGAAGTGATCGCGAGCGGATTGCAGAACCCGTGGGGTCTCACGTTTCTCCCAGACGGCCGCGCGCTCGTCACCGAGCGTCCGGGCCGCTTGCGCATCATCGGCAAGGATAACAAGCTCTCCGATCCCGTCGGCGGCGTGCCGGAAGTCGCGGCGGTCGGCCAGGGCGGATTGCTCGACGTCGCCCTCTCCCCTGACTTCGCGAAAGACAATCTCGTTTACGTAAGCTTCGCCGAACCGCGCGGCGCGAGCGGATCGAGCACGTCGGTTGCGCGCGGCAAGCTTGTCGAGAAAGACGGCAAGGCCGCGCTCGAAGACGTGAAAGTGATTTTCCGGCAAGAGCCCGCGCGCCTCGGCGGATTTCATTTCGGATCGCGGCTGGTATTTGCCCGCGACGGGAATCTCTTCATTACCACTGGCGAGCGCAACTTGAAGACGCCTTCGCAGGATCTGTCGAACCACATCGGCAAGATTATCCGCGTCACACCCGACGGCGGCGTGCCGAAAGACAATCCCTTCGTGAACGACAAGAATGCAAAACCGGAAATCTGGTCCTACGGCCACCGCAACGTGCAGGGCGCGGCACTTCACCCCCAAACCGGCAAGCTCTGGACCATCGAACACGGCGCGCGCGGCGGCGACGAGATCAACATTCCGCAAGCAGGAAAAAATTACGGCTGGCCGGTCATCACCTATGGCGTGGACTATTCCGGCGCCCGCATCGGCGAAGGCACCCATAAAGAAGGCATGGAGCAGCCGATATTCTACTGGGATCCCTCGATCGCGCCTTCCGGCGGCATGTTTTACACCGGCGATCTTTTTCCCGCGTGGAAAGGCAACCTCTTCACCGGCGGACTCGCACTGACGCTGCTGTCGCGCCTCGAACTCGACGGCGAGAAAATCGTGAAGGAAGAGCGCCTGCTCGAGGAAATGGGTAACCGCATCCGCGACGTGCGGCAGGCTCCCGACGGCTCGATCTGGTTGCTCGTGGACGCGCGCAACGGGAAAGTGCTGCGGCTGACGCCGGTGAAGTAACGCCCTCGCCTCACCACTTCTGGAAAATGAAATAGGCGCCGCCCGCGATCAGCGCGAAGCCGACCAGATGATTCAGGAAATCTTCTCGCCGAGATAGAGCACCGAGAAGCCCGCGAAGACAATCAACGTAATGATCTCCTGCATCGTCTTCAGTTCCGCCGCCGAATAGAGCTGATGGCCGATGCGGTTCGCCGGTACGGCAAAACAATATTCGACGAAAGCGATGCCCCAACTCGCGACGATCGCGATGATCACCGGCGACGTCTTGTATTTGAGGTGCCCGTACCAGGCGAACGTCATGAAGATGTTGGAGATGAACAACAAAATGATCGGTGAGATCGCGGGCGAAAGCGTCATCATGGCACCTGGAATAAACAGCGGCGGGGTCGCGAAGAAAAACGCGCGAAGCTAGACTTTACTTGATTCCCGCTCCTGCTGGCGGGCCACCTTTTTGGAGACCGCCATGCGCCTGACCGCACCGACCACCATCATGTTTCTCCTGTCCGTAGTCCTGGCCGTGCTCGCGCTGCTCAGCCTGATCATGCCGATCCCTTTTGTCGGCCTGCACCGCTTCGCCTTCATGACCGCCGCCTGGGCGGTGCTGATGATCGGCGCGATGTTCAAAGGGCTTTGACGGACCCGGCTTCACACCTGCTGTCTTCGAACGCATCCATTATGTCTATGAGCTCTTGCTGATCGGCTACGCGTTGCTCGCAATCGGCGTGGTTTTCCGGCGGATATAAATATCCGCAATTTCGGCCGATCCGGCGCCCTTCCCTAGACGCATTCCGGCGCCCATATTGGCGTCATGCCCAAAGCTCCTAAGTCCAAGGCCGGTAAGGCCCAAAAGCCCTACCGCACCGCGCGCGGCGTCAGCCATGGCATGGCCGAACGCCCGCAGATGGACTTCGACGCCTCGTCGCCTGCGCCGACGCTCGACCCCGAACTCGCGCGCACCGCCGGCTTCGAGAAGCCGCAGAACGACGCGGACTTCAGGCCCGCACTCGGCTCCTCCAAGAGCGCGGACGCGCTGAATGCGCTGATCGAGAAGGGCCGCGACGTCATCAACAATGCGGCGTGGATGCCGCATCGGCCCGAGCGCCCGCAGAAATCCGAAGGCGGCATCAAGTTCAAGCTGCACTCCGAGTTCAAGCCCGCCGGCGACCAGCCGGCCGCGATCGAGGAACTCGTGAGCGGCGTGAAGGAGAACGAGCGCACGCAGGTGCTGCTCGGCGTCACCGGCTCGGGCAAGACCTTCACCATGGCGCAGGTGATCGAGCGCACGCAGCGCCCCGCGCTCATCCTCGCGCCGAACAAGACGCTGGCCGCCCAGCTCTATGGCGAGTTCAAGAATTTCTTCCCGCACAATGCGGTGGAATATTTCGTCTCCTATTACGACTACTACCAGCCGGAAGCCTATGTCCCGCGCACCGACACCTACATAGAAAAAGACTCGGCGATCAACGAGCAGATCGACCGCATGCGCCACTCGGCGACCCGCGCGCTCTTGGAGCGCGACGACGTGATCATCGTTGCCTCGGTCTCGTGCATTTACGGCATCGGCTCGGTCGAGACCTATTCGCGCATGACCTTCGACATCAAGAAGGGCGACAAGCTCGACCAGCGCCAGCTCATCGCCGATCTCGTGGCGCTTCAATATCGCCGCACCGACATGGATTTCGCGCGCGGCAGCTTTCGCGTGCGCGGCGACGTCATCGAAATCTTTCCGGCGCATTATGAAGACCGCGCCTGGCGCGTCTCGCTGTTCGGCGACGATGTCGAGGCGATCCACGAATTCGATCCGCTCACCGGCCAGAAGCACAACGAGCTGCCGTTCATCAAGGTCTATGCAAGCTCGCATTACGTGACGCCGCGCCCGACGCTCAATCAGGCGATCGAAGGCATCAAGCTGGAGCTGAAAGCGCGCCTGCAAGAATTGCTCGACGCCGGGCGTCTCCTCGAAGCGCAACGGCTCGAGCAGCGCACCACGTTCGATCTGGAAATGATGATGGCGACCGGCGCCTGCGCCGGCATCGAGAATTATTCGCGCTGGCTCACCGGCCGCAAGCCCGGCGAGCCGCCGCCGACGCTGTTCGAATACATCCCCGACAACGCGCTGATCTTCGTCGACGAGAGCCACGTCACCGTGCCGCAGATCGGCGCGATGTATAAAGGCGACTTCCGCCGCAAGGCGACGCTCGCCGAATACGGCTTCCGCCTGCCCTCCTGCATGGACAACCGCCCGCTCCGCTTCGAGGAGTGGGATGCGATGCGCCCGAACACCGTCGCGGTGTCGGCGACCCCGGGCGGCTGGGAGCTTGGGCAAACGCAAGGCGTATTCGCGGAACAGGTCATCCGCCCGACCGGCCTCACCGATCCAGACATCGAAATCCGCCCCGCGCGCACGCAGGTCGACGATCTCCTCGGCGAGGTGAAGCAGGTCGCCAAGGCCGGCTACCGCACGCTCGTCACCACGCTCACCAAGCGCATGGCCGAAGACCTCACCGAATACCTGCACGAACAGGGCGTGCGCGTGCGCTACATGCACTCGGACATCGACACCATCGAGCGCATCGAGATCATCCGCGATCTGCGCCTCGGTGCATTCGATGTGCTGATCGGCATCAACCTGCTGCGCGAGGGCCTCGACATTCCCGAATGCGGGCTGGTCGCCATTCTCGACGCGGACAAGGAAGGTTTCCTGCGCTCGGAGACTTCGCTCGTGCAGACCATCGGCCGCGCCGCGCGGAACGTGGACGGCAAGGTGATCTTGTACGCCGACAGCGAGACCGGCTCGATGCAGCGCGCGATCGCGGAGACGAACCGCCGCCGCGAGAAGCAGGAAGCCTATAACCGCGAGAACGGCATCACGCCGGAGAGCGTGCGCAAATCCATCGGCGACATCATGGGCTCGATCTACGAGCGCGACCGCGTGACGGTGGACGCCGGCTTTGCCGAGGACATCGCGACCTACGGGCATAATTTCGAGGCCGTGCTCGCCGACCTCGACAAGCAGATGCGCAAGGCCGCCGAGGACTTGGACTTCGAGGAAGCCGCGCGGCTTCGTGATGAACTAAAGCGGCTGCGCGAAGTCGAGATGGCGTTCGTGGACGATCCGACCGCCAAGATGGCGAAGAAGGCGGAGTCTTACGCAGGCCAGAAGAAATTCGGCGCGCCGTTACCGACGGGCCGCAAGGCTTCTTCCACGGCGGGCAAAGGCGGGACAAGAACGTTTAAGAGGAAGGGGCGATGATCTAGCAAGAACTCAGATAACTCTTGAGTTCAGATAGGGTCATTACTCGGGGAATTTTGTCCGCGATCCAATACGGGCTACTGAGATCGGGCAACCACTCAACGAATGGACTTACGACGATTGGAATAAAATTCTGGATGCCACTAAAATCGTAGCCCTTGCCAACTTTATTAGCTTCCAGATATTTGCAACTCGTCCGCTTGAGCCAATTTCTCGCGTAAACGCTCTGTTCTGTTGTTTAAAATCGATTCTTCGCCAACCTCGATACTTAGAGGTCGCCACATACTAAAACATTCGCAAACCCAAACCGTGTCGCCTTTTCTTAAAAGCAGATCTATCTCGTCTTTAAGTTGGCCCGCGACTTTTATTTTTCTTTGCCCAGTTTGCATGCCTTTCGGCAGGCTATTTGAGATTTCATTTCTAACCGCGTCTTCGAATAGTTCTCCACGAATCTTCCCATCATCCCGAACACCCGTGAGAGACCGCTGAAGAAATCCTACAAGGCCAACCAAGTCGATTACTATGAACTTTCCATGGGGCACGATAATAGCCCTAGGCCCACCGGACCAAAGTGACATGCTTTTCTGTCTGCCTTGGTCGAGGGTCAAAAACGCGAGAACTGGCTGTACTTTAGCAATTAGGGCGTCGGCTGCCTCTTTTGGTAAACCGAGTATCTGCGTTAGCCGATCATATAACGCGCCGTAACCTTTTTCTGGCTCGAAAAGATAAATTGCGTATCCACGCTTCAGTAACCGCAAGAAGAATAATCCGAGCGACTGCCGTTCAGGATCCTCTAGGTACGCGTTTGGAACCATTGCCAAGTTGGACAAGGCCCATATCAATTGGATTAGATCAACGAAACTAAAGCCCCACTTTTTTTCAAAATCATTATTTAAGTAAGAGTGTGCATTGCTGAAATTCGTGGCGCTAAGAAAGATTGGCAGACAATTTGTCAGCGAGCCCCCATCAGCAACTTTAACTGGCAGCCCCATTTTGTTAATTAGGTCGGATATATCGATATTATCGATGTTGTACTGACAAACTAGAAGGTTCTTGAGCGCATCCCGCTCGCTCAGCACTTTACTAATGACACCCACGAAAGTTGGAATGTACTCGCCACTTTGACCGCGCTCGTCATAGTATAAAATTGCTTTTTCTAGTTCAGACTTTCGTTCGTCAAAAAATTCTTTTTCTTTTGGGTAGAAGTGACACTTATGCCCCTTGCCCAGTGAACGAAGTCTAGCGGTGCATAACCAGTATTCGTAGGCGAGGCCTTCTACCTCATAGATGTCTCGATAGTTGGTCGACTCAAATGAGCTAGGATTGAATGAATCTACCTCCTTCAAATTGTTGATTATTACCTCGCTGATTGCAGTACGTTGAGCAGAAGGTAATTCTTCAATCGCCTTCTTTAGTGAACCTCCCCAGCAACTTTCATAAGAAAGTTCCGAGGATCTTTTTACATCGTTATTGATACTGAGATTGCTGTATTTCTGAATAGCTAGATCAGCAATTTCTCGAACGAGTCTGACGGTTACACGATCTGTCTTATTGTCATCTAGCTTGCTCAGTGCGGGCTTAATTCTTCTATACAAATACATCCAAAAGAACGGAGAGTGAGCGCCAAGAATTTTGCTCATTCTCTGCTCTAAAACTTCCAAATATCCCATAAGATGAGAATTGGAGATCTCAGTTACTTTTCCACGAGCTAGCTCAGAAAAATATTTGATACGTAGACCTTTAGGTCTTTCTATCAAGTGTCGTCTTATGTCTTTGCTATATCTTTTCCCAACCGACCAAAAACGAAATGATGAAACTCGAGTAACATGACCTCGTCTTTCTGCGTGCCTGAATTATCCATCAACTAACCCTAAAGACGCTGCAGCGGCAACGAAGAGAACGATTTTGTAGCTGCGTTAGTCAACTTGATTTTCTACGCCAATAATTCTCCCGCCCGTCATACTTCCACCCCAAACTAGGACTACATTCTTATTTGTCTCGATCCAGAGATGGGGCATGTCGCGCGGCGTGTTCGACATGCGGATCGGGAACGGTGGCTGCGGACAACGGGCGTAACGCACTCGTATTCGCAGCGGCTGAAGTCGCATGGTTCCGGCGAGCCTGCCGCTCGTCACAAGGACCCTTCTTGGCGGCTTCGTCTGGAACGCGTGCCAACGCAAGTACGGCGAAGGCGAAAGGGTCCGCCAGCGGTGGATAGTTTGGTCAGTCCACCGGGGGCCGCGCGATATAAGCCGTAACCCCACTGTGTGCGGGACGCCGGGAACGATTCCGGCTTTCGCGGTGAAGACCCTCGTCTGTGCTTTTTTCTTTCGCACAGGCGGCCGTGGGAGACGGAATTCTCCCGGCGTCCCCGCCGCCCTTTTGGGGTTGGCGCGAATGGCGCAAGCGCCAAGCGCGAATCTGCGTTCATCAGAACGCCGAAAGGAATAGTCATGTGCGCGTTGCCTCTCCTCTCGTCATTGCCGGGCTTGACCCGGCAATCCATGCGTACGCGCGACGCGTGTTGTCCTTCCGCATCGATCACCGGGTCTCGCAGCAGCAAGACCGCGCAGACGCGCGGGCTGCCACGGCCCAGTAATGACGAGGGAGATTTACCGCTCAAATCCGCGCAGCCCGGTGTCGAGCACGCGTACGCCGTTGCCGTTGCTGTTCGCGATATACGGCGCATCCGCGCGCTGCAGCGAGACCGGCTGCTCCACCAGCGGTGGCTTGTCGCTGTAATGCGCGAGCAGGAACGCGACGCCGAGGCCCGCGAGAAACAGCAAATCCGCCGGCAAGCGCATGGCGCGGGACTCTTCCCGCCGCACCGGGCGTTTTTGAAATTGGAGAACGTGAACCTTGTCGCGGCTCATGGTCGTTTGCCTGGATTGTTGGCTGCCGCCAATCGGCCGGCGGAATCTACTCCCGCCGCATTACCCGCGCAAATATCCCGCGATAGCGCGGACCTATTCGACCGTGCAGCGCACGCTGTTCTCGCCGCTGCGCCGCTCGCTGCGGATGAACATGCGCAGCGCGAATTCCTCGCCCTTTTTCGCGGCGAGCTTTCCTTCGAGCCGGATCTCCGCGCTCTCGCCCGCAGAAAGCGGCTGCAAGAGATGAACGCGCAACACGCCGTCGCGCACCTCGGCAGCCTTCGCATGTTCGGGAAGAATTCGAACACGTCCGCCCCGAAGCGCGCGAGCACGCGCACCGATTCGATCTGCTTCGGCGGATAATCGCCCGGCGCGAAACCGTCGACATAGGCGTCGATCGGCTTTGCGCCGGCGACCCGCACCGGGAAAC
>JADJPN010000008.1 GCA_016713235.1 Hyphomicrobiales bacterium | reverse complement strand
GCGCTGACGCGGTTGGATGCCGCGATCATCTTCGAGGAACTGGCGCAGGGTTGCACTTCCACCGCCGCCTATATCTCGATCCACAACATGGCGGCCTGGATGATCGACAGCTTCGGCAGTGAGGATGTGCGCAAGCGCTTTTTGCCGAAGCTCTGCACCATGGAGCATTTCGCGAGCTATTGCCTGACCGAGCCGGGCGCGGGCTCGGACGCAGCTTCGCTTCGCACGAGCGCGAAGCGCGACGGCGATCATTATGTCTTGAATGGCGAGAAGGCCTTCATCTCGGGCGGCGGCGCCTCCGACATATATGTGTGCATGGTGCGGACCGGCGAGCCGGGGCCGCGCGGCATTTCCTGCATCGCGGTCGAGAAGGGGACAACGGGGCTCTCCTTCGGCGCGCAGGAGCAGAAACTGGGCTGGAAGTCGCAGCCGACATCCGCCGTGATCTTCAACGATTGCCGTGTGCCGGTGTCGAATTTGATCGGCGCTGAGGGGCAGGGCTTCAAGATCGCGATGGCGGGGCTCGATGGCGGGCGGCTGAACATCGGCGCGTGTTCGCTTGGCGGCGCGCAATTCTGTCTGGACCGCACGATTGAGTATATGCGCGAGCGAAAACAGTTCGGGACGCGGCTCGCCGATTTTCAGGCGCTGCAATTCCGGGTCGCGGATTATGCGACCGAACTCGAGGCGTCGCGGCTGCTGCTCTGGGCGGCTGCGCAAAAGGTCACCAACAAAGCGCCGGGTGCGACCAGGCTTGCCGCGATGGCCAAGCGCTCGGCGACCGATACCGGGTTCGATGTGGTCAACGGCTGCCTGCAATTGCACGGCGGATACGGATATCTGCGCGATCATCCGATCGAGCGCGTGCTGCGCGATGTGCGCGTGCATCAAATCCTGGAAGGCACCAACGAAATCATGCGCGTCATCATCGCGCGCGAGATGGTCGGGAATTAATGTCCGAAGAAGCTGAAATCCTGTTCGAACGGCGCGGCTGTGCCGGGTTCGTGACGCTTAACCGCCCGCATGCGCTGAACGCCGCAACCGATAACATGGTGCGGCTGCTCGCGAAGCAGCTCGATCTCTGGGAGCACGATAGCGCGATCGACCGTATCGTCGTGAAAGCTGCCGGCGAGCGCGCGTTCTGCGCCGGCGGCGATATCCGCGCGTTGTACGAGCAGTACAAGGCAGGCGAGGTAAGTAAGTCGCTCGACTTCTGGCGTGTCGAATACACGCTTAATCACCGCATCAAGCATTATCCGAAACCATATGTTTCGTTGATCGATGGCATCGTGATGGGCGGTGGTGTCGGGCTTTCGGTACATGGGACGTATCGCGTCGCGGGCGATCAGTATTCGTTCGCCTATCCCGAAGTCGGTATCGGCTTTTTCCCCGGATGTAGGCGCGACGCACCTGCTGCCACGGCTGCCAGGCAAGATCGGAATGTGGATAGGACTTACCGGGCGGCGCGTGAGTGCGGACGACGGCGTTTATTGCGGGCTTGCCACGCATCGCATCGCGTCTTCGCAATTCGCGGAGCTGGAGCGGGCACTGACGACGGACGAAGCGGTCGGCGAAATCCTGAAGACGTTCTCCGCCGAGAAGAAGAAAGGAAAGCTCGAAGAGGAACATCCGCTGATCGATCGCATCTTCACGCTGCCCTCAGTCGAGGAAATCCTGGCGGCGCTGGATGGAGAAATGAACGAATTCGCGTCGCAGCTTGCGCGTGCGATCCGGCAGAAGTCGCCGCTCAGCCTCAAGATCGCCTTCGAGCAAGTCCAGCGTGGCGGCAAGCTCGATTTCGCGGAAGCGATGGCTACCGAATTCCGGATCGTCAGCCGCGTGGCGAAAGAGCCTGAGTTTTACGAGGGCATCCGCGCTGTCGTGATCGACAAGGATAATGCGCCGAAGTGGAATCCCGCCTCGCTTGAGGCCGTCAGTGAAGATAAAGTGGTTTCATACTTCGCGCCGCTGCCGGCCAACGAGGAACTAAAGCTTTGAGCCTTTACGAAGACCCGCTCGACGAAGCCATCGGCCGCGACTCCGTGAAGGTGAAACCGTGGCGGCAGCGCATGATTCATTTCCAGCGCATCGCCGGCGGCTTCATGATGTTCAAAGGGCTGATCGGCTGGGCGATCATTTGCGGGTTGCCGCTCGGCACGCCGTTCGTGGCCATGCGCATGCATGCGCAGGCGTGGACGATTTTCTTCGCGGTGATCGATGTCGTTGCAGGCGTTGCGCTGTGGCTCGGTTCGGCCTGGGGCGCGACGCTCTGGCTGATCGTGGTCGCGACGCAAATCTCGGCGGGCATCGTGTTCGCGGAGCTTGCGGGGCTTCTTGTGCTGCTCACGAGCGTCGAAGTGTTGTTTGTTGCCGCGTTCGTTCTGGTGCGGTTCAAGGTTTACGAGGAAGACAATCAATAATTTGCGGTGAGGCCAGCATGGCGAAAATCGGATTCATCGGGCTTGGCAATATGGGTTTGCCGATGGCGCAGAACCTGATCAAGGCGGGGCACGCGGTCAGCGGTTATGACGTGACGCCGGCGGCCCCGGCGAAGCTCGCGGAAGCGGGCGGCAAGGCTGCGAAGGAAATTGGCGACGCCGCTAGCGAAATGGACTTCGTGGTCACGATGCTGCCCGCGGGCCAGCATGTGCGCGATGTTTATCTCGGCAATGGTGGTGTGTTCACGAGCGCGAAACCTGGCGCGGTGTTCATCGATTGTTCGACCATCGATGTCGAAACCGCGCGCGCGGTGATCGCAGAAGCCGAGAAGAAGGGCTTTCTCATGCTGGACGCGCCGGTTTCCGGTGGTGTCGGCGGCGCGCAGGGTGGAACGCTCACCTTCATGGTCGGCGGTTCGGACGCCGCCTTTGCCAAAGCAAAGCCGGTGCTGGAGCAGATGGGTAAGACCATCGTGCATGCGGGTGCAGCCGGTGCGGGGCAGGCGGCGAAGATCTGCAACAACATGATCCTCGGTATTTCGATGATTGCGGTATCCGAAGCCTTTGTGCTTGCGGAGAAGCTCGGCCTAGACAAGCAGAAGCTGTTCGATATTTCCTCGAAGTCTTCCGGACAGTGCTGGTCGATGACGACCTATTGTCCGGTGCCGGGGCCGGTGCCGACTTCGCCCGCGAACCGTGACTATGCTGCGGGTTTCACCGCGGCGATGATGCTGAAAGATCTGAAGCTTTCGCAGGAAGCGGCGAAGTCCGCAGGCGCAAGCACCCCACTCGGCGCCAACGCTTCGTCGCTCTATCAGAAGTATGCCGATAGCGGCGAAGCGGGGAAAGATTTCTCCGGCATTATCAACTATCTGCGAAAGTCCTGAGCGGCAGATGCATGGCGGACACGATCATTCGCACGCAGGACACTCCCACGGTCCCGTTCGCTACGACCGAGCTTTTGCAATCGGGATCGCGCTCAATCTCGTTTTCGTCGCGGCGGAGTTCGTTTTCGGATTTCTGTCGCAATCGCTGGCGCTGATTGCCGACGCCGGGCACAATCTTTCAGACGTAGCGGGTCTTGTGATTGCGTGGTTCGCAGCCTGGCTCGCACGCAAGCCCGCGACAGCACTTCGCACCTACGGCTATCGGCGTGCGTCCATTCTGGCGGCGCTTGCGAATGCTGCGCTTCTGATCGCGGCTGTCGCATGGATTTTGGTCGAGGCCGTGCAGCGCTTTTTCGATCCGCAGCCTATTGCGAGCACGACGGTGATTGCCGTTGCGGCGCTCGGCGTCGTCATCAACGCGGCGACCGCACTCTTGTTTTTTCGCGGCCGGCACGACGACATCAACATCCAGGGTGCTTATTTGCACATGGCGGCGGATGCCGCCGTGTCCTTAGGCGTGGTCGCGGCAGGCGTTCTCATTCTCTATACCAGCTGGCTCTGGCTCGATCCGGCGATCAGCGTCGCGATTGCGCTTGTGATCTTGTGGAGTACGTGGTCGCTAGCGCGCGACAGCATCAATCTTTCACTCGATATGGTGCCGCCGCGTATCGATAGGGTAGAGGTGGAGAACTACCTTGCGGCGTTGCCCGGTGTTTCAAACGTGCATCATCTGCACATCTGGGCGATGAGCACGACGGAAGTTGCGCTGACCGTGCACCTCGTGCGTCCGCAAGCGGGTCTCGACGATGCTTTTCTGAAAGATGCGCGCGAGGGCCTCGAACATCGTTTCGGAATTGTGCACGCGACGTTCCAGATTGAGGCAGGTCGCGGCGCGCGGCCGTGCTGAAACGCGACAAGACCGCAATTTAAAAGGCTTTTCGGCGCCTCATAAAGGAATTGGCAAGGCTGATTCCTGACGATCCATTTATCATTCAATTTAAGGCTTCCTTTTCGCGTTCTGTGTACAAAGATGCACAACGAGCGGAAGAAAACTCCGCCGGCAAAAAAACGAAGAACAGAACACGGGGCGTAGAACATGAAAAACGTAGCGCGCGCGGCGCAAGCCGAACCGCTTGAATCCTTCGAGGAGCTGAAGACGCCGTATCTCGAGGCGTTGACGCTTGTGGAACGGCTGCATCGCCGTCTGCTCGACGTGATCAAGGATGAATTCGATCGTCGCGGCCGTTCGGACATCAACAGCGTACAGGCGCTCTTGCTGTTCAACATCGGCGGCAGCGAACTCACGGCCGGAGAGCTGCGCACGCGCGGTTATTATCTCGGCTCAAACGTTTCCTATAATCTGAAGAAGCTGGTCGAGATGGGCTACCTGCATCACCAGCGTTCGCGAGTCGACCGCCGTTCGGTGCGCATCAGCCTCACCGACAAAGGCAAGGAAGTGCACGAGATCGTCGAAGAGCTTTACCAGAAGCACATTCGCACGCTCGAGAAGGTCGGCGGCATCGGTTCCGAGGATCTTCAAGTTCTGAACAAGGCCTTGCAGCGCCTCGAGCGCTTCTGGACAGATCAGATCCTCTATCGTCTCTAAGCATCAGGCGACGCATTACAACAATCAGCCCCGGCGAAACGCCGGGGCTTTTTTATGCCCGCGAAATCGGGTGATGCAGTCGTGAAATCGGGTGTCGCGCGAGATGCGCGGAAGCTACGTGTCGTTCTTAACGAAAGGGAGAGCGACATGACAATAGCTTACTACAGCACCGTGCTCGATCATCCAGTCGAGAAAGTGTGGTCGCTGCTTCGCGACTTCAACAATTATCCCGTCTACATCGAAGGCGTGACGGAGAGCGCAATAGAACACGCCAAAGGAGGAGATGAAGTCGGTGCTATCCGGCGGTTCTGTTATGCCGGTCGCTGGATCAGGCAGCGCCTGTGCGAACACTCGGACGAGCATCGCACTTTTACTTATCTCGGGCTTGAGCCGTTCGAATTTCCCTCGACGGGCGAGAGTGTGCGTCCTGATCCTATTCGCTATAGCGGGACGGTAACGGTACTTCCGGTCGTCGAGCCGCAGAGCACGTTTATCGAATGGTCGGTAAGCTTCTACATTGCTGGCGAGCAAAGCCAGAGCGCGTGGCACACCAAGCTGATGACACTCATTCCGGAGTGGACGGCTTCGCTCAAGCGGACGCTGGAGCGGCAGGCGGCTTAAGCCGCGGTGGTGTTACTCGTCGTGCGTAACCAGGGGCGCTAAGACTCCGGCGGCAGTTGGAGTCCGGCATTCTGAACGCTCCGGCGAATCTCCAGAATCAACTCGTTCGATAAGTCGTGACCAGGCACCCATGTTGAAGCCTGTATTTTTAGCACGGGGCCAATGATTTACGCCGAGGCCGAGCATCCGCTTGCCGCGCTTCGCCGCTGGCCGCATGGTGAGGCCTCCAGCGACTCGAGGGCTCCTGCAATGCCCGCCAAAGGCGAAAGCGAAGTGATCGTGGAAATGCGCCCGATCGGCGGTGTGGTCCGCGTTGCCGCCATCGACGTCGCGACCGGGACCGAGGTCGTGGTGATGGGGCCGGCGAGCGCCAGCCCGCAAAGTCTCGAGCAACTGGCTGTCGCCAAGCTTCGGCGCAGACTTGCCAAGGATAGTGGCGGCTAGACACTCGCGTCTCGTCGCCAATGCTTGCTTTCGCTTCCGGCGTACTCCGCCCGACGTTGGATCACTAGGCCGCGCTTCTTTTTGGGGGTCGGCTATGTTAGGCCGAAACCCGCTCAATCCCTAAAGGCCGGAGGCCAGCAATGCCCGCGACCGATCCGATGGCGGATCGCAACGATGCGAACCGCTTTTTCACCGCCACGCTCGAACAGAGCGATCCTGAAATCTTTGGCGCGGTGAAAGGCGAACTCGGCCGTCAGCGGCACGAGATCGAACTCATCGCTTCCGAGAACATCGTATCCAAGGCGGTGCTGGAAGCGCAGGGCTCGGTGCTTACGAATAAGTATGCCGAGGGCTATCCGGGCAAACGCTATTACGGCGGCTGCGAGTGGGTCGATCAGGTCGAGACGCTTGCAATCGAGCGCGCCAAGAAGCTGTTCGGCTGCGCTTTCGCAAACGTGCAGCCGAATTCCGGAAGCCAGGCCAACCAGGCCGCCTTCATGGCGGTGATGAAGCCGGGCGATACCTTCCTCGGGCTCAACCTGGCGGCGGGCGGTCACCTCACGCACGGCTCGCCGGTGAACATGTCCGGCAAATGGTTCAAGGCCGTGCCTTATGGCGTCAGCCCGGACGATCACCGCATCGACTACGATGCGGTGGAGCAACTCGCGAAGGAACATCAGCCGAAGGTGATCGTCGCCGGTGGTTCCGCTTATCCGCGGCAGATCGATTTTGCGCGCTTCCGCAAGATCGCGGACAGTGTCGGCGCATTGTTCATGGTCGACATGGCGCACTTTGCAGGACTCGTGGCCGGTGGCGCGCATCCTTCACCGTTCCCGCACGCGCATATCGTGACGGCGACGACGCACAAGACGCTGCGCGGGCCGCGTGGCGGTCTCGTGCTCACGAACGACGAAGCGCTGGCCAAGAAGATCAACTCGGCAGTATTTCCGGGCTTGCAAGGCGGGCCGCTGATGCACGTCATCGCGGGCAAGGCCGTTGCCTTCGCGGAAGCATTGCAGCCCTCTTATAAATTGTATGCGAAGAACGTCGTCGAGAATGCAAAAGCGCTCGCGGAAAATCTTCGCTCGCATGGCTTCGACATCGTCTCGGGCGGCACCGACACGCATGTAATGCTGGTCGATCTGCGCCCGAAGCGTCTCACCGGAAGGATTTCGGAGAACGCGCTCGGCCGCGCCTATATCACCTGCAACAAGAACGGCATTCCGTTCGACCCCGAGAAGCCGGCCGTTACGTCGGGTATCCGTCTCGGTTCGCCGGCCTGCACGACGCGCGGCTTCGGCGTGAAGGAATTCCAACTGGTCGGCGATTACATCGCGGAAGTGTTGAACGTGCTGTCGCAAAAAGGCGTTGAGGAAGACTCGATGATCGAAGCCGCGGTACGCGAGAAGGTGACGAAGCTTCTCGAGCGTTTCCCGATCTATCAGTGAGTGCAATTGAAGGTGAGGGCATAGATCATGCGGTGCCCCTTTTGCGGTAATGCCGACACGCAGGTGAAGGACTCTGCGGCCGACCGAAGATTCGGCCGCGATCCGTCGCCGTCGTGTGTGCCCGCAATGCGGCCAGCGCTTCACGACCTTCGAGCGCGTGCAGTTACGCGAGCTCACGGTATTGAAGCGCAACGGCCGCCGCACGCCGTTCGATCGGGACAAGCTTTTGCGTTCGGTGCAGATCGCGCTGCGCAAGCGTCCCGTCGATCCGGACCGCATCGACCAGATGGTGTCGGGCATCGTGCGCCGACTGGAAAGCTCGGGCGACGAGGAAATCAACTCGGAGACTATCGGCGAACTTGTCATGGACGGGTTGAAGCAGCTCGATGACGTAGCTTACGTCCGCTTCGCTTCGGTCTATCGCAACTTCCGTGATCCGAAAGACTTCGAAGACGTACTCGGCGAGCTTGCCGAAGGCGAGCGGCCTAAAGGCGCGGAATGAACGCACGGCAAATCGCGAAAGTGGCTTCGTCTTACGGCGCCGACGATGTGCGGTTCATGGACGCCGCGCTTCAATATGGCCGCCGTAACATGGGCATGGCCGCGCCCAATCCATCCGTTGGCGCCATTGTCGTCAAGACGAGCGGTGCGGCGCCAGTCATCATCGCGCGCGGGGTCACTGCGAAAGGCGGCCGCCCGCACGCCGAGACCGAAGCGCTAAAGATCGCGGGCGAGGCGGCAAAAGGTGCGACGGTCTATGTGACGCTCGAGCCTTGTGCGCATCAGTCGAAGACGCCGCCTTGCGCGAATGCGCTGATCCAGGCGCGGGCGGGGCGCGTCGTGATTGCGATTGAAGACCCCAATCCGCTCGTCTCCGGAAACGGCATCCGCATGTTGCGCGACGCGGGCATCGAAACCATCGTCGGCATAGGCGCCGCACAGGCGAAGATCGATCATGCCGGGCACTTCCGGCGGGTACGAGACGGCCGTCCACATATTATCCTGAAGCTCGCGGTGTCCGCCGACGGCAAGACGGGGCTCGTGGGCAGAAAGCCGGCCCGGATTTCCGGATCCGTCTCGATGGCGGAAGCGCATATTCTGCGCGCGACCTCGGACGCGATTATGGTCGGCAGCGGGACGGTGCTTGCAGACAATCCCAAGCTGGATTGTCGGCTTCCCGGAATGGAGGACCGCTCGCCGATCCGTGTCGTACTGGACGGTTCACTTCGTATCCCGCTCGACTCCGCGCTGGTGCAGACCGCAAAGGCGCGCAAACTAATCGTGATCGCAAGCGAAAATGCGCCGGCGGAGACACAGAAAGCGCTGGAGGAGAAGGGCGCCGAAGTCATTCGCGTGCAATCGACAAAAGACCGCTGGCGCAAGCCGGTGATCGCGGATGCGATGGCTGAACTCGGTAAGCGTGGCATCACGCGGCTCCTCGTCGAAGGCGGCCCGATGCTGTCGGCTTCACTCTTGCAGAACGACCTTGTCGATGAAGCGGTGGTGGTGCGTGCGCCGGTCATGCTTGGCGGGTCCGCGATCGATGCGCTCGAAGGGTTGCCGTTAGACGCCTTGCTCGCGTCCCCCAAACTCGCGATCATCGAAGAGCGTGTTCTCGGCGAAGACCACATGGTCCGCCTGTTCCGGAAGTAGAAGATGTTTACGGGCATTGTAACCGATGTGGGCGTGATCCGGTCCGAAACTGGCCGCTTTGACCCTGCGTCGAAGGAAAATCTAAAGCGGCTCCGTATCGCCACGCGCTATGACGCGAAGACCATCGATCTTGGTGCTTCGATCATGTGCAACGGCATTTGCCTCACGGTCGTTGGCCGGGACGAAGACTGGTTCGAGGTCGATGTCGGGCCGGAGACGCTGCGCATTACCAACGCGGGTGACTGGCGCGCAAACAAGAAGATCAATCTGGAGCGCTCGCTCAAGCTTGGCGACGAACTGGGCGGGCATCTGGTCAGCGGCCATGTTGATGGGATCGCAGAAGTCCTTTCGCGTGAGGATTTCGATCAGTCGTCAAAGATCACGCTGCGTGTGCCGGATGCGTTTGCGCGCTATATCGCGGTGAAGGGATCGGTTGCACTCGACGGGATTTCGCTCACGGTGAACGAGGTGAAGGGTTCGGAATTCTCGGTGCATCTGATCCCGCACACCCTCCAGGTTACGAACTGGAACGGGCTCAAGGCGGGCGACAAGGTCAACTTCGAAGTCGACCAGCTTGCGCGGTACGTCGCGCGGCTTGCCGAGTACCGCTAAGGGCTGTATCGCAGCCGTCATGGTATTCAAACCCGCGGCTCTGGTAGCCGAAACACCGATCGAAGGCGCAAAGCTTCTCGTTATTGACGCGCGCTTTCATGAGGCTATTGCCGACGAGCTTGTCACCGGCGCGCTGGAGCGTATCGCGGCCGCCAAAGCGAAAGCAGACCGCATCAGCGTTCCGGGTGCGCTCGAAATTCCTGTCGCCGCTTCCATTGCAATCGGTTCGGGACGCTATGACGGCGTCGTGGGGTTGGGCTGCGTAATCCGTGGCGAGACGGAGCATTTTGGCATCGTCGCTTATGAATCCGCCCATGCTTTGATGCGGCTTGGCGTCGAAAAGCGGATCGCCGTCGCCAACGGGATTCTCACGGTCGAAAACGAAGAACAGGCTTGGGCGCGCGCACGCCGTACAGAAGGAAATGTCGGCGGGTCAGCGGCATCCGCGGCACTTGCGCTTGTCCGGATCGCCCGCGCCCAGATCGGCCGCTAACATGGCGAAGACATCGCTTAAAGAAAGAAGTGCGGCCCGTCTCGCCGCGGTGCAGGCGCTCTACCAGATGGATATTGCCGCCTCGCCATTGCCGAACGTGCTCTCCGAATTCGAGCGGCACTGGATTGGCCGCGAAATCGAGGGCGAGCGCTACGAAGAAGCGGAAGAGAAGCATTTTCGCGACGTGGTTGAGGGCGTCGTGCGCGAGCAGACGACCATCGATCCGATCATCGACAAGACACTCACCGAAGGCTGGCCGCTGAAGCGCATCGAGAGCGTATTGCGGGCGACGTTGCGCGCAGGCGCTTACGAGCTTTATCACCGGCACGACATTCCGGTGCGCGCGGTAGTCAGCGAGTATGTCGATGTCGCGGCGGCCTTCCTCGATAAAGATGAGGTAGGCACGGCGAATGCCGTGTTGGATGCGCTGGCGAAGAAGGCTCGGCCCAAGGACTTCGCAAACTAGATGACGAAGCGCGAACCGAGCGGCGAGGACAAGCTGATCGAGCGCTTCTTCAAACCGCTCGCTTCGCATCCCGGCGCGCTCGCGCTCTCCGACGACGCCGCATATCTGACGCCGCCCGCTGGCCATGACCTCGTCCTGACCACGGATATGACGGTCGCGGGCGTGCATTTTTTTGCCGACGATCCAGCCGACACGATCGGAAAGAAAGCGCTTCGGGTGAATCTTTCCGATCTCGCTGCGAAGGGTGCCGAGCCGATCGGCGCGTTGCTCGCGATTTCGTTCTCCGAAAACTTCCACGAAGGCTGGATCGCGAATTTCTCGCGTGGGCTCGGTGAAGACTGCATTGCGTTTGGCTGCCCATTGTTTGGTGGCGACACGACGAAAACGCCCGGACCGCTTTCGATTTCAATCACGGCCATCGGCAAAGTACCGTCCGGCAAAATGGTGAGGCGGGCCGGTGCGAAGCCGGGTGACCTTGTCGTCGTATCCGGTACGATTGGTGACGGCGTGCTCGGACTGATGGCACGCAAGGGCAGCCGGAAGCTTTCCGGCCTTGCCGGCGATCAGACCGACGAATTGATCCGCCGCTATCTCGTGCCCGAGCCGCGGCTTGCGCTGGCGAAGCTGCTTCGCGACCGCGCGAACGCGGCGATGGATATTTCCGACGGGCTTGTCGGCGATCTTGCGAAGCTTGCACAGGTCTCGGGTGTTGGCGCGAGGATAGAGATCGCGAAGATCCCGCTTTCGAACCCGGCGCATGATGCGATTACAGGCGAATCGGAGCTGCTTTCCACGGCGCTCACGGGCGGGGACGATTACGAGGTCCTCTGCGCGATCCCCGAGAGCCGTTTTGCCGCCTTTGCGGAAGCCGCCGGGAAGGCCGGGGTGCCGGTTGCGCCCATCGGCAGATTCGAGGCCGGTGAGGGGATTTCGGTCCTCGGGGCGGACGGTCAGGAACTTTCGTTCGAGAAAGCCGCTTTCAGCCACTTCTAAGCCAAAAGAACGCAATTTCAGTAGCGGAATCCTGCCGAAACGGGCGTTCGCCGTGTTGCGCCGCCAAGGCATTTTTGGCAAAGGTGGCGCGCTTTGGGGGGTGTCCTGAAGGCTCTCGCGCCGGGTGGCTAAAGCCTGCGACGCGCAAGCAATTTCCGACAAAGACTAGGGGCAAATCAATGCTTGCTTTATGGCTGATTCTCGCCTGCGGCGTACTCGCGATCGCGTACGGCGTATGGGCGACGAATTCTGTTCTTTCCTCCGACGCTGGCAACCAGCGTATGCAGGAAATCGCGGCGGCGATCCGCGAAGGTGCGCAGGCTTACCTGCGCCGCCAGTATCTGACGATCGGTATCGTCGGTGTCGTCATTTTCGCTCTCGTCTGGTGGCTACTCGGTGCGCTCGTCGCCATCGGCTTTGCCATCGGCGCGATCCTTTCCGGTCTCACCGGCTTCATCGGCATGAATGTGTCGGTGCGCGCGAACGTGCGTACTGCGCAGGCAGCGACCAAGTCGCTCGGTGAGGGCCTCGACATTGCGTTCAAGTCGGGTGCGATCACGGGCATGCTGGTTGCCGGTCTCGCGCTTCTTGGCGTTGCCGGTTACTACGGCTTCCTGGTGTTCGGGCTTGGCCTGAAGGCTGCGGACCGTACGGTCATCGACGCACTTGTTGCGCTTCGGCTTTGGCGCTTCGCTGATTTCGATCTTCGCGCGTCTCGGCGGCGGCATCTTCACCAAGGGTGCGGACGTCGGCGGCGATCTCGTCGGTAAGGTCGAAGCGGGCATTCCCGAGGATGATCCGCGCAACCCTGCCACGATCGCAGACAACGTCGGCGACAACGTCGGCGACTGTGCCGGCATGGCGGCCGACTTGTTCGAAACTTATGCGGTGACGGTTGTTGCGACCATGGTGCTGGCTGCGATCTTCTTCGCAGGCTCGCCGATGCTCAGCTCGTTGCTGATCTATCCGCTCGCGATCTGCGCAGCGTGCATCATCACTTCGATCGCCGGTACCTTCTTCGTGAAGTTGCCTGCGAACCAGTCGATCATGGGTGCGCTTTATCGCGGATTCATCGTCTCGGCGGTGCTCTCGATCCCCGCACTCGCGATTGCCACGCACTTCCTGATCGGCTGGAACAATCCGATCACGGCGCAGGGCATCACCTTCACCGGCACGTCGCTGTTCTACTGCGGCATCGTCGGTCTGGTTGTGACGGGTCTCATCGTCTGGATCACCGAATACTACACCGGCACCGACTATCGCCCGGTGAAGTCGATCGCACAGGCATCTGTGACCGGTCACGGCACCAACATCATCCAGGGTCTTGCGGTCTCGATGGAAGCGACCGCACTGCCTGCGATCGTCATCATCGGTGGCATCCTCGTTACTTACTCCCTCGCGGGCCTGTTCGGCATCGCGATCGCGGTGACGACGATGCTGGCGCTGGCGGGCATGGTCGTTGCGCTCGATGCTTTCGGACCTGTCACCGACAACGCCGGTGGCATTGCCGAAATGGCGGGCCTGCCGAAGGACGTGCGCAAGTCCACGGACGCGCTCGACGCCGTCGGCAACACCACGAAGGCGATCACCAAGGGCTATGCGATCGGTTCTGCCGGTCTCGGCGCGCTGGTGCTGTTCGCGGCCTACACGTCGGATCTCAACTACTTCACCGCTAACGCCGCGCAGTTCAAATACTTCGCCGGCGTGAAGGTCGATTTCTCGTTGTCGAATCCGTACGTCGTGGTCGGCCTGTTGTTTGGCGGTCTGTTGCCGTACCTCTTCGGCGCGATGGGCATGATGGCCGTAGGCCGTGCTGCCGGTTCGATCGTCGAGGAAGTGCGCCGTCAGTTCCGCGAAAAGCCGGGCATCATGAAGGGCACCGACAAGCCGGACTACGGCAAGGCGGTTGACCTCCTTACGAAGGCTGCGATCAAGGAAATGATCATTCCGTCGCTGCTGCCGGTGCTCTCGCCGATCGTCGTCTACTTCGCGATGTACTACATCGCGGGCGGTGGCGTTGCGGGTAAGGCAGCGGGCTTCTCGGCACTCGGCGCGATGCTCCTCGGCGTGATCGTGACGGGTCTCTTCGTCGCCATCTCGATGACTTCGGGCGGCGGCGCATGGGACAACGCCAAGAAGTACATCGAAGACGGTCACTTCGGCGGCAAGGGTTCCGAGCCGCACAAGGCGTCCGTCACCGGTGACACCGTCGGCGATCCCTACAAGGACACGGCCGGCCCCGCAGTGAACCCGATGATCAAGATCACGAACATCGTGGCGCTGCTGCTGCTCGCGATCCTCGCGCACTAAGCGAGAGCGAACGAAACAAAAAAGCCCGCGGGGAGCGATCCTCGCGGGCTTTTTCTTTGAAAGGGCTTTCGCTTATTCGCGGCCGACGCCGAACGGATTGATGTTGCCGACGTTCTTCAAGATGTTGCCGACCAGCGAGATGTCGGAGCCGCCCGCCATCGTGCTGCGGCTGATGAAGTCGAAGATCTTGCCGTCTTGAATCCCGTAATTTGCGATGCGGGTCACCCGGCGGTCGGGGCTGAAATAGACGACGAGCACGCGCTGATCGACGACTTCAGGCCGCATGAAGGCAGTCTGCTGAGTCTTCTGCGAGATGTAATAAAACGCTTCACCCGAGAGTGTCGCGACGGTGGAAGGCGTGCCGAGGACCAGAAGCACCTGTTCCTGGCTGGATCCGACCGGAACCTGCTGCAGCGCGTTCTCGTCGAGGACGTAGCCGCGCTGATAGTTCTGCGTGAAGCCGTTAAGGGGAATACTGCCGCACCCCGCAACTGCCAGTGCGGGAAGGAGCGCCGCGAGCGCAGTCGCACGGCGGATCGCAGAAAGTTGCAGCGGTCTGACAGGCATAATGGTTAATTGCCGGATTGACTTGTCGTCACCCCGCGACTACCCCGCGCGGCAACGAAACGCAAATTACACCGGCTAGACATGTTCCTGTTCAAGAAACGCGACTCCGGACGCGCAATGACCATCAAACGGCTCTATGGCGCCATCGTGGCACAGGCTCGAGAGCCGATATTTTATAGGGAAATGGGCGTTCCCGACACCGTGGAGGGGCGCTTCGATTTCCTGGTGCTGCATATGCATCTGGTGAATGAGCGGCTGGTGGCGACAGGCGAGGCGGGTATCGCACTCGGGCAGGAACTGCTCGACCATTTCTTCGAGGACATGGACGCGAGCTTGCGCGAAATCGGCATCGGCGATCTTAAGGTGCCGAAGGAAATGCGCACGCTCGCGCAAGCCTATCTCGGACGCTCGGCGCTCTATGGGCAGACGATCGCCAAAGGCGACAACGCCGCGCTTGGCGCAGCGATCGCACGCAACATTCTCGGGAAGGAAGATGCGGCCAGCGCCGCGCCGCTTGCTTCCTATGCGATTGAGACGACACATGCGCTGAACAAGCGATCGCTCGAACAGTTTCTTGCCGGCGAGCTAGAATTCCCGGCCCCGAAGGAGGTCGCTGCCAATGCAGAATGATCTGGCCTGGACCTATGAAATCGAATTGGCCTCGGTGCCGCCGGAAGGCAAGACCTTCGAACTCGTACCGGACGAAGCCACGCGCAAGCAGCTCGCCAATGTTGCGGGCGTGGTTTCCATTCCCGCGCTGAAGCTGCTTCTGGAAGTACGCCCGGTCGGCGCCGATGACGCGGAAGTCGTGGGCAAACTTGAAGGCGTTGTGCGGCAGCGATGTGTTGTCAGCCTTGAGGAATTCGACAATCCGATTGCCGAGAACTTCTCGGTCGATTTCTCGAGTGACGTCCAAAGCGAAGCGTCGAACGACGACGAAGAGGAGATCGAGGACCTTCCGGACCCGATTGTGGACGGCAAGATCGACCTTGGTGCGCTCGCGACCGAGTTTCTGATCCTCAGCGTCGACCCTTATCCGAGGAAGCCGGGAGTCGAATTCGAGGGTCCGGCCGCAGAAGAAGCAGCGCCGGAGCCGAAGCGGAGCCCCTTCGAGCAGCTTTCTGGCCTGAAAGACCGAATTAAAAAGTAGCGGCAAGCCATTGACTAATATAATATTATTAGCCTGCGGTTGAACCGGGATGCCGAACCGCTATTGTCGACCGGCGCCGGAGCGGGGCCGGGCAATCTCCAACAGCGGCTGAGCCCGACAGCCTCCAGCTTTCAAGAATGTCCAGAACGGTCCGCATCGCGATCGACGTTATGGGAGGCGATCACGGCCCAGCCGTGACCGTGGCCGGCGCGGAAGTGGCTGCGCTGCGCCGTCCCGACACCGAGTATTTGCTGTTCGGTGACGAGAAGCAGATCGCGCCGGTTCTGGCCAAGCAGAACCGCCTCAAGAACGCGAAAGTCTTCCACACCGACGTCGCGGTGCGCATGGACGACAAGCCGAGCCAGGCGCTGCGCAAGGGCCGCAAGGTTTCGTCGATGTGGCTCGCAATCGAAGCCGTAAAAAAAGGCGAGGCGGATGTTGCGATCTCCGCCGGCAACACCGGCGCGTTGATGGCGATGAGCCTGTTCTGCCTGAAGCCGCTTGCGGGTGTCGATCGCCCGGCGATTGCCGCGATCTGGCCGTCGATCCGCGGCGAAAGCATTGTGCTCGATGTCGGCGCTTCGATCGGTTCCGATGCGAAGCAACTTGTCGACAACGCCGTGATGGGTGCGGCCATGGCGCGGGTCGTGTTCGATCTTGAACGACCGACGGTCGGCCTTCTCAACGTCGGCGTCGAGGAAATGAAAGGTGTCGAGGAAGTACGCGAAGCGGGGCAGATCTTGCGCGAGATGAATGCGCCGGGCATGGACTACCGCGGCTTCGTCGAGGGCGACGACATTTCCAAGGGTTCGGTCGACGTCATCGTGACTGAGGGCTTCACCGGCAACATTGCGCTGAAGACCGCCGAAGGGACCGCTCGCCAGATCGGCGAGTATCTGCGCTCCGCCATGAGCCGGACGCTGAGCGCGAAAATCGGTTACCTGTTTGCGCGCGGGGCATTCAGGGTGTTACGCGAGAAAATGGACCCGCGCCGCGCTAATGGCGGCCTGTTTCTTGGCCTGAATGGCCTGGTCGTAAAAAGCCACGGTGGAACGGACGCAGAAGGCTTCGCATCCGCCATCGAAATCGGCTACGACGTCGTCCGCCACGATCTCATACAAGGAATAGCCGACGGGCTGCGCCGCGTAGCGCCGCAAACACCCGAACCGGCCGAGGAAATGCAGCAGTGACAGTGTACCGCTCGGTCGCGCGGGGTGTCGGGTCTTACCTGCCAGCGCGCACGCTGACCAATGCCGAACTCGCGAAGATGGTCGATACGTCCGACGAATGGATCGTGCAGCGCACGGGCATTCAGGAGCGGCATATCGCAGCGAAGGAAGAGACGACTTCCGATCTTGCGATCGCGGCGGCGAAGGCCGCGCTCGCGAACGCCGGCATGACGGCTGCCGATATCGACCTCATCGTGCTCGCAACTTCGACACCGGATTTGACGTTCCCCGCGACGGCAACAGCGGTACAGGCCGCGCTCGGCATCACGCGCGGCGCAGCGTTCGACTTGCAGGCGGTCTGCTCGGGCTTCGTCTATGCGATGTCCACTGCCGACCAGTATCTGCGCTCCGGCGACTTTAAATGTGCGCTTGTGATTGGCGCAGAGACGTTCTCACGCATTCTCGACTGGCAGGATCGAACCACCTGCGTGCTGTTCGGCGACGGCTCCGGCGCGGTGGTGCTGGAGCGTACAGAGCAGCCGGGTACGCGCGACGATCGGGGCATTCTGATTTCGAAGTTGCGCTCCGATGGCAGGCACAGGGAAAAGCTGTTCGTCGATGGCGGGCCGGGTTCGACGGGAACGGTCGGTCACCTTCGGATGGAAGGCAAAGAAGTATTCCGCCACGCGGTTGGTATGATCACAGATGTGATCGAGGATGCTTATGCCGCTACAGGCTATTCGTCGGAGGATATCGACTGGTTTGTCCCGCATCAGGCGAATCTTCGGATCATCGACGGCAGCGCAAAGAAACTTAAAATTGCTCCGGATAAGGTTGTGGTAACGGTGGATAAGCACGGCAACACTTCTGCCGCATCGATTCCGCTCGCGCTTTCGACCGCCGTCAACGACGGCAGGATCAAGAAAGGCGATCTTGTTCTGCTGGAAGCGATGGGCGGAGGATTCACCTGGGGTTCTACGTTGTTGCGGTGGTAATACGCTCCGGCCGGCTCGCGACAGTATTGTTGCAAGCCGGTTGACTCAGATGCTGAATCGCAAATAACGTCGCTTTATCAGTACGATAGAAGTTTACACCGCGGGGGCGGCAATGAGCGGGAAGACCATCACGCGCGCTGACCTGAGCGAAGTCGTCTATCAAAAGGTCGGTTTGTCGCGCACGGAATCGGCGGCGCTAGTCGAACTGGTGCTGACCGAGCTTGCCGATTCGCTTGCGCGTGGCGAGAACGTCAAGCTTTCTTCGTTCGGATCTTTCCTCGTGCGCCAGAAGGGCGAGCGCGTGGGCCGCAATCCGAAGACGGGAGAAGAAGTTCCAATTGAGCCGCGCAGGGTGATGGTTTTCAAACCATCGAATATTCTTAAGCAGCGAATCAACGGGCGGGCCAACGGCGACGAAAAAAGCCGCTAACCGCCCACGCGACTCTTTAGTGAGGCTTGGGTAGTTGGAAAAAGGTCCGGACGCATTCCGCACGATCAGCGAGGTCGCAGACGACCTCGATCTGCCGCAGCATGTCTTGCGCTTCTGGGAAACGCGTTTCGCACAGATCAAGCCGATGAAGCGCGGCGGCGGCCGGCGCTATTACCGTCCCGATGACGTCGATCTCCTGCGCGGCATCCGGCATCTCCTCTACGGAGAGGGCTACACGATCCGTGGCGTGCAGCAGATTCTGAAGGATCAAGGACTGCGCTATGTGCAGACGATTGGCCGCTCGGCGGAAACCGACCCGGCGCGGTTGCGCGATATCAATTTCGACAAGCAGGCGCTCGAGGCGGATGCCGCGAACATGAGCGTTTCGGCGGGTGCGCGCGGCGGTGTCGTCAATTTCGCGCCACCGCCTCCGCGGCAGCGCGTCGAACCGGAGATGCCGCGCACGCTGGAGCCGCGCATTGTCGAAGTGCCGCGGCCGCAGCCAGTGGTACAGCCGCAATCCTACGAGGACGACGGTCCGGCGATCCCGTTCCGGAAATTCGCGCCCGTACCCGCGCCCGAACATGACGAGCCGCGCATTCAGGCTCGCGCCCCGCAGGAAGATCGTTACGAGCCTCGCGTTGTCGCCGAGGAGCGCTACGAGCCGCGCGCGGTCGAGCCGCAGATGCGTGCGCCGGTGGCACGCGCGCCCATGCAGGAAGCGCCGGGCAGTTTGCGCCTTCCGGCAGAGGCAGTGCGTTTGTTGAAGGCTACGCTTTACGAACTGGGCGAGTGCAAGCGGATGCTCGACGCAAGCCGCAAGGCCGGCTAGGCCGAAACTGAATCAGGTCGTTAGACATTCGTTCTGGCTGCTGGCGTTCATCGCCGTGACTGTTCTTACGCAGATTGGCGGCATTGCCGTTGCCATAGTCTGGTTTTTCGCACGCCACAAAGTTGAAGGTCCGCTTGCGTTTCGCGCCAATCGAGCGATGGCTTCGCTGTTTATGGTTGTCCTGTTTTACACGCTTCTGACGAGTGTAATCGTACCACCGGTCGCCGGGCATTTCGGCCGTGTTCGCTTGAGTTGTGAGGCTACTCCGGCGTATCCGCTACGCGCTGCGCATCCGCTCTATTGCTGGCTCAACCGGAATTATGCGGATCCGAGATTACGCGATCTGGTCGTTACGCTTGCCGGCGAGATGGAACGCGCGCATGCCGGCACAGTCACCGTTTTTCTCGATGCAGGCTTTCCGTTTCTGAATGGGTTTCCGCTGTTGCCGCACCTTTCGCATGATGATGGCAGGAAGCTCGATCTTGCGTTCTATTATCGTGATGAGCGTGGCGACTATGCTGCTGGCGTCACGCGCTCGCCAATCGGCTATTGGGCGTTCGAACAGCCGCGGGCTACGGATGCACCATCATGTGAGCGGGAATCCTGACTGTCGCTGCGCTGGAACATGACGTGGCTCCAGGCCCTATTTGCCGAAGATGCAGCTCGACGAAACCCGGACATCGGCTGCCTTGCACTGGCTGGTTGAAGCAGGTCCGAACTACGGTCTCGAGCGAATTCTCATTGAGCCGCATCTTGCTACGCGGCTTGGCGTGTCATCGCCGTTGGTCCGGTTTCAAGGTTGTCGCGCGGCGCGACACGACGATCACATTCACATCCAGATCGCACGTTGAGGAGCGCTCAGCGCGGCAGTAGCTCCGCCTTCGGTTCGATCTTCTTTGAGATCAACTTCCCGGTCTTGCGGTCGAAGGTCCAGCGTCCGGCGAGTTGATAGACTTCGAGTTCCCGTTCGTCATTCTCGAAGTTGAACTTATAGCAGGCAATGAAGGTCAGGCGTTGCGTGCGCTCGTCGTGAAAGCCGGGCTCGACGCGGTCTTTGTCGTCCTTCTCCGGCGGCAGCAACTTCACGGTTGCCGTTGCGGTCTTTCCCGACGCCACATCGAGATTCTTTAAATCATATTTGCGAACGGCGGCGCCGATCGTGTTGCCGAAGAAATTCTCGCAGGTCGTGGTGCGATCGAGCTGATCGACGAACAGGAGTTCGATGGAGAGGATTTTCGCGTGACGTGAGGTGGTATTGTTGAAGCGCAGCCGATGCTCGCCCGACGCGACGTAGAACGGTAATTCGGCTTTGATGTCCGGTCCCGGCGTGATCGTGACGGTCACTTCGCCGCCGCGCTGCGCGGACACGCTGGTCGCGGCAAACGAGGAAATGATCAGGCTCAACGCCAGTAAAAATCGATACAAAATTGCCGCCGCGAGATTCGTGTTCGATGCGTAGAGTCTGCACGAGGATCATGCGCAGCGATAGGGCAGGTCTTTCGAGCCGGCCGAACCGATCGGCGGCGGAGTGTTTCAGAGGAAGCACCGCGGCACGGGTAGGTACCGATCATCACCATCACACCAACCCCTTCAATTGTTGCATCGCGCGGCGATACGAATCCGGGATCAGCGCCGGGTCCTTGCGTTCGGCAGCCGTGAAGAAGGCGACGCGCTCGGCCTGCTGGTGATGGCGGTTGCGGACCTTCGAAGCGTCGGCTTCCAAATCCTGATAGGCGCTCATGCCAAGGCCCATCGACGCCGCCATCTCGAGCTGCGTCAGGCCGAGCTTCAGCCGGATAGTAACGATCGGGTGGTCGGGGTTGCCAGAAGAAAGCGGGCGGCCAATGCGCCGAGCCGGACTTTCGGCTTCGTTCTTCGCGTTCTTGGCTTTTTTCGAGGGCACTGGAAATTCCTCGCCTCTAAGGGATGCAAAGACTCCACAATGCACCGAACGGCGAGTTACCACACAGATGAACACTGCGGGATTTTTTCGGGACTCTGCGCGCCGTTACGGGACTTTGGAGGCTCTTCCGTTCCCTTAACGTACCGATTCCTAGGGCGTAGAAAACGGCTCAGTGCTTTGATTTATAAGGGGTTTAATGGTCGGAGCGGCGGGATTTGAACCCACGACCCCTAGTCCCCCAGACTAGTGCGCTAACCGGGCTGCGCCACGCTCCGACAGGGGGCGGACTATAGTGATCGACCTCTTGCGCTGCAACGAGGGTTCGGCCATTCCGGCCGTCCCTTTTGTCGCGGAACTGCGGGGAATTTCAACGCGATAGCGGCTTGCGGCGATGGCGCCGCCCCACAGCACGCCCGCTAGCAACCAAAAATGCCGCCAGTGGTCGGTGTCGATGATCGCGCCTTCGCCCGCGACCGCGATAAAGGTCGCCCAGACCGCGAGCAACACGGGCCGCCATGGGGTTGCGCGGAGCGCACCCTTGAGGCCGAGCCACAATGTCATGACGACGAAGAGAATGTACGTGATTCCGCTGAGCCAGCCGCCGGTCATGAAGGCGTTGAGATAGACGTTATGCGGATCTTCCGGAAAGATTTTCGCGAATTGAAACGGCCCGATGCCCCAGGGCGTATCCAGCAGCAACTGGATGCCTAAAACGTAACGGCCGAAGCGTCCGAGCTCGCCGGTGTCGTAGCTCTGTGTCAGCGTCGCACGTTCGAAGAAGAGCTCGCCGACGCCTTTCATCGATAGAAGTGTGACGAGCAGCATGGAGAGCACAGCGAAGCCGGCGATGGTCGCGGCGACGATGCGTGTGCGCTCGCGCGGGTCATTGCTGACGACAAACAGTAAGCCGACGAAAATTATCGCGGAGACCGCGAAATGGCCCCAGGCGCCGCGCGAGAACGAAAGCAGGACTGCAATCGCGATCACCGAAAGCTGCGCACCGCCGATGACGAGATCCTTGATGCGGAATGAGAGTGCGCGGCGGATCGCGAGCAGGCCAGGCAGGACCAGAAATGGCCCCAGCACGTTCGGATCGTTGAAAGTTGCTTTCGCGCGTCCATAGAGCAGAAATGAATCCGCGCCCGGCATGAGCCGGAAGTAACTCAGAATCGCGATCAGCGAGACGACGACCGCGGCGGCCATATAGCCGTGCATCAGGATGTTCAGGCGGCGCTGGGTGTCTTCGGCTATGGCGCAGGCGAAGAACAAGGTCGTCGCCGCAAGAAACCACGAAACCGCGACCCAGAGCGCGGTCTTGTTCTCCGCGACCACCGGGATCACGGCAATGGAAAGCCCGAAGCAATAGAGCACGAGGATTGCAAGCAGCGGAATGTGTCCGCGCCGGAGCGCAAGCCCGCTCGCGAAGAAAACGAACATCGCGGCGGACGCGAAGATTTCGTAGGCCGAGGGCTCGGTGAAGACGAATGCGCCGGAAAAACCGGCGAGCCAGAGCATAAGGTGGCGCAGCTTCTCGACCGTGCGTGCGGGCGAGATCGTATAGGCGGACGAAACTGCCGCCACGCCGGCCATCAGTAGGCGTTCTCGGTCTTGAGCAGCGAGATCGGCGTCTTCATCAGGATGAATACGTCGAAGAACACCGACCAGTTTTCAATGTAATAGAGATCGTGCTCGACGCGGCGCTGAATCTTTTCCGGCGTATCGGTTTCGCCGCGCCAGCCATTCACCTGCGCCCAGCCGGTGATGCCGGGCTTTACGCGGTGGCGCGCGAAATAGCCGTCGACCACTTCGTCATAGAGCTGGTTCTGTGCCTTGGCGTGGACCGCATGCGGGCGCGGGCCGACCAGCGAAAGATTGCCTTTCAGAACGACGTTGATGAGCTGCGGCAGTTCGTCGAGCGAGGTTTTGCGGATGAAGCGGCCCACGCGGGTCACACGCGGATCGCCCTTGGTGACGAGCTGGGCTGCGGTCGCATCCGTCATATCGGTATACATCGAGCGGAACTTGAAGACTTCGATCAACTCATTGTTGAAGCCGTAGCGCTTCTGCCGGAAGAAGACCGGACCTTTGCTGTCGAGTTTCACGGCAAGCGCCACAAGCGCCATTACCGGCGAAAGCGCGATCAGCATCAAGGCGCCGACCACGCGGTCGAACAGGCCCTTGAGCACGAAATTCCAGTCCGTGATCGGGCGGTCGTAGATGTCGAGCACCGGTACGTTGCCGATGTACGAGTACGCGCGGGGACGGAAGCGCAGCTTGCCGGTGTGCGCGGCGAGGCGGATATCGACCGGCAGCACCCAGAGCTTGCGAAGCATTTGCAGCACGCGCTGCTCGGCCGTGATCGGCAACGAGACAAGGAGAAGATCGATGCGCGTCTTGCGCGCGAATTCGACAAGATCATCGACCGAGCCGAGTTTCGGCTTGCCCGCGATCATGGGAGCCGAACGGTCGTCGCCTCGATCGTCGAACACGCCACGGATGTCGAGGTCCGAATCTTTTTGCGCCTGAAGCGCTTCGATCAGCATTTCACCGGGTGCGGCACCGCCGACAATCACGGTGCGGCGAACGAGCCGGCCTTCGCGGGTCCAGCGGCGAACTTTGGACGCGACGAACAAACGGAATGCAAACAGCGCGGCAAGGCCGGTGAAGTACCAGCTTGCGGTCCACACGCGCGAGTAGAGCCCTTCCAGACGGAAGAAAAACTGAAGCGCAAAGGCGAGCAGGAAGATCGCAGTCCATGCGAGCGTTAGCCTTACAAATGAACTGATTGGCCGCCGCAGCGCCAGAACGTCGTAGGTGTCGGCAATGTGAAACGCGATAATCGCAGCAGCAGACGCACCGAATGTCGCGACCGCATAGCGCCAGAGAAACTCTTCGGCCGGATAAACGTAGTAGCCGTAGATCGCGGCGCCGATTAAGGACAGGATCAGGAATTCGGCGATCCGGATCGAGCCGCCGAGAACGACCGCGGACATTGCAGGTGCGACAGGCTCCGCTGCGACGATCTTCGCAAGCGGGCTCAATTCGCGCGGCGACTGGCTGTTGCGCGCAGTTGCGATGGCGCTTGCGGCAATGTCAGCTGAGCGCGCGTTCTTGTTCCGGTTATCGGCCCCGAGCATCTGTTCCCCGACAAGTCGTTGCAGACGGCCCAGAGCCGCCTAAAAGTCAGAGAAAACTAGAGAAAATCCGTCTCGGAAGACTTAATGATAACGCGCAGACTAAGCGTTGCGGCTTGCAAGGGCGCGCTCATAAGCGCCCAGAATACTGTCGGTCATGGCCATTACGGTAAACAAACTGGAAACGCGGCTGCGGAGCCGGGCTTTCTGCGCGCCTTCGCCGTCCGCGAGCCGCGCTTGGATAGCGCTTGCAAGTGCCGCGGCATCGCCGGGCGGAATAAGTGCGTTCGCATCGGCGCCAAAGATTTCCGGAATGCCGCCGACCTTGGTCGCAACCACGGACATTCCGGCGGCAATCGCTTCAAGCACGATGTAGGGCAGGGATTCCGCACGCGAGGGAACTGCTAGAATGCGCCCCTTCGTAAACGCAGCCCGCGCGGGCATCGCGCCGGCAAAATTGATTTGCGCTTCGAGGCCGCGCGCTTTCGCGAGCGAAACGAACGCATCACGATCCGGGCCGTTACCGACGATAACGGCACGACGCGATTTCAGGAGCGCGATGGCTTCTATCAATACGTCGACGCCTTTGAGCTTGCGCAGCTCGCCGACGAAAAGAACATCGGCGGCGTTCGGTCCTGCCGTGACCGGTTCGAACTCCTCCGGCCGGACGCCGTTATGAACGACCGCCGACAATCCGTTAGGCTTTCCGATCTTCTGCTCGAATATGGATTTTGCGTATTCGCTCTCAAACAGCGCGAGATCGGTTCGCTTGAGCAGCATCGTTTCGACGCCGAGATATGCGAAGCCGACCGGGTTCGCGCGCGAGAAATGCAGGCTGCCGCCATGCGGCGTGTAAACGCGGAGTGCTTTGCCGGCGCCAAGCCGCGCAAACGCGCCGCCTTTCGCACCATGGCCATGGACGACGGATGCGTTCAGTTGCCGCGCGTGAGTCGCGACATAGCGGACGGCGGCGATGTCGCTGAGACCGGCGTGCCGGCTCATCGGAATTCGCGAGACGCCCAGTTTCAGTTTCGCGGAAAGTGCTTTGAGCGCTTCTTCCGAGCTTTCGCCGCCTGTACTTCTGTCCGCGACCACGCCAACGGCGTGGCCGCGCGCAGTCTGCTCGAGCGCTAGATCGCAAACGTGGCGAAACAGGCCTCCAATCGGGGCCCGCAGCACGTGGAGGATACGAAACGGCGCCAAGTTTCGGCTCGCTAGAACCAGCGTTCGCGAATGGTAATCGTGTCGCCGGGGCGCACGTTGAAATGGAGTGGGACGGACGCAGTCGAAGGCACGCCGTTGACGTTGCGCGCGATGGTCACGGTCGAACGGTTGGCGCGCGGCGTGAAGCCGCCGGCGATTGCGATCGCGGTCTCGACGGTGAGATTATTTACGTAAGCGTACTGACCGGCGGCAGTGACTTCACCCAAAATGAAGAACGGACGGTACGTTTCAACCTCGACCGCGACATGCGGCTCGCGAACAAAGCCCGCGCGGAGTTTCGCCGAGATGTTGGCCGCGACTTGCGCGGTCGTCAGCCCGCGCGCATCGACCCGGCCAATCAGCGGCATGGAAATCTTGCCGGCGCCATCGACCGCATAGGAATTGGTGAGGCCTTCCTGTCCGAAGACCGTGACACGCAGCTTGTCGCCACCGTCAAGCGTGTAGGGGGCCTCGAAAGAGGCGTCGGGCGCGTCGTGGCGTGGGCCATTGCTCGCACAAGCCGAAAGGGTGAGCGCCGCAAACAGGAGTATGGCCGGCCGGAAAAACATGGGCGGACAAGATCTTTCTTGGTTGCCAAATTCTTACCCCAGCATGGTTAACGGAATCTGACTCGCAGGCGGGCGAAGGCTCCGCCTTAACCCAATGGCAACCCTAATGATTTCTTATGCGGTCATAAGTTGCGTGGGAGTCGTTTCAAACCAATGCGCCGCCAATATCCGAATTCAGCCGAATCGATGCCCGTGCCGCCGACCGAGTCGGAGCTCGACCTTGCCGCGCTCGGCCGGGCGCTCTGGGCCCGCAAATTCGCGATCCTGAGTGTGACCGCCTTGGCGGCGGTACTCAGTTTCGCCGCGGTCAGCATGATCACGCCGCGCTACAAATCCGAAGCGCGGGTGCTGATCGAAAACCGCGAGACGCCCTATAATCAGGCGCAAGGCGAACGCAGCCCCGAGCGCGATCGCACGCTGCTCGATGCCGAAGCCGTGCAAAGCCAGGTGCAGCTTGCACTCTCGCGCGATCTTGCCCGCACCATCGTCCGCGACCTGAAGTTTGCTGAGCGGCCTGAGTTTAACCCGAATGCGGGCGGCTCAATCATGGACGGCGTGCTCGGTCTTGTCGGGCTTTCCCGCCGCGGCTCGCCGATGAGCGGCGAAGACAGGATGCTCGAGCGCTACTTCGAGCGGATCGCGGTCTATCAGGTCGATAAATCCCGCGTTATCGCCATCGAATTTCAGTCGGAGGACGCCGAATTCGCCGCGCGGGTCGCCAACGCGGTCGCAGAAGGCTACCTCAAGCTGCAACAGCAAGCGAAGCAGGACACGATCAAGCAGGCGGGGCAGTGGCTCTCCGGCGAGATCGACCGGCTGCGCATGCGTGTCGCAGAAGCGGAATCGAAGGTCGAAGAATTTCGCATCAAGTCCAACCTCTATGTCGGGCCGAACAACAATACCCTGAGCGCAATGTCGCTCGGCGAATTGAATACGCAGCTTGCCGCCGCGCGGACCAAGAAAGCCGACGCCGAAACCAAGGCGCGGCTGATCCGCGACATTCTGAAAAATGGCAGGCCGGTCGAGACCAGCGAAGTGCTGAACTCCGAATTGATCCGCCGCCTGAACGAGCAGCGGGTCACCTTGCACGCGCAGCTTGCCGAACAGTCTTCGACGCTGCTCGAGCAGCATCCACGCATCAAAGAGCTTCGCGCGCAGATCGCAGACCTTGAGGCGCAAACCCGGCTTGCTGCCGATAAGCTGGCACGCAGCTTCGATAACGACGCGAGGCTGGCTTCCGCGCAGGCAGAGGCCGTTTTGGTCGCGCTCGACCAGCAGAAGAAGATGTCGGGCTCACTGAACTCGCAGGATGTGCAGCTTCGTGCGCTTGAACGAGATGCGAAATCGCAGCGCGATCTCCTGGAGACATATCTGTCGCGTTATCGCGACACCGTTTCGCGTGAGGCGCCGGAAGCAGTGCAGCCCGATGCGCGCATCATTTCGCGCGCCCTCCCATCTAACAAAGTGCACTTCCCGAAGAAATTGCCGATCGTATTCATCGCTACCATTTCTGCGCTGATCGCAATGATCGGCTTTCTCGCAATGGCGGAACTCATGCGCGGCGACGTTTATCGCGTAGCATTGCGTGAGCCTGAGCCGATGCTGGTCGAAGACGAGGCGCCGGTGGTGCCGGCAATGCCGAGAGCGGCCGCCAAGCCTGAATTCGCAGACAGTGTGCGGGCCGGTCCCTTGACCGCGCAGGTGCGTAATATGGGGCGCGGCATTGTTATCGTGACCCGCACCGCCCACGAGCCATCTTCCGAGCTAGCCTTCGATCTCGCACGCGAACTCGCCAATGGCGGAGCGCGGAGCCTGTTTGTCGACCTCGATGTGGAAACTGCGATTAGCCAAAGGGCGAGTGTGCGTTACGGCATCGGCGATCTTCTGCTCGGCAAGGTTTCTTTTGCAGAGGCGATCCAGCGCGATCCTGCGTCGCGTGTGCATATCCTCGGTATCGGCCAGGTAATGCCCGATATCGCGGCGATCCTGTCGGCGGAACGCCTTGCGATTGTTCTCGGCGCGGTTGCGCAGAGTTACGAACATGTGATTGTCGCAACGCCGAGCCTGCTCAATTACTCTTATGCTTCGCGTCTGGGCCGCTTTGCACGCGGGACGGTGGTCGTGGCGATCGAAGATAGAACGGCCGCCGGTGTGGCCGCGGTGGATAGGCTGGGCGGCATGGGCTTCCCGAATATCGCCATTGTTGCGGTTGCGCCTTCGGTACCGTCACCGAAGACCCCGCCGGAAGTAGCGGCGGCCTAGCGAGAAATCAGTCCGCGGACCGTCTTCGCAGTACGCCACAAAGCGGGCGTCGATTTCACGAAACGCTTGAGATTCGCCTGCGCACGCAGGAGCGGGACGATGGCGTGGCCCGTTTTGGAGAGCGGGATGAAGCTGTCGAACAGCTCTTCCTTTTCGTCGCAATAGACAAATTTGTATTCTGCTTCACCGACACCGAGATCCATGATCTCGAAGCCGCGATCCGCGACGTTCGCAACAATGTGCGAAATCGTAATGATCCCGGGGCTCCAGCGCGAATTTTCACTTGCGGTATAGGAACTGATCAGCGTCGAGATACGTTTGCCGTCGATGACACCGGCATAAAGCGCGAGCACTTCGCTCTCGCATTCCAGCGCGTGAATTTCGAGCACGCGCGCATTTGCAACCGCGCGGAGGAACGCTTCGGTTTCCGGTTCATCGAACGGGTTCGGAATTTTCATCGCCGTCATGTATGCGCGCTTCTGTGCGAAGAAGGCGTCCATGCAACGCGCGATTTCTTCCGGCGTCTGGGCCACGAAATAGCGATAGCCGGGCAGCTTCGCGAGTTTCTTTTCTTTGCCGCGAATGCGGCTGCGATAGCTCGAGGTGAGTTGCCGTGCGAGCACGGCTTCGCCGTTGTCACCGAGTTTCAGGCGATAGCCGATACTCGGCGATGCCTGATGCGGAAAAGTGAGCAGCGGATTTTCCGCGCCATGCCAGGAGAAAGGCTGGTTATGCAACTCGAGGGCGGCAAGATCAGGCTCGGCCTCAGCCAAGGCATCTAAAACCCGCGTGACAAACCTGCGCGTGAACGAGACGCCGCTTCGCCACAAGCCGAAATTGTAGTTCGCGTGCTTGCCGGCGAGATAGCAGGCGATCCGGAAGGGCCCGCGCGAGAATTTTCCAAGCGGCAGGAGGCACAGCGGCTCGTTGTTCGCGTCGAAGGCAACCGCAATCAGCGGCGCAACGCCTTCCTTGGTGCCGACATGCTGCTGCCAGAGGTGCAGGAAGTCGAAACGCTGATAGGGGGTAAGATCGGCGGTCTGCTCGAACGCGCGCCAGACGGCTTCGGCGGCTGCGAAATCACGATAGATCTCTACGCGCGCGAATGCTTCGCTCCGCGCGGACGCCGCGGCAGCATGGTTCTGCGATGACAGATTGATATCGACGCGCGAGAGCACGTTTCTTACGCCTTTCCCCGAAGACCCCTTGGGCCCGGCGCAGTCTCGCAAAGATTCCTCAATAATCTCCTGCCAGATTGCTTGAAATCAGGGGCAGTCCAAGCCATTGAAGGTGTTATGAATTTACGAACCGTAGGCATTCGTCTGGGCCTGGAGACGCTCTATTTCACGGGCGCGTGGAAGCTTTTCGGTCCGCTTTCCTCCGGGATCGGCACGATATTCACCATGCATCACGTGCGTCCGGCGCGGGCCGAGGCGTTTCAGCCGAACGCATTGCTCGAAATCGAACCCGCTTTTCTCGAAACGCTGATCGAATACCTGCGTTATAAGAAAGTAGACATGGTCTCGCTCGCTGAAGCCAAGCGTCGGCTGCGCGAGCAGGACTACGCGAAGCGCTTCGTCGCTTTCACACTTGACGACGGTTACCGCGACAATCTCGAATTCGCCTATCCGATCTTCAAGAAGCATGGCGTGCCGGCCGCGCTTTTCATTGCAACCAGTTTCGCCGACAAGCTCGGGCTGTTGTGGTGGATCGCGCTGGAGCGCGTGATTGCCGCGACCGATCGCATTGCGCTCGAAGTGGACGGCAAGTCGCGCTTCTTCGACTGCGCAAATCCCGGGGCGAAGCAAAACGCTTATAATCAGATGTACTGGTGGCTGCGCGGGCTCGACGACGAGCGCGAGTTACGGCGCATCGTGACCGATCTTTGCGAGCGCTATGGCGTCGATCCGCTAGGACCTTGCAAAGAGCTTTGCATGGACTGGACGGAGATCGGTCAGCTCGCCGCGGATCCGCTGATCACGATCGGCGCGCATAGCGTGAACCACTATATGCTGAAGAAGTGGGACACAGCGAGCGTGCAGAAAGAGATGGTGCAGAGCGCTTCCGTGATCGAGAAGGCGCTCGGCAAGAAGCCGGTTGATTTCACTTATCCGGTCGGCGACAAGACTTCGGCCGACGCGCGCGATTTTGCGCTGGCTACCGAAGCGGGATACGAACTTGCAGTGACGACGCGGCCGGGCGTGGTTTTCCCCGAACATCGCGAGCACATGACGGCGCTGCCGCGCGTGTCGCTCAACGGAAACTTTCAGGCGCTGCGTTACGCCGATGTTCTGCGATCCGGCGTGCCGTTTTCGCTGCCACGCGGCTTGCGCCGGTTGGATGTAGCCTAGTCGGGATCGCGACGCGCCATCCAGCGGATTAAAAGTCCAGCAGGCAGCACCCAGACCAGCCCGAGAAACAGAAACACGAAGAAGCGGCCGTATCCCGGCAGTTCGACCACGCGGCCTTGGGCGACCAGCATGCCGAACAGCGCCCAAAATATCACGAGAACCAGAAGCAGGGCGGTGCCGATCAGTTTGCGGTTGCGCTGGCGCATGTGGTGCGGCTTTGCGTTTAGTTGCGGGGAAAGGTGCCGCTCTATAGACCTCGCCCGGCTCCTTGTGAAACCGGAATGCTAGACGCGATGCCGCATATGACCGATCCGATGCGCGACGTACGCCGCTGGCTTTGGGCGGTAGCGGCGCTGGTTGCAGGCATGATTATGCTCGGCGGTGCGACGCGGCTTACCGGCTCCGGGCTCTCCATCACCGAATGGAATGTCGTGACCGGCGTGCTTCCGCCGCTCACGGACGCGGCGTGGCTCGCGGAATTCGAAAAGTACAAAGCCATTCCCCAGTACCAGCAGATCAACAAGGGAATGAGTCTTGCCGATTTCAGGTTCATCTATTTCTGGGAATGGGCGCACAGGCTTCTGGGCCGCATCGTCGGATTTGCGTTTGCGCTGCCGCTCGCGTTTTTCTGGTGGCGTGGAAAGATCGGTCGGGCGCTCGGCACCAAATTGCTGGTGCTCTTGTTTCTCGGCGGGCTGCAAGGCTTCATCGGCTGGTGGATGGTGGCATCGGGCTTATCGGTGCGCACCGACGTCAGCCAATACCGGCTTGCCGTACATCTCACGCTCGCTTGTGTGATTTTCGTCGCACTCGTATGGGTCGCGACCACCTTGTTGCCGCGGCGAGAAAGCATCGGACGGCGCGGGAAGCCGTTGGCGATTATTCTGATTGCGCTTTCGCTGGTGCAGGTGTTTCTCGGTGCGATCGTCGCCAAGACCAATGCGGGGCTGACCTTCAACACCTGGCCGCTGATCGACGGCGTGTTCCATCCTAAGCGCGAGCAACTCTTTCTGCTCGATCCGTGGTGGCGCAACATTTTCGAGAATGTGATGGCGGTGCAGTTCAACCACCGCATGACGGCGTATCTGCTGTGGTTTGCCGCACTCGGTTACGCGGTCTATCAGATACGAGGTCAGGCTTCTCGTGAAGCGTGGGTCTTGTTCGCGTTGATCAGCGCGCAAGCCGTGCTCGGAATCTTCACGTTATTATACGCGGTGCCGTTTGCGCTCGGCCTCGCGCATCAGGCTGGCGCGTCGTGGTGCTGGCTTATGCCAGCTACCACGCGGCCAGACTCGGCAAAGTTTAAGCGCTCAGGCCCTTTTCGAGATCGGCGATGATATCTTCGGCATCCTCGATGCCGATGGAGAGCCGCACGACTTCGGGGCCCGCGCCGGCGGCCTTCTTTTGTTCGTCGGTGAGCTGTTTGTGCGTGGTCGAAGCGGGGTGAATGATCAGCGAACGGGTGTCGCCGATATTCGCGAGATGCGAGAACAATTCGACCGAGGAGACGAGCTTCACGCCGGCGTCGAAACCGCCCTTCAGTCCGAAGGTCAGTACTGCGCCCGCGCCCTTGGGCGAATATTTCTGCTGAAGCGCGTGATATTTATCCGACTTCAGGCCAGCATAGCTCACCCAGCTTACTTTCGGGTGCTTGCTCAGAAACTCCGCGACCTTCAGCGCGTTGTCGGAATGTTTCTGCATGCGGAGCGGCAGCGTTTCGATGCCGTTGATGATCAGGAACGCATTGAATGGCGAGAGCGCGGGACCGAGATCCCGCAGACCGAGCACGCGCACGGCAATTGCGAATGCGAAGTTGCCGAAGGTTTCCGCGAGCACGATGCCATTATATTCCGGGCGCGGCGCGGAGAGCATCGGGTAGCGCTTGTTGTTGACCCAGTTGAACTTGCCGCCGTCGACGATGACGCCTGCAATCGAATTGCCGTGGCCGCCGAGGAATTTGGTCGCCGAGTGAATAACGATATCGGCGCCATGCTTGAACGGCTGGATCAGATAGGGCGAAGCCAGCGTGTTATCGACGATCAGCGGCACGCCGGCCTTCTTCGCGATCTTTGCGATGCCTTCGATGTCGGTGACGATGCCGCCGGGGTTCGCGATCGACTCGATGAAGATCGCTTTCGTTTTCGGGGTGATGGCCTTCTCGAAGGTGGAGATGTCGTCGGTGTCGGCCCAGACGACGTTCCAGCCGAAGTTCTTGATCGAATGGCTGAGCTGGTTGATGGAGCCGCCGTAGAGGCGCTTGGCAGCGACGACTTCGTCGCCGGCTTCCATCAGGGCGTGGAACACGAGCACTTGTGCAGCATGTCCGCTCGCCACGCCGAGCGCGCCGGTGCCGCCTTCAAGGGCGGCCACGCGCTCCTCGAGCACGTTGTTCGTGGGGTTGCCGATGCGCGTGTAAATGTTGCCAAAGGCTTGAAGGCCGAAGAGGAGGCCGCGTGCTCGACGTCGTCGAACACGAACGATGTCGTCTGATAGATCGGAGTCGCGCGTGCGCCGGTGGTTGGGTCGGGCTGTGCGCCCGCATGGATCGAGAGCGTCGAAAAGCCGGGTTCGCGGTCGGACATCGTGCTGCTTCCTTCTTTAGAGTGATAATACTCACGATTTATGTGAATATTATTATATATCGCAAATCAATTGTGATTTAGGCAGAGGGGCGCGAGAAGGTCAACTGCTGCTTCCAACGTTCGACGCTCCAGAGTGGACTACCGCATTTGCACGACGACCTTGCCCTTGGCCCGACCGGTTTCAAGATAAGCGAAGGCATCGGCGATTTGCGCGAAGGGAAACACGCGATCGATCACCGGCTCGACGGTCTTGTCGTCGATCAGGCGCGACATCAGGGCGAGGTCAGCACCGCTCGGATGCATGAATAGGAAGCGATAGGTTGCGCCCTGTTTCCTGGCGGCGGCCCGCTCGCGAAAGCTCGCAATCCAGAACAGCGCCGATAACAGCAATCCACGCCCCAAATCTTTACGCGCAGTCGACGGTTCAGGCATGCCTGCGATCGACACCACGGTGCCACCGCGCTTTACGACACGGAATGATTTCCAGAGCGTGTCGCCGCCGACCAGGTCGAAAACGCCATCGACGTCTTTTACGATTTTCTCGAAATCCTGCGTCGTGTAGTCGATGACTTCGTCAGCTCCGAGCCGCTCGACAAGCGCGCGTCCGCGTGGCGACGCCGTCGTGATCACATGCGCGCCCATCCATTTTGCGATCTGAATTGCAAAGGTTCCGACGCCACCTGCGCCGCCGGGAATAAATATCCGGCTTCCGGGTTTTACGTGCAGCTCGTCACGAAGTGCCTGTAGCGCAGTCAGACCTGCGAGCTGGACTCCCGCTGCGACATCAAAATCGACTGAGCGCGGCATCGCCGCCGCGAACTCGGCGGGAACGGTGGTGTATTCCGCGAATGCGCCCAACTTGTCTTTCGCAACGCGAGCGTAGATCCGGTCGCCGACGGCGAATCCTGTCCACGCCGCTGCCGACCGCTTCGACCGTTCCGGCAAATTCACATCCGGCAATAACCGGCAAAGAATAGCCTTGCACGACTTTCAATTTGCCTTCGCGAATCTTGAAATCGACGGGGTTCAATCCGGCAGCTTCCACGCGAACGAGAAGCTCGCCTTGCGCGGCGTTCGGCTTCGGTACTTCGCGAAGCTCTGCGACGTCAGGCCCGCCATACTTGCTAAAAACGAATGCCTTCATCGCTTCCTCGATCCGGTTGCCTTGGGTGACGGTCTGTCTGGTGAAGTCGTCTCAGTTCAAATTAAACCTTCGGCTCAATCTTCTGTCCGATCGACAACCGCTGCACGCCGCCCTCGAGGCGCTTCGGGCGCTTGGAGGAAAGCTTGCGCGTGTTCACGCCGGCCCAATTGATTTCGCCGGAGAGGCGGCCGTATTCGATCTTCGGGCAGCGATCCATGACGACCCGCATTCCGGCTGCTTCGGCGCGCTTCGCGGCTTCGTCATTGCGGACGCTCAACTGCATCCAGAAAACCTTGGGAAGCGCCGGGAGCTTCAGGGCTTCCTCCAATACGCCGGGCACGGCGTCCGAGGAGCGAAATACATCGATCATGTCGATGGGCTCGGGGACGTCGCTCAGCTTCGCGTAAGCCTTGATGCCCGCGATCTCGCGGCCGCCCTGACCGGGATTGATCGGGAAAACCTTGTAGCCGCGTTCGGCCAGATACTTCACGACAAAGTGGCTCGGGCGATTGTCTTTGGGCGAGGCGCCGACGATCGCGACCGATTTCACGTCGTGCATGATGCCGCGGATGTAGCTGTCGTCGTACTTGTCGTGATTCATTTTTCTTGTCCGGAAGATCAGCGATCTTCCCATTTCGGCGTGCGCTTCTCGACGAAAGCGCTGATGCCTTCCTCGGCGTCGCGCGCAAGCATGTTTTCGGTCATCACCTCCGCCGTGTAACGGTATGCGCTCTCCAGGTCGAGTTCGCGCTGGCGATAAAACGCTTCCTTGCCGATCTTCAATGTATGCGCGGATTTCGAGGTGATCTTGTTCGCAAGCTCCAGCGCTTCGTGGCGTTCGGTTTCCGCGTCGACCACGCGATTGACGAGGCCGATTTCGTAAGCGCGCTGTGCCGGGATCAGGTCGCCGGTGAGCAGCATCTCCATCGCATGCTTGTTCGAGACGTTGCGGGAGAGGGCAACCATGGGCGTTGAGCAGAACAGGCCGATGTTGACGCCGGGTGTCGCAAAATACGCTTCCCTGGAAGCGACTGCGAGATCGCAGGAAGCGACAAGCTGTGCGCCGGCGGCGCTCGCGGTGCCGCCGACGGCGGCGATCACGGGCTTAGGCAAATGCACGATCGACATCATCATCTTCGCGCAGCTTTTGAACATGTGGTCGAAGAAGGCGCGGCCTTTATCCGCGTCTGCGCGGCGCGCGGTCATCTGCTTCATGTCGTGGCCGGCGCAGAAGCCGGGACCGTTCGCGGCGATAATGAGCGCGCGGACATTCTTGTCGTCACGCACGAGCGCGATCTCAGCCGTGAGCGTGTCGATCATTTCTTGCGAGAGGCTGTTCCGGGCTTCGGGACGGTTCAGCACGAGCATCGCAACCGGCCCGTGATCCTCGCGGAGTACAATCGGCGCAGCAGCGGTTTTTGCGCGGCAGCGGATTGTGGCGTCATTTGTCAGCTTTCTGGCTTCTCGTTTGTCGCTGCGCACTGTATCGCAAATGCACCTGACAGGTGAGGGGAGACTAGCCTTTGGTTCCAGTGCGGGAGGGACTGAGGTGTGGCCGCTATGCCGGTAGTAATGACGGTCGAGGAACTGCGCGATTATCTCGCCAAGGAATTCCCGCAGGCCTATGGCCCGAGCAAGCCGAACAAGATTGTTTCGGTTGGGCCGGGTACCGCGGTCGTTCACTTCACGGCTGGCGAGCGGCATTTGCGGCCGGGCGGCACGGTTTCCGGACCGACCATGATGGGGCTGGCAGACGGCGCGATTTATGTCGCGATTCTAGCTGTGATCGGCCCGGTCGCGCTCGCGGTCACGACCAGCTTCACTTGCAACTTTCTTTCGAAGCCGGCGCCCGGGGATCTCGCCTGCGAGGTCAAAATCCTCAAGCTCGGCAAGCGGTTGGTGGTGGCCGAAGCCTCGATCCGTGGCGTGAACGACGAAGAGCCTTGCGCGCACGTCGTTGCGACCTACTCGATTCCGCCGAGATAAAGTCACTTAGCAGACGGTATTAAAATACCATATTTATAAGCCATTGAAATCAAATGGTTTTAATTCAACAAAGCCATTGACGCTGCCGCGCCCGTTTCATAGAAACCGCGCCAACGATTTCCCTACCTAGGAAGAACGTCATGACCACCTTTGTGGCGAAGCCCGCCGAGGTCGAGAAGAAATGGGTGCTGATCGATGCATCCGGTCTCGTCGTCGGCCGTCTCGCGACCATCATCGCCATGCGCCTGAAGGGCAAGCATAAGGCGATCTACACCCCGCACGTCGATTGCGGCGACAACGTCATCGTCATCAACGCCGAGAAGGTCGTCTTCACGGGCAAGAAGCTCGAGAAGAAGGTCTATCACCATCACACCGGATACATCGGCGGCATCAAAGAGCGTTCCGCCAAGATGATCATGGAAGGCCGCTTCCCGGAGCGCATCCTCGAGAAGGCCGTCGAGCGCATGCTCGCGCGCGGTCCGCTCGGCCGGAAGATCATGGGTAACCTGCGCGTCTACAAGGGCGAGAAGCACCCGCACGAAGCGCAGAACCCCGAAAAGCTCGATATCGCAAAACTCAACCGCAAGAATGTGGGGGCCAACTGATGGCCGATACCGTTCAATCCATGGAAGGCCTCTCGGCGCTCAAGGGCGTGCAGCCGGAAGCGCCGGTCCACGTTCAGAAGCTGGACAAGCAGGGCCGCGCCTACGCAACCGGCAAGCGCAAGGACGCGGTCGCCCGCGTCTGGCTGAAGCGCGGCTCGGGCAAGATCCTCGTCAACGAGCGCACCGCGGAAGTTTACTTCGCGCGTCCCGTGCTTCGCATGATCATCCAGCAGCCGTTCGTCGCTTCGAACCGCGGCGGCCAGTATGACGTCGTCTGCACGGTTTCCGGCGGCGGTCTCTCCGGCCAGGCCGGCGCGCTGCGTCACGGCGTTTCCAAGGCGCTGACCTTCTTCGAGCCCGAACTGCGCGGCGTGCTCAAGAAGGGCGGCTTCCTCACCCGCGACAGCCGCGTGGTCGAGCGCAAGAAGTACGGCAAGGCGAAGGCCCGCCGCAGCTTCCAGTTCTCGAAGCGCTAAGCGTTATCAAAGCATTTACTACGAAGGGCGCGCAGCAATGCGCGCCCTTTTTGTTTGTGTTGAGTCAATTCGATCAAATTTTATCTAGTCGCACTCCGGTTCCGTAGGCTTTCGCCGCTACAGATTATGCAGCGAAAATTGCGTGAGTTGCGACCAGTGTTCGATCTCGATGTCCGTACACTCTTTATCGTGTCGATTTCCGTCACGCTGGTGCTCGGATTCCTTCTGCTTTTCACGTGGCATCAGAACCGGCAAATCCGCGCGCTGGGCTGGTGGAGTGCGAGCCATTTCGTCATGTGCGCGGGCTGCGCGCTGCTTGGTGCGCGTGGCTATGTTTCGGACACTCTTTCGATCGATATTTCAAGCGCGCTCATCTTGCTCGCGTGCGGTCTGTCGTGGGGCGGAGCGCGGCTGTTCGACGAAAGAGTAGCGCCGATCAGCGGCGTGCTGGCGGGCCCAATTCTTTTGATGTTCGCCTCGCAGCTTCCGCTGCTGAGCGAATCGATCAACGCGCGGATCATGTTCAGTTCCGCGATCATTGCCGTTTATGTCATCGGCACCGGCTGCGAAATCTGGCGCGGGCGCACGCAAGAACCTTTGACGTCGCGCTGGCCGCTCAGCGTTACGTTTTTCGTTCACGGCGCGATATACGCACTCAGAGTCTGGCTTGTGTTCGCGTTTCCGGTGGAGTCCAGCACCGCATTCTACTCGGTGGCGTGGTTCAGCATCATCGGTCTTGAATCGCTTCTGTTCCTCATCATCGCATCCTTCATGATCCTTGCGATGGCGAAGGAGCGCAGCGAGCTCGTGCACAAGACCAATGCGATGCTGGATCCGCTGACCAACATTCCGAACCGCCGCGCTTTTCTCGATGCCGCGATGCGCCGCATGCGGCAACGCGCGCGCAATCCGGAGCCGGTGACCGCGCTTCTGTTCGATCTCGATCACTTCAAGTCGATCAACGACCGCTTCGGGCATTCCGTGGGCGACGAAGTGCTGCGCATTTTCACTGCGCGGGCCGCCGCGGAATTTCGTTCGACCGATATCATGGGCCGTCTCGGCGGCGAGGAATTCGGCGCGCTTCTATTCGGCGCCGCCGAGAGCACGGCCGTCAGCACCGCGGAGCGCATCCGCCGCGCGCTCATGGTCGCGACCGCTGAAATCGACGGCAAGCATGTCGATGCCACAGTAAGCGTCGGCGTTGCTGTGCTTCCCGCGGATTCAGTGGAAGACGTTGCGGAGCTGCTCTCGCGCGCGGACAACGCGCTTTATCTTGCGAAGGAGCGGGGCCGCAATCGCGTTGAAGTCGCCGGCCGTACACCGGCGCTGGCCGGGCCGCCGATCGAAGAGGCGCGGGCCGCGGTGGCGACAATTTCATCTCTTCGCGTGAGCCCGCCTTCGGTGCCGCAATTGCCGGCTGCGAACGAGGACGATATCGCCTGGGTCGAGCCGCAACCGCTTCGTGTGTCGGGCAAATAGACACGATTTTCACGTTCCCGCTTTCTCAATTTTTAATCAGTTCGGGGACGTTTTCCTAAAGCCGCGTGGGTAGGTTCGGGCCCTAGCTCACTACGTAGGACACCACGGCGGATTGATGGTTCTCGACGTACCCACACTGCTCGTCGTTTCGATATTCGTGACGGCGGTGCTCGGGCTCTTGCTGATCTTCGCCTGGATTCAGGACCGGAGCATACAGGCGCTCGGCTGGTGGGGCGTCGCTTATCTGGTCGGTGGGCTTTCTGCCGGCATGCTGAGCTTGCAGCAGTTCATTGCGAGTCCGTTCTTGATCGACTTTGCGAGTGCGCTGCTCTTTGTCGCGTGCGGCATGTCCTGGAACGGCGCGCGCGCATTCGATGGGAAGAGTGTGCGCCCCTTCGCGATGTTCGCAGGCGCAATTATTTGGATCGTCGCGTGCCACATTCCCGGTTTTGCCGATTCATCCATCGGCCGCATCGTGGTCAGCTCGCTGATCATTTCCAATTACACGTTGTTCACCGCATTTGAGCTCTGGAGCGGTCGCAGCGAGAAGCTGAACTCGCGCTGGCCGGCGGTGATCGTGATTACGCTGCATGGTGTCGTGTTTCCGAGCCAGGTGCCGCTGACCATGGTGCTGCCGGGCGATCGCATCGCGGCGACGCTGACCAACGGCTGGATCGCGACACTCGCAATCGAGTCCCTGCTTTATTCGATCGCGGCAGCGTTCATTCTTCTGGAGATGGCGAAGGAGCGGACCGAGCGCGTGCACAAGGAAGCCGCGCTGATCGATCCGCTCACCGGGGTGCACAACCGCCGCGCGATCATCGAATCGCAAAACAAATTCTTTCGCGTGAGGTGCGGCCGACCAAGCCGATGGCGATCTTCATGTTCGACATCGACAAGTTCAAGTCGATCAACGACCGTTTTGGCCATCCCGGCGGCGACAAAGTGATCAAACTGCTTGCGACAACGGCGAAGAAAACGCTCCGTCAGACCGACGTGTTCGGCCGTCTCGGCGGGGAGGAGTTCGCAGCTTTTCTCGGCAACACCGATGAAAAGGGGGCCGTTATCGTTGCCGAGCGCGTGCGGCTTGCGTTCAAGGAAGCTGCCAAGGTCGTGGACGGCACCGCGATCGGCGCCACAGTCAGCATTGGCGTGACCTTTACAACCAACTATCAAGACCAAGTCGATGGTTTGCTGGGCCGTGCTGACGAGGCGCTTTACGAGGCCAAGAACTCCGGCCGCAATCGCGTTATGGTCCGGAGCGAGCATAACGCACAGGTCGCGGCGGCAAGCATTGTGCCGGATTTATCCGAAGCGCTCGCCGAGTCAGTTACTACTCATTAACCTTGGCGGGCTTACGCTTCACGAATGGCAAGCGTTGAGTCCCGGAATATTCTCGCTGAAGCGGCCCGCCTCGAGGCGGTTGCGCATGGCGCCGGCGCGGCTCTCGCCTGTGTTCACGAAACCGCTGAAGAACTGCACCGCTCGCTCGTGCGCGATTATCTTGAGCGCAAGCAGAACCGCGGTGTATGGGCGCGCGTGCGCGCCTTCAGCCTATTTTCGCTCTGACTTTCTGAAACAGCATCGTCCCGCTGCCGCTACCTGATTGGCGGGCCGTATTTCTGCGCGTCTTCAAAGACCGCGCGTGCGAACTTCATTAGATTTGCAATCCCGGCCGCGCTTTGTGCCGGGCCAAGCTGCCCCTGTACCACGAGCGTCGCAAAGCCATGGACGAGGGCCCATTCGCGCATCACGGAAGGGTCGGTATCCTTGTGCATGCCGGCGGGAAACGTGACGCCATACAGTTCGGAATAGGCTTGGATGAATACCTGGAACGCCGCGCTGCTCGCCGCCGCCAGGCGCGCGTTCGAATGATCGACCAAGCCCTTCTGGAACATCAATTGAAACTGCGCCGGGTGTTCGATCGCAAAGCGGACATAGCCGATCCCGGTGCCCAGCAAACGGTTCTTCGGATCGGACTCGTCGTCGCGCGCGTTGCGTTCGGCTTCGGTGAGCCGCTCGAAGCCCAGCGCGGCAACTTCCGTGAGGAGGCCCTTCGCGTCCTTGAAATGATGCGCTGGTGCGGCGTGCGAGACGCCCGCGCGCCGTGCGCATTCGCGCAACGTGAAGCCTTCGACGCCGCGCTCAGTCAGCACGGCTTCCGCAGCCTCCACCAGCGCCGTGCGCAGATCGCCGTGGTGATAGCTCTTCTCCTGCGGCTGCATTCGGCGCGCGGGCTTTCTCTTCTTCGGTTCCATGGAAGTTTTTTACACCGTCAAGATTTAACTTGACAATAGAAAGATTGAACGTAGTTTCCAACTTGCCAACGTCAAGATGGAGCTGGAAATGATACCGGAACTGATTTTTGGCCCTGCGAACTGGTTCGCGATGCTCGGCTGGCTCGTGCTGATTGCGGGGATTATTACGAACCGTGTCTGGCTCAGGGACAAGCTCGCCGGCATCTACTGGCCGCTTGCGCTTTCCGCCGGCTACTGCGTCGCCATCTTCCTGGGCTTCGGTCAGAGCGGGGGCGGGTTCGATAGTTTGCCTGCCGTGCGCCAGCTTTTTTCAAACGATTGGGCGCTGCTTGCGGGTTGGGTGCATTACCTCGCGTTCGATCTGTTTGTCGGAGCGTGGGTCGCGCGTGACGCTGCGCGGTCAGGCGTATCGCGCTGGTTTCTGATGCCGGTGCTGCCGCTCACTTTTCTGTTCGGGCCAGCGGGATTCCTGCTCTTCCAGATTTTCAAAGCCGCTTTCGGGAAAGGAATGCATTCATGAGTGCGGGAACGACGACGCCCAATTCCAGTTTCGCGGGGAGCGGCGCGGTGCGGACGCTTTATCGCGAAGAGCCGGTGCTCGTTGTCTTCGGCGCGATCATGGCTGCGATGATGGTACCGGCGTTCGTTGCGCTTCTGATTGATACGCGGACTTTCAACGGCATCAATGTCTGGATCAAGCCGCTGAAATTCATGTCGTCGGCTGCGATCTTCCTGCTGACGCTTGCGCTGTTCATGCCGTATCTCGATAAGGCCGACCGCGAGCGAAAATCCGTTCGCGCCATGGTGTGGGCGGTCAGCATTATTTTGCTGCTGGAGATTCTCTACATCACCTACCGCGCGTCACTCGCGGAGGCGTCGCATTTCAACAACACCACGACGCGCGACATCGTCTATTACGCGTTGATGGGGGCGGGCATTGTCACGGCAACCGTCATGAGCGGCTGGTTCGGCTGGCTGATGCTGCGCGCGAAAGACAAGATCACCCATACCGATCTTCGCTTTGCGATTGCGATGGGACTGATCTTCGGCTGTGTGCTCGGCAGTGTCACCGGACAATATATGAGTTCGCAGAGCAATCACTGGGTCGGCGGTTTGCAGACCGATGCGGGCGGCTCGTTCTTCTTCGGCTGGTCGCGTACGGGCGGCGATTTGCGTGCCGCGCATTTCGCCGGCCTGCATGCGATGCAGGGCATTCCACTGCTTGGCTGGCTGGCTACGCGGTTTGTGCCTACGAAAACGCGGAGCATCGTGATTGCGGCAACGGTGGCGTGGACCGCTGGCACGCTTGCGGTTCTCGTTCAGGCAATGATGGGGCGCCCGTTGTTTTAGGGTCAGGACCCATTGATCATCTTCTTGCGGCGTGATTCAGCCTCCGCGAGGAGACCGACCGATGAGCAACCTTTTCTGGCTGACAGAGGCGCAGAAGGCGCGCCTCGAAGCGCCACGTTGCTTGGAAGTCTTTGATTATAATTTGGAAGTCTTTGATTATAATAAGGTGAGGTCGCAGAAATCAGCGGAGTGCAGGATGAATTTCCTTCGCAGGCATTGGTACAACTCGGGACTCGTGTTTGGAGCCATCGCGATCGCCGTCGCTCTGCTTGGCAATCTCCAGACGGTGCAGATCATCCTGCTGCTCTTCTACGCGGCTCTTACGCTGCACCAGTTCGAAGAACTCGGCTGGCCTGGTGGTTTTCCATGGTACTACAACGAAATAATCAGGCCAAAAGGTGGCCCTTTTGATCGGAATCCACTTAACCAGAACAACAACCTGTTCATCAACGTTTGGGCGGCTTACCCAATCACGCTCCTGCCGGTCTTTTTCCCCGACTCCATTTGGATGGGCTTCGGGATCGTGCTATTTGGGTTCGGACAGGTCATCGTTCACGCCATCGCCTTCAACATCAAGCTCAAGTACTTCTACAACCCCGGCATGGCCACGGTGCTATTGTTATACTTGCCTCTCAACGTGTGGTACCTCGTCGAGGTGTATTCCCACCAGACCGTGCCGCTCTGGAACTGGGCCGCCGGCTTTGGCTACTTCGCCTTCTTTAGCGCGGTCTTGATCATGTGGGTGGGCTTCACGCTTCTCACCGACAAAAACTCGCTGTATCCATTCGCTCCAGAGGAGCTGGAGTGGTGAATCCACGGGGACATCGAGCTCGGCTCGGCCTCCCAGAGAACTCGGCGAAGGGGTGAGAGCCGAAGCAAATTCAAAGCGTCCCCCTGTTGACCTAGTTATGGTCAGGACCCGTTCTCGCGTCGTAGCCGGAACATGACGGTTGCGGCGAGGGCGACGGCGGAGAGGAAGACCTTCGGGCACCTGTCGTAGCGGGTTGCAACGCGTCGCCAGTCCTTGAGCTTACCGAACATGATCTCGATCCGGTTGCGGCGTTTATAGCGGCGCTTGTCATGCTTGACAGGCTTGCCGTGCGACTGCCTGCCGGGGATGCAGGGCTTTATCCCCTTGTCTTTCAACGCTTCCCTGAACCAGTCGGCATCATAGCCCCGGTCGGCGAGCAACCACTCCGCCTTTGGCAAGCTGCCCAGCAGGGCTGCCGCACCCGTGTAGTCGCTGACTTGGCCTGCGGTCATGAAGAAGCGGATCGGGCGGCCCTCAGCATCGGTGGACGGCATGCAACTTGGTATTCATGCCGCCCTTCGTGCGACCGATCAGACGGCCCCTCTGGTCGCCTGGCCCCCCTTTTTCGACCGCAGGCTGGTCGCCGTGCGGTGCGCCTTGAGATAGGTCGCGTCGATCATCACCGTCCTCGGTGTGGCCGCCTCGGCAGCAAGGCCCACCATGATCCGCGCGAAGACGCCCTTGTCGCTCCACCGCTTCCAGCGGTTGTAGAGAGTCTTTGGCGGTCCGTATTCCTTCGGTGCATCGCACCAGCGCAAGCCATTGCGATTGATGAAGACTATGCCGCTCAGGACACGCCGATCATCGACGCGTGGCTTGCCGTGGCTCTTGGGAAAGAAGGGTTCGAGGCGCGCCATCTGCGCCTCTGTCAGCCAGAAAAGGTTGCTCATCGGTCAGTCTCATCGCGGAGGCTGAATCACGCCGCAAGAAGATGATCAATGGGTCCTGACCCTAGAATACGTTCAGCGATTCAGGGAACAAAAAGGGCGCTTCTTGCGAAGCGCCCTTTAAAGTTAGACCGCGCAATCCCCCAATCGCGCAGCCAGGAGGAAGCGGAGTCTTAGTAGGAGTAATACATCTCGAACTCGACCGGATGTGGCGTCATTTCGTAACGCTCCACGTCCTGCATCTTGAGCGCGATGTAGCTTTCGATGAAGTCTTCATCGAACACGCCGCCGGCTTTCAGGAACTCGTTGTCCTTCTTGAGGGCTTCGAGCGCTTCGCGCAGCGAGCCGCAGACGGTCGGAATCTTCTTCAATTCCTTCGGCGGCAGGTCGTAGAGGTCCTTGTCCATCGCCGAACCCGGATCCATCTTGTTCTTGATGCCGTCGAGGCCGGCCATCAGCATGGCAGCGAAGGCGAGATAGGGGTTCGCCATCGGATCGGGGAAGCGCACTTCGACGCGCTTCGCCTTGGGGTTCGACGAGAACGGGATGCGGCAGGACGCGGAGCGGTTGCGCGCGGAGTAGGCGAGCAATACCGGCGCTTCGTAGCCCGGCACCAGACGCTTGTAGGAGTTCGTCGACGGGTTCGTGAAGGCGTTCAGCGCCTTCGCGTGCTTGATGATGCCGGCGATGTAGGAGAGGCAGGTGTCCGAGAGACCGGCGTACTTGTCACCGGCGAAGGTCGGGGTCGAGCCCTTCCAGATCGACTGATGGCAGTGCATGCCCGAGCCGTTGTCGCCGTAAATCGGCTTCGGCATGAAGGTCGCGGTCTTGCCGTACATGTTGGCGACCTGATGGATGCAGTATTTATAGATCTGCATGTGGTCGGCCATCGTGGTGAGCGTGCCGAATTTCAGGCCGAGCTCGTGCTGGGCCGACGCCACTTCGTGGTGATGCTTTTCGACCTTCGCGCCCATGCGCGCCATCGCGCCGAGCATTTCCGAGCGCATGTCCTGCGCACGAGTCCTGCGGCGGGACGGGGAAGTAGCCGCCCTTGGTGCGGATGCGATGGCCGAGGTTGCCGGACTCGTAGTCGGTGCCGGAGTTGATCGGCAGTTCGACCGAGTCGAGACGGAAGCCGGTGTTGTAGGGATCGGCCGAATATTTCACGTCGTCGAAAATGAAGAACTCGGCCTCAGGACCGAAGTAGACGGTGTCGCCAACGCCCGAAGACTTCACGAAGGCTTCGGCCTTCTTCGCGATGCCACGCGGATCGCGGTTGTAGGGCTCGCCGGTGGTCGGCTCGAGCACGTCGCAGACGATCGAGAGCGTCGTCTCAGCGAAGAACGGATCGATGCAGGCGGTCGCAGGATCCGGCATCAGGCACATGTCGGACTCGTTGATCGCCTTCCAGCCGGCGATCGAGGAGCCGTCGAACATCGTACCTTCGGCAAAAATCTCTTCGTCGATCATGCTGATGTCGAAAGTGACGTGCTGCCACTTGCCGCGCGGATCGGTGAAACGAAGATCGACGTATTTTACATCCTGATCCTTGATCAGCTTCAGGACATCTTTCGCGGTCGTCATTGCGGTAGTTCCCCTTATTGATAATTCCCGGGCCCGGGAATGTTTTGTTTGAGCGCGATTATTAAACGGCGTCGTCGCCCGACTCGCCGGTTCGAATGCGGATCGCTTCTTCGATATTGGAAACGAAGATCTTGCCGTCACCAATGCGGCCGGTCTGCGCGGCCTTGCGGATCGCGTCGATCGCTTTCTCGACCATCGGATCGGTGAGGACGATTTCGATTTTCACCTTCGGAAGAAAATCGACGACATATTCAGCTCCCCGATAAAGTTCGGTGTGACCCTTCTGGCGGCCGAAACCTTTGGCCTCTGTCACGGTGATACCTTGCAGGCCAACTTCCTGGAGCGCTTCTTTCACCTCATCGAGTTTGAACGGCTTGATGATGGCTTCGACCTTCTTCATTGGCTTACTTTCCTCTCACGGGGGCTTCGTCGCGCGAGAAGCGCGCACTTTCGAGCCGGTGTCGCATTAGCAGGGTCCGTGCCAGCCTCCGGCTACCACTGGCACGTTGATTTTCAAGGCAAATCCGGCAAATCGCGCGGGAAGCGACTATCCGGCAGGTTGATCGTGCCTACGAGTTAGGCATTCTGCCTACAAAACAGGCTGCAAATTTGCGCCCGTTCCTTAAGCACAGCGTGCAGTTTAGGCACCTGCTGCGGGTGCCGCCAGAGCCTTTGCGCAACGGTCCGCGTGATAATGGTCGAGCGATGATCGAAATTCTAACGCCCAAAGAGATGGCCGAAGCCGACCGCCGGACGATCGAAGCCGGCACGCTCGGCATCGAGCTGATGGAGCGGGCGGGAGCGGCGGTCGCGCGGGCTGTGGCCGAGGCGGCGGCAAGCGCCGGTCGGCGGATCGCGATTGTCTGTGGACCGGGAAATAACGGCGGCGACGGCTTTGTCGCCGCACGGCTGCTTGCGCAGCACGGATTTGATGTTCGGCTTTTTCTTCTCGGCATGCGCGCGATGCTAACCGGCGACGCGGCGAAGGCCGCTGCGCGGTGGAGCGGCAAAACCGAAGCATTCGACCCGGCGGCGCTCGCCAAATGCGATCTGATCGTTGATGCGCTGTTCGGCGCAGGGCTGTCGCGCAATCTGTCCGGCGAAGCCAAGCGCGCCGTCGAAGCGATGAATGCTGCGAAGGTTCCGGTCGTCGCCGTCGATCTGCCGAGCGGGATCGATGGCTCGAGCGGGCGAGTGCGTGGAGTTGCGGTTCGCGCGACGCATACGGTGACATTTTGCCGGATGAAGCCCGCGCACCTTCTGATGCCCGGAAGAATCCATGCAGGGAAGATCACCGTCGCCGACATCGGAATTCCGGATCGCATCGTTCGAGCGGTCGCGGGCGGCATTTCGCTGAACGCGCCGCAAGTCTGGATCGGCAGCTATCCATGGCCGCGGATCGATGGACACAAATACAGGCGCGGGCATGCGGTGGTCGTCAGCGGTCCCGCGCATGCGACCGGCGCGGCCCGGTTAGCCGCCAAAGCGGCGCTCCGCGCAGGCGCGGGGCTGGTGACGGTGGCGGCTCCAAAGGCGGCGCTGCCGGTGCTCTCGGCGTCTCTGGAAGCCGTCATGATCCGCCAGGCGCAGGGTGCCGCCGGCCTGAAGAAGCTGCTCGCGGATGAGCGGCTCAACGCGGTGCTGCTCGGGCCCGGAAACGGGACCGGGAAGGCGACCAAGGCGATGGTGGAGGTTGCCGCGACGGCAAAGCGGGGGCTGGTTCTCGATGCGGATGCCATTTCAAGTTTTACAAGAGAGTCCGGAAAGCTTGCGAAGATACTGAGCTTGAATCGGATTCAGGCGTTGCTGACGCCGCATGACGGTGAATTTGCCAAGCTGTTTGCGAGCGACTCAGCGCAGATCACTGGAATTGAATCGAAAATCGAGAAGGTGCGAGCGGCCGCGAAACGGCTTGGCGCGGCGGTTCTGCTCAAGGGGCCCGATACCGTGGTCGCCTCGCCCGATGGCCGTGCGACGGTTGCGAACAATGCGCCGCCCTGGCTTGCGACCGCGGGTGCCGGCGACGTGCTTGCAGGGATTTCACTCGGCCTGGTCGCGCAAGGAATGCCGGTTTACGAGGCGGCTGCGCCGCGGTCTGGCTGCACGGCGAAGCCGCGAAGGAGGCAGGCTTTGGAATGACCGCCGAGGATCTGTCGCCTGCGCTGAAGAAAGTGCTCGAACGGCTTTACGAGGCGTTCGGCCGGGAGCGTTGAGCCAATACATCGGCGACGATCTCGTCGTGGTCGAACGCCAGGCGAACTGCGCGATAGTTTTCGACAAATTCGGCGCAAGCCGCGTCGTCTCCGGGGACTGGCTGTTGGCCGCCAGCGTCGATGAGATAGACCGTCGAGACGCAATGGCCACGCGGATCGCGATCAGGCCGCGAATAGACGCCCACCAGCCGGATGAGGGTGCCTTCGATCCCGGTTTCCTCGCGCAGTTCCCGCAGTGCGGCGTCCTCCATGCGCTCGCCATAGTCCACGAAGCCGCCGGGTAGCGCGTATTGGCCCTGAAAGGGCGGATTTTTGCGGCGGATCAGGAGCAGGCGCCCGGCGGGGTCGAAGACAACGCAGTCGGCCGCGAGGGCAGGTTGTTTATGCATCGGGGAGGTATCGAAACGGAGTTGAACGCCGAAAGTGCCATGCTATACCCCGCACGCCAAATCGGCGCCGGGCAGCCCCCGTGCATTCCCCGCGGGTGTGGCGGAATTGGCAGACGCACTGGATTTAGGTTCCAGCGGCGCAAGTCGTGGGGGTTCAAGTCCCTCCACCCGCACCAGTTTTCTCTGTCCGGCGGTAATCAGAAACGAAGGCTTTGACGAAGATGCAAGTGAAGGGAAACCCTCTCCGAGGGCCTCAAGCGCGAATACGAAGTAGTGGTCCTGGCGGCCGATCTCGATCAGCGCGTGAACGCGAAGCTCGATGAAATCAAAGGCCGCGTGAACATCGCAGGCTTCCGCCCCGGCAAGGTGCCGATGAGCCACTTGAAGCGCGTCTACGGCAAGTCGGTGATGAGCGAAGTGATCCAGCAGGCGGTCAACGACTCGAACCAGAAGATTGTCGATGACGGCAAGTTCAAGCTCGCGATGGAGCCGAAGGTCACGCTCGCCGCGGAAGACGAAGCCTCGGTGAAGCAGTTGATCGAAGGCAAGAGCGATCTTTCTTACAAGGTCGCGATGGAAATTCTGCCGAAGATCGAGTTTCCGGATTTCAAGAAGGTGAAGGTCACGCGTCCCGTCACCGAAACGACCGACGCCGACGTCAATCAGGCGCTGGATAAGATCGCCGAAGCGAACCAGCAGTTCGAAGAAAGACAGGGCAAAGCCGAGAAAGGCGATCAGGTCACGATCGACTTCAAGGGTTCGATCGATGGCGTGCCGTTCGACGGCGGCGCCGCGGAAGATGCGCCGCTGGTGCTCGGCTCGAATAGCTTCATTCCGGGCTTCGAGGACCAGCTGATCGGCGTTGCTGCCGGCGACAAGACCGACGTGAAGGTGAAATTTCCCGACGAGTACGGCGCCCCCGATCTCGCTGGCAAAGATGCCGTCTTCGCGATCAACGTGAAGAAGGTAGAGAAGCCGAAGAAGACCGAAATCAACGACGAGTTTGCGAAAACCGTTGGGGCGGAGTCGCTCGCGAAGTTGAAAGAACAAGTGCGCGATCGCATTGCACAGGACTTCAAGCAGGTTTCGCGCGCAAAGGCGAAGCGCTCGCTCCTCGATGCACTCGACGAGGCGCTGAAGTTCGAGGCGCCGCCGTCGCTCGCGGAGCAGGAGTTCGAGACGGTCTGGAAGGCCATCAACAACGACATGACCAACCGCAAAGTCACCTGGGCTGACGAAGACACCACGGAGGACGAAGCGAAGGCTGAGTATAAACGCATCGCCGACCGCCGCGTTCGTCTCGGCCTTGCCATTGCGGAACTGGGTGAGAAGAACAATATCCAGGTTTCCGACGACGAATTGACCCGCGCGCTGGTCGAACAGGCCCGTCAGTTTCCGGGTCAGGAACAGCAGGTGTGGGACCATTTCCGCAAGAATCCGAGGCCATGGCCGGCATCCGTGCGCCGCTTTTCGAGGACAAGGTTATCGACTTTATCCTCGAGCTGGCTGATGTGAGCGAAAACAAGGTCAGCCGCGACGAACTGCTCGCGGATGACGAAGAAACGACTTCCCGGCCCAATATCGGGAAAAACAAGAAGGCGAAAAAGTAAGGCTCCGGATTAACCCACTCGAACCGGGCCCGAGCTAAATTCCGGCCAACCGATTCGAGTGGAACTTCCTCTAGGAGATGACGATGCGCGATCCTGTCGATACCTACATGAACCTTGTGCCGATGGTGGTGGAGCAGACCAACCGCGGCGAGCGCGCTTACGACATCTTCTCGCGCCTTCTCAAAGAGCGCATCATTTTCATCACCGGCCCGATCGAAGATGGGATGTCTACGCTGGTTGTTGCGCAACTGCTCTTTCTCGAAGCCGAAAATCCGAAAAAAGAAATCTCGATGTACATCAACTCGCCGGGCGGCGTGGTGACATCGGGCATGGCGATTTACGACACCATGCAGTTCATCCGTCCGCCGGTTTCGACGCTCTGCACAGGCCAGGCCGCATCGATGGGCTCGCTTCTGCTTGCAGCTGGCGAGAAGGGCCAGCGCTTCTCGCTGCCGAACGCGCGTATCATGGTTCACCAGCCGTCTGGCGGCTTCCAGGGCCAGGCCACCGACATCATGCTGCATGCGCAGGAAATCCTGAATCTCAAGAAGCGCTTGAACGAGATTTACGTGAAGCACACAGGCCAGCCGCTGAAAGCGATCGAAGAAGCGCTGGAGCGCGACAAATTCCTGACCGCGGAAGCGGCGGCAGAATTTGGTCTGGTGGATAAAGTCATCGACAAGCGACCGACCGACGACGTCTCGCTGGCGAAGGCCTCCTAAGCCTCTGATTTACGCACACATTTACGCTATCTAACGCCGCCAAAGCTTGGCGGCGTTTTCGTATCCGACTAGCATCGCCGCCCTGCAATACCGGTGACGGGGCGGCGCGCGTGTGGACTCAAATTCTCAGCTTCTATGATTACAAGTTCCTGCTGCTGTTGCAGGTTCTTGCGGTCGTCGGCATCCCGCTTGTCCTCTGGCACTACTTCAACTTGCGCAAAGCGTTTCCGCTCGCGATCATCCAGATCTTCGTCGGAATCCTTCTTGGTGGTTCAATCTTCGGCGTCATCGCGCCGGACGCATTCAAGTATCTGTTCGGCCTTAGCGACCCCGGTAACGCGAAACTTGGCATCACGGTCAATGCGGGCGTAACCGCGCTCGCGCAGGTCGCGGTGGTTTTATTCGTGTTTCTCGCGGGCTGCGAAGCCGACCGGAATGTCGTGCAGAACGCGGCCGGCATGATCCTGAAAATCGGCGTCACCGGCGTGTTCACGCCGTGGGTTCTTGGTTCGATCGCGGCGTTCGTCATCGCGGGCTACTACGCGAATATCACCGGCAGTCAGGTGCTTGGAACGAGAGGCGATATCCTCTACGCGATCGCCTTCGGGCTGTGCATGGCCGTGACCGCGCTGCCGGTGCTTGTGATCGTGCTGCGCGAACTCGGCTTCAATTCCAGGCCCATCGGTTCGGTCGCGCTCGGGGTCGGCGGCGTCGATGACGGACTGCTCTGGCTCTCGCTTGCGATTATCCTGCCGCTGGCGCCCGCCGGGATCGCGACAACGTCGCTGTTCAACGTCGTTTCGCTCTACGCGTTTCTGTTCGCCATCGGCGGCGGCATTCTCGCGATCCTGATCATCCTCTATGCGGTCAATCCGCTGCTGGAGCGGTTGATCGCGCAGAACTCGCCCGAGCGTATGCTGATGTCGATGGTCGTGCTGGCGATCTTCGGAGTTGGTGCGCTCACCGAACTCACCGGCCTGCACGCGGTCTTCGGCGCGTTTTTTGTCGGACTCCTGATTCCGGAAAAGTTGCGCCACATGGCGCAGGATCGCTTCGACGTGCCGGTCAGCCTTCTGCTGCTTCCGTTTTTCTTCCTCGCGACGGGGCTGAAAACGAAATTCGAATTCGGCAATCCCGAACTTTGGTATGTGTTCGGAATCGCGATGGTGGTTTGCGTTACCGGCAAGTTCGTCGGCGTTACGCTGCCGACCTATTGGTCCGGCCAGTCGCTGGCATTCTCGATCACGCTCGGCACGCTGATGCAGTGCAAGGGGCTCATGGAGATCGTGGTCGTGACACTGCTCTATGAGCGTGGTGTGTTCGGCCAGAGCACCTTCACCGCGCTCATTCTCGTGGCATTGGTGTCGACGGCAATAACGGTTCCGCTGTCGAACCTCGCGCGATGGTATTTCGGGGAGGCCGCGACCCAGACACGCGAAGAGGAAAAGGTCGACGTCAGTGTGCCGATGGCGCCCGATCTGCCGAAAGCAGAGCAGGCGGGCAAGGTTGTCGATCCGAGCACGAAAGTGGAGGGTGTCTCGCTCGATTTCGGAAATGCAATCGGCAAGGTTGCGGTCACGAGCCCGGACGTCGTAATCGGCCGTCATAAGGACGATGCGATCCGCGTCAACGACGTGCGTGTTTCGCGCGGTCACGCGCGCCTGAAACAACTCGCCGATGGCATCTACGAACTAACCAATCTCACAGCGACGCGCTCGGAGCCGAACCCGATCACCGTAAACGGGGTGCAACAGGATCGCGCGATCCTGAAAAACGGTGACTCGGTTTCGCTGAATGGCGTGAATTTCAAGTTCAGAACTGCGTAGGACCTAGGGCTGCTCGAGCTTCAAGGTCGTTTCGCCGAGCTTGATGAGGTCACCAAACTTGACCGCCTGATCGGCGGTGACCCGTGTACCGTTGATCCAGAGGCCGCCCGGCTTGCCGCCGTCATAGACCCGGACTTCCGGCTGCTTTGGGTCATAGGTGATGACGGCGTGCTGCTGGCGCGAAATCGTGTCGTCGCCAAAGTTGATCTGGACGCGCATGTCCTCGCCCCGGCCGATCTGGTTGGTGCCGGAGAAGATACTGACCGAGTTTCCGGCTCCGGGGCCCTCGACCACCGTGAGCTTGCCGACAACCTGGTTGGACTTGTCGCGGAGGATCTGGGTCGAGATGTCGTCGAGGCCCTCGCCACCGCCGCTCTCGCCGTGCCGTTTGATTCTGGTCTCATTGCCGGACATGGGTGCCGCGTTCCTTCGCCACTTGAATGGCGGCAAAGCTATCGCATATGCCAGAAGCTGACCAAACAGGCCGGCATTCGCCCCTTACGGAACTTTCCCCACCAACCAAGGTCTTTAAGAAGAACCCTTTTCCGGGCCCAATGGGCGGCGGATCGTCGCAATTCCGGCGCCCGGGGGCATTTGGCGCCATGGGGATCGCCCGATCCACAACGCCGGGAGTCCGGAGTTCCGGTAGCACTTGGATAGGATTTGGGTCGTACAATGGTCTTTACGAATCGTGGGGGACCGTCCCGCTAAGGTTAAGCAAACCTTGATCATCCGCGCAGTAGCGTGCTTCGCTGCTGCAATGCAGGGTGGGGCGAGATACTCGAACTATCCGGGGCCACAATCGGTGCCGGGACAGCGCGGCGAGGGCACAAGGCAATCGCGGCGAAGGAACGGAGAAGTGGAATGAGCAAGGCCGGTGGCGAGTCCAAGAGCACCCTTTACTGCTCTTTTTGCGGCAAGAGTCAGCATGAGGTCCGCAAGCTAATTGCCGGCCCGACCGTCTTCATCTGCGACGAATGCGTTGAGCTCTGCATGGACATCATCCGTGAGGAGAACAAGTCCTCGCTGGTGAAGTCGCGTGACGGCATCCCGACGCCGAAGGAAATCTGCAAGGTTCTGGACGACTACGTGATCGGCCAGGACCACGCCAAGAAGGTGCTTTCGGTGGCGGTCCACAACCACTACAAGCGCCTCAACCACGCGACCAAGCACAACGACGTCGAACTGGCGAAGTCCAACATCCTGCTGATCGGACCTACGGGCTCGGGCAAGACGCTGCTTGCGCAGACGCTCGCTCGCATCCTCGATGTGCCGTTCACGATGGCTGACGCGACCACCCTGACCGAAGCCGGTTACGTCGGCGAGGACGTCGAAAACATCATTCTGAAGCTGTTGCAGTCCGCCGATTACAACGTCGAGCGGGCCCAGCGCGGCATCGTCTATATCGACGAAATCGACAAGATTTCCCGCAAATCCGACAACCCGTCGATTACGCGGGACGTGTCGGGCGAGGGCGTGCAGCAGGCATTGCTCAAGATCATGGAAGGCACCGTCGCCTCCGTGCCGCCGCAGGGCGGCCGCAAGCACCCGCAGCAAGAGTTCCTGCAGGTCGACACCACCAATATCCTGTTCATCTGCGGTGGCGCTTTCGGCGGCCTCGACAAGATCATCTCGTCGCGCGGCCAGGGCACCTCGATCGGCTTTGCCGCCAGCGTGCGTTCGCCGGAGGACCGCAAGCCCGGCGAAGTGTTCCGCAATGTCGAGCCGGAAGATCTGCTGAAGTACGGGCTCATCCCCGAATTCATCGGCCGTCTGCCAGTGCTCGCCACGCTCGGCGATCTCGACGAGGAAGCGCTCAAGAAGATCCTCATGGAGCCGAAGAACGCGCTGGTGAAGCAGTATCAGCGGCTGTTCGAGATGGAGAACGTCCACCTCACGATCCACGAGGACGCGCTCGGCGCAATCGCCCGTAAGGCGATTGAACGCAAAACCGGTGCGCGCGGCCTGCGCTCGATCATGGAAGGCATCCTGCTGGAAACCATGTTCGACCTGCCGAGCCTCGAGGGCGTCGAAGAGGGTCGTGATCTCCTCGGGCGGTGGTCGAGGGCGGCGCGCGTCCGCTCTA
>JADJPN010000007.1 GCA_016713235.1 Hyphomicrobiales bacterium | reverse complement strand
CCGAAGCGTTCCGCCAACATGACATCGGGCACCACGGAACGCAGATATCCGTCAACGACGGTCTGAACGTCATCGACCAGCCACTTCCGCTTGACGTCATACGGCAGATTGAACTCGCGCTCATTCAGCGAGCCGCGGAGATCGCCGCCGCCGGTCGGGCCGCGCTCGGCATATCCGACGGAGACATCGTAAAGGCAGCCGCCCGTCGGGACCGCCGATCCAGCGATCCACGGTTTCCTCGGCGCGCGCACGCAGATCATCGATCGGTAGTTCGCGATCCGATTTCACTATCCGCTTCACCGCACGATCGACGGCATCATCGGCGCTCGTCAGGCGCGGCGCGTCCCGGGTCGCGGCCCTTCTCTGCCGCATATTTCTCGCGTGCTTTCAGCGCGGCTTGGCTTCCTGCGTGGACTTGCCTTCCCACTTGGCCAGATCATCCTCGATCTTGGCGCGGACCTCGGCACGAAACTCACGCGCGATAACATCCATTCCTCCAGCAATTCTTTTCGGGCCTCGGCATCCTGCAAACGTTCTTCGAGTTTCTGGAGGCGGCGTTCACTGACGCGCGCATTCGAACTGGCTTCCTTGCCGCGCGCCTTCTCCACACGAAGCGTCGCGTAACGGCGCTCGACCTGTTCAATCGCTCTCCGCAGAGTATCGCTCAGGTTCGGGCTTCGCCTAACAAGTTCCTGCATCAACTCGATGGCTTCATCGAGGTCGGCGCTTCGGACGCAATTCTCGCCGTGCGCTCTTCCAGCGTCTCCGCGCGCCTCTCGGTGCGGGCCGCTTCGCCGCTGCGTTCTGCCCGGCGGATATCCAGTTCAGCTTCTGCTGTTGCTCGCTCAAGAAGTCTCGCTTCGAGTTTCGCGATCTGCTTGTTCCAGCTCTGTAATTGCGCGTGATGAAACTCAAGACGCTGCTGGATTGCGCGCTTCTGTTCCTGATCGGCGACGTAGTACCGCGTGATGTCTTCCACAACCTCGGGCCGGTTCGCGTTGATCTTGTCTTTGTCCGGCATGTGTGGCGCATAACTTTCGCCATCGGTACCCTGCCACATCTTGAACTCAGGTATCGCCTTCTCGGCGCGCGCCGACATCGCATCGAACAGATTCTTGCGGATGAACTGCGCCGCGGCTTGCACCTGCGGGATTTCGTGCCGGTCGCCCTTGTTAAGCGCGTCGAAGACCTCGCGCTTGAACTGGTCGAAGGTCAACCCCTTCGGGCTGCCGGACAGGTTGCCGACAATTTCCCGCAGATGCGGGAACGATTGGTCGGCGTTGCCATACTTCACTTCCGACCACAGCCGCGTCAGTTCATCGTTCCACTTCACGCGCAAGCCATCAACAAACATCGTTGAGGCACGACTCAGCGCAGGGCCGCCCTGCATCGTGGTCGTTTTACCGGCGAGGTTTTCGTCGAACAGCAGCGCAGTTTCGGCGAGATCGGCCATGGCACGCCGCGCCGATGTTCCCTGCGACTGGTACACACGCAGATCAGGAAACAGCTTTTTCACGGCGTCACGTACCACCGGCACCTTGTCGAGCCCGTAGGTTGCCACGTTCAGCTTGCGCGTGTCGGTCGCCGCAGCACCGGCCGGCGCGGCCATTGGCGCCGCAGGCGCTTCTGTCTGTCGAAGATTGCCCGCCAGATGCTCACCGAGATTGTCGCGCTCCCGCGCGAAGGCGGTTTCCAGCACCTGCGCCTCGGCGCGTGACAGCTTCGCAAACCCCGCGCCCGAGCAGACCACCAAGAACGGCAGCGGTGCCGACGGAAAGCGGCATCGGAGAACCCATAGGTTTCGTGCGTGCCCTGCAACACCGCTTCGGTCATCACGGCTTGCGAAATACCGCCGAGCATGAAGGAACGCGCCGTGCGCAGGATGTCGTAACCGCCGCGCGCCGAGCGATAGATCGCGCCCGCCGGAAGGAAGATCGTCGGATCCAGCAGCCCGGCTCCGAGCGAGGCGACAACCCCGGCGTTACCGGCCGCGGCGAGCGTCTTGAGATCATTCTCCTCCGCATCGATGCGCCCCATGATGGCATGCGTCTCATCGAGCGAGCGCGACGTCAGGAAGTTGCCGGCATAGCTCTCGAAGTATTTCGTGCCGCGGATGACATCGAGCGGGTTGTGGACGGATCGGCTGGAAAGGATTGCTGCTGCGACCAGTTGTAGAGGCTGACAACCGGGTTCACGGCGCGGAAAGCAGCGCCGACGGTTTCGAGCAGGCCGGGCTCTTTTACCGGCGCGGGCTCGCCGGCCCCAAGCGAGACCGGATCGCGCGGCAGAACCGGCGCATTCTCGAAGACGATGCCCATTATCGCAGCGCCCCGGCGAGATTGAGCGCAGGTGGCTGATCGAAGAACGAGCGCAGGTTCTGGAACTGCGTTTCCCGTGCTCTGGATCGCGCTATCCGAGAAGCGGAAGCGAGGCACCCTTACGGTCTGCCGCTGCAAAGCCGCAGCGGAGCCGATGTTGAACGGTCCCTGCTCAGCCAGGTTCTCGGCACCGCGATCCCAAAGGTTGATCTCCCGCTTGTCCTTGTCGGTCACAAAAGCTGGTACGACGGCCAGAGTTCGGCCGGCGGTGTCTTGCCCGGGTTCGCGGCTTTCCACTGATTGAAGCGCGTGATCTCGCCCTCTGTCTGCGGATCGGCGACGAGTTGATACTGGTAGTTCGGGATCGGCGTCACCGCTGCCGAGACGACCGGGTTGAGTGCGCCGGTGTCCTGCATCAGCTTGAGGCCCGCGGCGACGGCCGGATATTGCGGTCCAAGTACGCGCGTTAGTTCGCTTTCGATTTCCGCCTTTAGCCAGGCATGCGATCCGTTCACCATCGGCGCCCACGATTCCGAGGTCGCCGCATCAGCCGGTTGTCGTTCGTCGCCGACGTCCCCCAGACCCGCCCCTGCCATTCCACCGAGCGCTTCAGCGCGTTTTCGTGATCGACACCATCAGCACGGAGCTGCGAGTAGAGATCGGCGAACTCGGCCTGAAGATACCGGCCTGCAAGGGCTGCGCATTCGGCTGCGCTGCGCGGAAGGTGACGCCGAGGAAGCGGGTACCAAAAGCATCTAACACTTCGCTGTCGGCAAGTTTCATGGCTTCCGCACGGAAACCGGCGACGAGATCGTTGCGAATTTTCGACGTGCCGGGGTCGTCGGCCTTGCGAAGCTGATCCGCGATCCGATCCGGCGGCAGGTAGGAAAGGTTGGCCTGCCACACCGACATCTTGGTGTAGAGCAGCTTCCCGAAGGTGGCCTCGAACTGCTGCGGGTTCGTGCGGTACGCAACGTCAAGCGCAGAGAACGCGGCGCCCATCCGCGTGGTATCACCGCTCCGCACCATGCCTTCCAGCGCGGTCTTGAATGCGGGCTGCGCGATGGTGTGAGCGAACATCTCAGGCGACGTGCCCTGATGCAGTTTGCCGAGCAAAGAAGCGGCGCGCGCCGGATCGCCCTGTGTCAGCACCGGCCCGAGGCGTTCGATTTCCGTTGTGTCGAGCGCCGCAACCGGTCCGTTCGTCGGATTGTGGCTCTGGATCGCGCGTGCCGTGGCAACGCGCTGCGGCAGCACCTTCTCGATCGCCGCCGGGTCTTCGACGTTGAGGTAATCCGGCCGCGCCGTCACGATGCCTTGCCGCGGCGCTTCGGCATGCGGATTCGCCGCAAGATTTTCCGTCCCCGCCTTTACCTGATCCTCGATCGCGCGCTGCGCCATGCTCTCGGCGCGCGTCAGGCCGGTCGTTTCCGCTTTCTTCTGCAGGCCGGCAAGCAGGGCGTCACGCTGCTGCTGCGGCAAGGCGGCAACGAGCCGACCGTTCTCATAGGCCGTCAGGTGCTCGGCGAGTTTCTTCCCCTCGTCGAACTTGCCGGTAATTTGTATCCACTCCACGAGCGTATTCAGTTCGTCCTCGTTGACGGCGTTGCGCTTCTTCGTGGCGTCAATGAAGTTCGTCACCATCTGGGAAACGCCCTGCGTCATTTCCTGCGTGATGATCCCGGCAACATTCGCGCGAGCGGCACCGACATAGGGGCTTGCGGCGACATTGGCGTCGGTGCGCGTTGTGGCGTCGCCCGTCATCTGCTGGATGCGCTGCAGGAAGCCCCGACCGTAGGATAAGCGCGCATCCATTCGTTCGCGGACAGCACGGCGTCGCCCCAGGTCTCGCCCCTTCTTGCCGCGCCACGACGGAATGACGCTATCGAGCGTGCCCTTAAGCGACGCATCGGGATTTGCTTTCAGCAGCGTTTCGGCACCCTGTGCGCCTTGAAAAATGTGCGAGATAAACTTCCGATGCGTTCGGCGCGCGGCCGAGCCGGTTCGTCATGTCGGCGATGCGCGCCTTCAACGACTGGATACCAGCCTTGATCTGGGTATCGGCATCGGCGTTGTCTGGCACGCCGTAGAGTTCGCTGCTGCTTCATGACAGGAACACGCCGACCGCACCGGACTTGTTGGCGGCGGCCGGATCGAGACGACTTTCGCGAAAGGCAACCATGGTGGCGATCGCGGGATCGACGCCCTGCGCGGTGGCCTCGGCTACGATCTTGTCCTTAATATTGCGCTGCGTCGGCGACAGGTTCAGGCCAGAGTTCAGATCGCGCACGAAAGATGGCTTCAAGGCATCCGGCATCGCGCGATAGGAGCGGAGAATCTGGTTCTCCATATAGGCACCGCGTAGCGCGAACGCTGACTTCACGTCGCCGAGATTTTCGGCCCGGTTCAGCAGTCCTCATGCGTGCGGTGGTCGATCTCGATACCGCGCTTATAATTCTGCGTGACCTGCGTGACTTCCTGTTGAAAGCCCTTCAGGTGCGCGGCGTTTTCCGCCGTCATGCCTTCGAGGCGTGCAAGGCCGCGTGAAACAAGCTGCGTGCGTTCCTGAGCGGAAAGGTTGAGATCGGGGCTCCATGCCACCGCTTCGAGGTGACGGCGGGCCGCATCCTTGCCCTGCTTCGTGAAGATGCCGTCCATCGCACCGATCGCGGCTTCGACGATATGGTTCGCCTCCATCTTCGTCCGTGCCGCGGCCGCCAGTTCGGGCGGGTACTTGTAGAGCGGGTTCTTCGTCAGTTCGGTTTCGATCTGGCGATGATCGGCCAACCGCTGCTGATACTCCGGGGTCTGCGTGCCGCCGGTGCGCGCCAACGCCGCAAGTTCGTTTTCGAGTTTCTGCGAGCGCAGCAGGAGCCCGGTCTTAGCGCTATCGATGTCAAGGTTCTGCTTTTCCGCCGCCAGCGCGCGGTAGTGCTGCTGCACCTGGTTTGTGGCCTGCGCCTTCACGATGTCGCGCAGCTTCTCGTCGGGCTCATCCGTGGCGAGTTTATCGATATAGGCCCGGCCCACTCGTTGAACTTCTCGGGGTCGCCGCGGGGTTCGATGCGCTTCTGTAGAACCTCGTCTTCCGTCTTGTTCTGCATCAAGACGGCCCACTTATTCAGGCCGACGCGGTTATAGGCTTCACCTGCCTTGCCGAAGAACGGCCGGCATCTGCTCGAATTTCGGCGTCCCGTCCTCGCCGATCGTGACGGCACGGCGGCCTTCGTCCTCGGCGATGCGGACGCCCGCGGCTCGACGCCTTCGCCGAGCGTGCCGAGCGCATTGCCAAGCATCGCATCGGGGCGCCGACGACTTCGCCGGAGACGCGCGAGCGCGGCGCTTCGGTGGTGACGAGACGGCGCGGGACTTTCGGGAGATCGACCACGGGCTACCTCGCCGCCATGCCTTTGATGCCGATACCGGCGGCACTGAGATAGGACAGGTTCAGCGTGGAACGCGCCGCCCGATGAAGGAATGCTGCCGAGCGGTCATCATCATCGGCCTGCGCTCGCATGTTGCCGACCTTGATGCGGCGCTGGCTGTCGGAAACATCGCTTTCCTTATCGATCAGCGCCTCCGAAGTCGGGCTGTCTTTCATGCCCGCTGACGCGCGAATGGCCTTGATGTGGCTGACCGTGCTTTCGAGTTCGTCGCGGAGAAAAGCATCGGTCTGATCTGCGGCGACGCGGCCGGCGCGCGCATTGCGCGTTGCCTGCTCGGACTGAAACGACAGCGAGTCCGACGCGCCCTTACCTTTGGCGAGCGCGCCAGCGGCCGTAAGTCCGACCCCAACCAGCCCAAGAGCGGCACCTTGCATCGCAATCTCCCGTCGATGCTACGGTTTCGCGCGCGCCGCATTGCGCAGCAACGCACTGGAAGGTTGCCTCGTCCCCAGCCGGTTAGACCGTGACGCTGCCTGCGATCTCAAGAACCGTGCAAGGCCCCGGCACCGACTTCTCCCAGATCGTCTCGGGATCGTAATCCGGCCACGGGACCGGCCCGGAAAATGCTCCCGACCACAGCGGCGGATCGGCCTCGCCGGGATCGTTGGCCTTGTAACCGGCGAACGTCCTGCCTTGGAATTCGAACTCGGTGGCATCGCGGACATGCACGGTCGCCTTCTTGACCTTGCGCCGCGTGATCCGCTGCCCGCGGGCCTCGCCTTCATCGATGTTCGGGAGATACTGCCGGGCGCGCGCCGTGAACTTGAAGCCGGCGACGAAGCCGGATGCCGAGAAATCGTCACCCGTGATCTCGACAACAACGCCGTTCGCGTCCACTTCGCGGACGCCGTAATATTTGCGCCCGTTCATGACGTCGACCAGAGCCCCGGCGAACATCCAGAGCGGGCCGTCACCATCACCACCGGCAAGTAGCGGGTCCGGCGCGTTCAGGTCGATGCAGGCGTCGAGAAAGCGGTCTTCGTTGATGCGCTCCACGATCCGCGCCGCACCGTAGTTCACGTTAAGCAGAACTTCGGACCGTTGCCGAGATCCATTCGATGGTCCCTTCACCGGATACGGGCACGAAACCGACCCACTGGTTGTCGGGATCGAAACGGCCGCTGACCGCGCTGCCGTCACCATTCACCGCCCACAGATATTGCTCGGCAGTTTCATCGGTCCCCGCCTGCACAGCTAGACACCGAAGGTTGCGGATCAGCCCGGCATGATAGCGAGAGATGTCGCGCAACTCCCACGGCTGCGTGTTCTGGCCCGTCGGCAACACGGCAATGATGCCGTTTCCACCGGCGGCACCAAACACGATGCCCTGATCCATTTCCACCGGCTTGACGCCCCGGCCCGCAGCGAGCGAGCCGACCTTACGGAAGATGACGGAGCCCGGCACCAGCGGGTTGCTCTCCGAAATCGGGATGAAGAAGACACCCTTGTCGGTGAGCACGATCTGATCCGGCCCGCCGATGACGTGATAGACCCGCGGCGACGTCGGCACATACTCTAGGATGGCTTCCGTCGCCTGCGAGCCGGGGAGGAAATCGTTGTAGAAGCCCGATCGCGGATTCCGCTACAGCCTGCCCGACCAGCGGGAAATCACAGAAAATGACCCGGCTGCGATCCTGCGAGACCGACGCCGGCCAGCCGCGAACATCCGACATCATGGCTTCGTCCCAGAACGCGGTAGCGGCTTCATCGGTAAACGTGTGCGATGTCCACGTCGTCACCGCACTCTCGCTCGTGATCTTCTCGCTCGTCGTGAACCCCGCATACCGCTTGATGTAGATGCACTTCATGACCGTGGACGAGGTGATATCGACGATCAACGCCTGGCAGTCCGACGAAGCGCCGATGCAGATTTCCCCGATACGGAAATCCGCCGTGCTGTTGACGGTCACATTGTAGGTCGGGGGCAGCGTTTCGATGATGTTGAACGTGCCTTGCGTCGGCGAGACCACCGTGGCGCAGATCAGTTCGCGCCCGCAGTAGCGGAACGAGACGCCCACATGCCCCGGTGTCAGCACGGGCGCCGAGAACGTAACCGTGATGCCGGCGCCAGACACTTCCGCGGGCTGCATGGTGATATTGGGTTGCGCGTACTTCCAATAGGGCTGCCGCCTTACGTCGACCGCGTTTTCGCGAACTCGAAGGGTTCGCTGGTCCATGCCTCACCACCTGCAGCGGTGAAGAACGCGATGTTGGCAAATGCACCACCCGGCGCGCTGGACTGTGAGCGGAGCCAGACATGATCCCATTCCGTCGCGGTATCGCTTGACGTCAAGGTCTTTGGATTGGCGGCGGCGCCATCGGTGAAGCTGCCGGTTGTCCCCAGAAGCGTGCCGTCGGCATCGTGTGCCGGCGCCGCGCCCTGCTTTCCGTAAAGCGAAAGCGTGACGTTGCTCGATGCCGACGACGTATCAGCCGAAATCGTTGGAGCCGTTGACCTGGCCTTGCCGATCGTGCGAGGGGTCGAGAATGATTTGCCGATAAAGCCCGTGCTGAACTGCTGTCTCCTTTGCGCGAGTTCGCGTGGGCCTGGCTGGTCAGACCGAGAAAGGCGCGATCCCGGTATTGGTAGTTGCCGATCAGCGTGCCGGCGGCGTGGAAATCTGCGTCGCGACGGCGGCGCGATAGCGGATCACCCACGGCCGCGTGTTGCGGAAGCAGACGATGATCTCGCGGTCGAGGCTGGTCCAGATCACTTCGTCCAGCGTGGCGAAGGTCCACGGATAGCCCGACTTCTCGAAAAGCACGTCGCCGGTCGCGCGATCGCGGATCCTCACGGTGCCATCGCCGAACGTGATGCGGTATTCCAGCCCGACGCCGAAGCGCAAGGTCTCCGTGCGGCCTTCATCGGTATAGACGACATCACGGCCGAACCGCGGCGCGAAGCCGCGCGGACTGACGAGGCGCAGATTCGTTGCCTCCTTCAGCCCCATCTTGACGAGTTTGACGTCGTCGCTGCGGGCGGCATTCGAGGTGACCTGCCCGGCCGAGAAATCCTTCTGCGAGAAACGCGATCGGGACGGGGCATCAGACCCGCGAGCGCCGTACGCCTCGCCACGGCATGCGAAACCGGATTACGCGCGTGGCTGCTGCTGATCCGCGCGCGTGGCTGCGAGCGAAGCACCTGCCAGCCTTCCTGCTCGCGGCGGCTCGCCTCGCTGCGTTTTCTTCGTTGAAGCCGCGGAGACATCCGCTTTCGACCAGCTTTCGAAGCGCCTCAAAGAAGAGGTTGCTCATTGCATCGGCGCTGGGCAGGCGGACGTACTTCGCGGGGAGTGACGCCGAAATGCTATCCGCAATCGGTGCAAATCTTGTCGTCAACGATCTCGAAGTCGATATTGCGCCTGTTCTGGAAAGCGGCCTGTAGCGACAGCCGCCTGGTATCGTGCCGATCGTGTAGGCCTACGCGAAGCGCTGCGAAGGGTTATCCGCGGCCGGTAGTTTCGAAATCGCTTCCGTGGTCGTTGCGAAATTCCAGGGATGCGCTTCGAGCAACTGCGGCAGGAAGCGGTCGTATGCCCGCTTTGCGACATCCCATTCGTCGCTGTCCTCGAATTCGACCTGCACGAGATTGTTGCCGGTATTCGACAGCGCGTCATTGATGATGGAAAGACGGTCGGGCACCGGCGCCTCCTAGAAACGCAAACGACGGTGCCGATTGCTCGACACCGCCGCAACGCACCTGCCCTGGCGATTAGCCGGAAATTACGGAAGCCCCGTCATCCAGCGGCACATACCAAATCTGCCACTTGGTCGCGCCGGTATTGGTTGCCGAAGTCGTGATACGGATTTCGCCGGCGGGAACAATGAAGCCGCTCTCTCCGAGGGCGTTGAGCGCCGCGCCTGCATTTGCGCCGACAAGCGCCGTCCCATCACCCTCGACGAGATAAAGGCAGCCGGCCTCATCCGCGTTGATGTCGAGGTTCGCGGCGAGATCAACCGCAGTGCCAACGGCGGGCGACGACGTAACTTTGAGGTTGCAGGACTGCGACTGAATGACGGTCGTGACCTCCCCGTACAACAGTTTGACGAGCACTCGCCCGCCCTGCACCGTGAAGATCGTCTGGTTACCGGTCGCCGGAAGCGTCGCCGCACCCTTGTTGACGCGAACGCCAAGGTTCTGAAGCGCGGAGTCGCGGGGGTCCTGATAAAAGCGTGCCATATGATCGGTCCTCTGCGGCAGCGCCGCGCTTCGTTAAGTCGGGTTACTCTGCTTGGCTTCGGCGAGATCGCCGGGCTGTTGCCCTGCCGCCTCGTTGCGCGGGTCTTCGCTCGTGACCGCCTGATCCGCCGCAGCCGGGCCGCGCGAACGATCTACAGGCTTCATGTACTTGCTCGGCTTGTCGCCGACCGAAAGAACGATGATTTCTCCCGGCTCGTAGAGCTTTCCGTTCTTCCCGTAATACTTGCGGTCGGAGATAAAGCGTTGCTGTTCGTCCGCATGCGGCTTCTTTGCCGCCTGCGGGACCTGATGTTTCGGGGGCGCCTTTGCCATTCTATGCTCCTGCAGGTTCGAAATGCTTAGGCGACGTTGTTCACGAATCCGGACGCGTAGGCGCGCCAGTTCGTCGGATCACCGACGACGATCCAGGCATTCACGGTGCCGCCGTCGAAATCGGCGCCATTCGTGGTGTAGCGAAGACCGAGGTAGCGCTGGAAAGCGCCAGGCGCGAGCGGAGCATAGATCGTGTAACCCGCCACCATCGCGGCTTCGGTGACCGCGGAGCCGATGGTCTGATGAACGGTCGGAGAAGTATTCAAGGCTTCGACGTCATCAGATTCGAGTGTGATAGTGAGCGTCGGCGTACCGTCGGCGTCGGTCAGTGCGGTTTCGACCTGAAAGAGGATGCCTACCGGCTGGCCGGCGCCGATGTCGCGGATCAGGTTCGTACCTTCGCCGCCGGTGAGCGGACCAAGGTCGATGACGTTTTCCGAGATCGCGTCGGCGGTGATGGCCTGAGCGGAGGAAAACTGCAGTTCTGCATCGAGGATCATTTGCTGTTCCTTTCAGACGGGTTCGCTCGTTACGAAACCGTCGCCTCCGTCTCGAGGATCTTATCGCTGATGCGGATCGGGACGCCGCGAAGCATCGTCTTCGGGCGGCCTTCCTCCTCACCAACCGTGAGATAGACGTTGTTCTGCCGCATAGCTTGGATGTCGAGCATCGATCGGACCGTGCGGTTCGTGTAGAACGCGCACTTTCCCATATTTAGCGACGGCAGCTTGTTGAGCGCTATCACCATGTTCGCAATGATGTCGGCCGCACTCGTGCCAGCGACCAGGTTCGACACATCGATGTTCGCGATGCGAACGACGTAGCGCCAATCCTTGACCACCATGCCGGCGTTGAGTTCGTAGAGGTCCATCAGCGCACGGAAGCGCTTGCCCTCGGAGTCGAAAGCATCACCTTCGCCGAGGTCCTGATGCTTGATGCCGGCCTGCGAACCCTTCGGGTAGGTCATGAACGCGGTTCGTCGCCCCAGCAGATCAGCCAGATCGACGTGTTGTCGTTTCCGTGGTGCCGCCGGCGTTGACGATGTTCGTGCCGTTGGCCGCAGAAAGAGAGCTGAAGCGCGGCGCGACCCCCATGAATTTCTCGGGGTCGAGCGACGTGTTGCCGTAGAAAATCGTCTCGGCAAGCGTCTGATTCATGCTCTCCATGTGAGGCACGTTTTCCGAGAGCCGGAAGGCCGCCGAGTTTCCGTTCAGCCGCGCGACAAGGACGTCGATCTGACCGCGGGGCCTCAAGGTGGCCGACATGATCGTCGATCTGAGCCGTGGTGGATTTTGACGGCGGAATACCCTGGTTCGCCTGGCGACAGTAAGTAGCGGGAAGCCCGGTGCGAACCGTCGTGCGGTTGCCCGTCGGCAGGTTGCCTTCCTTCCAATGCGCGTCGAGCAGAATTTCGTTCTGCTGCGTAAGGATCTCGGCAATACCCGCGATCGTGCCGTCAGGCGCGGTGCGCTTCGCGTGGTCTGAGCAGGGTAACAGCGGTGCCTAAGGTCGCCACTGATCAAGCCTTTCCGTTAGCCATGTTCGGCCATCTTACGTTCCGCAAGCGGTTTCGGCGCCGGCGGGGGTGGAGTGTCTTCCCGCTTCTGTTGAAGCGGGACCACGTTTCCTTGCGTTGAAAATTTCTGAGCCAGTTTTTCGAGAGCCTCGATCTGTGCGGACGTCGCGTTCCGGCTCGGGCCGTCGAACGAAAACGCCTTGGCGATCTCTTCGCCCAGATGTCCTTTCAGGAATCCAGAAACTGCGGCCTTTCGCGCCACGGCGTTGCCACCGAGCTTTGCGTCTTCAGCCGACACGAAATCGGCATGTGCCTTCTCGCTCGCGATATGCGCTTTCAGCTGCTCGCCGATAACGAGCTTTCCCAGTTCCTGAAACAACGCGGGCGACGCCTGATGCTTGTGTAGAATGTCGCGCGCGCCGAGCAGAAGCGGTGAGTTTTCGTCGAGCGTCACTTCGGCGCCCGCGGGCAATTCCTTGGCGAGTTCTTCCGGAACGAGGTTGTCGCCGAGTACGTAGCCGGCGGGTTCTTTCGGGATTTCGCCGAGGACCTTGTCCTGATCGGTCTTGAATTTTGCGAGGTTGTTGTAGTCCTCGATGAATTCCTTCTGCTTGAAGCCCGCCTTCTCGTCCCAGAACTGCTCAGGAAGACCTTCAGGTCGAACCGCCGCTGGATTCTGGGTCGCGGGCAAAGACTCGCCGTTCGGCACCGCGGGCTCCGCGGATGACGGCGGGCTCGCGCCGTTGACCGACGGAGGGGCGGACACTTGGATCAGGGACGGCGTTTGCATCGTCGGCTTCAGCCTCAATGAGGTCGAGTAATTCTCGCGCCAACCTGCGCACGCCGTTCTGGTCGTGCAACGCACCGGACTCGGTGTGCGGCGGCATCACGAACGAAAGACGCTCCCACAAATACTTTCGCAGTAACCTTCCCGGCGCCGAATGGCCAAGAATCTTCATCTGCGTTGCGAACTCAGGGTCAGACATCGGATTGGGCCGCGGCCGCTACGCCGCCCTGCGGTCGCGGACCGAATACCCCCGCGAGCTGAGAGACATTCTGGACCGCTTGCTGGATCTGCTCGGCATCGCGCATTTTGACGATCTCATCGCCCATAGCGGTCTTCAGATTCGCTATGGTCTGCATGTCGTCAACGGCGACAGGAAGCGTCTGAGGAAACACGGACCCCGCAGCCTGAAGCAGTCGCAACGCGGTCTGCACTTTCTGGTTCTCGTGCGCGCGCTGCGCGGGATTCTGCGGCGCCAACGCGATACCGCCCTGCTCGACCTTTTGACGATGCCGCGCGCTTCGCCGAGATAACGAAAGCGCTGAAATACCTCGTATGGAAATTCCCGCCAGTACGAGTAACCGGGCGTGCCGATGCGCTGCTGCTGGATTACCATCTCATCGAGCCACTGCGTCGCACTTGGGGGCGTCTTCCCGCGCTGCTCGGGGAAATCGACGTAATGCAGGCGACGGATGCGCTTGATGACCTTCTGTTCGTCATAGATCGCGGCATCGATCTGTTGCGGCTTGTAGATGTCCTCGAATACTTCTCGCCCTCCGTTCGCGCGCTTCGGATAGGCCATGCCGGGCTCGATGCCGCCGGAGAGATTAAGCACTCCGTCGTCCTCGTAGGCTTTGGGCGGTCGCAGCATGAAATCGATATGCTCGACCATTGCAGCGCAAAGCTCGTCGAGTTGCCGCAGCTCCGGCAGCGACTTGATCAGCGGTCCATAGGCCCACGCGCTGTCCGGAGTCGCGCCGAAGCGGCCGAACGTGAACGGACAAGACCCCTCGCCGACAAGCCTCGAATCGTGAACGAGATCGTCATCGACGAGAACGACGTGCTGCCATTCTTCGTCGCCGACGTTGTCCCAGTTCCGCCACCAGCCCCATTTGATCTGACACTTCTGATCCGGGTTATCCTTCGCCTTCTTCTTCAATTCTTCCGGCAGCTCGACGTCTCGAAGCTGCGCTTTAAGATGGCGATATTTCGAGTTCCGCACGATGAAGCGATCATCGATTCGGCTGTCTGGCCCCAGATTGATCTCAATTTCGCGGATCGGAATGCCTTGGCAAATGATCGGCAACGCCGGATGTCGGTCAAGGATCAGCATGCCGACGGCACCGATCGAAAGATCGGGCACCGCTGTTTTTCCCAACTCGGCATGGAAGTTCGAAGCGCGGATCAGTTCGAAGATTTTTTTATCCTCGGCGCGCGCAAGCTCTTCGATTGTCCCGGTTTCAGCGCCGACGGTCAGTGCGCCGGGCTTTCTTTCCGCCCACGGGCTCTCTGCCGGCGTGAACGACGAGATTGCCATATTCGCGAATTCATCGCTGATCTCGTAGCCAGCGGAAGTCTGCAATTCGAAGCGGTCGCCGGAATTGTTGGGGCTCGCGCCCGGAGACTGCGTAACTCCCGCGCGAATGCGCTGCGGCGCCGCGAAGAAATAACATTCCTCGATGTCAGTACGGACCGGCGTTTTCTGATTTTGACAATCCGCGAGACGCTCCCGCGCTTCGGTCGCGACGGAATCGCGGCGCTGAGCAACTTCTACGATCTGTCTATTTTGCAGCGGCGCGTTCATCCGATCATGCCACGAGATGCGCGCCGCGCAGGCTCATTCCATATCGGCGATAAAGCTGGTCGGTTTCGCGGCCGGCACGCGCCTTCGTCTTCTCGAGCAACTGTTCTTCAGCCGCGAGCTTCTGCGCCTTTTCGAGTTCGGTTTCCTCGATCTGAGGCTGCCGCATCTGCATCGACGACGATCTCCGCACCGTTCGCCAAGCAGTACCGCCACAACTGATCGGGCCACAACGCACCCGAGCGGAGCCCGAGCAGGTGCCGTACCGCGGGCACACACCAGAACGAGAACCACGGCATCGGCATCGGCGCGCGGCACGCCGCGATTTTCAACACCCCGGCGCGCGGGATGACACCGGAAAGCCAGCGCTCGAAATCCGGACCCGGTCGCCATGCGCCGATTTTCGTGTTGTCGCGCTCCACGGAATAAACCATCCAGGTATCGATCGCAACGACGTAGCCAACGGCGAAAACATGCTTGAAGCGGCCCGGGATCAGCCAGCCGAAGCGCCAGTGGCACTTCGTTTCAAAAATCAGCAGCCAGCGCTCCGGCGCCCAGATCGGAACCAACGTCATGCGTAGCGCCGCAACGAACGGCGGCCCAGCTTGGTCTGGACCGGCACGGCGCGGCCGCGGTCCGGACGCCCGACGAGACGGTCTCCCTCGCCTTCTCCGAGCAGCAAATATTGGAAGGCGTCAGCGGGGTTCGAATATTTGTCCTTCGACGGCTTGTCGTGATAGCCGCCGGTACCGCGGATTTTTGGATAATGATACTTGCCCGCCATCGCGACCTTCAGCGTGCGGCAGTTTACCGGGCACAGGATGATCCGCGGCGCGCCGTCGTGCATCGAGTTCAGCGGTCGGATCACGGCGCCGAGGCGGATCTGATAATCGTTGTCGTTGCACGGCGCCGGCATGACCCGCATGCCGAAGGCGTCGAAGATGTCGTAGCTCGTCTTCTCCGACGACTGCACCTTGTCGCGGCCCTTCGGATCGCCGTGGAAGCGGACCTCGAAACCGGGCCAGCGCTGGTCGAGATAACGCTTCACCAATGGCGCGAAGGTCGAACTATCGACGTCGAACCCGAGCAGTTCGCCAAGGATATACCAGCGGTTTCCGATCAACTGCCCGAATATCGCCGCCGGGTTGCGGCTGAAATCGAGGCCGACCCAAATCGGATAGCCAGGCACCGCGCGGAGCTCTTCCTGGCGACATGCGTTTCGGTGTTGAACATCGGGAAGACCGGCTTGCCATCGACCCAGACCGAAATCCGGTTCCAGGAGCCGGGAATCCACCCAGGTCTTGTCCTTTCCGCGAACCTTTTCGGCGTAATAGCCCGGCTTCAGCCAACGCGTATTTTCCGCGAGCGGATTGATTTTGTAGCCACGTAGCGTCTTGCCGTCAGAATTGAAGACCTCGTTCAGCGCTGCAGGCTGGACGTAATACTTCCAGTCGCTCGGCCATTTCAGGCGGGCGCGTTCTTCCGGCGGCATGTTCTCGGGAACGGTACTTCGCCTGTCATCTGCACGAGCCAGAAGTCTTCCGACGGCTCGTTCATGTCGAAGATGACGCCGTGCCACGTCGCGAAGCCGTCGGCGGGCGACGGATAGCGGCCGGTGCGGCTTTCGGCTTCGTCGAAGATCGCCTTCGGAATGTATTGCAGCTCGTTGAAGTAGAATCCGGTGAACTGGCCCGAGCGCAGCTTCTTGATGTCGTCCTCGCTGTCCAGAGCGAGGAATATGATCTCGCAACGAACTTCTCCGAGTTCCATCAGGTATTCGAACGGACGCGATCGCTTCAGCCGGCCGTACTGTCCCTCGGGGAACCATTCCAGCCAGTCCTTGAGCGTGGTGCCCTCAAGATCGGGATAGGTGTTGCGAACGATGCCCCAGCGCGTTTTCCGCAAGCCGTCCTGCGGTGACGGCGCTGCTCGCACGCGATCTGCCAAATCTTGTTGAAGGCCGCGAGCGTCTTGCCCGAACCGATCGGGCCGCGGATGCCGCTGACATGCGCGCGGTCCTGCAGGAACTCGCAAAGGATCGCCCCGTCAGGAGCGTAGATTTTCCGCCCATGCTCGTCGAACTGAAGTTCGGGCAGATCAGGCGGGGGCGCGACTTCGGCGTAGGTCTTTTCGAGCGACGAGCGGAGTTTCACGAGTGCTCATCCTCGTGCAGGATTTCGAACTTGAGCCGTTCGAGATTGCCCACGGTGGCGAGCGTCCGAAGCCCGGCTCTTGCGGTCGAGTGAGTATCATCCCGGTGATAGAGCGAGATCGCGATGCCCTGAATTTCACCGGCCTCCGCGGCACCCAGCAATTCGCTCAGCAAGCCCACTATCGACTCGTTCGGCTCGAATTTTGGGGGAGACATGTTCGGCCGTATTCCGACCACCTTCTCGCTCACCGCTTCGCCCTCCGCTTCCGCGGCAATTTCTTCGGCTCGACCTTCTCAGCCCGCTCCACCCGAATAACCGGCAGCACGATCACCTTCGCGGAAGGCCCCTGCACGATCTCGCCGCGGCGCTCGACCAGCCAGAGAGGAAACGGGATGACGGTCACAACAGCCTCATCCGAAGTTTTCCAGCCTCTGAAAAAATTCGCTGACCCCCAGATGATCTGAGGGGAAATCGCGAGGGGGAGACACCAGCACTGGACTCGGCGACGGCTTTTCCAAGCCCCCCTTCCGATATGCACGCGCGCTGTGAGATCGCGACCCCCCTCGACCGCTTCATGCCGGCGCTGACCCCGCGCATCGCAGCCAGGCATCGTGTCGCCCGGCCTGCACCGCTCGCAATCGCATGCAGCGCGGAGCCGAAGTCAGCGGTCGGAGCGCGTTGGTCACACCTCATGACCAACGTCCTCGTTTGATTGCAACGGGTTAATCTCGATAACCCGCTGATGGTCTATCAGCGGCGCTTCTCGATTGGCGTTGATGACGACGACAACGCCAGGCGTGACGTTCTTCTGTGCGCCTGAATGGGCCGGCGCGCGTTCATCCATCTGCTCGAGCGGCTTGATCGCGCCGAGCGAGGCCATCTGATTGTCGCGCTGATTGCGGATGCGACGAGCGTGGAGAATGTTTGAGGCGCTCACGCTTTGACGAAACACCTGCTTCTGCTCTCTGAGGTGTATCGGATGACGTGAGACGTTGAGCGTTCCTTACTCGCGTGCTGCAACGACAATCCGACTTTGTGCGCGCGTCATTCCACTCGTATGGAGTGCCGTCTTCTCGTCACCGAAGACCATGAGGTCTAGTGCGCGCTTGACCTTTCCGCCGATCTGCTTCGGCTTCGGGTCTGCTTTCGTGGCAGGCACGACGACATTAGCGGGTCTTTGCTGCTGTTCGGTTGCGGTTGACATCTTGCTTCCGTCATTCGGCCCGCTGCTTCACTCGCTATCGCTCGATCACGTCCTCGCTCGCCTAGTCGGCTCGCTGCGGAAGGAACGCGCGTGCGTGCGGCGCGGGCGAGAAGGTGCGCGATTTCTTGCCGCAGCAGCAACGCACCGCTGAGAAAGTGCTGGCGTTACTGCATTTGTTGCCGCCGCGAGTCGTCCGATTATGCTTGACGAAAATAACATCATTTTACATTTGACAAATGATCGAAGGCTGTTCTATTTTACATTTGTCAAACGCCGTTGGCGTGGCGTACACACTGCGAGGATCACCAAAATGCGCAATCGTTTTCCCGTTCCTTCTACATTCCTGAAGGTTCAACGAAGGTCGCCGACCGTCATTCCGACGCCGTGGCCTACCTCCTAAGCACGAACGGAGGCGACCCGGCCTGCGTCATGTTCCTATGGCAAGGCCGACAAACCTGCCTTCCGCTTCCGCTATCGCACTCCGAAGGCACGCGAGGACGCGATTGCCCGAGCATTTGAAGCCCGCCGCGGCCGCGCAAAAATGGTGCAAGATCGCCGCGAGGCGCGCAAGGCATGGGTGCCGCCGTACAAGATCGGCGACATCTTCCGGACCTGCTGGGGCTACGATCAGACCAACGTGGAGTTCTTCGAACTCGTCGCGCTTCGTGGGAAGACCGGCGTTCTGCGGGAACTGAAGCAGGAGCGAGTTGAGGAAGGCTGGGCGCGCGGAAAGTGCGTTCCGCTACCTGGTGAATACATCTGCGAGCCCATCCGCCGGCAATGCCGCGAGCATGGCTTCAAGATCAGTTCGTGCCAGATCGCCTATCCTGCGGCCGTCGAAACAGTCGCCGGCGTCCGTGTCGTAAAGCCTGCATCGTGGACGGCCTACGCCTAACGAATTGGCCCCGGGATTGGCGTCCCGGGGCCTTGTCATGCTTACGTCAGGGCCTGCGAGGGCACCCGAGGATTCGGCAATGACGCCGCCTGCTATATCACAAATCGACGAGAAGGAGCGCAACCTTGCGCTTGAGTTGCTGGCGGAAGGCTCAGTGACGGTTTCCGATGTCGCGGCTTTGGTCAAACAATCCCGCCAGCTCGTCCACCACTGGGCGAAGCGCGCAGGCATCGACCCGATAAAATGCCGCGAGGACTATCTGCGGCGCCTCTGGTTCGCTCGCTTGAAGAAGCGCAAGGGCAAATAGCCCGTTGCGGGAACCAGCAGCGCCTTCCATAGTTGCGGCATGCCCCGTCGCCGTGTCCAGAAAGTTGCGATCCAGAACATGCGCGACAACGGCTGCCGCGGCATCCTGATCTATTGCTTGTGCGGGCATTCAGCGGAAATGAACGCGGATCGGTGGTCTGATGAGACCACGTTCACCGACATCTCGCGGGAACTGCGCTGCACGAAATGCGGCCGTGCCGAGCCCGATGTCAGGCCGGATTGGCGCCCGCTGGTGCGGAACGGCCGGCCGCTGCGGTAAAGTGTGTTAGGGTGGCGATGATGAAAGACGGCCTTTTCCAAATCGGAGATATTGTGGCGCTCAAGAGCGGCGGCGGATACCGCATGACCGTGGTAGCGATGACCGAAAACGGAAAGGTGCTGTGCCTATGGGTTGATGAAGAGCAGGAGTTCTGCAACCAAGAGTTTGAGCCGCTGTTGCTTGTGAACTGGACGGGCGACAGCACGACAAATCCAATAATCACCCGCCAACGGAAATCCAGCCAGCGCTGGTCTTCCTATAGGTTGTGTCGGGCTCTTTTCCTGAAAACGTCGCAATGACCGAAACTTCTGGGTCGATCGCTTCAAATACGGCTACGCAGCCGCCCATATCACAGCAATCACCTTCAGCGAAGATTACCCCGCCGATCTTTGCGGCGAAATCGTACTGCAGCTTGACCGGGACACATTGAAATTTCTCGTGGAGCGCTCAGTCGGTTTCATCAAATCTCCTTCATGATCCGCCGGCCGATGCCTTCGAGCTTCTGCCATGGCCACTCGTTCTGAAGCTGCTGCAGGCGGCGCTCGACATTGCGTTGCCGCTGGTACGCGATCTTGGCGTTGAGCGAGTACGACCGCGCGCAGGCGATGTCGGGGTCAATGAAGCCGACCTTGCGCTCGTCCTCGAAGATCACGCTTTCGGCCTCAGCGCGTGCCGCGGCATTCGCCAGCATCTTGCGCCAGTGGTCTATCGTCAGGCCCGCTGATTGCGTGGGGTGCCCCTCCCTGTCCATGCCAGTTGCCGTGCCCGGCGGTGATCGTGCCGGACAACTCCGCAGCCGTTACCTCTGCCGCTTTCTTCGCAGCGAGCGGCGTCAGCGCGGCAACCCGCAGAAAGGCGCGGCGTCCGAGGCTCATGATTGCCACCACCTGCTTTGCTCATACCTTGCGACTTCCGGAACTGTTACATTCATGGGCAGGAGGACAAAGATTCCAGCGTCGCCATTCGCCCGGACCTTTGCCAACTTTTCGCTCGCATACATCACGCGCAAACGATGGATCGCCCTCAGTATCCGAAACCTTTGCATCAAAACGACCCCATACTGGGTTTGTTGCGTGGCCCGCTTCCACCGCGCCTTCGCCGCTTTACGAGCGATTTGCTTGCGACGAGTTGGTGTCGTCGATGCCATGAACGCGCGCTGCCCGGCGTGGCCTGTTTCCCGTCCGAGATCGCGCAGAATCGCAAGGCGAGGTCCGGCGTGATGTTGATGCTCGGGGCTGAGCATCGCTCAAGTCACGCTTCGATTTCACACTCGGATCGAACCGCCGCTTGATTCGCGCCGTCGCGGCTTCATCCTCGATGATCGCGAATTTCAGCCCGAGCGCGCCGAGCATCATGCCGAATGAAAGCCCGCCCAGACTCTTGGTCCGCTTCCCGCGCCAAGCAGCTTGCCGACATGCCCACCGGTAAACCCGCCGATTTCCTCGATGATCTTATCCGTCATGCCGAGCGCAGACGCCCGCTCCCGCAACGCGCGGATGAGATCGTCGTAGCTGTCACCGATTGCGAGCGGTTCAGGCTGCATCTATCGCCGCCCCGCTTGCAGCCGTGCGAGCAACAGGTCGGTTCCTACAATCGCTGCTGGTCTCGCATCTGGAACGTAAGGTTCCCGCAGTTTTCCGTCGGCTTGAATGAAGGGCTGCGCAAGGTCGGCGTTGCTCGCCGCGGCCGCACGAAGTGCTGCGTTGATCTGGCGCTGCTTTTGGAGATTGCGCTTGTGCCGTGCGCGGGTCGCTTCGGGGAGTTTAGACATCGGCCGGCGCCTCCGGTTCGACGGCTTGCCGCGCCCGGGCCGCCGCCGCGATCTCCGCAACCGCTGGATTGGGCTGCCGCCGCGGATCCACGACGTTTCCGAGCGCTTTCGATAGGGATGCAAAGCCCTCGACCACCTTCGGCTCGACCTTCCGAATGACTTCCGTGAGCGGCTTCGCTTCCAGCAACTCACGCAGCCGCGCGAGATCCTCGAGCGTTGGTGCTAGCATCTTTAGGCAAGCGTTGGAAGATCGGTGGCGTCGGCTGGAAGTTCAGGTTCACGGCTCGCCCGTTGATCTGGCCGATTTCGGCGATGCCACCGGCGGATCGTTTCGGTGACGACCCACGCCGGGATGTCGTCCAGCGCGTCCTCGAACGCCTCGCCCTGTGCCTCGCGATCGAGCTCGCTTCCGCCGCGGTTACCGAACCCAGCAACGAACTTCGCGAGATGCGCGAGCCGTGCCGCGGTCTGTCCGCTGCCGTCGAGCAGGCGCGCGATGCCATCGGCCTGCCGCTCAAGCGCGGCGCGGTCATGAGAGGTCAAGCTCATACCGGCCGGGAGGTATTTCGCTGTCCTGCCGTCGATCGTCACTTCGCCCAGCGCGCCGATCAGCGACCTTGCCGAATCCGGCAATGACAGCATCCGCGCCCGATCTGCCGGTAGCGTTTCGCGGCCCCGAAGCGGGGTTACTTCCTGCGCCATTTCTTTCGACCTCCGAGATAATCCAGTTCCGCCATGTCGCCGTCCAATCGAGTTTCACGCCCTTTTCACCGGCTTTGCCGATCCAGTAGTTGCGGAATTTCTCGACCTGAAGCTGGATGCGCTGCTCGCTGAGACCTTTGCCGCGCGCGAAGCCGATCTCGTCCACTGACGGCTGCCAGTCGGCAGAAAGCCTGGAACCTTTTTTCCGGGCGGCGCGCGGGAGGCCTTACCGGCTCCATCCTTAGATGGAGAGATTTGTGAGTGTGAGTGTGAGTGTGTCTGCACTTGCTCTGCTTTTGCAGGTGCATTTGCACGCTCTTTTTCGTGCCGATCCTTCGCCGCCTTGCTGCGCTTTTCCGAGATTTCATGCAGCTTTGTAAGCTCTGCATCGATGCGCTTATGCCGCCAGTCTGCATCGAATAATTTTTGCAAAGTCTCGCGAGATTTTTTCCAATTATGCGAAGAAAGTTTTGCGATATTTCGAAGCTGCGCCTCATCGGTCGGCAACCCGTCGTTCGCCCAATAGTGCATGATGAGCAGCAGATAAGCGCCGTGCTCGATCGTGCTGAGGTGGCCGGTGTCGGCGAGATAGTCGGCGACATAGAGCGGCATCCAGGGCGTGTGGTCACTTCGCCACCACCTTTCGGTCATGACGCGGCGTGGTACTCGGCTTACGACACCTTCCTTCGGCAGAATCGTCGCGATGCAGCCGTCGTGAACCGGCGCCTGTGGCCGCGGATCGTCACCGTGACCGCACCGGCCGCGATTTTGGCCCGATCTCCGGCGTCAGGATTTCGGCGCGCAGCGCTCTCGATGTCGAGTTCATAGACCCGCTCGAAGTAGCGCAACATGGCGTGGTCGCTGACACGCGGAACGATGGTGCGGGTCATGCCACGGCCTCGACATCGATCTGCCGGAACATGTCGCCGAGGCGTTTCCGCGCGATCTCGACATATGCCGGGTTCAGTTCGATCAGCGTGCAGTCCATGCCGAGGCCATCGGCGACAAGTGCAGTCGTTCCCGATCCGCCGAAAGGATCCAGAACCTGCCCGCCTACCGGACAGCCCGCCTTCAGGCAGCGTTCGACAAGTTCAGGCGGGAACGTCGCGAAGTGTGCGTCGGAGAAGGCGTCGGTGTTGACGCGCAGAACATCGAGCGGCGCGGGCTCGTAGTTTCGAGCAACTGACCATTCGCGGATTGCTCCGCACGCGGCATGTCATCCCAGCGATCAGCCAAAGCCGGCGTGACGCCGGCTGCGACCGCGCTGTTTATCCACCTTCGCGCCCTTCTCGCGACCGCTGCGATGAAAACTTCCGTGCCCTCCTTTCCTGTGTCCCAGGCATCCAGCTTTTTGTCACGGTATCCGTTGTTCCGGCGACGCGAACTGCCTCGGCATCGTAGTAGAGCCGAGCCGGACCCAGCGTGGGCCGAGTTCATCCGGCTTGGTCGCCAAGGCGCCCGCTCCGAGAAATCTGGATCGGTCGAAAGCCCCGGTATCGCGCGCGCGCCAAACATCGGCATCGACCGACTTCGGGAGCAGAAATATTTTTCGTGCGCTGGCCGGCCGCTGCGTACCGGAGCTATCCGGCATAGCATTTGGCTTGCCCCACACGATCTCCGACCGCACCCACCAGCCGTCTTCCTGCAGCGCGATCGCGAGCCGGTTCGGGATCATGCAGAGGTCTTTGGGCTTGAGCACTGGACCAGCGGGACGCTCTGGCTCAATATGCAGCCATGTCGAAGCGAGCAGTGAACAACACGCGGAAGTGCATTGAATGTTCCGCGCCAGTTCCTCGAAAAGTGAAACGCTGCCGTTCTTGCAACGAAGCATTTCTGGAAAACTCGACCGACATATCCGCGAACGGCTGAACACCGCGTTCGCACGACCGCAGCGACGATAGGCAAGCCGGAAATCATACAAGACAGGCGGAAGTCTTCCGGGCGTTGCTCAGAAAATTCAGGCGTGGTGGACGCCAGAGCGGCGTCAGCAGAAGCGAGAAGTGGAATCAGATCGCGCGCTGAATCCAGCACACCGGCTGAAAATCGCCAAGCTTCTTCAGGTCCGCGCAACCCGCGCTGGAAGATGGGCGATCAGTAACGCCATATTCGCCAGGATTTGCTTCCAAAGGTTTGGCAGCTTGTTCGAGAGCGAGACGAGCATCGCTGTCAGAAGTGCGCTTCGACCGCGAACCTTTGCGTTCACCATCGTGATTTCCGAGAAGACGAACCACGGATCTTGCGAACCTGATCCTGCTTTTCGCCGGCGCTGCCATACGCGCTCATCTCGAACACCGTAGATCGGCCAACGGTGGAAAATGGTTTGTCTCTAAACGTTCGGTCGTCACTCCCTTGCCTTCGTATCTGCTGCCGACCTGCCATTTGGAGCAGTGGCGTAGCAATCTCCATAATTCAAAAAGCAAGTACCACTCGGCCTCAACACGCGTCGGACTTCGCGGAACACCCGCACCATGACGTCGATGTGCTCGCCGAGCGTCCGCTCGAGCCCGAGCTGGCCGTCCACGCCGTAGTCCCGCAGCCCCCAATACGGTGGCGACGTCACAACGCAATCGACCGAGTTGTCAGGAAGCTTCGCGAGCGCTGCGAATACATCGCCCAGAAGAATGCGGACGACGCGCGCAGCACGCGGCGGCGCAACGGGGTCGGCGAGCGGAAACAGCGCGCCGTGCATCACACCTTCCCCTGCGCGATGGCGCCGATGCGGGCAGCATCGGAGAGCCGCATCACGATCAGAGGATCCTTGCGGTCTGGCCTTCACGATCAGGAATTGATGCAGTCCGAGCCAGCCATAGACCTGCGCGAAGCCGCTCGCGCGTAGCTTGACCTCGCCGCGCCAGTTCTCACGGCAGACGGAGACGGAAATGTCGCCGGCGAACTGCCCGAGCGCAGCACCGGAGAGCGGCACGCGCTGCGCTTCGAACCCGGCGTCGTTCATGAGGCCGACAATCAGGCGCTCGCCACGGGCGCCCTTGTCGCGAGAGATTTCCCCCACCTGACTTCCCACCCTGTCGGCCTACCAGCCGTTTTCCTCGCAAAGCCGCAGATACTCCGCGACCGTGATGTATCCAGCGTCCGCCAACGCACATGCCATTTCGTGCGTCATGCGCCGAACAGAGCCTGCCTCCTCCCCGCCTCCGTGATGACCGCCGTGCGGCTTGAGCGATCTTTGGCGATGTCGGGCGTCAGCTGGTTGCGGTCCAGCAGCTCGAGATCAGGTGCCGGTGATAGTGGCCACGTTGACCAACCCAATTGATGGAGCCCTTTCGCGTGTCAGCGGGTATCCATCAGCGCTTCTTCTGGCGTTCGCTCGTAGCGAAGCGACGGTCCGCGTATGTCATTCCGCCGCCACCCGCGGTTCGGTCATTTCGGGCTCGCGTCGATCAAGGAACGGCGGGACATCCGGCATTTCCTCGCCGGGCTTCGGCGCGGTATGAGCGAACGGCGGATTGGCGACCGAGGGATGTGGTGGTCGCGGTGGCGCCATGACATCGGCGGCGGCTTCGTCCTGGTTCAGCCGCACGTGGTCGCGCTCGGAAGCCGATGCTTCCGCACGATCGGCGACGCGTTTCGGTTCGCCGACTGCGATCGAGGTGCGGATGCCCTCTTTCTCGAAGGCAACCACTTTGGAGCCGCGCGCCTTTTCTTCCGCTGTCGGCTCGACCGGCTTGCCGAGCGCTTTGGTCAGGTTCTTCGCGGCCTTGCGCACCTTCGGGTCTTTCGTGCCAGCGCGCGCTGCGGCTTGCCCGAGATCGGTGTCGACATAACCGCCGAGCCCAAGCGCGTCGCGATAGAGTTCGACAACGGCCTCGAACTCGGCACGTTCCGCAGCATCTTGTCCGCGCAGCTTGATCACCGCACGCAACGCCTTGGTATCGAACCCGTTGGCTTTGGCTTCGCCGTAGACTTCGCGGATGTCGTCGGCGATCGCCTGCTTTTCTTCTTCAAGGCGCTCGATACGCTCGACCAGCGCGCGAAGCTGCGACTTCGCGAAGTTCGTTGCTTCTCTGCCTTCGTCTGCCATGTCAGTCCTCCGAAGTGGTCAGGTCCGCCGCGGTAAGTAAATTAGGGCGCTCGCGAGCACGAAAAGGAACAGTGCCGTAAGCGTGTGAGATTGAACGCGCCAAGCGTCCTCAAGTGACGCGCGCGAAAAGAACGCATCGAGGGTGTCTTCCATCGGATCGATATATTTGCGCAGCAGCCGGAGTAGCAGCGCGAACTCAATCGCTCCGGCGATGATCGCCGCGAACGCGAGGATCATGGGCTGCCATGCCGACATCAGGACTTCCCTTTCCGTCCGGACGCAGCCATGGCACCACGCGATGTCGGCGCCTGAGCCGAGACAATTTCCCGTGAAACGATCAGGAATTTCATTGTGCGGCCTGCGCTTCCGGCTGCGCGTGGTCGTCGGCATTGACCGGGACATGCTCCGGCAAGCGCCAGAGATCGCGCCGCAGCACGTTGCCGGGCACATCACCATCGGTTACTCGATGAATTGCGATAGCGAGCCGATCGGATATGCGCCCGGTCAGTTTCGCCTTGCTTATGGCCGACTGCGTGACCCCGCAGGCCACCGCGAGCTTTTCCTCGCTGCCCTTGAGATCGACTGCCCGCTGAATAGCGTCGCGGACGGTTTCCTGCGCCAAATCGCTCATGGCGCATTTCGTAACAACAAAGGTTGTTAATCGTCAACACCAAAAGTGTCAGGTATTCAAACACCTTTGGTGTTAATATGTGGATATGACCCCAGCAGAACTCATCCGCGCGGCCCGCGAGGCCCGGAAAATGACCCAAGCCGAACTAGGGAAAGCGATCAGCCCCAAGGTTCCGGTTTCACAGGCCACGATCGATAAGATTGAGAGCGGAGCCACCAAGAAATCGAAGTGGCTGCCGCAGATCGCTGCCGTGCCGATCTGCCTCGCTTCGATCGATCCCGCTGGGGCCATGCTCGGTTCACAACAGCCCCCGACACCTATCAACGACCGGCCGCATGGGACGGACAACAATTTTCCTGTGTACGCTTCTGCGGAGGGCGGCCCCGGCGAAATCCTCGTCAGCACCGACCCCGCAGGATGGATCCCGACACCTCCCTGTGGACCGTGTCGTGGGGCTTATGGCCTCTATATCGTCGGCACATCCATGGGAGCCCGGAGTTCGAGGCCGGCGACATCGCCCTCGTGGAACCCGCATCTGCCCGTCGTGGCAGGCGGAACCTATATTTTCTATGCCGAACGGGGATGGGCAAGCGCGCGCCACGACGTTAGCGTCCGCAAGGCGCACACCGATTCCTGGCTGGTCCGGCAGCACAACCCGCCGGATGGTCAGAAGAGCGACTTCTCCCTCAGCCGCAAGGAGTGGCGGATATGCCATCGCGTTTTCGGCAAGCATTCGCCGGTTTGATCGCCTACGTTTTTCTGACAGGGGCAACTATTGCCGCGCCTGACTTACCGAAATGCAGCTGGTTTGACTCCAGGATTCCGGTCGAGGTGTGGAAAAGCGATATCAGCCTTGAGCCCGGTAAAGACCCAAAACTATCTTCGCTCGTGATCCGAGAAGCTCCACCTGCTGGCGACGGTAAAGTCGTGTTCTTGAACTATATGGCGATAATGAATACGTCCGTTGTGCGTCAAAAAGGCCGACGAATTGTATGTTTTACCCCTGGAAGCGGACGCCAAAGCAGGCATGGGTCTGCAAGTGAATGTCAGAGGCCAGTCCAGTTCACAAATCCGGTAGCTGCTATTTCAGTGGGTTTTACATGAACGAGCGCGTGTTCGGCATGCATCAAGGCTGGATCGAAACTTATTATGGACCCCTGGATAAGTTTCAGGTGATTTCCTCAGGGAAGTTCTGCCAGAAGAATTAACAACTTTAGGTGTTGACAATAACACTTAAGGTTTTTACCGTCCTTTCATCCTTGGAGGGACGCCGATGCCTGCTCACGTTGAAAGCCAGCATGACCGAAGGACCGCACCCGCACCGCATACCGTAACCGGCAAGTCCTTCGCCGAAGTCCAGCTTGCCATCGAGACCATCGCGGACGCGCCAGCGGTCGCCAGCGCCGACTTCTCGATCCCGCAGCACGACGGGTTCGGCTTCATCGCCCCCTCGGCCAGACCTTCGCGCGGGTGTCGTGATGTTTCTCGACCTCGCCGCCGAGCGCGCCCGCAGACAGGCCGCCCCTCGCCTTCGCCCGATCCCCGAGGTCCAGAGCCTCAAGGTCGTCGACGCCCTGACGCGCGCAACACAGACCGCGCTCGATCCCGGCCGGCCGTTCACCGTTGAGGAGCGCGCCTGCCGCGCCATGAAGACGACGGCCGACCTGTTCGAGGCCCTGGCCCGCGACACGCAGGACATGATCGACCGCTGCCGCAATGTATCGATCACGCATGAAGCGCTGATCGAACGGTTGACGTTCCGGCTCGCCATCGAAACCCAAACCGCGAGCATGCTTCGCGCCGACGTGACGGAGTAAGGCGCGCCATGGCAAAGATTGTACGTACAAAAACCAAAGCTACGGGCGGCATCACCAAGCGCGAGAAATCGCTAATGGATGAGCATGCCAACCTCTGGATTTCCAGAGCGATGCGAACCGACCCGATAGAACCTGATAAGATCGCTCCGGCAATCGAGGGATTGTACGCTGCCGCCGGCATGAAGAAGCCGCGCGTGGTCATTGTACCCTCCCGCTCGTGATGGCCTTTGCTTATGGCGCGGCGGCTGCAATCTGGTATTCGCGGAAGAACGGCGCGGCAACAGGCGCGGCAACACGCGCGGCAACAGACGCGGCAACAGGCGCGGCAACACGCGCGGCAACACGCGCGGCAACAGGCGCGCAACAGGCGCGGCAACAGGCGCGGCAACACGCGCGGCAACATACGCGGCAACATACGCGGCAACAGACGCGGCAACAGACGCGGCAACAGACGCGGCAACAGGCGCGGCAACACGCGCGGCAACACGCGCGGCAACAGGCGCGGCAACAGGCGCGGCAACAGGCGCGGCAACAGGCGCGGCAACACGCGCGGCAACAGACGCGGCAACAGGCGCGGCAACACGCGCGGCAACAGACGCGGCAACACGCGCGGCAACATACGCGGCAACATACGCGGCAACAGGCGACGCCGAGCAGCAAGCTGCGTCTGCATGCCTAGAACTCGCCGACAAACTCGGTCTTGAATGTGCCAAGCGCTGGGGAACGGTTTACCAGGCGAAATATGTGGGCAGGATACGACGCCTATCTTTCCGCCTATCGCGACATTCTCGGGCTAAATCTTCCGGAGCATGCGGCCTACGCGCACTGGGAGCAGGCCGCGATCCATGGCGGCTTCCGCGTCATGCACGAAGAATTTTGCATGGTCTCGGACTTCCCCGAAGTCCTTAAGGTCGATGATCAGAACCGGCCGCACTGTGAAAATGGTCCCTCGCATCGCTGGCGAGACGGCTGGTCGCTCTATCATTGGCACGGCGTCAAGATTCCTGCCGAGTGGATCGAGCGCAAAGATCGGTTGACGCCAAAGATAGCGCTGACCTGGCAGAACATCGAACAGCGCCGCGCGGCCTGCGAAATCCTCGGCTGGGCTCGCATTCTGAACGAGTTGAACGCGAAAACCATCGACAAGGACGGCGATCCAGAGATCGGCGAACCCGCTGAGGTCGAAATTCTGAAATCGGACGCGAGCGATTCCTGCGCGTTCAGTGCGGGACCGGCAGGTCATTCGCGCTTCCAGTTCCTCCCAACATGAAATCGGCAATTGAGGCTCAAGCGTGGACTTGGGGCCTTGAAGAGAAGTCGTTCACCAAACCCGAAATCAGAACCTGAAAGGACTATATCATGAAGACGTTTGAGAATTTCTGCGCGCAGGGCGACATTTACATCAAGCGCATCGAAGCGCTCCCGGTCAATGCGATGGAAGTGAAGCCAGAGGGCGGCAAGGTAATCGTTACGCACAGCGAGACCGGCCATCACCACGTCATGGAAGCGACGGCGGTGAAGATGTATCGCTTGCCCGACTCCATCATGGACTGTTTGCTCGTGGTCGAGCAGCCGACCGCGCTAGAACACCTGCGACAGCACGATACGCACGAACTCGATCATGTTCGGGGCTGGCACCCATTGTGTCCGCCGACAGCGCGAGTACACGCCCGAAGGCTTCCGGCGCGCTGAGGACCGATGTTATGGACCACCCCGTCTCGCAGAGTGAAGATGCGGTGCGCGATGACGGCGGGCCGCAGTTTTGTGTCCGACCGCTCAAACTGACTGGTTGCGCGTCGATTGGAATTGGCTCGACGTTCCGATGGATGACGCCAGTATCGGGGCGTCGGCTTTGAGCCAACTGGATACGATGAATTGATTACCGTCCTGCCAGCGTTCGAAGCTGCGGAAAGAGCCGTCGAACGTCTCAACAAGATACTCGCCCTTCTCGCAGCGAGGAAGTCATGAGCGAGCATCCGATCACGCAAGCAATCGATTACATCACCGTTTGGAACGGCACAGAAGCAATGGTCGAGGTCGGCGCGTATCCAGCCGAGTCATATCGCGTCGGTTATGACGGCGTGACTCGATCGAAGCCCGCACGAAGTCCGGCATGTACTTGAGATCTCCTTACCCGGGTCTGTAAGGATGACGGCTGCTTGCTGAGTTCTGGGCCAGCACCAGATCGTTGGCGTGTATTTCAGGCGGCACACCCAATGACCCAATCTGGCGCGGGGAAGCTGACGAAGGCGCAGTGTGAAGGCTGCTGAAATTGGTCAAGGACTGGGAATATCTGGCTTTCAACACTTAGACGCTATTCAGCCTAGAGAGTGCAAGGTTGATTGAAGAAGTTCGTACAGGCTTTATATCGCAATCCCACTTTCGCCTCACCCCCGCAGGCCGCGCAGCGCTCAAGAGCGGAGGGGAAGTATGACGCTGATCAATCAAACCTGTTATAGCTGCAAATGCTCGTTCGGCATCCCGAATGAACCTATCTCTCCGCACTCGCCGCCCGCGAGAAATTGACGTTCTATTGCCCATATGGGCACGGTCAGAGTTTTATTACTGGCGAGAGCGAGGAAACGAAACTGCGCCGCGAGCGTGACCGCCTGCAGCAGTGTATCGCGGAGAAAGACGACACGATACGCGCGTGGATCGACCGCAAAGAAAGCGTCGAGCGCCAGCTTTCTGCCACCAAAGGCGTCGTGACGCGAATTAAGAACCGCGTCGGCCGCGGTGTCTGTCCGTGCTGCAATCGCACGTTCGAGAATTTGCAACGCCATATGCGCGGGCAGCACCCAACCTACGTCGCGGAGGCCACAGAATGATACCGACTGTTCTCGAACGCGGCGCCAAGATCACGAAGCCGGGCATCTACCAGATGCCGGCGCCGGATTACTTCGCGGACCCCTGCCCGGCACCGAGTCTGAACCAGTCGCTCGCCAAGGTGCTGCTCGACCAATCGCCGCTGCATGCTTTCTACGAGCACCCGCGTCTCTGCCCGCCAGAGATTGAGGACGAGCAGGAGAAGTACGACAAGACGAAGGCTACCGGCAACGCCCGCACTCCGCTTCGATCGGTCGCGGCAAGGACATCGCGATTGCGCCCGCCCGAGTTTGCGAACCGGCAGTGAAAGACGCGCAGACCTTCGCGAAGGCCAGAAGAAGGCAAGGAGCCGATCATCGCGGCGCACTACGAGCGCGCGGTAATCCTGGTGCAGAATACCCGCCGCAGCCTTGCCGCTGTCGGCTGGAAATGATGCCTTCGCGTCGGCCCATGGCTTCGGCGAGGTCGTGCTGGCGTGGCAGGAAGATCGTCTCCGGCTGCGCTGCATGATCGACTGGTTCACCTCGACCGCCGCGTCATCTATGATCTCAAATCGACGGCGGCATCGGCGGCGCCCGCATGCGATCCCGAACAAGATGTGCGACGCCGGCTGGGACGCAGGCCGCCATTGATCGAGCGCGGGCTTGATGTCTTGGACCCCGAGAACGCCGGTCGCCGGCGCTTCCGCTTCGTCGCAGGAGAACTACGCGCCATTCGCGATGACGCCGTGCGAGATACCGGAATCGTCGCTGACGCTGGGTCGCCGCAAGCTGGCCGCCGCGATCCAGATTTGGCGCGGTTGCTACGAGCGAAACGAGTGGCCCGGCTATCCGCTGGAACCGACGCTGCCGACGTATCCAAACTATGCCGAAAGCCGCTGGCTGGAACGCGAGATCGCGCTTGCCGATGCCGGGTTGATCGACTTCTTCGACGATCCCGTGATCGGGCGGCTTCCCGACAGCACCACCGAGATCAACCGCGACATCATGAGGGCGGGCTGATGTGTTGCATGGATTGCAAATTTGGCAACGGCCCAAACGACTATAGAGAAGACGCCGACCGAAAAATGACTTGTCATTTTTATCCGGAGCAGACCACTACAACAGAAAAAAACTGGTGCGGGCAATTTATCCCTAGATCGCCCCAACTCGTTCTGAACCTTCGTTATGTTCGGGATGAGCTTATTAAGACGAGGCGTGAATTTGAACACGAGCGGCAGCGACGTCTTCATTTAGAGAAAAAACTAAAGTCCCTTAGAAAGGCTCAACCGAAATGAACGCTCCCGCGCGCAACTTCGCAGCCAAGACCGCGACACGCGAACAGGTTCCGCTGCTGATCGGCCTTATGGGTCCAAGCGGATGCGGCAAGACGTTCTCCGCACTTCGCCTCGGCTCCGGCATCCAGGAAGAAGTCGGCGGTGACATGTACGTCATCGATACAGAAGCCCGGCGCGCGCTGCATTATGCGGATCAGTTCAAATTCAAGCACGTCCAGTTCGATGCGCCCTTCGGCTCTCTCGATTATCTCGAAGCGCTGCGGTACTGCGTGAAGCAAGGTGCGGGCGTCATCGTTGTGGACAGCATGAGCCATGAGCACGAAGGCCCCGGCGGCATGCTCGATCTTCATGACAAGGAACTCGACCGGCTCGCCGGGAACGATTGGGCGAAGCGCGAACGAGTCAAGATGCTGGCATGGCAGAAGCCGAAAGCCGCACGCCGCCAGCTCATCAACGGGCTGCTGCAGTTGAACGCAAACTTCATCTTCTGCTTCCGTGCCAAGGAAACCGTGAAGCCGATGAAGCAAGGCGGCAAGACCGAGATCGTGCCACAAGGGTTCATGCCGATTGCCGGCGACGAGTTTCTTTTCGAGCAGACCGTGAATTGCCTGCTGCTACCGAAGTCCGGCGGTGTCCCGACGTGGCAGTCCGATAACGTCGGCGAGAAGATGATGATGAAGTTGCCGGCGCACTTCCGCTCGATCTTCGCGAACGACCGACCCCTCGACGAACATACCGGCCGCGCGCTCGCGCAATGGGCACGCGGCGGCTCGATCAAATCTGAGGCCGAACGCCCCTCCCCCTCGACCTCGGATAGCCCCGCGCCGGACGCTGCCGCTGATGGCGCGGGGCACCAATCACCACCGCCGGTCCCATCGGCCGAAGACTACTCGGCCATGATCGACAGCATTCTTGACGATGCGACCGACGCGAAAGAACTCGCGAACACATGGACGCGCGGCAAAGACCTGCGCGCGAAGATCCTGTGGCCGGACGATGAAGATGACCGGCACCACTGGTCGCAGATCAAAGCACGCGTTGAGCAGAAGATTGCCTCGCTGAAGCGGAGCGCATCATGACCGCAGACCCAGGACGAGCAAGGGAAGCTGCTCGCGTTATCCTTCAGAACTTTGGCGTCAAGAGTGCGCCAGTTCCAGTCGAAAGAATCATCAAGTCACGAAGCATCGTATTGCAGTACGCCCCCCTCGAAGAGGATCTTTCGGGCATGGCTTATATCAAGGATGGGATTGGCATCATTGGTGTCAATGCTCTCCATCATCCCAATCGCCAGCGCTTTTCGGCAGCCCATGAATTGGCTCACCACGAGCTACACGCCGACGAGATCCGAAAAGCCGTCCATGTAGACAAGGGCTTCCGTGTTTTGTTCCGCGACGACATTTCATCCCAAGGCGTCGATCCGCTCGAGATCGACGCTAATGCGTTCGCATCAGAATTGTTGATGCCGCGCGATCTCTTAGCCGAGGCATTGGAGGCTGGAGGATTGGATATTGAGGATGACGAGCGGATTGCTGCCCTAGCTCGCCGATTTCGCGTCAGTGCTTCAGCGATGCGATTTCGACTGGCGGGGCATTTCTAGCGTCAGGAAGAGCCGTGAGCTTCGTCTTTTTTGACACCGAAACGACGGGCTTGAAACACGGTTTCGATCAAATCGTGCATTTTGCAGCGATTCGAACCGATGCAGATCTCAATGAGATCGATCGGTTCGAAGCGCGTTCGCGACTTTTGCCGCATGTGGTCCCACATCCGATAGCGTTGCGTACAAACGGCCTGCCGATCGAGCGTCTGTTAGATCTCAGAGACGCCGTCATCGTTATTCTTCCTGACCACATTAACAATGTGGTCTCTGGATCGTGCTGCTTTTGACGAAATCGCGGTGCCGGGTAAAGAATACGAAAATCTTCCATCCGGTCACTGCCTGACAAAAGAGGTCGAGGCGAACAACGTCCGGATCACATTCTTCCATTGGGTCAAGCTGTACCGAGCCGAACTGCGCGAGGCCACCCATGGGCAGTGATCTCCGCGCTCTTATTGAGCGGCTCGCAGAACTCACGGAACCGGATCGGAAGACTGACGCGCTAATTCACGGCGTGGTCATCGGACTTGCGCTCGCTGACACTTGGGTTGTCGGAGAGAAAATCCAGTTCCGACACCCGACGCTCAAAAACAGGGCGGTTTACATCGCGGGCGAAGACCTTCCCCGCTACACCGAAAGCGGACGCTGCTCTGACGCTGGTACCGGAAGCGTTTCGCGGAAGGCTGGCTATAGCCGGTTTCGTACCCACGTCGCCGAGTTACGAGATTACCGCGACGATCCTATTCTCGGAACATTCGTCGGAGAATGCGACAGCAACTCCCGAGCTAACGCCCCTGTCGGGCTGTTCTCGCCTTGAAGCCATCGCCGCTCTCAAGGCCCGTGAAGCAGGAGGGCAGCAGGAGCATTTCACTCGGACGCCCTTGCGAGAACTGGCTTCGGCTGGACAACAACAATCACGACCACCCGGCGGTGGCGATGGCGCTCCGCCAAGACGGGAAGCGGTTCGTGTTGCCATACCGGGTTCTGCACCTGGCATGAAGGCGACTGCTTCCGGAAGCGACATAGCTGCTTATCGGCAGCTGCCAGCATCTCGCGACCGCGCGGCCGACAAGGAAAGCCCCATGGTTGCGACTGCACTGCGCGAAGCCGCTGCACATCTTCGTATTCAAGCAGGATCTACCCCAGCATGTCCGGTGAAGCCAAGACGCCTGACAAGGTGAAACCAGACCTAGAAGAACTCCGCAGGCATGCCGAAGGGATGGAAGGCCGCAATCATGGCTTTGAAATCAAAAACACCACTCTGCTTTCCCTTCGACCGCATCAAGGAATTGAAGCGGCTCTTTCCGAACTTCGAGACCACGGAACGCGGTTTGATCTAAATCCTTGCGTTCTAGCGGATGACTGGAACAGCGTTGAATCCTTCTACGTCGAATACATTAAGCGCATGGACGAATATATCCGTCGCTATGCCCGCGCTCTCCTAGAAGGTGAGTGAAGATGGGCGAGCTTTCTCACAATGATCTTGCTTCGAACCTTGCGCGATGGCTTCGCAGTCGAGGCATGGATCGACGCCGCATGACGTGGGAAAATCTGGAGTTCTGCGACAATAGGCCGAACGAGCCTTTATGTGAAATGCAGGCCAGATGTATTTTCTATGCGGCCTGTACTTGATGTTGCCAGATCGCAGCCGTGGTCACACGAAATCAAAATAAGCAGGGCCGACTTCCTAAGCGACGTGCGCACCGGCAAGTGGCAGAACTATCGCCGGTTTTCATGCCGCATCTATTTCGCTTGTCCGGCGGGCTTGATTCATTCTCAGGAAGTTCCTGACGGCGCTGGGCTTTGGTGCTTCTCCGACGGCCAGTGGAAGGAGATGAAGCCTGCACCCTCTTGCAAAGGGTGGCAGATCGGTCCTCGCGAGATGATGAAACTCATCATGGGGCGCTGGGGCACAACGCCAGAAATGGCTTATCCGCAGGCCGTAAGCAGGCCAACACCAAATCAGTTTGGAGAGCGCGCATGACCACGCCAGCACCCATGAGCGAAGATAGAATTGCGGAGTTGGAAACGGCTGTGCTGACCTTTCTCGGAAGGTCCAATATTAGACCCGATGTTCTGGAGTTGTTGGTCTACGGCAACGCCGCTATTGGCGTTCCTCCGCGCTCGTTGCGTGAAGCGCTCAAAGCCCTCTCCACTCCCGCCGTAGCGTCGGGCGCGCGCAATGCAGCGCTGGAAGAGGCGGCTAAAATAGCCCGAAAACATGCGGGGCTCTCGAATAGCTATGGCGAAGCAAGCGCTTGCCGTCAGATTGAGGCGCAGATTCTCGCACTCAAATCCTCCGCACCAGCGGGGGAGCGAAACGATATTCAAAGTTCCTGCGGTGAGAGTGTGACATTGCCGGGCCGCATTCAAGACGAGTGCGCCTCGCCTACCCGGAAGGATGGCGAGCACATTCTCCCGCAGGAAACCGCCAACGATATGATCGAGCGGGCGGCGGAAGAAATCGCTGCATGGCGCAAAGACGGCCTCCTTGGCTTCGGGAACACGCCGGACGGCGCTACCGACGCTGATCGCTCGCTTGCGGCACGTCTGTCGTCCGCTGGACTTCTCGCCTCCACCCCGTCCCCGGTATCAGGGGATTTGGAAGAGAAGATTGCGAGGGTGATTGATCCGACATGGGATCGCGATTATTCGGCAACGTGGTGCGAGTGCGCTGACTGCGAAGAAATACTGCGTAATACGAAAGAGCAGGCCTGTGAAAAAGCCCGAGCCATCCTCTCCCTTCTCCCCGTAGCGCAGGAAGGCTGGACGCTTAAACCCAGCGAACCGACGAAGGAGATGTGTGAAGCAGGCGCAGAAGCGTTGCGCGGCGAGTTACCGCTTGTCGGCAAGTTGCGTCTTAGCTTGCATGGATGGGGCGCTTACCATGCCTACAAAGCCATGCTCGCTTCCGCCCCCACGCATCCAAAGGGAGGGCGGTAGATGGCTAACAAAACCGGCCGTTCTCGCAACGCACGACTCAAATCAAGCGTTGAAGCACGCAAACAATCTATCGGCTGCTATCGAGCAGTCACGTCAACCGGCCAAAGAGCCTATCGATGATGCTGTGTTTTGGCATGGCATTCGAGAACTGGCGAACAAGATTTCTCAATGCGTTCACGAAGCCAACGCGTACAACAACGTCATGCTCCCCGACGAAGACGGCGAGGAAGTGTTCTATCTCTCACCAAAGGCGGAGGGCTAGATGGTGAAGCATGCCGACCTCCCCTTGTTCCCGAGCGAGATGCAGATCGCTGAACTGGTGGTCAGCCGCGAGCGCGCGAAGGATTGGCCGATGATCGTAGCCGTTCTCGAAAAACGCGGCTTTCCACGGGTTCATCCCGTTATGGGAGGACGAAAACTCGCTGATGTAATGGCCTTTTTTGCCAACGACAGAGTAACCCAGCAGCCGGACTTGCCTGCCGCCAATCGTTCATTCACCGTAGTGAACTACGCAGAAGATGGAATAGAAAACATCCATGAAGCACCGCCGCCGTACTCTAATCGTCGCCGGGCAGCCAATAGAGATCGACGCACCGGGGCTTGATGTTCGTGAAGGCGGAAACCGTCGCGCCTATTGGGTGTGCCCAAAGCGCGGACGCCGCAGTCGATTTCAGCCATCCATAATTCGCTTGCACTACAACCTCGACGACGTCTCGGATGTCGAACGAATGGCATCGCACTGCCGCCAGCTCTACACCGAAATGCTGGAATGGATCGTTTCGCCAGACGCGCAAACGCGAACCAACTATACCGGCACGCTGCAATCGCTTCTTGATCTCTGGCAGAAAGACCCGGTTTCGCCGTGGCACGGTCTGAGCCTGAACTCTCGGCGCACTTTCGCCTACGGCATCCGGGTGCTGCAGTCCTACAATTTCACCGGGCGTCGGATTGACCGCCTTACCGGCCAAAATCTCCGGCGGTGGCATTCGGTCATCATGCAGCCGCCGGGATACGTCGGCCCGCCGCTGAAGCGAAAGGCTGACATCGCGGTGCGCGAACTGTTGAAAGCCGTTTTGATTTTCGGCATGGAGATCAGTATCGCTGAGTGCGGTCAGCTACAGGCTGTTCTTTCGGTAATGCGGTTTAAAGCGCCGAAACTCACAAAGGATGAGCGCGCGGCAGCGATGAAAACTAAGTCGCCGATGACCTACGAGCATGCCGAGAAGATCGTGCGTCTCGCCATCGAGAAATCGAAGCTCAAGACCCCTAAACGCAGCCGATGGGGCGAGCGTCCGGAGTTGCGCTTCCGCTCAATCGCACTAGGTGTCGCCGCTCAGTTTGAGTTCACGCTTCGACAGATCGACGTCATCGGTCAATGGGAGCCAATCAAGCGATTTGCTCCGCAAGGAGCGATTGTCGCCGGCCGCAACTGGTGGCGACCCGGCCTACGGTTTGAAGACATCGGAGAACTTTTGCAATTACCTACATCGAAGACAGACACCGACGTTGTCTTCGACCCCAACGAGTATCCGCTATTTCAATTGGCACTGTCCGCGGTGCCCGAAGATGAACGCAAAGGCCCGCTTTGCATCACGAACGACCGGCTGCCGTTCCAGTCCCGCTATTACGCTGACGTCTTCCGTCAGGTCGCGACGGAAGCAGGCGTGCCGGAAGAAATATGGAACGCACGCGCGCGCCACGGCGGCCTGACAGAAGGCTACGAAGCGATCGTCGAGAAACACGGCGACGGCTCAGCCGCGATCGACGATCTCCGATTCCACGGGCAGCACGCCGACATCGAGACGACTTTTGGTCACTACATCAGGTCAGGCGCAAAGGCGACGACCCGCGTTGCGCGCGCCCGCGTCGCAAGCAGAACAAAGAAGGATTCTGCTTGACCAACACTTTGACCAACGTGACCAACGTGTGTGTTGCTAAGTACTTGAAGAAATTGGTCGGAGCGGCAGGATTTGAACCTGCGACCCTCTGGTCCCAAACCAGAACCTAAGCTTTGATAAGTATAGTGTTTGTTGGTCAGACATACATCATTCTGTTGAATTGACAATGCACTACGGAATGCCGGATATGGCCTGGATTCGGGGCGTAGCGCAGTCCGGTAGCGCATCGGTTTTGGGAACCGAGGGTCGCAGGTTCAAATCCTGCCGCCCAGACCAGCGACTTCACGACGTCGACAAATCGTACCGGTTGAGCCGGTCGTGGACGGTGCGGACGTCTGCCCGCAGGTCGGTTCCCATGTCACGGTGTACCGCGATCAAACAAAGAGCATGCGCTACTGAAACGAAAAAAGGCCCGCCATCCCGTGACGGGACAGCGGGCTAGTGGGTCGTTCACAGGGAGAACACAAGAACGCGGGAAAGGAAGGAAGCCCGCGCGCCTGATGGAAGCCTGATAGCGTCAGGCAGCGCATCTGCCCGGACGGGCGGATTACTTGAGAGCCTGTTTCAACGTATCTCGGATGACAGGCCAAAAATTGATTATCCTTGCCAGATTAGATAGGCCGCGCCTGATCCGATGGTGCTGACCAGAATGACAGCGACTCCTCTTCTGGCGCAGTGTCCTGTAGTCCTCGACGTGCGGGGATATTTCATCCACCGCCTCGCCAATCGACTTAACCTTGACCTTGATTTCCTCTCGAAATTTATCCGTAGCCTTTCGGTCCTCGCTGACCTCACGCTTAACATCGCGTACATCGTCCTTGAGGCCGTCTATCTCGGACATGATCTTTCCGAGTTTAAAGCTGATTTCATCGAGGCCGGTCACTTCCAGCACCCGCTTTCAGCGCCGTTCTCGTTATTGCTGATCATCGAAAGAAGGGGCTTGCGGTCATGCCGGTACAGGTAGTCGTAGGTCGAAGGCTTGAACGTGGACTTCTGCCAGCCAGCGCAATTGGAAAGCAGCTTAGTCGTCTGACATCCACCGAGAAGCACGCTTACGCAAAGCAGCGTCGTCAAGGGTCTTAAGCTCCGCATCGCGTTGCTCCCGTTTCTGGTCACGTTGAATGGAATCTTGCTTGATCTGTTCGTTTATCCTCTGCTCTGCCTTGCGCTCGCCTCGCTTGGAGACGGCGACGAAAGCAAACCAGGTCGCCGCGATAACGCCGCCAATCACGGCTAGTTGGCGGCCTAGCTTCGTGCCGAGGAAAGCCTGGATAACGCCGGGCAGAAGAAACCAGACGGCCGCGAAAGCCGCCGATGCAGTCACGCCAGCGCCGAAAATGGTCCAAGGGTTGAGAAGAAAATCCAGCATCACGGCTTCTCCCGCTCAATCACGATTGGTCGAGGAAACAGCCAGATCAACGCGAAGATGATCGTGCCGACGATTGCCAGCGTAACGACAATGGCGATCAGGACTTCCGGGGGAAGCGACATGAGCCACTTGCCGACTGCCGCGAGAGCCGAGCCCACAGCCGTGACGCCTGCCGTTACCCAGCCAAGCACCTTGCGGAAGCCGGATAGAGGCTCTGCTGATGGTGCAGGTGTCGGAGGATCAGGCAAGCGCGGGTCAGCCTGCATGACATTCTCTTTCTGCGTCTCGAACTGCGGTTCTTCTGGCGGGAGAAGATCGTCATCGGCTGGCAGGTCCGCAAAACTCTGCACGCCCTGAATAAGAGCGATTTGCTCGCGAATTTGCTGGCGCATAAAGTCGCCAATAACCCGCGCGCCCTTAAGCTCAGGCTTCCACGACAGCCGGGTAAAATCCCACTTGCCAGCCTGATCGATGCCGAGGTTCTGCTCCACTTCGGCATGAGACTGCACGCCGCGCGGATCGGCTTTCGTCGGCCTCTGAACTGGTACGCTATAGCGGATGCAAAGCTCTGCCAGAGCCTTGATGCCAGTATCCCACTGAGCCTTCGTCATGGGATAGGCAATGTCGATATAGTTGTTTTCCGTAGCCGGATTCAACTTGGTCGATCCCATGCAAGCGAGCGTGAACCCTCCCCATCCGCCGTTTAGCCAGCGAGTATGAGCGGCATAATCGCCTGCTGGGAGGGCGCGGCCCTTTGCGTTTTTCTCCAGAGGAACACCGCGCCATACGCCAAGACCGGGGCCATCGACACCAAAATGATAGTGGCGCTTGTCATACTCGCCAGCGAGATGATTGCCGCCCGTCCAATGCACCACAAAGCCGTCAAGCTTTATGTTCGGCATCCATGACGCGGGGATGAGTTTTGTCGGCATTTAGATCACCATGCGGATAAAAGCGGCGAGCATCGCCAAGAGCGCAGCAACACCGTTCGCAATGACGGCGACACAGAAAGCGTGAATGAGGGTTACGGCCACCGAGACACCACGAGGCTCGATAGCGGCTCGCACATATAAGCTACGCGACGCGCCGTAGCGTTGCCTGAGATCGTGCGGACGCGGCCGTCACCGCAGTCATGTGCGACGACCTTCGAGATATGCCCGGCTGAAATGAACAGCGAACCCACGGCCGCGCGAGGCGCAGGACTTCCGTAGTTGTGCCAGCTACGCACCGCGTTATAGGCAGGACCGGGATCGGGACGGCCAAGCGACATAACTTCGAGTCGCATGGCATAGCCGCACCACGGGCCGGGCGCGCCGGCAGGACGTGATGCACCAAGATTCCGCTCCAGCCATGAACCGCCGAACCCGACGACGCTGGCGCGGATCAGAGGTTGCGCCGCTACCCGCCTGACCGGCTTCCGAACGGCCGAAGGCGTAGCCTGTGCCGTGAGAAACTGCTGAGCGGTCTGACCGTATTCGATGCAATGGGCCGGAACCGTGAGCGCGAAAAGCGCGGCAATTAGGAAAGAAAAGGTCGAATAACGCAGCATCGCGGCCTCCGGGTTGGCCGCAAAGTCCTGATTTCAAGCCGTGCCAGCAACGCACCGGCTTTGGTCATTTCGCGGAAAGCACGCCCGCGAGCAGGAGCAGGCGGATGCTCCATGCTTTCTGCAGGACAGATTTCCAATCCGGAACGAGTTTCATGCGCATCATCACAGCACCTCTTCGACCGTGAGTGTGGTCGGCGTCGAAGTTGGTGTCGGATGCGCGACGGCCCAGATGCGCCGTGCCCGTCGTGGTCTTCCAGAAGATTTCGTAGGTGTAGGTGCCGCCGCGCCCGGCGCGTCGATGAACTCGAAGACCGCCAGCTCGAGTGACGAATTGGCGTTGATGCGCGCGCCAGCCATGCTCGCGACGCCCGCCGGCGTCAGATCGGTGACGTCACGGTGCAAGGTGAGATCGATCAGGGCGGCGGCGGTGTCGCATCCAACATAGGCAACCGCACGTACCTTGATCTTAGGCGCGGCACGCGCTGATGTGATCGCGGCTTGCACGCCGCTCGCCGTAAAGCTGGTGCTGGCCGTCGTGCGGTTGGTCACATCGACGATCTGCACGGCAGCGGCAAGTGCGGGAGCATAGAGCGTGTCGAAATACGTCTTCAACGTCGCCTTGACATTAGACCAGGTCAGTTTCTTCAGGACGTTCGCGGCCGCGCTGTCGATCAGCGCGAACAAATCTGCATCGACCGGCGTCGTCTTAGCGGCGCTGCGACAACCAGCGCCGCGATATCCGAAGGCACCGCTCGCCAGCCTGTATTACCTGTGCCAGAAATTTTAAGGTAAAGGGTCGAGTTTGCGTCGTTCGTCTCCTTGCGCAGGAGAAGCGAACCAGGCGGAGCCGTAACAAGCCCTTCCGGCGCTGTCGTGTACTCTCGAACATGCGTTGCTCCCAACGTAATCCGGAGGGGGAGCAAAAGATTCGAAGACGACGAAACATATTTCCAACCAGACCCGGTAATACACAGCCAAAGATCATAGTTTGATGGATACGTGATGCTGCCTTCGCTGGCGCGAGTGTAGAGTTTCCCTTTTAGCGAACTCAGGCCAGAGAACGTGACAGGCTCTGCGGTGTTGTTATTACACGCAATGTTTCCATCAAGATTGATGTTGCCACCGGAAGCAAAGATTGCTCCGCCGTTGGTGTACGATCCTAGATGAACATCGGCGTCACGGATATTGACATTCCCCGAACCTTCGTTTCGAAGAAGCGAGCGAGAATAGTCAAACCCGTAATCAGATATTTTTACACCGTGAAGAGATACGCCGCCATCATCGGAGTAGAATTTAATCATATCCGTGACGGGATTGGCAGACACAGAAGCCCTAGGCTCTCCGCGAAAGTCAAACTCGCATTCGCAGTACGCGGAACTCATCAGTAGCAGTCGAATCCTGGCGCAGCCCGACAATTTGCGCCATCGTGCGGTGCGCCGTAGCACTGAATGAACTTCAGGCGCGGCATCGTCCCTGTGATTTCGATTGCTTCGGGGCCCCGACAGAAGCAAACCGTGAACTCTCGAACCGGAGTTCGGACATTGGATGCGAAGCGTTTGTTGACGCCGGGACGGGCAGAATGGCGAGTCCCCAGCCTGGGAGTTCGTGAAATCGAATCCTACACCGCCCGCGATCCTGACGTGAAACAGCGCTCCGTTCTGCTCGACCTCTAGACCGTATGAGCGAAAGCGGGTCACATCAACGGGGGACAGAATGTTGTATTCTGCCTGCCCGCGAAGCGCGAGCTTGTAATTCGTAATACCGGAGAAATCAGCGCTCGTTCTGATGAACGAAAATGCTGCATTCAGTGCCGGGTGCATCATCCAGACTGAATGCCTTTCGCGCCCCACCATTCGGGACGAACAACACCGGTCTCAAGAAACTCCTCTCGACACAGCACTACATTGTCCGCCGACCGGAGGTACACTCCGTCAGCCAGAAGACAGCGTAATTGTTCCCGGTGTACCGCCGCGGGAATGTCAGACCAGTAAAGATTGAAGGTGCTGACGTATGGCCGGATCCCCTTCAGTTTACGCCACTCCAGCGCGCGTGACTTTCCCACTTTCAACAATAGCCCGGAAACCGTAGCACCGGTCCACCGCCCCCGCGGGATTAACAGTGTGGGTTCCGTTGCTATAACCTGAGCCGCCATCAGTAATCGTTGAATGCCAAAGAAGCCTTGCCCGGATGAAGGCAATGAAGCTTCCACCTCCGACGCCTATCAGCGAGGACAGATATTACCCTCAAGGTAGAACAGCGAACCGGGAACGGCGGCGACTAATGAGGAAAAGTCAATGCTGGGGCATCAATCGCGCCAATTGATACGCCGGCAATATCAAACTCGCCTAATTTTGCCATTGTTGGTCAACAATGTTCCGTTAGCGCCATTCAATACGGCGGTCTCATCAACCTCAATCGCCGCATTGTTTCCGAGCGCCACTCGACACGAGCGCTTCCGGATTTCCGTTCGCATCGAACGATAGTATTTTTCCAGCGCGAGTTCCCGACGCCGGAAGGGCCAATGATCGCTCGCCGGGTGAAAGCTTGATCGCCGACTTGCCCCACGAATAGCTTTCGCGGATCGCGGCCCAAATCTTGGAAAGCGCGAGGTTCTGCGATTCCGCCGGGATGCCGACGCCGGGCGTGAACTGGTGCGACGGTTTGATCTGACGGATTCGACGTCGCCGGTCCGCGCGACATCGGAAGGTGACGCAACCGTCGCCTGCGGGGAGGATATCCGTCGCCGGATCAAGGGCCGTGGCGCTCGTCAGCGTCCAGTCCGCGGCATCGATCAAAACGCCATCGACAAACACGGAAAGATCGTCCGCACCACCGAACACCGGAAAGCCGACCGAAACCGGGCCGGTGCTCGCGTTCAGGGTGGCGGTGAAACGGTCTCTTCAGGACAATGGGATGCTGCGACATGGCGGCAACGCTGCCGCGCCAGAATGGCAACGCAGCTACTGCGCCTTCATCGGGATGCCGGGCGGAATTGACGCCGCTCTCGGAGCCTGATCGAACAGCATCCGGGTGTAGAGCGGTTCTGCGTCACGGAAAGAGCCGCCGCGCAGGGGTGCCTCGCCTTCGGTCCACTCCCCGGCTCCTGCGGCACCGGTCACGCGGAGCAGGTTCTGGATTTTCCCCGGACGTGTCGCGAGATCGGCCGCGTTCCGGTTCGCGTCGGCGCGACGGCGGCTTGTCGCCGATCGGCCGGTGGGCGTCCACGAGCCCTGTGTGCCCTTCGAGGGCGATGGCGTTACCTTCCTCGAGCCAACCCATGACGCCGGAGCGCGAGAACCCTTCCTTGATCAGTCCTGCGGACGATCCGATACCGGCGTTCCGGCCGCGAAGGTATGCAGCCGGTCAGCCAGCATCCCGGGACCGACGGAAAACACGAGGCCATGTAGCGCAGTCGCGTCGTGACGCTGCGGGTTCGACAACATGATCCGCTGGGACCGGTGGCGCCATGAAGGTCTTGGACCGCCCGGACGCCCCAGACCGGTTTCGACGCATCAGAGCGGCTTTTTCCTGCCCCGGCGTGACGACAGCGATATCGACATCGCGTACCACGGCATCACGGAAAGCGATCGGCATCGTTTGCTTTCCCGTCCCCGGTATTCGGAACATGGACGCCATCGGTCGTTTCGCCGGCGGCCTGAAACTCGCGCCAGATTTTATCGGCCATTGCAGGTGTGATGCTGGATTCGCCGAGAAGCCGTCATCTCGCCGTTGCCTTCCGGCACGTCACCTCGACCGCTCGCAGGATGTTGGCTGAGGCCACCGACCCCGCGACCCTCTTCTGCCAGTCCGTGAACGGTGCCAGCAGGTTCGCGACGAAGAACTTGTCGTTCACGGCTTCAAGCGCCCGCTCGACACGGGACTGCGATCGGTACATTTCGGTGATGTCGTCGATGCTGCGCTGGCGGCTCGCAATCGCGGTTTCGACACCGATCCCGAAGGCACGAAACTCCCGGCCCTGCTTCTTGATCGTTTCCCAGGCTTTGGCGTCGGTCATCGCCCGCAACCAAGGTCTCCAACCGTCCGAGAAGGCGCTCTCGAAGCCATGCCGGAAGACGACGCCCGCCATGTCGGGCGTCGACGACACCGCCATCATGCCGCCGGAGATCAGGTTGTTGACGCGCTTCGCCGCGGACGCGACGCGGGCGGCGTGCGCATCTGCGTGTCCCCCGAGAACCCGTGAACGTTGCGGATGCGGTCACGGCCCGCGGCCAGATCGGCGCCAACCCGGTCCCGCTCCTTGGCAAGCGCCATACGCTCCTTCGGCCCCTTCGCCTCGGCGATCAGCGCTGCATATTCCTCGTTGTGCGCCCGAAAGACGTCGCTCATGCGGATG
>JADJPN010000006.1 GCA_016713235.1 Hyphomicrobiales bacterium | reverse complement strand
GGCCAAGGCGGCTCTTTTTCTTGATATTCGGCATCGGCGCGCAATCTGTTCCGCATCAGTGTGGATTGCCTTGTCGTTTGCGTAAATAAGGATCAAGACAGTTTGAAAAACTAACTGCTCGTCACCATTTAGTTCGCCTTGAGTAGCCAGCCAGTCATTCTGATAAAACTTGAACCAAGGGTTGTCAGCCATGTCATGCTACGGCGTTCGGTGTGACAACAAGCACGAAGTTTTCGTCATTAACTTTCTTGATGGCGGTAGCGAAGTCTCGCGTTACGAAAGCTGCAGTCTCCAGCTCCTTTATGAGGTTGTCACACTCAAAGACCGTAAGTCCGATTAGTGAGCTCAGCTGAGTGGCTGATACTGTGATAAAACAATCATTCACGCTTTCTCTAAGTGCGGCCATCGTTAAGTAAGCGGACTTTGCAGATGGCGAGAGCGATCTCCATTCATCGAGCGAAGTAAGTGACTTTGCGAGTTCAAAGTTGCTCGTGACGAGGCCGATTGCTTGTTCGATTCGGTTCATGATTTTCGCTCTTTCTTTGAGGAGGATATTTTTTGCCTTTTTTAGGCGCCTTCTGCGGAAACTTTCACTTTCATAGCAGCGCATATTTGACGAGGTCGCTGTGCAGAATACGTCGCGATCTTTTTCGCTTTAGGAAAGGGAGAATGCCTGCGTGCATGTCGGCATAGAGCGTCGAGCGGGAGAGGCCGATAACCTCCGCCGCCTTGTCGATCTTGTATGCAATTCGATCTGGCATGTCTCAGTTGCAGCGGCCGAGATTTCTGGGCCGTCCATTTTCAACGAGACGTTCTGTACTTATCGAGTCTAGGTGGCCCGATCAATGCTTTTCGGCATGAATGTGTAGGAATATTTTCTGCAACTGCGGCAGTTGCAATTACATCGCTTCACTCACCTAAGTTGGTCCGTCGATTAGGTATGTGCCTGAAACATTGAGCTGCATTCTTGGAAGGCCACGGCGTATTTCTTCGGCCACATATGACGGAGATAAATGCGCGTAGTAGCTTCTCCGTAATGCGCGTATCTGCATGACCGAGCGCTTCAGCTATAACGCGCATCGATATTCCGTTTTGAGCGAGCAGGGCTCCGAACGTATGGCGAAGGTCGTGAAATGAGACGGCAGGGTGATGCCGGTAGCCTTGCACGCTGCTTTCATCGGTCTCGACTGTTCTGATCGCTTCCAAGGAGAGCCATCGGACTTCCGAAATATGAAATCAGACGGTTGCAGGTCTTTGGTAGCTCCATTGATTACTGAAAACCCTTCGTTGTTTAGATAAACTGTGCGTTGCTTCCCATGCTTTGTTCGGCGGAGTTGTAGCGTTCTCGATGTGGCTTCGAAGTCATGACATCGGAGTTGCACAGCTCGCTGTATCGCTCCAGTAACGAGCGCTCTGCAAGTTCTTTGAAAGGACTCTCGAGCGCAGCATCGAGCGCGCGGATATGCTCTTTGCTAAGCCATCGGATTCGCGGCGCATCGGTATGCGGGAAACGCTTCACGCGGCGCCAGGCATGATCGCTTGGAACTAGCCCATGCTGATAAGCTAAGTTCAACGCGGCTTTCAACGCAGTCATTACGCGGTTTGCAGTGGCTCGCCTTGCTCTAGTTGCCTCGGTGGTGTCATCGGAGTGCAGTGCCTTCCGGGAGTCTTAGGGCCTCTTGGAGCGGCCCAATCGCGCGCTTTGCCCAGAGAGCCCCGAAAGTCGCTTAACTGCCGTGTAGTGAGCTTGAAAACGATTTGCGGACCAAGGCCAGGTCGAATATGCAGTTCAATCTTGCCTCTGGCTCCCCTCTAGCCGCGCGAGCCCTCGGCTGCTAAGTGCGCGAGGTAGGTCATCGAGCGCGTCGCTCACCGAATAGTCGATCTTAGGCCGTTCGCGCTGCGTCGCTGTGTTCTGCTTCTCTAGCCACCATGATCGTGCGGCCGCCATGGCGTGCGCGCGTAAGAGAGAATGGCGATGCCGCCGGATCTATGGTCGTCAGCAATACCGATGCTTTTGGTCTCGTATTTTTGTGCGTTCAAGTATCGCCGCGCAATCCACAAGCCTCCGGTCTTGCCGCGCCTGAATCCTAGCGCGAGTCCTGGCTCGAGCGTCCGCCAGTACGGTGCTTTTCTCACTTTGAGAGTTGCTCGCGCAGTGCGCGATTCAAGTTTCGGGTCTCGTATTAATCTCGCCATCGGGTGTGCTCCAACATTTCTCCAACATCCGGTGGTCGTCCACGCTTGCGCGTGATCGTCCGCCGTTTACAGGAGCGCTGAAATCACTGGCAAATCTGGACGTCGGTGGACGTCCATAGACTCACGGGCCACCCTCTCAAGGCTGAAACACGGGTTCGATTCCCGTAGGGAGCGCCAGTAATTTCAGCTTTGTCGTTTTCAGCTTCGCTATCCAAGTCAGTCTGACCGCTGCGGTTCGTGCGATTTTTCTCCGTGCTCCGTCCGCGCGGACCTCTGGGTAAACTGCGATCCTTCGGCAAAGGTTCGCCCGTCGCACCGGCGGGAAGCCCGTGCAACCCGCCTGCCACGCCCGGTTGTGTGCGAAAAATTTCTACTTACTGAGTACAACCAGCGCATGAATCTTTGCGCTGCGCACTAGCGCCGCCGTAAAGCCGTTCCTAGATCGCTCCATCGCCCGATTCTGGGTGTGGGAGAGCGCTTCATGAACGCCGCCGTCAATCCGCGCGAAGAGACGATCACGCTGAACCAAGCCAAGAAGCTCGTGCAGTGCATGGCGCAGGACCAGAGCTTTCTCCTGCTTTCGCCGCCGGGCGTCGGCAAATCCGAAATGGTCTATCAGGCGGCAAGCGAAGCCGGGCTGCCGTGCCGCTCGCTGCTCGGAACGCAGATCGCGCCGGAAGACGTCTCCGGCATCCCGCGCATCATCGGCGAGCGCTCGGTGTTCTGCCCGCCGCGCGTGCTGCTCCCGGAAAACCCGGAGCCGTTTTGCCTATTCCTCGATGAGCTTCCGGCCTGCGCGCCGGACGTGCAGAAGGCGTTCTATTCCCTTCTGCTCGAACGCCGGCTCGGCGAACACGCGTTACCCCAAGGCACGTGGGTCGTCGCAGCCGGCAATCGCATGCAGGATCGGGCGCTGGTTCGCGCGATGAGTTCCGCGCTCGTAAACCGCGTCACGATCCTGCACCTGCGCGTCGACGCCGCCGAATGGCTCGCCTGGGCCGCGAAGAATTCAATCCGCGAAGATGTGCGGGCGTTTGTTTCCTATATGCCGGACGCCTTGATGCGGGCGGTGCCTTCGGAGCCGGTGCCGTTCTCGACGCCGCGCGCCTGGTCGCTGCTTTCGAATGCGCTCGATAAGGCAGAAGCCTCTGGCATTCTGAACAATGAAACCCGCCGCGCGCTCGCCTTTGGCCGCTTGTCGGCGGAAGACGCCGCGGTGTTCTGCGCGCTCGCCGAAGAATCGATCGGCAAGATGCGGCCGATCGAGGATTACATCGGCGCGCCGGATTTGCTGCCGAAAACCGACGCCGCGCGCTGGTTCGTGCTCAACTGCATCCGCCAGAACGTGCGCGAGGGAAAACTCTCCCACCTGAAGCCGCGCGCGGTGAACCGCTTCCTCGGCAGCCTGTCGCCGGAGAACCAGCTCACGCTGCTCACCGAGCTCGTCGAGCAGTGGGGCGGGCTCGGTGCCGACAAGTCGATGCTGAAGCTCCTGAAGGAAGTGACTTCAATATGAAGCCCATTCCTTCGGCGGCGGATACCCTCGCACGCATCGAGCGCGGGCTTCGCATGGTCAGAGTGCCGATGCCGCATCTGGCGGGCTTGGCGGCCGCCGTGCGGACGTCGATCGACGATCGCGTCCCGACCATGGGCGTATTCGCGTCCGGCCGCATGGTCGCGAACCGGCAGTTCGTCGCGAAGCTGAAAGACAACGAGCTGATCTTCGTGCTCGCGCACGAACTTCTGCATCTTGCGTTGCGCACGCATGACCGTGCCAAGGGCTCGGGGCGGCTCGAGTTCAACTATGCGCACGACTACATCATCAACGACATCCTGCGCGCGGAGCTGGGCTTCACCCATGTGCCGGCGGGCGGGCTTGATATGCCGGGCGCAAAGGAGAAATCCGCCGAGCGCATCGTGATCGAGATGCGCAAGGACGGCGACAAGGTGAAGTCGAAAACGCAAGTCTGGGACGGGCAGGAGACTTCCGCGCGCGGCGCGCTGAATCAATCGGGGCAGGGCGAGCGCGGCGCCGATGACGCGGGCGACGTCATGGACGAAGCCAAAGAGCGTGAGCTGTTTCCCGAATGCCGCAAATGCGACCAGAAACAGCAGGGCAAGGACGTCGAGCGTGAAGCCGCCAAATCGCTCGCGCTTGGCAAGGCGATGGGGAAGATGAAGGGCCATGGCGTCGAGGCCGGCGACGTGACCCAGACCGTGATGGCACTGCGCGGCATCTACAAGACGCCGTGGGAGATGGCGCTCCAGAAGTGGATCGAATCCGTCGCGCCGGGCGAGCGGACATACTTGCGTCCCTCGCGCCGCGAAGTTGCGGGAAGCGACATCGTGCTCGCGGGCCGCAAGCGCGAATCCTGGATGCTCAATGTCGTGCTCGATACGTCCGGCTCGATGGCCGACGATATTTCGCCGGCGCTGGGTGCGATCGCGGATTTCTGCGAGCAGGTTTCGGTCGATGAAATCCGCCTCATGCAATGCGATGCCGCGGTGACCGCCGATGAAATGCTTTCGCCGGAGGCGCTTGCGAACTATCAGGTGAGCGGCTTCGGCGGCAGCGATCTTTCGCCTGCGATGCGCATGCTTGCCGAAGATGGCCGCGTGACCGCCGCGCTCGTGATTACCGATGGCGACATCGAATTCCCGCCCGAAGAAATGCCCTACGACGTGCTCTGGGTAGTGACGCCGGGCGTCTACCGAAACTTCAATCCGCCTTATGGACAGATCGTCCGCATGCAGCAGGGAGGCCGCGCATGAAAGTCGTGCAGGAACTGGTGACGTATTTCGACCGCCGCGGCGAGCTTTCGCAGAAGCAGCTTCGCGGGCTTTTAAATCAGGGTTTTCTGGCGGCCGAAGCGCCGCCGAATATGCTGGAGCTGTGTCACGACATCGGCGCGAACTATTACTTCCGTGTGCGCGGCGACACCGAAGGGCAGGTCTGGGGCACGGACGTCTATACCGGCGACTCGCTGCTTTCGGTGGCGGCGGTGCATGCCGGCCTTGTGAAGCCCGGCGATACCGCGGTCGTGAAGGTCACGGTGGTTGCGCCGCCGGCAAAGTATCAGGGCAGCATCCGCAATAACGTGAAGGCACACGATTTCGGGCGCTATGGCTCGGCGTACAAGCTTTCGGCGATTTGATCTCGCTTGCGGCGTTCCGGAATTTTGCGAAGCGAAGCATCCGGGACGGTTCAAGGCTATTCGGACGACCATCCCGGCTCGCTCTCGGCTTTTGCCTCGCCTGGCCGGGATGACGTCGGAAATAACAAAAACGCCGGTCGTAAGGACCGGCGTTTCGTTTCGTATTTGAATTCGTTTAGTTGCCGTCGGCGCTGTTGCGCTTGATGTCCATCGAGTGCGCGCGCTGATAGGACTGGATGTCCTTGAACTTGCCGCCTGCGTCGCGCACCGCGTAGAGCTTCTTGCCTTTGGAGCTGTAAAGCACCGTGCGGCGGCTCTTCTTACGCTTCGTCTTTTTCTTCTTCGCTTTAGCCTTAACCTTGGTTTTCTTCTTCTTGGTTTTCTTCTTCTTGGCTTTCGCCTTTTTCGCTTTCTTCCGCTTCTTAGCCATATCCGGTCCCCTCTCGTTTGCCGCAAATCGGATGGGCCGCATTAGCACGCGTTAAAAAATATTCGTCAATGGCGATTTGGCTGCTGCCCCCAAGTCGGTTTGGCAATGCGCAAGCGCTGACACATACTCGGGCGATCATAGAAAGACAGTTCTACAGGGAGCTTCGACCATCGCCATGTCCGCAAAAGCAATGGCGCAAACGAAAACCGCCGCATCGTTCTGGCCTCGCGTCCTGAAGGCGAACCGAAGCCCGAACATTTCCGGCTGGAAACAGCAGCGATTCCAGAGCCTAAGGACGGCGAGGTTTTGCTGCGTAATCTCTGGCTGTCGCTCGACCCCTATATGCGCGGGCGCATGAGCGCTGCGAAGTCCTATGCCAAGCCGGTCGAGATCGGCCAGCCGATGGTCGCGGGCACGGTCAGTGAAGTCATCAAATCCAACCGGCCCGAATACACGCCGGGCGACATCGTGCTCTCCTACACAGGCTGGATGGACTACGCGGTCTCGAATGGCTCGGATCTACGCAAGCTGGACCCGAAGCAGGCGCCGGTGCAGACCGCGCTTGGCGTGCTCGGCATGCCGGGCATGACCGCCTATCTCGGCATGCGCAACATCGGTCAGCCGAAGGCGGGCGAGACGGTCGTGGTCGCGGCGGCGTCCGGCCCGGTCGGGTCTTTCGTCGGGCAATATGCAAAGCTCAAGGGCTGCCGCGCGGTCGGCGTCGCGGGCGGTGCCGACAAGTGCAAATACCTCGTCGACGAGCTCGGCTTCGATGCCGCGGTCGATCATCGCGATCCGGATATGGCGAAGAGACTCGCCGATGCCTGCCCGCAGGGCATCGACGTCTATTTCGAGAATGTCGGCGGCAAGGTGTTCGACGCAGTGTTTCCGCTGCTCAACCAGTTCGGCCGCGTCCCGGTTTGCGGGATCATCGCGCATTATAATGACGTCGCGCCGCCGCCGGGTCCGGATCGTACCGGCATGCTGCTCGGCGGCATCCTGCGGCGCAGCCTCACCATGCGCGGTTTCATCGTGTGGGACTTCGCCGCGCAGGCCAACGACTTTTATCGGGAGGCGGGGCAGTGGCTGCGCGAAGGCCGCATCAAGTATCGCGAAGATGTGGTGAACGGTTTGGAGAACGCGCCGGAGGCGTTCATGGGACTCTTGAAGGGCAAGAACTTCGGGAAGTTGCTGGTGAAGATCGCCTAATGCTTCTTGATCTCGGTTACGCGGCCGCCGTCGATCTTCACGACGGTCTGCGCCAGCCGCTCGATCTCGTCGTTGGCGTGACTCACATAGAGCACCGGGATTTTCGCGCTCAAAACCAGCCGCGTGAGATAGGGGATGATTTCCTCTTTGCGCGCGGCGTCGAGCGAAGCGAGCGGCTCGTCGAGGAGCAGCGCTTGCGGGTCCGCGAGCAAGGCGCGGCCGATGGCGACCCGCTGACGTTCTCCGCCGGAAAGCTTGCGCGGCCGGCGCGAGAGCAGCGGCTCGATGCCAAGTAGGGCGACTACCTCGTCGAACTGCGCGTCACGCTTTTTGCCGGCGAGCCAGCGGCCGAACATCAGGTTCTGTGCGACCGTGAAGTGCGGAAACAACCGGCTTTCCTGAAACACGATGCGCATGCCGCGTTTGTGCGGTGGAACGGCGAGGCGTGCATCGCTGTCGAACAGCGTGTGGCCATTGACGGCGATCTTTCCGCGCTTTGGCTTCACGAGACCGCCGATCGCGGCGACGATGCTCGACTTACCCGAGCCCGATGGGCCGGACAGTGCCGTCACCATGCTCTCGCTTCTGAAGGAAGCATCGAGATTGAACTCGCCGAGCGGTGCCTGAATGGAAACTTCGAACATTGCTCAGCCTTCGATCCGGGCCGCGGTCTTGCGCGCGAGCACTTCCGAGATCACGAGCGCGCCGAGCGCGATCACCATGGCGACGGCGGCGAGACGAAACGCGCCCGCGTCTCCGCCCGGTACCTGCGTGAAGGTATAGATCGCAGCCGGCAGCGTGCGCGTCTCGCCGGGGATGTTGGAAACGAAAGTAATCGTCGCGCCGAACTCGCCGAGCGCCTTGGCAAAAGCAAGCACGAGGCCGGCGATGATGCCGGGCAGCGCGAGCGGCAACGTCACCAGAAAGAACGTCGTCAGGCCATTGGCGCCGAGCGTGCGGGACGCGTCCTCAAGCCTGCGGTCGGTGCTTTCCAAGGACAACCGAATCGCGCGCACCATCAATGGAAAGCCCATGACCGCGGCGGCGAGTGCGGCGCCGGTCCAGCGGAACGAGAACACGATGCCGAAGGTCTGCTCCAGCCACACGCCTATGGGGCCCCTGCGGCCGAACAGAATGAGAAGAATGTAACCGGTGACCACCGGCGGCAGCACCAGTGGCATGTGCACCAGCGCGTCGAGGAAAATCTTTCCGGGGAAGCGCCAGCGCGCGAGCGCGTAAGCCACGAACATGCCGAACGGCAGGCTCGCGGCAATGCCGATCGACGCGACCCACAAACTCAAGCGGATCGCGTCGATTTCGTCTGCGGTGAACTCGAACACGGTTCAGTTCGTTTTGGCGGCAGCCAGCACCGAGAAACCATGCTTCCTGAAGATCGCCTGCGCCGAAGGCGTGCTCAGCGATTTCAGGAATTTCGTGGCGTTGGGATTCTTCGACGATTCCATTAGCGCGACCGGATAGACGATCGGCGGATAGGATCCGTCCGGGAAAGTCCCGGCGACCATCACCTGCGGCTCGGAGGCCGCATCGGTGCCGTACACGATACCCAGCGGAGCTTCGCCGCGCGCGACATAGGCGAGCGCCACGCGCACGTTCTCGGCCTGCGCAAGCTTGGGCTCGACAGACTTATAGATGCCGAGTTTTTCGAGTGCGGCCTTTGCGTAGCGACCCGCCGGAACGCTATCGACCTGGCCGACCGCGAGACGGTCGTTGCCGAGCATGCCTGCCAGATCGAAATTCTGACCGATCTTCACGTCCTTGAATTTTCCATCCTTGCGCGCGATCAGCACGAGCGTGTTGCCCAAGAGGCTCTGCCGCGTGCCCGCGCGAACGAGTTTTTTCCCTTCAACATGATCCATCCATCTGAGGTCGGCCGAGACGAAGATGTCGGCCGGCGCGCCGTTTTCCAGTTGTTTCGCGAGCGCGGAGCTCGCGGCATAACTGATCTTTACATCTAGCTTGTTCGTCTTGATCCATTCGGCTGCGACTTCGTCGAGTGCATTTTTCATGCTTGCCGCGGCGAATACGACAATGGGCTGTTCCTGCGCCTTCAGCGGCGAGGTGAGGGGAAGTGCGAATGTAAGCGCGAGCGCAGACAGCGCAGCGCGAAGCAGATGCCGTCGCTTCATGACAAGTTCTCCGGGGCACCGAGTGCCCGTCTGTTTTTATTTGAAGCGCCACGGCCTTCCGCTTCGTCAAGCAGGAAAGGGGCGAAGGCCGCCTTCGACGGCGGGCCGCAATCAGCGGCAAAGAAACCTTACGCGAAAACGGCAGCGCATGCCAAGCGGTGGTTTAGCGCGGGCGGCTTTGCAGGTTGCGGATGCGCTGCGCCAGCGAAACGCGGACTTCGCCGGCCTGTCCGCCGTTCTTGTGGCCGTTGGTATGCGCGTCGGTGGCGAGCAACTGTTCGATGGGTGAATTTGTGCCTTCAAGGTTGATCGCAAGGCGCGCCACTTCCGCCGCCACATCATTGATGCGCTCGCGCAGGAGCGCGCTTTCCACGCGCTCCTCGGACCAGGATTTCTCCGCCTGCGCGCGCAGCGAGACGGCTTCCCTGGCCATGCGGTCGCGTTCTTCGCGCAGTTGCGCCAGCGCGCCTTCAAGCTGCGCTTTATCCGAACGCACGATCTCGAGCGTTGCCTGGAATGCGTCGGTTTTCTGGCGGGCTTCTTCGTGCAGGGCTTTTGCTTCGTCGCGGCCGCGTTCGATGACGTCCGCGGCCTCGTCCAGTTTCTGCTTGGCAGCGGCAATCTCGCTTTGCAACTCGCTTTCGCGGTCTTTCGCGGCGGAAAGCAGTTCGCCTTCGCGCTTGGAAAGATGCGCAGCGAGTTCGCGCTCGCGCGCCGTGAGCCGCGTCTGCAATTCTTCTTCGCGCTTGTTGGCAAGCTCCGCGGCGTGCTGCGCTTCCTGCTTCATTTCTTCGACGGTGGCGGCGAGCGCTTCGGCTTCGCGTTTCGTATTCGAGAACAGCGTCTCCATTTCGCGCAGCCGCGTCTTTAAGTCCTCGGCGGTGCTCTGTTCGTGCGAGAGCGTTTCTTTCGCGCGTGCGGCGGCGTCGCGTTCCTCGGCCATGCGGGCTTCGGTCGCCGCGATCTCGCGCTCCAGCATCTCGACCCGGCTTTTCAGCGTATCGCGCTGAGTTTGCAGCGCCACGATTTCCACCTGGCGGCTGTCGGACTCGCTTGTGATCGATCCGATCGTACTGATGGCGGTGGTAATCTCGCGCTCTTTCGCGGAAAGCGCGGTCTCGGCGTCGTGCAGCATGCGCGACTTTGACGAAAGTTCTTCCTCGGTCGAGTTCAGCCTGTCGCGCAGCGTGCGCTCCTGCGTCTCCAATGCGGTGACGCGCGCGGACTTCGCCTCGATCTCGTTCTTCAGGAGCCGCACGGCTTCGCTCTTACGGCCGATTTCGGCGAGCTGCTCGGAAGTCTTGAATTTCAATTGCTCGACGCTGTTTTCGAGCCGGCGCGTCGACATCGCGAATTCGGCGCGGAGCTGATCCTTGTCGGCCTGGATCTCGACCATGGAAACGGGGATCGCGCCTTCGATGCGCTTCGTGGTGAGCCGCACCGCGCGATGCCAGATCGCGGACAGTGTGATCAGCGCGATCAGAGTCGCGCCGAGGAAGCCGAGGGCGAAGAACATGATCGCTTCGATCATGCTTCGCGGTCCTTATGCTTGCAGCAAACCAACGCTAACCCCACGCAAAACGCGATCTTCCGGTCTCACCTTAATTGATGGGGCGCACTGCGCCACGGCGCGAGAAATGCCGCAGCGGCGATAGGGTTAAAGGTGTGGCTTTAGAGCGGGAACCAGGTCGCGGTCGGCGTAAATTTCAGATAGCCGACATTCGCACCCAAGCGCAGGCCAACGCCGGTTCGTATCGGAACGATGACAACCCGGTCCCATGTTACCGCGGTCATGCCAAAGCCGCCGATAAAATAGGCGGAGCCGGAGATGCCGACGTAGCGGTTATAGAGCGTTTCCAAGGCGGGCAGATTGTAGACCAGCATCATTACACGCGCGCCTTCGCCGCCGACGTCGAAGCCGATGGACGGGCCCTGCCAGAACACGCGGCGGTCACCGGCGTTGCGGGTGTAAAGCGTGCCTTCGCCGTAACGAAGACCGATGGTGATGGCACCGCCGGCTTCTTCACCGAGGATGTAGCCGTTGGGCTGGCCCCAGCGGGCGGTTGCGCGTTCGACCAGCAAAGCGAATTCGCGCGACGTGGTGCCGAAGAAGCGGTGGCCCGCGTCGACGACTTCGTTGCGCGAATATTGCTGCCGGTAATTGTTCGGCTGCGGCTGTTGGGCCTGCGCCGCGGGGAGCGTCGCAAATAAAGCCACGAAAGCAAGAAGGATGGTGCGGAATGTCATGGTCATCTCCGGCGAGGAATTCGCGGGCAGATGGCGCAGGAATTGCGCCCTTTTCAGGCCCGGACGGCGGCCTTAACCCGACGCATACCGGCGGGCTTTAGCCTTTCGAATCAAAGCCCGATGCGTGGAATCTTGATCGCCCGGGAGTGATTAGGGAAGCGTGAATGATGCCAAGGCGCATTTTGGCCGGATTGCTGGCGGTCTGGTTCGCCGCGACGCTCGCTGCGTTCTCCTCGAAGGCTGCGACCAGTGAGCGGGTCGTGAAAGATCCGCTGAGCGGGGTCGCGCGCTACGGCTACGACCCGGTTGCGTACTTCCTTGAGAAAGCCGCGCGTCCCGGTGACGCCGCCTACGAGTTTCGTTTCGCGGGGCTTTCCTGGCGGTTCCGCTCGGAAGCCAATCGCGCGGCGTTCGCGCAAGCGCCTGAAAATTTTATCCCTGCGTTCGGCGGCTACGATCCGCTCGCGGTCGGGCAGGGCGTGCCGCTTGAAGGCAATCCGGCGTTCTTCGCCGTGCATCAGCAGAAGCTGTTGTTTTTTGCGCGCGAGGAAAGTCTTGCGAAGTTTCTCGCGGATCCGGCGAGTCTCTTCGAGGCAGCAGCCAATGCCTGGCCCACGGTGCAGAGGAAGCTGGTTCCCTAGAACGCCATTCCGCCGGACGCGATGAAGCTCGTTACTTCATAGTCGTCTTTCTTTTTTCCGTAGTGCAGCGGCGTGCCGTCGGGCGCACGCACTGAGCCTCCCGCCGCCATCAGGATCGCGTGTCCGGCTGCGATGTCCCATTCGCTCACCGGCGCGAGCCGCGGGTAAACATCGGCTTTGCCTTCCGCGACCCGGCAGAACTTGATCGAGGAGCCGACCTTGATCGTCTCCGCGATATTGCGCTTCTTCATCCAGGCGGTCGTGTCGCTGTCGAGATGCGAGAAGCTGACGCAGGCGACGAGATTTTTCGGCGGCGTGCGCACGCGGATTTTTTCTTCCGGCACATTCTCGACATTGATCCCGGGCACGAGCGGCCAGCGATAGGCGCCGTCGGCACCGCCGGCAAAGAGTTCGCCCATCGCCGGTGCATAGATGACACCGAGTACGGGCGTGCCTTCGATCAGCAGCGCGATGTTGACGGTGTAGCCATCGCGCTTGGCGATGTAGTCGCGCGTGCCGTCGATCGGGTCGACCAGAAAGAAGGTGCTGCCCGGCTTCGTGCGCGAGCCGTTTGCCACCGCTTCCTCGCCGATCATCGGCACGCCGGGCAGAAGCGTGTTCAGGTGCCGCTCGATGATCGCTTCTGCGGCCTCATCGGCGTCGGTCACGGGGCTGGCGTCGGGCTTGGAGCGCGTGACCACGCCGCTCGCCGCCATCTCGCGGACTTTGGTGCCGGCTTCGGCGGCTGCCGCGATCATGCCGGTCAGTATTTTAGAGCGTTCCGCGCGATTCACGGGCCTGTCCTTTTCGCGTGGGGCTCTATCACGAGCCCCCGCTCGACCAAAGTACTTCGAATCGCATAGGGCTGGAGCATGAGCACACCCATCGAACTCGATGCCCTCGACCTTTCGGCCATGCTTTGCTCGAAGGTCTGTCATGATGTCATCAACCCCGTCGCAGCGATGGAGAACGGCTTCCAGCTCCTTGAGATGGATCAGAAGCCGGAGTCGCGCGAGGAGGCGATGAAGCTGATCCGCCATAGCGCGGTGCAGGCGACGGCCAAGCTCAAATTTGCCCGCATTGCCTTCGGCTCCTCCGGGTCGCCCACGGCGCAGATCGATATCGGCGACGCCGGCGATCTGGGTAAGCAGTTGTTCGAGCCCGACGTGAAGGTCGAGTTTTCGATTCCGAAGACACTGGTGCCGAAGAACCGGGTGAAGCTGCTTTTGAACCTCATGCTGATCGCCGCAGGCGCGGTGCCCCGCGGCGGCGTCATGAAGGTCGATCCGATCGGCGCGGGCGAAACCATGGGCTTCACGGTCAACGTCACGGCGGAGCGCGTGCGGCTCCAGCCGGTGATCGAAGGCCTGCTTGCCGGGACGCCGGCGGAGCCGGTTACCGCCCAGACAATTCAGCCCTTCTATGCGGGCATTCTGGCGCGGGAGCAGGGCATGAAAATCGCGGTTTCCTCGGACGCCGCCAGCGCCACCTTGAGCGCGCAATAAGCCAATAAAATCAAGGCTTCTGGCGGACTCCGGCTCGCCTGGAACGGCAGCCGTTTTAATCAATCTTAACTCTCCCGAACCAATACTGGCCGAGCATCGCGGACCGGGCCTTTTTCGAGGCCCAGGCCCGCCTTTGGGATATGCGCGGCCGCCATGGAAGACCTGCTCCGGGAATTTCTGACCGAGACAAACGAGAGTCTCGACGTCGTCGATATCGAGCTTGTCCGCTTCGAACAGGAGCCGAACAACGCCGACATCCTGGGTCGCATTTTCCGTCTCGTGCATACGATCAAGGGCACCTGCGGCTTCATCGGTCTGCCGCGCCTGGAAGCGTTGGCGCATGCCGCCGAAGCCGTAATGGGAAAATTCCGCGACGGCGCGCCGGTAACGGCGGACGCCGTGTCGCTCGTGCTTGTCACCATCGATCGCCTGAAATCCATTCTCGCCGAACTGGAGGCGACCGCCGCCGAGCCCTCCGGCTCCGATGACGACCTTATCGTGCAGCTCGAGCAGATGGCGCGCGACCGCGACGCGCCGATACCGGCGAACAAAGAAATCACCATCGGCGCGCTCGCGCCGCAAGTGCTCGAGCGTGCGCTCCGGCCAGACGAAGTTTCACTCGACGATCTGGAGCGCGCGTTCCGCGATACGCCGGGGCCGGAAGGCAAGCCAGCCGACAAGCGCGAAGCTGATCGCCGTGCGGGCGAGCGTCGTCATCCGGATACGGGTCCGGGTGGCGCGCAGACGCTGCGCGTCTCGGTCGACACCGTCGAGCGGCTGATGACGATGGTTTCGGAACTGGTGCTCACCCGCAACCAGCTTCTGGAAATTGTCCGCCGTCATTCGGAAAGCGAATTCAAAGTGCCGCTCCAGCGGCTCTCGAACGTCACCGCCGAGTTGCAGGAAGGGGTCATGAAGACCCGCATGCAGCCGATCGGCAACGCCTGGGCGAAGCTGCCGCGCATTGCGCGCGATCTCGGTCACGAACTCGGCAAAGACATTGAACTGGAAATGCACGGCGCCGAGACCGAACTCGACCGCCAGGTGCTCGACATTATCCGCGATCCGCTGACGCACATGGTGCGCAACTCGGCCGATCACGGTCTGGAAACCACCGAAGACCGTATCAAGGCCGGCAAGCCCGCGAAGGGAACGATCCGTCTTTCCGCTTATCAGGCGAGTGGTCAGATTGTGATCGAAATTGCCGATGACGGCCGCGGGCTGAACGTCGCCAAGATCCGCAAGCGCGCGATTGAAGCCGGCCTGATCGGAGAAGGCGAGCATCCGACCGAGGCACAGCTTCATAAACTGATTTTCGCGCCGGGTTTCTCGACCGCAGAAAAAGTAACGAGCGTATCCGGCCGTGGCGTCGGCATGGATGTCGTGAAAACGAATATCGACCAGATCGGCGGCACCATCGATCTGAAATCGACGCAAGGCCGCGGTTCGACCTTCCTGATCAAGATTCCGCTGACGCTTGCGATCGTGCCGGCGCTGATCGTGCAGTCGGGTGGCGAGCGCTACGCCATTCCGCAGGTTGCGGTGGTCGAGCTTGTGCATCGTGCTTCGAACGCAAATCTGGTCGAGGAAATCAACGGCGCGCTCATCTTGCGGTTGCGCGACAAGCTGTTGCCGCTGCTTTCGCTCAGCCAACTTTTGAAATTGCCGAAGCAGCCCGCTGCCGGCAGCGAAGCCTTCGTTGTTGTTATGCAGGTCGGCGCGAGCCTCTTTGGCATCGTGGTCGATGATGTGCTGCATACCGAAGAAATCGTCGTGAAGCCGGTGGCGGCGAGTCTGCGCGGAATCAAGGTGCTCGGCGGCAATACGATTCTGGGTGACGGCGCCGTCATCATGATCCTGGACCCGAACGGGATCGCGGAATCGATCGGCGCGTCGCGCGAAGAGCGCACGATCGATTTCGCTCCTAAACAAGAAGCGTCCGATACCGATACGCTGAAGCCGGTTTCCATGCTGATATTCCGCGCCGGCTCTGGCGCGCTGAAGGCGGTGCCGCTTTCGCTGCTCACACGCCTTGAAGAGATCGACACCAGCAAGATCGAATTCTCCAGCGGCCGGCCGATGGTGCAATATCGCGGTGGCCTGATGCCGCTCGTTCCGGCGGATGCGAATGCGAAACTCGCGCAGGACGGCACCCAGCCGCTGCTTGTGTTTACCGATGGCGGCCGCTCGGTCGGTCTCATTGTCGATGAGATCGTCGATATCGTCGAAGATCGCCTTGAGATTAAAGTCACGAGCGACACGCCGGGCGTGTTGGGCTCCGCGATCATTCGTGAGCAGGCGACCGAAATCATCGATGTCGCGTATTTTCTCCCGCTCGGTTTTGCCGACTGGTTCCACGGAAAATCGGGTCCGGGGCGCGAGAAGAAGAAGCTTCTCTTCGTCGACGACTCCGCATTTTTCCGCAACATGCTTGCGCCGGTATTGCAGGCGGCGGGCTATGACGTAACCGAGCTCTCGAGCGGCAAGGAAGCGCTGGCGATTATCGGGCGCGGTGCGCGGTTCGATCTTGTCGTCACCGATATCGAAATGTCCGAGATGGACGGCTACGCGTTGGCCGAAGCGCTGCGCGCGAATGCGCGCACCGCGCATCTGCCGGTGGTTGCACTTTCCTCTTCGCTCTCGGGTGCCGCCGTTACGAAAAGCAAGCACGCTGGCATGCATGCCTATATCGCGAAGTTCGACCGGCGTGGGCTGTTGCAGGCGCTGAAGACGGCCAGCGTCGAATTGCAGGAGGCCGCATGAGCCGGGCTGCAATTGAACTCGAATTCGTCACGGCCTGGATTGCCGGGCAGTTGTTCGGCATTCCGATCACGCGCGTGCACGACGTATTCGAAGTCGAGCGCATTACGCATGTGCCGCTCGCACCAGCAGAAATTTCCGGCGTGCTGAATTTGCGCGGCCGCGTGGTCACCGCGCTCGATATGCGCAAGCGTCTCGGTTTGCCGGTGCGCGAAGGCCACGAGAAACAAATGGCGATCGGCATCGATCATGGCAGCGAAGCCTACGGCTTGCTCGTGGATGCCATGGGCGAAGTGCTCAAGCTCTCATCGGATGCGTTCGATGCCGTGCCGATCAATTTGCAGCAGGGCTGGGTTGCGATCTCCGCCGGCATCTACCGTCTGGAGGACCGTCTCATGGTCGTGCTCGACGTCGATAAAGTTCTCGATTTTCGAAAAGACACGCTCGCTGCGTGATCAATAGGAAGGACCCAAGAAAATGAAACGCTGTCTCATCGTCGACGACTCCAGTGTCATCCGCAAGGTCGCGCGGCGAATACTGGAGAATTTCGGCTTCTCCGTAATCGAGGCTTCCGATGGCCGTCAGGCTCTGGACGTTTGCGGCAAGGAAATGCCGGAAGCGATCCTGCTCGACTGGAATATGCCGGTTATGGACGGCTTCGATTTCCTGCGAGCGCTTGGCGCGATGCCATCCGGCGACAAGCCGAAAGTCGTGTTCTGCACCACCGAGAACGATCTTGCGCATATCGCGCGTGCGATGCATGCGGGCGCGGACGAATACATCATGAAGCCATTCGACAAGGAAATTGTCGAAGCGAAGTTCCAGGAAGTAGGACTGATCTGATCCGGACGCGGGCGTTGCGCTAACCCCGCGTTCGCTTCCGAACATGTCGCAGCTTCGTCCCCTTCCGCAAACGAAGAACGCGCTGCCGGTGCGCGTGATGATCGTCGACGACGCCGTCGTCGTGCGCGGTCTCGTTTCGCGCTGGGTCGGGCTTGAGTCCGACATGCAGGTGGTGCGCGTTTGCAAGAACGGGCGCGAAGCGCTCGAACAGTTCGACGTGGCCAATCCCGATATCGTGGTCCTCGACATCGAGATGCCGGAACTCGACGGCATTGCGACGCTCAAAGCACTGCATCAGCGCCGGCCGCGCCTGCCGGTGATCATGGCTTCCACGTTGACCAGGCGCGGTGCCGAGGTCACGCTCAAGGCGCTGTCGCTCGGCGCTTCGGATTGCGTGCCGAAGCCGGACATCAACCAGACGCCCGGCGCTGCGGAGGGATTTCGCCGCGAACTGATCGACAAGATCCGCCATCTCTGCGGAAGGCGCAGTGCCGCGAGGCCGTTGCCGCGCCATGAAATTCGTGCCGCGCCGCTCACGCATAAGGCGCTGGGCAGTGACATCAAGCAGCGCGCCTTCTCGAAGATTTTGCCGCGTGCGATTCTGGTCGGCGCTTCCACCGGCGGCCCGCAGGCGTTGCAGGTTCTCGTCAAGGATCTGGTGCCGGTCATCGACCGGGTGCCGGTGCTGATCGTGCAGCACATGCCGCCGATTTTTACGGCGACGCTGGCCGAGCATCTCGGCCGCGTTGCCGGTAAACCCGCGCGCGAAGCGATCAACGGTGAACCGCTGAAGGCCGGAATGATTTACGTCGCGCCTGGCGGCAAGCATCTGGCGCTGATCAAGCGCGAGCACGGCGTGGAAGTTGTGATCGACGACTCCGCGCCGATTCATTTCTGCAAGCCTGCCGTGGATGCGTTGTTTTTGTCCGCTGCCAGCGCACTCGATGGCCGCGCACTCTGCATCGTGCTCACCGGCATGGGCGCGGACGGCAAGAAGGGTGCGCTTGCCATCGCCGATAACGGCGGCAACGTGATTGCGCAGGATGAAGCGACCAGTGTGATCTGGGGCATGCCGGGCTCGGCGGTGAACGCCGGCGCATGCGCAGCCGTGTTGCCTATCAACGAAATCGGCCCCAAGGCCGTCCGTATTGTTTTAGGAGATTTTTCGTGACACCGCAGGATTATGCGTATCTCAGCAAGCTTCTGAACGAGCGCTCCGGATTACAGCTCGCGGGCGACAAACAATATTTGATCGAGAGCCGCCTGCTTCCGGTAGCGCGCGAGAACAATTGCGGCTCTATTGGCGATCTCGTCACCAAGCTCAAGGCCTTCGCGGAAGAGCCGCTGCGCCGGCGCGTCACCGAAGCGATGACGATCAACGAAAGCTTCTTCTTCCGCGACAAGACGCCGTTCGATCGGTTTCAGGATACGGTGCTGCCCTACATGCAGAAAATTCGCGGCGCTTCGAAACGTCTGCGTATCTGGTGTGCGGCGTCGTCCACGGGGCAGGAGCCTTATTCGCTGGCGATGATGTTCAAGCAGGCGGGGGCTGCATTCGCGGGCTGGAAGATCTCGATCGTCGCGAGCGATATTTCCACCGAAGTCCTGGAGAAGGCGAAGTCCGGGCTCTACACCCAGTTCGAGGTGCAGCGCGGCTTGCCGATCCAGCTGCTCCTGAAATATTTCAAGCAGGACGGCGATCAGTGGCGCATTTCGCAGGAGCTGCGCGACATGGTGCAATACCGCCAGCACAATCTGCTCGACAGTTTCGCGCCGCTCGGCATGTTCGACGTCATCTTCTGTCGCAATGTGCTGATCTATTTCGACAGTAAGACCAAGCAGGATGTGCTCTCGCGTATTTCGCGCACGCTCGTGAAAGACGGGCATCTTCTGCTGGGTGCCGCCGAAACCGTGGTCGGCTTCACCAATCTGTTCGCGCCGATGCCCGAGAAGCGCGGGCTTTATGTGCACGCGGCGGCGAAGAAGCCCCAGCCGCAATTGGCGGCGATGAGCGCGTAACTTCGCGCAGCGCCAAAACAAAAAAGGCCGCCTCGAAGGCGGCCTTTTCGTTGCAGGGGCGGCGCAGGTCAGCCCTTCGGCATCGCGCCTTCGATCCTGTCGTAATACTTCTTGATCAGTTCGACGTTCTCGGGGAACTGCACCGGCTTTGCGAATTGCTGCGCCACCTTCAATTCATCGAGAATTTGCTTCTTTTCATTCGCCGGGATCGACTTGTCGGCATTGACCGCCGCGATCTCTTTCTTCAGCGCTTCGGGCGGCTGCGAGAATTCCTTGGTCTTCGGGTCGAAGCCCGACATCACAAGACCGATGTTCGCCGATACGTCGTCGAGGTCCTGCAAGCTGGCGAACCCGTGCTTTTTCGCGGCGGCTTCAAGCTCGATCACGAGCTTTGGATCGGGCTTATCGCCTTTGATCTTCGAGGTGACGGCGTTGAGATCGTTTTGCGCCGCGATAAAGCTCTGTACCTGCTGTTCGGTGAGCTTGATCTGCTTGAGTTCCGGCGGGCTGCCTTGCGCGGCCGCATGGGGGGCGGCGAAGGAAAGCGCGGCTGCTGCAATCATGGCCGCGCGGAGGAGGGTTTGCATGGACGAATCCTCGATTGCTTTCACGTAGGACGGGAGTGAGGAATTGCATTGCGGCCAATCTGCGGCCAGTGCAAAGCGGCGTTGCTCACAGGTTCTGGAGTAGGCGCATGAACCGTAGTATGAGGCCCGCCGATGCAGGACATTATTATTGCCATTTCCGGTCTGTCGAAGACCTATGCCACCGGCTTCACTGCGCTGAAGAACGTGAATCTAGGCATCCGCCGCGGCGAAATCTTCGCGCTTCTGGGCCCGAATGGTGCGGGCAAGACCACGCTGATCGGTGTCGTCTGCGGCACGGTCAATCCGTCCTCGGGAACCGTCACCGTCGGCGGTCACGATAACGTCACGGATTTTCGCGCCGCACGCGAAATGATCGGCCTCGTCCCGCAGGAGCTGACGACCGACGCGTTCGAGTCGGTCTGGGCCACGGTCTGCTTCAGCCGCGGCTTGTTCGGCAAGCCGAAGAACCCGGCCTACATCGAAAAGATCTTGAGAAGCCTTTCGCTCTGGGAAAAGCGCAACGACAAAATCATGACGCTCTCGGGCGGCATGAAGCGCCGCGTGCTGATCGCAAAAGCGCTTTCGCATGAGCCGCAGATCCTGTTTCTCGACGAGCCGACCGCGGGGGTCGATGTCGAACTGCGCAAGGGTATGTGGCAGGTGGTGCGGGCGCTGCGCGCATCCGGCGTCACCATCATCCTGACCACGCATTACATCGAGGAAGCCGAGGACATGGCCGACCGGATCGGTGTCATTTCCAACGGCGAGATCATTCTGGTCGAAGAGAAGAAAGAGCTGATGCACAAGCTCGGCAAGAAGCAGCTCACGCTTCAGTTGCAGGAGAAGCTTGCCGCGCTGCCGGCCGGCCTGTTCGGCGGCGCTCAGCTTTCACTCTCACCCGATGGCGACGAGTTGACCTACACCTACGACACGCAGGCCGACCGCACCGGCATCACGCGGCTGCTCGCCTCGCTGACCGAGGCCGGCATCCGCTTCAAGGATCTTTCGACCAAGCAAAGCTCGCTTGAGGAAATCTTTGTCGGTCTCGTGCATCAGGACCGCAACGGAGCCGCGAAATGAACTGGCGCGCAGTCAAGGCGATCTACCGCTTCGAGATGGCGCGCACGGGCCGCACGTTATTTCAAAGTATTCTTGCGCCCGTGATTTCGACCTCGCTCTATTTCGTCGTGTTCGGCGCCGCCATCGGCTCGCGCATCACGGAGATGGACGGTGTCGATTACGGCTCCTTCATCGTGCCGGGGCTGATCATGCTGACGCTGCTCATGCAGAGCGTGATGAACGCCTCCTTCGGCATCTATTTTCCGAAGTTCACCGGCACGATCTATGAGCTTTTGTCCGCGCCGATTTCCTTCATTGAAATCGTGATCGGCTATGTCGGCGCCGCCGCGACCAAGTCGATCATCCTCGGCCTCATTATTCTTGCGACCTCGTGGCTGTTCGTGCCGGTGCGGATCGCGCATCCGGTCTGGATGATTTCGTTCCTGGTGCTGACGGCGGTGACCTTCAGCCTGCTCGGCTTCATCATCGGCATCTGGGCGGACGGCTTCGAAAAATTGCAGATCGTGCCGCTCCTTATCATCACGCCGCTGACCTTCCTCGGCGGCGCGTTCTACTCGGTGAGCGTGCTGCCGCCGTTCTGGCAGGTGGTCACCTTCTTCAATCCGATCGTCTACCTGATCTCGGGATTCCGCTGGAGCTTCTATGAAGTGGCGGACGTGAACGTCGCGATCTCGCTCGGCATGACGCTTGCGTTTCTGGGCGCCTGTATCGCGATGATCTGGTGGATTTTCCGGACCGGATACCGGCTGAAGAACTAGGCCGCCGCGAAGCCTCAAAATAGCTGCGCCGGTAACTGCCGCCGCTATCTGCCGCGCGCCGCCTGCCCAAGCACTGTCATTGCCGTGAAAACCGAGACGCCGATGGGGCAATCGCTGCGCCGGTCATGCTCTCGCCATATTGAAGGAATATAGTCCTACATCTTCCGCTCAATGAAGGGCGCTTCGCGAGGCGTCGAGATAGCGGAGCGGGAGGCGGCGATTCTGCGCGTGCGTTCGCAGCGCAAGCTCAGGAGCGGTTTCAGGGCACCGCCCGGCGAGATTAGACTCGCCTGCCGGGAGCCGGCTGACGGAGAAGCATTCTCTCGGGAATGCTTCACGAAAAGCGCGGCCTGAAGCTGTCGAAGACGCCGAGACGGAGCGGCGAGCGCTCCTGCCCGAAATCCGAAGGATTTCGGAAAGCAGGCAGCGCCGAACCGGAAGGCGAGGCGGGCTTCGAGAGAAGTTCGCACCACAAAGGACGAAGTTGCGCTTTCCGGCGCTCCGTCCCCCTTCATTTTCAAAACCCGGGCTGAAACCGAGCCGCGGAGAGGAGAGCCTGTGACCCGTCCAGAGCCTAGTCCGCATGCGGAGCGCAACGCAGATCTTCGCCAATTCAGCGACGTGCTTCGCATTCCGCAGTTTTGCGATCGCGCATCATGCAAGCGCGCGAAGAAGTGCAAGGGACATGCGGAGCGGTGTCTCGCGCTTTATTCGGACTGCGTTCCGTTAGAGGCGCGCGAATTCATCGTCGATCTCATGACGTCGCGCGAGCTTGGCTATTCGTTCGAGGAGGCGGTGCGGAGGGGTCGAGAAGGGGTGAGGGCGTTTGGGGCATGGAGCAGCTTGTCAGTGAAAAGGTCGGCGGTGAAGACGGATGCCGCTCCGTGGCGGAAGACAACCGAGTGCCGGAATCGGTCTCAAAAGAGCCATTCGCGCGATCCCAAGACTGCCGTGCCGTGCGAGCCTCCAAGGACGGTTGCAGGGACGCCCGCCGCGGGCGCCGACTTTCTGGCGCAAGCTGAACAGAGCTCGCGGACACGACTCAGCTTATCGCGCAGCGTTGCTGGACGCTTACCGTTTACGGTTGGTCTGTGTAGCGCGGCTGTTAGGGCGCGCCCCCTTGTCGCCACCTGATTGAGTGAACCTCCCTGTTCTAAAAGAATTGTAAGACCCCTTTGAAGGAAGCGTACGCCGCAAGCGTAATGTTCTTTTGCTGAACCGGCTGAGGTTGCAGCATTCTGTACAGATAGGCGGCCTTCGAAGAAGCCGCAGATGGTCCAGCCGCCGAGCCAGTAAATCCCAATGGCGAACGCGTTAGCCTCCCTTTTTTTCGCGCGCGGGGAAGGACTTTGGGAGAACTTCGAGCCCCGGCCATAGCTCGCAAGCGTGGGACCTTCCGCCAAGGCCAAATGGGATAAAAGCGGAGGCCGAGTTACAGTGAGACGCGGCTGGATTTTGCTTGGCTGAGGCCTGCGAGAAGTAGGTTCGTTTTCAAAGGGGGGGGGGTTACCCCTTTGGGTTAAAGTGTTTTCGAGCGGTGGGGGGGCGGATTGCGATCACGCTCGCCCTTCGTTCCTTTCAGGCGCATTCCGGATATTGCGAAACGCCCGCTCGGCTTGATGCGCTGGCCAATCCGCCCGTCCACCGCCCCAAAATATCGCACTTTCAACAACTCTTTCCCCCCCCCCCCCCCGCCAAACCCCCCCCCCCCCCCCCCCCCCCCCCCCCCCCCCCCCCCCCCCCCCCCCCCCCCCCCCCCCCGGGGGGGTTCCCCTTCCCCCCTTTTCCCCCCCCTTTCCCCCCCCCCCCCCCCCCGCCGCCCCCGAAAGGGGGGGCGGGGGGGGGGGGGGCGCCCCCCGGGGCCTCCCCCCCCGGGGGCCCCCCCCCCCCGGGGGGAGGCGCCCAGAGGTCCACGGGCTTCCCCTGCAAACAACCCCGCCTCAGGCCGGGGTTTTGAATTTCGTATGAGAGAAGGCTTACGCCGAGATGCGCTCGTCCGCGTCGGTCGGCTCGCGCAGCACGTAGCCGCGGCCCCAGACCGTCTCGATGTAGTTCTTGCCGTTCGGCCAATCCTGGGCCTTCGATGCGTTCGCGAGCTTCTTGCGCAGTTTGCAGATGAACACGTCGATGATTTTCAGTTCCGGCTCGTCCATGCCGCCGTAGAGATGGTTCAGGAACATCTCTTTCGTGAGCGTGGTGCCCTTGCGGAGCGAGAGCAGCTCCAGCATCTGATATTCCTTGCCGGTCAGGTGCACCCGCGCGCCGTCGACTTCGACCGTCTTCTGGTCGAGGTTCACGACGAGGTCGCCGGTGTTGATCACCGACTGCGCATGACCCTTCGAGCGGCGTACCACCGCGTGGATGCGCGCGATCAGCTCGTCCTTGTGGAATGGCTTGGTGAGATAGTCGTCGGCGCCGAAGCCGAGACCCTTCACCTTGTCCTCGATGCCGGCGAGGCCCGACAGGATCAAAATCGGTGTTTTGATCTTGGCGACCCTCAACGACTTCAGAACTTCATATCCGGACATGTCCGGGAGGTTCAGATCGAGGAGGATAATGTCGTAATCGTAGAGTTTACCGAGATCGACACCCTCTTCACCGAGGTCGGTCACGTAAACATTGAAACTTTCGGACTTCAGCATCAATTCGACGCTTTTCGCCGTCGCGCTGTCGTCTTCGATTAGCAGAACGCGCATGCCAATCCCCTATCCAAGGCCTCTATGGGGGACAAATCTCACTCCAGACCCGCCCCGCCTGCGTGTTTGGACTGACTCATTCTCTAGACGCGACGCTAACCAGCAATGGTTAACAGATTCTGATTCTGTCCCACAAGCGTGGCCCGTGAAAATATTCGCGAATCGCCGTAAGTTATTGGCAGTTCGGAATTTTCCTCAGGCCGGCTGGTTAAAGTACGACTTCAAGAAGCCAGACCAAGCAACTCCCTTGAATTAAGCCCGCGTCCTGCGTGCCCTTCGATCCAAGGCATGACCTGATCATTAACGAAGCCGGTAAAGATAGGGTAAAGAAGGACTTGGCCCGTTAAGCGGTGATTCTCCATGAAGGCACTCGCAGAGCAGATCGCGGAACTCGACGGGACCCTGATTTATGGGCGTGTTGCGGGCGTTCGCGGCCTCATGATCGAGGTGGCCGGGCCGGTTCATGCGATGCCGGTGGGCGCGCGTTTAACGATAGAAACAGGCATTAACGGTGGGGTTCCCTGCGAGGTCGTCGGCTTCGCAGGAGAAAATGCGGTCGTCATGCCGTTTGCAGCAATCGAAGGCGTGCGGCGCGGCTGCCGCGCCATCGTCTCGCAGGCAGGCGCGGTGGTGCGGCCCTCGAATGCCTGGCTCGGCCGGGTCGTAAATGCCCATGGGCAGCCGGTAGACGGCAAAGGCCCGATCAAGCCGGGCCATTCGCCGTATCCTTTCCGCGCGCCGCCGCCGGCCGCGCATACGCGCAAGAGAGTCGGCGCGCCGCTCGACCTCGGCGTGCGGGCGCTCAATACGTTTGCTACCACCTGCAAGGGCCAGCGCCTCGGCATTTTTGCGGGCTCCGGCGTCGGCAAATCAGTGCTGCTTTCCATGCTCGCTCGCTACACCGCCTGCGATGTCGCCGTAATCGGCCTCGTGGGCGAGCGTGGCCGCGAGGTGCAGGAGTTTTTGCAGGACGACCTTGGTGAAACGGGTCTCGCGCGCTCGGTCGTGGTGGTCGCGACCTCGGACGAGCCAGCGCTCATGCGCCGTCAGGCGGCGCTGCTTTCCATGTCGATCGCCGAATATTTCCGCGACGAGGGCAAGGATGTCTTGCTGCTGATGGACTCGGTCACGCGCTTTGCCATGGCCCAGCGCGAAATCGGTCTGGCCGGTGGCGAGCCGCCGACCGCGAAGGGTTACACGCCGACCGTGTTCTCCGAACTGCCGAGGCTGCTCGAGCGCGCAGGTCCCGGCCCGGACCAAGGCACGATCACCGGGCTCTTCACGGTGCTGGTCGATGGCGACGATCACAACGAGCCGGTGGCCGATGCCGTGCGCGGCATTCTCGACGGGCACATCGTCATGGAGCGCGCGATCGCGGAACGCGGCCGTTACCCGGCGATTAACGTCTTGAAGTCGGTTTCGCGGACCATGCCGAAATCCTCCGACCCGGAGTTCTATCCCGCGGTGGTGAAAGCCAAGCAGGTGCTTGCCACCTATGGCGATATGGAGGAGCTGATCCGGCTCGGGGCCTACCGGCAGGGGTCGTCGCCCGAGGTCGACGAAGCGATCCGGCTGCAACCGGCCTTGGAGGCTTTTCTTTCGCAAGGTAAGGAAGAAAAAACGAATCTCAGCGATGGTTATCGCGCACTAGCTCAAATTTTCGCTAGTCCAGTAACTGAGTCCTAACCGGTCGCGTGGAGTATCGCCGGGATGAAATCGCGTGAAACCCTCATTCGCCTGAAGCGCTTTCAGGTAGACGAAAAGCGTCGACAGGTCGCCCAGATCGAGGCGATGGTCGCCGAATTCGAGCGCATGGCCAACGATCTAGAGCGTGAAATCTCGGTCGAGCAGGACCGAGCCGGTATTTCCGATCCGGGCCACTTCGCTTATCCGACCTATGCCAAGTCTGCGATCCAGCGCCGCGATAATCTGAAGCGGTCTGCTGCGGAATTGCACGGTCAGCTGGAGGACGCGCGCGGGCAGCTTGCCGACGCGTTCGAGGAGCTGAAGAAGGTCGAGATTCTTGAAGAGCGCGATGCCGTTCGCGGCCGTGGCGTCGAAGCCGCGCGCGAACAGTCCGAACTCGACCGCATCGGTGCCCAGCGCATTCGCGTCTGAGTTTCCGATCCCTAGAAATAGAGTGGCCGCCGCATTACACGGCGGCCGCTTTCTGTTTTGATGGTCAGACGCTGCCCACCGTTTTCAGCCGCACGCGCGGGTGAATCTCGGCTTGCGACATGACGGCCGTTTGCGGACGGAAGCGGTCCACGATCTGGCGCACGAAAGGACGCGCTGCGGCGCTCGAGAGCAATACCGGCGCTTCGTTCATGCGCGCGGCCTGTTCGAAGCGCTCGCGCACGTCGGTGACGAATTCCGAAAGCTTCGAAGGCTGCATTGCGAGCGACTTGTCGTCGCCGGTGCCGACGATCGATTCCGCGAAGTTCTGTTCCCATTTTGGGGAAAGCGAGATGAGCGGGAGATAGCCGTTTTGCGAGGTGTGCTGTGCGCAGAGCTGGCGGGCAAGCCGCACGCGCACCTGCTCGACGATCTGCGAGGCGTTGCGCGTCGTCGGCACGGCTTCGGCGATGCCTTCCAGGATGGTGCCGAGGTCGCGGATCGAGATGCGCTCGGCGAGCAGGAGTTGCAACACACGCTGGATACCGGAGGCCGAAATCTGGCTCGGCACGATATCCTTGAGCAGTTCACCCTGTTCCTTCGGCAGCTCTTTCAAAAGCTTCTGCACCTCCGCGTAGGAGAGCAGGTCCGACATGTTGGCCTTGAGCACTTCGGCAAGATGCGTCGACATGACCGTCGCGGCGTCGACGACGGTATAGCCGCGCAGGCTCGCTTCCTCGCGCAAGCTCGCGTCGACCCAGGTCGCGGGCAGACCGAAGGTCGGCTCGGTGGTGTGGTGGCCGGCGAGATTCACCTGACCGCCGCCCGGATCCATGACCATGTGGCTGCCGGGATGCACCTTGCCGGAACCGGCATCCACTTCTTTCAGCTTGATCGTGTAGGCGTTGGATTCCATCTGCACGTTGTCGAGGATGCGCACCGACGGCATGACGAAGCCCATTTCGCTCGCGATCTGGCGGCGCAGCGCCTTGATCTGTTCGGTTAGGCGATCGGTGCCGTCCGGCGAGTTCACGAGCGGCAGGAGCGCGTAGCCGATTTCGATCTTGAGATCGTCGATTTTCAGCGCATTCGAGATCGGCTCTTCCTGCGGCAGACTCGGTTCTTTCGAAGCGGTTTTCTGCGCGGCCGCCGCGGCCTCTGCCTTGTTCTTTCGTGTCGAGACAAAAGCGAGTGCGCCGGCGCCGGCGCCGAGCGCGAGGAACGGCAGCATTGGCACGCCGGGCAGGAGCGAAAGCAAGATCATCACGCCCGACGACATGCCGAGCGCCTTCGGATAATTCGAGAGCTGCTTCATCAGCGCCTTGTCGGCTGCGCCGGAGACGCCTGCTTTGGAGACGAGCAGGCCGGCGGCGGTCGAGACGACCAGCGCGGGAATTTGCGTGACGAGACCGTCGCCGACGGTCAGCAGCGTGTAGACTTGGCCTGCTTTCCCGAAGGTGAGGCCCTGCTGCGCCATGCCGATGATGATGCCGCCGATGATATTGATGAAGACGATCAAGAGGCCGGCGATCGCGTCGCCGCGCACGAACTTCGAGGCACCGTCCATCGCGCCGTAGAAGGAGCTTTCGTCCTCGAGATCCTTGCGGCGCTTGCGCGCGGTGTCTTCGTCGATCAAGCCCGCCGAGAGATCGGCGTCGATCGCCATCTGCTTGCCGGGCATGGCGTCCAGGGTGAAGCGCGCGGCGACTTCCGCGATGCGGCCCGAGCCCTTGGTGATGACGACGAAGTTCACGATGACGAGGATCGCGAACACGATGATGCCGATCACGAAATTGCCGGCCATCACGAAGTTGCCGAAGGCTTCGATGACATGACCGGCGGACGCGGTGCCCTGATGGCCGTGCGTGAGAATCAATCGCGTCGAGGCGAGGTTCAGGGCTAACCGGAACATGGTCGCGATCAGGAGCACGGTCGGAAAAGCGGAGAATTCCAGCGGCCCCTGAATGAAGAGGGCTGTCATCAGAACCAGCACCGAGAGGATGATCGAGAGCGCCAGGAGCAGGTCGAGCGCCATTGGCGGCAGCGGCATGATCAGAATGACCAGAATGCCGAGGACGGCGATGGCGAGCATGAGATCGCCACGGCGCAGCATGGTGCCGATTTCGCCCATGGTGGGCATTGTGAGCTTGTAGCTGACGCCGCCGGCGGCCGAGTCGGACATATCGATTCCTCGCGCCACTGACCGGGCGCGCTCCCCCGGCAATTTTTGCCTCCCTTATGGTTAGCGAAGGGTTAATGCGGGTTAAGGAATCGCTAATGGAAAAAGGCCGGACTTCTGTCCGGCCTTTTTCCGTTGGGCTTGGGGGTCGTCTGGAAATCTATGCGGCGGCGATGCCGGAGGCGGGCGCCGGGATTGCGATCCCTTCCGCCGAATATTCGTTGAGTTTGTTGCGAAGCGTGCGGATCGAGATGCCGAGCACGTTCGCGGCGTGGGTGCGGTTACCGAGACAGTGTTTGAGGGTTTCGAGGATGAGGTCACGCTCGACATCGGCGACCGTGCGGCCGACCAGCGAAGCGGCAAGCTGATCGGAAACCTGCTGCGCGTGCGCGACAGGGCCGCTCGGAACGTTCGCGAGCGAAGTGCCGTCGGGGAGCCGGATCGCATCGATCCCGATGTCGTCGCCGGTCGCGAGCAGCACTGCGCGGTGCAGCGTGTTTTCCATTTCGCGGACGTTGCCGGGCCAGCGGTTGCGTAAGAGTTCGCGCTTGGCGTCCTGCGAGAGCTGTTTTGCGGCGACGCCGTTCACATCCGAATAATGGCGGATGAAGTGATCGGCGAGTTCGAGCACGTCCTGCGGGCGTTCGCGCAGCGGCGGAATTTGGAGGTTCACGACATTGAGCCGGTAGAGCAAATCCTCCCGGAAACGTCCGGCACGGACCTCCTCGCCGAGATTGCGGTTCGAGGTCGCGATGATGCGGATATCCACGGGCACAGGGCGATTGCCGCCGACGCGATCGATCACGCGCTCCTGGATGGCGCGCAGCAGCTTGGACTGCAGCCGCACGTCCATCTCGGAGATTTCGTCGAGCAGCAGCGTGCCGCCGGTCGCTTCTTCGAATTTGCCGATACGGCGCGCGATGGCGCCGGTGAAGGCACCCTTTTCGTGGCCGAAGAGTTCCGACTCCAGAAGGTTCTCCGGGATCGCGGCGCAGTTCACGGAGACGAAAACCTTGTTCGCGCGCGGGCTCTTCACATGCACGAAACGCGCGAGCATTTCCTTGCCGGTGCCGCTTTCGCCGGTGATGAGGATCGAGGCTTCGGAAGTTGCGACCTGCGCTGCGAGACGCACGACCCGCGCCATGGCTTCGTCGCGGAAGACGAAATCGCGGCCGTCGTCGGCAACCGCGGCAAGCACGGCGGCGATCAGTTCCGGGTCCGGCGGCAGCGGGATGTATTCCTTTGCGCCGGCATGAATTGCGTCCACGGCCGCGCGCGCGTCGGTTTCGACGCCGCAGGCAATGACCGGAGCGTGCATCCGCTCGTTTGCGATCTTCTTGACCAGGTCCCGGATGTCGAGCGTGACATCGGCCATGATGAGATCGGCGCCGCGGGCGCGCAGCACTCTTAAGCCCTGTTCGTTGTCGACCGCGTGGGTCACGCTCGCACCGCGATCGACCGCGATCTTGGTCGCCGTCGAAAGCTGGCCCTTGAGGGTGCCGATGATGAGTAGGCGCATGGTTCGCTCCGTCCGCCGGCCTTAGTTGCGCTCGGCTTTGATGATTTCCGTCATGGTCACGCCGAGCCGGTCTTCCACCAGCACGACTTCACCGCGCGCGACCAGGCGGTTGTTCACGAAAATATCGATGGCTTCACCGACCTTGCGGTCGAGCTCCAGCATGGTGCCCGGCGCGAGCTTCAGAAGATCGCCGACATCCATACGGGTGCGGCCGAGCACTGCGGAGACATGCACCGGCACGTCGAACAGCGCTTCGAGGTCGCCCGCGCTCTTGGTCGCATGGTCGGTATCGGGCGCAGTCGGTGGTGCCGCATTGATGGCGCTGACATCGGCCTCAAGATTGGGCAGCGGCGGTTTGTTTTCGTCGCTCATGACTTGCTCTCCGGAACGGTGGACGCGCTATCGGGCGCGCCGAGGTAATTCTGAATTGCCTGCTCAATGCGGGCGCTGATCGCGGTCGCGTCGCGCGCAACGCCGCCATCCGCCCATTCGATCAGGCAGTTGCCGCCTTGGATCGCAGGATCCGGAAGAACTACGAGACGGCTCGCGAAGCCGCGCTCGTCGGCAATTTTCTTGAGACGCGCGCCCGCGCTTTCCGCCATTTCGGGCGAAATACGCACGGCGACATGGGGTGCCGCGCGGACATGCGAGAGCACGTCGAGCACAAGCGCCTCGATTTCGGCCATCGGCTGACGCGCAATCAATGCGGGCGCAAGCTGGCGCGCGATCGCGGCGGCGACGTCAATCGCTTCACGTTCCAGCCGGGTTTCGATCGCAGCCATGCGGCCGACCACGAGATGCATCTCGGTTGCGATGCGCTCGAGCTGTGTCGCGGACTTCTGCTCGCCTTCCTTCTTCGCGGTTTCGAAGCCTTTGCGGAACGAGGTTTTCTCCGCTTCCGCGATTGCCGCGCGCGCATTGCCGGACAGGTCGCCGAAGCGGCCGCCCGCGCCGAACTCGAGGTCGAAGAGATATTTGGCGGGAGATTTTGTGCTGGTGGCCGCCATTAATATACCAACTCGTCCTGGGTGTTGCTGCCTTTGACGATCACGATCTCGCCCTTGTCGGCGAGGTCTTTCGCGGTCGTGATCATCAGCGTCTGCGCTTCGTCCACTTCGCGCAGCCGGACCGGCCCCATGTTCTGGAGGTCATCCATCATCATTTTCGCCGCGCGCTGCGACATATTCTTCAGGAAATATTCGCGCACGGTTTCGGTCGCGCCCTTGAGCGCGATCGTGAGTTTGCCCTTATCGACCTTGCGGAGGACCGTCTGGATTGCGCCGGTATCGAGCTTCACCAGATCGTCGAAGGTGAACATCAGCGTCTTGATGCGTTCGGCGGACTCTCTTTGGGAAGCTTCCATCGCGGAGAAGAAGCGCGTTTCGGTCTGTCGGTCGAAAAAGTTGAAGATTTCCGCGATCGGCGCGTAAGGATCGCGCTTCGAGGTCTGCGAGAGCGTCGACATGAATTCGGAGCGCAGCGTCTGCTCGACGCGCTCGATCACATCTTTCTGTACCGATTCCATCTTGATGAGGCGGTCGATGACATCGAGGGCAAGCGGTTCGGGCAGTACGGAGAGCACGCGCGCGGACTGCTCGGAGCGGATTTTCGAAAGCACCACCGCGATGGTCTGCGGATATTCGTTCTTCAGGAAGTTGGCGAGAATGCCTTCCTGCACATTGGAAAGCTTCTCCCACATGTTGCGGCCGGCGGGGCCGCGGATCTCTTCCATGATCGAGTTGACGCGATCGCTTGGAAGAAACTGCGACAGCAGCCGTTCGGTCGCGGACGTGTTGCCCAGCAGGCGCCGTTGCCCGAGATCTGGCCGACGAAGTCCACCAGCAGCGTGTCGACGACATTGGAATCGATCACGCCGAGTTTCGACATGGCGATGGAAAGCTCGCGCACCTCGTCTTCGTCGAGCATCTTCCAGACTTCCTGGCCGTGCTCTTCCCCGAGCGAAAGCAGGAGAATCCCCGCGCGCTCGACGCCGGTCAGCGGCCGTCCGTTATGCGACGGCGGCGGCGCTTTCTGCTTGGCGGCGATGGCTGGGGTCGCGTTCATTCTCTCACTCACGCTGACCGCTCGTTCATCCACTGGCGGAGAACGGAGACGGTTTCCTGCGGGTTGCCCTGCACGAGCTCACCGACCTTCTGCATCGATTTCTGGTGTGCTTCGCCCATGATCTGCGCGGATTCGATGAGAAGCGCGGCGGGATGGTTGGAGCGGGCAATCGGCGCTTGCGGCACGTCCGCGATCGGAGGTGAAGGCACGGGCGGGGCGATAGCAGGCGCCGCGACCGTTGCGGCGATCGCGTTGTTCTGCTCGGGCGTGATCACGCGGCGGACCAGCGGCCGCACCACGAAGAGCAGTACCAGCAGGCCGAGAATCAGCATCACGCCGATCTCGACCGAGCGCATGATGTCGTCGGTGGTGAAGCGCAGGAGCGACAGAAAGCCGGTGTCGCCCGCGGTCTGCGGAATGACGGTCGGTTCTGCGAAGCGCAGGTTCACGACTTCGATCATGTCACCGCGCTTTTCGTTGAAGCCGATGGCCGAGCGCACCAGCGCCGTGATGCGCTCCAGATCTTCCTTCGAGCGCGGCTGGTAGCTGACCTCGTTGTTCGTGCCCTTGGTGTAAACGCCGTCCACCAGCACCGCGACCGAGACGCGCTTCACGCGGCCCGGTTCCAGCGTTTCGGTGCGGGTCGTGCGGGTGATCTCGTAGTTCACGACTTCTTCGGTCTTGCGCGCGTTATCGCGCGGCTGCGGGTTTTGCTGCTGGTTGCGCGGCTGGTTGTTGCCGGGGATATCGTTGGCGACGGTCACGCCGTCGTTGTTCTGGGTGCCTCCGGTGGCCGATTGCTCTTCGCGGGTCTGGGTCGAGCGCACGACGCGCTGCTCCGGATCGAACATGTCCTGCGTCTGCTGGATCCGCGAATAGTCGAGTTCCGCGGAAACGGTGACGCGGGCGCGGTTCGCGCCGACCACGCTCGTCACGATCGCGTCGATCTGTTCTCTCAGTTTGCGCTCGTATGCGGCATTGCGCTCGTCCATGCCGGAAACGCCGCTCGTCGTGTCGCCGGAGCCGTCGGCGAGCAACTGACCGCGTTCATCGACGATGGAAATGCGCTCGGTCTTGAGGCCGCGCACGGCGCTCGCGACGAGATGGCGGACGGCACGGACTTGCGACATTTCCAGCGAGCCGCGAACTTGCAGCACGATGGAAGCCGAAGGCTCCTGCCGGTCGCGCGTGAACAATTGGCGCTCAGGAATAACGAGGTGCACGCGGGCCGCGGCGATGCGGTCGATCGAGCGGATGGTGCGGGCGAGTTCGCCTTCCAGCGCACGGACGTGATTGACGTTCTGCACGAATGAGGTGGTGCCGAGCGTATCGGTGCGGTCGAAGATTTCGTAGCCGACATTGCCGCCGCGCGGCAGGCCGGTTTCGGCAAGGCGCATGCGGGTGCGGGCGACCTTGTCCTTGGGAATCAGGATGGTCGCGCCGTCGTTCTTGATTTCGTACGGGATGCCCTGGGTTTCGAGTTCGCGGACGATGCGCGAGGAGTCGTCGAGCGTCATTTCCGTGAAGAGCGGCGCCATGGCAGGCGCCGAGACCCGGGCAACAATGAAAACAAAGAAGAAAATGAGGGCTGCGGCCACGGCGCCCATTGCGGCAAGCCGCGCTGCGCCCAAAGTCCGGACGAACTCGACAATCCCGTTCAAGAAACCTCTCCCCAGCCCCTCAAAGCGAGGGTCCAGCGCCCCCCAAAATAGGGGTCACTAGGCAGAAATTGCCCGCCGTATGGTTTCTAAAGAGTTAACGCCTTCAAACTCCTTCTGATTTCCAGCCCTTAGGGGCATTTGGAAGGTATTTAGGTAGCGGTAAATTGCGGGGCAGGTATGAAAAAAGTATCTGGTTACCGCAAGTCCTTGGAGTTCAAGGATTTGCTCTCTCAAGAGGCATTTCCCGCGACGTTGTGCCCCTTCCTTGATACGTTTCTAAAGAGGAATGTACGCCGCGATTGCGGAATCGCCGGAAGCTGGCAGTCTTGAAGACATCTGATTACGAGCACCTGTTCGAAAAAGCGCTGAACGGCCTGCACGCCGAGCGGCGCTATCGCGTCTTCACTCCGATCGACCGCGATGCGGCGCGCTTTCCGCGTGCGATCTGGCATTCGCCCGAGGGCGCCCGTGAGATCGTGGTCTGGTGCTCGAACGATTATCTCGGCATGGGCCGGCATCCGAATGTTATCGATGCCATGACCAAGGCCGCGCAGGAATGCGGCACTGGCGCGGGCGGCACGCGCAACATCGCGGGCAACAGCAAACATATCGTCGATCTCGAGGCGGAGCTTGCCGACCTTCATCAGAAGGAAGCGGCGCTCGTATTCACCTCGGGTTACATCTCCAACGAGACCGGCATCTCGACGATCGCGAAACTGTTGCCGGACTGTCTCATTCTTTCAGACGCGCTCAACCACAATTCGATGATCGAAGGCGTGCGCCAGTCCGGCGCGCAGAAGATGATCTTCCGCCACAACGATCTGTCGCATCTCGAAGAATTGCTCAAAGGCGCGGGCAGCCGGCCGAAGCTGGTCGTATTCGAAAGCATTTACTCGATGGACGGCGATGTCGCGCCCATCGCTGCGATCTGCGATCTCGCCGAGCGCTACGGCGCGATGACCTATCTCGATGAAGTGCATGCCGTCGGCATGTATGGCGCGCGCGGCGCAGGCGTCGCGGAGCGCGACGGCGTGATGAGCCGCGTCGATGTAATCGAAGGTACGCTGGGCAAGGCGTTTGGCGTGGTGGGCGGTTACATCGCGGGCAAGCACGCGGTCTGCGATGCGGTGCGCTCGTTCGCGCCGGGATTCATTTTCACGACGGCGCTGCCGCCGGCGATTGCCGCCGCGGCGACGGCCTCGATCAAGCATCTCAAGACTTCGCAGATCGAGCGTGTCGGTCATCGTGCGCAGGTCGCACGCGCGAAATCGGAAATGTTCAAGGCGGGTCTGCCGGTGATGCCGGGCAACACGCACATCATTCCGCTGATGGTCGGTGATGCGGCAGCCTGCAAGGCAGCGAGCGACATGCTCCTGAACGAGTACGGCATCTACATCCAGCCGATCAATTATCCGACCGTGCCGCGCGGCGCCGAGCGCCTGCGCGTGACGCCTTCGCCGCTCCACGACGACAAGCTGATCACGGAGCTCGTCGATGCGCTGGTCGAGGTATGGAACAAGCTCGGCCTGACGTTTGCGCGCGCCCAACAGGCGGCCGAATAAGCTAAGCGCGCTTCGCTTTCCCGACGCCGAGATAATTTTCCAGAACCCGCGGCTGTTTGCGCAACTCGGCGCTCGCGGCTTCGTGCACGATCGCGCCACGCTCCAGAATTGCCGCGCGGTCCGTGACGCTTAAGATCTTTTGCGCGTTCTGTTCGACAAGGATCGCGGAGAGCTTTTCCTCCGCGATAATGCGGCGGAGCGCGGCGAGCAATTCATCGACGATGATCGGCGCGAGACCTTCGAGCGGCTCGTCGAGCAGGAGCAGTTTCGGATTCAAAACAAGCGCACGGCCAACGGCCAGCATCTGCTGCTCGCCGCCGGAAAGCTGGTCACCGAGATTGTTGCGGCGCTCGCCAAGCCGGGGAAACATCTGAAAGACGCGGCCGGCGTCCCATTTTCCCGGAGTAGCGACGGCTGTCAGGTTCTCGGTCACGGTCAGCGATTTGAAGATGTTGCGCTCCTGCGGCACCCAGCCGATGCCGGCGTGCGCACGCTGATCGGGGCGCAATGAAGTGATGTCGTTGCCGTCGAGCATGATCCTGCCGCTGAAGCGGCGCGTCACGCCAACAATGGAATTGACGAGCGTGGTCTTGCCCATGCCATTGCGGCCGAGCAGCGCGAGCGATTGTCCGCGCTCGACCATGAGCGAGAGGTCCGGCAGCACCACGGCCTCGCCGTAGCCGGCGCGCAAATTCATGATGCGAAGAATCTCAGTCATCGGTTCGCTCGCCGAGATAAACCGCGCGCACGCGCGGATCGTTTTCGATCTCTTTGGGTTCGCCTTCGACAAATAGCTTGCCGTCGACGAGCACGGAAATCCGGTCGGCAAAGCCGAATACGATATCCATGTCGTGCTCGATCAGAAGCACGGTGACGTCTTTCGGGAGTGCCGCAACGGTTTCGAGAATCTCGTGACGCTCGGCTTCCGGCACGCCGGCGGCAGGTTCATCGAGCAGAAGCACGCGCGGCTTTGCGGCAATCGCGAGTGCGATCTCGAGCTGACGCTGCTTGCCATAAGGCAGGGAAGCCGTGCGCTCGTGCAGCACGTCGGCAAGGCCGAATTGCCTGGCAATTGCTTTCGTCTCGCTGACGATCTTCTCGTCGCTGCCGAAGGCGCGCCAGAAATTTGCGCCGAGTTTTTCGCGCTCGCCGATCACGAGCGTGATGGCCTCGATCGGTGAAAGGTCGGCAAACAACTGATTGATCTGAAAGGTGCGTGCCATGCCAAGCGAGACGCGCCGGTGCGGAGACAGATCCGTGATGTCGCTGTTGCCCAGCTTCACGCGGCCCTTGCTCGGCTTCAGCACGCCGGTCAGCAGATTGATCAGCGTGGTTTTGCCTGCGCCGTTCGGACCGATCAGCGCATGACGCGCGCCTTCTTGAACCTTCAGGTTCACGTCGTTTGTCGGCACGATGCCGCCGAAGCGTTTCTCGAGGCCGATGGTTTCCAGTGCGTTCACGGTTTTGCACCCCGTTTGCGCCACGCGGCAATGCGCTCGACGATACTGAACAAGCCGCGGTCGCGCGCGAACAATGCGATCACGACCAGCGCGAAGCCGATCCAGAACTCCCAATATTGCGGCGTGATGTTGCCGATAAATTTCTGCGCGACCAGAAACAACGCACTGCCGATGATCCCGCCATAGAGATAGCCGGTGCCGCCAATGATCAACATCAGCAGCACGTCGGCGGAGCGCTGGAAGTCGATGTAGGTCAGCGAAACGACCGGGGTTGTCTGCGCGAGTAGGGCACCCGCGATGCCGGCATAGGCGGCGGCAATGGTATAGACCGCGATCAGCCGCGGGTTGTTCGGAATTCCGATCGAGGAAGCGCGCAGCGGATTTCCCTTGATCGCGCGCAACGAATAGCCGAACGGCGAATGCACGATCCGTTTGGCAACGACGAAGAGAACGAAAAGCACGACGAGCACATAAGCGTAGGAATTCGCCTGGCGGAAATAGATCGGGAAGAAACCGAGTACCGGATTGACCGGCATGCCGGTGAGGCCATCGGCACCGCCGGTGAGCCACGACATCTGGTTTGCGATTTCATACATCACGAGCGCAATGCCGAGCGTCACCATGAGCCGCGTCAGATCGGTGCCGCGGAGCACGAGAAGACTTGTGACGAGGCCGAGCAATCCCGCCGCAACGCCGGCAACGAGAAGGCCTGTCACGGGCTCGCCGGTGAAGTTGATCGCGAACAGCGCGGCCACGTAAGCGCCGAAGCCGAAATAGGCCGCATGGCCGAGCGAGACGATGCCGGCATAGCCGAGCAGAAGGTCGAGCGAGAGCGCGAACAGCGACCAGATCGCAATCTGCGTCAGCAGCGCATGCTGACTTGGCAGCAGAAAAACGGAGGCAGCGGCGGCAAGCCAGAAGGCATATTCGAGCCAATGCCATGAGCGTTTTCGCGTCATGACGTTCGATGCGTCCTTCGCGGTGTCGAGACTGCTCATGACGCTACTTCGAGGTGCCGCGGGCAAATAGGCCCTGCGGACGCAAGACCAGCACGACGATCATGATGGTGTAGATGACGAAGCCGCCGTAGCGCGGCGCATAATACTTTCCGGCGACATCGCCGATGCCAAGCAGGATCGAAGCGAGGAACGGCCCGGTGATGCTCGAGGTGCCGCCGACCGAAACCACGATCAGAAAGTAGATCATGAACTTCAGCGGGAAGTGCGGCTCGAGCGAAAGGATCTCCGCGCCCAATGCGCCGCCAAGCCCGGCTAAACCGCAGCCGACCGCAAAGGTAAGCGCGAACACCCAATTGACGTTGATGCCGAGGCCGCGCGCCACGCGCTGGTCATCGACCGCGGCGCGCAGGCGGCTGCCGAAGCGCGTGTAGCCGAGAATCAATTGCAGCACGATCAGGATCAGTGCGCAGACGAGAATGATCAGCAGCCGGTACTTGCCGATGCCGATGCCGAAGAAGTCGAAACGGCCCTGCAGATAAGAAGGCAGATTGATGAAGCGTTGCTGCGAGCCGAGAAAATAATCGACGGCCGCGCTGGTCATGAACACAAGGCCGATCGTGAACAATACCTGTTCGAGATGGCTGCGATTGTAAAAGTGGACGTAAAGCGTGCGCTCGGCGAGCAGGCCGATCATCGCCGCGAACATGAAGGCGACCGGCAGGCTTGCGAAAAACGGAACACCGTAGAGGTTGACGAGCACGTAGGCGCAATAGCCGCCGAGCATGGCGAAGGCGCCATGCGCGAGGTTGACGAAATTCATGAGACCGAGCGTGACCGCGAGACCGCACGAGATCACGAACAGAAGCATTCCGTAGGCGATGCCGTCGAAGAGAATGGTCAGCATGACGTTACTCTAACATTCGGCCCCGCCATTGGGAGCGCCAATAGACGGGGCCGAGTTCTTTTCGGATCGGATGCGGCTTACTTCTTCGCCGCCTTTACCGGATCCTTGACGTCGGGGAAGCTCGCGAACTCAACGTTGTAGAGTTCGCCATTCTTCTTCTCGACGCGGCGGATATAGATGGTCTGGACTATGTCGCGGGTTTCCGGATCGATGGAGATCGGCCCGCGCGGGCTTTCCCACTTGAGCCCCTTCATCGCGGCAAGCAGCGCGTCGCCATCCGTCTTGCCGCCGGTCTTCTTCAGCGCCTCGTAGATCAGATGGATGCCGTCATAGCCGCCGACCGACGCGAAGTTCGGGCGCATGCCCGCGTTCGCCTTACGGAAGGCCGCGACATATTCCTTGTTCTTCGCCGAAGGATGATCGGTGGAATAGTTGTGCGCGGTAACGACGCCTACCGCGGCATCGCCGAAGCCTGGCAGCACGTCGTCGTCGGTAATGTCGCCGGGGCCGATCAGGCGGATGCCGGATTTGTCGAGGCCGCGTTCGACGAACTGCTTCATCAGGATCGCGCCGACGCCGGACGGCGTGAAGACGTAAAGTGCGTCCGGCTTCGCGTCGATCACGCGCTGGAGAAACGGTGCGAAGTCGGGGTTCTGGATCGGCACGCGGAGGCTTTCGACGATCTCGCCGCCCTTCGATTTGAACTGATCGACGAAAGATTTTTCGGCGTCGTGGCCGGGCGCATAGTCGGTGACCAGCGTGACCACCTTCTTGATCTTATTCTGCGCGGCCCAGTCCGCGATGATCACCGCCGACTGACCGAGCGTGAAGCTCGTGCGAACGATGTAGGGCGAGCGCTCGGTGATGATCGAGGTGCCGGCCATCATTACGACCATCGGCACTTTCGAATTGGTTGCGATCGGCGCGGTCGCCATTGCAAGCGGTGTCAGACCGAAGCCGGCGAGGAAACTGACCTTGTCATTCTGGATCAATTCGCCTGCGATGCGCGCGGTATTTTCGGCGCGGCCCGCATCGTCGCGCACGATCAGCTCGATTTTCTTGCCGGCAACCGTGGTACCGTTCTGCTCCATGTAAAGTTTGGCGGCGGCTTCGAGCTGTTTGCCGGTGGTGGTGAAGGGGCCGGTCAGCGGTATGATCAGACCGATCTTCACGGTCTCCTGTGCGGCTGCCGGTGTGGCACCGGCTGCAAGCGCAGTTGCCGCGAGCGCGGCGAGAAACGACCTGCGTAGCATGGACTTTCTTCCTCCCGAGGACGCGGCCGTTGACCGGCCGCTTGTTCGAATTCGTCCGAATACTCCGCCAACTCATGGAATTGCGCAAGAATTCGTAGGCACTCCTACTGTTGCGGCGCGGCTTTTTTCGCGGCTAGCTGGGCTAGAATGATCGCGGGAATTTCCATCCAGGTGAGAGGTCAAGTGAGAGAAATGCGGTTTCGTATTTACGGCGTCGTTATTGCTGCGCTTGCGTTGTCGCTGGTCAATGGCACATGGGCCATGGCCCAATCGGCGCCTGCGAATTGTCGCAATACCGGGAGCTTCGATAAATGGCTTGCGGATTTTAAGCGCGAAGCGCTGGAGCAGGGACTCTCGCAGCGCACACTCGCGCGAACGCAGCATCTTCTGGTGCTGGATCACAAGATCATCGGCATTGACCGCGGGCAGCGCGTATTCAGCCAGCCCTTTCTCGAATTCTCGAACCGCATGGCTGGCGGCGGGCGTGCGCCGCGCAGCCAGCAATTGATCAAGAAGCACGCAGCGCTTTTTCAGAAGGTCGAAGAGCAGTATGGCGTGCCGCCGGCGGTCCTCACGGCGTTCTGGGGGCTTGAAAGCGGCTTCGGCGCGGACGTTGGCAAGTTCGAAGTGCTGCGTTCGCTTGCGACGCTCGCTTACGATTGCCGCCGCAGCGAGCGCTTCCGGAAGGAGCTGTTGGCCGCGCTCAAGATCATCGAGCGGGGTGATCTCACGCCCGACAATATGATCGGCTCGTGGGCGGGCGAACTCGGGCAGACGCAGTTTCTGCCTTCGCACTACTTCAACTACGGCGTCGATCTCGACGGCAACGGCAAGGTCGATCTGTTGCGCAGCGTGCCGGATGTGATGGCGACCACCGCGCATTACGTGCAGAAAATCGGCTGGCGCAGGGGCGAACCGTGGATGCAGGAGGTGCGCGTGCCCGAGCGCATGGATTTGTCGCAGGCAAACCTCGACATCGAACACCCGCATGCGCAGTGGGCGAAGTGGGGGGGCACGCTTGCAAACGGCAAGCCGCTGCCGGAAAGCGCACCGAACGCATCGTTGCTGCTGCCGATGGGAAGGCTGGGGCCGGCGTTTCTCGTCTATCCGAATTTTCGCGTATTCACGGAATGGAACCACTCGATCATCTATTCGACGACCGCGGCGTATCTTGCGACGCGCATCGCCGGCGCTCCGGTCTTGCGCAAAGGCAACGGCGAGCCCGGCACGTTCACGATGGAGCAGGTGCGCGAATTGCAGACGCTGCTTGTAAAGCACGGTTACGATGTAGGCGGCATCGACGGAAGGCTGGGCGCTGCTTCGCGCAAGGCCGTGCAGCACGCCCAGATCAAGTTCAAACTTCCGGCCGATGGCTATCCGACGGAGGAGTTGCTGCGGAGATTGCGAGGAAGCAGAGGCTAATCCGACATCGCGATCAGCGTGGCGTCGCCGCCGGCCGCGGCAGTATTGATCGTGATGGTCTGCTCCGTCGCGAAGCGCGGCAGATAATGCGGGCCGCCCGCTTTCGGGCCTGTGCCGGATAATCCGCTGCCGCCGAACGGCTGCACGCCGACGACCGCACCGATCATGTTGCGGTTCACATAGACATTCCCCGCGCCGAGCGTATCGGCGACGACTTCCGTCATGCTGTCGATGCGCGAGTGAACGCCGGCGGTGAGCCGGTAGCCTTTGCGCGCCAATGCCGCGAGCGTGCCGTTCATGTTTTTGCGATCGTAGCGAAGAATATGCAGCACGGGGCCGAAGATTTCCTCGTTGAGGTCTTCGGCGCTCGCAATCTCGAAAATGTGCGGCGTGACGAAAGTGCCCTCAGCATTTGTTGCGCCGGCGAAGTGCAGGCGCGCATCGGTTTTCATTTTTCCGATGTACTCGTCGAGACGCTGTTTCGCTTCTTGATCGATAACGGGTCCGACATGCGTTGAAATTTCGTGCGGGTCGCCGACTTTGAGTTCTCGGGCGGCGCCCACGATCATCGCAATGATCTTGTCTGCGATTTCGCTTGGCAACAGCAAAAGCCGTAACGCCGAACAGCGCTGACCGGCGGAGCGGAAGGCGGAGGCGATGACATCGTCGGCGATCTGTTCAGGTAACGCGCTTGCGTCCGTCACCATGACATTGATGCCGCCGGTTTCGGCGATCAGCGGCACGATCGGACCGTTCTTCGCCGCGAGCGTGCGGTTTATGGTCTGTGCGACTTGTGTCGAGCCGGTGAAAACAACGCCGGCAACGCGAGCATCGGCGACCAGTTCTGCCCCCGCTTTGCCGTCGCCTTGCACCAGAAGAAGCACGTTCTCCGGCACTCCCGCTTCGTGCAGCAATGCCACGGCTTCGGCGGCGATCAGCGGTGTTTGCTCGGCGGGCTTGGCGATGACCGTGTTTCCGGCGGCGAGCGCCGCCGTCACCTGCCCCATGAAGATCGCGAGCGGAAAGTTCCACGGCGAGATCGCAACGAAAGGTCCACGTCCGGTGAGGCGGAGCAAATTGCGCTCGCCTACAGGGCCGGGAAGCAGCGTATCGTTCGTGAACAATCTGCGCGTTTCGGCCGCGTAATAGCGGCAGAAATCGATCGCCTCGCGCACTTCCGACAGCGCGTCGTCGAGCGTTTTCTTCCCTTCGCTTTGCAGGAGCGCGATGAAGCGGCCGCGCCGGGTTTCGAGCAGCGCGGCGGCGCGCTCCAGGATTGCCGCACGCTCATTCGCGGGCGTGCGGCTCCAGCGCGCGAAAGCCTCGGAAGCAAATTGCGTTGCTTCCTTCGGTGCGTGTGATTTCGCAGCCGTTCCGGCCGCCGTGTTTGTGGCTTCGGCGCGTAGGGCGTTCAATGAAGCGCGGTGACCGAATTCCACGCCAGCCGAGTTTTTGCGCGCGCCATAGAGATCGCCCGGCAAAGCGATCTTCGTGTTCTTCGCACCGCGCGCAGCGATGTCCTCTGCCGGCGACCGCAGCAGGGTATCGATCACAATTTCGGGATCTGCCGAGGCGGAAGCGAAAGAGGAGTTTGCGCCGTTCTCGAGCAGCCGGCGCACCAGATAAGCCAGCAAATCGGCATGCGCTCCGACCGGCGCATAGACGCGGCATGCGAGCAGGTCATTGCCGGAGAGTAGCTTTTCGTAAAGCGCTTCGCCCATGCCGTGCAGGCGTTGAAATTCGAAGTCTTTGCTTGCACCGGCTATCGCCAGCACGCTGGCGACGGTGAGCGCATTGTGGGTCGCGAATTGCGGGTAAATGTGCGGGCGCAACGCGAGCAATTGGTGCGAACAGGCTTCGTAGTTCAGGTCCGTCATCGCCTTGCGCGTGAACACCGGATAGCCATCAAGCCCGCGCTCCTGCGCACGCTTGATCTCGGTGTCCCAATACGCGCCTTTGACGAGACGGACGGTTGCATGGCGGTCGTGTTGCTTCGCGAGCGACGCAAACCAGCCGAGCACCGCGCCGGCACGCTTTTGATAAGCTTGCACGGCGATGCCAAAGCCGTTCCAGCCCGCGAGCGACGGATCGGCGAACACGGCCGCAATCACTTCGAGCGAAAGTTCGAGGCGGTCGGCTTCCTCGGCGTCGATCGTGAAATGCAGATCGTAAGATTTTGCGGCTTGCGCCAGTTCGAGCAGAACGGGCGGCAATTCCTGCAATACGCGATCGCGGCTGATCGTTTCATAGCGCGGGTGCAACGCGGAGAGCTTCACCGAAATTCCGGGCCGATCCGCGAAAGCGGCAGCTTTCGCATTTTTTCCGATCTCTTGAATCGCGCGAAGATAGGATTCGCGATAGCGCGCGGCGTCTTGCGCCGTCCGTGCGCCTTCGCCGAGCATGTCGAAGGAGTAGCGGTAGCGTGAATTCTCTTTGGCGCGCTTCAGCGCGCCTTCGATGTTCTCGCCGAAGACGAAATGCTGTCCCATGATGCGCATGGCCTGGCGCATTGCGGTTCGCACCGTGGGCAGACCGACCCGCTTTGTCAGTGCGCCGAGAATGCCTTCCGGCGTTTCTCCGGGTTGGATGGGTCGCGCACTGAGTGCCAGCGCCCAAACCGAGGCGTTGACCAGGAGCGCGTCGGATTTCGATTTGTGGTGTTCGAAATCGCCGGCCGCGAGCTTGTCCTCGATCAGACGGTCGGCGGTTTCCGCGTCCGGAATGCGCAGCAGTGCTTCGGCGAGCACCATCAGCGCGATGCCTTCTTTTGTTGAGAGTGAAAACTCGCGCAAGAGTTCTTCCACGCCGCCAAAGCTGCCGGCCTCCACGCGAATTGCCTCAATCAAGCCGCGTGCGGTGTGCTCAATGGTTTCGCGTTTCTCGCCGGAAGCGCGAGTGCCCGCGAGGAGGCGAGCAGCAATCGCGTCATCGTCTTCGGCATAGGGCGCATCGAAGGAAGGGAAGGCGGTCATGATCTTCTCCTGGTCCCCGAAGCATTTAGGGCAGGAGTTTCCGTATCTCTATAGTCATTTTATCGGCTATGCCTCATAATCTTCGGCAATAGATCGATATGATAGAGAAAAACATGGATATCGATAAGATAGACCGAAAAATTCTACAGGTTTTGCAAATGGATGGCCGTATCGCTTCGGTCGAGCTGGCCGAGCGCGTAGGCCTGTCGCCAACCTCCACCGGCGAGCGGCTGAAGCGGTTGCAGAAGGATGGCTACATCATCGGGTTCGGCGCGAAGCTGGACCCGCATTTGCTCGATCTGCCGCTGCTCGTCTTCGTCGAAGTCTCGCTCGACAAAACGACGCCCGACATCTTCGACAAATTCGCCGTTGCCGTGCGCCGCGCGCCGGAAGTGCTCGAATGTCACATGGTGGCGGGCGGCTTCGACTATCTCGTGAAGACACGCGTCGCTGATATCGCGGCCTACCGGAAATTCCTCGGCAGCGTGCTCTTGGCGCTGCCCGGCGTGAAGGAAACGCGCACTTACGCGGTCATGGAAGAAGTGAAGACCGATCAGCTTTTGCCGGTGTGAAAGGCGAAAGCGAACTTGGTAGCGGGGGAGGGACTCGAACCCCCGACCCCAGGATTATGATTCCCGTGCTCTAACCAGCTGAGCTACCCCGCCGCCTGTTCCGTCGCGGCAAAGCTACCGTCGAGAGGCGCGGGTATGGAATCCGCGCCGACCCATGTCAAGGATTCAAGAACTTCAGGCTGTCGCCGCGGCGGGCTGGCTGTTCGCGGCAGTCTCGCGGGCAAAACGCATCAACGTGAACACGCCGAAGGGCGGAACCGTGCGGCGCTCGACGAGCTGCACATGGCCGTTCTTCTCCGCCCAATCGGAAAGCCGCTTGAACGGGAATTCCGGCGACCAGCCGAGCTTGCGCGCGTGCTGGGAGAACCAGCGCTCGAAGCTCGCGCGCAGTCCCCGCTCGGCGCCGATGTGGTTCACGAGCACGATCTCGCCGCCCGGCTTCAATACGCGGGCGAATTCGTCGAGCGTCTTTTCCGGCTGCGGGACCGTGGTGATGACGAATTGCGCGACCACGCAGTCGAAGGAACCGTCGGCGAAGGCCAGGTTTGCGCCATCCATGACGCAAAGGCCCTTCACGTTGCCGAGTTTTTCGCGTTCGATGCGTTCCTGCGCCTTGCGCAGCATCGGCTCGGAAATATCGACGCCGACCACTTCATGCGACTTGTCGAAATAGGGAAGTTCCAGGCCGGTGCCGACGCCGACGTTCAGAATGCGGCCGCCGACGCGGGTCGCGGCGTTGGTCGCCGTGCGGCGCCCCATGTCGAGCAACGGGCCGAAAACGACGTCATAAACGGGTGCCCAGCGGGCATAGGCTTTTTCGATGGTAGCGCGGTCCAGGCCCTGCGCCGCTTTGCCATTACCGGCGGATTCCGACTTCATTGACGCCTCTTCAAACCACCAACGCGGCTTCGGGTTGCGAAGCCGGTACTATTTTCTCGCGACTTTCGTCTAACGGCAAGGTGGCGGTGATGACCCCACCGCCGAGAATCCGGGCCCGCGGACCGTCGCTGTCATAAAGAACGCAGGCCTGTCCGGGCGCGACCCCTTCTTCTCCATCGGCGAAGCCGATGAAAATTTGGTTGCCGGAGTTCAGCAGCACAGCCGGAACAGGCGCGCGGGTGGAACGCACGCGGGCGAATACGGGGGTGCCGGCCGCCGCCATTTCCGTTGGCGAGGTGTCGCCGATCCAGTTGATGTCGCGCAGCAGCGCACTGCCGACGAGCAGCGCATTGCGCGGACCCACGATCACGCGCTTGGTCTTCGCATCCAGCTTGACGACAAACAGCGGCTCGCTTTCTGGCGTATTCATCGCAATGTTGAGGCCGCGGCGCTGGCCGACCGTGTAATGGATAATGCCCTGATGCGAACCGAGCACGCGGCCATCGAGATGCACGATCTCGCCCGGCTCGCCGGCGTTCGGCTTCAGGCGATCGATGATGGTCGTGTATCTGCCGGACGGGACAAAACAGATGTCCTGGCTGTCCGGCTTGTTCGCAACGACAAGCCCGAGTTCCTCGGCGATCGCGCGCACGGCAGGTTTTGCGAGGCCGCCGAGCGGGAAGCGCAGATAATCGAGTTGCTCCTGCGTCGTCGCATATAAAAAGTAGCTCTGGTCGCGATCGGCATCATGCGCGCGATACATCGCGCGGCGATTGCCGGCGTTGCGGCTCTCGATGTAGTGGCCGGTGACAAGCGCCGCGCCACCGAGTTCTTTTGCGGTCGAGAGCAAATCCTTGAACTTCACAGTCTGATTGCAGGAGATGCAGGGCACCGGCGTCTCGCCGCGTGCGTAAGAATCCGCGAATGGCTGGATCACCTGCTCCTGAAAGCGGGCTTCATAATCGAGCACGAAATGTGGAATGCCGATCTTGGCCGCGACCGTCCGCGCGTCGCGAATGTCGGAGCCGGCGCAGCAGGCACCCTTCTTCTGGACCGCTTCGCCGTGATTATAGAGTTGCAGGGTCACGCCCACGACATCGTAGCCCGCGCGCTTGGCAAGCGCGGCCGCGACCGACGAGTCCACGCCGCCCGACATCGCAACCACGATGCGGGTCTTGCTCGGCTCTCCAGCGATGTCGAAATCGAGGTTCATGTCGCGGGGTTATAGGGATCGGGGTCAGGCAAGCAAAGAGGCGGCAAAGTCTGCCGGGTGTGCGGATTCTGCCGGTCTGGGACTACCCCGTCGCTGCAAAAAGCGCTGATTTTCAGGCATTTGCCTGCCGCGCAATCTGGCCCGGCGCTTGCTCAGGGAACTGTCGGATCCATCCGCTCGTTTGAGGTGCCCTCTTGGCCAGCGTCTCCGCCGTTTCCTCCACCGACTTCCGCGCCAGTCTGACTCAGCCGCAGAATTCCGTGACGGAAGGCGACGATCCGTTTTCGTCGCTGCTCGACTCGGTTGCCGATGTGAAAGCGTCCGTGCAGCGGCCGGAAGCGCCGCAAATGCCGGAGCGCCGTAAAGATGTTCCCGCAAAGCAGCCGAAACCAGAGGCAGATGCGGACCGCCAGACGAAGCGGCAGGCCAGGGATGCAACCAAGCCCGAGGCCACGTCGCAGACGGAATCGAATATTCCGGCGAAAGCCGTGACGGCGGAAGACGACACCGACGACACCGACAGCGAAGATACGGTCGCCGCGGACGCTCTTCTGATGATCGCGGTCGGCGACACGCCGCCGGATACGGCGGTTACGCAAGCTGCCGCCGATGCGAATGCCGCTGCCGGAAATGCCGAAGTGCAGGCTACCCCGGCGCTGACGGCCGCTACCGCCGATGCCAACAAGGCGGCAATAGACGCGCAATCTGCGCAGGCTGGACAGAACGGCGCCGCGAAGCCGCAAGCCGGGATCGCGCCCGTTTCCGGGCAGGCGAAATCGAATCTCGAACTTCCGCTTCAAGGAATAGCTGCGGAAACGGCAGCCTCGCTTTCGAAGCCGACTAAGCTCGTTGCGTCGCTCGACGCGCAGTTTCAAGCGCAGACCCAGCCGGGTTCGGTGAACACCGAGAACGCAACACCGCTGCGAGTATTCGCGCCGCTCGAAGCGCTGCAAGCAGCGCTCGGCAAGCAGGCCCAACTCTCATTGGCTATCGATCCCGCCGACGTAAGCGCGGACGGCGCCAAGCCTCTCCTGTCTTCCAATGCGGTCGCGCCGAATTTTGCAATGACGGCACAGGTCAACGCGCCGGTACAGACGCAGACGCAGCAAACCGCGGACGCTTCGCGCGCCGTGCCGCTTGATCAGCTCGCACTCGAAATCACGACCCGCGCCAACAAAGGCGAGCGCCGCTTCGATATCCGCCTCGATCCGCCGGAGCTTGGGCGTATTGATGTGAAGCTTGAAATCGACGGCAAAGGCAACACCACGACCAAGCTGATCGTGGAGCGGGCGGAAACGCTGGACATGCTTCAGCGCGACGCGCGTGGCCTTGAAAAAGCGCTACAGAATGCGGGTCTCAAGGCCGACGCCGGCAGCCTCCAGTTCTCCTTGCAACAGGATGCGCAGGCACAGCACGGACAACACAGCCACGCTCCCGAGATGCGCGGGCGGCCCGATCTCGTGCAGGCCGACGGCGAGGTGAACACCCAAATTTCAATCAACAACGCGACGCTCGCGGCGCAGCTGCGTGGCGGCGTGGATATCCGGATCTAGGAGTTCGTTATGGCGGTCAGCGGAGTAAACAACACGGCAGCGGCTGCGGCGGCGTCGCAGACCAGCCGCGCCAGCATCGCGAATAACTTCGATACGTTCCTGCTGTTGCTGACGACGCAGCTCAAGAACCAGAATCCGCTCGATCCGCTGGATACGAACCAGTTCACGCAGCAGCTCGTGCAGTTCGCGGGCGTCGAGCAACAGATCCGCAGCAACGAAAATCTCGAAGCGCTCGTCAATCTCAACAAGTCGAGCCAGCTTTCGACCGCGATGAACTATGTCGGCGCGACGATCACGGCGGACGGTGCGACCAGCGCGCTCAAATCCGGTGTTGCCACCTGGTACGTCACCGCTCCGCGGACCGCGACGGCGACGATCAATATTTCCGACTCCTCCGGGAATGTCGTCTTCACCCACGAGACGACCATCGAGTCGGGTACCTCCGGCTTTACCTGGGACGGCAAGATGTCGAACGGCCAGACCGCGCCCGAAGGCCAGTACACCATCAAGATCAACGCGAAGGACGCGAGCGGTCAGGGCGTAACGGTCTCGACCCAGTTCTCCGGTGTCGTGGATGCGGTCGATCTGTCCGGAAGCGAGCCGCTCCTGATGGTCGGCACCGCGCTGATCTCGCTCGATAAGGTCAAGGCGGTCCAGAAGCCGGGCACCGCGCCGTCGGTCGAAGGCTAGCGAAAACCCTTATTTACAGCGCTTTTGGCACTGTTCCGGCTCCACAAAATGTGACGGGCCCCAATAACCTTTTGGAAAGAAACACTTAGGGAAATGTTCAACTCTGGACAGTAGGTTTTCGTCATTACGAGTTGTGTTCTGAGTGAGTTTGTAATGACCGAAGCACATCGCCCGAGAGTGAAGTACGTGATCGGGCCGGACGGTAGCCCTTTGACGATCGCGGATCTTCCCCCGCCGTCGACCCGCCGTTGGGTCATTCGCCGCAAGGCCGAGGTTGTCGCGGCCGTACGTGGTGGCCTGCTTTCGCTTGAGGAGGCTTGCGCGCGCTACACGCTCACCGTCGAAGAATTCCTCAACTGGCAGGCTTCGATCGACAAACACGGCCTCGCCGGCCTGCGCACCACGCGCATTCAGCAATACCGGATGTAGCCGGATGCCGTTTCAGAACGGCAACCGCAACAATCCAATCCCGATCAAGATCAGAACGAGCGCGGCCCAGCGTTTGGGACCGAAGCGTTCGCCGAACAGCACCACTCCAAAAATCGCTACAAACAGTACCGAAGTCTCGCGCAAGGCTGCGACGAGGCCGATTGGCGCTTTGGTCATTGCCCAGAGCGCGATGCCGTAGCTCGCGATGCTGAGCGCGCCGCCGATTATCGTGCGGACCCAGAAGCCGCGCGTTTTCGCAACAACCTGTTCGCGATAAAAAATAAGCGCAATCGGACGATCAATGCGGCCGTTCCAGCCAGCATCCACGAGACGTAAGAGATCGCGTTGCCGGCCAGCCGCGCGCCGAGACCGTCGACCAGCGTATAGGCAACGACAACCGCCGCATTCGTGAACGCGAGCACCGCGGTGCGCGGCGTCAGGCCGCCGCGCGATAGTGCGTCCGCCGACAGCGTAATGACGCCCGCCGCGATTGCGCCGACCGCTAACCAGCCTGAGAGTGCGAGCACTTCGCCAAGCCAGAGCGCCGCGAGGATCGCGGTGAAGGCAGGCGCCGAACCGCGCGTCAGCGGATACACGACGCCGAGGTCGGCGTGACGCAGCGCGTAGCCGACCAGCGCGAAATAGAAAACGTGGATCACCGCCGAGAAGGCGATCAGCGGCCAGGATGGCGCGAGCGGGATCGGGCTGAACAGCGCGATCGGCAAAGCGACGAGGCCCGCGCCGAACGCAATCGCGGCGGAAGCCGCGAGCTTGTCCGGTTCCCATTTGATGAGAGCGTTCCAGCTTGCGTGCAGCAGCGCGCCGGCCAGAACCGCGAGAAGTAGTGCAGTGGTCAAGCGGGACTCGTCGTTTAATCGAGAGAGGCATAGCGGCTTTTTGCGGTACCCGCGAATCGGCCTTGCGCTTTTGTTGCGCTTCGCTTCCATTGGCTTCGTTGCGGGGGATTAAAGACGTGTTTCGGTTTGCGGCGAACCTGAACATGCTGTTCGGGGAGTATGCGTTTCGCGACCGCTTTGCGGCCGCGCATCACGCCGGCTTTTCGGCGGTCGAACTGCTGCACCCGTATGCCGAGCCGGTCGAGCATTTGCGCGAATGGCTGACCGCATGCCGGCTGCAATGCGTGCTGATCAATACGCCCTTCGCGGCGGACGGCAGCGACGTCGGCTGCGCGGCGATCGCGGGCCGCGAGCGCGACTTCTTCCGCAAGATTCATCTGGCGCTCAGCTATGCACGTGCACTGCACGTACCGACGATCCATGTCATGGCGGGCGACGCGATGGCGGATGCCCGCAACACCGAAACCTTCATTGCAAATTTAAAGCGTGCCGGCGCGGAAGCCGCCGAGGTCGGCGTCACACTCACGATCGAGCCGCTGAACGCGCGGGACCGGCCGAACTATTTTTTGCGGTACAACGATCAGGCGGCCGAGATCATCGACGCGGTCGGGCTCGGCAATGTCCAGCTGCAATTCGACGTCTATCACACCCAGATCACCGAGGGGGATTTGACCCGGCGGATCGAGAAGCATGCCGGCCGGATCGGGCATGTGCAGATCGCGGGCGTGCCGCTGCGCGACGAACCGGATTGCGGCGAAGTGAATATTGCGTCCGTGTTCAACGCGCTCGCGTTCTCGAGCTATGACGGCTTTATCGGCTGCGAGTATCGCCCGCGCGGCCGCACCGAAGCGGGCCTGCGCTGGATGGAACCCTGGCGCACGCGTGACTCCGCGCATGCCCGCCGCTAGTCTCTCTGTGCGGCGCTACGGTCAGGGACGGCCGGTACAGGGACGAAAAGCGTGAGCGACAAGAACAAGCCGGCGATGCCGGTCGCGGCGACGCCGCTGAAGCAAGCTTTGCATGACGCGCGGATCGAGGCGGCGGATCGTTCCGCCGTGATCATCGACCTGCGCGACGCGGAGATGGCGCGGTTAGAGATTCTGAACGAGGCCATCGACGGCGTCTTCAAGGATATTCCCGCCCGGCACATGGATTTTTTCGATCGCGGTGTTTCCGGCGGTGCGCAGCCGCGGCTCTGGCTGGATGCGATCACGCATGTCGCGATGGGCAACGACAAGCGCACCTACCGCCTGCTCACCGACACAGCGAATGGCCGCCGCGTTTTGGAAGAAAGCGCGGACGTGCCGCCGATGCGCGAGGCGATCACGCGCTATGTCGCGCGCAGAATGGTCGCGCGCGAACAGGCGCTGGCCGCAAGCGACACGAAAGAAGAAGCGCCGAAGCAGCGTCGCGGGGCAGTTTTAACTGCGTTCGTGATTGGCGCGGTAATCGGCGCCGCGGGGTTGTTCGCGGCCGTGTGGTTCACGGCGAATCCGTAGTCAGATCAGCTTCACGTTTCTGAGCTTCGCAATGCTAGAGCCGCCCGGCGCGAAGCCATAGCTTTCCAATTGGCAGGTCCAGTCGCCGGCTTTGCCGCCGACGCGATAAATATTGTACGCGCCGCCACGGTCGGGATTGCTGCCGGGGTTCGAGGCGGAAGGCACGCCGATCACATTCACATCGGCTTCGGGCCCGGCGATCTTTTGCATCATCGCCTTGTGCTTATGTCCGTGCAGCACCAGTTCTGCACCCTGCCGCGCAACGATTGCGCGAAAGGCATTCGCATCGGTAAGCACTTCATGCGGCGAGTGGCGTCCGGCCGGGGGATGATGGATCAGCACGACGCGGAAGCGATTTTCTTCCTTCATCGTTTTCAACATGTGTTCGAATGCAAGCAGCTGCGTCTTGCCGAGTTTACCGGTCGCAAGAAAGGGCGCTGTGGGAATCGCAGTGGAGAGGCCGATGATCGCGAGATTGCCGCGACGGCGCAGATAAGGGAAAGCCGCGCCGGTGATGCCGCTCTTCTGCGCGGGTTCGTCGCCGGCGATGTAGTCCTTCCACATGTCGATATGCAGCAGCGCGGTGCCGCGTACATAAGCGTCGTGATTTCCGGGCACCATGGAGACACGGTCGCCGGTCCCGAGGCTCTCCAGAAAGCGTTTCGCAAGGCCGTATTCGTCCGGCAGGCCGAGATTCACGAGATCGCCCGTCACCGCCAGATGATCGAAGCCGCGCTCCTTCATGTCGGCGACGAGGGTGCTGAGGTGGTCGACGCTGTGATGCACGCCTCGGTTCGTGCGCCAGTTAAAATAGCCGACCGCGCGCTTGCCCATCAGCTCCCTGAGTTTCGGGCGCGGCATGGGCGACAAATGCGGGTCGGAAAGATGGGCGAGCGCGAACATCGACCTTGTCTAGCCAAGAATACGCGCCGCGCAAACGTCTTTGCTATAAGCAAAGGATGATCCGCCGAATCCTCCATCTCTATTGGCGCATGAAGCGCGGCATGACGCTCGGCGTGCGGGGCGTTGTCCTGCGTGGCGATGAAGTGCTGCTGGTGCGGCATGGCTATACGCCGGGCTGGCATCTGCCGGGCGGCGGCGTCGAGCCCGGCGAGACGTTCGAAGAAGCCTTGGCAAAAGAACTGTTGGAAGAGGGGAACGTCCGGATGACGGGTGCGCCGAAGCTGCACGCGCTGTTCCTGAACAGGAATGCGTCGTCGCGCGATCACGTCGCGGTTTATGTCGTGCGTGCGTTCGAATATGGCGGGCCGCTCGCACCGAATCTTGAAATTCGGGAAGCGAGCTTCTTCCCGCTTCACGGCTTGCCTGACGGCACGACGCAATCGACGCGCAGGCGGCTCACGGAAATTCTCGATGGCGTGCCGCCGCCCGCGCTGTGGTGATTACGCTGCCTTTTTGAATCGCGCGCGGTCATGCGGAGCGTTGAGCAGAAGCTCGGGGCCAAGGGGTACGATGCCGGTGGGATTTATGTTCCGGTGGCTCACATAATAATGCGTCTTGATGTGGTCGAAGTTCGTGGTCGAGCCGAATCCCGGAATCTGGAAGAGCTCGCGCAGATAGTTCGACAAGTTCGGATAGTCCGCGATGCGCCGCAGATTGCATTTGAAATGGCCGACATAGACCGCGTCGAAGCGCACGAGTGTCGTGAACAGGCGCACATCGGCTTCGGTCAGTTTGTCGCCGGCTAGATAGCGCTGGTTCGACAGGCGCGTCTCGATGCCATCGAGTTCGGTGAACAGCGCGTGGAAGGCTTCGTCATACGCCTTCTGCGTCGTTGCGAAGCCGGCACGATAAACGCCGTTATTGATGCTCTTGTAAACGCGTGCGTTCACTGCGTCGATTTCCGTGCGCAATGCCTGCGGGTAATAGTCGTCGCGGTTGCCGGTGAGATCGTCGAACGCGCTGTTGAACATGCGGATGATTTCCGCCGACTCGTTGTTCACGATCGTGCGCTTCTTCTTGTCCCATAATGTCGGCACGGTGACACGGCCCGAGTAGTCCGACTTCGCTTCGAGATAGACCTCGTAAAGCCGCTTCTTGTTCAGGACTGTATCTCCGGTGGCGCCGGGGTAGTCGTCGAAGGTCCAGCCTTCTTCGAGCATCAGCGGATGCACAACGGAGACGGAAATGAATTCTTGCAGCTTTTTGATCTCGCGAAAGATCAGCGCGCGATGTGCCCACGGGCAGGCGAGTGCGACATATAGGTGGTAGCGATCCTTCTCCGCGGCGAACCCCGCTTCGCCGGATGGTCCCGCCGCGCCGTCGGCGGTAATCCAGTTGCGGAATTTCGTTTCGGTGCGCTCGAAGCGCCCGCCGGTCGATTTCGTATCGTACCACTGATCCTGCCAGGCGCCGTTTACCAAAAGGCCCATTTCGATCTCCTTGTGGCGGACATGTCGGCTCGCCGCACTAATAAAGGCAAGGCGCGCAATACACATTTGCAAGCCTGCCGTCATTGGACCGCCTTCGGCTCCCGTGGTATTTCCGCGCGCGAATTTTCGTAAGGTGCTGTGCCTTGGCCGATTTGTCGCTCAACATTCAAGCCGAAACGCCGGAAGACGATCCGGCGATCGAGAAGCTTTCCGAGCGGACCTTCGGGCCGGGCCGCTTTGCGCGCTCGGCATACCGGCTGCGCGAAGGCGTCGCGCATCGGCGCGAGCTTTCCTATACCGCGCGCATCGGCACGCTGCTCGTGGGCTCGGTGCGGCTCACGCCGATCAAGATCGGCGGCGTGAAGGCGATGCTCCTGGGGCCGCTTACGGTCGAGCCGCCGTTTCGCAGCCGTGGCGTCGGCCGCGCGTTAATGGAAGCGTCGATGAAGGCTGCGAAGGATTCCGGCGCCAAGCTCATTCTGCTGGTTGGCGACGAGCCCTATTACGGGCGGCTCGGATTCAAGAAAGTAGAGTACGGCCGCTTGAAGCTGCCCGGGCCGGTCGATCCGGAGCGTGTCCTGATCGCCGAACTTGTCAGCAGTTCGTTCGATGGCGTCAGCGGCGCAGTGCGGCGCGACTACGGCCGCGAATAGCCGGCGGTCTTTGCGAGTCATCGAAGGCAGGTTTACCGGTCTTCGCGGGTCATCGAAGGCAGGTTTACGTGTCTTCGCGGGTCATCGAAGGCAGGTTTACCTGCCTTCGCGGGTCCAAGCAGCGGCGATGCCCGCCATCAGAATCAGCAAACCGGACAGCCCTGCGAACAGCGGGAAGAGGCCGAGGCCGCGCACCACGCTTGCGTCGCGCATCTTGATGCCGAGCCAGTCCGGGCCGGCGTAGCGTTCGGCGGAGCGGATTTGCGCAATGCGCGGTGCGCCGCCGGAAAGATCCGCGAGCCGCAATACGCCGCCGCCGGTGCCGGTAGCTAACGGCAGCATCACGTCGCGCGTGCTCGTGACTTCCAGAAACTCGCGCGGATTGAGCGGGCCAAGATTGATCAGCGCGGTGAGTTTTCCGTCGGTTGCGCGCCACAGGCCGAGTTCTTCGGCCTTGATCGAGGCGTGGAAGATGCCGGGCTCGGCACGCGTCAGATTCAAGGTCTGCGTGCCGCCCGATGGCCGGGTGACGGTCACCGGCTCCGCGGTTTCGTTCATGGTTCTACGTTCGACGACGATCTCGCTGCCGCGCGCCGTCATCACGAGCCGCTCTTCTTCGAGTTCGGGCTCCTTCATCAGCCAATGCGACAGGCGGCGCAGCAAATCGAGATGCGGGCCGCCGCCTTCATAGCCGCGCGCCCAGAGCCAGATGTGATCGGACAGGAGCAATGCGACACGGCCGTCGCCATGACGCGACAATACCAGCAGCGGCTGGTTGCCGGGGCCGTTCATCAGCGCAGTGCCGTTCGAGGTTTGCGCGTCGATCAGGCGGAAGAAGCGGCTCCACTGTGGCGGCGTGGTTTCCGAGCCAGGCAAGGCACGCGTCACCGGATGACGCTTGCCCTCGTCGGTGAGGCCGGGACGATAGGCCGTTTCGGTGATGTTGCCCGTCGGCGTCGCGGGCAGGATCGCTTCCAGCGGGGTGCGCCACACCGAATTGCGGCCGGCATAATCGGGTCCCGCCGCGATCAGCATCGCGCCACCGCTGCGGACATATTCGACGATGTTGTCGAAATAGATCAGCGGCAGCACGCCCTGCTGCGCATAACGATCGAAGATGATCAGGTGGAATTCCCTGATCTTCTGCTGAAAGAGCTCGCGGGTCGGAAACGCGATCAAGGACAGCTCATGGATCGGCGTGCCGTCCTGCTTCTCCGGCGGGCGCAGAATCGTGAAATGCACGAGATCGACGTTGGCGTCCGACTTCAGGAGATTGCGCCATGTGCGCTCACCCGAATGCGGCTCGCCGGAGACGAGCAGTACGCGGAGCTTCTCGCGCACGCCATCGATGGTGAGCGCGGCGCGGTTGTTGAGAAGCGTCAGTTCGCCATCGAGCGGCGAGGCTTCGATCTCGACGATGTTTGCGCCCGCATGCGCGATTTCCACCTGCACGCGTTCTTCGCGGCCGGCGGTGACAACGGTATTGGCCACGACCGTGCCGTCACGGCGCACGGTCACGTTTACACGCGCGCCATTCGGGATGCCTTCGTCGAGTACGCGAAAGCCGATGGTCTGCCGCTGCCCGACGATGCCGAAGCGCGGCGTGGAGGTGAGTGCCACGCGGCGGTCGCGCTCGTTGTCGCGGCCGGTGATCAGTGCATGGACCGGCGCATCAAAGCCGAGATGCTGCGGCAGCGGCACGTCGTGCACCCGTCCATCGGTAATCATGATCACGCCGGCAACGCGTTCCGGCGGCACGTCGGCAAGCGTCGCACTCAGCGCGGAGAAAAGTTTGGTGCCGTCGCCTTCGCTATCGGTGCCGCCTTCGACGATGCGCACTTCGAGATTGCGGATGGCAGAGAGGCGTTCTTTCAGTGTCTCCGCCGCCTTATTGGTTGCTTCCGCGCGGTCGCCGAAGCGCTGGCTTGCGCTTCTGTCGAGCACGACGGCGACGACGGATGTCAGCGGATCGCGGTCCTCGCGGGTCAGCGACGGATTGGCGAGCGCGATCAATGCGAGTGCGAGCGCAATCGCGCGCGTAAGCGCGCCGCGCGAACGCGAGAACAGCAGCAGCGCGGCGACGAGCGCGGCCAAGATTGCCGCGCCTGCCAGCAGCGGCAGGGAGATCAAAGGTTCGAATGCAACGCCGAGGTTCATCGCGCTATTGCCCCAGTCTTTCGAGCAATGCCGGTACGTGTACCTGGTCGGCCTTGTAGTTGCCGGTCAGGACATACATCACGATGTTGACGCCGACACGGAAGGCGAATTCGCGCTGGCGCGGCTCTCCCGGCGTGAGCGGCAGCATCGGCTGGCCGTCGCTGCTTATGGCCCATGCGCCGGCCAGATCGTTCGAGGTGATCAGGATCGGCGTGACGCCGTCGCCGGCACGCGCAGGGCGGTCGGCTTGCTCCTCGTCATTCGCAGGCAGCGTTTCAACCCAGAGGGTTCCGCTGGTGAAGCGGCCGGGAAACTCGCGCAGAATATAAAACGATTTCGTGAGCACGTGATCGCGCGGGACGGTTTCCAGCTCGGGCAGGTCGAGCGAGGAGAGAATGTCGCGCAAGGTTGCGGTCGCCGGCGATACTTCGCCGCTGCGCGGATTGGTGATCGCAAGCGCGTCGCGCGTATCGAACAGGATGGTGCCGCCCTGTTTCATATAGGCGTCGATGCGGGCGAGCACTTCCCTCGGCGGGCGCGGCGTGCCGGGCACGACCGGCCAGTACAGGATCGGGAAAAACGACAGCTCGTCCCGCGCGATGTTGACGCCCATTGGCGCGCCGGGTTCGAGCGCGGTGCGCGAGGAAGAAACGCGGTCAGCCCTTCAAGGCCGGCCTTGCTGATATTGTCGGTTTCGCTGTCGCCGGTGATCACATAAGCGAGCCGGGTCTGCTGGCTTGCCCGCACTTCGAACGGGAGCGAGGCGTCGCTGTTCTGCGGCGAGCGCGGTAGCTGCATTCCTTGCGCTTGCGCATCGTGGCTTGTGAAGAACAGCGATGCACCGAGTGCAATTGCGATCGCCGCAGCCGCGCGTCTGCGCGTGAGGCGATTGAATCCACCCGCGAGCCAGAACACGATCAGCGCGTCGATCAGAAGCAGCAGCAGTACGAGCGAGAGAAGCGCCGCGCGCAGATCGATCGGCTCTGCGCGGCGATAGGCTTCCACGGTCGCTTTCAGTTTCGAGAGATCGAGCATAGCGAGCTTGTCGCCGGCCGTAAGCGTGTTGACGGCAAGCAGGCTCTCGGCAGGCCCGTAGAATCCAGGCGGATGGTCGGCGTTGCCGCGCTCGGTGAAATCGGCGGCGACGGGCTTTGCGGTCGGGCCCGGCGCGGTGAAGGCGCCGTAGCCATCGAGCAGACGATTGGGGGCGACGGTCTGCACGTTCGCGCGCGGCGTGTTCTGTGCGCCCTCCGCCGGGCGATTGATTGCGCTTCCCAGGCCGACCGTGCGGCGGAGCATTTCGACGAACACGCCGGAGAGCGGCAAGTTCGACCAGGAGGTATCCGCGGTCACGTGAAAGAGCGCGAGCAAGCCTTTGCCGCGCCGCTCGGCGGTGACGAGCGGGGTGCCGTCGGCAAGCGAGGCCCAGGTGCGCTCGGCAAGCCGTCCGTCTGGCTCGGCGAGTACCTGACGCGTGACCACCACGTCGTCCGGTACGGTCATGTCGGTAAACGGACTTTCGCGCGAAAAGCTGCCGAGCTTCTGCGGCTGCTCCCACGAGAGCGAGCCGCCGAGCACGCGGCCGCCGCGCCGCAGCCGTACCGGCACGAGATCGTCGTCATCGGAAGCGGCTAGCCGGCGTCCGGCGAAGCGGATCAGCACGCCGCCGTTTTCCATCCATTTGAATAGTTGCTCGCGCACATCGGGCGGGATCGTGCCAACGTCGGAAAGCACGATCACCGGGATTTGCTGCTGAATGAATCCCACGATCGCTTCGCCGACGGCCGTGTTTCCAGCGAGACGAACGTCGGCGAAGGGAGACAGGGCGCGGGAGAGATAGAAGGTGGCCGCGAGCAAAGGCTGCGCGGTATCGATGGTGCCGTCGGAAACCAAGCCGACCGTGCGGCGGCGCCAGCGCTTGTCCAGCAATTGCACCGCGCCCGCCGAGCGTTCGCCGGTGATTTCGATGCGGGAAATGTCGTTGCGGATTTCTACCGGGAGTTCGAACCTCGCTTCGGCTTCGAGCGCGCCGATTGCGAAGGCGTAGGGCGCGTCGCCGAGCGGCAGGCCGCGCAAATCGCGCGCGCGCACGCTGCCGTTTGCCGGTGTGTTGGTATCGGCGCGCAAAATCTTCACGATCAGCGCACCAGCATTGTTCTCCGCGGCGGCGAGCGCGAGCGCGCTCTGCGTGCCGCCGGAAATCACGGTGAGCTGGCCTGCGGGTACGCGTTCGTTCAGCGCGGTAACGAAGGTTTCGCCGTCGCCGAGATCGACGCCGTCCGAAAGCCAGATTACCGAGGCGTCCGGTTGACGCTTCAAGAGTTCGGTCAGGCCCGGAAGTGTTTCCGCGCGGTTGGGCGCATGGGGTGAGGGTACGAGCAGGCGTAACTGTTCGCGGGCCTCCAGTGGACGCAAGAGCGAAACATCTTTCTTCGGATTTGCGGTCGCAAGCAGTGCAACCGGGCGGTTCTCTGCCTCCGCGCGCGCGATGATCGCATTCGCAGTGTAGAGCCGGTTCTGCCACTGCGCCGCGGCGGCCCAGCCGGAATCGACGACCATCACGATGGCGCCGCTCGCGCGCGAGGTCGCAGGCGGCGGATTCAAGAGCGGACCCGCGGCGGCGAGGATCACGAGTGCCGCGAGCAGAAGCCGCAGCGCGGTCAGCCACCAGGGCGTGCGCGCGGGTGTTTCTTCCTTCGGTTCGATTTCAAGCAGCAGCCGTGTCGGCGGGAAGCGGATCAGACGCGGCTTTGGCGGCACCAGGCGCAGCAAATACCAAAGCACTGGCAGCGCGGCGAGCGCGAGCAGGATCAGCGGCGTCGTGAACCCGATCGGGATCATGCCGCCTCCGTTTCGCCGAGCTTCACGCTCGTGCGCTTGCGGGAGATCACATCACGCGTTTCGCCCATGCGCGCATGCAGCGCGATCAGCAATTCGCTCGCGGGGCGGTCGGTGCGGTGAATGGCGAAGCTCCAGCCGCGCGGCGAGACTTCGCTGCGAATGGTTTCGCGATGCTTGGCGACCAGCGCGAGATAATCGCGTGCCCACATTTCGGCGCGGCCGACCATGAGGTTCTGGCCGGTTTCCGGTTCGCGGAAGTCGATGCGGCCGGAGTAGGGGAATGTTTCCTCGGCAGGATCGACAATCTGCACGACATGGCCGCCGGGACCACGCTTTGCCATGTGGTCGATCGCGCCGACGACTTCGCGCGCCGGACTCCAGAAATCGGAGAGCAGTACGATTTCCTCGCGCGGTCCGGGCGTGATCGGCGGCGGAAGACTTTTCCATTCGCCGCCATGATGAATGATCGCTTCGGCCATGCGCTCGATTACATTGCGGTTCGCGCTCGGCCGCATCAGGCCGGGAATCGCAACGCGCTCGCCGCCGCGCACCAGCAATTCGCCCATCGCGAATGCGAGCACGAGCGCGCGGTCGCGTTTCGTTTCCCAGACCAGCGGCGAAGCAAATACCATCGATGGCGAGAGATCGGGCCAGATCCAGACCGTATGCGAGGCCTCCCATTCGCGCTCGCGCACATAAAGATGATCGTCGCGTGCCGAACGGCGCCAGTCGACGCGGTTCGACGGCTCGCCGTCGTTGAAGCGGCGGTACTGCCAGAAGTTTTCGCCCGGACCCGCGCGGCGCCTGCCGTGCAGCCCGTGAAACACCGAGGCGGCGGCGCGGCGAGCCTCGAGAATCAAGCGCGGCATCGCAGCGATAAGTTCTTTCGCGCTGCCGGTCGCGTGACGCACCGATGCGCCGCCGTCTTCCCTGCCGGTTACGCCGCCGGGTTCGTTCATCCGATCTTGGCTTTCAGCTTTGCGATCAGGCTTTCGACGCTCGCGCCATCGGCGCGTGCTGCGAAGGTGAGCGCCATGCGGTGCTTCAGAACGGGCTCAGCAAGCTCGAGTACGTCATCGACCGAAGGCGCGAGACGGCCGTCGAGCAGTGCGCGCGCACGAACTGCGAGCATCAATGCTTGCGAAGCGCGCGGGCCGGGACCCCAGGCGATCTGTTTTGCAATGTCGCCGCTTGCATTGTCGGGGCGCGCGGAGCGCACCAGATTCAAAATCGCTTCGACAACCGACTCGCCGACCGGGATACGGCGCACGAGACGTTGCGCTGCCATCAAGTCTTCGACACTCATCGCCGCGCGCGGTTTGGTTTCTTCGACGCCGGTGGTGTCGAACAGAATTTTCTTTTCCGCTTCGCGATCCGGATAGGTGACGTCTATTTCCATCAGGAAGCGATCGAGCTGTGCTTCGGGCAGCGGATAGGTGCCTTCCTGCTCGAGCGGGTTCTGGGTCGCGAGCACGTGGAACGGCTTCGGCAGGTCGTGACGCTGCCCCGCGACCGTCACATGATACTCCTGCATGGATTGCAGGAGCGCCGACTGCGTGCGCGGAGAGGCGCGGTTGATTTCGTCTGCGAGCAAGAGCTGCGTGAAGACGGGGCCCTGAATGAAGCGGAACGAGCGTTTGCCGCTTGCGGATTCTTCGAGCACTTCCGCGCCGACGATATCGGAAGGCATGAGGTCCGGCGTGAACTGCACGCGACGGGCCTGAAGGCCAAGCACGGTACCCATCGTATCCACGAGCTTGGTTTTCGCGAGGCCGGGTACACCGAGCAGCAGCGCATGACCGCCGGCGAGCACCGTGATCAGTGCCTGATCGACGACTTTCTCCTGACCGAAGATCACGTTGCTGATCGCAGTGCGAGCGGTTTTGACCGAAGCTGCCGTCGTTTCCGCGGCGCGGACGATCATCTGGTCGAAATTTTCGGGGCTTGCGGGGCTCAACGGCTCCTCCATTCGGCTGCGAGGGGCAAACTAGCGATCCGGTTCCGGCATTCGTATTTCGTTGCAGCGGGCACTTTTACGAATGTCGGAACCAAAGGATTTATTGTCTGGCAGTGTGGCGGTGTTCGAAAAATCCGCAAATGACCATGCCGAGGCGGGGTGCGGGCTTCGCGAGCGCCACACGGCTGCCGGGACTTGTATTCGCGGCCTTCCGACTCACTTAGTTCACGCATGTTCATGCAATTTCCATGCACACGAAAGACCGGGACTGGGCCGCAATCATGGCAGTCCAAAGCGGCATTCTCGGCGTTTAGGGTATGATGAAAGCTGAGGTTTCGCGATCACAATCCGAGTAGCTTTATGACGGTGGACAAGACCAATCCGGGGCTGGCGCCAAAGGGGCTCGAATCCCTGATCGCGGCCGTCGGCAAAGAGCGGAAGCTGCCGCCTGTGCATCTGTGGAATCCGCCGTTTTGCGGCGATCTCGATATGCGGATTGCGGTGGATGGAACCTGGTACTATCTCGGCACGCCGATCGGGCGGCCGGCGCTGGTGCGACTCTTTGCGTCGGTCCTGAAGCGCGAGGGCGAAAAGTATTTTCTCGTGACGCCGGTGGAGAAGGTCGGGATCAGGGTCGAGGATGCGCCTTTCCATGCGGTCGAGATGGCGGTCGATGGCGAGGGTGCAAGCCGGGCGCTTTCGTTTCGCACGAATGTGGACGATCTCGTGCGCTGCGACATCGAGCATCCGCTGCGGTTCGAACCGGAAGAGAATACAGGCGGATTGAAACCCTATCTGCATGTGCGAAGCGATCTCTGGGCGCGGGTGACGCGGGCGTTGTTTTTCGATCTTGTGGAGATGGGTGAGACGAGGAAGCTGAACGGCAGGGAATTGTTCGGCGTTTTTTCCGCCGGAGAATTCTTCTCCATGGCGCCTGCCGAAACCATCGCGGACCTGCGTTAAAATGATCGAAGGCAATCTGGTGGAAGAAAAGTTTTCACCCGCGCTCCGCGACTTCGTCGCGCTTGCGCGCGAGAAGTTGTACCGCGAGCCGCAGGGCGATCTTTTCGCGCATGCGCGCGAATTCTCGCGTGGCGATCATATGTTGAATCCCGATTTCACGGATCGGATCGGCGACAACGCACCGCGTCCCGCCGCGGTGCTCGTTCCGATCGTCGCGCACGAAGCGCCGACCGTGCTGCTCACGCAACGCTCGAAAGATCTTTCCACGCATGCGGGGCAGGTGGCCTTTCCCGGCGGGCGGATCGATCCGGGTGATGCTTCGCCGCTGGCGGCCGCGCTTCGCGAGGCGGACGAGGAGATCGGCCTGCCTGCACGCTTTGCGACCCCGCTCGGCTATCTCGACTCTTATTTATCCGGCACCGGCTTTCGTATCGTGCCCGTGGTCGCGCTGATCGAGCCGGGGTTTACGCTCACCATCAATCCGAGCGAGGTGGACGAGGCATTCGAGGTGCCGCTTTCCTTCCTGATGGCGCGGGAGAACCACGCCAGGCATTCGGGGATGTGGAAGGGCGTCGAAAGACATTTCTACGCAATGCCCTTCGAAAAGCGTAATATCTGGGGCGCAACCGCCGGCATGATCCGAAACCTCTACGAGAAGCTGTACGAATAATGGCACGCACCATCTTCACCGAGCTCGCCTTCTTCATCACGCCGTTCGCGATCTACGCGATCGTGCTGATCCTGATGAAGAAGGATGCGCGCGACCGCGAGCACTGGGGCGTGAAGGTCGTGGCTTGGCTCGCTTTCGTGGGTATCGCGCTGGTCGCGGCGAGCCTCGTGTGGTTCGCCCATTACGGCGGCTACAAGCCGGGAACGACCTATACGCCGGCCTATATCGACAAGGACGGCAAGTTTCACCCGGGCGTGACGAAATGACAGGCGCGGCCGCGCAGAAGAAGCTCGCCGCGGACCAAGTCGCCTTCCTGAACGAGAAACCGCTGGCCGATGTGCTGGCCGTGCTGAACGGCGAGGGCGAAGAGGCGCGCGTGGTCGGCGGCGCGGTGCGTAATCTTTTGCTCGGGCTTGCGGTTGGCGAAACCGATCTTGCGACCACGGCATTGCCGAAGACGGTGATCGCGCGGGTAACCGCGGCGGGCTTCAAGGCGGTGCCGACCGGGATCGAGCATGGCACCATCACCGTTGTCGCGGATGGAAAGCCTTTCGAGGTGACGACGCTGCGCGAAGATGTCGAGACCGACGGGCGTCATGCGGTGGTGCGCTTCGGGCGCGACTGGAGAAAAGACGCGGAGCGCCGCGACTTCACGATCAACGCGATGTCGTTGTCGGCTGACGGCATGGTGCACGATTACTGCGGCGGGCTTGCGGACATCGGGAAGCGCGCCGTGCGCTTTATCGGCGATGCCGACCAGAGAATCGCGGAAGATTATCTGCGCGTGTTTCGCTTCTTTCGTTTCTTCGCGGCGTATGGCGAAGGCGAGCCGGATGCGGAAGGCTATCTCGCCTGCGCGCGGGCGCGCGACCAGCTCGGGTCCTTGTCGCGCGAGCGCATTCGCGCGGAGATTCTGAAAACGCTTGTGGCCAAGCGTGCGCCGGAAGCGATGACGACAATGGCGGATGCCGGCATTTTCGGCGCGGTATTCGCGAATGTGCCGGAGCTGCCGGCGCTTACGCGTCTCGCGCTGATCGAGCAGTCGAACGAGATTGCGACGGACGCCATGAGGCGGCTGGCGGCGGTCGCCGTTCGTCTTGATGAGGATGCCGCGCACCTGCGCGAGCGGCTGCGGCTTTCGAACGATGAATACAAACGCCTCATCTCGATGAGCGACCGCTGGTGGCAACTCGTGCCTGCCTCCGGCGAGGCTTATGCAAAAGAGACGCTTTATCGCATTGGCGCCGAGGAATACGCCGATCGCGCACTTGTCTCGTTTGCGCATTCCGACGCGTCGCTGGCGGATGAAGGCTGGGGCGCGCTGCTGTCGCTGCCTTCGCGCTGGATGCCGCCGCGATTTCCAATCGCCGCCGACGACTTCATCAAACGCGGCGTGGAGAAAGGACCGAAGCTCGGGCGTGCGCTCGCGGCTGCGGAGGCGGCCTGGATCGCGGCGGGCTTTCCGTCAGACCACGTCATGCTTTCGGCCATCGCCGACGAGGCCGCGCGGAATAGCGTATGATCCTTTCATCGGTCTCTCCGGTAATTCGCGCGGATCCCGAGCAGGTCTTCTCGTTCTTCGCGGAAATGCAATCCAACTATCTGCGCTGGCACCCGGATCACGTGTGTTTCCGTTGGCTCGGCAAACAGCAACTCGCGACGGGGTCTCGGTTCTATTTCGAAGAGCGCATCAACGGAAAGCTCTTGCGAAAATCGGTGGTCTTTACCGCGATCGATCGTCCCGCGCGGCTAGAGTTTGCGCCGACCTCCCGGCTGTTTCGCTTCTTCTTGCCGCGCATCACGTTTCTGATCGCGCGGGTCGAGGGTGGGATTGTCGTGACTCAGGAGATCGTTCTGCGCATCGGCCCGCTTGCCGCGTGGCTCCATCGCCGGGAGCTCGATGCCGTGCGCGCACATATGCGCGAGGAAGGCGAGCGCTTGAAACGGCTTTTGGAGGCCGCATAATTCCGCGTTTGCCACTTCACGCAGCTCAAGAAATTGTCATCGCAGCCGGGCTCGCGAGGTAAGGCCGTTTTGCTAGACTGCCCGAAACAGGAGAGTGCGAAATGCGACGTTTCATCCGCGGCTTCTTGTTGTTCTTCGTTGGGGGCCTGTTCGGTACGGCCATCGGTTTTGCCGCCGGACTTTGGTTCTTTCCCTACATCTTCCCGCTCGAGCCGGTGAACCACACGCTTACGCAAGAGGAAACGCAGGTATCGCCCATTGCCAAGGGCGCCTTCATCCACGCCAACCCAAATGACCCGATCCACTGGGGCAAGGGCTCGGTCAGCGTTTACAAGAATCTCGTGTTTCTCGAATCCGATTTCGAGGTTGGCGCGGGCCCCGATTATCGCGTGCTGCTGGTGCCGAAAGCCGGAATCAAGTCGAACGGCGATGTGCGTGAAGTGCTCGGCAAATCCGTCGATCTCGGACAGATCCAGGCATTCAAGGGTGGGCAGCGCTATCCGATCCCGCCCAACGTCAATCTCGACGATTATCAGAGTGTGGTGATCTGGTGCCGGCAGTTCGGCGCGCTGATTTCGCCGGCGACGTTGGCAAAGAAGTAATTTGTCCCGTCGAGTAAAATTTACCTAGCGGCAGGTTCAGGCGCTGCTTCAACGCGGCCGATATCTCTATATCCGCAAAAGCATTCTTGTCGGCAGCTATCGAGCGGGAGCTGCGGCGGTTCCTTTAAAAGCTGTCTGGCAAGCTTCCTTGCTGCTTCGCATGCAGGGAACTTTGGGTGAATGAAGACAATCGACCAAGGCAGTACGTCTCTCGAATAGAGCGATCTAAGGCGCTGTGCCTCATTTCTCGCTGCCTTAATGGCTCGGGTTACTGTCGCGTCGAAACCGGCGATGGGATCGATTCGCCCGCGAGTAGTAAGGATATTCAACGTCTCCCTGTTCAGGTGTTCGCCGTATTTGGGCAAGCCGAGATCGAGACGTTCTTTGAACGTAAGTCTTGTTCCGAGTGATCTGATGCGCTCCGAAATCGTTGGAAGCAGAAGCATTTGCAGCGACCCATCGTGCCGCTGACGGTACAACAAAACTAAAATCGCGAATGACTTGCTGCACATGGGGGAGCAAGTCGATGTGATGAATACCGATCGTCAAAACAGTACTATCAGTTTCCGTTCTTAAAATTTCACTGTCCATAGAGGGCACGCAGTCACTCGACGGTGTTGTGCGACGGGCTTTGGGTGAAGGGATGCTTAAGGCCACTTCACCACGGGCGGCAGCGAGGACAGAATTGAATTCACGTTGCCGCCGGTCTTCAGCCCGAACACCGTGCCGCGGTCGTAGAGCAGATTAAATTCGACATAGCGCCCGCGCCGCACGAGTTGCTCTTCGCGCTGGGCTTCGTTCCAGGGCTTTTGGAAATTCGCGCGCACGATCTTCGGGTAGATATCGAGAAAAGCGCGGCCGACTTCCTGCGTGAAGGCGAAATCCGCTTCCCGGTTTCCGCTATCGAGCCAATCGTAAAAAATGCCGCCGATGCCGCGGGGCTCGTTGCGGTGCTTGAGATGAAAATACTCGTCGCACCATTGTTTGAGCTTCCCGTAGTCCGCGACCGCGGCGTGCTTTTCGCACGCCGATTGCATCGCCGCGTGAAAGGCGCACGTATCCGGGTCGGTCTGGTTGCGCCGCGCATTCAGAACCGGCGTCAGATCCGCGCCGCCGCCGAACCATGCCTTTGCGGTCACGACGTGACGCGTGTTCATGTGCACGGTGGGCGCGTGCGGATTTTTCGGATGCGCAATCAGCGAGATGCCCGACGCCCAGAAGCGCGGATCATCCTCCGCGCCTTTGATCTCTTTCCTGAATTCCGGTGCGAATTCGCCGTGCACGGTCGAGATGTGAATTCCGGCTTTCTCGAACAGCCGTCCGTGCAGCATCGACATCTCGCCGCCACCGCCGGGCGCTCCGGAATGGTCGGTGCGCTCCCATGGCGTGCGGACGAACTTGCCGGGCGCTCCTTCATATAAAGAGGGGGGCGCTTCCGCCTCGAGCTTCTCGAAGGCCGTGCAAAGCTGGTCGCGCAGCTCGCGAAAACATGCGCGCGCGGGATCTTTAAAGGCGTCAGACATCGTTCAGTTTTCCGGTCTGGCGCAGTGCTTCGCCCAAAACCATCGAAAGCGCCACCGCGATATTGAGCGATCGCAGGTCTTCGCGCATCGGAATACGGAGCGAGACGTCGGCCGCCGCGTGTACGTGGTCCGGCACGCCGGCGGATTCCCGGCCGACCATCAGAATGTCGGCGCCATGAAATGCAAAAGCGGGGTAGGCGACCTTGGCTTTGGTGGTGAGCAGCACCAGTCGCCGCCCGTTCGATTTGCGCCACGCCTCGAAGGCGGCGAAGGAGACGTGGCGGTTGATTTTCACGGCATCCAGATAGTCTAGTCCGGCGCGACGAAACGACCGGTCGCTCACAGGAAAGCCCGCCGGTTCGATGATGTGGACGGGGACGCTCATGCATGCACCGAGGCGCATGATGGTGCCTGCGTTCTGCGGAATATCCGGCTCGTAAAGTGCGATTTCCATTGGCAGTTCAATGGCCTGCGCCGGGCAAAGCAACAAGCGGAAACCGTTGCATAACGACTCCGTGCCGCATGGCCGGATACTGGACAATAATGGGCGCTAATGACATTAGAAGCGTTCAATAGGGGCGCCGAAATCGGTAGATTCTGCCGGTTTTTTCGAGGTTTTGCGCCGCGGACCGGGGCCACCGCCGACAGTCAGGCGAGTCCGTTTCGCGGCGTCTTGCTTGGGAAGTGGTCGCGCTCCGTCGAGGCGATGGAAAGGACCGGAACTTGGCGAAATCCACCACCATGAACGGCGAACAGCCGACCCGGCGCGACTTCCTTTATATCGCGACTGGTGCGGTGGGCGCGGTCGGTGCCGCTGCCGCTGCTTGGCCGCTCATTTCTCAGATGAATCCCGACGCTTCGGTGCAGGCGCTCGCCTCCACGGAAGTCGATCTGACCCCGGTTGCCGAAGGCCAGATCATCACCGTGAAGTGGCGCGGCAAGCCGGTGTTCATCGCGCACCGCACCAAGAAAGAAATCGAAGAGGCGAAAGCGACCCAGCTTCGCGACCTGCCCGATCCGCAGCCCGACGAGGCGCGCGTGAAGAAGGGCAAGGAGCAGTGGCTCGTGCTGGTCGGCGTCTGCACGCATCTGGGTTGCGTGCCGCTCGGCCATCAGGGCGACTACAAGGGCTTCTTCTGCCCGTGCCATGGTTCGCACTACGACACCTCCGGCCGCATCCGCAAAGGTCCTGCGCCGTCCAATCTCGAAGTGCCTCCCTACGAATTTGCTACCGACACGATGGTGCGGATCGGTTGATCCGCGCTTCGTTAGCCAGAACGGAATCTGAAGAATGAGCGGTCCGTCGAATTTCCAGCCGAAAAGCGCCCTCCTGCAATGGACCGAGCGCCGTCTCCCGATCCTGGGGCTGATGCACTCCTCCTTCGTGGCGTATCCGACGCCGCGCAACCTGAACTATTGGTGGACGTTCGGCGGCATCCTTTCGTTCTGCCTCGGGGTGCAGATCATCACCGGCATCGTGCTTGCGATGCACTACACGCCGACCGTCGCTGGCGCCTTCGAGTCGGTCGAGCACATCATGCGCGACGTGAACTACGGCTGGCTGCTGCGCAACATGCACGCCAGCGGCGCCTCGATGTTCTTCATCGCGGTCTACATCCACATGTTCCGCGGTCTGTATTACGGATCGTACAAGGAGCCGCGCGAGATCCTCTGGATTCTCGGCGTCATCATCTTCCTCCTGATGATGGCGACCGCCTTCATGGGCTACGTGCTGCCGTGGGGCCAGATGAGCTTCTGGGGCGCCACCGTCATCACCAACCTGTTCTCGGCGATCCCGGGCATCGGCCCGAAGGTGGTCGAGTTCCTGTGGGGCGGTTATTCGGTCGATCAGCCGACGCTGCAGCGCTTCTTCTCGCTGCACTATCTCCTGCCGTTCATGATCGCAGGCGTCGTGGTGCTGCACGTCTGGGCGCTGCATGAAGTCGGCCAGAACAACCCGGCCGGCATCGACGTGAAGTCCGACAAGGACACGCTGCCGTTCACGCCCTATGCCACCGCGAAGGACAGCTTCGCGATGGTCTGCTTCATGATCTTGTTCGCGTGGTTCGTGTTCTACATCCCGAATTACCTCGGTCACGCCGACAACTACATCCCGGCGAACCCGCTCCAGACGCCGACGCACATCGTGCCGGAATGGTATTTCCTGCCGTTCTACGCGATCCTGCGCGCCATTCCGTCGAAGCTCGGCGGCGTGATCGCGATGTTCGCTTCGATCGCGGTGCTCGCGTTCCTGCCGTGGCTGGATCGTGCCAAGACCCGTTCGGCGAAGTATCGTCCGCTGTTCAAGCAGTTCTTCTGGATCTTCGTGATCACCTGCATCGGCCTCGGCTGGCTTGGCGCCAAGCCCGCGGAAGGCGGCTATGTCATCGCCTCGCGCATTCTGACCGCGTGGTACTTCATTCACTTCCTCGTCGTTCTGCCGCTGCTCTCGTATTACGAGAAGCCGTCACAGGTGCCCGCGTCGATCGCGGAATCGGTGCTCGGCAAGCAGCCGCTTGCAACGGCGAAGGCCAAAGGTTCGCGCTAAGGGGACAATGATGAACAAGAACACCCTTCTCGCGCTCGGCATTGTTTCGGCGCTTTCGTTCGGTGCTTCCGGCGCGGCGCTTGCCGCCGACGCGCATGCGCCGCAGCCGCCGCGCCTCAAGTGGAGCTTCTCGGGTCCCTTCGGGCACTACGACAAGCAGCAGCTTCAGCGCGGCTTCAAGGTCTATCGCGAAGTCTGCCAGGCCTGTCACTCGCTGAAGCTCGTCGCGTTCCGCACGCTCGGCCAGTCCGGCGCGCTCGGTTTCAGCGAAGGCCAGATCAAGACGATTGCCGGCGAATATCAGATCAATGATGGGCCGAACGATCGCGGCGAGATGTTCCAGCGTCCGGGACGTCCGTCCGACACGTTCCCGCTGGTCTTCGCGAACGAACAGGCCGCCCGCGCCACCCATAACGGCGCGCTGCCGGTCGATCTCTCGGTGATCGCGAAGGCGCGCACCTATGAAGTCGGCTTCCCCGGCTTCCTGATCGATATCGTCCGCCAGTATCAGGAAAACGGCGTCGATTATCTGCAGGCGCTGCTCACCGGCTACGAGAACCCGCCGGCTGGCGAAACGCTCACGCCGAACCAGTTCTGGAACAAGTTTTTCCCGGGCCACAAGATCTCGATGCGTCCGCCGCTCGAAGACAAGCGCGTCGAATATACCGACGGCTCGCCGCAGACGGTTGACCAGTACGCACGGGACGTGACCGCGTTCCTGATGTGGACCGCCGAGCCGCATTTGGAGGCCCGTAAGCGCATGGGCTTCCAGGTCATGATCTTCCTGATCGTGTTCGCGGGACTTGGCTACTTCACGAAGAAGAAGGTCTGGGCGAACGCGCACTGAGCGCGCCGACCCTGCATAAAACGAAGGCCCCGCTTTTCGCGGGGCCTTTTTTCTTTGCCGATTTTTGCTGGAGGTCGGCTTACTTGCCGTAAGCCTGCTTGTAGGAAGACGGGCCTTTCTTGGACGTCTCCGCTTTTGGTTTCTTCTTTTCCTTACTGGGTTTGTCTTGGCCCTTGGCCATGGCGATCTCCTGGATTTGTTGCGGCGTCTCGCGAATCCGTCGCCGCCGGGAAATAGGCTATTCTCGTTTGGCGCCTGCCGACAAGGCGTACAGGGTAAACACTGGGAATATTCATGAACCCGCCTGACGCACTCGACCTTCGCGCTTCTATTCGCACGATTACGGATTACCCCAAGCCCGGCATCAAGTTTCGCGACATTACGACCTTGCTCGGCAATGCGCGGGCGTTCCGGCGCGCGGTGGATGACCTCGTGAATCCATGGGCGGGCTCGAAGATCGACAAGGTGGCGGGGATCGAGGCGCGCGGCTTCATCATCGGCGGGGCGGTGGCGCATCAGCTGTCGGCCGGCTTCGTGCCGATCCGCAAGAAGGGCAAGCTGCCGTACGAGACGGTGCGGATCGCCTATTCGCTGGAATACGGCATCGACGAAATGGAGATGCACAAGGACGCGGTCGGTCAGGGTGAGCGCGTGATCCTGGTGGACGACCTGATCGCGACTGGCGGCACGGCGGAAGGCGCGGTGAAGCTGTTACGCAACATGGGCGCGGAGGTGCTCGCCGCGTGTTTTATCGTGGATCTGCCCGAGCTCGGTGGCGCGGCGAAGCTGCGTGCGCTCGGCGTGCCGGTGCGCACGCTGGTCAGCTTCGAGGGGCATTAGGTGGTTCTGGACGCGCTGACGCTGTTCGGCCTTCTGGCTGTCAGTGCGATGCTTTTGTTCTACGCGCTGGAAGACCGGAGTCCCTGGTTCGTCTTCGCGTTCGCAATCGCCTGCGCGCTCGCATCGGTTTACGGTTTCATGCAAGGCGCATGGCCGTTCGGCGTGATCGAGGCAATCTGGGCGGTAATCGCGCTCGTGCGTTTCCGTAAAAGGCTTAGCGTGGCTTCCGCGGCATGAATGCGGAGCTGTCGAACTCGTAGACGCGCTCGCCGTTCTGATTCACGCCGATGATTTTCGCGAACATGATCCCCCATTCGGGGCGCGTCGCCGACTCGCGCAGCTCCACGATCTCGCTCGTATAGGTGACCGTGTCGCCGGCATAGACCGGCTTCAGCCATTTCAGGTTCTTGAATCCGGGCGACGGGCCGGAGGCGGCCGGCTTCTCGCCGCGCGCAATCGCTTGTTCGTATTGGGCTTTGTTGTAGTCGACGATCTTGCGCATGCAGGCAGCGCCAGTATGCCAACCGGAAGCGCAGAGCCCGCCGAACAACGATTTCTTTCCCGCTTCTTCGCTGAGATGGAACGGTTGCGGATCGTACTTCTTCGCGAAGCGAATGATGTTCTCGGCGGTGAACGCATAAGAGCCGAATTCGCGGACGTCGCCGACCTTCATGTCCTCGAAATATTTCACGAGGCCGCTCCCGGATTGCGTTTGCCGAAGAAGCCGGAATAAGAAGACTGCATCACGATTTCTTCTTTCGCGTTCAGCATTTCGAGGTTGAAGCGCACGACGCCGACGTTGGGACGGCTCTTGGACTCGCGCTTCTCCAGAACCGTGATGCGGATGGTCAATTCATCATTCGGGCGCACGGGCCTTACCCAGCGCACTTCATCGACGCCGGGCGCGCCGAGCGAGCTCGATTCACGCAGGAAGCCGTCATAGATCATGCGCATCATGATCGCGCAGGTACCCCAGCCGGAGCCGGAGAGGCCTTTCAGGATCGACTTGTTCGCCGCCTCGTCATCGAGATGCATCGGCTGCGGATCGAATTCGGTGGCGAACTCAATGATTTCCTCGCGCGTTACGAGGCGCGGGCCGTAACTCTTCACGCTGCCGGGCTCGAAATCTTCGAAACAGATGCGGGCGGTTTTTGTGTCCATCGCGAATTCCTAAAGGCTTAATTCGCGAAGCGGAAGTGCATGACGTCGCCGTCCTGCACCACGTATTCCTTGCCTTCAAGCCGTAGCTTGCCGGCATCGCGCGCGCCAGCCTCGCCCTTGGATGCGACGTAGTCGGCATAAGCAATGGTCTCGGCGCGGATGAAGCCCTTTTCGAAGTCGGTGTGGATTACGCCCGCCCTGCGGCGCCTTGCAGCCCTTCACGATGGTCCAGGCGCGGGCTTCCTTGGGGCCGACGGTGAAGTAGGTAATGAGGCCCGAGCAGCTCGTAGCCCTTGCGGATCAGGCGATCGAGGCCGGGTTCGGTAAGCCCCGCGGCGTCGAGAAACTCTTTGCGCTCGCCGATCGGGAGCATTGCGATTTCGGATTCGATCTTCGCCGAGATCGCGACCACCACGGCGTTTTCGGATTTCGCCTTGGCTTCAACCTTCTTCGACAATTCGTTGCCGGTAGCGGCGGAGCCTTCCTCGACGTTGCAGACATAGAGCACGGGCTTCGCCGTGATCAGCTGAAGCGCCTGAAAGGCGGCTTCTTCTTCGGCCTTGCGCTCGACCACGCGGGCGGGCTTGCCGTTCGACAGCACAAGGATCGCGCGCTTGACGAGGTCGAGTTGCGCGATGGCTTCCTTGTCCTGGCCGCGGGCTTTCTTCGTGAGGTTATCGACGCGCTTCTCGAGGCTATCGAGATCGGCGAGCATGAGCTCGGTTTCGACCGTTTCGGCGTCGCGCAGCGGCTCGATGCCGCCTTCGACATGGGTCACGTCGTCATCGATAAAGCAGCGCAGCACATGCACGATGGCATCGACTTCGCGGATATGCCCGAGGAACTGGTTGCCGAGACCTTCGCCTTTGGACGCGCCGCGCACGAGACCCGCGATGTCGACGAAGTTGATCTTGGTCGGCACGATCTCGGCGGAGCCCGCGATCGCAGCCAGCCCGTCGATGCGCGGATCGGGCACCGCGACTTCGCCGACATTCGGCTCGATCGTGCAGAACGGATAGTTCGCCGCTTGCGCGGCGGCGGTCTGCGTCAGCGCGTTGAAGAGGGTCGATTTGCCGACATTCGGCAGACCGACGATTCCGCATTTAAATCCCATGGTCGACTTTTCTTGGCTTTACGTGGTTTTGAGGACGCCGCTCTTTTCGAGCGCGACGTGTACGCGATTCTGAAAGTCTTCGAGTTTGCGGTGGATTAGAAATTCCGCCGCGTCGGAAATTGCCTCGCACATCGTCTCGACCCAGGGCTGTTCGGCCTTGGCGAAATCCGAGAGTACCCAGCGCGAGACCAGATTGCGATCGCCCGGATGGCCGACGCCGATCCGCACGCGCATATAATCGTTGCCGCAATGCTGCGTGATGGAGCGCAGCCCGTTCTGGCCGGCGTTGCCGCCGCCGAGTTTGGCGCGCATTTTTGCGGGCGGCAGGTCGATCTCGTCATGAAACACAACGACGTCGCCGAGCGCGATCTTGAAAAACTTTTGCGCGGCTGCGACCGCGAGACCCGATTCGTTCATGTAGGTTTCGGGCTTCAGCAGAAGCACCTTCGCGCCCGCGATCTCGCCTTCGGCGGTCTGCCCGGAGAAGCGTTTGCGCCAGGGCGAAAAACGATGACGGTAATGGATGGCGTCAGCGGCCATGAAGCCGATATTGTGCCGGTTGCGGCGGTATTGCTCGCCCGGATTGCCCAGTCCCGCGAATAAAAACATCGAACGGTCTCCGCGGGACCGGCAGGCGGGCGCGCGATCCGCGCCCGGCCCTGGTCGGCGTTACTTCTTGTCGCCGCCTTCCGGCTTCGCGCCGGCAGCGGGAGCTGCGGCAGCACCGGCAGCACCGGCAGCCGGAGCCGCAGCGGGTCGCCCCCGCGGGCCGGCGCCCCCGCCCCCCGCCCCCAGCTGCGGCATCGGTTTTCGCCTTCTGCGCGGCAGCAGCGAGTTCTTCGAGGTAGCCGGAGGAAGGCACGATGGTCGCGATCGTGAAATCGCGGTCGCGGATCACGGGCCGTACGCCTTCCGGCAGGTTCACTGCGGAGATGTGGAGCGAGTCGTTGATTTCGAGGCCGGCGAGGTCCGCCGTGATCGATTCCGGAATGCTTTCAGCCGGGGCGTAGAAGTCGACCGTGTGGCGCACGACGTTCAGCGTGCCGCCGCGCTTGATGCCCGGGCGAGGTTTCCTGATTGATGAAGTGCACCGGCACCGCGACCTTGATGACCGAGCCTTTGCCGAGGCGCTGGAAGTCGACATGGACCGGACGATCCTTCAGCGGATCGAGCTGGAAGTCGCGCGGAATCACGCGGGTCTTCTGGCCGTCGATGTCGAGCTCGAAAACGGTGGTCAGGAAGCGGCCGGCGAAGATGCTGCGGCCGAGCTCGACCGAGTCGACCGAGATCGAGGCGGCCGGCTGGTTCTCGCCGTAAACGGTTCCGGGGACGCGTCCTGCGCGGCGCTCGGCCCGGGCGGCGCCCTTGCCAGCGTTCGCGCGCTTTACAGCCTTCAATTCCTTCGCGGCAGCCATCGTTCTATTCCTCGTCAAGTCATTGATCGGACAGCAAAAATCGCCAGTCCGGTGGCGCACCGGCGTCACGCGACAGCGCAAGCCTGTTGGGTTCGAGCGGGCTTATACCGGCTCAAATTGGCAGGCGCAACGCTCAGAATTTGCGGTTGATGCCGGCTTTCAGCCCGTTCACGCCGGTCACATCCGGGCCGACTTGCTGGAAGGGCATGGACCGCTCGGCGGCGAGGAACCCCTCGGTGGTGCCGAACATCTTCCGGTATTCGAGCCGGGTCTTGGCGTCCCCAACCGGATTTACCTCGAAGCCAGTGCCTATCTTTCCGCCGATCACCGACTGCGGCAGGCTGTAATAGGTGCCGCCCGAGAAATTGTGCTTCACGCCAATTGTGCCGTCGGGGTTTGCGACGAGTTCGCGCTTGGTCCCGCCGTAGAACTGCCAGGAGTTGATGTCATATTCGACGCGGCCCTTGATCGCCGGCGCCGCCCGAGGGGTCTGTCACGTCGGGATGCAGCAAGCCCGGGATCAGCGATGAAGAGGGCGATGCCGTCGTGATGCTGGTGCCGACATTCGCGTTCCAGTTGCCGTAGTTCCAGGTATAGGCGGTCGGGATCGCACGCTTGCGCTCCCTGACTTCGCCATAGCTCGGATAGCGCTTTTGTTTCATCGCCAGCGCGTCGAGCGAAATGTTTTCAGGCTCGGGAATTCCCTCAAGCCAGAGTTCTGCCGAAGAATAGATGCTCCAGTCTTCGTGCGCGTCATCGGCTGACGGCGCTGCCGGATGGCGCTCGTTCAGCGTGCTATCGACGAGGTTCCGCAACTGCGCGGCATCGGGCGTTTCGCTCTGCGCCGGCGGAGGCAGGTCGCTCCGTTCGATCGAGCCGGCAAGTGCCGTTCCCGCGAGGAGCATCGAAAAAATGGTAGCCGCGAATTCGCGTTTCATAGGGGGTTCCCTATGCGACGTATGCCGCAGTTTCGTGTGTGCTGTTGTGGCTACGCTCCAATCATGGAGGCGATGTGGCGGCAAAACACGATTTCGTTAACGGATAGCCGGAATTTTGCGCGCAGCGGCCATGCGCATCGATCAGAATGCGCATCTGTAAAGGCGCGAATTCGTCACAATTAATCGAAGAGGCTGGAGACGCTCTCTTCGTGTGCGGTCTGGCCGATCGCTTCGCCCATCAAGGTCGCAATCGAGAGCACGCGGATGTTGCGGGCGACACGTACCGCCTCGGTCGGCTGGATCGTGTCGGTGATCACGAGTTCCTTGAGTTTCGACGCGGTGATGCGCGCCACCGCGCCGCCGGAAAGCACGCCGTGGGTGATGTAGGCGGAGACTTCAGTCGCGCCCTTTCTTGAGCAGCGCCTCGGCGGCGTTGCAGAGCGTGCCGCCGGAATCGACGATGTCGTCGATCAGGATGCAGTCGCGGCCCTCGACGTCGCCGATCACGTTCATCACTTCGGATTCGCCCGGACGCTCGCGCCGCTTGTCGATGATGGCGAGCGGCGCATCGATGCGCTTGGCGAGTCCGCGCGCACGCACGACGCCGCCGACGTCGGGCGAAACCACGGTGACTTTGCCGAGCTCGTAGCGCTCCTTCACGTCGCGCACCATTACGGGCGAGGCGTAAAGGTTGTCGACCGGAATATCGAAGAAGCCCTGAATCTGTCCCGCGTGCAGATCGACGGTCATGACGCGGTCGGCGCCGGCATGCGTAATCAGATTCGCAACCAGCTTCGCCGAGATCGGCGTGCGCGGGCCGGGCTTACGATCCTGCCGCGCGTAGCCGAAATAGGGGATTACCGCGGTGATGCGGCGCGCGGACGAGCGGCGCAGCGCATCGGTCAGGATCAGCAACTCCATCAAATGGTCGTTGGTCGGGAACGAAGTCGATTGCACGACGAACACGTCCTGACCGCGCACGTTCTCTTCGATCTCGACGAAGATCTCCATGTCGGCGAAGCGCCGCACGGTGGCTTTGGTCAGCGGCGTTTCGAGGTGGGCGGCGATGGTTTCAGCCAGCGCGCGGTTCGAGTTGCCGGCGACGAGCTTGATGGTGCCGTTATTCTTCGCTTGCCGTCCCGACATTCACGCCATCCACTCGCGCTGACCTAGCGCAGACCCCGAGAGCCAAAGTCACTAGTACCCGTTACTTTCCGAAGTTCGCCGGAAGCCGAGATGATTCCCCGGCGGGTCCACGCCGGGCCAACCCTGTAAATACGAGTGCAAAAGCCGTCCCCTGTGCATTCCGGCGAGCCGCAGCCAGGTTGCGCTTGTCGGACCGCGCTGGCCCGCGAAGGCGAAAATTTCGCCCACGAGCGCAATTGCTGCGATCTGGCGGCCGTAGTCCGGCTCGCTGCGGTGGGTGGTGCGCCGATAAGAGAAGAAGCGCTGTTCATCCGAATAGGTGTCGAGGCCGAGATCGTCGATCTGGCCGACGCCTGCCGTCTCCAACCGCAGCCGGATCAGTCCGGCCAGGTCGAACATGGCGTGGCCGGCTTTTGCCGAGGGAGCGAAGAACCGCGCGTAAGATGAATCGATCTCTTTGAAGCGCGCGACGAACTCAGGGCCGACTTCGTAGCTTTGCTGGCGGATCAGTGGGCCAATCGCGGCGGTGATGTTTTTGCGGCTCGCGCCGAGTTCTTCCATCTTTGCGACGGTCGCTTCCGCGATGCCGCCGAGTGCGCCCTTCCAGCCCGCGTGTGCCGCGGCGACGATGCCCGCGTCAGCGTCGGCAAAGAGGAGCGGCCCGCAATCGGCGGCGGATGCGCCGACCGCAAGACCTTTGGTGCGGGTAACGATACCGTCCGCGCGGGCCGCATTCTCGCGACTCCAAGCCTTGCCGGCAACGACGACATCGGCGGAATGAATTTGGTAGCAGGTAATGATGTGCTCCGCGCCGAGTGCTTCGCTCATCCGGCGGCGGTTTTCGGAAACATGCGCGGCACTGTCGTTCGAGCCGATGCCGCCGTTCAGCGAGGCATAGATGCCTTCGGAGACGCCGCCTTCGCGCGTGAAGAAGGCGTGGCGGATGCCGGGAAGTTTTGCGAGCGCGGAGGATTCGACTTTCATTCTATAAATCCTTGCCGCTGATCTTCGCGCCGTCAAATCCGGGAAGCGCGGGCAAGTCGCGGTGCGCGAACGCCAGCGCCTTGAAGAGTTCGCCCATGCCGGGCGTGGGGCCGATCAGGCGCGTCAACGCCGTGCCGATTTCATCGCGCATTTCTTCTTTCGCGTTTCGTTGCAGGATTTCCGTGCGCGCCTCGATGCCGAGTTGCGTGAGGAAGTTTCGCTGCGAGACAGCGCCAACGGCACGGACATTGTTGCGCGAAAGCGCGGCGAGTGCCTCGAAGTCTACTTGCGAGGTGAGATCGACTTCACCGGGTGTGTCCAGCGGTTCGGCGTAGTCGTGACCGCTCACGGCTTGCAGCGTATCGCCGAAGCCGGACTCCGCGTGGCCATAATCGATCAAGATCGCAGCGCCGCCATGTTTCCCGATGCGTGAAACGACTTCGGAGATTGGCGTAAGATCGCGGCGTTCGAACACCGCGCCATTCGGCGCCGGTGTCAGGCGTTCCGGCAGTTGTTGTTCGAAATCAGGAAGCGGCGCGGGGTCGAGGCCGAAAGCGAAACCGCCATCGGCGCCTAAGCCGATCTTGCGTTCATGCCAGCGGCCAGCCTTTTTTTCGAACTGATCGATCGGCAGCGCATCGATGAATTCATTGCCGATCACAAGCAGCGGTATGTCGGGCAAGGTTTTGGTTTCGCCGTGCCATGCGATCGCCGGCACTGCGCCGCGCAAGTTCTCGCGCTGGCGCTCCTGCAAAACCGGGCTCGTCTCAACGAGATGCAGTTCAGCCGCGTTCAGAAATCCCGGCATCACTTTCGCGGCGCGCAGCGCGTCTTTCATCAGCGTGCCGCGGCCGGGACCGGCTTCGACAAGTGCTACGCGAGCGGGCGAGCCCATCAGGCGCCACGCTTCCGCGCACCAGATGCCGATCAGTTCGCCGAACATCTGCGAGATTTCCGGCGCGGTGGTAAAATCGCCGTCTGTGCCGAACGGGTCGCGGGTGGTGTAGTAGCCGTATTCGGGATGCGCGAGGCAGAGCGCCATGTAGCGCGAAATGGGGATCGGCCCCTGCGTCTCGATCAGCGAGCGGATTTCACGCTCAAGCGCGTTCATTCTTGATCTTCGGCGCTTTGAATTTCGCGACGCCGCGCCGTTTTGCAATCCAGATCGCGCCGAAGCCGACGATCAGCATCGGGATGGAGAGCAGCATTCCCATCGTCAGCCCGCCGGTGAGGTAGCCGATGTGCGCGTCGGGCTCGCGGAAGAACTCCGAGACGATGCGCGCGATCCCATAGCCACCGACGAACATGCCGCCGATCATGCCGGGATATTTCAGCGCGCCACGGCGCCACATCACGACAAGGATCGCGAACAGGACGATGCCTTCCAGCGCGCCTTCGTAAAGCTGGCTCGCGTGTCGCGGCAGCGGCCCGCCATTCGGGAACACGAAGGCCCAGGGCACGTCGGTGACGCGGCCCCAAAGCTCGCTGTTGATGAAGTTGGCGATGCGGCCGAGGAACAGGCCGATCGGCGTCACGATCGCTGCAACGTCGAGCATCGAAAGCATCGGAATGCCGCGCGAGCGCGCGAATAAAAGCAGCGCGAGGATGGTGCCGAGAAAGCCGCCGTGGAACGACATGCCGCCGCGCCAGAGCACCAGAATTTCGGACGGGTTCGCGGCGAAATATGCGGGGTTGTAAAACAGGACGTAGCCGATGCGGCCGCCGAGCACGATGCCGAGTGCGGCCCAGACGATCACGTCGTCGATATCTTCCGGCTGCATGGGCGAGACGCCGCCCCAATAGGCCTTGGCTGCGGCGACCCGCCGCGCCAGCCACCAGCCGGCGACGATGCCGCCGACATAAGCGAGCGCGTACCAGCGGATCGACAGCGGACCGACCGAAATCAGAACCGGATCGATCATGGGGAAAGGGAGCGCGAACAGCGGCATTGGGCGGGTGAATCCGCCTTTGCCTTAACCGAAGTCAAGGAGCCGCCTTGCGGGGGCGCGTCCCTATACCCATTGTAGGATTGCGGGCCGCCGGTTGCGGCTCAAGGAGCCTGTCCATGACCCAGACCTCGAACCGTATTTTCGATGAGTTCGCCCGGCTTGCGAATGACGCGGCAGGGGTTGCCGGCGGCGTGCGCCGCGAGGTCGAGACCATGATCCGTTCCCAGGCCGAGCGCATTCTGCGCGGCATGGACGTGGTGACGCGCGAGGAATACGAGGCCGTCAAAGAGATGGCCGCGAAGGCACGTGACGAGAACGAGAAGCTGGCGGCTCGCGTGGCGGCGCTCGAGGAACATCTGAAGAGCCAGGTTCCGACGAGCTAGAGTTCTCCACGGATAATTGCGGGTCTTCCCGCCTGCGGCTGTGGAAAGCCGCCCGCGCGCCATTGTAGGCGGCAGCGAATTCGATTCTTCTGACGCAACTGATTTGCGATTCACTTTGGCGAATCAGCAAGATGCGGCGGCTGACCAAACGGGAAGCGAAGGACGGCTTCGGCATCCGTGCCGGGGAGCGCCGATGGATTCTCGTTTGGGCGAAATGCCCTAGGAAGGAATGCGAAATGTCACTGGCTGAATTCGATAGAGGTCCCGGCGCAAATCCCGTCGACCTGGTCGAGCGGCTGGCTGCGATCAACGACTGGTCGTTCGAGCGCTCGAACGAGTCGGAGATCACGCTTTCCATCAAAGGGCGGCATACCAATTACAACGTCTCGTTCCAGTGGATGGACGAGCTGGAGGCCCTGCACGCGGCCTGCGCCTTCGATCTCAAGGTGCCGGAGGCGCGGCGCGCGGAAATTTACAAGCTGCTCGCCATGGTCAATGAACAGCTCTGGCTCGGGCACTTCGATCTTTGGTCGGAGGAGGGTCTCGTCATGTATCGCGACGGGCTGGTACTCTCCGGCGGAGCGGAGGCAAGCGGCCGGCAATGCGAAGCACTCTTGGAAAACGCCGTCAGCGCGGCGGAGCGCTACTACCCCGCGTTCCAGTTCGTGATCTGGGCGGGCAAGACCGCGCGCGAAGCGATGGACGCCACCCTGTTCGAGACCGCCGGCGAGGCGTGAAGCCATGAGCGCGCGCTCGGCGCTCTCCACTATTTTGGGTGGTGGAACCGTCATGCTCGCGGGCGCGGGCAAGATGGGCGGCGCACTCCTCGAAGGCTGGCTGAAAGCCGGACTGCCCGCGTCTCAGGTTGCGGTGCGCGATCCCGGCCCGCCGCCGGAAATGGTTTCGCTGCTTGCCGCGAACAAAATCCCGCTCAACGAAAATCCGGCCAGCGAAGTCGCCGCGCTGATCCTCGCGGTGAAGCCGCAGGTCGCGCCGGATGTGTTGCCGCAGCTTTCGCAATTCGCGGGCGCAAGCTCCGTCGTCATATCCGTGATGGCGGGGCGGACGATTTCGTTTCTCGAACAGTCTTTTCCGAAGTCGGCGGTGATCCGCACGATTCCGAACACGCCGGCCGCGATCGGCCGGGGCATTACGGTCGCGGTGCCGAATGCGCGCGCGGACGAGAACGCGCGTGCGTTGACCGATGCGCTGCTCCGCTCGACCGGCCCGGTCGAATGGATCGATGACGAAAACCTCATGGATGCGGCAACCGCTGTTTCCGGCTCGGGTCCCGCTTATGTGTTTCTGCTCGCCGAAACGCTCGCGCGTGCGGGCGAGAAGGCCGGCTTGCCGAAAGAGCTGGCGGCGAAACTCGCGCGGGAAACGGTCTCCGGCGCAGGGGAGCTGCTTTATCGCTCCGACCTTCCGGCCTCGAAGCTGCGCGAGAACGTGACCTCGCCCAATGGCACCACTGCTGCCGCGCTCAAAATCCTGATGGGCGAGAGCGGCGTCGATAAGCTGTTCGAAGAGGCCGTCGCCGCTGCCACCCGGCGCGGCAAGGAATTGGCCGGATAACTACGGTCTTTTCTCCGCCATACCTTCTGCCTAAGCTGAACCCGATCGGATTTCCGTCGTTTTCCGCCTATGGAGGATTCCTCAATGGCCGACGCACAGGCTCGCGAAAAAATTCTCGGCGCATTTCTGACGCTCCTGGCCGAGAAGCGCTTCGAGCGCATCGAACTCTCCGAGGTCGCGCAACTCGCGAATGTCTCGCTCGGCGATCTGCGCGGCGAATTCGGTTCGACCTTCGACATGGTCGCATCTTTCTTTCGCGAAACCGACAAGAAGGTTCTTTCGGGCGGTGAGTCGTCGAAGCTCGATCCGGAGCTTGCCGATCAGCCGGCGCGCGATCGTTTGTTCGAGGTTCTGATGCGCCGTTTCGAGGCGCTTTCGCCGCATCGCGAAGCAGTCCGCTCGCTCTACAAATCGGCCCGCACCAATCCGCAGCTTGCGATGGGACTGAACAAGCTTGCGGTTCGCTCGCAGCAATGGATGCTCTCGTCGGCGGGTGTCGGTTCTTCCGGTCTGATCGGTGGCATGCGTGCACAGGCGCTTGCCGGGTTCTTCGCGCGAGCCACGCAGACATGGCTGGATGACGAAGATCCGGGTCTCGCGCGCACCATGGCGTCGCTCGATCGCCAGCTTGCGACTGCCGAGCGCCTTGCGGGGTTCGCCAAGGAGATGTGCCGCTTCCTGCCGCGTTGCGCGCCGCGCCGTTCGCGCCGGGACGAGGCCGCGTTTCCGGAAGACCCGAACGCGCCGCTCGCCGTCTAAAAATTTTTACTGGGGGCTAAGATGAAGAACGACGCGAGAGCGCCGCAGATTTCGTTCGACGATTTCATGAAAGTCGACATTCGTGTCGGCACCATCGTCGAGGCCGAGCCGTTTCCGGAAGCCAGGAAGCCCGCGATCAAGATGATGATCGACTTTGGCCCCGAAATCGGGATCAAGAAGTCTTCCGCGCAGATCACGAAATATTACAAGCCCGAGCAACTGCCGGGTAAGCGCGTCGCAGCGGTGGTGAACTTTCCGCCGCGGCAGATCGGGCCGGTGATGTCGGAAGTGCTGACGCTCGGTTTTCCCGACGAAGAAGGCGCGGTCGTATTGTTTTCGCCGGATCACGCGGTGAAGAACGGCGCGCGGCTATTTGAGTCGCGGCTGTGCTGGAGGAGGGAAATCCCGCTTACTGTCGCGCGCAGGCCGCCCATCGGGCTGTCGCTGAGGAATATATCGCCGCCATGCGCCATCGCGATGTCGCGCGCGATGGATAAGCCTAGGCCGCTGTTGCCCTGGTCCTGATTGCGTGAGGCGTCCAGGCGCAGGAATGGGCGGAAAACTTCCTCGCGCTTTTCCGGGGGAATGCCGGGGCCGTCATCCTCGACCGAAATCTCCAGCCAGCGCGGCTCGCGGTTTCCGGTAAGCGTAATGTTTTTGCCGTAGCGAATGGCGTTCGCAACCAGGTTCGCCACGCAACGGCGCAGCGCTTCTTTCCGCGCCTGCACGATCGGCGGACCGGAGAATGTCGCGCTCGCTTTGCGTCCCTGACGCTCCGCATGGGCTGCAAGTTCGTTCAGCATTTCAGAGGCGTCGAGCATGCCCGGTCCTTCGCCGGATTCGCCGCGTGCGAACGACAGATAAGCCTCGAGCATCGACTGCAATTCGTCGACGTCGCGCCGCATCGCCTCGGTTTCGGAGCTTTCCGGGAGAAAGGCAAGTTCCAGCTTGAAGCGCGTCAGCACCGTGCGCATGTCGTGGGAGACACCCGCGAGCATGGTGGTTCGTTGTTCGATCTGGCGTTCGATGCGCCGCTTCATTTCCAGGAATGCAGCCGCCGCGCGCCGTACCTCGGTCGCGCCGCGCGGGCGGAAGTTTTGAACGTCGCGGCCCTTGCCGAACGCTTCCGCGGCTTCGGCAAGCTGCTGAATCGGCTTGATCTGGTTGCGCAGGAACAGAATCGAAATCGCAACCAGCACCAGCGAGGTGCCGAACATCCATGCGATGAAAATATGAGAGTTCGAGGCGTAGGCGTGGTTGCGCGGCGCGAACACCCGGAACACGTTTTTATCGAGCTTGATGCGAATTTCGATGACGTTGGAATTACCGACGGTATCGATCCAGAACGGCCGCTGCACTACCGATCCGATTTGGCGCGACAGCGCGCCATCGAGCGGAGAGAAGAAAGGCTTTGGCCCCGGCGGCGGCAGATCGACGTTCGGGAGTAGCTCGACCGTCAGTCCGAGCCGGTCGGCCGCCATCTTGCGGAGAAATGCCGAGTCCTTGTCCTGCGGATATTTCTCGTAAACGTCGATCAGCGCCGCGATATCGCGTGAGACGGCCGCGGAGAGACGCTCGGTCACGAGGTTCCAGTGCCGCTCCATGAACACGAACATCAAAACCGATTGCAGCAGCACGATCGGCATCAGAAGGATCAGGAGCGTACGCGCGTAGAGCCCCTTCGGCAGGCGCGCGTTCATCCAAGTGCCGAGGCGGCCGTAGCTGCGGCCGATCCGGCTGAAGGCCGATTTGATGCCCGGGAGGCCTGCGTCGATCGAGGTCACGGCGTTACCAGAAGCCGATAGCCGGCCCCGCGCACGGTGCGCAGGTAAACCGGATCGGCTGGATCCTTCTCGATCTTGCGGCGCAGGCGATTGATTTGCACGTCGACCGCGCGGTCGGAGGCGTCGCCACCCGGCGCCACGAGATCCTGGCGCGGAACGGTGTCGCCGGTGCGTTGCGAGAGCACGCGAAGCATGTCGCATTCGCGGTCGGTGATGCGCACCGGCCCGCCGTTCTTGGTGAGGTCGCCGCGTTCCAGATGAAATTCGAAATCGCCGAAGCGCACGTTTTCCACCGCGGGCACCGCGGGGGTCGCGGCCCGGCGCAGCACGCTGTTGATGCGCAGGAGCAACTCGCGCGGGTCGAATGGCTTCGGCAGGTAATCGTCGACCCCGGCCTCGAGCCCGGCGATGCGATCGGAAGTTTCCGCGCGCGCGGTCAGCATCAGGATCGGCACGTCGGAGCTTTCGCGAATGGACTTCGCAAGTTCGAGGCCGGTCTCGCCCGGCATCATGACGTCGAGCACCAGCATGTCGAACGCCATGCCACCGAGTTTCATGCGCGCATCGGCTGCGTCGGAGGCGGTGGTGACGCGATAGGCGTGGTCGGAGAGATAGCGCGATAGCAATTCACGAATGCGCTGGTCGTCATCGACCACGAGCAGGTGTGGAGCGTCATCGGATGGCGGTTTCAGCGGTTTGTTCATCGCGCCGCTCACTTCCCGCCGTTCGCGCGCGTGATCAGCCGTTCGACTTCCGCGCGCGATTCCGGATCGATCATGGAAGCGAGGAACTTTCGCGCTGCTCGCGTGCGCCGGGTCCGCATTCGTTCAGCGCACGGGCGAAGCGCCGCGTTTGCAGCGTCACGAGTTGGCGCGCCAGTTCCTCGCCTTTGGGAGCGACATACAACAGCCGTTCGCGGCGATCGGTCGCGCCCGCTTTCTGGTCGATGTAGCCGTTATCGACGAGTTCGCGCAGCACGCGGCCGAGGCTCTGCTTGGTGATCTTCAGCACCGCCAGAAGGTCAGCGACCCGCATGCCGGGGTGCCGGTTCACGAAATGCACGACCCGGTGATGGGCCCGGCCGAAGCCGAGCCGCGCCAGCAATTCGTCGGCGTCGCCGACGAAATCGCGGTAGGCGAAGAACAGGAGCTCGATCAGCTCGACCGCCGGGATGCCGCCATTGCCTTGAGAATCATCAAGTTTTCCGGCGCCCTTGGCAGGGTCCTTGGGACTATGGGAGAGCGTTGAGACGTTTACGTCAGCCATATTGACTTATTTTCGTTTGATTGTTACCGAGAGGGCCGTTTTTGCGAAAGGATCGTACCGAAAGGCCCACAAGCCGGGACACGATCATTGCGCGAGACGAAGAGAACCGCTCTCATTGCCGACAAACATAACGGGTGTCGGCCAGTGAGGCAAAAGCCCGAGCAGATGTGAGGAGCAACGCCAATGGCCGGTGAACCCTTCGACAAACGTCCCGGAAAAATCTGGTACGACGGGCAATTGGTGCCGTGGGAGAACGCGAACCTCCATGTGCTGTCGCATGGCCTGCATTACGCGAGCTGCGTGTTCGAGGGCGAGCGCGCCTATGGCGGCGAAATCTTCAAATGCACCGAGCATTCCGAGCGACTGAGGAAGTCCGCGGAACTTCTCGATTTCGAAATTCCCTATTCGGTTGCGCAGATCGACGAAGCCAAGAAGCTCGTGCTCGCAACCAACGGCCAGAAGGACGCCTATGTGCGCCCGGTCGCCTGGCGCGGCTCGGAGATGATGGGCGTCTCGGCGCAGAACAACAAAATCCATCTCGCGATCGCGACCTGGGAGTGGCCGAGCTATTTCGATCCGGCGCAGCGCCTGAAAGGCATCCGTCTTGACGTCGCTACGTATCGCCGCCCCGATCCGGCGACGATCCCGTGCAAGGCGAAAGCCGCGGGTCTCTACATGATCTGCACGATCTCGAAGCATCAGGCCGAACGCAAAGGTTACGCCGACGCGATGATGTACGACTATCGCGGCTTCGTCGCCGAGTGCACCGGCGCGAATATGTTCTTCATCCAGGACGGCAAGATCCATACGCCGCTGCCGGACTGCTTCCTCGATGGCATCACGCGCCGCACGGTGATCGAGCTCGCCAAGCGCCACGGCTATGAGGTGATCGAGCGCCACATCAAGCCCGAAGAGCTTTCCGGTTTTACCGAATGCTTCATCACCGGCACGGCGGCGGAAGTGACGCCGGTTTCCGAAATCGGCGACTGGAAGTTCACGCCGGCCAAGATCACGCAGACGCTGATGGACGACTACACCGCCGCGGTGCAGCCGAAGCAAAAAGCGGCGTAAGCAATACTCGTCATGGCCGGGCTTGACCCGGCCATCTCGATTTTCAGGGCATTGCTTTATTAAGCGAGATGCCCGCGACGCGCGCGGGCCTGACAAAGCGGGATGCTGGCGCGGCGGATCGTTTCCGCCGCGTTTTTTATTTCCAGCGCTCAGCGGCGCGGTCGTCTTTCTCGTTCGCGTCGACCCACGCTTCCTTGCCGCCGCCTTCGGCCCGCTTCCAGAACGGCGCGCTGGTCTTCAAGTAATCCATGATGAACTCGGCGGCTTGAAATGCCGCCTCACGATGCGCGGAGGCGGTCGCGACGAAGACGATGGTTTCACCCGGCTCGATGCGGCCGACGCGATGCACGACCCGCGCGGCCATGAGCGGCCAGCGCTTCCTTGCTTCTTCGACGTGACTTTCGATCTCCTGCTCCGCCATGCCGGGATAATGTTCGAGGTAAAGCGCCGAGATCTGCGCGCCTTTTTCATCGGCGCGGCAGATGCCGGAAAATGTCACGACCGCGCCGATGTTGCTGGCGGCTTCGGCGACGGCGCGGGTCTCGGCAGCGGTATCGATGGCGCCGGCCGCGATGCGAACGCTTTCGCCGCTCATCGCTCAGCCGCCCGTCATCGGCGGAAAGAATGCGATTTCGCCCGCGCCCGCGATCTTTGCCTCCGGCCTCACATGGGTCTTGTCGATGGCGGCGCGGATCACTTTCGGATTGTCGAAGGCATAGGCGTATTCCTCGCCGCGCGTCTTCAGCCAGTCCATCAGTTCGCCGATGGTCTGCACCGACGGCGGCGGATCGACCTCTTCCTCGGTCTTGTCGAGGCGCTCGCGCAGCCAGGCGAAGTAAACGATCTTCATTTTACTCGACCAGATGCTTTGAGCCGGCGCGGAAATAATCGTAGCCGGTGTAAAGCGTCAGGATCGCGGAGATCCAGAGCAGCGTCAGGCCGATCAGCGAAGTGTAAGGCAGGATGACGTCGCCTGCGTCACCCGCGATCAGGAAGCCGACCGCGACGAGCTGCATGCCGGTCTTCCATTTCGCGAGGTTCGTGACCGGTACGCTTACGTGCAGCTCGGCAAGGTACTCGCGCAGGCCGGAAACGAGAATCTCCCGGCAGAGAATGATAATCGCAGCCCAGAGCGCCCAGCCCCGGATCGTGCCGTCGGCCGCAAGCATCAGCAGGCAGGATGAGACGAGCAGCTTGTCCGCGATCGGATCGAGCATGCGGCCCAGCTTCGAGAACTGGCTATAGGTGCGTGCGACCCAGCCATCGAGCCAGTCCGTCACGGCCGCGGCAACGTAAATTGCCAGTGCGAGCCAGCGCAGCCACAGGCCGCCGTCGAGCACCGCGATGCCGAACAGGCAGGCCGCAACCGCCGGCACGGCGGCGGATGCGCCATAGGTCAGCATGTTGGCGAGACTGAGCGCGGTGCCGCCCTTGGAGGTTTTCATGCGTGTTGCCGGTGTCGGCTGATTCACGGGCGTTTCCATTTCAGGAGAGCAAGACACCCTGCGCCGGTGGCGTCAATGCGCCATCGGAGAAAGCAGGCTTCATCCACTTGCATGGAAAGCCAGACGTCACCCGCTCGCGTGGAAATAGTCATAAACGGCTTTCGCAAGGCGCGCGTCGATGCCGGGCACGCTTTCCAGATCGGAAAGCGAGGCCTGCTCGATTGCCTTCAGCGTTCCGAAGTGATGCAGCAGCGCGCGTTTGCGCGCCGGGCCGACACCCGGAATTTCCTGCAAGCCGGTGGTGCCGATGTCCTTGCTGCGGCGGGCGCGATGCGAGCCGATGGCGAAGCGGTGCGCCTCGTCGCGCAGGCGTTCGACGAAATAAAGGACCGGATCGCGCGGCGGCAGACGGAACGGCTCGCGCCCGGCAATGTGAAACAGTTCCCGTCCGGATTCGCGATCGAGGCCCTTGGCGACCGCGAGCAGCGGCACGTCGCTGACGCCGATTTCAGTCATCACCTCGCGCGCGGCGTTGAACTGCGGCAGGCCGCCGTCCACGATCACAAGATCGGGCCAGGGCGTTTCGCTCGCCGTCTGTGCGTTCTCGTTCTGATTCTGGCGCGGGTTTTCGTCGAGCAGGCGCTTGAAGCGGCGCTTCAGCACCTCGCGCATCATGCCGGTGTCGTCGCCGGCCTTGGTCTCCGAGGATTTGATATTGAATTTGCGATACTGGTTCTTCGCAAATCCCTCCGGCCCGGCAACGATCATCGCGCCGACGGCGTTCGTGCCCATGATGTGGCTGTTGTCGTAAACTTCGATGCGTTTGGGTGTGCCGGCAAGTTGCAGCATTTCGCCGAGACTCTTCAGCAGGCGAAGCTGGGAAGAGGATTCCGCGAGCTGCCGTTCGATCGCTTCTCGGGCGTTGCGGGTGGCATGCTCGACGAGATCGTGCTTCTCGCCGCGCTTCGGCACGGCGATATCGACCTTGCGCTCGGCGCGGGTGGATAGCGCCTCGGCGAGCACTTCCTGATCCGGCACCTGGTGGGAAAGGAAGATGGATTTCGGCACCGGCTTGCCGTCGTAGAACTGCGCGAGAAATGCGCCGAGCACTTCGCCGGCGTCGAGTGATTTGTCCGCACGCGGAAAATGCGCGCGATTGCCCCAGTTCTGATGATTGCGGATGAAAAAGCTCTGGATGCAGTTGATGCCGCCCTGCTGGAAGATCGCAAAGACGTCCGCCTCTTCGACATTGCGCGGATGCACGCCGTGCTGCGACTGGATCAGCGAAAGCGCTGCCATGCGGTCGCGAATGACGGCGGCCTTTTCGTAGTCCTGCATCTCGGACGCGGCCTGCATCTGGCCGAGCAACGCGTCCTTGATCGCCGTGCTCTTGCCGCACAGAAAATCGCGCGCCTGATCGACCATGCGATTGTAGTCGTCGAGCGCGATTTCGCCGGTGCAGGGCGCGGAGCAGCGCTTGATCTGGAACAGCAGGCAAGGCCGGGTGCGGCTCTCATAAATCGAATCCGAACACGAGCGCAGGAAGAACGCGCGCTCGAGCGCGGTAATGGTGCGGTTCACCGAACCGGCGGAGGCAAAAGGCCCGAAGAAATCGCCGGGCCGGTTGCGCGCACCGCGGTGCTTGGCGATCGCGGGCGCCGGATGGCCTTTGGTAAGGAGAATGTAAGGAAACGACTTATCGTCGCGCAGCAGCACATTATAGAAAGGGCGAAAGCGCTTGATGAGGTTCGCTTCCAGAAGCAGCGCTTCCGGCTCCGTGCTGGTCGTGACGAATTCCATCGTCACCGTCGCCGCGATCATGCGCGCGGTTCGATTGGGGAGCCCTTCGGGGCGCGTATAGGAAGTGACGCGCTTGCGGATATTCTTGGCCTTGCCGACGTAAAGTACGGTGCCGTGTGCATCGATCATCCGGGACACGCCCGGTGCTTCCGGGCGAGAGCTTGGCGAAGCGCTGAATCGCTTCGCGGCCTTTGCGCAGCGGCTCGCTCTCCGGCGCGCTTTCGTCTTCGATGGTGGCTTCGATGATGGGGGTTGCCTCGTCGTCCTCGCTTTCCTGCGAAGGTGCGCCGATCAGGCCTTCTTCTTCCTCGATGCGCTGGTCGAGGTCTTCTTTGGGTTCGAGGGCGGATTTTTCGCGAGGCATTGCACGAAAATAGGGATTCAGCGCGCTCCGGCCAGCCGGCAGAATTTCCGCCGGCGAAGCGGCTGAAAATCATCATCTTTCAGCCGGGCCGGTTCCTCACCCGCGCCGATTTTTACCTTTTGTTAGGCACAGAATCGAAGAAGCCGCGAATAGCTAACGGCGGTTAACCGTCTAATTCCTCTAAAATTTTATCCTTTCCGGGAAAGCAATTTGTTCGCATCCCGCTCGCGGAGGAGGCGATGTTGGTGAAGAAGTTGCTGTTGGCTGCGGCATTGTTGGTTGCGGCCCTGCTTATGCGGGTGATCTGCCGCGGAACAACAACAATCCGCAGGTCTACCGGAACCTGTTCAACTGGACCGGCTTCTATGCGGGCGTTCATACGGGCTGGGGTTGGGGCGATGCGACCGGTGGCGATCTCAGCGGTCACGTGCTCGGCGCGCAGATCGGCTACAACTATCAAATGGTGAGCGGGCTCACCTTCGGTGTCGAAACCGACATCACATTCAGCGGCATCGACGGTGCCGTGGCAGGCGGCGCTTTCACCGCGGATTACATCGGCACATTACGTGCGCGTATCGGCTATGCGTTTGATCGCGTGTTGATTTACGGCACCGGCGGTTTTGCTTATGCGGGCGGTGATCTGAAGGTTGCCGGTCTTTCGAACGATCAGGATCACTACGGCTATGCGATCGGCTTCGGCATCGAAGGCATGATCACGTCGAACGTCAGCGCGCGGCTCGAATATATCTATACGGATTTTGGAAGCCGGACCTATCAAACGGTCGCCGGTCCGGCCGGCGTCGGATTCAGTTCAAGCCTGCTTCGCGCCGGCGTGAACTATCGCTTCTAGGCCGATTAGGGCCGACGGAACTTTGGAACTTAACAAAGAGTAAAGGAACGGAACCGTGACGTAGCGTTTGTGGCAGCGAACCCGCTTTCGTCCAATTCGAGTCCGGTTTCCGCCATATTCTAGTACCGCCTTTTTAGAGGGTGTTGCTCAAATGGCATAGTTTTCAGGCGCCCTCGGGTGCTACACCCACGCTAACTTGACGACCCAAATGGCCTCCCTGGTGGGGGCGCTTTCTAAAGTCTGTGAATCAAGGATGATCACAATGAAAAAATTCCTGCTCTCGGGTGTTGCCCTTGCAGCGTTGTTCGTCGCGGCTCCGGTTTCGGCTGCTGACGTTCCGGTTCGCCAGCAGCAGCCTTACTACAAGGCCGCTCCGGCACCCGTGTTCAACTGGACCGGTTTCTACTTCGGTGGTCACGTCGGCTACGGCTGGGGTGACGTCGGTGGCGCTGACCTCAACGGTTTCATCGGCGGTCTGCAGGCTGGCTATAACTGGCAGCTGAGCCGCAACTGGGTGTTCGGTATCGAAGCCGACCTCCTCGGCGACCGACATGAACAATCCGGCTCCGGGGCATACCGATTATCTCGGCACCCTGCTCGCTCGCGTTGGCTACACTGGGGATCGCACCATGCTGTACGGCACCGGCGGTCTGGCATTGAACCGTTCGTCGCTCGTCGGCGTTCACGACACCGACACGGGCTACGTGCTCGGCCTCGGCATCGCGTGGGCGTTCGCTCCGAACTGGTCGACCAAGGTCGAGTACATGTACTACAGCTTCGATAACAACGCCGCTTTCGCTGGCGCTGACTTCGACGCTTCGACCATCAAGGTCGGCCTGAACTATCGCTTCGGCTACTAAGCCTTCGCGATTTCGTTCTAACGAAAAGCCCCGGCGCTCGCGCCGGGGCTTTTTGTTTGTGGATTATCTTTTCGCTCAGTGCACTTTCGTCTTTTCGAAAGCCGGCACCTTCGCCGCGAAATTATCGAGCCAGGCGACGAGCTTCGGATGCTTCGCGCGCCACTTTCCTTCGAAGCGCAGATCGAGATAGCCGAGCGCGCAGGCGAGACCGATGTGTCCGACGTTCGGCATGTCCGATAATGCGGGGAGCGCCGCTTCAAGCACCTCGAGCGCGCGCGTGATCTTTTCGTCCTGATAGTCGGTCCATTTCGCGACCCAGTGTTCTTCGGGCCGGAAGCGCTTTTCGTAGATCAGCAGGATCGCGGCATCCATGATGCCGTCGGCGATCGCATGCAGCCGCAAGGCATCCCAGCGCGGATTGCCCTCACGCGGAATGATCTTCCCGCCGCCGGCAAGCGCGTCGAGGTATTCGAGGATCACCGGAGAATCGAACAGCACCGATCCGTCTTCCAGAATCAGCGCGGGAATTTTTCCGAGCGGGTTCTGTTTGCGGATCGTGTCCGACGGATCGTTGGTGTCGGTGGTTTGAATCTCGATCTTGTCGCTCAAGTTCAGAAGCGCCGCGGCGATCTTGATTTTACGCCCGAAGGGCGAGGGCGGAGAACTGCGTAAGATAAGCATGCCTGCTTATGATACGTGATCCGCGATCGATCAACTGGCGCTTTGGAGATTCACCGCCTTCGGACCCTTGCCGCGTTTGTCCGGCTCGATCTCGAACGAAACGCGCTGCCCTTCGTTCACTGTGCCAAGTCCTGAAGTCATGACCGCCGAGACGTGAACGAAAACGTCCTGTCCGCCGCTGTCCGGCTTGATGAAGCCATAGCCCTTCTCAGAATTGAAAAACTTCACGGTGCCGACATTCGGCATGCTTGCTCTCCCCTTGCGTGTAACGGCCGCTTTGCGCGGCTCTTCCTCTTCCCGGCGGGGAGGCTAGGCCAATGGCTTAGCCTTGAAAAGCAGCAGTTAGTCGGTTTGCCTGATGCGGACCGCGCCGCGCGGTGTCGCCGCAGCGCATGATGCAGGGCGGGAAGTATCACTTCGCACTCTTCCTTCAGCTTCCATGGCGGGTTGATGACCAGCATGCCGGTGGCGTGCAAGCGGCCCTTCGGCGACCGGCTTTTCGATCTCCAGTTCGAGTCGGAGCGCGGGTTTCCTGTGCCGCGCGCTGGATCCGGCGGATGGCGGCGTCGGTATCGTGGCGGTTCTTGACCGGATACCAGATGAGATAGATGCCGGTCGCGAAGCGGCGCATCGCTTCCTCGATCCCATCGGCGATACGCGCGGCGGAATTCGGCTGGATCTTCATAAGGCGGGTCGATCAGTATGACGCCGCGGCGCTCCTTCGGCGGGAGCAGCGATTTCAGCGCGGTCCAGCCGTCGAGTGCCATGCACTTTGGCACGGCGGTCGCGGCCGGCCGCCTTTCTCGAGCTGGCATATTCTTCGGGGTGCAATTCGCAGAACACGAGCGCGTCCTGCGCGCGGGCGAGCGTCTGCACGATCAGCGGAGAGCCGGGATAGGCGGGCGCGTATTTTTCGACCGCGCCCAGATAAGGTTGCAGCAGTTCGAGCGCCTCGCCGCGCGGAAGGTTTTCCAGCAGGCGGCGGATGCCGTCAGGAATTCGCCGGTCGCCTGCGCCTGCTTGCCAGTCGAGATCGTAGCGCCCGGCGCCGCATGCGTATCGATCACGCGATAGGGCGCTTCCTTCGCGGCCATCAGCGTCAGCGCGCGCGCAAGCACGGCGTGCTTGAAAACGTCGGCGAAGTTGCCGGCGTGATAGCCGTGCCGGTAGTTCATCGCGGCAACCTAGCGGAGGGAACGGTCAGCCGCGAACCGGCGGTAGCGAGACGCGCGGCGCGCGGCAGGCTTGCCGGTCGACCTGCGGGCAGGCGCGGAATTCTAGATCCTTGGTCATGCAGATCCGCACTTCGCGAAGGTTCCTGCGATCGCAGGTGACTGAAATCATTTCGTCCCGCAGGCCGGGGTTGGCGACCCGAAATGCGTTCTCGACCTCCGGCGGCGAAACGGTTTGCCATTTCGTCGTGTGCTCGAACTGCGGCGGGATTCTGATTTTCTCGAATGCCCTGCGGGTGAGCGCGAAATACTTGTCAGGTGAAAGGCCGGAGCAGGTGCCGTGCTTGCGCCACTGATAGATCACGAGGCCGCGGCTCGGCATGATCCTCCGAGCATGCGGATCGTTTGCTCCGAAACGCGCGGCGCGTTGTAGGCGCAGTCGGCGGGAAAGCCCTTATCGTATTGCGGCCAGAGGCCGTGCACGACGAAGCTCAAAGGCTTTCGCGCGCGGCATTGCGTGGGGTCGGCGCGATTGCCAGCCGAGTCGCAATAAGAAGGCGACCAGGAAAGGGCGAGGACGTAAAAGTCGAACTGGCCCGGTTCGCCATATCGCTGCGCTTTCGCCGGGCGAAGCCGGCGAGCAGCGCGAGCAGCGCAGCCGCGATGACGCGCATTTACGGTCTCGCCTGCTTGCAGTCGGGTGCGTAGGAAAGATTGCGGTCCATGCCGACGACACACCAGGTCACGCCCCAGGTGAATCCGGCAAAGCCCGTGTCCTCGCCGATCGAGTAATAGACCTTGGTCCAGACCTGCTTGCCGAACGCGGCGCTGGAAACCAGCGCCTTGGCCTCGCAGTAGCGGCGCGGAATCAGCTTGTCGCCCCACGGGCGGAAGGCGATTTGGCGCGTAGCGGCGAAATCGTCGATGTTCGCGTCCGAGCCCCAGAAGCGGCGCTCCTTCATCGCAAAGCGGCGGGGAATTTATAGAGGCCCCAGTCGCAGGGCGGGACATTGCCGTCGTAGCCGGGGCCGCGCAGCAGGCCGAAATTCATCTCGAGCCAGCTTGCGGCGGGGCGGCTGCGCCGGAGCGCGGAACCCGGCGAGAAGCAGGACGGTGATCGGTTTGGCCGCATGTGGTTTCCCTGAATTTCAGGGCACGATTACTTGACCCCCGGGGACCGGTCAAGCGCGGAAAGGGCACACTCGCTACGAAAATGCTGCACTTGCTTCGTTCCGGGCTCCGCACTAGCTTGCCCCGAAATCGACCCCTCCCGGAGCACTCAATGTTCGTCCTCAAGTCCAGGGCCGAATGGATCGCGGGCATCGCGCTTCGCAATCCTCATGGCCGTTACCCGCATCCATCACTTCGGCATCGGGACGGTCGCTCCGGACGCTTCGACCGGCGTGTTCTTTCTCGCCGGGCTTGTGCTTGCTTCACCCTGGTGGATCGCTGCGTTCCTTGTCGAAGCCGTGATTCTCGACGGTGTTGCGATCGGCTTCATGAAAGTCGCCGACGCGTGCATGTCGTCGGGCTATGCGCTGCTCGCGCCGGCTTACGGTGCGTTGTGGTTT
>JADJPN010000005.1 GCA_016713235.1 Hyphomicrobiales bacterium | reverse complement strand
TCAAGTTCGATCTGTTCGACGTCGCCGAGATCATGAAGAAGACGCCGTACATGTCCGACCTGAAGCCGGGCGGGAAGTACGTCGCCAAGGATCTCTTCGAAGTCGGCGGCATCCCGATGATCATGAAGACGCTACTCGATCACGGTTATCTGCACGGCGACTGCCTGACCGTCACCGGCCGCACGATCGCCGAGAACCTCTCGAAGGTGAAGTGGAATCCGGATCAGGACGTGGTCTATCCGGCGAACAAGCCGATCACCGTGGGTGGTGGCGTCGTCGGTCTTAAAGGCAATCTCGCGCCGGAAGGTGCGATCGTGAAGATCGCCGGTATGGAGCAGTCCATGCTGAAGTTCAGCGGTCCCGCGCGCTGCTTCGACGGCGAAGAAGCGTGCTTCGATGCCGTGAAGAACCGCAAGTACAAGGAAGGCGACGTTCTCGTCATCCGGTACGAAGGCCCGCGCGGCGGACCTGGTATGCGTGAAATGCTTGCCACGACTGCGGCGCTCTATGGACAGGGCATGGGCGGAAAAGTGGCGCTCATCACCGATGGACGTTTCTCCGGCGCAACGCGCGGTTTCTGTGTGGGTCACGTCGGTCCGGAAGCTGCAATCGGCGGTCCGATCGGATTGCTCAAAGATGGAGACATCATCGAGCTCGACGCGGTGAACGGCGGGCTGAACGTGAAGTTGTCCGATGCGGAGTTGGCTGAACGGAAAAAAGCCTGGAAGCCGCGCGATAACGGCGTGAAGTCGGGTTACCTCTGGAAATACGCGCAGCAAGTAGGCAATGCGCGCGACGGAGCCCTGACGCACCCCGGCGGCGGTGTTGAGGACAAGACGTATGCAGATATCTGAATTCATTCGCATGAGTGCTGTCGCCGCGCTGGTTTCGACCTGCGCGGGCAGCGCGATTGCGCTTGATCCTCAGAAGCCTGCGTCGTCGGCTGCGGTCGTTCCAGCGAACCCGACAGAAATTCTCGACGCCTTCAAGTCCGGTACGCAGGCTTATATCGCCGGTGATCGCACCAAGGGGCTGACGGCGCTGCAATATGCTGCCGAGAACGGTCATCCCGTTGCGCAGTGGAAGCTCGGCCGCATTTACGCAGACGGCGATGGCGTGAAGGCCGATCCCTATAAAGCGTTTCAGTATTTCAGCCAGGTGGCGTCGATAAATGCGGAGACGTCGCCGTTCCTGCCGCAGGCGCGCTTCGTCGCAAATGCATTCGTCGCGCTTGGGAATTATCATATGGATGGTATTCCCAACACCAATGTGAAAGCCGATCCGCGCCGCGCAGCGCAACTCTATCGGTATGCCGCGACCTATTTTGGCGATGCCGATGCGCAGTATCATTTGGCGCGTCTCTATCTCGACGGCCGCAGTGTGCAGAAAGATTCGCGCACGGCCGCGCGCTGGCTCTATTCGGCAGCGAACAAGGGCCAATATCGTGCGCAGGCGTTGCTCGGTCACATGATGGTCCATGGCGAAGGTGTGCCGAAACAGGCAGCCCGCGGCCTGATGTGGCTCACGCTCGCTGCGGACGCCGCGAGCGGACAGGAAGATAAGTGGATTCAGCAAGCCTATGATGATGCGGTTCGCGAGACTTCGCAGGACGACCGCATCGTCGCACGCAGCTACCTTGAGCAGCATCTGCGCGCGAACCGCTAAGTGAAATTAGAGTCTGAAAAGACCAGCGCGGCTTTTTTTTTTGGGGGGGCGGGAGAAAAAAAATTTCGCGGAGAGGGGGGGGCGGCCGGAAAAAATGGCGGCCCCGGGGGATCCTACCGCGTTGCGAAGCGAAAGTCCGCATAGATCGGAACGTGGTCCGAAGGCTTTTCCGCAGCGCGAACTTTCTTGTCGATGCCGACGCTTTGCAAATGGTCGGCGGCCTGTGGTGAGAGCAGCAGGTGGTCGATGCGAATGCCGTTGTTCTTCTGAAACGCGCCGGCTTGATAATCCCAGAAGGTGTAAAGACCTTTGCCGTCGTGCGTCGCGCGCAGCGCGTCGGTGAAACCGAGCGACATCAGCGCGCGGAATTTCGCGCGCGTCTCCGGTTGCGACAGCGCGTCGTCAACCCACTTCTCCGGAAATTCCGCGTCAAGCGTCGTCGGGATCACGTTGAAGTCGCCGGCAAGCACCAGTGGTTCTTCGAGCGCGAGCAATTCGCGGGCATGAACCGCAAGCCGATCCATCCACGCCATCTTGTATTTAAACTTGTCGGTGCCGGCCGGATTGCCGTTCGGAAGGTAGATCGATGCGACGCGCACAGCGCCTTCTTTGGTAGAGATCGTCGCTTCGATGTAACGCGCGTGGGCATCTTCGTCGTCGCCGGGAAGGCGAGGCTTCGCCTCGTCGATCGGGTGCTTCGAAAGGATGGCGACGCCGTTATAGGTCTTCTGTCCGTGAACGGCGACGTTGTAGCCGAGGCTTTCGATCTCCTCGCGCGGGAAGGCTTCGTCTACGCACTTGAGCTCTTGCAGACAGACTACATCTGGTTCGCGCTCTTTGAGCCACGAAGTGACGACGCTCAAGTGTGCCTTGATGGAATTAACGTTCCAGCTTGCGATCCGCATGAAATTCCCGGCGCGAGCTTAGAGCGAGAAGCTGGTGCCACAGCCGCAGGACGCGGTTGCGTTCGGATTGTTGATCTTGAACGCCGCGCCGATGAGTTCGTCCGCGTAGTCGATCTGTGAACCAGCGAGATACTGGAGCGAGACCGGGTCGATCACAACGGTCGCGCCGTCGCGCTCGATGATCGTGTCTTCGGCTTCCGCCGCGCGCTGGACGTCGAACTTGTACTGAAAGCCGGAGCAACCGCCGCCTTCGACGCTGACGCGCAGCACCGACGGCTCCTGTTCCGAGCCGAGGATCGTCGCGATCTTCTTGATCGCGCTTTCGGTGACGACAACGTTCTGGGCATCCATGGGCGCGGGTTTCCTCTCGGCAAACCAAGGCGTTAGGGTCTATAGGTAAGCGCGCGGGCGGCGAAGTCAATTCGGGGGCGAAATCTCTTGGCGGTATCAGTATTTACGCCCAGAACGGAATGGGCCGCGGACCCTGCGCGCACGCGGGGACGGCGCTTTCCGGAACCGCCGAGTCCCGCCCGCAGCGACTTCCGCCGTGACTGCGACCGCATCATCCATTCGACGGCCTTCCGCCGCCTCAAGCACAAGACGCAGGTGTTCGTCTCGCATGAAGGCGATCACTTCCGCACCCGCCTCACACACACGCTCGAGGTGAGTCAGATCGCGCGTGCCTTGGCGCGCTCGCTCGGCCTTGACGAAGACCTCACCGAGGCGCTCGCGCTCTCACACGATCTTGGGCACCCGCCATTTGGTCATGCCGGCGAGCGCGCGCTCGACCATTGTATGCAGGATTATGGCGGCTTCGATCACAATGCGCAGAGTCTGCGCGTCGTGACAAAGCTGGAGCGACGCTACGCGTCGTTCGATGGCCTGAACCTGACTTGGGAAACGCTCGAAGGCATAGCGAAACATAACGGCCCGCTTACGGACGAAGATGGCGGCGCGATCGGCCGCTATGAGCAGGATGGTCTCCCGCTCGCATTCGCCGAGCAGCGCGACGAGTGGGACCTCGAGTATTGGACCTTCGCGAGTGCCGAAGCACAGGTCGCCGCGATTTCCGACGACATCGCTTACGACGCGCACGATCTTGATGACGCCATGCGGGCAGGGCTGTTCGATATTGCGGACCTGAAGCCGGTCGGGCTGGCCGGAGAAATCTATTCAGAAGTCAAAAGGCTCTATCCTGCCGCGCATCCGTCGCGGCTCGCGGGCGAAGTCATTCGCCGTCTGATCGCGGCGCTCATCGATGACGTGCTGCAAGAGTCGAAGCGCCGGATTGTTGCGCTGGGTCCGCATTCGGCGGAAGACATTCGTCAGGCCCGCGACCCGGTCATTCGCTTCTCGGCGAAGGGCGAGGAAGCCGACCGGCAGATCAAGGCGTTCCTGACGCCGCGTATGTATCGTGAGGAACGGGTCATGCGGATCATGACCGACGCCGAAACCATCGTGCGCGACCTCTTCGCCCATTATCTCGCTTATCCCAAGGATATGGCGGCAGATCGCGTGGCAAGTGATGAAGCGGCGCTGGTCCGCCAGATTGCCGATTTCATCGCCGGCATGACCGACCGCTTCGCGATCGAGGCGCATCGGCACTATTTTGACTCGACTCCCGATCTGCGTTAGCTCCCGCGCCTTCGCGAAAATTGAGCAAAATGAACGTCTTCTCGATCTATCTCGGTCATGTGCACGACGCGCTGAATGCGCTCGCCAAGGAGTGGGCGATCCCTTCCGGCCTCGATCTGTCTCGCGTGGTTGTAGAGCCGCCGAAGGACGAAACGCACGGCGACCTGGCGACCAATGCCGCGATGGTGCTGGCGAAAGACGCGAAGTTAAAACCGCGCGATATCGCGGAAAAGCTTGTAGCGAAACTCAAAGCCGCGCCGCATGTTTCGAAAGCCGATGTCGCGGGGCCCGGCTTTATCAATCTATCGCTCGACAACGCCTTCTGGCTCGACGTGCTGCGCGCGGCGGTGAAGGGCGGCGCCAATTTCGGCAAGACCGGAATGGGTAACGCCGAGAAAGTGAACGTCGAATACGTCTCCGCGAACCCGACTGGGCCGATGCATGTCGGCCACGGACGCGGCGCAGTGTTTGGCGATGCGCTTGCGAATTTGCTTTCCTTCGCGGGCAACGATGTCGTACGCGAGTACTACATCAACGACGCCGGTGCGCAGGTTGACGTCCTCGCGCGCTCCGCTTTCCTGCGCTACAGAGAAGCGATCGGCGACAACATTGGCGATATTCCGGAAGGTCTTTATCCCGGCGACTATCTCGTCCCAGTCGGCAAGGCGCTTGCGGAGAAGCATGGCGGCGTGCTGTTGCAAAAGCCCGAGAGCGACTGGCTGCCGGTCGTGCGCCGGACCGCCATCGATATGATGATGGACATGATCCGCGAGGATCTGGCGTCGCTTGAAATCCGGCATGAAGTATTCTTCTCGGAGCGTTCTCTAACCTCGGGCGGCAGCGACAAGGTCGAAGAAACCATCGAATTCCTGCGCAAGGCTGGCCATATCTACGAAGGGCGTTTGCCGCCGCCGAAAGGCGCGCCGATTGAAGACTGGGAAGACCGCGAGCAGACGCTGTTTCGCGCGACCGCATTCGGCGACGACGTCGATCGTCCGATCAAAAAGTCGGACGGCTCGTACACGTATTTCGCCGCCGACATGGCCTACCACCGCGACAAGATCGAACGTGGCTTCAAGACGCTCATCGACGTCTGGGGCGCGGATCACGGCGGCTACGTGAAGCGCATGAACGCGGCCGTCGGCGCGCTCGGCGGCGGCAAGGTTTCGCTCGACGTCAAGCTGTGTCAGCTCGTGCGCCTCATGCGTGCCGGCGAGCCCGTGAAAATGTCGAAGCGGGCAGGCGACTTCGTCACGCTACGGGAAGTCGTGGATGAGGTTGGGGTCGATCCGGTCCGCTTCATGATGCTGTTCCGGAAGAACGACGCCCAACTCGATTTCGACCTTGCAAAGGTGATCGAGCAGTCGAAGGAAAATCCGGTCTTTTACGTCCAATATGCGCATGCACGCGGCAGGTCGGTATTCCGGAACGCGAAGGAGGCCATGCCGGCACTATCCACGGACGCGGCGGCGCTCGCTGGAGCCGATCTGTCCGTTCTTGCCGACGAAGCCGAACTCGCCCTGATCAAAAAACTGGCGCAGTGGCCTCGCCTGGTCGAGGCGGCGGCCGAATTCCACGAGCCCCATAGGGTCGCTTTCTACCTCTACGACCTTGCTAGCGCCTTCCATTCCCTATGGAACAAGGGAAAAGACGCGCCTCATTTACGCTTCATTATCGAAGATAACGCTAAATTCACCATGGCACGGTTAAGTCTCGTCAGCGGCTTAACCGGAGTTTTGGCCTCAGGTTTGGCCATTTTAGGTGTCAGAGCGGCCGAAGAAATGCGTTGAACGGCCCTCCGCGCGGAGTGTTAGTATGAATACAGCGCGGACTTTGAGGAACGATCGGGAGAAGATGGGGGAACAACCCATGTACCGGCCCTCACGGGGCCACGGGCAGGCGGAGTCGCAGCCGCATCAGGCTGGGGGAAATCCGCGTTTGCGCCGAGGCGATGACCCGCTCGCCGAGCTCGCCCGCCTGATCGGGCAGGAAGATCCCTTCAAGGAATTTGATACCAGCGAGCCGCGCCGTGCGCCTGCGAATGGCAAGGCTCATGGACATGCGCCGGTAGTCGCTTCTGAGCGGCGTCCGGAGCGTTATTCGAACGGCAATGGCGTTCACGCGAACGGCGCGGGCCAAGTCGCTCGCAGCAATGGCCGGGACGCAAGCCTGGAACAAACACGCCAACCGGCGCCCCGTCAGGCCGCTGCGGTGGCTCCGCGTGCGACCGCCCTACGGGTTGAAGAACGGGCTGATCGCCATCCGGTGCGGGCACCGACGCAGGTCCAGCCGAGGGTCAACGGTACAGCGCGGGCCTACGAAGACCAGCAGCCGCGTCCGAATGGCCGTGATGCCTATGGTCAGTATGCGGATCGTGCCGTCCGGGGCCGCGATGCTTATGCGAGCGGCGATGATCGCACAGCGCGTGCCGCGGTAGCCGAGCAGCCCTTCCGTCGTCCGGCGCAGCAGGCCGAAGCCCGCTACGTACCCGACGAGACGCCGCGTCATGCGCGAAGCCGGCCGCAACAGGCACCGGTTCAAGACCGGTATCAACGTAGTTATGAGGATGATTACGATCCGCAATATGACGACGAAGCCTATCTGCCGGATCACTCCGACGACATTTACGACGATGTGCAGCGCCCGGGCCGCGGTTGGGGCTTCTGGTTGGTTGTGGGCGTTGTCGTTGCCAGTCTGATCGCGGTCGCCTTTTTGGGCGTCTTCGCCTATCGCACGATTTTCAATACGCCGCCGCGTGCCGCGATCGTCACCAAGTCAAATGCTCCGGTGAAGGTCGAACCGAAGAACACGCCGCAGACGGCCGTACCGCAGAGCAACAAGCCGATTCAGGATCGTGTTGGCGGAGTGCCTGATCAGACGCAGATCATGCGCCGGGAAGAGGCGCCAGCGGACCTGACACAGCAGCGCGTCCCGCAGCAGCAGCAACCTCAATTCCAGCAGCCGGTGGCGCAGCCACAACAGCAGGTACCGGTTCAGCGCGCCCCGCAATTCACGCCGCCTTCGCAGCAGCCACAAGCCCCGCAGAATACGGACAGCCAGACCAAGCGCGTGAAATCTATTCCGCTGCGCTCTGATGGCACTACGCAGCAGCCTAACCCGGGACCGCAGTCGAACACCCCAATGCATCTTGGTCCTAACGCGCAAGCGCAGGAGCCCGATACGCAGGCGATCCCGCAGAACCGGACGAATGCTCCTGCGCCCCGCAATACGGTCGCGTCGCTTGGGCCCACGCCTGCGCCGCAGACGAGTGGCAACTACGTTGTTCAGGTTGCCTCGCATAAGACGCCCGAAGAGGCGCAGGGCGCCTGGTCGAACCTGCGGCAGCAATACGCTTCGATCTTCAGTGGCCGTAACGCGGACATCCGCAAGGTCGATCTCGGCGATCGCGGCACCTTCTATCGTGCCATGGTCGGCCCGATGAACCGCGAACAGGCAAACGCGCTCTGCCAGAACCTGAAGACGCAAGGCGCTGGCTGCATTGTGCAGACGCGCTAACTAACAGCTACTTTTCCGCATCTCCTTGACCCGGCGGGCGGGTGCGCTTACCCCGCCGCATGGCTATTCGCGCGTTCATATCCGGCTGTGCCTCCACGGTACTTTCTGACGAGGAAAAGCATTTCTTTTCAGAGACTTATCCGTGGGGGTTGATTCTCTTCAAGCGTAACATTGAGAATCCGGCGCAGGTTGCGCAGTTAGCGAGAAACTATCGCGAGATTGTCGGCCGCGCCGACGCCCCGATCCTGATCGATCAGGAAGGAGGCCGCGTACAGCGGCTGGGCCCACCGCACTGGCCTAACTTTCCCGCAGCAGAGAAGCTCGCTGAGGCTTCTCAGACCGACGCGGTCGGGTTGGGGGCGCGGCTAATCGCGAACGAACTGGCGGGGCTTGGCATCAACGTCGATTGCCTGCCGGTTGCCGATCTTCGCTTTCCCGGTGCTCACGACGTGATCGGCGATCGCGCTTATGGGAACGATCCGGCCGATGTCGCGACGCTGGCGCGGGCGGCAGCGGAAGGCTTGATAGCTGGCGGCGTGTTGCCCGTGGTGAAACATATTCCGGGGCATGGGCGGGCAATGGCGGACAGTCATCTCGAACTGTCCAGGGTTTCGGTTTCGCGCAAGGAGTTGGAGCGGACAGATTTCGAGGCGTTCCGCCGCTTGTCGGACTTGCCGCTCGCGATGACGGCCCACGTGATCTACGAGACAGTCGACGCAGTACTCCCCGCCACGATTTCACCAAAGGTCATTAGCGAGATCATCCGCGGGCACATCGGTTTCGACGGTCTTTTGATGACCGACGATGTCTCGATGAAGGCGCTTTCCGGCTCTATCGGTGACAACACGAAAGCTTCCTTCGCCGCGGGATGCGATCTTGCGCTTCACTGCAACGGCAAGATGGATGAAATGCGCGAAGTCGCGCGAAACAGCCCGCCGCTGGACGGAAAAGCGGCCGAACGAGCGAAGAAAGCATTGGATAGGATCGCAGGAGGCCCGAAACCCCTGGATGTTGCCGAGGCTTGGGAGCGCTTTTCCGCTATGGTCGAAACGGTTTGAGACGGAATCAGTAGCGTGGAAACCAGCGACTTCGAACTGCCTGAGGCCGAACGCGGCAGCAACGAGCCGACGCTCGTCGTGGACGTGACGGGCTTTGAAGGTCCGCTCGACCTTTTGTTGATGCTTGCGCGCACGCAGAAGGTCGATCTCGCGAAAATCTCCATTCTCGCGCTCGCGGAACAGTACCTCGAATTCATTCGTCAAGCGCGTGACCTTCGCATCGAAGTCGCGGCCGACTACCTCGTGATGGCGGCGTGGCTCGCTTACCTGAAGTCGCGTTTGTTGTTGCCGGAAGCGGCGGGACCGGAAGAACCTTCGGCCGCCGATCTCGCGGCCGATCTCGCTGCGCGCCTCCAGCATCTCGAAGCGATCCGCCGGGCCGGCGCGGGACTCATGACGCGCGACAAGCTCGGGGTCGAGTTCTTCGCGCGCGGCATGCCGGAGGAGACCGATCCGCTCCAGCCGCAGCAATACACAGCCACGATTTACGACCTGCTTTCCGCTTACGCGGTCCAGCGCCAGAAAAGGCGCTTGCACACCACACCGTGAGACAGCGCGTCGTTTGGTCGTTGAAAGAAGCGCGCGAGCAGCTTGAACGGCTGGTCGGAGTGAGCCAAGACTGGACCCGGCTCGACAGCTTCCTCATCGAGTACCTGGTCGAGCCGCAGATGCGGACGACCGTATTGGCGTCAAGTTTCTCGGCCTCTCTCGAAATGGTCAAAGAGGGGCAACTCGAACTTCAACAAGAATCGCCTTTTGCTCCGCTGTGGCTGAAACGCCGCCCGGAACCGAGGCCTGAATTGCAAGTAGTGGAGACCAAGCAGTGACCGCGTTGCGCAAACCGCTTTCAATCGTAGGTGCAGAGCCTGAGACCGACGAGAACCAGCGCATTCTCGAAGCGATCCTGTTTGCGGCGACCGAGCCCGTCGATGAGAAGCTGCTCACGGCGCGTTTGCCGGAAGGCGTGGACCTGCAAGAGGAGCTGAAGAAACTCGGCGATCACTACGCCGCGCGCGGCGTGAATCTTGTCCGCGTCGCCGGCAAATGGGCGCTGCGCACTGCATCTGATCTCGGCCATCGGATCGCGAAGGATACGCCTCCGCCGAAGAAGCTTTCCCGTGCTGCGATCGAAACACTTGCAATCGTCGCCTATCACCAGCCGGTAACGCGCGCCGAGATCGAAGAAATTCGCGGCGTCACCATCAGCAAAGGCACGCTCGACGCATTGATTGAAATGGGCTGGGTGCGCCTGCGTGGCCGCCGCAAGGTGCCCGGCCGTCCGGTGACCTACGGCACCACCGAGCAGTTCCTCGTGCATTTTGGTCTCGACCAGGTAGGCGATCTGCCCGGCCTCGAAGAACTCAAGGGCGCTGGTTTCCTCGATGACCGGCTGCCCGCCGGCTTCGCGGTGCCGATACCGAACGATGTTTCGACGCTGCGCGACGACGAGGATCCGCTCGAGGAGGGCGATCCCGAACTCGATCCGGACAGCAAGTAACGGGACGTGGCGCCCGCAACCGGTTAGTTTGTCGCTGTCATGGCGTCCCGTATCGCTCCCCGTTCTCCGGCACCCGTTTCGATCGCCGCGCATCTGGCTTTCGACAACGTCCATCATTCCTATGGCGGACCGGAGTCGGTTCGCGGTGTGACGCTTTCGGTCGATCCGGGCGAGGTGGTGAGCCTGGTAGGTCCTTCGGGCTGCGGAAAGACAACGCTGCTTCGTCTTGCGGCCGGTCTCGAACGTCCGACGAGAGGCCGCGTGTTGCTCGACAGTTTGGAGATCGCGGGCCCGAATAATTTTGTGCCGCCGGAAAAGCGCGGCATCGGTCTGATGTTTCAGGACCATGCGCTGTTTCCGCACATGACCAATCTGGAAAACGTGTGCTTCGGCCTGCGCGGCTTTTCTCGCGCGGAGGCAGAGCGTCAGGCAGCCCAAGCGCTCGACCGTGTTGGACTGAACAATCGTGGCGGTGAATATCCGCACATGTTGTCGGGCGGCGAGCAGCAGCGCGTGGCGCTCGCACGCGCGATTGCGCCGAGGCCCGCTGTGATCCTGATGGATGAGCCGTTTTCGGGTCTCGACAGCAGACTGCGCGATGTCGTGCGCGCAGAGACGCTCGGCATTCTGCGCGAGGCGCGCGCGACCTGCGTGATCGTCACGCATGATGCCGAGGAAGCCATGCGCATGGGCGACCGGATCGCGCTCATGAACCAGGGCAAAGTGGTCGAGTTTGGCGACCCGCAATTGATCTACCGGCGTCCGGAGAGTCTCTTTGCCGCACGCTTCTTCTGCGAGATGAATGAACTCACCGGCTGGGCGCATCGAGGCCAGATCGAAACGCCGCTCGGAACTTTCGCGGCCGGCAAATTGAGCGATGGTGAGGCGGTGGTCTGCATCCGGCCACAGGCTTTCATACTCAAAAAAGCAGGCGAGGGGCTGCCCGGGCGGATTGTCGCGCACCGGTTCGTGGGTGAGGTGAACCTGCTCGAAATCGCAATGCCTGGCCTCGACGAGCCTGTGTTGGCGCGGGTCCGGGAACCCGTTAACCGCAAGGAAGGCGAAGATGTTGGAGTCGAGATCGACCCTGCCGAAGTTCTTGTTTTTGCCTCTTCGCGGCCCTAGGTTCTTTTAAAGCAAATGAAAATTGGCTGGTTTCGGCGGCGCTTAAGCTAACCTGCCAGCGGAGGGTTCCATGGGTGGTCTGAGTATCTGGCACTGGCTCGTCGTCGCCGTCGTCGTGCTTCTCCTGTTCGGTCGCGGCAAGATTTCCGAGTTGATGGGCGATGCCGCCAAGGGCATCAAGGCGTTCAAGAAGGGTATGGCGGACGATGAACCGACCGCTGCCAGCACGACGCCTCCGAAGACCATCGACCAGACTCCGCCGGTGGTCCGCCGTACCGACGACCAGAAGGTCGGCTGACGTCGCGCGGCGCGCGGCGCCTTTCGCGGACCGGCAATTGGCCGCGAGGTAGCAGCTAAATGTTCGACATCGGTTGGAGTGAGCTTCTCTTAATCGGGATCGTCGCGCTCGTGGTAATCGGGCCGAAGGATCTCCCGAAAGTATTGCGTGGCCTCGGCGCGATGATGTCGAAGGTCCGCGCGATGGCGTCCGAATTTCAGGGACAGTTTCAGGACGCAATGCGCGAGGCCGAACTCGCTGACTTGAAGAAGGAAGCGGAGAAACTCGCATCCTCCGCGACCGACGCGATCCAGAATCCGATGCAATCGATCAGAACTCGATCGAACAGCCCGCACAACCGCAGCCCGCTCCACCTGCCGCGACCGACGCGGAAGTGAACGCTGCGATTCCCGCGCCGTCACAGGCTGAGCCGCTCAATATTCAGCCTGCTCCGATCGTTCCTGATGTTGCGACATCGGCTGAAGCCGTGAACGAGCCTATTCGCAAACAAGGCAGCGCGTCATGAGCGAAGGCGACATCGACGCCAGCAAAGCTCCGTTGATGGAGCATCTGATCGAGCTGCGCTCGCGGCTGATCAAATCGCTGCTCGCGTTCATGGTGATGCTGATCATCTGCTTCGCCGGTGCGAAGTACATCTACAATATTTTGCTGTTTCCCTATCAGCTTGCCGCCGGCGCTAACGCAGAGATCAAACTGATCTATACGGCGCCGCAAGAATTCCTGATCACGCAGATCAAGCTCGCGATCTTCGGCGCGGCGTTTCTTTCGTTTCCCGTGATCGCGGCGCAGATCTACGCTTTCGTTGCGCCCGGACTTTACAAGCATGAGAAGGGCGCCTTCTTACCATATTTGATCGCGACACCGTTCTGCTTCCTGCTGGGCGCGGCCTTCGTCTATTTCCTCGCCATGCCCCTCGCGATGGGCTTCTTCATCGGCATGCAGCAACTCGGTGGCGGTGGGCCGGAGATTCAGTTGCTGCCGCGAGTGTCCGAATATCTGTCGCTGATCATGGCGCTGATCTTCGCTTTCGGCATTTGCTTCCAGCTTCCCGTGGTGCTGACGCTGCTCGCACGTATCGGAGTCGTGACGGCCGCTTGGCTGCGCTCAGTTCGGCGCTACGCGATCGTCACGGTGTTCGTGATAGCTGCGGTGCTGACCCCGCCTGACGTGATTTCACAGCTGGCGCTTGCCGTACCGACGCTGCTCCTTTACGAAGCGTCGATCTGGCTCGTGGCGGCGGCCGAGAAGAAGCGGGCAGCAGCGCAGGCTGCGGCCGACGGGCCTTCGACCGACGTGACGGCGCCTTCGGCAACACCGTCAGACACTTAATTCAAGTTGCACTTTAAGTAGAAAATCGTGCGTAATCATAAACTGTTACGCAGGAAGAACGATGCACGACATTAAACGGATTCGAGAGAACCCGGCAGCCTTCGATAAGGCACTCGGCCGTCGCGGCTTAAGCGCCGGCTCGCCGGACCTGCTGGCGCTCGATGAGAAGCGCCGCACGGTGATCGCAAAGCTCCAGACCATGCAGGAGCGCCGCAACGCCGTTTCCAAGGAAGTCGGCGAGGCCAAGAAGGCAAAGGACGAGCCGCGGGCTGCCAAGCTTATGACTGAGGTGGCATCGATCAAGGACGAGATGCCGAGGTTGGAAGCAGAGCAGCAGGCGGTCGAAAAGAAGCTCGACGAACTCCTCGCTTCCATCCCGAATTTGCCCGCCGCCGACGTGCCGGATGGTGTGGATGAAAAAGGCAATGTGCTCTATCGCAGCCATGGCGGGAAGCCGGGGATCAACTTCAAGCCGAAACTGCATTTCGAGATCGGCGAGGCACTCGGACTCATGGATTTCGGGGCCGCCTCGAAAATTTCAGGCGCGCGCTTTGTCGTTCTGAAAGGTGGTCTCGCGCGTCTCGAGCGCGCACTGGCGCAGCTCTTTCTCGACGTACACACCGGCGAGCACGGCTACACGGAAGTGAATCCGCCGGTGCTGGTGAAAGACGACGCGATGTACGGTACCGCCCAGCTTCCGAAGTTCAGGGAAGATCAGTTTCGCGCGGGTGAAGATTTCTGGCTCATTCCGACCGCAGAAGTACCGCTCACGAACTTGGTGCGCGAAGACATCACCGATGAAGCGAAGCTGCCGATGCGGCTGACAGCCTGCACGCCTTGCTTCCGCGCGGAAGCCGGCGCTGCGGGCAAAGACACGCGCGGCATGATCCGCCAGCACCAGTTCACGAAGGTCGAGCTCGTATCGATTACGACGCCTGAACAGAGCGCCGAAGAGCATGAACGCATGCTCACGTCTGCCGAGAAAGTGCTCCAGAAACTCGGCCTGCATTATCGCGTAATGACGCTCTGCACCGGTGACATGGGCTTCGCCTCGACAAAGACTTACGACATTGAGGTCTGGCTGCCGGGCGAAAACACTTACCGCGAGATTTCGTCCTGCTCGAATTGCGGCGACTTCCAGGCCCGGCGGATGAACGCGCGCTATCGTGCGAAAGACGCGAAAAGCCCGCGTTATGTCCACACGCTGAACGGTTCCGGCGTTGCGGTCGGACGCGCACTGATCGCGGTTCTCGAGAACTACCAGAACGAGGACGGTTCCGTCACAATTCCGGATGCCTTGAAGCCCTATATGGGCGGCCTCACCAAAATCACGAAAGCGAACTGATTTTTGCGTATTCTTGTCACCAACGACGACGGCATCCATTCCTCCGGCCTCGATGCGCTGGTTCGCATCGCGCAGACCCTGACTGACGACGTCTGGGTCGTGGCGCCAGAGTTCGACCAGTCCGGCGTTTCGCATTCGCTGTCACTGTCCGACCCGCTACGGCTCCGGAAAGTCGCCGATAAGCGCTTTGCCGTAAAAGGCACGCCGACCGATTGCGTGATCATGGGCGTGCGCCATGTGCTCGAAGACAAGCGCCCGGATCTCATCTTGTCAGGCGTCAATCGCGGTCAGAACCTTGCCGAAGATGTGATTTATTCTGGAACCGTCGCAGGTGCGATGGAAGGCACAATCCTCGGTATTCAAGCAATCGCATTGAGTCAGGCTTACGGCCCGACGACGCGCGACAAGCTCGGCTATGACACGGTCGAGGCGCTCGCGCCGAATCTGCTCAAGAAGCTTCTGAAAGATCCGCTTCCGGTTGGCGTCTTGTTGAACATCAATTTCCCCGACTGTCCGCCGGACGAAGTCAAAGGCGTCGCGATCACGACGCAAGGCCGCCGCGACGCAGAGTTGTTGTTGGTCGATAAGCGTCAGGATGGCCGCGGATTCCCGTATTACTGGATCGGCTTTCAGCGCATCAAGCGCACCTTCAGTGACGGCAGCGATCTCTCGGCTATTGAACGCAAGATGATTTCGGTGACGCCGCTCAAAATCGACCTCACTGACAAGCCTTTCATGACCAAGTTGGCAGCCATGTTCGATGCGAGCGAGCTGACTAACTAGCGACCACGGAGTTTCGAACGCGGATGGCGGACCGCAACAGGCGCGACGAGGAGTTCGAGCGTAGAAACGCGGAAGCGCGGATGGAGTTTTTGCTCTCCATGCGCCGCCGTGGCATTCGCGACGTGAAGGTTCTGCGCGCACTGGAACAGGTGCCACGCGAGATTTTCGTCGAAGCCGAACACGGCGGCATCGCTTACGCCGATCAGGCGCTGCCGATCGATTGCGGCCAGACCATCAGCCAACCTTATGTCGTCGCGAGCATGACAGAAGCACTTGATGTCGAGCCCGCGCACAAGGTGCTCGAGGTCGGTACGGGCTCCGGTTATCAAGCTGCGGTCTTGGGCATGCTTGCGAAGTCCGTGGTCACGATCGAGCGCTATCGCACGCTCGCGGATCTGGCGTCGGCGCGGCTGCGTGTTCTGGGTCTCAAGAACGTCTCGGTCCGGGTTGCCGACGGCAGTTTTGGAGCGGCGGACGAAGCACCCTTCGACCGCATCATGGTCACGGCTGCCACCGAAGCTGTACCCTCGGCGCTGTTCGATCAGCTCGCGAACAACGGCCGCATGGTCGCCCCCGTGGGTCCGCTGAACGGCGTTCAATCACTCCGGCTGTTCACGAAAACGGCCGGCAAAGTCGAGCATCTCGACCTGATGTCTGTTCGCTTCGTGCCGCTGGTCGAAGGCAAGGCCGAGGCACTCTAGGCGGTCGACGAAAAGCGGATTTCAGATTTCGGATCCGGGCACGCTTCCCGATAAGTCGTTAAGCTTTGAGCCCAGCAGCGAAATTCCGTCCCAGCCCCGATTTTCTTAAGTCTGCGTTTACCGGATTCAACGTATCCATCAGGCGTGTTGTCGCGTTCTGAGTGAGTAGTGATGCGTACCAGTTTTATGCGCTGCCGGGGAGCGCTGCTCGCCCGTTTTGCCACCGTCACCGCCATTGGCGTGTCTGCTGCTGCCTGCAGCATGGACGTGACGAGGTTCGACTCCAATCCATTCAACAATCGGCAGGATACGACAGCGTCGATCCCGCAGCAGCGACCGCAAACCCAGGCCCAGGTGCCTGGACACCAGTTGCCGCAACGCAATTATGTTGAAACGCAGCCGCTGAACAATCCGCAGCAGCCGCCGGCCAGCAACTACCGCCCGAACACGGTGCCTGCCGCACCTTCGCCCATGGCGAAGAACAGACAGTTAAACGCCCCGCGCACGACCGCGGCCGTGAATGCGAATGACTGGGCCTGGGATGGCGGCCGCGCAGTCACCGTCCAGCAGGGTGAAACGGTCTATTCGATTTCTCGCAAGCACAACGTGCCCGCTGAAGTCATCTTGCGCGCGAACAACTTGCAGAGCGCAAGCGCGATCCAGCCCGGTCAGCGCCTTGTGATCCCGGTGCGTCGCACCGCCGATGTGCCGATGATCCAAAACAGGCCAGTCGCAAATGCGCCGATGAGCACGCACACCGCGGTTTCCGGTGACACGATCTATTCGCTCTCGCGCAAATACAAAACGACGCCACAGGCAATCGCTAATGCGAACAACCTGACGCTTTCGACTCAGCTTAAGATCGGTCAGCAGGTCCGCATTCCCGCTGGCGCCGCGCCGATTGTGAACACACCTGCGGCGCAGCCGCAGACCTTGCAGCGTAACGTTAAGTCGGTTCCGCAGACGCCGCCGCAGCAGATTGTTCAGAGCGAGAACGTACCCGCTCCCGAGAGTGTCGGTGTGGTTCGTCCGAATACGCCGCCAGCCGTTAGCGATGCGCCGCGCGCACAGAATGCTGCGCCGACCTTCCACTGGCCGGTGCGCGGAAGGATTCTCTCCGCCTACGGCCGCAAACCGAACGGCCAGCAGAACGATGGCATCAACGTTTCCGTGCCGGACGGAACGCCGATCCGCGCGTCCGAAGACGGTGTCGTCGCTTATGCGGGTAACGAACTCAAAGGCTTCGGCAATCTCGTGCTGATCCGTCATGCCGATAACTGGGTGACCGCTTACGCGCATCTTGGCACGATCGATGTGAAGAAGGATCAGAAGGTCAAGCGTGGCGATACGATCGCGCGCGCGGGCCAGACCGGTGGCGTGACCTCACCGCAGTTGCACTTCGAGATCCGCAAAGGCTCCAACCCGGTCGATCCGGAAAAGCATCTCTCCGGCATCTGATCTCGTCGTAGGAATTGATGACGCTAACTGTGCGCCCCTGCATCTGGCAGGTCGGCGCATAGGCGCGTTGATTGACACGGCAGCCGCCTGTGCTGGCTGGGCGAGTAGAGTCCGTCACCGTGGTCGGCACCAGGCTAGAATGGCGCCATCAGTTGGAGGTCGTCGCGCCAGTTTTCGGGATCTGCCAGAACGAATGCTAGAGTCAGCGTAGAAGGCAATAGCCGCTACTGCGCAGAACAACACGAAGATGCGCGACAGAAGCTTCCGGTCATTCGTCTTTACCGACGCAGCGGCGGTCTCGGCAGCTACTTGGCTTTTCCGTCACATCCTTCGAGCGTGATCCGGCATTCGCCCTTGCGGTCACGGCCGGCGGTATCCTCACAGCGCTGGAGCGCGTCCCGCTTGGCGATCGCGAGCGTATCCGCGATGGCCCATCCTGCGCCCGGTGTGCCGTTCTGCGGGTCAATCGCCGCAGCTCCGCATTGGTTTTCGAAGGTCCGGACAATCTTGCAAAGTTTTCGGGTCGCCGGAGGTGCCTCTTCAACCGACCGGCATTCGCGGAGCGCGCGCTCTTCCGCGGTCTCGTTGGTTTTATGGTTGTAGGCGATGCCTACTGCAAAACCATCCGTCGAAACGTCAGCTGGCTCGGCGACCGCCATTGCGCCGGTTGCGTGAACTGGCGAGGCGAGCGAGCATGCGGCGATCAGGGCTGCGGCAATGAAGAGCTGTTTCATTTCATTTTCCGAGGAAAGCGGTGAGACGAAAGATCGGGTTGTAAACGTAGCAAGCAGGACCCATCACAGCGAGCGCGACCCGATCAGGTGTGCATCAATTGCAACACAGAACATGTTGAATGACAAACCAGTCTCTGCGTGCGAACGAAGCGGCGATCGGAACCGAAGATAATGCGAACAACGAGAATATAGACAATGCGGCAAGTGCTTATTGTGGTTGCGTTTCTGGTTTCCGCCTGCACCCAAATCCCGACTGAACAACCGCCAACCCTTTCTGTGTCCGCCGAAGCCCGCTGCGCGGAGTTCACGCGCATCGCAAGCGACATGACCACGACAGCGTATCGCCGTGCGACTGCGGGTGAGCAGCTTCGGGCGCAGCGCTGCCCGGGTTATCAATAGAGCCGGGCGTTGTCTGGTCGGTGACCGCGGGATCGATTTTGATATCGGCTGACCGGCGAGAGCGTGCGGGGGCCAAACGATACGGTTCACAAGCTTTCTCTCGCCGCGAAGCGACGCTTTCACATCCTTACGTGGCGAAAACTGAGGCGCGCTTCGCGCTCGCAAGCGAAGCGCGTATAGCTGATCAGTGTTGGGGTGATGGGGTGATGGGGTGATGGCTGCGCGCGTGTTTTACGGCTGGTGGATTGTAGCGGCGTGCCTCGTCATTGCCGTCCTAAGCTGGGGCTTGGGTATCTTCGGCGTTGGCGTGTCGATTTATGCGATCACGCAGACGAGGGGCCTATCCGTGGGTGCCGTATCGATGGCGTTTACGGTCTCCGCAGTTCTTTCCGCAATCGCAACTTTCTTCGTCGGCTCGCTCATCGATCGTTACGGCCCGCGCCCGGTAATGGCGCTTGGCGCAATCGTTATGGCCACCGGTCTCGCGCTGATCGGGCAGGTGCAAACGCTTTGGCACGTCTACGGCGCGTTCCTTCTTTCCGGACTCGGCAATGCGTGTTTGTCAGTGCCGGCAATCACCGCAGCCATCTCGCCGTGGTTCGAGAAATATCAAGGCCGCGCAATGTCGTCGGCGATGCTCGGCGCATCAGTTGGAGGCATGACGTCGACGCCGATCTTGATTTTAGGTGTCGAGAAGATCGGCTTTCCTGCGACCATGCTTTTGGGCGCGGGACTACTGCTAGCTGTAGTGCTGCCGCTGGCGTTCTTCGTGCTGAAAAAGAATCCTGCGCAGCTCGGGCTTTATCCGGATGGCGAGCTTCCGCAGGCGAAGGCCGAACGGGCGCCGCCGCGCAGTTTCAGTCGCGCTGAAGCAATTAGAACCGCCGCCTTCGTCACCTTGGTTGTTGCTTTCTCGCTCGGCCTAGGCGTGCAGGTTGGCTTTCTCACGCATCATGTGACGCTGTCGGTGCCGTTGCTCGGCGCGAGCGGCGCGGCGTTTATCGTTTCAATAACGGCGATCACCGCGTTCCTTGGCCGAGTTGCACTTGCGCGCTGGGCGGATCAGGTGGATTTGCGGGTGACGGCGGCAATTGTGCTTTGTGTCGCTGCCATCTCGCTCGAAGCGATGGCAGCCTTTCCGTTCGCGTGGGTCTTGATCGCGGCGAGCGTTGTTTATGGTTTGACGACGGGGAATGTGACCTCGCTGTCGCCCATTATCGTGAGGCGCGAATTCGGAGCAGGCGCGTTCGGCGCGATCAATGGCGCCGCCTGGATGGTGATCGGGATTGCCTGTGCGTTTGGGCCGATGCTGTTCGGTTGGCTGTATGATTGGTTCGGCGGCTACATCGTCGCGCTGCATATTGCGGCGGCTCTCGATCTGATCGCGGCCGCAGCCGTCTATGCCGGCCGGCCGAAACGGGCACTCTCATAAGTGAAATAACGCCCGATTTTCGGCGTCATTTTCCGGACGCAATTTCTGAATTCGCTATGCTCTCGTATCTCCGGGAATCATTTCCGGGGGCGATGGAGGAATACTGAATGCGTACGATGATCCTGGCGCTCGCGCTCACTTTCGCGGCGACCGCCGCCAACGCGCAGGCAACGTGCAACGTCGAAGCGACGAACAAGAAACTGGCTGGTGCCGCCAAGACCAGCTTTCTGAAGAAATGCGAAACCGACGCCAAGGCGTCCTGCGACAAGCAGGCGGCTGACAAGAAATTGGCTGGCGCGGCGAAGACCAGCTTCACGACGAAGTGCGTGAAGGATGCCGTCTAACTCTTTTCTGATTGGATAGAGGAGCGCCGGGTCAAAACGCCCGGCGCTTTTTCTTTTACGAAACGCGCACCATGCGCTTGCCGCGATTGTCGCCGTTCAGCAAACCGATCAACGCCTTCGGCGTATTCTCGAGGCCATCGAGAATGTCTTCCTGCGCTTTGAGCTTGCCGGAAGCGACCCAGCCTTGAAGTTCTCCGATCGCTTTCATCGCCTGGTCGTAATAATCCATGACGATGAAGCCCTGCACGCGCAGCCGCTTCACGACGATCAGGCCCGGCACGCCGCGAGGACCGGCGGCGGGCGCAGCGCCGTCATAGGCTGAAACGGCGCCACAGCAGGCGACGCGGCCGTGTAGTTTCATCTGCGAAAGGCAGGCTTCGAAAATATCGCCGCCGACATTGTCGAAATAGACGTCGATACCGTCGGGGCAGGTGGTTTTCAGCGACTTGAAAACCGGGCCGGCTTTGTAATCGACCGCTTCATCGAAACCGAGTTCGGATTTCAGCCAGTCGCATTTCTCTTTCCCGCCCGCGATGCCGACAACGCGGCAGCCTTTGATCTTGGCGATTTGTCCGACCAGCGAGCCGACTGAAGCCGCAGCAGCGGAGACGACAACCGTTTCGCCTGCCTTGGGCTGGCCGACATCGAGCAGACCGAAATAGGCGGTGAGGCCAGCAACGCCATAGACACTGAGCAGGTTCGTCATTGGCTTGATGTTGGGGACTTTGAGCAATTTGCGCGCGGCCAGAGCAGCGTATTCCTGCCAGCCGGTATCTGCGAAGACGAGATCGCCCTTTGCAAAATTCGGCGCTTTGCTTTCGATCACTTCGGCGATCGCACCACCCGCCATCACCGAGCCGGCGCCGACTGCTTCGCGGTAGGTCGCGCCCTGCATCCAGGCGCGGTTCGCCGCATCGAGCGAGATCAGGCGAACTTTCAGGAGCACCTCGCCATCTTGCGGCGAAGGCATCGCACTTTCCTGCATCTTGAAGTGTTCGGGCCCGAGTTTTCCCTTGGGTGTTTCGGCAAGCAGGATTTGGCGATTGGCGGACATTTACATCTCCTCGTCATGCCCAGCATCACGCCTTTACGTCCGGCGAGATCTTGCACGAATTGCCACGCCACGCGGCCGGAGCGCGAGCCGCGCGTGGTCGCCCATTCGAGCGCTTCGCGGCGAAGCTGTTCGGCTTCCACTGGAATTTTAAAGTGGGCGATATAGCCGTTCACCATTGCAAGAAACTCGTCCTGCGAGCAGCGGTGAAAGCCGAGCCAGAGGCCGAAGCGATCGGAGAGCGAAACCTTTTCTTCGACCGCTTCGCCGGGATTGATCGCGGTCGAGCGTTCGTTCTCCACCATCTCGCGGGCCAGCAAATGACGGCGGTTCGAGGTCGCGTAGAGAATGACGTTGTCCGGGCGGCCTTCGATGCCGCCGTCGAGCACGGCCTTCAGCGATTTATAGGATGTGTCGTCGCCGTCGAACGAGAGGTCGTCGCAGAACACGATGAAACGGTCTTTTGCACCGCGCAGCAGGTTCATCAAAATCGGCAGCGACTCGATATCTTCGCGGTGAATTTCGATCAGCTTCAGGTTCTTGGTCTGCGCATTGATCGAAGCGTGAACTGCCTTGACGAGCGACGATTTACCCATGCCGCGCGCGCCCCACAGCAGCGCGTTGTTCGCGGGCAGGCCTTTCGCAAAGCGCTCGGTATTTTCGACGAGCGTGTCCCGCATCCGGTCGATACCTTTGAGCAGCATCATCTCGACGCGGTTGACCTTCGGAACCGGATCAAGCCGCTTCTGCGCGGCGTTCCACACGAAGGCTTCGGCGACGGCGAAATCCGGCACTTCGACCGCGGGCGGCGCCCAGCGGTCCACCGCCGCGGCCATCCGCGAGAGCGCATCGGCGAGCATGCCCAGAATCGTATCGGAGGAGGCGGGTCGGTTCATTACGGCTTCCTTGGCTATGGGCGGCATAGCGCGGCGGCTTTGCCGCAGGCAAGACGACCCATTGCATAGGGCAAATTAGGCTTTATGAGCGCAGAAAAGGCCTGATTCCGTTGCAATCCGGTCCTCCGCAAGTATAGTCCCCGCCGATTTGGCGGCGGGCCGTTCCGGCGCTGCCGCCCATCCTGAAAGCCCCGAGGAGGCCATGTTTATTACCCCCGCTTATGCGCAAGGCAGCGCCGGCCGGCGGCAGCGTGACATGCTGGTGTCGTTGCTCCCCTTCATCGCGATCTTCGTGATCATGTATTTCCTGATCCTGCGTCCGCAGCAGAAGCGGGTGAAGGCGCACGCGGAGATGGTGAAGAATCTTCGCCGTGGCGACACCGTGATCATCAATGGTGGCGTTATCGGAAAAATTTCGAAAGTGATCGACGACCACGAAGTGGAAGTCGAAATCGCCGACGGCATCAAGATCCGTCAGGTCAAGCAGATGGTGACCGAAGTTCGCGCCAAGGGCGAGCCGGTTAAGGAATAACGAGCGTAGCGTAGCGCTGTTTGTCGCGCGTTCGGGAATCAAAACATGCATTTTTCCACCTGGCGAGCTTTCGCAATCATCGTCTTCTCGACGATTATTTGTCTGCTCGCGGTCCCGAACCTGTTGGCGCCGTCGACGTTCGACGCACTGCCGTCCGTGTTGAAGCGCAAGATGGTGCTCGGCCTCGATTTGCAGGGTGGCTCGCATCTTTTGCTGCAAGTGGACGCCGATTTCGTCCGCAAGGAAAAGGGCGAGAACTTACGCGACGACGTGCGTCGCGTGCTGCGTGAAGCAAAGATCGGTTACACAAACCTCGCGCTTCAAGGGCTAGCGGTCAACGTTCGTATTCGCGAAGAAAAAGATATCCAGGAAGCGCTGCGTAAGTTGCGCGAGCTTTCACAGCCGCTTTCGGGCGCCTTTGCCGGATCGAATATTCAGGACATTGAAATCACCGAAAATGCTGGCTTGATCCGTCTGACGATCTCGAACGCGGGCATCGTCCAGCGCATCGGTCAGTCGGTCGAGCAGTCGATCGAAATCGTGCGTAAGCGTGTTGACGAACTCGGCACAGTCGAGCCATCGATTCAGCGTCAGGGGCTGGACCGCATTCTCGTGCAGGTGCCGGGGCTCGATAATCCGAAGCGCCTGATCGACCTCATCGGGCAGACCGCAAAACTCTCCTTCCGTATGGTCGATCTCACGACTTCGGCGCAGCAGGCGAAGGCCAATCCGCCGGTCGATTCCGAGGTGCTGCCTTCGAACGAAGGTCAGGATTACGTAATCGAGAAGCGCGTCGTCGTCGCGGGCGAAGACTTGATTGATGCGCAGCCAGGTACGGATTCGCGCACCGGCGAATGGGTCGTGAACTTCCGGTTTAATTCAGCTGGCGCGCGGCGCTTCGCGAATGCGACACGTGACAATGTCGGTCGTCCGTTTGCGATCGTGCTCGACAATCGTGTGATCTCGGCGCCAACCATCCGTGAACCTATTCTCGGCGGCTCCGGCCAGATTTCCGGCAGCTTCACCGCGCAGTCGGCGAACGATCTTGCCATTCTGCTGCGCGCGGGTGCGCTGCCCGCCGCATTGACCGTGATTGAAGAGCGCACAGTTGGCGCTGGTCTTGGCGAAGATTCGATTCAGGCTGGTATCAAAGCCGCGCTGATCGGCTCGGTCTTCGTGGTCCTCTTCATGCTCGCGACCTACGGGCTGTTCGGGCTGTTCGCGAATATCGCGGTCGCCGTGAACGTCGGCATGATCCTCGGTATTCTTTCGCTGCTTGGGGCGACGCTGACGCTGCCGGGCATTGCCGGCATCGTGTTGACGGTCGGCATCGCGGTTGACTCCAACGTGCTCATCTATGAGCGCATGCGCGAAGAAGGTGCGGGCGGGACGTTCGGCGCTATCGGCGCTGAATGCCGGCTTCGATCGAGCGCTGGCGACCATTCTCGACTCGAATCTGACCACGTTCATTGCCGCCGCCGTACTGTTTTATGTCGGCACCGGGCCGGTACGCGGCTTTGCCGTTACCTTCGGCATCGGCATCCTCACGACGCTCTTCACCGCCTTCACCTTCACCCGTCTTCTGGTTGCGCTCTGGTATCACTGGTGGCGCCCGAAGACCCTGCAGATCTGACCGGAGCGACGTTCCATGCGTATTCCGCTGCTTCGTCTGGTTCCGGACGAGACCAAGTTCAACTTCGTGCAGTTTCGCCGGATCAGCTTTCCGGTCTCGGCGCTGCTCACGATTCTGGCTGTGTTTGCCTATTATCATTACGGCCTGAACCTCGGCATCGACTTCAAGGGCGGCACGCTGATCGAGGTGCAGAGCAAGACGCCGAAGGTCGATATTTCTGGCATGCGCGCCACGCTCGAGAAACTCGAGCTTGGCGAAGTGCAGTTACAGCAGTTCGGCAGCAACGAAGTGTTGATCCGTGTTGCGCAGCAGCCTGGTGGTGACGCAGCCCAACAGGCAGTGGTAGCCAGAGTGCGCTCCGCGCTCGGCGATGGCGTCGAATATCGCCGCGTCGAAGTGGTCGGCCCACGCGTGTCCGCGGAATTGCTCGGTTACGGCATCGTCGGTCTCGGTCTCGCGATCATCGGCATTCTGATTTACCTGTGGTTCCGCTTCGAATGGCAGTTCGCGCTTGGCGCGACCGTCGCCAATTTGCACGACATCGTGCTGACCATCGGCTTTATGGCAGTCACGCAGATCGACTTCGATCTGACCTCGGTCGCGGCCCTGCTGACCATTCTCGGCTATTCGCTCAACGATACGGTCGTGATCTATGACCGCATTCGCGAGCTGCTGCGCAAGTACAAGCGCTTGCCGATGAAAGAATTGCTGAACGAAGGCGTGAACCAGACGCTTTCGCGTTCGGTGATCACGCACGTGACCGTGACACTGGCGTTGATCGCGCTTCTGATCTGGGGTGGCCGCGCGATCCATGGCTTCGCGGCGGTGATGACCTTCGGCGTCGTGCTTGTTGGTACCTATACGTCGATCTTCATTGCAGCACCGATGCTGATGTATCTCGGCGTCGGCGCGAACCGCGAGCGGGAATCTACGACGGACAACACGCCTTCGCGCGTTACTCCGTGAGCGTTTCGAAAGACGATCCGCATTTTCCGGGCCGCGCGCCCATCGACGGATACGGGCAGGGCGGCTTCCGCTTTGCCGGCATGTCGCATCGCGGCTCGCTTCTGATCGTGCCGAGCGGCATCTATGCGTGGGACGTATTCTCGCCTCAGGAAATCACCGAACAATCGCTGGCGCGGGTTTTCGCGCAAGCCACCGAGATCGACCTGTTGATGATCGGCTCCGGGCGTGACCCGATTGCATTGCCGGCCACGCTGCGAAAGCGCTGCAAGGAAGCTAAGATATCGGTCGATATACAGCCGACCGGCGGCGCTGCTTCCACGTACAACGTTCTGCTGGATGAAGGCCGCCGGGTCGCCGCCGCTCTAATTGCTGTAAGCTGAAGTTCATGAAGGCGAACTACGAGTATTGCGAAGCGCTGGTGCGCGAGCGTGACCGCGAGCGCTTTCTAGCCGCCTTGTTCGCGCCCGCGAAAATGCGGGCGCATCTGTTCGCGCTCTATGCCTTCGATCTTGAAATCGCGCATGTCCCGGACGCGGTGCACGAACCGATGGCAGGCGAGATCCGCTTTCAGTGGTGGCGCGAAGCAATCGGCGGTGAGCGCGCGGAGGAGGCGCTGGCTAATCCAGTTGCTGCCGCGTTACTGGATACGATGGCACGATGCGGCCTTTCTGCCGACGCGCTGGTTGCAGCGATCGATGCAAAACAGTTCGATCTGCTTGGGCAATCGATGGAGTCGCACGAGAAACTCAATACGTATCTCGACGCGACGGCTGGTACGATTATCGCGCAAGCCGTGCGAATACTCGACAGTGCAAATGAGGAGGACAGGGCCGTGCGCTTTGCCGGAAGAGCGATCGGCCTCACGCGTGTCTTGCGAAGTCTTGCATGGGACGTGTCAAAAGGCCGTTTATTTATCCCGCTGGATTTGTTGGCGGCACATGGCGTTCACACTGCGAGTGCGCTTGCTGGAGAAAACTCCGGCGGACTTCGTGCCACGCTAGTGGAACTTTACAGCGCTGTAGGGCGGGAACTTTCGTCGCTGCGCGCCACGAGTCTCCGAGTGTCGTCTTTACCCGCTTTTTTGCCAGCCGCGTTAATTCCGCTTTATCTCACGCGGATGGAAAAGTCGGACTACGATCCGTTTCGTTCCGATCCCGATGTGTCGCGGCTTCGCACGCAGTTTGCGCTTTGGCGCGCGGCAAGATCTGGAAAAATCTGAAACTGCAGTGCCGCGCGAATGCATAATGGGACTGACATTGCGCGCGTATCTCAAATTCTGAAGCGCGGCGAGCGTCCCGATACGGTGCCTTTGGAACGTTGGATGAAGGGCAGCTAGGCGCGCGCAAAGAAAAAGGCCCCGGCGGGGAGGAACGCCAGGGCCTTACGCGACTAGTCGGTAGTAGATTTAGTGAATGGCCGCCGCGGCGTGGCGCGCGATGTCCGGAATTTCGCTGCGGCTGATATTGATGTCAGCCAGCGTGCGGTCGTCGAGCGACACGAGTTCGTTGTAGGTACGGCGGTAAGTGCGCCAGCGGCGGATCTGCTTGAGCAGAAAACCCCAGATCAACATGTTTAGTCTCCTTCACGTCTCGCAATCCCGTCGCGCCCTCGGCTGAAGCGGAATCGCTAATTTCATGAAGCAGTAGATACGCTTTGATGGTGCGGTGCGATACCGATAGTGGCTCATTGCTGCAATGCGATAACCGCATGTCATTGTTACCGAATTGCTAATTTTGCATGGCTGATTTGTGGCGGCCACTGGTGTTGCGGGCTTCGCCGCGATAGGCAGTGACCTAACGCACGCGCATAAAAGTCCTTCCAATGACAAAGCAAATCTTCGACGTTGCCCACGGCGCCATTCCGATCGCCGGCGGCGATCAGGTGTTCCTGTCCGCCGCGTCTACTGCATCGGCCGCAATTACGCGGCGCACGCGCGTGAAATGGGCTCGGATCCGACGCGAGAACCGCCGTTTTTCTTCCAGAAACCGGGCGACGACGTGCAGGTCGTGATGCCCGGGGTCAGTGCGGAGCATCCGTATCCGCCGCTCACGAAGAACTATCACTACGAAGTCGAGCTGGTAGCGGCCCTGGATAAAGGCGGACGGAACATTCCAGTCGAAAAGGCGCTCGATTGCGTTTTCGGCTACGCGGTCGGCCTCGATATGACCCGTCGCGATCTCCAGTCGGAGATGAAGGATGGAAAGAAGCCTTGGGACATCGGTAAGGGCTTCGACAACAGCGCTCCGATCGGACCGATTCATCCGGTTGCCAAGACCGGTCACTTCAAGGCGGGTGACATATCGCTCGAAGTGAACGGCGCGGTGAAGCAAAAGGCTGATCTTTCGCAGATGATGTGGAGCGTTGCCGAGCAGATTGCGCGGCTATCGCAGCTGTTTGAGTTGAAAGCAGGTGACATCATCATGTCAGGCACCCCGGAGAATGTCGGCCCGGTGATCGTCGGCGATACGCTGGTTGCGAAAATCGCAGGCCTGCCGGATCTGTCGCTGAAAATCGTCAAGCCAGCCGCCTGAGCTGGCGAGCTAAACCGACGCCACAAACGTTTTGCCGTCTTTCAGGCCGAGTTCGTAAGCTTTCCGGAACCCATCGGCATTCGTGATGTCGAATTGTGAGATCGGAATTGGCTCGGAAGGCTGCACGTAAGTCCGGCCGGCGATTTCAGGCAGCTTCTTGTACCGGCGCGTGAGCAGCACGAGTGTCCTGCCGCCGTCACGCTCGACCGGCGCGAGCGGCACGACCGGTACATTATCGACGAGCCCGCCATCGAAGGCCGGCCGGTCGCCGATCTTGGTCACCGGCATGAAGGGCGGCACGCCTCCGCTCGCGATGATGAGATCGTGCAAATCGGACGCCTGCTTCAGGTCGCGGACGCTCAGGAATTCCTGCTTGATGCCGAGCTTGCGCCCGAAAGTCGGATGCACGGGATGAAACAGCTTCTTTTCGATCTGGTAGGCGCCGATGCCAAGCATGGCCCCCAGTATCGGCGGCATGCCTCGTGGCAGCCGTGCTACCGCGATCCGAATGTCCGTCAGTGACTGCAGGCGCTTCAGCGCGGCATCGTCGAACACGTTGCGCAGGAGGTCGAGATACATCGGACCAACGGGATACATCGGCTTGCCTGCGCGCCAGCCTTTAAAATCAACGTTTCTGAGATGCGAGCCACAGGCCGCGACCACGAGTTCCCGCACGCGCGGTCCGACACCGAGGAGCGAGTAGGAAAGTGCGAATGATCCCGCACTGACGGCGGTCATCAAGGGCGCCTTCAGATCACGCTTTTCGGCAACGGCTTCATAAAAGCCGCCCTGCCAGTAGCAGCGGTTACCTCCACCGGCGAATGCGATCGCGTCATACATGGAGGCTTCCTACAACGCGGGCTGGCCGGCATGGAAGCGTGACGTTACGGCAGGCAGGTTAGTCGCTAGGGGGCGATCGCGTCGCTTCGACTAAAAAAACGTTTCGGCGACACGGGTTCTCATTTTTTCTTCGAGACGTAAGTTAGCACGCCTGGTTGGCGTCTTAACACAAAGTGCGCAACACTTTCAGCGTCACTGACAGGAATGCTCAAAATGGCAATGATCGAGTCTGCCGACGGAACAAAGCTCCACGTTTCCAAATGGGCTGCGTCCAGTGACGCGCCGCGCGTCGGGCGCGCACTTATTGTACATGGCCTGGGTGAGCACGGCGGTAGATACGCGCACGTCGCCGAACTTATGAGTGGTATCGGGCTTGATGTATGGGCTTATGACCATCGAGGCTTCGGGCGGTCGGAAGGAGGGCGCGGTACCATCCCATCGCGCGATGCGCTGCTAGACGATCTCAAGATCGTCTTCGACAGAATGTGCAGCGACGTTGATGCAACCGGAAGGCCGCCGGTTCTTCTCGGTCACAGTATGGGCGGCGCGATCGTTGCGCGTGCCGTCACAGGAGGGCGGGTGACGCCAAGCGCTCTGGTTCTGTCATCGCCGGGTCTGGCTTCGCTGATCGGCGCGTTGATGAGGAATGCAGTGCAAATGTTGGAGTATGTCGCGCCTAATCTGGCAGTGCCGCACGGATTGCCGCTCGACAAAATCTCACATGACGCTGCAGTGCTTGCGCAAGCCAAGTTAGACCCGTTGAATCACCAATTAATTTCGCCTCGGCTGACAAATTTCATTCTGGACGCCGGGGAGAAAGCGATCCGCGATGCAGGGAAGTTGGCGGTGCCGACGCTTCTTCAGGCTGCGGGCGATGACGGGCTTGTTGACCCGTCCGGCGCACGGGAGTTTGCGGCTCGTGCACCGGCGGGTCTGTGTACATTGAAAGTCTACGAGGGCCTTTGGCATGAAATCTACAACGAACGGGAGCCAGATCGTTCGGCAGTGCTTGCGGATCTGAAAGACTGGCTGCTGCGCGTCGCGCTGCGCTAAGGGCCAACCGCGCACCGGTAAAGATGCCAACTGGCATGCCCGAGGAGTGGCATCACCACGGCGAGTCCCACGAAGAATGGTAGCGAGCCAAGCAGCAGCAGCGATCCGACAATCGCGCCCCAAAGCGCCATCGTCACGGGGTTAGCGATGACGACGCGGATCGACGTCCACACTGCCGCCGCTGCGCCGACGTCGCGATCGACCAGCATCGGAAAGGAAATGGCGCCGATGGCCAGCACGGCCGCTGCGAACAGAAAGCCAACCGCGTTGCCGACAACAATCAGATACCACCCGGCCTCCGTTGTCAGCACTTCGCGCAGGAACGACGCGACGGAGTCCGGCGCGTAAGGACCCATGAGCGCCATGAAAATCGCGTGCGCGGAAGTCATCCAGCCGAAGAACAAAATCAGGAGCACCACGCCGAGCGCCGCGATCGCGTAGATAGACGGATTTCTCAGCACACCGAACGCATGCGTCCAGTGCGTGTCGAGACCCAGCTCCCGGCGTCTGCTCAGCTCATACAGTCCGACGGCCGCAAGCGGCCCGACCAGTGCGAAGCCGGCGATTAACGGAAAGAGCAGCGGCAGCGTCGCGTTTCCGATCGCAAGTTGCAGCAAAATGAAACCTACGATCGGATAAATAAGCACGATGAAAAGCGCCTGGCTTGGGAAGGCGGCAAAGTCCTGCCAGCCTTTCGTCAGCGCCTGCTTCAGATCGTCTGTGCCAATTTTGCGTATTGCCGGATGTTCGGGAGTTTCGGAAGCGCCGGCGATAACGTGGAATGTGGCCATGACATTTCCTCCTGATCTTTGGGTCAGGCAGGTTGGCCGGAAGACTCGCGCGGCGGCATTGCCGGCCGCCGGTCGAGCGCATCAAGCGCGGACCCGCGAAGCCCCTGTGCGAGCAGTCTTGCGCCGTTCGCGCCGGGTGTCGAGAGCGGCGCTTGTAAAGTCCCACTTCCGCCTTATATGCGCCAAGAACTCCAAAAAACGAGTAAAACCATGTTTGCGAATTATGACTCGCCAGAGCACCATGTTGCCCAGCGCCCCGGCCTGACCGAGGAGCTGCGCAAACTCCTGTTCGACACGCCAAAGGAAGAGTGGGGCTCGCACACCAATTACTGGCGTGGCGCCGAGATGTAGCAGGGCATTCACCGCTCGCTGCTGCACGAGTCCGGCTTGTTTGTGGACGGGCTCGAGAAGCTTGCGGACATGCCGAAGGGCGAGATGCAGTCAGCGCTGCTCTTGAACAACCTGCGTCATGTCGGCGGACATCTGATCGGCCACGCGCATGTACATCATCATGTCGAGGACGATCAGTACTTCCCGCGCTTCAAGGAAGTATTTCCGCAACTCGGCCGTCCGATCGATCTGCTCGATTGCGATCACCGGGTGCTCGAAGAAACGCTGGACGCGGTCGAAAGCCATGTTCGCGCGTTTCAAGCGGACACCGCCGATAAGGACTTGATCGGTGCGGCATTGAAAGATGCAAAAGCTCGACCACATTCTGACGCGCCATCTGGCAGACGAAGAAGACATCGTCATCCCGGCGTTCTGAAGGGGCTTTGAACCTCAAGCGAGATCGCCGCGTAATTGCGCAGCGATCTCAAAGAGCGCTTGCGCGCGTCGTGATCGTAAATCTGCGCGGCAAGCATCAATTCGTCGGCGCTGGTCATTTCGATAAAGCGCTTCAGCTTTTCGCGCACCGTATCCGCTGATCCGACAACCGCGTACTGCATCGCGATCGACGCCGGCTTTCTCGGCCGCGGACCAGTAGTAGTCGAGGCTCGCAGGCGGCTGCAACAAACCGCGGCCGCGCCGCAGGTTCACGAATTGCTTGCTGCGAGGTGAACAGCATCTGCGCCGCTTCGTCGGTCTCCGCGGCGAAGAGGCCGATGCACGGCATGAAGTACGGCTTTTCCAGAAACTGGGAAGGCCTGAAATTCTTCCGGTACAGCTCGATCGCCGTCATCAGATAGTCGGGTGCGAAATGCGAAGCGAAGGCATAAGGTAGCCCAAGCATCGCCGCGAGTTGCGCCCCGTAAGCGCTGGACCCGAGTATCCAGAGCGGCACGTTCAGGCCGGTGCCCGGATAGGCGTGAACTGCCTGTCCCGGTTGCGGCTCCATGAAATAATGCGCGAGTTCGACCACGTCGTCGGGGAATGTATCTTCGTTCGAGCGGTTGCGGCGAAGCGCATGCATGGTGCGCTGGTCGGTGCCGGGCGCGCGGCCAAGACCCAGATCGATGCGATCCGGATAAAGCGATGCGAGCGTGCCGAACTGTTCGGCAATCACGAGCGGCGAGTGGTTCGGCAGCATCACGCCGCCTGCACCGACGCGGATCGTCTTCGTGCCGGCGGCGATGTGACCGATCACGACCGAAGTCGCGGCACTCGCGATCCCCGGCATGTTGTGATGCTCGGCTAGCCAGTAGCGCTTGTAACCGAGTGCTTCCGCATGCCGCGCGAGGTCACGCGAATTGTGGAACGCGTCAGCGGCGGTGCCGCCTTCGATGACCGGCGCGAGATCGAGAACCGAGAATGGAATCATTGCGCCAGCAGATCGTGATATTCGGGGTGTTCGCGGATGAAGCCGGCGAAGTAGCCGCAGCGAGGCACGACTTTCAGCTTTTCCGCGCGGATGTGATCGAGCACGGCGGCCGACAGTTTCGCGCCGATTCCGCTCCCGCGTAGTGCCGCCGGGACCTCCGTATAGTTCACGGTTACGACGCCGGGCGCCATGCGGTAGGTCGCAAACGCCACGCCGCCTTCGACATCATACTCATAGCGGCCGGCGGAAGCATTATCGCGGATTCTGTTCATGCAGCGAATGTGGATCAATAGGTGGAAGCAAGGGCGGCAGCGAAAGTCTGCCATGCCCCAACGATACACATCAGCCCGCCAGCAGATCCTGATATTCCGGATGCTTCTCGATATACGCCTTGATGAACGGGCAAATCGGCACGACCTTCAGTCCGCGTTCCCGCACCTGATCCAGCGCTCCCTTCGCGAGCTGCCCACCAATGCCGCGCCCGCCAAGCTCTTTCGGCACTTCGGTGTGGATGAAGGTGATGACACCGGGCTTCAGCCGATAGGCTGCGAGCGCCGTGTGGCCGTCGACGATGAGTTCGAACTGGTGCTTTTCGGGATTGTCTTGAACTTCCATCATGTCCTCTGTCGGTTTGCGTCTGCACGACTCTGACGCGATAAAGCACGAGAAGCAATGACGGGGGCGTACAGTGTCGAAGGGTAAGGTAGCGGTCATCACCGCGGGCGGCAGCGGCATGGGCGCAGGCGCGGCGCAGCGGCTCGCTGCCGACGGATTTCATGTGGCGATCCTGTCGTCGTCCGGCAAGGGCGAGGCGCTGGCGAAATCGCTTGGCGGTTTCGGCGTCACCGGCTCCAATCAATCCGACGACGATCTGAAGCGGCTGGTCGATGGCGCATTCGAGCGCTGGGGCCGGGTCGATGTACTGGTGAACTCGGCGGCGCACGGGCCGCGCGGCGGCATCCTCGATCTGTCGAACGACGACTGGCACAAGGCGATGGATGTTTACTTCCTCTGCGTGGTGCGCGCGGCGCGGCTGGTGGTGCCGCTCATGGAGAAGCAGAAGTCCGGGTCGATCGTGAACATTTCGAGTTTCGCGGCACGCGAGCCCGATCCCGCGTTTCCGACCTCGAGCATATTTCGCGCGGGGTTGATCGGCTACACGAAACTCTTCGCGGATCAATTCGCCGCGCGGAATATTCGCATGAATAACGTGCTGCCGGGCTTCATCGATAGTCTCGCCGAGAAGCCGGAGTGGAAGTCGCGCATTCCGATGGGCCGCTATGGCAGGACCGAGGAAGTCGCCGAACTGATCTCGTTCCTTGCGAGCGAGCGCTCGGCCTATATCACCGGGCAGAACATCCAGATCGACGGCGGGATTACGAAGGCGGTTTGATGTTGAATCGAGCGTATCTCTTTCTTCGTCATTGCCGGGTATCTCAAGTCGGTTGTAGCCGACTTGAGCATCTATAGTGCCCATGTCGGATGAATCCGACATGGGGCCGGCAATCCATGATGAAGGTCTGCAAACGCTGATTGTCCGCATGGATCACCGGATCACCGGATCACGCTCCGGTGGGGCTTATTGTGAAGGTTCGCGCTGGCCGCTCGCGGTGCTCGCCAGCGCGAACACGCGGTCCGGTGATGACGAGGGGGAGGTTTGCACACGGCTTCTCCTTTCCGCGCTTCAGTTGAAGCCGGAGTTTATGAAGCGCCACCCAAGAGGGCGGCGGGGACGCCGGAGGATTTCCGTCCTCCACGGCCATCTGCACAAAAAGGTAGAAAGTGCAGATGAATTGTCGTCACCGCGAAGGCTGAAAGACTCCAGCGTCCCGCGCACGGTAGGTTACGGCCTGCTTCGCATGATCCCCGGAGGACTGACCAAACTATCCTCCGCTGGCGGGCCTTCTCTGCTTCGCCGTACTTGCGTTGGCACACGTTCCCAACGAAGCAGCCAAGCAAGGCCCTTGTGACGAGCGGCAGGCTCGCCGGAACCAGGCGACTTCAGCCGCTGCGCGCAAAGTGCGTTACGCCTTGCACGCAGCCACCGCTCCCGGCCCGCGACAAAAGCCACGCGAGCTCACGCGCCCCAAAAGAAAAGTCGGGTTTACCCGACTTGGTCCGGTAAAAACCGTGGGCGGAGACGCCATCAACATAAGTGCGCGGCGCGCGTGGGGCTTGCCCCATTCGCGCAAATCAAAAATGAGGGGCGGGGATGAGTTTTTTGGAGGAGTCGGGGAAGTGGTTGGAACAAAACGCAAATTAACGGCAACGAAATTCGAATATCCCCGCTACGCGATGATTACCCCATGCCCGATCAAAAAACCGATGCATACGAACTGCAACTGGACGCGATGCGTCAGATTATGACGGCGCTCAAGCCGCTGGATAAGGAGGGGCAGCTTGCTGTTCTTTCTTGGGTCGATAGCCAGATCGGTCGGGTTGCAATTCAACCCCAAGTCAATGAGCAAGTTCAGCGCGCAGACGTAGCGAGCGGCTCGAAACGACCCGGAACTGTTAGTGGCGTAGCGCAGAAACTCGGCGCTAATTCGTGCCGCACGTTACTGGCGTCGGCCGCAACTTATTTGACGCTCTATCAGGCCAAGGACAGCTTCAGTCGCGACGAGCTGATCGCGTCAGCGAAGGAGGCACGGAGCTGGAAGGCGGAATACTCAAACCAGATGGCAACGCAGATCAATCGTCTGTTGGATGCGGGCACGTTGTTCGAAAAGTCGAAGGATGTCTTCAGCCTCTCCGAAGATCACATCAAAGACGTTTCTGCGAAGCTAGGCGCCGCATAGGAGTTAGCAATGGGTTTTGACAAAACATCAGACGTTGTTGGCAAAGTAGTTTCTCTTCTTACGCCGCTGTCTTCTGAGGAACGGAAACGGGCAGTCGCTGCTGCATTGATGATATTGGGAGAGGGAGCCCAACCCGTTGTTTTAGACGGTGGTGAAGATGACAACGTGGGTGGAACGGCTAGTGCTATGAGTGCTCGTGCGCGGTCATGGGCAAAGCAGAACAAGCTGTCAGATGATGAACTGCAGCAAGTGTTCGATATCTCAGGCGCGGAAGTAGCGATTATCGCTGCTGAGATTCCGGGAAAGAACACGGCAGAAAAGACCGTAAACTCCTACGTTCTTTCAGGCGTTTCCAGCTTTCTTCTTTCCGGCGATCCGTCTTTCACCGACAAGGCTGGGCGCGATACTTGCGAAGCACTCGGATGCTACGACTACACCAACCATGCAAAGTATATGAAGGCCAAAGGAAACAAATTCAGCGGCACCAAAGACAAGGGGGAAACTCACAGCTCCGGGCCTTCAAGGGTGCTGCGCTAATCAAAGAAATTAGTGCCGCAAAATGATCGACGTCTCGAAGCTTCTTTCTGCCATACCAGCCGGACTGCGTACTCCCTTGCTGGAGTGTTTTCAGGAAATTGCCGCGAACTATGCAGAGCGTCGGTGGGAGCCATCAGAGTTGAATGGGGGGAAGTTTTGTGAGGTCGTTTACACAATCGTGGAAGGCGCCGTAAGCGGCCAATACAAGACTCAACCTTCCAAGCCTGCAAATATGCTAACTGCGTGCCAGCAGCTCGAGAAAGAACCATCGAATTCATCTCGAGTCGGTGATCGAAGTTTGCGAATTTTGATACCACGGACTTTGACCGCGCTTTACGAAATTAGAAATAACAGAGGTGTCGGTCACGTAGGCGGCGACGTGAATCCAAATTTCCTGGATGCCACCGCGGTTTATACTTCCGCGAGTTGGGTGTTAGCCGAGCTTGTTCGAATTTTTCACGGCGTCTCTATTCAAGAAGCCCAAGATGCAGTCGACGCTTTAATTGAAAGAAAGTTGCCGCTGATTTGGGATTTGGGGACATCAAGAGAGTGCTTGATCCAAAAATGCCGACCGAAGATCAGGTGCTAGTTCTACTCTATCAAAAGCCTGCGTGGGTGTTGGAGCGAGATCTTTTGTCTTGGGTTGAGTACAGCAATAGCACGACATTTAGAAAAAGATTTCTCGAGAAGCTGCATAAATCTCGCTTAATTGAATATGACGGCACTAATGGCCGAGCTCGAATTTCGCCGTTGGGTTCGCGCGATGTCGAAAAAAGAATACTAGGTACGAGAGGCTAACTACTCCGCCGCCGCCCGTACTTTCGGCCGCTTCGCCCGCAGCGCCTTGTCGCGCTCCAGTACCGGCTTCAGAAACTGTCCGGTGTAGCTGCGCTTTTCTTTCACGATTTCTTCCGGTGTGCCGGTCGCGACGATTTCGCCGCCGCCGTCGCCACCTTCGGGGCCGAGGTCGATGATGTAGTCGGCGGTCTTGATGACCTCGAGATTGTGCTCGATCACCGCGACCGTGTTGCCGCTGTCGACCAGCTCATGCAGCACTTCGAGCAGCTTCGCGACGTCGTGGAAGTGCAGGCCCGTGGTCGGCTCGTCGAGAATGTAAAGCGTGCGGCCCGTGGCACGCTTCGACAATTCTTTCGCGAGCTTCACGCGCTGCGCTTCGCCGCCCGATAGCGTGGTCGCCTGCTGGCCGACGTGTATGTAGCCGAGCCCGACGCGCGACAACGTCTCCAGCTTGTCGCGCACGGTCGGCACCGCCTGAAACAGGTCGCGCGCTTCCTCGACCGTCATGTCGAGCACGTCCGCGATCGACTTGTTCTTGAACTGGACATCGAGCGTTTCGCGGTTGTAGCGCTTGCCTTTGCAGACGTCGCAAGTCACGTACACATCCGGCAGGAAGTGCATCTCGATCTTGATGACGCCGTCGCCCTGGCAGGCTTCGCAGCGGCCGCCCTTGACGTTGAACGAGAAGCGGCCCGGGCCATAGCCGCGCGCTTTGGCTTCCGGCAGGCCCGCGAACCAGTCGCGGATCGGCGTGAAGGCGCCGGTATAGGTCGCGGGGTTCGAGCGCGGCGTGCGGCCGATCGGCGACTGGTCGATGTCGATGATCTTGTCGAGGTGCTCGACGCCCTCGATCGCTTTGTGCGGCGCTGGATGCTCGGACGAATTGTTGAGCCGGCGCGAGAGCGTCTTGTAGAGCGTGTCGATCAGCAGCGTGGACTTGCCGCCGCCGGAAACGCCGGTGACGCAGGTGAAGAGGCCGAGCGGAATTTCGGCCGAGACGTTCTTCAGGTTGTTGCCGGTCGCGCCGACGACTTTGAGCGAGCGGCGCTCGGCCTTGCGGCGCTGGAGCGGCGTCTCGACGTTGAGTTCGCCGGAGAGATATTTGCCGGTGAGGCTTTCGGGCTCGTCGATGATGTCCTGATACGTGCCGCGCGCGACGATCTTGCCGCCATGCACGCCGGCACCGGGACCGACATCGATCAGGTAGTCGGCGGTCTTGATCGCGTCTTCGTCGTGTTCGACCACGATCACGGTGTTGCCGAGGTCGCGCAGGCGCTTGAGCGTTTCGAGCAGCCGCGCGTTGTCGCGCTGGTGCAGGCCGATGCTGGGCTCGTCGAGCACATAGAGCACGCCGGTCAGGCCCGAGCCGATCTGCGAGGCGAGGCGGATGCGCTGGCTTTCGCCGCCGGAGAGCGTGCCGGACGCGCGCGCAAGCGTGAGATAGTCGAGGCCGACATCGACCAGAAAGCGCAGCCGGTCGCGGATTTCCTTCAGCACGCGGACCGCGATGTCGTTCTGCTTCTTGTTGAGCTTGCCCGGCAACGCTTCGAACCACTCCTGCGCCGCGCGCACGGAGAGTTCGGTGACTTCGCTGATGTGCTTCTTGTGCACTTTCACCGCGAGCGCTTCGGGCTTCAGGCGGTTGCCGTGGCAGGCCTTGCACGGCACGGTCGAGAAGAAGCGCTCGATGTCCTCGCGCGCCCAGTCGCTGTCGGTTTCGCGGTAGCGGCGCTCCAGATTGTTCACGACGCCCTCGAAGGGCTTGCGCGTTTCGAAGGTGCGCGTGCCGTCGTCGTAGGTGAACTTCACTTCGTCTTCGCCGGAGCCGTAGAGCACGATGTCGCGAAATTTCTTCGGCAGTTCTTTCCAGGCGACCTGCTGCGAGAACTTGTAATTGCGTCCCAGCGCTTCCAGCGTCTGCGTGTAATAGGGCGAAGACGAGCGCGACCACGGCGCAATCGCGCCTTCGCGCAGCGACTTTTTCGTGTCCGGCACGACGAGGTCGGGGTCGATCTGCTTTTCGACGCCGAGGCCGTCGCATTCGGGGCAGGCGCCGTGCGGCGAGTTGAACGAGAAGAGGCGCGGCTCGATCTCGGCGATGGTGAAGCCGGAAACCGGGCAGGCGAACTTTTCGGAAAACAGAATGCGGTTCGGGTCGTCCTGCGTGCCGCGCTTCATGCCTTCCTTGTCTTTGGCGGTGAGCGCGACCGGCTCGGCGAGTTCGGCGACGGCAAGACCTTCAGCGAGCTTCAGTGCGGTCTCGAACGATTCCGCGAGACGCTGCTTGATCTCTTCGCGCACGACGATGCGATCGACCACCACATCGATGTCGTGCTTCAGTTTCTTGTCGAGCGCCGGGACTTCGGCGATTTCGTAGAACTTGCCGTCGACCTTGACGCGCTGGAAGCCCTTCTTGAGATATTCGGCGAACTCTTTTTTGTATTCGCCCTTGCGGCCGCGTGCGACCGGCGCGAGCAGATAGAGCTTGGTGCCTTGCGGAAGCGCGAGCACGCGATCCACCATCTGCGAAACGGTCTGGCTCTCGATGGGAAGCCCGGTCACCGGCGAATAGGGAATGCCGACGCGCGCCCACAGGAGGCGCATGTAATCGTAGATCTCGGTGACGGTGCCGACGGTCGAGCGCGGGTTTTTCGAGGTGGTCTTCTGCTCGATGGAGATCGCAGGCGACAGGCCGTCGATCTGGTCGACGTCCGGCTTCTGCATCATCTCGAGGAACTGGCGCGCATAGGCGGAGAGCGACTCCACGTAACGCCGCTGGCCCTCGGCATAGATCGTGTCGAAGGCGAGCGACGATTTGCCGGAGCCGGAGAGGCCGGTGAACACCACGAGCTTGTCGCGCGGCAGTTCCAGATCGACGTTCTTGAGGTTGTGCTCGCGCGCGCCGCGGATGGTGATGAAGCGGCTGTCGGGACGCGCGGTTTTACGGTCGGACTGATCGGACATTTCGGTGCGTTACACGGTTCAAGCGCACCTTTGATGGCGCGGCGGGATCAACGGAATCTCGGAAAGCGTCGCTGCGAACATAGTGAGAACGGCAGTCATTCGCCAGCCCTCGTTACGCATGCGCGCGAGGACTGACACGGTCATTCCGGCATGCGCCTCGAATGCGATGGTGTTGCGCCAGCGGCAAGCGAGAAAGGCCAAGCAAGACAACGAAAACCGGTTGCTCAGGATAGGGCGGCCGGAGAACAGTGCGGACTAAGTCGTTGTCGTGCTGTCATAATCGTTAATTTTCAGGGGCTGCAGCGGCGTGAACGTCAGGAGAACATTCGCGCTCTGGATGAACTTCATGATGACCCATAACGAGGGGCACAAAAAACGAACTTATGCCCTTGCAGCAAGCCTTCGTGGGGTATAGAACATACCAAGAACACGCTAGTTTTCCACGCGCGGCGCTACCCCTGTGGAAAAACTCTTAACGCCAAAGGGTTTGGGACCGTTCGGAGATAGTGTGCCGGGCCGCCGGTAGCGGCAATTTCGGGAACGACAGGAAGGTACGTCATGGCTGGCAGCGTCAACAAAGTAATCCTCATCGGCAATCTTGGCGCTGATCCGGAAATCCGGAAAACCAATGACGGCCGGCCGATCGCCAATCTGCGTATAGCAACCTCGGAATCCTGGAAGGACAAAGCCACTGGCGAGCGCCGTGAGAAGACCGAATGGCATCGCGTGGTGATCTTCAGCGAAGGTCTTTGCCGGATCGCCGAGCAGTATCTGAAGAAGGGTTCGAAGGTTTACATCGAGGGCCAGCTTCAGACCCGCAAATGGCAGGACAAGGACACCGGCGCCGACCGCTACAGCACGGAAGTCGTGCTGCAGAACTTCAACTCGACGTTGACGATGCTCGATGGCCGCAGCAGCGGCGCGGGTCTGTCGGATGACGGCGGCAGCGCGGATTTCGGCTCGAACGGTCCGGTTTCCAAGCCGCGCGTCGCAGCCAGCGGCCGCCGCAGCGAACTCGACGACGACATTCCGTTCTAAAGTCTCAAGCGCACGTTGATTTGCCTATACCGTCGCCAGTGGTTGTTTCGCTGCATATTGCTCCACTAGAAAGTCGAGCAGCGCGCGCACGGAGGGAAGCAAGCCTCGTTTCGACGGAAACATCGCATGGATGATGCCGGCTTTGGGCAACCAGTCCGGCAGCAGGTCGATCAATCGGCCAGCCGCAATGTCCTCGGCGACGACGAATGTCGGGAACTGACAAGCGCCGACGCCCCGCAGTGCGGCCAATCGCAATGCCACCATATCCTCCGTGGCGAAACGCGGCCGGTGGCGGACGGTAGCTGTCGCACCCGCCGGACCGAATAATTGCCATTCGTGCTCAAGCCTGGTGGGGTCCCACGACAGGCTCGGCAGCGTCGTTAGATCAGTTGGCAGGAACGGACGCGCCAAATCTTTATGAGAACTGGACTTGCGACCAGACGCTGCGGACTGTCGGCGAGCTTTCGCACCACGAGTTCGCTGTCTTCGAGTGGCGGAAACCGCACGCGGATCGCCATATCGAAGCCTTCGCGGATGACATCAACACGCCGGTTGGTGCTTTCCAGCAGCACCTCAACTTTCGGGCATTGCTCCATGAAGCGCGCCATCATGTCGCCGAGCTGGAAATAAATCACCGACGAAGGGCAGGTTACCCGCACGACGCCCTGCGGCTCGGAACGCATGCGGTCGATGACGTCCTGCGCGGCGTCAGCCTCAACCATCATCGCCACGCAATGGCGGTAATATTCCCTGCCGATCTCGGTGACGGTGAACCGCCGCGTTGAGCGATGGACCAGCCGTACGCCAAGGCGTTCCTCCAGAATTCCGATCCGCCGGCTCAACCGCGATCGCGGCATGCCGAGCTTACGGGCGGCGGCGGCGAACCCGTTTTGCTCCACCACCTCTACAAATAAGCGCAGATCGTTCAGGTCTTGCATGCGTCCAGTGTCCTATTTGTAGGACAGTGTAGCACAATACTGGCGTCTACAGCCCGGTTTGTCTCGCGGCTATGTGTTTCCCGACAAGACGCTAATTCCGCGTTGTTCAAAGGAGAAACACCATGAGAAAGGTCCTGGGTATCTACAGCGCCCCGCGAGGCCATTGGGTCGGCGACGGGTTTCCCGTCCGCTCGCTGTTCTCGCACGCCAGCCACGGCGACCATCTGAGCCCATTCCTGATGCTCGACTATGCCGGACCGGCCAAATTCGCGCCGGCCACGAAGCCGCGCGGCGTCGACGCGCATCCTCACCGCGGCTTCGAAACCGTCACCATCGTCTATGACGGCGAGGTCGAGCATCGCGATTCCACCGGCCGCGGTGGTGTCATCGGACCCGGCGACGTGCAGTGGATGACTGCCGCCGGCGGCATCCTGCACAAGGAGTTCCACTCCGAGGCGTTTACCCGAAAGGGTGGGACGCTCGACATGGTCCAGCTCTGGGTGAACTTGCCCGCCAAGGACAAGAACGTCGACCCGGGCTACCAGAGCTTGCTTGATGCGGACATTCCGTCGGTCAACCTGCCAGATGGAGCCGGGAAGCTGCGGGTCATCGCCGGCGAGTACAACGGAAAGCGTGGTCCGGCGCACACCTTCACGCCGATCGAAGTATGGGATGTGCGTCTTAACAAGGGCGGCGCCGCTTCGCTGACCTTGCCCGAGGGGCACACCGCCGCGGTCGTCGTGCTGAAGGGCACGGTGCAGGTGAACGGCGACGCTGTCGCCAGCGATGCGCAGTTCGTTTTGCTCGACCGAAAGGGCGGCGAAATAACGCTCGAGGCAAGCAGCGACGCAGTCCTGCTCGTTCTCGGCGGCGAGCCCATCGACGAGCCGGTGGTGATGCATGGCCCCTTCGTCATGAACACCGCCGACGAAATCCGGCAGGCGATGGTCGATTTCCGGAACGGAAAATTCGGCGAAATCGCCGCCTGATCTAACGCGGAGGCGCTTTTCCCAGCGCCTCCGCGCCTTCCCCCAACACACTTGAAGAAAAACGAGAACTCACGATGACAACCTCGACCAATATCGCAAACTTCAACGGCCAGAAGCCGATCATCGACGCCGACGACGCAGTGATGCTGCTGATCGATCACCAGAGCGGCCTGTTCCAGACCGTCGGCGACATGCCGATGCCGGTCCTGCGCAACCATGCGGCCGCCTTGGCCAAAATGGCGACGCTGTCGAAAATGCCGGTGATCACCACGGCCTCCGTCCCGCAGGGACCGAATGGTCCCCTGATCCCGGAGATTCAGGAGAATGCCCCACACGCAAAGTATGTGGCCCGCAAAGGCGAGATCAACGCCTGGGACAACCCAGACTTTGTTGCTGCCGTGAAGGCGACAGGCCGCAAGACTCTCATCATCGCCGGCACGATCACCAGCGTCTGCATGGCGTTCCCCGCCATCGCGGCCGCACATGACGGCTACAAAGGTGTTCGCGGTGATCGACGCTTCGGGCACGTACTCGAAGATGGCGCAGGAGATCACGCTGGCTCGCGTCGTGCAGTCGGGCGTCGTTCCGATGGACACCGCCGCTGTCGCCTCCGAATTGCAGAAGACGTGGAACCGGCCAGACGCTCTGGAATGGGCGGGGATCTACACCAAGATATTCCCGGCCTATCAGTTGCTGATCGAGAGCTACGCCAAGGCTCAGGAAGTCGTCACCAACCACGAGCAACTCGACTCGGCACGGAAATAATCTCGCTACACGCTCCGATCGCGAGATACCCCGGCCAGTGAACCTATCGATCACATCGGCGGCCGGATGAAGAAGTCGAGAACGACGGGCGGAAGTCTTTTTAGATTTCCGCCCGTTTTGGCGACGTGTGGAGCAAGTGTTGTTTGCCTCCGGCTTTTTTGCCTTCTTTTTCATCCTGATTATTTGTTGGCTCACGATCGTGCGCCGTACGCTTTGTCGATTTTGCTCTTGCCGGGATAGCCGAATAGGCGTTGCATAACGGTAACGCCGCACCATTGCGGCGGATGGGAGCACGCCATGAAATCCGTAATTCGATTTGCGGCGCTGGCCGCATTCGCTCTTCTTCTTCCTTCGGTTTCGTTCTCGCAAGATCTGATCGTCGAGAAGAAAACCTTCGAGATGCCGAGCTACACGACCGTCGGCGGTCAGACGATCAAGAACGTAAAGATCGGTTGGCAGTCTGCGGGCACGCTGAACGCCGACCGCTCCAACGCAATCCTGATTACGCACTTCTTCTCCGGCACCAGCCACGCCTTCGGAAAATACAAAGCCGACGAAAAGGCCGCGGGTTACTGGGACGCGATCATCGGTCCCGGCAAGGCGATCGACACCAACAAGTACTACGTGATCTCGTCCGATACGCTCGTAAATCTCTCGCCGAACGCGCCCGTGGTTACCACTGGACCGGCGAGCATCAATCCCGATACCGGCAAGCCCTACGGCATGTCGTTTCCGCTGGTTACGATGCGCGACTTCGTGAACGTGCAGAAGGCGCTGATCGAAAGCCTCGGCATCAAGAAGCTGAAAGCGGTCGCAGGCGCTTCGATGGGCGGCTTGCAGGTCTATGAATGGGCCGCCGGCTATCCGGAAATGGTCGAGAAGATCATCCCCGTGATCGCCGCCGCCGAGCCGGGCGCATATCTCACGGGCTGGCTGAACGTCTGGGCCGCGCCGATCATGATCGATCCGAAATGGAACGGCGGCGACTATTACGGCAAGGAAGCGCCGAACGATGGCCTCGCCGCAGCACTCAAGATCGTGACCCTGCATGCCAACCAGTGGCAGTGGGCGGAGAAGGCGTTTGGCCTGGCACCGGCGGAAGACGGCAAGTCGCCCGCAAGCGCAATGAACGCCAAATTCAAGATCGAAGCGGTGCTGGATGCGGCCGGCAAAGCACGCGCTGCCGCATCCGACGCCAATCACTTTCTCTATCTCGTGAAGGCGAACCAGACGTACGCGGCGGACATTTCGAAGATCAAGGCGCCGACTCTGATGATCTACGCGCCGAGCGATCTGGTCTTCACAGCCGAAATCGTGGAGCAGGGTGCAAAGAAGATCGCAGCGAACGGCACGCCTGTGCAGACCGTGAAGTTGGAAGGCCCGAACGGCCATCTGCTTGGCGTGGTTGCAGTCTCGCAAGCGAAAGACCAGATCGCCGCGTTCCTGGAAAAGTAAGCGCGTGCTAAGAGCGGCGCGGGATATTCCCGCGCCGTTCGCCCAACATTGTGAGGTCCATGATGTTTACGACCGTGGTGCAATTTCGCTTGCCGTCGCCGATCACGGTCGACGAAGCATCGAAACGATTTCAATCGAGCGCGCCAAAGTATGTGAAATTGAACGGATTGATACGGAAGCACTACATCGTCTCACCGGACGGCCGCGTGGCGGGTGGCGTCTACCACTGGACCTCGCGCGCTGCGGCTGAAGAGGTGTACAGCGGCGAGTGGCGAGAGCGGGTCGAGAAGCTCTATGGCGCGAAGCCCGAAATCCTGTGGTTCGAAAGCCCGGTGTCCGTAGATAACGCAGCCGGCGGAGCGATCTCAGTCGATCAGGCGAGCGTATAGCCCGCCCATTATGCCACTCTCGCCGCGATTGAACGGCTCTCTTTCGGGCCAGATCATGCACCGCGTCACATTCGGCGGATGACACCCTGTAAGCTATTGAAATTACTTATGAAACCGCTGTGTTTTACGGGCTGATTTGCTGGCTTTGGCGGCCGGAATCGTTTACTAAACGGGCACTGAATTCAGCCGGATAATCCGCACTCGTGGCCGACGAAAAGACACCCAATCCGGGGGACTTACCGCCCTCGGATATCAAGCCCGTTTCAATTACGGACGAACTGAGCCGCTCGTATCTCGATTACGCGATGAGCGTGATCGTGGCGCGTGCGCTGCCGGATGTCCGCGACGGCTTGAAGCCGGTGCATCGCCGCATTCTCTATTCGATGCACGAACAGGGCTACGAATGGAACAAGCCGTACCGCAAATCCGCGCGTGTCGTCGGCGATGTCATCGGTAAGTATCACCCGCATGGCGACCAGTCCGTCTACGACGCACTCGTTCGCATGGCGCAGGATTTCTCGATGCGCGTCGAGCTGGTCGACGGGCAGGGCAACTTCGGCTCGGTAGATGGCGATCCACCGGCGGCGATGCGCTACACCGAAGTCCGGCTGCGCAAGATTGCGAACGCGCTCGTCGACGATCTCGACAAGCAGACCGTCGACTTTCAGGACAACTATGACGGCTCCGAACGCGAGCCGGTGGTCCTGCCAGCTAAGTTCCCGAACCTACTGGTCAATGGCGCCGGCGGCATCGCGGTCGGCATGGCGACGAACATTCCGCCGCATAATCTCGGCGAAGTTATCGACGCCTGCATCGCGCTGATCGACAAGCCCGACATCACGCTCGAAGAGCTTACCGAAATTGTGCCGGGTCCGGACTTCCCGACCGGCGGCATCATCCTCGGCAAAGGCGGCATCCGCCAAGCGTATCATCTCGGCCGTGGCTCGATCATGGTGCGCGGCCGCGTCGCGATCGAAACTGACAAGCGCGAGCGCGAGTCGATCATCATCACCGAGATCCCGTATCAGGTGAACAAGGCATCGATGATCGAACGCATCGCCGAACTCGTGCGCGACAAGAAGATCGACGGCATCGGCGACATCCGCGACGAGTCGAGCCGCGACGGCATGCGTGTCGTGATCGAGCTGAAGCGCGAAGCGGTATCAGAAATCGTGCTGAACCAGCTCTATCGTTTCACGGCGCTGCAATCGTCGTTCCCGGCGAACATCGTTGCGTTGACGGGCGGACGGCCCGCGACACTCAATCTTCAGGATTTGATCTCGGCCTTCGTCGCGTTCCGCGAAGAGGTCATCGGCCGCCGCACCAAGTTCCTGCTGAACAAGGCGCGTGACCGCGCGCATATCTTGGTGGGTCTTGCGATCGCGGTTGCGAATATCGACGAAGTCATCAGGCTGATCCGGGCCGCCAAGGACCCGCAGACCGCACGCGAACAATTGATGGCGCGCGACTGGCCGGCCAAGGATGTAAAGGCGCTGGTCGAACTGATTGACGACCCCCGGCACAAGGTTTCGGCGGCGGGCACCTACAAATTATCCGAAGAGCAGGCGCGTGCAATTCTCGATCTGCGCCTGCAACGCCTGACCGCGCTCGGCCGCGACGAAATCGAAGCCGAACTCGACGGACTCGGCAAGGAGATCGCCGAATACCTGGAAATCCTGCGCAGCCGTGCGCGCATCCAGTCGATCATTAAGGCCGAGCTTGCCGAGATCAGGAAAGAGTTCGCCACACCGCGCAAAACGGAAATCTCCGGCGAGGAAGTCGGCGAGATCGACGAAGAAGCGTTGATCACGCCGGAAGATATGGTCGTGACCGTGTCCCATGCCGGATACGTGAAGCGTGTGCCGCTTTCGACCTATCGCGCCCAGCGCCGCGGCGGCAAAGGCCGCGCCGGCATGCAGACGCGCGAAGAAGATTTCGTGAGCCGTCTCTTTGTCGCAAGCACGCATGACGAAGTGCTGTTCTTCTCGTCGCGCGGACGCGCCTACACGCTGAAAGTCTGGAAGCTGCCGCTTGCCGCGCCGCAAGCGCGCGGTAAGGCGTTCGTCAATTTGTTGCCGATCGAGACCGACGAGACGATCACCTCGATCATCACCATGCCGTCCGATACGGCGGAGCGCGAAAAACTCAACATCATGTTCGCGACGACCGCGGGCGGCGTGCGCCGGAACGCGCTTTCCGATTTCGTCGACATCCGCCGCTCGGGCATCATTGCGATGAAGCTCGCCGAAGGCGAGTCCATCGCCGACGTCGCGGTCTGCACCGATGCGGACGACATTCTGCTTTCGACCGCGGGCGGCCAATGCATCCGCTTCCCGGTCAGCGAAGTGCGCGTGTTCAAGGGCCGCGACTCTTCCGGCGTGCGCGGCATCAAGCTCGACGATGACGACAAGCTGATTTCGATGGCGATCATCCGGCATGTCGAGGCGATCAGCGAGGAACGCATCGCTTATCTCAAGCTTGCGAATGCCGTGCGCCGTGGCGAAGAAGCCGAAACGGAGTCCGACGACGAGGAGAAAGTCGGCGCGATCGAGCTCTCGCAGGAGCGCTACGCGGAAATGGGCGCGGCCGAGCAATTCATTCTCACGCTCACCGATTTGGGTTACGGCAAGCGCACGTCGTCTTACGAGTACCGGATCACCGGCCGCGGCGGCAAAGGCATTGTCGCCATGTCGCTCGGCAAGAAGAATGGCCGCATCGTCGGCTCGTTCCCGGTCGAGGAAACCGACCAAATCATGCTGGTCACCGACGCCGGCAAGCTCATCCGTACTCCGGTGCCGGGTATTCGTATCGCGGGCCGTTCGACCCAGGGTGTGATCGTGTTCGATACCGCTGACGATGAGAAGGTTGTGTCGGTTGAGCGCATCCGCGAGGATGACGACAGCGCGGCAAGCTGACGCCGATTTCACAGGCAGCGGCGAAGAGGGATAAGCAGTCGGCATGGAACGCATCGGAATTTACGCCGGTACTTTCGACCCCATCACGAGCGGTCATCTCGACGTGCTGGAAGCGTCGGCGCGCATATGCGACCGTTTGATCGTCGCGATCGGCGTCCATCCCGGCAAGAAGCCGGTCTTTGACGCTGAAGAGCGCAAAGCCATGATCGAGAAAGCCAGCGCATCCATCGCCCGCGCATATAAAGTGAAGATCGAGGTCATCACCTTCGATGGGCTGGTGATTGCCGCCGCCAGAAAAGCCAAGGCGACGCTGCTGATCCGGGGTCTGCGCGACGGCACCGATTTCGATTACGAGATGCAGATGAGCGGCATGAACGGCGAAATGGCGCCGCAGATCCAGACGGTGTTCATTCCGGCAACCCCGCCAACCCGGCATATCACCGGCACGCTGGTTCGCCAGATCGCGGCGATGGGCGGCGACGTGTCCAAATTCGTGCCTGATTTCGTAGCCAAGAAGCTCTCCGCGCAATTCGCGAAGAAGAAATAGCTACCGAGGAATCCCGATGCGTAAATTCCATCTCGCAATCATTCTATCCGCGCTGCTGATCCCGGCTGCGGCGTTTGCGCAGCAGAACTTCGATCCCTGGCGCGGCGCGGTGCCCGATCAAAAGGCCAAGTCCGAAAACAAGGTCGAAAAGAAGACGGCGCAAACCAAAACAAAGGCGGCGGGCGGCGATACGCTGACGCTGGAGACGACGAAGGGTACGATCGTGATCCGCTTGCGCACGGATATTGCACCCGGTCACGCCGCGCGGCTTCGGCAACTCGCGAGTGAAGGCTTCTATAACAACGTGCCGTTTCATCGTGTGATCGACGGGTTCATGGCGCAGACCGGCGACGGCCAGAACGGGGACGGCACCGGCGGCTCGAAACATCCCGATCTGAAGGCGGAGTTCTCGAGCGTTCCGTTCCGCCGCGGCATCGTCGGCATGGCGCGCAAGGGCGGCAACAACAATTCCGCGAACAGCCAGTTCTTCATTATGTTTGCCGAACAATCGGCGCTGAACGGGCAGTATACCGTAGTCGGCGAAGTCGTTTCCGGCATGAATGTCGTCGACAAGATCAACAAGGGCGAACCGCCCCGCACTCCGGACCGCATCACGCGTGCGGTTCCTGGCAAATAAGGAACAGAACAATGGCTGACGAAAACACGCTGCTGCTGGAAACCACGCAAGGTCCGGTCACGATCAAGATGCGGCCCGACCTCGCACCGGGCCATGTCGCGCGGATCAAGGAACTGGTGAACGACGGCTTCTATAACGGCGTCGTCTTCCACCGCGTGATCGATGGCTTCATGGCGCAAACCGGATGCCCGCACGGCACCGGCACGGGCGGCTCCGGCAAGAAGCTGAAAGCGGAATTCAACGACGAACCGCATGTGCGCGGAATCGTTTCGATGGCTCGCGCCGCCAGCCCGGATTCCGGCGACAGCCAGTTCTTCATCTGCTTCGACGACGCCCGTTTCCTCGACAACCAGTACACGGTCTGGGGCAAGGTGATCGAAGGCATGGAGAATGTCGACAAGATCAAGCGCGGCGAGCCGGTGAAGAACCCCGACAAGATCGTCTCCGCCAAGATGGTGGCATAAGCGGCGCGGGCCTTGTCCGCGCGAGGAATGCGTACTGCCGATTTCGACTTCGATTTACCGCAGGACGCAATTGCGCTCCGGCCCGCGGAGCCGCGCGACTCTGCAAAGCTGCTTGTCGTGCGGCCGGACGCGGCGCCGGAACTCGAAGACCGTGTTGTCTCCGATCTTCCGTCGCTGCTCCGAAGCGGCGACGTGCTCGTCGTCAACGACACCAAAGTCATTCCAGCGCGGCTGATCGGCACGCGCGAGCGTAACGGCGTCAATGTCGAAGTCGAAACGACGCTGCTGAAACGGCTATCGCCGGAACGCTGGCAAGCGCTGGCAAGGCCCGCGAAGCGTTTACATGTAGGAGACCGGATCCGCTTCGGTCATGAGTCCCGCGTCTGTCTGCTCGGCGCGCTCGATGCCACGGTCGAAGACAAAGGCGAGGGCGGCGAGATCACGCTCGGCTTCGACTTTCACGGCGCGGTACTGGACGAAGCGATCGACGCGCTGGGTCATATTCCCTTGCCTCCCTACATCGCGTCGAAGCGCGAAGATGACGACCGCGACCGCAAGGACTACCAGACCATGTTCGCCGCGCATGAAGGCTCGGTCGCGGCGCCGACCGCCGGACTGCATTTCACGGATGCCCTCTCGAAGAGGCTCGCGGTTGCGGGGATCGGCGTTCAACGCGTGACGCTCCATGTCGGCGCGGGCACGTTTCTGCCGGTGAAGACCGACGATCTGTCGTTTCACAAGATGCATGCGGAGTATGGCGTGATCAGCCCCCAAACGGCGCGGGAGATCAACGAAGCGCGAACCAAGGGCGGCCGGGTAATCGCGGTCGGGACAACAGCGCTAAGGCTGCTGGAGTCCGCAACAAGCGAGAGCGGCGAGGTAAAGCCCTTTGCCGGCGAGACCGCCATCTTCATTACGCCGGGCTATCGTTTCCGGGCGGTCGATGCGTTGCTCACGAACTTCCATCTGCCGCGCTCCACGCTGTTCATGCTGGTCAGCGCTTTTGCCGGCCTTGAGCGCATGAAGCAGGCTTACGCGCACGCAATTGCTAACGGATACCGGTTTTACTCTTATGGCGATGGCAGTTTGCTCTTTCCGGAAACGCCGCGCTAAAAGTCCGCGATGAAATTCAACCTGTTGGCAACCGACGGCACAGCGCGGCGCGGCGAGCTTATGACCTCTCGCGGCGTCATCCGCACGCCCGCGTTCATGCCAGTGGGGACCGCCGCCACCGTCAAGGCAATGCTGCCGGAAACCGTGCGCTCGACCGGCGCCGATATCGTACTCGGCAACGTCTACCATCTGATGCTGCGGCCGGGTGCCGAACGCGTCGCAAAGCTCGGCGGCCTGCACAAGTTCATGAATTGGCCGGGGCCGATCCTGACGGACTCCGGCGGCTTTCAGGTGATGTCGCTCGCAAAGCTCCGCACGCTGGATGAAAACGGTGTGAAGTTTCGCTCGCATATCGATGGCAGCGCCTATGCGCTGACGCCGGAGCGCGCGATGGAAATTCAGGCGCTGCTGGGTTCCGATATCTCGATGCAGCTCGACGAATGCGTGCGCCTGCCGTGCTCCGATGAGGAGATGGAGCGCGCGATGCGCCTCTCTTTGCGCTGGGCGGAGCGTTCGAAGAAAGCGTTCGGCGCGCCCAAGGACCGCGCGATTTTCGGCATCGTGCAGGGCGGATCGTCGGTGCCATTGCGTCTGGAGTCGGCCAAGGGACTGACGAACATCGGTTTCGACGGGTATGCGATCGGCGGTCTTGCGGTCGGCGAACCGCAGGAGATCATGCTGCAGATGATCGAAGCGACGATGCCAGCGTTGCCGGCCGACAAGCCGCGCTATCTTATGGGCGTCGGTACGCCCGACGACCTCCTGAAGGCAGTCGCGCGCGGGATCGACATGTTCGATTGCGTAATGCCGACGCGCGCGGGGCGGCACGCCCATGCCTATACGCGCTTCGGACAATTGAACCTGAAGAATGCGCGTCACACCGAGGATCCGCGACCGCTGGACGAAACCAGCGATTGCCCGGCGGCGCGCGACTATTCGCGCGCCTATCTGCATCATCTCTTCAAGGCGAACGAGATGCTGGGCGCGATGCTGCTGAGCTGGGTGAACGTGGCTTATTACCAATCGCTGATGGCCGGTGCGCGCGAAGCGATCAGTGCGGGAAGTTTCGCGCGGTATGCCGCCGAAACGACGGAAGCCTGGGCCCGTGGCGAAGCGGAAGCGGCGTAATCGCTAGCGCAGATTAAAGCGGACCGGCGCGGCGAAAGTCATGTTGCCGCGGCCGAGCGATGCCGGGATTGGCGGGAAGGGCGACGCGCGCCGCACCATCGCAATCGCAGCCTGATCGAGCACGCCGGTGCCGCTGCTGCCGGCCAGCGAAACGGAAATCACGTTCCCAGAAGCCGCAAGCGTAAAGCGAACCATGCTGACGCCTGTGATGCGCGCCGCACGCGCTTGTTCTGGGTAAATGCGGAAGCGCTGGAGGTGCGCGATCACCATCGCGCTATAGGCGGACGCGTTGGCGTTACCGCCGCTCTGGCGCACGCCATTCGCGCCGGCTTGCGGCTGGTTACTGCGGTTTCCAGCAGCGCGGTTCGGCGCGGCAGCCGTGCTGGGGGCTGCCTGTTCCTGCTTCTTTTTTCGATCTTCCGTCTTTGGCCGCTCGACTTTCTTCTGCTGTACCTCAACGGTGTCCTGCTTCTCCTGATTGGGAGATTGTGCGGCCGGAGCATCTTCCGCCTTGCGCGGAACGGTGAGTTCTTCTTTCGGTAGCGCCAGCTCCTGCGCGTTATTCGGCGCGGCTTCGGCCTTCTGTGCTTCTTTCTGTTCTTCCTGCTGCTTAACCTGCGGCGGCGTATTGGTCTGCTTCGTTGCGTCCGGCGCCGTCATATTTGTCTGCACTTTGGACGGCGGTAGCTTAACCTCGGCAACGATCTCGATATCGATCACATTCGTTCCGTCGGAAATATTGCCACCGGAATTCGCGGCCCGTTCCACGTCGTTCACGAACTGGAAGTGGAGCAAAGCAAACACGATAAGATGAAGCAGCGCGGCCGCGATCAATGCCTGCTGCAACCAGCCGCGATAACGCGCGGGGATTATCGTCGGGCGATCTTTCGCCGCGATCGTCGTAGACTCTATTTTATGTGTTTTAGAAGCGGACGGTTTGCGCTCGATCTCGACGACCGGAACCGTCTTGCCGGTCTTTGAATCGTCTGACCGGCTTGCGCGCAGCCGGAACGGCAAGATGGCCGCGCTTGGAGGCGCTTCCTCTTTCCGCCGTGCCGGCTTTGGCGCGCTGCCGATCATGTGTCTTAGGCTGCCTTGCCGGGTGCTTTCTGTTCGAGCACGGACTCGAAGCCTTCGAACTCCGGGTGGCCGAGATACATCGGCACGGCCGGCTTGTTATCGCCGGCACGCGCATGCGCCTTCTTGAAGCCCTCGGAGTTGGTCCAGTTCTCGAAATCGTTCTTGGTCTTCCAGGCGGTGTGCGACGAATACAGAGTGTGATCGTCCTTCTTCGGGCCCTTCAGGAGGTGAAACTCCATGAATCCAGCCATCGTATGCAGGTAGGATTCGCGTTCGCGCCAGACACGCTCGAAGGCGTTTTCCTGGCCTGGGGTCACTTTGAAGCGATTCATGGCGATAAACATGCTGGCGTTCCTTTGCCTCGCGGTTGCTAGGTTTGCTAGGCGTCTCCGACAATGCTGTCAAAAACGCCTAACCTCCCGGGGGAGATGAAGTGGCGCAGCCGCGGACGGCTGCGCCGGTTTTGTCAGCGCGCCGCCTGCGGACGCAGGCTGGCGGTGTTGAGGTTGTTAACGGCGGTCAGGTCGGGCGCGGGTCCGAACATCTTTCGCAGCGATAGTTTTGCCGTGACGCCGGGCGACGCGAACTCGTGGGTGTAGATTTTGTACTGCTCATTCAGCAGGTTCTCGACCGAGAAGCCGAGCTGCAACGTCGGATCGATCTGATAGCTGACGTAGAGGTTCACGAGATTGTAGCTGCCGGTTGCCACAAGAAGCTGCTGTGCGAGTGTGCCCGTGATGTCCTCACGCTTCTTCGCGGCGACCGCGGCCCAGCGGATCGCCGTCGACAGGCGGCCGTCGAGCCAGCGCGTGCCGAAGGTAACCGCAGCCATCGGCGGGTGCACGCTGTTGAGACCGGCGCCGGTTTCGATGTTCTCGCCCCGGATCACATGACCCGCGAGACCGACGAACCATGAGCCGCGGTCATACATGCCTTCGAACTCGAAGCCGGTAATCCGAGCCTGATTGATGTTCTGGTACTGCACGCAGAAGAAGTAGGGCGCTCCGGGAAAGAGGCCGGCCGGACAGAGCGCGCTTCCGCCGGGGAAGCCGGCGCGGGTGAGATTCACGGTGTCGATAAAGTCATCGACATTATTCTGGAACACCGCTGTTTTAATGCGCAGCTTGTCGCCGGCAACAAGCCAGTTGTCCTGCTTGATGTTCAAGCCAATCTCGATGTTTTTGCCGACTTCAGGCCGCAGATTGGGATTGGGAATAAACGGAAAGTTTGCGCCCGGACCGCCAGGATGCTGCGCCGAGACGAGCGTCTCGGTCACGGCAGGCGCGCGATAGCCCTCGGCATAGCTCGCAAAGATCGTCGTCGATTGGATCGGCGTAATGCCGATCGTGAATTTCGGCGAGAGCCGGTCGCCGCTATTCGATACCGCCCCGCCGTTCGCCAGATTGATCCCTTCCAGCGAATAGTTGTCGTAGCGAAGCGCGGTGATGAATTGCAGCCAGCTCGAGTAGGTCGATTTCAACTGCATGAAGCCGCCCGAAACCTGCCGCTCACCACGCGGGTTGTAACCAGCCCCGAAGCCCGCCGTAGCATTGTTCTGCACGTCGTCGCGAAACATGTCGGCGCCGTAGGTGAAGGCATGTTCGAAGCCGCCGGCCGAGAAGCGGCTGGTGTTGTTCAGGTCGAAGCCGACCGTATCGATCAGATAGCTTGTGCGTGTTCCGACGGGACCAAAAATGCCGAGCTGTGTCGGTGTCGGCGCCACGTTGTAGTTCCGCAGCAGCGTCGTGACATCCGCACGGTTCCAGTAGACCGTCGAATCGAAGTCGACGAACTGGCTGTCGAGCGGCTTGTATTTGTAATTCACCGTCGCAGTCGTGTTCACCGAATTGAAATTGCGGGTAACCGTTGCGAGCGGCAAGGCAGTGCCGGGAGGCGTGCCGTTCAGCCAGTCCGCGTTATAGATAATGAGGCCTGTCTTGATCTGATGACCTTCCGCCGGCCGGAACGTGCCCTTGATGAGGAACGTCTGCACTTCCTGTCCGGACAGGGGAACCTTGGTCCCGTCTCCGGACTTGTAACTGTCCTGATCGCGCACCGAACCGCCGACGATGAATTCCGCGTTCGGGCTGATGCGATTTGCAAAGAAAAGCGAACCGACGCCGTTGAAACCGTTCGTGCCGGTGCTGGCATTGGCTTGCACGCCCCACGGCGCGCCGGGGCTGATAATGTCTTCCACGTCTTTGGTACGGAACGTCACCACGCCGCCGATCGCGCCGGAGCCATAAATGTTCGACGTCGGTCCACGAGCGACATCGACGCCGCCGAGAAGCTCGGACTCGAGGAAGAACGAACCGGCGCCGCTCTGGTGACCGATACGCGCGTAATTCTGCCGCGCTCCATCGACCAGCACCGCGACGCGGCCGAAGTCCTGCATGCCGCGGATATTGATCGAGGTTGACGCTTCCTGCGCTGACGAACTCGTGGTGACGCCAGGAACGCCCGTGAAGATCTCGTGCGTGCGCGTCGGCCGAAACTGTTGAAATTCGTTCTCGCGGATCGTGCTGACCGGTGCCAGCGTGTCGATTGCGTATTCTTCCGTCCGCGTTGCGATGATCGTTATCGCATCGAGCAAAGTTACTTGCGCTACTGCCTGCGAAGCGAATGCAATCGCGGCTATTCCAGCGCCACCAAGCAGCGCATGAATGCGCTTTGTCGTTCCAGCCATTTGAGCCCCGTCTTGTTTATTGTGATGCCGGGTGCTCGCGGGCAGCATTGTTCATGCAGCTAGCTGGCGGGCAGTGCGAGACAACACGCGTCTCGCAAATTATTTGCTATCCGTAACAACAAGGCGTACGACGATCAAGTCGTTGAAATCACTAGATAAAAACAGTTCTAAACTACGGTTAGTTGAGAACGGTTCAAAAGAGACGAAGTACGCAGCCAATGAATAGTTCTTCGATGCCGAAAAAGACGGAAACGATGGGAGTTATCGGTCAGGCCGGACCGGACGCTTCGCAGGCGCGATCGATTGAGATTGCAAACAACCGCCTCGAGAGCCGTGATCTTTTTGTCGCAACAAAAGAAATTACGATCGGGCACGAAGGTGAAGTGTATCGGCTGCGCCTGACCGCGCTGAACAAGTTGATCCTCACCAAATGATCCGCGCGCGCATTCGCATCGCCGCTTATGCGGCAATTATGTTTGTAGGATCATTCGTGGTCGCACATGCGGATGCGTGGACGATCGAGGATGCATCGGGACGCACGCATGAAATCGCGGATACGTCACGCATCGTAACGGTCGGCGGCGCTGTTACCGAGATCGTGTATGCGCTCGGCTTCGGCGATCGGGTCGTCGCCGTCGATATCACCAGCAATTTCCCCGCTTCGGTTAAGTCCAAGCCAAGCGTGGGCTATATGCGCGCGCTTGCACCCGAAGGCGTCCTCGCGCTTGCGCCGAAAATTATTCTCGCGATCGAAGAATCCGGCCCGCCGGACGCCGTCGAAGTTCTCTCGCGCGCTTCCGTGCCGTTCGTGGTCGTTCCGGAAGGATACGATGAGGCGAGCGTGCTCCGGAAAGTTCGTTTTATCGCGCAGGCGCTCGGTGTCGCAGAGAAGGGCGAAGCGATGGCGAAGCAGATCGCTGAAGATTTCACCGCCGTCGCAGCGATGCGCGAAAAGATCGCGGCGCGGCGTAGCGCCGTCTTTGTGCTTGCGGTCGGCAGCGGCACGCCGACGGTTGCCGGTGAGGGCAGCAGCGCGCAGGGAATTTTCAAGCTCGCTGGCGTCGATAATGCGATCAAGGGTCTGACTGGCTTCAAGCCGGTAACGGCGGAAGCCGCGCTTGCTGCGCAGCCGCAGGCGGTCGTTACGTTGCTCGAGCGCAATCAGGGGCTCGAGGCTGACGTCATGTTTGCCCTGCCTGCATTCGCAGGCACGCCAGCGGCGCGCGACAAACGCCTCCTGTCGATACCGTCCTACTATTTGAGCTTCGGCCCGCGCGCAGCCCATGGTGCGCAGAAGCTGGCTTCCTCGATCTATCCCGAACTTGCTCTACCGCAGTTGCCGCCACGGCCGTGGACTGAGGCGGGGCCGGCAGCGACGCGATGATTGCCGGGGACGCCGCGTTGGGCGTCTCGTGGCGGCGGGCGGGGCGAACGCGCACCATTCTCGCCGGCTGCGCATTGCTGCTGATCGCGGCTTTTCTCGCTTCGCTTGCGATCGGTCCGGTCGTGATTGCGCCGGGGAAGGTAGTTTCGATCCTCTGGGACGGTCTCTTTGGCGTTCGCGGTTCGTCGTCGATCGATGCGCGCGATGCAATCGTCGTGCTGGACATTAGATTACCGCGCACTGTGCTGGCGGTAATCGTAGGCGCGGGACTCGCAGTGGCCGGGGCGATTTTGCAGGGCGTGTTTCGAAACCCGCTTGCTGACCCGGGTCTTGTCGGGATTTCGCCCGGAGCGGCACTGGCTGCGGTCGCCTGGATCGTGTTCGGCAGTTTCGCTGCGCCGTATGTGCCGCACTTCGTTATGAACCACGCCTTGCCGGTAGCAGCCTTCGCGGGAAGTCTTATGGCAATTATTTTGCTGCATCGGCTCGCGACACATGAAGGGCGAACCTCGGTCGCAAACCTGCTGTTCGCAGGCATCGCGTTGGCCGCGCTCGCAGGCGCAGCGACCGGGCTGATTATTTTTGTAGCAAGCGATCAGCAGTTGCGTGAATTCACGTTCTGGACGCTCGGCAGCCTTGGCGGCGCAACGTGGCAGCGCGTCGGGCTGGCATTGCCGTTTGCGCTTGTACTCATCGCAATCTCGTTCTGGATCGCACGCGGGCTTGACGTGCTCGCGCTGGGAGAGGCGGAAGCGTTTCACACCGGCGTGAATGTCGAGCGCATAAAACGGATCGCCATTGTCATCGTCGCCGCTGGCGTCGGTGCGGCGGTCGCGGTGAGCGGCATCATCGGCTTCGTCGGTCTTGTCGTGCCGCATCTGTTGCGCCTGAGTGCAGGACCTTCGCACAAGACGCTGATCGCCGGCAGCGCGCTACTTGGCGCGGCACTGCTGACCGCGTCGGATATTTTCGCACGCACGATCGCGGCGCCGGCCGAACTTCCGATCGGCGTGGTCACGGCGCTTATCGGCGCGCCGTTCTTCATCTGGCTGCTGCGGCGGAACAAACGGAGCTTCGGCTGAAAATGTACGCCGCCGAGAATATCTCCATCCGGGTGGGTGCGTAAACCATTCTCGATAGCGCTTCGCTGTCGCTGACTCCGGGTAAGGTCGTCGCGATCGTGGGACCGAACGGCGCCGGCAAATCGACGCTTATGAAAGTCATGGCGGGCGAGCGCCGCTACGACAGCGGAAGCGTGACGCTGGACGGCGCGTCCCTGTCGCAATGGGATGCGGGGGCGCTTGCGAGGAAGCGAGCAGTACTGCCGCAGTCCGTGGTGGTCGCTTTTCCGTTTCTTGCGGCGGAGATCGTCGCATTGGGCTTGCCGCAATATTTTCCGCGCCGGGAAGGCGCGGCCCTCGCGGAACGGGCGTTGATCGAAGTCGATATGCTGCGCGCGCGCGAGCAGGTCTATGACACGCTTTCCGGAGGCGAACGCCAGCGCGTTCAACTCGCACGCGTTCTGGTGCAGCTTTGGGCGAATGGCGGGAGCGGCTACCTGCTGCTCGACGAGCCGACCGCAAGTCTCGATCTTCCGCATCAGCTGGCGACACTGCGAATCGCGCGCGGCCATGCGGCCGCCGGAGGGGGCGTACTCGCGGTCTTGCACGATCTGAATCTGGCGGTGATGGCGGCCGACGAAATCGTCGCCATGCGTGAGGGACGCGTGATCGCACGTGGGGTACCGGCCGAGATCGTCACCGACGACTTGATCCACGCGCTCTACGGGGTAAAAGCGCGGGTCGGTGCCGTACCGTCCGGGCCTTTCCTGTTGCCACAGAGCATCTTTTCCTGAGCAGGGTGCTTCCGCGTCTTGACGGGCATGGCATGGGCCCGTACCAGTCCCGCCCGGCGGGCCCGTAGCTCAGTGGTAGAGCACCTGACTTTTAATCAGGGTGTCGATGGTTCGATCCCATCCGGGCTCACCAATTTCCCCAAGGGGTTAGCCCAACCTCAGTCGCGCACCAATGCGCCGTAGCTACCGAGAAGCTACCGTATCGGCCGAGGCTCCCGCACGCCTATGGTTTCGCGCTGGATGCTGCCCGCCAAACCAGCGGCACGAGAACGAACGCCACGGCCGGGAAAATCAGCCAGTTGATTGCCTGCCAGCCCGAGGCGTGGAGCAGGTTGCCCGAAAAGAACGAGGCCGCGGCGACAACACCGAACACCATGAAGTCGTTCGTGCCTTGCGCTCTGCTGCGCTCGTTCGGCAGGTGCGCGGCGGCGACCATCGCAGTTGCGCCGATGAAGCCGAAGTTCCAGCCGAGGCCGAGGATGATTAGCGAGACCCAGAAGTGCGCGAGATGAAGTCCCGATAGTGCGACGGCTCCTGCAACCGCGATCAGAAGCAGCCCCGCCGCCGTAACCTTTTCCTTGCCGAACCAGTTTATGAGATAGCCGGTGAAAAAGCTCGGCGCGAACATGGCGAGGACGTGCCACTGAATCCCGAGCGCGGCGTGATCCACCGAATGCCCGTGCCCCACCATGGCGATAGGCGCAGCGGTCATGACGAACGTCATGAGTCCATAGGAAACGACACCCGCAATCACCGAGATCAGGAAGCGCGGAGTCGCGAGCAGTTGCATTGCGGTGCGCCCGCCATCCACTTGCGAACCGGTGGTCGCGCTCGGCTTCGGCGCGCGCAGGAAAAACAGAACGGGTATCGCGAGGAGAGCGAGCACGGCTTGACTCAGGAAGCTGCCGGCAAAACCGCTTCCCGGCAGCGCGTCTCGCGTCCATATCACGAGCTGAGGTCCGATAACGGCAGCGATCAATCCGCCGACCATCACCCACGAGATCGCCTTCGCTCGCTGATCGCCGGTCGCCATGTCAGTCGCGGCGAAGCGATAGCTTTGCACGTAGGCACCGTAGAATCCGGCGGTGAAGGTACCCAAGCAGAACAGCGCGAAGGATGCCGCCGAAATTCCGAACGTCGCGATCAATCCCGATGCGAAACCGAAAAGCGTTCCGAGCAGATATGCGTTGCGGCGTCCCAGGCGGCGCATAAAGAATGCGGCAGGAAGCGTCCCGATGGCTAATCCCAAACTGTAAACGCTAACGGGGAGCGTCGCGAGATTGGGCGAGGGCGCGAGTGTCTGCCCGACAAGTCCGCCGAGAGAAATAATAATGGGAGGGCTCGCCGCGCCGAGTGCTTGGGCGGCGGTTAGAATGAATATGTTTCTGCGAACGACTGATTGATCCTGGGTTACGTCGGTCACAGCAATCCTCCGGGGCCTTTTCTTATCGGGATCATTCAAGTATTCTCTTGAATGAGTCAACGAGGTCGCCGTGCCGAAACGTAACCCTAAACAGGAATTGCTGGCGTGGACCGCAGAGGTGGCACGCTGTCTCGGACATGCCCACCGGCTCGAGCTGATCGAGTGCTTGGCGCAAGGGTCCAGATCGGTAGAAAGCCTCGCGGAGTTCATCGGGCAGTCCGTTGCCAATACTTCTCAGCACCTACAGCTATTACGCCGGTTCGGCTGCGTTGCTTCCGAGCGGCGAGGTAAGCAGGTGTTTTATCAGCTTGCCGATGCGCGCGTGCTGCACGCAGTGGCTGCGGTGCGCTCTATCGCCGAAATAGGCGTTGCTGAGTTTCGCCAGGTCGTGCGCAAGGATTTTCTTTCGCTCGACGGCACCGATGCGGTGAGCCGGAGCGAGCTTTCGCGCCTGATGAAGGATAACGCGGTCACCGTTATCGATGTGCGTCCTTCCGGCGAGTTTAATGCAGGACATATTCCGGGCGCGCTGAACGTCCCTATGGCGGAATTGAAACAGCGTCTTTCGAAATTGCCGAAGCGCAAAGAGATCGTTGCGTATTGTCGCGGTGCTTACTGCATTCTTTCGTTTGAAGCCGCGGCGCAATTACGTGCGCAAGGCTACCGCGTGCGGCGCATGGAAGACGGCTTTCCGGAGTGGAAAGCGGAGGGCAGGAAGGTCGCAGAAAGCGCTATCGCGCACTGACCTCCACGGCCGAGGTGTCCAACCGACCGCGGCGTGCTTCGGGAGGTGAGTGCAATTCCGAAGTACCAGCTGCGCGATCCATCAACGGTGCAGTGCCATTCAGGCGCGGTGTTATAAGTTGAGTCTTAGCGTCGCCGTTCGCGAGCCCGAGCAGCAACACATTATCTCATCGTTTCGCGTGTGTTCCTCTGGACTGAGGCCGATGCCACGATGGTTGGGTTTACCTTCTAGTACGTGCCTTCCTTGGCGATCTCTTTCCCGCTGAAATGTTCTTGCTGAACCTGTGAAGCCGGGATCGCGGCGATCGTCTTGGATAACCGAATGCGAATCGCAGCAGCAAAAGTGCGCATCGTGGGGAGGGACTTTTAGATGGCAGGCTAAAGATCAAGCAGGGCGGACTGCGGGCCATTGCTGAAATAAAACTTCACGCGCGTCGGTGCGTTCAACTCTTGCTGTTCTGAAATGGCCGCCATCGACGGCCAAGACGTTGCGCTGGCTAATACACTGTAGATGCAATAAACTTCGCGCCGACCGTAGTGTCGATCATCGCACTGCTCTAGACGTCCTCCGATGACGTCACTCGCTACTTGGTAGCGGGCGTAGCACGGTAATATAATACCATATCGCAATCAAGCTGCGCAGAAGAAATCCTCAGCGTAGGGTTCAGTATTTTCCGGAGTGGCTACGCGTGCACGGGCAGGTTCCAGGCGTTCCATCGAATGGCGGGCAGTCCCAGCTCTTGGATGCCCTTCGCGAATGCAAGCAGGCTTTCGCGGCGATCGGCCTGTTCAGCTTTTTCATAAACATTCTAATGCTGACCGGAGCATTGTTCATGCTCCAGATCTACGACCGCGTGCTGCCGAGCCGTTCCGTTCCGACGCTCGTCGGCCTCGTTATTCTCGCGCTGGTGCTCTTTTCATTTCTGGGCGTGCTGGATCTGCTGCGCGGCCGCGTACTGGTGCGGATCGGCGGCTACCTGAACGAGCGCCTGAGCGAGAGAATTTACGACGCCGTCATCCGTATGCCGCTGCGCAGCGTGCGGCAGGGCGACGGACTGCAACCCATCCGCGACTTCGATCAAATCCGCGGCTTCCTTTCCGGGCTTGGGCCAACCGCGCTGTTCGATCTGCCCTGGCTGCCGATCTATCTGCTGATCTGTTTCATTTTCCACTTCTGGATCGGATTCACCGCGCTCATTGGTGCGATCATCCTCGTGAGCCTGACCGCGCTGACCGAATATTGGGTTCGCGCGCCGCTGAAGACGGCGGCGAAACTTTCCGCGCGGCGCAACAATATCGGCGAAGCGAGCTACCGGAACGAGGAAGTTCTGAATGCGATGGGGATGGGCTCGCGCATGCGCCAGCGCTGGTCGCAGTCCAACATGGACTACATCCGCCAGCAGCAGGACGCCTCCGACATCTCCGGTGGCTTCGGTTCCATGTCGCGCATTCTGCGCATGATCCTGCAATCGGCGCTGCTTGCGGTCGGAGCGGTGCTCGTCCTGAATAACGAGGCGACGCCCGGCATTATTATCGCCGGCTCCATCCTCGGCGCGCGTGCGGTGGCGCCGGTCGAAACCGCAATCGCGAACTGGTGTCAGTTCGTGAATGCCCGGCAGAGTTGGGTGCGCCTGAACCGTTTGCTTGCGGCAGTTCCTGCCGGATCGGCACCGCTCGAACTTCCGGCGCCGAAGTCAACGCTTTCCGTTGAGCACGTGAGCGTGGCTCCGCCCGGCGAGCGGAGAATTGTCATCCAAGACGCAACATTCCAGATCAAAGCCGGCAGTGCGGTCGGGATCATCGGGCCGAACGCAGCGGGAAAGTCCTCGCTCGCCCGCGCAATCGTCGGCGCATGGCCAGCGGACCACACCCGAGGTCTTTGGATCGGTTTCGCAGATATCTGCCGATATCGTACTCGAGCAGCGCACCGGCGTTGGCTACTTTGTCGCCCGCATTGCGCTTTCCGACAAGGAGGTGTCGCGGCTGGGCGGCGTAAAGCTCGTTGCCGGCATGCCAGTCGAAGCGTTCATCGAGACCGGCCGGCGTTCCATTCTCTCCTATCTGGTAAAGCCGATAGCAGATCACGGCATACGTGCTTTCCGCGACCGCTAGAGCAAATTTAGGCTTGCGTTCGCATTCGCAGCGAACGCCGTCTCCAGGCTTTCAATTTCCAAATCAGCGAACTCATGAAACGTTTGCCCCAACTATCAATCTGAACATCCGTTCAGATTGAAATGCGCTGGCGTCGAGATGGAACGACTTGCCCGCTTCGCGGGTTTGTAAGCGCACTATCCAATTTCCTGATTTGTCTCATAATCCTTCTGGCAACCGTTACGGGCATCTTGCTTGAGCGAAAGGTATTCCATGTCTCGATCACCGGAATGTGTGACGTTTGGCTTTGGGCCCGCCGCTCAGGTAATCGGTAATTCAGATTTCATTCACGTCGAAAAGGACATCACTGCATGCAAGGCCGTGACGCGTAAAGCAATGCGCCGTCACTCGGTCCGTGAGGATTGAGAACAATGAAAGAAGCTGCGGGTCATCTGAAGAAGCGGCGCGTGCTCGTCACCGGCGGCGCCGGCTTTATCGGCTCGCATTTGTGCGAGCGTTTGCTCAAGCGCGGTGACTCGGTGCTTTGCGTTGACAACTTCTTCACCGGCGACCGGCAGAACGTCCTGCATTTGCAGGACTACAGCGAATTTGAAGTGCTGCGGCACGACGTCAGCGCGCCGCTGCATGTCGAGGTAGACCAGATCTACAATCTCGCTTGCCCGGCATCGCCCGTCCATTACCAGCACGACCCGATCCAGACCGCGAAGACGAGCTTTCTCGGCGCGCTGAACGTGCTCGGGTTGGCCAAGCGCCTGCACGCGACGGTACTTCAGGCGTCGACCTCCGAGGTCTACGGCGACCCCGAAGTCCACCCGCAGGTCGAAGAATACTGGGGCAACGTGAATCCGATCGGCCCACGTTCCTGTTACGACGAAGGCAAGCGCATCGCCGAAACGCTGTTCTTCGACTACCGCCGCCAGCATAGGCTGAACACCAAGGTGGTCCGCATTTTCAATACCTATGGCCCGCGCATGCACCCGAATGACGGCCGCGTGGTTTCGAATTTCATCGTGCAAGCGCTTCAGAACCGCGACATCACGATCTATGGCGACGGCAGCCGCACGCGCTCGTTCTGCTACGTGGATGATTTGGTCAGCGGTCTCGTGAAGTTCATGGACTCAGCAGACTCGGTCACAGGCCCGCTCAATCTCGGCAACCCGCACGAGATCACCGTACGCGAACTGGCTGACACCGTTATTGCGATGACCGGCTCGTCATCGAAGCTGGCGTTCCATCCCGTGCCTGTTGACGACCCGCGTCAGCGCCGTCCGGATATTTCTCGCGCGAACGAGCAACTCGACTGGGAGCCGACGACGCCGCTGAAAGAAGGACTCGCACGCACCATCGAGTATTTCGAGCGTGCGCTCTCGGTAGACAAAGTCACTGTCTCTCCGGTTTAGCGCTTGACCCAATAACCGCCAAAATGATCGATCCGGATAATCGGGTCTGCAATCCCGCGAGCGCTTCTGAACTCGTCGATGGCTTTGCGCTGACCTTCGAACAGAAAGTAGTCGTCGGCAATCAATGTGCCGCCGGCCGAAAGCTTGTCGTAAAGAACGAGTCCGTCTCGAGTACTCTCGTAGAGGTCGCCGTCAAGGCGGAGCACCGCGATGGATTGCGTAGGGGCGGAGGGCAGCGTGTCTGCGAACAGTCCCTTCAGGAAGATAACCTGCTCGTCGAGAAGACCATAGCGCGCGAAATTCGCTTTGACCGCATCGAGCGATACTGCGAAGTCGGCGATGCCGCCGACGGTAAAGTTAGTGTCGGCGTCCGTCTGCGCCGGAAAGCCCTCGAAGGAGTCCGCGGCGACAACGCGTCGATCGGTGATCTCGTATGCGGCGAGTACCTCGCGCATCATGATCGCCGCGCCGCCGCGCCAGACGCCGGTTTCGACGAAGTCTCCGGGCACGTTTTCCGCGATCACGCGCTCGCATTCGCGCCTGACGTTCTCCATGCGCAATGTGCCGATCATGGAGGGTGCCTTTGACGGCCAGTCCCAACCTTGTTCGCGATAATCGGGCTTATAGCCTTCGACCTTGGACGAAGGCAGCGGCGGGTCTTCGTTCAGCCGGCCGGTCAGGCTGTCTCGCATCAGATCGAGATAGGCCGCGCGCAGGCGGGAGATATAATCCGATTCCGGCATGCGCCTGTTTCGCATGTCCGCACGGCACTACTCAATGGAAGGCTTTATGAGCACGAAGCACGTACTGATCACCGGCGGCGCGGGGTTCATCGGCTGCAACGCTGCACGCTATTTTGGCCAGCGCAACTGGCAGGTGACGGTGCTCGACAATCTTTCGCGCGTGGGCACCGAGAGCAACCTGACCTGGCTGAAAGACGAGACCGAATTCGAATTTGCCAAGGTCGATGTGCGCGATACGGCCGCCGTGAACAAGGTCGTCGCGGAAACGAAGCCCGACGCCATTATCCACCTTGCCGCGCAGGTAGCCGTGACGACTTCCGTAACTGACCCGCGCATGGACTTCGACGTGAACGCACTCGGCACCTTTAATCTGCTCGACGCGGTGCGGCGCTTCCGTCCGGATACGGCCTTTCTGTTTGCGTCGACCAACAAGGTCTATGGCAAGATCAACGGCGCGACTTCCGAACTGAAAGGAAGCCGTTATGCCTATACGAACCGGCCACATGGCATTCCGGAAAGCGAGCCGCTCGACTTTCTGTCGCCTTACGGCTGCTCGAAGGGCGCGGCGGACCAATACGTGCTTGACTTCGCGCGCATCTATGGAATTCCGGCGGCGTCGTTCCGCCAATCGTGCATTTATGGCCCGCGCCAGTTCGGCGTCGAAGATCAGGGCTGGGTCGCGTGGTTCGCGATTGCCACGCTCTTGCAGAAAGACATCACGATCTATGGCGACGGCAAACAGGTCCGCGACGTGCTGCATGTAGAGGATGTGGTGCGCGCTTACGAAGCCGCGATTCGTTCTCCGGACGAAATTCGTGGCCAGGCGTTTAATATTGGCGGTGGCACCGCGCAGACGCTTTCGCTGCTCGAGCTGATCGACATGCTGGAGCAACACTTCAAGCGCAAGATTCCGCTGAAATTCGACAAGTGGCGTCCCGGCGATCAGGAAGTCTATGTCAGCGATGTGCGTAAACTGGAAAAGACGCTGAACTGGAAACCGTCGATCGATGCAAAAGCCGGCGTCGGCAAACTCATCGAATGGGTTGAACAGAACCGGGCCGCGTTCTAGGCGCGCTTCTGGAAGGGATGAGAATGAAAGTATTGGTCACGGGCGGCGCGGGATTCATCGGTATTCACCTGACGCGCCGGCTGCTCGCGGATGGTCACGAGGTTTTGTCGTCGACAACGAGTCGAACGGAGACCCCGCGCTGGTGCCGCCGGCTGCGAAATATACGCGCGGCGACGTGACGAAGCCGGAGGAGCTGGAGCCGATCTTCGCGCAGGGGCTCGACGCCGTCTGTCAGATCGCGGGACAGGTCTCAATCATCAAGGCGTTCTCGGACCCCGTCGCTGATTTGCGGACCAATACCGAGGGCACCGTGCAGGTGCTCAAACTCTGCGTGAAGTACAAGGTGCCCCGGCTGCTCTACGCAAGCTCGATGACGTTGTACGGCAACGCGGCGAAAGTACCGACCGTGGAAACTGAACCCTGCGTGCCGGACGCTTACTACGGGATCACAAAACTTGCGAGCGAGCGCTACGTTCACGCAACCGGCGAGCGGCCCGATCTCGGTTTTGATTTCTCCGTCACTTCGCTGCGCATGTTCAGCGTCTACGGACCCGGGCAGTCCTACAATAACCCCTATCAAGGCGTGCTCGGCATCTTCAGCGGGAACGTGCTGCGCAAAGAGCCGATCACGATCTTCGGCGACGGCGAGCAGACACGCGACTTCGTTTTTGTCGAAGACATTGTCGACGGCTGGTCGCGCGCGCTGACGACGCCCGCGGCAAAGGGGCAGGTAATTAACCTCGGCGGCGGCCGCGCAACGTCGATCAATCAATTGGCAAAGGCAGTCGTCACGGCATTCGGTCAACCCAATTATGAAATCCGGCATGCTCCGGGGCGAGCAGGCGAGCAGCGCGCGGTGCAGGCCGATATCGCGAAGGCGAAGCAGGTTCTCGGCTGGGAGCCGAAGACATCGTTCGAAGCCGGGCTGAAGCGGACGGTTGAATGGGCAAAGGCGGAATTCTCCAAAGGCAGCAACGCCGCTGCGGAGCGCCGCGCATGAAAATTCTTCTCGTCACTTCGGTCGATGCATGGACACGCAGTGTCTCGACCATACACAAGTGGATTGATGCCGGGCGCAGTCTCGGCCACGACATTGCGGTCTATGGCGAGACAGAGTCCGATCTGCCGAACCTGCGCTACACGACAGATCTCTCCAATATCGATCTGGCGCTGTTCGCGGTTCAAGTGCCGTCGGATTTCCCTGACATGCCATATCTGGCGCGCGTACTCGACGGCATTCCGAAGGAAAAGCGCGCAATCGTCGATCTATGGGGCCGCTACAACGAAACCATTCGCGTCGAGCACGACTTCAATCACCTTGAGAAGCTCGACGGGCATCAGGCCTGGGAATGGCAGGATGCCATTGCGGCCGTCTCGAAAGTGATCCTGCAGCCGGCACTCTCACCGAAACGCGAAGGCGTGAAGTCTTTCCTGTTCCACGGCTTCGATGAAGGCTCGGTAGAAAAGAAATATGCGAACGCCGCCGATGCAGTCGCGGCATGGAAAGAAAAGCCGTATGGCGCGGTGTATGTCGGCAGCAACTGGCAGCGCTGGCATCAGGTGCGCGCTTTTCTGGATGACTACGGCAAAGTCCGCAACGAGGGCGGTCCGGCTTGCCTGATAGGCTGGGACTGGGGTGAACGTCCGGACTGGGCCGCGCAGAAGGCGATCATGGGCGTTGATACCGATCCTGCGTTTCTGGCAGCCGAGGCAGTGGAAGTCCGTCATGGCGTTCGCTTTGACGAGGTCGTCGGCCTGCTTGGGCGAGCGAAGTTCGCGCCAGTTATTCATCGACCGCTGTTCAAAGAACTGGGCTTCGTTACGAACCGAACGTTCGAGACGTTCTATGCGGACACTGTTCCCTTGCTAATGCTGCCGGAGGAATTCGTCGAGAAAATCTATGGCGCGGCGGCAAAAAAACTCGTGCCGTCAAAAGGCATTGCAAATCTCGTTGCTGATGCGCTGAAGAATCCGGAAGCGTATTGGGATGCCGTGCTGAAACCCCGCGCGCATCTTGCCGCTCATCATTCCTATGCGGTGCGCATCGAAGAACTGAAGAAGGCTGTGGCGAAGTGAATATTCTCTTCGTCATGAAGCACCGCGGCAATGCGGGGAACACGCATGCGGTCGCAAACTATATCCGCGTCGCACCGAAATACGGGCACAAGGTCGCGATGTATGGCGACCCGCAAGAACATCTGCCCGATATCAAGTTCTCGAAGGATGTAAAATCCTTCGACCGCGCGGCTTTTCTGTTCGAATCCGAAATCTACCGGCTGAGCCGGCTTGAGGAAGTAGCGCTCCTCGGCGCCATCGATAAGCGTCACCGCATGATCTTCGATATGGACGGAATGTATAACCCCGTCACCAAAGTAGACGATTACGACTTCAACCATACGAGTGATTGGGAACGGGAGCGTTGGCAGGAATATTTCGATACGCTTGCCGATGTCGTCATGAAGCCGACGCTTGCTCCTTCGGGCAACCCGCGTGTCCGGCCCATGATCTTTTACGGCTATGACGCGGCGCTCGAGATGAAGCCGGAAGCCGCGCCGGTGAAACAATACGACATCATGCACCTCGGTCATAACTGGTGGCGCTGGCGCGATATCGGCGGGAAGCTGCTTCCGGCCATTGAGCCCGTTCGCGACCGTATCGGCGAGATCGGTTTCATTGGTCTGTGGTGGGATAAGCCGCCGGCAGAAGGCGCGGACGCCGGCCCGGAAGCCGCCTTCGAATCCGACCCGGCAATGATCGAGCGCGTTCGGGTCACGACCGAGGACTCGGTGATGTATACCGACGTTGTCCGCAAGATGAGCACGGCGAAGATCAACATCTTCACCCAGCGCCCTGTGCTGCATCACTTGAAGCACATCACGCTGAAATATTTCGAGGTGTTCTACGCCGACACCATTCCGCTGCTGATGCTCGACGAGCAGATTGCGATCGATGTCTATGGGCCCGCGGCGCGCGAACTGATGCTGCGCGAGAACATCGGCGAGAAAATCCTCGATGCGCTCGCACGGCCGGGACACTATCGCGATGTGGTCCATGCCGTCCGCAAGCACCTTGCGGCAAACAATTCCTATGACAAGCGCATGGCGGAGCTCGTTGCCGCCTTGCCGGATTGAGCCCGATGAAGATCGTCTTCGTGTATTGGGGCTACGAGAACGCCGGTAGCATGCTCGACCTGCGTGGCTATGCGCGTGCGGCCAAGTCGCTCGGCCACGAAGTCACGATTTATGGTCCGGCAAACGCTGCGTTTCAGCTCGAATATTCGCAGGAACTCGAAGGCGCCGACGCGGTCGTGTTCGTTTTCGAATGGACGACGCAGTTGCAGTTCGGGGACCGGCTGGATTGGGTGCGGTTGATCGAGTCCGTGCCGAGGAGCCGCCGCGTGGTGATCGATTGCGATGGCGCTTACAACGAAAAGCTCGATTTTCGCGGCGATTATAACCACAAGTCCGACGATCTCAGCCGTGAGTGGATCGAGATCTGCGATAGTCTGAGCGATAAAATCTGCCAGCCGACGTTGCGGCCGAAGCGGCCGAACGTGCGTCCATTTCTCTTTCACATCTACGACCCGACCTGGGAGTCGGAGCTGGATTTCTCGAACAAGGAATTCAGCATGATCTATGTCGGCCACACCAAGTTCCGCTGGCACGGCATGTCGCAGGTACTCAAAGCGATCGAACCGGTCCGTGAGCAGGTAGGACGCGTCGGTTTGGTCGGCGAGGGCTGGGACCATCCGATCGAATGGACCGAATACAAGGAGATCGCCGCGGATTATTATGTGGACCGCGAATGGCTTCGTAAGAACAAGTTCGAAGCGCACCCGGCGATACCTTTTCCGCAGGTTACCGAAACCATCAACAAGGGCGTGTTCAATCCCGTGATCTATCGCCCCTTGTTCGAGCATCTTGATTTCGTGACCTGCCGCACCTTCGAGACGCCAGCCGCCGGTACCATTCCGCTGTTCCTGCTCGATCCGCGCTACGTCGCCGAAACGTTCGGAGAAAGCGCACTCGAACTCATGTTGGGTGAGGGCGATCGTGCGGCCAAGATTCTCGACGTGCTTGCCCGGCCGGAACACTACGCGGGAATAGTCCAAGGAATTCGTGCTGACTTTGCAAAGCGGCACAGTCCGGAAGCAAGGCTGAACCGCCTGATCGAGATCATCAGGGAGTGATGGTCTTGGCCGAGCAAAGTTCGCAAAACCGGATATCGAGCGCGCCACAGCGCATGAAGCTGCGTTATGGCTTCAACGAAATTTACGGCTGGTGGCATTTTTCGCAAAGCGAGCATCGCGAAGAAATTCAGCGCCGTTTGCGCCTCATGGATACGAAGGTCGTCCGAGTTTTCGTGTTCGATCAGCCGGTGCCCGACCCCTTCAAGGATTGGCATTCATTCGAAGGCGTATTACAGGCGATCCTTGATATCGGTGCAAAGCCGATGATCACCTTCGCAAAATTTCCGCCGCCTTATGATCGCAAGAAGAATATCAGAGACTTCGCGGCGCGCGTTTCCGAAGTGATATGGGGCTGCGTCGAGCGCTGGGGCGGCGAAGAGGTGAGCCAATGGTATTGGTGCATCTGGAACGAGCCGAACAACCTGATTGTTGGCGGCGATCTGACCGTCGAACAATATCTTGAAATCTATGAGGCGGTCGCCGACGAAATTCTCCGTCTCCTCGCGCCTTATCTTGCCGGGCGCAAGGCGATGATTGGCGGGCCGGCAATCGATGGTACGCATCGCGCGTACTGGATGGACTGGATTGCGCGTCTGCTGTCGGATGTAGATCAGCGCAAAGTCGGTTTCGTCTCCTGGCATTGCTACGGCGACTGGCGGCCGGCAGTGCCGAGCCAATCCCTGAACTTGCAGATGTGGGGTTCACCGGATTCGCCGAACGGCGCGGTATTCGAGAAGTTACTGCTCGCGCAGACTCCGAGTTACGAAACGCGCGCGCGCGGAGTGGCGCGCTTGCTGGAAGGCCGCGACGTACTGAATGTCTGCGGCGAACTCAATACGATGTCGCATCACGAGCATTACTATACGCTCGGGCATAACCAGAATCTGCTCGGCGCGGCTTATTATGCTTCGGCACTCATCCATCTCATCCGGGGCGGCGGCGACCTCGAATTGCGCTGGACCGCTACGGCGCACAGTGATGCCTATGGACTCATCTATATGGACGGCAAGCCGAGTCCGGCTGCGCTCGCGAAGCAGCTTTTCGCGCAGCACGTAAGGTTTGGAACCGAAGTCCGCTTTCCCGCCAATCGCATCGGCGCGCCCAATCTCGACGTGATTATTTCGCGCAGTGACGACCGGATCAGCGCCGTCTTTGTAAACACGTCGCGGAGCGCAATCACGCTCGCACCACGGGATTTCGACGCCGCGCTGGAACGCTGCGGGACGGTCTTCCGTATAGATTCTACGACCAACGATCGCGTGACTGCCGGGAAATTGAGCGGCCAGTTTATCTTGAACGGCTACGGGATCGGCGTGATAACGACCGCCGGCGCGGAAACGATATTCGAATGAGCGCCAAGGGAGCAAAACGTGGATAAAGCATTTGGCTGGATAGGCGAAATCTTCCAAACCCTGCTCAGGGTCATCCCTTGGCTCGTGATCGTGCCGGCAACCCATCGCGGAGTTGCATTCGTGCGCGGCTACAGGGTGAAGGAGTGGCCGCCGGGGCTGCATTGGTACTGGCCGGTCGTCACGACCTATAAGCTGATGGTCGTGGTGAGACAGACGGTCCGCATTCAGTCAAAAGTCATCATGACGAAAGATCTGAAGACTGTAACCGTCGGATCGCTGGTGACTTACCACATCAACGATGTCGTCGCCGCCGCCGTTCAGATCGCCGACCTACAGTCGGACGTAATCGAGCGTTCCCAATCGGCAATTCTGGCCGCCGTCTCGAAGCATACGATTGAATCAATTCAATCGGATCGTTTAGGCTTCAACAAGGAACTGACCGAGCGCGTCGGCGAGGTGCTGAACGGTTACGGCGTCGAGATTCATCAAGCGCAGCTTACCGAATTTGCGCCGTGCACGGCGCTCGCGATCAACGGCAACGCCGCAGTCGGTAACTATCAACTCTGGAGCGGATTCTGATAGACAAACTGAACGGTTGACCCGGCTGCGTGCGTCCGGTTGAATCGCCTTTCACGGAGTCCCTGCGCATGCCCGTTCTGAACCGTATCGCCGATCAAGCCGGTGAAGTCGCCGAATGGCGCCGTTATCTGCACGAGCGTCCGGAGCTTCTCTATGAAGTGCACGAAACGGCAAAGACCGTAACCGAAAAGCTCACGGCATTCGGTTGCGACGAAGTGGTTCCGGGCATCGGCCGCACGGGTGTCGTCGGCGTGATCAAAGGCAATAAGCCGGGTTCCAAAGTAATTGGCATGCGCGCCGACATGGATGCGCTGCCGCTCGATGAAATCACCGGACTTCCTTATGCGTCTAAAGTGCCGGGCAAGATGCATGCGTGTGGCCACGACGGCCACACTGCGATGCTGCTCGGCGCCGCGCGTCACCTTTGCGAGACGCGCAACTTCGCGGGTACCGCGATTGTAATTTTCCAGCCCGCCGAAGAAGGCGGCGCCGGCGCAAAAGCGATGATCGATGACGGGCTCATGACTCGCTTCAACATCGGTGAAGTCTACGGCATGCACAACATGCCGGGCCTTCCGGTCGGAAAGTTCGCGATGCGCGCCGGCGCAATCATGGCGGCCGCGGACCGGCTTACGATTGAAATCGAGGGCGTGGGCGGCCATGCGGCACGCCCGCACTTTGCAGTTGATACGGTTCTGGTTGGCTCGCAGATCATCAATGCACTGCAAACCATTGTTGCGCGCAACGTCGACCCGCTGGAGAGCGCGGTCATCTCGATCACGCTGTTTCAGGCCGGTCACACCGACAACGTGATCCCGCAGACCGCGTTGCTGCGCGGTACCGCACGTAGCCTGCGTCCGGGCGTGCGCGATCTCCTCGAAAAACGGATCGTCGAAGTCGCCGAGGGTGTTGCGAAGCTGCACGGCGCAAAGGTGAAGGTGAAATATTCCCGCGACTATCCGGTGGTCGTGAATAACGAAAAGGCGGTCGACTTCGCCTCTTCGGTTGCGCGCGAAATCGCAGGCGAAGCGAATGTCGATACGAAGACGCCGCCGGTGATGGGTGGCGAAGATTTCGCGTTTATGCTCGAGGCGCGGCCCGGCGCTTTCATCTTTATGGGCAACGGCGATAGCGCGAACCTGCACCATCCGGCCTATGACTTCGACGACAGCGCTATTCCTTACGGCGCCTCGTACTGGGTGCGGCTAATCGAGAAGTCTATGCCTGCTTAAGACGGGCGCTTCTTGAAGGGCTCGGTCGCGAGCAGAATTCCGCCAAGCACCAACGCAAAGCCGATCGCATTATAGGCGTAAAGCTGCTCGCCAAGCGTCAGCACGGCGAGCGCGGCCCCATATGCCGGCAGTAAATACAACGACATACCGGTCAGCGAAGGGCCCGCGCGCTTCACCAGGATCTGATAAAAGCCGAACGCGACGACCGACGGGAACGATGCGAGCGCGAGGATCGCGATCCACTGCTCGTTGCCGCGCGGAAATGCGCCGAGCGCTACGAATTCGTAAAGCATGAAAGGCGCGAGCGTCAGCGATCCGGCAAGTGTAATCGCCGCGAACATCGGCAGGATCGGGATGGCCTTGATTTCCTTTCGCTTCAGAATGAGCGAGTAGATCGCCCAGGCGAAAGCGCAGATCGCGATTCCGATATCGCCGATATTGAATTGCCACGTGATGAGACGGCTCAATTCGCCGTGAAGAATAATCACGGCAACGCCGGCGAACCCGATCAGCGTGCCCGCAAGCCGCGCGGCGGACAATTTCTCGCGAAAAAAGATCGCCTCGAGCACGACGATTGAGATCGCCGACGAGGAATAGATCAGTGCTGCGTTGCTCGCGGTCGTATAGCGAAGCGAGAGGTAAACTCCCGCGCCGCAGACCACCATGCCGAGCACGCCAAGCCAGAGCAATTCGCGCCATAGATTTCGGAATGCCGCGGAATGTTGAATCAGCCCGCGCCATGCAAACGGCAGCAGGACCAGGCTCGCGAGGAACCAGCGCCAGAACGCAAGCGTCGCCGGCTCGACCGCGTTCGTCACCGCGCGGCCGATGATCAGGTTAGAGACGAAGAACAGCGGCATCACGAGCAAAAGCGCGTAAGTGCCGAGCCGGGAGGAGGATTGCATCGCGCGGTCGTTTAGCTCGAAGCGAGGCCGCAAGCTACGCCGCAAATGCAAGGCTTAGCGGAGCGACAAGCGCTGGCCGTCGAATACAGTCGGGATGCAGGGCACGCCTTTGGTCTGTAGTCTCGCGCAGACCCGCGCAGCGGCGGCGGCATTCGCGACCGGCCCGGCCACCAGACGCAACTCTACCGTTCCCGATTTTTGGCCTTCCTTGATACTAATGAGTGGCCGCATGCCTTCGAGCGTGGCGCCGTGATTGCCGCGCAGTGTCGCCCAGCGCGCACGCAGGCCATCGACCGTCTTTTCGCCGCCGAGATCGATCGCGAATTCGGTTCTGGTGGTGTTGGTCGTGTCGGGGTTGGCAGGAGGATTTGTCTCGTTGCTTACCACCGGCGGTACCACAGGGGTGACCGTGGTGGTCGTCTGCTGCGGCTGGGGTGGCGCCGCGACCTGACTGGGCGGCTGCGGGCGCGGCTCAGGGTTGGGCGGGCTGATCACCTGCACGGGTGGCGCAGCCGGCGGCGCAAATGGCTCGTCCTTGGCGGCAGGAGGCGGCGCCTTCTTCTGCGGTATGGCCGCGGTGATGTCGCCCACGGAACGCTCAAGCTGTTCGAGCCGCGTTGAAAGCCGGTCGCGCTCGGAAGCCAGTACGCGGACCGCGTCATTGAGGCGACCGATCTCTGCGCTCGGAATGCGGGTTGCCGACAGTTGCGGGGCACGCTGGCACCTGGGGATGGGTGCCTGAGCGAGCGGCGCCCGGCCGTCGCGCCAGATATAGACCGACGCTGCGGCGCTGATCGCGCCCAAGGCCGCGATCGACCAGACGGCATAGGTCCCAGCCAGCCCTGCGCGCCTTTTGACGGGCTTTCGGTCTTTGCGGGGATCGATTTTCGGCGTAACCGTCAGTGTCCTGCGGCATCGCAGATCGCTCGGCGCAATCTACCAGAGTCGGCCCGCCGAACCTCGCCGCTGCTGGCGGTCCAGCTAAACCGCCCGACTTGGGCTAAACCGACGCCGATCTGGCGGACGGACCCACTCCGGGAACGCTCTTTTGGCTCACGAACCAGGATCCTTATTCTGGCTGCCGGCGAAGGAACCCGTATGCGCTCCGCGCTGCCGAAGGTGCTGCACCAGGTTGGCGGCCGCTCGCTGATCGGCCACGTACTCGCAGCCGCCAAGGCGAGTGGGGCGGCTGCAATCGATGTCGTGATCGGGCCTGAGCGCGACGACGTTGCGGCCGAGGTAGGAGAAGCGCGCGCTATCCGCCGGCGTGTATGTCCAGCGCGAGCGCCTCGGAACGGCGCACGCGGTGTTGGGTGCAAAGCCCGCGCTCACGACTGGCAGCGATCTGATCGGGAAAGCACGTGCTTTCGCTGGTCGAAGCCATCGGCAATGAAAATGCGAAGCGCGAATACTATCTCACGGATGCCGTCGCGATTGCGCGCGCTCGCAATCTGAGCGTAACCGTGCGCGAAGCGCCGGAGGAGGAAGTCATGGGCATCAACGATCGCGTGCAACTCGCGGAAGCAGAAGCCGAGCTCCAAAAACGGATGCGTCGCGCCGCGATGGAGAGCGAGGTCACCCTGGTCGCGCCGCAAACGGTGTTCTTCAGCGCGGATACGAAGCTCGGAAAGGATGTCGTCGTTGAGCCGAACGTCGTGTTCGGCCCCGGCGTCGTGGTGAAGGACGGTGCAACGATAAGAGCTTTCTCGCATCTTGAAGGTGCTGAAGTCGGAGAAGGTGCATCGGTCGGGCCTTACGCGCGTCTGCGTCCCGGCACCAAACTCGGCGCGAAGACCAAGATCGGCAACTTTGTCGAAGTCAAAGCCGCAACCTTCGGCGACGGCGCGAAGGCCAATCATCTTTCCTATGTTGGCGACGCAAGCGTTGGCGCAAATGCCAATATCGGCGCCGGCACGATCACGTGTAATTACGATGGCTACGACAAACACAAGACCGAGATCGGCGAGGGCGCCTTCATCGGCTCGAACTCGGCGCTGGTTGCGCCGGTGAAAATCGGTAAAGGCGCTTATGTCGGCACCGGCTCGGTGGTGACCGAAGACGTTCCGGCGGATGCACTTGTGATTGCCCGTGGCAGGCAGGCTGTTAAGGAAGGCTGGGCCGCGGAAGCACGTAAACGGCGCGGTAAAGCCACAAAACAGGATTAATAAAGCGTCGAAATCCTCCGCAACGGATTTTGATTTCGCGCTATTCCGGAACCGCTCTTAAACGGTTTTCGGATAGATTCTCGGGACAGTATTGAGGGGTTCGCTCACCGCATGTGCGGCATCGTAGGCATTCTGGGTAAATCGGCGGTCGCGCCGCAACTCGTCGAAGCGTTGAAGCTGCTCGAGTATCGTGGCTACGACTCCGCTGGCGTTGCAACGCTCGAAGGCGGCGCGCTTACGCGCCGCCGCGCCGAAGGCAAGCTGCGCGAGCTCGAAACCCGTCTGCATCGCGAGCCCTTGAACGGCACGATCGGAATCGGTCACACCTTGGGCGACGCACGGCGCGCCGAACGAAACCAACGCATCCGCATGCGACCGAGAAACTCGCCGTTGTCCATAACGGCATCATCGAGAACTTCCGCGAACTGCGCGAAGAACTCGAGAAGGAAGGCGCGAAGTTTCTCACCGAGACCGACACCGAGGTCGTCGCGCATCTCGTCACGAATGCGATGAACAAGGGCAAAGGCCCGGTGGAAGCGGTCGCGGAATCGCTTCCGAAACTACGCGGCGCGTTCGCCCTCGGATTCCTGTTCCAGGGCGAAAACGATCTCCTGATCGGCGCACGCCACGGCAGCCCGCTCGCGGTCGGCTACGGCAACGGCGAGATGTTCTTAGGCTCGGATGCGATCGCGCTCGCGCCGATGACCAACAAGATTGCCTATCTCGAGGAAGGCGACCTTGCGGTGCTGACGCGCGAAAGCGTCGAAATCCGCGACGAGAAGGGCGTCATCGTCCATCGTCCGACGCAGATCGTCGTCGCAGGTTCCTTCATTGTCGACAAAGGCAACCATCGCCACTTTATGGCGAAGGAAATTCACGAGCAGCCCGAAGTCGTCGGCCACACGCTTTCGCATTACATCGACATGGCGCGCGAGGAAGTGCGGCTGCCGAAACTTCCGTTCGACTTCAAGGATGTCGAGCGGATCACGATTTCGGCCTGCGGTACGGCGTATTATGCGGGACTGGTTGCGAAATACTGGTTCGAGCGCTTTGCCCGCATTACAGTCGATGTCGATATTGCGTCCGAGTTCCGCTATCGCGATGCGCCGATGCCGAAAAACGGACTTGCGATCTTCGTGTCGCAGTCGGGCGAGACTGCCGATACGCTCGCTTCGCTCCGCTATGCGAAGGACCACGGCCAGCATACGCTTTCCATCGTGAACGTGCCGACCTCGACGATTGCGCGCGAGAGCGGCGCGATCATGCCGACGCTCGCAGGCCCCGAGATCGGCGTCGCTTCCACCAAGCCTTCACCTGCCAGTTGGCGGCACTCGCGGTGCTCGCCATCGGTGCCGGCAAAGCGCGCGGAAATCTTTCCCGCGACGACGAGCGCAAGCTTGTGCATGCGTTGATCGAAGTGCCGCGCCACATGTCCGGAGCGCTGAAACTCGAGGACCATATCGAGCGGCTCGCGAAGCAGATCGCGGACGCGAGCGATGTGCTCTATCTCGGCCGCGGCACGAGCTTCCGCTCGCGCTCGAAGGCGCGCTGAAGCTTAAGGAGATTTCCTACATCCACGCCGAGGGCTATGCCGCGGGCGAGCTGAAGCACGGGCCGATCGCGCTGATCGACGAGACCATGCCGGTGATCGTGATTGCGCCGCATGATTTCATTTTCGAGAAAACCGCTTCCAACATGCAGGAAGTGCTCGCGCGCGGCGGCCGGATCGTTCTCGTGACCGACGCGAAAGGTGCGGCCAAGGCCGGCGTAAAGGCCGAGGGGCCGTGCTGGTGCTGCCCGAGATGCCGGCGACCGTGACGCCGCTCGTATTCTCGATCCCGGTGCAGTTGCTCGCCTATCATGTCGCCGTGCTACGCGGCACGGACGTCGATCAGCCGCGCAACCTCGCAAAGTCCGTCACCGTCGAATAGCGGAAAGTTGATGGGCCTGACAATGCCGCCGAGGAACGGGCGGGCCGGCTCACTTCCATTTTCTGCGGGCGTTTAAGTCTCCCTCCATCGTATCAGACGGCGGGGCGGTCTCGCGGTGAGCTTCGGCGACGCGATCGGCGAGACATTTTTCAACTACGCTGAATTTCCGGGATCGGGCGTCACGCTCGGAATATTGGTGGTGGACGCTGTTCGCCTTCATCGTCTCATCTGTCGCGGCGGCACTGGATCTCGTCGATCTTCCGCGGCTGGGGCGTTTCCCGTTCTGCTGGTCGTTTATCTCGCGTTCCTTTTTCCTGCGCTCACCGTTACCGTTCGCCGGCTTCACGATACCGGCCGCAGCGGATGGTGGCTCCTCCTGCCGCTCGCCTCGCTGGTTCCTCGCCGTTCGGTCGCATTCATCGCCGCGATCACCGCGAACCCGTTCAAGCCGCAGCAGTCGACGGGCCGCTGCTTCTTGATCCGGCATGCCGACCATCGTCTCCATCGGACCCAGTGTCTGCTGCTGATCTACATGGCGCATTCGGCATCATCCCGCAACCGGGCAACAACCGTTACGGCCCGAACCGCTACGCCGGCGCTTAACCCGCGTCGAGCAGGCGGACCGCATCTTCGCGCTCGAACAGATGCGGCAGCACGCGTAGCGCTTCGCCGCGCGCTGATTTGAGCGAAGGATCGTTCGCGACGATCAGTGCCGCGTCTCGCCGCGCCAGTCTCCAGCAGATCGCGATGCACGCTCGCGTCCGCGAGCTTGAACCCGGCAAGCCGCTCTGCCTGGTGCCGGAGGATCTCGCCTTCGCCGCGCAAAGCGAGGTCTTCTTCCGCGATCCGGAAACCGTCTTCGGTATCGCGCATCGTCGCTATCCGCCGCTTCGCGGTCGCGCCCAGCGGTGCGCGATAAAGCAGGAGACATGTCGACTTGTCCTTGCCGCGCCCAACACGGCCGCGAAGCTGATGAAGCTGCGCGAGGCCGAAACGCTCCGCGTGTTCGATCACCATGATCGTCGCTTCCGGCACATCGACACCGACTTCAACGACCGTGGTCGCAACCAGCACCGGCGTCGTGCCATTTGCGAAGCGTTCCATCGCCTGATCCTTGTCGGCGGCTTTCATTTTGCCGTGGACGATGCCGACGCGCGCGCCAAAAATCTCCTGCAAGCTGCGCAAAGCGCAGCTTGGCGTCAGCGAAGATCGACTTCTTCCGACTCCTCGACCAGCGGGCAAATCCAGTATGCCCGGGCGCCGCTATCCGCCGCGCGCTGCACGGCGCCGACGACTTCGTCCAGCCGGTCGAGCGCAATGGAGACCGTTTCGATCGGCATCCGCCCGGCTGGTTTCTCGCGCAGTTCCGAGACATCCATATCGCCGAAGTATGTGAGAACGAGCGTTCGCGGGATGGGTGTTGCGGTCATCACAAGGACGTCGGTCGCTTCGCCCTTGTCCGCGAGTGCCAGGCGCTGGTGCACGCCGAAGCGATGCTGCTCGTCCACGACCGCGAGCGCGAGATCAGGGAAGATCACGTCATCCTGAAAGACGGCATGTGTGCCTAGCAGCAATTGAACCGCGCCTGTCGCCAGATCGGCCAGCATGGTGTTGCGCGCGGCGCCGCGCTCGCGGCCGGTCAAAATTTCGACGCGAATACCCGCGGCCTTCGCAAGCGGCGCGATCCGCGCAAGATGCTGCCGCGCGAGCACTTCGGTCGGCGCCATGATGACGGCCTGCTTGCCGCTTTCGATCACATGCGCGGCCGCGAGCAGGGCGACCAGCGTCTTGCCGGACCCGACATCGCCTTGCAGCAGCCGTAGCATTCTCTCGTCTGCAGTAAGATCCTTCCCGATTTCATCGACGGCCTGACGTTGCGACGTCGTCAGCGAAAACGGCAGTGCGGCTTCGATCTTCGCCCGCAACGCACCGCTCGCGATATGCGAGCGGCCGGGGTCTTTCTTCATGTCGCTGCGGACCAGCGCCAGCGCAAGCTGATGCGCAAGCAGCTCATCATAGGCGAGGCGGGAGCGATAGATCGTTATCCCTTCGGCCGGTTCGGACGCTCTTGCGGCGCATGCGGGCGCTGGATGGACCCGCAACTTCGTAACCTTTCGACGCAGAAAGGCCCCGTCGATCCACTCGGGCAACGCGGGCGCTTTCGTGCTGGCCGCGCTGCAAGCGCGGCGGACCATCGCGTTGGAGAGCCCTTGCGTCAGCGGATAAACCGGCTCGACCGCGGCCATCTTGGCAAGTCCGGCCTCGTCAACGACGCGATCGGGATGCGTCATCTGGAGTCTGCCGTCATAAAGAATGGCCTTGCCAGAAACGAAACGCTTCTCGCCGACCGGCAGCATCTTCTCGATCCGCTCGCGCGGCATACCGAAGAACACGAATTCGATGTCGTTGGTCTCATCGTGCGCGAGCACCCGGTGCGGTACGCGCCCGCGCGGCGGGGCCGGTTTGTGCTTATCGACATGCACCTCGACCGTGACAATGGTGTCCGGCTGCACGTCGCGCAGTTTCGGGCGCGCGCGCCGGTCGATCGCGCTGTGCGGCAGGTGAAACAGCGCGTCGACGAATCGCGGCTGATCGCGGCTGAGCAGCTGCGCGAAAAGTTTCAGGAATTTCGGGCCGATGCCGGACAAGGTATGAAGTCCGGCAAACAGCGGTGTGAGAATGGGCGGACGCATTGCTGCGGCAAGGTGGCGGAACACGCAGCGCGGCGCAACCATGCAGGATTGGTGCTTGTAATGCGCATCCGCGCGTGGGTATAGGATGCCCGCCCGGCACGTCCGGGCATTTGGCGTTGGAGTTTCAGTGTGAACGACGAGACGAGCGAATTGAGCGACCGCAGAAAGCGGCTGCGCTTTCAGGCCTGGCATCGCGGCACGCGCGAGATGGACCTCGTGCTCGGCCGCTTCGTGGACGCCAACGTCGCCTCGCTAAGCAACGAAGAAATCGCGATGCTCGAAGCATTGATGGAAGCGCCTGATCCCGAACTCTACCTCTGGATTGCTGGAACCGTTGCGGTGCCCGCGAACTTCGATTCCGTGCTGTTCCGGAAAATCGTCGATTTCCACAAGGACGGCCCGAAGTGAGTGCAAGACCCGACACGTCGCGCGCGGCGCTCCTGCCGCAGCAGCCGCTGACGATTGCGAACGTACCGGAGGGCGCGAACGGGCTTGTCATCGCCGATCTTGCGAGATCGCACTTTGCGCCGCAGCGGCGCGGCGAAACAGGTAGTCATTGTCTGCCGTGACGCGGAGCGCATGCATGCGCTTGCCGCCAGTTTCCAGTTTTTCGCTCCGGAATTGCCGGTGCTGACGTTCCCGGCGTGGGACTGTCTGCCGTTCGATCGTGTTTCTCCGATCGCGGAAATTACCGCGCGGCGCATGGCGGCGCTCACGGCGCTCGCCTCCGGTGCCGCGAACGAAACGCTGGTGCTCACGACAGTGAATGCTGTTTTGCAGCGCGTACCCCCGAAGGAGTTCGTTCAGAACGCGTCGTTGCGTCTGAAGCCGAACCAGAACGTCGCATTCGACAGCGTCGTCGCCTGGCTTGAAGAGAACGGATACATCCGCGCATCCACCGTGCGCGATGCAGGCGACTACGCCGTGCGCGGCGGTATCATCGATCTGTTCGCCCCGGGCGGCATCGGTGCGATCCGGCTCGACTTCTTCGGTGACAGCGTCGAAAGCATCCGTAGTTTCGACCCGCAAACGCAGCGCTCGGCCGAGACGCTGCCGTCGCTCGAACTGATCGCGAACAGCGAGTTCAAGCTGGCGCCGGAAACAATCTCCAATTTCCGCAAGGAATACACTGCGATCTTCGGTGGCAATACGCGCGACGACGCCCTCTATGAAGCGATCAGTGCTGGCCGCCGCTATCCCGGCATGGAGCACTGGCTACCGCTGTTTCACGGCAAGCTCGCGACGCTGTTCGACTATCTTCCAAACGCGCCGCTGGTCTTCGAGCCGCTGGTCGATGAAGCCGCGCAGGAACGTCATTCCCAGATCGACGACTACTACGAAGCCCGCAAGGAAGCGTTCGATGCAGGCCAGTCGCCGCTCTACAAGCCGCTGCCGCCGGGGCGCTTATATCTCTCCGGCAAAGAGTGGACGCGCGCGCTCGAGGAAGCGGCAGTCGCGCGGCTGACGCCTTTCGCGGTGCCGGACTCCGGCCGCGTACTCGACCCCGGCATCCGGTCGGGACGCAACTTTGCGCCCGAACGCACGGGACAGAACGAAAGCCTTTTCGGCGCGGTCGTCGCGCATATTGAAGCCAAACAACGCGACGGCAAGCGCGTGGTCGTGGCGACGTGGAGTGAAGGCTCACGCGAACGACTGCAACAGGTGCTGGCTGATCACGGCGTAGAGAATGCGACGCGTCTCGCGAACTGGGGCGAGATTGAAAAACTCGGCGGAGACGTTACCGGTCTCGCTTTGCTCGGGCTGGAATCCGGTTTCGAAACCGCAAGCGTTGCAATCGTCAGCGAGCAGGACATCCTTGGTGACAGGCTTGCGCGCCCGCAACGCAAGCAGCGGCGCGCGCAGGATTTCATCGCCGAACTTACGAGCCTATCGGCAGGCGATCTCGTCGTGCACGTCGATCACGGCATCGGCCGCTTCGTGGGCATCAGGGCGATCGAAGCGCTCGGACTGCCGCACGACTGCCTTGAGATTCATTACGCCGACAACAACCGCCTGTTCCTTCCGGTCGAGAACCTCGATCTGCTCTCGCGCTACGGATCGGAAGACACCGACGCTGAACTGGATCGCCTCGGCGGCGTCGGCTGGCAGAACCGCAAAGCGCGGCTGAAGCAGCGCATTCGCGAAATGGCGACGGCCCTCGTGAAAATCGCCGCGGCGCGCAGCCTGCATGAAGCCCCGAAATTCACGTTGCCCGAAGGCCTCTACGATGAGTTCTGCGCGCGCTTTCCCTATGACGAGACCGACGACCAGCGCGCGGCCATCGATGCCGTGATCGACGATCTCGGTGCCGGGCGCCCGATGGATCGGCTTGTCTGCGGCGACGTCGGTTTCGGTAAAACGGAAGTCGCCTTGCGCGCGGCCTTTCTGGCAGCGAGCAACGGCGCGCAGGTTGCGGTCGTGGTGCCCACGACATTGCTCGCACGACAGCACTACAAGACATTCTCGGAACGCTTCCGCGGCTTTCCGATGCGGGTCGGGCAGGCGAGTCGGCTTGTTTCCTCGGCCGACATTGCAAAGACGCGCGCGGGACTGGCGGATGGTTCGGTCGATATCGTGATCGGCACCCACGCGCTGCTTGCGAAGACCAGCGAATTCAAGAACCTCGGTCTCGTCATCGTCGACGAAGAACAGCACTTCGGCGTTGCGCACAAAGAGCGTCTCAAAGAGCTTCGCACTGAAGTTCACGTACTGACGCTGACCGCAACCCCCATTCCGCGCACGTTGCAACTTGCGCTCACCGGCGTTCGTGAACTATCGCTGATTGCATCGCCTCCAGTCGACCGGCTAGCCGTCCGAACCTTTGTCTCGCCGTTCGATCCCTTGATCCTGCGCGAAGCGTTGCTGCGTGAAAAATATCGTGGCGGACAGGCGTTTTATGTATGCCCGCGCATCGAAGACCTCGCTGCGCGCAAGCAGTTCCTCGACGAACACATTCCTGAAATCCGCTGCGCCGTGGCGCACGGCCAGATGCCGCCGACCGAACTCGAACGCATCATGACGGATTTCTACGACGGCAAGTTCGATGTCCTGCTCTCGACGACCATCGTGGAGTCCGGCCTCGATATTCCGACCGCGAACACGCTGGTCGTTCATCGCGCAGATCGCTTCGGCCTCGCGCAGCTTTATCAGTTGCGCGGACGCGTCGGTCGCTCGAAGACGCGTGCCTATGCGCTCATGACCATTCCCGCCGATAAGCCCGTTACTGCGCAAGCGGAGCGGCGTCTGAAGGTCTTGCAGTCTCTGGATCAGCTCGGTGCCGGATTTGAACTTGCTTCGCACGATCTCGATATTCGCGGTGCCGGCAATCTGCTTGGCGACGAGCAATCCGGACACATCCGCGAGGTCGGCTATGAGCTGTATCAGGAGATGCTTGAGGAAGCGGTGATGATGCTCAAAGCCGGCGTGACCGGCCCGGTGAGCGAGAAGTGGTCGCCGCAGATCAACATCGGCGCGCCGGTGATGATCCCCGAGGAATATGTGCCGGACCTTGCAGTTCGTCTCGGTCTGTATCGCCGTCTGGCCGAACTCGATACGGCGAACGAGATCGATCAAATCGCAGCCGAGATCGTGGATCGCTTCGGTACCATGCCGGACGAAGTGAAGATGCTGCTCGAAATCGTTGCCATCAAAGCGCTCTGCCGCGCGGCGAATATCGCGAAGTTCGAAGCGGGCGCAAAGGGGGCCGTCATTGGGTTCCGTGAAAACCGCTTCGAGAATCCGGAAGGCTTAATGGCCTGGATCGCAAAAGAAGGCTCAACCGCGCGCGTGCGGCCGGATCAATCGATTGTAATCCTGCGCGGCTGGGATCGCATGGAACAGCGCATCAAAGGCGCCAAGCGCTTTGCTCGAAACTTTTGCGAACCTGCGCAGCCGAAGAAAGCGGCCTAGGCGGACGCGGCGAGGGCCTGATCCATCGCCGAGGAAATCACTTCGGATTCCTGCGCGCCTGAGACGGCAACCTTGCCGCCGAACACGAAAAACGGCACGCCGCCGATGCCGCTTGCGGAGGCGGCTTGCGCCTGTTTGGCTACGATCTCTTCGTCCTTGTCGGACGCAAGATCAGCACTCACCGCCGCTGCGTCCATTCCCGCACGCGCCGCCGCGGCTGCGAGTGACGCGCGATCCGCAAGATTGACGCCGTTCACGAAGAACCCCGCGAAGAGGTTTTCGACCAGCGCGTCTGCTTTGCCTTCCGCTTGCGCCCAACTAATCAGCCGGTGTGCGTCCAGCGAGTTCGGCTGCACCTCGATGCCAGCGAAATTGAAATCGATGCCGACGGCTTTGCCTATGCCGACGAGACGCTCATGCGCTGGCGTAATCTTATCGACGCCCCCAAACTTCCCGGTGATGTAGTCAATGCGCGGCTTGCCCGCACGCGGCACGGTTGGATCGAGAAAAAACGGTCGCCAGCGAATTTCGGGCGTGATGTCCTTGCGCAAAGCGAGCGCGGCTTCGAGCCGGCGCTTGCCAACGTAGCACCGAGGGCAAACCACGTCCGATACGACATCGATGGTAAGCGGCGTCGGCATGATTGCTCCTTAACTGGCGATAGCCCGCGAAGTGTGAATTTTTGCGCGGCACCGGCAACGATGCGCGGCAACCCGGCGTCAAGCAGCGCACGTGCAGTATCCGTGGGGCGATCCGTGGCAATAACAAGTCTCGCGCCGAGGATAGGGTCGGATACGGCATAAACCTCGGACACGAGTGACGCCGCCCGAATACGCCGCTCAAGATCCGAACAGTTAAAGGAAAGCGCTCCAATCGTCAGCAGTTCGTCCGGCGCAGTGACATAAACACGCCCCGACCCATGCGGCGCAGTCACAAATACTGTCGCAAGCCAATCGTCTCCGCCGAGAATGTCTTTTGAGACAATTGCACCGCGGATTTCCAGCAAATTGTCGCTTACACGCGTCTCGATGACGACAGGCGAACCGGCACCGGCATTTCCAGCGTGAACCGCACCAATCGGCAAGGCAGCGGCAAGGCTCCGCTCCGAGCGCGGCAACGCAATCGCCGCGACTTCCCCGATAGCGATAACGTCAACGATGTTTTCAGCGTTCAGCGCAGGAAACGCCGTAACGGGTTCAACTCCCGCATAATGAACGGCAAATGCAGAAGCGATTGCAGTCGGCATCGAGGCGGCGAGCGCAGCAATGACGCGATCAGGTGCGTGTTCCTGTCTGTTTCGCTGAGCACGCGTTCCGGAAAATCCAGCAGCGTCAGCGTTCCGCTGCACAGGAGCCACGGCACCAGCGCCGCCGTCAGGCCTGCGAATGTCGTGAACGAAATCGCGGAGACGATGGCATCGCCGCCGCGAATGTCGCCGGCGAGCATGGCCCCAGTCCCGCGGCGAGGAGTTCGTCGTCCGTGTGAAGCACGAGCCGCACGCCGCCGGTCGATGGCTCCAAGGTGCCGATGCCGGGCGAGGGCGTATTCCCGAGCGAAGTATTGGCGAGGAGCGGCTCGCTCTGCGTGTCGAATGGCAGTGGCAGCAAGCCATCTGGTAGCGCAGCGCCGAAGGCACAAGGGAAACTCAGTTCGAACACCTCGATCGCGACCTCTGCGGCGAGCTCAGGCAAGCGCTCAGCAGCGAAGTTCGCCGTCGTAATCAGTGCGGTGACTTCCGCTTCGCGGCAGGCCCGCACGAGATCGGACTTTCTCCACGCCACCGGCATCGGCACTACGAGGTGGCCGCTTCGCATGACCGCGAGCGTCGCGACGATAAGCTCGCGTCCATTGGGGAGCAGCAGCGCAATTGTGCTGTTGGCTGGCAACCCTAAAGCCGCGATCTGTTCGGTAACATGCGCGACTGCATTCGCTGTTTCGGTATAACTCAGCGACGTGCCGTCGAGATCATGCAAGGCCCGCAGATCGCCGCGCAGCGTTGCATTGCGCCTGAACAGGGCGTCGAGCGTGACGTTGGATGCAATGGTGCTCATTGGGCCACTCGCTTTTGCCACCACACCTCAGGCATCGCGCCTTGGTCCGGCAATATTTTAGGCCGCTCGATATGCGGCCAACGCGTGACCCATTGTTGCGGCAGATGAAAGAGGGGAATGACGTAAAGGCCGGACATCAGCACGCGGTCGAGCGCGCGCGCCGCGCTCGTCAGTTGCTCGAGTGACTTCGCGCGCAGCAGCGCGTCGATCATCGCGTCGGCCGCCCCGGATTTGATGCCCATGTAGTTGCGCGTCGCAGGCTGGTCGGCGCTCATGGAACCGAAATAAAAATACTGCTCGTTCCCCGGCGAGAGCGACTGCTGCCAAGTCACCGGGATCATGTCGAAGTCGTATTGCTGGCGACGCGCTTCAAATTGGCCACCCTCGACCATCCGCACATTTGCGGTGATCCCCGCGCGGCGAAGCATGGTCGCGTAGATTGTCGCGATCCGCTCTTCCTCGCGCTTGGTCACGAGAATTTCGAATTGAAAGGGCGCAGCGTCAGCTTTTCTGACTAGCGCGCCGTTGCGAAAATTCCAGCCGGCCTCGGCAAGAAGCGCAAAAGCACGGCGCGCGTGCACGCGGTCGGCGCCACTGCCATCAGACCGCGGCGGCTGATAGGTGCCGGAAAGCACGTCCGCGCGAAGTTCCTTCAGGAATGGTGCCAGCAAACTGCGCTCGGCGCCGCTCGCAGGAATGCCGCGCGCAGAAAGAACCGATCCTTCGAAGAAGCTGCCGGTCCGTGCATAAGCGGAGTGAAAGAGCTTCGCATTCATCCACTCGAAATCGAACAATGCGAGCAGCGCTTCTCGCACGCGCTTGTCTGCAAAAATCTCGCGCAGCGTATTGAAGACAAAAGCCAGCATCGGCTTCGGCGTTTTGGTGTCTAGCGTTTCGCGGATCAGCCCGTCGGTGCGCGCCGCGGGAAAATCGTAATCGTTCGCCCATCGTTTCGGGTCGTCCTCGATGCGAAAATCGTAAAGACCGCGTTTGAACGCTTCCAACCAACCTGTGGTGTCGCGATAGAACTCGAAACGCAATTCGTCGAAATTGAAATGACCCCGGTTTACCGCGAGATCGCGCGCCCAATATTCCGTGTTGCGCTTCAGCACGACAAAGCTGCCGGCACGAACTTCAGCGACGACATAGGGTCCACTTCCGGGTCCGATCGTGAGCGAGGGCTCGCCGAAACGCTCCACGTCCGTCGCATGCTTTGGCAACACAGGCAGCAGCGCGAGGATGAGGGGCAACTCACGGTCGCCGGCACTGTCGAAATCGAACCGCACTTTGTCGGGCGCGACCTTCGCGGCTTTCACAACCTTTGCGTAATAGAGCCGGTGATTGGGCCGCCCTTTGTCGCGAAGGAGACTCCACGAGAACAGCACATCATCCGCAGTCACGGGCCTGCCGTCCGAGAAGCGCGCACGCGGATCGATGGTGAAGGCGACGAAGCTGCGCGCGTCGTCGGTCTCCACGCCGTTCGCGATCAGCCCGTAGAGCGTGAACGGCTCATCCTGCGAGCGGACCATGAGGCTTTCGACGACATGCCCCCGGATCTGCTGGAACGGATTACCGCGGATGACAAAGGGGTTGATGCTGTCGAAGGTGCCGGCGATCCCATGCGTAAGCCTGCCGCCTTTGGCGCATCCGGATTGGCGTACTTGAAGTGGCTGAAGCCCGGGGCATAGGCGGGTTCGCCGTGCATCGCGAGCGCGTGGCTGGAGCCGGCCGCGAAAGCAGGCGGAGACAGCACGGCAAAACAAAGTACGGCGGCGGTCCGAAGGGAGTGCCGCCACGCCGATTCGCGCATCAGGGCGATGATCCGCACGGCGATACGCGCTCCCTTTTTGTTACAGTTCGAATCGTCCGCCTGTCTTGGGACCTTATCACGCAGCCTCGCGGAAACCCTTGCGCAGCGCCTCGGTCTAGCCTTATTTGCCGCAGACAGGGTGCAGAACAAATCAGCAAAGTGTGGGCCGGAGCCCGGTCTGGCGAGCCGCCGGGTCAGTAGTGTAGCGGCCGAAAATTACAGGGGAATATCCATGAAGTTTCGTTTGTCTACCGCGTTGATCTGCGCGCTCGCGATAGCCGTCGGCTCGGCCGGCGTGATCGGCAGCACCGCCACGGCCTTCGCGCAGGAAAAGAAGAAAGACTCGAAGAAGAAAGAGGAAGCGCCGAAGGCGAACGCACAGCCCAAACAGCAACAGGTCGCCGCGACCCGCTGGACCAAGCTCTGCCAGCCCGCGGATGCGAATACGAAAGAGACCTGCGGTATCACCCAGCAGCTCTTCGCCGAGACCGGTCAGGTCCTCGCGGTCGTTACCGTGATCGAAGAGAAGGGCGCCCAGCGCCTGTTCCGTATCGCCGTTCCGTTCGGCATGCTGCTCGCAGCCCGGCCTTCGCGTCGTCATCGACCAGAACCAGCCGATCGAAGTGAAGTACACGATCTGCGGTCAGGGCGGCTGCCTTGCCGACATGGAAGCGAACGACGCATTCATCAACGGCATGAAGGGCGGCAAGACGCTGCTCGTGCAAATGATCAATCACATGGGCCGCACGGTGAACATCACGTTCCCGCTCAACGACTTCGGCAAGTCCTACGACGGCCCGCCGGTCGATCCGAAGGAAATCCAGGCGCAAAAGAAGGCGCTCGACAACGCGGTCCAGAATGAAGCCAAGGAAACCTTGAAGCGCATTCAGGAACAGAACAAGAAGCAGTAAGCGCTTCACCCGAAATCAAAAAAACGGCGCGTCGAAAGACGCGCCGTTTTTCTTTGGGATCTCGATTAGTTCGCGCGTCCGCGCGCCCGGTAATTACCTTCGCCATCGACTTCGAACTTTTCCTCGAGCTCGGGATGACGCAGCGGCTCCCCGGATTCATCCGGCAGCAAATTCTGCTCGGAAACGTAAGCCGAATATTCCGTCTCGGCGTTCTCCGCGAGCAGATGGTAAAACGGCTGGTCTTTCGACGGGCGCATGGCCTCGGGGATCGAAAGCCACCATTCCTCGGTATTATTGAACGTCGGGTCGACGTCATAGATCACGCCGCGAAACGGATAGAAGCGATGCCGGACGACCTGTCCGATCCGGTATTTCGCTTCGCGCGGCTTGGCAGGTTCGCTTCTCATGGCAGCGTCATAAACCATGGGATCAATCCAGCCAAACTTGGGCAATTTCGATCAATTTCACGGGAGGAAGATAAGGGGCGGTGCAACCCAGGCGTTAGCAGAGCACCCTGAGCGCGCGAGGCACCACCTCGAATGTCGCCGGGAGCGAGCCTGGGGCTTCGCCTTCGACATCGAGATAGATTGGTGCATTGGAAAGCGGTCTTGCTTCCACCTTGCGGCCGCGATGAACCGAGACGTTTGGATGTTTCAGGTGTGCACCCGAATAGAGCAGCCGCATGTCGAAGATCGTAAGCGGCGGGTCTTGCCGGACAACGACGACATCGAAATTGCCATCGTCCAGGACGGCGTCCGGCGCCATCATCATGCCGCCGCCGAAGAAGCGGCCGTTGCAGATCGCCGCTGTGCACACGTTCTCCGAGATCGTTTTCCCGTCGATGGTGATGTCGACCTTGCAGCCCTGATACTTTCGAAGCTCGATAAAGCTGTTCCAGAAGAACGAGAACTTGCCCCCGAGCAGTTTGCTGAAGCGTGCCGCATTCACCGCGCGCACGACTTCTCCCGAAAAACCGAAACTGGAAATATTATTGAACCAGCGCTGCGCCTTCGTGCCGTTCGGCGCGGTGTAGCTCAGCCTGCCGAGATCGATGACTTGTGTCCGCCCGCTTTTCAGGCGCTCGATCGCAGCACTGACGCCTTTGGGAAAATCGAGCGAGCGGCGGAAGTCACCGCCAGTGCCATACATAACGAAACCGAAACTGACGTCGCCCGGTGGCAAGGCGTCCGTATTGCTGAGACCATTGACTGCCTCGTTGATCGTGCCGTCCCCGCCGACGGCGATCACCGTCTTCGCGCCATTCGCAATCGCGTTGCGAACGAGGGCGGATGCTTCACCGGGCCTCTTCGTGAGCGCGGAATCGAAATCGCCGATCGCTGACTTCAGTTCGCGCGAAATTCTGGGCCAATGCTTGCCAGCCCGGCCGCCAGCGGCAGCGGGGTTCACGACAACGAAAGTCTTCATGCGATCTGCGGGCTCCCTGGAGGGAAGCTAGCAGAAGCCGCTAGAGCTTGTAGAGGTTCGCCCGCGAGGGGTCTTTCTCGGCGACCAGATTCGCGAGGTCGACCATGACCTTCGCCTGCTTCCAGGTCGCGTCGTCCAGCATCTTGCCGTCCACCAGCGCGACGCCCATGCCGTCCGGCATCGCGTCGATGGCCTTCTTCGCAAACGCCACTTCTTGCGGGTCCGGACTGAAAACCTTCTTCGCAATCTCGATCTGGGTCGGGTGCAGCGACCACGCCCCAAGGCAGCCTTGCAGGAAGGCGTTCCGGAACTGCGCTTCGCAGGCTTCCGGGTCTGCAAAGTCGCCAAACGGACCGTAGAACGGCTTGATGCCGTTGGCCGCGCAGGCGTCGACCATTTTGCCGATGGAGTAATGCCAGAGATCCTGCTGGTAGCGGACGCGCTCCTGCTTTCCTGCTTCTGCGTCGGCCACGACCTGATAGCCGGGATGGCCGCCGCCGACCCGCGTGGTTTTCATGCCGCGCGAAGCGGCAAGGTCCGCCGGACCGAAGCTCATGCCGTGCATGCGCGGGGAGGCGCTCGCGATCCGGTCGACGTTCATCACGCCTTCGGCTGTCTCAAGGATCGCATGAATAAGAATCGGCTTATTCACGCGGCTTTTAGCTTCAAGTTGTGCTAGAAGTTGATCGAGATAGTGGATGTCCCACGGTCCATCCACCTTCGGCAGCATCACGACGTCGAGCTTGTCGCCGACCGCGCCGACGATCTCGACGATGTCGTCGAACGCCCACGGGCTCGCGAGCGAATTGCAACGGATCCAGAATCCGGTCGAACCGAAATCCACCGACTTACCGACGTTGATGACGCCCTTGCGCGCGGCTTCCTTTGCGTCCGCCGGAATGGCGTCTTCCAAATTCACAAGAACCACGTCGACCTGCTTCACGAGGTCAGGGACCTTGGAAAGGACTTTCTCATTGTGTCCGGGAACGAACTGGATCACGCGCTCGAGGCGAACCGGTAGTTCACGCAGCGGCTCCGGTGCGCCCATCGCCAGCGGCTTGTAGAAATTCCTCGGCAGTCTCGAAACGCTCATCAAAGCCCCCATCCTGATCTGGACAGCTTTAGCCGAGCGCCACGCGCCGGGCTAGTGCAATGCAGCATGAGTTGACGGGACGGCCCGGACCGGACGATAGGTGGCGTTGAAAAGCCCGCCGGGACTTCCAATGGCCGACATACTCAGTCTCGCATTGCCGTTCTTCGGTCTGATCTTCCTCGGCTTCGTCTCCGGAAAGATCGGCAAGATTCCCGAAGACGGCATGGCGTGGCTGAACTTCTTTATCCTCTATGTCGCGTTGCCTGCGCTGTTCTTCCAACTGATATCGCGCACGCCGATCGAGGAACTTGCGAACTGGCGTTTCGTGATTGCGACCACGCTCTGCACCTTCGCATCCTTCGTGCTCGCATTTTTCGTCGGCCTGTGGTCACGCCGCGGCAACTGGCCCGAAGCAACAATTGCCGGCGTGGTCGGGTCTTACGCAAACGTCGGGTACATGGGGCCGGGGTTAACGCTCGCAGCGCTCGGCCCGCAGGCAACCGTGCCGACCGCACTGATCTTCACATTCGATTCGACGCTATTCTTCGCGCTGGTGCCGTTTCTGATGGCGTCAGCCGGTGTCGAGAAGAAGGGCTTTGCTGCGACGTCGCTCTTTGTGCTGAAGCGCGTCTTCACGCACCCCTTTATCGTCGCGACCATTCTCGGCGTCATCGCGGCCTGGGCGCATTGGACGCCGCCGGTCGCAATCGACAAGATGCTGGAGTTTCTGAAAAACGCTGCCGCGCCTTGCGCACTTTTCACGCTCGGCGTCACGGTCGCGCTACGACCCTTTACCGGCGTTCCGCGCGAAGTGCCGGCATTACTCTTCGTCGGCCTGCTATTGCATCCGCTCCTTGTGTGGCTGGTCCTTGGTACGATGGGGAACATCAATCCGGTCTGGGTCTATACCGCCGTCTTGATGGCGGGGCTGCCGCCGGCGCTCAACGCGTTCATTATGGCGCGGCAGTACAACGTCTATGTCGAGGAATCCTCGAACGGAATTTTGATCGGCACCATCGCCTCGGTGTTGACCGTCACGGCATTGCTCTATCTGATCGAGCGAAAGCTCCTACCGGTCGCGTTGTTTCAATGAACACATCGAATGAAGCCCCGCTGAAAGGTATCCTTGTCGCCGATTTCACGACGCTGCTGCCCGGACCCGTCGCGACCTTGATGCTCGCCGAAGCGGGCGCCGAAGTGATCAAGGTTGAAAAGCCCGGCGGCGAGGACATGCGTGCATATCCGCCGCAGTGGGACGGCATCTCGGCGGCCTTCGCCATGCTCAATCGCGGCAAGAAGAGCCTTGTGGTCGATCTCAAAAACGACGAAGGCCGCAAGGCTGCGCGTGAACTTGCGGCAAAAGCCGACGTGCTGGTCGAGCAGTTCCGTCCGGGAGTGATGCAGCGGCATGGACTCGGTTACGACGAGCTGAGCAAGATCAATCCGAAGCTCATTTATTGCTCGATCACGGGCTACGGCCAGTCAGGCCCCAAGCGCGACGAAGCGGGGCACGATCTGAATTACATCGGTGCAACCGGGCTGCTCTCGCTCGCGCCGGGACATGCCGACAATCCCGTCGTTCCGCCCGCATTAATCGCGGATATCGGTGGCGGCACCTTTCCGGCTGTGACGAACATTCTGCTCGCGCTGATTGCGCGCGGAAAAACCGGGAAGGGTGCTTACATCGATATCGCAATGGCCGATGCGATGTTCACCTTCGCCTGGATGGCGTTTGCCACGTTGCAGGCGACGGGAAAGCAAGCTGGCCCCGCATCTCTCAGTACGACAGGCGGCTCACCCCGCTACCAGATCTACCCAACCAAGGATGGAAAACTGGTCTGTTGCGGCGCGCTGGAACAGAAGTTCTGGGCGGCGTTCTGCGCCACGATAGGCCTGCCGCAGGAGTTCACGAACGATTTCAAGAATCCCAGCGCAACCAAACAGGCGATCCGCGACATCATCGCGAAGGAAACGGCAGCGCACTGGAAGCCGAAGTTCGCGGCTGCGGATTGCTGCGTGACGATTATGGCTACACTCGAAGAAGCGCTCGCGGACGAGCACTTCGTCAAGCGCGGATTGTTCAGCGAGCAACTTGCTTCCGCCGGTGGCGACAAGCAAATCCCTGCGCTACCTGTACCGATTGCCCCCGCATTTCGCGTTAAAGGTGCGCGCAGCTATCCGCGCGTAAAGTAGATTAGCTGCTCGCGGCTTTGCCGAGCCCGCCGCGCATCAGACTCCTGCGCAGCATCGGCACCCGCGACGCGACTTCAAGCCCGAGACCGCGCGCAAGATGGACGGGAAGAAATTCCGTCAGCAGCGAGCGGCCCAGCATCTCCACCGCAGCTGCGCGTGCACGAATATCCGCGCGCCGTTCGAGGTCGTAGGCCGCAGCACGCTATCCGCGCCCGGATCTTCCCCACCGTTCAGGGAGTCAGCTGCAAGTCTCGCAATCGTATCGGCGTCGCGAATGCCAAGATTGAGCCCCTGCGCCCCGATCGGTGGAATGACGTGGCCGGACTCTCCGACCAGCGCGATGCGGTTGTTCGCGAAGCGATCCGCAATCTCGACGCCGAGCGGAAAAATGCCACGCGGGCCTTCAATGCGAATTTCACCAAGCAGAAAGTGCGACTTCGTTTCGATCTCATCGGCAAGCACTTGATCGGAAGCGTTGCGAAGACGTTCCGCGTCTTCGGCTTCACATACCCAGACGAGGCTCGAGCGCTGTCCCTGCATCGGCACCAATGTGAACGGTCCGCTGTCGGTATGAAATTCCGTGGACGTATCCTTGTGCGGCCGCGAGTGCGAAAGATTGATCGCAATTGCGTGCTGGGGAAGGGACCGCTTGCTCGTGCGGATCTGTGCAACGGGTCGGCAGATCGAATTCCTTCCATCGGCGGCGACGATCAGCGATGAAGCGATCTCGGCGCCGTCGTCGAGCCTTACGCGCGCAGTGTCGCCGGTAACGCCTACTGCGACAGCGGATTGTTCGACGACATGTATGTTCGGCGCAGCGCGCAGTGCTTCGCGGAGCACCGCAAGCAGTTCTTCGTTCGCGATGTTGTAACCGAAAGCATCGAGCCCGATCTCACCGGACTCGAACAACACCTCTGGGGTGCGGATCAGGCGTCTTGTACCATCCACAAGGCGAAGCTTCCGCAGCGGAGCAGCCTTGGCATCGATCGGCTCCCAGAGCCCGATCTCTTTCAAGATGTCCACCGAAGCGCCAAGCAGCGCGGTGGTCCTGCGGTCGGCATGGGAAGCTTTGGGCGCGAGCAGGGTTGTCCGCACGCCCCGGTGAGCAAGCGCGATGGCGGCGATCAGGCCCGCAGGACCTCCGCCGACAACCGTTACGTCGCTCCGCACATCGTCAAGTGTATCGCCAAGTGTCATCACCGCAGTCTAGCGGAATTCGCGTCGAAATGCTGACATGGCGAAATGCCGCCCATTCCCGAATACACCACGGCCCAACGCGCAATCGCTCTCGCGGTCCATATCCTCACGGCTTCCGGCGTTGCCTTCGGGCTACTCGCGCTCCTTGCAGCCCACGAGCGGCGGTTCACGGCAATGTTTCTATGGCTCGGCTTTGCACTGATGATCGATGGCATCGACGGGCCGCTCGCGCGCCGCATGCGCGTCAAGGAAGTGCTGCCGAATTGGTCCGGCGAAACGCTGGATCTCGTGGTGGATTATCTGAACTACGTGATCGTCCCGGCTTATGCGCTGGTACTCAGCGGGCTCATTCCCGCACCCCTGTCGTTCGCCGCTGGGGCCGCAATCACGATTACGGGTGCGCTCTATTTCGCGGATACGCGCATGAAGACCGAGGACGCGTTCTTCAGAGGCTTTCCGGCAGTCTGGAATATCGTCGTATTCTATCTCCTGATCGGCAAACCGTCCCCGGAACTGACGTCCAGCTTGATCATCATGCTTTGCATACTGACGTTCGTTCCCATTCCATTCCTGCATCCCTTCAGGGTCAGAAGATTGCGCTACCTCACGCTCGCGCTTCTGGCGGCATGGACTGCGCTGGCCGCGCTCGCGCTTGCATACGAGCTATCCCCGCCGCCGATTGTCTGGTTCGCGCTTCTCTCGATCGCGGTATACTTTCTCGTCGCCGGAATATTCAGGGACCGCCAAGCATGAGTTTCCCACTATTTGACTGGATCAGCGATCCTGCTTCGTGGGTCGCGCTGATTACTTTGATCGTGCTCGAGATCGTGCTCGGCATCGACAATGTGATTTTCATCTCGCTGCTGGTCCAGCGGCTTGGCAAGGAGGCCGCGAAGCGGGCGCGCCAGATCGGGCTCAGCATCGCGCTCGTTTTCCGGATCGCGCTGCTCTTTCTGCTCACCTGGATCATCGCACTGAAGCATCCGGTCTTCGTGCTGTTCGGCCACGCATTTTCCTGGCGCGATATCGTGCTGTTGGCCGGCGGCTTGTTCCTGATCTACAAAGCCGTACAGGAGCTGCATCACGAAGTCGAAGGAACGCAAGCGGCCGCGAAACCATCGGTCGCCGCAGGTGCATTCTGGACCATCATCTTTCAGATCATTCTGATCGACATGGTGTTCTCGGTGGACTCGATCATTACCGCGATCGGTCTCGCCGACGATATCGAGATCATGGTGATCGCCGTGATCATCGCAATTATCGTTATGTATGCCGCCTCGGGCTGGATATCGGAGTTTATCTCACGCCATCCAACGACGAAGGTGCTCGCGCTCGCATTTCTGTTGCTGATCGGCGTCGCGCTGGTTGCCGATGGTCTCGGCTTCAAGATCCCGCGCGGCTACATCTACTTCTCCATGGCCTTCGCGGGCCTGGTCGAGGGCGTGAATATCGCGATGCTGAGGAATATGAAAAAAGCCGCGACCGCGGCCGTGACGGGAAGTGCTAAACGTAAGAAAAGTAAGAAACGAAAAAAGGCAAAGTAAGCAGCAATGGATAAGAAAATTCTGCTGATTACCGGCGGCAGCCGGGGTATTGGCGCCGCGACGGCGCGGCTCGCGGCGCGTCAAGGCTACGACGTTGCGATCAACTATCTTGGCAATGAGAAAGCCGCCAACGAAGTGCTCGCCGACATCGAGAAGAGCAATGCCCGCGGCATCGCGATCAAGGGCGACATGGCGAGCGAGACCGATATTCGCGGGATGTTCGAAGCGGTCGACAAGTTCGGCAAGCTCACGCATCTCGTCAATAACGCCGGGATTACCGGCAAAAGCAGCCGCTATGCAGACGCAGATCCGGCGATGATGCGCCGTGTCATCGACGTGAATGTCACCGGCGCGATGATCGTCGCGCAGGAGGCCGTGCGCCGCATGTCCACGAAATTTGGCGGCAAAGGCGGCGCGATCGTTAATCTCGGCTCGATGGCATCGACGCTCGGTGCTCCCGGAGAATATGTCTGGTACGCAGCATCGAAAGGCGCGATCGACGCACTGACAATCGGCTTGTCCCGGGAAGTCGCGGGAGAAGGGGTCCGTGTGAATTCGGTCGCGCCGGGACTGATCGACACCGAAATTCATGCAGCCGGCGGTCAGCCCGACCGCATCGCGCGTTTGCGCTCCATGATCCCGATGGGACGCGAAGGTCAGGCGCAGGAAGTCGCCGAGGCGATCCTGTACCTCCTGTCCGAACAGGCGTCTTATGTTGTGGGTACAAATATGCGTATTTCGGGCGGGCGCTGACGGATCGGCGTTTGCGCGGCAGCGCCCTCGTATGTGACAAATAGAGAAACTAGAACAACGGCCGCCGATGGCGGCGATTGGTGGAGGAAAAAGAAATGGCGTTCGCGGTTCGAGTTCATACGCATGGCGGCCCGGAAGTCCTGAAGTACGAGGAAGTCACGCTTCCCGAGCCGGGCAAGGGCGAGGTCCGCATCAAGCAGACTGCGATCGGCCTGAACTTCATTGACACTTATTTCCGCACCGGCCTCTATAAGCCTGCGGCCTATCCGTTCTCGCCGGGCAACGAAGGCGCGGGCGTTGTCCTTTCCGTTGGCAAAGGCGTCAAAGGTTTCAAGAAAGGCGATCGTGTCGCCTACGGCACGGTGCCGGGCGCTTATGTCACCGAGCGCAATCTTCCCGCGGACAAGCTGATCAAACTGCCGAAGAAGATTAGCGATAAAGTCGCTGCCGCGATGATGTTGAAGGGCCTCACGGCGCAATACCTCCTGCGCTCGCTCTTCAAGGTGAAGAAGGGCCACACTGTTCTAATTCATGCCGCTGCCGGCGGCGTCGGCCAAATTCTGACGCAATGGGCGAAGGCACTTGGCGCAACCGTGATCGCAACGGTCGGCTCGAAAGACAAAGCCGCGATCGCCAAGAAGAATGGCGCGCACCACGTTATTCTTTATCGTGACGAAGATGTCGCCAAGCGCGTCGCCGAAATTACCAAAGGCAAGAAGTGCGACGTCGTCTACGACGGCGTTGGCAAGTCCACTTTCATGAGTTCGCTCGACAGCTTGAAACCGCGCGGCGTGCTCGCGAGCTATGGCAACGCTTCTGGCCCGGTCGATGGCGTCAATCTCGGTATCCTTGCTACCAAAGGCTCACTGTTCGTCACTCGGCCTACGATGCTTCACTACTTCATTACCCGCAAAGAACTTGAAGCCGGCGCGAAGGACCTGATGAAGGTAATCGAGACGGGTAAGGTCAAGATTCAGATCAACCAGACCTATCCGCTCAAGGACGTTGAGCGGGCACATCGAGACCTGGAATCCCGCAATACGACCGGCCAGACGGTATTATTGCTCTGATCGCAGGTGTTCTGGAAAGCGGGCGGCGGCAAGCGCTCCGCCGGTGGCAGCGATGATGCTGCCGCCACTGGGGCGCATTCCGCGCCGGTTACCGGATTTAGCTAAAAGCCCGCGACGGTGCCGCGCAAGTCATAGGCTTCCGCGCTCTCGATCTTGACGGTAGCAATCTCGCCAACCTTGAGCGGACGGCGGCTCGCGATATGCACGACGCCGTCGATCTCCGGCGCATCACCGCGCGTGCGGCCAATCGCAGTGTTTCCGGAAACGCTGTCGATGATGACCGGCTCGCGCTTGCCGACTTTGGCGCGCAGGCGCTTTGCGCTGATTTTCTGCTGCGTCTCCATGAAGCGTGCGTAGCGTTGCGACTTCACTTCTTCGGGCACCGGGTTCTCTAGTTCATTTGCTGGCGCGCCGCGCACGGGTTCAAATTTGAAGCAACCGACGCGGTCAAGCTGTGCTTCGTCTAGGAAGGCAAGCAGCTCGTTGAATTCTTCTTCCGTCTCGCCGGGGAAGCCGACGATAAACGTCGAGCGCAAGGTGAGGTTCGGCACTTCCTCGCGCCACTTCGTAATGCGCGCGAGCTGCTTTTCCTGCGAAGCAGGACGACGCATGCGCTTCAACACGGTCGGGCTGCCGTGCTGCATCGGGATGTCGAGATAAGGCAGCACTTTGCCTTCTGCCATCAGCGGCATCACGTCATCGACATGCGGATAGGGATAGACGTAATGCAGCCGGACCCAAGCGCCGAGTTCGCCAAGCTCACGCGCGAGATCGACGAACTTCGCGCGCACGTCGCGATCACGCCATTTGCTTTCCGCGTATTTCAGGTCGATGCCGTAAGCGGACGTATCCTGCGAAATGACGAGCAGCTCTTTCACGCCCGCCTTCACCAGCCGTTCGGCCTCGCGCAGCACATCGGCTGCGGTCCGGCTCACCAGATCGCCACGCAATCTCGGAATAATGCAGAAGGTGCAGCGGTTGTTGCAGCCCTCTGAAATCTTCAGGTACGCATAGTGGCGCGGCGTGAGCTTAATGCCTTGTTCAGGCACGAGATCGAGAAATGGGTCATGCTTCGGCGGCACGGCTTCGTGCACGGCGGATACGACCGCTTCGTATTGCTGTGGGCCGGTGACCGCAAGCACCGAAGGATGCACCGCGCGGATGCTTTCCGGTTCCGCGCCCATGCAGCCGGTGACAATGACCTTGCCGTTCTTCGCCAGGGCGTCGCCGATCGCGGCCAAACTCTCAGCCTTCGCGCTGTCGAGAAAGCCACAGGTGTTGACCAGCACGACATCGGCGCCCGCGTGGTCGCGCGACAGTTCATAGCCTTCGGCACGCAGCCGGGTCACGATGCGTTCGGAATCGACCAGCGCCTTGGGGCAGCCGAGCGACACGAAGCTCACGCGGGGAGAGGGGTTTTCGTTCATTTCTCGGGTTCGGGAGCACTGCTGGCCGCTTTGGCCGCGTGCGGGGTTCACATGCGGGCGCTTTGTGGCCTATTCAGGCCACAGAATGCAAATTTCAGGTGAAGTTTGAGCGGCCGGGGCGACACCTACGACGCTGTCATCGTCGGCGGGGGCCATAATGGCCTCGTCTGCGCAGCCTACCTCGCCAAGGCCGGGCTGAAGGTCGTGGTGCTGGAGCGCCGCGCGGTCGCAGGCGGTGCCGCCGTGACCGAGGAGTTTCACCCGGGCTTTCGCAACTCGGTCGCGGCCTACACCGTTTCGCTACTCAATCCCAAAGTGATCCGCGACCTCGATCTGGCAGCGCATGGGCTGAAGATTGTCGAGCGCAAGCTATCAAACTTTCTGCCGCTGCCCGATGGACGCTATCTGAAGACCGGCGCGGGGAAGACGGCACAGGAAGTCGCCAAATTCTCGCAGAAAGACGCCGCGAAGTTAAACGCCTATGACGCGCAACTGAACATCGTCGCGGATGTATTGCGCGAGCTTGTCCTGCAAACGCCGCCTAACGTCGCCGCAGGCAACCCGCTCTCCGCAATTTCCGAATTGATCCGCGCGGGTGCGCTCGCCAATCGACTGCGCAAGATGGGTTTGAGTAACCAGCGTTCGCTGCTCGATCTGTTCACCAACTCGGCCGGCGATTATCTCGACGGCTGGTTCGAAAGCGATCCGATCAAAGCGGTCTATGGCTTCGACGGCATCGTTGGTAATTACGCGAGCCCCTATACACCTGGCTCTGCTTACGTGCTCCTGCATCACTGCTTCGGCGAGGTGAACGGCAAGAAGGGCGCGTGGGGTCATGCCATCGGGGGCATGGGTGCGATTACGCAGGCGATGGCGAAGTCAGCCGCATCGAGCGGCGCGGAAATTCGTTTGTCGTCGCCGGTGAAAGAAATTCTGATCGAGAAGGGCAAAGCGGTCGGCGCCGTCACTGAAGACGGCAAGGTTTTTCGCGGCCGCGCCGTCGTCTCGAACCTCAACCCCAAACTGCTCTTTCTGAAGCTGGTGGAGCCGAATGCGCTGCCCACGGACTTCCGCCATCGCATGGAAAACTGGCGTGTCGGCTCCGGAACCTTCCGCATGAATGTCGCGCTCGCCGAGCTACCGGACTTCAAATGCCTTCCGGGGAAAGAACTCGCCGAACATCACACCGCCGGGATCATCATGGCACCGAGCCTGCGTTACATGGAGCAGGCTTTTTTTGATGCGCGCACGCATGGCTGGTCGAAGCAGCCGATCGTTGAACTGGTAATTTCCTCAACGCTCGACGACACGCTCGCGCCAAAGGGCCAGCACGTCGCGAGCCTGTTCTGTCAGCATGTCGCACCAAAGCTTCCCGACGGAAAATCGTGGGACGACCACCGCGATACTGTTGCCGATCTGATGATCGACACGGTCAACAGTTACGCGCCGAACTTCAAATCATCCGTCATCGCGCGCCAAAGCCTTTCGCCACTCGATCTGGAACGGACCTTCGGACTCACCGGCGGTGACATTTTCCACGGCGCGCTCGATCTCGGGCAGATTTTCTCCGCGCGGCCCGCACTCGGCAATGCAAACTATCGCGCCCCGAGTCCGGGACTTTATATGTGCGGCTCGGGTACACATCCCGGCGGCGGTGTCACCGGCGCGCCGGGACACAACGCGGCACACGAAATCATCAAGGACTTAGGCCGCGGCCGCGCGCAAATACAATAATAAATGGCGGAGAGGGTGGGCTTCGAACCCACGGTACGCTTTCACGCACGGCGGTTTTCAAGACCGCTGCCTTAAACCACTCGGCCACCTCTCCGTTGCGCCGTAAATGAGCGATTGGCGCGTCTTCTGCAAGTCTATCGGAAAGTCTTAACCAAATTCGGCGATAGGCTACGGTTCGCCCCGATTTCGTAGCCTTCCTGCGCGATAAGTGAGCGAAGAGGGCGGTAAGCCCGGTCCTAGTAGCGTATTGGCCGGTGAATGGGGCGTAATTTCCCGCACATTGCGAAGATTTCCGCGCGCGTGACGATGCTCGTCATGGCGGCGGTGACGCTTGCCAACTGCAAGACCACCGGCGGCGCCGATCCGAAATACGGCGTCACCGCAAGCCCGCGAAAGTACAACGACGGTGACGCAATCCCGAAAGGGAATGGCCGCTATCATGTCGGCAAGCCCTATGTCATCGCCGGCGTCACCTACCATCCGAAGGAAGATCCGAACTACCGCGCGTCCGGTGTCGCGTCCTGGTACGGCGACGCTTTTCACGGCCGGCTGACGTCGAACGGCGAAATCTTCGACATGCGCTCGATCACCGCCGCGCATCCGACGCTGCCACTGCCGAGCTATGTTCGGGTCACGAATCTCACCAACGGCAAATCGTTGATCGTCCGCGTGAACGATCGCGGGCCCTTTCACGCCAGCCGCGTGATCGATGTTTCCGTGCGGGCCGCCGATCTGCTTGGCTTCAAGCACAAGGGGACCGAGCGGGTCCGCGTGGAATATATCGGGCGGGCGAAGCTCGAAGGTTCCGACGATATCCAGCTCGCCGCGACCTTGCGCGAAAACGGCCCGGCACCGGCTCCGTCGCAGGTGCGGATCGCGCGGCAGCGGCCCTTCGTGCCGCAGCAGCCGGATGCGCCGCAGGTGCTGCGCCGCCAGCCGACGCTGTTGGCAACAACGCAGCCCACACGCTCGCCAGCCGCCGCGCCGGCTGGCTTTTCCCCGGCATCCCTGACCGGCCGCGGCCTTTACTGACACCGATTGATCGGCGGGACCTTGCCTAGTAAGGCTGGCCTCGTCTCATGATCGAATCCGGACCGCAGCAAAGCGCGGCAATCACGCGCAATTTCAGTGCGACCAAAGCGGCGATCGTGGCGTTTGCCGCGCTGCTTGGCCTTGTCTCGCCGGTGCATTCCCAGACCGTGCAGGTCTCGGCGCCGCATGCGGTGCTGATGGATATGAGTACCGGCAGCATCCTGTTCTCCCGCGGAGCCGACGAGGCGCTGCAACCTGCCAACATGACAAAGCTCCTGACGCTTGCCGTCGTATTCGACGAGCTCAAGCGCGGAACCATCACGCTCGATACCGAGTTTCCGGTGAGCAATCACGCCTGGCGCACGGGCGGCGCACCATCCGGCGCGTCCACCATGTTCGCAGCGGTCCGCAGCCGCATTCGCGTCGAAGACCTCATCATCGGCGCAGCCGTCGTATCGGGCAACGATGCCGCGATCATTCTTGCGGAAGGCATTGCAGGAAGCGAACAGGCCTTCGCCAAGCGCATGAACGATTTCGCTGCCAGGCTCGACCTGAAGAGCGCGCGCTTCTTCAATCCGACGGGAGCCCAACACGACGACCAGCGTATCTCCGTGCGTGATCTTGCGAAGGTCGCCGCTCATCTAATCCGCGAGCATCCGGACCATTATAAATATTTCAAGGTGCCCGATCTCACCTGGAGCAAGATCAAACAATCGAACCGCAATCCGTTGCTTGGCTCTTCGCTCGGTGTTGACGGTTTCGTCACCGGATCGACCAAGGAGAGTGGCTACGGTTACGTCGCCTCCGCCGAGCAGGACGGACGGCGCCTGATCGTAGTCGTGCATGGCGCAAAATCGGACAAGGATCGCACCGAAGACGCACGGCGTCTGCTCGATTGGGGCTTTAAGGCGTTCTCCGATCGCCTTCTGTTTACCGGCGCGAACGAGATCGCGCATGCAAGCGTCTATGGCGGCGCAAAAGGCTCGGTCGCCCTGGTCGGAAAAAGCGATGTGCATCTACTTTCGCTGCAAGGCACGAACGAGCGCTTGATCGCGCGCGTCGTTTACGAGGGGCCGCTCCGCGCGCCGATCATCAAAGGGGCCGAGGTAGCAAAGCTTAGGGTATTCCGTGGCGATCAACTCGCCTATGAAACTGCGCTTTACGCGGCCGAGGATGTTCCGGCCGGCGGTGTATTTGGGCGTGCTTTCGACGCAGTCTATGAATATGTTGCCGGTCTTATACGCGCGGGCGTCCGCAAAGTGCTAACCCGGAACTCATGATGCGCGGCCGCTTCATCACATTCGAGGGAGGCGAGGGCTCGGGCAAATCGACACAAGTCGCTTTGCTCGCGGAGCGTTTGCGCATGCGTGGCATTGAAGTGGTCACCACGCGCGAACCCGGCGGCTCGCCCGGCGCCGAAGCGATGCGGCTACTACTTCTGAGCGGCGTCGTGAAGCCGCTCGGACCCACGGCAGAGACGATGATCTTCGCCGCCGCGCGCGACGATCATGTGCAAACCACGATCTTACCCGCACTCACGGGTGGCGAGTGGGTGCTGTGTGATCGCTTCATCGATTCCACGCGCATCTATCAAGGTGTGCTTGGAAATGTTGATCGGCGCATCATCCGCGCGCTGGAGCGGGCGACAGTCGGCGATGTCATGCCTGACCTGACGTTCATCATGGACGTCCCGGTTGAGGTCGGTTTCGAACGGGTCGCGGGTCGCGGGCAGGTCAAGGATCGCTTCGAATCCGAAGAGACCGATTTTCATGTCCAGTTGCGCGAGGCATTCCTCGATCTCGCACGCGACGAGCCGGAACGCTGTATCGTGGTCGACGCGTCGCAAACGCCGGAACGCGTCGCCTCACGCATCTGGCTTGCCGTTGTCGATCGGCTGATAAAACAGCGGACGCCGAGGGTCGCAAGTTGATTTCCGATCCGATCGAAGGCGACCGTCTCGCAGGCGCTCCGCATCCGCGTGAGCGCTTCGATCTCGTCGGTCATGCAGCCACGGAGCGCGAGTTGCTCGCGGCATGGCAAGCCAATCGCCTGCCGCACGCGCTTCTGCTCGGCGGGCCGCAAGGGATCGGCAAAGCCACGCTGGCCTATCGGTTGACGCGCTTCGTTCTTGCCGGCGGACGGAGCGGCGCGAACGACCTCTCGATGCCGGAAGATCATCCGATCTCGCGGCAAGTTGCTTCGCTCTCGCATCCGGACCTTCTGGTTCTTCGCCGCGTGAAGGAAGAAGACAAGAAAACGATGTCGCAGGTGATCCGCGTGGAAGACACCCGGCGGATCACGTCCTTCTTCGGCTCCACATCGGCCTATGGCGGCTGGCGCATCTGCATCGTCGATGCAGTCGAGGAAATGAACGCCGCGAGCGCAAACGCCATTCTGAAATTGCTGGAAGAGCCGCCCGCGCGCGCTCTCTTCATTCTGATTTCCCACACGCCGGGACGTCTGCTGCCGACGATCCGCTCACGCTGCCGCCGGCTGACCATGAAGCCGTTAAGCGCGGGCGAGGTCACGCAAACGCTGCGTTCGCTTAACGATAGTTTGCCGGAGCTCGATCGGATGCAATTCGACAGCGCAGCCGAGGCGAGCCAGGGCAGCGTGGGTCGAGCGCTTTCCTTGCTTCTCGGTGGTGAAGGCGGGATCGAAATCCTTGAGATGACCCGCCAAATCCTTGCGCGCTTGCCCTCAATCGAGTCGTCTTCAATCGCGGCACTCGGCGACAAGTTACGCGGGGACAATCTCGGCATCTTCGCGGAAGCCGTCGAGGACTGGCTCGCGGCCGCCGCTACTGGCGACGGCGAGCCCGCGCGTCTTGCGCAGTTTGCCGAGGCATGGGAAAAGGTTCGCCGCGCCACGGCGACCGCCGAGATTTATAATCTCGACCGTAAGCCCTTGGTGTTTCAGGTCTTTACAATGCTCTCGGAAGCGGCCCGCGGCTAAAGCTGCTAGGGAGCGAAGGAAGTTGTTTCAATGGCGGACAAGCCGCGCTTCTACCTCACCACGGCGATTTCCTACCCGAACGGCGCGCCGCATATCGGTCACGCTTACGAAGCGATTGCGACCGACGCAATCGCGCGCTTCAAGCGTCTCGATGGCTATGACGTGTTCTTTCTGACCGGCGTTGACGAGCACGGCATGAAGATGACGCAGACCGCCGCCGCTGCCGGCATGAAGCCGAACGAACTTGCCGATAAAAATGCGCCGCTGTTCAAGGCGATGTGCGACAAGTTCAATGTCTCGTACAGCCGCTTTATCCGCACGAGCGAGCCCGCGCACCACGAAGCCAGCAAAGCCATCTGGAAGAAGATGGAAGAGGCGGGCGACATTTATCTCGGCACCTATGCCGGTTGGTATTCCGTGCGCGACGAAGCGTTCTACGCAGAATCCGAGACGGTTGTCGGTGAAGATAAAATCCGCCGCGGCCCACAGGGCACTCCGGTCGAGTGGACAGAGGAAAAGACTTACTTCTTCAAGCTCTCGGCTTATGGCGACAAACTGCTTGCGCACTACAAAAACAATCCCGGCTTCATCATGCCGGAAACGCGCCGCAACGAAGTCGAGAGCTTCGTGAAAGCGGGATTGCAGGACCTGTCGATCTCGCGCACGACGCTTACCTGGGGCGTGCCGGTGCCGGGCGCGGCCGGACATGTCATGTATGTCTGGGTCGATGCACTGACGAATTATCTGACCGGCGTCGGCTATCCGGATACGAATTCCGAAAACTTCAAAAAATACTGGCCCGCCGATATTCACGTCATTGGCAAAGACATCGTGCGATTCCACGCGGTCTATTGGCCGGCATTCCTGATGTCGGCCGGCATTGAACTGCCGAAAAGCGTACACGGCCACGGCTTCCTGCTGAACCGCGGCGAGAAGATGTCGAAGACACTCGGCAACGTCGTCGATCCGATCGCCATGGCCGATCACTACGGCGTCGATCAGATCCGCTATTTCTTCCTGCGCGAAGTGCCGTTCGGACAGGATGGCAACTACAACCACGAAGCGATCGTGAATCGAACGAACGCGGATCTTGCGAACAATCTGGGCAATCTGGCACAGCGTTCGCTGTCGATGATCGCGAAGAACTGCGACGCGAAGGTGCCGGAGCCGGGCACGCTCGCCGATGCCGATAAAGCGATCCTCGCCGCCACGGATGCACTCCTTGAGCAGGCGCGCGAAGCCATGAAGACGCAGCAGCTTCACCTCGTGTTGCAGGCGATCTGGTCGGTCGTAGCTGACGCCAACCAATACTTCGCGGCAAGCGCTCATGGGATGCGCAAGAGCGATCCCGCGAAGATGGCCACCGTGCTCTGGACCACGGCGGAAGTCGTCCGTCAGGTTGCGATCCTTGCGCAACCTTTCGTACTGGAAGGCAGTGCGAAGCTGCTCGATCTGCTGGGCGTGGAGCAGAACGCGCGCAACTTCACGTCGCTTGGCGCGGCGGGCCGCTTGAAGCCGGCGCGCCGCTTCCGGCTCCTGCCGGAATTTTCCCGCGCTACGTGGATCCCGAGGAAGACAAGAAAGGCTGACGATGCTGGTCGACAGCCACTGTCATCTCGATTTTCCCGACTTTGCAGCGGAGCGCGACGCGATCGTCGCCCGCGCACGCGAGCAGGGCATCGGCCGCATGGTGACGATCAGCACCAAAGTGCACAAGTTTCCCGACATACGCGCCATCGCGGAAGCCTATGACGATGTGTTCTGCTCGATCGGAACGCATCCGCATTATGCCGATAAAGAGCCGGACGTGACCGCCGCGGACCTCGTTAAGTTCACGAATGATCCGAAGGTCGTCGCAATCGGCGAAGCGGGTCTCGATTACTTCCGGAATAACAGCTCGGTCGAAGGCCAGAAGCAGGGCTTCCGCAGGCATATAGCAGCGGCGCGCGAAACCGGCTTGCCGCTCGTAATTCATTCGCGGGAAGCCGACGACGACATGGCACGCATCCTCGAAGAAGAATCCGCCAAGGGTGCATTTCCTTTCGTGCTGCATTGTTTTACGGGCGGCCCCGACCTCGCGAAGCGTGGCGTCGCACTCGGCGGCTACGTGTCGTTCTCAGGCGTGATCACCTTCAAGAAGAACGAAGCGCTGCGCGCCATCGCCGCCAGCATTCCCGAGGATCGAATTCTGATCGAGACCGATGCGCCCTATCTCGCGCCTGAGCCTTATCGCGGCAAGCGCAATGAGCCGGCTTTCGTAACGAATACAGCCCGCGTACTTGCGGCGGCGCGTAGCACCGACTTCGAGACCGTCGCACGCCAGACTACGGAAAACTTCTTCCGCCTCTTCTCCAAGGTTCCACACGCGGCATAAGCTCTCTTTGCATGACCTACACCTTCACCATTCTCGGCTGCGGCTCCTCTGGCGGCGTGCCGCGCGTGGGTCAGGGTTGGGGGGCGTGCGACCCTGATAATCCGAAAAACCGCCGCCGCCGCTGCTCGCTACTGGTTGAGCGCGACAGCGCGGAAGGCCGCACCACGGTTCTGATCGACACGTCGCCCGATCTTCGTGAGCAACTCCTGGATGCGAACGTCGCCGCGATCGACGCAGTTCTTTACTCACACGATCACGCCGACCACACCCATGGCATCGACGACTTGCGGCCGCTCGCACTCGTGCAGCGCAAGCGTATCGATGTCTATGCCGACGAGCCGACCTCGAAGCTCTTGCGTGAGCGCTTCGGTTATTGCTTCGAGACGCCAACCGGCAGCGACTACCCGCCGATCTTGCAAGAACACAGGATGCGGGAAGGCCGTGAAGTGACGGTGTCCGGGAAGGGCGGTGAAATCGCAGCCCTGCCGTTCCCGATGCAGCATGGCTCGACGCAGGCGCTGGGCTTCCGGATCGGCGCGGTCGCCTATTCCTGCGACGTAAACGGCCTGCCGGCGGCCAGCCTACAGGCCCTGGAGGGCCTGGATCTCTGGATCGTGGATGCCCTGCGCTACCGCCCGCACCCAAGCCATTTCTCGGTCGATGAAACGCTTGGCTGGATCAGGCGGGTGAAGCCGAAGCGGGCGATTCTGACGAATATGCACACCGATCTCGACTACAGCGAGCTGCGATCGAAACTGCCCGATGGGGTTGAGCCGGCCTATGATGGAATGAAAATATCTATATAAAGCAAATATATAGAACAGTTATATAGTGCATCAATGTATTCGAGATATTTTATCGTCTGATGAGTGCGAACTACATTTCAAGCCGCTGTAATCTATTATTTTTTATCGTCGTACCCGATCAGTTCGAGATTGGTCCAGTGGCCTTCGAGCAGGCCGTCATAATCGGCTTCTCCCTCGGAAACGAGTGAAGGCGCCTGATCGATCACGCGGTTGCGGCCAAGGCGCTTGGCTTCATAGAGAGCGGCATCGGCCACCACGAGCGCACCTGCGAGCGTCTCCGCGTCATCAGGGACGACCGCAACTCCGACGCTGGCGCCGACCGGAAACATGTTGCCATCGATATCGACCGGCTCGGTGAGTGCAAGGCGGATCTCGTCGCCAAAGGCGCGGGCAGAAGCCCGCGGGTCGATCGCGCCGGGAAGCGCGATGAGCGCCACGAATTCGTCGCCGCCGAGGCGCGCAACCGTCGCGCGATCGCTGGCCACTGCCGCGATACGGCGCGCAACCGCGGTGAGGACCTTGTCGCCCATGGCATGACCGAAAATGTCATTGACCGGCTTGAAGCCGTCGAGGTCGATGACGAGTAGCGCCTCTGGAATAAGGTTGCCGCGCTTGTCGCGCTCCATACCGCGCGTGAGCATCTGGCGTTCCAGAAAGCGCCGGTTGGGCAGGCCGGTGAGACGGTCGAGGTAGGCGAGCCGCTCGAATTCCGCGATCATCGAATTGAAACTCGCGGCTAGCTCGTGCAGTTCGGTCGCGACGCGCGGCGAAAGTGTAACACGCGTGCCCATACGGCCGGCCTTCAAGCGCAGCGCCGTATTGTTGAGCGTGCGCACGCCACGAAGCACACTGAATTCCGCGACCGTGAGTGCAAGGCCCGCGGAACCCGCGGCAACCAGAAGCAGCCACAGCAGATCAACCAGAAACGCGTGGCGGATCGGTCCGAGCACGGCTTCACGATCGAATGCGACCGCAACGGTCAACTGCGTGTCTTTCAGATGCGCCAGACCGAAAATACGCGTGACACCGTCTTCTTCGATCTCGACAACAGGCGTCCTCGCCTGAAGAAGCTTTTTCAGCGTGTCGTCGCTCGTGCCGGTTTCCGAAATGCTGGCGCGGCCGGAGCGCTGATGCCGCGAAATCAACCCGCCTTCGGCGTTAATCGCAAGGACGGATCCGCGATAGCGCTCGTAAACGGCGTCTGCGAGCGCGGAAATCCAATTGAGTTCGGCCCCAATAACGAGCACGCTCGCAATCTCGCCGATCGCATTCTTCACCGGCAGCGCGGTCGCTACGACCGGCTGCTTGGTAATACGTCCGATGATCGCTTCGCTGACGACAAATTCGCCGGTCTGCATCGCGTCCTTGAAATACTGCCGATCGGAGAAGTTCAAACGTTGCGATCCTGTCCGGCTCGAACAGATCGGCGCGCCCTTGGTATTGAGCAGAAACAGCGACGACGCCCACACCGTCTTGGCGTTCACTTCGGAAAGCAGCGTTTTGCAATCCGCGCTGTGATGCTGCAGGGCCGGGACGTGCCGCAGCGCTTCGGCAAGGCCGCGCGCATTGACGACGAGATTTTGCTGCTGGGTTGCGCCGGAACGCGCAAGCAACTGCGCGAAGTCGCGTGCTTCCATGAGCGCGCGTTCGTTGCTCGTATTCAGACGCGCAAGGTACAACGCGAAAACCGGCAAAGCCGCAAGCGCAACGATTGCAACCAATAACCAGCGAAGTCGCGCTGGACCACGCTGAAAACCCGCCATGGCCATAGAAAAAATCGAGCCCCAAAAAGCATTCCCGCGACACCAACCTGACAGAGTGGCGTTAAGATCGGGCGCCGGAGATGATTCAAATTTGACCGAAAACCCGTAGCCGACCGGCCCTGGCTGCTAATGATATTCCATAATATGTCTTCTGCGAATCACAGATAGCCGTTCAGGCAGACATCAGGAGCCCACGGCATGCAGCCTTCTACCGATATTGCGCGGCTGATCGAGATCATGGCCCGCCTGCGGACGCCGGAAACCGGCTGCCCATGGGACCTGAAGCAGACCTTCTCGACAATCGCGCCGTACACGATCGAGGAAGCCTACGAAGTCGCCGACGCGATCGCGCATGGCGATATGCACGGCCTCAAGGACGAACTTGGCGACCTGCTGCTTCAGGTCGTATTTCACGCGCGCATGGCCGAAGAAGCGAAGCACTTCGCCTTCGAGGATGTCGTGCTCTCGATCACGCAAAAGCTGATCCGCCGTCACCCGCATGTCTTCGATGCTGCGCGCGGCATTTCGTCAGACGACGTGAAATCGCTTTGGGAGAAAATCAAAGCCGAAGAACGCAAGGAGAAATCAGCGCATCAGGAAAGCGCGCTCGACGGCGTGCCGATGGCCTTGCCAGCGCTCACGCGTGCGGAAAAAGTTCAAAAGCGCGCGGCGCAAGTCGGCTTCGATTGGCCTGACCTTACCGGCGTGCTCGACAAAATCGCGGAAGAGATCGACGAATTGAAATCAGCCCGGACCACCGTGGCAGTGGAAGAAGAGTTCGGCGACCTCCTCTTCTCGCTGGTTAATTACGCGCGCCGCGCTAACATCGACCCGGAGTCGTCGCTGCGCAACGCGACAGCAAAGTTCGAGCGGCGTTTTCGCGGTGTAGAAAAACGCGCCGCAAACGCCGGCAGCTCCGTCGAACAAACACCGTTGGACGTGCTGGAATCCTACTGGCAGTCTGAGAAACAACTGCAAGCGGAAGACTGAATATGGGCGATCTCGCGCCGACACAAACCACACCGACAGCCAATCCGCTTTCCGCAGCGACAGCGCTGGGCGATGCGTTCACTTACGTATTTCCCGGCTTCTCCAATTTCTTTCGGCTTTCCTGGAAGTTCTTACTCTTCGTGGTGGTCGCGGCGGCATGTTTTTTCGGCGTGATTTATCTCTCGATTCGCGCAGAAAACGATACCGGCATCATCGCTGCTTCGGTCTGCGCCATGCTGTTCGGCATGCTCGTCAGTGTCGCGTACTATATCGTGATTGCCAGAAACTGGCTGCTCAACGAAACGGATCCGCAGTTTCTTACAGTTTACGGCCCTTTCCTGCTACGCGTCATCGGGCTCTCGTTACTCATGGTCGCGCTCATGACGGCGATATTCCTTCCTGTACTTTTGGCTGGCATTGCCGGATTCGAGTATTTCCTGGGCGACGATGAAACTTCTCCAGCAGCGGGATTTTTCGTACTTGCGCTGATCGCCCTCGGTCTCGTCGCGCTCTTTGCCGTACTTGCCGGCGCCTATGTCGCTGGACGGATTACCCCGTGGATGGTCGCGGCCGCAATTCCAAGCCCCATGTCGTTGCGCGAATCTTGGGCGGCAACAAAAGGTGCTGGCCTTCGGATACTCGGCGGCATGGTCGGGCTGATAATCATCTTTATGATCATCGACGTCGCGGTTGAGGGCGCGTTACTTCCGCTACTGGGAGTCACTTCGGAATCTTTCGAGAAATTGGCAGAAGGCAACGTGCCACTACCCGCCCTTTTTGCACTCTTACTCGCGAAGATCCTGGTTTATCTCCCGCAGACCGCGCTCGGCATGGTCTATTGCGCGAGCGTATACCGGCAGGCGTCAGGCCGCTGAGGATTTCGGTTTCATGCGCCGTCGGAATTCCTCGGCCTTCTCAGGCGCCATACGGACTTCGACACGAAGCTGATCGTCGCCTTTAAGGCTCTGCGACAGCACTTCGCCGTGACGGTGCAACCAGCTCAGGTTTGCGCCATCCGCCGTGTCGAGCAGCAGCGAAACGACAGGCCAACCCGACGCAATCTTGTCGGCGATCGCACGCAACAGCATATCGATGCCCTCGCCCGTCAGCGCCGAAATCAGCAATGGCCGCTCTGCGTGAGACAAACGCTTCACGTGATTGCGCGCTTTCTCGCGCATCTCCTCGTCAAGACGATCGCTCTTGTTCCAGATTTCGATGATCTTCTTCGGATCGTGAACGTCGATCCCGAGATCGTGGAGCACGCCAAGTACATCCGTCGCCTGCGCCGCCGTGTCCGGGTGCGAGATGTCGCGCACATGCAGGATCAGATCGGCTTCGATGACTTCTTCCAGCGTTGCGCGAAACGCTGCGACGAGCAGCGTCGGCAGTTCGGATAGAAAGCCTACCGTATCGGACAGGATCACCTTCGTGCCGCCAGGCAACTCGACACCGCGCAAGGTCGGATCGAGCGTTGCAAACAGCAAATCCTCAGCCCGGACATTCGCGGCTGTCAGACGGTTGAACAGCGTCGATTTACCGGCGTTCGTGTAACCCACAAGCGCCACGACCGGATAGGGCACGCGCTTACGGTTCTGCCGATGCAGCGCGCGAGTACGCTTCACGGAATCGAGCTCGCGCTCGATCCGGATGATGCGTTCGTCGATCTGCCGCCGGTCCGCCTCGATCTGGGTTTCGCCGGGGCCGCCGAGAAAGCCGAAGCCGCCGCGCTGGCGCTCAAGATGGGTCCACGAGCGCACCAGACGACTGCGCTGATAATTCAGATGCGCAAGCTCGACTTGCAGCGTGCCTTCCTTGGTGCGGGCGCGCGCGCCGAAAATTTCCAGAATCAGTCCGGTGCGATCGACGACCTTCGCACCCCAGGCCTTTTCGAGATTGCGCTGCTGCACCGGAGATAGCGCGCAATCGACGAAGACGACACCCGCGTCTTCTGCGCGAACGATGCCAGCGATTTCTTCGACCTTACCCGAGCCAATATATGTCGCCGGCCGGATCGTACCGAGCGTCACAATACCGGCACTGACGACATGCAACTCGATTGCGGCGGCAAGCCCCACGGCTTCTTCAAGCCGTGCCTGCGGATCGCGCGCGTTCGCGTCCGCATCTTTGCCGCGTGGATTCACCGGCACCACGACCGCGACTTTCGTTGCATCGCGCGCGGCATCGCCGGCAGCCGGGTTATCCGGCTGCCGCGATTTCCTGCGTTTAGATTTTCTCGGCTCCAACTAGACTTTGTCTCCGGTGGGAATGCTGTCGTCGGTTCCCTCGAACAGCGAAATGGGCGCCCCCGGCATAATCGTCGATATCGCGTGTTTGTAGACGAGCTGCCCGTGTCCGTCCCTGCGCAGCAATACGCAGAAATTGTCGAACCACGTGACCACGCCCTGTAGCTTCACGCCGTTCACGAGAAAAATAGTGAGCGGCGTTTTGTTCTTTCTGACGAAATTGAGAAAAGTATCCTGAAGATTTTGGTTTCTGTCCGCCGCCATGGGGATTTTCCTTCTTGGTTCGGGCGAGCGTTATGTCGAGCAGCCCTTCCGCTACCCTGCCCGGACGTTGCCCGTCCGTGACATCCGCTATTAGAGGCGCGTTCGGGAAAACGCGCAAGATTGTACCTCGTACAAGTACGATGACTATTCAACTAGAAAACTCAATTAGTTAGGCGATTTTCGGGCCGATTTCCGCTGTGCGGTGAAATGCTTCCCGCAACCGTATCGCGAGCGGCCCCGGCTTGCCTGATCCGATGTTGTAGCCATCGATGCTGACGACCGGAATCACGGTTTGCGTGGCCGAGGTCAGAAAGGCCTCGCTGGCACTGCGCACTTCCTCGGGCGTAAAAGCCCTCTCCTCGACCTTCATCTGCAAGCCCGCAGCGATCTCCTTGACCACGGTCATCGTAATGCCGGTCAGAATCCGGTTCGAGCTTGGACGCGTGAGCAAGACACCGTCTTTGACGATCCAGGCGTTCGAGGACGCCCCCTCGGTGATGAGCCCGTGATCGTCAACGAACCACGCATCTTTCGCGCCGGCATCCCTGGCCGCCTGACGTGCGAGTACATTCGGCAGCAGACCCGTCGTCTTGATATCGACACGACCCCAGCGATCGTCCGGCACGGTAATGACCGCGATCCCCGCGACCGCCGTAGCCTCGATCTTCTTGCGGTCGAGCGCGCGAACGGTGACTACCAGCGCCGGTTTTACCGGCTTATCGGGGAAACCGTGATCGCGCCGTGCGACACCCCGTGTAACCTGCAAGTACAGAAGCCCATCCCGCACACGATTGCGGCGGACCGTCTCATCGAGCACAAAACGCAGCGCAGCCGGCGCCAGCGGCGCAGAAATACGAAGCGCATCCAGCGAGCGAGACAATCGCTCCAGATGCCGCCGTGCATCGACCAGCGATCCATCTAGGATTTCGCAAGCCTCGTAAACGCCGTCCGCAAGCTGGTAGCCGCGGTCCTCGATGTGAACACTGGCATGCGCGAAAGGAACATATCGTCCGTTCACATAAGCGATGCGAGACATGATATTCAGCCGATGTGCTTAGCGCGCCCGCTCGTCGATGCCGAGCGCTTTGAGCTTGCGATGCAGCGCGGAGCGCTCCATGCCGACGAACTCCGCCGTGCGCGAAATGTTCCCGCTGAAGCGGTTGATCTGCGCAACGAGATACTCGCGCTCGAACACTTCACGCGCGTCGCGCAGCGGCAGGCTCATCAATTGCTCGCCGCCATTTCCGTTCGGCATGCTCGGCACCAGCGAACCGACATCCGGCGGCAGTAAATTTGCGGTAATTACGCTTTGCGCGTCGCCGCCGGCGAGAATTAGCAGACGCTCAACGTTGTTACGCAACTGGCGGACATTTCCCGGCCAGTCATGCGACTGCAATACAGCGAGGGCGTCATCGCCGATCGTCCGTTTCGCAAGTCCCGTCGTCACCGAAATCTGATCAAGGAAATGCTGCACAAGCTCGGGAATATCCTCGCGGCGTTCGGCAAGCGGCGGCACGCGGATCGGCACGACACTGAGGCGATGGAAAAGATCTTCCCGGAACCTCCCCTCCGCGATTTCATGCTCGATGTCGCGTGCGGTGGAAGAAATCACGCGTACATCGACCTGCACTTTTACATTGCCCTTGAGCCGCTGGAAGGTCTGCTCCGTCAGCACGCGCAGAATGCGGTTCTGTGTCTCGCGCGGCATGTCGGCGATTTCGTCGATGAAGAGCGTTCCGCCGTCGGCTTCTTCCAGCGCACCGAGTTTGCGCGGATGGTCGCCTTCGGCCTCCGTGCCGAATAATTCCAGTTCCATGCGCTCAGGCGTGATCGCGGCCGCATTGATCACAATGAACGGGCCGCTCGCGCGCGCGGATGCGTTATGGATGATACGCGCGGTCAGCTCTTTGCCGGATCCGGACGCGCCCACAATGAAGATACGGCTGTTGGTCGGCGCAATGCGCTCGATGTTTTGCCGCAATCCATTCATCGCCGCTGACTGACCGACGAGCTTCTGCGCTTGCGGGTGCTGCTGCTTGAGCGAGTTCACCTCGCGCCGCAGCCGCAGAGTCTCGATCGCGCGGCTCGCAATCACGACAAGCCGGTCGGCATTGAACGGCTTCTCGATGAAATCGTAAGCGCCCTGCTTGATCGCGGCGACAGCGGTTTCGATATTCCCGTGACCCGAGATCATCACGACCGGCAGATCAGGATGGTTCGCCTTGATGACATCCAAGAGCGCCAGGCCGTCGAGGCGGCTTCCCTCGAGCCAGATGTCGAGCAGCACGAGTTGCGGCCTGCGCGACTCGATCGCATTCAACGCGTCGTCGGCGTTACCCGCGGTTCGCACCACGTAGCCTTCGTCCTCGAGAATCCCCGCAACCAGTTCGCGAATATCGACTTCATCGTCAACGACAAGGATATCGTTCGCCATCTTCAGTTCACCGTGTCCCGCTTATTACTCACGTCCGCGTTGGCCGCGGCATTGGTTCCGTTCGATGCGAGCGTGAGCCTGATCCAGGCGCCGCGCCCGTTCGCGAAGTCCGCCGGCGCATCATTCAGTTCGAGATGACCGCCGTGCTCCTCGAAAATTTTTCCGACAATGGCCAGTCCGAGACCAGTACCCTTCTCCCGCGTCGTCACATAAGGCTCGAGCAGCCGCTCGCGATTTTCCTTCGGCAGGCCAGGCCCGTTGTCGATCACCTCAATGACGATCATGTCGCCCTCGCGCGTCGTGCGCACCCGTATTTTGCCGTCGTTGCGCTCATCCTGCGGCAGCGCTTCGATCGCTTCCGCCGCGTTCTTCAAAATGTTCGTCAACGCCTGCGAGATCAGACGGCGGTCATAACGCGCAGTGATCGCGCCTTGCGGAAGTTCGGTTTCGAATTTGATGTTCTGATGGCCGACGCGTTGCAAAAATACGGCCTGACGAATTGTTTCCGCCAGATCCTGCGTCTCAACGACGGGCTTCGGCATGCGCGCGAACGAAGAGAACTCGTCCACCATACGGCCGATGTCGCCGACCTGACGAATGATCGTCTCGGTGCATTGCTCGAAGATTTCGCGGTCTTGCAGAATCGTCTTGCCGTATTTTCGCTTCAAGCGTTCGGCGGAAAGCTGAATCGGCGTCAGTGGATTCTTGATCTCATGCGCGATGCGTCGCGCGATATCCGCCCAGGCGGAAGTCCGCTGCGCCGTCACCAGCTCCGTAATGTCGTCAAGCGTGATCACATAGCCGTGTTCGGTTTCGTCTGCCTGCTCGGTGGTAACGCGGACGTTGAAGGTACGCTCGCGCCCATCGCGTGAGATCGTGACCGTACCATTGACCCGATAATTATCTGCGAAAGCATCGCGCACCAGCGTCGCAATTTCGGGAATTGCGTCGGCCGCGCCCCTTCCGATCATCTCAGCTTCGCTCACGCCAAGCAGCCGCTCGGCGGAACGATTGAGAATCGTGATCTCGCCGGCTGCGTTCAGGCCGATCACGCCCGCACCAACACCGGCCAGCACGGCTTCCGAGAAGCGCCGGCGTTCGTCGATCTGGTCACGCGCGCGGGTCAGATCCGAATTCTGCGCGCGAAGTTCCGAGGTCATCTTGTTGAAGCTATCGCCGAGATTGGCGAGATCGCCTTCGGATTGGCGGACAGGAACCTGCACATAAAGATTGCCCGAGGCGACAAGGTCAGCTGCCGTAATCAACCGGCGGATCGGCGCAACCAGCCGGTTCGCGAAATTGAGCCCAATCCAGATCGACGACAACAACAGGATCATCGCGATCACCGCGTACATCAGCGCGAACGCGATCTGCACGCCAAAGCGCCGCTGCTCTAGCCCGCGATACTCCAGCAGGTTCGCTTCGGTCTGCCGCAAATACTGAATGACGCGAGGGTCGATGGGCCGCGCGATGTAAAGATACGTATCCTCGTAGCCGATCAACGGAATGATCGCCGCGACATAGTCGGCGGACGGAGGCACATAAACGATCGGCTGCTGCGCGGTCGCTTCCTTCACCACGATATTCTGCGGGATCAGAAACTCACGGCCGACATTGATGTCGGCTTTTCGAGCACGGTAAGATCGGAACGGATCAGCACCGCGCTTGGCACACCACGAAGCTGCGCCTGGCCTGTCAGAATTTTCCGGAAGCGCTCGCGATCGTTGTCGTAGATTTCCTTCATGCGCGAGAGATCGCTCGCCATGCCGACAAGGTCTTGCCGGATGCTGAGGCCATGTTCGCGGACATAAGTTTCCGCGACCGTGATGGCATTGCCGATAATCGCGCGCGTTCGCTGCGAGAACCAGCGGTCGAGGCCGCGGTCCAGCGTGATGCTCGCGATGATCGCAACCAGAATCGCGGGCACCACGGCCACGATCCCGAACAAAAGCACGATGCGTCCGTGCAACCGCGCGCCGGCTCTGCCCTTACGCTGCGCGCGAATGACGTTGAACACTTCCCACGCCACGACCCCGAGCAGGATCAGCACCATGCCGGCGTTGGCGAGCAGCACCGTGACGACCACGTTGTGCGTGGGCAAGATCGGCGTCAGCCCGGTCAGAACCAGAAAAGTGACGAACGCCGAAACCAGCGACAGCACCACCATGACCGGCGCGAAATAGCTGCTCAGCCGCCGGGGCGGCTTCGGAAAGGGAGCCGGCTGCGCGGAAAGAGCTGTTTCAGGGGAAGCGAGAGAGTCGGCCATTCACCGCCATCAGAAGACCGGACTGCCCGGCAGCCTGATGCATACTAACAACACTGGTGCAAAAATGTGACAGACGGGCCTAGAGGACAGCCCGGCTCCAAAATAGGGTTAGCGGGTCGAGCGCAGGACCTGAATATCGAGGTCGCGGATCTTCTTCCGCAACGTGTTCCGGTTCACTCCGAGGAGTTCCGCCGCCTTGATCTGGTTGCCCCGGGTCGCTGCGAGCGCGGCCGACAGCAGCGGCGTTTCGACCTCGCGCAGAATGCGGTGATAGAGCCCGGGCGGCGGAAGATTGTCCCCATACCCCCCGAAATATTTGGAAAGGTGCCGCTCGGTCGAGGCGCTCAACGACTCGTCCTTGCCGGTCGCGTCCGGCGATAGCTCGGCAGCTGGCTGCGCCAGTTCGGAATCGATGATGCCGAGCGAAATGATCTCCTGCGGGTAAAGCGCCGCAAGACGCCGCACGAGATTTTCCAGTTCGCGCACATTGCCCGGCCAGCGGTAGCGGCGCAGGCGGTCGAGCGCCGCGTTCTCGATCTGCTTCTGCGGCAGACCCTCGCGCGCGGCCAGCGCGAAGAAGTGCCGGATCAGGTCGGGCACGTCTTCGGTGCGCTCACGCAGCGGCGGCAGACGCAGCGGCACCACGTTCAGGCGGAAGAACAGATCTTCGCGGAACAGTCCCTGCTGAATCAGAATCCGCAAATCCTTGTTGGTCGCGGCGATAATGCGAACATCGCTCTTGATGGGCGTGCGTCCGCCTACGGTCGTGTATTCGCCCTGCTGCAAGACGCGCAGCAGCCGCGTCTGCGCTTCCATCGGCATGTCGCCGATCTCGTCGAGAAACAGCGTGCCGCCCTCGGCTTGTTCGAAACGCCCGATGTTCTTGGTGTTGGCTCCGGTGAAGGCGCCCTTTTCGTGTCCGAAAAGCTCGGCCTCGATCAGATCGCGCGGGATCGCAGCCATGTTGATCGCCACGAACGGCCCCGAACGCCGCTTGCCGTAATCATGCAGCGCGCGCGCGACAAGTTCTTTGCCGGTTCCTGACTCGCCCGTAATCATCACGGTCAGATCGGTCTGCATCAGGCGTGCAAGCAGACGATAGATTTCCTGCATCGCGGGCGAGCGGCCGACGAGCGGAATGTTTTCCATGTCTTCGGGCTTTGCGGCCGCCGCTGCGCTCCGCTTCGGCTCGAGCAATGCGCGGCCTACGATGCCGATCAATTCCTTGAGGTCGAACGGCTTCGGCAGATACTCATAGGCACCGTGCTCGGATGCCTTGATCGCCGTCATGAACGTGTTCTGCGCGCTCATGACAATGACCGGCAATTCCGGACGCATCTTCTTAAGTCGGGGCAGAAGGCTGAACGCATCTTCGTCCGGCATCACCACGTCGGTGATCACGAGGTCTCCGTCGCCCTGACTAGCCCAGCGCCACAGCGTCGCTGCGTTTCCGCAGGAACGCACCTCATACCCGGCGCGCGAGAGCGCCTGGCTAAGCACGGTCCGGATCGCGGCATCGTCGTCGGCTACAAGAATGTTTCCAGAAGGCATTAACGCCGTCCTCACTGATCCGAATGCGCGATCGCGCCGTTTTGGGTGAAAGTCGGTAACAACACACGAAACGTCGTGCGCCTTGGAACGCTATCGCACTCAACAATGCCGCCATGGTCGCCGATGATTTTTGCGACCAGTGCGAGCCCGAGACCGCTGCCGCTGGTCTTCGTGGTCACGAACGGGTCGAACAGATGCGGACGCACGTCTTCCGGCACGCCGGGGCCGTTGTCGCGCACGCAGAATTCGAGCGGCAGGCTCACGCGCGTCGAGGAGCCGGGCACGGTCAGCCGCACACCGGGACGGAACGCCGTACTCAAATGGATTTCACCGTCGGCAGCACCGCCGATCGCTTCCGCAGCGTTTTTAATGAGGTTCAAAAAGACCTGCACGAGCTGATCGCGGTTTGCGAACACCGGCGGCAGTGAGGGGTCGTACTCCTCGATAAATTTGATACGGCTCGCAAAGCCCGAAGCCGCAAGCTTTTTTACATGCTCAAGCACCACATGAATGTTGACGGCATCACGCTCGATCGGCCGCTCGTCGGAAAATACTTCCATGCGGTCGACGAGCTTCACGATGCGGTCGGCTTCGTCGCAAATCAGGCGCGTCAGCGCGCGATCGCTGTCGTCCGCCGACTGTTCCAGTAGTTGCGCGGCGCCACGAATGCCCGACAGCGGATTCTTGATTTCATGCGCCAGCATGGAAGCCAGCGCCGTAACCGAGCGCGCAGCACCGCGATGCGTGAGCTGCCGGTCGATCTTGTCCGCCATCGTGCGCTCCTGAAGCATCACGACAACCTGCTGCGGGTTCTCCGCCATCGGCCCGACATGAATATCGACGATGCGTTCGCCGCCGTTACGCGGCGTGCCGAGATCGACGCGATACTCATTGACCGCGGCGCTCCGCGCCCTCACCTGCTCGATCAATGCAATCAGCGGGCTACCGAACGGAACAATATCGTGAATGCGATGACGGCGAAGCACATGCGCGCTGGAGTCAAAGAACGCCTCGGCGGCAGAATTCGCATTCACAATCAACCCCGTAGGCGCGACGGTAATCACGGGATGCGGAAGCGCATCCAGCACCGCATCTGCGACGCCCGAAACCGGAGCCAGCGTTCTTTCCGCATGCGCGTTTCTCATGCCGCCGATTTCCAGCCCAGTTCGTCGAATGCATCGCGGATGCCAAGGGCGACGCGCGAAGGCTCATTTTCAGCGAGCAATTGCGCGCGCCACCCCTTCACCCAGTCCGTCGAAAGATTCGCAGCGCGGGCCGCGACCTCCAGTGCCCAGCCGATATGCTTGCGTGCTTCTTTCGCGCCGCGCGCATGGCCATACTGTCCGAGCCACGCATCATAGAGTTCGATCAGGTTGTCCCGCTGATCTTCGATCGCGGGATCGCTTGCGCGCGAACCCGTCGCGAGAAAATGTCCGATGTTTCCCGGCAGCCATGGCCGTCCGCGCGCCGCGCGGCCCACCATCACAGCATCCGCGCCGGATGCCGAGATCATCGCCGCCGCATCGTCGTAAGTTTCAAGATCGCCATTCGCAACGACGGGTATAGACACGGCCGCCTTCACACCACGGATTGCGTTCCAGTTTGCCTTGCCCTTGTAGAATTGCTGGCGCGTGCGCCCGTGCACCGTGACCATCTTCACGCCCGCCGCTTCTGCGCGACGCGCGAGTTCTGGCGCGACGATGGAATCGTCATCCCAGCCGAGACGCATCTTCACCGTAACGGGAATTTTCACGGCGCCGACGGCAGCCTCCATCAAACGAACGGCACCCTCGACATCGCGCAGGAGTGCGGCGCCCGCAGCGCCGGTAGTCACCGACTTCGCCGGACAGCCCATGTTGAGATCGACAATGTCGGCACCCGCAGCTTCCGCGATCCGCGCGCCCTCAGCGACCCAGCGCGTTTCACAACCCGCAAGCTGCACGACGTGAAGGCCGACACCGGCGCTTTCGGCGCGGAGCTGTGCTTCGGCAGCGCCGCCGGCGAGCCACTCGCAGGCAATCATCTCGGAAACAACGAGCCCGGCGCCGTAGCGGTTCGCCATGCGGCGGAACGGAAGGTCCGTGATGCCGGCCATGGGCGCGAGAAATGCGCGCGCCGCAATCTGGTGCGGACCGATATTTAAAACCTGACTGCCTGCGGCGTCGCTCAAATGACTCTGCCTAGAAAATAGGCCCAAATTATCCTGCACACATCTTAGTCAAGCATGGTCTCGTGGCAAGGGCTTTATTGCATTGCACCTAACAGGACCGGACGGCTCGAATACGCTAGAGAACTCGCGAACCAAGGGTTTTCAGGGGGGTTGGGATGGAATTTGCCGCCATCGTGGTCGCCGGAGGCGGCGGAACACGGGCTGGAGCGGGTGCCCCGAAGCAATACCGCCTGATCCGGGGCGAGCCGGTTCTGCGCCATTCCCTGAGGTTATTCACAGATCATCGCGAGATTGGCGCAGTTCAGGCCGTCATCCGTCACGAAGACGTCGCCGCGTATGAGCAAGCCTGCGCACGTCTGCCGAAGTGTCTTCCTGCCGCCCCCGGCGGCAAGACACGCCAGGAATCCGTCCTCGCGGGCCTGGAAAGACTGCTACCTACTGCGCCTCGCTTCGTGCTCGTGCACGACGCGGCGCGTCCTTTTGCGGACACCGCGTTGATCGACCGCGCGATCGCAGCGGCACGCAAGAACGGCGCGGCCATTCCCGCGATTGCCGTCTCCGACACCATCAAGCGCGTAGACGGAAGCGGAAAAATTCTCGCGAACGTCGAGCGTAGCGAGTTGCGCGCGGTGCAGACGCCGCAGGCCTTCACCTTCGATGCCCTGCTCGCCGCGCACCGGCGCGCGGTGAACGAAGGACGCGGCGACTTCACCGACGACGCAGCACTAATGGAATGGACGGGCGCAACAGTGGCGACATTCGAAGGCAGTATCACAAACTCGAAGCTGACGACGCCGGAAGACTTCGAACGCGCCAACGCCTACGCCGCGCAAATGCTCGGTGATGTTCGTACCGGCACAGGCTACGACGTGCATGCCTTTACCGATGGCGACCACGTAACGCTCGGCGGCGTGAAAATTCCGCACAACAAAAAACTCTCCGGTCACTCCGACGCCGATGTGCTCCTGCACGCGATCACCGATGCGATCCTCGGCGCGATTGGCGATGGCGATATCGGCCACCACTTCCCGCCCTCGGACGAAAAATGGCGCGGGGCAAACTCGGCGGCTTTCGCCGCGTTTGCAGTCGAGCGTGTTCGTGCTCGCGGCGGGATGATCGCACACATCGACGGCACGTTGATCTGCGAGGCGCCGAAGATCGGTCCGCATCGCGACGTCATGCGTGAGAAGATCGCAGAAATCTGCGGGATCGAAATTGGCCGCGTTGGCGTTCAGGCTACGACGAATGAAGGATTGGGCTTCATCGGCCGGAGCGAAGGGATCGCGGCCATGGCGACAGCAACCATCAGGCTCCCCTGGAGCGGGCTATGATCGACAAAGAAACGGCAGAGGCAGCACTTCGCGTCTTCGAGCTTTGCCGCGCGCGGCAGTTCACGCTCTCGGCCGCGGAATCGTGCACCGGCGGCCTCGTCGCCGCGGCGATCACCAGCATTGCCGGCTCGTCGGAGGTATTCGACCGTGGTTTCGTCACCTACTCGAACGAAGCGAAGATGGCGCTGCTTGGGGTCGGTAAAGAATTGCTCGCAAAGTACGGAGCCGTCAGCGCGGAGTGCGCAAAAGCCATGGTGCTAGGCGCATTGGATGCCGCCGGAACGAGCATTGCGGTGTCGACCACGGGATTGCAGGGCCCGGCGGTGGCTCGCCGGATAAGCCGGTCGGTCTGTCTTCATCGCCTGCGCCAACCGCGAAGGCGCTTTTCATGCGCGCGGATGCTGCTTCGGCGATCTCGGCCGAGATGAAGTACGGCGCAGGTCCGTGATTGCTGCTTTTGCGCTGATCGAGGAAATGCTCGGCGCCCCGGCGAAGGCCTAGAATTTCTTCCGGATCAGCGCGCTGATTAAATCCGAATAGTCGTCGGTCCACGGCCGCACGCCATCAGACACGACCTTTGCCCATCCCGGCGAACGAGCCAGCATTTCGATATCGCGCCAGTTACGTGCAAGCACGGCAACGGTCGCGTTCGATTTGTAGTCTTCCGAGAAGTTGTTTGCAGACGTATCTGTCTTCACAAGCGTGACCAGCCCTTCACTCTCGCCGACCGCGGCCACGATCTGCGCCAGATCAAGATGGCGGTTCGATATGTGCATCACGATCACGCCACCCGGTTTCAGTTGCGTAAGATAGCCGCTGACGGCTTCGCGGGTGAGCAGATGCGCGGGGATCGCGTCGGATGAGAAAGCATCGAGCAGAATAAGATCGTATTGCGCTTTCGAACCGGAGAGCGTCAGCCGTGCGTCTCCAAGCACGATCGGCATGTCCGGTGCGCAGGAGGAGATAAAGCGAAAGCGCTGCGGGTCGCGTGCGAGACGTACAACTTCAGGATCGATCTCGAAGAATGTCCAGTTCTCGTCCGGCTCCCGGTAGCACGCGAGGCTGCCGGTACCTAGACCGACCGCGGCAACATCGGAGAGTTTCCCGCGCGCCGCGCGCGTCGCGATGATCGTCTCGGAGATCGGTCCGCCGCGATAATAGTAAGCGAGCGGCTCGGCGCGTCCGGTTACCGGCGAACCGTCGGCGTTCTTGATCCGGTCGGCGCCGTGAATCGTGGTGCCGTGGAAAAGAAGCCGATGTTTCCCGTCCGCCGAGTCCGCGATCTTGTGGACACCGAAGAAGCTGCGCGTGGTCTCCAAGCTCGTTTGCCCTGGCTGCCAAAGCCCGCTGAAGAGGACGGCCAGCACGCCAAGGCCGAACATCCGCGCCGGGTTCTCCATGGAACAGAGGATCAATGCAGAGATGGAAATCAGCACGGCCTGAAACGCAATCATCCAATCGGCGGGGACACGCAGGCTGGTGGCGAAGTGAACGACGACGAGAGCGATCGCAACCAGAAGCGGCATCGCCATCGATGCGGCCGCGCTGCGCAACCCCTTCGAGAACGCAGCGGGCATCGCGAGCACGGCAACAGCAACGAGAACCGGATACTTACGCCGGGCGCGATGAGGCCCGTAAACACGCCTCCGACGACACCGCCGATCGATGTTGCGACGTAAAAGTCCGTGAGCCGCCCCGCCTCCGGCCGGTGGCGGTATAGTTCGCCGTGGCAGAGCAGCGTCAGCACGAAGAACCCGATCAGATGCAGCGAAATCGCAACCAGCCAGTATGCGCGGTCGCCGCCGAGCATGCTGATCGCAAGCGGCGCGATCACGTAAGGCACAAGGCGGATCACCGTCGTGTGCGCGATCCACGGCCGGTCCCGGAACACCGCAACGAAGGTCAGAAGATACAGCGCGAGCGGCACCACCCAGAGAAACGGCGCAGCAGCGACATCGGTGCTGATATGCGCCGTCACCGCGACCACAAGACCGGCGGGAATTGCAGCTAAGCCGATCCAAGAAAGCCAAGACGCAAGCGACGGTGCGCGCGCCGAAATGCGCGCTTCACGCTTCGCAGCCGTAACGGCGGTAGCGACAACGAGTGCGGCAAGCGCGATCAGGATTGCAAGCAATGCAAAGCCCGCGGCCCATGCCGCGGTCTGCGCGCGAATGTAAGCAGCGGTTCGATCAAAGTCGGATATGCGAGCAGCGCGGCGAATGATCCGAGATTGGACGCAGCATAGAGAACGTAGGGATTGCCTGCGCGCTCGTGACCGCTTTCCGCGAACCAGCGCTGCAATAGTGGCGCACTCGCTGCAAGCGCGGTGAATGGCAGACCGATCGAAACGGCAAACAGCGAAAGCAACCAGATCTCGATATTTTGCGATGGCGGCGTGCCAAAATTGCCCGCAATGCCGAGCGGCAGCGACAACGCGGCAAGACCCAGTAATCCTAGATGGATCAGCGCACTCTGGCGCGGCGCGAAGAGTTTGGTCAGCCAGTGCGCATAGGCATAGCCGAGCAGAAGAGCCGCCTGAAAGAACACCATCGCGACCGACCAGATCGCGGGCGCGCCGCCGAGCTTCGGTAGCACCATCTTCGTGAACATCGGCTGCACCGCGAACAGAAGCAGCGCCGACACGAACAGCGTCGCCGCGAAGATTGCAGGCGCATGGCGGAACAGGCGGAAGCGGAAGGGCTAACGGTGGCGTCGATGACGGACATGCGGCTCGTGGAGGGCTCGAGAATCGATCCCATAGCCCTAGCCGCAATGTCTTAAATTGCCTTTACGGGCCTAAACGGCCTTTTCCCGGTAGATTTTGTCCGCCCGCCGCTCGAACGCCTCGGCAAAGCGGCGGAATGCTGAGTCGAATAAGGCCCCCATGACCATGCCAAGCATCTTCGACTTGAATTCATACGCAATATAGAAATCCACCTCGGAGACCTTTTCGTTCTCCGGCCGGAACCGCCAGCGGTTCTCCAGATGCGAGAACGGTCCGTCGAGATACTCGACCAGGACCGAGAGCTTGGGGCGATCGAGCGTGACCCGGCTCGAAAAGGTTTCGCGGATGATCTTATAGGCGACCGTCATGTCCGCGATGATGATCTCGACGCCTTCGGCCTCGCCGCTGCGCTTGCGGATATGCAGGCTCTCGCACATCGGCACGAATTCAGGGTACTTCTCCACATCCGCGACCAGATCGAACATCTTCGCTGCCGAGTGCTTCACCCGGCGCGTGGTGCGATAGGAGTTCATGGAAGTCAGCCGCGCTGCCGCGCGTTGTCGCGCGCCGCACGCAGCTTCAGGAAGTCATCGCCTGCGTGATGGGACGAGCGCGTCAACGGCGACGAAGAAACCATCAGGAATCCCTTCGCACGCGCGATCGCCGCGAAGTTTTCGAACTCGTCGGGCGTTACATAACGCGCAACCGGATGGTGTTTGCGGCTCGGCTGGAGATATTGGCCGATGGTAATGAAATCAACATCCGCCGAACGCAAGTCGTCCATCACCTGCAAGACTTCGTTCCGCTCCTCGCCAAGGCCGACCATGATGCCCGACTTCGTGAACATGCGCGGGTTCAGTTCCTTCACGCGCTGCAAGAGCCGCAGCGAATGAAAATATCGCGCGCCCGGACGAACCGGCAGATAAAGCGACGGTACCGTTTCTAAATTGTGGTTGAACACATCCGGCGCGGCCTCGACCACGACTTCCAGCGCGCCATCTTTGCGCAGGAAATCCGGAGTCAGCACTTCGATGGTCGTGTCCGGGTTATGCGCGCGTGTCTTGCGGATCGTTTGCGCGAAATGCTCGGCACCGCCATCGGCAAGATCGTCGCGATCGACGGAAGTGATGACGACATGCTTCAGGCCGAGATTGGCGGTCGCTTCCGCAACCTTCACCGGCTCGTCTACGTCGAGCGCGCCCGGCAATCCCGTCTTCACGTTGCAGAACGAACACGCGCGCGTGCAGGTGTCGCCCATGATGAGGAAGGTCGCGTGCTTCTGCGCCCAGCACTCGCCGATGTTCGGGCAGGAGGCCTCTTCACAAACCGTATGCAGGCCGTTGCCGCGCACGAGCCGTGCGGTCTCGCCGAACGCGCCCGGACCCGGCGCTCGCACGCGGATCCAGTCCGGCTTGGGTAGAAACGCAGAATCCGCCCGGTGCGCCTTCTCGGGATGGCGCGGCCGGGGGGTGTTCAGCGTGTCGATCACAACAGCCATTTATTGCCGGACTTCCTTACATGCCCTGACGGCGGCTCTGAATAGCCCGCCAGACGAAAATCAAAATAACCGCGCCGATGCTCGCCGCAATCAATCCGCGCCAGAAGCCGAAGACCTGAATCTGCGCAATTTCGGCGAGCTTGTTGCCGACAAAAGCACCCGCAACACCGACGATCAAATTGGTGAAAAGGCCGTGATTGCTCGATGTGACCTTCTCGGCGATCCAGCCGGCGATGATGCCAATGATAAGGGTCAGAAAGAACCCGGCGGCCGGATTGCCGAGCAGTGTTTGTGCGTCGTTCATCGTGTCACCCCGTCGTTATATTGCATTGAGTCGATCATACATGAATCGCGCGCCCATAGGCATCCAGGACGCTCTCATGCATCATTTCCGAGAGCGTCGGATGCGGGAATACCGCGTGGATCAATTCCTCTTCCGTGGTCTCGCAGTTCATCGCGATCACGAAGCCCTGAATGAGCTTCGGTCACCTCCGCGCCGATCATGGGCGCCGAGTAGCTCGCCGGTCTTCTTGTCGAAGATCGTCTTGACGAGGCCTTCCGCCTCTCCCAGCGCGATCGCTTTGCCGTTGCCGGCGAACGGAAACCGTCCAATCCGGACTTCGCGCTTTCTTCTTTAGCACGCTTCTCGGTGAGGCCGACCGATGCGATCTGCGGATGACAGTACGTGCAGCCCGGAATCCGATTCTTCTCCATCGGATGCGGCTTCAATCCCTTGATCGCTTCGACGCAAATCACGCCTTCGTGCTCTGCTTTATGCGAGCATCGGCGGGCCGGCGACGTCGCCAATCGCGTAGATGCCCGGAACGTTCGTCTTTCCGTAGCCGTCTATGGAAATCACGCCGCGCTCGATCTTCACACCGAGCTTCTCAAGGCCGAGGTTCTCGATATTGCCGACGACGCCGACGGCGGAAATGACGCGCTCGAATTCGATGTTTTGTATTTTGCCTTTACCGTCATCGATGGCCGCTACGACGGAGTCGGATTTTTTCTCGAGCTTCGTTACCTTGGCGCCGGTCATGATTTTCATGCCCTGCTTCTCGAAGCGCTTGCGCGCGAAGGCGGCGACCTCTTCGTCCTCTACAGGAAGAATCTGCGGCAGTACTTCGACGACCGTCACCTCCGCGCCCATGGTCCGGAAGAACGACGCGAACTCGATGCCGATTGCGCCCGAACCGATAACGAGCAACGATTTTGGAATCTTCGGCGCGACCATCGCTTCGAAGTAGGTCCAGACAAGTTTGCCGTCCTGCTCCAGCCCCGGCAGAACGCGCGGCCGCGCACCGGTTGCAATGATGATGTGTTTGGCCGTGTAGTCGCCGGGCGCGAGCACATCCTTCGGCGGTTCGTTCTTCAGTTTCGCGTCGGACGCCTTGACGGTCACTTTGCCCGGAGCGGTAATCGCCGCCTCGCCCCAGATGACGCTGATCTTGTTCTTCTTCATCAGGAAGCCGACGCCGCCATTCAATTGCTTCGAGACCGCGCGCGAACGCGCGACAACGGCAAACGCGTCGAATGAAACATTGGACGCCGACAACCCGTAGTCCTTTGCGTGCAGCATGTAGTGATAGATCTCGGCGGAACGAAGCAACGCCTTCGTTGGGATGCAGCCCCAGTTCAGGCAGATGCCGCCCAGATGTGCGCGCTCGACAACCGCGGTCTTGAATCCAAGCTGCGCGGAACGGATCGCAGCTACGTAGCCGCCCGGTCCGCCGCCGATAATAAGCACGTCGAAATTCGTCTCAGCCATGTTGCAGTGCCCAATCAGTTTTGTTGTGCATTTAGCAGGCAAAATCAGTTTCGTCAGCCGCTGCGCGGAACTGCTGCCCTGTCTTCTCCGCATACGCGCGGGCAGTAGTTATACGACAACCCTTGTAGAACCGGCCCTTGCCCGCGTACCCTCCGTGACAAGAAAAACAAGCGGGCGGCCATTGAGCCATCTGCAATTTGGGAGAGAACCAATGAAACGCCACACGACCGCGGCCGTGCTCGCTTTCGGCATTGCCGTTGCTATCGCCACCCCCGCGACGTCGCAGGAAGTCCGGCTGATGACCGGCCCGCAAGGCGGCGTCTGGGTGCCGCTTGGAGGTCAGTTCAAGGACCTTTGGGAGAAAGCGGTTCCTGGTCTGAAGGTCCAGAACCTGCCCGGCGCCGGCATCGCGAACGTCCGCGGCATCGAGGAAGGCAAGGCCGAGATCGGCTTCGGCAACTCGATCTCGACCGTCGACGCGCTGGCCGGCCGCGAGCCGTTCAACAAACCGCACAAGAATGTCTGCAACGTTGCGACGCTCTATCCGCAATATTTCCAGATCCTCGTCCGCAGCGACGCCAACATTAAGTCGGTCGCCGATCTGAAAGGCAAAAGCATCACGACGCAGCAGCGTGGCAACACCGGCGAACTCATTACCCGTCAGCTCCTGCAAGTGCACAACCTGACATACAACGACGTGAAGATGAGCTTCGTGTCCTACACTGACTCGGTTGCGCAGATGCAGGACGGCCATGCGGTCGCCTACTCTCTCGGCACCGCGATCCCCGCAGGCTCCGTACTCGACCTTGCCACGGCGCGCGATATTACGCTGCTCGATCTTTCGGCCAGCATTAACGGCATGAAGAAGCTCAACCCCGGCTACACGCTCGTCACCGTGCCCGCCAAAACCTATCCGAAGAACGACAAAGACGTGCAGGTGATCGGCTATGCGACGCATGTCGTGGCAAGCTGCAACCTTCCCGACAATGTCGTTTACGCAATGACCAAGGCCATTGCCGAGAACGTCCCGACGCTCTCTTCGGTTTACAAGGGCATGGCCAAGCTCACGCCGAAGGACATGGCCGAAAACATCGGCATTCCTTTTCACAAGGGTGCCGCGCGCTTCTATAAGGAAGCCGGCGTAACCGTCGCAACAAACTAAGTAGGCATAACGGCGCGGTTCATGACCGCGCCGTTCTCCTTTCTCGGCGGTTTTTTCATGAACACCACGACTGCAAGGCCCTCGCTGTTCGGTCACGCCAACTTGTTCCGCTTTGCGATCACGATAATCGCTCTGGCGATGGGCCTTTATCACGTCGGCGTCATCGTTTTCGGCTCGGCTGAAGCGCTGACGTTCCGTGGCATGCATGTGCTGTTCGCCATGACGCTCTCGCTGCTTCTCTACGGCACCTACGCAGGAAAGGATGGATCCCCTCCCAAGCTCGTCGATTACCTGATCGCTGCGGTCGGAATTCTTCCGGTTCTGTTCATCATCTGGAACCAGCGCTACATCGAGGAGCGCATTCCGTTCGGCATCGATCCGATGACCACGACGAGATCGTGATGTCGATCATCATGATCGTCGCCGTGATGGAAGCGACACGGCGCGTTATCGGTCTCGCGCTGCCGATCACAGCGGCAATTTTTCTCGCCTTCGCATTTTACAAGTTCGGCAAGGAACCGACCCGGATTCTCGAACAGGTCTACCTCGGCACCGAAGGGATCTTCGGCATTCCGATTTCGGTGTCTGCAACCTACGTCCTGATCTTCGTCCTCTTCGGGAGTTTCATGGAGCGCACCGGCACCGGCCAGCTCTTCATGGACTTCGCCATGGCGCTGACCGGTCACACCGCCGGCGGTCCCGGCAAGGTGTCGGTCGTCAGTTCGAGCCTGTTCGGCACGATTTCCGGCAGCGCCGTCGCGAACGTCATGGTCGACGGCCCAATTTCCATTCCGCTGATGAAACGCACCGGCTTCCCCGCGCATTTCGCAGCCGGCGTCGAGGCGACCGCATCAACCGGCGGCCAGATCATGCCGCCCATCATGGGCGCTGCTGCGTTCCTGCTCGCGCAGAATTTGCAGGTCAGCTACGGGCAGGTCGTTATCTGGGCGCTTATCCCTGCCATTCTTTATTACGTTGCCTGCTTCTGCGCGGTTCACTTCGAGGCTAAGCGTCACCGCATCTTTGGCGTGCCGCGCTCCGAACTGCCGCGCCTTCCCATCGTTCTGGTGGAGCGTGGGCACTTGTTCGTGCCGGTGCTGATCATTCTGGTCGTGATGTATTCCGGCTACAGCGCGCCGCTGGCGGCGCTTGCGGGCACGCTGGTGTGCTTTCCGATGGCGTGGTGGGGTCCGCAAGCGCTGCTCGCATATCCGATTTTAAAAGTGCTTTCAGTCATCGCGCCGCCGGTCATCGCGCTCATTCCCTCTGTGCCGCTCCTCAAGAACGGCTTCACGGACAGCATCTGGGAACTCGTCACGAATTTGCTCGACGGCTTGCCGTCTTACACGCCGTTCCATCCGCTTATCGAAGCGGCGATTTTCGCGGTGCTTATTCTGCTCTGGCATCGCGCCGTACGGCACCGGATCGTGCTCATGCCCGTTCATGGCATGTCCGTCATCGACGCGTTCGTCGACGGCGCGAAAAATGCGCTCGGCGTGGCGATGGCTTGCGCCTGCGCCGGCATCGTGATCGGCGTCGTAAACCTGACCGGCCTCGGTATCGATTTCACGCAATACGTCGTGAGCCTGTCGCAGGATTATCTCCTGCTCGCTCTGGTCGCGACCATGATCGCGGCGATCGTGCTCGGCATGGGCATGCCGACGACGCCGGCATACATCATCCTTACCGCGCTCCTGATTCCGGCTATCGTCAAACTTGGCGTGCAGCTCGAAGCGGCGCACATGTTTGCCCTCTACTTCGCCGTGCTCTCCGCGATTACGCCGCCGGTCGCGCTTGCGGTCTTCGCGGCCGCGGGCATCGCCAAGGCAGATCTTTGGCGAAGCGGCTGGGCTGCGGTAAAGGTTGGCGCCGCCGGCTTCATCGTGCCCTTCATGTTCGTCTATGAGCCCGCGCTTCTGATGATCCACGATAGCTGGCTCTGGATCATCTGGCGCTTCGTGCTCGCGGTACTCGGCATCGCGCTCCTCGCAGGCGGACTGCACGGCTACTTCCTGTCCCGTGCAAGCTCGTGGCAGCGCGCCCTGCTTACCGGCGGCGGCCTGCTGCTCGTCGCGCCCAATATCTGGACAGACATTACAGGCTTCGTCATCTGCGCCTTTGTCCTCGCCGTGCAATGGGTACAGCGCAAGCGCAATCCGGAGGAAGCACCGGCCCGGACTTAGAGCCGCGTCGTCGCGCTCCGCACGCAATCGGCATTCATCGTGCTGAACAGCGCATCCGCCTTCTCGAACAGCTTCGAGGCGTCACTCGTCGGTGTTTTGTACGCGAGGTCGACGATGCGCGCGAGTTCGTTCGACAGCGCCGTATACTGCGCGCGCTTTTCCTCGCCCTGAAAGTTCGCGAGAAATGTGCCGAGCGCAGCAAAACGGCTGACGGTGTTCAGCGCTTCCGACGAAGCCGCAATCACCGAAGGCGAATTCGAATTCTTCTCGCGCTCCAACGTCGAGGCGAGCGCCCCAGTCCTGAACTTGATCTGGAAATAAACGTCGATCAGGTCCTTGCAGGTTCGCGCGGTCTCTCCGCGCGAGACGCTCGTCTGAATCAGTTCAACGTAACGCGTATTGAGATAGGCTTGATACATCGTCGCCACCAAGGACAGCGCCGCGACGAAGAAAGAAATATAGGCAAAGACATTCGCGTTGCCTTTGCCGCCGCCGGAGTCTTTGGGTTCAGCCATGCCGGGACCCTTCAGTAGCGAGTCCCGGACTATATCACACCATCAGCGAAAGCGGCTTCTGGATTGCCTCGCGGAACGCCGCCAGCAGTTGCGCCCCGAGCGCGCCGTCGACCGCGCGGTGATCGCAGGAAAGCGTCACGCTCATCACGTCGGCGGCGACAATCTCGCCGTCCCGCACCACGGCACGCTTCTCGCCGGCGCCAACCGCGAGAATAGTCGCATGCGGCGGGTTGATGACGGCGGCGAAATCCTTGACGCCATACATGCCGAGATTGGAAATAGCAGTCGTACCGCCGGTAAATTCGTTCGGCTTCAGCTTCTTTGCCTTGGCGCGTGCCGCATAGTCTTTCATTTCGTTCGAGATCGCAGAGAGCGACTTGCCTTCCGCATTCCGGATCACAGGCGTTACCAACCCGCCGGGGATCGACACTGCGACGCCGATGTCGGAATGCTTGTGGCGAAGCATCGCGCTGTCGGTCCAGGTCGCGTTCGCATCCGGCACTTTCTGCAACGCAATCGCCATCGCCTTGATGACGAAGTCGTTCACTGAAAGCTTGAAGGCGGGGCCGTCTTTATCTTGTGGCGCCGTCGCGTTGATCTCTTCGCGGATGCGCAGCAGCGAACCGATATCGCAATCGGCGGTAAGATAGAAATGCGGAATCGTGAGTTTCGATTCCAGGAGACGGCGCGCGATGATCTTCCGCATCGAGTCATGCGGCACGCTCTCGTACGAACCGTCTTCATACATCGCGCGGATCTGATCGTCGCTGGGTCCGGAAACACCAGGCATCGTTCCGCCCGAAGGCGCAGACGGCGCACGCATCTGCGCGCCGCCGGATTTCGCACTTTCGATATCGCGCGCGATCACGCGTCCATGCGGACCGGTGCCGCTGACGCGCGACAGATCGATCCCTGCGTCTTTGGCAAGACGGCGTGCAAGCGGAGACGAGAACACGCGCCCGCCTGAGCCGTTTGTTTTGGGTGCAGGTGCAGATGACTGTGGCGCGGTCACTGTTGCTGGCTTTTGTTCTTCTTGTTTCGGCGCTTCAGATTTGGGCGCGGAAACCGCCTGCGGCTTCGGCGCCGATGGCGTTGCCTTCGCAGCAGCGCTTGCGTCCTCGCCTTCCTCAGCGAGCACTGCGATCACCTGATTGACCGGAACGTCGGCGGTACCTTCGGCCACCATGATCTTCGCGATCGTGCCTTCATCGACCGCTTCGACTTCCATGGTCGCCTTGTCGGTTTCGATCTCGGCGATCACATCGCCGGCTTTGACCTTGTCGCCCTCTTTCTTGAGCCACTTCGCAAGGTTGCCCTTTTCCATCGTCGGAGAAAGCGCGGGCATGAGGATGTTGACGGGCATCGTGCGATCCCTCAGCGATACGTCACGGCGCGCGCAGCTTCGATCACCTTCGCTGCATTCGGCAGCGCAAGCTTTTCGAGATTCGCGGCATACGGCATCGGCACGTCTTCGCCGGTCACGCGCTTCACCGGTGCATCGAGATAATCGAACGCTTCGTCCATGATACGCGCGGCAATCTCGGAGCCGACGCCAAACTGCGGCCAGCCCTCTTCGACGGTCACGCAACGGCCCGTCTTCTTCACGGACTCGACGATAGTTTCGATATCCAACGGGCGAATGCTGCGCAGATCGATGACTTCCGCGAAGATGTGTTTCTTCGCAAGCTCTTCCGCCGCTTCCAGCGCATAGATCATGCCGATGGACCACGCGAGAATGGTCACGTCTTTGCCGGGGCGCGCGATCTTCGCCTTGCCGATCGGCACCAGATAATCATCTAACTTCGGCACCGGAAATGTCTTGCCGTAGAGAATTTCGTTCTCGAGGAAGATCACCGGGTTGGGATCGCGGATCGCGGATTTGAGCAAGCCCTTCGCGTCGGCGGCCGTATACGGGGACACAACTTTCAAGCCCGGAATATGCGCGTACCACGACGCGAAGTCCTGACTGTGCTGTGCGGCCACGCGCGCGGCGGCGCCGTTCGGCCCACGGAACACAATCGAACAGCCGACCTGCCCGCCGGACATGTAAAGCGTCTTCGCGGCCGAGTTCACGATCTGGTCGATGGCCTGCATCGAGAAATTGAACGTCATGAATTCGACGATAGGCTTCAGGCCCGCAAAACCCGCGCCAACGCCAACGCCGGCAAAACCGTGTTCGGTGATCGGCGTATCGATCACGCGCCGCGCACCGAATTCCTGCAACAAACCCTGCGTTACTTTGTAAGCGCCCTGATATTCCGCAACCTCTTCGCCCATGACGAAGACGTCCGGGTCGCGGCGCATCTCTTCGGCCATCGCGTCGCGCAGCGCTTCGCGCACCGTCTGGTTGACCATCTCGGTGCCTTCCGGCACATCGGCTTCGACCGGAGCCACTGCAATCGGCTTCTCGGCCGGTGCCTCGCGTTTGTCTACCGTCGCTTCGGTTTTCTGCGCCGGCGCTTCGGCTTTTTTCGGCGCGGATTTCGCCGGCGCGTCAGATGCGCTCTCGCCTTCGCCGAGGATCAGCGCGATCGGCGTGTTAACGGCGACATCCTGCGTACCTTCCGGAACGAGAATCTTGCCGAGCTTGCCTTCGTCGACCGCCTCGACTTCCATCGTTGCTTTGTCAGTTTCGATCTCTGCGATCACGTCGCCCGCTTTCACGTCATCACCTTCGGCTTTGAGCCAGTTGGCGAGGTTGCCCTTTTCCATCGTGGGCGAAAGTGCGGGCATGAGTACTTCAATCGGCATTGCGAAACCTGTTTAGCGCGGCGCGGCCGCGAAGATGAATGCGCCGCCTGCAAGAACGATACACACGAAGAAAGCCACCATCGCGAGGTTAACCTTGCGGGCGTTGTCGCGCGCCTCGCCGGTTAGCTTTCCGTTGACGAAGAGCCAGTTGAAAAACAACTGACCCCGAAGGTGAGACTGCTCGGCGCTAAGCGAGCCGTGCGTCTTCAGGTAAAACACGAACGCCGCAGTCCAGCTTAGAACGATGCCGATGGCTGCGGCATAGGCGGCGAGAAGACCGGCTGTCCGCATCGTGCCTGCCTACCGCGACACGTCGGTATAGAGCTCCGATACATCGGGCTCTTGATCGTTGGTCGCAAACTCGGCGGACTCATTCACGATGCTCCGGATCTCGGCATCGATCTTTTTAATTTCGTCTTCGGAAGCGAGCTTGCTTTCCAGAATACGGTTGCGAACGCGCTCGATCGGATCGCGCTCGGTGCGCATCTTCTCGACTTCTTCCTTCGCGCGGTATTTTGCCGGATCGGACATCGAGTGACCGCGATAGCGGTAGGTGTTCATCTCCAGAATGAAGGGACCTTCTCCACTGCGGGCGTATTCGACTGCCTTCGCGCCGGCTTCATAGACCGCGCGCACATCCATGCCGTCGACCTTTTCGCCGGGGATGTTGAACGACGCACCGCGCTTGGAGAAATCCTGCAAAGCCGACGAGCGCTCGACCGAAGTGCCCATCGCGTATTTGTTGTTCTCGATGATGTAGACGACGGGGAGCTTCCAGAGCTCCGCCATGTTGAAACTCTCGTAGACCTGACCCTGGTTCGAAGCGCCGTCGCCGAAATACGTGAGCGACACATTGCCGTTCTCGCGGTAGCGGTTCGCGAACGCGATGCCCGGTGCCGAGCGAAACCTGCGCGCCGACGATACCGTGGCCGCCGTAGAAGTGCTTCTCGGTGCTGAACATATGCATCGAGCCGCCTTTGCCTTTGGAATATCCGCCGCGCCGGCCGGTGAGTTCGGCCATGACGCCGTTCGCTTCCATGCCACAGGCAAGCATGTGACCGTGATCGCGATAGGCGGTGATGACCTGGTCGCCCTCTTTGAGCGCCATCTGCATCCCGACGACAACGGCTTCCTGACCGATATACAAGTGGCGAAGCCGCCGATCAGGCCCATGCCGTAAAGCTGGCCGGCCTTCTCTTCGAAACGGCGGATGAGCAGCATCTCGCGATACGCGAAAAGCTCCTGCTCCTTGCTCCACGCAACCGACTTCGTTGCGCGCGAAACAGACTTGTCAGATTTCTCTACTTTTGCGGCGGCAGGCATTTTTGTTTTTGTCTCCCGTGAATTTGGCTTACCGCAATTTTTCGGGTGACGCTACAGCTTCCGCTGGCATACCAGACTGATCCAGTTGCAACTAAAGGAAATTTCAGCCGCGCGGCGTTTTTCGAAACGAGATTGCGGGAGCTATGCGTTAGCGTCGGAGGATCATGACGAGATCGTTCGGCATCGCAAAAGAAAGATCGCGGCGCGCGAGTTCTTCGAGCAAATCCGGATCGATCTGGCTGGAGCGCAGCAACTGATTCCGGTGCTCCAGCGCCGTGCGTTCGATGACCAGTTGGTCGCGCTCGACCGTAAGGTTCGCGATTTCTTCCTTGAGCGCCTTGCCGGCTTCAATGCCATAATTGCCGTGCTGCGCATGGAACGCGAAATAGGCGATCATCGCGGCGGCGATGCAATAAAGCCCAAGAACCCGGAAGAAGCGGCCGAGCCGCGTTCGCGTAACCATCGGGCAGTTATCGCCGGTTCAAGTTGCCCGTCTGTTAACGCGGCAGCGCGTCACGGCCGCCGTAGCGGGCCTGATCGCCCAGTTCCTCTTCGATCCGGAGCAACTGGTTGTACTTCGCGGTACGGTCCGAACGGGCCAGCGAGCCGGTCTTGATCTGCCCGCAATTGGTCGCGACCGCGAGGTCGGCAATGGTCGCGTCCTCGGTCTCGCCGGAGCGGTGGGACATGACGGCCCGATAAGCCGCCCGGTGCGCGGTATCGACGGCGGCCAGCGTTTCGGTCAGCGAACCGATCTGGTTCACTTTCACGAGGATCGCGTTGCCGACACCCTTTTCGATGCCTTCGCGCAGGCGCTTCTCGTTGGTCACGAAGAGATCGTCGCCGACGAGCTGCACGTCCTTGCCGACCTTGTCGGTGAGAATTTTCCAGCCCTCCCAATCATCCTCGGACATGCCGTCTTCGATCGAGATGATCGGATAGCGCTTGCACAGATCAGCGAGATAGGAAGCCTGCGCTTCCGGATCGCGCGACTTGCCCTCGCCCTCGTATACGTACTTGCCGTTCTTGAAGAACTCGGTCGACGCGCAGTCGAGCGCGATCAGCACGTCGTCGCCCGGCTTGTAGCCGGCCGCTTCCACCGACTTCATCACGAAGCCGAGCGCAGCATCCGCATCTTTCAGGTTCGGCGCGAAGCCGCCTTCGTCGCCGACATTCGTGTTGTGGCCGGCGTCCTTCAAACCCTTCTTGAGCGTGTGAAAGATTTCCGAGCCCATACGCAGTGCGTCGCGGAAGGTATCCGCGCCTACCGGCATGATCATGAATTCCTGAAAGTCGATCGGATTGTCGGCATGCGCGCCGCCGTTGACGATGTTCATCATCGGCACGGGCAAAACGCGCGCGCTGGTGCCGCCAACATAGCGGTAGAGCGGCATGTTCGAAGACTGCGCCGCTGCCTTTGCGACCGCCAAGGACACGCCAAGGATGGCGTTCGCGCCGAGACGGCCTTTATTCGGCGTGCCGTCGAGCGCGATCATCACCTCGTCGATCTTGGTCTGCTCCTCGGCATCCAACCCGCCGACGGTGTCGAAGATTTCGCCGTTGACCGCAGCGACCGCATTCAGCACGCCTTTGCCACCGTAACGCTTCTTGTCGCCATCGCGCAGTTCGACGGCCTCGTGCGCGCCGGTCGAGGCACCCGAAGGCACCGCCGCGCGGCCCATCGAGCCGTCTTCCAGGTGGACTTCAACTTCAACGGTGGGGAAACCGCGGCTGTCGAGAATTTCGCGAGCGTGGATGTCGGTGATTGCTGTCATGATGGCCGGGCTTCTAGCCGAACTGCCCCGCCCGCGCAAAGACCTCTCGGGGCTTTAGCTAACAGCCTTCATGAACCAGCCGAAAAAGTACTCCCAGCGCGTTACCGTCTCGGTAAAGCCCTTCGCCGCAAAGCATCCGGCGTCCGGCTGTGGCCGGCCCAGCCGATTCAGTTCGGCATAATTGACCACCCTGACGGAAGCCCGCAGTTCGCGCACGTCACGGCTTTGCGTGAACCGGTGCTTCGTCGTCCTGTCCTGAATACAGCGATAGGAGGCATAGGAGTTGATCGACGGGTCGTAAAAAACGACATCGACCATCCGCTCGATTTGCTTGGGCAAGACCAGGTACACGGAAATGACAAAGATCAGGAGCGAGGCCGCGAAAAAGTCGAGTAACCCAAACGACAGCCATCTGGAGCGCTTTTGATGCCCCGGTCTTGAACTGGACAGGTCGCGATATTCCAGCTTCATAGCGCAATGGCCCGTAAAAAGCTTGAAACTCGGTACTTCGACTCCCGTTCCTTCTTCCCCTGATAAGGCGACGCTGGACCGCGTGCCAAATCCGCATCCGGATACTGATTATGCCGTCCGGTTCGTTACGCCGGAGTTTACGAGCTTGTGCCCAATCACAAGTCAGCCGGACTTTGCGCATCTTGTCATCGACTACGTTCCCGGGAAATGGCTCGTGGAGTCGAAGTCGCTCAAATTGTATTTCGCCAGCTTCCGCAATCACGGCGCATTTCACGAGGACTGCACGGTCGGCATCGGGAAGAAGCTCGTAAAGTTGCTTTCTCCCAGATACTTGCGCATCGGCGGCTACTGGTACCCACGCGGCGGCATGCCCATCGACGTCTTCTGGCAGCATGGCAAGCTGCCTGCCTCGGTATGGCTCCCCGACCAGGGCGTTGCGCCGTATCGCGGGCGCGGCTGATCATTCGGCATGAGCCGCATTTTGGTGACCAACGGCGACCACGCCGCGCATGCGCTTGCCGCCCATTTTCCTGACGCCGAAATCCTGATCTGGCGCGACGTGTTGGTCGAAGGGCCGGTCCCGGGCGGCGTCGACGATGAGGCGCTTGCGGATGTTCGCGCGCAACACATCGAAAACGCCTTTGGCATGAATGATGTCCGCGCGGACTTCACGCGGCGCAATAAGGCCTTTGAAAAGATCGGTGACTTTGGCCGGGTCGAACTCTGGTTCGAAACCGACCTGCACGATCAGTTGCAGATCATCGAACTGCTCGCCCGGCTTTCGAAAAACAAACCGGCGGCTTCGCCATACCTCGCGCTCGCCGCACCCCCGCTGCCGAACCATATCGATCTGGCTGCACAACGCATGCGCGAAATATCGGGCGACGATTACGAAGCGGCAGCGACGATGTGGAGCGCCTTTCGCGCGCCGGCGCCGGGCGCCGTTCGCGAGCACGCCTTTACAACCGGCGCGCTACCCGAAGTGCGCACATGTTTCGCGCGGCTGCTCGAAGAATATCCATCTCCGCGCGACGGCCTCGGCCGCGTCGAGCGGGCCGCGCTGCTTGCGATCCGCGATGGCGCGATCACGCCGGGACTGGCATTTCGCCACTACCGCCAAACCGAGCCACTGCCGTTCCTCGGCGATCTCGGATTTTATTATCGACTGGAAAAACTTGGACTTGGCGCTTCGCCGCTCGTTCATGGGTTGCCCGAAGGCGGTGTTGCGAAAGCCGCGCGATCCAACATGGCCGTCGAATACACGCATACACCGGTCGAACTAACCGAAGCCGGCCACGCCATTCTCGAGGGCCGCGCCGATCATGTGAAGCTGAATGGCATCGACCGCTGGATCGGCGGCATGCATCTCACGAACGAGAATGTCTGGCGCTACGACACGCAGACGAAAAGCCTGATGCGCGGCTAAGGCTTCTTTGGAAAAAGGAAGTGCGCGCCGCCGGTTCCAGTCAGGGCAATCAGAATAGCAGCGGCAAGCAGCGTCGGAACGAGACCGGCATGCGCGAACCCCCAGTAATAAAATACCGGGCCAACTGCCTGTCCGATGAAGAAAAAGAATGAATGCAGCGCGATCGCCGAGCCGCGCGCTTTGGGCGCGATCTCCGACGCCGCCAACTGAAAGCAGGTGTGCATCATGTAAAAACCGATGCCCATCACAAAGAAGGCGGCAAACTCCGCCTGCCACGCCAGCCGCAGCGTGGAAACGCAAAGCATCGCTCCGGCGATTAAGCCGCCCCAGATCATCATGCCGCGCGTCCCGAACATTTTCGAAATCTGCGGCACCAACAAACCAAACAGCGCTCCGCCGACCGCAAAGCCCGCGATCACGAAGCCCGCGATCGTCGCGCGATGCTCGCCGGATTGGTGCAGGAGGATCGCGACGAATGGGAAAAGCCCGAAGATGGCCATGCCATCGAGCAGCACGCCGAGATAGGTCCATTTTGCGCGCGGATTGGAGAAGATCGTCCTGTAGCTGCCGATCGCGAACGCGAGATCGAACTTCGGTCCGCGATCGTACTTCACATTGCGAAAACCCCACAGGCCGATGAGGAACGCAAGCGCGCCACAGATGGTTGCGGATACCAATACGCCGCGCCACCCTGCGATATCTCCGATGAGGCCACCGGCCCACGCGCCGGTGAGGTTGCCGGCAAGTGCCGCTGCGACGTAACGGCCAATCACAATCTGCCGCCGCTCCACCGCAACCGAATCCGAAATGAAGGCAAGACCAGCGGGAAAAATCGCGCCGGCCGCCATGCCTGCGATCACTCGCGTCGCAAGCAGCCAAATGAAATTCTGCGTGAACGCGCCCGCGAGCGTTGCCGCAACAAGCACCGACAGCCCGATCAACATCATCCGGGTCTTGCCGAAAACGTCGCTGGCCGGGCCGAGAAATGGCTGAATGACCGCGAACGGCAGCGCGAAGGCTGTTGCGAGCAGCGCGACGTCCGCAGCGGGAATGCCGAACTCTCCGGAAATCTGCGGCACGACGGGATCGATCGCGCGCATGAACAGGCCGGTTGAGAACGCGATGAAGCTTACGACAAAGAGCGCCCGGTTCATGTTCTGGTTGGTACTTCCGGGCGGTTAGCGCTTTGTCTTCGCGAGCGCATCGAACGCGATAAGGTCTTTGAGCAGCGCTTCGAGTTCTTTCAACGGGATCATGTTCGGGCCGTCGGACGGCGCCTTGTCCGGATCGGGATGCGTTTCGATGAACACACCCGCGACGCCGACCGCGACCGCGGCGCGCGCGAGTACGCCGACATACTCGCGCTCACCGCCAGAAGACGTGCCCTGTCCGCCCGGCTGCTGCACCGAATGGGTCGCATCGAAGATCACCGGCGCACCGGTCCCGCGCAAGACCGGAAGCGCGCGCATGTCAGAGACCAGCGTGTTGTATCCGAACGAGACGCCGCGTTCGGTGACGAGTACATTCGCGTTACCCGCGCCGGTCACTTTCTCGACGACATTTTTCATGTCCCACGGCGCGAGGAACTGACCCTTTTTCACGTTGACCACGCGGCCAGTCTTCGCGGCTGCAATCAGAAGATCGGTCTGGCGGCAAAGGAACGCAGGAATCTGCAACACATCGCAGGCTTCCGCTGCGCGCGCACATTGATCGATTTCGTGCACATCGGTCAGCGTGGGCAGTCCGAGCGTTTCACGCACTTCCGCGAACACCGGCAGCGCCGCATCGATCCCCATGCCGCGCGCGGATTTCGCGCTGGTGCGGTTGGCCTTGTCGAACGAAGACTTGTAGACGAGGCCGATCTTCAACCGGCCCGCAATTTCCTTAAGCGCGCTTGCCACTTCCAGCGCGTGCGCCCGGCTCTCCATCTGGCAGGGCCCCGCGATCAGGGCGAGCGGCAGGTCATTGCCAAAGCGCGCGTTTCCGGCGGAAACAACGGCGCTGGGCGCGGGGTTCGTGAGCGGCTTGTTCATCGCGGCGGACCTTGCGTCGGGGCTACGGCCCGGTCAACGGGCGGCGTTAACTTCAAAGCCTAGCACTGCGCCATGCGCATGGATGACGAGGCGGCCATTGCGTTCTTGCGCGGCTATTCCGCTCTTTGAAATCGCCGCACGGATCTTCACGGCATCGCCGGCAAACGTGAGCGCCGACAAGCGCAAGCCCTTCGATACCGCCGGCTTGATACCAAACGCATCTTCGAACGGCCGCGCCTCGGTAATCTGAATATCGCCGCGCCGGGTTTCGGCGGTAACGCCGAGCGAAGTCGAACGTAGATCGCGCACGCCGGTCCACGCCTGGAGAAAATACTGGTGATCAGTCGGACTTTCGGCGGTGAGGATCGCACTCGCGACCCGCGATGCGCCGTTTGCGTGCGCCTGCAACTCCTTGAACCAGAAGTTCTCGGGCCGCTTATGCTCACAGACTACCGTCATCACGTCGGCGGAGTCCGGCTCTCTGAGAAAAGAAAGCGCAAAGGCAAGCTCTGCCTCGCTGCCATCTGGGCGTTTTCCCATGCGTCCAAAATCGAACACCGGAAAGCCACCATAGCCGGCTTTGTCGAACGCGAGCTTATCGGCATTCGCGTCCGAGCTTGCGAGCACGAGACCGCTCAAGCCTTCGCCATTGCGCGCCAGAAAATCGCGGTGGTAATGCGCAAACGAAGTCGGCCCGCCCGCGCCTTGAATCTTTTCCGGTTCGACGACGGCGAGAATTTCGACGTAGGAGCCGTCGAGCTGCGCGATCCGGTTATGCGTGCCGAACGGATGCTTGTTGCGGGCACTCACGAGAAAACCGAGCTTTTCGTAAAGCGAGGCCGCCGCATCGAGATCGCGGACGAGATGAATGACGTGATCGATGCCGCGGGACATCGTGGATTAAACCAGCCGGCTTTGCTCGACCGCGGCACCCACGAACGACGAGAACAAGGGGTGCGGATCGAACGGGCGCGATTTCAGCTCGGGATGGAATTGCACGCCGACGAACCACGGATGATCCGGATACTCGATGATCTCCGGCAGCACGCCGTCCGGCGACATTCCGGAAAAGCGCATGCCCTTGGCTTCGAGACGCTCGCGATAGATCGTGTTCACTTCGTAGCGGTGACGATGCCGCTCCTCGATTTGCGTCGAGCCATAGATTTCCGCAACGCGGCTGCCTTTCGCAAGAGCCGCGGGAAAAGCACCGAGCCGCATCGTGCCGCCCAGGTTGCCGCCCGCTTCGCGCCGTTCGCGCTCGTTGCCGCGCAGCCACTCGGTCAGCAAGCCTACCACCGGCTCCGGCGTCGCACCGAACTCGGTCGAGTTCGCACTGTTGATGCCGGCGAGATTTCGCGCCGCCTCCACCACCGCCATCTGCATGCCGAAGCAGATGCCGAAGTAAGGCACGTTGCGCTCGCGCGCGAATTGCACCGCGCGGATTTTTCCTTCCGCGCCGCGATGGCCGAAACCGCCCGGCACCAGAATGCCGTTGACGTGCTCGAGATAGGGCGACGGATCTTCCTTCTCGAAGATCTCGGACTCGATCCAGTCGAGTTTCACCTTCACCTTGTTTGCGATCCCGCCATGCGAAAGCGCTTCGATCAGCGACTTATAAGCATCCTTCAGGCCCGTATATTTGCCGACGATCGCGATCGTGACGTCACCTTCGGGATTGCGAACGCGGTCTTCGATCGTCCGCCAGCGCGTGAGATCGGGCTTGCGTGCATCCTTGATGTCGAAGGCAGCAAGCACTTCGCTGTCCAGACCCGCCGCGTGATACGCGGACGGCACCGCATAAATGCTGTCGGCGTCGCGCGCCTCGATCACGGCGCTTTCGCGCACGTTGCAGAACAGGCCGAGCTTGCGCCGCTCCTCTCTCGGAATTTCGCGGTCGGTGCGGCACAGCAGGATATCCGGCTGAATGCCGATCGAGCGCAGCTCTTTCACCGAGTGCTGCGTCGGCTTGGTCTTGAGTTCGCCGGCGCTTGGAATGAACGGCAGCAGCGTCAGGTGAACATAGATGCAGTTGCCGCGCGGCAATTCGTTTTTCAGTTGCCGGATCGCCTCGAAGAACGGCAGCCCCTCGATGTAGCCGACGGTGCCGCCGATCTCGACCAGCACGAAATCGAAGCCGTCGTTACCTTCCAGCACGAAATCCTTGATCGCGTTGGTGACGTGCGGGATCACCTGAATGGTCGCGCCGAGATAGTCACCGCGGCGCTCCTTGGCGAGAATCTCCTGATAGATGCGCCCGGTGGTGATGTTGTCGCGCTTGCTCGCGGGAACCCCGGTGAAGCGCTCGTAATGGCCGAGATCGAGGTCGGTCTCCGCGCCGTCGTCGGTCACGAACACTTCGCCGTGCTGATACGGGCTCATCGTCCCCGGATCTACGTTGAGATAGGGGTCGAGTTTGCGAAGACGGACCGAATAGCCCCGTGCTTGCAGAAGCGCGCCAAGCGCTGCTGAAGCGAGACCCTTGCCAAGGGAGGAGACCACGCCGCCGGTGATGAAAATGTACCGCGCCATGGGATTTAACGCTTAAACCCCTCGAATCGATTCTGCGAGGGCTAAATCGTCGCCCCTGCACTGAAAAAAACGGATACCCAAAAAAGTAAGGGCCGGTTTCCCGGCCCTCGGCTTATTTCGATTGTGGAACCTGCGGTCCCTTCGGCTGATTTTTCTGGAGCTGGTCCAGGATCGTCGGCCCCTGCGGATTGATCGTGGTCGGGGCGTTCGGATTGATCAGCGTCGGTCCTGCCGGGCGCCAGCCCGCAAGGATCGAGAGCAGAAGGCTCGTCAGGAAGAAGCCGGTCGCGAGGATGGCTGTGGCGCGGGTCAGCGCGTTCGCGGTGCCGCGGCTGTTCATGAAGCCGCCGCCACCACCGCCACCACCGATGCCCAGCGCGCCGCCTTCGGAGCGCTGCAGGAGCACGACGCCGATAAGCGCGAGCACGATCAGGAGATGGATGACGATAATGGTCGTATGCATGTCAGGATTCCGTCTGGGCAGCCGTTTCAGCGCCCTAAATTTCGCGCGAACCCATACATGGGGGCTCCGCAAAAGCCAAGCGAGTGCCCAAGCCTGAAGAAATACCCGCCATGGATTCGCTATTCCAAAAATCTATGAAATCAGATGAAGACCTTATAGACGCTATTTAGAGTTAGGAATTATATATAAGCACTTGAAATTCCAATAAAATCAATAGCCTTTAAGCTTGCACCACCTACCAATGCACCATCAACGTCAGCCTGAATTATGAGATCCTTGGCGTTCTCCGGCTTCACCGAACCGCCATAGAGAATTCGCGTGTTCTGCCCTTCTGCGCCAAAGCGCCCGGCAAGGGTCTCCCGGATTGCCTTGTGCATGTCCGCAACGTCCATTTTCGTCGGCGTAAGCCCCGTCCCGATCGCCCAGACCGGCTCATAGGCGACAACCAGTTTGCCCGCAGTTGCGCCGTCCGGAATGGAACCCGCGAGCTGCGCGCGGACGACGTCGACCGCCTTCCCGGCCTCACGATGCTCCTTGCGTTCGCCGACGCAGACAATGGCCGTAAGGCCGGCCCGCCAGCCCGCCTCGGCCTTGGCGCGCACCACCGCGTCGCTCTCGCCATGGTCCGCGCGCCGCTCGGAGTGCCCAACGATCACGAAGCTCGCACCTGCGTCCTTCAGCATCTCCGCCGAAACGTCGCCGGTATGGGCGCCGGAAGCCTTGGCGTGGCAGTCCTGCCCGCCGATGAATACGCCCTTGCCCGCAACCCTCGCCGCCGCTTCCGCGACCAGGGTCGCAGGAGGGCAGATCAGAAAGTCGGCTTTGGCCTTGAGTGCCGCCGAGTAGCCCGCGCAAATCGCCTCGAGCTCGGAAAGCCCTGCCTTCAGGCCGTTCATTTTCCAGTTTCCGGCGACAAGCGGGCGGCGGGACATCTTTCCAATTTCCTTGTTGTTTTAGGGCGTTCTGCCGCGTAGCAGAGCGCCTAACTGACCGCAAATTGCGGCGATAGCTCCCGTTGCGACCCCGGGGGGCGGCACCTATGATCCCTGCCGCTCTCCTTAACCCTCTGGAATTCAAGATGCTTCAAGGCTTTCGCGCCGGTTCGCGCACGATACTGACCCAGATCGTGCTCTTCATCCTCATGGGCCTGCTGATCATCAGCTTCACCTTCTGGGGTATCGGCGACGTGTTCCGTGGTTTCGGCGCGCAGACCGTTGCGAAGATCGGCAATACCGAGATCCAGATCGACCAATATCGCCGCGCGTTCAACGATCGCCTTCAGGACATCGGCCGCCAGATCAATCGTCCCTTCACGCCGGATCAGGCCCGCGCCATGGGCATCGATCGTCAGGTGCTTGGCGAACTGGTCGCGGAGGCTGCGCTCGACGAGAAAACCAAGAGCATGGGCCTTGCCGCTACCGACGCCACCGTGCGCGACCGCGTGATGCAATTTCAGGGCTTCAAGGGCCCCGATGGCAACTTCGATCCGGTCCGCTATCAGGCGCTCCTTCGCAACAACAACTACACCGAAGCCACCTTCCTCGCCGCGGAGAAGCGGATCGCGATTCGCCAGCAGCTTCTCTCGGCGCTCGGCGGTGAAGTCGTGCCGCCGAAAACGCTGACCGATGCGTTCTGGCGCTTGCAGAGCGAAACCCGCGTGATCGAATACGTGCGGCTCACGCCGGCGCAGGCGGGCGCGATTCCCGCGCCGTCCGAGGACGAGCTGAAAAAGTATTTCGAGGCGAACAAGGCCGCGTTCCGCGCGCCGGAGTATCGTTCCTTGCGCGTGCTCTATCTCTCGCCGGCTGCAATCACGAAAGATGTCGTGATCAGCGACGACGATTTGAAGAAGGCCTACGAGAGCATCAAGGAGCGCATCACCACGCCGGAGCGCCGTCAGATCGAGCAGATTTCGTTCGCCTCGATGGATGCGGCGAAGGCCGCCGCCGATCGTTTCGCCAAAGGCGAGCAGTTCGAAGCGGTGGCAAAAGTACTGAACCTGAGCATCACCCCGCTCGGCACGCTCACGAAGACCGAGATCATCGATCCGCCGGTCGCGGTGTCCGCGTTCGGTCTCGCCGCGAACACCACAAGCCAACCGATCGCCGGCCGCTTTGGCCCGGTCATCATCCGGGTTTCGAAAATTGAACCGCAGCGCACGCCGCCGTTCGACGAAATCTCGAAGGCGCTGCGCGAAGACCTTCAGCTTCGCCAGGCGGTTACCCGCGTGCAGGGCCTCCACGACAAGATCGAGGATGAGCGCGGCGCAGGCCTCACCATCGAGGAAATCAGCAAGAAGATGAACCTGCCGTTGATCACGGTCGACGCCATCGACCGCAGCGGCGCGAAACCCGACGGCACCAAAGTCGCCGACCTGCCGAATCCCGAAGCGCTTTTAGCCGCCGCCTTTCAGGCCCAGAAAAACGTCGAGACCGACGCCATCGAAATGCGCGAGAGCCGCAGCACGATCTGGTTCGAAGTCGTGGACATCAAGCCGTCCCGAGAGCGCGCTTTCGAGGAAGCCAAAGCGAGCGTTGAGACGCGCTGGAAGGACGACCAGGTTGGCAAGAAGCTCACCGAGCTTGCGGCAGCCATGCAGAAGAAGCTCGACGAAGGCGCGGCCTTCGCTGCCGCCGCGCCGAACCTGAAAGTCGAGAAAGCGGAGAAGCTCAACCGGGCGACGACTGTCCCCGGTTTGGACGCCGCCACCATCGCGCGCGTGTTCCTGACCGCGAAGGACAAGTCCGGTGTCGGTACGCCGGATAGTACCGCGGACCGCATCGTGTTTCGCGTGACTGCGATCGACGTACCGGCGACAGCACCTCCCTCGCCGCTGATCCAGCAGCTTACCCAGTCGATTCAGGAAGATTTGCAGGTGCAGTACGTGAACCGCTTGCAGACCAATCTCGGCTTGCGCTTGAACGAAGCGGCCATGCGACAGGTAACGGGCGCCGGCGAACAGAGATAGTGCAATGGAAGTCTTGCCGGACGAAGGCGCCTTCGGCGCGACATATACCAATGGCAAGCCGCAACTCGTCTGGACGACGCTGGTTGCCGATCTGGAAACGCCGGTCTCCGCGTATCTGAAGCTCGCGCGCGAGCGTTTTCCTTCGTTCCTGTTCGAGTCCGTCGAAGGCGGTGCGGTGCGCGGCCGCTATTCGATCATCGGCTTCGATCCCGATCTGATCTTTCGCGTGCAGGGTGACAAGGCCGAGATCAATCGCGCTGCGAGAACGAACGCAAACGCGTTCGAGCCGGCAAAGCAGCCGCCGCTCCAAGCGCTCCGCGCCTTGATCGAAGAAAGCAAAGTCGAGGTTCCGTTCGGTCTGCCGCCGATGGCGGCGGGCATCTTCGGCTATCTCGGCTACGACATGGTGCGGCAGATGGAGAAGCTCGCCGCGCCGAAGAGCGACCCCATCGGCACGCCCGACGCCGTGCTCGTGCGCCCGACCATCGTCGTCGTGTTCGACGCGGTGAAAGATTCCATGACGGTGATCACACCGGTGCGCACGCAAAGCGGCGTCAACGCGAAAGCCGCTTACGCCCAGGCGGTCGAGCGGCTTAACGCGGTGGTCGAAGCACTCGACGTTCCGCTGAACAAGGAAACCGCGGCGAACGAAGACGAGCCGATCGGCGCGAACGCGATTTCGAATACCACGCCCGCCGAATACGAAGCGATGGTCGCGAAGGCGAAAGAATACATTCTCGCGGGCGACATCTTTCAGGTCGTGCTCTCGCAGCGCTTTGAATCGAAATTCTCGCTGCCGCCGTTCGCGCTCTATCGCGCGCTGCGCCGCGTGAACCCGGCGCCGTTTCTTTATTTCCTGACTTTCGGCCAATACGCGATTGCTGGCTCGAGCCCGGAAATTCTGGTTCGCGCGCGCGACAACAAAGTAACGATCCGCCCGATTGCCGGCACACGCCCGCGCGGCGCGACTCCGCATGAAGACAAGGATCTCGAGACCGAGCTCCTCGCCGATCCGAAAGAGCGCGCCGAACATCTGATGCTGCTCGATCTCGGCCGCAACGATGTCGGCCGCGTCTCGAAAATCGGCACGGTGAAGGTCACCGATCAGTTTTTCATCGAGCGCTACAGCCACGTCATGCACATCGTCTCGAATGTCGAGGGCGAGATGAGCGAAAAGCACGACGCCCTGTCAGCGCTGGTCGCGGGCTTCCCCGCCGGCACGGTGTCCGGCGCGCCGAAAGTGCGTGCAATGCAGATCATCGACGAATTCGAGAAGGAAAAGCGCGGCGTCTACGCGGGCTCGGTCGGCTACTTTGCCGCCGACGGCTCGATGGATACCTGCATCGTGCTGCGCACCGCCCTCGTCAAAGACGGCAAGATGTATGTGCAGGCTGGCGCCGGCATCGTCGCCGACTCCAACCCCAAATCCGAACAGCTCGAATGCGAAAACAAGGCCAAAGCCCTGTTCCGCGCCGCCGAGGAGGCGCGCCGCTTCGCTTCCGCCGCCAAACGCGGGCAATAACCAAGAGATCAGGACCCAGCTGGCTGTCAAAACCGAACTTGTTTAGAAAAAGCCCATGAACGTCGCGCTCATCGATAACTACGACAGTTTCACCTGGAACCTCGTCCATTACCTGGGCGAACTGGGTGCGAATGTCGACGTCTATCGTAACGACGCAATCACTGTGGACGAACTGAAGGCAAAGAAGCCGGACGCGGTCGTGCTCTCGCCCGGCCCCTGCACGCCGAACGAAGCCGGTATCTGCCTGGATGTCGTCAAGGAAATGGGCGCGCAGACCCCGATCTTTGGCGTTTGCCTCGGCCAGCAATCCATCGGTCAGGCTTACGGCGGCGACGTAGTCCGCGCGCCCTCGCCCGTGCACGGCAAGCTCTCCATCGTGAAGCATTCCGGCGAAGGCGTGATGCGTGGCATCAACGGACCCTTTCAGGCGACGCGCTATCACTCGCTCGTCGTGGACCGCGACACCATGCCGAAGGATTTGAAGGTGACGGCGCAGACCGACGACGGCCTCGTCATGTCGCTGTCACACAAAGAGCATCCGGTACACGGTGTGCAGTTTCATCCCGAAAGCATCGCGTCCGAACATGGCCGCGTGATTTTGAAGAATTTTCTCGATCTTGCCGCCGCGTGGAACGCGGCCAAACGCGCCTAGAGGAATTGAAATGGAAAAGTTTCGCGCGTTGATCGGCAAGGTCGCGACCGGTGCGTCGCTCTCGCAAGAAGAGTCGGCGCACGCCTTCGACAAGATGATGTCGGGTGAAGCGACGCCCTCGCAGATGGGCGCGTTCGTGATGGCCTTGCGCGTGCGCGGCGAAACCGTGGAAGAGATCGCGGGCGCGGTTGCAACCATGCGTGCGAAGATGACGCCCGTGGACGCCCCCGCAAATGCGATCGACGTGGTCGGCACCGGCGGCGATGCCGCGGGCAGCTACAACATTTCGACCTGCGCCGCGTTTATCGTCGCAGGCGCAGGCGTGCCCGTCGCAAAGCACGGCAACCGCGCGCTCTCGTCGAAATCGGGTGCGGCGGATGTTCTCGGCGCGCTCGGCGTCAACATCGAGCTTCGCCCCGAAGGCATTTCACATTGCATCAAGGAAGCCGGCATCGGCTTCATGTTCGCACCTTCGCATCATCCGGCGATGAAGCATGTCGGCCCGACGCGGGTTGAGCTGGCCACGCGGACGATTTTCAATCTGCTCGGGCCGCTCTCCAATCCGGCGGGCGTGAAGCGGCAGATGGTTGGCGTGTTCGCGCGCCACTGGATCGAACCGCTCGCGAAAGTGCTCGGCGCACTCGGCTCGGAAAAAGCCTGGGTCGTGCACGGCTCCGATGGCCTGGACGAAATCACGACGACCGGCCCAACCCACGTCGCGGAGCTCGAAGGCGGCAAGGTCAAACTCTTTGACATTTCTCCTGCGGATGTAGGCTTGAAACCTTCGAAGCCCGGCGAACTCAAGGGCGGTGAAGCAATTTACAATGCCGAGGCACTTCGCGCCGTGCTCGACGGACAGATGGGGCCGTTCCGCGATGTTGCGCTGTTCAATGCCGCTGCCGCACTCCTCGTCGCCGGCAAGGCGGACAACTTGAAAGACGCGGCGGCGCTCGCCGAGAAATCCATCGAGAGCGGAGCGGCAAAGGCGCGGTTGGACAAGCTCGTCGCGGTGTCGAACGCGCAATGAGCGATATCCTCGAAAAAATAGGCGCATACAAACGCGAAGAGATCGCGAAAGCGAAACGCGAACGTCCGCTTGGCTCCCTTGAAGCCGACGCAAAATCGAGATCCGCGCCGCGCGGCTTTATCAAGTCGATTGAAATAAAACTTGCACGCAACGAGTATGCGCTGATCGCCGAGATCAAGAAGGCGAGCCCGTCGAAAGGCCTGATCCGCGCCGACTTCGATCCGCCGTCACTGGCAAAGGCCTACGAAGCGGGTGGTGCCGCGTGTCTCTCGGTGCTGACCGACACACCAAGCTTTCAGGGCGCGCCGGAGTTTCTGACCAAGGCCCGCAACGCGACCAAGCTGCCGGCGATCCGCAAGGATTTCTTCTACGACACCTATCAGGTCGCCGAAGCGCGTGCGTGGGAAGCCGATTGCATCTTGATCATCATGGCTGCGCTCGATGATGCCACCGCGCGCGATCTCCTCGCCGCCGCGACCGGCTACGGCATGGACGCGCTGATCGAGGTCCATGACGCGGCGGAGCTGGAGCGCGCATTGAAACTCGACGGCAGGCTGATCGGCGTCAACAATCGTAATCTGCGCACCTTCGAGACGAAGCTGGAAACAACGGAAGAACTCGCGCCGAAGATTCCGCGCGACAAAATCATTGTAGGCGAAAGCGGTCTCTTCACGCCCGGCGATCTCGCGCGGCTAGCGCGCATCAACGTCAACACGTTCCTGATCGGCGAGAGCCTGATGCGCCAGAGCGACGTCGCGGCGGCAACCCGCGCGATCCTCGACAAATCGCCCGCGCGGGCCACCGCATGAAGGTACTCAAATGACCAAGCTCACGCATCTCGGCGCGGACGGCGAAGCCCGCATGGTGGATGTCTCCGGCAAAGACGCGACGACGCGTGTTGCGACCGCCGAAGGCCGCGTCGTGATGAGCAAGGCGACACTCGATCTTGTGCTTTCCGGCAATGCCAAGAAGGGCGATGTGCTGGGTGCCGCGCGCATCGCCGGGATCATGGCCGCGAAGAAGACGAGCGAATTGATCCCGCTCTGTCATCCGCTCTTGCTCTCCAAAGTCGAAGTCGAGATCGCGCCCGATGCGGCGCTTCCGGGTCTCGTCGTGAAAGCGACCGTGAAGATCACCGGCCAGACCGGAGTCGAAATGGAGGCGCTCACCGCCGTATCGGTCGCGTGCCTAACGATCTACGACATGGTCAAAGCCGCCGAGAAGAGCATGCGGATAGAAGGCATTCGCCTCTTGGAAAAATCCGGCGGCAAGTCCGGCGATTATCGCGCTTAACTACGCGCCCGCATCCAGCAGCGCCGGCCGCACGCCGATCTGCTCGATGAGCTTATCCAGTTCCGCCCGCGCCTTCGGGTTCGTCAGTTGATGACGCTCGGCTAAAATCAATTCGTTCTTCATTGAATGTTCGAGACCCGTCAGCTCGGTCACGCGCACCTTGTAGCCATGCGCCTCCAGAAACAGCCCGCGGATGACGTTGGTGACATGCGCGCCGAACTCGCGCCGCTGGATCGGATGCAGCCAGAGCTGATGGATCGCGCCGCCTTTGCCGTCCAGCAGTCGCGCGACCTCCGCCTGACAGCACGGCACCAGCGCGATCGCCTTCGCCTTGTGACGCAAAGCAAAATGAATGGCGTCGTCCGTCGCGGTGTCGCAGGCGTGCAGCGCGGTCACCATCTCGACTTCGGTGTCGAGCTTCGCCTGCGCAATCGGCGCGCAAACGAACTTCATCCGCTCGAAACCGGATTCTTTCGCGAGCTGTTCCGACTTCGCGACCAGATCGCCGCGCGTTTCCACGCCAACCATGCGGCCGCGCCCGGCAGGACCGAGAATCAAATCGTACAGGACAAAACCGAGGTAAGACTTTCCTGCGCCGACATCGGCAAACACCGGGTCTTCGTTTCGCTCCAGCGCCGCTTCCATCGCTGGGCGCAGAAACTGCGTCAGATGCAGCACCTGTTTCAGCTTGCGCCGCGAGTCCGCGTTCAGCTTTCCATCGCGCGTAAGAATGTGCAGCGCCTTTAGCAGCGGCGCAGACCTTGGCGGCTGCTTGCTTGGCCAAAGCTCGGCCCAGGACTCCGGGTTCTTGTCGTTTGCGCTCATGCGGATTTCAATATCGGTGTTTCCGCAGCGCCGCCACCGCCGATTTTCCAGCCCGCTTTGCATCCCGCGCAGAGCCTCTGGATAGCACAGCGAAAATCAGCCAAAACTTGGCACATGAAGCCAACAACGCCCCTCCTTCCCGTCGAAGAAGCGCTGCGCAAGCTGCTTGACGGCGCCGCGCATCTCGCCGCCGAACAGGTCCCGCTCGATCACGCGATCGGCCGCGTGCTGGCGGCTGACGTGAAAGCGCTGCGCTCGCAACCGCCGTTCGATGTATCGGCCATGGATGGCTATGCCGCGCGCGCGGGCGATCTTGGCGCGGCATTGCGCGTTGCCGGAGAATCCGCCGCGGGGCACGTCTACGCGAACGAGTTAAAGAGCGGCGAAGCCGTCCGCATCTTCACCGGCGCGGTGGTGCCGCAAGGCGCGGATGTTGTCGTCGAGCAGGAAGTAGCGCAACGGGACGGAAACAGCGTCACGCTCAAAGCGCATCCCGCCGGCAAGAACATCCGGCCCGCGGGCCACGATTTTCGCGAAGGCGATCTTCTTCTTCCGAAAGGGCATCGCCTCACCGCGCGCAGCCTCGGGCTTGCGGCCGCGGCGGATCATGCGAACCTTGCCTGCGCAAAGCGCCCGCGCGTGGCGCTGCTTGCGACCGGCGACGAACTCGCAATGCCGGGTGCCGGCGGCGCGCCGGATCGTGTCGTCGTCTCGAATCCTTACACGGTGCGCGCACTTGCCGAGAGCGAAGGCGCGAGCATCGTCGAGAGCGATGTGCTGAACGACCGTATCGAAGTGATTGTGGATGCGATAAGCCGCGCCCGCGCGAACGGCGCGGATGTGATCGTCACCATGGGCGGCGCGTCGGTCGGCGATCACGATCTGATCCGCCCCGCACTGGAAAAGATCGGCGCGGAGATCAGCTTCCACCGCATCGCATTTCGCCCCGGCAAGCCGACATTGTCTGCGAAAGCTGGCAAGACCCATATTCTCGGACTGCCCGGCAATCCCGTGTCCGCTTTCGTATGTGCGTTTGTTTTCCTCGCACCGCTGCTCCGCAAATTGCAGGGACACGAGCAACCGCAGCCCAAATCCATGCCTGCCGTCCTCGGTGTCGATCTTTGGGCCAACGACGAACGCGCGGATTATTTGCGCGCGACCAGCACCTGGGACGAGCAAGGCCGCCGTGTCGTCACGCCGTTCTTGAAGAAAGAACAGGACAGCTCGCTGACCGCGACGCTCGCGAAAGCGGATTGCCTGTTGATGCGTCCCGCGAATGCGCCGGCAGCGAAAGCAGGCGAACGCTGCGAAATCCTGCCGCTGTACTGAGGGGACCCCCCGGGCGGGGGACACAACAAGGAACGGGGGGAAAATTTCTTTTTTCCCCCCGTCTTTTTTTTTTTTTCCCCCCCCGCCCCGCCCCCGCCCCCCCAAATTTCCGGCCGGCCGCCGGGCCGGGCGCGGGGGGGGCGCCGGGGGGCGGGGGGGGGCCGGGGGGGGGGGGGGGGGGGGGGGGGGGGGGGGGGGGGCCCGGGGCGCCGGGGGCCGGGGGGGGGGGGGGCGCGGGGCGGGGCGGGGGGCCCCGCCCCGGGGCGGGGGGGGGCGCCCGGGGGGGGGGGGGCGGGGGGGCCGCGGGGGGGGGGGGGAGCCGCGGGGCGGGGGGGGGGGGAAAAAGCCCGGCGGGGGGGGGGGGGGGGGGGGGGCCCCCCGGGGGGGGACGGCGCGGGGGGGGGGGGGGGGGGGGGGGGGGGGGGGGGGGGGGGCGGAGGGGGGGGGGGGGGGGGGGGGGGGGCGGGGGGTCCGGGGGGGGGGGGGGGGGCGCCCGGGGGGGGGGGGGGGGGGCCCGGGGGGGGGGGGGGGGGGGGGGGGGGGGGGGGGGGGGGGGGCAGGGGCGGGGCCCGGCCGGGCGGGGGGGGGGGGGGGGGAGGGGGGGTGGGGGTTCGCAGGCCGTCCCGGGGGGGGCCGCCGCCGGGCCCCCCGGGGGGGGGGGGGGGGGGTTTTTTCCGCCGGGGGGGGGGGGGGGGGGGGGCGCCCCCGGCCGGCGGGGGGGGCGCGGGGGGGGGGGGGGGGGGTTTTTTTTTTTTTTGTTTTTTTTTTTTTTTTTGGGGAGGGGGCGGGGGGGGGGCCGGGGGGGGGGGCCCGGGGGGGGGCGGGGGGGGGGGGGCGGGGGGGGGGGGCCCGGGGGGGCGGGGGGGGGGGGAGGGGCGGGGGGGGCCGCGCACGGCAGCGAGCGCCCCCCCGGCAGTGTGCGCCCAGCCAGCCCCCCCCTGCGTTCCCTCTTCACCCCATCTTAATCCTTGCGGAACACAACTAGAACGGATACATCTCGTTCCTGATTTGTACCGACTCGCAAGACCGCCTGAAAAGGCCCGAAAAGCAGGGATTTTCCGACGATGCTGACCCGAAAACAGTATGAGCTGCTCCGTTTCATCCACGAGCGGCTGAAGGAGACCGGCGTTCCCCCCTCCTTCGACGAGATGAAGGACGCGCTCGACCTGCGCTCGAAATCCGGCATCCACCGGCTGATTACCGCGCTCGAGGAGCGCGGCTTTATCCGCCGCCTGCCCAACCGCGCCCGCGCGCTTGAGGTCATCCGCCTGCCCGAGACGGTGGCACCCGCCATGGGCAACCCCCGTGGACGTGGCGGCTTCTCGCCCAACGTCATCGAAGGCTCGCTCGGCAAGGTCGCCAAGGTTCCCTCCGACAAGGACGACGGCAGCGCGACGCGCCCGATCGCGATCCCGGTCATGGGCCGCATCGCCGCCGGCACCCCGATCGAAGCGATCCAGAGCCGCAGCCACACCGTTCACGTGCCGCCGGAGATGCTCTCCACCGGCGAGCACTACGCGCTCGAAGTGAAGGGCGACTCCATGATCGAGGCCGGCATTCTCGAAGGCGATCTTGCGCTGATCAAGAAGGCCGACGTTGCCGATACCGGCGACATCATCGTGGCGCTTGTGGACCCGAAGAAGCGACGCTGAAGCGCCTTCGCAAGAAAGGCGCTTCGATTGCGCTGGAAGCCGCGAACCCGGCTTACGAGACGCGCATCTTCGGCCCCGACCGCGTGCAGATTCAGGGCAAGCTCGTCGGCATCTATCGCCGCTACTGATCGTCCAAATCCTCCGGCGCATCCGGTGCCGGAGTTTCGCCCGTGATTTCCGCAGGCGGCGCTAACGGCGCCGTCTGTTTCGTTTCGCGGATTGGATTGAGACGCGCGAGCGCATTGGCATCGGCCGCCTTCGCGCGACCATACCACGGCCGGTCTGCGTTCGGTGCGCGCGATGGAAACGCTTCCCAGCCGCTTGCGGTTTTCTTCAAAGCAACCGCACCGATCGTCGACAACGTCCTGCGATCGATCACTGCCGATGCGCAGGACAGAGGAACATTCCGGTTCGCAACGATCAACGCGGCACGTCCGCAATCTTCCAGCAGTCCTGATGCTGTTTTCGGAATTGCGATCAGCGACCCGTCGGCGAGTTTTCCAACGCAGCCGTGCTGGTCACACGCGAACGAACTGCGCCGCGCCGTAGGCGGCAGTCCGGACGCCGCCAGCCAGTTCTCGGTCGTGAAGCGGTCGCTCTTGCTGGCATGAATGGAAAGCGTCCCGTCCGCCACGCGAAGCGCGACGACATCCCCTCGGCGTCGATCATCACGTCGTAACGCGGGCCGTTCCACATCAACACAACCGCGGTCGCCGCAATCGGCAAGCCCAGCCAGACGCAACCATGTCGCGGGAATAGCAAGGAGCAGCAGCGCCAGCGTTCCGAGGAGTACCGCGCCTGCGCTGAACGCTGCGATTCTTCCTTCCGCGCCGCCAAGCGAGGTAACGAACGTCGCAACCCGGATCATGCCTTCGATGCCGTAGCCCATTACGGTCCAGCCGATGACATCGAAGCCGAATGGCAGCAGGATCACGCCGAGCAACGCACCCGGCATGATCACAAGCCCAATCAGTGGCATCGAAAGAACGTTCGCGAGCACGCCATAGGGGGCGAGCCGGTGGAAGTGAAACGCCGCATAGATCGCGGTCGCTAATCCCGCGATGAAGGACGTCGCCGCCCCAAGCAACAGCCATTTTCCTGTGCGCGTGGACCATGCGCCGATCGCGGAGGCGCCGACCGGCGGTGGCGCGGAGACAAACGGAATCCAGCGTTCGTAGAAACTAATGAGCGCCAGCGTCGCCGCGAACGACATTTGAAAGCCCGGGTTCAAAACGGCATCCGGCGAAATAATCAGCGTCACGACGACAGCGGCGGCGAGCGTTCGCAGCGTCAGCGCGGGCCGGTCGATCAACACGCCGGCGAGCACGATCGCGATCATGATGTAGGAGCGCTGCGTCGCGACTTCCGCGCCAGAAAGCAGAAGATAGAACGTGACGCCAGCCAGCGCTGTCAGCGCCGCATGTTTCTTGATCGGGTGCCGCAGCGCGAGGCCGGGAACGAGCGCTAGTCCACCGCGAATGAGCGCGAACAACACACCCGCGACCAGCGCCATGTGCAGGCCCGAAATTGAAATCACGTGATAGAGGCCGGAGATGCGCATCGCCTCATTCGCATCGTGCGAGATGTGATCGCGAATACCGGTGACGAGCGCTGCGGCTATGCCGCCGGTATCGCCGGGCAGCGTCGCGCGGATGCGCTCCGCGAGTCCGCGCCGCATCGTGTCGATGCGCGCATTGATGCGAATGCCGATCGGGCTCGCGATGTCCGTCGGCGCGACCTTGCTTCGGCCAAGCACAAAGCCGGTCGCGCCAAGCCCCGAGAAATAAGCCCCGATTGCAAAGTCGTATCCGCCCGGGCGAACCGGACCGACCAGCGGCCGCAGACGCGCCCGCACCTCGATATGCTCGCCGACTGCCGGCGCCAAACCTTTGCGGAAGGCAAGACGCACCCGCTCCGGGATCGCCTGTTTCGATTTCGGGTCGGGTTTCGTGACACGAAGCACGATCCGGTCGGAGCGGATGCTGGCATCCCGCGCCTCGACGAAACCCAACAGCGTGACCGTGGTCGTGGGTGCGCTCAGAACCGGATGCGCAGCCGCTGCGCCACGAAGGGTCCCGACCATAAAACCAGCGCCGATCGCAGCCACGAGCGCCGTCAGCGCCCATGCGAATACCCGCTCGCGTAAGTAAAAGCCGAGAGAAGCAACGCCCGCGAAGAACAGAACTGCAGCAATCCAGGACGGCTCGGTCGGGGCGACAAAGTAAAGAAGCACACCGGCGCAGAAACCGGCAGCCAGCCACGGCGCGAGACGGCCCTGCTCAGCTTCTTCCGCAAGTGCGGCACGCAGCTTTGCCGCAAGCGTGGACAACAATTCGCCAAGTCGGGAAGCGTCCATCGCTCCCGTGCCGGCAAGCACCGCAGCCTTGCGGGCGGCGCGTGGCCGCTCAAGCTCCGGCTTGTCCATAGGTTTCCCCGCCCTACTCGCAGCCTTCCCGCTATGCTACACGGACCGCCGCTCCGATCCACAATTGCCTTGAGTCCGATGTCCGAACCCGTCATCACCCGCTTCGCACCCTCGCCGACCGGCTTTCTGCACATCGGGGGAGCACGCACCGCGCTCTTCAACTGGCTGTTCGCGCGCCACTCCGGCGGCAAGATGCTTCTGCGCATCGAAGACACCGACCGCCAGCGCTCCACACAGGAAGCGATCGACGCGATCATCGCCGGGATGAAGTGGATGGGGCTCGATTGGGATGGCGATATCGTTTTCCAGTTCGCCCGCGCAGCGAGGCACCGTGAAGCCGCCGAGGCGCTCCTGACGCTCGGCCACGCCTATAACTGTTACGCCACTCCGCAGGAGCTGGACGAGATGCGCGAGAAGGCCCGCGCCGAGGGCCGCCCCGTTACGACGGCCGCTGGCGCGACCGCGACCCTGCCGAGGCACCGGCCGGCGCCAAGCCGGTCATTCGCCTGAAGGCTCCGCAGGAAGGCGAAACGACGATCGACGATCTTGTGCAAGGCAAAGTGACCTGGCCGAACAAGGACCTCGACGATCTGGTGTTGCTTCGCTCGGATGGCACGCCGACCTACATGCTCTCCGTCGTGGTCGACGACCACGACATGAACATCACCCACATTATCCGTGGCGACGATCATCTGACCAACGCCGCCCGCCAGACGCAGATTTACGAAGCGCTCGGCTGGAAGGTGCCTCAGATGGGTCACATCCCGCTGATCCACGGTGCCGATGGCGCCAAGCTCTCCAAGCGCCACGGCGCGCTCGGGGTCGAGTCTTATCGTGCCATGGGCTACGTGCCGGACGCGCTGCGCAATTACCTCGTGCGGCTCGGCTGGAGTCACGGCGACCAGGAATTGTTCACGACCAAGGAAATGATCGAGCTCTTCGACATCACCAAGGTCGGCCGCGCAGCCGCGCGTTTCGACTTCGTGAAGCTCGAGAACATCAACGGCCAATATCTGCGCGCGATGCCGGACGAAGAAATCGTCCGGCAGATCGAAGCGCTGCTCCCCGATCTTCCCGGCGGCGGACGGACTGCCGCGCTTCTGAAGTCGCGCCGGGATCAACTCGTCGCGGCAATGCCCGGTCTCAAGGAGCGTGCGAAGACCCTGATCGAGTTGATCGATGGTGCGAGTTTCCTCTTTGCCGAGCGTCCCTTGCCGCTCGACGAGAAGGCGGCCTCCGTCCGAGGCCGAGGGCGACACGCTAAGAAAGCGGTGCGGTTCTCGAACAGGCGAGCCCTGGTCCGCGGCAAAGCACCGAGGCGGCGATCCGGAGCTGCCGGAAACGCTCGGCATGAAGCTCGGCGCGGTGGCGCAACCCTTGCGCGCCGCTCACGGGCAAATCCACTTCGCCCGGCATTTTCGATGTCCTGAGCGTGCTCGGGAAGGATGAGACCTTGCATTGCTCGCGATCAGCGCAGAAACCCGCATAAATACGCGGGAACCATTGCGGCTGGCCTTTCGTCCGCTTGTCGCGACGCAGCAAAGAGGGCTAGTTTCGGCTCATCCTGCCGGGCTTTCGCCCCGGCGCCCATTTCCCCGGCAAGGCTTGTAGCCCAAGGGCTTAGGAGCCGGTCCGCAATAAAAATAGGAGATCCGGATGGACGCCAAGAACACGGCTAAATCCGCCGCGCTCGCCGTAGGCGATAAGAAGCTCGAGCTGCCCGTGAAGGCCGGCTCCATCGGTCCGTCGGTCGTCGATATCGGCAAGCTCTACAGCCAGACCGGCATGTTCACCTACGACCCCGGCTTCACCTCGACCGCGAGTTGCGACAGCAAAATCACTTACATCGACGGCGACGAGGGTGTTCTCCTCTACCGCGGCTATCCGATCGAACAGATCGCCGAGCACGGCGACTTCCTCGAGACCTGCTATCTCCTGCTTTACGGCGAGTTACCGACCGCCGCGCAGAAGGCCGACTTCGATTACCGCGTGAACCGCCACACTATGGTGCACGAACAGATGCACCGCTTCTTCCAGGGCTTCCGCCGTGACGCCCATCCGATGGCGGTTATGGTCGGTTCGGTCGGCGCGCTCTCCGCGTTCTATCATGACTCGACCGACATCAGCGATCCGCAGCAGCGCATGATCGCGTCGATCCGCATGATCGCGAAGATGCCGACGCTCGCCGCAATGGCCTACAAATATTCGGTTGGCCAGCCGTTCGTCTATCCGCGCAACGATCTCGACCTGTCGTCGAATTTCCTGCGGATGTGCTTCGCGGTTCCGGCAGAGGAATACAAAGTCAATCCCGTCTTGTCGCGCGCGATGGACCGGATTTTCATTTTGCACGCCGACCACGAGCAAAACGCCTCGACCTCGACCGTGCGCCTGACCGGCTCAACCGGCGCCAACCCCTACGCCTGTATCGCAGCCGGCATCGCCTGCCTCTGGGGTCCCATGGCGGCGCCAACGAAGCAGCGCTGAAGATGCTGTCCGAGATCGGCAGCGTCGACAACATTCCGGAATATGTGAAGCGCTCGAAGGACAAGAACGATCCGTTCCGCCTCATGGGCTTCGGTCATCGCGTCTACAAGAACTACGATCCGCGCGCGAAGATCATGCAGAAGACTTGCCACGAGGTTCTGAACGAACTCGGCATCAAGGACGATCCGCTGCTCGACGTCGCGATTGAGCTCGAGAAGGTAGCGCTGAGCGACGAATACTTCATCGAGAAGAAGCTCTATCCGAATATCGATTTCTATTCGGGCATCACGCTGAAAGCGATGGGCTTCCCGACCACGATGTTCACCGTCCTGTTCGCGCTCGCGCGCACGGTCGGCTGGATCGCGCAGTGGAAGGAAATGATCGAGGATCCGGGCCAGAAGATCGGCCGTCCGCGTCAGCTCTACACCGGCGCGGCGCGCCGCGACTATCTGCCGATTTCGCGCAGAAAGTAATTCAGACGAACATCAGAAACGCGAAAGGCGGCCGTCAGGCCGCCTTTTTCGTTGCGCCGTCATAGGACCACTTTACGTAGGCACCGGCCCAGGTGAAACCGCCGCCGAAGGCCGCCAGCATCAGGCGGTCACCCTCTTTTAGCCTGCTTTCATAGTCCCAGAGCGAAAGCGGGATCGTTGCCGCAGTCGTATTGCCGTATTTATGGATCGTCATCATGACGCGTTCCATGGGCAGCTGCATCCGCTCGGCGGTCGCTTCGATGATGCGGCGGTTTGCCTGATGCGGGACCAGCCAGTCGATATCGGCCCCTGTTAGCGAATTGCGATTCATGAGTTCGCGCGCGACCTCGGCCATGTTGTGAACCGCGAACTTATAAACCTGCGCACCTTCCTGGTGGACGTAATGCAGACGCTGATCGACCGTTTCCCTGGTCGGTGGCATCCGGCTGCCGCCGGCTTTCTGGTGCAAGTGGACCCAGCCCGCGCCGTCGGAACCTAGCTGTGTATCGATGATGCCGGTACCGTTCTCGGAACGCTGCAAGAGTACAGCGCCAGCACCATCGCCAAACAATACGCAGGTCGCGCGGTCCTGGTAGTCGATGATCGAGGACATTTTGTCGGCGCCGACGACAATCGCGCGTTTCACCGTTCCGTTCTCGATGAACTGCTTGGCAATCGTCAGCGCATAGACGAAGCCCGAGCACGCCGCCTGAATATCAAAACTCGCGATGCCTCGAATACCGACCATGTCGCAGACGAGATTTGCGGTCGAAGGAAACACCATGTCCGGCGTCGTGGTCGCGCAGATCAGAAGGTCGATCTCTTCGGGTTTTGTGGTCGTCTTTTCGAGCAGCCCCAACACGGCTTTCGCCGCCATATGCGACGTGCCGAGACCTTCACCCTTCAGGATGTGCCGCTGCTTGATGCCTGTGCGTTCGGTAATCCACTCATCCGTGGTATTCACCATTTCCGCGAGCTGCGCATTCGTGAGCAGATCGGGCGGAACATATCCGCAAACGCCAGCGATCGCTGCGCGGCCGGCTTTCATCGACTAAATATCCTCTAAAGTTCCGGCACGTCCGCCGGCTAAAGACCACGGCAAAATGTAGCGAATTGATGGATAACCGGCCACTGCCGAATTGCTAGGACAGCTTTGCATTATATTTCGTCAGCAATTCCAAGACAATGGCGGCGGCGCGATCGCTTGGCGGCTCCGGCGTCGCCAGGATCGAATCCAACCGTTCGAACGCCTCGAGTTGCTGCCGACGCGCGGTACCCGATTCGAGCAGCGGCGCTGCCGTGGCTACGATTCTCTCCACAGTGCAGTTCTCCTGCAGGAGTTCGGGGACGACCCGCTCGTTGAGCAGAATGTTCGGCAGGAGCGCCATCTTCACTTTGACCATGAACCGGGCAATCGCCGCTTCCCACCAGCGAACGCGATAGGCGCCGACATGGGGGACATGCGCGAGCGCAAGTTCCAGTGTCGCCGTGCCGGAGGCCGCGATTGCCACGCGGGCTTTGCGCATGGCTGCGAATTTATCCGCTTCCTCAATAACGATCTTCGGCTGCACCCGCCACGCACTTGCCGCTTCACGCACCTGCGCCTGGATGTGCGGCAAGGTCGGCAATACTACTTCGAGCGGACCGTGCTGCTCCGAAAGCAACGCTACAGCACTTCCGAACGTATCCATCAGCGAGTGCAGTTCCGAACGGCGGCTGCCCGGCATGACAAGCAGAACCGGCGGTTTCTGCTCGCGACGTCCTCTCTCCTCAGCGCCGCCCCGCAACTGCGGGAGATCTTCCAGCAGCGGATGACCAACATAAGTGCATGGCGGTCCATCCAAAGTCCGGTGCACCTCCGGCTCGAACGGAAACAGCGCAAGCGTATGATCGAAATAGGGCCGCATCGCCTTCGCGCGGCCCTGACGCCAGACCCAAACCTGCGGCGCGACGTATTTGATGATTGGAATTTCCGGTGCACGCGCACGCACGCGCTTCGCCACCTGAAAGCTGAAACCGAAGCTGTCGATCAAAACAACCGCGGCGGGACGGCGCGAAACGATCGCGTCAGCGGTTTCGTTGATCCGACGCTTCAGACGCGAGAAGCTCTTGATCACATCGGCAAAACCGAATACCGCAAGATCGCTCATCGGATATTGGCTGGCGAGCCCGCGCGCTTGCATCGCATCGCCACCAACGCCGCTAAAGGTGATCGATGGGTCTTTCTTCCGCAGCGCTGCCATAAGACTCGCACCGAGCTTGTCGCCCGAGGCTTCGGCCGCGACGAGATAGATTTCCATTATCCCATCGCCCGCGCGGACGGCGGCAATGCGACAACAAACAAGCCCGCCTGCTCCGCGGCCTCAACAAACTTCTGCGCATCGACGACAATGGAGCCTCGCGCTTCGACTGCAATTCCCGCAAGGCCCGCGGCTTTCGCCTGCGCAATCGTGTCGATGCCAATCGCCGGAAGGTCGAGCCGCCGATCCTGCGATGGCTTCGGCAATTTCACAAGCACGCCTTCGCGCGCGCCCAGGCGAAGGCGTCCATTCCGCCGCATCTCTTCGACGCGTGCGAGCAAGCCTTGCGTGCCTTCCGCGCCTTCAATTGCGACAATGCGCTTTCCCGCGACGACGACCGCCTGCCCAACGTCGAAACCGTCAATCGCACGCAACAAGTCACGGCCAGCTTTGATCGCTTCATTTTCCTTTGCATTTGGCAAGAGGCGGGTCGCCAATCCCTCAGGCATCAGGATCTGCGGCGCGACTTCATGCGCGCCACGCACCGTCAGCCCGTTCTCTTCGAAAATCTTCGCAACGCCACTCAAAAGACTGTTGTCGCCGCCGAGAAACATCCGGGCAAGGCGCGGCAAGAGCAATGCTGACTTCCAGTCAAATCCAATCTGTGACAGTCGCGGACGCACGGAACTGCCGATAATGACAATATCCTTTGCGCCATGCTTCCGGCTGGAAGCGACAAATTTCGCGAGCGCGCCGATCTTCACCCACTCGTGCGGATAACGCTCGAGTGCGGCGTCAGCAAAGCCCTTCACCAGAAAGAGATAAACCGGCCTGCCTTGCGCAAGTACCGCATCGGCAATAGCCGCGGGAAACGCGCCTCCGCCGCATATAATCGCAACCGTCGACTTGTCCGCCGCTTGCGGCGCCATCGCTTGTGCGCCCGCGCCGTTCAAAGTCAGGCGTCCTCGCGCTGCGCCGTCGGCGTACTGATCCGGCGCTTGCCGGCACCGCGAATGAACGCAACAACCTTCTGGACTTCCGCACTGCCTGAAAACTTCTCGCCGACAGCTTCCACGCGATCTGCGAGCACGCCGGGACCGTAGAACAGTTCGCGGTAGGCCGCGCGCAGCGTGTGTATCGTCGCGCGGTCGAAACCACGGCGCTTCAATCCGATGAGATTCAGTCCGTCGAGGTTTCCGTTCTCGTCCGTCGCGCCATACGGAATGACGTCCTGACGAATGGCCGCGACCCCGCCCAGGATCGCCTGTTCGCCGATCCGCGCGAACTGAATGACAATCGCGTAGCCGCCGAGAAACGTATGGTCGCCAACCTCGGCGTGACCGCCAATCGTCGCATTGTTCGCGAAGATTACATTGTTGCCGACAATCGCATCGTGCGCGACATGTGTGCCGGCCATAAACATGCAATTGTCGCCGATCCGCGTTTCCATGCGGCCGTCTGCGGTGCCCGTGTTGATCACGGCGCCTTCGTTGATGATGCAGTTCTTGCCGATAATCAGGCGCGACGCTTCGCCCTTGTAGTGCACCGATTGCGGAGGGCTTCCGAGCGAGGCAAACGGTTGGATTTTCGTGGCTTCGCCGATTTGCGTGACCCCCTGGATGGAGACGTGGGACACGAGATGACAGCCGTCACCGAGGGTTACGTCTTTCCCAACCACGCAGTACGGGCCAACGAGAACCCCCGCGCCCAGCTTGGCGCCGTCAGCCACCCGTGCCGTGGGATCGATTTTTGCCACTGCCGCGCGCTCAGTCTTCGACGATCATCGCGCCGACTTCCGCTTCGCATACCGTGACGCCGCCCACGCGCGCGTCACCGTGGAACCACCACATGGTCCGGCGCTTGCGGATTTGTTTCATGTGATACTCGACCGTGTCGCCGGGAAGGACGGGCTTGCGGAACTTGGCCTTGTCGACGGTGAGACAGAAAAGATTGGGCGGTGCGCCGCCCGGCCCGATACTGCGCGAACAAAGTGCGCCGGCGGTTTGCGCCATGCCTTCGATCAGGAGCACGCCCGGCATCACCGGCCGATTGGGAAAATGGCCCGGAAAGAACGGCTCGTTGAACGTCACGTTCTTGATCCCGATGCAGGATTCGTCGGCATTCACTTCGATGATCCGGTCCACCAGCAGGAACGGAAAGCGATGCGGCAGGAGCTTCAGCAGCTCCGTTGGTTCGATGATGTTCGATTTGGCTTCGGCGTTCATAATCAGATCCGGACTATTCGGGTGTTGTATCGTTACCTTTTTTACCACCTTTTCCCGCAAGCCGCTGCAACGCGACCTGTTCGCGGAAAAACTCGCGCAACGGCTTCGCCGGCGCGCCGCCCCAGCGCTCGCCCGCGGGAACATCGTGCATCACGCCAGACAGCGCGATCAGTTGCGCCCGGTCGCCGATCGTCCGGTGGTCGGCAATGCCAACTTTTCCGCCAAGCATCACGCCATCTCCGAGGGTCACGCTCCCCGAAATGCCGACGTGGCCCGCGATGATGCAGTGCCGTCCGATCGAGACGTTATGTGCAACCTGCACCAGGTTATCGATCTTGGTTCCCTCGCCGATTGTGGTGTCACGCCCGCCGCCACGGTCCACCGTCGTGCCCGCGCCGATTTCGACGTCGTCCTGCACGATGACGCGGCCAAGCTGCGGTACTTTCAAGTGACCCTTGCCGGGAATATAGCCAAAGCCGTCCTGCCCGATCCGGACACCGGCGTGAATGATCACGCGGTCGCCGATCAACGCATGCGTGACGCTCGCGCCCGGACCGATGCTGCAATCGCGGCCGATCCGGACATCAGGGCCGACGACCACATTCGCGCAGATGATCGTGCCCGCTCCGATTTCGGCATCGGGCCCGATGACCGCGCCGGGATCGACAATGACGCCGTCCTCGAGCCGCGCGTCCTCATGCACCGAGGCTTCGGGATCGACGCCGCGCGTCCCTACGATGGAAAGCGGCCGCAGGTCGTCCGCGAACAACGCGCGCGCCGTCTTCACGAACGCCACGTACGGCTTCGCCGTGATAAGCCGGACGATGTGGGCCGGCACCGCTTCCGCGAATTTTTCGGTGACAAAGCAAGCGCCCGCATCGGAGATCGCAAGCTGCTCCGCGTAATCCGCGCTTTCGTAAAAGCTGATGTCTTCCGGCCCGGCAATATCGAGCGGCTTTGCACCGCTAACGAGCGTGCCGGCGCTGCCCGCGGGTACATTCGCGCCGGTCAGCTCTGCAATCGCAGCTAACGCAAGCGGACCACGGGTGCGAAAGAAAATCGGATCGGTCATGCAAGAACCGTCGGAGCCCAGCCCATCGGGGCTGAACTCAGGAGATCAGAACTTGGCGCCGCCACCAAAGCGGAAGACCTGCGTTCTGTCGTAGGGACCCTTCGCGATCGGGAAACCGAGATCGAAGCGCAGCGGTCCGAACGGAGAAGACCAGATGAAGCTGACGCCGGCAGAAGCCCGGATTGAACGGTCGTCGAACAAACAAATCGGAGTACCACAACTCGTCGCTGTTCGGAGCGCAACGTCCGTCTTTCCTTCGTAATTCCAGAGCGAGCCAACGTCCACAAAGAGCGCGCTCTTGATGCCGACTTCCTTCGGCATGAACCACAGCGGGAACTGCAATTCTGCTGTCGCTGCCCAATAGGTGGTGCCGCCCAGCGTATTCATGCCGTTGTACAGGTTCTTGTTGACGTCCAGCGCGCGAAGCCCTGTGTCGCGAAACCGCGAACAAGCGTGTGACTGTTGTTGAAGTGATCGAGGAAGCTGAGCTCTTGGCTACCCCAGGCGAATACGTGGCCGGCAGAGCCCTTCACCATGACCACGAGGTCGCCGGTGAGAGGCGTGTAGTGCCGCGCTTCGGCGGTCGTCTTCAGGAACTTCGAGTCACCGCCAAGACCGGCAAAATCCTGCGAGAAGACCGCATACAAGCCACTGGTCGGGTCCTTGGTGTTATCGAGCGAGTTGTAGGTCAGCGAATAGCCGATCTGCGAGGTGAGGACCGGCGTGAACAGCGATTCCAGAATCGCGTTCGAGATCTTGTACGTCTTATTGCTCGAATTAATCTCGCGCTGGAAGACGCTGTAGCGAACCTGGAACGTCAGTTCTTCGTTGAGACGCGCGGCCGCGCGCAACGTCGCGCCGACCGTATCGACGCCGTAGGTGACGAATTCGGAGGGCTCCGTCGCGCGGTAGAAGACGTCGAAGCCGGCGGCGAGCCGGTAGTCCATGAAGTACGGCTCGGTGAAGGAAAACTCGATACCCTTCACGCGCTCGCCATATTGCAGCGATGTACGCACGTACTGGCCGCGGCCGAGGAAGTTGCGCTCGCCGATCGTCAATTCGCCGATGATGCCGTCCGAGGTCGAATAGCCCGCAGCGACCGAGAACTCGCCGGTAAGCTGCTCTTCGACATCGACGTTCAGGATGACACGGTCAGGCGCGGAGCCCGGCTCGTTCGAGATCTTCACGGTTTTGAAGTAGCCGAGGTTCTTGAGGCGGCGCTCGGCGCGATCGACCATGACGCGGTTGTAGGGATCGCCTTCGAGAATATCGAACTCGCGGCGCACGACATATTCGCGCGTGCGGGAGTTCGAACGGATATTGATGCGCTCGACATACACGCGCGCGCCCTCATCGATCACGTAGATCACGTTGATCAGGCGGCCCTGGAAGTCGGGATCGCCGCGCGGACGAACCTGCGCGAAAGCGTAGCCGCGATTGGCCAGTTCGATCGTGATGAGTTCGACCGTCTTCTCGACCTGCTCGGCGTTATAAACCTGGCCCGAACGGCCACGGATCAACGCGCGAACGGCGGTCGGATCGAGGTCACGCACGTTCGAAAGCACGTCGACATTGCCGAAGCGGTACTGCGCACCTTCGTCGACGACGAAATTCAGAACGAAGCCGTTGCCGCGATCGAGATCGACGGTCGCCGAGAGAATGCGGAAGTCGGCATAGCCGTTCTTGAGATAAAACCGGCGCAGCAGCTCCTGGTCGGCATTCACACGATCCGGATCGTAGATGTCGCTGTTGCGCAGCCAGCTCAGCCAGTTCGACTGCGTCGTGTTGATGACGTCGCGAAGCCGTCCGCTCGAATAGGCGTTGTTGCCGGTGAAGTTGATCGACCGGATCGTGGTCTTGTCGCCTTCCTTGACCAGAAAGATCAGATCGACGCGGTTATTCGCGCGATCGATGATCTGCGGCTCGACGTTGACGTCATAACGGCCGCTGCGGCGATAGACCTCGATAATACGCTGAACGTCGGCCTGCACCGTTGCGCGGGAGAGCGCCGCGCGCGGCTTCGACTGCACTTCGGCGTTGAGGATGTCGTCCTTGACCTTGCGGTTGCCTTCGAAAACGACGCGGTTGATGACCTGCGCTTCGCGCACGGTGACCACAAGGCGCGAACCGGCCATCCGGATATTTACGTCCTCGAACAGGCCGATCGAATAAAGCGTGCGCAGCGCTTCGTCGATGCGCTGCGCATCGGCGCGCTCGCCCGGACGAATCTTCACGTAGCTGCGAACCGTGTCGGCATCGACGCGCTGGTTACCGACGACATCGACCGCCGTAATGGCCTGCGCGGAAGCGGCCGTAGAGCCGGCAACCGAGACTGCTGCGATGCCGCAAAAGAGGGTCACGGCGAGCGCGAACGCTACGCCCAGCTTACGAATGACCCGAACCCCACCAAATTTCATCGACCGCAAATTCCAAAAAAGCGATCTGGACAAGATCGCTCCCCCATCCACTTGGGAACCCAAGTGGAATCGACGTTAACTCGCGTCCGGTTTTACAGACTTTCCAGTGGCTTGCAAACGAAGAGGGCAGATTCTGCCGGGCTTTTCCGGCCTGCGTTGCCCATGTGCCACGCGACCCAATGCCCCAAATACGCCGTACCTCGATACCACTCAGAACGCCCCTCCGTGAACACACAGAGGACCCCACCACCGGAGCCCAAATATGGCCAGCCGGGCGTTACTGGCGCATTACCAAAGCGCCGTTTCCGGTATCAGGATGCCTGGGCCCGCAGGAAAAGCTGGAAAATATCGTTCCAGGTCGCGACGATCATCAAAAGCATCACGAAAGCGAGCCCGATCCGGAAGCCGTATTCCTGCGCCCGCTCGCTCAGGGGACGGCCGCGGATCGCCTCGATCGCATAGAACAAAAGGTGACCGCCATCGAGCAGCGGGACCGGGAAAAGGTTCAGAAGCCCAATGCTGACCGAAAGCACCGCCGTGAGCCGCAGGAGGTCGAAAAAGCTCTGTGCCGCCACCTCGCCGGCGACCTGGCCGATACGGATCGGCCCGCCAAGCTGGTCGATGGATTCCTTGCCGACGATGATACCGCCGATATAGGCCATGGTCCGCTCGATCACGAACCAGGTTTCCGAGAAGCCCATGCCGATCGAGTCGACCACGCCATAGCGCTTGCGGAATGAATCTTCCGGCTTCGAGGGATTCTCGATGCCGAGCACACCGGCCTTGGGATTGTTCGGATGCGGCTTCGGCGTCGCGTAGAGCGTCAGCTGCTGGCTACCGCGCTGCACGCCAAGCGTTAGTTGCTTGCCGAGCGCAGCGGAAACGATACGCGGCAGGTCTTCGAAGGCTTCCACCGCTTTGCCGTCGATCGAAACGATCAGATCGCCGGGCTGCATACCGGCTTCCATCGCCGCGCTGCCCGGACGGATCGCGTTCGCGCGCGCCGGCCAGCGCGAGATGCCGATATCGCCGATGCGGTGCGTGGAACCGAAGTTGTCCTTGATCTCGCGCAGCGTCGGCGTAACCGTCGCTTCGACATCCTTGCCTTTACGCTCGACCACGAAGGCGAGCTTCTCGCCGGTCGAAAGGCTCGTGATCCGGAGAACATCTTCGTAGCCGTCGATCTGTTTGCCATCGATGCTGATGACGCGATCGCCGGCCTGAAGGCCCGCAGCCTGTGCCGGGCTGCCAGCGCGAACGACTTCAAGCACCGGCGTCGTGATATTGCGGCCTATGCCGTAAAGCACGCCGCCGAAGATGACGACGGCCAGAATAAAATTCGCAATTGGTCCCGCGGCAACGATCGCCGCGCGGTTGCGCACCGGCTGATGGAAGAACGAAATTTTCTTCTCTGCCGCGCTCATTTTCTCGAGCTTCTGGATGTCGGGCGTACTCGCGGCGCTGTCGTCGCCGTGAAAGCGGACGTAGCCGCCGAGCGGAATCGCGGCGAAGCGCCAGCGCGTGCCGTGCTTGTCGTTGAAGCCGAAAAGCTCGGGGCCGAAGCCAACCGAAAACGCATCAATCTTCACGCCGCAGCGGCGCGCAACCCAGAAGTGACCAAGCTCATGGAAGAAGACGACAATGGTCAGAACGAACAGGAACGGAATGACGTAACCAAGGATCCAGCCACCCTTGGCTCCGAGCACGTTAAAAAGTTCCATTCCTCAAGCCCTTTCTGATCTCTTACCGCGTTAGGATGCCTTTGCGGCGAATTGAGGCAAGAGGGTCGCGGCTAAACTTCTCGCGACATGGTCAACAGCGAGCGCGTCGTTAACCGTAGAAACCTCGCGCAGGAGCCCTTCTTCGCCGGCCTTATCGAGGACCGCTTCGACCAGCCCCGGAATGCCCTGAAACGACAGGCGCCGCTCGCGGAACGCCTCGATCGCGACCTCGTTGGCCGCGTTCAGAATATTGGGCGCCGCGCCCCCGGCTTCAAGTGCATTGCGCGCGAGTTTCAAGGCCGGGAATCGCCCATAATCCGGTGCCTCGAAATGCAGCGCGCCGAGACGCGCGAGATCGAGCTTCGGTGCATTCCACTTCATCCGCTCCGGCCATGCGAGGCAGAAGCCGATCGGAATACGCATGTCGGGATGCGCCATCTGCGCCACCACCGAGCCGTCATGGAACTCCACCAGCGCATGAACGACCGACTGCGGATGGATCAGTACATCGAGCTGCGACGGCGCGAGATCAAAAGATACGCGGCCTCGATCAACTCCAGTCCTTTGTTCATCAGGGTAGCGGAATCGATCGAGATTTTCGCGCCCATCGACCAGTTCGGATGACGCACCGCTTCTTCCGGTGTCACCTGCGCGAGACGCTCGCGGCTCATGGTACGGAACGGCCCGCCTGATGCAGTGAGCGTGACCTTCGAAACCGCGTCGCGCTTGCCGCAGGCAAGCGCCTGAAAGACCGCGTTGTGTTCGGAATCGACCGGAAGAACCGTCGCGTTCTTCTTAAGCGCTTCGCTCATAAAAAGCGAGCCTGCAGTGACGAGACACTCCTTATTCGCAAGCGCAATTTTCCGGCCCGGCGCAAAACCGGCGATCGTCGGCACCAGCCCCGCCGCACCAACGATAGCCGAAAGCAGGATGTCGGAATTCGCAGCCGCTGCTTCGGCCATGCCTTGCGCGCCTGCGAGCGCCTTCGTGCGCGTGCCTGCGAGCGCGGCTTTCAGTTCCGCGAAAGCGGATTCATCCGAGACTGCCGCGACTTCTGCGTCGAACTCTTTGGCGAGTGACGCGAGTTTCTTTGCGTCGCTGTTCGCGGTGAGCGCGACCACGCGAAATGCGCCGTCCCGCATCAGGTCGAGCGCGCTCGTGCCGATGGAACCGGTCGCGCCCAGGATGCTGACGCTTGTCACCATTGCAGCAACCCAGTCGCCGGCGCAGCAGCGCCGCGATGCAAAAGGCCAATCAGGAGCGCTAGCGCCGCTGCCGCGATAAATCCATCGACGCGGTCCATGACGCCGCCGTGGCCCGGGAGAATGCCGGACGCATCCTTCTTGCCGAACTTGCGCTTCACGAAAGATTCGAAAATGTCACCCGCCTGCGAGAACAGCGAAACCATTAGCGCGATCACAATCGACATGAACGCCACACGCGCGTTCGCGAGCGACGCAACCGTGACGCCGCCGAGCACGCCAAACAGCGTTCCGCCGATTGCGCCGGACCAGGTCTTCTTCGGGCTGATCACGGGCGCGAGCTTCGGTCCGCCGATAAATCTTCCAAAAATAGCCGCCAATGTCGGTGAGCCACACCACCGCATAGAGCCAGATGATCGCGAGGAAGCCGAATTTCACATCCGCGCGTAGCAATACCGCCGGAATGAAAACCAGCGAAGCATAGAGCAGCCCGGCTCCGCACCAAATCTGCGCGCGATCATTGCCGTTTGTCAGAAACCCGCACCCGAGCGCGCCGACGAAAATCAGGGCAACGGCTGCCCCGGTCATGTTCATGGCGAGAAAAACCGCTGCGACGACAATCGTAATCGCACCCGACGCGATCACATTCGTGCGTGGTGTAACGTCCACAATCGTCGCCCACTCGTACCAAACGATCAGCGCGGCAACCGTCCAGAACAGTAGGAAAGGAAAACCGCCATACCAGGTGGCGCCGATCGCGAGCAGGATCAGCACGATCGCGGACGGTACGCGGCGTTTCAGGTCGCCCGATAACGAAGACGGCGTAGGCGTATTTGTTTCACGCACGGCTACACCCTCGCCTTCGCCGTCAGCCCACCGAACCGCCGTTCGCGTTTATGAAATTCGCCGATCGCAGCTTCAAGCGCCGCCTTGTCGAAGTCCGGCCAATGTATCGGAACGAACACCAGTTCCGCGTAAGCCGCCTGCCACAGAAGAAAATTGGAAAGCCGCTGCTCGCCGCTGGTGCGAATGATGAGGTCGGGATCGGGAATGTCGTGGGTCAGCAAATGCGCGGAGAGTTTCGCCACATCGATTTCGGCAGGCGATAGCTTTCCGCCCGCAACCTGCTCCGCAAGCTTACGCGCGGCTTCGACGATTTCCTGCTGCGCGCCATAGTTGAAGGCGACAACGAGCGTCGGCCCTGCGTTATTTTTGGTAAGCTCCTCGGCTTCGTCGAGTAACGCGTGAATATCCGGCTTCAAGCTTGCCCGCTCACCGATAATGCGGACGCGAATATCGTTCTTGTGCAGGTCAGCCAGATCGTTGCGCACGAAACGCTTCAAAAGACCCATCAGATCTTCGATCTCGTCGGCGGGACGTGACCAGTTCTCGGAGCTGAAGCTGTAGATCGTGAGATACTTGATGCCGATTTCGCCGGCGGCCTTCACGATGTTGCGCAGTGCTTCGACGCCGCGGCGATGACCTTCTCGGCGCGGCAGTCCGCGTGCCGCGGCCCAACGGCCGTTGCCATCCATGATGATCGCAACATGAACGGGAGGCGTGGCAACGCCGGCTTCCTGTTTTGGCACGGCGTCTGGCATCGACATCGGGTGACCTGTCAAACCGACAGGATTTCCTTTTCCTTGTGCGCGAGCATCTGATCGACCTCGGTGATCGCCGTGTCGGTTGCTTTCTGCACTTCGGCTTCGTGGCGTTTGGTGTCGTCCTCGGAGACGTGTCCGTCCTTCTGCGCCTTCTTCAGAAGGTCGATGCCATCGCGGCGCACGTGACGGATCGCGACCTTCGCGGCTTCCGCGTATTTGTGCGCGACCTTGACCAGCTCCTTGCGGCGATCTTCATTGAGATCGGGAATGCGAAGACGAATGACCTGGCCTTCGGTGTTCGGATTGAGACCGAGATTGGAATCGCGGATCGCCTTTTCGACCGCGCTCACCACCGACTTGTCCCAAACCTGAATCGAAATCAGTCGCGGCTCAGGAATGGCGACGGTCGCAACCTGCGACAGCGGCATCATCGAACCATAAGCATCAACCGTAATCGGCTCGACGAGAGAAGGAGTCGCACGGCCAGTGCGAAGGCCCGCGAGTTCAGTTTTCAGCACGCCGTGCGTGCTCTGCATCCGGCGCTTGATATCTGCGAGGTCGAAAGCTTGCGCTGCCATGATCTTGGGTCCCGATTTTTGGGGCCACGAGGGCCGGAAATTTCTAGAAGCTTAGGCCGTGACGATCGTGCCGCGCGAGGGGTCGGCAATCGCCGCCGAAATCGCGCCGGCGGTTTTGATCGAGAACACGATTATCGGTAGCTTAGCGTCTCTCGCAAGAGCGAAAGCTGCTGCGTCCATCACCTTGAGATTCCTGGTCAAAGCGTCACTGTGAGTCAGCGTTTTGAAGCGCTTGGCCTTCGGATTCTTATGGGGGTCGGCGTCTTAAATGCCCTCGACATCAGTCGCCTTGAAAATCGCCTGGCAATTCAACTCTGCCGCACGCAACGCTGCCGCAGTGTCGGTCGTGAAATAGGGATTACCAGTACCACCGGCGAGCACGACAATGCGACCCTCGGAAAGATCCTTGATCGCAGGCTGACGCGCGTAAGGCTGGCAGACGGTCGGCATATCCAGCGCGGAGAATGCGCGGGCTGGCGCGCCTGCCGCTTCAATCGCACGTTCAAGTGCAAGCGCGTTGATCACGGTCGCCAGCATGCCCATCTGATCGGCGGTCGCGCGGGCATTCCGGTCGTTGCGAGCGCGGCACCTCGCAGAATGTTTCCGCCACCGACGACAACGGCAATCTCCGCTCCGGCTTTACGTGCCTTCGCAAGATCTTTGCCGATGCGTTCCAGCGTCTTCGGGTCGAGACCAAAACTCTGGTCGCCCATCAAAGCTTCGCCCGAGACCTTTACGAGTACCCGGGCGAAGCGTTGTTTCGGCATGTGTACGGCTCTTAGGCTTTACCGCCGGCGGCTGCGACTTCCGCGGCGAAGTCCTGTTCCTGTTTCTCGACGCCTTCGCCGAGTGCGAAACGGATGAAGCCCTTGATCGCGATCGGGCCGCCCGCTTTGCCTTCGTTCTCTTTCAACGCTTGCGCGACGGTCTTGGACGGATCGTGCACAAACGGCTGATCAACGAGGCTCACTTCCTTGTAGAAGCTCTTGAGGCCGCTATCGACGATTTTCTCGATCACGTTGTCGGGTTTTCCAGAGGCACGTGCCTTCTCAGCAAGAATTCCACGCTCGCGCTCGATGGTCGCGGCATCGATATCCTTGGACTCGACGGCAAGCGGGTTCGCGGCGGCGATGTGCATCGCAACCATGCGGCCGATCCGGTTCAGTTCGACCGCGTCGCCCTTCGATTCGAGCGCGACGAGCACGCCGATCTTGCCGAGGCCTTCCGAGATCGCGCCGTGCATGTACTGCGCGACGACGCCCTCGCCGACCGAAAGTTCGGCCGCGCGGCGGAAGGTCATGTTTTCGCCGATGGTCGCGATCGCGGATGCAATCGCTTCTTCAATCGTGCTTGAGCCAGCCTTCACGGCTTTCAGCTTTTCGACGTCCGCACCGTTATGCAGCGCGGCCTGCGCGATCAGCTTCACAAGACCCTGGAAGTGGTCGTTGCGCGCGACGAAGTCCGTCTCCGAGTTGACCTCGACGACGACACCTTTCTTGCCTTCGACAGCAATGCCGACGAGGCCCTCGGCCGCCACGCGGCCCGACTTCTTCGCAGCCTTCGACAGGCCCTTCTTACGGAGCCAGTCGACGGCGGCTTGCACGTCGCCATTGGTTTCTTTGAGCGCCGCCTTGCAATCCATCATGCCGGCGCCTGAAATTTCGCGCAGTTCTTTGACCGCGCTCGCGGTAATTTCTGCCATTTTATTTTCTCCGTTACGCCGGGCTTATTCGGCGTCGGCTGTAAACTTCTTCGCTTGCTCGACCCAACCGGCAATGCGCGCCGGGAGCCGGACTTCTTCACCGACGCGATGTGCGTCGGCTGCGGTGAGTTCGGCGATCTGCGAATAGTGGAAGATGCCGAGATCGTTGAGCTGCTTCTCGACGTCCGGGCTGACGTGGCCGAGCTTCTTGAGGTCGTCCGGCGCACCGCGCGGACCCGGTAGCGGCTGGAGCTTTTCCCATTCGGTCGAGGCAGGAAGGGTTTCTTCCATCGGGCGTTCGGCAGCGCCGAGATCGATACCCGCTTCGCCCTGACCGCGCGAGATGCCGTCAATCGCAGCTTTCGAAATCAGATCGCAGTACAGGTTGATCGCGCGCGCAGCGTCGTCGTTACCCGGAATCGGATAGGTGATTCCATCCGGATTGCAGTTGGTATCGATGATCGCGGCAATCGGAATACCGAGACGGCGCGCTTCCTTGATCGCGATATCTTCCTTGTTCGTGTCGATCACGAACAGAAGATCCGGCACGCCGCCCATCTCGCGGATGCCGCCGAGCGCGAGTTCAAGCTTTTCCTTTTCACGGGAAAGGGTCAGCTTTTCTTTCTTGGTGTAGCCGCCGGACTCGCCGGAGTTCAACATCTCTTCGATCTTCTTCAGACGAGCGATCGAGTTCGAGATCGTTTTCCAGTTGGTGAGCGTGCCACCAAGCCAGCGCGAATTCACGAAGTATTGCGCCGAGCGCTTCGCTGCCTCAGCGATCGAGTCAGCCGCCTGCCGCTTGGTGCCGACGAAGAGCACGCGGCCGCCTTTGGCGACGACATCCGAGACCGCCTGCAACGCGCGCGAAAGCGCGGGCACGGTCTGCGCAAGGTCGATGATATGAATGTTGTTGCGGGTGCCGAAGATGAACGATTGCATCTTCGGATTCCAACGGTGGGCCTGATGGCCAAAGTGAACGCCAGCTTCCAATAGCTGACGCATGCTGTAGTCGGGCAGCGCCATTTCCAAACTCCGGTTTGCCTCCGCGGGCAGAGCAAGGTCACATGACCCTGCACCGGATGATCCCTCTCAGGATCGAAGCGCCCGCGTGCGAGATGTGCGGGTATATAGGCGGCTTGGCTGGCGCACGCAACCGACAGGCTGCGGCGCAGCAAAAAGACTGTAAGTATTTGATTTTATTATAGTTCTTGGACTTCCAACACGCCTTCGACCGCGCGGACGTTACCCGCGATGAGGGGTGAAATCGAATACTTGCCCGGGAGTTTCACCTCGACCTCCGACAGACCCTCGTCCAGCGAGACGACGATATTCACCTCGCCCTTTGCATCCGGCCTGGCTTCGGCCTTGCCGTTTCCGTTGCCCCCGCTCGTGAGCCGCTTTGCGATCTGTTCGATCGAGGCCTCCGGCTTCACCACGACGAGAAGCCCGCGCTGGTTTTTGGCCGCAACCTGTTCGAGTAACTCGACGCCGTAGATACGCAGCCGCACTTCGTCTCCCTGCGCATCCGCGCCAACCTGAATGAGCACGGCTTTCCCCGGCTCCAGGTCGCGCTGATACTGCACGAGCCCTTCCTGAAAGATCACGGCTTCGAAGTAGCCGGTCGGATCGGACATGCGAATATTCGCCATGCGCGAGCCGGTCTTTGTGCGGCGCTCCTGCCGGGAAACAATTGTCGCGGCGAGTTTGCCCGCGGCTTGTCCCGAACGAGCGCTTTGCTGAAATTCCGCCCATGACTGAATGCGCATGCGCTTCAAAGCCACCGCGTAATCGTCGAGCGGATGACCCGAGAGATAAAAGCCGGCCGCGTCGAATTCCTTCGAAAGACGATCTGCGGGCAGCCACGGTTCTACGTCGGGCAAACGCAGCACGGTCGTATTCGTACCGCTCCCGAAAAGCTCGTTCTGCCCCGAAGCCCGATCCTCGCCGCTGCGCTGCGCGTGGCGGAGGATTGCTTCACAGCCGCCAAAGACCCGCGCGCGATTCTTTTCGAGCGCGTCGAACGCACCCGCGCCCGCGAGACTCTCCAGCATTCTTTTGTTGATCGACTTGGGATCGACCCGCGAAGCAAAATCCGTGAGATCCTTGAATGGCTTGTCTTTCCGTGCCGCGACGATGGCTTCCACCGCCTGCCCGCCGACACCTTTCAACGCCGCCAGCGAATAGAAAATCGTATTGCCCTCGACATCGAACGCGCGTCCGGACTTGTTCACCGAAGGCGGCTCGACATGAACTTTCAACCGCTGCGCCTCGCGGCGAAACTCCGCGAGCTTGTCGGTGTTGCCCATGTCGAGCGTCATGGACGCCGCGAGAAACTCGACCGGATAATTCGCCTTGAGATAAGCGGTTTGATACGCGACCAGCGCGTAGGCTGCCGCGTGACTCTTGTTGAAACCGTAGTCCGCGAACTTCGCCAGGAGATCGAAGATCGACTGCGCTTGATTTTTATCGATGCCTTGCGCGGTCGCGCCTCTGACGAAGCGGTCCTGCTGCGCTGCCATCTCCTTCTTGATCTTCTTGCCCATCGCGCGGCGCAGGAGATCGGCTTCGCCGAGCGAATAGCCTGCCAGCACCCGCGCGGCTTCCATCACCTGTTCCTGATAGACGATGACGCCGAAGGTCTCTTTGAGCACCGGCTCGAGCTTAGGGTGGATATATTCAGGCAGTTCCTTCCCGATTTTGCGGAAACAGTAGGTCGGAATGTTCGCCATCGGGCCGGGGCGATAGAGCGCAACCAGCGCGATGATGTCCTCGAAGCGGTCCGGCTTCATGTCGGCGAGCGCGCGCCGCATGCCCTGACCTTCGACCTGGAACACGCCGACGGTCTCTCCGCGCGCCAGCATCTCGTAGGTCTTCTTGTCGTCGAGCGGGATTTTATCGATGTCTACCATCACATCGCGCTTCGCGAGCAGTTCGGTGGCCGTGCGAATAACGGTCAACGTCTTCAGGCCGAGAAAGTCGAACTTCACTAGACCCGCGACTTCGACCCACTTCATGTTGAACTGGGTAACGGGCATGTTCGAGCGCGGATCGCGGTAGAGCGGGATCAATTCGCCAAGCGGGCGATCACCGATCACGATACCCGCGGCATGCGTCGATGCGTGGCGGTGCAGACCTTCGAGCTTCAACGCGATATCGAATGCGCGTTGCACGATCGGCTCCTGTTCCGCTGCATTCTGCAATTGCGGATCGCCATTGATCGCCTGCGCCAACGTCACTGGGTTCGTCGGATTGACCGGCACCAGCTTGCAGAGCTTGTCCACCTGCCCATAAGGCATTTCTAAAACACGACCTACGTCGCGCAACACGCCGCGCGCCTGCAACGAACCGAAGGTAATGATCTGCGCGACACGATCGCGTCCGTAGCGTTCCTGCACGTAGCGGATCACTTCGTCGCGCCGGTCCTGACAGAAGTCGATGTCGAAGTCCGGCATCGACACGCGTTCGGGATTGAGAAAGCGCTCGAACAGCAGACCAAAGCGGATCGGATCGAGATCGGTAATCGTCAGTGCATAAGCGACGAGCGAACCCGCGCCCGAGCCGCGGCCCGGCCCAACCGGAATATCCTGCTGCTTCGCCCAGACAATGAAGTCCGCGACGATCAGAAAGTATCCGGCATATTTCATATTGCCGATGACGTTCAGCTCGAAATCGAGCCGCTCGCGATACTGCGCCTCCGTATATCCTTCGGCCACGCCGAACGCATTCATGCGGCGGCGAAGGCCTTCTTCCGCCAGTCTGCGCAGTTCATCCGTCTCGTCGGTCCGCGCGCCGCCGAAGTTAGGAAGGATCGGTTTGCGCGCGGTTGGCCGATAAGAGCAGCGCTGCGCGATTTCAGCGGTCGCCTCGATCGCAGCCGGAAGATCCTCGAACAGCTCGGCCATCTCGTCTTGCGTCTTGAGATAGTGCTCAGGGCTTAGCTGACGGCGGTCGGTCTCCGCGATGCGCCGGCCTTCGGCGATTGCAAGCAGGGCATCCTGCGCTTCGTAGTCGTCGCGCTCCGCGAAAAACGGCTCATTGCTGGCGACGATCGGCAGCCGCAATGAATCCGCCAAGCTAAGCAAATGCGGTTCCGCGCGCCGCTCCTGCGTGAGGCTATGACGCTGCAATTCGACATAGAGCCTGCCGGCGTAAATCTCGCTCAACTTCTGAAGACGCGCGCGCGCAAGTTCCGGCTTCTCCGCGGCGACGCGATCAATCGGACCCGATGGACCGCCCGTCAGCGCGATCAGCCCGTCCGCATACTCCGCGAGCCAATCAAGCCGCACTTGCGGCTCTTCGTTGTCCGCGCTTTCCATGAAGCTGCGCGAGGTCAGCGTCATCAGGTTGCGATAGCCGTTTTCAGTAGCGGCCAGCACGACGATACGCGGCAAGGGTTGCGGCGCAGCGCCTGCACGCGCCGGCGGTTCGTCGGAGAAATCGATGGCGAGTGAACAGCCGACGATGGGTTGCACCCCCTTCTCGGCCATCTTCTCGGAGAACTCGAGCGCGCCGAAGAGATTGCCGGTATCGGTCAGCGCGAGTGCCGGCTGCCGGTCTTCATGAGCAAGCGCCGCGAGCCGTGCGATCGGCAGCGCGCCTTCGAGCAGCGAATAGGAAGAGTGGACATGCAAATGAACGAAAGGCGTTTGCGCCACGGCGACCTCGACGATCCTTGGAAAATTCATTCTCTCGCCTGCACGCAGGCGCGTAAACCGTCACTTGTGGATTATTCGAGTTCCACGACCCTACCCTCGCTCAATGTGACCCGGCGCGTCATCCGTTTCGCAAGTTCGAGGTTGTGGGTTGCAATGATCGCAGCGAGTTTCGTGGCTTCCACGAGTTTCGCGAGCGTGCCGAACACATGATCCGCGGTTTTCGGGTCGAGATTGCCGGTCGGCTCGTCCGCGAGCAGCAGCCGTGGCGCATTCGCAACCGCGCGCGCAATCGCAACACGCTGTTGCTCGCCGCCGGAAAGCTCCGACGGCCGGTGATCGAGCCGTTCGCCGAGGCCAAGAAACTTCAAGAGTTCGTCCGCACGCTTGTTCGCTTCGCGCCGGTCGAGACCCGCGATCATCTGCGGCATCGCGACGTTTTCGGTTGCCGTGAACTCCGGCAGCAGATGATGAAACTGATACACGAATCCGATTTCGTCGCGGCGGATCGCTGTACGCGCACTGTCGCCGAGCTTCGCTGTGGGCTTGCCATTGATATAAACTTCGCCGCCGTCGGGGTGTTCAAGCAATCCCGCCATGTGCAGGAGTGTTGACTTGCCCGCACCCGACGGTGCGATGAGCGCAACCGACTCTCCCGGCCACACCGACAGCGTTGCGCCGCGCAGGATCGCAAGCTCCGCTTCGCCTTGCAGATAGCTACGGCGGACATTCTCGAGATGCAGCGCTGGTGTTTTCTCTTCCATCATTCGTACCGCAGCGCTTCCACCGGATCGAGACGCGCCGCACGCCATGCAGGGTAAATCGTTGCGACGAAAGACAAGATGAGCGCCATCAGGATCACTGCCGTCGTTTCTCCGCTGTCGATCCGCGCGGGCAGCCGGCTGAGGTAATAAAGCTCGGGCGGAAAGAGTTGCGTCGATGTCAGCCAGGAAACGAAGCGGCGAATCTCTTCGATATTCATGCAGACGAGGAGCCCGATCGCAAATCCGACCAGCGTTCCTACGATCCCGATACTTGATCCGGTAATCAGGAATATCCGCATGATCGCATATTTCGTGGCGCCCATGGTACGCAGGATGGCGATGTCGTGCCCTTTGTCTTTCACGAGAATGATCAGACCGGAAATGATATTGAGCGCGGCGACCAGCACGATCAGCGTCAAAATCATAAACATGACGGTGCGCTCGACCTGTAACGCGCTGAAGAACGACGAATTCCGCTGCCGCCAGTCGATGATGTAAACCTGACGCCCCGCATTGTCGCCCACGAGCTGCCGGTACTGCACGATCTTGTCGGCGTTATCCGTGTAGATCTCGATCGCATCCACGTCGCCCGCGCGGTTGAAATAGGCCTGCGCTTCGGTGAGCGGCATGAAGACGAAGACGGAATCGTACTCCGACATTCCGATCTCGAATATTCCCGCGACCTTGTACGTCTTGATCCGCGGCGTCGTACCCATCGGCGTCACCGAGCCCCGCGGCGAAACCAGCGTGACATTGTCGCCCGCGCGCACGGAAAGCTGATCCGCGAGTCGCTTGCCGATCACGATGCCCTGCCCTTGGTCGAAACCTTCGAGCGAGCCGAACTTGATGTTGGGGCCGATTGCCGGAAGCTCTTTGAGGTCCTTTTCGCGCAAGCCGCGCACCAGAACACCGCCCGCATGAAACGGTGACGACGCCAGCGCCTGGCCTTCGACCAGCGGGATCGCGTGCGTGATGCCTTTGACCTTCAACAGACGCTCGGACACAGCGTCGAAATCGGTCAGCGGCGTGCCGACCGGCTGCACGAGCATATGCCCGTTCAGGCCGAGAATTTTGTTGAGCAGCTCGTAACGAAATCCGTTCATCACCGCCATGACGATGATGAGCGTGGCAACGCCGAGCATGATCCCCACGAAAGAGAAGCCGGCGATAACAGAAATGAATCCTTCCTTGCGGCGCGAGCGTAGATAACGCCCCGCAAGCATCCATTCGTAACGTGAGAACGGAGCAGTCCCGCTCTTCGCCGCCATGATCCCTCCTGACGCTCCCGCAGCCTTAAGCTGCGAGACGCTTCACCGCATCTTCAGGCGTAATCATCTCACGCGCCCCGCCGGCGCGCTGCTTCAGTTCGACTTTGCCTTCGCCAAGCCCCTTCGGACCGACGAGAATTTGGTAAGGCAGCCCGATCAAATCCGCCGTCGCGAATTTCGCGCCCGCACGATCGTCGGTGTCGTCATAGAGCACTTCGACGCCACGCGAAGTCAGCTCCGCATAAAGCTTCTCGCAAGCGGTGTCGGTCGCGCTGTCGCCCTGCTTCAGATTCAGAATGCCGACCTTGAACGGTGCAATCGCCTCCGGCCAGATGATTCCGGCATCGTCGTGGCTCGCTTCGATGATCGCGGCAACGAGACGCGTCGGCCCGATGCCGTAAGAACCCATATGCACCGGCTCGGTTACGCCCCCTGGCGCCTGCACATTCGCCTTCATCGGTTCAGAATACTTGGTACCGAAATAGAAAATGTGGCCGACTTCGATGCCGCGCGCGGACATCTGCTTGTCGCCCGGAATTTTTTCGAATGCTGCCGCATCGTGCTTCTCCGAGGTCGCCGCATAGAGCGACGTCCATTTATCGAACAAGCCTTCGAGCTCATCCTTGCTGTCGAAGTTCACGCTCGAAGGGGGAGTATCGAAGCCGAGATAGTCCTTGTGGCAGAAGACTTCGCTCTCCCCGGTCGAGGCGAGAATGATGAACTCATGCGAAAGATTGCCACCGATCGGGCCCGTATCTGCGACCATCGGGATCGCCTTCAGGCCCATGCGCGCGAACGTGCGCAGGTAAGCCACGAACATCTTGTTGTAGGAATGTTTCGCCCCTGCCGCATCGAGATCGAAGCTGTACGCATCCTTCATCAGAAACTCTCGCGAACGGTAGACGCCGAAACGCGGGCGTACCTCGTCGCGGAACTTCCACTGCAAATGATAGAGATTGAGCGGAAGGTTTTTGTATGACTTCACATAGGCACGGAAGATTTCCGTGATCATTTCCTCGTTAGTGGGGCCGTAGAGCATCTCGCGCTCATGCCGGTCCTGAATGCGAAGCATCTCCTTGCCGTAGTCGTCGTAGCGTCCGCTTTCGCGCCACAGGTCCGCGGACTGGATCGTCGGCATCAGCATTTCGACCGCGCCGGAGCGATCCTGCTCCTCGCGAATGATCTTGCAGACCTTGTTCAGCACACGATGACCGAGCGGCAGCCAGGCATAGATACCGGCGGCCTCCTGCCGGACCATGCCGGCACGCAGCATCAGCCGGTGCGAGACGATCTCGGCGTCCTTCGGGGTATCGCGCAGGATGGGCAGGAAATAGCGGGAAAGACGCATCAGGAACTCTCGACTCAGAAAAGCGGCAAAAGAAGTGGCGTGGATTTGGCATTCGCGAATACCGCGCAGTGACCCCAGTACGCGAACGTAAAATCCGAAACTCCACTAGAATCATACATTTGGTAGTGGTCCTTTGTTTCTAACATTTGCGACGTGCACCACTAAGACGGGATGCAAGCGTCAGAATCGGACCGCTACCCGCATGAACGCATAACCCTCTCGAATGACAAGTCCCGGCGGCCTCGGTAGATCGTTGGTATGCCGACTATAACATATTTGTTGCAGCGCAAGAATGACAAATGGGCTCAATGCGTCCTACGCTTCACGACCGACTGGGAAACGGCTTGAAAGCCGAGCCCAAGTCTCGGGAGGAAGAGAAACCCCACCGTCAGGCGCGGTCACGCGACAGGCGGCAAGGAGGTCGACAGAAGCGGGCGAGCTGACAAGCTCGCCCGTTATCTTTTGTGGGCCCTATAACTTCACCGGCGCGTACGGCATCGGCAGGCTGTCGAGCGACACCCAGCCGGCCTTCCAAACCGCGTAACCGCCAGCGAACAGGATCGCGGATATGACCGTGGTCACGATCACTTTCTTGAAGAGCTGCGGCAGCACAGGCGCTCCGGGATCCGTGCCTGCGTCGCCCACGCCCGCTTCGTGCTGCGAGCGCACGCCCCAAGGCAGCACGGCAAACAACACCGTCCACCAGATGATAAAATAAATTGCAGCGCCAAGCGTGATGCTCATGGCGTCAAGCCTGTTCGATCTCTGTCAGGGTACCCAGAAAATCTTTCGGGTGCAGGAACAGCACGGGCTTTCCATGTGCTCCGATTTTTGGGTTGCCGTCACCCAACACCCGTGCGCCCGTCGCTTTCAGCTGATCGCGTGCCGCGACGATGTCTTCTACTTCGTAACAGATGTGATGAACGCCGCCCTCAGGATTGCGCTCGAGAAACTTCGCAATCGGCGAGTTCTCGCCAAGCGGCTCCAGCAACTCGATCTTGGTATTCGGCAGCGTGATAAACACCGTCGAAACGCCGTGATCGGGCTGCGGCACGATCTCGGACACTTCAGCGCCCAGCTTCGTCCGATACACTTCGGAAGCGGCTTTAATGTCCTTTACCGCGATCGCAACGTGATTGAGTCTGCCGATCATTCTGCACCTCTGGACTAGGCTTATACTTCAAGCACGAGTACGTGACAGGTAGGCTTCTTGCCCCATGCGGCATTCACCGCCCCGCGCACGCTCCGGCGGATGGCCTCCCCGACATGATCCGGATCGCGGCGCCGGCCACGCGGCAAGCTCTCAAACCCGCTGTGAACGGCGTCGACAATAAGATCGAACATCGGGCCGTCCTTGCCTGCCTGCTCCGGAATTCCGGAAAATTCGACAACCGGATCGTCGGCGAGTTCGCCACGCCCTTGCAGCGCAACCGCAATCGAGATGACGCCAGCAAAGCTCAGGCGTTTCCGGTCCTTTACCGCATCGTCCTTTGACGAAATCAGCAACGTGCCGTCCTTGTAAAGACGGCCGGACTGGAACTGGTCGACAACGCCCGCAGGTCCCGGTGAAAGACGAACGATGTCGCCATTTCTGCACGACACCACTTCGTTGATGCCGGCCTCCTTTGCCAAGATCGCATTCTCGTGGAGATGCAGCGCCTCGCCATGTACCGGCACGACAAGCTCCGGCTTCAGCCATTCGTACATCTTCTTCAATTCGCCGCGGCGCGGATGCCCCGACACATGCACGAGTTCGGTGCGGTCGGTCACGACTTCAACGCCCTTGGAAATAATTGCGTTGATGATCCGGTTCACCGGCTTCTCGTTGCCCGGGATCGTTCGCGACGACATGATCAGCATGTCGCCCTGCGACAGCTCGATTGCCGGATGATCATCGTTCGCGATGCGCGCAAGCGCCGCGCGCGACTCGCCCTGACTGCCGGTGAGCAGCACCATCACCTTGTTCGGCGGCAGCGTCTGATAGGCGTCCATCCCGCGAAACTGCGGCACGCCTTTAAGATAACCGAGTTCGCGCGCAACCCCGATCACACGCTCCATCGCACGGCCCGCGACGATCACTTCACGGCCACAAGCCTCGGCCGCAAGCGCCGCCGAGCGCAGCCGGGCCACATTCGACGCGAAGGTCGTCACCGCAACGCGGCCTTTGGCGCGCGCGATGACTTTTTTCAGGCCTTCGGCAACATCCGCTTCCGACGGCGAAATGCCGTCGCGCACCGCGTTCGTGGAGTCGCAAACAACTGCGCGAACGCCTTCTTCCCCTAATGCACGAAATTTATTCTCGTCCGTTATCTCGCCCGCGACCGGCGTCGGATCGAGTTTCCAGTCGCCGGTATGAACCGCCATTCCCGCGGGCGTACGGATCGCAAGCGCGTGGCTCTCCGGAATCGAATGCGCGACCGGCACGAACTCGACATCGAACGAGCCGATGGTCACCCGCCCCCCGACCGGCACAACCGTGATCGGTATCTCAGGCGCATGCGGCTCCATCATCTTCTTGGAGGCGATCAGTGTTGCTGTGAAGGGTGTCGCATAGACCGGAACGCGCAGCTTCGGCCACAGGTCGAACAACGCGCCAACGTGGTCTTCATGGCCGTGCGTCAGCACAATGCCCTTCAGGTTACGGCGCTCTTCCTCGGCGAAACCGATATCCGCCATGATGAGATCGATGCCGGGAGTATCATTGTCGCCAAACGAAACACCCATATCCACGCAAAGCCATTCGCGGCGACCGCCGGAGGCGATGCCGTACAGCGCGAGATTCATGCCGATCTCGCCGACGCCGCCGAGCGGCGCGAATAACAGTTCTTGTTGCGGTTTTGTCAAAACGAAACTTACTTTGCTGTCGCCGGGAACACGTCGCCGGCCCGAATTAATTCACGATGGCCGTTGGCAAGCGCGAGCACAAGCGCGCCGTCGGCGTCGATCTCCTCGAACCGGCCATTCAAAACTCGTTCGGGTAACTTCACCTCGATGTCGCAGCCGAGATCGTGCGCGCGACCGAGCCACGCGTTTCGCGTGGCGGCGAACGCGGCACCCCGTTGCCACTGTGCAAGCCGGTCCATCATTCGCACGGCGAGCCGTTCGAACAGCGTCGCGGGTGCAATGGCGAAACCCTCATTCGCAAGATCGGTCACGGGATACGGCGTTCCGGCTGGATGGTGCGCGCAGTTTACGCCAATGCCGGTTACGACCGCATGCTTCGCGCCCGCGCTGGCTCCTTCGACAAGAATGCCGACAAGCTTCTTGCTATCGAGCAAGAGATCATTCGGCCATTTCAGCCTGAGCCGCTCCGGATCGAGCGCGGGCAGCGCGTCGCAGATCGCGTCATGCACTGCTAGAGCCGCGACGAAGCAAATCTGCGGGCTTACCGCCGGCGGTGCCGGATTGTAGAGCAAAAGCGTCGAATAGAGATTGCCGGGTTCAGACACCCATTGTCGCCCGCGCCTTCCGCGCCCCGCCACCTGCTTGTCGGCGACGATCCACTGCTCCGGTGCACCTGCGGCCGCGCGCGACAGCGCTTCGGCATTCGTCGAACCGATTTCCGCGAAGTGGGTTACTGCAAGTCCGCCCGCGACGGCCGGAACGCCTGCCATCAGAACAACGACTTCGCCGCCGCGTTCGCCGCGGCGACCAGCGGCGCGGGATAGACGAAGAACAGGATCGTGAATGCGCCGGAAAGCGCGAGCACGAACGCGACCGGTTTCGGCATCGGCAGGAAGCGTGCAACCGGCTCGTCAATGTACATGATCTTGACGATGCGCAGATAATAGTACGCGCCGACCACGCTCGCGAGTACGCCGATCACCGCAAGCGTATAGAACCTGCCTTCGATCGCCGCGAGGAACACGTAGAACTTGGCGAAGAACCCGGCAAGTGGCGGAATGCCGGCGAGCGAGAACAGAAGTGCCGCCAGCACAAAAGCCATCACCGGCTGCGTGCGCGATAGACCGGCGAGTTGATCGATGTCTTCCACCTGCCCGCCGTCGCGGCGCATGGCGATGATGCAGGCGAAAGTGCCGAGCGTCATCGCGAGATAAATAGACATGTAAATCATGACGCTGGAGACGCCATTTGCCGTTCCCGGCGCAAGACCGACGAGCGCGAAGCCGACATGGCCGATCGACGAGTAAGCCATCAGACGCTTGATGTTTTTCTGGCCGATCGCTGCAAACGCACCGAGCACCATCGATGCAATCGCGACGAAGACCACGATCTGCTGCCACTGTGAGGCGATCGCCGGAAAGGATGTGATCGCGACCCGGCAGAACAAGGCCATCGCCGCTACTTTCGGCGCGGCTGCGAAGAACGCCGTCACCGGAGTCGGCGCGCCTTCATACACATCCGGCGTCCACATATGGAACGGCACGGCCGATACCTTGAACGCAAGACCCGCGAACAGGAACACGATTCCGAAGATCAAGCCGATCGACGGCGTCTTTGCCGCTGCGGCGATGCCTGCGAACGAAACCGTGCCGGTGAAGCCATAAATCAGCGAAGCGCCGTAGAGCAGCATACCAGACGACAGCGCGCCGAGGACGAAGTACTTCAGGCCGGCTTCCGTAGAGCGGGTATTTTCGCGGTCGATGGCGGCGATCACGTAAAGCGAGAGCGACATCAGTTCGATGCCGAGATAGAGCGAGATCAGGTCGCGCGCCGACACCATCACCATCATGCCGGCAACGGAGAGCAGCACCACAATCGAGAACTCGAAGCGGGAGAGCTTGTGATTGCGCCAGAACGGCGCGGACATAACGAGAGCCGCGGCGGCGCCGATCAGGATCAGCACCTTGAAGAACCGACCGAAGGCATCGATCACGATGCTGCCGCCGAATAGCGAAACCGGCGTGGCGGGCTGGGTCACGACCAGCACAAGCGTAGCCGCAAGCACGATCAGTGCGCCCATTTCAACGATCGGCGTAGAGTTTTCGCCTTTGAAAACGCCCAGCATCAGAAGCGCCATCGCGCCGATGATGATCACCAGCTCAGGCAGTACCGGCATGAGAGAAGCGATGGTCATGGCGGCCTATTGCACTCCGAGCAGTGCGGCCTTGGCTGGCGCGAGCGCCGCCTTGGTCTGCGCAACGAGATTTCCAACCGCGGCCGCGCTCATGTCGAGTACCGGCGCCGGATAGAAACCGAACAGGATGGTGAGGATCACGAGCGGCGCGAGGATCAGGATTTCGCGGCGGTCGAGGTCGGTAATCGCTTTCAGGCTGTCTTTTTCGAGCGCACCGAACACAACACGGCGATAAAGCCATAGCGCATACGCTGCGGACAAGATGACACCCGTGGTCGCGAAGACCGCCGCCCAGGTGTTCGCCTTAAACACGGCCATCAACGCGAGCAGTTCACCGACGAAGCCGCTCGTCCCCGGCAGGCCGCAGTTCGCCATCGTGAATAGCATGAACACGGCGGCATAAATCGGCATGCGGTTCACGAGGCCGCCGTAAGCTGCGATCTCGCGCGTATGCATTCGATCGTAAACGACGCCGACACAAAGGAAGAGCGCACCGGAAACGATGCCGTGCGACACCATCTGGAACACGCCCGCCTGCACGCCTTCGTTCGAGAAGGTGAAGATGCCGAGCGTGACAAAGCCCATATGCGCGACCGAAGAATATGCAATCAGCTTCTTCATGTCGTCTTGCATCAGCGCGACCAGCGACGTGTAGATGATCGCGACGACCGAGAGGAAGAACATCATCGGCGCAAACAGCTCCGACGCTTGCGGAAACATCGGCAGCGAGAAACGCAGGAAGCCATAGCCACCCATTTTCAGCAGCACGCCGGCGAGGATGACCGAGCCCGCCGTCGGCGCTTCGACATGGGCGTCGGGCAGCCATGTGTGCACCGGCCACATCGGCAGCTTCACGGCGAATGAAGCGAAGAAAGCGAGCCATAGCCAAGTCTGCATTTCGCGCGGGAATCCGAAGACAAGCAACTTCGTGATGTCCGTGGTACCGGCCTGAAAATACATCGCCATGATCGCGAGCAGCATCAGCACCGAGCCCGCGAGCGTGTAGAGGAAGAACTTGAAGCTCGCATAGACGCGCCGCGCCCCGCCCCAGACTCCGATGATCAGGAACATCGGGATCAGGCCGCCTTCGAAGAAGACGTAGAACAGCACGATGTCGAGCGCCGAGAAGGTGCCGACCATCAGCGTTTCAAGCAGCAGGAACAGGACGAGATATTCCTTCACGCGCTTTTCGATCGCGTTCCAGCTCGAGATGATCGCAATCGGCATCAAGAAGGTGGTCAGGATCACGAATGGCAGCGAGATCCCGTCGACGCCCATCTTGTAGCGAATGGTACCGCCGAGCCAAGGATGATCCTCGACGAACTGGAAGCCGGGGTTGCCCTTGTCAAAGCCGGTGATCAAGAAAATCGAGATCACGAAGGTAATCACGGTTGTCCAGAGTGCGACCCAGCGCGCGTTGCGCTTCACGGCTTCGTCGTCGCCGCGCAGGAGAAGAATAAACAGCGCGCCGACAATCGGCAGGAATGTGGTGACGGAAAGAATGGGCCAGGTCGCCATTACACGGCTCCTCTGAACAGGAACCAGGTGATGAGCGCAGCGACGCCGATCAGCATCACGAAGGCGTAGTGATAGAGATAACCCGTTTGCAGCCGCACGACGTTACGCGTCACGTCGAGCACGCGGGCCGAAACACCATTCGGTCCAAAGCCGTCGATCAGCCAGCCGTCGCCCTTCTTCCAAAGGAAGCGGCCGATGGCCTTTTGCTGGCCGCACGAACAGGAAGTCGTAAATCTCGTCGAAGTCCCACTTGTTGAGCAGGAAGCGGTAAAGCATGTCCTGGCTCTTCGCGAGCGCAACCGGAATGTCCGGCCGCGCCATATAGAACCAGTACGACACGATGAAGCCGCCAAGCATCATCACCGTCGGCAACCACGGCACCCATTTCGGCACTTCATGCATTGCGTGCAGGATGTGCCAGTTGTCGTGCGAGAACAGCGAATTACGGAAGAACTTCTCGACGCCCTGCTCATAGAGGAACACGCCCTTGAAGGCGAAGCCGAGCACCAGCGCGCCGATCGCCAGCAGCGCAAGCGGCACCAGCATGGTCAGCGGGGACTCGTGCGCGTGATCATAGGTGTGATGATCCGCGCGCGTCTTGCCGTGGAACGTCATGAAGATAAGTCGCCACGAGTAGAACGAAGTGAGCGCCGCCGCGATCACAGTCATATAGAAGGCATAAGCCGCGAAAGTGTTATGTCCCGCGTAGGCCGCCTCGATGATCGCGTCCTTCGAGTAATAACCCGCCGTAAACGGAAAGCCCGTGAGCGCGATCGTGCCGATCACCATCATCGCGTAGGTGAACGGGATCTTTTTCCAAAGCCCGCCCATGTTCCGCATATCCTGCTCGTGATGCATCGCATGGATCACGGAGCCCGCGCCCAGGAACAGAAGCGCCTTGAAAGCGGCATGGGTGAAGAGATGAAACATGCCGACCGAATACGCGCCGACACCCATCGCCACGAACATGTAGCCGAGCTGCGAGCAGGTCGAGTACGCAATCACGCGCTTGATGTCATTCTGTACCAAGCCAACCGTCGCCGCGAAGAACGCAGTGGTTGCGCCGAACAGCGTCACGACTGCAAGCGCAGTCGGCGCAAGCTCGAACAATGGGGAAAGGCGCGCGACCATGAACACGCCGGCAGTGACCATGGTCGCCGCATGAATGAGCGCGGAAACCGGCGTCGGGCCTTCCATCGCGTCCGGCAGCCAGGTGTGCAGCAGGAATTGTGCGGACTTGCCCATCGCGCCGACAAACAGAAGCAGACAGATCACGGTCAGCGCATCGAAGTTCCCGCCGAAGATGTGAATGGTTTTACCAGTAAGCGATTTGGCTTCCGCGAAGATCGTCTCGAAGCCGACCGCCCCAATCATCGCGAACACCGCGAAGATGCCGAGCGCGAAACCAAAGTCGCCGACGCGGTTCACGACGAAGGCCTTGATCGCGGCTGCATTCGCTTCCGGCTTTGATACCAGAACCCGATCAAAAGATAGCTCGCCAAGCCCACGCCTTCCCAGCCGAAGAACAGCTGGACAAGGTTGTCGGCGGTGACGAGTGCCAGCATCGCGAAGGTGAAGAGCGAGAGATAAGCGAAGAAACGCGGACGATGCGGGTCTTCGTGCATGTAGCCGATCGAATAAAGATGCACGAGCGCGGAGACGCTATTCACGACGATCAGCATCACCGCGGTCAGCGTGTCGACGCGAAGCGCCCACTCCACTTTCAGATCGCCGGTGGAGATCCAGGTGAACAGCGGAACGCGCAGATCCTTACCGTAAAATCCAACGTCAAAGACCGCGATCCACGAAAGACCCGCGGCAATCATCAGGAACAACGTCGTAATAACTTCCGACGCACGCGCGCCGATAACGCGGCCGAACAGACCCGCGATCAGCGCGCCTGCGAGCGGCAGGAATACAATGAAGTGATACATCGTCATTTTTGCATCAGCCCTTCATTGCATTGATATCTTCGACCGCGATCGAGCCGCGGTTGCGGAAGAACACGACGAGAATGGCAAGACCGATCGCGGCCTCCGCCGCGGCGACGGTCAGAACCAGCAGCGCAAAAATCTGCCCGACGATATCGCCGTGGAATGCCGAGAACGCGACGAGATTGATGTTGACCGCCAGCAGCATCAACTCGATCGACATCAGAATAACGATCACGTTCTTCCGGTTCAGGAAAATGCCAAGCGCGCCGAGCGTGAACAGGATCGCGGCAACGGTCAGATAATGCGAAAGACCGACGATCATCTCAAAGCCCCTCGCCTGACTTTACTTTAACGACCTCGATTGCGGTTTCGCGCGTGCGCGCATTCTGCGACGAAATGTTCTGCCGCTTCACGTTCGGGCGGTGATGCAACGTGAGCACGATCGCGCCGATCATTGCGACCAGAAGCACGATGCCCGCAAGCTGGAAGTAATGAACATAGGTCGTATAGAGCACGCGGCCGATGGCCTCCGTGTTCGTCACCTGCGCCGGATTTGGGATCGGCTGCGTAATCGCGCTCGTGATGCCCGGACTCGCGACCCAGCTACCCACGACCAGCACAAGCTCGACAAGGAAGATGAGCCCGACCAGCGCGCCGACCGGCAGATATTGCAGGAACCCTTCGCGCAGCTCCGCGAAATCGACGTCGAGCATCATGACGACGAAGAGGAACAGCACCGCGACGGCACCGACGTAAACAACGACCAACATCATCGCCAGGAATTCCGCGCCGATCAGCAAGAACAAGCCCGCAGCGTTCACGAAGGTCAGGATCAGCCACAGCACCGAATGCACGGGGTTGCGGCCCGCGATCACCATGAAGGCGCTGGCAACTGCAATCGCCGAGAACAGATAGAAGAAGAAAGCCGGAACGGTCATCATGATCACCGGTACGGCGCGTCGAGCGAAATATTCTTCGCTATCTCGCGCTCCCAGCGGTCGCCGTTCGCAAGCAGCCGCTCTTTGTCATAGTAGAGTTCTTCGCGGGTCTCGGTCGCAAATTCGAAGTTTGGCCCCTCGACAATGGCATCGACCGGGCATGCTTCCTGACAGAGCCCGCAATAGATGCACTTCACCATGTCGATGTCATAGCGCGTGGTGCGGCGCGTGCCGTCGTTGCGGCGCGGGCCGGCTTCGATGGTGATCGCTTGCGCCGGACAGACCGCCTCACACAGCTTGCAGGCAATGCAGCGCTCCTCGCCGTTCGGATACCGGCGCAGCGCATGCTCGCCGCGGAAGCGCGGCGAGAGATAGCCCTTCTCGAAGGGATAATTCAGCGTCGACTTCTTCGCGAAGAAATAGCGCATCGCGAGGAAGAACGCCGAGACGAACTCCCAGAGGAAGATTGAGCGGGCGGCGCGATCGAGTTTCATTTCGGTGCCCACCCCGTGAAGTGAAGGACAGCCGCGACGACGACGACCATGCCAAGCGAAAGCGGCAGGAACACTTTCCAGCCAAGCCGCATCAACTGGTCGTAGCGGTAGCGCGGGACGATCGCCTTCGCCATGGCGATCAGGAAAAACATGAAGCAGACCTTGAGCACGAACCAGACGATGCCCGGCAGCCAATTGAACGGTGCGACATCGAATGGGCAGCCAGCCGCCGAGGAACAGAATCGTCGTCATCGCGCACATGGTAGTGATGGCGACGTATTCGCCGAGCATGAACAGCAGATACGGCGTCGATGAGTATTCGACCATGAAGCCCGCGACGAGCTCGGACTCGGCTTCCACGAGATCGAACGGCGGCCGGTTCGTTTCCGCGAGTGCGGAAACATAGAAGACCACGAACATCGGCAGGAGCGGCAGCCAGTACCACTGGAACATGCCCCATGGCCCGTTCTGCGCTTCAACGATCTTCGTGAGATTGAGTGAACCCACGCACATCAAAACGGTAATGATAACGAAACCGATCGAGACTTCGTAGGAGACCATCTGCGCAGCGGAGCGGAGCGCGGCGAGGAACGGATACTTCGAGTTTGACGCCCAGCCCGCCATGATCACGCCGTAGACCATGAGCGACGAGATCGCGAAGATATAAAGAATGCCGACGTTGATCTCGGCAATCGACCACCCGGGATGCACCGGGATCACCGCCCAGGCCGCGAGCGCAAGCACGCAGGTGACGAGTGGCGCAAGCAGGAACACACCCTTGTTCGCGCCCGCCGGAATGATCGGCTCTTTCAGCACAAACTTCAGAAGGTCCGCGAAAGATTGCAGCAAGCCGAACGGGCCAACCACGTTGGGCCCGCGGCGCATCTGCACCGCCGCCCAGATCTTGCGGTCGGCGAGCAGGATGTAAGCGATGAAAATCAGGAGCGCGACGAGCAAGAGCACGCTCTGGCCAAGAATGATGATAATCGGCCACAAGCTCTGCCAGAAGAAATCTGTCCAGTTCATCGCGCTACTCCGCTGCTTCCGGCAACTTGCCGGCGGCTAAACGCGAGCACTCCGCCATGACGGCCGAGGCGCGCGCGATGGGATTGGTAAGATAGAAATCTGTAACCGGCGACTTGAAGCCGGCCTTCTTGGCTTCGCCACCCAATTTCGAAAGCTTCGCAAGCTCGGATGCATCCGCGGGGACGATCTGATCGAGCTTCGCAAGATGCGGGTGTGCAGCGAACATCTGCTGGCGTAGCTGCGTCAGCGAATCCCACGGCAGCTTGTGCCCGATCACATCCGATAGCGCGCGCAGGATCGCCCAGTCTTCGCGCGCGTCGCCCGGCGCGAATGCCGCGCGCTGGGCCAGCTGCGGCCGGCCTTCGGTATTGACGAAGATACCCGACTTTTCGGTGTAAGCCGCGGCCGGAAGAATAACGTCCGCGCGATGCGCGCCGCGGTCGCCATGCGTTCCGATGTAAACCACGAAGGCATCGTTCTCGACTTCGATTTCGTCCGCGCCGAGCAGGAAGAGCACATCGAGCGCTTTCAGCTTCGCCATCTGCCGCGCGGTCAATCCGCCCTCGCCCGGCACCGCGCCGACGTCCAGCGCGCCGACCCGCGACGCCGCCGTATGCAGCACCGAAAAACCGTTCCAGCCGTCGGCAATCCCGCCGACCGCGTGTACGGATTTTGCGAACGCCGACAGAATTGCTTCGCCGTCCGGCCGCGCGAGCGCGCCCTGACCGATCAGCCAGATCTGCTTCTGGAATTTCGCTTTCTTGTGCTTCGTGAATTCGCCAAGCGTATCCGGACCCGCGCCGAGATAAGCATAATCGTAAGTCAGGTCGGCTTTCTCGCCGATTAAACCGACCTCGAACCCGCCCGCGCGCCAGCGCTTGCGAATGCGCGCATTGATGACCGGCGCTTCCTTGCGTGGGTTCGCGCCGATGATCATCATGCCATCGGCCTGTTCGATCCCGGCAATGGTCGCGTTGAAGAGATAGCTCGCGCGTCCGTATTTCGGATGCAGCACCGAGCCGTCCTGACGGCAGTCGATATTCGGCGAGCCGATCGCATCCATCAGCGCCTTCAGTGCGAACGACTCTTCCGTGGTCGCGAGATCGCCGACGATCGCACCGACTTTTTTCGCATCTGTCCCGCGCATCTTGTCGGCAATCGCAGCGAAAGCATCCGACCAACTTGCGCGGACGAGCTTGCCCTTGATGCGAACGTAAGGCTTATCGAGCCGCTGTGTGCGCAACCCGTCCCAGATGAAGCGGGTCTTGTCGGAAATCCATTCCTCGTTCACGTCTTCGTGGAGCCGCGGCATGATCCGCTGCACTTCGCGCCCGCGCACGTCGACGCGGATATTCGAGCCAGCGGCATCCATCGCGTCGATGGACTCCGTCTTCGTCAACTCCCACGGCCGCGCCTGGAACGCGTAAGGCTTCGAGGTCAGAGCGCCGACCGGGCAAAGATCGATGATGTTGCCCTGCAACTCGGACGACATCGCCTGCTCGAGATAGGTCGTGATTTCCATGTCCTCGCCACGACCGATCGCGCCAAGCTCGGGTACCCCTGCGACTTCGGTCGCAAAACGAATGCAGCGTGTGCAGTGAATGCAACGCGTCATGATCGTCTTCACAAGCGGCCCGATATGTTTGTCTTCGACCGCGCGCTTGTTCTCGTGATAACGCGACCTGTCGACGCCGTAGGCCATCGCCTGATCTTGCAGGTCGCACTCGCCGCCCTGATCGCAGATCGGGCAATCGAGCGGATGGTTGATGAGCAGAAACTCCATCACGCCTTCGCGTGCCTTCTTCACCATCGGCGTCTTGGTATTGACGACCGGCGGCTCGCCGTTCGGACCGGGGCGGCAATCGCGCACGGCCCAGGCGCAAGACGCGACCGGCTTCGGCGAGCCTTTCAGCTCGACCAGGCACATGCGGCAGTTGCCCGCGATCGAAAGCCGCTCGTGGAAGCAGAAGCGCGGCATCTCGGCGCCCGCCTGCTCGCACGCTTGCAGCAGCGTGAACTCGGCCGGGACTTCGATTTCTTTTCCGTCGACGATGAGTTTGGTCATTTCTGACCTGCCTGTTTCTCGCGCCATGCTGCGAGAAGATCTGTCACATCGACGCCGTCAATCGTCATGCCTTCAAGCCGGCTATTGACGATCGATGCACCGGCAAGATTCGCATTACTAACCCGCAAGCCGGACATATTCGCGTTACCGATTTTCCAACCCGACATATTGAGATCGTCGAACGAGCAGCCCGACAAATTGATATTGTGATACGTGCCGCCGGACATGTTGACGTTTTCGTAGGTCGCGCCCGACAAATTCACGTCGTCGAATATGGAGCCCGCGACGTCGCTGCCGCGAACGCTCAGTCTTGTTTTCTGCTTGTGAATTTCCATGACGCCCTACTCCGCCGCCACGAGCACAGAGTCGCTATGCGGGTTCGCCGCATAGTCGTCGATGCGTTTTTCGATTTCATGCCGGAAGTGGCGAATGAGGCCTTGCACCGGCCACGCCGCGGCGTCGCCGAGCGCGCAGATGGTGTGACCTTCGACCTGCCCCGCCACGTCGAGCAGTAGATCGATTTCTTTCTTTTGCGCGCGGCCTTCGGCCATGCGCGTGAGCACGCGCCACATCCAGCCGGTGCCTTCGCGGCACGGCGTACACTGGCCGCAGGACTCGTGCTTGTAGAAATAAGAAATACGCGCGATCGCGCGGAACCACATCGGTCGATTTATCCATCACGATCACGGCCGCCGTGCCGAGACCGGATTTCAGATCCTTAAGCGCGTCGAAATCCATCGGGCAATCGATGATCTGCGCCGCCGGCACGATCGGCACCGACGAGCCGCCGGGAATGCACGCAAGCAAATTGTCCCAGCCGCCGCGAATGCCGCCGCAATGCTTATCGATGAGTTCGCGGAACGGAATGCTCATCGCTTCTTCGACGTTGCACGGCTGATTGACGTGGCCGGAGATGCAGAAAAGTTTCGTGCCTGCGTTGTTCGGACGGCCGAAGCTCGCGAACCAACCGGCGCCACGGCGGAGAATGTCGGGCGCAACCGCGATCGACTCCACGTTGTTCACCGTGGTCGGGCAACCGTATAGACCGACGTTCGCAGGGAATGGTGGCTTCAAGCGCGGCATGCCCTTTTTGCCTTCAAGGCTTTCCAGGAGCGCTGTTTCTTCGCCACAGATGTAAGCGCCCGCGCCGTGGTGCACGTAGAGATCAAAATCCCAACCGCACTTGTTCTTCTTGCCGAGCAAGCCCGCTTCGTAAGCCTGCTCGATAGCGGCTTCCATCCGCTCGCGCTCGTGGATGTATTCGCCGCGGATATAAATGTACCCCACGTGCGCGTTCATCGCGAAGCCGGCGATCAGGCAGCCTTCGATCAAGAGATGCGGATCGTGCCGCATGATCTCGCGATCCTTGCAGGTGCCGGGCTCGGACTCGTCGGCGTTGACGACGAGATAGCTCGGGCGGCCGTCGGTCGATTCCTTCGGCATGAACGACCACTTGAGGCCGGTCGGGAATCCGGCGCCGCCGCGCCCGCGCAAGCCCGACGCTTTCATCTCGTTGATGATCCAGTCGCGGCCCTTGGTGATGATGGTTTTGGTGCCATCCCATGCGCCGCGCTTCATCGCGCCTTTGAGACCCCAATCATGGACGCCATAGAGATTCTGGAAGATGCGGTCTTTATCGGCGAGCATCTTACTTCTCCTCGCCTTTCAAGGTCGTGAGCCCGCCGGACGGCGCAGAATACTGGCGATCTATCTGCGGACCGACTTTCACTTTCTTGTCAGCCTTCAGATCGTCCATGAGCTTGCTTAAAAGTTCCGGCGTCAGATCTTCAAAATAATCGTCGTTGATCTGCACCATCGGCGCATTCACGCAAGCACCGAGACATTCGACTTCGAGCCACGAGAACTTGCCGTCTTTCGAAACTTCGCGCTGCTCGCCGATCCGCTTCTTGCAGACCTTCATCAGGTCTTCCGCGCCGCGCAGCGCGCAAGGCGTCGTGCCGCAGACCTGGATGAAATGTTCGCCGACCGGCTCCAGATTGAACATCGTATAGAAAGTCGCGACTTCGAGGACGCGGATATGCGCCATGCCGAGCATGTCTGCGACATGCCGCATCGCGGCTTCCGGCAGCCAACCACCGGACTGCTTCTGCGCCTGCCACAACAGCGGGATCACCGCGGATGCCTGCCGGCCTTCTGGGTATTTCGCGATCTGCTTCTTCGCCCACTCTTCGTTCTTCTTCGAGAACGAAAAGCTCTTGGGCTGTTCTGCGGCGAGACGGCGGACGGCCATTAGTGCATCCCCTCGCTGAAGACTTCGCTCCAGCGCGCGCCGCGCTTATAGGCGAAGAAATCGTGCGCGGCGATTTTCGCCTGCGCGACCTGTTCTAGATTGTGAATCTTCGTGAGCTTGCCCGCTCGTGTCCGGTGCCAGATTTCCATGTCACCCATGCCGAGCAGGTGCGCCGAAGCCGGATGGGCCGCTTCCTTCTCGTGATCCTCGTAAACCAGCAGCGCGCCGGATGCGATGGTCTTGCTACCGCCCTTCATCGCAGCAACCTCGACGCCTTCGACGTCGAGCTTGATCACGATCGGCTGTCCGCCCGCGGGCAGAAACTTGTCGGCGATTTCGTCGATGGTGATCGTCTCGACTTCCTCGGCATGCGCCTCGGCACCCTCGTGCCAGCCGGGATTGAGCGAGCGGCCGAAATGCATCTTGCCGTAGAGCTTCAAGGTGTCACCGGATAGGTCGGAAATTGCGCGTTGGAGCGGAGTGAAGCGGTCGCCGTTCGCGCGGGCGTTGTTCTGGAGCAAATCGAAATTGCTTTTGGCAGCCTCGATCGCCGCCACCTTGTGCGCGCCGAATTCACGGCCCGAAACACGAAGCGACCAGTAACCCATGTTCGCGCCGCAATCGATCAGCGCATAAGGCACGTCCTTGATGCGACGGAACAGCCAATCGACGACCGGCTCGTACACGCGGCCCAGAAACACGCCGTGCCAATAATGATCGCCGAGCGGAAAGATGAAGCGCGTATCGGCATCCAACTGCACGCTCGCCAATCCGTTTTTGAGGTGCACCGCGCGCGCAAGTTTCGCGAGCCGCGTGAAACGCTTCCAGTTAACGTCGCTGCGCGCGCCGTAAGCGCGCAATCCGCTCGCAAGCGCGCGCGCCAAAGCCGTCGGTTCGCGGAAGGGTTGCGCCATCACCGATCGACCTCCCCGAACACGATGTCGAGCGAACCGAGAATAGCCGACACGTCCGCGAGCATGTAACCGCGCGAGAGATAGTCCATCGCCTGCAAATGCGCGAAACCGGGCGCGCGGATTTTGCAGCGGTACGGTTTGTTGGTGCCGTCGGCGACGAGATAGACGCCGAACTCGCCCTTCGGCGCTTCGACCGCCGCGTACACCTCGCCGGCCGGCACGTGAAAGCCTTCGGTGTAGAGCTTGAAATGATGGATCAGCGCTTCCATCGAGCGCTTCATCTCGCCCCGCTTCGGCGGCACGATCTTGTGGTCTTTCGTGTTTACCGGTCCATGCTCCTTGTCGAGCCGGTCGAGGCACTGCTTCATGATGCGGATCGACTGGCGCATCTCTTCCATGCGGATGTGATAGCGGTCGTAGCAGTCGCCGTTCTTGCCGATCGGAATGTTGAACTTCAGTTCGTCGTAGATCTCGTAGGGTTGCGACCGGCGCAGATCCCACGCCGCACCGGAGCCGCGCACCATCACGCCCGAGAAACCCCAGGCCCACGCCTCTTCCAGCGTTACAATGCCGATGTCGGCGTTGCGCTGTTTGAAAATGCGGTTTTCCGAGAGCAGCCGGTCGAGATCGTCGACGACCTTCAGGAACGGATCGCAGAACGCCCGAATATCGTTCACGAGTTGCTGCGAGATATCCTGATGCACGCCGCCGGGACGGAAGTAGTTGGCGTGCATGCGCGAGCCGGACGCGCGCTCATAAAACACCATGAGCTTTTCGCGTTCCTCGAAACCCCAGAGCGGCGGCGTCAGCGCGCCGACGTCCATCGCCTGCGTCGTCACGTTCAAAAGATGCGACAGGATGCGGCCGATCTCGGAATAGAGCACGCGGATCAGTTGTCCGCGGATCGGCACTTCGATCCCGAGCAGCTTCTCGATCGCGAGACAGAAAGCGTGCTCCTGGTTCATCGGCGCGACGTAATCGAGCCGGTCGAAATACGGCACCGCCTGCATATATGTTTTTGCTTCGATCAACTTCTCCGTGCCGCGGTGAAGCAGCCCGATATGCGGATCGACGCGCTCGACGATTTCCCCGTCGAGTTCGAGCACGAGACGCAAGACGCCGTGCGCTGCCGGATGCTGCGGCCCGAAATTGATCGTGAAGTTTCTGGTCGGCGCTTGTTCGTTCATGCCGCCGCCTTTGCTGCTTTCGCAGCGATGCGCTCGTCGAACTTCGCGCGGTTAATGACAAAACGCTCGTGCGTCCCGCCGCCGATCTTGTCCACGCCGTCGTGGCCGGTGACCGTGAACTTCACGCGCTTGCCGTCGACTTCGGTGATCTCGCAATCGACGGTCACGGTCATGCCCGGAGGCGTCGCCGCATCGTGCGTGAAATTGACGATGGTTCCGAGACTGCCTTCGCCTTCGTCCAGATGCATCGCAAGCAATTCGGTGCAGCACCATTCGAACAGGCCGACCATGAATCCGGTCGCGAACACTGCCGGCATTTTCGCGAAGCGATCCGACTCCGGATAGAGCGCAGGCACGGTCTTGCTGTCCGTCACCTTGAAGGTGATCTGGTGTTTCGGTCCGGGCTTCAGCGAGGCTTTCACTTCTTTGCCTCCGCCTTGGCTTTCTCGTCGCCCGGCAGCACGTAGTCGGCGCCTTCCCACGGCGAGAGGAAATCGAAATTGCGGAATTCCTGCGCGAGCCGGACCGGCTCGTAAACGACGCGCTTGGCTTCATCGTCCCAGCGCACTTCGACGAACCCCGTCAGCGGGAAATCCTTGCGCAGCGGATAGCCTTCGAAGCCGTAGTCGGTGAGCAGGCGACGAAGCTCGGGGTGTCCGGTGAACAGAATGCCGTACATGTCGTAGGCTTCGCGCTCGAACCAGTTCGCGCCGGGGAATACGCCGCAGATCGACGGCACCGGCGTCTGCTCGTCCGTCTGCACTCTTACGCGCACACGAAGATTCTTCTTCGGCGAAAGCAGATGATAGACGACGTCGAAGCGCTTCTCGCGTGTCGGGTAGTCAACGCCGCAAACGTCGATGATGTTGATGAACTGACATTTCTTGTCGTCGCGCAGAAACTTCATGAGAGCTTCGATGCGCGCGGGCTCGGCGTCGATGTTCAACTCGCCATAAGCGACGTTGAATCCGGCCACCCCGCCCTTGCTTGCGCGGGCGATGTGGTCTCCGAGTTCTTGCAGCGCTTCGCTCATGCTTCAATCCACAATGAAGAGCCGCGCGCCCTTTTCAGAGCGGGAACGATGCGCGTCTGTTCCGTCAGCGACCTGATAGCTCATGCCGGGCGTCAGCGTGAACTTCCGGCCATCCGCCAATTCCGTATCGAGCTGACCCTCGAGGCAAAGAAGAATATGCCCCTTCTCGCACCAGTGATCCGCAACATAGCCGGCCGAATAATCGACCAGTCTCACGCGGATGTCTCCGAATTGACGCGTGCGCCACGTGGCAACACCAGCGTCTCCGGCGTGGGCGCTGGGCTCGACATTTGCCCAATCGGTAGTGCCAAAAGGAATACCACTCATCTGCATCGTCAGCGCTCGATGGTGCCGGTGCGGCGGATTTTCCGCTGCAACAGCAGAATACCGTAAAGGAGCGCCTCCGCGGTCGGCGGGCAGCCCGGCACATATATATCCACCGGCACGATGCGGTCGCAGCCGCGCACGACGGAGTAGGAATAGTGGTAATAGCCGCCGCCGTTCGCACAGGACCCCATCGAGATCACGTAGCGTGGCTCCGGCATCTGGTCGTAAACCTTGCGCAGCGCCGGCGCCATTTTGTTGGTCAGCGTTCCGGCGACGATCATGACGTCCGACTGGCGCGGTGACGCGCGCGGCGCGAAGCCGAAGCGCTCCACGTCGTAGCGCGGCATCGACGCCTGCATCATCTCGACCGCGCAGCAGGCCAGACCGAACGTCATCCACATGAGCGAGCCGGTGCGCGCCCAGTTGATCAGGTCGTCGGTCGCCGTGACCAGGAAGCCCTTGTCGGCGAGTTCGTTGGAGAGGCCCTGATAGAACGGATCGTCCGAGCCAACCGGCTTGCCGGTATTCGGATCGAGGATGCCTTTCGGGGCTGGCGCGACTAATCCCATTCCAGCGCCCCTTCTTCCACTCGTAGATAAAGCCGATAGTCAGCACGCCGAGAAAGATCATCATCGACCAGAAGCCGAACGAGCCGAGTTCACCGAACACGATCGCCCAGGGGAACAGGAATGCGACTTCAAGGTCGAAAATAATGAACAGAATCGCGACGAGGTAGAATCGTACATCGAACTTCATGCGCGCGTCGTCGAACGCGTTGAAGCCGCACTCATAGGCGGAGAGCTTCTCGGGATCTGGGTTCTGGTAGGCGAGCAGGAATGGCGAGATCAGCAGCGCAAGGCCGATAACGCTCGCGACACCAATAAAGATGACGACCGGAAGGTAGTCGTTGATCAGAACGGCCATCGGAAACCCTAGTCGAGGCCGGGGCGCATTGCCGGGAGGCGCGCCTCCCGATCTCGCAGTTGCGAATTGTTCGAAAGACGCTAGGGAGTAACGCACCACCCTAGCCGAAGCAAGGGTACATAACGTCCAAACACCGGCTATTCCAATGACTTCCCGCCATGCGCGAACCCGGCTAGGCTGTGACGGCTGCTTTGAGAAGGAAAAGTGATGCGGACCCTCACAAGCGCGACGAACTCCCTTGCCCAAATCTACTGGATTCCCCTGACGGCCGTCCTGCTTGCAAGCTGCTCCGGGACCGGCACCAACTGGAATATGAGCAGTCTGACCGGGCCGGCCGCGACGCCGCCTGCTTACACCGCCGATCAGATCGCCGGACGCTACGGTCTTGCTGCTTTTCAACGCGACGAAGACAGGACGCGCACTGAGACCGAAGCGCGCCAGCAATGCCGCCAGCCCTATGAAATCGTCAAAGGCCCTGGCGGCGGCGTGGTCATGCACCTCGCCGATCAATCGCAACCGCAGGAATTGCAGCTGAAAGGTCTTACCGGCGGCAAGACCTTCATCGGCCCGGAAGGCGAAGCCGGCGGCGATCAGGACCGCGAGGTCGTCTCCTTCGACGGTAAGGTGCTGGTGCTGCGCTGGGTAAGCTCTGAAATCGCCTCGCGCTACGGCACCGCGGTTTACGTTCGCTGCGAAGGCACGACGCCCACGACCAAGCGGAAGTCCACCGCGAGAAAGACGGCGGCGAAGTCCCCTTCTAAAGCGGCCCCGAAAGCCCAGAAGAACACTCCGGTCTTCATGGCGCCGCCGCAGGACCCCGACGACGATCCGCCGCCGAACAGCAACTAGCGAATCGGCGGCGCGTACTGGATGCCGCCCGAGCTCCAGAGGTGATTAAGCCCGCGCGGGATCATTACCTTGGATTTCATGCCGATATTGCGCTCATAAACGTCGCTATAGCTGCCGACATGGCGCACGATGCGCACGACCCAGTCGCGCGTGAGGCCGAGCTTGTCGCCATAGTCGCCGTCGCGGCCAAGCAAGCGCTTCAGATCCGCCTTCTCTGATTTGAGCGCGTCGTCGAGCTTTACCGTGTGAACGCCGAGTTCGTCGGCGTTCAACATCGCGAAGTGCACCCATTTTGCGACGTTGAACCACTGCTCATCGCCCTGACGCACGACAGGACCAAGCGGCTCCTTCGAGATGACGTCCGCGAGAATCGTGTGCTCGCTCGGCTTTGTCGTTTCGAGCCGCAACGCATAAAGCTGGGACACGTCCGCCGTGAGCACTTCGCATTTACCGGCGTCATAGGCCTTCAACACATCCGCGACCACGCCGAATTTGACGATCTCGAAGCGCATGCCGTTCTGGTTGAAATAGTCGGTGAGATTGAGTTCGGTCGTCGTGCCTTCCTGTACGCAGATCTTCACGTTCGAAAGATCCATCGACGTCATTAGGTTTTCCCGCTTGCGCAGCATGAAACCCTGCCCGTCGTAATAAGTGATGCCGGCGAAGGCGAGACCCTCGTTCTCGCGTCCGATCGTCCAGGTCGAGTTGCGCGAAAGAATGTCGATCTTGCCAGCTTTGAGCGCATCGAAACGCTCGCCCGCGCTCAACGGCACATAGGTGACCTTCTTCGGATCGTCGAAGATCGCCGCCGCAATCGCGCGGCAGAAATCGACGTCGAAGCCGGACCAATTGCCCTTACCGTCGTTCTGGGAAAATCCCGGCAGTCCCTGACTGACGCCGCATGTGAGCGAACCGCGATCCTTGACCGCCTTCAGGGTCTGCGCATGCGCCGCCGTTCCCGCAGCGAGCAGCAAGCCTGTTGCGCAGATAGCTGCTGTAAGTTTCGACATGACTGGCTCTCCTCGCACTACATCGTGGGCGCGTGTTTGACGATTACGCGCGTCCCGACCGGAACGCGGTCGAACAGATCGACGACGTCATTGTTGACCATCCGGAAACAGCCGGACGAAACAGCATGGCCGATGGTGTGCGGTTGGTTGGTGCCGTGAATGCGATAAATCGTGGTGCCGAT
>JADJPN010000004.1 GCA_016713235.1 Hyphomicrobiales bacterium | reverse complement strand
CCAGACGCGATCCATAAACGGCAGCACACGCGGCGCCACCGAAAGTAATTCCTCGCGCAACGGGTCACGCTTTACTTCTTCAAGCTTGAGGCCGCGGCGGATCGCGTTGTGGTGATCGAGCAGACGATCGAGCTTCGCGTCCAGCGTCGCAGGCTCCGCGAGATCCATGAGGCGGATCGCACGGCGGCCGACCTTATCTTCGTAAGCCGGACCAATGCCACGCTTGGTGGTGCCAATCTTCAAGCCCGGCCCCGCGCCTTCGCGCAAGCCGTCGAGATCCCGGTGCAGCGAAAGAATGAGGGAGGTGTTTTCTGCGATCTTCAAATTCTTTGGGGAGATTGTGACGCCCTGCCCCGCGAGCCGGTCGATCTCGCTCATCAGCGCATGCGGGTCGAGCACGACACCGTGGCCGATGACGCCGAGCTTGTCCTTGCGCACGACGCCGGACGGAAGGAGCGAGAGCTTGTAGGTATTGCCGCCGATAACGAGGGTATGGCCGGCATTATGGCCGCCCTGGAAGCGGACCACGACATCCGCCTGCTCGGAGAGCCAATCGACAATCTTGCCTTTACCTTCGTCGCCCCATTGGGAGCCGACGACCACCACATTCGTCACCGCATTACTCCAAGCCGCACATAAGAAACCCCGGCACAAGGCTGGCCGGGGTGTGCAAAAGTACGTAGCCAATCGGGCCGGGTCAGGCAAGAAAAAGGGGTCCAAAACATCCACAGACCCTCTGGATGTTGCCCGTTTGCAAGGATTTAAGTGCGCGGGGACGCCTTGTCGCGGAGGCGGCAAAACCCGATCTGTTCTCCAAATGAGGCAATCATGACCAGCACCCTTCCCGTCGACTTTCAGCTCGGACCCGCTGCACTGCGTGTTTCCGACGCGGAATCCGCGCTCGATTTCTATGTGAACAAGGTCGGCCTCGAATTACGGCAGCGCGGGGATACAAGCGCGATGCTCGGAACGCGCGAAAGCGATCTACTGCGGCTCGACATTGTGCCGGGCATCGCCCCGCGCAACTATAAAGAGACCGGCCTTTATCATGTTGCCATTCTGCTGCCGGACCGGCCCTCGCTGGGCGCTGCGATCGCGCGGCTTGCCGCCCATAAGGTGAAGCTCGGGGCCGCCGACCACCTGGTTTCGGAAGCGATCTACGTCTGGGATCCCGACAACAACGGCATCGAAATCTACCGCGACCGTCCGCGCCACGAATGGACCTGGCAGAACGATCAAGTGCAGATGGCAAACCGCCCGCTCGACTTCGAAGGGCTGCTCGCAGAACCCGACGTCGGCATGCTTGCAACCAACGCGATGAAAAACGGTACGCGCATCGGCCACGTTCATCTGGAAGTGGACGATCTGGTTAAAGCGAAAAATTCTATGGCGAGATTGTCGGCTTCACGCCGACTTCAACTTCCCCGGCGCGCAATTTCTTGGCGCGGGCGGCTATCACCATCATTTGGCGGCGAACATTTGGGAGAGCCGCAACGGACCACCACCCTCACCCAGCACTGCGGGTCTTTCGCAGATGACATTCGAATTGCCGGACGATGCTTCGATGCTAGCGCTGAAGGCGCGGCTTGAAGCCGCCGCAACGAAAACAATTCCGAACGATAACGGGTTTGACTTCACCGATCCGTGGCTTACGCTGATTTCAGTCAGCAGAAAGCTTGAACGATGAGTAGACGAATCCTCCATGTCGTCACCAACGTCGCGCACTATGACGATCCAGCCGAACCGACCGGACTGTGGTTGTCGGAACTGACGCATGCCTATGATGTCTTTGCGGGCAAGGGCTACGAACAACGTCTCGTAAGCCCCAAAGGTGGCGTCAGTCCGCTTGAGCCGCGCGCACTCAAATGGCCTTTACTAGATGCCTCGGCCAAGGCGTGGCTCGCCGACAAAGCTCGCATGGACTTGCTTGCATCGACCGCGCGGCCCGATGAGATCGACCCCGCGCAATATGATGCGATCTATTTTACGGGCGGCCACGCCGTCATGTGGGATTTTCCCGAGAGCGAAGGGCTACAAAAAATCACGCGCACGATTTACGAGCGCGGCGGAATCGTCTCGTCGGTATGCCATGGCTATTGCGGATTGCTGAACACGCAATTGTCCGACGGCTCGTTCCTCGTTGCGAACCGAAAAGTCACCGGGTTTTCGTGGCGCGAGGAAGTGCTGGCCGGCGTCGCAAAGAAAGTGCCTTACAACGCCGAGGAAGAGATGAAACGGCGCGGCGCCCGTTACGAGAAGGCGCTTCTGCCGTTTGTTTCTTACGCCATCGCTGACGGTCGGCTGGTCACCGGACAGAACCCGTTTTCCGCCAAAGCAACGGCCAAGCTGATCGCCGACCTTCTTTGACCGCAGAGCGAAACGCGTCGCACCGGCTATCCTTGACTTCCGCTTTCCCGCTAGCTCTAGCATGAGAGAAATCGGGAGGCTTTTGCAATGTTCGAAAAACTATTCTCGCTCGACGGCCGCATTGCAGTCGTGACCGGCGGCTCGCGCGGCATCGGCAAGATGATCGCGGCGGGATTTCTCGCCCAGGGGGCGGCCAAAGTCTACATCACCGCGCGAAAGGCCGGCCCGTGCGAGGAAACCGCGAAAGAACTCTCCGCGAAATACGCTGGCGAGTGCATCGCGCTGCCGATCGACATGTCCACCGTCGAAGGCTGCAACACGCTTGCCGCCGAACTCATGAAGCGCGAACCGAAGATCGATATTCTCGTGAACAACGCGGGCGCGGGCCTGGGGCGCGAACTTCGACGAATTCCCGGAGGTGGGCTGGGACAAGGTGATGGACCTGAACGTGAAGTCGCTGTTCTTCCTCACCAAGGCGCTGGCGAAACCGTTGCGCGCCGCGGCCACCAAAGAACGCCCCGGCAAGGTCATCAACATCGCTTCGGTCGACGGTCTCTCGGTCAATCCGCTCGAGACTTATTCCTACCAGGCGAGCAAGGCCGCGGTGATCCACCTGACGCGGCGCATGGCGGCAAAGCTGATCCGCGACAACATCAATGTCACCGCGATCTGTCCCGGCGCATTCGCGTCCGAGATGAACAAAGCCGCGAAGGATCACGGCGCGGAGATCGCGAAGCACATTCCCTCGCGCCGCATCGGCACCGACGAGGACATGGCCGGTATCGCGATCTACCTCGCCTCGCGCGCGGGCGACTATGTCGTCGGCAACTCGATCGCGGTCGATGGTGGGATCGTTTACGCGAACATGAGCCTGCCGGTGGCAGGGGAATAACCCTCCCTCATGGTGAGGAGCGCGAGCGAATGCGAGCGCGGCTCCTCACAATGAGGCGGTTGCATACCCACCCTTCGCCCGCCCGCGTTGACCATTTAGGATCGCTTTCGTAAGAGCCGCCTTCCCTCGAAGGCGGCTCTCTGCATGCAGTCTCTTGCCCGCACCTTATTCGGCCGCCTGCTCGACGCGCCTTATCTGCTCCTGTCGCTGACATCGCTGTTCTGGGCGGGTAACATCGTCATCGGACGCTATGCGGCCGGCAGCATTCCTCCGGTCGCAATAGCCTTCATCCGCTGGAGCGCCGTATTCCTGATCCTGATCGGGATCGCCTGGCCGTTTCTGAAGCGCGACTGGCCGGAGGTTCGCAAGCATCTCGGCATCATGCTCCTGCTCAGCCTGCTTGGCATCGCGCTCTACAACACGCTCGCCTATTGGGGGCTGCAATACACCGAGGCCGTCAACGCACTCCTGATCACGACAACACACCCGCTGATGGTCGCGCTCGCGAGCTTCGTACTGTACCGGCACCGGCTGAACGCCTGGCAGACATTGGGGCTTTTCATTTCGCTGGTGGGCGTCACGATCGTCATCATGCGCGGCAATTTCTCGGCGTTTCAGGGCATCCGCTTCAACATCGGCGACATCGTCTTCTTCACCGCGCAGGCTGTGTATGCCTCCTACACGGCGCTGCTGTTCAAGCGCCCGAAGATACACCAGCTTTCGTTTCTCGCATTCACGGTTGGCGCCGGCGCATTGATGCTGGTGCCCGTTTATGTCGCTGACGTCGCGCGCGGCAACACCTTCGTCTTCGACCTGAAGACTGCGCTCATTCTCGCGTATATTGTTATCTTTCCGACGCTGCTCGCGAATATGTTCTTCAATCGCGGCAACGAACTGGTCGGCCCGAACCGCGCAGCGCCGTTCTATTATCTGATCCCGGTGTTCGGATCATTGCTCGCGATTTTATTTCTCGGCGAGCGCCTGGAGCTGTTCCACGCCGCGGGCTACGCCTGCGTGCTCGCGGGGATTTTGATCGGGACGCGCGGACGGACGACGTAAGCTTTCTGTGATTCCGGATCGCGCCTTTCGGCGCGTCCGGAATGACAAGAGAGTCAGCAGCTAGAACACCAGCGGCTTTACGCGCTGCACCAGCGGCAGCTTCGTAATCTTCGTCAGCACCTCATCGGGCGCAACGCTGTCGATGTGGACGAGCGCAATCGCGTTGCCGCCCGGCGCCTCGCGGCCGAAATGCATGGTCGCGATGTTGATGCCCGCGTCCCCAAGCGTGGAAGCGAAACGGCCGATGAAGCCGGGCTTGTCCTGGTTGGTGACATAGATCATCGACGCGCCGAACTCGGCGTCCATGCGGATGCCCTTGATGTTGACGATGCGCGGACGGCCGTCGGCATAGACGGTGCCGGAGATATCGCGGGTCTGGCTTTCGGTCGTGACCGAAACCGTGATCAGGCTGTCGTAATCGCCGACCGCTTCGCGCGTCGTCTCCTCGACGATAATGCCGCGCTCTTTCGCAATCGCGGGCGCCGACACGACATTGATGTCGCGCAGCATCGGCCGAAGAAGGCCCGCGACCGCTGCCGCCGTCATCGCCTTGATCTTCATGCTTGCGACCGAGCCGGCGTAGGTGATCTGGACCTTCTTGATGCCGGTCTCGGTGAGCTGGCCCGCGAACGAGCCGAGCTTTTCGGCAAGCTCGATATAAGGGCGCAGCTTCGGCGCTTCTTCCGCCGTGATCGAGGGCAAGTTCACCGCATTCGAGATCGCGCCACGGATCAGATAGTCCGACATCTGCTCGGCGACCTGAAGCGCGACGTTCTCCTGCGCTTCGGAAGTCGATGCACCAAGATGCGGCGTGCAGACCACGTTCGGATGACCGAACAGCGCGTTCTCGGTCGCAGGCTCGACGACGAATACGTCAAAGCCCGCACCGGCGACATGACCGCTGTCGAGCGCCGCACGCAGCGCTTTTTCGTCGACCAGACCGCCGCGCGCGCAGTTGATGATGCGAACGCCCTTTTTGGTTTTCGCGAGCGCCGCGGCATCGAGAATATTCCTGGTCTTGTCGGTCAGCGGTGTGTGGAAGGTGATGAAGTCCGAACGCGCGAGAAGATCGTCGAGCTCGACCTTCTCCACGCCGAGATCGAGCGCCCTTTCAGGAGAAAGGAACGGATCGAACGCAATCACTTTCATACGCAGGCCAATCGCGCGGTCGGCGACGATCGAGCCGATATTGCCGCAACCGATAATGCCGAGCGTCTTTGCAGTGATCTCGACGCCATTGAAACGGTTCTTCTCCCACTTCCCGGCCTGCGTCGAAGCGTCGGCGGCAGGGATTTGGCGCGCGAGCGCGAACATCAGTGCGATGGCGTGTTCGGCTGTCGTGATCGAATTGCCGAACGGCGTGTTCATCACGATCACGCCCTTGGCGGTCGCGGCCGGGATTTCGACGTTATCGACGCCGATGCCGGCACGGCCCACGACCTTCAGCTTGGTCGCCGCTTCCAGCACCTTCGCGGTGACCTTGGTCGCGGAGCGAATGGCGATGCCGTCATAGTCGCCAATGATCTTGATGAGTTCGTCGCGCTCGAGGCCGGTCTTGACGTCGGTCTCGACGCCACGATCCTTGAAAATCTGCACGGCGGTCGGGGAAAGTTTGTCTGCGATCAGAACGCGGGGTGCCATATCGGCCTCCAGCTATGTGAGAAACGGGAAAGGGAAAGCGGGAAAAGCGAGGGAAGACGGCTTATGCCGCCTTCGCCTGCGCAGCTTTGGCTTGCGCGAAGGCCCAATCGAGCCATGGCGTCAGCGCCTCAAGGTCGGATGCCTCGATGGTGGCGCCGGTCCAGATGCGAAGGCCCGGAGGCGCATCGCGATAATGGCCGATATCGAGAGCCACGTTTTCTTTCTCGAGCAGCGACGCGAGCGACTTTGCGAACGCATTCTGCGCGTCGGCCGGGAGCGCCTTGATCGCCGGATCGACGACTTCGAGGCAAACCGACGTGTTCGAACGCTCGGCATCCTTCTTGGCCAGGAAATCGACCCACGGCGTCTTCGCGACCCAGTTCGCGAGCACAGCGAAGTTTTTATCAGCCCTCGCCTGCAAGCCCTTCAGCGAACCCACCGACTTCGCCCATTCGAGCGCATCGACATAGTCCTCGACCGCAAGCATGGACGGCGTGTTGATGGTTTCGCCCTCGAAAATGCCGGCAATGATCTTGCCGCCCTTGGTCATGCGGAAGATTTTCGGCATCGGCCAGGCCGGCGTATGGCTCTCAAGACGCTCGACTGCGCGGGGCGACAGAATGAGCATGCCGTGTGCGGCTTCGCCGCCGAGCACTTTCTGCCAGCTATAGGTCACGACATCGAGCTTGGAGAAGTCGAGATTCTGCGCGAACGCGGCCGAAGTCGCGTCGCAGATCGCAAGACCTTCGCGGTTTGCCGGGATCCAGTCGCCGTTCGGCACGCGCACGCCCGAGGTCGTGCCGTTCCAGGTGAAGATCACGTCGTTCTTGAAATCGACTTTTGCGAGATCGGGCAGTTCGCCATACGGCGCCTTGGTGATCTTCGCGTCTTTCAGCTTCAGCTGCTTCACGACGTCGGTCGCCCAGCCTTCGCCGAACGATTCCCACGTGAGCACTTCGACGCCGCGTGCGCCGAGCAGCGACCACAGCGCCATTTCGACGGCGCCAGTGTCGGAAGCCGGCACGATGCCGATCAGATAATTCGAAGGGACCCCGAGCACTTCGCGTGTCAGCTCGATCGCGTATTTCAAACGCGCCTTGCCCGGCTTCGAGCGATGCGAGCGGCCGACCAGAGCTTTCTCGAGGTTTTGGAGGTTCCACCCCGGGCGCTTGGCGCAGGGGCCGGACGAAAAATGATTTACGCGCGGGCGCGCGGCAGGCTGTGTCGTCATAACCTATCCTTCCAGATAGAAGCCCCTCGTTGGGGAGGGGTGTCCCACTGGCGGGAATAGCAGAAGATTCTGGCGGGTCAAGTGCGATGCAGCACGCGCCGCGAATAGTAGGGATGCAAATAAAAAGGCCCGGCATTGCCGCCCAAAACCAGACGCGCGTTTCCCGAAAAGTGGGCGCCCGTTTTCGGAAACGACCACGCCCATCATAAAAAAAAGGCCGCGATCCGAAGATCGCGGCCTAGCACGCGAGAGAGCCAACTCTACGCGAGGATGGTTCAGTCAAGCTTGTAGCGAAAACCGACCTTGAACTCGTGGGTAGTGACATCGAGCAGCGAACCGTTGAGCGCAACCGCACTGCCGAGATCCGCGTAACGATAGCCAAAGTCGACCGCGAGATTCGGCGACAGGTTATAGGCCGCGCCCGCCATAACCGCCCAACCAAAATTCCAGCGGCCTTCATTTGCGAGATAGTTGTAGGCGGAGCCGACACCAGCGCCGACATAAGGCGTGATGCCCCACCAGGTGCCGAGGTCTACATAACCGTTCGCGAACAGCGACGATGACCACAGCTTCGTGTTCGCGACGATCGGCGCGTCCAGCGCGGAGAAGCGGCTGGAGAACTGATAGTCGAGCGTCACGTCGCCGCGCAGCCAGCTTGCGAACTGATAGCCGACGCCGATACCGAGGCCGGCCGCGTCTTCGGGACCATCGGTGCCGGCAACGTCGAAGGTGCGATATGTGAAGTCGCCGCGCAGATACCAGTTGGAACCAAGTTCGACATAAGGCACCGGCGGCGCATGCAACACCGGCGGCGGCATGTCGGCGGCCTTGGCCGCGAACGAAGGAACGGAAAGTGCGATCGCAGCGGCGACAGCAAGAGCGACTTTATTCATACGAGATACCTTTTCTACACACCGCGCGATCGCGGGAACTGGCCGTCTGGAAAACCGGAACGGCGATCGCGCCGCTCCGGTTTCAATTCGAGTTCGTCAGAACCGGCGCATCAGCGGCTGGAACACCTGCTGCACCTGGTACGGCTGGGCCGGCGCGGTCGCGAAGAGGTAGCGAATGCCGAGCTTCAGATCGTGCGAGTCGATGTCTTTGAAGAGCATCGGATTGCGGATCGTGTTGGTGCCATCGAACGCTATGAGGTCACCGCTCTGGCCATCGCCCAGATAGACGTAACGATAGGCGAGCTCGACCGTGAAGTTCTTCGTCAACTCATACGCAAGACCGGCGTGGAGCGCGTAAGCGATATTCCACTTGTAGTCGGAATCCGCATAACCAAGCGTCGGGTTGCCGTTGGCAATGCCTGCGTCGCGGAAGCTGTGAATGCCGACGCGCGCAAAGCCGATGCCGGCCCCGACGAACGGCGTCACGCCGCCCCATGTGCCGAGATCCGCGTAGATGTTAGCGAGATAAAGCCATTCGGACTTTTTCGCGGTGTAATTGTTGAAGCGCGGGTCGGCGGCAAGCGAATAAACATCCATGCCGTGGAAGCCGGTTTCGCCGCGGTATTCGCCCGTTACATCTAGACGCAACCAGCTATTCCACTTGTAGCCAACGCCGACACCGAACAGCATTCCCGACTCGAAATTCTTGTCGATGATGCGAAGGTCGGTCGCGGTGGCATAAAGCGCGTTGTCGAGCTTGTTCACGGCCTGATTGGTCATGCCGATATCGCCGCGGATGTACCAGCCACCGAACTCTTCGATGACCGGCGGTGGCGGCGGAGGCGCCACGCAATGTGGCGGCAGCGGCCCGCCGGGGACCTGCGGTGCGCAAGGCGCGGGCTGCTGCACGCAGTGCGCCGGCACCTGGCCATTGGGGTAATGCGGCAGACAATAGTCCGCCGCTTCAGCTGTTGTTCCGGAAGCAAATGTACCGACGAAGGCCGCGATCCCGGCAACAGCGGCTAGAGCGGCAATACGAACGCTGCCCATCTCACGAAAATCCTTTTCGAAGGCGTGAGCGGACTCAGTCGTTGCTCACGCCGGTTACTGACGAGAGCGAGTATGGTTGCGAGTATTTAAAGAGCGCTTAACCTTAACTCTTAACTGCGATTTTTCACGCGCAAATTTCTCGCGACGAGAAATTCAATGTTCTCAACGTTTCGAAGCCGAGAAAGTTAATGCGCGGTAGGAAAGCGGTTAACAACGCTTAAGCGTAGTTACCGAAGAATGAACGAGAAGTTGCCGCGCGGTTAACGGCAAGAGTTCCAAACCTCATCCGGAGAAGAGCGCGCGCACGCGAGTCGATGTCGAAGGACGATGAAACACGGATCGGGACGCGATGCTTTTGCATCGCCCCGCACCGCGAGGATTAGAAAATTAAAAAATTAGAAGAAGTGAATTACGCCGCAGCCTTTGCCACCGCAGCGACAATGACGTCGACGACTTCTTCGACAAGTTCGCGATCGTCGCCTTCCGCCATGACGCGGATCACCGGCTCGGTGCCGGAAGGACGGATCACGAGACGGCCGCTTTTGCCCAGACGGCGCTTCGCCGCGTCGATCACGCTCGTCACCGACGAATTTTCGAGCGGCTTGCCGGACGAATAACGCACGTTCTTCATCACCTGCGGCAGCGCATCGAAACGGTGGCAAACTTCGGAAACCGGCTTGCCCGATTTCTTCACCATCGCCAGCACCTGAAGCGCCGCGACAAAACCGTCACCGGTGGTGGCATAATCGGAAAGAATAATGTGGCCGGAAGGTTCGCCGCCGACGTTGTAGCCGGTCGCGCGCATCTTCTCGAGCACGTAGCGATCGCCGACCGGCGTGCGCTCGAAACCGATGCCGAGTTCTTCAAAATGCCGTTCCAAGCCCAGATTGGACATGACCGTCGCAACCACGCCGTCGCGCGCAAGCAAGCCCTCGGCGCGGAAGCGTTCCGCGATCAGCGCAAGCAACTGGTCGCCATCGACGAGATGCCCCTTCTCGTCGATGATCACTACGCGGTCGGCATCGCCATCGAGCGCAATGCCGATATCGGCGCGCATTTCGCGAACCTTAGCGGAGAGCGCGTCCGTCGCGGTCGAGCCGACATCGCGATTGATATTAAAGCCGTCCGGATCGACGCCGATGGAGATGACTTCCGCGCCAAGCTCCCAAAGGCCGGCGGGCGCAACCTTGTAGGCGGCGCCGTTCGCGCAATCGACGACGATGCGCATGCCTTCGAACGAGAGATTGCGCGGCAGCGTGCGCTTTGCGAATTCGAGATAGCGCTCATACGCGCCGTCGATGCGCTTGGCGCGGCCGAGATTGGCCGACTGCGCGAGGCGCCGGGAAAGATCGCTGTCCATCAGCGATTCGATTTCCAGTTCGATCGCGTCGGTAAGCTTGTATCCGTCCGGCCCGAACAGCTTGATGCCGTTGTCGTCGTAAGGATTGTGAGAGGCCGAAATCATCACGCCGAGATCGGCGCGCATCGAGCGCGTCAGCATTGCGACCGCCGGCGTCGGCATGGGCCCTAGCTGAAACACATCCATGCCCACCGAAGTAAAGCCCGCGACCAGCGCGGTCTCGATCATGTAGCCGGAGAGCCGGGTATCCTTGCCGATCACGACGCGATGGCGATGATCGCCGTTCTGGAAAACAAGGCCGGCCGACTGCCCCACCTTGAGCGCAAGCTCCGGCGTGATCACGCGGTTCGCAAGACCGCGAATACCGTCCGTTCCGAAATGCTTCCGAGCCATTAACCTTGCCCCTTGACGGGCCTCCGCCAGCGCCCGGAAGCCGGGTTTACCTGACTTCCGCATTTAAATGGACGCAAGTCGGATATATCCAACTTGCGGCTGGGCATAGCCCGCCATAGGAGCCGAGGCTAGTACGCGGCTGATCCCTATACCTTCAAAAATTGTGAGCGATGTTAACGCGCTCTGGAAGGCTGAAAATCGGTCAGGATTCAGTCCGGGTTCGTCCTAACCGGCCGCCGCGCGTCCGAAGAAGAATGTGAAAACAAGCTGTTCTTCTCGCCCCGTTCGGATTTTATTTTGTAGTGGCGCGCATGGCGTAAAATAAAAAATGCCCGGCTGTTTTGCCGGGCATTTTCATTTCTGCAAAATCGTAGCTTACGACTGCGGCTGCGGCTCCATCGGACCGGAAGCATCGCCCGAACGCGGACGGTTGCCCTTGGGCACCGCGGTCGAGCGCGGCACCGGCGATTCAGCCGCCTCGCCACGCACCGGCGGTTTGCCGGACAAGAGATCCTTGATCTCGTCGCCGGAGAGCGTCTCGTACTCGATCAAACCCTTGGCGAGCACTTCGAGCTCATCGCGCTTCTCGTTCAGAACCTTGGTCGCTTCCGCGTAGCCCGCCTCGACCAGACGGCGCACTTCGTTGTCGATCTTCTGTGCGGTCGCTTCCGAGATGTTCTGCTGACGCGAGACGGAATGACCGAGGAACACTTCTTCCTGGTTTTCGCCGTAAGCAACAGTGCCGAGTTCCTTCGAGAAGCCCCAGCGCGTCACCATGGCCCGCGCCAGCTTCGTCGCCTGCTCGATGTCGGACTGCGCGCCGGACGTGACCTTGTCGTGACCGAAGATCATCTCTTCGGCGACGCGGCCACCCATCATGATGGCAAGACGCGAAGTCATCTGCTCGTAGGACATGGAAAGCTTATCGCGCTCCGGCAACTGCATGACCATGCCAAGCGCACGGCCGCGCGGGATCACGGTCGCCTTGTGGACCGGATCGGTCGCCTTCACGTTCAGCGCCACCAGCGCGTGACCGCCTTCGTGGTAAGCGGTGAGAAGCTTCTCGTCCTCGGTCATGACGAGCGAGCGGCGCTCCGCTCCCATCATCACCTTGTCTTTGGCGTCTTCGAATTCGTGCTGCGTGACCATGCGCTTGTTGCGGCGCGCAGCCATGAGTGCGGCTTCGTTGACAAGATTCGCAAGATCCGCGCCAGAGAAACCGGGCGTACCGCGCGCAACCGTCTTGAGGTTCACGTCCGGCGCAATCGGCACCTTCTTCACATGGACCTTCAAGATCTGCTCGCGGCCGGTGACATCCGGGTTCGGCACGACGACCTGACGGTCGAAGCGGCCCGGACGCAGCAGCGCGGGGTCGAGCACGTCGGGACGGTTGGTGGCGGCGATCAGGATGATGCCTTCGTTCGCCTCGAAGCCGTCCATCTCGACCAGCAACTGGTTCAGCGTCTGCTCGCGCTCGTCGTTGCCGCCGCCGAGACCGGCGCCGCGATGACGGCCGACCGCGTCGATTTCGTCGATGAAGATGATGCACGGCGCATTCTTCTTCGCCTGCTCGAACATGTCGCGCACGCGCGACGCGCCGACACCGACGAACATCTCGACGAAGTCGGAGCCCGAGATCGTAAAGAACGGCACATTCGCTTCGCCCGCGACGGCACGCGCGATCAAAGTCTTACCCGTGCCCGGAGGGCCGACGAGCAACACGCCGCGGGGGATTCGTCCGCCGAGACGCTGGAATTTGCCGGGATCGCGCAGAAATTCGACGATCTCTTCGAGATCGGATTTGGCTTCATCGACACCGGCGACATCTTCGAACGTCACGCGGCCATGCGCTTCGGTCAGCATCTTCGCGCGCGACTTGCCAAAACCCATCGCCTTGCCGCCCGCGCCCTGCATCTGGCGCGAGGAATATCCACACGCCGATCAGCGCGATGAACGGCAGCCACGAAATCAGGAGCGAAACGAACCACGGCACCTGCTCGCCCTGCGGTTTCGCGGTGATCGATACGTTCTTGCCGTAGAGGCGCGAGATCAGCGACGGGTCGTTCGGGGCGTAAGTCTGGAACGCGCGGCCGTCGGTGAAGGTGCCGGTAATTTCGTTGCCCTGAATGACGACATCCCTCACCTTCCCGGCATCCACTTCGGTGAGAAGCTGCGAGAAGGAAACGTCGTTCGTCGCCGGCCGCTGGGTCGGGTTCTGGAACAGCGAGAACAGCGCAAGCAGCAAGAGCACGATGATCACCCAGAGGGCGAAATTCCGCAGGTTGGCGTTCATGAAGGACCTTTCGCGGGGCCTGATCAGCCCGAATTCGATGGCGCAGCTTAGCTAAGCTGACTTAAGGCAGGTTTACGGAAGAATGTAGGCGCGACCCCCCGCATTGCCAAGGGAAGCACCCGAAAAGGGCCCGTAGTTTCAGGCCTTTCGCGGCTTTTTGACCCCGTTGGACGCCCCTTTCCGGGGCGGCGCGGCTGCGACAACAAGTGCTGTGCTCGAAAGCGTCACAAGGGCCCCGGCGAGCGTCCGCTTCAACTCTTCTCCCGCGCGATAGGCCGTGACGAGGCTGTCGAAAGCGCTTCAACTTTCGCAAGTTCGGCGGGGCCTTCGGTTCCCTCTGCGTCAACCGCGTTCCGCAGCATCCGGACCGAAAGCTCTTCCGGCATCAGCAGAAAACCGCGCGCCTCGAATGCACGGCCTTCCTCGCGGTCGGCGCGGAGGGCAAACGCGGCCTCATCGGCAAGGCGATTGAGCGCGGCGTTCGCGCGCGCGAGCCGTTTTGCCATCAGCGCAAGGTTCGCCGCATCGATCCCTTCTTTCGCGAGCAACGGCGCAAGCTTTCGGAGCCGCGCGCGCAGATATTTCGTGTCCTTGTTCGTCGGATCGGTCGCGAATGGAATGCGCAGCTTCTTGAGCGTCGCGACCAGACGCGCCTTCGGCAGGTCGAGAAACGGGCGCGCGAGAAAAACTCCGTCACGCTTGTGAATGCGCCGGATACCGGCGAGCCCCGCGAGCCCGGAGCCCCGTCCCATGCGGTGCAGAACCGTCTCGGCCTGATCGTCGCGCGTGTGCGCCGTCATCAACGTGTCGGCGCCGATTGCTTTGGCGAGCTGCGAGAACATTGCAAAGCGCGCGTCGCGCGCGGCTTCCTGCACGCCGGTGATCGGCTTCTTGCCTTTCCATTCCAGTACGTGATGCGCAATGCCGAGCTTGCCGGCCAGCTTCGCAACCACTTTCGCTTCGGCCTTCGACGCCGCGCGCAGCTTGTGATCGATCGTTGCGGCGATCAGCTCCGGCCCGCCCTCGCGCTGCGCACGCCATTGCGCGGCAAGCACCAGGAGCGCGGTGGAGTCCGGCCCGCCGGAAACCGCAAGCAGCGTCTTTCTGGAATATCCGAAATCGCCAAACAGCGCGGAGAGTTCGCTCTCCGCGACCGGGGCCTTATCAGCAGCCGAGCCTTTTTTGCTCATCCTCGACGTTCTTCTTCACGCTCGCGGAAGCTTTCGGATATCTCGAAAGCACCGCACCGAGCGAACCGCAAGCACCCTCTTTATTGCCGAGCTGGGCGAGCGACTGGCCGAGCCGCAGGAGCGAATCCGGCGCGCGCTGGCTTTGCGGATGCTGCTTGTAAATGTCGAGGAAGACATTCGCGGCGTCGTTGTATCTCTTCTGCTGATAGAGGCTCTCGCCCAACCAATACGTCGCGAGCGGCACGTTGCGGTCGCCGGAATGCTGCTCGAGGAAAGCACGGAAGCGCTGCTCCGCCAGCGCATAATCGCGGCGCAGCACATAACCGTAGGCCAGATCGTAGGCGTCCTTCGGGCTGCTTGAGGGCGGCGCGACCGCCTGCTGCTGCGGCGGGCCGGGGTTCTGTTGCGGCGGCGGAAAATTCTGGTTGCCGTTCGGCGAGAGCACCATAGGACCCTGCGGGCCCTGCGGCTGGTTCTGCTGATACTGCTGCTGCGGGGGCATCTGTCCGAGGTTGCGCGGACGGCCCGGCGCGTTGGGATCGTTCTCCGGATCGAACGCGTCACCCTGCGGGTCTGCTGCGGATTTTGCTGCACGTTGCTGCTGCGGGGTCCGAGCGGCGGCACGGCCTGTTGCTGCGGCTGATGCGGACGCATCGTCGGGCGCTGCTGCATTGGCGGCTGCGGCCCGCGCTGCAACCGCCACGTTGCATCAGTTGCTGATTCTGCATCTGCAATTGTTCGACCTGCCCGGTGAGCTGGCGCAGCGCCTGTTCGAGGCGGTCGACCCGGATCGAAAGCTCGCCATCGCCCTGATCTTGCGGCGGATACTGCTGTTGCTGCCGGTTACCGAACGGAAACTGGGCCTGCGCCGGAGCGGTCGCGAGCAAAGCGGCCGCGAGCGCGATCGGGAAAAGGTTGCGCACTGAAATCATGGGAAACCGATGGAACCCGTTTTTGCCTAAAGTAGGGCCAAGGCGGACTAAGCCAGAACGCAAACCGGCACCCTTTTGGAGTGCCGGTTTTTGAATTTGCAGAGAACGAAATCTTCTTAGGTGCCGGGCGCGCTGTTCAACACCGTCACCGCGCGGCGGTTCTGCGACCAGCACGAAATGTCGTTACAGACCGCGACCGGACGTTCCTTGCCGTAGGAGATCGTCCGCATGCGCTGCGCAGGAATGCCGCGCGAGGCGAGATAGTCGCGGACCGTCTGCGCGCGGCGGGCGCCAAGCGCGATGTTGTATTCGCGCGTGCCGCGCTCGTCGGCGTGACCTTCGACCGTGAAGGAGTACTGGCCGTACTGCTGGAGCCACTGCACCTGCTTGTCCAGGGTCGCGCGCGCCTGCGGCGTCAGGTCCGACTGATCGCTTTCGAAAAACACGCGATCGCCGACATTGACCACGAAGTCCTGCACGCTGCCCGGAGGCGCCGCCGCATTCGGATTATTCGGGTCGGTCGCATTCTGATTCGTCGAACAGGCCGCAACCGCCAGCGTCAGCGCAAAGAGCGAGGCGAAGCGCGCACCGCGAACGAGCCGCATCAATCCCGACATACCGCTTACTCCTTAAATTCCCACAACGACCGGCCGCGAGAGTTCCCGGACCGGTCTAAAGCAACTTGAATTTCGAATATTCCATCAACCTTGACGAAATCTTTGCGGCGCCGTCAGGGCGTGAAAACAAAGAATTTTCGTGCAAATTCCTTCGCGCATGGTTAGCGCGGGGTAAACGCGGGGGCTTTTCGCCATCGCAATTACGACAGCGGCGGCGACCAGGCCGGGTCCGAGGCATAAGCCGGGGTCGGCACCTGCAATTCGTTGTAGCCGGTGAGATCGACCGTGAAGAGCTTCGGACCGGCATTGCCGCCCGGATCGCGGAAGAACATGAGCACGCGCCCGTTCGGCGACCAGGTCGGGCCTTCGTTGTGATAGCCCTCGGTCAGAATGCGCTCGCCCGAACCATCGGTGCGCATGACGCCGATCGAAAACGAGCCGCTGCCCTGTTTGGTGAATGCAATGACGTCGCCGCGCGGCGACCATACCGGCGTCGAGTAACGGCCCTCGCCGACCGGCGAAATGCGGCGCTGGTTCGAGCCGTCGGCGCTCATCACGTAAAGCTGCTGCGAGCCGCCGCGATCGGACTCGAACACGACCTGTTGGCCGTCCGGCGAATAAGAAGGTGCGGTGTCGATCGCCGGCGTCGAGGTCAGCCGCACCAGACGCTTGGTGCGCAGATCCATCGAATAGATGTTGGATGCGCCCCTGCTGCTGCAGGCTCATGATCACGCTCTGGCCGTTCGGCGAGAAGCGCGGGCTGAACGCCATGTTCGGAAAATCGCCGACCATTTCGCGCTGCCCGGTTTCGATATTCATCAGCATCACGCGCGGCGGCTGGTCGCCCGCGGCCATAGGACATATAGGTGATTTCCTGATTGGTCGGCGAGAAGCGCGGCGTCAGCACGAGTTCTTCGCCGCGCGTCAGATAGCGCACGTTCGCGCCGTCCTGATCCATGATTGCAAGCCGCTTCACGCGCTTGTCCTTCGGCCCGGTCTCATCGACGTAAACGATGCGCGTGTCGAAATAGCCCTTCTCGCCGGTGAGCCGCTGATAAATCTGGTCGGAAATGATGTGCGCGATGCGCCGCCAGTTTTCCGGCTGCGTGAGGAATTGCTGGCCGATCAGATACTGGCCCGCCGAAATATCCCAGAGCCGGAACGCGACCTGAAAACGGCCATCGCCCTGTCGCTGCACGCGGCCCATGACCAGCGTCTGCGCATTGATCACGCGCCAATCCTGAAAACGGGGCGCGACGTCGATGTTGTTGATGCGCTCGATGAAGGCGCCCTGATCGATCGGCGCGAACAGGCCGGAGCGGCGCAGGTTGTTCGTAATCACGCCTGTGATGTTGCGGCCGGCATCGCCCTCGCTGACGAAATCAGAGATCGCGATCGGCAAGGGCTGCACGGTGCCGCGGGTAATATCGATGCGGGTCTGCGCGAGCGACAGACGCGGCGCTGCAAGCGCCAGCGCCGCAGTCGAGCCTGCGGCCATCAGAAGTTTGCGGCGGGAAAATTCAAACGGCATCTCGGCATCCAATCCTGATCAAATACTCAGGTAATCATATCTCGGATCGAACCCAATTTTCGTGTCCCGCCAGACGGTATAGGTGCTGGGCCGAAAACATCTGGATCCAGGCGCGCACGTAATCACCGCGCGCATGGCGCTGTCGGCATTCGCGCGCATGATCGGCGTCGTAATCGTGCTCTTCAACTCCGGCTGTGCCGCCAGGGTGCCGTCGGGGTTCAGGCGAATACGCAGCACGATCAGATTGCTTTCCATGTTGCCCGCACCCGGCAGCACGTTCCAGCATCGCCGCACGTGATTCTTGAAGGCGTCGAGTTCGCTCATGGATAGCGTCTGGTCGGCGCCTTTCGGCGTACCCAAATTCGTTTGCTTCTGCAGCTCACCGACATTCTGTTTGCGCGACGGCGCGCGGCGGTCGAGTTGCGCCTGAATCTGGTCCGGATCGAAATTGTGCTTCGTCTTCACCGGCGGCGCTTTTTCCTTCACGACCTTTTTCGGCGTCTCTTTTTTCTTCTCGGCTTTCTTCTGCTCTTCTTCGAGCTTCTTCGCGATCGCGTCCGGTGACGGCGTCGGATCGGGCTTGGCCACTTCCTTCTTCGGCTCTTCTTTCTTCTCGACCTTTTCCTCGGCCGGCGTCGGCGGCGGCAGCGTCGCCTTCACGTCCTTGTTCTTGACCGGAAGATTCGGATCGGCCTTCGGCGCGACTTCGGACTTCTTCTCGGCCTGCTTTACGTCTTCCGGCTTCTTCTCGGCCTTGATCGTGCCCTGCTTCGACTTCGTAATGTCGGAAATCGAAACGAGATCGATCGGCAGGGATTCAACCGGTGGCGCTTCATTCGGTTTCACGGAGGCAAAATGAATCAGCCCCCAGCCGAGAACAACGGCATGGAACGCGGTCGAGATCGTAAAGCCGGGGCGCATGTCTCCGGTCAGGATCCTTCAACTTCGGTGACCAGCGCGACCTTGCGGTAGCCCGCGGCCTGCAAGCGGCCCATCACCTTCATCACTGTCCCGTAATCGACCTTCTTGTCGCCGCGCACATAGATGCGTTCTTCCGTGCCCTGCTTGGCGACAGCCTTCAGCTTATCGACCAGTTCGTCGACCTTGATCTCTGTGTTCTGCAAGAACACCTGACCCTTGTCGTTGACCGAAAGGGTCAGCGGTTCGCGCTCCTGATCGAGCGATTTCGCCTGGCTCTGCGGCAGATCGATCGGCACGCCGACCGTGAGCAGCGGCGCCGAGATCATGAAAATGATAAGCAGCACCAGCATGACGTCCACGAGCGGCGTCACGTTAATTTCGGCGCTTACTCCGCGACCGCGCACGCGCGACGAGCGCCGCGCGCCTGCACCCGAACCACCGCTCATACCCATATCGAGGCCCTCAGGAGTTCTCGTCTACCTGCCGCGACAGGATCGCGGAGAATTCGTCGGCAAAGCCATCCATGCGCTGGGCAAGGCTGTTCACCTCGGAAATGAACTTGTTATAGGAAATAGTCGCCGGTATGGCGGCCACCAGCCCGATCGCGGTCGCAAACAACGCTTCGGCAATGCCCGGCGCAACCACCGCAAGGCTCGTATTCTTAGACGCTGCGATCGACTGGAAGCTCGTCATGATGCCCCAGACCGTGCCGAACAGGCCGATGAACGGGCCAGCCGAACCGACGGTCGCGAGCACGAGAAGACGGCGCTCGAGGCGGTCCACCTCGCGGTTGACCGTGACGTTCATCACCTTCTCGATGCGTTGCGTCAGCGTGCCGATTGCCTTGCCGCCGCCTTCATAGGTGCGCTTCCACTCGCGCATTGCGGCGACGAAAAGTGCCGCCATCGCATGCGCGGGCTTCGCGGAAACCGAGCGATAAAGATCCTCGAGGCTTTCGCCCGACCAGAACGCCTGCTCGAAGCGGTCCATCTGGCTGCGGGTGCGCGCATACAAGAATCGTCTTGTCGATCACGATGGCCCAGACCCAGACCGACGCGACCAGAAGACCGATCATCACCGCCTTGACGACAAGATGCGCCTGCCAGAACAGCGCCCAAAGCGAGATGTTCACCGGCGCGCTGATCGTTTCCTGCGTGACCGGCGGCGTCGGCGCGGCGGGTGCCTGCGCGACAAGATCGGGCAATCCGAAAGTCAGCCAGAGCGAGACTTCGCTCAGCAGTTGATTGAGAAGGTCGGCCATCGAAGGTCCTTTGCGTTCCGGCGATTGCTGTCGCGCCACACACCGCGCATTCGGGATTCTGGGTAAGGCGGGCGGAACTTTTCGCAGGCCCGGCAATTCGGCTCGCCCTGCACTTCGCTTCGCTCGTGTCCCGTCAATACGGCACTGAATCTGTCCAAACTGGGGCGCGGCCTAGCGGATCGCGCCCCAGAGAGAACGGCTTACACGGTTAACAAATGGTTAGCGATGTGACAGCGCGTCTGGCGCCATGGCTTTGCGGAGCCCTTCGGGGATACGCCGTGCGCGGCCGCCGGAGACGAAGGCCGCCTTGACCATCGCCTCGAGGATCAATGTCTCGCCGCGGAAGACCTCTTGCTTCAGCGTGAGCGACGCGCCCGCGACCTCGGCTGGAGACGTTCTAATCGTCAGCACGTCGTCCATGTGCGCGGGCTTGAGATATTCGATGTTCATCGAGCGCACGACGAAAGCGAAGCCCGGCGCCTCCCGGCCCGCTTCCTCGAACAGTGCGCGATGATCGACGCCGAGCAGGCGCAGAAAATCCGTGCGTCCGCGCTCCATGAAGCGCAGATAGCTCGCGTGATAGACCACGCCGGAGAAATCCGTGTCTTCGTAATAGACGCGAACGGCCATGACGTGTTGACCGTTTTCAATACGCCCGGCGAGATCGGGCCAAGTCTCGGATTTTTTCATTCTTCGCCTTGATCGAACAGCGGCATCTGCGAAGCATCGCGCTTCGGCTCCGCGACCCCGAGATGTTTATAGGCGTGCGAGGTCATCATACGCCCGCGCGGTGTGCGCTGGATGAAGCCCCGCTGGATCAGAAACGGCTCGATGATGTCTTCCAGCGCATCGCGCGGCTCGGAGAGTGCCGCCGAAATCGTCTCGATCCCGACCGGGCCGCCGCCGTAGTGATCGGAGATGATGCGCAGATACCGCCGGTCCATGGCGTCGAGACCTGCGCCGTCCACTTCGAGTTGCGAAAGTGCACGGTCGGCGGCTTTCGCGTCGATGGTCGAAACTTTATCGACCGCTGCGAAGTCGCGCACGCGCTTCAAGAGGCGCCCCGCGATGCGCGGCGTACCGCGCGCGCGCTTCGCGATTTCTCGCGCGCCGTCTTTACTGATACCGATGCTCAACACGCGCGCACCGCGCACGACGATGGTTTCCAATTCATCGACTTCATAGAAGCCGAGACGAACCGGAATGCCAAAGCGATCGCGCAGCGGCGTGGTCAACAGCCCTGAGCGCGTGGTGGCACCGACCAGCGTGAATTTCGCAAGCTCGATCTTCACCGAACGTGCGGCCGGCCCTTCGCCGATGATGAGGTCGAGCTGATAATCCTCCATCGCCGGATAGAGCACTTCCTCGATATGCGGATTGAGGCGGTGGATTTCGTCGATGAAGAGCACGTCGCGCTCTTCGAGATTGGTGAGTAACGCCGCGAGATCGCCGGCCTTCGCGATCACCGGGCCGGAGGTCGCACGGAAGTTCACGCCAAGTTCGCGCGCCACGATCTGCGCGAGCGTCGTCTTGCCCAGACCCGGCGGGCCGACCAGCAAAACGTGGTCGAGCGCTTCCTTGCGCGCCTTCGCCGCTTCGATGAAGACCGAGAGGTTCGCGCGCGCCTGTTGCTGGCCGATGAATTCGGCAAGCCGCTGCGGGCGAAGCGAAGCCTCCGCCGGGTCGTCGTCGCGTTGCTGTGCGGAGACTAGACGCTCTGCCATGTTCTTCTCACGATGCGGATGGTGAGCAGCCAGCACACGAACGCACCCGACAAGCACAGCAGGAACAGCCAGTGCGTGCCGACGTCAGCCATGGTGATGTTCATGACGGCCGGCAACAGCACGAAGCCCGCGAGTGTCGCGATCGCGGCGGCGATGATCGGCACCAGAAAATTATTCCACCGCATCCATAATCCCGCGGCCGCCACGACGATGCCGGAGATCAGCGCGAAGGCAAAGCCGAGGAAGTATCCGAAGACCAGCACGAACAGGAATCCGTTGAAAAACTGATCGATGCCGACGTTCCCGCGCGAGAGCGCGGAGAAATTCGAGCCGAGCCAGAGCGAGAGCGAGCCGATGAGCGGCCCGATCGCGACAAAGATCAGCACAACGAGAATGAAGGCAATCACCTTCGATCCGGGTTTCGCAACCGCATTGTTCACCGCGCCAGCTCCTTCAACCCGAGACGAATGAGCGTCTCGACCGGTGCATTCTCGTCGCCTGATGCACGCACGGCCGCGGCGACGGCAGCACCCGCCTGAATTTCTACGTAGCCGAGATGCACCAGCGCGGAGACGGCGTCCGCGACCGGCTGCGGCGCGCGCTTCTCGGAAAGATCGCCCTGCAATTTTACGACCGACGGGTCGACCGTCGCAAACGCCGGCGCCTTATCTTTCAGCTCGGCAACGATGCGCGCGGCGAGCTTCGGCCCGACGCCGGGCGTGCGCGACACGGCCGTCTTGTCGCCGAGCGCGATGGCATTCGCGAGCTCCGCGGGCTTCAGCGTCGACAAAATCGCAAGCGCCACCTTCGCGCCGACGCCCTGCACGGACTGAAGAATGCGAAACCACTCTCGGTCGAGATCGTTCGTGAAGCCGAACAGCTTGATCTCCTGTTCGCGCACATGGGTCTCGATGGAAATCGTCGCGGCCTCGCCCTGCGGCGGCAAGGATTGCAGCGTGCGTGCGGAGCAATGCACGACATAGCCGACGCCATGCACGTCGATCACCACGAAGTCGTCACCATAGGCGTCGATCACACCGCGCAACTTGCCGATCATGCTCAGGCCCCTCCCACGACGCGCGAGAGAATATCGACGCTCGAGCGGTGATGCGCGTGGCAAACTGCAATCGCCAAAGCATCCGCCGCGTCGTCGGTCTCGGGATCAGCCTTCGGCATCAGCACGCGGATCATCAGCCGGATCTGCGCCTTCTCCGCGCGGCCCGCACCAACGACCGTCTTCTTGATCAGGTTCGGCGCGTATTCGGCGACCGGCAAGCCCGCCTGCGCCGGCACCACGAGCGCGATCCCCCGCGCCTGTCCGAGTTTGAGCGCCGCGCGCGGATCGGCATTGACGAAAGTCTCTTCCACCGCCGCTTCGTGCGGCGCGTAGCGCTCGACGATCTCGGCAAGCCCTTTGTGGATGAAAGCGAGCCGCTCGCTCAACGATTCGCGCTCATCGGCGTTCACCGAGCCGCAGGCGACGAAGGAAAGCTTCGAGCCCTCGCATTCGATCACGCCCCAGCCGGTGCGGCGCAGGCCGGGATCGATGCCGAGTATGCGATTCGGGCGCGTCATCCCTGCGGTGATAACTCCGCTATCGGAAACTGCCTAGACGGCATGATAATCGTTCCATCCCACCAAGGCTTCACTGCTTGTTCTCAGCCCTTATCCCCACCTCGCTCGCACCCTTCTTCGACGACCGCCTCGCACTCGCGGCGGCGATCACCTTTGCCGCCGGCTTCATTCGCGGCTTCTCCGGCTTCGGGGCCGGGATGATCTATGTGCCGCTGATCGGCGCGCTGTACGGCCCGCGCTTCTCCGTCACCACGATCCTGCTGCTGGATTTCATCTGCTCGTTGCCGTTTCTGGTGCCGGCGCTGCCGCATGTGCGCTGGCGCGAAACGCTGCCGCTTCTGTTCGCGGCGGCGATCACCATTCCGCTCGGCACGCTCGCGCTGCTCTATGTCGATCCGGGTCCGATGCGCTGGGCGATTGCGGTCATCATCGTCGTGTTCGTGCTGTTCCTCGCGAGCGGCTGGCGCTATCACGGCGCGCCGAAACTGCCCATTACGCTCGGCGTCGGCGCGATCTCAGGCGTGCTCGGCGGCGCCACGCAAATTCCCGGGCCCCCGGTCATTATTTATTGGCTTGGCGGCGCTATCTCAGCCGCAGGCGTGCGCGCGAACCTGATCGCATACTTTGCGCTGTTCGATCTCTTTTCGATCGCCGTCTATGGCTGGAGCGGCTTGCTCACGAACGAAGTGTTCTGGTTCGGGCTCTTGATGTTCGTGCCGTTTCTGTCCGGCATGGCGGGCGGCTCGATGGTGTTCGTCTTGGTTTCGGATCGAAACTATCGCAACGCGGCTTACGTGATCATTCTGCTCGCCGCGATCTCGAGCCTGCCGCTATTCGACCGGTTTCTTCGATAAAATCTCGTTGAGAACACCGCTCGCGAGCAGCACGCCGAGCCCAGTCGTGACCACACCGAAGATCGAAGCCGCGTCGGGAATTTCGTTCGACAAGGGAATCGCGATCAATGTCGCAACCGCGGGCACGAACGCGACGAACGCCGCCGCCCGCGATGCGCCGAGACGCTCGATACCGATGTTGTAAAGAATGTAGGCGATCACGCCCGAACCGACGCTCTGAATCGCGACCTGCACCAGCACCTGATAGTGCTCGCCGTTGCTGGCCGCGTGAATCAGCGGCGGCAGGCCCCACGGCAGGAGCGCAAGACCGGACCAGAAACTGACCGCCGCCACCATCTCGATAGCGCTGAAGCCGACAAAACGAAACGCGACCACGTAGCAGGCCCAGAACAAGGCGCCGCCCAACAGCAGAACATGCCCGAACGAAGTGTCGCCGGCCGCGGCGAGAATGCTCCTGCCGCCGATCGCTGCAATTCCTGCGGCACAAAGAATAAAGCCGAAGGTGCGTGCCCAGCCGAGCTTTTCCTTGAACAGCAGCACGGAAAGCACGGCCACGAGCAACGGCATCGTACAGGGAACCAGCGCACCTACATCGGCGGTCTGCGCATAGCGCATGCCGTTGCTCACGATCAGCAAAAACGGCGCCCCCGCGCCGAGAATGCAGAACAGAAATGGAATGGTGCGGCCCTTCGGCCAGAAGCCGGCGCGGACCACGAACGGCGCCAGAATGAGTGCAGGCACTCCCGTGCGCAGGAACGCCACCGAAGCCGGGGTGAAATTCCCGACCACCGCAAAGCGCGTGAATGCAATCCACGCACCCCAGATAAGAACAGCACAGAGAACCGCGAGGTAGCCGACTGCGCGGGAGTTGCTCACGCTGAAAGCTTTGCCATCAGCGATTCGGAAATTTCGAAGTTGCCGTAGACGTTCTGCACGTCGTCGTTCTCTTCGAGATTCTCGACCAGCTTCATCAGCTTTTCGCCGGCTTCATCGTCGACCGCGATCGTATTCTGCGGCCGCCAGAGCAAGCCGCTTTTCTTCGGCTCACCGAATTTCGCTTCGAGCGCCTTCTGCACTTCGTTCAAGCTGTCAGTCGCGGTCACGATCTCATGACCCGCATCCGACGAAACGACATCGTCCGCACCGGCGTCGATGCCGGCTTCCAGCATGGTATCGGCGTCGGCCTTGGCCGCGTCATACTCGATGACGCCGACATGATTGAACATGAAGGAAACCGCGCCGGTTTCGGCGAGCGCGCCGCCGCTCTTGGTGAAGTACGTGCGGACTTCGCCGACCGTGCGCGTGCGGTTATCCGTCAGCGCCTCGATGATCAGCGCAACACCGCCGGGACCGTAGCCCTCGTAACGGACGTTTTCGAAATTCTCGCCCTCGCCGCCAGCGGCCTTCTTGATCGCGCGTTCGATATTGTCCTTCGGCATGTTTTCCGCGCGCGCCGCGATGATCGCCGCACGCAGACGCGCGTTCATCGCCGGGTCCGGCAATCCCATCTTGGCGGACACGGTGATTTCGCGCGCGAGCTTGCCGAACAACTTGGAACGGGCGGCGTCCTGCCGGCCCTTCCGATGCATGATGTTCTTAAATTGCGAATGGCCAGCCATTAGATAAATCCTGAACGAATTCGCGGGGTTATAGCAAGGGCGCGAATGAAGGGAAGCAATTCTGCGTGCAAACCCTCCCCGTTTCTACGGGGAGAGGGGAAACTCACCAGAACCCCGGCCGCGCCTCTTCCAGTACCCCGCCGATGCGCACCTGCGCGATCTTTATAGCCAAGCCCGTCGCGTCGTCGGTCTCCACCGCAAGACCGCATACCGTAGCCTCGCCGGTCGCGGGCTCGAAGCGGCCCGACGGAATCTTGGTCTGGAAGCGGCGGGTGGGCTCGTCCTTGTTCATGCCGAGCACGCTTTCATAGTCGCCACACATGCCGATGTCGGAGACGAAAGCAGTGCCGCCAGGAAGAATGCGATGATCGGAAGTCGGCGCATGCGTATGGGTGCCGACCTGCAACGAAATGCGACCGTCGAGGAGATAGCCGAGCGACTGTTTCTCGCTGGTCGCTTCCGCGTGGAAATCGACGATGATGGCGTCGGCGTGTTCGCGCAGGCGGCAGGCTTCGAGTTCGCGCTCGATCGCCGCGAACGGATCGTCGAGCGGCTCCATGAAAACGCGGCCCATCGCATTGATCACAAGCACGCGCTTGCCGTTCTTCGCGTCCAGCATTGCGGCACCACGGCCCGGCGTGCCCTTCGGATAATTCAGCGGGCGAATGAGTTTCGGTGCACGCTCGATGAAGACGAGCGCCTCGCGCTGATCCCAGGAATGATTGCCGAGCGTGATCGCATCCGCGCCATTATCCACGAGTTCGTTATAGATCGCTTCGGTGATGCCGAAGCCGCCCGCGGAATTCTCGCCATTGATGCCGACGAAATCGAGTTTCCAGTCTTCAATCAGCGACGGCAGGATGTCGACGACGGCCATGCGCCCCGAACGTCCAACGATGTCACCAAGAAAAAGAATACGCATCAATCAAGTTCCGGCAGAGAACCGCACGCCCTCTTCGGTTATCACATAATCGAGGCGCTCGTCGTGCGGTTCGGTCGGAACCGTCTCGACGCACTGCTCGTCGAAAGCGAGGCCCACGGCGATGATCTTTTTCTTGGCGCGCAGCCGCGCAAGGCCGCGATCGAAGAAGGCTTTGCCGTAGCCGATCCGATAGCCTTTGAGATCGAAGGCAAGCAGCGGCACCAACAGAATGTCGGGATCGACTTCCTTCGCTTCCGGTCCCGGCTCGGACAGACCGAAGCCGACGCGCTTCAGTTCCATCCCCGGAACCCATGCGCGGAAGACAAGCTCGCCATCCGCGATCGCAGGCAACGCGAGCGAGGAGCCGTCCTCTTCCGCGATACGCTTCATCAAGGGATAGGGATTGAGTTCGGTGCCCATCGCAAACCAGCCCGAGACGACCGCGCCTTCGGGCACGCCGAATGGAAGATCGGCTTGCGCGACTTTCTCCGACATCTGCTTACGGAAGATCGGGGAAAGCGCGTCGCGCTTTGCCGCCATCTCTTTGCGCAAAGCGCGTTTCTGTTCAGGAATGGATACAGGCATAAGAATTCAAGTGCGGGCCGCAGTGACCGTCAGAGATTCGATCCCGGGAAACCTACGAAGTAGGTGGGCGCCATATGACTAGGACCACGGTCCAGATCAGGGACAGCTCCCGTTGAGATCGATAAGGCCCCGGGAATACTTCTCTGTCGTATCCCGCAGCACCGCGATATCCAACCTAGGTAGAAGTAAGCCGCAGCGCTAGTCTTGACTTTCTGGCCGATCAACCGAGTGCAACGCTGCCGTTCGGGCCGCTATTGAGGCCTTGCGCCAGCCGCTCGATGCGCTCGGCGGTCTCTTCGAGAATATCGGCGAGCGCATGCTCGCTCTCCTCGTTGCGCTGGGCCGCGCGCTCGCGCGCGTCTTTCAGCGACTGGATTTCCTGGTCGGAGCTGCGCAGACGCCGCTTCAGTTCCGCAAGTTCGTCCGCAACCATGATCGCGGCCATGGCGGCAAGCCGCGTGTCGCCGATCTCACCGAAGGATTCGCGAAGCTGGGCAATGCGCTGGTCCAGTTCGCGCCCGAGCCGCGCGAGATGATCTTCCTGCCCCGGATCGCAGGCCATGCGGTAAACGCGGCCGTTTATGGTGACGGAAACCTCAGCCATCGCTTACCGCTCCTGCGCTTCGAGAACGGCACGGATCGTGTCGACGGCCTGATCCAGGCGTTGCGCAACTTCGCGGTTGGTCGCTTCCAGCGAGGAAATATTGGCGCGGGCGTGATCGAGCTCCCCGGCCAGCCGTGAGCGGTCGGAACCGAAAGCCTGAATCTGGGCCTCGAGCTCGCCGCGCTGGCGGTCGCTCTCGCGGCGGCGATTGATCGCAGCCTCGAGCAAGTCGAGCGCCGACGAAAGCCGTCTGCCTGCCTTTTCCAGCACTGCCGATTGTTCTGCCGCTTGCCGCATTTGCCCGCCGCTATTCGCGAACGCGAGCGCGCAGTTAAGAGCCCCTTTATCCCCACGTCAACCGCGCGTTGCGACTTTGACACAAGGGGTTGGGGTGCTATGGCAACGCCGTCTTTTCCCGCCCCCAAAAATAGGGTGAAAACGCGATGAGCCGCGAGCAGCATGATCGTTTGGCAAACGCCATTCGCGCGCTCGCGATGGACGCAGTCGAAGCGGCAAAATCCGGCCATCCCGGCCTGCCGATGGGCGCCGCGGACATTGCGACTGTCCTCTTCACGAAATTCCTGAAATTCGACCCCAAGGCCACCGACTGGCCGGACCGCGACCGCTTCGTGCTGTCCGCTGGCCACGGCTCGATGCTGCTCTATGCGCTCCTGTACCTCACCGGCCACGACGACGTGACGCTGGAGGAGATCAAGCGCTTCCGGCAGCTCGATTCGAAGACGCCGGGACACCCGGAAAACTTCATCACCCGCGGCATCGAGACCACGACCGGCCCGCTCGGCCAGGGTCTCGCCAATGCTGTCGGCATGGCGCTCGCCGAGCGTCTCCTGAATGCCGAATTCGGCGACGATCTCGTCGATCACTTTACTTATGTGCTCGCCTCCGACGGCGATCTCATGGAAGGCATCAGCCAGGAAGCGCTCGCACTTCGCCGGCCATCTCAAGTTGAAGAAGCTGATCGTGCTGTTCGACGACAACGGCATTTCCATCGACGGCAAGATTTCGCTCTCGGATTCCACCGATCAGGTTGCGCGCTTCAAGGCGTCCGGCTGGAACGCGCTCCGCATCGACGGGCACGATCCGGTCGCGATCGAGAAGGCAATTCTGGACGCGCAGAAGTCGGATCGCCCGACCCTGATCGCGTGCAAGACACATATCGGCTACGGCGCACCGACCAAGGTCGATACCGCCGGCGCGCACGGCTCGCCGCTCGGCGAAAAAGAAATCGAAGGCGCGCGCAAGAACCTCAACTGGAGTTACGGCCCGTTCGAAATTCCGGCGGAGATTCTGGAATCCTGGCGCAAGTCGGGATCGCGCAGCACCGACGCCCGCGCGGCATGGAAAACGCGCGTTGAAGATTCGTCGAAGAAGGCTGAATTCGAACGCCGCCTGCACGGCAAGCTGCCGAACGGCCTTGGCGCCGCGATCGAAGCGCTGAAGGAAAAAGCGGTCGCCGAGAAGCCGGAGATCGCGACCCGCAAGGCGTCCGAAAATACGCTCGAAGCGATTTGCGCGGTCGCGCCGGAAATGATCGGCGGTTCCGCCGACCTCACCGGCTCGAACAACACCCGCACCAAGGCGATGAAGGCGGTGTCCAGCGACAATTTCGCCGGTCACTTTATTAACTGGGGTATTCGCGAGCACGGCATGGCCGCCGCGATGAACGGCATGGCGCTCCATGGCGGCGTCATTCCGTTCTCCGGCACGTTCCTCGTATTCGCCGATTACTGCCGCCCGTCGCTGCGCCTCGCCGCCCTTATGGGCACGCGTGTCATTCATGTGATGACGCATGACTCGATCGGCGTCGGCGAAGACGGCCCGACGCATCAGCCGGTCGAACATCTCGCTTCGCTCCGCGCGATCCCGAACCTGTATCTGTTCCGCCCGGCCGATCAGGTCGAGACCGCGGAATGCTGGGACGCAGCCCTGCGGCTTGAAGAATCTCCGAGCGTGCTCGCGCTCACGCGCCAGAACTTGCCGGCGCTTCGCCTGAAGAATGAAAAGGGCAACCTCTGCAAGCAGGGCGCTTATGAGCTGTCACCCGCAAGCGGCGACGCGCTGGTTTCGCTTTTTGCTTCGGGCTCCGAAGTTTCGCTCTGCATCGCGGCCCAAGCAGCACTGGAGAAGCAAGGCGTGCCGACACGCGTCGTCTCCGTGCCCTGCATGGACCTCTTCTTCGATCAGCCCGAAAGCGTGCGCGAGCGCGTCATCGGCAATGCGCCGGTGAAGCTGGCCTGCGAAGCTGCGATCCGCATGGGCTGGGATGAGATCATCGGTTCCGGCGGCCTGTTCGTCGGCATGAACGGCTTCGGCGCCAGCGCGCCTTACAAAGAACTTTACAAGCGCTTTGGGATCACCACTGACGCTATTGTTGAAGCGGCAACGAAGGCGTTGCCCACGCGAGCCGCGGCGAAGAAATCCGCCGCGCACTAGCGCCTGATCCCGAAAAGCGGATACCGGCTTTCGGATAAGATCACGCGCAGAATAGAGGACGAGGAAAGACATGGCTGTACGGGTTGCTATCAATGGGTTCGGCCGCATTGGCCGCAATGTTCTGCGCGCGATCGCGGAGAACGGCCGCAAGGACATTCAGGTTGTCGCGATCAACGATCTCGGCCCGGTCGAGACCAACGCGCATTTGTTCCGCTTCGATAGCGTGCATGGCCGTTTCAATGGCGAAGTGAAGGTCAGCGGCGACACGATCGACGTCGGCGCGGGCCCGATCAAAGTCACCGCCGAAAAGGACCCTTCGAAGCTCCCGCACAAGGATCTCGGCGTCGACATCGCGCTCGAATGCACCGGCATCTTCACGGCGAAGGACAAGGCGTCCGCGCATCTCGCCGCCGGCGCCAAGCGCGTGCTCGTCTCCGCGCCCGCCGACAATGCCGACCTCACGGTCGTCTATGGCGTGAACCACGACAAGCTGAAGCCCGAGCACAAGATCGTCTCGAACGCATCCTGCACCACCAACTGCCTGGCCCCGATCGCCAAGGTTCTGAACGACACCGTCGGCATCGAGACCGGCTTCATGACCACGATCCACGCCTATACCGGCGACCAGCCGACGCTGGATACGATGCACAAGGATCTCTATCGCGCGCGCGCAGCAGCGCTCTCGATGATCCCGACCTCGACCGGCGCCGCGAAAGCGGTCGGCCTCGTGCTGCCGGAACTCAACGGCAAGCTCGACGGCGTCTCGATCCGCGTGCCGACGCCGAACGTCTCGGTGGTCGATTTCAAGTTTGTCGCGAAGAAGTCGACGACCAAGGAAGAAATCAACGAAGCCGTGAAGCGCGCCGCTTCCCAGCAGCTTAAAGGCATCCTCGGCTTCACCGATCAGCCGAACGTCTCGATCGACTTCAACCACGATCCGCACTCGTCGATCTTCCATCTCGACCAGACCAAGGTCATGGAAGGCACCCTCGTGCGCGTACTTTGCTGGTACGACAACGAATGGGGCTTCTCGAACCGCATGTCTGATACGGCGGTCGCGATGGGCAAGCTGGGATAAGCGATGGAACTGCAGACTGTACTGGCAACCATCGGCTTCTCTTTTTCTTCGCGGGCATGGCAGCAGTCTCGCTGTATTTCTGGTCCAAGCGGGACTCACAAAAGTGAGTCCCGTTTTTCTTTCTAACTTCTCGATTGCAGCGTGATGCCTTCCTTCAAAACCCTCGACCAAGCCGACGTAAAGAATAAGCGCGTTCTCGTGCGCGTCGATCTCAACGTGCCAATGGAGAACGGCCGCGTCAGCGACATGACCCGGATCGAGCGCATCCTCCCCACGATCCGCGAACTCTCCGACAAGGACGCGAAAGTCATTTTGCTCTCGCATTTCGGCCGCCCGAAAGGCGTCGACAAATCCCAGTCGCTCGAGCCGCTCGTGAGCGTGCTCGCAACCGCGCTCGGCAAAACGGTGCTGTTCGCGCCGGATTGCATCGGCGCAGACGCCGAAAGGGCGGTTTCGGTTTTGCAGGCCGGGCAGGTTCTCGTGCGCGAAAACACCCGCTTCCATAAAGGCGAAGAAAAGAACGAGCCGGATTTCGTGGCCGCGCTCGCAAAGCACGGCGACATTTACGTCCACGACGCTTTCTCCGCCGCGCATCGCGCTCACGCTTCGACCGAAGGCCTTGCGCACAAGATGCCCGCCTTCGCAGGCCGCGCACTGCAGGCCGAACTCGAAGCGCTGCAAAGCGCGCTGGAGAAGCCCGAGCGTCCAGTGATGGCGGTCGTAGGCGGCGCAAAGATTTCGACGAAGCTGGCGTTGCTCGGCAACCTGCTCGCCAAGGTCGACAAGCTCGCAATCGGCGGCGCCATGGCCAATACGTTTCTCGCGGCCCAAGGCGAGCCGGTCGGAAAATCGCTGGTCGAAAAAGACCTGCTCGACACCGCGCGCGATATTCTCGCGAAAGCAAAGTCCAGCAATTGCGAGATCATTCTCCCGGTCGATGTCGTGGTCGCCGGAGAATTCAAGGCGCGCTCGCCTTCCAAGGTTGTCGCCACGGATAAGGTCGGCAACGACGACATGATCCTCGACATCGGCCGGGCCAGTATCGGCCATGTCATTGCCGCACTCGCCGCCTCCAAGACGCTGGTCTGGAACGGCCCCTTCGGCGCCTTCGAGATGGAGCCGTTCGATGTCGGCACCAATGAAGTGGCGGAAGCCGCGGCCGAACTTACCGAGGCGGGCAAGCTACGTTCGGTTGCGGGCGGCGGCGATACGGTCGCGGCACTCGAACACGCGGGAGCGGCCGACCGCTTCACTTATGTATCCACCGCCGGCGGCGCTTTTCTGGAATGGCTTGAGGGCAAGCCGCTTCCCGGCGTCGAGGCGCTTCGGGTAAAGTAGCCGTAAAATAATTCGAGATTGCAGGGAGAGAACGATGAATCTCGCCGAACTGAACAAGATCGCCGAAGCGATGGTCGCGCCGGGCCGAGGCATTCTCGCCGCCGACGAATCCTCGGGCACGATTAAAAAGCGCTTCGACGGCATCGGCGTCGAAAGCACGGAAGACAATCGCCGCGACTACCGCGAGATGATGTTCCGCTCCACTGACGCCATGAAGTCGATTTCCGGCGTCATCCTGTACGACGAGACGATCTGGCAGAAAGCCAAGGACGGCACGCCGCTGGTCGACGTCATCAAGAAGGCCGGCGCCATCCCCGGCATCAAGGTCGACGAAGGCACCAAGCCTTTGCCGAACTGCCCGGGCGAACTGATCACCATCGGCCTCGACAAGCTCGCGGATCGCCTGCCGAAATATTACGAACAGGGTGCACGTTTCGCGAAGTGGCGCGCAGTCATCGACATCGCGCCGGGCATTCCTTCGCATACGGCGATCATGACGAACGCGCACGCGCTCGCGCGTTACGCGGCACTCTGCCAGGCCGCGCAGATCGTACCGATCGTGGAGCCGGAAGTGCTCATGGACGGCGATCATTCGATCGACCGCTGCTACGAAGCGACCGAATGGGTGCTGAAGGAAACATTCCAGCAGCTCTATTTCCAGCGCGTACCGCTCGAAGGCATCGTGCTGAAGCCGAACATGGCGATCAGCGGCAAGAAGGCGGGCAAGCGCGCGAGCGTGCAGGAAGTCGCCGAGAAGACCGTGAAGATGCTCAAAGCCTGCGTGCCGGGCGCAGTGCCCGGCATCGCGTTCCTCTCCGGCGGCCAGAGCGACGAGGAAGCGACCGCGCATCTCGACGCCATGAACAAGATCGGCAACCTGCCCTGGAAGCTCACCTTCTCTTATGGCCGCGCCTTGCAGGCGGCGCCGCAGAAGGCCTGGAGCGGAAAGGCAGCGAATGTCGCTGCCGCACAGGCCGCCTTCGCGCATCGCGCGAAGATGAACGGCCTTGCGTCGCTGGGTCAGTGGTCGAACGATCAGGAAAAGAAAGCAGCCTGAGCGTCACCCGACGCGCACCATGCCCATCATGCCGCCGAGTTGATGCTCGAGATTGTGGCAGTGGAACATCCAGTCGCCGGGATTGTCTGCAACGAAGGCAATCTCGGCGCGCTCGCGCGGACGCAGAAGAACCGTGTCGAGCCATTCGCGGTGCGGGCGCGGCGTACCGTTCACGCTGAGCAAACGGAAGGAATGCCCATGCAGATGCATCGGGTGATTCCACATTGACCGGTTCTCGATCTCGAACAGATAGGTCCTGCCCTTCGCGAGCGTGAACATGGGTTCGTGCACGTGATCGCGGGATGAAACCCCGTTGATGGCCCACATCAGCCCGCTGCGAAACATCGAGCGGATGTCCACGCGCTTTCCGTCGACCACCGCCGATTCCATGCGGCTCATCATGCCGCCATCGAGCACGACGTGATGGCGCTCGGCGCTTCCCAGATCCGGCTCGGCCAGCGGATTGGCCGGCAAGGCCGCGACTGCATCGAACTTCGTGCGTAGCGGCGCGGCATCGCTGTAAGCCAGATCGAACAGGCGAAAGCTGTCACGCGGGTCCGCCCGGTCGGAAACCGCAAACCGATCGCCCGGCTTCGCCGTCATGTCGATCACCACGTCCGCCCGCATCGCCGGACCGAGAATAATGCGGCCGTCTTCGGCTTCATGCGGCGCAACCGGCTGTCCATCGAGCGCGATGATCTGCGGCCGATGGCCGGCGAAATGAAACCCGAAAGTCCGCGCGCTCGCGGCATTGATCAGCCGCAGGCGGACGCGTTCGCCGGCGCGCACCTCAAACCGGTCGAGCGTGCGGCCATTGATCGTCGTGACATTGCCGAGCCGGCCGTCGTGCGAGATGTCGTGCAGCCCGCCGAAGTCTTCGATGGCGCTGCCATCGCGGCCAAGCCGCCAGTCGCCGACGAGCCAGGTTACGTCTCGATCAGCACGATAGGGTGCCGGCTCTTCGACGATCAGCGCGCCGGACAGGCCGCGGCCAACCTGTTCGTGACTGCGCTGGTGCGGGTGGTACCAGAACGTGCCTGCGTCCGGGCAATCGAATTCGTACACAAAGGACTCGCCGGGAGCGATCGGCTTTTGAGTCAAATGCGGCACGCCATCCATGGCGTTCGGCACTCGAATGCCGTGCCAGTGCACCGTGGTCTGCTCGGCCAAGCGATTGTCGACACGAACGCGAAGCCGCTCGCCCTGCTTGATGCGAATCTCCGGACCCGGAACCAAGGCGTTGTATGCCCAGACTTCCGTCTGCGGACCGTCTGCGGTGAACAGGCGCGCTCGTCCCGCCTGTGGGGTCAGCACGAACTCCCGCGCGGGTGCGCTCGCACGCGCGCGGGGTATTGCGGCAAGCGCCAAAGCGGATGACGCGCCGGCGACGAGTTGCCGGCGATTGAGGAGACCTGTTGCATTCGGTGCCATTGCAACTCCCGATTCCATACGAAATGCACCGCCCACTGGACCTTACTACCACTCGAAAACGATTAAAATTGTGAAGCGACACCATTCCTGCCTTCGCAGCATTGACGGCGGTCAAGATGAGGTGGATTTTGCAACCGAAAGCTCTTAGCCGCGATTTCGCCCCGCTTGTAAGGCAACCGTCGCCGATGGAGAGAGCGTGAGCGAAACGCCAAAAGCCCGTACCCGCCTGATCCTCGTGACGCCAGCCGTCAAGGATGCGGTGAGCTTTGCGCCGCTGCTCGAAGCCTGTTGCCGTGAAGGCGATGTCGCGGCCGTTGTTCTTAACCTCGCAACCGACGACGAAGTGATGGCGCTATCCGCGATCCGGATCGTCTCGACCCATCTGCAAAACATCGGCACCACGCTGCTGCTCGCCGACATGCCCGCGTTGGTGGAAGCGGCGGGCGCGGATGGCGCACACTTCACAAGCGTCGATGAACTCCGCGGCTCCCGCACCAAACTTGCCGCCGGAAGACTGGCCGGCGTCGGCGGTCTGCCCTCGCGGCACGACGCCATGGTCGCATCCGAGTCGGGCGTCGATTACGTGATGTTCGGCGAACCGGATGCAAGCGGAAAGCGCCCGGGATTTTCCGCTCTGCTCGAACGCGTCGCATGGTGGGCTGAGATCTTCCAGCTTCCCTGCGTCGCTTTTGCCGGCTCGATCGATGAAACCCCGCAGCTTGCCGAAGCGCACGCGGACTTCGTGGCGCTTGGCGACGCCGTCTGGAGTGCGGGCGCAAATGCGCCACAAGCCGTTGCTAGGGCAAGCGAGCTGCTGCTGCAGCCGGAACCCGCGAACTGAACATGACCCGTCTCCTTGCGTTCATTGCCGCGCTTTGTTTTTGCGCGCCTGCCTTCGGCGCGGACGAAACCATTCTGCCGAAGCAAAAGACCGAGGCTCCCAAAGCGCCCTCTTCGCGTGTGAAGACGATCGCGATCGCGCCGCAGCCGCCGCTCCCGCCATTCGAGCCGTCCGCAGCCGAAGATCCGAACGCGCCCTTTGCCGCCTACCAGCGCGGAAACTACATCGATGCGATCAAGCTCGCGGAAATTCGCGCCGAGAAAAACAAAGACACGCGCGCGATGACGCTGCTCGGCGAATTGTACGCCGAAGGTCTTGGCGTCGCGCCCGATCAGAAAAAACCCCTCGGCTGGTATCAGCGCGCCGCGAATGCCGGCGATATCCACGCAACCTTCGCGCTCGGCATGATGTATTTGCAGGGCGCAAGCGTTACCCGTAGCAAAGACGAAGCAGCCAAACTTTTCCGCATCGCGGCGGAAAAGGGCCATGCCCACGCCGCTTACAATCTCGCGCTCCTGTATCTGGAAGGTCAGGCCTTCCCGCAGAATTTCGCCGAAGCCGCGAAGTTCATGCGCATTGCCGCCGACAAGGACATTCCGGACGCACAACATGCGCTGGCGATTTTTTATCAGGAAGGCAAAGGCATCGCCAAAAATCTTTCCGAGTCGGTCAAATGGCTGCGCCGCGCCGCGCGCCTCGACCATGTACCCGCGACGATCGAACTCGCCATCGCGCTCTTCAACGGCAACGGTGTCGAGAAAGATGAAGTCAACGCCGCGCTGGCCATGCGCCGTGCCGCGCTGAGAGGCAATCCAGTCGCGCAGAACCGCTATGCCAGAATGCTGAACGCCGGCCGCGGCGTCGAAAAGAACGTCCCCGAGGCCATGGCGTGGCACCTGATGGCGCGCCTCCAGCAGATTTCCGATCCGATGCTCGATGGCGTCTTCGGGAGCCTGAACGAAGAAGAAAAGAAGCGCGCGGAAACGATCCTGAAGGCCTGGTTGCAAAGCAAGGCGCCGCCGAACACTTAATTTCTCCTTTCTGCTGAGTATTGTTCGGGCTGGCCGCTCGTCTCGCTCGCCAGCGCGAAATGCCCTTGACGGAACTCCCCCCGCACGGCACTTGAGCGCCGCGCATCGAGGAATTCCATGAAAATCAACGGCAACGAAATCCGCCCCGGATATGTGATCGAGTATCAGAACACCCTCTGGGTGGCGGTGAAGACCATGGCAGTGAAGCCCGGCAAGGGCCCTGCCTACAATCAGGTCGAGCTCAAGAACCTGATCGACGGCCGCAAGCTCAACAACCGCTTCGGTTCGGACGAGAAGGTCGAGCGCGGCCGCCTCGAGCAAAAAGATTTCCAGTATCTCTACAAGGAAGGCGAGAGCCTCGTCTTCATGGATACCGAGACCTACGATCAGATTCAGCTCGCGGAAGAATTTGTCGGCGAACGCGCGCTCTTTCTCCAGGACGGCATGCAGGTCACGCTGGAGATGCATGACGAACGCCCGATCGGCATCAAGCTGCCGGATTACGTAACCTTGCAGATCGTCGAGGCCGATCCGGTCGTGAAGGGCCAGACCGCCGCGTCTTCCTATAAGCCCGCGAAACTGGAGAACGGTCTGCGCGTGATGGTACCGCCGTTCATCGCAAGCGGCGAGAAGGTCGTGGTCGATACGAACGAGATCACTTACGTCCGCCGCGCCGAGTAAGCGGGTTGTTACGTTCAGCAAATATAACGGTGATGATGGCAGCGGCCCGCAAAGCGGGCCGCGCGCTCATTCGCGACTTCAACGAAGTCGAGCACTTGCAGGTTTCACTCAAAGGTCCTGCGAATTTCGTCTCCGCCGCCGACAAGAAAGCCGAAGACATCATCTATGGCGAATTGTCCAAAGCGCGGCCTGCGTTCGGCTTCGTCATGGAAGAGCGCGGCGAAGTGAAGGGCTCCGACGGACAGCATCAGTTCATTATCGATCCGCTCGACGGCACCACGAATTTCCTGCACGGCATTCCGCTGTTCGCGATCTCGATCGGGCTCGTGAAAGATGGAATTCCGATCGCCGGTCTGGTTTTCAACCCGATATCCGACGAGATGTATGTCGCCGAACGCGGGCAAGGCGCCTACCTGAATAACCGCCGCTTACGGGTTGCCGCGCGCAAGACACTTGGTGACGCCGTCATCTCCTGCGGCATCCCGCATCATGAGCGCGGCGATCACGAGCGCTTCCGCCGCGAACTCGCGGTGCTGCAAAAGCAGGTCGCGGGCCTGCGCCGCACCGGCGCTGCCGCGCTCGACATGGCATGGACCGCATCCGGCCGCTTCGACGGTTTCTGGGAGCGCGATCTTTCGTCGTGGGATCTCGCAGCCGGCATCGCGATCGTGCAGGAAGCGGGCGGCTTCGTCACCGATCTCGACGGCCACATGAACATGCTGCGTAACGGCTCGGTCTGCGCGGGCAACTACGATATCCAGAGCGCGCTGTTAGCCGCCATCAAGAGTGCATAGCACCCGCCGTCATTCCGCCGTCACCCCACTCTACATATCCGCCGCGTGTGCCATACTCGCCAGTGACCCGTTTCTGACATTCGTACCCCGTTGCGGAAAGCACTTTACGAATGTCAGAAACAAAGGGTCACTGGAACTATAAATTGGCGAGGGTCCTTTCGTATCCGGCGTTCGCCAAGAAGGCGCGGCTAGCTTGAGCGAACGCCGGATACGGGACACTCGCGAGCGGACGAGGAACGGCAGATGGCGAAGAAAAAGCGCGAAGCGGAAGCACTTGACGGCTACAACAAGATTTCGTCGCCCCGGATTTTCCTGTTCCGAATCACGGTGTTTCTGGTGCTCGTCGCACTCGTCGCGGTGCTTTTGTACCGCCAGATCCACGCCGCCTTTCTCGCGAACCCGCTGCTCAACGGAATCATTCTCAGCGTTCTTCTGATCGGAATCGTACTCGCGATCCGGCAAGTGATCCGCCTATTCCCGGAAGCGAGCTGGGTGAACAGCTTCCGCCGTGCCGATGCCCGCATCGTGGTCGACCGCGCGCCGGTCTTGCTCGCGCCGATGGCGACGCTGTTGCGCGACCGCATGGGCCGCATGGTGATCTCGCAGATGACGATGCGCGGCATTCTGGAATCCATCGGCACGCGCCTGGATGAGCAGCGCGATGTCGGCCGCTATCTCACCGGCCTTCTCGTCTTCCTCGGCCTGCTCGGCACCTTCTGGGGTTTGCTCGAGACCGTCGGCTCGGTCGGCCGCGTCATTCAATCGCTGGATGCGACCGGCGACTCCGGCCGCATCTTCGACGATCTGAAAACGGGATTGGCTGCACCGCTCGGCGGCATGGGCATTGCGTTCTCGTCTTCATTGTTCGGTCTTGCCGGCTCGCTCGTGCTCGGCTTCCTCGATCTGCAAGCGAGCCAGGCACAGAACCGCTTCTACACCGATCTCGAAGATTGGCTTTCGACCACGGTTGCCGATCTCGGTGTCGTCGAAACCGACACATCGGGCGCGGCTGCGCCACTCGCCGCCGCGATCCAGCGGCTCGAAAAATCGATCGAAGGCGGCAGCGGCGAGCGCTCGTCCAAGGCCATGGTCAATCTGGCAAGCAGCCTGCAAGAACTCGTGCAGCACATGCGCAACGAGCAACAGATGTTGCGCGACTGGGTGGAAGCGCAAGCCGAACGCCAGAACGAGATTCGCGATCTGCTTGAGCGCGTCACGCGCGAAGACGCCAACGACCGGAAACGCTAATCATGGCTCTGGGCCGCGCACGCGCCGACCGCAGGATCGATTACTGGCCGGGCTTCGTCGACGCGCTTTCGACGCTCCTGCTCGTATTCATCTTCCTGATTTCGATCTTCATGGTCGCGCAGTTTTTCCTGAGCCGTGAAATCGCAGGCAAACAGGATCAGCTTTCGCGCATCACGGTGCAATTGAAACAGCTCGCCGACCTCTTGGCGCTAGAGCGCTCCACCTCGGCGTCGCTAGAGGAGCAGCTTTCGGGCCTGCGCGCGACCTTGCGCAACGCCGAAGCCGAGCGCGATAAGCTGCGCGGCGACAGCACGGCGGCCGGCGACGCCAAGAACCAGATCCAGTCGCTCGCCTCGGATCTCGAAGCTGAGAAGAAAATGAGCAGCCAGCAGATTTCGCAAATCTCCCTGCTCAACCAGCAGCTTGCCGCGCTCCGCCGCCAGATCGCAGCGCTGGAAGCTGCGCTGGAAGCCTCCGAGAGAAAAGAGAAAGAAAGTCAGACCAAGATTTCCGATCTCGGCTCGCGCCTGAACGTCGCGCTCGCGCAACGCGTGCAGGAACTGAACCGTTACCGCTCGGATTTCTTCGGTCGTCTTCGCGAAATTCTCGGCAACCGCGCCGACATCCGCATCGTCGGCGACCGCTTCGTATTTCAGTCGGAAGTCTTCTTCGATCCGGGCTCCGCGGAATTGAAAGAGAGCGCCTCCCCCGAGCTCGACAAGCTCGCGGCGGCGCTGCTCGAACTTGGCAACAAGATTCCGAAAGACATTCCCTGGGTCTTGCGCGTGGACGGCCACACCGACACGCGGCCGATTTCGAATGCGCGCTTTCCTTCGAACTGGGAGCTATCGGCTTCCCGCGCGATTTCGGTCGTGAAATATCTGACGACCAAGGGCCTTTCGCCTGATCGTCTGGTTGCCGCGGGCTTTGGCGAATTTCAGCCGATCGATCCGGCGAGCAACGACGATGCCTACCGCCGCAACCGGCGTATCGAGCTGAAAATCACCGAGCGCTGATTTCGCCGAACGGCAATGCCGCCAGCCGCGAATAGAGCCCGCCGTTCGCGGTGAGCTTCGCATGCACGCCCTCTTCGACCACGCGGCCTTTTTGCAGCACGATGATGCGGTCCGCGCTCAGCACCGTCGCGAGCCGGTGCGCGATCACGAGCGACGTGCGCCCTTCCATGATCCGCTCCAGCGCCTGCTGCACCAGCGCTTCGCTCTCCGCGTCCAGCGCCGAAGTCGCTTCATCGAGCAGCAAAACAGGCGCGTCCCGCAGCACCGCCCGCGCAATCGCGAGCCGCTGGCGCTGCCCGCCCGAAAGCGTCACCCCGCGCTCGCCGACCGGCGTGGCGTAGCCGTCCGGCAAGTTACGCACGAATTCGTCGACCAGCGCGGTTTCGGCAGCCCGCCTCACCGCTTCGTCGCTCGCGCCCGGTTTGCCATAGCGGATATTGTCGGCGATCGAGGCCGCGAAGATCGCGGGCTCCTGCGGCACCAGCGCGATGTTCTTGCGTACTTCTCTCGGATCGGCTTTCGCAAGTTCGACGCCATCAAAGAAAATATTTCCCGCCTTCGGATCGTCGAAACGCAGCAGAAGATGAAAGATCGTGCTTTTGCCCGCGCCAGACGGGCCCACGATGGCGATGCGCTCGCCCGGCGCGGCCACGAAACTGACGTCGTTCAATACCGGCGCATCCGGCAGCGACGGATAGGCGTAGGAAACTTGATCGAAGCGCACTTCGCCGCGCGGTTTCTCGGGTAGTGCGAGCGGCAAAGCCGGCGCCTTGATCGCGGGTTCGATGTGCAGAAGCTCAACGATCCGCTCCGCAGCACCCGCCGTTTGCGAAATCTCGCCGCCTACTTCGGCAAGCGCGCCCAGCGCACCGGCCGCGAAGACTGCGTAGAGCACGAACTGGCCGAGCGTACCCGGCGACATTTGTCCGGCAAGCACGCTTTGCGCACCCGACCACAAAACCAACCCGACGGAAGCGAACGCGAGAAAGATTGCGATCGCGGTCAGAAACGAGCGCGAGCGCGTCGCATCCCGCGCAGCAACGAAAGCTTCTTCTACGGCCGCGCCGAAGCGCGCTCTTGCCGTCTCTTCCGCTGTCATCGCCTGCACCGTGCGCACCGCACTGATCGCTTCGACCGCGAAGGCCGTCGCGTCCGCGAGCTTGTCCTGCGCCAGCCTTGAACGCCTGCGCACGGCGCGGCCAAAGCCGAACAACGGCAGCATGACCGCGGGAATGGCGATCAGCACAAGCAAGGACAGCTTCGGGCTCGTGATCACCATCATCGCCGCCGCACCGAACAGGAGCAGCACATTGCGCAGCGCCACCGAAGCCGAAGATCCGACCGCCGATTTGATCTGCACGGTGTCGGCAGTGAGCCGCGAACTGATCTCGCCAGCGCGCGCGCTATCGAAGAAGCCGGTGTCGAGCGACACGATCCTCGCGAACACGGCGCTGCGCAGATCCGCGACCACGCGCTCCCCGATCGTGGTGACCAGGAAGTAGCGGGCGGCGCTCGCGAGCGCGAGCACGGAAACGACGCCAAGGATCGCGAGGAAATATTGGTCGATCTTCCCGCCGGCATCGGCGGCAAAGCCGAGGTCGATCATCCGCCGCACGGCGAGCGGGATCGCAAGCGTTGCCAGCGCCGCGACAAAAAGCGCAGCCAGCGCAGCCAGGAACCAGCCCGGATAGCGCAGGACGTATGGCATCAGCGCCAGAAGCGGCCGAAACCGGGGTTTCCCGCCGTTTTCAGGCTCTTTTGGCGGCGTCCGAAGCTCGGCTTGAGTCACGGGAGGCTCTCGGCTATATCGCCCGCCAATCAGCAGGGCTTGATTAGATCGACCGGCGCGTGCCCCCCGGGCCCCGCGAGAAGGCAGAGGATTTTGCGATGAAAGAAGGCATTCACCCCAACTATCACACGATCAAGGTCGTGATGACGGATGGCTCGGAATACACGACGCGCTCGACCTGGGGCAAGGAGGGCGACACCCTCAATCTCGATATCGATCCGAAGACGCACCCGGCCTGGACCGGCGGTTCGCAGCAGCTGCTCGACCGCGGCGGCCGTCTGTCGCGCTTCAAGAACAAGTTCGGCTCCATCGGCGCCGCGAAAGAAAAGAAGTAAGCGCTCGTTCGCTGCTTCAAGACACAAAACCCCGCGGGCGACTGCGGGGTTTTTGCTTATGAGCCGGACAGATTTACGGCTTGGTGTCGAACGCCGCCCGCAATAGCCCGATCTGCGCTTCGACCGGATTCTCCGCCTCGATCTTTTCCGGCGCTTGCGCGTTGTAAATAAGCTGATCGAGCCGCAGCACTTGTTCATGCAGCATCCGCGAAGTCTCGATCAAACCCTGCAAACGCTTGGGCAGCGAGGCCATGGATTCTTCGTGCGAGGAATCCCACACCGAAAGCTTCACTTTGGTCTTTTCGGATTTTGCCTGATCGAAGGTCAGTTCGCCTTCGTTCACCGCACGCTGCAACAGCAGCCATGAGGCGATCTGCATGAGCCGCGTGGTGAGGCGCATCGACTCGGTCGCATAAGCAAGTGCCGCTGGCCGCGCGAGCGTTTTGGCTTCGGTGCGCCCCGGCCCGTCGAGGTAAGCGGCGGTCGCTTCGACCAAAGCCATGCCCTCGCGAAACAGCGTGCTGAACTGCTCGCCCTGCACCATGCGCGCGGCAAGATGCACTGGACGGTCTCTTTTCTCGATTGCGTCGGACATTCTTTCCCCCGGCACGTCCGCGTGCCGGGCTCATCTTTAGCGCATTGCGCGCCGCGATCAAAAGTCAGCCCGCCGCGCTTTCCGAAAGTTCTTTGCAAGTTGCGCGCCGTCCACACTGTGCAAAATCGGGACAAAAAAAGAGCCGCTAAAAAGCGGCTCTGAAGTCTGTTCACAGGGAGGCGTCAAACAGAGTGGACAGGAGCCACTCGACGTCCAGAAGCTGGACAATTCGATAGTGATCTCGAAACCTTAACAAGTAGTTAATTCGTAAAAATCGTCTGAATTTCAACGCTTGAAGAAGGCGTCCGCCGCCGACTTCGAAGCCTGTTTCTTCGTCATGTCGGCTTCCAGCCGCGCTATCTCTTCTTGCAGGAGCGCTACGCGTTCGCGCAGTTCCTCGACCGAAATCAACGACAGGTCCGCGCCGATTTCATGCGCGATCTTCTTCTTGGGGCGGTCATCGTCTTCCAGTTTCATCGCTTCCTTCCGGCTTACGGGACCCCAATGTAGCGGGGCCGGGCGTGGATTGTCATGACCCGCCGCAGCCCTTAGAGAATTTGCGAGAAATTCTGGAGCAAGCGATGTCCCTGCCCGACAAGATGACCGTGATTGCGATAACTAGCCCCGGCGATCCGGACGTGCTGAAGCCGCAAACCCGCGATGTGCCGAAACCCGCGGACACCGAGATTCTCATTCGCGTGCGCGCAGCCGGCGTGAACCGGCCCGACGTAATGCAGCGGCAGGGCAAGTATCCGCCGCCGCCGGGCGCACCGGATTATCCGGGGCTTGAGGTCGCGGGCGAAGTAGTAAGCGTCGGCGCGAAAGCCACGCGCTGGAAAGCGGGCGACAAAGTCTGCGCGCTCCTTCCCGGCGGTGGTTACGCCGAATATGCGCTGGTCGATGAAACGAACGCGCTTCCCGTGCCGAAAGGTTTTTCCTTCGAGGAAGCCGCGGCATTGCCGGAAACCTTCTTCACCGTCTGGCACAACGTCTTCGAGCGCGGCGGCTTGAAAGCCGGTGAGACCATGCTCATTCATGGCGGCACCAGCGGCATCGGCACGACCGCGATCATGCTCGCGAAAGCGTTTGGCGCAAAAGCGATCGCCACCGCCGGCTCGAAAGAAAAGACCGATGCCTGCCTGAAACTCGGCGCCGACTTCGCGATAGATTACAAGACGCAGGATTTCGTCGCGCTCACCAAAGAGCATACCGGCGGCAAGGGCGCCAATCTGATCATCGACATGGTCGGCGGCGATTATTTCGATCGCAATCTCGATGCCGCGGCGGTCGAAGGCCGTATCGTGCAGATCGCGACCCAGAAAGGCTTCAAGGTCGAGTTGAACATTCTGAAGGTCATGCAGAAGCGTCTGACGTTCACCGGCTCCACGCTGCGCCCGCGTCCGGTCGCCGACAAGGCCGCGATCGCCGACGCGCTCCGCGCGAAGGTCTGGCCCCTCTTGGATCAGGGCAAGATCAAACCCGTGATCGACTCGACCTTCCCGCTGGCCGAAGCCAACAAGGCCCATGCGCGCATGGAATCCTCCAGTCATGTCGGCAAGATCGTGCTGACGGCCTGACTCGCGCGGGCATGGTTAACGCGGGTTCCGCGCCTTGCCTTGCCGCCGCCGCACGTGGCGGCGACTCCTGAAAGCGGCCAGGAGGGGGTTCCGGGCCCGGTACTAGTCCCGGAGGGTCCGAATTGCGGTTCGGAAAGTTCTCTTTGCGTGCTGCGTTCTGCTTGTGGTTTCCGCGAGCTTTGCGCCCGTGCGCGCCGTGGAAGCCGTCATCATCCGCCCGAATACGCCCGCGCTCGATCTGATGCCCGCGGCGGAGCGGCACACCACCGAAGGCGACCGCCTGCAAGTTTCAACGGCACCAGGTGCGGATGGCATCGTCCGCCGCATCGAAGTCCGTGCGCGTAACGCGAGCGGCATCACGCACTGGGCGGTGTTCGCGCTCTCCAACAACACCGACGAACAGCTCGACCGGCTGCTGGTCGCACCGAACTATCTGATGTCGGGCTCCGGGCTGTTCTGGCCGGATCTCGGCGCGGCGCGCATCGTCAACCTCACGCCGAGCCAGGGCTTCCGTCCCGACCGGCAGAATGCTTCGGACGCTTCGGTCTATCTGATCACGATGGATCCCGGCTCGACCGTTACGTTTGTCGTCGAGCTTTCTTCCGCCCAACTGCCGCAACTGCGCTTATGGGAGCCGCGCGCCTATGAAGCGAAGGTCAGCTCCTTCACGCTCTACAACGGCATCGTCATCGGCGTTGCCGGCTTGCTCGCGCTGTTCCTGACGATTCTCTTCGTCGTCAAAGGCAGCCTGATGTTTCCCGCCGCGGCCGCGCTGGCCTGGGCGGTGCTCGCCTATATCTGCATCGACTTCAATTTCCTAGCCAAAGTGTTTGCGCTCTCGCCGGCCGCCGAACAATTCTGGCGCGCTCCGGCGAAGCGATCCTTGCCGCGACGCTGGTCGTGTTCCTGTTCGCCTATCTCAATCTCGGCCGCTGGAACGTGCGCTATTCGCAAGCCGCAGCCGTCTGGCTCGTCTTCCTGTCGGCGCTTGTCGGGCTCGCATTGTTCGATCCGGCGATCGCAGCGGGCATCGCGCGCCTGTCTCTTCTTGTCGTGACCTTCGCGGGCTTTGGCCTCGTGCTTTATCTTTCGACGCACGGTTTTGACCGCGCCGTGCTTCTGATCCCGACCTGGTTCCTGCTCACGGTATGGGTACTTGCCGCGGGCTTTGTCGTTGCCGGCGCGATCACCAACGACCTCGCCGCGCCCGCGCTGCTCGGCGGCCTCGAGCTGATCGTGATGCTGATCGGCTTTACCGTCATGCAGCATGCTTTTGCCGGCGTTTCCGCCGAAGGCTTGATGAGCGACGTCGAGCGGCGCGCGCTCGCCGTGACCGGCGCGGGCGAAGTGGTCTGGGATTGGGACGTGATCCGCGACCGGATTTTCGTCAGCCCCGAAGCGGAGCTGATCCTCGGCTTCAAGCGCGGCGCGATGGAAACCGAAGCGCAAGCCTGGCTCGAATTCGTTCACCCCTCCGACCGCGACCGCATCCGGCTCGCGCTCGACGCCATTCTCGATCAGCGCCGCGGCCGCATCATCCAGTCGCTACGATTGAAAACCGAGGACGGGCATTATTTCTGGTTCTCGCTCCGCGCCCGTCCCGTGGTCGGTACCGACGGCGAAGTACTGCGCGTCGTCGGCACCATGAACGACATTACGGAACTGAAGGTCGCCGAGGAGCGGCTCTTGCAGGACGCGGTGCATGACAATCTGACCGGTCTGCCGAACCGCGAGCTTTTCCTCGATCGCCTCGACGCCGCGATCAACTTCGCAAAAACCGACGAGAAGATCCGGCCGACGCTGATCATCGTCGATCTCGACCGCTTCAAGCAGCTCAACACTTCGGTCGGCACCGCGGCGGGCGACTCGATTCTCCTCACCGTCAGCCGCCGCCTCAGCCGGCTTCTCAAGCCGCAAGACACGCTCGCGCGCGTCGCGGGCGATCAGTTTGCGATCATTCTTCTGTCCGAGCGCGAACCCGACCGCATCACCGCCTTTGCCGACACGATCCGCAGAAGCGTCCGCGCACCGATCGGTTTCGGCGAGCGCCAGATATTTCTGACCGCTTCGATCGGCCTTGCGCTTGTGGACGGCGAGACCAGGGAGCGGGCGGAAATCCTGAAGAACGCAGAGCTTGCGATGCACGCCGCGAAGCAGGCCGGCAACGACCGCATCGAAGTCTTCAAGCCCTCGATGCGCAACGACAAGATCGACCGGATTTCGCTCGAGTCCGATCTGCGCCGCGCACTCGAGAAGGACGAAATTATCATCATGTACCAGCCGATCGTCCGGCTCGAGGATCGCCGCATCGCTGGTTTCGAGTCGCTGCTGCGCTGGAACCACCCCAAGCTCGGCCGGCTCGGCCCCGCCGAATTCATTCCGATTGCGGAAGAAACCGGCCTGATCATCGAGATCGGCCGCTTCGTGCTGGACCGCTCCGCGCGCCAGCTCGCGCTATGGCAGCGGGCGATACGCGGAAACAATCCGCTCTTTCTGAGCGTCAACATTTCCTCGCGGCAATTGATGCGCCACGATCTCATCCAGGACGTGAAGAGCGTGCTCTCGCGTCATACGCTCGCACCCGGCTCGCTCAAGCTGGAATTGACCGAGTCGCTCGTGATGGAAAATCCAGAGCTTGCCGCGCAGATGTTGCAGAAGATCCGCGAACTTGGCGCTGGCCTCTCGCTTGACGACTTCGGCACCGGCTATTCGTCACTCGCTTATTTGCAGCGTTTCCCGTTCGACACCATCAAGATCGACCAGCAGTTCGTGAAGGGCTCCGGCGGCAAGCGCGGTGCGCGGCCCGTGATCCTGCGCTCCATCGTACAGCTTGCGCATGATCTCGGCATGGACGTCGTGGCGGAAGGCGCGGAGACGGATTCGGATGCGGTCGAGCTCTATCAGATCGGCTGCGAATACGTGCAGGGCTTTGCCTTTGGCGAACCGATGACAGCGGAAGAAGCGCGGCGTTTGATTTCGCCGGAGGTCACGGACCGCGCCAGCGCGCGTCCGGCACCGGCGAGTACGCCCGCGACCTGACGTCAGGCGTGCCCCGCCTCGGAAGAAAGCATGCCGGGATCGATACCGATCTTCTTCAAGGCGAGATTGTATTTCTGCTCGGCGTCCTTGCCGAAGATTAGCGCGCGGTCTGCTTCGCAGTTGAGCCAGCCGTTCGCCTGGATTTCGCTCTCGAGTTGCCCCGGTGCCCAGCCGGCATAGCCGAGCGCGAGCACCGCGCTTTCCGGCCCGCTGCCATTGGCAATCGCCTTGAGGATATCGAGCGTCGCGGTGAGGCAGATGCCGTCGTTGATCGGGAGCGTGGAGTCCTCGATGAAGTAATCGGAGCTATGCAGCACGAAGCCGCGCTGCGTTTCCACCGGCCCGCCTTTCAGCACGCGCACGATCTCGCCGTGTTTGGGCAGCTCGATCATCCCCTCGCCGGGAATGACGTCTAGCTGCACCAGAAGGTCGGAGAAACGCACATTCGGCGCCGGCTGATTGACAATGATTCCCATCGCGCCATCCGAAGAATGCGCGCAGACATAGATCACCGAGCGGCTGAAGCGCTCGTCCTGTATGGTCGGCATCGCGACCAGAACCTGACCGTCGAGATATCCTTCGTTGGATGTCTTCGAAGACTCAGCGGAAATCTTCATGGCAGAAAGCCTATCCGAGCTTGCACGGGATGAAAATGCGGCATCGGGACGGACGTCATCACGCATTCGTGCTTGGGCTCCTGCCCGATTCACTGTCTACGGTAATTTCCTGGTGAAAAAATGCGCCTGCACACGTTAAGTTCCTTGCTGCTTTCCGCCGCGCTGGCCGCCTTCACGGCGGACAGCGCGCGCGCAGCTGCGTCGGACAAAGTTGTCGCAGGCGAAGCCACCGTGCGGCTGCTCGTTTCCGGATCAAGCGATACAAATTCCGCGCCAGTTTTTATAGGCGGCGTCGAGATCGCGCTCACACCCGGCTGGAAGACTTATTGGCGCTACCCCGGCGACGCTGGAATTCCGCCGCGCTTCGACTGGAGCGGATCGGAGAACCTATCGAAGGTTGAAGTGTTCTACCCCGCGCCGAAGCGGATCATGGACGGCAGCGGGCAAGCCTCGATCGGCTATGATGACCGCGTCATTTTTCCGCTGCGGATTCACGCAAGCGATCCGTCGAAGCCTGTCACGCTGAAGCTTAAGCTCGATTTCGCGACCTGCGAAAAACTCTGCATTCCCGCACAGGCGACCCCATCGCTCACTTTCTCGGCGAACGCTTCCGCCGAGCCATCGCTTGCGGATGCGCAAAAACGCGTCCCGGAAATACAGGACGTCAATAAGCCGCGGCCGCTCGCCATCCTCGGTGCCAAGGTCGAGCGTGGCAAGGAAGCGGACGGCAGCGACAGCCGCATTATCGTGACCGCACTCGCACGCACGATTGGCAAACTCGAACTCTTCGCCGAAGGGCCAGACGAAGAATGGACGCTCTCTTTGCCCCAGCTTCTCAAGAACGAAGCGGGCCACGCCACCTTCGCGATTCCGCTTCAGGGCTCGCGCCTCGGCACCTCCGGCGCGCCGCCGCGGGTACGGCTCACGCTCGTCGCGGGGGAACAAGCCATCGAGGCTGAAATCCCTCTCGACTAATGCGGTTCGCTGACTAGGATGCGCCCGCATTCTCAAGAGGCAAGGACAAGATGACGATTAAAGTAGGCGACAAGCTTCCCGACGCGACTTTCCAGACCATGACCGCGGATGGCGTGAAGCCGAAAACAAGCGCCGAACTATTCGCCGGCAAGAAGGTCGTGCTTTTTGGCGTGCCGGGCGCTTTCACACCCACATGCAGCCGCAGCCATCTGCCGGGCTTCATCGCCAAGGCCGACGAATTTTTCGCCAAGGGCGTAGACACGATCGCGGTCACCGCCGTGAACGACGTGTTTGTCATGGGCGCATGGGCCAAAGCCAATCCGGGCAAGGTTGAATTTCTGTCGGACGGAAACGGCGCCTTCAGCAAGGCCGTCGGGCTCGACTATGACGGCACCGAACGATTGATGGGGCCGGTGCGCTCGCGCCGCTATGCGCTCTATGCCGAAGATGGCGTGGTGAAGGTACTCAACATCGAGGAAGTAAGCTCGAAGGCCGAGGTCTCCAGCGCCGACACCCTGTTGAAGTCGATCTGATCCGGCCTACGCAATAATATCCGGAAACAGCTGGTCCTCGACCTCGCCAATGCGGTCGCGGAGCTGGAGCTTGCGCTTCTTAAGCCGCTGGACCTGGATTCGGTCATGGCCGGTCGTCCCGAGCAGCGCATCGATCGCCGCGTCGAGGTCGCGATGCTCCTGTTTCAATCGTTCCAGCTCGAGGGTGAGTTCGCGTTCTTCTTCGCGCGTCATTGCATCGCCGTATTTGCGAGGCGCCGGACCGCGCCGCAAGGAGTATCGCGCCGTAACGAAACCCGGGCAAGCGCCGGCTATTCCGTGATTTTTCACTTTTCTAACCAACCGGTGAATAGTTTCACCCTTCCGCACGGTTCCATTCGACTTCCCAAACCGGCGGTGGCAACATCCTTCGTCTCGAACTGCAACCAGGGAGAGAACGTACCCCATGTCGATGGAATCGCATTTGTCCGAACTCTAGCGAAAGCACGAGGCGTTGGAACGTGAGATCGAAGCAGAGCGTATACATCCAAGCGGCGACGACCTCAGGCTCGCGGAGCTAAAGCGCCGCAAGCTTTTGCTGAAGGACGAAATCGCCAGACTACGGGAAGAAACCGTCCACTAACCCGACCCGAAAAAGTGTTCTCAAACCGCCGGCCAGCCGCCGGCGGTTTCTTTTGTGTGCACCGGTAAGGTTACCGTGCAAGCCTAACGCGTAAGCTTAATTCTGTGTTACACACGACAGAATAACTGTTCCGACTAATTTATTCTCTTCCTGCGGTCGGGGATCCATCCGCACTTCGCGGATAAGGCCGAGGTGAGGTTTTATGAAAAAGGTTTTCGTAGTCGCGTTGGCAGCATTGCTACTCGCAATGCCGGTAACAGCCGAAGCGCAGCAGAAGAAGAAAAAGAATCAGCAGAACAACCAGAACCCGCTGACCTTCATCATCGGCATTTTCAGCACCGCGAACTGCATCATTACCTGTGGCGGCGCGAACTCCACGGTCGTGACCAGGGTTTTCATTCCCCGGCAGGAACGTTTCGTAACGAGAGTTTCGACCTCGACAAGATACGGCGCCTATGCGACCGGAGCGCTCATCTGCACGTTCGCCTGGCCGTTCATCAATCACTTCACCGGCGGCAACGAGCCGACTTCGGAAGAGGCGCTGATGAATACGCTGAGCTGCTGGGTGCCGGGGTTAGGCATCGTTCTGTATCTGCAAAATCAGAATACGCCCTGACAAAACGCACCCAATGAAAAACCAGAAATAAAAAAACCCGGCGTGATCGCTCACGCCGGGTTTTAATATTGGTTCGGAAGTAGGCTTAAATCGTCTTGAGGTTCGCCGCCGCCGCCTTGCCGCGCTCGGTCGCAACTTCGAAGGAGACCTTCTGGCCTTCGTTCAGCGTTTGCAAACCCGCGCGCTGCACGGCCGAAATGTGCACGAACACATCCTTGCCGCCATCATCCGGCTGGATGAACCCAAAACCCTTCTGCGTATTGAACCACTTCACGGTACCAGTAGACATTCACGGCCTCCTTGAAACGCACCTCTCCAGTGCGGTCGTCGCCGCCCACGACCATCGCAGGCGCCGTAACAATCCGAGTTTTGGGAAGTGTCTTGCAGATAGCCCCAAAACAGGAGCGTCGTATCAAGGCCAGCCAAACCCAGTTGCGAGCCGGAAGTGACTCGATATTTGAGGCAACGTCAAGGCGCAGAAAACCCCTATCGGCACGCAAGCTTACTCGCTCGGATTTGCTTCAAGTCGCGAGAAAGATATTTCGTTCCCGTTTCCTAAGAATTTTTACATGCCGCACTGCGGGGCCGGTCCGATAAAAATTAGGGAAATAATGCTGGCATATCCGATGCGATATGCCTCGCATGCATGGACGGGAATACAGGTGATCAAAATTCATGCATGCGGGATTGCTGTTCCGAAGCAACAAAGAGACCGCACGGTCACACTTCACCGCTGATTTTCCGCTGCACCCGCTTGTCGAAGCGCTCGACGTTGACGACCACGCGCTCGTGCGTCCCGCCGCCGATGGTTTCTTTCTCGTCTTCTGCCGTGACGTCGAAGAAGATATTGCGGCCTTCCACTTTGGTCACGATGGCTTGCGCCCTGATCTTCATGCCGACCGGGGTCGCCGCGATGTGCTTCACGTTCAGGAGCGTGCCGAGACTTTGATGCCCCGGCGGCAGCAAATGCTCGGCGGCTTTGAGCGCCGCCGCCTCGATCAGGTTGATCATGACGGGGTTGCGAGCACGCGGATCTTGCCGGAGCCCACGCGCGGCGCGGTGTGCTCCTCGCCGACGACGAGTTCGGCAATGCCTTGGGTGCCAACTTTGATATTCGAGGTGCTTTCGGTCATGACGCCCTTATCTCACGGCGCCAGCAACGAACGCCATTCGCCAGTGTCGCAGACCCGGCCCGATCGTTCGATTGGTACGTTCTATCCGGCGAGCTTCGTCGCTTCCCTGCCCGCGATGCGGCCGGAGAAAATACAACCGCCGAGGAACGTGCCCTCGAGTGCGCGATAGCCGTGCACACCGCCGCCGCCAAAGCCCGCGACCTCACCCGCCGCGAATACGTTGCCGAGCGGATTCTTGCCGTCCTTCAACACGCGCGAAGATAAATCGGTTTCCAGACCGCCGAGTGTCTTTCGCGTCAGCACCCAGAGCCGCACCGCGATCAATGGGCCTGCCGCCGGATCCAGCAACTTATGCGGCTTCACGGTGCGGATCAGGCGATCCCCGATATAGCCGCGCGCGGAACGGATCGCCGCGATCTGCAAATCCTTGCCGTATTTGTTGTCGAGGTCGCGGTCGCGCGCCTCGGCTTCGCGCGTGACCGTCTCGAGGCTCACGAGATTCTTCTGCGTGATCGCATTCATCTTCGAGACAAGCTCGGGCAGCGTATCGGCGGTGACGAAATCTTTTCCGGCATTGATGAATTTCTGCACCGGCGTCAGCGTGCCGCGCCCGCGCTTCAACACGCCGCGGATACTCTTGCCGGTCAAATCCGGATTCTGCTCCTGTCCCGACAGCGCGAACTCTTTTCCGATCACGCGCTTGTTGAGCAAGAACCACGAATGATCGTCGCCATGCTTGGTGATGTGCTCGAGCGCGCCCAGGCCATCGAAACCCGGAAACAGCGGCACCGGGAAGCGTTTTCCCCGCGCATCCAGCCACAGCGGCGTCGGCCCCGAGAGAACGCGAATACCGTGATGCGACCAGATCGGCGCGTAGTTATCGATGCCTTCGGGGTAGTGCCACATGCGATCGGCGTTGATGAGCCGCCCGCCCGCCTGCTCGACTACGCCCTGCATCAGCCCGTCGACGTGATCCGGCACGCCGGAAAGCATCTGCGCCGGCGCTTTGCCCATGCTCGCGGGCCAGTTCTTGCGAACGAGATCGTGATTGCCGCCGATGCCGCCCGACGTCACGATGATTGCCTGCGCTTTGAGTTTGAAATCGCCTACGACTTTGCGTGAGGATTTCGCCGCGCGCTCGACACGCGAAGGCTCGAGAATTTCGCCTTCGACGCCGTCTTCCGCGCCGCCGCTTGCCGTCAGCTTCGTCACGCGATGGCGAAAGCAGAAGCGCACGAGACCTTTTTTCTCCGCCTCGCGCAGACGCCGCACGAAGGGCTCGACCAGCGCGGGCCCCGTGCCCCAGGTAATGTGAAAACGCGGCACCGAATTGCCGTGACCCGTCGCCGTATAGCCACCGCGCTCCGCCCAGCCCGGCACCGGAAACCAGCGCACGCCTTGCGCATGCAGCCACGCACGCTGCTCGCCGCTCGCGAAGTCGACATAAGCCTCGGCCCACTTTCGCGGCCAGTGATCTTCGTCGCGGTCGAAGGCAGCCGAACCCTGCCAGTCCTGCCAGGCGAGATCGCGCGAGTCTTTAATGCCGAGACGGCGCTGCTCGGGCGAATTCACGAGCATCAAGCCCCCGAACGACCAGAAAGCTTGCCCGCCGAGCGACTGCTCTGGCTCCTGATCCAGGAGAATGACTTTCTTGCCGGCATCCGCGACTTCCGCCGCCGCGACCAAGCCGGCCAATCCCCCGCCGACCACGATGACGTCCGCGTCCATGAGCCTTCTCCCCGCGATTATCTTTCCGCAGACGAAATTATCACGCCCGCCGCCCGATTGTCGCGCGGCGGTTGACGTTACGGCTTCTTGAAAGTCCGCGCGACATAGGCACGGATGTTCTCGGCGGTTTCCTTCGCCTCCCAGACTTTCATGATCTGCTTGGCGAGGCGCCCGCGATCCTTCCTGAGAATCTGCTTTGCGGGAGCGCGCACGTACAGCTTGTTCACGGCAAAGGCTTCCGCACGGATCGCGGCGAGTTGCTCCGCTTTCTCAAGCGCCCGCGGAAGCAAGCGGTCCGCGTTCACCGCTTCGTCGGCAAAACCATTTGCGAGCGCACCCTCGGTATCGAAAGTTTCGCCGCTTGCCGTGAACTTTGGAAAATGCATCGGCGAAGTCGTCGCGCGCAGCACCTCGAAGGCGAACGGCGGAAACGGCACGCCGACAAGAAGTTCGGTTACGCCCATGCGGCCCGCGCCTTTCGCGAGCACGCGATAGTCCGCGCAACATGCGAGCACGCAGCCGCCCGCGATGGCATGGCCATTGATCGCGGCGACGACCGGCTTCGGAAACAGGAAAATCTCCTCGTACATCTCGTCGAGCGCGGCGACGATTGAGCGGAGATATTTGCGGCCGCCTTCGGCAGCGCGCAAGAGATCGACGCCAGCGCAGAAAATATTTCCGGCGCTGGTGATGACGACAGCGCAAGCCTCGGACTTTGCAAGCCGCTTGAATTCCTTTTTCAGCGCCTTGCAGAAATCGACATCCAGCGCATTGGCCTTGCCGTAGCGCAGCGTGAGGATGGCAATCCTGCCTTCGTACCGGATCTCGAACAAATCAGTGGCCGTCCTTGTGCTTGTGCTGGACGTAAACGAAGAACGTCAGCGCTACGATCACCGCACCGATGCCGCCGCCGAGCAGGAGCAGGTTTTGCGAGCCGTCACCGACGATGGCGCGGCCGAGAAAATACACAGCAAGCGCCAGAATGACGACGCCGGAAAGCGTGACCTTCAGATCATCGATGTTCTCGACAACCAGCCAATCCGGCACCGGAATCCGGTCCTGAATGTAAAGCTGATAGAGACCGATCGCGACCACATGCAGAACGGTGACGATCAGGAATGCATCGACCGACTCGATCGCGGCCAGCGTCAGTTCTTTCGTATCGGTCTCCCAGCGCATGAGCTGGATTACCGCGTCGATGATCTCCCACACCGCGTGAACGAGTAGCGCGGTCGCGATCAGGAAGGTGCCGACGATCGCAAGCAGCATGCTCCCGCGCGCGAGCAATACGAAGAAGCCGAGGAACGGCCGCTCCTTCAGAGCGAACCGCCAGTCGATGTCCTTTTGCAGCGGCAGCTTCTGCTTGCGCGGTCCGCTTGCCATCTCAAACTTCTTTCGTCATTTCGCGCAGCTTGAACTTCTGGATCTTGCCGGTCGAAGTTTTCGGAAGCTCGACGAATACGATGTAGCGCGGCACCTTGTAACCCGCGAGGTTGCTCTTGCAATGCGCGATCAGTTCGTCCTTCGTCGCTTGCTTGCCCGGCTTCAATTCGATGAAGGCGCAGGGCGTCTCGCCCCACTTGTCGTCGGCTTTCGCGACCACCGCCGCCGCCTGCACGGAAGGATGCTTGTAAAGCGCGTCTTCGACCTCGATCGACGAAATATTCTCGCCGCCCGAGATGATGATGTCCTTGGAGCGGTCTTTAAGCTGGATGTAGCCGTCCGGGTGCATCACGCCGAGGTCGCCCGAATGAAACCAGCCGCCCGCGAAAGCCGCGTCGGACGATTTCTTGTTCTTGAGATAGCCCTTCATCACCACGTTGCCGCGGAACATCACCTCGCCCATGGTTTCGCCGTCGCGCGGCACCTTCATGGTTTCGGGATCGATCACTTCGAGACCGTCGAGCGCGGAATAAGGCACGCCCTGGCGCGCCTTTTTCGCGGCCTGCGCTTTCGGATCGAGATGGTCCCATTCGTAATGCCAGTCGTTCACGGCGGCGGGACCGTAGGTTTCGGTAAGACCGTAAAGATGCGTGACGTTGAAACCGGCATTCTTCATGCCCGCAAGCACGGCTTCCGGCGGAGGCGCGGCGGCCGTGAAAAATTCCACGACATGCGGCAGCGGTTTCTTTTCTTCTTCCGGCGCGTTCAGGAGCGTCGCCATCACGATCGGCGCGCCGCAAAGATGCGTGACCTTATGTTCTGCAATCAGATCGAACATCAAGTTTGCGCGCACCTGTCGCAGACACACATGCGTGCCGCAGCAGACCGAGATCGACCACGGAAAGCACCAGCCGTTGCAGTGAAACATCGGCAGCGTCCAGAGATAGACCGCATGTTTCTTCATGCTCGAGATTACGACGTTGCCCGTTGCCAGCAGTGCCGCACCGCGATGATGATAGACCACGCCCTTGGGGTCGCCCGTGGTGCCGGAAGTATAGTTTAGCGAGATCGCGTCCCATTCGTCGCCGGGAGCCGCGCGCACATAGTTCTCGTCACCCTCCGCGACCAGCGCCTCGTAGTCGAGCGTCCCGATTTTCTCGCCATCGCCTTTGTATTCCGGGTCATCGTAGTCGACGACCAGCGGCTTCGCCTTGCAGAGCTTCAGCGCCTCTTTCGCCATCTTCGAAAATTCTTTGTCGACGATCAGAATCTTCGCCTCGCCGTGATCGAGCGAGAAGCCGATGGTCGGCGCGTCGAGCCGCGTATTCAGCGTGTTCAGCACGCCGCCGGTCATCGGCACGCCGTAGTGGCACTCGAGCATCGCGGGCGTATTGGCGAGCAGCACCGCAACCGTGTCCCCGCGCGCAATCCCGCGTGCCGCCAGCGCGCTGCCGAGCTTCTTCGAACGCGCATAAAAATCGCGATACTTCCGGCGCATCGGTCCGTGGATGATCGCGACATGGTCGGGGAATACCGCGGCAGCCCGCTCGAGAAACGAGAGCGGCGTCAGTGGCTGATAGTTCGCCGGGTTCTTGTCGAGATCGATATCGTAGGCGGTCTTTTTCATTGGGTACCCCGTTCCGGCGCGACCCTAGCGAACCGGACGGGATTCGATCAATCTGACCTTTGACACGGCTTCGGAAGGCGGAAGATGCGGCTGATCGGAGACATTCTGGCCGCGCTGGGCTGATTCGCGGTCGTCCTTCGGTTTCGGAGCGGAGCTTCAGCGCCAGAAAATCGTGCTCGCACCCTGCCAGATCAGCGCCAGCGAGACGAGGAACATCAGGAAATAGGCGATCTGGTAGAACAGCGCTTCCGGAACACGTTTCACGACCCAGATGCCGAGCAGGTTTGTCGCGATGGCAAGCGGCATCAGCACGAGCGCCGTCATCAAGGCGGCTGCCGTGAACTCACCCAGCAGAAAGAACGGCACGACCTTCACGGCGTTCACGACCGCGAAGAAGATCGTCACGGTGCCGATGAACACCATCTTCGGCAACTTCTGCGGCAGAAGATGCACGCTCATCGGCGGCCCGCCGGCATGCGCAAGCATGCTCGTGAATCCCGCGAGCACGCCCCAGAACACGCCGCTTGCTGCACTAGGTCTGATCGTTTCGGCTGCCTTGCGTGCAAGCCCGAACCACTGGTTCATCACGAACACGAAAGTGATGATGCCGATCAGGAGCTTGACCCAGGCATCGGAGACATAAGCTGCAAGCCCCACGCAATGGCGATCCCCGTCAGCGCGCCGATCAGCAGCACCTTCAGATTCCAGCTGTCCCACTCTTTACGAAAAGCCCACAACGAAGCCGCATCCTGCATGATCAGGATCGGCAGCATGATCGCCGCTGCATGAAGCGGCGGCACCACCAGCGCGAGAAACGGGGTTGCCGCCATCCCGATACCGCTGAACCCGCCTTTGGCAAGACCGGTGCAGGTCACGGCGAGTGCGGCAAAAATCCAGAAGATGGGATCGGAAGGAAGCATGCGCCGCGCTTTATAGAGAGAGCGCCGGCTGTGAGCTACGGCTTCGCGCGCATGGGCGGCTGCGACTAACGCCGCCCTTGCATATCGGCGGCTAGCAGCGACAATCGAGGAAAATCATAAGCTCGCAGGGAAGAAACGATGGTCACCCCGATCGCAAGCCGCTACCCGAAAGTCTACGCGCATTGGCAGCGCGACCCGGAAGGATTCTGGGCGCAGGCTGCGGAGGCGATCACCTGGATCCAAAAGCCGAAGATCGTGTTCGACGGCAAGGCCGGCGTCTACGGCCACTGGTTTCCCGATGGCGTGATGAACACCTGCTACAACGCGGTCGACCGCCATGCCGAAGGCGGACGCGGCGAACAGATCGCCTTCGCTTACGACAGCCCCGTCTCGCAATCGAAGCGCAACATCACCTACAAGGAATTGCAACGGGAAGTCAGCGCCTTCGGCGCGATCCTGCGCGACTTCGGGATCGAAAAAGGCGACCGCATCGTCATCTATATGCCGATGATTCCCGAAGCCTTGGTCGCGATGCTCGCCTGTGCGCGCATCGGCGCGGTACACTCCGTTGTCTTTGGCGGCTTCGCACCGAAGGAACTGGCGACGCGCCTGAACGACGCAAAGCCCAAGCTTCTGCTCACCGCGAGCTGCGGCATCGAAGTGCAACGTATCGTCCCCTACAAACCGTTGCTCGATGCCGCGATCGAGATGGCGGAGTCGAAGCCCGAAGCCGTGATCCTGCTGCAGCGCCCGCAGGCGCAAGCCGAGATGAAGAAAGGCTGGGACTGGGATTGGGCGACGCTTCGCGAAGCGGCGCTTGCCGCCGGCAAGACTTCCGAATGCGTGCCGGTGAAGGCAACCGACCCGCTCTACATTCTCTACACCTCAGGCACGACCGGTAAGCCGAAAGGCGTCGTGCGCGACAATGGCGGCCACGCCGTCGCGCTGAAATGGTCGATGGAAGGAATGTACGGAATCAAGGAAGGCGAAGTCTGGTGGACTTCGTCCGACATCGGCTGGGTCGTCGGCCACTCGTACATTGTCTACGCGCCGCTTTTTCACGGCTGCACGTCGGTCGTCTACGAAGGAAAGCCGGTCGGCACGCCGGATGCCGGCGCGTTCTGGCGCGTGGCGAGCGAGCATGGCGCAGTCGCACTCTTCACGGCGCCGACCGCGTTTCGCGCGATCAAGAAGGAAGACCCGGAAGGCAAGCTCGTAAAGAACTACGACCTCTCGAAATTCCGCACGCTGTTTCTCGCGGGCGAACGCGCCGATCCCGACACCGTGAAATGGTCGGAAAAAATCCTGGGCGTGCCGGTGATCGATCACTGGTGGCAGACCGAAACCGCCTGGACCATCGTCGGCAATCCGATGGGCTTGGGCGCGCTGCCGGTAAAGCTTGGTTCGCCTACCGTTCCCATGCCGGGCTACGACGTGCAGATCGTCGACGATGGCGGCAAGCCGGTTGAAGCCAACAAGATGGGCAACATTGTCGTGAAGCTGCCGCTGCCGCCGGGATGTCTCCCGACGCTGTGGCAACAGGACGAGCGCTTCAAGGAAGCGTACCTCGCGGACTTCCCCGGCTTCTATAAGACCGCCGACGCCGGCTACATCGATGCAGACGGCTATGTCTATGTGCTCGGCCGCACCGACGACATCATCAATGTCGCGGGGCATCGTCTCTCCACCGGCGGCATGGAAGAAGTGCTCGCCTCGCACAACGACGTTGCCGAGTGCGCGGTGATCGGTGTCGCGGATCAGCTGAAAGGCGAAGTGCCGGTCGGATTCGTCGTGCTGAAGCTCGGCGTGAACAAGCCCGACGACGTGATCGAGAAAGAACTGGTCGCGCTGGTACGCGAAAAGATCGGCCCGGTCGCGGCGTTCAAGACCGCGATGGTGATCAAGCGGCTACCGAAGACGCGCTCCGGAAAAATCGTGCGCAGCACGATGAAGAAGATCGCCGATAAAGAGCCGTGGAACATGCCCGCGACCATCGACGATCCGGTGACGCTGGATGAGATCAAGGCCGCGCTGCAAACGAAAGGCATGGCGCAGTAACGATGGCGAAACTCAAAGACAGGGTCGCACTCGTCACCGGCGCCGCACGCGGAATTGGCCTCGCCATCGCAAAGCGCTTCATCCAAGACGGCGCTAGCGCCGTGCTTTCCGACATCGACGAGAAAGCCGGCATAGAAGCCGCGAAATCACTGGGCGCGAACGCGCACTTCATCGCGGCCGATGTCGGCGACGCCAAAGCGGTCGATGCGCTGGTGAAGGCAACGATCGCGAAGTTCGGCGCGCTCGACATTCTCGTGAACAACGCCGGCATCATCCACACCGCCGATTTCCTCGACATCGCGGAGAGCGACTTCGACCGCGTCATTCGCGTGAACCTGAAAGGCTCGTTTCTTGTTGGCCAGGCGGCGGCAAAACAGATGGTCGTTCAGGCAAAGTCCGGGCGAAAGCCGGGCACGATCATTAACATGTCCTCGATCAATTCGGTGGTCGCAATTCCAAACCAGGTGCCCTACTCGGTTTCGAAAGGCGGCATCCAGCAACTCACCAAAGTCATGGCGCTATCGCTCGCGCCTTATGGAATTCGCGTGAACGCGATCGGGCCCGGCTCGATCGCCACCGAGATTCTCGCGGGCATCGCCAAAGACAAGGCCGCGAAGAAGCGGCTCCTGTCGCGCACGCCCTTGCAGCGCATCGGTGGGGCGGAAGAAATTGCGGGCGTCGCTTCGTTCCTTGCGTCGGACGATGCAAGCTATGTAACAGGCGAGACGATTTTCCCGGACGGCGGCAGGCTTGCGCTCAATTACATTGTCGATGTGAAGGACGAAGCGCTGGAATAAAAAAAGGGCCGGGAAACTCCCCGGCCCTTTTTATTTCTGATTGGCGAGACGATTACTGCTCGCTGCGCTTCATGCCGCCGAGCTTCGCAAACACGTTATCCGCGTCGATCGAGCTCTTACGGTCGTCGACCGGCGGCTGGAATGCATCCGGCTCCGGCTGCGCCGTGGTCTGCTCGGCGGGCAAGAGCGTGCGGATCGGTTCGGCATCCGGCTGCGGCTTGCCCTTGGAGGCGCGGCGCACTTCGTGATCGAGATCGATCTGCGAGCACAGGCCCAGCATGACCGGATCGCGCGCCTGCAAGTTCGCCGAATTCCAGTGCTTGCGCTCGCGCACCGACTGGATCGTCGACTTGGTCGTGCCGACGAGACGCATGATCTGCGCGTCTTTGAGCTCGGGATGATTCTTCACGAGCCATAGGATCGCGTCCGGGCGATCCTGACGCTTGGAGACCGGCGTATAGCGCGGGCCCTTCTTCGACTTCGGCTCCGGCAGGCGGACTTTCGCGTCGGCCATGACAAGCTTGTGGTTCTTATCCGCGATCGCAGCGTCGAGCTCTTCACGCGTGAGCTGACCGGAGGCGACCGGGTCGAGGCCCTTGATGCCTTGCGCGACTTCGCCGTCGGCGATGCCCTTCACCTCGAGCGGGTGAAGTTTGCAGAAATCGGCGATCTGCTCGAACGAGAGCGAAGTATTGTCGACCAGCCACACGGCGGTCGCTTTGGGCATTAACGGCATATGCGACATGACTTTCGCGCCTCTAACGCGTCAACAATCGTCATCCTGATACGGTTTCGCGAGCGCTGCCGCCATTTTCTAGCGGGAGCCTCGGTAACGTTCACAAGATGACCGGGGTCGGCGCCTATATAGGGGGGTGCCCGGTCCAAATCAACGCGGGATTGGGGTAATGGTTGACTCATCACCCCCGCCGCGCCGATCTAGGCGCGAAAGGCTTGAATTTATGGCTGTTTTGCCCGGTTCCCCCATCCCCCGTCTGCGCGTGCTGCTCTGCGCGCCGCGCGGTTTCTGCGCGGGCGTGGTGCGCGCAATCGACGCGGTCGAGCGGGCGCTCCAGAAATATGGCCCCCCGGTCTATGTCCGCCACGAGATCGTGCACAACAAATACGTGGTCGAAAGCCTGCGCCGGAAGGGCGCAATATTCGTCGAGGAACTGGCCCAGGTGCCGGACGGCGACCGCCCGGTGATCTTCTCGGCGCACGGCGTGCCGAAGGCTGTTCCGGCGGAAGCGGCAGACCGGAAATTATTCGCGATCGATGCGACCTGCCCGCTCGTGACCAAGGTTCACCGCGAAGCGATGGTGCACGCCAAGCGCGGCCGCGAAATTTTGCTGATCGGCCACGCCGGACATCCCGAAACCATCGGCACCATGGGTCAGCTTCCGCCCGGCAGCGTGACGCTGATCGAAACCGCGGATGATGCGCGCAGCATTCAGCCGGAAAATCCGGACGCCCTCGCCTACGTCACGCAGACCACGCTCTCGGTGGACGACACCGCGGAGATGGTCGCGATTTTAAAAGAGCGCTTTCCCGCGATCACCGGCCCGCACAAAGAAGACATTTGCTACGCGACCACGAACCGCCAGGAGGCGGTGAAGAATGTCGCGCCGCAGGCCGAAGCCATGATCGTGGTCGGCGCACCCAATTCCTCGAACTCGCAGCGCCTGCGCGAAGTCGCGGAGCGTTCGGGCTGCAGGGCGACCGCGCTGGTGCAGCGCGCGGACGATATCGACTGGAACGTGTTCGGCAATGTGAAGAGCCTCGGCATCACCGCGGGCGCATCCGCGCCGGAAATCCTGGTCGAGGAGATCATCGACGCGTTTGCCAAACGCTACGCCGTCGAGGTCGACACCTATGCCGGTCCGCAGGAGGACGTGTTCTTCCCGCTGCCGCGCGAACTGCGCGACACGGCTGCGGAGTAATAGCGTGGCCGTTTACACCGAAGTCAGCGACGAGCAACTCAACGCCTTTCTTGCCGATTACGACATTGGCGAGCTGATGTCCTTTAAGGGCATCGCCGAAGGCGTCGAAAATACAAACTTCATGCTGCATACGAACCGCGGTTATTATTTCCTCACGCTCTACGAGAAGCGTGTCGATCCGAAAGACCTGCCCTTTTTCGTCGGCCTGATGGAACATTGCGCGGCGCGCGGCCTGAGCTGCCCACAGCCGGTAAAGAACAGGCACGGCAATTCGCTGGGCGAGCTGGCAAGCCGCCCGGCCGCGATCATCACCTTCCTCGAAGGCATTTCCGTCCGCCGCCCCAACAACGCGCATTGCGCAGCGCTCGGCGGCGCGCTCGCGCAATTTCATCAGGCGGGCGAAGGCTTCTCGATCAAGCGTCCGAATGCGCTGGGCCCCAAAGGCTGGCAGAAGCTGGCTGCGCAATGCGCGCCGCGCGCCGACGAAGTCGCACCCGGCCTTGCCGCTTTGATCAAAGAAGAGGTCGCGCATCTTTCCGCGCAGTGGCCGAAGAACTTGCCGGCGGGCGTGATCCACGCCGACCTGTTTCCGGACAATGTCTTCTTTCTCGGCGACAAGCTTTCCGGCCTGATCGACTTTTATTTCGCCTGCAACGACTTTTACGCCTACGACGTCGCGATCTGCCTCAATGCATGGTGCTTCGAGATCGACGGCTCCTTCAACGTGACGAAAGGCAAGGCGCTGCTTTCGAACTACAATTCCGTGCGCCCGCTCTCGCGAGAGGAAATCGAAGCCATGCCGTTGCTCGCGCGCGGTTCGGCGCTGCGTTTTCTGCTCACCCGCACCTTCGATTGGCTGAACGTGCCCGAAGGCGCGCTGGTGCGGCCGAAAGATCCGAAAGAATATCTGAAGAAGCTGCAATTCCACCGCCGCATCGAGAAGGCGCAGGATTACGGATTGGCGGCGTAAGGAAGAAAATGAGCGAACGCGTAAAGATTCATTCCGACGGCGCCTGTTCGGGCAACCCCGGACCGGGCGGCTGGGGCGCGATCATCGAACACAACGGCAAGCGCACCGAACTCAAAGGCGGCGAACAGCTCACCACCAACAACCGCATGGAGTTGACGGGAGCGATCATGGCGCTGGAGTCGCTGCCCGCGAACTGCAACGCCGACGTCTATACCGACTCGCAATATGTGCGCGGCGGCATCACCGGCTGGATCAAGAACTGGAACAGAAACGGCTGGAAGACCGCCGACAAGAAGCCGGTAAAGAATGTCGAACTCTGGCAACGGCTGGAGAAAGCGGCGTCAGCCCATAAGGTCGAATGGCATTGGCTGAAAGGCCATGCCGGCCACGCCGAGAACGAACGCGCAGACGAACTTGCACGCGAAGGCATGGCGCCGTTTTTGAAATGACTTGATCGAAGCCGGATCAATCCGGTTTCGATTACTTGCGCCGCGCTTTGCGTTCTTTCTTGCGCGCATACATCGCCGCATCCGCGCGCTGAAGCGCGGCGGCAAGATTATCCTCGGCCGATATCATCACGCCGCCGATGGAAACGCCGACGTCGAGCTTGTTGCCGCCAACCTCGAACGAAGCGTTTGCCACGAGATTTTCGAGCGCGCACGCTTTCACGGACATCTGCGTTGCATCGAGATTCCACAGGACCAGCGCCAACTCATCGCCGCCGAGACGCGCGGCAAGATCAGAGGCACGCACGCTGCCCATCATCAGGCGCGCAATCTCCTGCAACACGACGTCGCCCACTGCGTGTCCGTATTCGTCGTTGATCGGCTTGAAGCGGTCGAGGTCGAGATAAAGCAGCGCGGCACTGCCGCCGTAACGCTTGAGATAAGCGACCGCCTGCGCAAAAGCGCGCTCGAAGCCGCGCCGATTGAGCAGGCCGGTGAGCGCGTCTTCATGCGCGGATTTCTCCAGCGCCTCGATTCGCGCTTCGGATCGAACCAGTTGCTCGCGCAGCCGCTCGATCTCCGCTGCCAGCGGCGAAGGTACCTGTTCGGATGACGTCCGCTCGCGCAACGCAATCCTGTCGCGTCTCGTCCGCCCTACCCCTTTATTCTGCGGCTTTTCTCTCGGCATTAACGAATGTTCTCGAGCGTAGAGCGACTCTTCTTGCAAGCGACCCACCCTCTCCTATAATCCCGCGCTTTCCAAGCAAGCGGGGCGAGAATCTGAAATGGGCGCGGGAAAGCCGTCCGTCGCGATCATCATGGGGAGTCAGTCCGACTGGGAGACCATGAAACACGCGGCACAAGTGCTCGAAGATTTCGGCATCAAGCATGAGAGCCTTGTGGTCTCGGCGCATCGCACGCCGGACCGGCTCTATGATTTTGCGAAATCCGCGCGCGACAAGGGATTCAAGGTGATCATTGCCGGCGCCGGCGGCGCAGCGCACCTTCCCGGCATGACCGCTTCTCTTACCGCGCTTCCGGTATTCGGCGTCCCGGTGAAGTCGAAGGCGCTGAAGGGCGTCGACAGCTTCCTTTCCATCGCCCAGATGCCTGCCGGCATTCCGGTCGGAACGCTCGCCATCGGCGAGGCAGGCGCGAAGAACGCGGGGCTTTTGGCCGCCGCGGTGCTCGCGCTTTCTGATACAGTGCTGGCGAAGAAGCTCGACGCGTTCCGTGCGAAACAGACCAAGAAAATCCCGCTGAGGCCGAAATGATCCCGCTCCACAAACCGCTGGCACCCGACGCCACCATCGGCATTCTCGGTGGCGGCCAGCTCGGCCGCATGCTGGCGCTAGCCGCGCACGAACTCGGCTTCCGCGTTCACATCTATTCCGACAAGAAAGACTCCTGCGCCTTCGATGTCGTGAAGAATTCGACCTGTGCGCCGTTCGATAACTGGGCGCGACTCGCGGATTTCCTGAACACCGTCGATGCCGTGACCTATGAATTCGAGAATATTCCCGCGGAGACCGCGGCATTCGTTGCCGCGCGTAAGCCGCTCTTTCCGAGCGCCGAAGTGCTGGCCACCACGCAGGACCGCGTGACCGAAAAGAAATTCGTCAACTCGCTGAAGATCGCGACCGCGCCGTTCGCGCAGGTAAATACGTCGATGGAGCTGTCGGCCGCGTTCGCGAAGATCGGCTTCCCCGCGATCCTGAAAACCGCGCGCCTGGGCTATGACGGCAAGGGGCAGGTAAAATTAGAAAAGGGCGACGATCTTGCGAGCGCCTGGCGCTCGATCGGCGAGAAGCCGGCGGTGCTGGAAGGCTTCGTGAAATTCGAGCGCGAGATATCGGTGGTGATTGCGCGCAGCGCTGACGGCAAGACCGCCGCCTTCGACCCAATCGAAAATGTGCATCGTGACCATATCCTGCACACGTCAACGGTGCCCGCGAAAATTCCGCCCGCCACGGCGAAAGAGGCGATCAACATCGCAACCAAGATCGCGAAAGCCTTGAACTATGTCGGCGTGCTCGCGGTCGAGATGTTCGTCGCGAAGAAGGGCGCCAAGCGCGAATTGCTCGTCAACGAGATCGCGCCGCGCGTGCACAATTCCGGCCACTGGACCATCGACGGCGCGACCGCGAGCCAGTTCGAGCAACACATCCGCGCCGTTGCCGGCTGGCCGCTGAACAGCGCAAAGCGAATCGGCAAATCGGCGGTCATGACGAATCTGGTCGGCGACGAGGTGCTCGGCTGGGAGAAATTCTCGAAAGAGCCCGGCGCGTCCGTCCATCTTTACGGCAAAGGCGCCGCGAAAGCCGGCCGCAAGATGGGACATGTGACGCGGATTAAGCTCTGACGCGTCACGCCGCGATCATCGGCTTCATCACCGCGTAAAGCGCATTCTTCGCCTCAAAACCGATGCCGGGAATGCCCGGCATCTTCACGCGGCTGTCTTTCACCGGCGTGTCGTCGGCAAAGCCGCCGAACGGCGCGAACACCTGCGGATAAGATTCGTTGCCGCCGAGACCGAGGCCGGTCGCGATGTTCAGCGCGAACTGGTGCCCGCCATGCGGCACGCAACGGCGCGACGACCAGCCGTGCTGTTTTAGCATCGCAAGCGTGCGCAGGTATTCGACCAGCCCATAGGAAAGCGCCGGATCCATCTGGAGGATATCGCGGTCGGCGCGCAACCCGCCGTGGCGGATGAGATTGCGCGCATCCTGCATCGAGAACAGGTTTTCGCCGGTCGCGATCGGTCCCGCATATTCGGTGGCAAGCGCCGCGTGCAAGAGATAGTCGAGCGGATCGACCGGCTCCTCGTACCAGCGCAGGTTCAAGGGCTGCATCGCCTTTGCGTAATCAAGCGCGGTTTGCAGGTCGAAGCGGCCGTTCACATCGACGCAGAGCTTCGAGCCGTCGCCGCCGACGACTTTGAGCGCAGCCTCGATGCGCGCCATGTCTTCTTTCAGCGGCACGCCGCCGATCTTCATCTTCACGGTCGAATAGCCAAGATCGAGATAGCGCTTCATCTCGTCGGCGAGCGATTTCAGTTCTTCGCCCGGATAGTAGTAGCCGCCCGCGGCATAGACCCATGCGGTCTCATCCGCCTTGCCGCCGTTGTAGCGATCCGCGAGCAGCTTCCAGAGCGGCACGCCTTCGGCCTTCGAAACCGCATCCCACAGCGCCATGTCGAGCACACCCACGGCCACGCTGCGCTCGCCATGTCCTCCGGGTTTTTCGTTCTGCATCATCGCGGCCCACGCCTTCGCCGGGTCGATGAAGCCGCGTTCGTCCTCGATGTCCTTGGCGTCGCGCAGCCGCGGAATGAAACGCTCCCGCAAGAGTCCCTGCGGCGCGTAGCGGCCGTTCGAATTAAAGCCGAAGCCCACGACCAGCTTGCCATCGACCTTCGCGTCCGTCTCGATCGCGACCACGCTCGCGGTCATGGTCGAGAAATCGATGAAGGCGTTGCGGATCGAGGATGAAATCGGAACGACGATGTCGGTGATGCGGGTGATTTTCATAGAGCGGGCGAATAGCAAACCCGCGCCGGGCCGTCATCGCGCAATTGCCACAGCCGGCCCCGGATTCATCCGGGGTTGGGGCAACAATAAAATGGCGCTATGCGGCACCCCTGCTAGGTTCGGGCGAGCAGCAGCGAGGAAAGCAATGTTCGGGGACGTCTGGCCGGTCAAACAATGGGCAGGACTAGGGGCCGTGATCGGCGCCATCTACCATGCCGTGCAGATCATCAATCAGGGGCTGCTGGCGCAGGGCTATTCCTACGCCTCCGGGCGGCTGCTTGGCGGCGCTCTCGTTGGCGCGGCCTTCGGGGCGCTGACTGCCTTCCTCCGGAACCAGATCGCGGGCCGGAGCGGCTGACCCTTTTCCCGCCGGGGGATTGGACAATTCCAGAACCTTCTGGGACCCACGCGCCCTTCGGCAGGGTTCTGCCCTGCCTACCCCTAAAACCAAGGTTTTCTAGGAGCACACGTGCAGGTTCTCGTTCGCGATAACAATGTCGATCAAGCCCTCAAGGCGCTTAAGAAGAAGATGCAGCGCGAGGGTATTTTCCGCGAAATGAAGCTGCGCGGCCACTACGAGAAGCCGTCCGAAAAGAAGGCCCGCGAAAAGGCGGAAGCCGTGCGCCGTGCGCGCAAGCTCGCCCGCAAGAAATTGCAGCGCGAAGGCCTCCTGCCCTCGAAGCCGGCCAAGCCCGCCTTCGGCGCGGCTGCTGGCGGCGGCCGTGGCGGCCAGGGTGGCGGCGGCTTCGGTTCGCGCCCGCCGCGCAGCTAAGCTTAGAAACAGAAATTGACTTCAAGAGAGGGCCGCTCATCAAGCGGCCCCTTTCATTTGGCGGCCGGAACTCCAGCACCGCCTCCAGGCCGCCATGGCGGTCGAGGTCGTAGTGCTGGCCGGCCTTGAAGCGCACGAACTTCTTCTCTCCTTCGATCATCGCAAAGAGCCGCTCGCCGAACGCAATCGGCACCACGCCGTCGCGCTCGCCGTGCAGAATCAGGATCGGCGCTTTCACACTCTTGATCCGCAGGTCGGAGCGGAACTGGTCTTTCATCAAGAGCCGTACCGGCAGAAAGAAATAGACCGACGCGCCAACCTCGGCCGCAGAGGTGAAGGGCGTTTCGAGCACGAGCTTCGCCACCGGCGCTTCCGCAGCGACCGCGACGGCAACGCCCGTGCCGAGCGATTCTCCCCAGAGCGCCACCTGCGCCGGCGTGTAGAGCTTCGCCGCGAATTCATAGGCCGCGATCCCGTCCGCGATCAGCCCGTCTTCGGAGGGCTGGCCGCTCGATCCGCCATAACCGCGGTAGGACACGCCGACGACGCCGACGCCTTCGAGCGCGAGCCGGGCGAAGCGCTGCGCGCGCAAATTCAGCGCGCCGCCGTTGCCATGGAAATAAACGACCACGGGCTTCGTCTCGTCGCGCGGCGGGATGTGCCAGACGACGATCGTCTCGCCGTCGGCGGTAACGAGCTTTTCTTCTTTCGCTTCCGGCAGGCCCGCATCGGCGGGCGCGGGTACGCATGCGGTCGGGAAAATACATGGAGGAGGCGCTGCGCGAAACCCATAAGGCGGCAGAGCGCGCGGCGTAGCCCGCAACGATGAGAATTACGAATGTCTTCACGACGCGCAGCTCCGCTGCGGGCGATTACATCGCCTTGACGATGTTCTCCACCATCTTCTTGGCGTCGGCGAACAGCATCATGGTGTTGTCGCGGAAGAAGAGTTCGTTCTCGACACCGGCATAACCCGAGCCCATGCCGCGCTTGATGAAGAGCACGGTCTTGGCCCTTTCGACGTCCAGCACCGGCATGCCGAAGATCGGCGATTTCGGATCGGTCTTGGCGGAGGGATTGGTTACGTCGTTCGCGCCGATCACGAAGGCGACGTCGGCCTGCGCGAATTCGGAGTTGATGTCCTCCAGCTCGAACACTTCGTCGTAGGGCACGTTGGCTTCGGCGAGCAACACGTTCATGTGGCCCGGCATGCGGCCCGCGACCGGATGGATCGCGTATTTCACCTGCACGCCTTCTTCCTTCAACTTGTCCGCCATTTCGCGCAGCGCATGCTGCGCCTGCGCGACCGCCATGCCGTAGCCCGGCACGATGATCACCTTCTCAGCGTTCTTCATGATGAAGGCGGCGTCGTCCGCCGAGCCCTGCTTCACGGGCCGCGTTTCGACAGCCCCGCTTGCCGCGGCGACTTCGCCGCCGAAGCCGCCGAGGATGACCGAGATGAAGCTCCGGTTCATGCCCTTGCACATGATGTAGGACAGGATCGCGCCCGACGAGCCGACCAGCGCGCCGGTGATGATCAGCGCCATGTTGCCGAGCGTGAAGCCGATGCCGGCGGCCGCCCAGCCCGAATAGGAGTTCAGCATCGAGACGACGACCGGCATGTCCGCGCCGCCGATCGGGATGATGAGCAGGAAGCCGAGCGCGAAGGCGAGGAACACGACCAGCCAGAAATCGACATGGCTCTCGGTGCGACCAGGCCAGTACGATCAAGAACACGACCGCGAGCCGCCAGCGCGACGTTGATCAGGTGGCGCACCGGCAGGATGATCGGCGCGCCCGACATGTTGCCGTTGAGCTTCAGGAACGCGATCACCGATCCGGTGAAGGTCAGCGCGCCGATGGCGATGCCCAGCGACAGTTCGACGAGCGACGCTTTCGCGATTGAACCTGCCGCACCGATGCCGAAAGCCGCGGGCGCATAGAGCGCGCCGGCCGCGACCAGGACGGCCGCGAGACCCACGAGCGAGTGGAACGCTGCGACAAGCTGCGGCATGTCGGTCATGGCGATCTTGCGCGCCATGACGGCACCGATGGCACCACCGATGCCAAGACCGCCGATTACCAGCGCCCAGCCAATTGCATCCGAAGGCGGCGACCAGGCGAGCGTAGTGCCGATCGCAATCGCCATGCCGACCATGCCGAAGGTATTGCCCTGGCGGGACGTGGTCGGATGTGAAAGCCCGCGCAGCGCGAGAATAAAGAGAACGCCGGCTACGAGATAAAGAAGTGCGACGATATCCGGGGTCATGGCGCTCACTTCTCTTTCTTTTTGTACATCGCCAGCATGCGCTGCGTGACCAGGAAGCCGCCGAAGATATTCACGGCGGCCATGATCAGCGCGAAGAACCCGAGGATACGCGCCCACCAGGCCCCACCCGCATCGCCCGCCAGCGGCACGCCGACCGCGAGCAGCGCGCCGACCACGATCACCGAAGAGATCGCGTTCGTCACTGACATCAGGGGCGTATGCAGCGCCGGCGTCACCGACCACACCACGTAATAGCCGACGAAGCAGGCCAGCACGAAGATCGAGACCTGGAAGATAAAGGGGCTCGCAGCCGCGGCCGCGCTCGCCACCGGCATCGCACCGAGCGGCAGCAAATCTTCCGCGCTCACTGACGTGCTCACTTCGGCGCAGGCCGAAAGTGCAAGCGATACGAAGTCGATCATCGCGATCATCCCTTCTTGAAATTCGGGTGGACGACAGCGCCGTCCTTGGTGAGCAGCGTTGCCTTCACCAGTTCGTCTTCCCAGTTCACGTTGAACTTCTTTTCCTTGTCGAACATGGTCTCGACGAAGGCGAAGAGGTTCTTCGCGTACAGCGCGGACGCGGTAGCCGCCAGGCGGCCCGGCACGTTGAGATGACCGACGATCTTCACGCCGTTCACATCCGCGACCTTGCCGGGTTCCGCACCCTCGACATTGCCGCCGCGCTCGACCGCGAGATCGACGATCACCGAGCCCGGCTTCATCGACGCGACCATTTCCTTGGTGACCAGCTTCGGCGCCGGACGGCCCGGGATCAGCGCGGTCGTGATCACGATGTCCTGCTTCTTGATGTGCTCGGCGGTAAGCGCGGCCTGCTTCGCCTGGTACTCTTTCGACATTTCCTTGGCGTAGCCGCCGGCGGTCTGGGCGTTCTTGAACTCCTCGTCTTCGACCGCGAGGAATTTTGCGCCCAGAGACTCGACCTGCTCTTTGGTGGCGGGACGCACGTCGGTCGCGGTCACCACCGCGCCCATGCGCCGCGCGGTCGCGATCGCCTGCAAGCCCGCAACGCCAACGCCCATGATGAAAATACGCGCGGCCGGGACAGTGCCCGCCGCCGTCATCATCATCGGCAAAGCGCGGCCATATTCGGCGGCGGCGTCGACCACCGCGCGATAGCCGGCGAGGTTGGCCTGGGAGGACAGGACGTCCATCACCTGCGCGCGCGTGATGCGCGGCATGAATTCCATGGCGAAGGCATTCACCTTCGCCGCCGCCATATCGGCGAGCGCCGCGTCGTTGCCGTAGGGGTCCATGATGGAGATAACGAGCGCGCCGGGCTTGTAGCCGGCAAGCTCGGCCTTCGAGGGCCGGCGCACTTTCAGAACGATATCGGCGTCCTTCACGACACCACTACCGATCTCGGCACCTGCCGCGGAATAATCGGCGTCAAGCACGCCGGATTTTACTCCCGCGCCCTTCTCAACGGCGACTTTCGCGCCGAGGCCCATGTAGCGCTTGACGGTATCGGGAGTCGCCGCGACGCGCGGCTCGCCCTGTTCGGTTTCAGCCGGGATCGCAATCTTCATGGCGTTTTCGCTTTTAGACTTAGGTCAGGAACCAGAACATCAGGAACACGATGATCGCGTTGATGATGATTCCCCATTTCACGAGCTGCACGAAGAGATTGTAGGTGCCTTCGTGCTCGGCGTAATCGTTGCCCTTGGCGGTGCCGTATTCGGTCTTGCCGTGACTGGCCATGGTCGTTTAGTCCCCAATGCCCGGAAAAGTTTCTGAGGCTTGGATTAGCGGAAAGCAGCAGACCGGGCAAATGCTCAGATTAAAGTGAGACAGCAAGACCCACGCCGGAAAGCGCCGCCGCCTGGCGGCTTGCCACCTTTTCCACCGAGAAATCGCGGATTGCATCCTCGAACAGGCGGTGAAAATTCATCTCCGCCTTCAGATGCAGGAACACGCCACCGAGGCCGATGGCCGCACGATCCATGAATACGAACTCGCGCGGCACCGTTACCGGACCGAATTCGCGCATTGCCTGTTTCACGCGCCAGGCCTCGCGGCGGCCATACTGAGACGGGGCGACACCGTCGGCGATGGTGCGCACCCGATCGTCCATTAAAGGGCCGTAGATAAAGCGGGCCCAGATATTGAGCGCCTCGATCATCGGCTTTGACAGATTTTTAAAGCCCCAAACTTCGTAGGCCGCGATCACGCGTGTCTCGTCGTTTTCAAGCAAGCCGCGATAAAGATCGACCACGCCGCCGACGAAGCGCGGCGGAAAGATGCGGATGCAACCATAATCGAGGAGATTGATTCCGGCGGGCTCGCCGTCTTTCTCGAACGCGGTGTAATTGCCCAGATGCGGATCGCCATGGATTACGCCGTGGCGCGCGAACGGCAGCCACCAGGCATGAAACAGCGCCGTCGCCAATCGGTTGCGCGTCTCCAGATCGCGTTCTTTGTATTCGAGAAGCTTTTTGCCCTCGAGCCACTCGAGCGTAAGCAGCCGGCCGGTGGACAACTCGTTGCGCACGTCCGGAACGCGCACGTCGGCGCTCTGCGCGAGCATCTCTTTATATAAAGCGGCGTGCTTGGCTTCGCGCCTGTAGTCGAGTTCCTCGCGCAGCCGTGCGCCGATCTCCTGTTGAATCTCGCGCGTATCGATCTCGGGTGACATGCGGCGGAAGACCGACATGATCATGCCGAGCTGTTTGAGATCCGCCTCCACCGCTGACTGCATGTCTGGATATTGCAGCTTCGCAGCGAGCAACATGCCGTCATGCGCGCTTGCGCGATGCACCTGCCCGAGCGACGCGGCGGCGGCCGGCGTCTTGGTGAAGGAGCCGAATTTCTTTTCCCAGTCCGGCCCGAGCTCGGCGGCCATGCGCCGCTTCACGAACGGCCAGCCCATCGGTGGGGCTTCCGATTGCAGCTTCAACAGTTCGGATGCGTATTCGGGCGGCAGCGCATCGGGGATATTCGAGAGCAACTGCGCGACCTTCATCAGCGGGCCTTTGAGCCCGCCGAGTGCCGAGGCAAGCGACGCGGCGTTATTCGCGCGGTCGCCGCGCATTCCTAAAAACGCTGACTTGCGATCTTTGCGGCGACTCCGCCGACATTCGCACCTACCCGCGCGTAGCGGCTCGCGCGAGCGGAAAGACGGTTGCGCTCGCTATCTTTCGGCTCGTCAGCCAAGGGCTTCGCCTCTCTTGTGTTGTGCGTCGAGCGACTGCATCGCTTTTCGAACCTCCAAAGCGCTCGCCGGCTCGCCGCCCGCCTTGCGAATGATTGTCACCGCTTCTTCCACGAGTTCGCGATTACTTTGTGACGCGCCCCACGGCATGTCTTCGAGACCTACCCGTACGTGTCCTTCCCGCTCAACCGCCGATGGGATGAGCGGACGAATATCGACGCCGAGTCCCGCGATCATCCACGGATACCCGCTGGCGACCTCGCGCAGCAGCGCCAGATGCGCGTCCAGATGCACGGGCTTCGGCGGAAACCCGAACGTAAATTCCTCCGAGAACATGAAGCGAAAGATCGGAGAAGGCACTTTCATCATTGCTTTTGTGGAAGCCGCGCCCATGCGCGTAAAGCCCGGCTCATAAATTGCGTAGCTCGGATTCACCTTATAGTCGGCACAGATGCGCATGCCTTCGAGAAAGTGATCGTCGGGATTTTGATAGACGAAGCCTGGAGAGAGCTTCGCGACATCGTCGAAGCGCGCAAAATTGCACGAACCGGGATCGACCACGCCCCATTCAATAAGACCGCGCTTCGCCAGCTCTTCGAGATGTTCGTAGCGCTCGGCGGCCGACTTCATCGCGCCGTTCGCGTAACTCGATCCCGCGATCGGGATGGTCGGATAGATGATCGCGTCGCACTGCGGCACGGATGCCCTCGATGGCTTTCGCGTAGAGTTGCCAGTCGTCCTTCTGCTCTCCGCTCGCCTCGTCGTACACATGTAAGTGAACGATGGCCGCGCCCGCCTTCGCGGCGGCAATGCCGTCGGCCACGATTTCTTGCGTGGAGATCGGGATTCCGGGCTGGCGCGCTTTGCCCCACGGGCCGTTGATCGCAGCTTCGATCCAGACTTTGGTCATGGCGTCGCCTCAATCCTTCGAGCTTATCCGCCCTTGTGGTGGAGCTTCGCAATGTCCGCAACCGCCCGTGGCCCGCAGCCATGTACGCGGCACCCTCGGCAGACCGCACGAAGACATCGCTTCGCGTAGTCACCTCAACTGAAGCAACCGAGGCCCCCCACCCACGTTTCGGTCAGGCCATACTCTCGAAGCATCCGATCCTGAAGACCGGACGGCGCGATTACAGTCCCGCCTTGGCGCCGCGCCCCCCGACGCGGCCGCACGATGGCAGAGTGAACGACCACCGGCATGGGTGCCCATCATCGCCGGCGACTTCAACTCCCGCCGCCCCCCCCCCCCCCAGTCAGACCGACGGCATTTCTGAGCGCACACGCCGTCTTGAAATCCGGATTGCCGGTCAAATTCGGCAGCCGCCGCGAGCGGACGCTGTAGCTGCCGGTGACGAAGACCAGCGCGATCTCGCCCTTGGGCACGTTCCTGACATAGAGCCAGGAGCGGATGCGCTGAAGCGTCGGTACCCGCACGCGATTCTTTCTGCCGAACTGCAAGAGCACATCCTGCGGGTTCTGCCCCGGCCCCACGAGACAAAGCGCGAGCCAGTTGCCGCTGGCAACCGCAATGACATTGATCTGCGAGCGATTGGCCGCGCGCGCCGCATTCAACTCGCCGGCAACCAGCACGCCGTCCGGATGATTGCGGTCGTCAACGAGCCAGAGCTTATGATCGGCAATGAATACCGCAGCGACCAGAACGACGATCGCCGCAAGCACATATATGTATCGTCTCAAGCAGACTTATCCAGTTTCTCGATCTCGTCGATCATGCTCGAAATGAGTTTCAAGCCGGTCTGCCAGAATGCAGGATCGCGCGCGTCCAAACCAAAAGGCTTCAACAGTTCGGAATGATGCTTCGTACCGCCCGCGGCGAGCATCGCAAGATAGCGATCGGCAAAACCCGCATCCGCTTTCTCGTAGACTGCATAGAGCGAATTCACGAGACAGTCTCCGAACGCATAGGCGTAAACGTAGAACGGCGCGTGGATGAAGTGGCCGATATAGGCCCAGTAGGTCTCATAGCCTTCGCCGAGATGGATCGCGGGGCCTAAGCTCTCGCCCTGCACGCTCATCCAGAGTTCGCAGATTTTTTCCGGCGTGAGTTCGCCGTTCTTGCGCTCGGTGTGGAGCTTGCGCTCGAAAGTATAGAACGCGATCTGGCGCACGACCGTATTGATCATGTCCTCGACCTTCTGCACGAGCATGGCTTTCTTCTGCGCGGGCGCGGCTTTCGCGAGCAACGCGCGGAAAGTCAGCATCTCGCCGAAGACGGACGCGGTTTCCGCGAGCGTCAGCGGTGTCGGCGCCATCAGCGCGCCGTTCGGCGCCGCCAGCACCTGATGCACGCCGTGGCCGAGTTCGTGCGCGAGCGTCATCACGTCGCGCGGTTTGCCCATGTAGTTCAGGAGTACATAAGGATGCGCGGAAGGCACGGTCGGATGCGCGAACGCGCCAGACGCCTTGCCGGGACGCACCGGCGCGTCGATCCAGTTCTTGTCGAAGAACTGTTTCGCGATATCCGCCATGCGCGGAGAGAACGCGGAATACGCCGAAAGCACGGTTTCCTGCGCTTCCGGCCAGGCGATCGTGCGTTGCTCGACTTTGGGCAGCGGCGCATTGCGGTCCCAGTGCTCCAGCTTTTCTTTGCCGAACCACTTCGCCTTCATCTTGTAATAGCGGTGCGAAATTTTTGGGAACGACGCACGCACGGCCTCGACCAACGCATCCACCACTTCGCGCTCGACGCGGTTCGAAAGATGCCGCGCGTCCGCGATGTCTTCGAAGCTGCGCCAGCGGTCGGAAATTTCCTTATCTTTCGCGAGCACGTTCGTGATCAGCGTGAAGGTCGACATATTTTCTTTGAAAACCTTCGCGAGCGCGCCGGCGGCTTTCGCGCGCTTGGTCTCGTCCGCGTCCTGCAACATCGCGAGCGTCGGCTCTAGCGTCAGCCGTTCGTCGTCGATCTCGAAGCGCAGACCCGCGACGGTTTCGTCGAACAGCCGATTCCAGGCGCCGCGCCCGGTCACCGACTTCTCGTGGAAGAGCAGTTCGATCCGGTCTTCGAGCTGATAGGGCTTTTCGCGGCGCGTATCTTCGACCCATGGGCGGTAGTGACCGAAGATCGGGTCTTCGAGCGCGCGCTCGATCAGCACGTCGTCGATGCGATTCAATTCAAGCGTGAAAAACAAAAGATGCGAGGAAGCGCCGGTAATGCGCTCGACCACGTCGCCGTAAAACTTGTTGCGCTTGGGATCGCTGGTGTCGCCTGCGCGCACAAGACCGGCAAACGAAACCAGCCGGCCAAGAAGATCGTCGATCGCTTCATAGCGGCGCACGGCGGCGCCAAAGGTTGCCCCCGCCGACGGCGACTTCGCGATTTCTTCCAGCTTGCCCTTGAACTCCGCCTCGAAAGCAACGCAGTCGGCATCGGACTTCGCAAGATCGGCCTGCACTTTTGGATCGTCGATCGACGCGTAGAGATCCGAAAGATTCCACTCCGGCAACGCACCCAAAGGATTGGCACCAGGACCGGACGAGGAAGCCGGATTCTCGAAGGCACTTTTCATCGGAACGAAATCTCCTGAGGTCTAAATTCTATCGCATGGCGGGCTAGTACCCGCTTTCCAGTCGCAAGTGCGGCCTCCAGGCCGCCCGGATGCCAGCGCGGCGCATACCCGCGCGCCAGAACCTCGGTAATCGCCGGAGGCGTCAGCATCATGGCACCACCCGAAGGGCGTTTGATCGATTCAAGGTAGCCGCCCGGCGACCAGCGCAGCAGGCGCTTTCCCTTTACGGCAAATGATTCGCCCCCTGAAAGCGTGACGAATGCGCCGTCCGGCAGATCGTCGAGCGAAACCGGATGCAGCCGCTTCGAACGCCCATCCTGCGCGAGCCGCTCGCGATGCAGCCGCAAATCCATTTCGCCAGCGCTTGCGCGCTTGCCTTTGCCCGTGAATTTTACCGCAAAAGCCGTTGCCTCCGCGCGGCGGCATTCGAAGCAGGGGCGATGCCCCGCAGCGAGCGCGGTTGGCTCGTCCATAAAAAAGAGTTCGGTGTAGCAGCGGCCCCAGACGTCGCGCTGCCGGCCCTTAAAAGAGAGCACGCAGCATATCCACGCTTTCGATGCGTAGCGCCGCTTGCCGAGCGATTTGTCATCGCGGTGGAATTTACCGCCGCGATTCCCGAACAAACCGCCACGCGCCGGATCGGCGATGAGTTCTCCAAAGGGTGAAACGCGGTTTTGCAGCGGCACGAGAACTCCTGCCTCATGGTCAAACGCGCCGCGCCCGCACAAAAAGCCCCGAGGAGGCGTAGCCGCCGTCTCGAAGGATGGGAGGGATTCAGACTCTCTTAACACCCGTCAACCAATGTGCCCCGAAACGGCACATCTTGTCGCCGGGCGGGGTTGATATGGGCGCGCGTATTCTGGTGGTGGACGACGATCCGGTGCAACGCCGGCTCCTGGAAGCGATGATCAAACGCTTCGACCATACGCCGGTGATCACCGACGGCGCGGAAGCCGCGCTGAAGCTGCTCGACAGCCCCGAAGGCGCCGACATCGAGTGCATCGTGCTCGATCTCGTGATGCCCGACCTCGACGGCATGGGCATGCTGGGTAAATTGCGCGAGCGCGGCAGCCAGTTGCCGGTGATCGTGCAGACCGCGCAGGGCTCCATCGACACGGTCGTGTCCGCGATGCGCGCTGGCGCCGTCGACTTCTGCGTCAAGCCGGTGAGCGCCGAACGTCTTCAGGTTTCGCTTCGTAACGCGCTGGCGCAGGCCGTGCTTGCCGACGAAGTGCGGCGCATGCAGAAATCCGCCGACGGCAAGCTCTCCTTGAAAGATCTTTCAACCAAGAGCCCGCGCATGCAGGCCGCGCTCACCCTCGCGCAAAAAGCAGCCGTCTCGGACATTCCGGTTCTCATCGAAGGCGAGTCAGGCACCGGCAAGGAATTATTCGCCCGCGCCGTTCACGCGGCCGGTCCACGCGCAAAGAAGCCTTTTATCGCGGTGAACTGCGGCGCGATCCCCGCGAATCTCGTGGAATCGATTCTCTTCGGTCACGAAAAGGGCTCCTTCACGGGCGCCGCCGAAAAGCAGAACGGCAAGTTTCTGGAAGCCGACGGCGGCACCCTCTTTCTCGACGAGATCGGTGAACTTCCCGCCGACGCGCAGGTGAAATTGCTTCGCGCATTGCAGGAAGGCGAAATCGATCCGGTCGGCTCGCGCAAGCCTGTGAAGGTCGACTTCCGCCTCGTCTCCGCGACAAACAAGGATCTGATGGCGCTGGTGCGCGCGGGCTCGTTCCGCGAAGACCTGTTCTATCGTCTACACATTTATCCGGTGACGCTGCCGCCGCTCCGCGAGCGCATGGAAGACGTGCCCGATCTCGTGAAGCGCTTTGTCGCGCGCTTCGCCGCCGAAGAAGGCAAGCGCGTGCGTTCCGTTTCAGCGGAAGCGATGCAGTTGCTGTCCGCATACAAATGGCCCGGCAACGTCCGCCAGTTGGAGAACACGGTCTTCCGCGCCGTCGTGCTCGCCGGCGCCGATGAAATTGGAATCTCGGAATTCCCGCAGGTTGCTTCTCAGGTGCCAGGCTATGAGCAGGTGGCTTTGCTTGCCGCCCCGCCCTCCATTCCCTCCCCTTCGACCCAGCCCTCCGCTCCGCTGATTGTTGCCGAAGAGCCCGAGGCCGCAGCCGGTGACCGGCTCGAACTTGTCGACTTCCACGGCCATGTCCGGCCGATGGAAACATTGGAAGCTGAAATCATCCGCTTCACGATCACCCATTACCGGGGCCGGATGACCGAAGTTGCCCGCCGTCTGGGAATTGGCCGCTCGACCCTCTACCGCAAGCTCAAGGAACTCGGTCTTGAGGCGGAAACCACGGCCGATCACGGGGATGTGTGATCCCTGCCCGTTGCTAAGCGGTAACAGAACCTAGCTATTTCGGAACGACGCCCCGCGAGTGGCACTTGTACCCTTGATCGGGTCCGTCGCCGCTGCCACAAGCGGTAGAACCAGTTCTAAGCGGGAGAATGCAATGAACCCGAACAGGCACTTCGGCCTTGTTTCGCGCGGTCTTTTTGTGGGCGCCGCCCTTTTCGCGCTGACCCCGGCCGCCATCGCCCAGAGCGCGAGCGAAGACCCCATCAAATCGATTCCGGCACCTGAAGTTGCCGAGCCGTCGGGTCTCGAAGCGCAGCCACAGCCGCCGCAGCAGACCACCGCGCCCCTTACGACACGGCTGCCGACCGCCAGCGAGAACACCTACGTTCCGTCTGACGAGACCAAAAAGCTCACCGGCCGCAAGCTCGTCGAAGCGCCGCTCGCCAATCTTTCCGGTCTTGACGCCGCAGTTGCAGAAAAGCTGCGCGACCTGATCGCAAACCGCGGCGATCGTTTCTTCTCGAACAAGGACGAGCGCAACGCAGCCGAAGTGTTCTATCGCGACCGCGGCTTCCAGCCGCTGTGGCTCACGAACGGCAAGACGAGCGATCGCACCGCTGCTGCCATCGCCTTCTTGAAGAAGGTCGACGAAGACGGTCTCGAGCCCGCCGATTACGCGGCGCCCGACTTCTCCGAGATGGATGCCGACAAACTCGCCGAAGCCGAACTGACTTACACCAACGAAGTGCTCGACTTCATTCGCCATGCCTCGTCCGGCCGGGTTCATCCGTCGCGCACTTTCCGCGACACCGAATACAAGCATGAAGGCCTCGACCCGCTCGAAAGTCTGAACAAGATCGCGTCCGCTGCGAACCTCGCCGACACGCTCGCGGGTTTCCACCCGCCGCACGAGCAGTACAAGCTGCTAAAGGCCGAACTCGCCAAAGCGCGCGGAAAAACCGAAGCCGCGCCGGTTCGCATTCCGCACGGCCCGCTGATCCGTTTCAATGCGAAGAAGCCGCAGGAAGACAATCGCGTTCCGCTGCTGCGTGAGCGCCTCGGCCTCGCCGCCAAGGACGACAAGTTCTACGACAAGGAACTGATGGAGGCGGTCATCAGCTTCCAGAAGACCTCGAAGATCACGTCGGGCGGCATCGTCGGTCCGCAGACCGTCGACACCATGAACGGCGTCACCCGCGATCGCACCGAGGACATCATCCTCGCCAACATGGAACGCTGGCGCTGGCTGCCGCGCGATCTCGGCAACAGCCACGTCATCACCAGCATCCCCGGCTATTACGTGCGCGTCGTGCAGGACCGGAAGGAAGTCTGGGAAACCCGTGTCGTCGTCGGCATGGCGACCAAGATCACGCCGATCACGACCCAGGAAATGAGCTTCATCACGGTCAACCCGACCTGGAACGTGCCGCCGTCGATCGTCGCGCGTGATTACATTCCGGCACTGCGCAACGACCCCGATGCGATGAAGCGCATGGGCATGCGCGTCCAGACGCGCCCCGACGGGACGCTGCATATCTCGCAGCCGCCGGGAGACGGAAACGCGCTCGGCCGCCTGCGTTTCAACTTCCCGAACAAGTTCCTGGTCTATCAGCACGACACGCCGCTGCGGCACCTGTTCGCGCATGACGAGCGCGCCTACAGCGCCGGGTGCATCCGCATGCAGGACCCGCTGAAATATGCGGAGCTGCTCATGAACATCGCGCGGCCAGGCGAGGACTGGACGCAGGAAAAGATCCGGAAGCTCTACGGTCAGGCCGAACACCGGCTCGACTTCAAGAACAACATTCCGGTCCACATCATCTACAACACCGCCGAGGTCCGCGACGGCAAGCTCATCATCCGCAAGGACCTCTACAAGGTCGATGCCGCGACGATTAAGAACCTCAAGGCCACCGGCAACGAGCGCCGCCAGCTCGAAGTCGCGGTCCGGCACCCCGACCCGACCCCGAGCCGCGAGGCGCAGACCCTCGACGAATTCAGGCACCAGCGCTCGACCGGCTTCGATCTCTTCGGCATCTTCCGCCGCTGAGTTCCAGACCAGCTAGGACTTGCGAAAAACGGGGGCCTTCGGGCCCCCGTTAACGTTTCCGAAAGCTGCGGCGACATTTTGCCACTTTCGGCACCTACGGACGGAGATGTCGGGGGCATCTCGGTCAACGCGCCGTTAACCGAACCCGGCAAGACTGCGTAATTCCTGCTTCTCGCGCCCAGAGGGGGTGGCGGCAAAGCAGTCAGGGATGGGTTCTGTACTTGCCGGGTAAAGCTTTCGCCGCCGCATTGTGCTGGAAAGGCTGCCGTTCGCTTGGAGCGATCGGCGCGACCGCTATTGCGCTGACCCTTTCAACGACAAGCCTGCAAAACGTGGTCGCGAACGGCGACACGCGCACGCTTTCGTTCTTTCACACGCATTCGAAAGAGTCGCTCACCGTGACCTTCAAGGTGAACGGCCGCTACGACGAGGCGGGACTCGCGAAGATCAATCATTTCCTGCGCGACTGGCGCAACCACAAAGTGACGAAGATGAACCCGCATCTCTTCGACATCTTGTGGGAAGTGAACCGGGACACCGGCGGCAAGCAGCCGATCCAGATCATCTCCGCCTACCGCTCGCCGGAGACCAACGAAATGCTCCGCTCGCGCTCGAGCGGCGTCGCAAAACACAGCCAGCACACGCTCGGCAACGCAATCGACTTCCGGATTCCGGATGTCGCGCTTGCAGAGCTACGCGCCGCGGGCCTGCGCCTTCAGCGCGGCGGCGTCGGCTTCTATCCCGGCTCGGACTTCGTCCATATGGACACTTCATCGATCCGCCACTGGCCACGCATGACGCGCGATCAACTCGCGCGCGTGTTCCCGGACGGAAAGACGATCCACATTCCGACCGACGGCGTACCGCTGAAAAACTTCCAGGTTGCCGCCACCGAAATCCAGCAGCGCGGCCAGTTCGGCGAACGCACCAGAACGCCGGTCACGACCGCCTCCGTGGCGCCCGAGGCGAACGGGTTGCAGCGCTTCATCACCTCGATCTTCAGCGCAAACTCCGTCGCGAATAAAACCGAACAGCAGGAAGCCGAAGACGAAACACCGGCTCCACAACACCAACAGACGCCGCCTGCGCGCACCCAGGTCGCTTCGGCCTCGCCGCAGCCGATCCTTCCCGCGGTCGCGCGTCAGCAACAGGAGCAAAGAGAGCGCCTCCAGTGGCAGACCGGACCCGCGCCGGTGAACGCGCCGCTGGAACCTTCCGAAGAAACGACTGGCGCGACCACGCTGGCTTACGCCAATCCGCGTGAGCGCAATCTCCCGCAGCCGGCGCAGCCCCAAGGCACGTTAACCGCGGTTCCGCTGGTGGCTGGCGCGCATCAGGTATCGGCCGGCTTCGCACACGCCAATGGCCCGAACGAGATGAAGCATCCGGAGCAAATGCGGGGCTTCGCAGCACCCGTGCGTGCGATGGTAGAGAACCGCTTTGAAGAATTCGCGCCGCAGCAAGTCGCGGCGGTAGGCTTTCAGCGTGACCGCGCGCCGGTCAATGTCGTCGGCTTCGAACCGTCGCGCGCGGCCTCCCGCTAACGGTTAGCCGCCGATGCCGAGCGCATCGCGGTACAATTCCACGATCGCCTCGAATTCCTGACGCTCCGCGGGCTCCTGGCCGCGCATGCGCACGACCGCGCGCAACGCCTTAGTATCGAAGCCATTGGCTTTGGCCTCGCCATAGACTTCCCGGATGTCGTCGGAGAGCGCTTTCTTCTCTTCCTCAAGACGCTCGATGCGCTCGACCAGCGCGCGAAGCTGCGATTTGGCGAAGTTCGTTGCATCCGCTTCCGCGGATTCTTTTTTCTTAGCTGTTGCTGACATGGCTCTACTTCAATGGCGATGGGATTTGTCGAAAGCGGCTTTCTGCTCCGCACTCGCTTCCTTCTGGTAGCGAGATTTAAATTCCTCGTAGCTCATGCCGTAGACCGCCTCACGGCTTTCGTCTTTCGTCATGGCGACGCCCTTGGCGTCGGCGGCATCTTTCAGCCAATTGGAAAGACAGTTGAGGCAGAACCCCGCGAGATTCATGAGATCGATGTTCTGGACATCCGTGCGTGTGCGCAGATGTTCGACGAGGCGGCGGTAGACCGCGGCCTCCAATTCCGTGCGGGTTTTATCGTCGATTTCGCTCATCGCGCGTACTCCGGAACGATCGGGGACCTATCCTAGTCCCTCGCGCGCCGGGAGTCTTACTTCACGGTGAGCCCTGTGAGTATCCGGGAGAAGCGCGTTACCCACGCCGAAATTTCGCTTTCGTCATCGAGCAGGTCCTGGCGAACCTCGGCAATGGCGTGCGGCAAGCCCCGGTCAAAGCCGTGGCGCGTCATGGAGTCGCCCTTCAGCGCACCAGCATAGGGTTCATTTTCGCCCGTCACGATGTCCGGCTCCGCACGCAAGGCTTCGAGCAAGGGTAGCGCGAAACGGCCGTCCTTTTCCCATAGCACCGAGCAGTGCCATGGCCGTGGTCCGTCATGGAATAGCGGTGTGAAGGAATGGATGGAAAAGAGGATGGGCGAAACGCCCGCCGCAAGCGAGCGGTCGATCATGCGATCGATCGCGGCATGATAAGGCGCGGAAAAGCGCGCGATACGGCGCGCAACTTCGGCATCGTCCGCCTTCGCATTGCCGGCGACGATCGCGCCGTCGGAAATTTTCATCACGAGCGTCGGGTCGTCGTCGCCACGGTTCGGATCGATCAGCAACCGTGAAAAGCGCGACAGCACGGCGGGCGCCGCCATTTCATTCGCGAGTCTGCGGGTGAGCGCGGCAGCACCAATGTCATAGGCGATGTGGCGCTCAAGCTGCACGGGATCGAGACCGAGGTCGCCGTATTCCGGCGGGATCGCGTTCGACGCGTGATCGCAAACGAGAATGTAGCGCGAGGTCACCGGGCCTTCGACAATCTCGAACGATTCCGCATGACCCGAAGTGGAATCGCTGACACGCTGAAGCATGTCCAAAGAATAGTGGTGCGGCGCAGCACGCGCCAGCGCGGCGACGCCGCAGCGTTAACCCCGAACGTGACACCCGCGCGGGCTTGGCTTACGAAGCCGACAACAGAATGAAGCATTCCGTGAACGCCACCACCCTTCCCGCCCGTGAATCCGCCGTCGCGTTCGCCGCCCTCGTGGTCGGCGCCTTCGCGATGGGTGCCTCGCCGATTTTCGTGCGCCTCGCGGATGTCGGGCCTTTCGCGAGCGCATTCTGGCGCTGCGCATTGGCGCTGCCTTTTCTGGCGCTCTGGGCGCTGACCGAGCCCAAGGAAACCCGCGCCATGTTCTCGACCGACCGTGCGGTCGTGCTCTCCGGCCTTTTCTTCGCGGGCGATCTTTTCTTCTGGCATCTCTCGATTCTCGCCACGACCATTGCGAACGCAACTTTCATTGCGACCATGGCGCCGGTCTGGGTCGCATTCGGGGCATGGATCGTCTTCCGCGAAAGAATCTCCCGGGGTAATTTTCTTGGGCTCGCACTCTGTCTGATCGGCGGCGCGGCACTCGTCGGCCAGAGCTACAGCTTCGCGCCGGAGCGGCTTGTCGGTGACGGCTATGCGCTGATCACGTCGATCTTCTTCGGGCTCTACATCCTCGCGATCAGTAACGCACGGACGCGCACGAAAATCGGCGTCGGCTCGCTCGCGTTCATGTCGGCGGCGATCACCTGCGCCTGCATGTTCGTCATCGCGATGCTGTTCGAGACGAATTTCATGCCGCGTTCGATGAACGGCTGGCTGACCCTTCTCGCACTCGCAATCATCTCGCAGGTGCTCGGACAAGGCTTGTTGGCGATTGCGCTCGGGAAATTGCCCGCAACATTCTCCTCACTTGTGATATTTCTCGAAGCCGTCGGCGCGGCAGCGCTCGGCTGGCTCGTGCTCAGCGAGGCGCTGGGACCGATCCAGGGTCTTGGCGGCGCGTTGATCCTGCTCGGCATCTGGGTCGCGCGCCCGCGCGCAAAAGCTCCGGCAGCAGCCCTATGAACCGCGACACGCTTCAGAAGATTTATGACGCCGCGGTTGCCCGTGCGCTTCCGCGCGAATGCCTGCCCGCGCATTTACCCAATCCGCCAGCGAATGGGCGCCTGCTGATTTTCGCCGCCGGCAAGGCAGCGGGCTCGATGGCGGAAGCGGCCGAAGATTTTTATCTTGATCGCCACAAAGTGTCGCCGGAGAAAATCGCCGGCATTTCGGTCGCCCGGCACGGCTACGGCAAAAAACTACGCGTGATCGAAATGGTCGAAGCGGGGCATCCGGTGCCGGACGCAGAAGGCATCGCGGCCGCGGAACGCACGTTGAAGCTCGCGGCAGGTGCGAGCGAGAATGATGTCTCGCTTGTGCTCATGTCCGGCGGCGCGTCCGCAAACTGGATTGCGCCCGCGGCAGGGATCTCACTCGACGACAAGCGCGAACTGACGCGCGCGCTACTCAGCAGCGGCGCCAACATCGTCGAGATGAATTGCGTGCGCAAACATCTCTCGCGTATCAAAGGCGGGCGGCTCGCGGCTGCTCTTGCGCCTGCACGCGTGATCGCGCTCGCAATCTCCGATGTGCCGGGCGACGATCCTTCCGTGATCGGGTCGGGTCCGACGGTCCCGGATGTGACGACGCTCGACGACGCGCGAAAGATGATCGCGAAGTACGGGATCGTGCCGCCGGCTTCGATCGCCGAAGCGCTGAACGACCCGGCAAATGAATCGCCAAAACCCGGCGACAAATCTTTCGCGAACACGAGCTTCGAAATCGTCGCCAAGCCGAAAGCATCGCTCGATGCCGCTGCGCAGATCGCAAAACGCGAAGGCTACGAGCCCGTACTGCTAGGCGCCGATCTTGAAGGCGAAGCACGGGACACCGCAGTGGAACAAGCGGCACTCGCGATCAAGCACAAGCGCGAAGGCCGCAAGAGCGCGATCCTCTCCGGTGGCGAACTGACGGTAACGATCAAAGGCAAAGGCCGCGGCGGCCCGAACCAGGAATATGCGCTTGCGCTCGCGATCGCGCTGAACGGCACGCAAGGAGTTTGTGCCGTTGCCGGCGACACCGACGGCACCGATGGCGGCGCGGGCCACGCGGACGATCCTGCGGGTGCATTCGTGGACGAGACGACGCTCGCGCGGGCAAAAGAACTCGGCCTCGATCCTGCCGGGATTCTTGCACAGAACAATTCGACCCACTTCTTCGAGCAGCTCGGCGATCTTCTGAACCCGGGGCCGACATTCACGAATGTAAACGATCTCCGGGCTATCCTCGTTGACAGCTAGGAGAAAGCGGGGCCAAAAAGCGGCCTCCCAATATCACCCAGCCCGTAACCGGGGTTTCCTCGTTCGATGCGTAGCCTTCGCGTGATTTCGTCATACTCGCTTGTGCTTGCGACGCTATGTTTTGCGTCGGGCGCGGCGTTCGCCGATTTCCGCATCTGCAACAGAACCGAAGCTCGCATTGGCGTCGCACTGGGTTACAAGGACGGCGAACATTGGACCACCGAGGGCTGGTGGAATATTCCGGCCGGCACCTGCGAGACGCTCGTGCGTGGCACACTGATTGCTCGCTACTATTATCTCTATGCGCAGGACTACGATCAGGGCGGCGAATGGTCCGGCAAGGCTTTTCTCTGCACGCGCGATAAGGAATTCACCATCCAAGGCATCGCGGATTGCCTCGCGCGCGGCTATAATCGTACCGGATTCTTCGAGGTCGACACGCTGGACCAGAAAAACTGGACCGTGCAGTTGACCGAGCAGAACCAGACACCGCAGGGCCTGCGCGGCCCGAACCTCCAGCTCGGCCCGAACCTCCCGAACCAGAAGAAGCAATGAGACGCCAGCGCCGGACCAAGATCGTCGCCACCCTGGGCCCCGCATCATCGGAGCCCGCCACGATAGAAAAGCTGTATCAGGCCGGCGCCGACGTATTTCGCATCAATATGAGCCACACGCCGCATGAAGCCATGCGTGCGTTCGTGAATACGATCCGCACGATCGAAGAGCGCCACGGCCGCCCGATCGGTATTCTCGCGGACCTGCAAGGACCCAAGCTTCGCCTCGGCGCATTCAGAAATGGCGGCGTACAACTCGAAGCGGGCGCGACCTTCGTGCTCGATTCCGATCCCGCGCCCGGCGGCGAGAAGCGCGTGCATCTTCCCCACCCGGAAATTCTCGAAGCCCTGCGTCCAGGTCATCGCCTTCTGATCGACGACGGCAAGGTCAAGCTCACCGTGACCGAAGCAGTCCACAACCGCACCGTCGCCCGCGTCGATGTCGCGGGCCGCGTCTCCGACCGCAAGGGCGTTAGTCTCCCCGACTCGATTCTGAATATGTCTGCTCTCACGCCGAAGGATCGCGGCGATCTCGAGGCCTGCCTGGAAGCAGGCGTAGACTGGATCGCGCTTTCTTTCATCCAGCGCGCGGACGACGTTGCCGAAGCGAAGAAACTCGTGCGCGGACGCGCAGCGGTGCTCTCCAAAATCGAAAAGCCGCAAGCAATCGGCGCACTCGAAGGAATTCTCGAACTCTCCGACGCCTTGATGGTGGCACGCGGCGATCTCGGCGTGGAAATGCCGCTGGAGCGCGTGCCTGCCCTTCAGCGCAAAATCATCCGCGCGTCGCGCCGCGCGGGTAAGCCCGTCGTGGTCGCAACCCAGATGCTGGAGTCGATGATCACGACGCCGATCCCGACACGCGCGGAAGTATCCGACGTTGCCAACGCGGTCTACGAGGGCGCGGATGCGGTAATGCTGTCGGCGGAATCCGCAGCCGGCGCACATCCCGTTCTCGCCGTCGAAACCATGAACAGGATCGCCGAGGAAGTTGAACGCGAATCCGAATATTTCGACGGTCTCGCGGCCCAACGCGTGGCCCCCGAAGCGACCGGCGCGGATGCGATCTCGGCAGCAGCCCGCCAGATCGCGGAAACGCTCGATCTTGGCGCGATTCTTTGTCTGACGAGTTCAGGGGCAACGGCAATGCGGGTCGCACGCGAGCGGCCGAAGCCGCCGATTATCGCGCTCTCGCCGAAGATCGAAACCGTGCGGCGCCTTTCGCTGCTCTGGGACGCGCACTGCGCATTGATGGACGACGCAAAAGATATCGACATCACCATCAAGCGCGCTTGCGCCGTCGCCTTCCGGGAAGGCATCGTAAAGGTCGGGCAGCGCGTGATCCTTGTCGCCGGCGTTCCGCTCGGCACCCCGGGGGCCACCAACATGGTGCGGATTGCCTACATCTCCGATGAAGGCAACGTCGATTAAATATCCCGGCCTTCAACCTTGAGTTTCAAGCGCCGGGTGATCTCGGGAATGTTTTCGAGATGCGGGTTGATCTCGATCGCACGGCGATAAGCTTCAAGCGCGCGTTTGTCCTCGCCAATGTCTTGCAGAATTACACCGAGGCCCGCGAGCGCCTGATAATGCCGCGGCTCTTGCGCCAGCACGACACGTAAATCTGCGAGCGAGCGATAGAGGTCCTTCTGCGCGAAGTGCAGTGTAGCGCGCCGCGCCCAGGCTTCGGTGTAGCGCGGATTGATCTGAATGATGGAGTCGAGCAATTCCATCGCGGTCTTGAATTCCCGCGCCTCGATCGTGGTTTGTGCGCGAACCATCAGCAGATTCAGCGTATCGCTTTCGGTGACGGCAAGCGTAAGCTCGATACGCTTTTCGATCTGCTTGGCGATCCGCGCGTTCGGCGCGGCTTTCAGCGCGGCGAACAGGCCGTCGAGCTGCTGCACGCGGTCGAGTTGCTTTTTTTGCTTCTGCGCTCTTTGGGTTTTCGCGGGCGGCGCTTTTTGCTCGGTGCCAGGGCCGGTCTGCGCGAGCAGCGGCCGCGCTCCGAAAGGCGCGAAAGCGAAGGCGGCGATAACGAAGACTCGAAAGAGCTTCATAGCCCCGAGTCTATGCTCGTAAGGCTGGCCCGCAAGCCCGAAAAGACCACAGGCAAACGAAATCCGGCGCACGTTTCCGTGCGCCGGCCAAAACTGTCAGACAGGCGAACTTAACCCTGGCGGGCTTTGAAGCGCTTCTGCGTCTTGTTGATGATGTAGACGCGGCCCTTGCGGCGCACGAGACGGTTGTCCCGGTGACGGGCGCGCAGCGAGCGCAGGGAGTTGCGGACTTTCATCGTCGTATTCCTTGGGTTCGCCGGGTTTCTAGGGGCCGCTCCCGGCCCTGTCAAACGTCTTTTGTCCGCATTTGCGGGCTGAAATCACCCGATCGCCGGGTTCCGGCTTTCCTCCTTGACTGTCCGGCTGGTCTCTATAACTTAACCGATTAGTTAAGTGTTAACCCGACTTCCCCGGAGCCGGATAGCGCCATGAAAAAAGCTCTCAAGACGGAACTCCAAGCCACCCGGATCGGGCATATGCCCGCGCTCCGTCTTGCGGGCCTCATGCGCCGTTATCCGGCCACCGCGGATGCAATGAAGAAGCTCGGCGCCCAATGGCAGGAATTCGCCGGTGGCGCGGGCCGGCGGCTGCTCGCGCAGGGACCGGTGACGTACGGCGTCCACATCGGACTCTTCGGCGACAGCGGCGAAGACCAGTATTTTAGCGGCGTTGAGATCGGCGCGCAGGATGCCGTTCCTGCCGGCCTCACGGAATTTCGCCTCCCGCCGCTTACCTGCGCGATAATCGACCACGACGGCGCGGTCAGCGAGATTTCGCAAACCACGTCAAAATTTCTGCGCGATGGTAGCCATCCGCTCGCGCGATCCCGCCCTTTCGATCTGGTCGAGCGTTACGGCAAGAACTTCGATCCGGCATCGGCGCGGGGTGACATCCAACTCGTCATTCCGGTCGAGGATTGAGCCATGGCAATTCCGAATCTCGACCGCACCTTTGCGGCACTCTCCGATCCGACGCGCCGCGCCCTGCTCGCGCGCTTGAGCGAGCGCAATGAGATCTCGGTCAGCGAACTCGCGCAGCCGTTTTCGATGTCGCTGCCCGCCGTGATGAAGCACCTCGACGTGCTCTCCGACGCCGGCCTGATTTCGCGCACCAAGACCGGGCGCACTGTGGCGGTGCAGCTTACCGCCGGCCCGATGGAGGACGCCATGCAATGGCTCCACCGCTATCAGCAGTTCTGGACGCAACAGCTCGAGCGTCTCGCCAAGTTTATCGAGGAAGAAACATGCTCGCCAAACCAAGCATCACCCTCAAACGCCGCCTCAACGCAAAGCCCGAACAAGTCTTCGCAGCCTGGACCGACGCGAAAAAAATAGTTCGCTGGTTCGGCCCGCAGCAGACTTTACTCGACACCGTGAAGGCGGAGCTGGACGTGCGCACCGGCGGCAGGTTCTGGGTCAGCTTCAACACGGAAGACGGCGACTTCCATAAAGTCGGCGGCACCTATCGCGAAATATTCCCGCATACGCGCCTTCAGTTCACCTGGGCGTGGCATTCGACCCCGGAACGCGAGTCGCTCGTGACCGTCACGATCCGCGAAGACGGTGACGGCTCCATGCTGACGCTCCTGCACGAACAGTTCTTCGATCAAGCCGCGGCCGAAGGCCACGAACGCGGCTGGACCGGCACGCTCGAAAAACTCGCAGCCGAATTCGAATAGGAACGACGACAATGAAACTCGAAGCCCCGATCACGCCCTGCCTCTGGTTCGACGGCAACGCCAAAGAGGCAGCGGACTTTTACGTTTCGATCTTTCCAGACTCGAAGCTCGGCAAAATCGCCTACTATCCCGACACCGGCAAAGAAATTCACGGCATGGACGCCGGCAAGGTGCTGACCGCAGAATTCACGATCAACGGTCAGCCATTCACCGCCCTCAATGCCGGCCCGCAGTTTAAGTTCACGGAAGCCGTTTCCTTCCAACTGGCGTGCGACACGCAGGCCGAGATCGACTACTTCTGGGACAGGCTGCGCGAAGGCGGCGGCGAAGAAGGCCCCTGCGGCTGGCTGAAGGATCGTTTCGGTCTTTCCTGGCAGGTCTTTCCGGCAATGATGTAGAAGATTCTGTCGGAAGGCCCGCCCGAAGAAGTAAAGCGCGTGATGGATGCCTTCATGAAGATGAAGAAATTCATCATCGCCGACATCGAAGCCGCGCGCCGCGGCAAGGCTTCGTAACAAACAAATCAATCCAAGGAGAACAACAATGGAATACGTAGACGGATTTCTGATCGCAGTGCCGAAAAAGAAGCTTGCCGAATACAAGAAGATGGCGAAGCTCAGCGCAAAAGTCTGGCGCGATCACGGCGCACTGGATTACCGCGAATGCGTCGCCGACGACGTGAGCTGGGGCAAGCGCACTTCGTTTCCGCGCGCGGTGAAACGCAAGCCGAATGAGACCGTGATTTTCGCGTACATCACGTACAAATCGCGCAAGCACCGTGATGCAGTGAACAAGAAGTGCATGAACGACAAGCGTCTCGCAAAAATGATGACCCCCGGCGGAGTACCGTTCGACACCAAGCGCATGATCTGGGGCGGCTTCAAGACCATCGTAAGCTGAGAAGAGGACGAGGCGATGACCGCGCAAGTCACAATCGACCCCACGATTGGCAAGAAAGTTGTCGTCTCGCGCCTCGTCAACGCGCTATCGAGGAATCAGATCACCCTTCAGGAGTGTTGCTATGACCACGCAAACGATTTTCCCGCATCTTTGCATTCAGGGCGCGGCCGATGCGGTCGAGTTCTACAAGAAGGCGCTCGGCGCAACCGAAGTGATGCGTGTGCCGCATGAAGACGGTAAGCGCCTGATGCATGCCGCAATCGATATCGACGGCGCACAGGTTTTCATTCACGATGATTTTCCGGAATACGCGGAATGCCGTCCCGATAAATTCGGCCCGCCGACCCGCATCGGAAAGACCTCGGTCACCGTTCATATCAACGTGAAAAACTGCGACGCCGCGTTCAAACGCGCGAAGGACGCCGGTGCGGAGACCGTCATGGAGCCGCACGACGCCTTCTGGGGCGATCGTTACGCGCAGGTCGTGGACCCCTTCGGCCATAGCTGGAGCTTCGCCCATACGCCTGCCAAGACAAGCTAAAGCGGAGGGAACAGCCAATGATGATGACCCCTTTTTATATCGTACTCGGGATCGGCGCAGTGATGATCACCGCAATCGTCGTCGTGCTCATCCTCGCATCGATGAAGCCGAACCAATTTCGCGTGGAGCGCTCCATCGACATTGCAGCACCCGCATCGAAGATCTTCCCTTATTTCGAGGACCTGAAACAGCAGCGCAACTGGTCGCCGTGGGATCAGAAGGACCCGGACATGAAACGCGTCTATAGCGGCGCGGACAAAGGCGTCGGCGCCGTCTACGCGTGGGACGGCAACAGGGAAGTCGGTGCCGGCCAGCAGGAAATCATATCGGTCAGACCGAACGAAAAAGTAGAGGCGAACATCGATTTCTACCGCCCGATGCGCGCCAAGAATCACGTTGAATTCCTGCTCAAGCCTGCGGGCAACGGCACGAAAGCTTCCTGGATAATTTTCGGACCCATGCCCTTTATAAGCAGGGTGATGTCTATCTTCATGTCGTTCGACAAAATGATCGGTAATGAATTCGAGAAGGGCCTATTGCAACTCAAGGTGCTCGCAGAGAAATAGCGCTTGGCGAAAATCGAAATCAGGCGTCTCGACCCGGGCGACGCATCGGTTCTCGATCGCGTCGCCGAGGACGTTTTCGACTATTCGATCAAGAAAGCGCGCGTGGCGGCGTACCTTCGCGAACCAGGACATCTCCTGTTTGTCGCGATTCATGAGAGCGAAGTCGTGGGTCAGGCGCGCGGGGTGATTCATTTTCATCCCGACATGGAAGACGAGCTTTACATCGGCAATCTCGGCGTTAGGCCGGCGCTCCGGCGGCAAGGCATCGGCACGAAGCTGATCGAGGCGCTGCTTGCGGCAGGCAAGGAGCATGGCTGCCGCGAAGCGTGGGTCGGCACGGAAGCAGACAACGACACTGCGAGGAAATTTTACGAATCGCTCGGCGGCAAGGACGCGCCGACTGTATTTTTCACATTAAAACTCTAGTGTCCGAGAAGTGGACTGCGCATTTCATCAACGCGGTGAACCACCCGCAATTTTTCATTGCGAGCGGTGTCATCGGTTTCGTACTCGGGATTTATCTTGCCGACTATGGCTTCGCGCTATGGCCGGCTTTCAGGTGATCGGCTCGCGCCCCTCGAACTAACCCGGCAATACTGGCCTCCCCTAAGCCGCTTGCTTTCCTATTTACTCTGTGTAACAGAGTACTCTGCATTTAATGAAATACGGATTGAGGGAACTGAAAATGCGCGTTCTATGGGGAGGTTTAAATGTTGTGCGCTGGCTGCTTGCCGCGGTGGGGCTGGCGGCGCTGGTATTGAGCGCAATGATTGCGGTGCCGGTTAAACGGCCGGCCACGTTACCGTTTATCGCGGATGCCGTGCGCGACGCCGATAATCAGGGCATCCCGCCGTTACAGACTTTCCGTGCGCGCGACGGATCGATTCTTTCCTATCGTCACTACGTGCCGAGCGGACAGCGGGTGCAACGCGCAGCCGTACTCATTCATGGCTCATCCGGTTCAAGCTACGCCATGCATCCGCTGGCGAAAGCACTGGCGGCGCGCGGCGTCGAGAGCTTCGTGCCGGATATTCGCGGTCATGGCGCTTCAGGCACGCATGGCGACATTGGCTATATCGGCCAGCTCGACGACGACATGGCGGATCTGGTCGCGCACATCCGCAGCACCGGCGTTTCATTGCCGCTGACACTGGTCGGTCACTCCAGCGGCGGAGGATTCGCTTTGCGTATCGCGGGCTCCGCGAACCAAAACCTTTTTGTACGAACCGTGCTGCTCTCTCCGATGCTCGGCATCGATTCGCCCTCGACACGCCCGAATGCCGGCGGATGGGCGAGCCCCAGCATCCCGCGCATCATCGGACTGATCATCCTCCGCAACATCGGGATCATCTGCTGCGAAGGATTGCCCGTGGTTGCGTTCGCAACTCCCGAAAATCTGCAAAACATACTGACTTCGCAATATTCCTTCCGGCTACTCTCGAACTTCGGCGCGCGGCGCGATTTTCACGCCGACCTGAACGGCGTCAAAGGACCAATGACGCTGATCGCGGGCGCCAATGACGAACTGATGGTCGCCAGCAAATACGAAGAGGCCGTGAAAGGAACAGCCGCGAAGATGAACTTCCGTATTCTTGAGGGCGCCAACCACATGGATGTTGTCAGTAGCGCCCGTTTCACCGATGTTGTGGCAGAGGATGTCGCAACACGGTGAAAGCTCATGATCGACAGCCGCCAGGCAAGCTCAGCTTTGGCCGAAATTGAAGAGATTGGCGCCCGCGTGCGCCAATCTCTGTTTTATCGCCGCACCAGCGCAATGCTGATCTTGTGGGGGGCGCTGACTTTCGTCGGCTACCTCATCTCTTTCTGGATGCCGGCGCAGTCGCGCTACGCCTGGATTGTCGTCATGGTTTTAGGACTCTGCGGTTCGGTCGCAATCGGCATTGTCACGGCGCGGCGTCAGGGCGTGAATAATTTCAGTCACCGGATATTGGCGGCGTTCCTGATCTTCATTGCATTCGGTTTGATCTGGAGTGTCGGGCTCGGCCAGCTTGGCGCGCGGCAACTTGGCACATTCTGGACCAGCTACTTCATGCTGCCCTACATCCTGCTCGGTCTTTGGCTGGGCTGGGCCTTCGTCGCGATCGGAGCGGCGGTAATGACCCTCACCTTCATCGGTTATTTTTATTCCGGTGACTGGTTTGCTTTATGGATGGCCTTCGTCAACGGCATCGGCCTGATCATCGGCGGCCTCTGGATGCGCCGGAACTGACAAGTGGTACAATTCGACGACATCATTCACCAGCCTTTGCGCCTGAAGATCATGGCTGCGCTGAACGCGCTGCCGAAAGGCAAAGGGCTCGAATTTTCTCACTTGAAAAAACTGACCGGCGCCACCGACGGCAATCTCGGCGCGCATATCGAAACGCTCTCCAAGGCAAACTACGTCGCCGTGACAAAAACATTCGTCGGCAAGAAGCCGCAAACCACGGTCGCCGCGACCACTACGGGTCGCGGCGCCTTTGGCAAACACGTCGCTTCGCTGCGTCAGATCATCGAAGGTGAAAGCTAATCAGCCCGCGCTCGGCGTCACGACCTTCAGTCCGATCACGCCCGCCACGATCAGCATGAGGCAAACGATCCGCGCGATCTCGCGCGACTCGTTGAACAGCCACATGCCCATGATCGCGGTGCCGACCGCGCCGATGCCGACCCAGATCGCGTAGGCCGTGCCGACGGGCAGCGTGCGCAACGCGTATTCGAGGAAGGCGAGCGAGACGACCATCGCGGCCACCGTCCAGACGGTCGGCAAGAGCTTCGAAAATCCGTCGGTATATTTCAGTCCGATCGCCCAGCCGATTTCGAACAATCCGGCGATGAAGAGCGAGATCCAAGCCACGAGAACACTCCTGATACTTTGGAGGGTCGTCCCTGCCTGGTGAGAATAAAAAATTCGGGTCGTCCCGAACTTGGTTTTTATCTTCGCCGATACCGGGCGTGCCCGAAGTCTTTTTCGATTACCGATATCGGATAAATCCGACATCGGTGGACCGGGCGTCCCGGGAAGAGAATGGTGCGCGCGACAGGGATCGAACCTGTGACCCCTACCATGTCAAGGTAGTGCTCTACCGCTGAGCTACGCGCGCATCAAAGGCGGGGACCCTATATCGGCTGCCCTCAGGCGGGGCAAGTTCGGGCTAGGCCGCGGCCAGCATTTTCTGGACCTCGTTGACGAGGTCCTTGAGGTGGAAGGGCTTGGAGAGGACCTTGGAATCCTCCGGCGTCTTTTTGTTCTGCGCTTCCAGTGTGACAGCCGCAAAGCCCGTGATGAACATGACCTTGATATCGGGGTCGAGTTCGGTAGCCCGGCGGGCCAGCTCGATCCCGTCCATTTCCGGCATGACGATGTCGGTCAGCAAGAGCTCGAACGGCTCTTCGCGCAGCCGCTGATAGGCCGAGCGGCCATTGTCGAAATGCGCGACCTCGTAGCCCGCGTTCACGAGCGCCTTTACAAGAAAACGGCGCATATCGTTGTCGTCTTCGGCGAGAAGAATTTTCGGCATAGTGCCCCTTAAACGTCCCGGCTCTTTTGGCCCCATCAAGGCGTCCATTTGGGGGCGGACGGGTAAATGGCCGGTGAAGGTGCTTAAAGAAACCCCCGGCCTTCACAAGGCCATTTGGCCCTGCCAGAACCCGAAAGCTGACGTTTTCCTTAATCCCCGCCGGACGCCCATTTATGAACGCGGAAGTTGTCGAGGAACTGGCCCCCGCCTTCGATATCGAGGAACCGCTCGTTGCGGAAAGCCCGGTCGTCTGCAATTCGCCCCATAGCGGATGCAGCTATCCGGCGGCCTTCCTGCGCCAGAGCCGGCTGGAGCTGGAAACGCTGCGCCGTTCCGAGGACACCTTCGTCGACGAGCTGTTTTCGGAGGCGCCACGCTTCGGCGTGCCGCTGATGCGGGCGCATTTTCCCCGCGCCTATCTCGACGTAAACCGCGAGCCCTATGAGCTGGACCCGCGCATGTTCGAAGGCCGCCTGCCGGCATTCGCAAATACGCGCTCGCTGCGCGTGGCCGGAGGCCTTGGCACGGTTGCCCGCGTGGTCGGGGATGCGCGGGAAATTTACCCGCGGCGCATCCCGATCGCCGAAGCGCTTCAACGGATCGAGCAGTACTACAAGCCCTACCACCGCACGCTGCGAAAGTTGGTGACCCGCGCCCAGAAGGGTTACGGCTTCGCGCTGCTCCTGGACTGCCATTCGATGCCGTCCACCGCCGGCGGACGCGACGATCGTCCCCGCGCGGACATTGTGCTTGGCGACCGCTACGGCACGAGTTGCTCGCCGGCGATCACCGATCTGATCGAGCGCACCCTGCGCGCGCAGGGCCATATCGTACTGCGCAACAAGCCCTATGCAGGCGGCTTCATCACCGAGCACTACGGCGACCCCGCTACCGGGCTGCATGCGCTCCAGATCGAAGTGAACCGCGCGCTCTACATGGACGAGGCGGGCTACACGAAGACCGCTGGCTTCGAGAAGATGAAGCACGATCTTGGCCGCGTGGTCGAAGCCGTCGCCGCCTTCACCACGGCCGGCCTTGAACCGCTGCCAGACGCCGCGGAATAACCCTGAAAGAAAAATGGCCGCTACAGTTGCCTGTAGCGGCCCAAGTCTAGGGAGGAAACGCCCTTAAGAAGGGCGGCGAATACGCGACGCCATCGCGTATCGCACCGCAACAATATGCTCCCGCAGCGCAAAATACGCAAGTACTGCTTACATAACTTTATCGGGATTGGATGGCCCCGAATCCGGGAGAAACGTCAATGAAATCATAGTCTTAAGATGATTGTCCGCGATCATGAGCCAAAAAGTAGCATCCGATCGAAATTGCCAGCAGCACCGCCTGCAAACCAAAGACCGCCTGATAGGCCGCAAGCGGGTATACGGTCTGGTTCGGGGCCATGAATTCGATGACCGCACCGGTCGCGAACTGGAAAATGAACACGCCGCCCATGGTCGCAAGATTGAGAAGCGTCAGTCCACGGCCGACAAGCTGCGGCGGAAACATCGCGCGGGCCTGGCCCACGAGCAGCGGCGGATAACCCGTCACCAACCCATAGAACAGGAACCAGACGAAGAGCATGGTGGGGCTCATCTTCCCGGCAAGCGAGATCCAGATCAGCATCGCCAGCGTCAGCGTCGCCCCGATCAACGCCGGGACCCGATAATTGCCGAACAGGCGATCCGCCGCGCCCCAGGCAAACATCGCAATCATGCCGGAAAGCGCGAGCACCAAAAGATAATAGCCGCGGGTCTCCAGATCGTAGCCGTAGACATGCGCGAGATAGGGCCCGCCCCATAGGCCGAGGATCGTGATCACGACCGCATAATTTGTGAGGAACATCGCAAAGATCGGCCAGAACGAAGGCGCACGCGAGATCACGACAAGTCCGCGCAGGCTCTCGCGGAGCGTTTCTTTCTTGTATTCTGGCCGTTGCGCGCCGGGCGGATCGTCGCTCACCCACCACAACACGATAAGCCCGGACAGAAGGGCGAGAATGCCAACGATCGCAAAGCTCGGGCGCCAGCCGATCGTGGACGCCGCGAACGCGAGCGGAGAAGTAGCCGCGAGCAGACCGAGGCCTGAAAGCCCCAGTTGAATACCGATGACAGACGAAAAATACTTCGGTTTGAACCAACGCGAATAAATCGCGAGCGGCGCTACGTAGAAACTCGAGCAGCCGAGCGCCATCAACACGCGGCCAAGCACGAGCGTGTTCAAATCCCGTCCGAACGCGAATACGAAACAGCCGGCAACCGCAAGCGCGGTCGACCACAGCATGGTCGCGCGCGGCCCGAAGCGATCGATCAGCATGCCAACCGGAATTTGCGCGATAGCGAAAGCGAGAAAGAACGAGCTTGAAAGCAGCGCGAGACCTGCCGCGCTGAGATTCAGTTCCGTGACCAGATTGGGCCCGATCACGCTGATTGCGCTGCGGAGGAACTGGCTCACAAGCTGGGCTGTCGAAAGCACGGCAACGAGCCAGATGCCGGCCCGCAGATCGATTTGCACACCGGACGGCGCACCGCTTCCGGCGGCATTGTGCTCGCCCTTCACGCTCTCTCCCTGGGGTATTGGGGCGTTCACCCCTGTTCTACCGCAGCCAAGCGAGTGCCACGCTATCGCCTCGACTTCAACCATCGGCGGCGCAGTCAGGCGTTGCCGGAAACACATGGCCCCCGCTAGATTGCCGCGGATTCTGGAAAGAGAGTTTGCCAATGATAATCCGACGTTTTGCAGGAGTTCTGGCGCTTACTCTCTTGTCTGCCGCGTTCGCTGCACCCGCTTCAGCGCAATGGAACGCGAAACAGCGGACCGATTTCACCAATGATTGTCTTGATGCCTGCCGCAAGAATCCTCGCGTGCCCGAGAAGCAGCGGCCGCTATGTGACGACTATTGCCTCTGTGTCCTTTCCGAAGGGCAGAAATTTCTGGACGAAGCACAGTTCGAACAGCTCATGAAGGACTTTGCCGCGCGCAGGCAGACCACGGAGCTCAAGCGCTTCCTCGACCTGACCCCGGCCTGCAACAACCAAGCCTTCGGCCCACGCTAAGGAAATCCCACGAAATGGGCGCAGTCGATTTCGCAGCATTTGTCGATGAACTCGCGACCGTCGCGGGCGAAGCGATTCTGCCTTTTTTCCGCACCACGCTCTCGATCGAGAACAAGAGGCTGAAGGGAGCCTTCGATCCCGTTACCGCCGCGGATCGCGCGGCGGAGACGGCGATGCGCGCGTTGATCCGCCAGCACTTCCCGGCGCACGGCATTGTCGGCGAGGAGTTCGAAGACGTGAAAAGCGACGCACCGTATACGTGGATGCTCGATCCCATTGACGGCACGAAATCCTTCATCGCGGGAATGCCGGTCTGGGGCACGCTGATCGGACTCTGCAAGGACGATATGCCCGTCTACGGCATGATGGCGCAGCCTTTTGTCGGCGAACGTTTCACCGGCGATGGCGCCAGCGCTAAATATCGCGGGCCTGCCGGCGTGCGGAAGCTAATGACGCGCAAATGCGCCTCGCTCGACGACGCATTGTTATTTACGACAAGCCCGCATTTGTTTTCGGCGGAAGAAAAAACCCGCTACGACGAGGTCGAGAAAAATGTGCGGCTCCCTCGCTTCGGCGGCGACTGTTACGCCTATTGCATGATCGCAGCCGGCACGGTCGATCTCGTGGTCGAAGCGGGACTGGATGCTTACGATATCGTACCGCTAATCCCGATCGTCGAAGGCGCGGGTGGCATCGTCACCAACTGGCAGGGCGAAAGCGCTGCAAAGGGCGGACAGATCGTCGCCGCCGGAGATAAGCGCGTGCACGAAGCCGCACTGGAACTTCTCAACAAATAAAGCCTAACGCTGCTCGGAAGCCGAACCCGGCACGAAAGCGTCGAAGGCTGCCCAGAACTGCGAGCGGATTGAATTACGTTCGATCAGAATTTCGTGGCGGCTGCCTGGAATGACAACGATCGCGCCCGCCCGCAGACGGATCGCGAACTTCTCGGCCGCCGCCGTTGACACCAGCCGATCGGCGCCCGCGCCGACAATAAGAATGGGCTGTCGTAGCTTCGCCGGATACTCGGGCTCAGCGAATTCGTCGACTTGACGGAATGCAGCCGAAATCCACGACAAGGTAGGCGAACCGAGACCCAGTGAAGCATCCGCTTCGACGATCGAAGCGATCCGTTCGTAGCGCACGGGATCAGACGAGACCGGATTGCTCGCGAAAGGCCGATTGGTCACCGCGACCGCACTGCCGCCGGGAATATAGCGATGCCCCAGACCGATCCCGGACATGAAACGCGTGAAATAACGCGCGACGGCCGGCCAGCGATTGATCTTGAGATCGATCATCGGCGCGCAGAGCACGACGCGGTCGAACCAGCGCCGCTCCTCATGAATTGCACGCAGGAGATTTGCGGCCCCCATCGAATGCGCGAGCCCGAAGTAAGGCGGCGGACAATCGGGAAGCACGATCTGCTTCATGAAGGCGTCAAGGTCGAGTTGGTATTCGGCAAAATCGACGACGTGTCCCTTGCGCGAATCGGCAAGCGCCCGCGCCGATCCACCCTGTCCACGCCAGTCGAGCGAGGCCACAGCAAAACCGCGCAGGCGCAGTTCGGAAACAACCTCGAAATATTTCTCGATCATCTCCGCGCGACCGGGAAATACACAAACCGTCCCTTTGCGCTTGCCGCCACCGGCGGGCCAGCGTGCGAAACGCAGCCTTACGCCGTCCGCGGTTTCGATATGACCGCTGACCGCATGGTCTGGAATCGGATTGGATGGAATTGAAACGAGAGCCATGAATCGCCGCCGCTTTTGCAGGGCATGCGTACAATGACGCTTTCGGCACGGCAACGGCGTGGGCCGCTGCTTCTTTTGCGGCATAACCCGGCTTAAGCCCACGATCTCGCCGGTCGCGGCATTCATCACGACACTCACCTTCTCGCCGATAAAATTTTCCGCCTGAAAAACATAGTTTTCACCGCGGCGCCGCAGACCGCTGACGTTGCTGAAGCCTCTGATTTCGATATCGCGAATGACGCGCTCTTGGCTGCCTTGCGCATATGCGCTGTCTACCGGCGCGGGCTGAATCGTGACGGCCAGGTAAAGCAGGAAAATAGTCGCAGCGCGCGAGAAGAAGTACATGACCGCAGCCCACCTCCGCCCTTTCATCGCCCAGCGCGGATGAACGTAACCCAAACAGCCTTATCGTCTTTGCCTTTTGCGGGGTCTTGAAGGCCAAAAAGCCACGCCTATATCGCTTTTGTGCAGGCCACCCGGCTGCACCGTCCGCTGGTTTGGCTACGGCAAACTACGTTTGCGGGCGCGCAACAACTGCATGTCGCTTCTCAAGGAGGATATGTCATGCGTGGATTCGACCTTACCCCTCTCTATCGTTCGACCGTCGGTTTCGACCGCTTATTCTCGCGGCTCGATGGCTCGTTTGACAGCCCGGTACCAACCTACCCGCCCTACAACATCGAGCGTACCGGCGAAGACGCTTACCGCATCACGGTTGCGGTCGCAGGCTTCACCGACAAGGACCTCAGCATTGAGGTGAAAGAAAACGCACTCACCATTCGCGGCGACAAGAGCGCTGGCGAGTCCGAAGACAAACCCGAAGTGCTCTATCAGGGCATCGCGGCACGCGCTTTCGAGCGCCGCTTCCAACTCGCCGACCACGTCGAGGTAACGGGAGCCAGTGTCGAGAACGGCTTGCTGCATGTCGATCTCGTCCGCCGCATTCCCGAAGCCAAGAAGCCGCGTCAGATTCCGATCGGAAAATCCGGCGGCGCACAGGTGATCGACGCGAAAGCCGCGTAACGAACCTCGGCACTTCTTGAAAAGAAAAGGGCGTCCGAAACAGGACGCCCTTTTTATTTGATCAGAACGGCGGCTGCATCGGCGGCAGTGCGCGCGGCGGCTCGCTCTTTTTCGCTTCGGGCGCCGCGGCGGGAATTGAACCGGTTGGCTTCTGGTCCGCGTTCGGGACAAAGGTAGGGACTTCAGCGGATTTCGGCGCATCGCTTTTCGGCGTGTCCGCCTTTTGCGGCTCGATCTTTGGCGCGGCAGCTTTTGGTGCATCCACGGGTCGCGATTTCGGCGAGGGAACTTTTTCTTTTTCCTTCTCGGGATTCAGCGCCGCTTCCTTCTTCTTGTCGCTGGCCTCTTTCTTTTTCGCCGTGTTCGATTTCGGCGTGCTCGGCACGCGGTTATCGCTGCGCGGCTCAAGCGGGATCACGTTCGGGCCACGCTGCTGCACGTTCGGGCGCAAAGGCGGCCAGTCCGCCGGCCGCTGCCGCGGCATGTCGCGATAGTCATAATCCGGGCCTTCATCTTCGTAGTCGCCGATCGGGCCATTCGCGGACGGCGGGAAATTTGCCGGCGGCGTTATCGCGACGCGTTGCGGCGGTGTCGGGCGGCGCAGCACGTCGATCACACGGCCCGAGAAACCGTCGATCAGCACGCGCACCTGCTCGCCGTTACGATCGACCGCATGCGTGACCCACAAAGGTCCGCGCGGGCGCGGCTCGGCAACGGGCTGAAAACCCATGGAGCGCACCATCGCTTCGATATGTTGCGGATGAATTCTTCCCGCGTAATCCGGCGGCGGATAGCCCGGGCCCCAATTTTGAGCCGACGCGGGCGCGACAGCGGCGAGTGTCAAAAACACTGCCGAAAGAATAGTCGAACGCAGAACTATATTCTTGAATGTCACAGCAACTCTCCCCGTGAAGACGTGCCACCCCACTGGAAGAAGATTCCGCCGCCTGATTGCGGCAGTCTTGCGACGGGAATCGTGTGCTTTCAGGAGTTTTGAAGCGCACCATTTCTGACATTTCGTTCAGCATTGAAGCGAAACCCCGCATGGACCGCGTGGCCGGCACCTTGCTCGAAGTACTTGGACGCGGAATTCCGCAACACTGTTGACGCTGGTGCTCGTGATCGAAGGCGTTCCTTGTCTTTGGGAGAAAGAAGTGCCGAAGCGCGAAAAAGATTCTCTCGCGAAATCCAGACGGCATCCGAAGTGACGAAAGATGGAGCCGGAACAAAAACCGCTTCCGGCGTCAGCACTACGCTGCCGGTCGCTGCCAGCACGCAGGCTGCGCACTTACTCATGTGCTTCGTAGGGGAGACCCTCGGGAAGTTCGCCCTGAACTGTTCGCGCGCGAAACTTTCAAGTTCTGCCCCTCACCGGACAGCTTAATCGTGGCCGCCCGCGCTCTGCCATCGGATGGGTTATTCGTAATACTGTTGCGTATTCGTCCTCTCACGCCTACTTTTCTTTCGCCGGAGTCAGACACTCCGCAAGAAAAGCGATTTGATTAGCTTGAAGGGCTTCAGAAATCTGTCAGGGTATTAGACAGCAATACTGTCCTAGTTTCTGGGACAGTGAAGGTAACCGGCACATCGATTAGAGCAAGCCGGAAAGCGTCTGGAAAAAGCCGGTTCGCCGGCCCGGCGCAAACTTAACGCGGCGGGACTGACCGAGGCGTGAAACTTGGCGGACCGGGCGCGCTCAAAAAATCGCGGGCACCGTACACGAGCCGGAAACGGCACGGAGTGTGGCGTACCGCCGAAATGAGAAGGCTAAAGGGGCAAGGCAATGAAGACGGATCGGCACGAAGGAACGGGATCGGCGCGTGGCTTCAAGGCTGCTACGACCAAACCGTTGCGTGCTGACTGGAGCACACCTGCACCGCAGGGCCTGTTCGACCCCCGCGACGAGAAGGACTCCTGCGGCGTCGGCTTCATTGCCGACATCAAGGGCCGCAAATCGCACCAGATCGTCGAAGATGCGCTGACGATTCTCCTGAACCTCGAGCATCGCGGCGCGGTCGGCGCGGATCCTCGCGCCGGCGACGGCGCCGGCATTCTCGTACAGATTCCACACAAGTTTTTCGCGAAGAAGACGAAGCAGCTTGGCTTTGCGCTTCCTGCGCCCGGCGAGTACGCGATCGGCTATCTCTTTTTGCCGCGCGAGCCGCAATGGCGTCAGGTCATCATCGACATCTATGCCGAAGTGATCGCCGAAGAAGGCATGAAGCTTCTGGGCTGGCGCGACGTGCCGACCGACAACTCGACGCTCGGCGAATCGGTAAAGCCGACCGAGCCGGTGCATGTGCAGGTCTTCATCGGCCGTGGCGCAAACATAAAGAGCGAGGACGAGTTCGAACGCCGTCTTTATTTGCTGCGCAAGGTCATCTCGAACCGGATTTACAACAAGCGCGAACGGCGCCTTGCCGACTATTACGCGGTTTCGATTTCCTGCCGCACGGTCGTCTACAAGGGCATGTTCCTCGCCGATCAGCTCGGTACTTATTATCCCGACTTGCGCGACGCCGATTTCGAAAGCGCGCTTGCGCTCGTGCACCAGCGCTTTTCGACCAATACTTTCCCGACCTGGTCGCTCGCACATCCCTACCGGATGGTCGCGCATAACGGCGAAATCAACACGCTGCGCGGCAACGTAAACTGGATGGCGGCGCGGCAGGCGTCGGTCTCCTCCCCGCTGTTCGGTGGCGATATCTCGAAGCTCTGGCCGATCTCCTACGAAGGCCAGTCCGACACCGCCTGCTTCGACAACGCGCTCGAATTCCTGACGCAAGGCGGCTACTCGCTCAGCCACGCGATGATGATGCTGATCCCCGAAGCCTGGGCCGGCAATCCGCTGATGGATGAGAAGCGCCGCGCCTTCTACGAGTATCACGCAGCGCTCATGGAGCCGTGGGACGGTCCTGCGGCTGTCGCCTTCACCGACGGCCGCCAGATCGGCGCGACCCTCGACCGCAACGGTCTGCGTCCCGCGCGCTACTTCATCACCAAGGACGACCGCATCATCATGGCGTCCGAAATGGGTGTGCTCACGGTTCCGGAAGACCAGATCGTCCGGAAGTGGCGCCTCCAGCCAGGCAAGATGCTGCTGGTCGATCTCGAGAAGGGCCGTCTTATTCCCGACGAGGAATTGAAGGCCGAGATTTCCGCAAGCCACCCCTATCAGGAATGGCTGGACGCAACGCAGCTCGTTGTCGAGAAGCTCCCGGCCGCGAAGAATACCGTATCGCGCTCGAACCTCTCGCTCTTGGATCGGCAGCAGACCTTCGGTTACTCCGAAGAGGACCTGAAGTTGCTGATGTCGCCGATGGCGGCGAACGGCGAAGAAGCGACCGGTTCGATGGGCAACGACACGCCGATCTCCGCGCTCTCCGAAAAGCCGAAGGCGCTCTACACGTATTTCAAGCAGAACTTCGCGCAGGTCACCAACCCGCCGATCGATCCGATCCGCGAAGAAATCGTGATGAGCCTGGTTTCGTTCATCGGCCCGCGCCCGAACATTCTGGACATGGAAGGCGCGTCGAAGAACAAGCGTCTTGAAGCGCATCAGCCGATTCTGACGAACGACGATCTCGAGAAGATTCGCGAGATCAACGATCGTGTCGATTCGCACTTCAACTCGAAAACGCTCGATGTCACCTATCCGGCCGTCCAAGGTGCGGGCGGGCTAGAGCCCGCACTCGACCGGCTCTGCGACCGCGCGGAAAGCGCGGTAAGGACCGGGTCCAACATCATCATCCTGTCGGATCGTGCCGTCTCGGCCGAAAACATTCCGCTGCCGATGTTGCTTGCCTGCGCGGCCGTGCACCATCACCTCATCCGCAAGGGTCTGCGGACTTCGGTGGGCCTTGTCGTCGAATCCGGCGAGCCGCGAGAGGTGCATCACTTCGCCTGCCTCGCCGGTTACGGCGCGGAAGCGATCAATCCCTATCTTGCGTTCGAGACGATGTTCGCAATGCGCAACGACATTCCGGGCAAGCCGGACGAGAAGGAAATCGTCAAGCGCTACATCAAGGCGGTCGGCAAAGGCCTGATGAAGGTGATGTCCAAGATGGGCATCTCCACGTATCAGTCGTATTGCGGCGCGCAGATTTTCGACGCCGTCGGCCTGAAGCAGGAATTCGTCGCAAAGTACTTCACCGGCACCGCGACCAAGATCGAGGGCGCCGGCACCGACGACATCGCGCGCGAAACCGCGCGCCGTCACGCCGAAGCTTTCGGCGACGCGCAGATCCTGCGCGAAATGCTGGATGTCGGCGGCGAATACGCCGTACGGGTGCGTGGCGAAGCGCATGCATGGACCGCGCCGACCGTGTCGCTCTTGCAGCACGCCGTGCGCGGCAACTCGCAGGATCAGTACCGCGAATATGCCCGCATCCTGAACGAGCAGTCGGAGAAGCTGCTGACCATCCGCGGCCTCTTCCGCATTAAAGACGCGAAGGAAGATGGCCGAGCGCCGGTCGCACTTTCCGAAGTCGAAAGCGCCAAGGAAATCGTAAAACGCTTCGCCACCGGCGCGATGAGCTTCGGTTCGATCAGCCGCGAAGCACACACCACGCTCGCGATCGCGATGAACCGCATCGGCGGCAAGTCGAACACCGGCGAAGGCGGCGAAGAAGCCGACCGCTTCAAGCCGATGCCGAACGGCGACTCGATGCGCTCCGCGATCAAGCAGGTGGCATCCGGCCGCTTCGGCGTCACGACCGAGTATCTTGTCAATTCCGACATGATGCAGATCAAGATGGCGCAGGGCGCAAAGCCCGGCGAAGGCGGTCAGCTTCCTGGCCACAAGGTCGACGACGTGATTGCGCGCGTGCGTCACTCGACGCCAGGTGTGGGCCTGATTTCGCCGCCGCCGCATCACGACATTTATTCGATCGAAGACCTTGCGCAGCTGATCTACGATCTGAAGAACGTAAACCCTTCGGGCGACGTCTCGGTCAAACTCGTTTCCGAAGTCGGCGTCGGCACCGTTGCCGCCGGCGTTTCAAAGGCACGCGCGGATCACGTCACCATCTCCGGCTACGAAGGCGGCACCGGCGCGTCTCCGCTGACTTCGCTGAAGCACGCAGGTTCGCCTTGGGAAATCGGTCTTGCGGAAACGCATCAGACGCTCGTGCATAACCGCCTGCGCGGCCGCATCGCAGTCCAGGTGGACGGCGGCTTCCGCACCGGACGCGACGTCGTCATCGGCGCGCTGCTCGGCGCGGACGAGTTCGGCTTTGCCACCGCGCCGCTGATCGCGGCGGGTTGCATCATGATGCGCAAGTGTCACCTGAACACCTGCCCGGTCGGCGTTGCAACGCAGGATCCGGTGCTGCGCAAGCGCTTCAAGGGCGCGCCCGAACACGTCATCAACTACTTCTTCTTTGTCGCCGAGGAAGTCCGCGAGATCATGGCATCGCTCGGCTACAAGACCGTCAACGAGATGGTCGGCCAGATGCAGATGCTCGACCGGACGAAAGTGATTGCGCACGCGAAGGCAAACGGCCTCGACTTTTCCAAACTGTTCTCCAAGCCGAATGCGCCGAAGGGCGTCGCGATCTGGAACTCGGAGCGCCAGAACCATCACCTTGAGCACGTGCTCGACCGCAAGCTGATCGTCGAAGCAAAGGCTGCGCTCGATCGCGGTGCGCCGGTTCGCATCCAGATGCCGATCAAGAGCGTCGATCGCTCCACGGGCGCGATGCTCTCCGGCGAAGTCGCCAAGCGCTACGGCCACGCCGGCTTGCCGCACGACACCATTCAGGTCCGCCTGAAGGGCACCGCGGGTCAGGCGTTCGGCGCATGGCTCGCGCGCGGCGTCACTTTCGACCTCGAAGGCGAAGCAAACGACTATGTCGGCAAGGGCCTCTCGGGCGGACGCATTGTCGTGCGCCCATCCGAAGACGGCGCGTTCGTGCCGGAAGAGTCGATCATCGTCGGCAACACAGTTCTCTACGGCGCAATCGAAGGCGAATGCTATTTCCGCGGTGTCGCCGGCGAACGCTTCGCCGTCCGCAACTCCGGCGCCATCGCGGTCGTTGAAGGCACCGGCGATCACGGTTGCGAATACATGACCGGCGGCATCGTCGTCGTGCTTGGCAAGACCGGTCGCAACTTCGCGGCCGGCATGTCGGGCGGCGTCGCTTACGTCCTCGACGAAGACGGCAAGTTTGAAACGCTGTGCAATATGTCGATGGTCGGCCTTGAGAATGTCGTGGAATCCGGCGACCCGGAAGCGATGAGCCGGATTCTCGTCAAAGAGCATTTGGGCTCCTATGACGCCGAGCGCCTCAAGTACCTGATCGAAAATCACGCGAAGTACGCAGGCTCGAAGCGCGCCGCCGAAATTCTTGGCGCGTGGAACAGCTATGTCGGCAAGTTCCGCAAGGTCATGCCGCATGAATTCCGTCGCGCGCTTGGCGAAATGCAGAAAATCGCGCAAGAACAGCCGCGTCTCGCTGCGGGAGCTTAAGTAAAATGGGTAAGATCACAGGCTTCCTCGAAATCGAGCGCGAGGACCGGCCCTACGCGCCGGTCGCCGAGCGCATCAAGAACTATCGCGAGTTCGTCGAACCGCTCTCGGAGAAAGAGACGCGCGACCAGGCAGCGCGCTGCATGGATTGCGGCATTCCGTACTGCCATAACGGCTGCCCGGTGAATAACCAGATTCCCGACTGGAACGATCTGGTCTATCGCGGCGATTGGGAAGAAGCGGCGCGCAATCTGCACTCGACCAATAATTTTCCGGAAGTCACGGGCCGCGTCTGCCCGGCGCCGTGCGAAGCGTCCTGCACGCTGAACCTCGAAGACACGCCGGTGAACATCAAGACCATCGAGGCCGCGATCGCGGATCGCGCTCACGAAGAAGGCTGGCTGAAGCCGCAAATTCCTTCGAGCAAGACCGGCAAGAAAGTCGCCGTGATCGGTTCGGGCCCGGCCGGACTTGCCTGCGCGCAGCAACTCGCGCGCGCCGGACACGACGTGCATGTGTTCGAGAAGTTCGCGAAAGCCGGCGGCTTGCTTCGCTACGGCATTCCCGACTTCAAGATGGAGAAGCACTACATCGACCGCCGCGTCGCGCAGATGCAGGGCGAGGGCGTGACGTTTCATTACGGCGCGCATGTCGGCGTGAACTTGGCCGTTGCAGACATCGTGAAGTCTCATGACGCGGTCGTGCTCGCGGGCGGCGCCGAAAAAGGCCGCGATCTTCCAATCCCGGGCCGCGAAATGGACGGCATTCACTTTGCGATGGAATTCCTCCCACAGCAGAACCGCCGCGTCGGCAACGAGTCGCTGAACGGCGCGAAAGATATTCTCGCTGGCGGAAAGCATGTCATCGTCATCGGCGGCGGCGATACCGGCTCCGACTGCATCGGCACCTCGATCCGTCAGGGTGCAAAATCCGTGACGCAGCTCGAAATTCTCCCCATGCCGCCGGAAAAAGAAAACAAGCTGATGGTCTGGCCGGACTGGCCGCTGAAAATGCGGACCTCCTCGAGCCAGGAGGAAGGCGCAGAGCGCGAGTTCTCGGTGATGACGCAGAGCTTCATCGGCGAAGGCGGCAAGGTGAAGAAGCTGCGCTGCATCCGCGTCGATGACAACATGAAGCCGATCGCAGGCACCGAATTCGATCTCGATGCCGATCTCGTGTTGCTCGCCATGGGTTTCGTCAGCCCAATACATGAAGGCGCGGTCAAGGACCTCGGCGTCGATCTCGATCAGCGCGGCAACGTCAAAGCCAACGTCGTCGATTATAAATCATCGAAGGAAAAGGTTTTCGCTTGCGGCGATCTGCGCCGCGGCCAGTCGCTCGTAGTCTGGGCGATCCGCGAAGGCCGTCAGGCCGCACACTCGGTCGACAAATTTTTGATGGGCGAGACGAACCTGCCGCGTTAATTCTTCCGCGGCACGTCTTTCTTCTCGAAGCTCGAGGAAGGCCGTGGCCAGCGGAAGTCGTCCGCGCGGCCGTCTTTCGGTGCGAGCGGCACGCCGTCAACCAGCGTCTTCTTCGTATCCGGGTCGATGAAATTCGGCAGCGTCGCTGCGTTTGGCTTCTCGCCTTCAAGCACGCGCCCTGCCCCACCGGCGTCGTCAGCGGAATGACGGGGCCAATTTCCGGCCTCACGCCGGAGATTGGTCCCTGATCGAGGCCGTAAGGCAGATAGGGACTGCGCACGCGCGAGTCGAACAGGCGCAACAGATCGCGCTCCGCAAAATGCGCAAGCTTGCGCGAGCCGGTGCGCGTGAAATGCACGCCGTCGGAAAGGCGAAGCCGGCGCGTCTGGCCGTCCATCGCAGCACCCGATGAGTTGAACTGACCCTGCTCGTCCACGAAGCCTTCCCACACATCGACATAGCGCACGCCCGCGCGTGCCGTGCGCTCGCGCAGGATCTCGTTCAGGTATTGCATATCGCTGCTGGCGCGCTGCGCGCTCACCGGCGGCATGCCCATGACATAGATCGGCGTATTCTTCTCTTTCAGCTTCGCAAGAAAATCGTCAATCCGTTTTGCGTAGAGTTCGCGCCAGCGATCGGTGCGGATTTCATAAGAATTATTCCCGTCGCGAAGCGGCTGCCGGTCGTTCGACCCGAGCATGACGACATAGGCACTTGCGCGCTCATTCGCGACGATATTGTCCGCCTCTTTAATCCAATCGAAGAAATCGCTGCGCACGAGCCCGGACGACGCGCGAGTTTTCTTGATGACCGCAAGTTGTGGATGTTCGCTGAAGAACGCTTCGGCGAGGCCCTGCGAAAGTTGATCCGCCATGGTGTCGCCGATCACGACGACATATTCCTGCGGTTTCTCCGCGCGCTTGGCGTCGGCATCCGCAGCCGCGGCGGAGTTATAGACCGTGCCGACCGTAGGATCTTCGCGCTCTCTCGGCTGCTCGTCGCGACGATCGGAGCCGTCGTCCGGCTGCCAGCGCGGTCCGAACAGTCTATCGAACAAGGAGAACGGACTTTGCGCGTAGGCGCGCTCGCCCGGCACAAATGCGGCAACGGCAGCGGCAAGCAGCATGAGCGAAAGAAAACGCTTCATGCGGACGAAATTGTCCGCAATTCGCGGCCAAAGCAAGACGGAACTAGAGCATGGTCCCCAAAGGTGGGTACCGGTTTTCGGATAAGACCATGCTCAATAAAGAAACCTAGCGGTCTTGGCGCAAGCGCTCCAGCACCGCGACGGTCGCGAAGGCATCCGGCGTGATCCCGCTGCGCTGCTGATAAGCGACCAGCGCTGCACGCGTTTTCTCGTCGAACCGGCCGTTGACGGGTCCGCTATAAAGTCCGTGAGAGGACAAGCGCTCCTGCAACTCGACGCGCTCGGCGCGGGACAACACCTGCTCGCCGCGCGGCCAATCGCCATCGAACGGGCCGCCACCCCGAATACGATCGGCAAGATGGCCGATCGCAAGTGCATAAGCGTCGGCGGGGTTATACCGCAGGATCACCTCGAAATTTCGGGTCATGAGGAACGCAGGTCCTCGCGCTCCCGCGGGCGCAAGAATATAGCCTTGTGTGTTCGGGAATGCCTGGTCGCGGACGCGGCGCACGCCAAGCGACGCCCATTCCTGCGCAGACTTTTTTACGTTCCGGTTCGCGTGACCGTAGTTGAAATTGCGCGGCAGCTTCACTTCGTAGCCCCAGCTGATGCCGCGCTGCCAGCCGTTCTTCGAGAGATTGTTCGCAGTCGAGGCGAGCGCATCGGGGACGGTATCGACCAGATCGCGCCGGCCGTCGCCATTGAAATCGACGGCGAGCCGCTTGAACGTCGTCGGCATGAACTGCGTTTGGCCAAATGCGCCGGCCCAGGAGCCTTTGAAGCGATCGCGATGAATGTCGCCGCGCGCGACGATCTCGACCGCCGCGAGAAACTCGCTGCGGAAAAACTCCTGCCGGCGGCCGATACACGCGAGCGTCGCGGTCGAGCGGATCACATCGCGATCGCCTTTATTGGAGCCGAAATTCGATTCGATGCCCCAGATCGCAGCGACAACGTAAGGATCGATACCGTAAGTCTGCTCGATCCTTTGAAAGGTCGCGCGGTTCTGCGCGAACATCTCGCGGCCCTGATTGATACGGCGCTCCACGACAAGCTGGTCGATATAATCCCAGACCGCTTTCGTGAACTCCGGCTGACGATCCATCAGCTCGATAATTTTCATGTCAGGGTCGAGATCGCGCGTTTCGCGATTGTAGATTGCCTGCGAAATGCCGCGCGCCCGTGCCTGCGTGCCCAACGAAGCGATACATTGCTTGAAATTCGAAGCGTCGGCGGAAATCGCATGCGGCTGCATCGCCGGATGCCTTGCCGGCTGATTAGCCTGTTTACCCGGAAGGCTTGGTGCGCGGATCGGCTCGACCGCGCTTTGCGTGGTCGTAGGATCGCTGGCGCAAGCCGAAATCGCGGCAGCCATTGCCGCAAGCAACGCAACTCTCTTCATCTCGTCCCCGCAGAATACGCAGTACAAACTTCGCGAGAACGGCGGCGGGCTTATCTTTGTAAGCGGATTCCGATCAGCCCGATATTCGCCGTGTAGTCCTGTCCCGGCACGCTCGAGAAGAAGTGCTCGTTACGATACTCGGCTTTCAGCGCGAGCGAGCGGTTCAGCGAATATGTTAATGCAGCCGAAATTCGTAAATAATCGTTAACCAGCGCGGTTCCCTCATATTCCTCGCGCAGCCAGCCGACGCTCGCCGAGCCGATCAACCAGCGGCGGAAGGCATGATCCATGGTCAGCCGCATTTCGCGGCGAAGCACGCCGGACGCGCCCAGCACCGAGGTTTCATCGATACCGGAAGCGGCATTGAGCTTGAAGGTGGTGAGCCCGGTCGCAAGCCAGGTGAGTTGCGCGTCGAAGATCAGACCGGTGATGTCCTGAAGCGCCGGAGCGGCGTAGCTGCGATGCGAGATGCCCGCGGAAACCTCACCGAACAGCCACTCCTTGCGGCCAAACGTGAGACCCGCGCGCAACGTATGGCCGTCGGAGTCGCGCGTGATACCATTGAAGTCGACAGGCAGGTCGCGCTCGCGCCGGTCGACGCTCGCCTCGGCGAAGGGCTTCACGTCCGGCGACCATTCGTAAGCGCCGCGCAGCCGTGCCGAGTAGGCAGTGTAGTCGCGGTCAGCCAGGCTCGTCACCAAGCCACTCGTCAGCTCCGCATTCTCATAAACATTGCGCTCGATGCCGACACCCGTCGTCAGTTCGAAGCGATTGAAGCGCTGCACCAGTGCTGCGGTCTGCCCGAAGGCATAGACATTCGGCTGGCGCTGCACGGCGGCGATCGCATCGGGACTGCCCGCCCTTTCCGTAGTTAGCCCGAACTTGCTTTCCAGTTCGATCTTGGTGAGCGAGGTGACATCGATACGGCCGCGTAAACTCGCCTGCACTTCAGGCCGGTCAGCACCGCCGACATCATTGTAGGCGGTATAGGCACCGCGCAGGTCGAGCACGAGTTCGTGCCGCTGCCATTGCGACTGCGCATTGAATGCGCCTTGCAGCGTGTTGAACCAGGAAGCCTTGCCGTTCACGGCCTTCTGGGCATTTGTGTCGTAACCGCTCTGCAATTCGATACTCGGCCGCAACAGGAACGCGCCGGAGGTAAAGCCGACCGGACCGAAAGGGCTCGTCGTCCGGCGGAAGACGGCGCCGGCGCAAGGGCGAGATCGTGCCGGTGATTTCGGGAGAGGCCGAAGATTGCACGCGTGCGAGCGACGGATTGCGCGTGAGGAGGCTGGCGTCCACCGGCGGCGGCGCGCTGGTAGCTTTTTCTGCGCCTGCTTTTTCTTCGGCTGGCTTTTCTTTTTCTGCGAGACGTAACCGGTCTCGCCCGCCCCGCTCGTCGGGACGACGCCGACCACGCGTGGCGAGTCGATCAGGCTCTCGACCACCGATTGCGGCGGCCCTTTCTTTTGCTGAAGCGAAGTCTCGTTGCTTTGCGCCTGAGCCCCCGTCGCGGCGACAAGCGCATACAGGCCGGCAGACAAAGCCCGCCAGCATCCAAAAACCGGCATCCGTGACGAAATACAACCCGGCAAAGGCGTGGTCCGAGAATGGCTTGGATGGTTAATGAAGGTAAAACGGGCATGGTTAACGCTTCCTTGTCAGGGCCCGCCCATTGGCCTCCAACCCTCAGCCCGTGCTAGGGAATCGGCCCGTTTCGGCCGAAAACAGGCCCAAGGCTCCGATGCAAACGTCCAACAAGAACCCGGCGCCGGCGGCGTCCATGCCGCACACGGCTTCCGCACTCCGCACGCTCGCGACCGAGGCGACGGGCCTGGATGCGCTGTCGGCAGCGCTCGCGGGGGAGCTCGGCCGCGGCTTTTCCGACGCCGTGGACAAAATCCGCGCCGTCTCAGGGCTGCGCGGCGAGGCCGGACGCGTGATTGTCACAGGTATGGGGAAGAGCGGTCATGTCGGCCGCAAAATTGCGTCCACGCTCTCCTCGACCGGCACCCCCGCTTATTTTGTGCATCCGGGCGAAGCGAGCCATGGCGATCTCGGCGTCATCTCCGACAAGAGCGACGTCATTCTCGCGCTCTCCTGGTCCGGCGAAACCGCGGAACTGCGCGACCTGATCGACTACGCGAAGCGCTTCGGCGTCGCGTTGATCGCGATCACCTCGCAGCCGAATTCCGCGCTCGCGCAGGCCGCGAACATTCCGCTCATTCTTCCGCTCTCGCAGGAAGCGTGCCCGCACGGACTGGCACCGACGACATCGACCTTGATGCAGCTCGCACTCGGCGACGCCCTTGCGGTCGCACTCCTTGAAAGCCGCGGCTTCACCGCGCTCGATTTCAAGGCGCTGCATCCCGGCGGCAAGCTCGGCGCGAGCCTCACCTTCATTCGCGACCTCATGCACGCAGGCGACAAGCTACCACTGGTGAAGGACGACGCGCTGATGTCGGACGCAATCGTGGAAATGTCCGCGAAGGGCTTCGGTTGTGTCGGCGTGCTCGACGGTAGCGGCCATCTTACCGGCATCATTACCGACGGCGACTTGCGCCGCCACATGCGCGCGGACCTGCTGACCTCGAAGGCCCGCGAGATAATGACCAAAGATCCGAAATCCGCGAATCCGGATCAGCTGGCGTCCGAAATTCTCGAGCGCATGAACGCCTCGAACATCACCGCGCTTTTTGTCGTTAAAAACAAAAAGCCGGTCGGCGTCGTGCATTTGCACGATCTGTTGCGGATCGGCGTAGCTTAAGACGCCGGCGCGACGATCAAAGTCGCACCGTCCGCCCTCTCGACCCGAACCTTGGTCCCCGCAGGACAGTCAGGCCCGGTAACACGCCATGTCGTGTCGTCGACGCGAACACGGCCTGTGCCGGAGACGATCGGCTCATCCAGCGTAAAGATACGGCCGACGAACGCATCCGCACGGCGATTGAGAAACGGCTTGTCCGTTTCCGTGACGACCGTCGGGTAAATGCGGCGTCCAAGCAGCACCGAAACCACCGACAGAACTGCGAAGATCACGATCTGGGTCTGCCAGCCGATCGACACGATGAAGCCGATCACGCCGGTCGCGATCGCGGCGAGACCGAGCCAGAGCATGAAGGTGCCTGGCAACAGGACTTCGAGCGCGAGCAGCAGCCCGCCCGCGATGAACCAGCCCCAGTTTCCGAGTTGCGAGAAGAAGCTCATCGCCACGCTCCCTTACGAGCCGCTGCGGCGCGGGCCGGTCGGCGCATTGCCACCCGCCGGTCCTGCATTCGGGCCAAACACCGCCTTCGAAAGTTCAGCAATGCCGCCCAGCGAACCGAGGATCGCAGTCGCTTCATAGGGCAGCATGAAGACTTTCTGGTTCGGCGAAGCGGCAAATGACTCCATCGCCTTTACGTATTTCTCGGCGATGTAATAATTCAACGCCGCGGCCTGCCCACCCGCGACGGCCTGGCTTAGCACTGTCGTTGCCTTTGCATCGGCTTCGGCAAGGCGCTCGCGCGCCTCGGCGTCGCGGAATGCGGCCTCGCGGCGGCCTTCCGCTTCGAGAATCTGTGACTGCTTCTCGCCTTCGGCGCGCAGAATCTCCGATTGACGCTGGCCTTCCGCTTCGAGCACCACCGCGCGCTTCTCACGCTCGGCTTTCATCTGGCGTCCCATCGCGGCGACGAGGTCCACCGGCGGCACGATATCCTTGATCTCGACGCGCGTGATCTTGATGCCCCAAACGGCGGACGCCGCGTCCACAACCTTAAGCAGGCGATCGTTGATTTCATCGCGATGCGAGAGCAGCATGTCGAGATCCATCGAACCCATGACGGTACGAATGTTCGTCATGATGAGGTTCAGAATCGCCTTGTGCAGGTTGGTGATTTCGTAGCTCGCGCGCGCGGCATCGAACACCTGATAGAACGCGACCCCGTCGACGGCGACGGTCGCGTTGTCCTTGGTAATCACTTCCTGCGTCGGCACGTCCAGCACCTGCTCCATCATGTTCACTTTCGACCCGATGCGATCGATAAAGGGCACGATGAAATTGAGACCTGACGTCATGGTCGTCGTGTAACGGCTGAACCGCTCGACCGTATAGTGATAACCCTGCGGAACGGTCTTTACGCCCGCGAAAACGGTCGCAACCGCGATGATCAAAATGACAATGACGAAAATACTGAAGCCGTCCATGAATCGCCTCCCGCGCAAATCAACCTTTGAATGAAGATGACGCGGCGCAGCCGCGCCCGCAAGTGTCGCCGATTCTCACGTTTCCGTCAGAGCCAGCCTGACAGCTCCCGCGCCACCACGTGGCGGATCACCTTCATCCCGGCATCTGAATCGTTAAGACACGGAATCGCGGCAAAGTTTTCTCCGCCATGCTCGCGGAAAATATCGGCATTCTCCATGCCGATCTCTTCGATCGTCTCCAAACAGTCGGCGACGAAACCGGGCGTGACGACCGCAAGATTCTTCACGCCTGACCCCGCCAGCGCCTCCACCGTCTTGTCGGTATAAGGCTGAAGCCACTCGTCCTTGCCGAAGCGCGACTGAAAGGTCGTGACGAATTGCTGATCGCCCATTCCCAGCCGCTCACGCATCAGCCGCCCGCTCTTCACGCACTGACAATAATAGGGGTCGCCCTTGAGCAAATATTCGAGCGGCACACCATGGAATGACGAAAGAATGACATCAGGCTTCCAGGACAGCTTCGCGATCTCCGCTTGCAGCGAATCCGTCACCGCTTCGATATAAACCGGATCGTCATGCCACGGCGGCGCGATCCGGATCGCGGGCTGCCAGCGCATTTCTTTCAACGCATCGAAAACCTTGTCGGCGACGGTCGCGGTGGTCGCCGCGGCATATTGCGGATAAAGCGGCACCGCGAGGATTCGATCGCAGCCCTGCTCCTGTAGAAACTTGAGGCGCGAGGCGATCGACGGATTGCCGTAGCGCATGGCCCAATCGAAAACGAGCTTGTCGTTACCCGCGAACGAAGCGGCCAATTTTTCGCTTTGCGCGCGCGTAATCGTCTTCAGCGGGCCTTCGTTTTTCTCGCGATTCCAGATCTTGTCGTAGTCGCGACCTTTGGCCTGCGGGCGTTTCGACAGGATGATGACGTTGAGCACGAACCACCAAAGCGCGCGCGGCGCCTCGATCACGCGGCGATCGGAAAGAAATTCTTTCAGGTAACGGCGCATCGACCAATAGTCGGTCGCGTCCGGCGTACCGAGATTGACGATAAGGACACCGATTTTCGATGCGGTGGCTGGGTGGTCCGAAGGACGCCTGGCGGGTTCGATTTTCATGCCGGGACAATATAGAAGAGTGCGGCCGCCGATGCACAAGGGGCGGCAGAGGCACAACGTAGCAGCTAAAAAGATGCTTTCACGCCGCAGCTTTCTCGCAAGTCTTTCCGCATTCCTCGGCTCGCTGACCGGCTGGCAACCGGCATGGGGCAGCCCATCGCCGCGACCAAGGTCACCTTCGTTCTGTTCAACGACTTTTACATCATGAACGAGCAGCTCCTGCCGGACAGCAAAATGCGCGGCGGTTTTGCGAGGCTGGCGAGCGTCGTGAAGGACGAGCGCGCAAAGAACAAGAATGTAATCGTCGCGCACGGCGGCGATACGCTCTCGCCTTCGCTCATGTCGGGCTTCGACCGCGGCAAGCACATCGTTGCGCTCACGAACCTGATCGCGCCGGATATTTTCGTGGCCGGCAATCATGAATTCGATTTCGGGCGGGATACGTTTCTGGAACGCATGCGCGAAACGAAATTTCCGCTCTATGGCGCGAACCTGCGGCTGGCAAATGGCGACCCGGTACCCGATCACAAGGATCGCACGGTCGTCAATTTCGACGGCGTGAAAGTTGGCCTTACCGGTATTGCGTATGAAAAATCCGCGCAGCTATCGTCTCCGGAAGATCTGCAATTCCTCCCTTGCGTCGATACGACGAAGGAGCAGGCAGCACTTTTGCGCAAGGAAGGCGCGGATTTCGTATGCGCGGTTCTGCATTGCGATCGCGCCGATGCGTTCTTGCTGCAATTCGCGCAAGCGGCCGAGCTCCTCCTCACCGGACACACACACGACCTTTTCGTACAGTATGACGGCCAGACTGCGATCGTGGAGTCGGGTTACGACGCATTCTATGTCACCTGCGTCGATGTCGATATTCTGGTGCAGGACCGCGATGGCAAGCGTGTCGCCACATGGTGGCCGAAATTCCGCGTGATCGACACGGCGGATGTCACGCCTGATCCCGACATGACAGCAGCCGTCGCAAAGTTCAGCGACGATTTCACGCGCGAGACGGAAGTCGTCATCGCAAAGACGGCCGTCGAACTCGACAGCCGCAATGCCACGATCCGCACGCGAGAGGCTGCGATCGGCAATCTTTTTGCGGACGCGATGCGCGTTTCGATGAAAGCCGATGCGGCGGTCATCAACGGCGGCGGCATCCGCTCCGGCAAAGTCTATGCGCCGGGTTCGGAAATCCGGCTCAAAGACGTTCTTGCCGAACTCCCGTTCAACAACCGCGTGGTCGTCGTTGAAATCACCGGCGCCGACCTTTTGCTTGCGATGGAAAACGGCCTCGCGCGGGCGCCCGTACCCGCAGGCCGTTTCCCGCAGGTTTCCGGCATGAAGGTCGTATTCGATCCCAAACTTCCGATGAAGAAGCGCGTCCTCTCGCTTGAAGTCGCGGGCAAGCCGGCCGAGCCCGCTCGCGTTTATCGCGTCGCGATCCTCGACTACCTCGCACGCGGCGGCGACGACTATGCGACTTTCCGCACGGCCAAGCGCGTGACGCCGGACGCCGACGCACCATTGCTGGCAAACGAAGTGATCGCATATCTGAAAGCGCTTCGCACCGTGAAGACAGCCGTCGAAGGGCGGATTGTTTCGCGCTGACTTATCGCCCTCATGGTTCGAGACGCGCCTTCGGCGCTCCTCACCATGAGGTATGCCTCATCCTGGGGAGCGGCATGAAAGGCTGCGTCTCGAAGGACGAGGCGGAACTACGCCCGCTCGTCCGAGATCACCTTGCCGTCGTTCGGCAATGAGCCGACTGCGACGAGCTCGACCCGGCCCTTGAGCTTGGTCACCGCCTGCAAAGTCGCCGCGACCTTGTCGGAGAGATCGGCCCCGCCATTCGCGCTTTCCGCGCGCAGCGTCATCGCATCCTGTTCGTTCTCGCGGGTCACGACGAGGCGAAGCTTTTGCAATCCGGGATGCTGTCTCGAAAGCTCCGCGATCTGCTCGGGGCGAACGAACATGCCCTTCACCTTCGTCGTCTGATCGGCGCGGCCCATCCAGCCCTTGATGCGCGCGTTGGTCCGCCCGCAAGGCGAAGCGCCTTTCATCATCGCGGAAAGATCGCCGGTCGCTAACCTGATCCACGGGTGATGCTCGTTAAACGACGTAACGACGATCTCGCCGACCTCGCCTTCCGCGACCGGATCGCCGGTCCCTGGCCGCACGATCTCCAAAAGCACGTCTTCGTTCACGATCAGGCCTTCGCGCGCGGGAGACTCATAAGCGACGACGCCAATTTCGGCGATCGCATAAGTTTGATACGCGTCAACACCGCGCGATTTCACTTCTGCCTGCAGCGACGGCGGGAACGCCGCACCCGAGACAAGCGCACGCCTGATGCAGGAAACGTCGCGATTTGCGGCCTTCGCCGCGTCGAGCAGGATTTTCAGGAAGTCCGGCGTACCGGTGTAAGCGACCGGTTCGAGCTGCGCGATCATCTCAAGCTGCATCTCGGTCTGACCCGGCCCCGCCGGGATCACCGGACAGCCGAGCGCGCGGGCAGCCGAGTCGAGAATGAAGCCGCCCGGCGTCATGTGATAGGAGAACGTGTTCAGCACGATGTCGCCGGAGCGAAAGCCCGCCGCGAACAGCGAGCGCGCCGCACCCCAGGGGTCTTGCTCCGTACCTTCAGGCTCGAAGATCGGACCGGGCGACGTAAACAATCTTCCGAACGAGGAAACCGGCGAAGGCACGAAACCTGCGAACGGCGGCGATGCTTTCTGCATCGCGGGCAGCGCGGACTTACGCATGATCGGCAGCTTGGCGAGCGCCTCGCGCGAATTCACGGCTTTGGCGTCGACGCCCTTGAGATGCTCCTGCCAGCCCTGCGCTTTCAGCGCGCTCGCGACCAGCGCAGGCAACCGCGACGCGAGATCCCGTTCGCGCTCGTCGGCTGAGCGGATTTCGAGCTTGTCGTAATGTTCGGACATTCCAGAACTCACGCCAGCCAACGCTTGCGGCGCTTATAATGCTTCACGTCGCGGAAGGATTTGCGGCCGGCACCGGAAACGCCGAGATAAAACTCTTTTACGTCCTCGTTGTCGCGCAGCGACGCGGCATCGCCATCGAGCACGATGCGGCCGTTTTCGAGAATATAGCCGTACTGCGCATATTTCAGCGCCATGTTGGTGTTCTGCTCCGCGAGCAGGAAGGTGACGCCCTCCTTGTCGTTCAGGTCTTTGACGATGTCGAAGATTTCCTCGACGATCTGCGGCGCCAAACCCATTGAAGGCTCATCGAGCAGAATGAGTTTGGGACGAGACATCAGCGCACGGCCCACCGCGCACATCTGCTGCTCGCCGCCGGACGTATAGCCCGCGAGCGAATTCTTGCGCTCGCGCAAGCGCGGAAAATAATTATAGACCCGCTCCATATCGCGTTTGATGGCAGCGCGTCCGTCCCGCCGCGTGAACGCGCCGGTAAGCAGATTTTCCTCGATGGTGAGATGGGCGAAGCAATGCCGGCCCTCCATCACCTGAATGCAGCCCTGGCGTACGAGTTCGTTCGGCGACTGGTCGTGGATTTCCTTGCCGTCGAACATGATCGAGCCTTTGGAAACCTCGCCGCGCTCGGCATGCAGCAAATTCGAAATCGCTTTCAGCGTCGTGGTCTTGCCCGCGCCGTTCGCGCCGAGAATGGCGACAATGCCCTTCTTCGGCACGTTCAGCGAAACGCCTTTCAACACGAGGATCACGTGATCGTAGATCACCTCGATATTGTTGATTGCGAGAATGTTGTCGCTGTTCTGCTGGGCTGCGGTCGCTGACATGCGAAAAAATCCTTCGGGAGAGAAGCCCCGCCCTCTTTCGAGGGCGGGGATCGTGAGCGTCAGTTAGGAAGGACGATCGCAAGGTTCCGTGCGCTTCGGCCAGCCTACGTTCTTGGTCACATAGTCCTTGGCCGCGGCTTCGAGCAGCGGACGGACTTCTTCCTTCATAGGCGCGATCCAATCGGTGATCTTCACCCAGTTCTTGCCGTTCCACTGCTGCATGTAAGCGGCATGGTGACCGTTGTGGTCGGCGCAGTTCACGTTGGTGATCGGGGCACCGAAACCTTCGAGGCCCAGTTCCTTCCAACGTGCCTGCGTGATGGTGAGCGACTCAAAACCGCGGCGGACGTCTTCGCCGGTCACTGCCTTCTTGCCGGTGATCTTCTGCGCGTTGCGGATCGCCTCGGCGATCAGCATCGAGTTGTAGACGCCGCGGTTGTAGAGGTTCTCGCCGACCTTATCAGGTTGGGTCTGCGTCTTACCCGTCGAGATTATATGCTTCACGATATCCTGGATCGCAGGATACTGCGTGCCGACGCCGTTGAAGTTCAGCGTCAGATAGCCCTTGGCATCGTCGCCGGCAGGACGCGCGTCGTCGTCGCCGCCCGACCACCAAACACCGACGAACTTGTCCATCGGGAACTTGATGCGCGCGGCTTCCTTCACGGCGGTCGGGTTCATCGCACCCCAACCCCACATGATCATCCAGTCCGGCTTGTCCTTGCGGACGTTAAGCCACTGGCCCGACTGATTCTGCATTTCCGCCGGCGGCACCGGATAGAGCTTCGTCTCGAAGCCATACTTCTTCGAGAAAATGTCGAGCAGCGGCAGCGGCTCGCGGCCGTAACCGCCGTCGAAGAAGATGTAGCCGATGGTCTTGCCCTTGAGCTTCTCGAAGCCGCCTTCCTTGCCGGCGATGTGCTTGATGATCATCGACAGACCATCCCAATAGGTCGCCGGCGGATTGAAAATCCACGGGAAGGATTCGCCGACCGCGGACGCCGAAAGGCCATAGGCCATCGACAGCATCGGGATTTTATCGACCGAAGCCCTCGGAATGAGCTGGAGCGTAATGCCGGTCGAATACGGGTTGGTGACAACCGGATTTTTCGACTTCGTGGACTCGTAGCAGGCCACGCCTTTTTCGGTGTTGTAGCCGGTTTCGCATTCTTCGACATTGAGCTTGACGCCGCCGATGCCGCCGTCACGCTCGTTGAGCATGTTCAGGTAGTCGGACATACCATTCGCAATCGGAATGCCCGAGTTCGCGAACGGGCCGGTGCGATACGAGAACAACGGAACATAAATTGAATCTTGCGCGGCAGCGTTCGATACGAAGGCGGGCATTGCCGCCGTCGAAGCGAGCACCGCGCCGACAAGAAGTCCTTTCATTCGCATTTTCTTTCCTCCTCAAAATTTTCCGGGCGCGATGGCTTCGCATCCGGTCTTGTCTCTCCGGCGCCTGGCGTTGGCGCCGGTATTACCGCGGGATATGAGGTCTGCAGCGCCTCACAAAGCGCGGAAATTCGTTGCCCCTAATAGGGGTAAGGCCACACCCTCAGTTTCTGCTTCGCGATTTGCCAAAGCCGCGCGAGACCGTGTGGCTCGACAATCAGAAAAAAGATGATGAGCGCACCGACGATCATGAATGTGATGTGCTCGGCGGTCGCCGATTGAATCGGAAGACCCAGGCCCGCCATCAGTTGCGGCAGCAGGATCGGCAGCGTGAAGATCAGCGCCGCACCCATGAACGAGCCGAGCAAACTGCCGAGACCGCCGACGATCACCATCGAAAGCACGGCGAAGCTCTGGTTGATCGAGAACGCAGTCGCCTCGGCAGAACCGTAATAGAGGAACACCAGCATCGCGCCGGCAACGCCGCAGTAAAAAGAGGACACCGCAAAGGCCAGCAGTTTCGTGTTCAGGAGCCGGATGCCCATGAGTTCGGCGGCAATATCCATGTCGCGCACCGCCATCCACATACGGCCGATGCGGCCACGCACGAGGTTGGACGCGAGCCACGTCATGACGACGACGATGGTGAGCACTACCCAGTAACGCGCCTGCGGCGTCGCCTCCGGGCCGGTGATGTGAACGCCGAACAAGGTACGGCGCGGCACTTCAATCGCGTTCGAGACGTTGTAATTCACGAGCCACGGAATGCGGATGAAGCACCACTGCAAAAAGAACTGCGCGGCCAGCGTCGCGACCGCGAGGTAGAAGCCCTTGATGCGCAGCGAAGGCAGGCCAAACACGATGCCGACCGCCGCCGACACGAAGCCGGACGCAACGACCCAGACCAGAATGTGGACGCCCGGGAAGAGGGTGGAAAGTTTGTAACAGGCGTAAGCGCCGACCCCCATGAAGGCCCCGGTACCGAGCGACAGCAACCCCGTGTAGCCGGTGAGAATGTTCAGCCCGATCGTCGCTAGCGAGAAGATCAAAAACGGGATCATCACCGCGTGCAGCATGAAGTTACTGCTGGTGAGCGGAATGACGATGAAGGCGATCAAAAGGATTACGATAATGCCGATCCGATCCTGCGTGATCGGAAACACCGTCATGTCGGCGCGGTAGGAAGTCTTGAATTGTCCGGCTTCGCGATAAAACATCTTCGTACTTCCTTTAGACGCGCTCGATGATCTTCTCGCCGAACAGGCCCTGCGGCCTGAACAGCAGGAAGATCAGCGCGATCATGTAGGCGAGCCAGCTTTCGATACCGCGGCCGAACAGCGGTCCCCAGTAAAGCTCGCCGACCTTCTCGCCGATGCCGATGATCAGGCCGCCGACGATCGCGCCGGGGATAGACGTAAAGCCACCGAGGATCAGAACCGGCAACGCTTTCAGCGCCACGATCTCGAGTGCGAACGAAACTTCGGAGCGCGCACCCCACATGATGCCGGTGACGAGCGCGACCAAGCCTGCCGCGAACCAGACGATGATCCAGATTTGATTGAGCGAAATACCGACGGATAGCGCGGCTTTGTGGCTGTCAGCCACCGCGCGAAGCGCGCGTCCGATGCGCGTCTTCGAGAAGAACACCGCAAGTACCGCAACCATGACACTCGCAACCACCATGGCCGTGATATCGAGCTTCTGAAGCTCGACACGGCCGCCCGCGAAATCGATCGAATAGGTGCCAGGTCGGAATATAAAGTTGCTTCGTAATCATGACTTTCGGATCGCCGCCGAAAATCAATTCGCCGAAACCGATCAGGAAATATGTGAGCCCGAAGGTCGCCATGAAAAGAATGATATCGGGCTGATTGACCAACGGCCGCAGCACGACGCGCTCGACCGAAATCGCAAGCACCAGCATGATGAGCGCTGCGAGCGCGAGCGCCAGAAACGCCGGCACGCCGATCGTATGCAGACCGACGAGCGAGAGCGCGGCAAACACGACCATGATGCCTTGCGCGAAGTTGAAGACGCCGGAGGCCTTGAACACCAGCACGAAGCCGAGCGCGATCAGCGAATAAAGCGTGCCGCCGACGAGGCCTTCCCACAACGTCTGCACGAAGATGTCGGGCAGCTCCCACATCTCGTAAAACGGTATTACGAAGATCTTGCAGAGCATGTTGTATGGTTTTACGCAGAGCATCTTCGTTTATCCGATCAATGCGCCACGCCGAGATAGGCGTCGATCACGGCCTGATTGGCTTTCACCTCATCGGGCGTGCCGTCGGCGATCTTCTGGCCGTAATCGAGCACGACCACGCGGTTCGCCAGATCCATCACGACACCCATGTCGTGTTCGATCAGCGCGATCGTGGTGCCATAGTGATTATTCACGTCGATCACGTAGCGGCACATGTCTTCTTTTTCTTCGAGGTTCATGCCGGCCATGGGCTCGTCGAGCAGCAACAGCTCCGGCTCCATCGCAAGCGCGCGGCCAAGCTCCACGCGCTTCTGCAAACCGTATGGCAGGCGGCCTACGGGCACGCGGCGAATGTGCTGAATCTCCAGGAAATCGATGATCTCTTCGACCTTGTGGCGATGCTCGATCTCCTCCCGCTCGGCGGGACCAAAACGCAGCAACTGCCAGAAGATATTCTTCTTCATCCTGAGCGTGCGGCCGGCCATGATGTTGTCGAGCGTCGTCATGCCCTTGAACAGCGCGACGTTCTGGAAGGTGCGCGCGATACCGCCGGTCGCCGCGTCATGCGGGCGCATTTTCTTCCGCTTGATGCCCTTGAAGGTGATCTCGCCTTCCTGCGGATGATAGAAGCCGTTGATCACGTTCAGCATCGACGTCTTGCCGGCACCGTTCGGGCCGATGATGGCGCGGATCTCGCCCTTCAGAATGTCGAAGGACACATCGGTGATCGCGCGCACGCCGCCGAACGACAGCGAAACGCCCTCTACCGAAAGCAAGGTCTGCCCGGCTTTGATTGTGGATTCGTCTGGCGCTCTCATGCTGCCTTATCCATAGGCGCTGCCGGCGCATGCGCATTCATGTCCTCGATTTTCACGCGCGCCGAGATATTACCCTTGCGGCCATCCTCGAAGGTGAGTTCGGTCGTGATGTCGACCTCCTGCGCGCCGTTGTAGAGCCCCTCAGCGAGCGGACCGTAGCGTTCGGCGATAAAGCCGCGGCGCACCTTCTGCGTCCGCGTAAGCTCACCGTCGTCGGCGTCGAGTTCCTTGTGAAGAATAAGGAAGCGTCTGATCTGCGCGCCTGCCATCGGCCCCTCTTCCGAAAGCGATTTGTTCACTTCGTCGACGTGCTCGGAAAGCATCTGATAGACGCGCGGATGCGCCGCCAGTTCCTGATACGAGCCGTAGATCACATTGTTGCGCTCGGCCCAGGAGCCGACCGACACCAGATCGATGTTCAGCATCACCGTGACGTAATCGCGCTTGTCGCCGAGCGCGACCGCTTCCTTGATGTTCGGATAGAATTTGAGCTTGTTCTCGATGTATTTCGGCGCGAACAGCGTGCCGTCGTTGAGGCGGCCCACGTCTTTCGCGCGGTCGATGATCTTGAGGTGCCCGGTCTTCGGATCGAAGAATCCGGCGTCACCGCTCTTGACCCAGCCATCGGAAGTCTTGGTTTCCGCGGTTTTTTCGGGGTCCTTGTAGTAACCGGCGAAAACGCCCGGCGAACGGAACAGCACCTCGCCGTTGTCCTCGATCTTGATCTCTACATCCGGCGACGGTTTCCCGACCGTGTCGGCGTAAATCTCGCCGTCCGGCTGCGCTGTTATGTAAACAGCCGCTTCGGTCTGGCCGTAAAGCTGCTTGAGATTGATCCCAAGCGAGCGGTAGTAGCGGAATATCTCGGGGCCGATCGCTTCGCCCGCGGTGTACGCCACCCGAATATTCGTGAAGCCGTAGCGGTTCTTCATCGGTCCATAGACCAGCAACTCGCCGAGCCAATATTTGAGCCGCGCGGCGATCGGCACCGGTTCTTTATTGAGAATCTTCTCGCCCCACTCCCGCGCGTGTTTCAAAAAATACTGGAACATTGCGCGCTTCACGCGGCCTGCGTCTTCCATGCGGACCATGGTGAGCGTCAGCAAATTTTCGTATACGCGCGGCGGCGCGAAGGCGTAGCTCGTGCCGATCTCGCGGCGGTCTTCGATGATCGTTTCCGGACTCTCCGGGCAATTCACGGTGTAGCCGGCAACGTAGGACTGCGCGTAGGAGAAGATGTGGTCGCCGACCCATGCCATCGGCAGATAGGCAATCACTTCTTCTTTTTCGGTCAGATTGTCGAAGGCGTTTGCATTCTGCGAACTGACCACGACCGAATCGTTGGTCAGCATCACGCCCTTCGGTTTTCCGGTCGTGCCCGACGTATAGAGAATGACCGCAATATCGGACCCCTTGCCCTCTGCGATCATCTTTTCCCACGCATCACCGGAATACTTCGAGGCCATCGCCTCGCGGCCGATGTCCTGCACCTCGTTGATCCACTTCAGCCGCGTATGATCGTAATCGCGCAAACCCCGCGGCTCGTCGTAGATCACATGCGAGATCGAAGGCAGCTGATCGGAGATGGAAAGAACTTTATCGACCTGCTCCTGATTCTCAACGATCGCGATTTTCGCGCCCGCATGCGTGAGCACGAACGCCATCTCGTCGGCGACCGCGTCCTGATAAACCGGAACCGGTATTCCGCCGATGGATTGCGTCGCGCACATCGACCAGTAAAGCCGCGGCTTGTTGGAGCCGATGATCGCAACCTTGTCGCCGCGCTCGATGCCCAACTCTTTAAGGCCGAGCGCTAGCGCCTTCACTTCTTCCTTTACTTGGCGCCAGGTCCAGGTTTGCCAGATGCCGAGATCTTTCTCGCGAATAGCCGGGCGATCGCCGCGCACTTCCGCGTTGACCAGCAGAAATTTCGGAAACGTATCGACAGTTTTGTCGACGGCGTTTTGCGCCATGCTTCTCTCCCCGAACACCGGCGCGTTTCCCGCGCTCGCTTATTGCGGCGCCGGCTTTCTCGGCCGGGCCATGCACTTCAAGCGTAGCAGAGTGGAGGAAAATCATACTCCCACAAGGGTCCGCTTGACAGACAAACACTCCCGGGATTGGCTATGGCTGCCGCGTCAGGTTTTTTCTTTCGCAGTGCGAAAGCGCGCGGCTAATCTTCGTAACGGCTAAGTGCTGCAAGATCGAGAATGGCGATTCCGCCATGTCCCACGCGAAGCATTTTCTTGCTCTCCAGCACCTGTAGCGCGCCGTTGACCGCCTGACGGGACACGCCGGAGATCAGGCCAATCTCTTCTTGCGTGATGTCAAGATGATTGCCGGCTAACGGCACCAGCACCGGATTGCAGAGCCAGGCGATATTGCGCGCGACCTTGCCGGTCGCGTCCAGCGAGCGGTCGAACTCGACGAGCGCAATGAATTGCCCGATGCGCTCGTTGAATTGTTTTACGAGGAAACGATTGAAGCCGACGCTGTTTTCGAACAGCCAGAAGAAAGTGGCCGACCCCATCAGCGCAAGCTTCACCTCGCGCAGCGCGACGAGATCGTATTGGCGCGCCTCTTTTTTCAGGACGGAGCCTTCGCCGAACCAGCCGCCTGACCGCATGCCAGCGAGCGTGACCGTCTTGCCCTTTTGCGAAACCGTGCCGAGCCGCACGAGACCGGAAACGACACCGGTCCAAGCATCCAACCTGTCACCCTTGTGACAAATGTATGCGCCCTTCGCGAATGACTTCTCCGTCACGCCGCGGCGCGCTCGATCGACCTCTTCTTCGGTAAGCTCCGCGGACCAGAATGCGATCTCGCGCAGGCGTTCGGCGGTGATCATAAGCGAATGCTAAACTACTCCGCCGCCGCCTGCACAGGCGTCACTTTGGCAGATTCGAAGCGCGCGAGAAGCGCCTTCTTCTCCGCCTCAACCTTGACGAGACTCGCCGCCTTCACCGGGCCGAAGCCGCGAATCTTTTCCGGCAGAGCCGCAAGCGCGACCGCGACGGCATGATTCGACGCGTTCAGCTTCGCGAGTAGATCGCCGAGCATCGCTTCGTACGTAGCGATCAGTTTGCGCTCGGTCTTACGCTCTTCCGAATAGCCAAAGACATCGAGCGCGGTGCCGCGCAGGAACTTGAATTTCGCGAGCACGCCAAAGGCTTTGAACATCCAGCCGCCGAACTCGATCTTCTTCGGGCGGCCCGAGTTCGGATCAATGCGCGATAGCAGCGGCGGCGCGAGATAGACCTTCTTCTTCAGGTCGCCGTCGAACGTCGTCTTCAACTGTTCGGCAAAAGTACCGTCGGTGTAAAGCCGCGCGACTTCATACTCGTCTTTGTAAGCCATCAATTTATAAAGATAGCGCGCGACGGCATCCGTGAGGCCGGTCTGGCCCGGCATCGCTTTCGCTTCCGTCGCGCGCGTCTTTTCGACCAGATCGCGATAGCGCTTCGCATAAGCCGCGTTCTGATAGCTGATGAGGAATTTCTCGCGGCGCGCAATCACTTCGTCGAGCGTCTCGGAAAGATGCCGCGCGTCGGTCGAGACCTCCGCGGGCTTCGCGAGATTGGCGACCGACTGCGGATCGACCGCTGCCCGCCGGCCCCATTCGAAGGCCTGCTTGTTCATCTCGACGGACTCGCCGTTGAGTTCGATCGCGCGATAAATCGCTTCCTGCCCGATCGGCAGACCGCCAAGCTGATAGGCGTAGCCGACCAGGAACATGTTCTGCGTCACGGACGAGCCGAACAGCGCGGCGGACAACTTCGTCGCATCGACGAAATGGGCGTGGTCGGCGTCGGCTGCTTTCGAAATTTCGCGCTTCAGGCGCTCGGTCGGCAACGAGAAATCCGCGTTACGGGTGAAGTCTCCCGGCAGCGTTTCGTGCGTGTTCACGACGACAGTCGTTTCCCCCGAGCGCATCGAAGACAGCACTTTCTTCGAGCCAACGGTGACGATATCGCCGCCAAGAATGAGATGCGCGCCGCGCGCAGGCACGCGGATCGCATAAATGTCGTCGGGATGATTGGCCAGACGAAGGTGCGACGCGACCGCGCCGCCTTTCTGCGCAAGGCCCGCCATGTCGATGATGCCTGCGGCCTTGCCTTCGATATGCGCCGCGGTGCCGAGCACCTGCGCAATCGTCACGATGCCGGTGCCGCCGATGCCGGTGATGATGACGCCGAAGGTGCCGTTCACTTCCGGCAGTTTCGGATCGGGCAGTGCCGCCGAGGTTTTCATCGAGCCGGCAATACCCGTCGCTTTTTTGAGCTTCGCGCCGGAGACAGTGACGAAAGAAGGACAGAAGCCCTTCACGCAGGAGAAGTCCTTGTTGCAGCTGGTCTGGTCGATGACGCGCTTGCGGCCCCATTCAGTTTCCACTGGCTGCACGGAGACGCAATTCGACTGCACGCCGCAATCGCCGCAGCCTTCGCAGACCAATTCGTTGATGATTACGCGCTTGTCGGGATCGGGAAATTCATTGCGCTTGCGCCGGCGGCGCTTTTCGGCGGCGCAGGTCTGGTCGTAGATCATCGCGGTCGCGCCCGGCGTATCCGCGAGTATGCGCTGCACCTTATCGAGTTCGTCGCGATGATGGATCGTCATCCCTTTGGGGAAATCGATCGATTTCGGATATTTCCACGGCTCGTCGGTGACGAGCATGATTTTCGTCAACCCTTCCGCCGCCACCTGCCGCGCGATTGCATCCACCGTGAGCCCGCCTTCGTGGCGCTGGCCGCCGGTCATCGCGACCGCATCGTTAAAAAGAATTTTATAGGTGATGTTCACGCCCGACGCGATCGCGGCGCGGATGGCGAGAATGCCGGAGTGATTATAAGTGCCGTCGCCGAGATTCTGGAATACGTGATTGCGTTTGGAGAACGGTGCTTCGCCGACCCAGTTCGCGCCTTCCGCGCCCATGTGCGTGAAGCCCATGGTGTTGCGGTTCATCCAGATCGCCATAGTGTGGCACCCGATGCCGGCATAAGCGCGCATGCCTTCGGGCACGACGGTCGAAGTGTTGTGCGGGCAGCCGGAACAGAAATACGGCGTGCGAGTCGCGACATCAGTCGTCTGCGACAGCGCTTCCTGCGCCTGCTTCAGGCGGCTGACATCGTCCGCCATCGCATCGCTATGCGCGCGGCGGAGAATTCGCTCACCGATGGCAATTGCGATGTCGTTCGGATCGAGCGCACCCTTCGCGGGGAACAGCCAATCGCCTTTCTCGTCTTTCTTTCCGACGACGGCTGGTTGGTTCTCGGTGCCGTAAAGCTCTTCGCGCACCTGCACTTCGATGAGCGAGCGCTTCTCTTCGATGACCATGATGAGGTCGAGACCCTTGGCGAAGTCTCTCAACTCGCCCGGATCCATCGGCCACGGACAGCCGATCTTGAAAAGACGAATGCCTAGATCGTTCGCCTTCACTTCGTCGATGCCGAGTTCGTCGAGCGCGAGCCGCACATCGAGATAGCTTTTCCCGGTCGTAATGATGCCTATCTTCGCATTCGGCCCGCCTGACATCACGATCTTGTTGATGCCGTTCGCCTTGATATAGGCGAGCATGGCGTCGCGCTTGAATTCGAACAGTCTTGCTTCCTGCGCGAGCGCGCCGTCGATGCGGCGGATATTGAGGCCGCCCGGTGGCATCTTGAATTCGGGAATGTTGATCTTCACGCGATCAGGCGAAACATCGACGACGGCGGTCGACTCGATCGTTTCTTTGACGCACTTGATGCCGACCCAGGTGCCGCAGAAGCGCGACATTGCAAAACCATGCAGGCCGTAATCGATCAGTTCCTGCACACCCGCCGGATTCAAAACCGGAATCATCACGTCGACGAAGTGGAATTCCGACTGATGCGCGGTGGTGGAGGATTCGCAGGTATGGTCGTCGCCCATGAGCGCAAGCACGCCGCCGAATTTCGAGGTGCCTGCGAAGTTCGCGTGACGGAAGGCGTCGCCGGTGCGGTCCACGCCCGGACCCTTGCCGTACCAGATGCCGAACACGCCATCGAACTTGCCTTCGCCGGTAAGCTCGGCCTGCTGCGAACCCCACAACGCGGTCGCAGCTAAGTCTTCGTTCAGGCCCGCCTGAAACTTCACATCGTTCTTCTCAAGCAAACGCCGCGCGCGCAGGAACTGCTGGTCGAGCCCGCCGAGCGGCGAACCGCGATATCCGGTGACATAACCCGCAGCGTTCTTGCCGCTCTCCCGGTCCCGCTCTTTCTGCATGAGCGTGAGCCGGACGATGGCCTGCGTGCCGGAGAGAAAAACCAGCGGCTTTGCAAGATCGTATTTGTCGTCGAGCGAGACGTTCTGATTCTTAGCCATGCGCGGAAACCGCCTCCCCGGCGGCCGGAACGGGGGCTGATTCGGGCAAGAGCCCTACTTTTTAGTAGCCCAAGGCTCGCATAGCGAAAGACCCTGCGCAATTTCGTTATCCATGCAGGACCTGCAACGAAGTTTCCGGACGCATATCCGTGCCGCAATTTGGCGCAACGCAATAAAGATTGGGCTTAGTTGCCGACGTTCAGAATGTGCCCGCCATCGATGACAATCGTGGAACCGGTCATCCAGCGGGAAGCATGCGAGGCAAGCAGCAGGAAGACCCCGTCGAGGTCGTCCACCTCGCCATAGCGGGCGAGCGGGAGCTTCTCCTTGCCTTCCTGCCCCTTGGGCGAGAGCAGGAAATCGCGGTTGATGTCGGTGACGACATAGCCCGGCGCAATCGCGTTAACGCGAATGTTCTTGCGCGCGACCTCGAGCGCGAAGCCCTTGGTGAACTGCACCACCGCGGCCTTGGCCATGTTGTAGGCGACGATATTGCGCTCGACGATAAAGGCCGCGATCGAGGCCGTCGTGATGATCGTGCCCGGCTTGTTCGCAGCGATCATGCGTTTGGCCGCCTCACGCGAGTTGAAGAACACGGCATCCATGTCGAGCGCCATCAGCTTGCGATACTCGTCTTCGGGCATCTCGATCACCTTGCCGAGCCGCGCCATGCCGGCGTTCGCGACAAAGAGATCGACCGTACCGAATGTTTTTTCGGCGAAGTCGAAGGCCTTCGCCATGCTGGCGTTGTCGGTGGCGTCGCACGCGAAGCACGCGGCCTTGCCGCCCGCTTTCTCGATGCGCGCAACGATTTCTTGCATTCTATCCTCGCGCCGCGCGGTGAGCACGACCGAAGCCCCGTTCGCGCTTGCTACTTCCGCGAAACGCTCGCCGAGCCCGCTCGATGCCCCGGTGATCAGCGCGACCCGGCCCTTGAGATTGAAAACGTCAGCCGCGAGCGGTGAGCCGAGAGCCATGGAAATTCCTCCGTGCGGGGCGCTCATTCGCGCTCGCTCCACGCATTATACATAACGGGAGGAAATCAGAACGGCAGCAGACGCTCGTAGGCGAGATAGCCGAACAGCAATAAGAGTCCGAGCCCGATCACGATCAGCGCGCCGAAAACCTCGATCCCGCGCAGCATGAGTTCGCTGCGGCCACCCATCGCGCCCGTCAACCGGACCGCGACACCTTTGCCGAACACAGCGAGCAAAGCGATTGCCGTCACCGTAATCGCAACGCCCGCACCCATCGCGAATGTGGCCGCGACGCCAATCAGGAAAATGCCCTGCGCCAGCGCGAAAATAAGCACGATGATCGCCCCCGAGCATGGACGCAACCCAGCAGCGACGGCCGCGATCATGCCGCGTTTGAACCAGTCGGCATCTTTTAGTTCTGCCGGCTCAGGCCCGTGCGAGTGACCGTGATGATCATGCGCGTGATCGTGGTGGTGATGTCCGTGATCGTGGTCGTGGTCGTGATCATGCCCATGATGATGGTCATGCGCGTCCGGCTTGCCGCGCCAAGCGGCAAGGAAGGATGAACCTTTCTTCCAGAGCAGATAAAGCCCGAGCAGCACGATCAGCGAATAAGCCGCGATCTCGATCACGCTCGCGGCAATGTGCATTTTGCGCGCGGTCGCGCCGAAGACGAGGACGGCGATGCTGACGAAAGCAACAGCGACACATGCCTGCACGAAGGCAGAAATCGCAGCGAGGAGCGCGCCCCGTTTCCAAGTGGCATTATCGGCAAGCATGTAAGACGCGATCACCGCCTTGCCGTGACCGGGGCCGGCCGCGTGAAAGATGCCGTAGAGGAAAGAAATCGTGATCAGCGTCCACGCCGCCGAGCCGTCTTTCGCGGCCACTTTGATGGCGTTGCGAAGCTGGTCGTAAAACATCGCCTGCTGCGCGAAGATCCACCCGAAGAAACCTGTCGGCGCAGGCGGCGCATTGCGTGGACCGAACGCGGACTGCGCGAGTGCAGGCTCTGCCGCGAAAGCAATTGCAGCGACCGCCAGCATGAACAGGCAGCCGGCGCAAAATACGCCGGGTCGTTTCACCAAGTTTCTTACTTGCACGTGACGGTCACGCTATTGGCGAATTGCGACCCGAAATCGCTCGACGGCGTGAGCGAATTGAAAAAGGATTCCGGCCGCTGCGGCCCCGACACCTGCCCCGGACGCCTTACGTCGAAGGAGCAATTCGCGGGCGGATCGATCAGCTTTATCGGATTGTCCTGCGCGAAGCTGAAGGCGACGAAATAGGTCGGATCGAAAACGTCGAGCGAGACGCCGCTCTTCTGCGCGCCAGTTTTCACCGGCAGCGTGAAATGAAGCGTGAGCAGCTTGTCTTTATATTCGAGCCAATAATCCGTGGGCTGGCCGAATGCGAGCTTGCCCTCGCCGCTCTTGCCGAAGGTAAAATAATCGGACTCCTGCAGTGTCTCGACATTGACCTTGGCAAGTTCGGCAAGCTCCTCGCGCGAGAGCACGCCGTCCTTGTTTGTGTCGAGCCCCTGCGTCGCGAATTCCGAAAAGAATTCGTCGAAGGTCCAGGCGTAGCGAATGCCGCTGACCGCGCCATCCTTGCCGAACACGAGTTCGCCTTTGACGCTGGTCGCGACATGCGGATGCGAAAGCGCAATGCTCAACCCCGCCACGACGAATGCGGCAGCGGCAAGCAAACGGATGATCGCCTTCAATGCCATACAGACCTCAGTCTACAGCGGACGCACCAGTGATCCGGCTCTGACATTCGCACTCGATCGCGGCAGACACTGTTCCGAATGTCGGATGCGGGGACACTAGCTCGCGAAGTCCGGCGAAAAGGGGGCGACCCGCGCGCGATCCCGAAAAGTGGGTACCGGTTTTCGAATCAGATCACGCGCCAAATACTACTGTACGACGTAGACCGGCGCGCCGATCGCAACCCGCTCGAATAAATCCGTAACGTCCGCGTTAAGCATGCGGAAACAGCCGCTCGACGAAGCGGAGCCGATGGTGTGCGGGGCATTGGTGCCGTGGATGCGGTATTCGGACCAGCCGAGATAGAGCGCGCGCGGGCCCAACGGATTGTTCGGGCCCGGCGCCACCACGCGCGGCGCGCCTTCGGCCTGCATGCGCGCGGTCGGATACCAGGTCGGATTTTTGGTCATGGCGCTGACCCAGCTCTGGCCGGTCCAGCCGAAGCCCTGCTTGCCGACCGCCACCCGATAGACCAGTGCCTTGCCGTCGCCGAGCGAATAATAAAGACGGCGCTCGGCAATATTGATGACGATGGCGCCGCGCGGATAATTGCCCTTGAGCTCGGCATCTTGCGGCCACGTCTGCTCGGCAGGCTTCTGCTGCTTGGTTTGGTTCAACGCGGCGTGCTGCTGCGCGCCGGCATTCCCGAAAAGCAGATAGCGGCAGCAAGAGCGAAAGCTCCGAAGGCGAGGCGCATGATTCCAGCCCTAAGTTCCAGTCCCGGCGATACTTAATCCTAAACTACCGCCACGCCGCAACCCGCCAAAGAACGTTTGCGTGAGCGGTTAACACTATGTGGCCGCGGCGCCACCATCGCTGCGCGGATCGTGGGCGCCTTCGACCTTCTTGCCATCGAACAGCACGCCGCCGGCGTGGCCCATAATTTCCGTGTATGCCTCGGGCAACACCTGCACGTCATGACCGGCTTTCTCGAGCCGCTCCGCCACCTCCGGCGAGAAGCGCGATTCGAGGCGCAGGTTGGTAATTTTCGAGCCCCAGGTCCTGCCCAGGATCCAGCGCGGACGGTCGATGGCGTCGGCGAGCGGCACGCCGTGGAAGGCATAGCGGGCGAAGATCGCGCCCAGCGACTGCGGTTGTCCCTCGCCACCCATGGTACCGAAACCGAGCTGCCGCCCATCGTCGAACGCCGCGAACATCGGGGTCAGTGTGTGCAGCGGCATCCGGCCCGGCTCCAGCGGATTCACCGCCTTCGGGTCTAGCGAGAAGCTCACACCACGGTTCTGCATCAAGACACCGGTCTTCGGCAGCACGCAGCCCGAGCCGAATTCCCAGAATAGCGACTGGATATAAGAGACGACGTAGCCTTTGGTGTCGGCCGCACCCAGCCAGATGGTGTCGCCCTCTCCTGCCGGGCGCGGCCATGGCGCGGCGCGGTCTTTCTTCACGGCGGCGGCTTCACGCTCCAGCGCCTCGTTGGTCAGCCAGTCTTCGGGCTTCTGGGTCAATCGATCGAAGTCGGTCAGCACCTTGTCGCGCGCGCCGATGGCCCGCTTCGAAGCTTCCACGATGGCGTGGACGAATTCGAAGGTCTCGGCCTTCGGTGCGCCGAGCCGCTCGTAGAGCCCAAGGATCATCAGCGTGACAAGACCCGGCGTCGGCGGCTGGCAGCCGTAGACGATGGCGTCGCGGACGCGAAGCTGGAGCGGCTCGCGCAACTTTGCACGGTACTTCTCAAGGTCCGCACGCGTAACCGGGCTGCCGATAGCTTCAAGGTCGGCGGCGATCTCGCGGCCAATATCGCCGCGATAGAAATCGTCGAGCCCGGCGCGGCCGAGTTGATCGAAGGTGTCGGGAAGTCGTCCGGCATCGAGACGCGCGCCCTTCGGTTGCGCCTTGCCGCCCGGCATGAAGGTCTCGGTAAAGCCCGGTGCCTTGATTGCGAGCGTGCGGTCCTGACGGTAGCGCCAGACAATCGACGAAGAGACCGGATAGCCTTCACGCGCGATCTTGATCGCGGCCTCGACGAGGCGCTTCACCGGCATTTTTCCGCCCGCGGACTTCGCGGCATCGAGCGCCAGCATCCAGCCGCCGATGGCGCCGGGCACCGTGCAGGCGGCGAGCGGACCCCGCTCGGGCACGGCGTCGTGCCCGGCTGCGCGATAGCGTTCGATTGTCGCGCGCTCACCCGCGAAACCGCACGCCTCGATGTAGCGCACGCGGCCCGAAGGCTCGCGGATCAGCCAGAAGCCGTCGCCGCCAATATGGTTCATGTGCGGATAAGCACTGACGATGGCCGCAGCAGCGGCCACAGCCGCCTCGATGGCGTTTCCACCTTCGGCGAGCACCTCGCGGCCTGCCTCGGCGGCGAGCGTGTGCGGGGCTGCAACGACGCCGTAGCGGCCTTCAGCGCGGTATTCGGTCATTTCTGCTCCGGAGAATTCGAGGCGGGAGCGGCGTTCGAGCGCTTGATTCAGCCACTCTTTGCCGCCAGATTGCCGGCCATCTTAAGGACTTGGCGCCAGTTCGCCACTCTCGCCGCCTGCGCGACACATTTCGAGGACGAAGACGATGAACGACGCCGTACAGAAGCGCACCCGGATCAATTGGATGAACCTCACCACCATCGTGAGCGCCGCGATCCTCATCGGCGTCGAGGTGATCGGCATCGGACTCGCCACCGGCTGGGCGCTGGCTGCACTCTTCGGCTTCTCGAAGACGATCGAAGCGATTCTCATGGGCATCTTCGCGCTCGGTGCCGGCGCCTTCACGTGGTCGTTCGTGAAGAACGCGGCGAAGATCGAGCCGATTATCGAGCGCTGAGCGAGCGCTCGCGCTTCAACTGTTAACAAGAGATTTCCAAACGACCCCGCGCGAGCTTCGCGCATGACTTCGCTCGCAAAAAAGTGCGCAGACAAACCAATTCTCTCTTGCATCGCTGGTCCATTTCTCCTATTTCGCGATTGCCCAATTTCGCACGTGCCTGTGGTCGTGTGCTGGTTGACGGAGCTCCCGGACAAGAGGCCGGAAAGACGTCGGGCAAACCAGTAGCCGGAGGGAACCGGCGAACCCCGCTCTCCGCGAGGGACGCGACTTAAAGCAACGACGTAAGGGCTTTTTTGGTCTCACGCGGCGCCCCGAAGGTGGCCACGGAAAACCGAAGAGGCACTACCTCCTTGCCGGACGTGCGGACGGGTTCATCCCTTCCAATCAATGGCGCTACTACCGGCTCACGCCGGGTGTTCGAGCGGGCAGCAAGCCGCTCGTGGCGTAGTCGCGCACATGCGCGAAGACACCGCGGGAAGCACGCTGTCCAAGTCGTTAACGAATGTCTTCTGGAAGGGGACACCGAAATGACCGATCGCATCCGCCAATTCCTCCGCCGCAACCGCGAAGACGGCCCCCGTCTCGTCGTCGACACCGACGTCGTGCGCTCGAATTACAATGCCTTCGCAAAGGCGTTGCCGGACACCCGCGTGTTCTACGCGGTGAAGGCGAACCCTGCGCCTGAGATCCTCAAGCTCCTGAACGAGATGGGCTCGTGCTTCGACACCGCGTCGATGGGCGAGATCGACCTTGTCATGGCTGCCGGCGGCACCCCTGACCGCATCTCTTTCGGCAACACGATCAAGAAGGAAAAGGACATTGCCGCTGCCTATCAGCTCGGCGTGCGCCTCTTCGCGGTCGATTGCGAAGCCGAAGTCGAGAAGATTGCCCGCGTAGCCCCCGGCTCGAAGGTGTTCTGCCGCATTCTCTGCGACGGCTCCGGCGCCGAGTGGCCGCTGTCGCGCAAATTCGGCTGCGCGCCCGAGATGGCGCCGCAGGTGCTCGAGCACGCCCATAAGCTGGGCCTGGTCGCGCATGGCATCTCGTTCCATGTCGGCTCGCAGCAGAACAACGTGAAAGCGTGGGATCGTGCGCTGAAGACGTCCGCGGCAATCTTCCGCGAGATGGCTGAGCGCGGCATCAACCTGTCCATGGTCAACCTCGGCGGTGGCTTCCCCGCGCAGTACCTGCGCGACATCCCGAAGGTCGAGAAGTATGGCCAGGCGATCTTCACTGCGCTGCGCAAGCACTTCGGCAACCGCATTCCGGAAACCATCATCGAACCGGGCCGCGGCATGGTCGGTGGTGCCGGCATGATCGAAGCCGAGGTCGTCCTGATTTCGAAGAAGTCGGCGTCGGACAACCAGCGCTGGGTCTATCTCGACATCGGCAAGTTCGGCGGTCTCGCCGAGACGATGGAAGAGGCGATCCGCTACCCGATCCGCACGGAGAAGGACGGCGACGTGATGGCGCCCTGCGTCATTGCCGGCCCGACCTGTGACTCGGCTGACGTGCTCTACGAGAAGACGCCGTACCTGCTCCCGGTTTCGCTCGAAATCGGCGACAAGGTGCTGATCGAGGCGTGCGGCGCCTACACGACGACCTATTCGTCGGTCGCCTTCAACGGCTTCGCGCCGCTGAAGTCCTACGTAATCTGATCCTCAACAACACCGCTAAGAACTCCCCGGGGCTCGCGAAAGCGGGCCCCGGATCGTTTTGGGGCTGTGGAAAGTTGCGTCGAGCAATGCCGGCGCAGATTCGTCAGCGCCAGATCAAGCCGCTAAACCCTTTTTGACAACGCGACGGAGGAATGAATGAGCAGTTGGCCGGTCTACCACAAGATCGACGGACCCATCGTGATGATCGGTTTCGGCTCGATCGGGCGCGGTATGCTGCCGCTCCTCGAGCGCCATTTCGAATTCGACAAAAAGCGACTTGTTGTGATCGATCCGGTCGATGACGACCGCAAACTCCTGGACGAGCGCGGCGTGCGCTTCATCAAGGAAGCAGTCACCAAAGAAAATTACAAAACGCTGCTGAAGCCCCTCCTCACCGAAGGCGGCGGCCGCGGCTTCTGCGTGAACCTTTCGGTCGACGTCGGCTCGCTCGACGTCATGGAGTTCTGCCGCGAAATCGGCAGCTTCTACATCGATACCGTGGTCGAACCCTGGAAGGGCTTCTATTTCGACAAATCCAAGGGCCCGGAAGCGCGCTCGAACTATGCGCTGCGCGAAACCGTGCTCGAAGCGCGCCGGAAAAAACCGGGCGGCCTCACCGCCGTTTCCTGCTGTGGGGCAAACCCCGGCATGGTGTCGTGGTTCGTCAAACAAGCACTCCTGAACGTCGCCGCCGATCTCGGCCTTGGCCACGAGGTGCCCAAGGACAAGGCCGGCTGGGCACAGCTCATGATGAAGGCCGGCGTCAAAGGCATTCACATCGCCGAGCGCGACACCCAGCGCTCGAAGAAGCCGAAGCCGATGAATGTTTTCGTCAATACCTGGTCGGTGGAAGGCTTCGTCTCGGAAGGCCAGCAGCCTGCCGAACTCGGCTGGGGCACGCATGAGAAGTGGGAGCCCGAAACGATCGGCAAGCACGGACAAGGCTGCGGCGCGGCGGTTTACCTGAAGCAGCCGGGTGCGAATACGCGCGTGCGCTCCTGGTGCCCGACGCCCGGCCCGCAATACGGCTTTCTCGTCACGCATAACGAGTCGATCTCGATCGCGGACTTCTTCACCGTACGCGAAGGCGACAAGGTCCTCTATCGTCCGACCTGCCACTACGCCTATCACCCGGCGAACGACGCGGTGCTGTCGCTCCACGAAATGTTCGGCTCAGGCGGGAAATTCCAGGAAGACTGGATGATCCTCGACGAGAACGAAATCGAGGACGGCATCGATGAGCTTGGCGTCCTGCTCTACGGCCACAAGAACAACGCCTATTGGTACGGCTCGCAACTCTCGATCGAAGAGACGCGCGAAATTGCGCCATACCAGAACGCGACCGGCTTGCAGGTATCTTCCGCCGTGCTCGCCGGCATGGTCTGGGCCATCGAAAATCCTGACCGTGGCATCATCGAAGCCGACGAGATGGACTTCAAGCGCTGCCTTGAAGTGCAGTCGCCCTATCTCGGGCCTGTGATCGGCACCTATACGGAATGGACACCGCTCGACAATCGCGGCGCGCTGTTCGCGGAGGATGTCGACACGTCCGACGCCTGGCAGTTCAAGAATATCCTGGTGCGCTAAAGACATTCGCCCCCGCCAAAAGCGGGGGCGAATTGTTTCTTATGGATTGAGTACGCCAGCTTTGCCTTCATCCGTGCCGTAGGCGAGCGCGGCGCCATCCTTGCGCCAGGCAAGCGCCGTCACCTCGCCGCCCTCGGGGCCGCGAATGAGAATCTCTGCGGCGTCGGAAATGCGCGCCATCATCACCATGCCGTCGCTATAGCCGACCGCGACCGCCTCTTTTTCCGGATGACAGGCAACGCAAGTCACACGCGAGCCTTCCCGCGCGGGCGCAAGCATGCCCGGATCTTTACCCATCGGCCCGTCTTTCGTGCCGAATGGCCAGAGAATGATCGACTCCGCACCGGAAGTGGCAAGCAGCTTGCCGTCATGACTGAACGACATCGAACGCACGCGCATCGGATAACCTGACATGCGCATGTGCTTGTTGTCAGCAAGCCGCCAGCCGTGCATCGCCGGCTCCTGCATGGTCGTAATCAGGAATTTTCCGTCCACAGACCACAATACGCCGAGGTGCGAGCCTTTCCATTCGAGAACGTCGGGTTTCGCATCGGAATTCGGAAACCAGAGCGAGACGCCATTGTAATGCGCGACCGCAAGGCGAAAACCTTTCGGCGCAAAAGCGAGACCGCCGACGGTAGTGGCAACATCTAGCGAGCGCTCGCCCTTCTTGGTTTTCACATAAGCGGTTTTACCGGCCGACCACGCGATCATGCCATCGGGCCCGAGCGCAACATGATCGATCCATTTGCCTTTTACTTCGGCAAGAATTTCGGTCCTGCCCTCGGCATCGGTTGCAACGACGCGGCCATCGTCGCCGCAGGTAATCATGCGGCCACCGTCGCAAATGGCCTCGAGAATCCCGCCGTTTGGATGCGCGCCGACTTTCTTTCCGGAGACAAAGGCGATCTCGCCTTCGCCGGTCGCAAAGACCGCTTCATCGCCAAGGAAGCCGCAAGCGACGACATGCGCGCCCGCCTCGCAAAGTTTTACGAGTTCAGCGACGGAGCGGACTTCGTTTTCGGCCATCGGAATTGATAATCAACGCGCTTCGTCGGCTTTGCAGGCGGCTTGGCTGAATGGGCCCTTGGGCTTCAGCCAATCGCCACACTTGTCGCAGCCGGAGACCGACACGGCGAGTGCGCCAAGAAGTACGAGCGTGGAGATGCGCTTGACCATGGCTCTTTATACTCGCCCTTGCCCGCTGGGCCAATTACTTCGCAATGCAGGCTTCAAAGCCCTCTTGCAGCGCCTTTTGGTTCAAATCGCGGCCGATAAAGACGATCCGGCTTTCGCGCTTTTCATCTTCACGCCAGTCGCGCTGATGATCGCCCTCGAACATCATGTGCACGCCCTGCATCACATAACGCTGCGGATCGTCCTTGAAGGAAAGAATACCCTTGGCGCGCAGAATGTTCGGTCCCTGGATCTGACTGACATTGTCGATCCAGGCGAAGAAGGTTTTGGCATCGAGCGGCGCATCGGCCGAGAAAGAGAACGACTGCACATCCTCGTCGTGGTGATGGTGCCCGCCTTCCAGAAAATGCGGCTCGATCGCAAGAATGCGGTCGAGGTCGAAAGCGCCCTGCGAGAGCACGTCGTCGAGCGCCACCGCGCTACGCGAGGTCTTATGAATTTTCGCGAACGGATTGATCGCGCGAATGCGCAGTTCGACGTCCTTTAGTTCATCCGGCGTCACGAGATCGGTCTTGTTCAGCACGATCACGTCGGCGAAGGCGATCTGGTTCTTCGCTTCCGGCGCATCCTTCAGGCGATCGTTCAGCCACTTCGCATCGACCACGGTAACGACTGCATCGAGCGAAGTTTTGCCGCTCACCGTTTCATCGACAAAGAACGTCTGCGCAACCGGCGCGGGATCGGCGAGGCCCGTGGTTTCCACCAGAATGCCGTCGAACTTACCTTTGCGCTTCAGGAGACCATCGATGATGCGGATAAGGTCGCCGCGCACGGTGCAGCAGACGCAGCCGTTGTTCATCTCGAAGACTTCTTCGTCGGCGCCGACGATCAGGTCGTTATCGATGCCGATCTCGCCGAATTCGTTGACGATCACGGCGTATTTTTTGCCGTGTGGCTCCGAGAGAATGCGGTTGAGCAGCGTAGTTTTACCGGCGCCGAAATAGCCGGTCAGCACCGTGACGGGGATTTTGTCGGACATAGATGAACTCTGACCTGTTGAATCTGGGATATAGGCGCGCGGGCCGAGCGGCTCAAGCCTCAAGATGCCGGCCTGGCGAGAGGCGTTTGCGTAAACCCCCTACCGGGCCCAGCACCACCGACAGCGCATAGAAGATGCCTGCGGTGAGAATGACGGCAGGCCCGGTCGGCAGGTTGAAGTGGAACGAGACGAGCAGACCGCCGACGCCGGATACGACACCGATCAGCACCGAATAGGCCGCCATCCGTGTCACATCCTGCGTCCAGAAACGTGCCGCAGCGGCGGGCAACATCATCATGCCGACCGCGAGCAACGTGCCGAGCGCGTGAAACGCCGCGACAAGATTGAGCACGACCAGCGCCAGAAACAGAAGATGCACCATCGTGCCTGAACCGCTTACCGAGCGCAGGAAGCCCGGATCGACGCATTCGAGCACCAGCGGCCGCCAGATCAGCGCAAGCGCGAACAGACTGAAAGTGGTGAACGACGCGATCACCAGAAGCGTCGCGTTATCGAGCGCAAGCACCGAACCGAACAGCACGCGGAAAAGATCGACGTTCGAGCCCTTGAGCGAAATCAGCGTTACACCGAGCGCGAGCGAAACCAGATAGAAAGCGGCAAGCGCCGCATCTTCTTTCAGCTCGGTAAAACGCGCGACCAGCCCGGCAGCGACCGCGACCGTCACACCTGCAGCGATACCGCCGACCGTCATCGCGAACAGATCGAGACCGGCCACGAGAAAGCCGAGCGCAGCGCCCGGCAGAATTGCGTGCGCCATCACGTCGCCCGCGAGCGACATGCGCCTGAGCATCAGGAAAATGCCGATCGGTGCCGCGCTCAACGAAAGAATGATCACACCCGCAAGCGCACGGCGCATGAAATCAAATTCGGCAAAGGGAGCGATAAACAGATCGTACATTTGAATTGCGCTTACGCCGCGTCTTCGCAGATGCCCGCGAGATCGTCGAAGGCCTCGCTCATGCGGCGCGCCTTCAAAAGATTTTCCGCGGAAAGCGTTTGCGCGGTATTGCCCCATGCCACCGGCTCGCGTGCGAGCAGAAGCGCTTCGGGGAAATGCTGCTTCACGAGCTCGAAGTCGTGCAGCACCGCGACCACCGTGCGTTTCTCGCCATGCCACCGATGCACGAGTTCGAGAAGATCGGAAACCGTTTTTGAATCGAGCGAGGCGAACGGCTCGTCGAGCAGGATCACGCGTGCATCCTGCAACAGGAGCCGCGCGAACAATGCGCGCTGCATCTGTCCGCCGGAGAGCGTGCCGATCGGACGGTGCTCGAAGCCACGCAGACCCACCGCTTCGATCGCGATCGTTATCTTTTCGCGATCCGCCTTCCCGATCCCGCCGAGCAATCCCGCGTGCTTCCACAGGCCCATCGCGACGAGATCGAATACAGAAATTGGAAAACTGCGGTCGATCTCCGCGATCTGCGGCAGATACGCGATATCCTGCGCGTTCACGCCGTTGCGCGAAATTTTTCCGCCGAGCGGAGACAGCACGCCGACGATGCCCTTCAGGAGCGTCGACTTGCCGGCGCCGTTTGGCCCGACCACCGCCAGCAGCGCGCCCTCGCCGATCTCGCCGCTCAGATGATGCACTGCGGGATGCCGGTCATAGCCGAGCGTTAAATTCTGGAATGCAAGTACGCTTGCCATGCTGCTCCTGCGCGCTTTAGCGCACGACGAAATAAACGATGACCCAGATCAGTGCCGAAAGCACCAAAGCAACACTCAGCCGCGCCGCCGCAGAGAGCCGAAGGAGCGAAATCCCTGCCTGCGCCGCAGGCCGGCGTGCGGAAGAATGCGTGTGATCGTGCGAGCCATGCATTGTTACAATATATCAACTGCACAAGGATGCGGCAAACCCCAGTTGGGCCAGCGTTTCGGGCGATTCCCGCAACTTTGCGAGGCCAAAACCCCTCGCAATTCCAGCCCGCACCCGCTAATGAAAATCTCAACCCACCGGCGAAAATCGGATGGGACATATAACTGGGAGGTTTTGGGAATGATCTTCGGACGTAAACTCGCCCGCGTAATCACCGTTGCCGCCGCTTTCGCGATGGCGCCGGTCGCGGCGCAGGCACAAAACTTTATCAACGTACTGACTGGCGGCACCGCGGGTGTCTACTATCCGCTCGGCGTCGCCATCTCCAAAATTTTCACCGACAAGATCAAGGACTCGCGTCCTTCGGTGCAGTCAACCAAAGCTTCAGTGGAAAATCTGAATCTGCTGCAAGCGGGCAAAGGCGAGATCGCCTTTACGCTCGGTGACTCGCTGGCACAAGGCTGGGCTGGTGATACCGATGCCGGGTTCCGCGGCAAGCTCGACAAGCTTCGCACTGTCGGCGCGATCTATCCGAACTACATCCAGATCGTCGCCTCGAAAGAAAGCGGCATCAAGACGCTCGCGGATCTGAAGGGCAAGCGCCTGTCGGTCGGCGCACCGAAATCGGGCACCGAGCTGAACGCACGCGCGATCCTTGCCGCGGCCGGCATCAAGTACGAGAACCTTGGCAAAGTCGAATATTTGCCGTTTGCGGAATCGGTCGAGCTCATCAAGAACCGCCAGCTCGATGCGACCCTGCAGTCGGCAGGGCTCGGTGTTGCGTCGATCAAGGACCTCGCGAACTCGGTTGAAATCGTGGTTGTTGAGATTCCAGCAGACGTCGTGACGAAAGCCGGACCTCCGTTCCAGTCAGGCACGATTCCCGCGAACACCTATCAGGGCCAGACCGCTGCCGTGAACGCGGCATTGGTCCAGAACTACCTGGTGACCCGCTCGGATCTCTCTGAGGACGTCGTCTATCAAATGACAAAGGCGATCTACGACAACATTCCGGAACTGATCGCAGCCCATGCAGCTGCACGCTCGATCAAGTTGGAATCGGCCGGCAAGAATTCGCCCGTGCCGCTCCATCCCGGCGCTGCGAAGTACTTTAAGGAAAAAGGCGTAGGCGGCTAAGCCTCGCTTTCGAACGGCCCGCGTGACGAACGCGGGCCGTTTTGCTTTTCAGGCACAGGAATAACGTCGCCGTAAACGTGCGTCCGGGGGGATCAAAATGGCGAAGAATAAAAAGTCCAACGCTTTAAAGCCGGAGACGAAAGAACGCGCTTCTGCCGTAGAAGCAACGAATCAACCAAGCACCACGGTCGTGGACGACGTAGCCGGCCACCTCAATCTCGACTGGGGTAAAGGCTGGCTCGGTAGCCTGGTTTTCTACATCGCCATCTCTTTCTCGATCTTTCAGATCACGACCTCTTTTGGCGTGCCGCTGGACAAGGACTTTTTTGCCTCCGTCAAAGGTCTCGATCTTCTCTTTCTCATCCGCGCGGGTCTGCTGATCTGGCTCGGCTATCTCGCTTACCTCGCCTGGCATCGGCGCTTTACCGTCGCGCATGCCTTCGGCTTTCTCGCCGTAATTTGCGCCGTCGAACTCGTCGCTGAATTCGCAGGCGGCGTACCAAGCCAGGTCGTGCGCGCAATTCACGTGGGCTTTCTGACGCTGCTTGGCGGCGCAATGCTCGCAAATTCTTTTGAAAACCGGTTGCTCAAAGCCGCCATGTGGGTGGTCGGCATTCTCGGCTTCCTCGTCGGTTTCTATCAGTGGCAATTCTATCTTCCGCTGATCGACCGCTCCGGCTTCCTGAACGAGATCGACCTCGCCGTAGGCACGCCTCGCTCGCCATTCTATTCTTCATGGTGTGGCGCATCATGGGTTCGGCGATTGCGATCGTCTGCGGCATTGCGCTCGCCTACACGCTCTTCGGCAACTACTTGCCCTCGCCGCTCAATCACCGCGGCTACTCCTACGAGCAGGTGATCGAGCACATGACCTTCGGCACCGAAGGCATTTACGGCGTGCCGACGCTCGTTTCCGCGACCTACATCTTCCTGTTCATCCTGTTCGGCTCTTTCATGGAGCGCGCAGGCGTCATCCGCTTCTTCAATGAACTTTCAATCGCGGTGTTCGGCGGCTCGCAAGGGGGACCTGGTAAAGTATGCGTCGCATCCTCCGCGCTAATGGGCACGGTCTCCGGCTCCGGCATCGCAAATGTCGTCGCTTCGGGGCAGTTCACCATTCCGCTTATGAAACGTTTCGGTTTCCCCGCTGCTTACGCCGGCGGCGTTGAAGCGACGTCCTCGATGGGTGGCCAGATCATGCCGCCGGTTATGGGCGCGGTCGCCTTCATCATGGCCGAAACCATCGACCGTCCTTACTCGGACATCGTGCAGGCCGCGATCGTCCCGGCACTCCTCTATTTCGCGGCGTGCTTCTGGTCGGTGCATCTCGAAGCCGGCCGCCGCGGGCTGAAAGGTTTGCCGCGCGAAGAACTGCCGAGCGCGTGGAATGAAATCCGCAACAACTGGTTCCTGATCTTGCCGCTTGTTGTGCTCGTGTATCTCCTTTTCGCAGGCTACACGCCGCTCTTTGCCGGCGCCGTCGGCCTCTCGCTGACCGCGCTTCTGATGCTCGGCATCACGCTGGCGAACGGCATGCAGGAAATCGCATTCCGCGTCGTATTCTGGGTCGCGCTCGGCGTGCTCGCGGCAGTCGCACTCTGGATGAGTGTCGTCTTCGTGCTCGCGTATGTACTGCTCGCGGCGATGATCGCGTGGAGCTCGTTTCAGGAGCGCGGCCGCGAAGCGCTGCTCGCTTGCCGCGAAGCGATGGCGGACGGCGCCCGTCAGGCGCTTTCGGTCGGCCTTGCCTGCGCTGTCGTCGGCATCGTGATCGGCACGATGACGCTCACCGGCCTCGGCACCATCGTCGGCACCTGGATGATCTCGATTGGCCGCGAGAGCCTGTTTCTCGCGCTCGTGCTGACGATGATCTTCAGCCTGATTCTCGGCATGGGCATCCCGACGATCCCGAACTACATCATCACTTCATCACTCGCAGCACCGATTTTACTCAAGCACGACGTGCCGCTCATCGTCTCGCATATGTTTGTATTTTACTTCGGTATCATGGCGGACCTGACACCACCGGTCGCGCTCGCTGCTTTTGCGGCAGCACCAATGGTGCGGGTGAGCGGCTTCGCGGTCTCGATGAAGGCAATCCTGATCGCACTGCCGGATTCATCGTGCCGTACATGGCCGTCTAGATCCGACGCTGATGTTGCAACCGGTTGCTGGACTCGCAGGAGCGAGCTACTGGATCGCAGTCGCTTATATCTGCGTGAAAGCCACGTTTGCGGTCGCGCTATGGGGCGTAACCGCCGTCGGTTATCTGTTCGCGCCGGTGAAGCCTTGGGAGCGCGCGTGGACTTTTGCGGCCGCCGCGCTGTTAGCCGTGGCAATTCCGATAACCGATGAAATTGGATTTGCACTCGGTATTGCTTTTATCGGCTATCACTGGTGGACAACGCGCCAGCCCGCAAGCGCCAAGGCTGCATGAGCATCATCTGTCTTGCTGGCGGCGGCGTGGTCGTAAAACTCGCCACCGCCATCACGCTTTCCTGGATGCACTCGGTTGAGAAAGTGCAATGGGAGGAAGACTGGCGCGCGCATCCAGCCGGCATCGCAATTATCGAATCGCGCGTGAAGGGTTCGGGCGCCGGCATGGAGCCGCCGCCGGGCGCGAAGCTAAAGAATGGCGTCTACAGTTATCGTCCGCACTGGGCGCCGATGAAAGAAGTCGTGCTGCGCCGCTCCGGCGCGACTGCCGACTGGAATATTTGCCGGAACGGCAAATGTCAGCCAATGGGCGAACTGATTCCGAAAGATGCCGATCCGGTGACGTTGTCGCTCTGCGACTAACCCAGCGGACCCTTCTTCAGCCGCTTCAGGTCGAAGCGCTGCATATCTTCGAGAAGCGAAATGAAAGCACGCGCGCCGTAATCGGCCGCCTTCTCGCCCTTTTCCTTGGTGGCCGCCTTGGCATTTCCAAGCGCGCCCGTTTCCTGCAAATCCTGCGTCATCCAGCCGAAGCCCGCGGGTGTCACGGCTCGAAGATATTTGAACTCTTTCTCCATGCCGATGGTGGCCGGAACGAAGTTATCCAGCTTGTCCATTCGCACCAGTTCCGGCGCGAAGGCGAGCATCAAAGACGTTTCGATATCGCCGCCATGAATGCCGTGGATGCGCTCGGCCTCCTCGAACAATCCAGCGGGATAGCCAAAGCGATGCCAGCCCGTGGTAACGGCGAGCATTTCGAATTTCTCGCGCAGCTCGCCGATGACGATGTTCAGTATCGACGAATTACCGCCATGCGAATTGACGAAGAGGATTTTGCGCACGCCGGCCCGGTGAACGCTTGCACCGAGCTCGATCCAGGCACGGATCAACGTATCCCGTGGAGAAAGTCAGCGTGCCGGGAAAGTCCCCGGTGCTCGTCCGACTTTCCGATCTGCTGCACCGGCTGGAACGTCGCCTGAAGATTCTCGGGCAGGAGCTTGTGCACCCGGCCCAGATAGCCCTCCGCGATCACGGAATCGACCGAGAGCGGCAGATGCGGGCCGTGCTGCTCGATCGCCGCGACCGGCACCACCGCGATCCATTCCGCCGGATTTCCCTGCCGGAAATCCTCCCATGTCATATCCCGCCAATGCCGCTTCGGATTCATGCTCTATTCCGTGCCAAACCGCCGTGAACCTATTGAGCACGCGACTGCGACGCAAGCTGGACCACGAACCGCCGACATCTTGGCGTTGGCATTAGCGTTACGATCCCTTATGCGACTGCCGTTCGGATCACAGACCCGGTAGATTAGACCTCATGCTCAGACAGCTTACGACCGCCCTGCTCGCAGTCCTGGCACTCGCCGCCTCCGCAAGCGCCGCGGACAAAGTGCGCTTCGGCACCAACTGGGTCGCGGAGGCCGAACATGGCGGCTTCTATCAGGCGATCGCCGATGGGACCTATAAGAAATACGGCCTCGATGTCGAAATCGTTCCGGGCGGCCCGCAGATCAACAACCGCATTCTGCTCTCGGCCGGCAAGCTCGACTTCTATATCTCCGCGAATTTCTTGCAGGCCTTCGCCGCGGTCGAACAGAACGTGCCGACCGTCGTCGTCGCCGCGATCATGCAGCGCGACCCGATTGCGATTCTCGCGCACCCGAACGCCGGAATCGAAAAATTCGAAGACCTGAAGAAAGCGACACTACTCCTCGGCGCCGACGCGATGGTGACGTCTTTCCGCTGGCTGAAAGCGGAGCACGGTTTTCGCGACGAGCAGGTTCGGCCCTACACCTTCAATCCGCAGCCGTTTCTGGCGAACAAGAACTTTGCGCTGCAAGGCTATGTTACGTCCGAGCCCTTCGTGATCGAGCAGGCGGGCGGCTTTACGCCGAAAGCGTTCCTGCTCGCGGACCAAGGCTTCGACGGTTATGCGACAACGCTGGAGACGCGACTCGATCTCTTGCGAAACAAGCCGGACGTCGTCGCGCGCTTCATCGAGGCTTCGATCGTGGGCTGGTACACGTACCTCTACGGAAACAACAAAGCCGCGAACGAGCTCATCAAGAAACACAATCCGGAGATGACGGACGCATTGATCGCCTTCTCGACCGCCAAGATGAAGGAATACGGGATCGTCGATTCCGGCGACGCTCTCAATCTCGGCATCGGCGCGATGCAGGAAGCGAAGATCAAAGGCTTCTTCGACAAGATGGTCAAAGCCGGCGTGGTCAAGCCGGATGTGAACTGGAAGAAGAGCTTCGACGCCACCTTCGTCAACCGCAAGCACGGCGTCGATATGTATCGCGCGAAATGAAAAGCAAGCGTGCAAAGCCCCCCGCCAAGCGCAAGCCGAACGGCGCGCAGGGCGCGCCGCTGACCGAGCTGCACGGCATCGGCAAAACCTTCGACAGCGGGGTGATCGCACTGCGCGACATTTCGTTTTCAATCAGGCGGGGTGAATTTCTCTCGCTGCTTGGCGCCTCGGGCTGCGGAAAGACTTCGCTTCTCCGGATCGTTGCAGGGCTTCTTGCGCCGGATACGGGCGACATCGCGTGGCAGGAAGGCAATCGCCCGCGAGAAACCGGCTTCGTATTTCAGGAGCCCGCACTGATGCCTTGGGCAAGCATCGGCGCGAATATCCGCCTGCCCTTGCAACTGCTTGGCATCGATGGGCGCACCGCGGAGCTGCGCACCCGCGACGCGCTCTCGCAAGTCGGTCTTGAAAAATTCGCCGACAGCCGTCCGCATGAATTGTCGGGCGGCATGAGGATGCGAGCCTCGCTCGCACGCGCCTTGATCGTGAAGCCGAAACTGCTGCTGATGGATGAGCCTTTTGCGGCGCTTGACGAAATCTCGCGCTTTAAGCTCAACGATGAGTTGCTCGCGCTTTGGCAAAAGCTCGGCTGTACTATTGTCTTTGTGACCCATTCGGTATTCGAAGCGGCCTATCTATCGACCCGCACACTGGTGATGTCGTCGCGCCCCGGCACCATCGTCGAGGAAGTCCGCTTCCTGCCGGCGACCGAACGCTTCGATCCGCAGTATCGCACCTCGGCTTCATTTGCCGCTCGCGCACGCAAACTTTCCCAAGCGTTGGAGCGCGCGCAATGAAGAAGCGCGATCTCCTCGCACCGTTTATCGCCATCGCAATTCTGATAACGGCATGGGAAACGGCCGTTCGTTACTTCGCGCTCGCGCCGCAGGTGTTGCCAGCGCCTTCCCTGATCTTGCAGACGCTGATCGCCGATGCCCGGCTCCTGTTCGGCTCCCTCCTTGTCACATTACGGATCACATTCGCGGCGCTGTTCATCGCGACCGCCACGGGCGTACTACTCGCCATTCTGTTCTCGGCATCGCGCTTCGCCGAGCGTGCGCTGTTCCCGATTGCGGTGATCCTTCAGGTGACCCCGATCATTGCCATAGCGCCACTGCTCCTGATCTATCTTGAGCCCGCGAATGCAGTACTCGCCTGCGCGGCGCTCGTCGCATTCTTTCCGATTCTGTCGAACACTGCGCTGGGCTTTGCCTCCGCCGACCGGCAACTGCGCGATCTTTTTTCGCTTTATGATGCCGGCCCACTGAAGACACTGCTCTATCTGCGCTTTCCCACGGCGCTACCCTATTTCCTGGGCGGCCTGCGCATCGCGGGCGGACTTGCACTGATCGGCGCGATTGTCGGCGAGATTGCCGCTGGCTCCGCGGGCGCCGGCTCGGGATTGGCGTGGCGCATTATCGAAGCGGGCCACCGTGTGAACATCCCGCGCATGTATGCGGCACTGGTTCTGATCGTGCTGGCAGGCGTTGTGATTTTCGCTTTGCTGTCGTGGCTTCAGCACATCGCCTTGCGCCGCTGGCATGCGAGCGCAATTACGGCAGAGTAATCAGCGCGCCGCGTTCAGCTTCCGCTCGCTGAGCTTGCGCTTCAAACGCGCCCAGGCACGGCGATAAGGATCCGCCGACAGCAGATGCAGCGACAACTTTGAATCGCGAAACTTCTGCTGCAACTCCGCCGCATGATTGGGGAAGCGGAACCAATCTTTTACCGGTTCTTCCAGACGCCGGAACACCTGCGCGGCGCGCAGCGCTTGGCTCGGCACCCATTCGAACCCGGCTTTCTCCGCCATCATACGCAAGCTTTCATAAGCAAAGCCGTGCACATGCGCGAAATGAAACATTCCGGTGCGCTTCTCGGCCATGTTCGGCACGGCCACGTAAAAATATCCACCCGGCTTCAGCAGCGCATGCACAAGCTTCATGCTCGCGAACGGATCGCGCAGATGCTCGAACACATGAAAGGAATGCACGAGATCGAACTTGCGGTCGCCGAAATCGATTTTGTTCAGCGGCGAGACATGCACTTTCACGCCGTAAGTCCGCTCGGCGTAACCCGCAAAGCCGACGCTCGGCTCGATGCCCTCGACCTCGAACCCGAGCCGTTTCGCCTCGGCGAGAAACTCCCCGCCACCCGCGCCGATATCGAGCACGCGTGCGCCGGGCGCAATCAGTTTGGATAAACGTGCAAGCCGCGCCTGCGCGCCTTTCGAGCCGCGCTCGATCGACTTCGGCGTGGGCTCCAGCGTGCTCTGGTAATGCAGCCGGTAATGGTCGGTATAATAGCGGTCGAGTTCCGCGTCCGTCGGCATCGGATCGACACGGATCAGGCCACAGTGCGTGCAGATGACATTCGTGAGCGGATTGAGCCAGCGATCGCGCGTCCCCAGCACGGCCTGCTCGCGGCTACCACAGAGATTGCACGCGATCTTCTCCCCCACGTAATGAAACGGGCGGTAACCGGGCACAATCTTGCTCAGAAAAGACATTGGCGGGCACAGCTTTATGGAAAGTGGCGCCTTCATAGAGCGGATTGCGGCCCTGTCAAATCGTCGCGCCGAGCCATGCGCGAACGGGGCTGCCCGGCCGCATCGCGCCGGTCTAAGTTTCCCGCACCAGAAAGGTTCCCGAACTCATGTCTTCCGACCCGCGCCCGCTGCGCGAGCTTCCCGCGCTTGGCGACAGCCGCGCACGCTTCATCGGCATCGCACTGATGTGCGCGGCGCTGTTCTGCTTCGCGATCCTCGACACCACGGCCAAATGGCTGACCGGACATCTGCCGACGCTGCAGGTCGTGTGGGCGCGCTATGCCAGTCACTTTCTGATCGGGTTCATTTTCGTCAACCCATGGACCGTGAAGGGACTTTTTGAGACGCGCAGGCCGTGGCTTCAACTCGGCCGCTCCGCGCTTCTCTTTCTCTCGACCGCGATCAATTTCATCGCGCTGAACTATCTTCAGCTCGACGAGACGACGGCGATCATGTTCACGACGCCCTTCTTCATTGCACTATTTGCCGGCCCGATCTTAGGCGAATGGATCGGCTGGCGGCGCTGGATTGCGATCCTGATCGGATTTGCCGGCGCGCTTGTAGTGATCCAGCCCGGCACCGGCGCGCTGCATCCGACCGCGTTTCTTTCGCTCGCCGGCGCGTGCTGTTACGCGCTCTACAATATTTCCACGCGCGCACTCGCACCCTATGATTCCACGCAAACGACGATCACGTACTCCGCGCTTGTCGGCGTGCTGGTGGCGAGCGTTCCGCTACCCTGGATATGGCAAACGCCGACCGATCCGCTGGTGATCGGCGGCATGGTGACGGTCGGACTATTCGGCCTGATCGGTCACACCTTCCTGATCATCGCGCACCGCTACGCACCCGCGGGCGTGCTTGCGCCCTTCATCTATTTTCAGATTATCTGGGTCTCGATCACGAGCTTCACGGTTTTCGGCCACCTGCCGCACTTCTGGACCATCATCGGCGCGCTGATCGTGATCGCGTCCGGTCTCTATCTCCTTTACCGGGAGAAGAAGATGAATGCGGAAGCCTCGCTCGAGGCGCAGGCCGACAAATAGCTCAAGGAAGCGAAATTAACGTCGGCAACAGCCCGATTTCGTGCAGGTGTTCGAAAATTTCAGCCAGCGGAATCGACAAAAGAAATATACTCGCGTCGAGGGCCGTGATGCGCACAAGCCGTGGATTGACCTCTACCTTCTCCACATCCCGCCAGTAGGAAAAGCGCGGAAACAGGCGCGGCACGCGAGCGAGATATGCCGCGTAGGTCTCTCCAAAGCGGGAGAGAAGCACCCGCTCTTCTTTCAGAATAACGAGAAGAAACACGAGATAGGCTACCGCACCGGTCGCGATTGCAAGCGTAAAGCTGCCCAATTGCGCGCCCACCCCGGTCGCACCGACGATTGAAAGCGAATAAAGCGGGTTGCGGACAACCGAGTAAGGCCCATCGGTCACCAGCACTTCGATTTTGCGGCCGCCGATATAGAGCGTGCAGATCATTCTTCCGCAGATGCAAAATACGATCAGGCAAAGACCAAAAAACTCTATCGCCTCGTGCAAAAAAGTCTCGCTCGGCCAGCGCGAATCGCCGATCAGCACGAACGCGACCCCTGCTACGATAAAAACAAGCAGCACCGCCTTCCGGATCGACTGCACCGCGGTAAGGTTGATAGAACGGCTATCGCTGGAAGACATTGGACCCGCCCGTGTAAAGGCCGGAGACTTCGGCACCATTTGAGGTTTTCTTTGGGCGGACAGTCCCACCCCTCGAAACAGGAAGCAGAAACGGAAGTTACGCCACGATGACCAAGCCAGAATTGCTGATTGCAAGCCCGATGATGCCGATGATCGAGGAGCAGCTCGACAAGCACTTCACCGTGGAGCGGCTCTACAAGGCCGTCGACAAGGAGAAGCTTCTTGCCGAATTCGGGCCGAAGGTCCGCGCACTGGGCGCAACCCCCGGCATGAGAATCGATGCCTCGCTGATGCAGAAACTGCCGAAGCTCGAGATCATCGGCTCCTTCGGCGTTGGCTATGACGCGGTGGATGCCAAATGGGCGGGCGAACATGGGATCGTGGTGACGAACACACCGGACGTCCTGAACGAAGAGGTCGCCGATACCGCGCTCGGCCTGCTGCTCGCGACCGTACGGCAATTCCCGCAAGCCGACCGTTATGTGCGCGCGGGCAAATGGACCGAGAAACCCTTTCCGCTCACGGTGACCTTGCAGGACCGCACCGTCGGCGTGGTCGGCATGGGCCGCATCGGCAAGGCCATCGCAAAGCGTCTCGAAGCCTTCAACACGCCGGTCGTCTATCACAGCCGCAGCAAGGCCGAGGGCGTCTCCTACAAGCACTATCCCGACCTGAAGCAGATGGCGAAGGATGCCGACGTATTGGTCGTGATCACGCCGGGCGGCGCCGCGACCAAGCATCTGATCAACAAGGAAGTACTCGAGGCGCTCGGACCGAACGGCATCGTGATCAATGTCGCACGCGGCTCGGTGATCGACGAGAGCGCTCTGGTCGAAGCGCTGCGAGATCGGAAAATTCTATCCGCGGGCCTCGACGTCTTCGAAGACGAGCCGAACGTGCCGCAGGCGCTGAAAGACATGGATCATGTCGTGCTGCTGCCACACGTCGGATCGGCCTCCGTTCACTGCCGCAATTTGATGGGGCAGCTCGTCGTCGATAACCTCGTTGCCTGGGCTGCCGGCAAACCGCCGCTGACACCGGTCGCGGAGACGCCCTGGCCGCCGAAGAAAAAGGCTTTGCATTTGCATGAAACTGCATGAGCCTCTGAAACAGCAACAGTGGAAATGACCAGACGCGCGCACATTACGCTGGCAATTCTCCTGCTCGCCGCAGGAAGTGCACAGGCACAGGACAATCCCGCCGCGCGCGCACTTGCTTCGAACTATCAGCTCGCCGACGCCGTCGGCGAGCGCAAATGCGCGATGGTACTGGAAACGAAATCCGCGCCCGGCGGCTTTACGCTTTCGTTCGACCGCGCCGCATGTCGCGCCGCCTTCTCGCATCTTGCAGACGTCGCGGCATGGCAGCCAGCGCCTGCGGGCGGCATCAATCTTGTCACCGCAAAGGGCGCGGTCATCACCGAATTCACCGAAGGCGTCGGCGGCGTCTATGAAGCGATCCGGGAGAATGACGGCGTCTATTTCCTGACAAACCTGCGTATCGCCGATACCGCCGAAATCAGGATCGACGACATCGCCGGTGAATGGAATCTCTCGCGCCCGGACGGTCCCGCGATCTGCCGTATCACGCTTACAAAAGAGGTGGCCGGCGACAATCGTTTTGCCGTACGCGTGGCAAACGGCTGCGACAGCGCAATCACCGCGTTCGGTCCTGCGACCTGGCAGCTATCGAATGGCGACGTCGTGCTGTACGCGAAAGCCGGCGATTTGATCCGGCTCGGCAAGAATGAAGAGGGCTTGTGGGCGCGCGTGCCGGACCAGAAGCAGAGCCGCCCGCGCCCGCTTTTGATGACGCGGCCTGGGCCCCCCCCCCCCCCCCCCCCCCCCCCCGGGGGCCCCCCCCGCCACAAGAGTTCACGAAATCAGCCGCAAGCCTTTCAGGCTCGCGTGCCCGTCCTTGCCGACGATGATGTGGTCATGGACCTCGATCCCGAGTGGACGCGCCACATCGATGATCGTCTTCGTCATCTGGATATCCGCGCGCGACGGCGTCGGATCGCCCGACGGATGATTGTGCACGAGCACGATCGCGGTCGCAGATAACTCCAGCGCGCGTTTCACCACTTCGCGAGGATAAACCGGCGTGTGGTCGACCGTGCCCTTCTGTTGCACTTCATCGGCAATCAGCTGGTTGCGCTTGTCGAGAAAGAGCACGCGGAACTGCTCTTTGTCGGCGAAGGCCATCGAACTGCGACAGTAATCGATCACTGCCGACCAGGAGGAGAGCACCTTCTTGCTGCTGATCCTGCCTCTGGCCAGATGCTGCGCGGCCGCCTCGATGACTTTCAATTCCGTCACGATCGCGTCGCCAACACCCTCGACTTCCTTCAGCCGCGTCGCGGGAGCCGAAATCACTTCTGCAAATGAGCCGAACTGCTCGATCAACTCTTTCGCCAGCGGCTTCACGTCCCGCTGCGGCACCGCGCGAAAGAGGACAAGTTCGAGCAACTCATAATTGGCAAGCGCCGCTGTGCCGGATTCGCGAAAGCGGGAGCGCAATCTTTCGCGATGACCGTGATAATGCGGCGCTTCCTTAAATCCGGAACCGCGCGCTTTGGCCATGCGAGTTCAGGCCGCTTGAATATAGGGCGGCTTATGAAAGCCTTTTGGAGAGAGCGTGAAGATTTCGACGCCGCTCTCCGTCACGCCGACCGAATGCTCGAACTGGGCCGAAAGCGAGCGGTCGCGGGTCACGGCGGTCCAGCCGTCGGAAAGCACCTTCACATGCGGGCGGCCGAGATTGATCATCGGCTCGACCGTGAAGAACATGCCGGGACGCAGCACGACGCCCTCACCCGGCGAACCGACATGCACGATGTTCGGCTCGTCGTGAAAGAGACGGCCAAGGCCGTGTCCGCAGAAATCGCGCACCACGCTCATGTGGTTCGGCTCGACCACCGCCTGAATCGCGGCACCGATGTCGCCGGTCGTCGCACCCGGACGGATCGCGGCTATGCCGCGCATCATCGCTTCATAGGTGACTTCGACGAGCCGCTCCGCGCGGCGCGGAACTTCACCAACGAGATACATGCGGCTGGAATCGCCGTGCCAGCCATCGAGGATCACGGTCACGTCGATATTGACGATATCGCCCTCGCGCAGCGGCTTCTCGTTCGGAATACCGTGACAGACGACGTGATTGATCGAAGTACAGACCGACCTGCGGTAGCCGCGATACATCAGCGTTGCGGGCAGCGCCCCGTGATCCATCGCGTAATCATATACAAGCTGGTCGATGCGCTCGGTCGGAACGCCCGGCTGCACATGCTCCGCGAGCATATCGAGCACTTCCGCGACCAGCCGCCCCGCGCAGCGCATGCCGGCAAAATCCTCAGGTCCGTGCAGACAGATCTGCCCGGTTTTCCGGAGCGGAGCGGTGGCGGCATCGACGTAGGTCATGGGCGGGAATGTAGGGAATTATGGCGGAAGCGCAAGACAGACTTCCAGCGCAGATCAGGCCGGAAAGAGACCACAGCGACTAAACAACCGCTCTTTTATAAATTGAATGGAGCGCATAGGTTCTCGCTCAACGAAACACAAAAAAGCAGCCGGATATGCCGATCATTGCCGAAGTGAAAGCGATCTTCAAAGATACAGGCGCTGTATTACGATTTCCGAATGCAAGAAATGCATTCCTGATTTACTGGCTTCTGGGCGCGGCGGCGCTGATCTATTCAGTGCTTTTCGTTGGTTTCGTCGAAACAGCGCTGGTCGCGGTTATCAGCATATTGCTGCTGCCGCTTGTCGAGTTTGTCGTGCATCGCTTTGTGCTGCACTGGCTCGACCTCGCACGCAATCCCATAACGGCGAAATTTTGGAACCGCGTGCATTATGCGCATCACTCTCAGCCGAGCGACCCATCGGTGATTCTTGCGCATCCCGGCTCGACCGTACTTCTGATCGGCTCAATATGCCTGCTGTCCTGGCTCATTGCTGGCGTGACACCGCTGCCGATTGCGGGAGTTTATCTTCTTCTGTTCGGATTCTACGAGGTCGTGCATTTCGCATGCCACCTGCCAGGCGAGCTTCGGTCCAGTTACTTCGCAAGGCGGCGGCGCATTCATGCCTTGCATCATTACATGGACGACAACAAGAATTTCGGCATCACCAGCAGTTTCGCCGACCGCCTATTCGGGACCCATGCAACGGATAAATCGAAACTCACCCGGTCGCCAACGGTCCGCAATCTTGGCTATACTGGCGATTTCGCGGAACGCTATCCGTACATCGAACGGCGCGTGGAATAATCAACCACCAATTTTTCCTTCGAGTTCGTCCTCGACATGGATCGCAACAATTTCATCGAAATCCCTGTCGGGCACGAAACCGAGCGCGAGCGCACGCTTCGCCTCGAATTGATGCGGCCAGCCGGAGACAATCCGCTCGATCAATGTATCCCGCACGTGCTGAATGCGCGCGACCGCCTTGTCGCCACCAACCTTGCGCAGCGCCTCGATCTGCTCGGCAATCGTGCAGGCGACGGCAGGCATCATTAGATTAGGGCGCTGCTCGAGTTCGTTCGTGTCCAAGGTCGAGGCATGAAGGAGATAACCGACCGCCGCCCGCGGGCTCGCGTGGGAATGCAGCGTCTCGTCGGAAATCGGCAACATCGCGTTCTGCCCGGCCAGCGGCTCACGAATGATACTCGAGAAAAATCCCGAGGCCGCCTTGTTCGGCTTGCCGGGACGCACGGTGATCGCTGGCAACCGAATGCCGACGCCATCGAAAAACCCACGCCGCGAATAATCGGCAAGCAGCTGCTCGCCGATCGCTTTAGCAACACCATAAGAGCTATGCGGCGTCAGATGGAAATCGTCTGTAACCGGCCCATCGAACGGGCCGCCATAGACCGCAGCCGAACTCGTGAATACGACGCGCGGCTTATAGTTCTCGCGGTTCCGGATCGCGTCGAACAGAAACCGCGTGCCGTCGATATTCACGCGATAGCCCTTTTCGAAGTCGGTTTCCGCCTCCCCTGAGACGACACCCGCGAGATGGAAAACATATTGCGGCGCATCGGCGACCGAAGCTGACGCCTCGCCCGGCAGCGACAAGTCACCCGCCCGCGCAGTCACCTTGAACGGCGCGTCCTTGGGAACACCAGCCGCTACAACGTCAACCAGCGTCATGCGTTCGATCGGCTTTCCGGCGAGCCTGGGCTCGCGTACAAGACGTGCGATCAGCTTCTGGCCGATCATCCCGGCAGCGCCGGTGATCAGAACGTGCAAATTTTCGCTCATGAGACTTCGCCGCCTTGTGCTGAAGCGCTATTCTGCACGAGAGCCCGGCCAAGGCAAAGCACTTACAAGACGCACGAAAATGGATAATTCGAAAAGAGATCGCTTGCTTCACGCATTGCGGGATGTATCGACGCCCGCCCTCGCGCTCGATGAGGAAGCGCTTGATCGTAATATCGCGGCGATGAAGGCGCCAAGGCTCCCGAACTTGGCGATCGCATTTTAATGAGCGTTACGCATTGCGACCCGACGGTGAATTTATTCAGCGTCGTGCATGCCGTTACACTATCGGGCGAGATCGCGAAGTGGCCGGTCGTCGGCCGGAACTAAACTAGACGCGAAATGCTTCGAGCTTCTTTTTCTGCTTGCCCTGTGCGTCGAAGTTCTCGGGAGCGAGCCACGCCTCGAATGCGCGCTTCACCGCGGGCCACTCGTGATCCAACATCGCGTACCACGTAGTATCGCGATTTCTTCCCTTCACGATCATGTGCTGCTTGAAAACGCCTTCGAAAGAAAAGCCATACCGCAAGGCTGCGCGGCGCGACGGCTCGTTCAGCGAATTGCACTTCCACTCGTAGCGCCGATTGCGCAGCCCCTCGAACGCATAACGCGCGAGCAGATACTGTACTTCGGTCGCGAGCGGCGTTCGCTGCAATAGCGGTGAATAGAGAATATTGCCGACTTCGATCACGCGGTTGGCAGGCCGGATTTCCATAAGCGTTGCGAATCCAACCGCTCGCCCCTCGCGGTCGAGAATCGCATAGGCGTAAGGATCTTCGCGCGAAGCAAACATCTCGATATAGGCGTCGAAATCGGCCCGCTCGGAGAAAGGACCGTTAAAAAGATAAGTCCAGACCTGATCGTGGCCTTTCACCGCTTCCCAAAGCGCCCCCGCGTGTTTCGCGGCGTTCAGCTTTTCAAGCCGGCCGTAGCGGCCTTGAATTGTGACCGGCTCCGGGCGCTTCGCGGGCGTCGCATCGACCGCATGCACGACTTGCTGCGTCATGCGCCGCTCCGCGCCTTGGAGTCTTTGTAGAAGAACTTGTTCATCTCCATACCGGACGCAGCTTCACCAAAAGCATCGAAGCGGCCTTCTTCCGCAATCTGCTTCGCGGCGCGGATAAAACCGCCCCAGGCAGATCGGGCGAGCGATCCACCGACGCTGATGCGCCGCACGCCGAGCGCCTCGGCATCCTTCACGGTCAAACCCACCGGCGTGCCGATCAGGAGGTTTACCGGTTTCGGCGCCACCGCCTGTACGATCGCTTTGATCTGGTCGGGTTTGGAAATTCCCGGTGCGTAAAGACAATCCGCGCCAGCCGCCGAATAAGCCTTCAAACGCGCGATGGTGTCGTCGAGGTCAGCGCGGCCGACTAGAAAATTTTCCGCGCGCCCGACCAGCAGCGTGTCGCCGCCTTTTTTATCGATTGCCTGACGCGCGGCTTTCATGCGCGCAGCGCCCTCTTCAAGCGTGTAAACCGGATTTTCCTTGTCGCGCCTGGAGTCCTCGATCGAAAGACCGGCAACGCCGGTATCGACCGCAAGCGCGACACTCTCGGCAACGCCGGCGGGATCATGCGCAAAGCCGCCTTCGAAGTCGGCGTTGATCGGCACCTCCGTATTCTCGACGAGTTCGCGCAGATGCTTCAGCACCATCTCGCGCGTCACCGCGTTGTCAGGGAGGCATTCCGACCAGGCAAAGCCCGCACTCGTAGAAGCGAGCGCCTTAAAACCCATGCCTTGCAGCCAGCGTGCGCTCGAAACATCCCACGGGATGGGAATGACGAAACAACCGCTCTTATGCAGATCGCGAAACGCCGCGCGTCTTTCGGAAATGGTCGGCATCAATGATTCTCCCGCGGAATACCGAAATTCTCGGCGACGTTTTGAAACTTGATCGCGGGTTTCAGCACCATCCCCTCGGAAAGCTGATCGACCATCTGCCGCTGGATTTCCTGCCATGGCGTTTGGCTCGGCGGGAATTTATAGCCGCCGTCGGCCGTCAGCTTCGCGCGGCGCGCGGCGAGCTCTTTCTCGCCGATCAGGATATTCGCCTCGCCGCGCCGAAGATCGATGCGCACGCGGTCGCCGGTCTGCAGGATCGCAAGCCCGCCGCCCGCCGCCGCTTCCGGCGACGCGTTGAGGATCGACGGCGAGCCGGAAGTGCCCGACTGCCGGCCATCGCCGATGCAGGGCAGCGATTTCACGCCGCGATTGAGAAGCGCCGCTGGCGCCGTCATGTTCACGACTTCCGCGGCACCCGGATAGCCGATGGCGCCGACGCCGCGCATGAACAGCATGCAATGCTCGTCGATATTCAGCGCGGGATCATCGATGCGCTTGTGGTAATCCTCCGGCCCGTCGAACACGATGGCCCGGCCCTCGAACGCCTCAGGATCGTCCGGATTCGAAAGGTAGCGGTCGCGGAATTCCTTCGAGATCACGGAAGTCTTCATGATCGCGCTGTCGAAGAGATTGCCCTTCATGACGATAAAGCCTGCATCATGACGAAGCGGCTTGTCGTAGGAGAAGATCACATCGCGATCGACGACTTCGCGGCCACGGCAGTTCTCGCCGATCGATTTGGCGTTCACCGTCAATGCGCCTTCGTGAATTTTCTTCTGCTTCATCAGCTCGAAGATGACCGCGGGTATACCGCCGGCACGGTGGAATTCCTCGCCGAGATATTTTCCGGCCGGCATCATGTTCACGAGCAGCGGAATCTTGTGATCATGCTTCTGCCAGTCATCAACATCGAGCTTGACGCCGATATGCCGCGCAATCGCGTTCAGATGCACCGGCGCGTTTGTAGAGCCGCCGATGGCGGAGTTCACGACGATCGCGTTCTCGAACGCCTCGCGCGTGAGGATGTCGGAAGGCCGGAGATTTTCTTCGACCATCGCAACGATGCGCTTGCCGGTCTCATAGGCAATCTGTCCGCGCTCGCGATAGGTCGCGGGAATCGCGGCGCAGCCGGGAAGCGACATGCCGAGCGCTTCGGCAAGGCCGTTCATGGTGGAGGCCGTACCCATGGTGTTGCAGTGACCTGCGGATGGCGCCGACGACGCGACAAGATCCATGTATTCGTCGTAGTCGATCTCTTTGGTGGCGTAGAGTTCGCGCGCTTTCCACTTGATCGTGCCTGAGCCGGTGCGCTCGCCTTTGTACCAGCCGTTCAGCATCGGCCCACCGGAGAGCACGATCGCGGGAATGTTCACCGTCGCCGCCGCCATGATGCAGGCGGGCGTGGTCTTGTCACAGCCCGTGGTAAGCACGACACCATCAATCGGGTAGCCATACAAAACTTCGACAAGGCCGAGATAAGCGAGATTGCGGTCGAGCGCGGCGGTCGGACGCTTTCCGGTTTCCTGAATCGGATGCACCGGGAATTCGAAACAGATGCCGCCGGCCGAGCGAATGCCCTCGCGCACACGATGCGCAAGCTCCAGGTGATGCCGGTTGCATGGCGATAGATCGGAGCCGGTCTGCGCGATGCCGATGATCGGCTTGCCGGATTGCAGTTCTTCGCGCGTAAAGCCGAAATTCAGATAACGCTCGAGATAGCCCGAGGTGACATCGGGATTAGTCGGATCGTCGAACCAGGCTTGCGAGCGCAGGCGGCGGGCGGGCTTCGCGCCGTTGTTTTTCATCGTTTCCTCGCTTGAATTTATTCGGCAGCCTTCGCCGGCTCCAATGGAATGAAAATCAGTTTGTCGATGCGCTTGCCGTCCATGTCGATCACTTCCACGCGCCAGTCGCCGACGACGAAACTGTCGCCTTCGACCGGAATGCGCGCGAGCTTCTCCAGCGCGAGGCCCGCCGCGGTATGATAATCCTCAGCCGCCTCGTCGATGCCAAGCTCTTCTTTAAGGGTTTCGATGGGCGCGCGGCCATCCACAAGCCAGGAGCCATCGGCGCGTTTCACGATTTCCTGCGCAACGCCCTCGTGTTCCTGCGCAATATCGCCCGCGATGCCCTCCAGTACGTCATGCAGCGTCGCAACGCCGGTGAAGTCGCCGTATTCATCGACCACGAGCGCAATGTGCACGTTCGCGGTACGGAACATCTCCAAAAGGCGCAGCACCGGAAGCGTCTCCGGCACGAACAGCGGCTGAATGAGATTCTCCTCGACCCGCAGCGGCTTGCCGGCGATCAGGTCGGTGAGCAGATCTTTCTTCTGCACGATGCCGATCGGGCGGCCGATGTCGCCGCCGCGCGCAACCACGATCCGCGAATAAGGACAATCCGCGATCTCGCGCGCAATGCGTTCCGGCTCATCGTCGAGGTCGATCCAGTAAACGTCGGTGCGCGGCGTCAGCACCGCTTCCACCGAGCGATCGGCGAGCGCGAGCACGCCACGAATCATTTCTTCTTCGACTTCGTCGATCACGCCGGACTCGGTGCCTTCCGCGATCGCGAGCTTCACTTCTTCTTCGGTGACGCCATCCGGCCGATCAGTCCAGCACGCGCAGCAGCGAAAGCACCGCGGCCGTGGTGATCTCCAGCAGCCAAACCATCGGCCGCGCGATCATCACGATAATCTGCAAGGGCCGGGCGAGCTTGGCCGCGATCGGCTCCGGCGAATTCAACGCGATCCGCTTCGGCACCAGCTCGCCGACGATCAGCGACATGAACGTGATCGCAACGACCACCGCACCGAAGGCGATCTCGTCGCCATAGGGATCAAGGATCGGGTAGCGATTTAGAACTTCGCCGAGACGTGCGCCCAAGGTGGCGCCGCCGAATGCGCCCGAGAGAATGCCGATCAGGGTGATGCCGACCTGCACGCCGGAGAGAAACCGGCTCGGGTTTTCGGCGAGCGCGAGCGCCCGCGCCGCGCCCCGGCTCCCGTTCTCGGCCATTTGCTGCAAACGAATACGGCGGGACGAAACGATCGCCATCTCCGCCATGGCGAAGAGGCCGTTGAGGAGCGTCAGGCCCACAACGACCGCCAGTTCCAACCATATGCTCATAATGGCGCTTAATTTCGCACGGCGGTGGCTCGCCCTGCAATGGCGCCTTCGTCGCGCCGTCTGTACCAATTTGAAAACATGGAAAATATGGGTTCAATTACCGCGCAAGAAACGAGGAAACGCCATGTTGCAGACCTTCTCGGGCTTCAGCCGCATTGGAGAGGAAAACGCCTTTGCGGTGCTGGCGCGCGCCGCGGAGCTCGCCGCGCAGGGACGCGACATCGTCAGCCTGGGGATCGGCCAGCCGGACTTCCCGACGCCGCCGCACATCGTCGAAGCCGCAATCAAGGCGCTGAAGGACGGCCATCACGGCTACACCCCCGCGACCGGCATCCTGCCGTTACGCGAAGCCGTCGCGGCCGACCTGCACAAGCGCTTCTCCGTGGAAGTCTCGCCCGCCGATGTCGCGATCGTTCCGGGCGGCAAGGTTACTATGTTCGCCACGATCCTGATGTTCGGTGAACCGGGCGCGGAAATTCTTTATCCCGATCCCGGCTTTCCGATCTATCGCTCGATGATCGAATTCACCGGCGCGAAGCCCATCCCGATTCCGATCCGCGAGGAAAACGGATTTGCCTTCTCGGCAGAGGAAACGCTTTCGCTGATCACGCCGAAAACGCGACTTGTGATCATCAACTCGCCCGCAAATCCGACCGGCGGCGTCACGCCGAAAAGCGAAATCGACAAGTTCGTGGCCGGCATGGAGAAACATCCCAATGTCGCGATCATGTCGGACGAGATCTACGACCAGATGGTCTATGACGGCGAGAAGCATGTCTGTCTGCTCTCTTACCCGTCGATCCGCGATCGCCTCATACTTCTGAATGGCTGGTCGAAGACTTACGCCATGACCGGCTGGCGCATGGGTTACTCGATCTGGCCGAATACGCTTTACGAAAATATCCGCAAGCTTGCGGTGAACGGCTGGTCCTGCGTAAGCGCACCCTCGCAATACGCGGCGATCGCCGCCCTCACCGGCCCGCAGGATGCGGTCCATCACATGGTCGGCGAATTCGACAAGCGCAGAAAAGTCGTCGTCGCGGAACTGAACAAGCTGCCCGGCATTTCCTGCGCGACGCCGAAGGGCGCGTTCTACGCATTCCCGAACATCAAGAACACCGGCTGGAAAGCGAAGAAGCTTGCCTCATCGCTTCTCGAGGAAGCTGGCGTCGCGATTATCGGCGGACCCGATTTCGGAATTCTCGGCGAAGGCTATGTGCGCCTTTCTTATGCGAACTCCACCGAGAACATTCTGAAAGCGATCGGCCGCATGGGCGAATTCCTCAGTTCCCGCAAGGCGGCGTGATCTACGACAGATGCGCGTCTGGTTCGTCGCCCTCTTTCTTCTGACGGCAGCCTTACCCACCGGTGCGCAACAGCCGCTGCGCCCCTCGCAAGCGATCTGCGACGCGGGCAAACTCTCCGGGCGGCCTTATGCGCTCTGCCTGGAGAAGGCGATGCGCGATTCGAACAGCGAACTCGAAGCGCTCGTCGAGCGCATTATGGGGTTCATCGAAATGCGCGCAGACCTTCAGCAGGCACAAAAGAGCCGCTGGAAATCTTCGCTGGAGGAGGCGCAAATCCTGTTTGTACGTTTCCGCAATCAGGAGTGTCAGTCGGTCGCTCCGTTTGAGGGCACGAAACCTCCCGAAGGACCCAGAGGCGGCCGCATTGGCTTCGGCTCGTTCGAAGAGCGTCTTCTTTGTCTCATCGACAAGAACGTGGCACGGACGCGGGAACTGGAAGCGCGCTACGTGAAGTAGCGTTTGCATTCGCACAACAAAAAAGCCCGCCGGATTGGCGGGCTTTTTGTTTGGTTGCGGGGGTAGGATTTGAACCTACGACCTTCAGGTTATGAGAATGATTTTTGTCATTCCGCAAAATTCCGCGTTATGATTCTTAATTCCCAACTCGTTGTAACGCATGAATTTCACGACTACGAGGATTCCTCGAGCGACCGACATATTCCTCGTGATTGAAGTTCTCGTGGCGACCCGGTGGCGACCAAGAGGATTTGACTGTGATCTTAAAGCTGACAAAGCGCGCCGTTGAGGCCATCAAACCCACCGATAAGCGATTAGCCTACTATGACACTGAGCTGAAGGGATTTTGTCTAAAGGTCACGCCATCAGGCGCTAAAACATGGTGCATCGAGTACCGCCCAGTTGGCATGGGCCGACAAGGTAACAAGCGGGAGAGTTGCCATTGGTTCTGCATCTAATCTCACCGCCGACGATGCACGCTCAGAGGCAAAGCGTCTATTAGCATCAGTCGCGCTAGGGAACGATCCCTCCAAGGATCGCAAGCACTCTAGGGAAATGCCTACGCTTGAAGATTTTTGCGAACGCTACTTGTCGGAGTGCGCCAAACAGAAATTAAAGACGAGAACTCTCGTCAATTACAAAATTTACCTTCGCAAACATACTTATCCAGTACTAGGTCGGGTCAAAATCGATAGAATCTCAGAAGCAGAAATTGCGCGTCTACATAGGGCCATCGGAAAATCTATGACTTCAACTGCGAATAGAGTAGTTGAATGCCTGAGCTCTGTGTTCAGATTTGCGGTGGAATGTGGAGTTGTACCACGTGGCACGAATCCCTGTGCATCCATCCGAGCGTTCAAGGAAGTGCGTCGCGAACGCTTTCTATCGAGCTCGGAATCGCATCTATTGGGCGAAACTCTGCATGAGGCAGAGATAGATGGCCTTCCGTGGAGAAAACGAGGCAGAGGAATTCAACTTCCAGGAGAACTGCCCGCGAGAAAATCTGCCCACTTGCAATAGCGGCGATTCGACTTCTCTTGCTTACCGGAGCAAGGCTACGGGAAATCTTGCATCTCAAGCGATTGGGTCGATCACGAACGCGGGCTACTGCTTCTACCCGACAGCAAAACTGGTCGGAAAACAATCTATCTAAATGCACCAGCGCTGCAGTTGCTCACAACCATTCCTCGAACTTCACCGTATGTGTTCCCAAGCCCTCAAGGAGACAAACCACGTGCCGACCTCAATCGACCATGGAGAGCGGTCGTCCGTCGCAGTGGCCTCACCGCGCTTCGCTTGCATGACCTTAGACATACACACGCGAGTATTGGCGCGGGAGCTGGGCTCGGCTTACCTGTTATCGGAAAACTGCTGGGGCACACTCAAGCCTCAACCACTAACCGCTACGCGCATCTGGACGCTCACCCCCTTAGAGCGGCATCAGACCGCATAGGCTCTGAAATCATGAATGCGATTGGGCAGCGAAGTGCGGGAAACTACTCAGCCGTGAGACCGCTGGGCCAAGCCAGACGCAAGTATGCCTAAAAAGCCGACAAGCCCTTTCTGATTGCCCGATGATCCTGTGGAAGTTGTCGAACGAAACTTCAACAGAGGTTCGAGAGAAGCGCAACGCCAACTTCAGCATCGGCAGCTCAACGTCACCCGCCGTTCGGACCGGGCGACCGTATGCTGACTGGCGCACTGCCGCGTATGAACACTACTGCGCACTGCGAGCTGCGGGGAAGCAAGAGAAAGTTGCAGCTGCTGAAGTGGCGTCGATGCTTGGCAAGAGCGATGATGCAGTAGTTAAGGCAATGCGAGTGTACGACGATGCACAAGCCGATGAATTTTGGACTGCGATGATGCAGAACGATGTAAAAGCTGCGGCTGTTGCATTCTGTTCACTTGATGCACACATAAGATTGCGCATCGCAAAGCACTTACGCCGTCATCGCAAATAATTGTTTCCAAAAATCCCCCCTTACAAAGCTTTCAATTCCACGAATAAGTTCTCTGAACATTCACGTTCTGGAGAATTCCCATGGCTGTTTCCAGCCTTCGCCTTCTGCCTCTTTCGTCAGATGACGACGCTCTGATTCCCGCCAAATGCCTTCCGAGCTACATCGGCGTCGCATACCAAACCCTCGCTCGCTGGCGGACCAATAGCGAAGGCCCCTCTTGGTGTTGCGTGGGCAGACTGGTTTTCTACCGCACAGGTGCAGTGCGCTCTTGGCTGCAATCTCGTGAAACAAGATCAACGACGAAGAAGTCAGTCGGAGCTAGCAACTAAGATGGCCCCGCCCGATGTTAAAATATGGATGCCGATCTACACAGGCGACCTCATGAAAGAGGTCATTCCTTTAACGTTGCCACAGGTCGGAGCTTACGTGCTTTTACAGGTTTACTACTGGTCAATTCAGGGAAGCCAATCACAGATGACGACGAACTACTCGCGAGAATAACGAAGCAAAGCGCCAAGCAGTTCAAGAGCATGAAGCAAGCAGGTGCTTGAGCAATTCTTCGAGCTTACAAAGGATGGTTGGAAAAGCGATAGACTGGATTATCTGATAGCGGAAGCTATTGAGAACAGGCTCGGAATGTCGAGAGAGGAAGACATGCGGCGAATACACGATGGGAGCGAGAAAGAGCAAAGAAGAACGCTAAGGCACTAGCACCAAACGACGAAGAGATTCCTTGAGGGAATGCTCCGGGCAAGCATCAAGAATGCCCTTCATCCAACCAAGCAAATCTGGGGACACACAGCATCCATAGTTCAAAGGCGACTAATGCAGTGTTTGTTTCGTACTCAATATCCTCGCGCACTTATGCGTTTGTGTGTTCACTATTTGATCGCTACTTTTTGATCTTCGGAACGCTTTACCAACTTTATGTCACCGCTCTCTAGGATCGGCCTATTTGCATCGCTGAGTGGATTCGATCCCAAGCCTCTGCGTATTCTTTCGGCAGCTTCTTTGCTGTCGATAATCCACGAACAATATTCTCAAGCTGTTCCGCCCTCTGCCGGTACTTAGCGACATCACCAAGCGCTTTGTTACGTTCGTCAACCTCGCCAAGAGCGGCGACGCCCGAAACCCCCGCCAGTAAAACCAAGATGTTTGTCAATAAATCAGTCGCACTTGATGAAACAAACTGCTGCTGATTCGCAAACTCTATTCCACCAATTGCTGCCATCACCCCTAAGAACAAAACACTCACGTATCGGAGTGTCAGCGCTAATCGCCCCTGCATCGCTCACCTCGTTCTTTGAGTGCATAGATTATCCTATTTTGGGATAATCCGAAATAAGGATTAGCTAGGTCGCCGCCCAAAACGGGAGCGGCGGTTGCCTAAATCCTCTCAGAGCGAAATTTATAGGCGACTTACGTCGGCATTGCGCGATGCGAGGCGTCACAAGGCTTGACGCAAGCAGAGTGTAGCTCGTCGGCTCGACAAGCCTCAATCTTTGTCGCGAAGTATGAGCAGGGTGAGCGACGTATTGACGTCGCCGAACTGATTGCAATTGCGAAAGCCTTAGATATCGATCCACTCAAACTTTTAGGCGCGCCTAGACTAGGGTCAGCTACGTACTTGAATTTTCAAAAAGGTTCGATCAGCGTCTAAGATCGACTGCGTGTTTTGTGTGGTACGGCAGGTTTATAGTTTGTTGACAATCAATTTTTGACTTTGGGGCTGCGATCAAATGACGGAAGGCCAACCCACTAAGCCTAACAACCCACTCTTCGAGAAAGTAGTCCAATCCAAGGACACAAAACGAATAGTTGTTGCAGGCCCAGGCACGGGGAAGACCCTGTTATTCAAAGAATTACTATTAGCCCGCTCGAAGAATACCCTCACACTGACCTTTATAAATTCCTTGGTCGATGAATTGGCTTTGGAGCTTTGCGGCCTGACAGAACCAAAGACTTTGCATGCCTTCGCTCGAAGCCTTCTGCACAAAGCGAACGGAGCGAATAGTATTCCTGTGAGCAGCCACCTCACCGAGATCATAGGTTTAGATTATGAGGTAGTGACCGGAAAAACAGTCGACTACAGGAAGATATTTCATCTTGTAGAAGACGATGAAGAGGCTATTTCGTTCTATAAGAAGCGACAAAAGTTTTACGAGCACTATTGCTATGCTGATCTAATTTACGACGCTGTAACCCATCTTAGCGATGCAAAGAACCAGAAAGATATTCCGATATTCGACCAAATATTCGTCGATGAATTCCAAGACTTCAACGAACTGGAAGTACGCTTCATAGAACTTCTAGCTCAGAAAAGCCCCGTGCTACTCGTGGGCGACGACAATCAAGCGCTGTATGACCGCAAACACGCAAGCACAAAGCACATACGCGAGCGCTATAGTGGTGTCGTTCCTGGATACTCTCCTTCACTCTTGATAAATGCGGGAGAAACACTGAGGTTATCGTTGGCGCCTTCAACGACGTGGTTAGCAATGCAATTTCTAAAGGCTTTCTTCAGGACAGAGTAGACAAGAAGTTTGGCTATTTGAATCACCCTGAGAAGGATGAAGAGTCAAAGCTCCACCCAAAGATCACTTACATTTCCGGGTATTATCAGAGCGCCTTACCGTTCCTCATAGAACGCGAACTAAAGAAGATTGCTGCGGTCACAAAGCGCGAATTCAGTGTTCTGGTCACCTCGCCATCGCATTTTTGCGTCAAAATTGCAGAAGCGCTGTCGTCAAAGGGATTCACAGTAAACTTCAAGGCGGAAGATGACGATCAAAGTACAAATCTTGCTTTCGATGCACTGGATACACTCTCAAAAACTAATAACGGCAAGAACAACTTCGGTTGGAGGCTTCTTTCTCCTTTTTAATGGACAAGCAGAGCGTTGATGCTACTGTGAAAAATCTAGCGCCGATACTTCACTGGCGTTTATTGATTGCATTTCCAATAATGCACGATCGGCAGGCAAAGCAGCCTTAGCCACGTTCCGAAAAATAAAAGAAGAAAAGGACGATCTAAAAGACGAAGCCCTCGATGAGTTTCTAAAGCTTCTTAAGCTCGATAGCATGAGACTTGCACGGAATTATCTTACTCAGAAGATCGTAAAACGCGAACCGACAACGGTATGGGAAGGGCTTAAGAATTTTCCACTCGTGTTTCAACAGTCATGAGGTCGAAAGGGCTCTCCGCCGATGTCGTTTTTTATCACCCACTTCGATGACCGTTCACTGTTGGGAAAAGACAAGAATGTCACAGATAGGAACATTTGTGACTTTGTTGTTGCTCTAACGAGGGCACGGAAGAAGGTATTCCTAATTTCTTGCGCCGAGGGCAGACCCACTTTCCTTGATTGGATTAAACCGGAGAGAATCGAAACATTATCCGCTCCGAAAAAATAATTGCTATAGCTTTGGCAACTGTGACTTATCCACTTCCAACCACAGCCTTTCTCTGATCGCGTCCTGGACAGGACGGAAATACGCAGGCCTGTAGTTTGTGTAACGCTCAGTGCGCGCCCATTTCTGGTGCGTCACGACTACGCTGTCCAAGTTAGGCAGAGGCTCGGCGGGCAAGTCTGCTGTTACACCATCTATAAGAATAACGGGAATGTTTGGCGCACTTCGATTGAGTGCGTGCCAAACACGATGAGCACCATCAATCACAACAAGACTTCCATCTGGCCGTCTTTCGACGAGAGGAAGCATGTAGGGCCACGGCGACCCTACAATCTTGCCCATCTCTGGCAAGTTATTCCGCGCCCTCATTTCCTCCAAAACTGTAATGCGGAATAGCTTGTAACGCTCAATATTCTTACTCATGAGGCGTAGATCGCCTGGATTTATTTCCGCGCGAGCAAATTTTGCTTCTCGGTACATCTCAATGCGGGATTTTAGAATGTGCGCGACTTCATCTACCTCTAGCGCCTCGACTCTCTGGCTCACTTCCCACATGCACTTCTCCCTGATCCCACTCACTATCGAAATAGGACTTCATCGCAGATCGAAGTCCTTGTTCATACGGACCCGAAAGTTTCATTCCGTGTAGCGTCGGAGCGCGTTCAATAGAAAGCATTGATGCTGCGCTAGGATTCTCGCCGACGTATGTGCCGCGAATACCCAGCTTGTTAGAAGTGATCACTAGTGACGCACCTGCTCCCAGCGCAGCGCTAAATCGTAACTTAAGTTCTTCCTTGTTTTCATTCTCGCTAACTTCGCAAAGGATACGCACTTTGCGCTTTTGAAGAGCGGCGAACAACAATCCAACTTGCAACTCTCTCGTCCACGACGACCCGCCTGAGAAAATTGAAACTGGACCTTTTGAGTAGGCGATCAAATCCAATGAGGTCTGAAGTAATGTCTCTCTATTCCCCTCAATGGCGCTAGCAGGACCGTCTTGATCGAGCCCCTCCACTACCGGCAATGAGTACGGCGTATACTCGTCAAAAAACCGCTGATTGAGGTCCATTAATTCGCGCAGGAGGCTGTACGGGAATCGCTCAACCTCTATGCCCTTGTTGACCAGGAACAACTCGCTTCGACCGATGATGCTTGGGTTTGGATCAATTGTTCCGATGTAAACTCTCTTCACCCCATTCATTGCAATACGCACAGCGCATGGCGTCTTACCGGGGTTTCGACGCGTACAGGGTTCAAGCGTCACGAACAGCGTTTTACCCGCTGACGAAATCCCCGCGTCCGCCGCTTTCTTGAATAGGGTATATTCTGCATGACCACCGTCGTCGATCTCACCGCGGTGTGCTTTCAAAATTGTATTACCTTCGTCATCGCACATCACAGCGCCGACAAATGGTCTCGGGCGGTCATCCTCTGACTTGGACTTCTTCGCCTCCTCAATAGCTTCCCGCATCAGCTCCAGTTTTCTAACGTCAGTGATCATGGCTACGGCCCAGTGAATCGATTTAGCACATGCTATGGAGCCACGGCGGATTAGGCGGGGCAAGTGGTGGCTAAGGCCGGGTGCGGACATCGTCGGAAAAGTGCACCTGCAGGAATAAAATTCTCTCTTATTTCTGCTTTGGTTTTCCTGTTTTTGTGGAAGAATTTTCTGGCGAGGGAAGCTCACCAGACACATCGATCACTCGCACCGATATGTGATTACTTTTCAAGACTGGGACAGTTGAAGCCAATTCGTCTCGCAATTGACTTGCAGACGAAGGAAATTGACCTCCCCGCCCCGTCGGTTTTCCTTGTCTATTCGGACCGAACCAAAAGACTCCATAAACTCCAAATCCTTCGGAGCGGGGATCAGGCGTATAGAGACGGCCAAGTTGATTCTCTGCAGCTGTCCAGAGGTCTGCATGTGAATCTCTTTTGAGCTCGATAGGAATTCTGAAGTCAGAGTTTTGAACGACTATGTCTGCTCGTTTATCCTGAACATATCGACCTTCGGGCTCTACGCTTAAGCCGAGAGGCGCCAAACGTGCCTCAAGCTTTTCTGCCAGAATATCGCGGCAACTATCTTCGATTCTTTCGCGAAGTAGTTGACTACTAGGTCCTAAGTTCCAGAACTGACGAAAAAGGTTTTGGTTCTTGGTCCTTATCGCTAAGGCAATCTCGTCGATATGATCGACAACTAGGGCGTGAAGGTCAGCCGCGTTTGCCGGCCTCCCCCGCATTAGCGCAGCGACAGCCGAATCCCATGTCGGTCGACGGAAGCGCGCCTCGCGTATTAAGCCCCGCTGATGAGCAACGGCCTGTTTCACAGACCAGCCATAGGAAGCCATCACGGCATCATTATTCAATCGATCTAATGCTTCACTCGCCGACACCGTAGTTATCGTAGACAGCTCGTTTACCAACGCTCTTATAAAGTCGCTCGCGTCCCAAGCATTCCTATCACCGTAACTCCCACCAGTAGGCATTGAAGAAGCAGGGAACGTATTAGCACCAAGCGTTGCTATAAATTCGATCTGCTCGGGCGCGAGTGGATAAGCGGACCTCTTCTGACGCCAGTGCCGCCCAGATAATTCTCGAAACGTCCAAAACAAAAGCTCATTGGAAATATCGTTGACTCTGACATCGAAAGCAAAATCACCCGGAACAAGAAGATAAGCAGCTGCAAGCCACTTCGACTTTTGCTCGTCGCTAAACTTATCATTATTCCAGTGTTGTTTCTCACGCGAAATTTGAGCAAGTTTTGTGCGCGCCTCGTCGTTTTGGAGTGCTGCAACAATTAACGAAGCTAGCTGGTCATGCGGAGCATTTGGAAACTTCTGTAGAAAATGAACAGCTACTTCAGCGGAATACTCCGACAACTCATTAGTATTTAGAAGCTCGTATAGGCCGTCCGCTCTTAAGCTACCCCTTTCGAAGGAACGTTCTGCCATGTAAACGTAGACGTCTTTGATTAGGTTTGGTGATTTTTCGAGAACCGATTTCTTCCAAGAGTGCGATGTTTTCTTGATCTCGTTCCCAACATTCACTGCAATCGGCCAAACCAAGTCTAAGGCGATTGCAACCTTCAACACCTCAGTTGGTATCGAAGCAATATCCGGGGTGACACGCCAAAGCTCATCCATTCCAGCCTGGTAGACTCGCCAAACCACCGGATACGAATTTTCGAATGAAGCATCGCTAATTCGATCTATCGTAGGGACGTCGGCCCGCCGGAAACTTGCTCGCAATCCCTCCGAAGCAATTTCAAACCCATCTTGGCCGAACATCTCCGCAATCTTGGGGGCAGCGATGCCATCCTCTTCATCGAAATCGCTGTAATAGAGCCTCGCAAGCCAATTGAGCCACCCAATATGTTCGCCCGCTCGAATGGCTCCGGTTGTTTCTTTGAAGTCTTGGATGCTTTTCTTAAGTCCGGCAGAGCGCTCGGAAGATCTTTGTGCGCGCTCTAATGCGTCTTCCTTACGCCACGGTGGTATCGGCCAAGCTCTGTTCTCATTGAAAACTGGTTGAAAATCAGGGTTCTCGTCTGCAAAATCTGACAGTTCATCAAAAAGCTTTCTTGCATCAGAAGAACCCAATTCAAACGTTCTTCTGATGACAAGTTGCAAGACGAGCTTTCTTCTCTCCGTGTCTAGTTGATCATCGAAGATCGTTGCCGCGAAATCGTGAAGCACACGATCTTCGTCCTCTGCGGATACAATCTCGCGAAGCAGAAATGAGAAGGGAGAGTTCAAAGAGATATCACTTGAACCCTCGGCGAACGACCGTACGACTGCAGCTAAAGCGTCCGGTCTCTCACGAAAGGCCTTTTGCAGAATTTGGGACTCGTGGATTCCATAGGAATGGCGATAACTTTTCCACAACGTCAACCACAGCCAAAGAGAAGAGTCAGTAATTTCGTCGCCTTGCAGAACAAGAAGCTCAATCAAACGCTCAATCGTATATCGAACCTCAAACGAATTTTTTCGTGCAATGTCCTTATAGTTGGGCTGCCTGATTTTACCCAGAATACATTCAGCGTCTTTTGGAGTGATTGACTGCGTGACAGAGTATAGCGCTCCGCCTACTAAGTCCTCGTCACCACGATCGGCAACCTCGTTTAGAAGCGAGGCGACTTTGTAAGGACCAATGCGAGAATAAATACGTGATATAATGTCTGATCGCATTCTTATATCAGATTCACTCTGTCCCAATTGATCATAACGCTGGGATAAAGCTTCCTCTCCCGTCTCCCCAAGATTCAAAAGCGCTTTTAATGCCCTGTAACGCAATCCGTACACTTGTTGGCTGAACACGATGCCAATCAACTCATGCAACAATTTCGAGTTAGGCTCACCAACACTGAGTGCATCCAACACAAGTGATGCCAGTGCGAAATCCGGCGGCGTCGCGACTAAAATGTCACGAAACTGTTCTGTCATATGGTCTTTTGAGAGTCCGCCAATCGGGCTAGTAAGTCGGTCAGCCGAGTGAAAGAACGGCTCTTCTTCTGCCAGCCTTGCCAGGCCATCAAGCAGACGACGCCGTAGTGGCGCAGGGAACGTGCTAACGTCTCCGTAAACAAGCACTCCGTAAGGATCGCTATCGATTAGCGTAGGAGCGGATACGTGATCGATGGTTGCGAGCCAGGCATGAAGGCCACGAAGTTCTGGCGCGGGCGTCCCATCTACCCCGATAAGAGCGCGCACACGTGAAAGCGGAAATCCTCAGAAATTCTCTGGGCGAGCCAATGCGCTGCTAGGTACTCAGCTGGCACTCGGTGCCCATAGTCGACAACTTCGTCTTGCAGCGATCTAAATACCCTCCGACTTAATGAAGCACGAGTTTTCTATGAATCAGGAAGTTCTGACGTTCTGAATGATGGAAAAATTTTGTCAGCACTTACATTTTCGAGCGATATTCCTGACACATCGCTGATTAGTCGCAGCGCATTTATTCCACCGGCATACGCTTTCAACTCTGACGATGTGTATTTGCCATCATTTTTCTCTTGATGGAGTTTGTTGTGCTCCGTCAAAAGCACGTCGGTGGCCAACTGCAATAATTGAAGCCTAGAACTTGGCCACCGGCCCTCTTGGACAATAGTCACAAGCATTGTTAGGTCTTGCGGATTACCAAGAAACTCAGCCACGCCGCGCTTTTCTGCCTGCTGAATAAAACTCTCTGCTTCAGCAATGCCATTCGACCTAATAATCGCAAGCTGTTCAGTCTCGGTCAGCTCGCCGAGCATAAGTGCGGTTACACCGCCGTGCTGCGCGAAGTAATCGTTAAAGCTAGCTAAGTCCGTACCACCTCTCCAATCGTGCGCACGACAGGAGATGCGTACTTGCGACGGCTTTAATTCAAAAAGTTTTCTAACGATTTTATCAATCGTACTGTTGTCACTTCTACCTGACCGAGATTCATCGAGACCATCAATAAATAGTGCAGTGTTCTTAAGTGCTGCAGTAGGCAAATTTAGAAATTTTCTTACGCTGAGAAAACGACCGCCCGATTGGGTAGCACTGCCTTCAAGTAGATAAGACTTCCCCGAACCCGGATTGCCGATCAACACAATATTGGGAGCATCCGAGTACCTTGAAAACTCCTCCACTCGGCATCGTTTGAGTCGTCGTCAATACGAATGACGCGCCTATCGATCATTTGAAAACCCAATGGAGTTGAAAGTCTCGCCAAAGAAGCCCGTCAGATTTTACCCGATTCTAGCGAACAGGGAGACGCAATCAGAAACTAAAAGCTTGGCAGCTAAACGCTCCCGTTTATAGTCGCCCGGTTTACTACGAGGCGAAAAATGGCTCACCTTGAACCACCCATATTGCCGTTACGATTATACCGATATCGATCATTGTCACGCGGCCCAGCGGCGCTCGCACAAGAGATTGATTCAATAAAAAAGAACTACCTTTATTGCTCCACGTTTGATCGGATGAATGACCCTATGGAGGGATATTTCAGACCGTCACTCGCATTGAAGGGAGACGCAGAATACAAGGAAACTCTTCAAAGGGTAGTCAACAATAAGAGCTTGATAGGCGTCGCTTGCTTCAGCGAGACAAAAGACGATCTGCTTATGTGGACACACTATGCTGGACACCATTCCGGATTTTGCATTTCCTATTCAGCAAAGAAGCTGTGTGATGGCCTAGGAAAGCACGTGAGTTTAGTTCGGCTTGGATATGGCGACGCTCCACCACGTCTTTCAAATATCGATGCAAGCAACGCCTCCAAGCGGCAGCGGTAAAGATACTTTCGCAGAAAAAACGGAGTTGGTCTCACGAGCGAGAATGGCGCGTGCTGGGCAACGTTGGTGTAGAGCGCATTGATGGGAAGCAACCGATTACAGATATTTATTTTGGATCACGTATCTCGAGCGAAAGCCGCGACTACATTCTTAAGCGCTTGAAGGACACAGGCATAACAGCTTGGCAGATGGAGGTAGACGAATACGACCACGATTGGATGAAACTAAAGGTTCACTCAACACCGAAACAAATGAGTAATTCTAAGAAGGCCTCCAAGGCTAAAGCGAAGCGGAGAAAGAAGAAGAAAAAATAGTCTTACGAGGAGGAGCTCGGCAAATAACTCGATCCTTATCAAGATTTGTAACGATGAAAGTCGCCGCCAAACGTTTTGTGAGTATGCATTCCGCGCTAAAGCAGCTTGAAGCTTACATTCGCGATGGCAACCACCTGCAGACTGGAAGCCCGTTTCGAACCTTTGGCGGCATGCGGTCTAGAGAAATTTTAGCAAACTGGCTTGTTTGCGCTGCCTTTAATTCTATTGGCGGCGAACAGGTGGAGTTTTTCACTGACCCAACGGGCAATGATGGAATTTTACGGATAGCCTCCACCGACAAAACGTGGCCAACTGAACATGTTTTTATACCTAATTTGGTTAGAAGCCATGAAACCAATATTCACAATCTAATTCTTGAAGCCATTAATTCCAAAAATGACCGTGGGCCAACTTACGCAAAAGGAAAGACGCTTATCGTATTTATAAATGCGGGCGGTGGAGCGTGGCATCCAAATCTGGTTCGCAAAGAGCTACCTGATCCATTACATTTTGGCGCGGTGTGGATCGTCGGATTGATGCGCGTGGAGAATAAGAACTACACTTATGCGGTTACCAGCATGGAAGATACCAGCGGAGATGCACCAATATTTGCAATTAATATCGCCGATGATTTCGATGACTGGACCGTCGAGAAAATTCAGTAAGCTACGCATGCTGCTGCGATCTAGAGTCGTAGAAATGGCTTATAAGGTTATTAGCCGCAAAAGATTTAACGCTACAGATTGGTGCACCCAAGATGCTTAAATCGAAAACGTCTCGCATCGGCGCATTAGTAGCAACCTCTGGACTCTGTCTAATATTGGGCTCGATAATATTTTGGAGTTTCGAGAATCAATACAACCGGGTTTTCTTTATTGACCGCGACTATGCGTGGAGACCGGTCAAAGATGTAAGCGAGACCTTCAGCTTAGATGGCTGGGACATCGAGTATCGATTAAATGTAAATTGCGCTGGAAAGTTCTCATCCGCTCAACTGACAGAGGCTACGCAATTACTATCGCGCGTGCTTGAGCGAATTCCTACTGAAGTTAGAGATTGGCGAACGAAGAACGCGAGCGCATCACTGGACATTGTGCCGCTCACAACTTGGTCAGCGCTAAGAAACTTCGGTCTTTATAGCAGGACCGGCGACGCTTTTACGCTCTCAAAACTTCGAACTGAGTATAACGACTGGTTTCGCGAGCGCGACGCGGCTCAGAAGGCCGTCGAAGAGTGGACGGAGCGAGCGAGTGAGACGAAGGACAAAGTTGTTCGCTACTCTGAACTTCAATTCTACCAGCGAAATCGCCCAACTGAAGATCGCGAAGATACGATCAAACGAGTGCTTGGTGTAAGCGTTTACCCGAATGGACCTCGTGAGCTTTTGGACAAGGAATGTGTTTCCGGAACACATCTGATCAAATACGTCACACGCGCAGACCTTAGATCGAACCTAGACCGCTGGGTCTCAAGTCATCTCGCGATACTAATGATCGGTCTCAGTCTTATCGCAGCAGGGTTAAGTTTCAGCTCTCTCGTTAGATGGGTTCGATCCGGAGACTAATTATCGCCATCTGGCTTAGTTGATTAGATTCGGATTGAAGGGCAACAGACATCAAATCCTGAACGAGCTACCTGCAAACACCCGTCTTTTGTTTTCGCGGGGACTACCGGGGGACTAGTTAAGTCTACGCACTGTTTTGTCTGATGAAGGTCTTAGCCTAGGACTCTAGCCCACGGCAGACGCTGACAAGTTTGCTCAGGGTGGCGACCCGGTGGCGACCCGATCTCAATCCCAGGATTATTGAAAGAGTGGCAGCGCTCAAATTAATGAGTCGCTGCAATGCTTTGCTTTGGTTGCGGGGGTAGGATTTGAACCTACGACCTTCAGGTTATGAGCCTGACGAGCTACCGGGCTGCTCCACCCCGCGCCAGAAGCGAAAATGCCGGCTGGAACGAGCCGGCGGCGGGTATGTAGCAATCCAGTGACACGATTGGAAGGCGCTGGTGGCTCTAAATTTGACGAAAGCGCGACAGATCGCGCGTTTTAAGCCGTCCACGCGCAAATCTGTCCGCCGGGAACGCATGGGTGCGGGTCTTGCCTTAGTCTCTGGACGTGCCAAGGTCCGCTCCGGGGTAGGAAGAACCCACAGGTAGAGGACAACATGCAGTTTCGTAAGTCAGGTATTCGCGGCCTTGCCGGGGTTGCCGCCGCGACCGCGCTCCTGTTCGGAGCCGGGCTTTATTCCCTGAGCGTATCCGCGCAGCCCAAACTCGACATTCATTTCGTTCCAACGCCGCACGAAGTCGTCAAGCGCATGCTGGAGCTTGCGAAAGTCGGTCCGAACGACACGCATTACGATCTCGGTTCCGGCGATGGCCGTATCGTGATCGCCGCGGTCAAGGACTTCAAGGCGAAGAAGGGCGTCGGCATCGACCTCGATCCGCAGCGCATCAAGGAAGCCAACGAGAACAAGGCGAAGGCGGGTCTCGGCGACACCGTCACGTTCCGCGAGCAGAATATTTTCGAAACCGACCTCTCCGAAGCGACCACGGTTTCGATGTATCTGCTGACCTCGATTAACATCCGCATGCGCCCGAAGCTGCTCAAAGAGCTCAAGCCCGGCACCCGCATCGTCACGCACGCCTTCAACATGGGCGAGTGGAAAGAAGAGCACAACGAAAGCGTCAACGGCTATCAGGTTTATCTCTTCATCGTTCCCGCCAACGTCACCGGCAAGGGATGTCAGCGAAGGTGATCGCAAGATCGCGCTCGACCTGAAGAGCGAGTTCACCGAACTTTCCGGCACCGCCACGATCAACGGCAAATCCGCCGACGTGAAGGGCGGCAAGATCACCGGCACCAAGGTCGAGTTCACGGTCGACGTGGACGGCAAACCGGTGAAATTCGAAGGCACCGTTGACGGCGGCACCATCACCGGTACCGGCGCCACGAAATGGACCGCGAAGAAAGCGTAATCGCTCTTCTCCGGATACGTCGCATGCAACGGCCTCTTGGCAAACGCCAAGGGGCCGTGTGCATGAAGGCCCATTGAAGAAATTCACGAAGGAAAGAATGAAACGCGCATTTCTCCGCAAGACCGCGATCATCCTCGCTGCCGCGGCGCTGGCCGGCAGCACGCTTGCCCACGCCTGGAACGACCCGGACAATGGCGCGCTCGACGTCATCTATGTGCCGACCCCGCATCAGGTCGTGAAACGGATGCTGGAACTTGCGAAAGTCGGCCCCGGCGACATTCACTACGATCTCGGCTCCGGTGACGGACGCATCGCAATCGCAGCGGTCAAGGATTTCAAGGCGAAGAAAGCGATCGGCATCGACCTCGATCCGCAGCGCATTCGCGAAAGCCTCGACAATCATAAGAAGGCTGGCGTCGGCGACCGCGTCGCCTTCCTCAACCGCAACATTTTCGAGACCGACTTCAGCGAAGCCAATGTGATTTCGCTCTACCTGCTCTCGACCTTGAACCTGCGCCTGCGTCCGGCGATCCTGGACATGCGGCCCGGCACGCGCATCATCACGCAGAGCTTCACGATGTCCGACTGGACGCCCGACCATTTCGAAGTGGTCGAGTTCGAGGAGAACGGCCATCGCGGGTCGCGTAACGTTTATCTTTCATTGTCCCGGCCAAGGCTGCCGGCCAATGGACGCTGACCGATGGGAACAAGACCATCTCGCTCGACATCGAACAGCAATTTCAGCGCTTCACCGGCACGGCGACCGTTGGCGGCAAGAAAGCGGAAATCAAGAACGGCCGCCTCAACGGCGCTGCGATCGAATTCACCATCGAAGTTGACGGCAAGCCGGTGAAATACGAAGGCAAAACGGACGGCAACACGATTACGGGTTTGAACTGGCACGCAAAGAAAGCGTCCTGATTCCAGCGACGGGGGCAAACATGGCAAAGAACACAGCAGAAGCGGGCGTAAAGGGCCTCTCGGTATTCGACGGCATCATGATGCTGGTCGGCATCGTGGTCGGCATCGGCATTTTCAAGACACCGACACTGGTAGCGGCGAACGCGCGGACAGCGGCGCAAACCTTTATCGGCCTCTGGGTGATTGGCGGTTTCATCGCGCTGGTCGGCGCGTTTCTGTTACGCCGAACTCGGCAGTTCGCATCCGAACTCGGGCGGCGAGTATCATTTCTCAGCAAGGCCTATGGCGAGAAGCTCGGCATGCTGTTCGGCTGGGCGCGCTGCACGATCGTCCAACCCGGCGCCATTGCCGCGGTCGCGTTCGTCTATGGAGAATACATCTCCGAGGTCATCAATCTCGGGCCGTACAGCTTCGCCATACACGGCGCGCTTGCGGTCGCCTTTCTCACCTGGGTCAACCTGATCGGCCTGCGCGAGGCGAGCTGGACGCAAAACCTGTTTGCGATCCTCGCGATCTCGGCGCTGGTGCTGGTCATTCTTGCGTCGTTCTATGTCGGACCGCAGCCGAGCACAGCCGTCGCCGCAAAGGGCACCGGCGGCCCCCTTTGCCGCCGCCGGCTTTGCGATGGTGTTCATTCTGCTCACCTTCGGCGGCTGGAACGAGTCTTCTTATCTTTCCGGCGAGTTGCGCGACGTGAAGCGCACCATGGCGCCGACCCTGATCTGGTCGATCCTGATCATCACCGCGCTCTACGTGCTCGTGAACCTCGGCTATCTCTGGACCTTCGGCCTACAGGGGCTTCGCGACTCCACGGCGATCGGCGCGGATCTGATGCGTCTCGCCGCGGGCAGCGGTGGCGCGATCGTGCTGAGCCTGATGATCACGGCGACCGCGCTGAGCACGCTCAACGCCACCATCTTCACCGGCGCGCGCGGCTATCAGGCGCTCGGGCAGGACCTGCCCTGGCTCAGCTATCTCTCCGAATGGAAGGGCGACAAGCCGGCCAACGCGCTCTCACGCAGTCGGCGATCACGCTCGTCCTGATCGGCTTCGGTGCGCTCGCACGCGACGGCTTCGAAACCATGACCGGCTACACCGCGCCCGCGTTCTGGGGATTCCTGTTCCTGGTCGGCATTTCCGTTTACGTATTCCGCAGCCGCGGCGACCTTGCGAAAGACGGCTTCAGGGTACCGTTCTATCCGGTGTTGCCTGCGATCTTCTGCCTGAGCTGCCTGTGGATGTGCTGGTCAGGCATCAACTACGCGCTCTTTCTGTGGAGCAAATCGGGCTACGGCTTCGCCGGCATCGGCTCGATGTTAGGCATTCTCGTGATGCTGGCCGGCATCCCGATCGTGCTGCTCACGAAGAAACAGAAACGCTGACGCGGCCACGCCGGGCATAAAAAAGAACCGCCGCGGTTCTTTCGAAACGCGGCGGTTCAATTTTCAGCGATCGGAATGGAAGATCAGGTCTTCTTTTCCTTGCGGACCGCAAGCAGAAGGTTCGAGTCGATACCGCGATGGCGGTAGCCGATGCCGAAGTCGAGCTTCGGCGGCTTGTTCTTCGGGTGCCACAACTGCACCGCGGCGCCCTCGGGACCCATGCCGAAGATCGGGATCGGTCCGATATAGACGCCATGCGGGTTCAGCGCCCAGTCGTCCTGCTTGAAGAGACGGACCGGAACGCCGGTGTCATCCTGCACGATGACGTCTGCGTGCTTCAGCACGAAATCGCGCACCGTCGAGAAGCCACCGCCATGCGGCAGGTAAGACGCACTCTTGAACAGCGCATTGCCCTGGCCGAACTTTTCCGCCCACTTCAGGATGCCGCTCGCGGCGACGCCGCCGTTCGAGAGGTCGGTCGAGAAGTAATAGAGCGTGCGATCGGTGCCGTCCTTCGTGAAGGCTACCTTCACGCCGGAAGCGAGCTGGCGGCCCTTGTAGCCATCGGCCGGATGCTCTTTGCCTTCGGGATCGATCTGGATCAGCGTGGCTTCCTTCACCGTCGCGCCGTTGCGCGCGAGATAAACGAAGAGCGGCGGAATGATGCCGCGCACCGACTGGCCGCGCAGGCGCGCGTTCATGTCCGCGGTGATGAAGTAGCTCAGATGCAGCGAGTGCTCGAGCGAAGCGCGAACCGCCGGCAGCGAATGCACCGTGCGCGCGTCGACCGTCGGCACGATGCCGACCGGCTCAAGACCCGCGAGGATGTAGGTCTTTGCATCCGGAAAGAAATGGTTGGCGTAGAGGAAGTCGGGACCGCTGAAGAAGTAATAGAGCGTATCCTTCGCGCTCCTTCATTCGCCGCAGTCCATGCACGAACCTTGACGAGTTGCTGCTTCTGATCTTGTCCCAGGTCGTGTCGAACGCCTTGGCGTAATTCTGCCAGGCCGGATCTTTCGCAAATTTACCAACCGGAGAATCTGCCGGCACGGACATGCCCGCGAAAAAGCGGGCGACTTCGCCCAAATCCTGATTCTGCGCGGACGCATTGGAAGCCGCCGCGAAGATTCCCGCAGCCAGCGCCACGCTCTTCAACAAAAATCGCATATTTCACCTCGCGCCATTCCCATGGCGCTCCCAAGCTGAATGAGGCCTGAATTCCCTGCGCGTCCCGGAGCCCCCTCTCGGCCGCGGGCGGCTTATAGCCCAAGCGTGAGGGCGGGCCTACTGCCCCGCGGCCACATCTTCGCGACCACGATGCGGTCGTGTTTACGTTTTATCGGCTACAACCTTTTCGTGATTCGCCTGCTGGCGCGGCGGCAATCGGGGTTCCGGTCCCCGGCCAGAGGCTGCAGATATAGGCTGGAAGCGGTTCCCAAGTGACCTGTCGAGGCGGAAAACGTCTGCGAATTTGGCCGGTTGCGGCCATGTGCGCCGCCCTCATTGCGGCGGGCCCGGCTTATGCCCAGTTGCGCGCCGGAAAAACCAGCATCTCTGAATTCGTAACGAGCCCGTTTCCGCTGGACGGATCGTCCGCCGCCGCCACCGAATATTTCAACGAAGTCGACGGCACCAAACGCGGCCGGAAAACAGCGACGGGCCGCGTCTACTGGGAAAACGAGACCTATAACGACCAACGCGTGCTGCACATTCCCGCCAAGTTCGACATGAAGAAGCCGGCCGTGATCGTGGTCTATTTCCATGGCCACGGTGCGATCTCGAGCGCGACATTCGCGACCGCCAGGGCCTTCCGAACAGATTTCATCCTCCGCGGCCAATGCGGTGCTCGTCGCGCCGCAGTTCGCGGTCAATGCAGCCGATTCCAATCCCGGCCGTTTCGCCGAACCTGGCGGCTTCACGCGTTTCTTAAACGAAGCGGCCGTGCATCTCTCCATTCTTCAGGGCGACCAGCGCACGGTGCGCTATTTCCAGTCGTTACCCGTAGTCCTCATTTCCTACAGCGGCGGCTACCGCGCAGCCGCGCTCGCGATCACGCGCGGCGACAGCGAACAGCGCGTGAAGGGCCTGGTCCTTTTGGACTCCCTGTATGGCGAGGCGGAAAAATTCGAGAGCTGGATAACGGCCGATCGCAAGCGCTTTTTTATCAGCACCTATCTTGGATCGACGAAGGCCCGGAATCTGGAGCTACAGCGGCAGTTGAAGGAGCGCGGAGTTCCGGTGAGGAATTCGCTCGACGGCATGCGCCGGCTAGCAGCCGGGCACCGTCGTCGTCGTGTCCGGCGGCAACGAAGAAAATCACCGCGACTATGTACAGGACGGCTGGATCGCCAATCCGATCACAGATCTTCTGAATCGCCTGCGCGACTTCCGCGCCGCCCGCTGATCAATAAAGCGCAGACGCGCGGATCACGTAGAGATCAGGCTTCGTCTTTCCATCTGGTCGTCATGCGGACGCCGCCCGACGAAGCACGTTGTCGGATAGCGCGCCGGCGTCGAGAGTATTTAACCAGTAAAACCAAATACTTGCGGGAATGCTCGGGTTCCGCCTACCCTTTTTTCGCCGCGTACCGAAACGCGTCGTCGCTATCGAAAAGCGTCGGCGCATGGTTGCCGTGACGCCGCTCGATCGAGAGCAACTGCATCTTGGTATCGACCCCGCCGGGCGCCGAGAAGCCGCCGGTCTTCCCGCTCGCCGCAACCACGCGATGACACGGCATGATGACCGGCGTCGGATTTCTTCCCATCGCCTGCCCAACCTCGCGCGAGAGCGAAACGTCGCCAAGCTTCTTCGCAATGTCGCCGTAGGTCAGCGTGTGTCCGATCGGAATTGTGCGGACGATCTCGTAGACGCGCTTTGAAAACTCCGGCAGCGGCGCATGGTCGAGCGTCACATGCGAAAAGTCGATCTTCTCGCCGGCGATCAGCGCGATCGCGTCATCGACGATCTTCTGAGTTTCGCCGGGCGGCATTGCTTCGGTGGCTTCCGGAAAGCGCTTCTTCACCCGCTCCCGTGTCTTCGCTTCCGAACCTTCCGGCAGATTGAAGCCGGCAATACCGCGTCCGTCCAGACAATGCCGCAGTGGCCGAGGGCGGTGTCGAAAATCGCAAAGCTCTGCGCGCTCATAAGCCAAGTCTAGCAAAAGGCGCGCCGTGCGCGACCCGATTCCACGAAAGCGCTGCGCGCGTCCAAGTCCGATTTAATGAAGCAGAACAGGGCGAAAAGCGCTACGCGCGGTCCGAACCCCTCATCACAATAAAATTGTGGGACGAAAAATGAAAAAGCCGCCCGGGATTGTTTCCCGTAGCGGCTCTTCCGCGTCGAGGCGCGTGCCCGGCAGACCCAGGCCGGGTGACCCGGCTTGGGCTGAAGACCAAACTGTTTCGGCAGGTTCGGGCGGCGACTTACTCTCCCAAGCCTGAGACTTAGTACCATCAGCGCTGAGAAGATTAACGGCCGAGTTCGGAATGGGATCGGGTTGAGCTCTCCGCTAAAACCACCAGATCGGCCGAAAACAGTTTTGAAGCAAGCGTCGTTTGTATTCTTAAGGTTGTAGTTTTGGTGTCGTCTTGTCTTTTCTCTCAAAGAAGTCGTCCGACATCCGAGATGGATATGGACGACGAGAGCAATCAAGCCGATCGAGCTATTAGTACCGGTAAGCTGAATGCATTGCTGCACTTACACACCCGGCCTATCAACGTGGTAGTCTTCCACGGCTCTGATAGGGAGAACTCGTTTCGAGGTGGGTTTCCCGCTTAGATGCTTTCAGCGGTTATCCCGTCCGTACATAGCTACGCAGCACTGCCGCTGGCGCGACAACTGCTCCACCAGAGGTACGTTCATCCCGGTCCTCTCGTACTAGGGACAAATCCTCTCAATTCTCCGACACCCACGGCAGATAGGGACCGAACTGTCTCACGACGTTCTGAACCCAACTCACGTACCACTTTAATCGGCGAACAGCCGAACCCTTGGGACCTGCTCCAGCCCCAGGATGTGATGAGTCGACATCGAGGTGCCAAACACTGCCGTCGATATGGACTCTTGGGCAGTATCAGCCTGTTATCCCCGGCGTACCTTTTATCCGTTGAGCGATGGCCCTTCCACGAGGGACCACCGGATCACTATGGCCGTCTTTCGACTCTGCTCGACTTGTCAGTCTCGCAGTCAGGCAGGCTTATGCCATTGCACTCAACGAGCGATTTCCGACCGCTCTGAGCCCACCTTCGCACGCCTCCGTTACTCTTTGGGAGGCGACCGCCCCAGTCAAACTGCCCACCATGCACTGTCCCGGATCCGGATAACGGACCGCGGTTAGACATCCATATTAGTAAGGGTGGTATTTCACATTTCGGCTCCACTCGAGCTGGCGCCCAAGATTCAAAGCCTACCACCTATTCTACACATGCCGATACGAATGCCAGTGCAAAGCTACAGTAAAGGTGCACGGGGTCTTTCCGTCTGACCGCAGGAACCCCGCATCTTCACGGGGAATTCAATTTCACTGAGCAGATGTTGGAGACAGCGGGGAAGTCGTTACGCCATTCGTGCAGGTCGGAACTTACCCGACAAGGAATTTCGCTACCTTAGGACCGTTATAGTTACGGCCGCCGTTTACCGGGGCTTCGGTTCAGAGCTTGCACTCCTCGCCTTAACCTTCCGGCACCGGGCAGGCGTCAGACCCTATACGTCCTCTTCCGAGTTCGCAGAGCCCTGTGTTTTTGATAAACAGTCGCCACCCCCTGGTTTGTGTCCCCCCTGCCTACTTGCGTGCATAGAGGGCCTCCTTATCCCGAAGTTACGGAGGCAAATTGCCGAGTTCCTTCAACATCCTTCTCTCAAGCGCCTTGGTATGCTCTACCAGTCCACCTGTGTCGGTTTCGGGTACGGTCTATGCGGGAGCTATTTCCTGGGACCCCTTCGCGGCCATCATCAATCCAATAAGAGATGACAACTTACGGAATCCGTCACTACCCGCTGGCTCAGGAATGTTCGCCTGATTCCCATCGACTACGGCTTTCGCCCTCGCCTTAGGGGCCGGCTGACCCTGCGAAGATTAGCTTTACGCAGGAACCCTTGGACTTTCAGCGACAGTGTCTTTCACACTGTTTTTCGTTACTCATGTCAGCATTCGCACTTCTGATACCTCCAGGATCCCTCACGGGTATCCCTTCACAGGCTTACAGAACGCTCCGCTACCGCTCACGTATTGCTACGTGAACCCAAAGCTTCGGCTCGTGGCTTGAGCCCCGGTACATCTTCGGCGCAAAGTACCTAGACCAGTGAGCTGTTACGCTTTCTTTAAAGGATGGCTGCTTCTAAGCCAACCTCCTGGTTGTTTAAGGAACCTCACATCCTTTCCCACTTAGCCACGAATTAGGGGCCTTAGCTGTTGGTCAGGGTTGTTGCCCTCTCGACGACGGACGTTAGCACCCGCCGTCTGTCTCCCGAGCAGTACTTTCGGGTATTCGGAGTTTGGTTAGGTTTGGTAAGTCGGTGAGACCCCCTAGCCCATCCAGTGCTCTACCCCCCACAGTATTCACTCGAGGCACTACCTAAATAGTTTTCGCGGAGAACCAGCTATTTCCCAGTTTGGTTGGCCTTTCACCCCTAACCACAAGTCATCCGAGACCATTTCAACGGGCACCGGTTCGGTCCTCCAGTGAGTGTTACCTCACCTTCAACCTGCTCATGGCTAGATCACTAGGTTTCGGGTCTAATCCATCGAACTTGTCGCCCTATTCAGACTCGCTTTCGCTACGCCTACGCCTATCGGCTTAAGCTTGCTCGATAAATTAAGTCGCTGACCCATTATACAAAAGGTACGCCGTCACCCAGAACGAATCTTGGGCTTCGACTGTTTGTAGGCGTCCGGTTTCAGGAACTGTTTCACTCCCCTCGTCGGGGTGCTTTTCACCTTTCCCTCACGGTACTGGTTCGCTATCGGTCAGCAAGGAGTACTTAGGCTTGGAGGGTGGTCCCCCCGTGTTCAGACAGGATTGCACGTGTCCCGCCTTACTCAAGGATAATCGCTCGCATTACGTGTACGGGGCTGTCACCCGCTATGGCCCAACTTTCCAGAAGGTTCCACTTGTCTAACGATTATCACTGGCCTGGTCCGCGTTCGCTCGCCACTACTAGCGGAGTCTCGGTTGATGTCCTTTCCTCCGGGTACTGAGATGTTTCAGTTCTCCGGGTTCGCTTAAAACCTCCTATGTATTCAGAAGTTTTATCCCTTCTTGTGATAACGGAAATCCGAAACCTCGTTTCGCCCGTGCAGGGCTACTGAAGAATCTCGTATCCGAGACCGAAGTCTCGGAATTCCGTTATCGAAGGTGGGTTTCCCCATTCGGAAATCCTCGGATCAAAGCTCATTCGCAGCTCCCCGAAGCTTATCGCAGCGTATCACGTCCTTCATCGCCTCTTACCGCCAAGGCATCCACCAGACGCCCTTTAGGCACTTGATTGCTCTCATCATCGATACCCACCCCTCGGCAGAGGTTAGTTGCTCATCACGCGCTGCTCGCACGCCATGAACTGGGATCGACTCCTTTGGTTTAGATTTAGAAAAGACCTTATTTAGCTTGCTTCACAAACCATCCAAGCATGATGTGAGTGTCGTCCGCGCATACGCCGGGTAGGCAAATACGCGAAAAACGTGTCGCAGAACCCAGGGTATGAATTCTACGTTTGGATGGTTTGCTCTCTTCACGATGTCGAACAGCGTCGTACATCCGTCTCGATTGCTCGAAACGAAATTTGGAACGGAAGGTTGCCGTAACTTGGATCTTCCTGAATTCTGGATATTTCTGCCGGCCGCCATTCAGAGGAATGGTGGAGCCTGTCGGGATCGAACCGACGACCTCAAGCTTGCAAAGCTAGCGCTCTCCCAACTGAGCTAAGGCCCCGATCTTGTCCCGCGCGTGAACACACGCACTCGAAGAATTGGTGGGCCTGGGAAGACTTGAACTTCCGACCTCACGCTTATCAAGCGCGCGCTCTAACCAACTGAGCTACAAGCCCAATGCCTGCAGCCTCGAAGACCGATCGCGGTTTCGAAGCGGGCTATCCAGAAGAAGAAAGAGAAACGAAGACGGCGCAGTCCCGCAAAATACCGGTCGTTAGACCGGCTTATATTCTGAAGATGTTCGATAAATCCGGACAAGTCCGAACTTGAAGAACAATCCTTAGAAAGGAGGTGATCCAGCCGCAGGTTCCCCTACGGCTACCTTGTTACGACTTCACCCCAGTCGCTGACCTTACCGTGGCCGGCTGCTTCCTTGCGGTTAGCGCACCGTCTTAAGGTAAAACCAACTCCCATGGTGTGACGGGCGGTGTGTACAAGGCCCGGGAACGTATTCACCGTGGCATGCTGATCCACGATTACTAGCGATTCCAACTTCATGCACTCGAGTTGCAGAGTGCAATCCGAACTGAGACGGCTTTTTGAGATTAGCTCCCCCTCGCGGGTTCGCTGCCCATTGTCACCGCCATTGTAGCACGTGTGTAGCCCAGCCCGTAAGGGCCATGAGGACTTGACGTCATCCCCACCTTCCTCGCGGCTTATCACCGGCAGTCTCCTTAGAGTGCCCAACTTAATGATGGCAACTAAGGACGAGGGTTGCGCTCGTTGCGGGACTTAACCCAACATCTCACGACACGAGCTGACGACAGCCATGCAGCACCTGTGTTCCAAGCTCCGAAGAGAAGGTCGCGTCTCTGCGACCGGTCCTGGACATGTCAAGGGCTGGTAAGGTTCTTCGCGTTGCGTCGAATTGAACCACATGCTCCACCGCTTGTGCGGGCCCCCGTCAATTCCTTTGAGTTTTAATCTTGCGACCGTACTCCCCAGGCGGGATGCTTAATGCGTTAGCTGCGCCACTGATAAGCAAGCTTCCCAACGGCTAGCATCCATCGTTTACGGCGTGGACTACCAGGGTATCTAATCCTGTTTGCTCCCCACGCTTTCGCACCTCAGCGTCAGTACCGGGCCAGTGAGCCGCCTTCGCCACTGGTGTTCTTGCGAATATCTACGAATTTCACCTCTACACTCGCAGTTCCACTCACCTCTCCCGGACTCGAAGGTCGCCAGTATCGAAGGCAGTTCCAGAGTTGAGCTCTGGGATTTCACCCCCGACTTAACGACCCACCTACGTGCGCTTTACGCCCAGTGATTCCGAGCAACGCTAGCCCCCTTCGTATTACCGCGGCTGCTGGCACGAAGTTGGCCGGGGCTTTTTCTGCAGGTACCGTCATTATCGTCCCTGCTAAAAGAGCTTTACAACCCTAAGGCCTTCATCACTCACGCGGCATGGCTGGATCAGGCTTGCGCCCATTGTCCAATATTCCCCACTGCTGCCTCCCGTAGGAGTTTGGGCCGTGTCTCAGTCCCAATGTGGCTGATCATCCTCTCAGACCAGCTAAAGATCGTAGCCTTGGTGAGCCATTACCTCACCAACTAGCTAATCTTACGCGGGCCGATCTTCCGGCGATAAATCTTTCCCCCGAAGGGCTTATCCGGTATTAGCTCAAGTTTCCCTGAGTTATTCCGAACCAGAAGGTACGTTCCCACGTGTTACTCACCCGTCTGCCGCTCGTGTATTGCTACACGCGTTCGACTTGCATGTGTTAAGCCTGCCGCCAGCGTTCGCTCTGAGCCAGGATCAAACTCTCAAGTTGAATGAGATCTTTGATCGGCTTTCTTTTGGTCACTATGTTTTGACGAGTCCCAAGCACAAACAATCGCTTTCGCGATTGGATTGGCTTGATATCGAAACGTAGTTTCCGCCGAAGTCTCTTTTTGACGTCCGCACCCATGAGCTTTCGCCCGTGGAAGCGAGCCGTCCGCAAGGACTCCGCCGCCTACGTTTCTCTTTCTTCCGTTCCACAATTTCAAACAGCGCGGGACCGAAATCCCACCCTCACCCCAGCTAGAAGCCAAAAAAAGGGCCGTCAAAAGCCTCTCTTCCGGAAAGGCCGGAAGCGACCGAGGTCGATTTGAAGCTAATCGGAACGAAGTCGCAACCGAGGCGGCGGCGTTCCGTTAAGCGGGGTTATATGCGGCGCTTCACTTCAGTGTCAAGCAAGTTTGACAGGAGAAAATAGAAATTCGTGTCGCAGGCTCCCGCTCCTTAAGCCCCCGCAAATTCAGGGTAATTCGTTATGCCCAAGACCTATCGTCATCTTGGCGCCATTTTAGTGCGATGCTTTGGGACGGACACGCGATAGGGTTCGCGTCGCCGCTGATTTCAAGACACCTGTTGGCAAGAGCAAGACCGGAGCCGTGGACCTGGAGAGGGACGCCGCGGCACCCCGAGGGGAGCAAGACACAGCGTGGATAGCCGACGACCGGCAAGCGAAGGGGCTGTTCCCCTTGCTGCGGAAATCGATCTCGGAAACGAGCCTCCTCTTGGCGTCGATGGCCATGACGAGGAACCGATCGACCGTCGCGCCGTCTCGGTGCGCTGGCTCGCCGCGACTGTAATCACCGCGGTCGCAGGCGGCGGGCTGATGGGCGGCGCTGTTTATGCAGCACTCGATGGCGATTATCGCACCGCTGCCGCGCCGGAAGTTGTCCGCGTCGCAACGAAGAGCGCGAACGATCGCGCAATCAATCCGAACCGCAAAGGCGACCGCATCAATGTGCTCTCGGAGAACGTGCTGGCGCGTCAGTCGCTTCGCGTTTCAACGACGGTGCGCGTGGGCGAACGCGAAATCGTGCGCGTGCGCCCCTTCGTGCGGGTCGCGACCAATCTTGCGCTCGCCCCTTCCGCGGTCTCCGCGAACATTCCCGCCTTCAATCCCGTGAAGCTCATGGGCGAAGACGATCAGGCTGCCGAAAATCCCGATATCGAACCGACCGGCGAATTGACGATCGTGATGCGCGATCTTTCAAACTTGCCGGCCAACGCGCGCCTCGCCGGCTCGGCGCGCCTCGACGACGTCGTCATGCGCGTGCGCGAATATCTGGAAATGACCGCCAATCCCTCGGCGCCCGCGCTTCCGGCGCGCGGATTCACGCTCGGCAACGCACTCTCATATGCCGCTGACGGCAACGTGCGCAGCATTCTCGAGCCGTTGCAGGCCGTCGCCGAAAACATGATGGTCGTGCAGAAGACGACGACCGACACCAAAGGCGGCAACGAGTGGATCGAAAAAACCGTCGTCGCAAAAAAGGGTGACACCCTCGCCTCTATCCTGAAAGAACTCGGCGCACAGACCGAGCCGACGCGCGCGCTGATAGCCGCTTTCAATCGCGGCCGTGACGGCAATCTGAAAGACGGCCTGCGCGTTCGCGTGCTCATGACGCCGGCGCCGACCGACGGCATTCAGCCTCTTCGCGTCAGCATCTTCAACGACACCGCGCATGAAGGCACCGTCGCCCTCTCCGATATGGGCCGCTACGTCTCGGTCGCCGAACCGCGCGACATGCAGATGGCGAAGGTGAACGACGACGATGAAGAAAATTCCGGCAAGATGCGGCTCTACAACGCCATCTACGAGACGGCGTTGCGCAACAGCGTGCCGCCGCACATCATCGAAGCGCTGATCAAGGTTTATTCTTTCGACGTCGATCTGCAGCGCCCGGTAAAATCCGGCGACGCCTTCGACATTCTCTTCGCCGAAGACGAGAGCGACATAAAGGGCGACGTGCAGTTTGCCTCGCTCAATCTCGCCGGCGAAACCCCGCGACGCTATTACCGCTTCCATACCACCGACGACGGCATCGTCGATTTTTACGACGAGACCGGAAAGAGCGCGAAGAAGTTCCTGATGCGCAAACCGCTCGCCGGCGGCAACTTCCGCTCCGGCTTCGGCATCCGCCGTCATCCGATCCTCGGCTACTCGCGCATGCATTCAGGCGTCGATTGGTCCGACGATACCGGCGCACCGATTTTCGCGGCCGGCAACGGCACCATCATTCACTCCGACTGGAGCTCGGGCTACGGCCGCCGCATCGAAATCCAGCATCTGAACGGCTACGTAACGACCTACTCCCATTTGTCGGGCTTTGCCCGCGGCATTCAGGAAGGCTCCAAAGTCCGCCAGGGCCAGATCATCGGCTATGTCGGCAACACCGGCCTCTCGACCGGCCCGCATCTGCACTACGAAGTCGCGATCAACGGCAACTACGTCGATCCGATGCGCATCAAGCTGCCGCAGGGCCGCGTGCTTGAAGACAACTTCCTGCGCGCCTTCGAACGCGAACGCGAACGCGTCAACGGCATTCTCTCGCAAGGCGCCCCCGGCCGCGTCGCGACCGCACGCTGATTATCTGAACGAAACTTCGCTGCGTTTGCCGGCCGTGATCGTGATCTCACGCTCGATGCGCTTGTCGCTCTTCGTAACGTGGACCACGAGATATTTTCCCTCGTTCAGCGCGACGCTCTTGTCCCCGTCGTAATGGGTGCCGATCCATTTGCGCTGGCCGTTGATGTCGCGCTCCGCCTCGTAGATTTCGATGGTGGCGCCGTCCGGTGCCGTGATGTGCGCGACCCCCGCCTCGACATTGTAATTGACGCGCGTCGTCTCGCCGGATTTCACGTCGGCATTGAACACGCGCCTGGCATAGCCGACGCTGACGACGATTTCGTAGCGGCCAGCCGGAAGGTCGAACTGCGATATTTCTTTATAATCCGTCGTCACCCATTCCGGCTTCTCGATATCGCTCTTCGCCGGGCGATTGATCTCGATGACGATGCCGTCCTGCACCTTTGGGCCATTCGCCGCGTAGACCGCGCTTACCGCGAGCTTACCCACATCGATCGTCATCGAGACGTTGATCGAATCTCCGGCGGCGACCGAAAATTCCTTCTTGGTCTTGGCGGCGCCCTTGGTCAGCGTAAGCACGTAATCGCCAGCGGAAAGAATGAACTTCGGCACCGCTTCATAGTCGGTCGCAACATAATCGCCGTCAGACTTGTGCACTTCCCATACGACGCCATCGACTTTTCCGGCGCCCTCGACCGAGCCGTCGCTCGTCACATATCCGGCGTCGAGTGCAACATCGAGCTGCGCAATCTTCCTTTTCTCGACCTTCAGCGGAAACTGCCGCTCGACATAACCGTAGCTCACCACGACGACATAATCGCCGGGCTCGATCGCTTCCGCGGCGGGCGAGCCGTGCACCGTGTTCACGTACTCGCCTTTCTCGCCGTTATTCGATTTATGAAACGCCCAGTTCACGCCAACCTTGGAATCCGAAATCGGATCGGCCCCGGCGACCAGCCGTGCAACGCCCCGAAAATTCTTGCCCTTGAGCGGGTCGGGCTCGGCTTGCGGTTTTGCCGGAGCTTGCGTTTGCACCTTTTGGCCTTGCGCAGCTTGCACCGCGCGGTTCAACGCATTCTCCAGCCCAGAAGCGTTGCTCGCATCGAGATAGACGCCGCCGGTCGCCCGCGCGATGCATTGCAACTGGCTCTTCGCCGCCGGATCGGTGACGTCGAAGCCGATCACATGCGCGGTGAAATTGACGCCGGCTTTCTTCAGCTCCGCCGCAACGGCGCACGGATCGGGCGAACACGTCTCGATGCCATCGGAAACGAGAATGACGGTCGCCCTGTTTTCGCTCGAGCGCAGCGCTCCCGCTGCGGCGCGCAGCGAATCCGCCATCGGCGTCTTGCCCTTCGGGTACAGCCCGCGCACGGCCGAGCGGATCTTGCTCGCATCGAAATCGCCGACCGGCACCACGAGCTCGATGTCCTTGCAATCGCCCTTGGTGCGGTGGCCGTAAGCCATGAGCCCAAGCCGGTCGGTATTTCTCCATTTCGACAGGATGGAATCGACCGCCTTGCGCGCCGCCGAAATCTTGGTCTGACCGTCGACCTGACCCCACATCGAGCCGGAGGCATCGAGAATGAGAATGGCATCGCCGGTTTGCGCGGCAACCTGCCCGATGAACCCGAAGACCGCGACCAGAACCGACAGAACCAAACGGCGCATCGAAAACTCCTCAAGCCGAAAGAACCAGGCAGGCATTTATCTGCGACCATAAACTAACACGGCGCTCGTGCTGCTCCAGCCGCCGCCGGACCGCCGCACACATTTTCGTCAGGAAGCCTATCCCCTACTTCGCGCAGCAGCAAAAATTCGTTAGACTGAATGGGTCGGTAAGGAGAACGACCATGAATTTCAAACTATGCGCGGCAGCCTGTGCAATCGCCGCCACACTCGTAAGCCACGCTCAGGCGCAGTAACAGCAGCCGGCCATTTCAAGCGCGTGGGACAGCATGCAGGTTTCGCAGAACGAATGTTTTTCCCGCGCCCGCAACGCATTCGAGCGGATGAATTTCACGCGCATCGAGGCGATCGGTAACTCGGTCTTCGCCGATCGCGGCGACTTTCAGTTCGCCTTTCGCTGCGTCTCTGAAAAGCAGATGTTCTACATCTATGGCGGCGGGCCGGGCGACAGGACAAGCAGCTCGATGATTACATCAACGACCTGAAGGCCGAATTCGGCCGCCGCTGAAACCACTCAAAAAAAACGGCCGGGAAAATCCTGGCCGTTTTTTTGCATCAAGCCGCGCGCCCGATCGCGCTCTTTCCGGCAGTCTCGAAGATAAGCCGGTCGGCGGCAGCGCCGACCTTGATCTTTGAGCCGTCCTTGATCTCGCCGCCGAGCAGCTTCTCTGCGAGCGGATATTGCAACATCTTCTGGATCGCACGCTTCAGCGGACGCGCGCCAAACGCCGGATCGTAGCCCTTCTCCGCGAGCAGCGCCCGCGCCTCGGGCTTCAGCTCGATCTCGATCTTATGCTCGTCCAGGAGCTTCTGAAGCCGAGCCATCTGGATATCGACGATCGCGCCCATCTGTTCCTTCTTGAGCCGGTGGAAGAGAATGATCTCGTCGACGCGGTTCAGGAATTCTGGACGGAAGCTCGCACGCACAACGCTCATCACCTGTTCGCGCACGCTATCGACGTCGTCCTTCTCGCCGAGCGCCACGAGATACTCCGCACCGAGGTTCGAAGTCATGACGATCAGGCTGTTGCGGAAATCGACCGTACGCCCCTGCCCGTCGGTGAGACGCCCTTCGTCGAGCACCTGCAAGAGCACGTTGAAGACATCGGGATGAGCCTTCTCGATTTCGTCGAACAGGATCACCTGATACGGCCGCCGGCGCACCGCTTCGGTGAGCGCGCCGCCTTCTTCGTATCCGACATAGCCCGGAGGCGCGCCGATCAGACGCGAGACCGAATGCTTCTCCATGTACTCCGACATGTCGATGCGCTGGAGCGCATTCTCGTCATCGAACAGGAAACGCGCGAGCGCTTTGGTAAGCTCGGTTTTGCCGACGCCGGTGGGCCCAAGGAACATAAACGAACCGATCGGACGATTCGGATCCTGTAGACCTGCGCGAGCGCGGCGCACCGCGGTCGAAACCGCATGCACGGCTTCGGCCTGGCCGACGACGCGCTTGGCGATTTCGTCTTCCATGCGAAGCAGCTTTTCACGCTCGCCTTCGAGCATGCGATCGACCGGCACGCCGGTCCAGCGCGAGACCACTTGCGCGACATGGTTCGGCGTCACCGCCTCTTCCACCATGGCGCTGCGGCTCTCTTCTTCGACGTCGGCGAGCTTTTTCTCGAGACCCGGGATGATCGAATAGGTCAATTCGCCCGCGCGCTGATACTCGCCCTTGCGCTGCGCGATGGCGAGTTCGTTTCGCGCGGCCTCAAGATCAGCCTTGATCTTCTGTGCCGAACCGAGCTTTTCCTTCTCGCCCTGCCAGCGCGACGTCATGGCCGCCGACTGCTCTTCGAGCGAGGCGAGCTCTTTCTCAAGCGTCTTCAGCCGGTCCTTCGACGCTGCGTCGGTTTCTTTTTTCAGCGCCTCCTGCTCGATCTTCCGCTGCACGAGGCGGCGGTCGATCTCGTCGAGTTCTTCGGGCTTGCTGTCGACCTGCATGCGCAGCCGTGCCGCCGCTTCATCGACAAGGTCGATGGCTTTGTCCGGCAGAAAACGATCCGTGATGTAGCGGTTCGAAAGCGAGGCCGCGGAAACCAGCGCGGAGTCGAGAATGCGAACGCCGTGATGGAGTTCGTACTTCTCCTTGATGCCGCGCAGGATCGAGACGGTGTCTTCCACCGTCGGCTCGCCCACGAATACCGGCTGAAAGCGCCGCGCCAGCGCCGCATCCTTCTCGATGTTCTTGCGGTATTCGTCGAGCGTGGTCGCACCGACGCAATGCAGTTCGCCGCGCGCGAGCGCGGGTTTGAGCAAATTCGACGCATCCATCGCACCGTCGGCTTTGCCGGCGCCGACCAGCGTGTGCATCTCGTCGATGAAGAGAATGATCTCGCCGTTCGCCGCGGTCACTTCCTGAAGCACGGCCTTGAGGCGCTCCTCGAACTCGCCGCGATACTTCGCGCCCGCGATCAGCGCACCGAGATCGAGCGAGAGCAATTTCTTGTCTTTCAGGCTCTCCGGCACGTCGCCGTTGACGATGCGCAGCGCAAGCCCCTCGACGATCGCGGTCTTGCCGACACCGGGCTCGCCGATCAGCACGGGATTGTTCTTGGTCCGGCGCGAAAGCACCTGGATGGTGCGGCGGATTTCTTCCTCGCGGCCGATCACGGGATCGAGCTTGCCGTTCCGTGCCGCTTCGGTGATGTCGCGGGCATAACGCTTCAGCGCATCATACGCATTCTCGGCGGACGCCGAGTCGGCGGTGCGGCCCTTGCGAAGCTGCTCGATCGCGGAATTCAAGTTCTGCGGCGTGACGCCGCCGCGCGCGAGCATCTTGCCCGCGTCCGAATCCTTCTCGATGACGAGCGCGAGCAGAAGCCGTTCAACGGTAACGAAATTGTCGCCCGCCTTCTCGGCGGCCTTCTCCGCGGTATCGAATACGCGCGCGAGCTGCGGGGTTAGATAAATCTGGCCCGCCCCGCTGCCTCCAACCTTCGACATCTTGCCGAGCGCGATTTCGACGGCGGAAAGTACGTCGCGCGAATTGCCGCCGGCGCGGTCGATCAGGCCCGCGGCAAGACCCTCGGGATCGTCCAGCAGCACCTTCAGAAGATGCTCGGGTGTGAATTGCTGATGCCCCTCGCGGAGCGCGAGCGCCTGCGCCGACTGCACGAAGCCCCGCGCGCGCTCGGTATATTTCTCGAAATTCATGTGTTTTCTCCTTCGGCCTGCCGCCTCTCGTCCAGAAGGCCCGGAAGCGGCATCCGCCGGATTAAATGGGAACTATCCGCCATGCGGAAAAGACCCCGAAAGTGAAAAAGTCAGCTTTCTTAACGCTTGCCGGGGCCGGCCGGTTCAGGAGAAATGCGGACCATGCCCAATCCCGCCCATATCGTTTCCCTCTATCGCTATCCCGTCAAAGGCCTCTCCGGCGAGAAGCTTAAAAGCGTCACGCTTCAGCCGGATGCGACGTTCCCGGCCGACCGCGCTTTCGCCATCGAGAACGGCCCCTCGGGCTTCGATCCGGCGGCGCCAAGCTGGCAGCCGAAGATCAAATTTCTATGCCTGATGCGGAACGCGAAACTGGCGGCACTGGAAACGCTCTACGACGACGCGAGCGGCGTTCTCGTCGTTTCCAGGGGTGGTGTGCCCCTAGTGGAGGCAAGCCTGAAAACCGAAGCGGGCCGCGCCGCGATCGAATACTTCTTCCAGGACTTCATGGGCGGCGAAGCGCGCGGGCCGGTGAAAGTTCTGGAATCCCCCGGCCATAGCTTTTCCGATGTCGCGGCCAAGGTCGCGCATATCGTGAACCTTGCGACGGTCGAAAACTTAGCGGCAACGATCAACAAAGAGGTCCATCCGCTACGTTTCCGCGCGAACATCTATCTCGACGGCTGGAAGCCGTGGTCGGAATTCGATCTGATCGGAAAGACGATCCGCGTTGGCGGCGCGGAAATGAAGATCACCAAGCGGGTCGTGCGCTGTGCCGCAACCGAAGTGAACCCGAAAACCGCCGAGCGCGACATCGACGTACCCGAAGCGATCTGGCGCAAGACCAGCGAGAACGACCTCGGGATCTATGCGCAGGTCATCACCGCGGGAAAAATCGCGGATGGCGACAAAGTCGAAGTTCTCGGCTGATTATTCCGCGGGATCTTTCCCCGGCGCAGTCTCCGCCGGTTGCGGCTGACCGCCCTGTTCGCGGTTCTCGCCGCCTTCATTATTACGATTGCGGTTGTTGAAGCGGCCGCGGCCACGATTGCGGTTGAAGCGGGTGCCGCCCTGTTCGCTTTCGCCGCCCTGCGGATTACTGCTTTGCGGCGCGCCACCGGTGATGAACGCCGGCAGCCCGTTATCGGGAATAGTCGGCTGCGGCATGTTCTGCGGCTGCGGACGCGGCGCGTTCTGCTGCTGCGGTTGTTGCTGCTGCGGCTGCTCCTGAAACTGGGCTGGGCTCTGGAAGCGAGAGTCGCTGTTGTCGCCGTCGTCGCCTTCTTCCTCGTCTCCGCTTTCCTGATCGCTACGCTGGATCGGCTGCGCCTGATAGTTCGGATTGTTCTGCGCCATCTGCTGCTGCGCCGCCGCGATCAGACGGAAATAATGCTCGGCGTGCTGAAGATAGCTCTCGGCGGAAACCGGATCGCCGCTCGACTGCGCGTCGCGGGCGAGCTGCAAATACTTCTCCGCAACGTGATGCGCGGTGCCACGGATTTTTACATCGGGACCATTCGATTCATAAACGCGGGTTAGCGGATTATGTCCGCCACCGCTGCCACCGCGCCGATTGCGGCCGCGCATGCGCTTATGATTGTTGTGGTTATGATGCTGCTGTCCGTTTCTCATGCAAAACTTTCTCTCTCAATCCGTCTCTCGGTTTGTTCAAGACAAACCGGACATGCTGCCGGGCGCAATGCGACGCCAAGCGATGTTGGCTTTGGTCATTCGACCGGAAATCTCGCGCTCAAAACGCGGATGCTTCGCCCTCGGCTTAGCGCGGAAGAACCCTTCGTTTCGCGCTTCGTTTGCTGATGCGTAGGATCCGGTTGTTGCGGCCGTCTGGCCTGCTTTGCCTCAAGAAGCCCCTGCTTCCGAAGCGGTTCCGGATCGAATCTGGAGAAGACACTAGTGCGTCTTGCGGTGCCTTCCAAGCGCTATTTTGCCTCACCTTTTGGCGTGGATAACGAGTGCACGCGGGATGCCGGCGAGGTCCTGCCGGGCGTTCCCCGCTACCTCTAGTTTTTCGGTCGCACGCACCAACGCGCTTACCGCAGCCTCCTGCCCTTGTCCTAATTCCAGAACCGCGATGCCTTTGGCTGCGAGGCGGTCGCCTAGCTGGTTAATGATAGTCCGGTACGCGTCGAGCCCATCTGCTCCGCCTTCAAGCGCGAGCCGCGGATCATGATCGCGGACTTCCGGCGACAATAAGGCCAGATCTTTTGAGGCGATGTAAGGCGGATTGGAGACGATCAAGTTGAAGGTTCCAAGAACCGCGCTCGCCCAGTCCCCACACAGGTAGGAAACGCGAGCGCCCAGCGAAAGGTTGCGCAGATTCTCACGCGCGACACGAAGCGCGGCCTCGCTTCTGTCAATTGCAACGCCTGTTGCGTTTGGAAGTTCGGAAAGCAGCGCCGCAAGGATTGCGCCAGTGCCTGTACCCAGATCGAGAATAGAAAGCGCGCGCTGCTTGTCGCCGATTTCGGCGAGCGCCGCCTCGACGATGGTTTCAGTTTCCGGCCTCGGCACGAGCGTTTCGCCGCCGAGCGAAAGCCGCAAGCTCCAGAACTCCTTCTCGCCTAGAATGCGCGCAACCGGAACTCCGGAAATTCTGCGCATAAGCAGACGCTCATAGACGGCGACCAGTTCTTCTCCCGCTTTTTCATCCTCGGAAGAAATAAGTCTCGCTGCATCGAACCTCGCTGCGTGCAGCAAAAGCAGCCGCGCATCGGCTTCGGGATTCTCGATCTTTGCCTGGCGCAACATACCCGCGGCACCGCGGCGAACCTCGCCAAAGGTCGCGCCACGCTGAAGCGCCGCGCTCATGCCGAGAGCTTGCTCTCTTCGTCAGCGAGAAGCGCGGCCTGATGCTCGGCAATCAGCGCATCGACGATCTCGCCGCGCGCGACGCCTTCCATGATCTGCGGCAGCTTGTGTAGCGTGAGATTGATGCGGTGATCGGTGACCCGCGCCTGCGGAAAATTATACGTGCGGATACGCTCGGAACGATCACCGGAGCCAACCTTACTCTTACGCTCGGACGCCCGCGCGGAATCCAGCCGCTGACGCTCCTGGTCGTAAAGTTTCGTCTTCAAGAGCATCATCGCGCGCGCGCGGTTCTTGTGCTGCGAACGCTCGTCCTGCACCGCGACCACGATCCCACTCGGAAGATGCGTAATACGTACAGCGGACTCGGTCTTGTTGACGTGCTGACCGCCAGCGCCGGATGCACGAAACACGTCCGTCTTCAGGTCCGCTTCGTTGATTTCGATATCGACGTCCTCGGCTTCCGGCAGCACCGCGACGGTCGCTGCCGAAGTATGAATGCGGCCCGAAGCTTCCGTATCGGGCACGCGTTGCACGCGATGCACGCCGGATTCGAATTTCATCCGCGCAAAGCGCCCTTGCCGCGGATCGCTGCGATAATCTCCTTGTAGCCGCCAGCTGCACCCTCGCTCAGCGACATGACTTCGACCTTCCAGCCCTGCAAGCCGGCATAGCGCTCGTACATGCGGAAGAGATCGCCCGCGAATAAAGAAGCCTCGTCGCCGCCGGTTCCCGCACGGACTTCCAGGATCGCATCGCGCGCATCCGCTTCGTCTTTCGGGATCAGCGCAAGACGGAGCGTCCTTTCAAGCCCTTCGATCTTCGCTTCTAGCTCTCGCTTTTCATCCGCCGCGAGCCGCGCCATTTCGGGGTCGCTGCCCGCAAGCAGTTGCTCGGCCCCGGCGAGATCGTCCTGCGCCTGCTTTAAGGCTTTCACATCCTCGATCACCGGCGAAAGCTCGGCATGTTCGCGCGAGAGCTTCACGAAACTTTCGCCGCCCGCGCCGCGCGAAAGCTCGGCCTCAAGTTCGGCATGACGTGCAATGAGCGCCTCCAGGCGCTGGGCGGGAAGCATGATCTTACCTTAAACGGGAACGCCGGTTTCGTTCGCGAACGCGCGCAACTTCTCGCGGCCCGACGCGCCGCCATTCATGAGCGGCTGGATCGCCTTCTCGGCTGCACCTACGTCGAGCGCAAGCACCATCGCCTTCACCGGACCTATCATCGCGGGCGAGAGCGAGAGAGAGCGGAAGCCGAGCGCGATCAGCGCCATGGCTTCCAGCGGTTTTGCGGCCAATTCGCCACAGAGCGTAAACGGCTTGCCGTGCTTTTTGCATGAATCGGCGATCATCTTCAGCACACGCAAGCCTGGTGGTGACAGCGGATCGAAGCGGTTTGCGACCTGCGCGTTGCCGCGATCGGCTGCGAACAGGAACTGCACGAGATCGTTCGAGCCGACGGAGAGAAAATCCGCGCGTTCGAGAATGTCGTCCAGTGCGAACAAGAGCGACGGCACTTCCAGCATCGCACCGACCATCACCTGGTTCGGCAGCCGATGGCCGTGACGGCGGAGATAGGTCAGTTCGCGCTCAACGAGCGCACGCGCATTATCGAATTCGGATACCACCGCGACCATCGGGAACATGATGCGCAACTCACGGCCCGCCGCTGCGCGCAGCAATGCCCGCACCTGCGCGCGCAACAGCCCCGGACGATCGAGCGACAAGCGGATCGCCCGCCAGCCGAGCGCCGGATTCTCCTCGTCCAGCGTCGACATGTAGGGCAGCACCTTGTCGCCGCCGATGTCGAGCGCGCGGAAGGTAACCGGCTTGTCCTTCGCCGCGTCCAGCACCAAACGATAGAGCGTATATTGCTCGCTGGTGCGCGGGAGCGCTGCCGCGATCATGAATTGCAGCTCGGTGCGGAACAGCCCGATGCCATCGGCGCCCGCTTCGGCAAGGTGCGGCAGATCGACAAGCAGGCCCGCATTCATCTGCAAATGAATGCGCACGCCATCTTTGGTGACGGCTTCGCGATCCTTGAGCGCCGCGTACTGCGCCTGCCTGCGTGCGCGTAGCTTCACCTTCTCGACATAAGCACGCTCAAGATCCGGCGGCGGGCGCAGCTGTACTTCGCCGGTTTCGCCGTCGACGATAATCGCGTCGCCCTGATCGGAAAGCGCGGTCGCATTCGCAAGCTGCCCGACCGTGGGCACGCCAAGCGCGCGCGCCACAATCGCGACATGGCTCGTCGGCGCGCCCTCTTCCAGCACGATACCGCGCAACCGCGTGCGGTCGTAATCGAGCAGCGCCGCCGGGCTCATGTTGCGCGCCACCAGAATAGCGTTGTCCGGAAGGTTGCTGGTCCGCGCTTCCATGTCGGCGCCGGTAAGCTCGCGCATCAAGCGGTTCGCAAGATCGTCGAGATCGTGCAGCCGCTCGCGGATGTAAGGATCGGTCTGCCGCAGCATGCGTGCGCGCGTATCCGACTGTACGCGCTCGACCGCGGCTTCGGCGGTGATACCGGTCTGCACCGCTTCCTGGAGTTTTTTCATCCAGCCGCGGTCTTGCGCAAACATCCGGTACGCTTCGAGCACGTCGCGGTGTTCGCCCGCGCGCGCCATGCCTTCGTCTTCCAGCATGACGTCGATGGATGAGCGCAGCGTTTCCACAGCGCCATCGAGGCGCGCAAGCTCCGCCGTTATGTCGTCCGCGATCACGTTCTGCACATGAATGCGCGGCTCGTGCAGCACGACGCGGCCGAGACCGATGCCTTCGGCGAGTGCCAGACCGTTGAGTTGCAACGTCTTGCGCACAGCGGGCTCATGACCCGGCTTCGCAATCGCGGTCAGCTCGCCGGAGGCGATCATTTCCGCGACCACCATTGCGGTCGTTTGCAGTGCTTCTACTTCTTCTTCCGAGTAGGTACGCCGCGCGCGGTTCTGCACGACCAGCACGCCAAGCGTGTTGCCTGCGCGCAATATCGGCACCCCGAGGAAGGAGTTATAAATTTCTTCGCCCGTTTCCGGCTTATATGAATAGGACGGATGGTTTTGCGCGTTGGGCAAATTCAGCGCTTCGGCTTCTTTCGCGACAAGACCGACAAGACCTTCGCCGGCATCCAGCACGGTCAAGTGGACGGCTTCCCGGTTCAAGCCTTCGGTGGCGTAAAGCTCCAGCGTCCCGTCCACGCGCAACACGTAGACAGAGCAGACCTCCGCCACCATGTTGGCGGCGATCAGGACGACAATCTTGTCGAGACGCTCCTGCGCGCTGATCTGCTCCGCCATGGTCTCGCGGAGACGTCTCAGCAAAACGCGCGGGCCGCCGAGGGAGCCACGCATTGGCATTGGCCCTGCCCTTCGTCCGGGCGCCGCGCGGGCCCGGTGCTGGAGTAACGCCTGTCTTACGCGAAAGCGGGGCGCGCGGGGCGCCTAGCCGTCGAGTCCGTATACCGAATGCAAAGTCCGGACCGCAAGTTCGGTATAGGCGGCGTCGATCAGGATCGAAATCTTGATCTCGGAGGTCGAAATCACGCGGATATTGATGCCTTTTTCCGCAAGCGCGCGAAACGCGGTCGCGGCGACACCGGCATGGCTACGCATGCCGACACCGATCACCGACACCTTCACGACATCGGAATAGCCTTCCATCGAGGCAAACCCGATCATCCCCTTTGCTGATTCGATGGTCTTCTTCGCCTTATCGAACTCGGCGACCGGCACCGTGAAGGTAATGTCCGTTTTCTTGCCGTCGGCGGAGACGTTCTGCACGATCATATCGACGTTGATATGCGCTTCGGCGAGCGGACCGAAGATCGCCGCGGCGACGCCGGGCTTGTCCGCGACTTCGCGGAGCGCGATCTGTGCTTCGTCCTTCGAGAAGGCGATGCCGGTGACGACCTGATTTTCCACGATCTCCTCCTCGTCGCAGATCAACGTGCCCGGCGGACGGCCTTTGCTGTCCACCTGCGGCGCGTCGGGCGCGTCGAAACTCGAGCGCACGAACAAACGAACTTTTTGTGTCATCGCAAGCTCGACCGAACGAACCTGCAACACCTTGGCACCTAGCGACGCCATCTCCAGCATTTCTTCGAACGCGACCGCTTCAAGCCGCTTCGCCTTCGGCACGATGCGCGGATCGGTCGTGTAGACGCCGTCCACGTCGGTATAGATATCGCAACGATCCGCGTGGATCGCGGCGGCGACCGCAACCGCACTCGTATCCGAACCGCCGCGGCCGAGCGTCGAGATGCGGCCGTTCTCCTGATTGATGCCCTGGAAGCCCGCGACGACCGCGACTTCCTTGCGCTCCTTGAAGCGCTTGATCAGTTCTTCACCATTCAAGCCCTTGATGCGCGCGGACGCATGCGTGCCATCGGTATAGAGCGGCAATTGCCAGCCCTGCCACGAGCGCGCGGTGACGCCCATGCTCTGCAGCACGATCGCGAGCAGCCCGGAGGTTACCTGTTCGCCGCTCGCCACCACCGCGTCGTATTCGCGCGCGTCATGCATCGGCGAAGCCTCGCGGCACCAGGCCACGAGTTCATTGGTCTTGCCCGACATCGCGGACACGACGACGGCGACCTCATGGCCGGCATCGACCTCGCGCTTCACATGACGCGCGACGTTGCGGATGCGATCGATGTCGGCGACCGAAGTGCCGCCGAATTTCATGACCAGACGGGCCATTGCTGACTCTTGGCTTACTCTTGGTTCAAACGAAACGCCGGGGCAAAACCTTCGCCCCGGCGGAAAAAGGCGCGTATAGATACAAGCCAAGGCCAGCCCCCGCAACGGCGGAAATGGCCGCATTTGTTGGAATTTTTCCATGGCTGAGGCACAGCGCAAAACCACCATCGACCCCGCGGAAGTCTCGCGCTTTGCCGCCATGGCCAAAGAGTGGTGGGCGCCGCACGGCAAGATGCGCCCGCTGCACGCGCTGAACCCGGTGCGCATCGCCTTCATTAAAGATCACGCCTGCGACCTGTTCGACCGCAGCCCGCGCAAACTCGATTGCTTGTGCGGCCTTCGCATTCTGGACATCGGCTGCGGTGGCGGAATTCTATCAGAGCCGCTCGCGCGGCTCGGCGGCGATGTTGTCGGCGTCGATCCGGCGGCAGAGAATATTGAAGTCGCGAAGCATCACGCGGAGCAATCCGGCCTTTCGATTGATTACCGCGCGACCACGGCGGAAGCGCTTGCGGATGCCGGCGAGAAATTCGACATCGTGATCGCATCCGAAGTCGTCGAGCATGTCGCCGATTTGTCGCTCTTCGTGAAACGGGCGAGCGAAATGGTGAAGCCCGGCGGGTTCATGGCCGTGACCACCATCAACCGCACCATGAAGAGTTTTGCGCTCGCGATCGTCGGCGCCGAATACGTCCTGCGCTGGCTGCCGGTCGGTACGCATACGTGGGATAAATTCGTGCGGCCCGAAGAAATGCGCGACGAGTTCGCGGCAAACGGCCTGAGCGAACTCGACCGCGGTGGCATCATCTTCAATCCGCTCACCGGCGCATGGCACCGCGGCACGGATACCGACGTCAACTACATGATCGCCGCAAGAAAGGCTTCGTGATGATTCTCGAACTCGTGCTCTTCAAGTCTCCGCAAGACAAGTCGCGCGATGAGATTCTCGAGGACGCAAAACATACGCTAGCCCGGTGGCGCGCGAACGCGGACCTCGTTCGCAAGCACTATCTCCTGAGCGAGGACGGCCTCGAAGGCGGCGGTGTCTATATCTGGCCGTCGCGCGAAGCGGCGGAGCAAGGCCACAACGAGGAGTGGCGTGAGAGCGTCAGAAAACGGACGGGCGCGGACCCGGTGATCCGCTATTTCGATCTCCTGATGCTGCTCGACAACACGCAAAGCAGCGTCACCGAATTCGTCGCCGGCGAGGCAAGACGGATCGCGTGATCGTTCAGGACTGGCTCTGGGTCGTCTTCACGATTGCGGCCGCACTCTCGCAGACCGCACGCAACGCCCTCCAGCGCGGATTGACCGCGACCGCCGGCACCGCTGGCGCGACCCACGTTCGCTTTCTTTTTGGCTTGCCGTTTTCGGTCTTGTTTCTCGCGGGCATCGCGATTGCGACGAAGTCGGCATTGCTCGCACCGGGCGTGAACTTCTTTCTCTGGTGCGCGCTCGGCGCCGTCTCGCAGATCGCGGCGACCGCACTCATGCTGATGGCCATGCAAAACCGCTCCTTCGTGGTAGCCATCGCCTACATCAAGACGGAGCCGGTGCTGGTTGCTATCTTCGGCCTCGCCTTTCTCGGCGACGCGCTGAGCTGGCCGGTGGCAGCCGCTATTGTCATCGCTACCGCGGGCGTGATCGCCATGTCGTGGACGCCGGGCATCGCCGCAGCGAACTCGGCAAGGCCCGCGGCGCTTGGCATCATCGCGGGCGCGTTCTTTGCTCTTGCAGCGGTAGGCTTTCGCGGCGCAGTCCTCTCCTTGCCCGGCGCTGAGACGGTTCTGCTGCCGGCCGCCTATACGCTGGTCTGGGCGCTCGCGATCCAGACCGCGTTGCTGTCGCTCCGGCTCGTCTTTTTTGACCGCAAGGTCTTCGGCGCGATCCTTCGCGCGTGGAAGCCATCACTGGCAGCGGGCTTTGTCGGTGCGCTCGCCTCGCAATTCTGGTTCATGGCGTTTGCGCTCGCCACTGCCGCAAGCGTACGGACGCTCGCGCTGATCGAAGTCCTGTTCGCGCAGATCGTTTCGCAGGGACTATTTTCGCAGAAGACGACGCGCCGCGAGGCGGCCGGCATCCTGCTTCTGGTTGCGGGAATCCTGCTCCTGCTCTGGACGCACCCGAACTAGCGCGTGATCCCGAAAAGCGGGAACCGGCTTTCGGAAAAGATCAGTTTCTTTCGTCGGGAAGTATCGGCAGCGGGTGGATTTCCACCTCGTCTTCCAGGAGCGACTTCACGTCTTCAGCGGATGCTTCGCCATAGATCGAGCGGCGCTCGATTTCTTCGTTGTGCATCTTGCGCGCAAGTTCGGGGAATTTCTCGCCGACATTCTCGGCGTTCTTTGTCACATGATCGCGAAGCTCGCGGAGCTTCGTGCGAAATTCCGCCTCCTCCGGCGACATCATCGCGACCGGCGCTTTGTCATCGCCCGGCTTTGAGCGCGGAGCTTTATCCGTCCGCGCAAGGCGCGGAGCCATGATCTGCTTCTCGATCTTCTGCGAGCCGCAGACCGGGCACTCGACAAGCTTCCTCTTCCGCTGCGCGTCGTAATCGCCGGACGAACGGAACCAGCTTTCGAAGCCGTGACCGGCTTCGCAATGCAATTCGTAGCGGATCACGATGCTTTACCAACCAGATGCAGATGTCCGCGCTCCTGCGCGGTGCTTGCGACTTCAAAACGGCGGCCATGCTCGAGCGAGGGAATCCGCGCACGCGCGCGCCCGACTTCCTCGACATCGATTTCGGCAATAACGACCTGCGGATCCGTGCCGCCTTCGGCCAGCACCTTACCCCACGGGCCGATAATCATGCTGTGGCCGAAAGTTTCGCGCTTGTTCTCGTGACGTCCGCCTTGCGCGGCCGCGAATACGAACGAGCCGGTTTCGATCGCACGCGCGCGCTGCAACACATGCCAATGCGCTTCGCCTGTCTGCTTGGTGAAAGCCGCGGGCACGGCGAGAAAATGTGCGCCGGCGCCGGCCAACGCGCGATAGAGCGACGGAAAGCGCAGGTCGTAGCAGATCGTAAATCCCAGACGGCCCAACGGCAGATCGGCGGTCACTGCGACCTCGCCGGGCCGATAGGTATTCGACTCCCGATAGCTTTCGCCGCCCGGGAGTTGCACGTCGAAAAGATGAATCTTGTCGTAGCGCGTGACGATCTCGCCTTCGCGATCGATCAAAAAGCTGCGGTTCACCGCCTTGTCGGGCGAAGCCTTGATCGCGAGCGAGCCGAGGTGGAGATACGTCTTCAGATCGCGTGCAAGCTGACGGAACGCAGCGAGCGCGTCGTCGCGCTCTTCTTCTTTAAGCTGCGCAAACAGCCCGTCGCGGCCCTGCTCCATGATGTTGGTCATCTCAGGCGTCTGGATGTAATCCGCGCCCATATCTTTCGCTTCGCGGATCAGCTTGCTCGCGTCGGCGATATTCTTCTCGACCGACATCTTGGTGCGCATCTGCACCAATGCGGCCTTGAACTTTGTCTGCGTTCCGGTCACCGGAACCTCCTTACTCATGAGAGCGTATAGTATCGGCTTTCAGACCTGATCGACAACCCGCGCCAAGGTGAGCACATCGACCTTCGCCGCCCCTGCCCGCCGCAGTACACGCGCGCAGGCATTTGCAGTGGCTCCGGTGGTCAACACATCGTCAACCAGAACGATCCTTTTGCCTTTCACTTTCGAGCGAAAGTTTTTCTCGATCGCAAACGCGCCGTGGACGTTCTTCGCGCGCTCCTCGCGCGCAAGACCCACTTGCGGTGGCGTCGCCCGCACACGGGCGAGCGCATCATCGATTGCGGCAATTTTCTTTTGCTTCGCAATTGCGCGTGCCAGCTCCGCCGACTGATTGAAGCGGCGCTGGAAGAGCCGCGTCCAATGCAGCGGCACCGGAACGAGTGCATCGGCCTCGCCGAGCAACTCATCCCCCGCGCGCGTCATCCAGTTTGCAAACGGCTTCACGAGATCGAGCCGGTCGCCATACTTCAGAAGGTGCACGAGATCGCGCGCGACATCGGAAAAGCGCATCGCCGATCGCGCGCGGTCGAATACAGGAGGATCGGCAAAGGCCGCGGGCGAGATCAAAGGCCCACCGCTGTCGTAGGAGAAGGGCGTTCCCAGCCGCTCGCAATAAGGCCGCTCAATGAAGCCCGCGCTCTGCCAGCATTTCGAACACAAGCCGCCGCTCGCGCCGGCGGGCTTCTTGCAGGCAAGACAGATCGGCGGCAAAACGGTCTGCACGAGCGCGCGGCCGCCTGCGGCGAAGAATTGCGCCGCAGCTACGACGGGCTGAAAAGCCTTGGCCGCAAATGGCTTGGCCGCAAGTGGCTTGGCCGCAAGTGGCATGAGGAAAAGGCTAGCGCCGAATTTCTCCGGATGCCACTTTGCCGGCGAACGAAGGTATTCCGCTGTTGAACGCGCCACACATCATTTTCGACCGTGACCTGCTACGCGCGCGCCAGCGCCGCGCGGAAAAGACCGGCGCCGAAAAATTCCTGCTGGAGCGCGCGGCCGAAGAGCTTTTCGAGCGGCTCGGCACCATATCGCGAAAGTTTGCCCGCGCCGTCTTGATCGGAATGCCGGACGCCGGGGCGCTCAAAACGCGACTGCTTGTCTCCGGGCAGATCGAAACAATCGACATTATCGGCATCGATGATGCCGCCGAAACCGTTGGCGGCGAGATTGCGCAGTATGACCTTGCGATCTCGCTGTTATCGATGCATTGGCTCAACGACCTTCCCGGGGTGCTCGCGCAAAGCAAGCGCCTGCTGAAGCCGGACGGCCTTTTGCTGGCGGCCATGATCGGCGGCGATACGCTCACCGAATTGCGCGACGCACTGGCTTCCGCCGAAAGCGAAATCGAAGGCGGCATCAGCCCCCGCGTCTCGCCGTTCGTTGAAGTCAGAATGCTCGGCGGACTGTTACAGCGCGCCGGCCTTGCCCTGCCGGTGACGGACGTGGACCGCGTTACCGTGCGCTATGCCAACGCACTCGAACTGATGCGCGACCTGCGCCGCATGGGCGCCACCAACGCCTTGATCGAGCGCAGCAGAAAACCGCTCAAGCGCGCGACGCTCTTTCGAGCGGCAGACATCTATCGCGAACGTTACGCCAGCGAGGACGGACGCATTCGCGCGACGTTCGAAATTTTATGGCTGTCGGGGTGGGCGCCACACGAGAGTCAGCAGCAACCGCTGCGGCCGGGAAGCGCGAAAACGCGGCTCGCCGATGCACTCCGCGCCGTTGAATTTCCCGCCGGCGAGAAAATCGGTGTGAAGAAGAACTAGCCGAGCGCAGTCGCGACACTGCCGAACAGATCGTCGCGCACCGTGTCGCCGAGCGCGATCACCGCAGCAAGAATCACGATTGAAAGTCCACCGGCAATCAACGCGTATTCGATTGCGGTGGCGCCGTTTTCGTCGCGTGCAAACGCGCGGGAGATCTTGAGCAATTCTTTGTTCATTCCAGGCTCCTGCCTTCTTATTCAAACGGGTATGGCGAGCAACTCGATCAGATGCGGGATCAAGGGTTCGTCCGCGGGCGGCATCGGATAGTCGCGAAGCCGGTTCGGTCTGACCCAGGCGAGTTCCTGCCCCTCGAGCGCTTTCACTTCCCCTTCCCATCGACGGCAGACCCACAGCGGCATCAGCAGCTGGAATTGCGGATAGGTATGGCTTGCGAAAGTGAGCGGCGCGATGCACGCTTCCTGCACCTGGATTCCCAGTTCCTCCCTCAGTTCCCGGATGAGAGTCATTTCCGGCCGTTCGCCCGGATCGACCTTGCCGCCGGGAAACTCCCAAAGGCCCGCCATGTCTTTTCCGGCGGGACGTTGTGCGAGCAGCACCCGGCCGTCTGCGTCGATCAATGCGCAAGCGGCGACTAGCAGGAGTTTCACCGGAGGGTCCGCAAAATGAAGTTAAAAAGAACGGTCAACCGCAGCTTAATATATAAAATCAACTGCGATAATCGCCGTTGATCGCAACATACTCCTTGGTGAGATCGCAGGTCAGCACGCGGTCCGTACCCTTGCCCAGACCGAGTGCAACTTTCAGCGAAATCTCCGGCTTCTTCATCGTTTCCGATACCGCCTTCTCGTCATAAGACGGGTCGCGTGCGCCCTTGTGGGCTACGCGAATACCATTGAACCATATCGATAGCTTGTCGCGATCCGCGGGCTCGCCGGCCTTGCCGACCGCCATGACGACGCGGCCCCAGTTCGCGTCCTCGCCGGCGATGGCGGTCTTGACGAGCGGCGAGTTCGCAATCGACATCGCGATCCTGCGCGCGGACGGCTTCGACTTCGCACCTTCTATCGTGATCTCGACCAGCTTGCGCGCGCCTTCGCCGTCGCGCGCGACCTGCTCGGAAAGATTGGCGAGCACGCTTTGCAGCGCCTTGCGGAATTCCTTGAGCGTCGGATCGCTGGCGTTCTTTATTTTCGTTGCGCCGCGCTTCGCGGCGGCACCGGTGGCGAACAGAAGCAGCGTATCGGAAGTCGAGGTATCGCCGTCGACGGTGACCGCATTGAAGGTGTCTTCGACGCCGTCGCTGAGTAATTTCTGCAACGCCTTCGGCGGCGATCGGGGCATCGGTGAAAACAAAAGAAAGCATCGTCGCCATGTCGGGCGCGATCATGCCGGCGCCTTTAGCGATCCCGCAGACCGTAACCGTCGCCTTGCCGAGCTTTGCAGACGCCGTTGCCGTCTTCGGAAAGGTATCGGTCGTCATGATGGCGCGGGCGGCGTCTAGAAAATGTCCCGGCTGCGCGCGTCGGACGATGCCATCGAGCACGCCGTCGAACTTCTTCGCATCCAGCGGCTCGCCGATCACGCCGGTCGAGGCGATAAAGACATCCGCCGGCTTGCAGCCGATGGCTTTCGCTGCGAGTTCCGTCGTGAAGCGAACCTGATCCTTGCCGCTCTTTCCGGTGAATGCGTTGGCGTTTCCGGAATTCACAACAAGACCGAGCGCCGCTCCGCGCTTGACCTGCTTCCTGCACCATTCGACCGGCGCGGACGGGCATTTCGAACGGGTAAACACGCCCGCGACTGCCGTGCCTTTGTCGAAAGCGGCGAGCAGCACATCGGTGCGGCCCTGATATTTGATTCCGGCCGAACCGGTCGCCAGACGCACGCCTTCGATCGCAGGCGGGTCGATGAACTCTTTCGGTGCTAGCGGAGATACGGTCGTGCTCATCTTCGTCCTCTTTGACGGCCCCTTATAACATTATGGCCGGGAAACCATTCGGGACCCGATGTCGGGCTTACCCGACATCGGCATTAAAAAAGCCCAAGTCGGATAAATCCGACTTGGGCCCGGCCATAACAAGAATTGAAGGCAGAAAGAATTACTTCTTCTTGGGGTCGGCCTTGGCCGGAGGGCGGCGTCGGCGCTTCTTTCTTCAAGAGGTTCTCGATCTTCGCTTCCCCGCGGATTTTCATGACCAGTTCGGCCTGCGCCTTGCGCACGACGAAAGCCTGCACCTGCTCCTTGACCTCTTCATATTTCGGAACCGGCTTCGAGCGCTTGTCCTCAACCTTGATGACGTGAAAACCGAACTGCGTCTTCACCGGCGCGGAGATCTGACCCTTGTTCAGCTTGAACGCGGCTTCGGAAAATTCCGCGACCATCTGGCCCTTGGTGAAATACTCGAGGTCGCCACCATTGGTCTTCGCGGAAGGATCGGTCGAAATCTCGCGGGCGAGCTTTTCGAAATCGGCGCCTGCCTTAAGCTTCGCGAGTACGTCCTGCGCTTCCTTCTCGGTCTTCAGGAGGATATGGCGCGCGCGGACTTCTTCTTCCGGCTGCGTTTTTGCGACCGACTCGTCATAGAGCTTCTTCATTTCCGCTTCGGTCGCGGCGGTCTTGGTGATGTCGCCGAGCAGCGCTTCCATCAGCACTTTGTTTTTTGCGTAAGCCATGCGCGCGGCGAATTCGGCGGAGCCTTCCAGCTTCTTCGCGGAAGCGGCCTGCGCCAGCGCGGTGAGATCGATCAGGTAAGCAAGCAGCGCTTCCTTGCGCGCGGCCGGCTCCTGCACCTGAAGGCTCGGGCCCACATCGGCTTCCGCGATGTCGAGATCGCTCTGGCGAATTTCCACGCCGTTTACGCGGGCGAGAACCGGGTCGTCCTTCTTCTGCGCCTGCACGAAATGCGGCGTACCGACCGTCAGTGCCGCACCCAAGAGAAGCGCGAGCGCGAGCGAAAATAGCGAAAGACTGCGTTTCATCGAAAACCTCAAAAAGCGGCGGCCGCCGAATATGGCCGGCCCAACCGGGATCGAATTTCTGGTTACTTCGTTAAGGGGCTGCCGAAGTGAGAATGAAAGCGCCCTTTTCGAACTAAGGCGGGGCGAAAGTGACGGAAGTACGGTGGTCTGGCAAGGCTTTAGCGCCCTGCGGCGGCCCGTTCCAATTGACAAGGCTGGGACCCGTTCATATTTCTCCGGCAATCCCTTTCGATCATGAAAAAGCCTCGCGGCATCGTGATCCAGCGTCCGGCGGTAATGCAAGATACCGCCCGTGCCTCACGGCCTCACAACCGTCACGCGCGACCACTTTAAGGATATTCTTTCAATGATCGGCTCGATCGCCCGCAAGTTCTTCGGCTCTGCCAACGACCGCCGCATCAAGGGCTATCAGCCCCGGGTAAACGCGATCAACGCGCTCGAAGCCGAGGTCGAAAAACTCACCGACGACCAGCTTCGCGCCCGCACCGAAGACTTCAAGAAACGGATCGCGGACGGAGCCGCGCTCGACGACCTCCTGGTCGAAGCCTTCGCGACGGTCCGCGAAGCTGCCAAGCGCACGCTCGGCCAGCGCCATTTCGACGTTCAGTTGATCGGCGGCATGGTGCTGCATGAAGGCGCGATCGCCGAAATGAAGACCGGCGAAGGCAAGACGCTGGTCGCGACGCTCGCCGTCTATTTGAACGCGCTCGCCGGCAAGGGCGTGCATGTCGTCACCGTCAACGACTACCTCGCCAAGCGCGACTCCGAATGGATGGGCCAGATCTACAAATTCCTCGGCCTCACCGTCGGCGTGATCGTGCACGGCATCGACGACGAAGAGCGCAAGGTCGCTTATGGCTGCGACGTCACTTACGGCACCAACAACGAGCTCGGCTTCGACTATCTGCGCGACAACATGAAATACGAGCTGTCGCAAATGGTGCAGCGTCCGCATTTCTACGCGATCGTCGACGAAGTCGACTCGATCCTGGTCGACGAAGCACGCACGCCGCTGATCATCTCCGGTCCGCTCGACGACCGTTCGGAATTCTACAACACCATCGACAGCTACATTCCGAAGCTCGCGGCGGAAGACTACGAACTCGACGAAAAGCAGCGCACCGTGTCGCTGACAGAGACCGGCATGGAGCGCATGGAGCAGATGCTCCGCGACGCCAAAATTCTCAAAGGCGACTCGCTCTACGACATCGAGAACGTCTCGGCAGTTCACCACGTCAATCAGGGCCTTCGCGCGAACTCCCTGTTTACGCGCGACAAGGACTATATCGTTCGCAATGACGAGGTCGTCATCATCGACGAGTTCACCGGCCGCATGATGCCGGGCCGGCGCTATTCGGAAGGGCTGCACCAGGCGCTGGAAGCCAAGGAACACGTGCAGATCCAGCCCGAGAACCAGACGCTCGCCTCGATCACCTTCCAGAATTATTTCCGGCTTTACGAAAAGCTCGCCGGCATGACCGGCACCGCTTCGACCGAGGCCGACGAATTCCAGGACATCTACAAGCTGGAAGTCGTCGAAGTGCCGACCAATCTTCCGGTCAACCGCACCGACGAGCACGACGAGGTCTATCGGACCGCCGAAGAGAAATATAAAGCGATCATCGACACGGTCGAGGACTGCAAGATGCGCGGCCAGCCGATTCTGGTCGGCACGACCTCGATCGAAAAGTCCGAGCAGCTCGCCGCGGCCTTGAAGGCCAAGGGCTTCAAGCAAAAAGATTTCGGCGACGCCGACGCCTTCCGTCCGCTCTATGACGGCGACCAGAAGACATCGCAGGAAAAAGTCTTCGCCGTTCTGAACGCTCGCCATCACGAGCAGGAATCGACGATCATCTCGCAGGCCGGCATCCCCGGCGCGGTCACGATCGCGACCAACATGGCCGGCCGCGGCACCGACATTCAGCTCGGCGGCAATGCCGACATGCGCATCAAGCTGGAACTCGGCGACATGGAGCCGGGCGAGCAGCGCAAGCAGGCCGAACAGAAGATCAAGGACGAGATCGGCAAGTTGAAGCAGGTCGCGCTCGGCGCGGGCGGTCTTTACGTGATCGGCACGGAACGCCACGAAAGCCGCCGTATCGACAACCAGCTGCGCGGCCGTTCCGGCCGTCAGGGCGATCCTGGCCGCTCTAAATTCTATCTTTCGCTCGAAGACGACCTGATGCGCATCTTCGGCTCCGAGCAACCTCGGCGGCATGCTCACCAAGCTCGGCCTTCAGGAGGGCGAAGCCATCGTCCATCCCTGGATCAACAAGGCGCTCGAGAAAGCGCAGCAGAAGGTCGAGGCGCGCAACTTCGACATCCGCAAGAACCTGCTCAAATACGACGACGTCTCCAACGACCAGCGCAAGGTGATCTTCGAGCAGCGCATCGATTTGATGCGCGAAACCGATGTCTCCGAGACCATCGCCGACATGCGCCACGCCGTGATCGACGAAATGGTTACCCGCCACATCCCGCCCAATGCCTATGCCGAACAGTGGGACACCGAAGGCCTCGAGAACGAAGTGAGAGAAGCGCTTGGGCTTCAACTTCCGATCCAGAACTGGGCCAAGGAAGAAGGCATCGCCGACGACGAAGTGAAGGAGCGCATTACCCGTTCCGCCGACGAAGTCATGGCGGGCAAGGTCGCCAAATACGGCACCGAACTGATGCGTTATGTCGAAAAGTCGGTGCTGATGCAGACACTCGACCATCTGTGGCGCGAGCATCTCGTGATGCTCGAGCACTTGCGCCAGGTGGTTGGCCTGCGCGGCTTTGCCCAGCGCGATCCCCTGAATGAGTACAAGTCCGAAGCCTTCACGCTGTTCGAGGCGCTGCTCGGACGCCTGCGCCAGATGGTGTCGGCGCAATTGCTCAACATCGAAATTCAGGAACGTCCGCCGGAGCAGCAGCTTCCCGAAATGCATGCGAGCCATATCGATGCAACCACCGGCGAAGACGATGCCGCGCAGCCGGTGCGCCTCACCTCCGGCCAGCAAGCCAAGGGCGACCGCACCTCACAGAACCCGAGCGACTGGGGCAAGGTCGGACGCAACGAGCCCTGCCCTTGCGGTTCGGGCAAGAAGTTCAAGAACTGCCACGGCGGTTTCGCTTAAAAAAAAACAAGCAAGCTGAAACGAAAAAGCGCCGGTAGAATTCCGGCGCTTTTTTTATTTCTCGGCTTCGCGCGCTTTAGCGCGTGAAGGAATTGACTGAATTCGGCTGCTGCGGCCGTTGCACCTGGAACGTATTTGAGACCGGCGCTGGCTGCTGCGATTGCTCCGCCGACTTCCTTTTCGCCTGCTGCTGGCTGCTTTTCGCTCTGCTTCTTTGCAGCCGGACGCGGCGTTTCGTCTTCGTCGTCCGCTTCAGCCTGCTGCTGCGCCTGCACCGAGCTAAGCGGCACCCGGCCGGCGAAAGCCGGATTGGAGCCGCCGTCGTTGTTCGTGCGAACCGGCGCCGCCGGCATGTTGCGCGTGAGCAGCGAAGTGATGTCGTTGCCTTCGGAGTTCTGCCGTTTCTGGATGAGCTGCGCGATCTCCGGCTGGAGATGATAGGCCGGGCAAGGCCGCGCCGCGTCGAACGGCTTCATCGGATCGTTCGGCACCGCATTGAAGATGTAGCGCTTGGCGCAAACATCGATCTTCGGCTCCTGCCGCGTGACTTCGAAGTGGTCGCTGCCTTCCTTCAAAGTGCGCCAGAACGGAATGTTCGGATTGTTGCGGTGACGCGTCATGTTGGCGCTGGTCATGCGGAACGGGAACGCCTGCACCTGGAAGGCAAGCTGGCCGCCATCGAATGCCTCGCGCGCGAGCGCAAAAATTTCCGAGATCTGCTCGTCGGTCATCGCATAGCAGCCCGAGGACGAGCAGTCGCCGTGAACCATCAGATGCGCGCCGGTGCGTCCATGCGCGCGGTCGAATTCGTTGGGGAAGCCGAGATTGAAGGCGAGGTGATAGCTCGAATGCGGGTTCATCAGCTCGGGGCGGATCGAATAGAAGCCTTCCGGCGCCTGACGGTCGCCCTGCTTCACCTTCGGGCCCAGCTCGCCCGACCATTTGCAGATGGGGAACTTCCGCAGCAGCTCGTAGTTGCCGGCGGTCGTCTTCTTCCAGATCTCTAACTCGGACTCTTCCTTGTAGATGCGCAGCAGGATGGGCGACTCTTTGCTCATCCCTTTTTCCCGCATCAAAGCCATGGTCTGCGACGAGACCGGGCGCAGGTGCTTCTTGTTGCCGTCGGGACCGAACGTGAAATTCTCGGCGCTGCATCCTGCAAGCGCGAGCGCGCAGACGGCTGTCGCCGCCGCCAAACGGACTGCTCTGGAATGGCGCAAGTTCAACGAAAGGCTCCCGAAAACGCGCGGAAAAATTACCGGCCCCCATTTGCTAATGCGTTACCCTTGACGGCGCGTTACCGCAACCGCGGTTCCGCACAGCCCAAATGCACCCGCGCACAAGTGACTGAAAAATCAGAGATTCCGGCCGATTGCCAGGAATTTGTCAGCCCGGTGCTGCCGGATTTGATCGCGTGAAAGACCATTGAACCCCCTTTAGAGCGGCCTGAATAGCCTTACCAGTTGCCGAAATCGTGGCGTCGGGATGGCGATGTGCGCCTCCGGCTGGCTCCGGCACGATTTCGTCCACGACCCCGAATTTGAGGAGGTCCTGGGCGGTAATTTTCATGTTGGTCGCCGCTTCCTGCGCTTTCGTGGTGTCGCGCCACAAAATCGAGGCCGCCCCTTCCGGCGAAATCACGCTGTAGATCGAGTGCTCAAGCATCATGACCCTGTTCGCGGTCGCAATCGCGATGGCCCCGCCGGAGCCGCCCTCGCCGATGATGACCGACACATTCGGGACACCAAGCGCCAGACCCGCATCCGTCGAGCGGGCAATCGCCTCGGCCTGCCCGCGCTCCTCGGCGTCGATGCCGGGATAGGCGCCTGCGGTATCGACCAGCGTCACCACCGGCACTTCGAAGCGGTCGGCAAGCTCCATCAAGCGAACCGCTTTGCGATAGCCCTCTGGCCGCGCCATGCCGAAATTGTGGTGGATTCGGGATTCGGTGGTCGATCCTTTTTCGTGGCCGATCACACAAACGCTTTGCCCGGCGAACCGCGCAAAGCCGCCGAGGATCGCGTGATCATCGCCAAACTTGCGGTCGCCCGCGAGCGGCGTGAATTCCTCGAAGAGCTTTGCGATGTAATCGGAGAAGTGCGGACGCAGCGGATGGCGCGCGACCTGCGTTTTCTGCCAGGGCGTCAAGTTCTCGTAGAGTTCGGAAAGGGCAAGCTCCGATTTGGCCTCGAGCCGCGCGACATCTTCCGCGATCGAAACCGCCTCGCCGGAGGCAGCGACAGCGCGCAGCTCCTCGATCTTGGCTTCGAGTTCGGCAACGGGTTTTTCAAAATCGAGGTAAGTGCGCATCGCGGCTCAAGGCTTCGAGGCCATAAGCCTCTGGAATTTCAGCGGAAGCTGCATGCCGACCCCTATCAAGTCAAGTTACGCCACGGAAACAAGGCTATTTCTCAGCCAGCGGATGCAGGTCACGCACCATGTTCTTGAGGCGTTCGTCGAGCACATGGGTATAGATTTGCGTGGTCGATATATCGGCATGCCCCAGAAGCGCCTGCACCACGCGTAAATCAGCGCCGTTCTGCAAAAGATGACTTGCGAAGGCGTGCCGCAGCACGTGCGGGCTGATCTTTCCCGGCGCGATCCCGGCGCTCGCCGCGAGCGCCTTCAATTCACGCGCGACATGCTGCCGCGTCACATGACCGCTCTCGCCAAAGGAAGGGAACAGCCAGCGCCCTCCGGAGGCTTTTCCGTCATCGCGCGCATCGAGATATGCCTTCATCGCGCGCTTGGCGGCATCTCCGATCGGCACAAGCCGCTCTTTGTTTCCCTTGCCGCGCACGATGATCGCATCGCTTTTCGAGCGCGCGGCGGATGCGGGCAATGCAATCAACTCCGAAACGCGCAAGCCGGACGCATAAAGCAACTCCAGCAGCGCCGCGAGACGAAGCGCACGCAACCGGCGCGCAATAGCTTCTTTCGTATCGCCGTCGAATTTCGCCAGATCATGCGCGGCAGCCAACAGCTTCGTTACTTCTTCCACCGTCATGACCTTGGGCAGCGGTCTTCCGCGCCGCGGACCTTCGAGCACGGAGGACGGATCGTCTCCACGCAGCCCTTCGGTGTAGAGGAAACGATGCAACTGCCGGATCGCGGACAGCTTGCGCGCGACCGAAGCCGCGGCAAGCTCTCGCTTTGCAAGCGCGGAGAGATAATCGCGGATGGTCTGCGTGTCCGCTTTCTTGAAATCGCTCTTCTTGCTGCCGAGAAACTCTTCGTAGTCGTCGAGATCGCGCCGGTACGCGTCGAGCGTATTCTTGCTGGCATTGCGCTCGGTCGCAATCATATCGAGAAACAGATCGCGCAAATTTCCTCGTTCGGCTTTCGCGCTCATTTCCCGAAACGATCCTGCGGCACCGTGATCGTGATGGTGCGGGGCGACGGCTCCAGATAATTCGCGAGCAGCCACGCGCCGCCATAGGTGACGGCGGCAATCGTTCCAAGAACGGTCAGCAGGCGAAACAGCGTCGGCATTTACTTCAATTTCCGAATCGAAACAGCATGCGTGCAAAGACATTTTACAGGCCGCCGGGGGAACCGCCATATGATGCCACAAGGAAGATGAATATGCCCGCACCGCCGCCGATTGCGCTGCACCCCGAAGCTGAAGCGTTTCGCACGCGTTTGGGCGCGCGCTCCGTCGTGCTGGTCGGCATGCCGGGCTCGGGCAAAAGTTCGATCGGGCGCCGGCTCGGCCAGCGGCTCGGCCTCGACTTCGCCGATGCCGACGCCGAGATCGAGCGCGCGGCCAACATGAGCATCCCGGAATTGTTTCAGACCAAGGGCGAAGCGGAATTCCGCAAAGGCGAGCAGAAAGTAATCGCGCGCCTGCTCGAGAGCGGCCCACGAGTGATCGCAACCGGCGGCGGCGCCTTCATGAATGCCGACACCCGCGCACGCATAAAAGAAAAAGGCGTTTCGATCTGGCTCAAAGCCGACGTCGAAACGCTCTTCAAGCGCGTGAAGCGCAAGTCCAATCGCCCGCTTTTGCAAAATGCCGACCCCGAAGGCACGCTGCGCAATCTGCTCGCCGCGCGCGAGCCTACTTATGCCGAAGCCGACCTCACCATCACGTCATGCGAGGTACCGCATGAGAATGTGGTTGAGGACATCGTAACTTTGCTCGATACCTCGCTGCCAAGAAAAGAAGCCTGATCATGCCTGCCGCAAAGAAATCGAAAACCGAAATCGTCAAGGTCAAGCTCGGCAAGCGCAGCTATGACATCGTGATCGGCGAAAACCTGCTTGGCGAGACCGGCAAGCGCATCGCGAAACTACGCCCCGGCGTTGCGGTCGCCATCGTCACCGACGGCAATGTCGCGCATCATCATCTCGCCCCGCTCGAGCGTTCACTGGAAGCGGCGAAGATTTCCTATCGCAGCGTTCTGCTCTCCGCCGGCGAAGGCACCAAGAATTACAGCAACCTCCAAACCGTCGCCGAAGCCATCATTCAATCGCGCATCGAACGCGGCGATCTCGTGATCGCGCTCGGCGGCGGTGTGATCGGCGATCTCGCGGGCTTTGCAGCTTCGGTCGTGCGCCGCGGCGTCGACTTCGTGCAAATTCCCACAAGCCTGCTTGCGCAGGTCGACTCTTCGGTCGGCGGCAAGACCGGAATCAATTCGCCCCAGGGTAAAAACCTGGTCGGCACATTTCACCAGCCCGCACTCGTGCTGGCAGACTTGAAAACGCTGGATACCCTGCCCGCGCGCGAATTCCGCGCCGGCTACGCGGAAGTCGCAAAATACGGCCTCATCAACGATGCCAAGTTTTTCGAATGGCTTGAGAAAAACTGGCGCGACGTTTTCGCCGGCGGCGCCGCACGCGCCAAAGCCGTTGCCACGAGCTGCAAGGCAAAGGCCGCGATCGTCGCCCGCGACGAGCGCGAAACCGGCAAGCGCGCGCTCTTGAACCTCGGCCACACCTTCGGCCACGCACTCGAAGCCGCGACCGGCTATTCGGATCGCCTGCTGCACGGCGAAGGCGTCGGGCTCGGCATGGTGCTGGCGTTCAAACTTTCCGCGAAACTCAAACTCTGCAAGCCCACCGACGTCACGCGCGTTGTCAGGCATCTGGAGAGTGCGGGACTTCCGGTGCGGCTTTCGCAAATCCCGGGCTCGCTCCCGGATCCCGACGGCCTGCTCTCGCTGATGGCACAAGACAAGAAGGTCGTTCGCGGCAAGCTCGTCTTCATTCTCGCCAAAGGCATCGGCAAGGCGTTCGTTGCGAAGAACGTCGATACGAAGGTCGTGCGCGAAGTGCTGAAAGACGCGCTCGCCGAATAATTGCTCGCCCGGCGCCTTCGGCACGATCGCGAGCGCATGCAGGCCCGCGCTCATTTCGTGATTCAAGAGATCGTTGACCATGCGATGCCGGTCGAGACGGCTCTTGCCCTGAAATGCTTCCGCCGTGACGACCACCCGCACATGCGTGACCTTGCCGGGGATCGCGCCGGCGTGCCCGACATGCATTCCGCTCTCATCCACCACTTCGATCGATTCCGGCTTCAAGGCTGCCGTCAAACGGTCGCGAATGCGGTCTAGGGTCTTGTCCGGTTTGGACATGGCCGCGCCGCATAAATCGCTATGGTCATTCCGTCAACGAGCGGGCAACACCTTCCCGCTATCCTCATTCCTTGTGCCCCACTACGGCAATCGCCATATACTTGGACCCATGAAATTCGACTCGCCCCTCTTTGATAAAATCCGCATCAAGCCGATTGAGCGGAACAAGAAGCAGAAGCTCAAAGTGGAGAGCCCTGCCTGCGACTGGCATGGCTGCAAGGAGCCGGGCACCCACAAGGCCACGAAGGGCCGCGACCGCGAAGGCGAGTTCTGGAATTACTGCATCAGCCACGTCCGCGAATACAACGCGAACTATAATTATTTCTCAGGAATGAAAGACGACGCGGTCGCGAAGTACCAGAAGGACGCGCTGACCGGGCACCGCCCGACCTGGAAGATGGGTCAGAACGGCGGCGAGAAAAAGCGCGGCAAGAAGGGCGGCAATCCGGACGTCGCCGGCGAGAGCTGGAACGACCCATTCCGCATCTTTGGCGGCGCCACCGGCGCCTTCCAGGAACCAGAAGCGCCCAAGAGCCGGATGATCCGGAATGCGGAACGAAAGGCCTTCGACACGCTTGGCCTTGAGATCGACGCCACGGCCGAGGTCCTGAAGGCCCGCTACAAGGAACTCGTAAAACGCCACCACCCCGACGCCAATGGCGGGGACCGGTCCAGCGAGGACCGCTTCAGGGCAGTTGTGCAGGCCTATAACTACCTAAAGGCCCAGGGTTTCTGCTAAGGCTACGCCTTCTGCTATGGTCGGGGGGCGATCCGGCAGCCGTCCGGAACACCCCTATTCGGCCCTATCTTTGCAAGGCAAGAGCCGCCTTACGGCGAGAAAAAACATGACTCCGAACACAGAACTAGCCCCGCTCCAGGATATGAAGGTCTCGGTCCGGCAGGTTTTTGGGATCGATAGCAACGTCGAGGTTCCGGCCTATTCCGAGCCCGAGTCGCACGTCCCCGACACCGATCCGGACTACGTCTTCGACCGCGACACCACGCTCGCGATCCTGGCGGGCTTCGCCCACAACCGCCGCGTCCTCGTTTCGGGCTATCACGGCACCGGCAAGTCGACCCATATCGAGCAGGTCGCGGCCCGCCTGAACTGGCCCTGCGTGCGTGTGAACCTGGACAGCCACATCAGCCGCATCGATCTGGTCGGTAAGGACGCGATCGTGTTGCAGGAAGGCCGTCAGGTGACGGAATTCCGCGACGGCATTCTGCCGTGGGCGCTTCAGCGCAACGTCGCGCTCGTGTTCGACGAATACGACGCGGGCCGCCCCGACGTGATGTTTGTGATCCAGCGCGTGCTCGAAGTTTCGGGCCGCCTCACCCTCCTCGACCAGAACAAGGTGATCCGCCCGCATCCGGCCTTCCGTCTATTCGCGACGGCAAACACCGTCGGACTCGGCGACACCACCGGCCTCTATCACGGCACGCAGCAGATCAACCAAGGCCAGATGGACCGCTGGTCCATCGTGACGACGCTGAATTACCTTCCGCACGACAAGGAAGTGGAGATCGTCGCTTCGAAAGCGCATTCGTATCGGACACCGGAAGGCAAGGACACGCTCTCCAAGATGGTGCGCGTTGCCGATCTCACGCGACAGGCTTTCATCAACGGCGATCTTTCGACCGTGATGAGCCCGCGCACCGTGATCACCTGGGCCGAGAATGCGCAGATCTTCGGCGATATCGGCTTCGCGCTTCGCGTCACCTTTATCAACAAGTGCGACGAGCTCGAGCGGCCGATTGTTGCCGAGTTCTATCAGCGCAGCTTCGGAAAAGATCTTCCCGAATCCACGGTGAACGTCGCGCTATCGTGACGAAAGTCGGACATGTCGACGCCCCCGAAGGGAAAAAACACCGAGTCGCCGACCGAGCCGTTCAAGCGGGCGGTCGCGACGACATTGCGCGCGATTGCAGGCAAACCCGAACTTGAAGTGAACTACGCGGCGGACAAGCCCGCGCTCAATCCGGCGCGCGCGTCTGCCCGGAGCCGCCGCGGCGCATGAGCAAGGCGGACGCCGCCATCTTGCGCGGCCACGCGGATTCGATGGCGTTGCGGCTCGCCATGCACAATCCGCAGGTCCACAAAAAAATGCTGCCGCAGGGCGAGAATGCGCGTTCCGTGTTCGAAGCAGTCGAACAGGCGCGCGTCGAAGCCATCGGCTCGCGGCGCATGTCCGGTGTCGCGCAGAATCTCACAGCGATGCTGGAAGACCGCTACCACCGCGGCAACTTCGAAGAGATCACGGACCGCGCCGACGCGCCGCTCGAAGATGCACTCGCGATGCTGGTGCGCGAGCGCCTCACCGGACAGAAGCCACCGGCAGGCGCGAAGAAGGTCGTCGACCTGTGGCGCGACTTCATCGAGAAGCGCGCGGACCGCGACCTCGATCGATTGGCGGAAGAAATTCACGACCAGCGTGGCTTTGCCGAAGCGATCCACGATCTGCTCACCTCGCTCGACATGGGCGAAGACCGCTCGAACGAGCAGGACGAAGACGATCAAGACGAGGATGACGGCCAAGGCCAGGACGATTCTTCGAACGATCAGGGTCAGGCCGAGCAGGACGACGCGAGCGATCAGTCCGCGCAGGAAGACGCGGAGTTATCCGCCGACGAGCAGCCGGATCAGGCCGCCGAGTCCGACGATGCGCCTCCGGCGGATCGCCCTGATGACATGGACACGGGCGACAGCGACGAAGCCGGCGAGCCATGGCGGCCGAAGCATCCGCTCGCGAACGAGCCGCGCGGCCCCGACTACCGCGCCTATACCAACAAATTCGACGAGACGATCGGCGCGGAAGATCTATGCGACGCCGAGGAACTCTCCCGCCTTCGCTCTTATCTCGATAAGCAAATTCAGCATTTGCAGGGCGTGGTTGCGCGGTTAGCCAACCGCTTGCAGCGCCGCCTGATGGCGCAGCAGAACCGCGCCTGGGAGTTCGATCTTGAAGAAGGAATGGTCGACCCCGCGCGATTGTCGCGCGTCGTCACCGATCCGTTCCAGCCGCTTTCCTTCAAGAACGAGCGCGACACGGATTTCCGCGACACGGTGGTGACGCTTCTACTCGACAACTCCGGTTCGATGCGCGGACGGCCGATCACGGTCGCCGCAACCTGCGCCGATATTCTCGCCCGCACGCTCGAGCGCTGCGGCGTCAAGGTTGAAATTCTCGGCTTCACCACGCGCGCGTGGAAGGGCGGTCAATCGCGCGAATCGTGGTTGGCAGCGAACAAGCCGCAATCGCCGGGCCGCCTCAACGATCTGCGGCATATCATCTACAAATCGGCCGACGCGCCGTGGCGCCGCGCGCGCAAGAACCTTGGCCTGATGATGCGCGAAGGGCTCCTGAAAGAGAACATCGACGGCGAAGCGCTCGACTGGGCGCATAAGCGGCTGCTCGCGCGGCCCGAGCAGCGCAAGATTCTGATGATGATTTCCGACGGCGCGCCGGTGGACGATTCCACGCTTTCCGTGAACCCCGGAAATTATCTCGAGCGTCATTTGCGCTGGATCATCGAGGAGATCGAAACCCGCTCGCCGGTGGAATTGATCGCGATCGGCATCGGCCATGACGTCACGCGTTATTATCGCCGCGCGGTGACCATCGTGGACGCCGAGGAGCTCGGCGGCGTCATGACCGAGAAGCTCGCCGAGCTTTTCGAAGAGAAAGCCCCGGCCGCGCCAAAACGCGGCGGACGCCGCCTGCACTAGATGCGCTTATTCCATCTCTGCGCCATCGCGCTGCTCGGCACGCTTGCATTCGGCACGGCATCCCATGCGCAGGACAAAAACGCCCCGGAAGCGATTGAAGTTCAGGCTCGCGAGATTACGCAGTTCGACCGCCGTAACGCGCAGACCAAGCGCTTTGGCGCGCTCGAATTCGCCGGCGGTCTGGTGCTGCAATCCACGCACAAACATTTCGGCGGATTTTCCGGGCTTTACATCGCGCCGGACGGCGTGAACTTCCTCACGCATTCCGACCGCGGCCACTGGCTGCGCGGGAAGTTCAAACTTGATGGCGGTCGCGTCACTGGCATCGAGAACGCCGAGATGGCGCCCATGCGCGGACCCGATGGCCGCACGCTCACGGCGCGCAAATGGAATGACACCGAGTCGCTCACCGTCGATGGCGACACCGTCTACATCGGCATCGAGCGCGTGAATCAAATTCTCCGCTATCGCCTGTCCGAAGGACTGACCGGCCGCGGCATTCCGATTCGGGCGCCGAACGGCGTTCGCAGACTGCCGTTCAATCAAGGCTTGGAGGCGCTCGCTTTTGTACCCAAAGGCATGCCGCTCGCGGGATCGTTGCTCGCGATCTCCGAAGGTGGCCTGGATGAGGCGGGCAACACGATTGCATTCATCATCGGCGGGCAGAACCCCGGCATCTTCACCGTCAGGCGCACGGATAAATTCGAGGTCGCCGATGCCGCGATCTCGCCGACCGGCGACCTCGTCATCGTGGAGCGTTACTTTCGCTTTCTGACCGGCATCCATCTGCGCATTCGCGCGATCCCGCTTGCGGACATCAAGCCGGGCGCGGTGGTGGACGGCAAAGTGCTGCTGGAAGCCGACAACAATTTCGACATCGACAACATGGAAGCGCTGAGCATCACGAAGAACGCGTCCGGCCAGATTGTGCTGACGCTGCTCTCGGACAACAATTTCAGCTATTTTCAGCGCACCATTCTGTTGCGCTTCCTCTGGCCGCAATAAAAAACCCGCTGTCACCAGCGGGTTTTTCAAATTCTATCGCATGAAGCTTAGCTTGCTTCGGCGAGCTTCTTCTTGATCTTCTTCTTCAAGAGGAGAGCACGCGAAGAAAGGTTCGCGTCGCGGGCTTTCACCAGGAAGGCGTCGAGGCCACCATTGTGATCGACCGACTTCAAGGCATTGGCGCTGACGCGCAGACGCACGCCCTGCTTCAGCGCTTCGCTCTGCATCGTGACGTTCACGAGGTTCGGCAGAAAGCGGCGCTTGGTCTTGATGTTGGAGTGGCTGACCTTGTGGCCCACGAGAACGCCTTTGCCGGTCAGTTCGCAGCGACGAGACATCGTCTAAATCCTTGCAGTCGAAAGGCGATCTGGCCGGGCTTCGTGCCCGCCGCCGCCTAAAGGGGTAAAAAGCGAGGCATCTCCATAGTGAGACCCCCCAAGGGCGTCAAGCGAAGGCTGGGGCGGCCTTCGGGGCGGCATCCGGGTCACAGTTAAGACTCAAACTATCCCCACCCAGCGCATTGCAAGCCCTATGGAATCCGCTGCGGCTGGAAGGATTTGCTATGATTCTGCCGGGTGAATCGCTCCGCCCTGACCCAAGTCCGGACCCAAGTACCGAAAGAACATCCTTCATGCGCCGCCTCGCTGTTCCCGCCGCCGTCCTGTTTATGGCCGCCAGCGCTTCCGGGGCCTTTGCCCAGACCACCCGGCTGGACGCCGTCTATTCGGTCCACCTGACCGGAATTCCGATCGGCCAGGGCGCGGTGATCCTGGACCTGAACGAGTCGGGTTTTGCCGCCGCCGGAACCGCGAAGTTCACCGGCCTCGTGCGCATGATCTCGAAAGGCGAAGGCACCTCGACCGTGCGCGGTGCATTCACGCAAAACCGCGTCACCTCCAGCGTCTATGCGACGCAATCGAACTCCAGCGAGCGCAAAGAGAAAATCGACATCGTGGTCGAGAATGGGTTCGCCAAGGAATTCTCGGTGCTCCCGCCGCCGCCGGACCTCGACCGCAACCGCGTACCGATCACGCAGGACGCCCGCACCAATGTGGTCGATCCTTTGAGCGCCGGATTGATGCTCGTTTCCGCGCCGGGCGACGTGCTGAACCCGCAATCGTGCAACCGCACGCTGCCGATCTTCGACGCGCGCTTCCGCTATGACGTGGTGCTCTCTTATCTGCGCACCGAGACGGCACCGAAAAAGACCGACGGCTACCAGGGCCCGGTGCTGGTCTGTCAGGCGCGCTATGTACCGGTCGCGGGCCACCGGACCGACCGGCAGCAGGTGCAGCAACTGGCGAACAACAAAGAACTCTTCGTCTGGCTGGCACCGGTATCTGATACCCGCGTACTTGTGCCGATCAAAGTTTCGATCTCCACCCCCATCGGCACCATGGTCGTCGAAGCGACGCGCTTTCGCGCGACGCCGCGTTAAGGGCGCGATTCGGCCCTGATCTTGCCGACACGGACAGGCTGAATCGGTTCGGTTAAGCTCGGGAACCGAAAAGGCATCAAGATGCAACGCATCGCTGTCTCCGCTACCGCCCTGCTTTTGGCAGCACACGCCACCTGTGCCTTCGCCCAGACGACCCAGTTGGAGGCCGCCTATTCGGTCTACCTCACGGGCCTTTCCATTGGCCGCGCCCAAGTGAACATTAAGTTTACCGAGGATGGCTTTGTCGCGGTCGGCAGCGCCAAGTCGTCCGGACTCATTCGCCTTGTTTCAAAGGGCGACGGTTCGGCAACCGTGCGTGGGTCGCTCAAAGCCAACCGCGTGATCGCAAGTACTTTTTCTGGCCGCTACAACTCGAGCCGGCGCGAACAAAAAATCGAGTTAAGCGTGACGAACGGAGTCGCCGAGGTAATTTCGATTCAGCCGCCACTGAACACGGACAAAGGCCGCGTACCAATCACGGACGAGTCGCGAACGAACGTCGTCGATCCGATGAGCGCAATGCTGGCGTTGATAGCAAAAGGCGATTTGCTCAGCCCTGAATCCTGCAACCGCACGCTGCCGATTTTCGACGGGCGCTATCGCTTTAACGTGGTGCTTTCCTATGCACGAGATGAGAAGTCGATAACAGCGGAAGGATATCAAGGCCCGACGATCGTCTGCCGGGCGCGCTACGTTCCGATTGCGGGCCACCGCGACCGGGAGGCCGTCAAGCAGATGGCGGACAGCCACGACATGTTCGTGTGGCTGGCGCCGGTTTCGGGTACGCGCGTACTCGCGCCGATCAAAGCTTCCGTCGCGACCCCGATCGGCACCTTCACCGTCGAGGCCACGCGCTTCAAGACGACCCGGCACTAAGACAAATGGCGCTCATTAAGGATTTCTCGCGCTGAGAAGTCCCCCGACAGCATCGAAGCCGGCTATTTCGTGCCTGGCACGATGCCGCCCACGATATGTGGTGAGAACGAAACTCGAAACCATTCCGAGTCAGCGATTCGGACGCGATTCGTTCGAGACTCGTTCCGGTTCTTACCGGATCAGTACGATTTGAATTGAAGTTGTCATAAAACAGGACAGCGCAAACGCATGAGACTCATCGCTGAATCGCGGTTCAGCCTGCGACCAAATTAACGTTTGGCGCGCGCATTTCACGCGGCAGGATGGGCGACGGGCTCCAAACTAGTGGCAGGCCTCCGCACGGAGAACTACATACGGCGTGAACGCAGCGGGAAACAGCGCGAGGTCAGTGATTCGGACGCGATTCGTTCGGAGCGCGTTCCATTCGTTAACGGAAATCCGAAGATTCGCTTCAACGTGTAACGAAACGGTACAGTTGGGCAGGAAATCAGGCGCGTACAGTTGCTGAAGACGTCTCCAAAATCCTTTGCCGACCCTTCGCGCCGCGGGCGCGGCGTCACCGCCGTGCTTGGGCCGACGAATACCGGCAAGACGCATCTGGCGATCGATCGCATGCTCGCGCATTCGAGCGGCATGATCGGCCTCCCGCTGCGCCTCTTGGCGCGCGAGGTCTATCAGCGTTGCGTCGCGCGCGTCGGCGCGGACAACGTCGCGCTGATCACGGGCGAAGAAAAAATCCTGCCGAAAAACCCGCGCTACTGGGTCTCGACCGTCGAAGCGATGCCCAAAGACATCGACGTCGCATTCATCGCGATCGATGAGGTGCAGCTAGCCGCCGATTTCGAGCGCGGGCATCTCTTTACGGATCGAATTCTAAATCTGCGCGGCCGCGAGGAGACGTGGCTGCTCGGCGCCGCAACCGTGCGCGGGATACTCGGAAAACTCCTGCCCGGCATGGACGTAATCCAGCGCCCTCGCCTCTCGATGCTGACATTCGCCGGCGAGAAGAAACTGACGAGACTTCCGCGCCGCTCGGCGATCGTCGCCTTCTCAGCGAACGAAGTATACGCGATCGCCGAGCTGATCCGCCGCCAGTCGGGCGGGGCCGCGGTCGTGCTCGGCGCGCTAAGCCCCCGTACACGTAACGCGCAGGTAGCGCTCTTTCAGTCCGGCGACATCGATTATCTCGTTGCCACCGACGCAATCGGCATGGGACTCAACCTCGACGTCGATCATGTGGCCTTTGCGTCGGACCGAAAATTCGACGGCTATCAGTTCCGTCAGCTCTCCGCCGCCGAGATGGCGCAGATCGCCGGCCGCGCTGGCCGCGCACAGCGCGATGGTACCTTCGGGACGACGGGACGCTGCCGGCCGTTCGAAGCGGACCTCGTCGAACGCCTGGAGACGCACACATTCGAGCCGGTGAAAGTGTTGCAGTGGCGCAACCACGATCTCGATTTTTCATCGCTGCGTGCGCTGGACGCAAGCCTTGCAATCATCCCGCGCGAGGAAGGCCTTACCCGCGCGCCGGTTGCCGACGACATGCAGGTATTGGAGCGCGCCGCACGCGATCCGGAAGTCGTCGATCTCGCGCGAAACGCCGACGCCATCCGGAAGTTGTGGGCCGTATGTCAAATTCCTGACTACCGAAAGGTCGCACCCGCCGCGCACTCCGAACTCGTATTGACCCTCTATGGATTTTTGATGCGAGAGGGTAGCATCCCCGCCGATTGGATCGCCGAACAAGTGGCTCTCGCCGATCGGCCGGAAGGCGATATCGACACGCTTTCGAACCGCATCGCGCAAGTGCGAACCTGGACCTTCGCGGCAAACCGCCCCGACTGGTTACGCGATCCGGAACACTGGCAAGGCATCACGCGCGCGGTCGAAGATCGTCTCTCCGACGCATTGCATGAGCGCCTTACCCAACGCTTCGTAGACCGCCGCACCAGCGTACTGATGCGGCGCTTAAGAGAGAACACGCGCTTGGAGACTGAAGTAAAAGAAAACGGTGAAGTGGTCGTGGAAGGCCACATCATCGGACGATTGCAAGGTTTTGAATTCATCGCCGATGCTTCAGGCAGTTCGCCTGACGCAAAAGCCTTACGGGCAGCAGCGCAGAAAGCGCTCGCCGGTGAAATCGAAAAACGCGCGGACGATCTCGACAAGGCAGGCGACGACAAGATCGTGCTCGCAAACGACGGCTTACTGCGCTGGAGCGGCGAGCCGGTCGCAAAACTCGTTGCCGGCGATGTCGCGCTGAAACCGCGGCCGCAACTGATCGCGGACGAACAGCTTACCGGTCCTTCGCGTGACAAGGTGGCGGCGCGTATCGAGAAGTGGCTCGATGCACATATCGAGAAACTGCTTGGCCCGCTGAACGCACTGACGAAGGCCGAAGACGTGACCGGCGTGGCGCGCGGCATTGCATTCCAGCTCGTGGAATCGCTTGGCGTACTCGACCGCCTGAACGTCGCCGACGAGGTGAAGGGCTTAGACCAGGAAGCGCGCAGCCAGCTTCGCAAGTACGGCGTGCGCTTCGGCGCCTATCACATTTATGTCCCGGCACTGCTGAAACCCGCGCCGCGCCAGCTCGCGCTGCTGTTGTGGGCGCTGAAGCATGGCGGCCTCGCGCAAAAGGGCATGAGCGAATTGCCGGGCCTTGCCGCATCGGGACGCACGTCAATTCCGAACGACAAGGAAATCCAGAAGCCGCTTTATCGCGCAGCGGGTTATCGCGTCGCCGGCACGCGCGCGGTACGCGTCGATATTCTGGAGCGGCTCGCCGATCTCATCCGCCCGGCGATTTCGTGGAAACCGGGCGCTCCCGGCGAGAAGCCTGCGGGCGCGATCGATGGATTCGGGTTCACGGTTTCCGTTGGCATGACTTCGCTCGCCGGCAGCGCCGGCGAAGACTTCGCCTCGATCCTCAAAGCACTCGGCTACCGCATGGACCGCCGTCCTGCGCCGGTTGAACCGAAGCCGGAAACGACAACGGCGGAAGAAATCAAACCGGAAGAAGTGCCCGGCACAGAACCGCTTGCGACCGATCCGGTCGCGGAAGTGTCGCCGGCACCACCGACGTTATCCTCCGGCGATTCGTCGATGCCACAAGCGCCCGCGATTGCCGCGGGTGCGGAAGTGCAAGCGGTGACGGAGATCACGCCTCCCACTACCAGCGCCGAACCCGCGATGATCGAAGTCTGGCGCCCCGGCCGCCCACGCGAACAACGCAAGCCCGATAGAAAGCGTCCGCCACGCAAGGAAGAAGCCAAAGCCGATGGCGTGGCTCCACAGGATGGCGCTCCCGCAACCGAACGACCGCGCCCCGAACGCCATGAGCGTCATGAGCGCCGCGACAAGCGTGGCAAAGACCGGGGCAAGGATCGCGGCAAGGGTCAAAGCAAGCGCGACAACGCGAATTTCAAACCGCGCCCCGAGCGCCCCGAAAAGCCGATCGATCCGAACTCGCCTTTCGCAGCACTGATGGCGCTGAAAGAAAAGCTTCTGTCGGACAAGAAGGACGGGAATTGATCGCGGAAGCGAACGTTTCCCAACGCCTCGACCGCTGGATCTGGCATGCGCGCATCGTGAAGACGCGCACGATTGCCGCGAAACTCGTGACGGACGGCTATGTCCGCGTGAACGGCGAGCGCAGCGAGCAACCGGCCCGCACGATCAAGCCCGGAGATGTGCTTACCATCGCCCTGCCCGCACGCGTGCGCGTGCTGAAAGTTACCGGCATTTTGCCGCGCCGGACTGACGCCAACACCGCACGCGACGTATATGAGAGCGTGAGCACGCAAAAGCTGACCTCGCGCGCACGCGCTTGGCAAAGCTGGCCCCTTGAGCTAGTCGCTGCTCGCGAAACAACCGAGCCGCCATGACCTACGTCGTCAACGACAAGTGCATCCGCTGCAAATTCATGGATTGCGTCGAAGTCTGTCCGGTGGACTGCTTCTACGAAGGCGAAAATATGCTCGTCATCCACCCCGACGAGTGCATCGACTGCGGCGTCTGCGAGCCGGAATGCCCGGCGGAGGCGATCAAGCCTGATACCGTGCCGGGACTCGAGAAGTGGATCGGCCTGAACGCCGAATATGCGAAGCAGTGGCCGAACATCACGATCAAGCGCGAGCCGCCTGAAGACGCGAAAGAGTGGGAAGACAAGCCCGATAAGGAACAATACTTCTCAGATAAGCCGGGTGAGGGCGACTGAGGCCGGAGGCTCGCCCGGTAACCATGCAGGGCTACGGTTTGCTTGCGTTGCAGCAAGCCGTTGATTTTTTGAGAAAATGTGCTATATTTCCCACAGTCGCCCGTTTTAATCGCAAGATATAGGGCGCTCCGAGGAGCTGCCCGACTCGAACCCGAGCGTTTCAGCCGTTTCGACACGCCTTATCCCACATGGGGCGCGCTGAAGCGGCATCGTCGCAGGGGCTAACCGGGGTCTGACGGAACTTTAGTCGCGTAAGGCCGGTAGTACCGGACCAGGAGCAGAAAGCCAGAATGACCACCCCCAAGAAGACCCAGACCCGCCACGGTTTCAAGACCAACGAATTCATCGTTTATCCGGCTCATGGCGTCGGTCAGATCGTTCGCATCGAGGAACAGGAAATCGCGGGCTACAAGCTCGAGCTTTTCGTCATCTCCTTTGCCAAGGACAAGATGACGCTGCGCGTCCCCACGTCGAAGGCGGCGTCGGTCGGCATGCGCAAGCTTGCGAGCCCCGATATCGTCAAGAAGTCGCTGGAAACGCTCAAGGGCCGCGCCCGCATCAAGCGCACCATGTGGTCGCGCCGCGCGCAGGAATATGAAGCGAAGATCAATTCGGGCGATCTCATCCAGATCGCGGAAGTGGTGCGCGATCTTTTCCGCTCCGAGAGCCAGCCGGAACAGTCTTATTCCGAACGCCAGCTTTATGAAGCCGCGCTCGACCGCATGGTCCGCGAACTTTCGGCGGTCGAAGATGTGACCGAAACGGAAGCTGCGAAGATGATCGAAGCGCAGCTCATGAAGGCGCCGACGCGCAACAAGGCGAAGACCGAAGGCACCACGGACGAGCAGGAAGCTGCCGCCTGAAAAATTCCGAAGATTGAAATGAAAAGGCCCGGAGCAATCCGGGCCTTTTTCTTTAGCGCTTATTCCGTGACCACTTTCACGTAATCGCCTGGCGTCAATCGTGCCCCGCGTTGCATGCCGTTCAACACCAAAAACCGCTCCAGATTCCGGTCGGAGAAAACCGAGCGCGCAGCGAGCCGCTCGACCGTGTCGCCCGCCACGACCTGATGCAGCCTGATCTTCAACGGCCTGACCGCTTGCGCTTCTTCGTTCGGCACGCGGCGGAAACTCGACGCCGCGTCGCGAAAGGCAGCCTCCAGTTGCGGAGATAGCTCGCGTGCTGCGAAAGCAATCCGGTAGACATCGCCGCCGAAGCGGATCGCATAAAGGCGGAACGACCATTGTTCGCCGCGCGCGGTCGCGGTTGCGGCCTCGAAGCCGTTGATCTGGAAGGTCTCGATGGTCGTAGGATTGATGCCTTCGACCCACCCCTTCGAGATGTAATCCGGAAGCGATTGCGACTCTTCCACGCGCACTGCGTCTAACCGCAGTGCTTCGCGGCCGTTCTGCGTGGCGCCCAGCACTGCCTGCGGCGTGTTTTCGAGCGCGAAGCCCTCCGGCGCGGTAAAGGCAAAGCCGAGATTCGGATGCAGAAAGTTGCGGCCGCGCACGAGGCCTTCCTTGGGATCGTCGCCGTAGGTGACGCCATCAAGCGAGCGCAGAAACGGTTCGCGGTTACGCTCGGTCGCCCTCGGATTGACGAACTGCTTCGCATTCGCGACTGCGATCGAGATCCGCTCCGGCGTCGAAGGATGGCTGGAAAGAAAATCCAGCTCTTTCGACTGATTGTTACCAAGCGTCGCCGCGCGCAACTGCGCGAAGCGTCCCATCGAAGTCAGAAAGCGTGATGCGCCATAAGGATCATAACCTGCACGCGAGGCAATACCGACACCGACCGCATCGGCCTCCAGCTCCTGCCCGCGCGAGAACGTCGCAATCGATAACCGCGAACGGGCAAGCGCCAACGCCCCAAGCTGCGGATCGCTTAACGTGTCCGAGATCGCACGGCTGTTCAAGACCGCCGCGCGGATCTGATCTTCGCGAATTGCAGCGTGGCGCGCGACGACGTGCGCCATCTCGTGCGAAAGCACGGAGGCAAGCTCTGACGTGTCGTTCGCGAGCGAAATCAACCCGCGCGTGACGTAAAGCGATCCACCCGGCAACGCGAAAGCGTTGATCGCGGGCGAATTCAGAATCGTAACGCGATATTTCAATTCGGGACGCTCGGAGGCAGGACCCAGCCGGTTGATCGTCTGCTCGATCATCTCTTGCAGTGCCGGCGCGCGATAAATGCCGCCATAGGTCGAAACCAGCCGCTCGTGTTCCTTGCGCTGCGCCGGCGGCAGCGATTCGGCGACCTGATCCGGCTCCCGCTGCGTGCCTTGTGTCCAGCTGTCGAAGCTGATCGTCGAGCAGGACGCAAGCGCGAACGAAAGCAATGCGCCGCTGAAAACGGCGCGGAATCGCTCCAGTTGCTTCACGAGCGTCAACATCATTCGCTCTTCGGAATATCTCGATCCAAGAGTTCGATGGCCTGCATTTGGTTAACTTCTATGGCAGGGCCGCCCCAGGAGAACAAAACACCTCTAACGCGAACGCGTTTACCGCGCCAGCTTTTCGGATCGGAGCCTTTTTCCAGCAGGATTTTTCGAAGGTTATCCAGCACGACGATGGTAAAATCTTCCGTGAAGCGGCGCCCGAAATCGAGATAGATGCGCCCGCGCGCCGCGCCGACGCGGCGGATTCTTCCTTCGACAACAACAAATCGCCCCTCGGCGGCAAGCAGTGCGTCGACGTTCTTCGCGTCGAACACGCCGAACTTGGTTTCGTTCCAGAGACCCGCTCGGGCCGAGCGTGCCTTTGCTTCAAACTGCAACAAAGCTTTCGCGCAATTGTCATCGGCGGGAGGATAAACGCGGGCGGCCCCACGCACGAGTAGCTCCGCTTCGAGCCATGTCTTCCCTTCAATGACAACCGCCATCGCTGAAATTCTGCCGTACCGATCTTTGGAACCAGAAGAAAGAAACAGCGACGCATCTTTCCCATTCGCGATTTTGGCAAGCGTTTCTTTCGCACGCAGGACGGCTTCCTCATCCCCATCGATCGGCAGCGGTACGATTACATGTGCGAGCCGCAGGGTGCGCCCGTCGGTGAGCTTGAGCGAAACCCCGTCCAGCGCTGCCGCGATTTTGACGGGACTTGGCTTGCCGCCGCAAAGCGCCGGATCTTCCGCCCACGCCGGAAAAACTCCCAGGACAGAGAGCGCAGAGCCGAGAAAATGCCGGAAGCCGGGGACAACCATCGCGGGGCCGATCCTGCGGCACCCCGAAACCGCTGCAAAGCCCTCGCCACTCGTGGTAGACCCTCTCCCGCACCGGGGTCCCGTAGCTCAGCCGGATAGAGCAGCGGTTTCCTAAACCGAAGGTCGGGGGTTCGATTCCCTCCGGGACCACCAGTTCCTATTCCGGCCACATCCCTTGTTCATGGCTAGCGTAACGAAATCCCTGAAATTTCCTGCGGCGAAGCAATGATCCTGAACCTAAGCAAATTCGTTCTGGCACTTACCGGTGCCCTCCTTCTGGTCTTGCCTGCGCTGGCACAAACACCGCAAAACAACCAAGAAATCCGCTCCCGCCTGCAAACCATCGGTTCGGTGTTCGAATACGTGGACGGTGGCATTACTCCGCGGAGCCGCCGTTCGGAACTCGCCCGCCTGCGCGACGCGATCGAACCTTTGCGCAATGAAGTCGGGCAAATCATCGAAGGTCTTGAACCGCGCTTTGCGGAGCTCGAAACACGCGTCAAAGCGCTCGGCCCCGCGCCAGCGAAGGATGCGCCGGCCGAAGAGGCAAACCTCGCTGACCAACGCAAGCAACTCGGCGCGCAGCAAGGCGAGATCGACGGTCTTTTGAAGCAGGCCCGCGTGCTAGCGACCCGCGGCGATCAGCTTGCCGCACGCATCGAAGAAGTCCGCCGTGCGCGGCTTGCCGACCGGCTGTTCGAGCGCACGATGAGCATTCTCGATCCGAAGCTCTGGCTGGGTGCGGCAGAGGCGGCGCCTGGCGAAGTTCGCGCGCTTGTCATGCATTCGCGCGAATGGTTCGCCACCGTTTCCGCGTATCCCGGCGTCGAGCAGAGCGCGCTGGTCGCCGCATTGATGTGCTTCGTCGCCGTGTTCGGAATTTTCTTCGCACAGCACTGGCTCACCCGCTACTTCTCGCTATCGAACGGTCATCCGAAAGATGTGGCGCTGCCTCGCTTGCGGCGCGCAAAATCGGCGGTTCGCGACTCGATTTTAGGCGCGATCGCGCTGCCGCTTGCATTCTATGTCGTTATCGAAATTCTCTCCTCGTTCGAATTTCTGATCGAGAGAGCGCATCAATCCGCGCTCGGCATTCTCGCGGCGGTCACACTCTATGCGGTCGGCCGCGCGCTCGCCGGCGCGCTGTTGCGGCCGAAAGACTTCCCGCGCCGCCTGCTTAGTATCAGAAACGATACTGCCGCGCGCTTCTATAGCTACGCGACCTACGGCCTGTTGATCGCCGCGACCGGCGCTTCGCTCAATATCATTCACCGCAGTCTCGGCGCGCCGCGCATCATGATTACGGCGACCAGCGCGCTGATGGCGGGCCTGATCGCCGTCATCATTATTCGCACGCTGCTCAAAACCCGGCAGGCAGTGGTTGACGGCACGGAAGAGCCCGCACCGAACTGGCTGCGGCTCGTGCTCTGGATTGTGGCTATCGTCATCCTCGGCAGCGTGCTGACCGGTTATGTCTGGCTTGCTTCGTTCCTCACGAGCCGGCTCGTCCACGCCGCGATCGTGATCGCCTGCACATACGTCATCCTGCATCTGATCAACGCTTATTTCGACGAAGGCTTGCAGGCTCACACGCAGCGCGGACGCTCCTTTGCTTCCACGGTTGGAATCCGGACGCAGAGCCTCGAGCTTGCCGCCGCGCTTTTCGCAGGCGCCGCGCGCGTCCTCGTCTTCATCGTCGCGCTGTTCCTGATCATCGGCAACTGGGGCACCTCGCTCACCGATCTCGCGGCGAGCTTCGAGCGCGCCTCGTTCGGTATCGAACTTGGTAAGCTGCACCTGTCGCTTTACGACATCGGGGGCGCAATCGGCGTCCTGATCATCGGTGTCTATCTTTCGCGCATCTTGCAGCGCTGGCTCGCAAATACGGTGCTGCCACGCACCGGCCTCGACACCAGCCTCAAGAATTCGATTGCGACAATTGCCGGCTATATCGGCGTGATTGCCGCGATCTCGATCGCGCTCGGGCGGCTCGGACTCAATCTCGAAAATATTGCGCTCGTTGCCGGCGCACTCTCCGTCGGTATCGGCTTCGGTTTGCAGGCCATCGTCTCGAACTTCGTCTCCGGCCTTATCCTGCTCACCGAGCGCCCCATCAAGGTCGGCGATATGGTCAACGTAAAGGGTAATGAAGGCTATGTCCGACGCATCAGCGTGCGTTCCACCGAAGTCGAGACCTACGACCGGGCCAGCGTCATCATTCCGAATTCCGAACTGATCACCAACGCGGTAACGAACTGGACACACACGAACCAGATTGCCCGCATTTCCGTGAAGGTCGGCGTGGCTTACGATTCGGACGCCGAGAAAGTGCGGGATATTCTGATCGCGGAAGCGCTGCGGCACCCGCGCGTGCTGCAAGAGCCGCCCCCGGTCGTGTTCTTCATGGAGTTTGGCGACAGCGCATTGAACATGGAACTTCGTTGTGTGGTCAATTCGGCGAACTTCATGCTCTCGACCAGAAGCGATCTGAATTTTTCCATCCTCAAGGCATTTCGTGAGAATGGCATCGATATTCCATTCCCGCAGCAGGACATGCGCATCATCGACCCGACCGGCCTTCTGGGCGGGAATGCGCGGGGCAACAACAGCAACGCGCCGGAAACCGGCCTCACGCCCGATGGCCCGGCAAGCAAGCGTTAAACACTTAAGAGTAACGACGTGGCTCTCATGCGGCGGAACATCATGGATATTTGCACCGTACTCGGCTTCCTGGCGCTTGCCGGCTGCGCGACACAGGAAGCGCCACGCCAGCCGGCATTCTACGACAACCTCGCCCGCGCCGAAGTGCAGGTGAACGTGAACGCCGCCGCGTCGCTGCTTTCCGATTATCGCCGCAAGAACGGCCTGCCGCCGGTCGAGATCGACACCCGCCTCGTCGAGATGGCCGAAGCGCAAGCCAAAGCCATGGCGCAGCGCAATCAGGTCACGCACGATCCGGGCGGCCGCAACTTCAACAAGCGCCTCACTGCGTCGGGCTTCAACGCAAGGGGTGCTGCGGAGAATATCGGCGCCGGGTACCACACGCTCGCGGAAGCCTTCTCCGGCTGGCGCGACTCGCCCTCGCACAACAAGAACATGTTGCTCTCTGGCGCGACCAAGATGGGGATCGCGACCGCTTACGCGCCGAACTCCAAGTACAAGGTGTTCTGGGCGCTCGTACTCGCGGAGCCGGACAAGTAGCGCTACAACTCTCCGGAAATTCCGGAGAGAAAAGCATGCTGCCCAAGGCTTCCACGTTCGAAGAACTGACGCGGAATTTCCGCTGGCAGATTCCGGCCCGCTACAACATCGGCGTCGATATCTCCGACAAGTGGGCCGCAAGCGACCCTTCCCGCGCCGCGATCATTCACGTTCATCCCGATGGACGGAGCGAAACCTTTTCGTTCGGCTGGCTTGCGGAAACGTCGAACCGTCTCGCGAATGTTTTGCGCGCAAAGGGTATCGCGCGCGGGGATCGCGTCATCGTCTACATGCCGCAATCGCCGGAAGTCGCCGCCTGCCATGCGGCGATCTACAAGCTCGGCGCGATCGCTCTCCCCGTAGCCATCGTGTTCGGACCCGAGGCTATCTCCTACCGTCTGCGAAATTCCGGCGCCAAAGCAGTGATCACCAACGCGCAAGGCGCGGCGAAGATCGCGGAAATCCGCAGCGAAGCGCCGGAACTGAAACTCGTTATTTCCATCGAGGGCGCGTCAGACGGCGTGGACGATTTCAACGCGCTTGTATCGGCCGCCTCTTCGTCGTTCACGCCGGTCGAAACCTTGCCCGACGATCCGGGTCTGATGATCTACACGTCGGGCACCACCGGCCAGCCGAAAGGCGCGCTGCACGGTCACCGCGTCGTGCTCGGACATCTGCCGGGCGTGGAGATGCCGCACGATCTGTTTCCGCAGCCAGGCGACCTGTTCTGGACGCCAGCGGACTGGGCCTGGGCCGGCGGATTGCTCGACGTACTCCTGCCCTCGCTGCATCACGGCGTGCCGGTCGTCTCGCGCAAATTCGACAAGTTCGATCCCGAAGAAGCTTATGCGCTGATGGCGAAACACGACATCCGCAACGTCTTCATTCCACCGACGGCGCTGCGCATGCTGCGCTCGGCAAAGAGCCCGCGCGGACGGCATGACCTGAAGCTGCGCACACTCGGTTCGGGCGGCGAGTCGCTCGGCGCAGAAACTTACGTGTGGGGCAAGGAAGCATTCAATCTCGTCATCAACGAATTCTACGGGCAAACCGAATGCAATCTGGTGCTTGGCTCCTGTCACATGCTTGGCGTCTCGAAGCCCGGCGCGATCGGTAAGGCAATTCCCGGACACGAAGTCGCGGTCGTTCGCGAAGACGGCTCGGTCTGCGAGCCCGATGAGCTCGGCCAGATCGCGGTGAAACGCCCAAACCCCGTGATGTTTCTAGAATACTGGAAACGCGAAGAAGCGACCCGCGAGAAATTCATCGGCGACTGGATGCTCACCGGCGATCAGGGCGTCATGGATGGCGAGGGCTATTTTTTCTTCGTCGGCCGCGACGACGACGTGATTACATCGGCGGGCTATCGCATTGGCCCCGGCGAGATCGAAGATTGCCTTATCCGCCATCCGGCCGTCGCGCTCGCAGCGGTTGTCGGCAAGCCCGATCCGATCCGCACCGAGATCGTGAAAGCCTTCGTGCAGTTAAAGCCGGGTCACGCGGCATCGGAGACGCTGGCAAGCGAAATCCAGAACTTCGTGAAAACGCAGCTTGCCGCGCACGAATATCCGCGCGAAGTCACCTTCGTGGATTCGATGCCGATGACGACGACTGGAAAAGTGATCCGACGGCTTCTACGCGAACAAGCCTAACTATGCGGGCTTACGCCAGATGAAGACGTGCAGGCCGAGTTTGCGCTTGGTGACAACATAAAGCAGCAAAGACTCGAAAATCATCGCGGCCGAAATGGCAATCGCCGCGCCGTAAAGTTTCAGGTAAGGAACGAGGATGAAACAGAGCGAGAGATTGACGACAAACGCCCCTGCATAGATCAGCGCGCACGCTTTCTGTTCGCCCACCATATTCAATAGCCGCTCGACTGGCCCAACACCGGCGCGCGCGAGCAAGCCAATCGCAAGCACGAACATCAGCCCATACCCGGAATCGAAACCTTCACCGAACAAAGCGAGCAGAAATTTGCCGGTCACCAGAAGGCCGATCGTGCCGAGCAGCGATGGCCAGAACGTCCATTTGATCGAGTCGCTCAGAAAACGTTCGAGTTTCTCGTGCTCGCCAGCGATGTGATACTCCGCGAAGCGGTGCGCGGTCGCGGCCGAAACCGCGAAATAGACGAATGCGACCAGCGCCAGAATTTTCGTCGCCGCGTAGTAGACCGCAACCTCGTCCGGATTGACGTAGATTTCGAGGATGAGAATGTCGGTATAGGTCAGGAGAAAGTAGAAGCTCTCGACCAGGAAGATCGGAAACGCCGTCGCAAGCCAGAATTTCGTTTCATACTTCCGCGGGCCCGCCGGAACCTTCTCGCGCAAGCGAAAACTCATCATCACCAGTTGCGCCACGGTGACGATCCAATAGGCAAACACGGTCGAGGCCATCGCATAGAGTGCGGTACTTCGGCATGCCGGCGAAGTGGAACCCCGCCATGAAAGCGAGGATCACAAGTGGGCGCACGATGTAGCCCGGCGCGAGCGCCATATCGATCCAGTTATAGGAACGAGAAATGCCGTCCTGCGCGGCGGAGAGCGCATGCATCGGCAGGCAAGCGCACATCAGCACCAGCGGCACGACGTAATGGTTGTCGAGATACTTCTGGAAAGCGAACAGCACTGCGATCGTGATGCCGCCGACCGCTGTCGCGATCGCAACCACCAGCCAGCGGCTCGCGAAAATATAACCGCGCACCCGCGCGAAATCGCCTTGCGTCTGGTACTCCGGAATAAAGCGCTGCGCCGCCGTGCAGAGCCCAAAGCGGAACCAGGCTTCCGAGCAGCAAGAGCCAGGTCCAGACATAGACATAGATGCCAAATTCGTAGCGGCCCATCCAGCGCGCAAGAATGATCTGCGAAAGAAACGCGACCGCCGCACCAGCGACGCGAATCATGAAGGCCGTCGCCGCCCCGCGCCGCGCGATCGAATGATCGCTGTTGCCGGAGAAAAGACCGAGCCCACGCGCGATCAATTCACGGGCCATTGCATGCAGATTGCGCCGTTCGGTCTGTTCTTGATCGGCAATCGCCACGCCAATCTCCCTGTCCCAGAGCTTTCGCCCATTTTTCGGAGAGATAGCAGAGCGCCGTTAAGAAACCCTTCAGAATTACCGGAGTTGTCAGCCCTTGAAGCCACCGCCCTCGAGATAAGCGATTTCTTCCGGCGTGGACTTTCGCCCTAGAATCTCATTCCGGTGCGGAAAACGCCCAAAGCGCGCAATCGCATCGCGGTGAATCTCGGCATACTTAATGTTTTCTTGCTTGCCACCCTGCGCCATCAGCGCAACGCAACGCTCCTGATCGGAGAGCGCTTCGGAGTGCATGTACGGCATATAGAAGAACATGTGCACTTCCGGATCGACCGCCTTGTCACGCGCCTCGGCAATCGCACGGTCCGCGATCAGTTTTGCTTTCTCGTCGGAAGCAAACGCCTTCGGCGTGCCGCGAAACATGTTGCGCGGAAACTGGTCGAACACGATGACGAGCGCGAGTGCGCCGTAAGCCGATCGATCCCAATGGTCCAGCTCACCGCGCATGCCCGCTTCATAGGTCTCAAGAAAGCGCGCTCGAATCTGCTGGTCGAATGCGGGATCGGATTCGAACCACTTCGAAGGCCCTGCATCCTTCCAGAACAGAAATATTTCCTCCGGCCGTGCTACTGCCATCTAGAGCCTGAATGCCTTCGCTTGAATTTTTTCATAGAGCGCGGAGTCTAGCGGCACATAGGTGCCTTGCACAGTGTCGTTGAAATAGACCTCGTCCTTCACCACGAGAGGATCGAAACCTTCCTTCACGAGATCGAGTTTGCGCTGCTTGAAAGTACCGGTGACGTCGAGTTCCCGCTTCAGGCGAATGAAGAGCGGCCGCGCATATTCCGGCAGCGATTTCGAGACATGCGCGTGCAGGCCCGCGAGATCGAGATGGCCATCCGAAACCACCGCGATCATGCCAGCCTTGCCGTCATAGCCCTTCACCGGAACGCCATAGACCGTCGCCTCCTGCACACCGGGAAAAACCGTGAAGGCTTCGGAAACCTCCGAAGTCGAAACGTTCTCGCCCTTCCAGCGGAAAGTGTCGCCGATGCGGTCGATGAAATAGAAATATCCCTTGCTGTCCTGACGCAGGAGATCGCCGGTGCGGAACCACGCATCGCCCTTCTCGAAAACGTCATGGAGAATCTTTTTCTTGGTGGCCTCCGGGTCGGCATAGCCTTCGAAGCGGTTCGTCGGCTTGCTGGGATCGTTCAGAATTTGACCGATCGCCTCGCCGGCTTCGCCCGGCTCACAGACAATGCAGAAGCCTTGGCGGTCGCGCACGGGCTGCTCACTCTCGACATCGAATTTCACGATCCTTGTCGGGAAGCGATGCGCAAGATATTTCGGCAGGCGCCCAACCGCTCCGGGCGTTCCGTCGAAGTTGAAGCTCGCGACATTGCCTTCGGTCGCCGCATAAAACTCGAGCACCTTCGGAATCTTGAAACGCTCCTGAAACAGCGGCCACACGTCCGGCCGCATGCCGTTGCCACAACAGACACGGATCGAATGCTTTTTCTCGTTCTCGTTCGGCGGCGCAGTGACGAGATAACGGCATAGCTCGCCGATATAGATGAATGCGGTGCACTTCCACTTGACGCAATCGTCCCAGAATTCGCGCGCCGAAAACTTCTCGCGGATGATGACGGTGCCGCCGCCGATCAACGTCGCGCCGGTCGCGACCATGCCGCCGTTGGAGTGATACATCGGCAGGCAGTCGTACATGCGGTCCGACGGCTTCGTTCCAATCGCGCCGGCAAAACCGTTCGCAGCCAGCATCAAGCGGTAGTGATTGATGTTGGCGGCTTTGGGCAACCCGGTCGTGCCGCTCGTGTAGATAAAGAGTGCACGGTCATTGATATCGAGATCGGGACGGTCAGCAGCCGGAACCGCAGCATTATCCATCGCGGCAACCGCGGGCTCAATGCGATCGTACTCGCTCGATTCGCCATGCACCCAGACTTTCGGCTTCACGGAGATTTGCGGCTTCGCGCCATCGAAGGAATTGAGTAGCCGGGAATCCACGATCACATGCTTCGGCGCGACGATCGAAATCGAATGCGCAAGCGGCGTCCCGGTGAGATTGGTATTCAGGAGCGCGACCACCCCGCCCGCGCGCAGGATACCGAGCCAGATCACGACATACTCGGGCCGGTTCAGCATCAGGAGACAAACGACATCGCCTTTGCCGACGCCCTGCGCTCGCGCCCAGCGCGCGTACTGATTCGCACGCGCGTCCAGCTCGCGATAGGTGAACCGCTCACGGTCCGAGATCAGCGCTTCCTTGTCACCGAACTTCTTGGCGAGGTCCTCGACTACCCAGGGGAAGATGCGCTTCGGATTTTTCGCAATCGGCGTGGTCATGCGCAGCGTCGATAATGCCCCGCGCAGATACTTGAATTCCTGGATGAGACCCATGTTTCTTCCCCTCCGGCGGCGCGCTTGATCGGCGCCTTTCCGTAGCGTCAGCTTCCGACAGGAAGCTGGAAGTGGGCAAGTGCGAAGGAAATAAAGAGCTAGCTTCCGCCGAGCGCTAACGGGTTCTCCGTCAGCGCCGCCTTGTCCGGCGTATCGACCCGCGGAACGCCCAGGAACGCGTCAAACATCTTGCGCACCATCTCCGGCGCGAGGCCTTTGGTAATGCAGACCATGCGGCTTCTGCGATCGGCATCAGGCCAGGCCTCAAGCCGCGCCGGCGGATGCATCAGATGCTGCACGACATGAAATACGACCGGGCGCGAAGGATCGTCCGCAAGCTGCACGATTCCCTTCATACGCAGGATCTTGTCGCCGTGCGCCGAGCGCATCAGGTCGAGAAACATCTCGAGCGTATTCAGCGCAATCGGCTGATCGGTCGCGATACTGAAGGCTTTGATCGACGCGTCGTGGCGCGAGGCCTGATCGTGCCTGTGGTGATGATGGCCGTGGTGGTCATGCGCATGGTCGTGGTGATGATGACCGTGATGCGCGTCTTCTTCCGCCGCGATCACGGCTTCTTCGCGCAGCCAGCGCGCGACATCCGGAATTTTACTGTCGGGGTTGTACAGTCCCGCGTTGATAAGCGCTGCGACCGGCGGCTGGCCTTCGAGCACGACCGCAGCGGGGTTTAGTTTCTTCAGCCGTTCGCGCAGCGCCGGCAGCGCAGCGGCTCCTTCCGGCAGATCGGTCTTGGTGATGACGATGCGGTCCGCCATCGCCGCCTGCTTCACCGCTTCTTCGTGTGCATCCAGCGTCTTCATGCCGTTCACGGCATCGACCAAGGTCACAACGCCGTCGAGGCGATAGCGCAGCGTGAGATAAGGCTGCGTCATGATGATGTGGATGACCGACGCCGGATCGGCAATGCCGGTCGTCTCGATCACGACGCGGTTGAAAGGCTTGCAGCGCCCATTGTCGCGAGCGCGCAAAAGGTTCTCGAGCGAATCCACCAGATCGCCGCGCACCGCGCAGCATAGGCATCCGCTGGACAGCAGGATCACGCCCTCTTCCACGACCTCATAGAGATTGTGATCGATCCCGATATCGCCGACCTCGTTGACGAGCACGGCGGCATCGCTCATGGCAGGGTCTTTCAGCAGGCGATTGAGCAGCGTGGTTTTGCCCGCGCCAAGAAAGCCGGTGAAGACGCTGAGCGGAAGCGGCTCGATCGGTCCCGCTTTCTTCGCGGGAGCATCGCTCACGAGTGCGAATCCGGCCGCTTTTGCGGCATCGGTGCGACCTTCGGCAGCCGCACGGGCCGCTCCGGTTTGGCGTTGCCCTGCGGACCGAAACCGTCGGGAAGCGGCGCAAATCCGCTCGCTGTCTTCGCCAGCGAATGGTTCGGCGTCACGATTTCCATGCGGCCGTTCACCATCGCGACAGTGATCGGACGTCCGCGCTCGTCTTTGGCTGGCCCCGTATGAACGCGAATCGGCTTCATGGAAGGCGGCAGTTCGGACATGAGTGCGGCGCGATTCTGCTTCAGCGGGTTATCGTCGTCGTCATCGTCAAGCTCGTCGCCAGAGTCGGCCATCGCGACACGGCGATTGCGCTTCTTGCCGCACATCTGTTCCCACATGCTGAACGGGTCCTGCGCGACGTTTGCGATCGTCGCGACATTCTTCGATCCGCCGAGCAACACCTCGAGACCGGCGCCCGCCTGGAAACCGCGCTCGAACAGCATCGCCGCCTGTTCGGCACGCGCGGTTGCATTGTGCGAACCGAGCACGACTGCAATCAGGCGTTGGTTACCGCGATGTGCGCTCGCCACGAGATTAAAACCGGAAGCGCAGATGAAACCGGTCTTCATGCCGTCGGCGCCGGGGTAGCGGTCGATCAGCCGGTTGTAGTTGCGCAGCGTATGTTTGCCGACCTGCAGCGCCGGGATCCGGAAGAACATCGTGCTCAGGAAACTCTTTCACCAGTGCCTGTGCGAGAAGCGCCATGTCGCGCGCGGTCGTCACTTGCTCATCGTCCGGAAGGCCGTGCGGGTTTTTGAAGCGCGTTCCGTTCATGCCGAGCGATTGCGCCGCTGCATTCATCTCGAAGACAAAACCGTCCTGCGAGCCCGAGATACCTTCCGCGATCACAACGGCCATGTCGTTCGCGGACTTCACCATCAACAGCTTGATCGCGTTATCGACGGTGATGGTCTGCCCCGCCGGGGAAGCCTGCCTTCGAGGGCGGCGTCGACGCGGCGAACTGGGAAATCGGCAGCAGCGAATAAAGGTGCAGCTTGCCTTCGCGATCGCCGGAAGGTGACGTAGGTCGTCATCAGCTTCGTGACGGATGCCGGATGCCAGGGTTTCCCCGCATCCTGCTCGAGAATGACCTTGCCGGTATCCGCTTCGATCAGCACATAGGGACCGGCGGCCGCAGGCGCGGCGAATGCGGCGGAAATAATACGCCCGAATACAAGCGGCCGGAAGCGAAAGCCTGCGAGACATCGGCGGTCTTGGTTCTCTTTGCAAAAGCCGGAGGTGTGTCCGGACAGCCCGCTAGGGTCTTTCCGGCTCCATTCTAACGCCGATTGGCGTTGTCAGGCAAAGCATTCGCCGCCCTGCGAAAGAGCGCATATAGTCCGAAAAAGCACGAAATATGACCACGGAGTTCCCATGACCGCCTGCATCGTCGGCATTGCCCATACCCCCTTCGGAAAACTGGACGCCGAAACCGTTGAGAGCCTGATCGTCAAGGTCGCGGGCGAAGCGCTCGCCGACGCCGGGATCGAGGCGAAGGACGTCGATGAAGTCGTGCTCGGCCACTACAATGGCGGCTTCACGCCCCAGAATTTTACGGCCTCTTTGGTCCTGCAAGCGGACCCGGCACTTCGTTTCAAACAGGCGACCCGCGTGGAAAATGCCTGTGCGACGGGTTCCGCCGCCGTTCACCAGGGATTGAAGTCGATCAAGGCCGGCGCCGCCCGGATCGTGCTTGTGGTCGGCGTCGAGCAGATGACGAAAGTCTCCGGCGCGGAAGTCGGAAAAATTCTTCTGGGCGCATCTTATCTCCCCGAAGACGGCGACACGCCGATGGGTTTTCGCGGGCGTATTCGGCAAAATCGCCGGGAACTATTTCCAGCGTTTCGGCGATCAGTCGGATGCGCTGGCCATGATCGCCGCGAAGAACCACAAGAACGGCGTTGTCAATCCTTTCGCGCAGATGCGCAAAGACTTCGGCTACGATTTCTGCCGCAACGAAAGCGAGAAGAATCCTTTCGTGGCCGGCCCCTTGAAGCGCACTGACTGCTCGCTCGTCTCCGACGGCGCCGCTGCGATCGTGCTCACCGATGTCGAAACCGCGATGAAGCTCGGCAAGCCCGCGATCGCCTTTCGCGCCACCGCGCATGTGCAGGACTTCCTGCCGATGAGTAAGCGCGACATCATTATGTTCGAAGGCTGCGCCGAAGCGTGGAAACGCGCCCTCGCGGAAGCGGGCATGGGCATCTACGATCTTTCCTTCGTGTTGCGAAACCCGGTCAGGGCGCCCGCGTGATGGCGGAAGGAATTACGCAGAAAACCGGCAAGCTGCCGGTCAATCCGTCTGGCGGCCTGAAAGCCAAGGGCCATCCTATCGGCGCAACCGGCGTTTCCATGCACGCAATGACCACGATGCAGCTGCGTGGCGAAGCGAACGAGATGCAGATCAAGGACGCGACGCTCGGCGGCATCTTCAATATGGGCGGCGCCGCGGTCGCGAATTACGTTTCGATTCTCGAGCGGCTGCGCTGACGGCGAAAAATTACTTGGTCGCTTCCGGCGCCAGCGGCTTTCGTCTTCCTGCACCATGAACTGGGCCTTCGCGAGCTGCGTGAAGCGTCCGTTCTTCGCAACCAGCTCGTCGAAGGTGCCGCCCTCGACGATCTTGCCTTCATGGAAAACAAGAATGCGGTCGGCATTGCGGATCGTGGCGAGACGATGCGCGATCACGAAGGTAGTCCGGCCCTTCATCACCTCTTCGAGCGCCTGCTGCACCAGCGTTTCCGTACCCGCATCGAGCGCGCTGGTTGCCTCGTCGAGCACCAGAATCGGCGGATCCTTCAGAAGCGCACGCGCGATCGCGAGACGCTGACGCTCGCCCCCCGAGAGCGAGCGGCCACGCTCGCCTACGTTGGTTTGAAGCCCCTCTGGCAGACGCGCGATGAAATCCTTGGCCTGCGCGCGGCGTAGCGCATCGTCGACTTCTTCGTCGGTTGCGTCGGGCTTGCCGACCTTGAGGTTCTCTTCGATCGAGCGGTCGAACAAGAGCGCTTCCTGAAACACCACGCCGATATTCTTGCGCAACGAGGTGAGCTTGTAGTCGCGGATATCGACGCCGTCGATCTTGACCACGCCCTTCTGCGGATCGAAGGCGCGATGCATGATCGCAAGCGCGGTGGATTTACCGGCGCCGGTCGCGCCGACCAGCGCAATCGTCTCGCCCGGATCGGCGTGCAGCGAAATATCGTCGACCGCCGCGCGCTTGCCGTCATAGGAAAGCGAGACATGCTCGAAATCGACCGCCCCGCGCGGGCGCGGCATTTCGATGGCGTTCGGCTTGTCGCGCACCGACGGCGCGGAATCGAGCACCTCGAAGAATTCCTGCAGGCGCGGCGCGTCGGTCACGAGGCGATTGGCGAAGCTCGCGGTCTGCTCGAGCTTGCCGATGAAGAGGGCGGCCACGTTCACGAAGGTCACGATCTCGCCGATAGTGGTGAGCCCGTGCGTATAAAGCCACACACCGAGAATGAAGATCGAAAGCACGGTGATCGTCGTTGCCGCGCGCGTTGCGACCGAAACGAGCGCCCACCAGGAAAGCACGGGGAGCTGTTTCTCGAGCAGCCGCTCGACGACGCTGCGCATGCCGGTCACTTCGGCTTCGGTGCGCGTATAACTCTGAATCAACGCAATATTGCCGAGCGCATCGGCCGCGCGCGATGCGAGGTCGCTGTGAAAGCCTTCGACCGTCTGCTGCATCGTGATCGTCTTGTTGATGACGTAACTCGTCAGCGCCGCGAAAATAACGACCAGGATCACGAGCAGTAAGCCGAGTCGCCAGTTCAGCGTGATCGCGATCGGCAGCAGCACGAGCAACGACACGATCGCTACGCATTGCTCGCGGAAGAACGAAAGCCAGGTGCCCCAGAGTGCATCCGCGCCCTGCAACATCACCTTCATCAGTCGGCCGGAATGCGTGCCGCCGTGATAGGCGAGCGGCAGATGCAGCACATGCTCGAAATAGCCGGTAATGATGCCGAGGCGCCGCGTATGCGCGAGACGATCGGCATAGAGAGCAACCAGCACGCCGGAGGCGATGGTGAAGAGCCCGAAGCCTACCCACGCGGCAAGCAGCGGCCCGAGCGTTTCGACACTCGGCGTTACTTTATTCGCCTGACTCGAAATCAGATTGTCGATGATCCGCCCGAACAGGATCGGCTCCGCGAAAGCAGCCACCGCGAGCAGAATGTTTGCGATTGCAAGCCCCCAGCCGAGCTTTGCTTGTGGGCCGAGCAAGCTGAGAACGCGGGCGTAAAGACGGATAAATTTCATCATGGCGTGATCAAGCGGCGCTCTTTAGCGAGGCCTAGAAGGCCCGATTATGGCGGGACGAGTGATTCTGACCAATCCGCAGATAACGCCTAAGACCGGAAAAGAGCCGGCTATTTCTTCTTTCTCTTTGGGCTGCTGGCGGGCGGCTCGGGTTTCGGCGGGCCGGCAGAAGGCCGCGTCGAAAATATCTTCTGGCTTGAGCTTGCTCTTGAAGGTGTAGAACTGCCCGAGCTGTTCGAAGGAGGCGGCGAACGGACCGGATCGACGCCCCGACGGTCTCGGCCTTTGGATCGAACGGCTTGATGTTGTTCTCGACCACGATCTTGAGCCGCTCCAGTTCGACTTCCTTGCGCGCGCCCTGCATCCGCTTCAGGACCTGCTCGATCGCATCTTCGGGTTTTTGCACGGTATCGCGCAGTGCCCGCACATAGGCCCGCAGGAAGCCCTTGATTGCCTCGGGCTGCTCGGCCTGAAACTGGGCACTTGCAAGAATGGCGCTGCCATAAAGCTGGATGCCGTAATCCGCCATCAGGAACACAACGAGATCGTCTGCCGCAACCCCGCGATCCTTCAGATCGGCGAAGGCCGCGAAGTTGCTGCCGAGCAGCGCGTCGACCTCGCCGGAAACCAGCATCGGCACACGCACCTGTAAGCCGACGTTCAGAATGGTCACCTTCGACGTATCAATCGCATTGAGTTTGGCGAACAGCGGCCAGACCTGCGCAGCCGGATCCACCGCCGGCGCCGCGACCTTACGGTTCTCGGTGTCTTTCACGAACTGTACGCCCCGGCTTTTACGCCCGATCAGCGCGTAGGTCGGCTTGTCGTAGACGATGAAAACCGCCTGAATTCCGGTCGGCGGATTCTGGTCGCGGTAGCGGATCAGCGCGTTGATGTCGCCGATACTCAGATCGTGCGTCGGCTCGGCCGCGCCGTTGGCGAGCGCAAGCCGCGTGATGGCCTCCATCGGCGTGGAGGCGGGCTCGACCACGACATCGATGCCTTGCTCTTTGAAATAACCCTTGTCGATCGCCAGAAAGAGCGGAGCGGCGGTGCCATCGATCGCCCGGTCGAGGCTGAAGCGGATACGTATTTCGCTTTGCGCCGGGGCAGGGATCGCCGAGAACAGCACGCAAACGGCGACGAGAAGCGCGAATAGCCCGCTTCCCGCGCTCGACAGGCGCGCATCTGCTCTCTGGTTTTTCATCCTGTCTCCTTGACGTGTCTTTATAAGAGCACGCCGCAGCGGATATGTGGCGCGGGTTGGCCCAAAAAAAATCTTTGAACTTCCCGCGTTATCCTCGCCGCGATCGCAAGCAAATCCCAACCCGCTGCGAAGAGCAAGCCTCTAATCAGCTGTCGCCAACTTCGTTCCCGTGTGAATGCGCATTCATCCATCGTCAGTGCGAATGACCCAGACTTTGCCTTTACTTCGTCATGACCCGTGCCTAGACAATGCATCGAATGCTGCGCCGTCTTTACGACTGGATTCTCGCGCTTTCCGCGCGCCCGTCAGCGCCATATGCGCTGGCGGGCGTTTCCTTTGCCGAAAGCTCGTTCTTTCCGATCCCGCCCGACGCCGTGCTGGTGCCGATGTGCCTGGCACAGCCTAGGCGTGCGTTTTTCTACGCCGGGATCTGTACCATCGCGTCGGTAGTCGGCGGATTGTTCGGCTACGCCATCGGCTACCTGCTCTACGAGTCTGTCGGCAGCTGGCTGATCCAGCTTTATGGCTACGGCAAACAATCGGACGCTTTCCGGCAGGCTTACGCCGAATGGGGTCATTGGGTGATCCTTGCCAAAGGCATCACGCCGATCCCCTACAAGCTCGTCACGATCACGGCCGGCTTTGCCGAATACAATCTGTTCTGGTTCACGGTGCTGTCGCTGATCACGCGCGGCGCCCGCTTTTATCTCGTGGCAGGCCTGCTCTACTGGCTCGGGCCGTCGGCCAAAGACTTCATCGAGAAGCGGCTGGAACTCGTCTTCACCGCATTCCTGATCCTGTTCATACTCGGCATTGTCGCAGCTGTACTCGTTGCCTGACATGACGAGCTATCTCTTCGTGCTGATCGTCGGCGTATTCGCCGGAACGATTGGTGGCGTGATCGGGACGGGTTCCTCGATCCTTCTTCTCCCCGTGCTCGTCTTCACCTTCGGACCTTTGCAGGCGGTGCCGATCATGGCGGTCGCCTCCCTGATGGTGAATTTCTCCCGCGCGGCAGCCTGGTGGCGCGAGATCGACTGGCGCGTGCTCGCGGCCTACGCGCTGCCCACAATTCCCGCTGCCGCGCTCGGCGCACGCACGCTGATTTCGCTGCCGCCGGCGCTGATCGACACGCTGCTCGGACTTTTCTTCCTTGCGATGATCCCGGGAAGACGTTTCCTCGCAAAGCGCGGCTGGAAGGCAAGCTGGTGGCAACTTGCGATCGCGGGCGCGCTGATCGGATTTCTGACCGGGATCGTGCTTTCGACCGGTCCTTTAAGTGTGCCGGTCTTCGCCGCCGCCGGGCTGATCAAGGGGGCTTTGCTCGCAACCGAGGCCGCCGCTTCCCTTTTTATTTACATCACCAAGGTCACGACCTTTCAGGCGCTGGGCGCGCTGGCACAGGAAACCTTGATCAAAGGCCTGATCGTCGGCTCATCGCTCATGGTGGGCACCTTCGTCGGCAAATATCTCGTCATGCGCATGAGCACAGCTACGTTCGCGAAATTGCTCGATCTGATGCTGCTCGGCTCGGGCCTTGCGCTGCTTTGGGCCGCGTATCGCGCCTGAGGAAAATTGGTGCCCCTGGCCGGAATCGAACCAGCACGGCTTTTGGCCACCTGATTTTGAGTCAGGCGCGTCTACCAGTTCCGCCACAGGGGCACCCGGAACGGGCGCAGTTATAGCGGCGCTTCCGCCCGCTGCAAGCGGCCAAAGAATGGTCATGCAATAGACACGGGGTTCCGGCTTCGTTACGCCAACGCCGATGACCAGCAAGCCGATCAAACCCGCCAACGCCGCCTTCGCCGCAGCATTTTTGATGTTCGCCGCGCTCTGCGGCGCCTGGTACTTCGAGTACGTCCTGAAATATGCGCCCTGCCCGCTCTGCTACCAGCAGCGCATTCCCTATTACTTCGCAATCCCGCTGGGCCTGGCGATCGCGGCTTTTGCGCTTTATGGCGCCAACAGGTCGATTCTTCGTATCGGCCTCTATCTGCTTGCGCTTGTTCTTTTGGTTAGCGTGGGCATGGGCATCCATCACGCCGGCGTCGAATGGGGTTTCTGGCAGGGACCCACTGCCTGCGCCGCAGCGGCGCCGTCATCGGCACCCATCGGTAATATTCTGGAATCGCTCGGCAAGGTCCGCGCAGTCCCCTGCAACGAAGCGGCGTGGCGTCTCTTCGGAATTTCGCTTGCTGGCTATAACGCGCTGATCTCCGCCGCCGCGGCAGTCATAGCCATCGCAGGCGCGCGCCGCGCGTAACTTACGCCTCGAGTTCTGCGTCCCAGTAGAGATAGTCGAGCCAGCTCTGGTGCAGGTAGTTCGGCGGGAACAGCCTGCCGTTCTTGTGCAGGTCATTCACGCTCGGCTGGAACGGCATTTGATGCGGCCACATATTCGCGTGCGCCGGCATCTGCCCACCCTTGCGCAAATTGCAGCTCGAGCAAGCAGTGACGACGTTCTCCCACGTGGTTTGCCCGCCATGCGCGCGCGGGACCAGATGATCGAAGGTGAGCTCTTCTTTGACGCCGCAATATTGGCAGGAGAAGCGGTCACGCAGAAAAACGTTGAAGCGGGTGAAAGCCGGATGGCGCGACGGACGAACAAAGGTCTTTAACGAGACAACGCTCGGAAGCCTGAACTCGGCGGTCGGGCTTCGCACGGCTTTGTCGTAAAGCGCGACCGTGTTCACGCGGTCGAGAAACACGGCCTTGATCGTGTCCTGCCATGACCAGATCGAAAGCGGATAATAGCTGAGCGGGCGGAAGTCCGCGTTCAGGACCAGCGCAGGCCAAGAACCTGGAGAAACTCCGGGTGAAACAGCAGTGTGCAAAAACGCGACTCCTTGCTGAAGCCCCGCGGTCGCACGCCGCGTCTATCGGACCCCATAATACTGGGTCCGTGTCGTCTTTGTGAAGCCGTCCGAAATCAGCGTCCCCGGAAGGCTTTTTGCAGGAAGGTGCCGCCGAGCCGGAGCCCCTCGCCGTCGATACCGTGGCCGATTCCCTTCGAAAGATGCCACTCGACCGCGACCCCCATGCCGCCGAGACCCTGCGCCGAAAGAAGGAGGGCCTGCGCCGGGATCACTTCATCCTGATCGCCATGCACGAGCAGCACCGGGGGCCTCGCTTGGATTTCTTGAGCTCCCTTGGCGGCTACTTCCGGGTTCGTAGGCGTCACCAGCACGCCTGAATAACCGACGATCGCCGCCAACGCCGGACGGCGAAGCCCGGTATGCAACGCCATCATCGTGCCCTGGCTGAAGCCGACCAGCGCAAGCGCTGAAGGCGGCAGGTTGTTCTTCGCCAGTTCCGCGTCGAGAAATTCGTCGAGAATCGGGCGCGCTTTGGTAACGCCGCGCCAGCGCTCATCCGGATCGCGGAAGGTGAGCCCAAACCACTGCCGCCCTACCGGATGCTGCGGAACGGCTTCCGGCGCATTCGGCGAAACGAACGCAGCATCGGGAAGCAGCGATTGCCACTCGCGACCTAAGGAAATGAGATCGTTTCCGTCCGCGCCATAGCCATGCAGGAACACGACAAGCTGTTTGGCCGTGCCGGAACGCGGCGCGATACGAGGTCCGTCGATCATTGTTTTTGTTCTCCTTGCTCGACAGGCACGCCGTCGCGCTTCTTCACCGCCGCATAATACGCCCAGAGCAAGCGCGCCGCCACCGAGCGATACGGCTTCCAGACCCGCGCGATTTTCTCGAGTTGCTTCGCGTCCGGCCGCTTGCGTTTTTTCAGCATAATGCGCGCGGCCTCCTGGAGCGCGAGATCGCCGGAAGCAAAAGCATCTGCGTGCCCGACACAGAACATCAGATAGACGTCCGCGGTCCATGGACCGATGCCGTTCACTTTCACAAGCTGCGCGTACGCGTCTTCCGCCGGCATATGCGCCAGCGCGTCGATATTCAGATGCTCGTCGCGCACCGCGCGCGCGATGTGCCGGAACGTCCTGATCTTAGGCATCGACAAGCCAACGCGCTGCAGCTGCGGAGTACGCGCCTTCAGGATCGCGTGGTGATCAAGCGGAACAAATTTCGTTTCCAGCCGCCCCCAGATCGCCGCAGCGGAAGCCACCGACAATTGTTGTCCGCAGATGATGCGCGCGAGTCCGGGAAAACCGCCATCCCGCCTTCGCATCGGCGGGTGACCGGCAACCGCAAGCACCTCGACAAGGCGCGGATCGAGGACGAGCAGCTTATCCAGCGCTTCCTTTAAATGTTCTTCGGTGTCGATACGGACAGGCATTTCAGTTTACTCGTAGGAAAGGTCTTTGCGGCGGGCGCGCCCCGATGAGAGCGCCGCAGCAGGAACGCGTCTGCTGCCCCTTTGGGCGCGCGCTGCATCCCCCCCCCAAGCACCCCGCCGCCGGAACAGGGACCCCGAGACACCCCCCCCGGAATCTTATTTACGCGGAGCTTTCCCTCATCCCGCATTGGCGCGCATTCCGGCACGAAACCATCTACAAGGCTTCCGGTACTGCAACCCGATTCCACCACACGGCCCATGTCCGCCCCCGTTTTCCGCTTCGCACCCTCCCCGACAGGTCATCTGCATCTCGGCCACGCGCTTTCCGCCCTTCTCAATTTCCAAGAGGCTGAGCGCGTTGGCGGACGCTTTTTGCTGCGGATCGAAGATATCGACCTCACGCGCTGCAAGCCGGAATTCGAAGAGTCGATCTACGAAGACCTCGAATGGCTCGGAATTAACTGGGAGTCCCCCGTTAGGCGCCAGTCCGATCATTTCGAGGAGTATGCCGCTGAGTTGAGCCGCCTCGAAGCTGAACACCTTCTTTATGCGTCGTACGAAACCCGCGCCGATCTCGCGCGGCTGATTACCGGACGCGATCCCGAAGGCGGCCCGCGTTATTCGCGCGACGAGGGATTTTCGCCCGAAGAGGCCGCCGAGCGTGAAGCGGCGGGCGAACCCTATGCACTTCGTCTCGACATGGAGCAGGCACTATCGCGCGTCGAGACGCCGCTCTTCTGGACCGAAGTGGACAAACAGGTTGAAGCGCATCCGGAACGCTGGGGCGATGTCGTGCTGGGCCGGAAGCAAATGCCGGCGAGCTATCACCTCGCCGCGGTGCTCGACGACGCCTTGCAAGGCGTGACGCATGTCGTTCGCGGCAAAGATTTGTTCGAGTCAACCGCCGTACATCGGCTGTTGCAGGAGCTGCTCGGCCTTCCCGCGCCGACCTATCGGCACCACCACCTGCTTGTGGACGAGAGCGGCAAAAACTATCCAAGCGCGACCCGTCGACCACATTGCGCGATTTGCGCGAAAGCGGCGTGAGCGGTGCGCAAATAAAAGAGGCGATCGGGCTCTAGCCGATCCAGTCAAAGTCGGATTTATCCGACTTTGACAATTAGAAATGCGCGCGATTCAGTTCACCCGATCCCGAGCACGAACAACCAGAACGAAACCGAGAACAGCGACAACGCGGTCGAAAGCGTCACCGCGCCCGCAACCGTCACGACTCCCGTGTTGTAGCGCGCGGCCAGTAGATACGAATTGATACCGACTGCCATCGACGCGAAAATCACGGCGACGCCGTGCCAGACCGGGGTCAGCACGAAAACGTACTTTGCAAGCAGATATACGGCGAGCGGGAGCAGCAGCAGCTTCACGACAACGATAAGGGCTGACAGCTTCACATCGCCGAACACGCCGTACTTACGCAGCGCCATACCCATCGCGAACAACGCACACGGCACAGCCGCAACCGCGATCAGCTCGACGAATTGCTTCGGCACTCCGCCAAGCTGCACGCCCGAGATGCGGCCGATGGAGCCGATCGCAAAAGCAATCAGCAGCGGATTGGTGACGAGGTTCTTGACCAGCTTGAAGATGGCTTCCCGCGTGATGCCCGCGTCCGCGCTCTCGATCATCACCGTCGCCGCCAGCATCATGATCGGCAGGTGCACTGCGATCAGGAGAAACAGCGGCACCGCCCCGGCTTCGCCATATGCCGTGAGCACGAGCGGAATTCCGACGAGCACGATATTCGACTGACCCGCCGAGAAGCCCATGATGACGGCCTCACGCCCGGGTCTTCCATAAATCTTCCAGGTCACGAGTTGCGTGAACGACCAGACGATCGCGACACCGATAAAATAAGAAAGCCAGTAGCCCCAGGGGCTGCCTTCCGGCAGTTGCGCGCCGAGCAATGTCTTCACGATCATCACCGGCACGGCGATGACAAAGACGAAATCGTTCAAACCCTCGCCGGCTTTTTCGGAAAGCAGCTTCGTCCAGACCGAAACATAGCCGAGCGCGATTACGCCGAAGACCGGCAGGACGATTTCCGCAATGCGGGCGATCTGGGACAATTATTTCACTTCGCGCAGCCGATTGCCGTCGAACATATAGGTCTTTGTGCAAGCGTCGGCGCCTGCAAGACCGCACGCAGTGCCATGCAGATCGAACTGGATGCCGGGCAGCCCGCGGACTTTTGCCGGTTTCCACGCGTGCACAAGATCGTTCCAGACGCGAATATATTCGTTGCCCTGCGAGACGAACAGATAGAGCGGGCACCCGCCCGTACCGCAGAAATAGCTCGGCGCGCTCTCGCAATGCAGGTCGCTGAAGTCGATAACCCAATCGATGCTGTTATCGCCGTTCAGATCGATCTCTTTGACGGCACGCTCGATCCGGTCGGGACGGCCACCAGCGCTGCGGCATTCGGAAGCGGCCTGCGCAAGCGTTTCGCGGACGATGGGTGGCATTTGCGCCGCGTAAGCGGCGCCCGCGCAAAACGATACGGCCAACGTGATGACAAGCAACCGGCGCTTGGGCGCCTTTTAGGCGGCTTTGGTGGCGCGGTCATCCACGACGCGCACGATGTCCGCGAGAATCCGGTTCAGCTCGTAATTCTTCGGGGTGTAGATGGCCGCGACCCCGCATCGCTTCAGCACATTCTCGTCTTCCGGCGGGATGATGCCGCCGACGATCACCGGCACTTCGAGGCCTTCAGAGCGCATGCGGCTCATCACATCGCGCACCAGCGGAACGTGTGAGCCCGACAAGATCGAAAGGCCCACGACATGCACACCTTCCTCTAACGCGGCGTTCACGATTTCCGCGGGGGTCAGACGAATGCCTTCGTAGACGACTTCCATACCGGCATCGCGCGCGCGCACGGCAATCTGCTCGGCGCCGTTCGAATGGCCATCAAGGCCCGGCTTGCCGACCAGGAATTTCAAACGGCGGCCGAGCTTCTTCGAAACTTTTTCGACAGCGCCGCGGACCTCATCCAGACCTTCAGCGCTTGCCCGCGCGGAACGGCCGACTCCGGTCGGCGCGCGGTACTCGCCGAATACTTCGCGAAGCATTGAACCCCATTCGCCGGTGGTGACGCCGGCCTTCGCAGCCTCAATCGAGGCGGGCATGATATTCGTGCCTTCGGAGGCCGCGCGGCGCAGCGCATCGAGCGCGGACGCGACCTTCTTCTGGTCGCGCGAATTGCGCCACGCATTCAGGCGTTCCACCTGCTCTTTCTCGACATGCTCCGGCACGGTGAGGATCGCGCCCTCGCCGGTCGTCAGCGGCGATGGTTCGGTTTCGGTGAAGCGATTCACCCCGACCACGGTCTGCTCGCCGCGCTCGATCGCTTCCAGACGCCTGGTGTTCGATTCCACAAGCTTCTGCTTCATGTAACTCGATTCGACCGCCGCGACCGCGCCGCCCATCTCCTCGATGCGCGAGAGTTCTTCGCGCGCTTCGCGCTTCAGTTCTTCAACCTTGCGTTCGATTTCCTTGGAGCCGTCGAAGATGTCGCCGAAGTCGAGCAGATCGGTCTCGAACGCCACGATCTGCTGCATGCGGATCGACCATTGCTGGTCCCACGGCCGCGGCAAGCCGAGCGCTTCGTTCCATGCCGGTAGTTGCACCGCGCGCGCGCGGGCGTTTTTCGAAAGCGTGACCGCAAGCATCTCCAGCAAAATGCGATAGACGTTGTTTTCCGGCTGCTGCTCGGTGAGGCCGAGCGAATTCACCTGCACGCCATAGCGGAAGCGGCGGTGCTTTTCGTTGGTGACACCGTAACGCTCGCGCGTGATTTCTTCCCATAATTCAGTGAAGGCGCGCATCTTGCAGACTTCCGTGATGAAACGCAGCCCCGCGTTCACGAAGAACGAAATACGCCCGACGACTTCCTCGAAATCCTTGCCCTTCACTTCGCCCGACGCTTTCACGCCGTCGAGCACCGCGATTGCGGTCGCGAGCGCGTAAGCGAGCTCCTGCACCGGCGTCGCGCCTGCTTCCTGCAAATGATAGGAGCAGACGTTCATCGGATTCCATTTCGGTACTTCGCGCGTCGTGTAGAGGATCGTATCCCTGATCAGGCGCATCGAAGGCTGCGGCGGAAAGACGTAGGTCCCGCGCGAAAGATATTCCTTGATGATGTCGTTCTGCGTGGTGCCGGAAAGCGCGGTCTTCGGCACGCCGGTTTCTTCGGCAAGCGCGACATAGAGCGACAGCAGCCAGGCCGCCGTCGCATTGATCGTCATGGAGGTATTCATGGAGCCGAGCGGAATGCCGTCGAACAGCGTCCGCATGTCGCCAAGATGACTTACCGGAACGCCGACTTTCCCTACCTCGCCGCGCGCGAGCACATGATCGGAGTCGTAGCCGGTCTGGGTCGGCAGATCGAAAGCGACCGAAAGCCCGGTCTGACCCTTAGCGAGGTTCGAGCGGTAAAGCTTGTTGGATTCCGCCGCAGTTGAGTGACCCGCATAGGTGCGAATCAGCCACGGCGCCTCTTTCGGCTTTCCGGAATTGGAACTGCTGCTCTTTTTTTCAGCCATTGGCCGGCCCCGACCGCTCCCATAAGTAAAAACGAGGGATGCGGCTTCCTTCCTGCAATGCAGCATATCCCCTAGCACGCCTCCCGCTCACGCAAAATCGATCAGCGGTGCGGCCCCGGCGCACTAGACCGCATGGGTGCGGCGCGGCAATGTAGGGTCGTAGAAAAACAAGCGGGTCTATGCCTCGGGAAAACCGGAGGCGGCCCACACCGAAGCGGAGAGTAACCATGTGGATTAGAGGGGCACTTCTTGCCGTAGGTTTCGCACTCGCGATGGTCGCACCGGCGACAACCGCGCAGGCACAACAGCTTACATTCGCAATGACGAATGACTCGGGCCAGGACATTCAGATCGAGTTCTATTCCGAGGATCGCAACCACGCCTGGCCGGGCGGAAACCAAGCTTACAATCTCGCGCGCGCGCGATAACAACTGGACGCTCAACTGCCGCCGTGGCGAAAAAGGTTTGCTACGGCGCCTGGGTGAAGGGCAACTCGACGACCTATTGGGGCGTCGGTCCGAACCGGAAGCACAGCTGCCAGACTTGCTGCTTTACCTGCGATGGCGGCACGGCAAGGCGGACACTGACCCCGCCGCGCTAAGCGATCAAACAATTTCGAAAAACCGGCGGGCCATCTCCCCGCCGGTTTTTTATTCTGCCGATACCTAAATTTGATCGCGCAGAACGCGCCAAACCACTGGACCTTGCCTTGCCGAAGCATAGGCTCGCCACACCGCACAGTGCGGCATCAAGCGGAGAGTGGCGATGGGGCCAAAACGATTATTGCTCGCGCTAGGGGTAGCGCTGCTCATACCGATCGCGTCGATAGCGTCGGCGGAAGACATCACATTCGGAATCAACAACGACTCCGATCACGACATTCAGATCGAATTCTATTCGCAGGACCGCAGCCATGCCTGGCCCGGCGGCGATCAGGCTTACAATCTGAGTGCGGGAGATGAGAACTCGTACAAGCTCTCGTGCCGGTCAGGCGAAAAAATCTGCTACGGCGCCTGGGTCAAAGGAAAATCCAGCACCTACTGGGGCGTTGGCTTGAACAATAAGCAAAGTTGCAGCGCCTGCTGCCAGACTTGCGGCGACGGCGACCTGAAGCGAACGCTGACCAACCCCGAATGAAATAAAAAAACCGGCGGGAGCATTTTCCCGCCGGTTTTTTCTATGCCGGGACGTCAGCCTCTGCGCACCAGTCCGATGATGAACAGCAGAATGATCGCGCCGATCGTCGCCGAGATGATCGAGCCGACAATGCCGGCCCCGAGCGAAACGCCAAGAAAGGGAAACAGCCAGCTTGCAATCGCGGCACCCACGATGCCGACGATGATGTTGCCGATCAGCCCGAAGCCGAAGCCTTTCATGATCACGCCAGCAAGCCAGCCTGCCACCGCGCCTACGATCAGAAGAATAATCAGTCCTTGTGGAGTCATAGCCCCCGTCCTCCTTATTCGCGGTTTCCCGCTTTGAATGCCTCGCAGGCGCCCATGACGCTTGCTGCGGATCTTAGATTAGACGAAAGGATAATAGGCCGAGTCCCAGCTGTGACGCGAGGGGACCTGAGTCGCAGTGGAAAACTCGTTGTGCAGCGCGGTCAGCGGGCTGCCGAATGACACTGCAAACGGCGCAGAACAAGCGCCGCAAGCAGCAGCGACGCGGCAAGTCCAACCGGCAGCTTCACGAACGGAAAAATGGCGACGAGCAGCATGACCGCAGCAATACCGGCGATCTCGTAGCGCAGAAATCCACGCGACATGCCAAGTGCGATCAGAAACGCGATCGGAATGGTGATCGTCACCATGTCGTAGAGATAGATGTAGGGCGTAGCCAACAGGATTCCGGCGCCGAGCGCGGCAGCTTTCAATTCGTAAGCATATTCGCGGCTGCGCCAGACCAACCAAATCGCAACTGCGATCGCCCCCGACAGGGCGATCTGCCCGCTCCACGCGACCCATTCGGCGGCGCCTAATGTGCGCAGAAGCGCGAACAGGCTCTGCATCTTTTCGATTTCGGCACGGCCTTCGGAAAGAAAGGTCTGCGACGTCACCGGCAGCCACCGGGCAAAAGCGAGCCACGGCTCGATCCCGTAAGCAAGGATCGAAAGCAGCGCCAGAATGATCGCAGTTGCGCCTGCGGCAACGAAAGCGCGCCAATGACCGGCAGCGATGAGTGCGATCGGAAACAGAATTCCGAAATGCGGCTTGTAGGTGAGAAGCCCGAAGCAGACGCCCGCAAGCACCGGACGCTTTTCAAGGAAGGCGAGCGCAAAGCCGATGAGCGCCGCGGTCAGAAAGCCGTTCTGTCCGACCAGCACGTTGGCGACCAGCGCCGGCGCACTGAGCGCGAGCAAATAGCCGGTATTGCTCCCCGCACTCGCGCGAACTGCCGCAACGAACGGCAAGAACGAAACCGCGGACCATCCTGCGTGTGCTACCGCATAAGGCAGTGTCGCCAGCGCCGCCGCGACGAAAAGGTAAAACGGCGGATAGTGCCAGCCGTAATAGCCCCCGAAGTCGTAGCCGAGAATCTGGATCTCCAGCTGCTGGTGCGTCGGCCAGTCATAAGCGCTGACGGGAGCGCCCTGGAGCGCAAATTTCCCCGCAGCATAGACGTTCAGAAAATCGGTCGAAATCAGCCGCCCTGTGGCGTCCCAGAGCCAGCTTCCGGTCAGGAGCGCGGTGATCAGCCAAACGACGTTCGCCACGCAGAAAGCGAACAAGAACAGCTCGAACCACTTCGGCAGGTTCGGCGTTGGTGCGGGTGACGTCGCGTCAGGCAGGGGCATCCCGGGAAGCTAATCGCCCCCGCTTGCGGAAGATTTAAGCCCCTCGCTCCGCCAAAGTGCACATTGCGCTGCAACATTCTTTGGGTCATTCTCTTTGCCATCATCGAATTGAGACATTTTCTTCCGGAGCAGCCATGTCGACCGTCACGAAATTACAAACCGGTCCCAAGGATCTCTACGAGATCGGCGAAATCCCGCCGCTCGGTCACGTGCCATCGAAAATGTACGCATGGGCGATCCGCCGTGAACGCCATGGCCCGCCGGAAGAATCCATGCAGATCGAGGTCGTGCCGACCTGGCCGGTGGGAGACGAAGACGTGCTCGTCCTCGTGATGGCTGCCGGCGTGAACTACAACGGCGTCTGGGCCGGGCTCGGTCAGCCGATCTCGCCCTTCGACGTGCACAAGCAGCCCTTCCATGTCGCGGGCTCCGACGCATCCGGCATCGTCTGGGCGGTCGGCGCGAAGGTGAAGCGCTGGAAAGTCGGCGACGAAGTCATTGTCCACTGCAATCAGGACGACGGCGACGACGAGGAGTGCAACGGCGGCGATCCGATGTTCTCGCCCTCGCAGCGCATCTGGGGTTACGAAACGCCGGACGGTTCTTTCGCGCAGTTCTGCCGCGTGCAGTCCCGCCAGCTGATGCCGCGCCCGAAGCATCTGACCTGGGAAGAGTCGGCCTGTTACACGCTGACGCTCGCTACCGCCTATCGCATGCTGTTCGGCCACGCGCCGCACACGATCAAGCCGGGCGACAATGTTTTGATCTGGGGCGCCTCCGGCGGTCTCGGTGTGTTCGGTATTCAGCTCGCTGCGGCATCCGGCGCGCATCCGATCGGAATCATCTCCGACAACGACAAGCGCGATTACGTACTCGGCCTCGGCGCCAAGGGCGTGATCAACCGCAAGGATTTTAAGTGCTGGGGCCAGATGCCCACGGTGAACACGCCGGAATATAACGAGTGGGTCAAAGAAGCCCGCAAGTTCGGGAAAGCGATCTGGGACATCACCGGCAAGAAGGACGTCGATATCGTCTTCGAACACCCGGGCGAAGCCACCTTCCCGGTCTCATGCCTGGTCGTGAAGCGCGGCGGCATGGTCGTGTTCTGCGCCGGCACCTCCGGCTTCAACATCACCTTCGATGCGCGCTATGTCTGGATGCGGCAGAAGCGCGTGCAGGGCTCGCACTTCGCGCACCTGAAGCAGGCGGCGGCCGCGAACCAGTTCGTGCTGGATCGCCGCGTCGATCCCTGCATGAGCGAAGTGCTGTCGTGGAAAGAAATCCCGGCCGCGCACACCAAGATGTGGAAGAACCAGCACAAGCCCGGCAACATGGCGGTGCTCGTGAACGCGCAGCGCCCCGGCATGCGCAGCTTCGACGACGTGATCGAGGCTTCGGGAACGAAGGTCTAGAGCTTCTTTCTACGTTTCGTCTTTTTCGGCACGCGCTGAATCGCGGACGCGTAACGCGCGTCCTTGATCGCCGCGTTCAACTCCCCGCCGTAAATGAAGATCGACGCGGTCGTGTAGAGAAACACGAGCGCGACCATCACGGACGCAAGACCCGCATAGGTCGTGACGTAATTGTAGGAAAAGCGGCCAAGGTAGTAGCCGAAGGCGGCACCCGCGATCAGCCACAGCACCAATGTCACGATGATGCCCGGCGCGACCTCGCTCAAGGTTCGCTTGCCCGCGGGCAGCCACATGGGACGACGATCAGCGCGACCACGAGCACGGCTGAAGCGGTGGAGTAGCGAACGAAAGCCGCGACACCCCGGAACGGCTCAAGCGCCGGCAGGAATTTCACCGTCGTCTGCCACATGAGCGGCCAGAGCACGACGAGAAAAGAAAGCGAGAGCAGACCGGCTGCACCGATCAACACATAGCCGATAGACTCCAGCCGCAGCCACCAGAAGTAGCGCTGCTCCCCGACGCCATAGGCGCGGTTAAGGCCGATCCGCAGACTCTCGATGCCGCTCGACGAGAAATAAATCGCGAGAATGATGCCGAAGGTCAGCGCATCGGTACGGATGTTCGTGAGCACATCGTGAATTTCCTGCGCGATCGGCCCGGCGACTTCCTTGGGCCAGGTATCGAGCAAAATCTGTGCAGTGTTGTCGGCAAGTTCCTTCGAGCCGAAGAACGCGGCAAGCGACGTCACGAAGATCATGAACGGAAACAGCGCCATCAGGCCTGAGAGCGCAATGTGACTAGCAATCGCCCAGCCATCGTCGTCGTTGAAGCGCCAGAAGGCGTCGATAGCGATGGAAAAAGGTTTCGGCACGCGGGAGGCCTCGTCTGAACTAGACCTTCAGATCGCGATTTGATGCCGGAAAAGCAAGTCGCTTCGTTTGCAGCGGTTAAGCGGCGCGCACCGCGCCAAGGAAATCCTGAATCGCCGCTTCCAGCTTTTCCGCTTCCCCACCGAGCGCAATGGCAAGCACCGCGACTTCGCTGGCAGTCGCCGTGGCCCCGGCTGCCGCCGTCTGCACCGACTTCATCGCCCCGGCACCCGCGTCAGCATCGTTCGAAGCGCGCCCCACGTTTTCGGCAATAGAGACGACCGCGGCGTTCTGCTCTTCGATCGCCGACGCAATCGAAGATGCAATCGCCGACATTTCCTCGATCACGGTCGAAACCGTATCGATCGCGGTCGCGGCATCGCCGGAGGCTTCCTGAATCGAACCAATTTGTTGTGCGATATCTTCCGTCGCGCGCGCGGTCTGTGAAGCGAGCGACTTCACTTCCTGCGCGACGACTGCAAAGCCCCTGCCGGCATCGCCCGCACGGGCGGCTTCGATCGTTGCATTGAGCGCGAGCAAGTTCGTCTGCGCGGCAATCGACTGAATAAGCCCGACAACCTCACCGATCCGCGATGCCGCGTCGCCAAGATTGCGCATGATCGCGACCGAGCGTTGCGCTTCGGCGACCGCGCGGTTTGCAACCTCGGTCGAGGTCGCAGTCTGATGAGCAACCTCGGAAACCGAAACGGAAAGCTGCTCGGTAGCGACCGCGGCTTGCGCGACATTCGCAGACGCCGCGCCGGCTGCCTGGCCTGCGCGAACGGCTTCGGCGTCCACATTGCCCGCCGTGTCTTCGAGCTTGTCGGCCGCGCTCGTAAGTTTCTGCGATGCCTGACGCACCGCGTCTAGGCCGGCATTCGAGCTATCGCCGAATCTGCGGATCAGTTCTTCGACCGTACGCACGCGTTGCTCACGCTGACTGGAGGCATCGACCTGCTCGTTCTCCAAGCGCTTGCGCTCGCGCGCGTTGTCACGAAACACCACGACCGTGCGTGCCATTGCGCCGATTTCGTCGCGTGCGCCGACGGCCGGAATACTGACAACGCTCTCCCCACCCGCCAGGCGGCGCATGACTTCGGACAGCCCTTGAAGCGGCCTGGTGATGCTGAGGCCGATCAGCCAGTTCAGTGCGAGGCCGAGAAGGATCACGGCGGTGCCGACGCTGACAATAATGCCGCGTGTGCGTGACTGCGAGGCGACGAGCCCGCGCGCCGCCGACGCTTGCTGCTGCTTCGCATGCATGATAATGTTATCGGTCGCGGCTTGCATGTCGGTGGTCGCTTCCTGAATTACGATCGACTGCGTGCTGACCACGCGCGTATGCGAAATCCAGTCGCTGAAATCGTCGCGATACTTTTCGACTGCCTGCGTAATCTGGTCCTTCAGCGCCGCTGGCAGCGCCGCCTTGCCGAGATAGCCGGTGAACATCGCGAGTTCGCCGTAGATCTTGTAGGTCGCGCTCAGATCGCTCGAGATCATGAACTCCATCTCGTAGCGGCGAATCTGCGACAGCGAAGCGAGTAGACGCAGCGCATCGATCTCGGTCATTTTGGCGACGTCGGAGGTAACGAGATGCTCGACCTTCGACACCGCCTCTGCAAAGCGCGCACGAATGCCTTCGGTCTCCGCAAAGCCAAGATCGGTTTTCGCTTTGGTCAGGAATTCGAAGTTGGAACGGAGCGAGACCAGCGAGCCGCGTAGATTGCCGATCACTTTTACATCGCGGCGCTCGGCATGCTTCTCGATCGTGCCGAGATTTTCGATCGCTATGCCGAGTTGGTCGTAAAAGGCTTGCTTCAGCGCCGGGTCTTTACCTTCGACATAATCCTTGACCGAGACACGCATCGCGGTAAGCGCAGTGTTGAACTCGCGGCTCGCATTCGCGAGATCGCTGGAGTTTTGCACGGTGTCGAACGCCGCATCGACCTGACGTTCGCCGCTTGCAAAGAAGAAGCCGATGACAAAAAGGCCGACCACCGGAATGATCGCGAGCGTGAAAACGCGCGCCCGCACCGAAAGTGCCGGCAAGCGGCGCAGAATGAAACTTGCGAACCGCGGCAACCTCATTCCCGAGCCCTGCGTAGTCTAGCGCGCCGCCTGGGCGGATTGTGCCGTCCCGGGCCAACGCACTACGAAAGTTGCAGCCAGTTAAGCCCTGTGATGGTTAACAGATGGTTGCCCCTTGCTTTTGTGCACCGCACCAATAAGGATGCGTCCACATATCCGCCAGTAAAGGCCACCGATGACCCAAGCCGCTCCCCGCGCCGTCAAAGCTGATGCCGGCCTCCTGCCGCTCCTTCTTGAAGCGAGCGATTCGGTACAGGCGCTGCTTACAGAGGCAGCTGTTGCGGTTCGGGCGAAGGTTGCGGACGGAGGCAAGCTTTCCTCCGCCGCACTCGAGCGCGAACAGCATGCCGTGCATGGCTACGCGTGGCTGGCCACCTATGTGGAATCGATCCGCCAGCTCGCGGCCTATTCCGGGCGCATGATCGAGGCGAACCGTTTCGGAGAACTGGAAGAGCTGCTTGTGCGCATCGGCGCTGGCGAGTACCTCGCGCAGATCTTCGGCGGCATTCCGATGAGCCAGGGTGAAATGCTTCGCCTTGCCGATCTTGGTCTCGCCGAACAGAAAGCTTCTCTACGCATTACGCCCGCGATCAAGGAACTGATTGCCGGCAACAATGCCGAGACGCGCGCGAAACTCGCAGCCGCGATCGCCAAAACGCAAGGTTCGCTTACCATCGGCGACGCCGGGCTCGATGAAACGCTCGACGCCATGCGCGCCGAGATGCACCGCTTCGCCGAGAGCGAAGTCGTGCCGCATGCCCACGAATGGCATCTGAACAACCAATACATTCCGATGGAAATCATCACGAAGATGGCCGAACTCGGCGTCTTCGGCCTCACCATCCCTGAAGAATTCGGCGGCCTCGGGCTTGGCAAGGAATCGATGGTCCTCGTCTCCGAAGAACTTTCGCGCGCGTGGATCGGCGTTGGCTCGCTCGGCACGCGCTCGGAGATCGCAGCCGAACTCATTCTTGGCGGCGGCACGGACGAACAGAAGAAACAATGGCTGCCCAAGATTGCTTCGGGCGAAATCCTGCCGACCGCGGTCTTCACCGAGCCCAACACCGGCTCCGATCTCGCCTCGCTGAAGACGCGCGCCGAGAAGAAGGGCGACGTCTATAAAGTTTACGGCAACAAGACCTGGATCACGCATCCGGTGCGCGCCGATCTGATGACGCTGCTCTGCCGTACCAAGCCGGAAGAGAAAGGCTATCAGGGCCTCTCGATCCTGCTCGCGGAAAAGCCGCGCGGCGACGACAACAACCCGTTCCCGGCGGAAGGCATGACCGGCGGCGAGATCGAAGTCATCGGCTATCGCGGCATGAAGGAGTTCGAAATCGGCTTCGACGGCTTCGAAGTGAAGGCCGAAAACCTGCTTGGCGGCACCGAAGGCAACGGCTTCAAGCAGCTGATGCAGACCTTCGAAGCCGCACGCATCCAGACCGCCGCGCGCGCGATCGGCGTTGCGCAATGCGCGATGGAACTGGGCCTGCGTTACGCGCATGAGCGCATCCAGTTCGGCAAGCCGCTGTATTCGTTCCCGCGCGTCTCCGACAAGATCGTAATGATGGCCGCGGAAATCCTGATCGCACGCCAGCTCACCTATCACGCCGCGCGCGAGAAAGATTCCGGCCGCCGCTGCGATCTTGAGGCCGGCATGGCAAAGCTGCTCGCGGCCCGCATTGCCTGGGCGTCAGCGGACAACGCGCTGCAAATCCACGGCGGCAATGGTTTTGCGATGGAGTATCCGGTTTCGCGCGTGCTCGCCGATGCTCGCATTCTGTCGATCTTCGAAGGCGCGGCCGAAATTCAGGCGCAAGTGATTGCACGCCGTCTCCTGGATGGAACGAACTAGGCGGGCTTTCCGCGATTCTCGCGCTCGGCGCCATGGCGGCAGCGACGATCGTCGCAGCGTGGAAGGTGGATCGCTTTGCCGCGAGCCTGCTGCTGCCCCATCTCCTCTGGATCGGTTACGCTACGGCCTTCGATACCGAGAGCGCGCGGCTTAATCTGTAGAGCCGGGGGAGAAGCACCATGGCTACCTTTTTGCAAACCATCGTCGTTCCGATCGCGCTGATCGCGGTCGCGATCGTGCTTGTCCTTGGCCTCTGGAACATGATGAAAGGCGGCTCCGGTAATACCTCGCAGAAGCTGATGCGCGTGCGCGTGCTTTTGCAGGGCATCGCCATTGCACTGGTCATGATTACGCTCTGGATGCTCGGCAAATAGCCAAGTTCAGCAGCGCGCAAAAATAGGCTACAACCGGCGCCGCGCAGGAGGCGCTGCACCTTGGTAGTCCTGAACCGCATTTACACGAAGACCGGCGACGACGGCACGACCGCGCTCGGCTCGGGCGAGCGCCGGCTGAAGTCCGATCTGCGCGTCGAAGCCTATGGCACGGTCGATGAAACCAATGCCGCGATCGGCATTGCCCGCCTGCATCTCAAGAACGAACCCGACGTCGAAGCGATCATGAACCGCGTCCAGAACGACCTGTTCGATCTTGGCGCGGACTTTGCGGTACCCGAAGGCGAAAGCGCGCCGAAGGAACGGCTTCGCGTCGTCAAAACCCAGGTCACGCGTCTCGAATCCGAAATCGACAAATTGAACGCTTCTTTAAAGCCGCTTCGCTCTTTCGTGCTGCCGGGCGGCGAACCTTCCGCGGCTTACCTTCATCTCGCGCGCACAATCTGCCGCCGCGCGGAGCGGCTCGCGGTCCAGCTCTCGCAGCAGAAAAGCGAGAAAGTGAACCCCGCCGCGATCCGCTATCTCAATCGTCTCTCGGATTTACTCTTCGTTGCCGCGCGCTACGTCAATGGCAGGGGCGAGCGCGACGTGTTATGGGTGCCGGGCGCAAACCGCTGAGTAGTCACCATGGTTTTTCTTCCGGTCTATGACTACAACCAGCTGCGCTACATCAAGCGTCCCTATGTTACGTGGGCGCTGCTCGCCGCGAACATTTTCATCTATTTTCTGTTTCAGTCGGGCGTCGTCTGGAATTTCGACGACTACCTGAACCGCAACTACGGTTTCATGCCTGCATCCATTCTCGCGAATGCGCGCATGACTGCGGATGTTCCCGCTTTCATCGCGCAGGTGCCGGGGATCAAGCTCTTTACTTATATGTTCCTGCACGGCGACCTCGGTCACCTGTTCGGCAACATGCTCTTTCTCTGGGTCTTCGGTGACAACATCGAAGACGCAATGGGCCGCTTCCGCTATTTCCTGTTCTACATTGCGTGTGGCGTTGCCGCAGGCCTCGCGCATTTTCTGTCGCAGACCACTTCGACGACGCCGCTGATCGGCGCGTCGGGCGCGATTTCCGGTTTGCTGGCCGCCTATCTCGTTCTGTTTCCGCGCGCGAAGGTCTGGGTGCTGTTCTTCACCCGCATTCCGATCAAGCTGCGCGCCTATTGGGTGCTCGGCATCTATCTCGTTTTCAACATCTTCATGGCGACCGCGCGCGGCATGGATAATGTCGCCTGGTGGGCGCATATCGGCGGCTTCGCGGCCGGCATCGTGCTCGTGGTGATGATGCGCCGGCCCGGGGTCGACCTGTTCAAAGGCGAGCCGGATACGGTGGCTGCGGTCGCAGAGGCCGCAACGGTTTCTGCCGTAGAACCGGTCGAACAGGGCACAACCACCGCTCCGGTCGCACAAATGGACGCGCCGACGGTGATTGTTCGCGTTGACAGGCCTAAGGACCAGCCATAGTTTGCCCACCGCACCGCAACAAATGGGCAGCGGATGAAAGTCTTAGTCGCAGTAAAGCGTGTTATCGATTTCAACGTGAAGGCGCGTGTGAAGCCTGACGGCTCCGGCGTCGATCTCGCAAACGTCAAAATGTCGATGAACCCCTTCGACGAAATCGCCGTCGAAGAGGCGATCCGTCTGAAAGAAGCCGGCAAGGTGACCGAAATCGTCGCGGTCTCGATCGGGCCGCAGCAGGCTTCCGAGACGATCCGCACCGCGCTCGCGATGGGCGCCGATCGCGGCATTCTGGTGAAGCACGACGGCGCGGTTGAGCCGCTCGCCGTTGCGAAAATTCTCAAGGGCATCGTGGACGCCGAGAAGCCAAATCTCGTGATCCTCGGCAAGCAGGCGATCGACGACGACTCCAACCAGACCGGCCAGATGCTGGCCGCGCTTCTGAATTGGGCGCAGGGCACCTTCGCGTCGAAGGTCGTCATTGAGGGCGACAGCGTGAACGTGACACGCGAAGTCGACGGCGGCTTGCAGACCCTGAAGCTGAAGCTCCCGGCGATCGTCACCACCGATTTGCGTTTGAACGAGCCGCGTTACGCTTCGCTGCCCAACATTATGAAAGCGAAGAAGAAGCCGATCGACGAAAAAGCGCCCGGCGACTACGGCGTCGATGTCACGCCGCGCCTGAAAGTGGTCAAGACTTCCGAGCCCGCGGGCCGCAAGGCCGGCGTGAAGGTGGACTCGGTTGCAGCCCTCGTCGACAAACTCAAGAATGAAGCGGGAGTGATCTGATCATGGCAACACTCCTTATTGCCGAACACGACAACGCAAATCTGAGCCCGGCGACTGCGAAGGCGCTGACTGCCGCCGCGGCACTTGGCGGCGACGTCGATGTGCTGGTTGCAGGCGAAGGCGCGAAAGCCGTTGCCGACGCCGCCGCGAAACTCGCGGGCGTCAAAAAGGTGCTGCTCGCCGACAATGCGGCTTACAAAAACAAGATCGCCGAGCCGATGGCGGCGCTCATCGTGAAGCTCGCGGACAAGTATGATGCGATCGTCTCGCCGGCGACGACCTCCGGCAAGAACTTCATGCCGCGCGTTGCCGCGCTCCTCGACGTGATGCAGATTTCCGAAATCACCAAGGTCGAGGGCCCGGATACTTTCCAGCGTCCGATCTATGCCGGCAACGCGATCCAGACCGTGCAGTCCTCCGACAAGAAAAAAGTCATCACCGTCCGTACCGCCTCGTTTCAGGCGGCTGGCGAAGGCGGCGCGGGCTCGGTCGAGAACGCGGAAGGCGCGGGTGACCCGGGTCTTTCCTCGTTCGTCGGCGAAGAGCTCTCCAAATCGGATCGTCCGGAACTGACCGCCGCGCGCGTCATCATCTCCGGCGGCCGCGCCATGGCGAATAAAGAGAATTTCGCAAAGTACATCGAGCCGGTCGCGGACAAGCTCGGTGCCGCGATGGGCGCCTCGCGCGCCGCGGTCGATGCGGGCTATGCTCCGAACGACTGGCAGGTTGGCCAGACCGGCAAGGTCGTGGCCCCTGAACTTTACATCGCCGTCGGCATTTCCGGCGCGATCCAGCATCTTGCCGGCATGAAGGACTCCAAAGTGATCGTTGCGATCAACAAGGACGAAGAAGCGCCGATCTTCCAGGTCGCCGATTACGGCTTGGTTGGCGATCTCTTCACCGTATTGCCTGAACTCGAAAAAGAACTGAACAAATAGCGAAGAGCCCGCGCGATGAAAGCCTTGAAGAAAATCGGTGTGATCGGCGCGGGCCAGATGGGCAACGGTATCGCCCATGTCTGCGCGCTTGCGGGCTATGATGTAAAGCTCAACGACATCTCCGAAGACCGCATCAAGACCGGTCTTGCGAACATCAACGGCAACATGCAGCGCCAGGTTACGAAAGCGCTGATCTCGGAAGGCGACCGCCAGACCGCGCTTGCGCGCATCGTTCCGGCTGCCGCCTTCAAGGATCTCACCGACTGCGATCTCGTGATCGAGTCAGGCCTCCGAGAAAGAGGAAGTAAAGAAGAAAATCTTCGTCGAGCTTTCGGCATTGATGCCGAAGGACGCGCTGCTTGCCTCCAACACGTCTTCGATTTCGATCACCCGCCTCGGCGCTACCACCGACCGCCCGGAAAAATTCATCGGCATTCACTTTATGAATCCGGTGCCGCTGATGGAACTGGTCGAGCTCGTGCGCGGCATTGCGACCGACGAAGAGACGTTCGAGGCCTCGAAGGAATTCGTCTCGCGCCTCCAGAAAACCTTACGCTGTCGCGGAAGACTTCCCCGCCTTCATCGTGAACCGCATCCTGCTGCCGATGATCAACGAAGCGATCTACACGCTTTATGAAGGCGTGGGCTCGGTCGAAGCGATCGACAAGGCGATGAAACTCGGCGCCAATCATCCGATGGGCCCGCTGCAACTTGCCGACTTCATCGGCTTGGACACCGTGCTTTCGGTGATGCAGGTGCTGCACGAGGGGCTCGCGGATTCGAAGTACCGCCCCTGCCCGCTGCTCGTGAAATACGTCGAAGCCGGCTGGCTCGGCCGCAAGACCAAGCGCGGCTTCTACGATTACCGCGGCGAGAAGCCGGTTCCCACGCGCTAAGCGTTCTTTAACTCCCGCCGGTCATTTTGACCGGCGATGGAAACCGCCCTTATCAGCGCCGTCATGGCATCGAAGGCTTCGCAGGCGCAGCTCGCGCTTGCGGCCAAATTCGCGAAAATGAACGCCTCGAGTGAGCAGTCGATCGCGCAGCTGCTCGAAGCCGCCAATCAGAACGCGCAGAAGCTCGCCAACGCCGCTGCCGGCCTCGGTCAGAACATCGATATTCAGGTCTGAATTAGTTCTTCGAGAGCGCCGCGCGGATCAGCGCCAGCGCATCTTCGCTCGCCCACTCCGCCGGCCCCGGCATGAAGCCGAGTTCGCAACCGTCGCGGTCCACCAGAATCGTTGAAGGCAGTCCCGGCGCGCGTCCCGCCGCTTTCAGTTTCTGAAAAACATTCGTGGTCGGGTCTTCGTAGTAAATCAGGCTCTTGACCTTGATCTCTTCGAGAAACTTCTTCGGCTTGTCGCCGCCACGTTGATCGAGATTGATCGCAAGGACGGTAAAATCGCTCCCGCCGAGCTTCTGCTCCAGTTCGTCAAGCGCGGGCATTTCCTTGCGGCAAGGCACGCACCACGTCGCCCAGAGATTGATGAGCACAACCCTGCCCTTAAAATCGTCGAGGCTGACCGTTCTGCCGCTGGCATCCTTGAAGTCGATCGGCGTCGCACGGCGCGGCTTCGAATTCGGCGCGAAAGCCGCGACTTCCCCTTTGGAAAGTGGCATTAACCGCTTGGCGGCGAGGCCCGCGTTAACACAAGTACCGTCCGAAACGACGCCTACGTTGCGTTGCAGGCCGCCGGTCAAGTATATCCCCGCGAACCCCGCAATCGTGCCGAGGAAAGCCGCAAGCAGAAAATAGCGCGCGCGGCGAAGCCAGTTTACGCGTGCGGTGGTCTCTTGGTTTGGAGCGGTCATTGAGGCCGTCAGGGTTCGAGCATGAATAACAAGATGTGGGGCGGGAGGTTCGCGGCGGGCCCCGACGCGATCCTCGAAGAGATCAACGCCTCGATCGACTTCGACCGGCACTTGTTCGCACAGGACATCGCCGGCTCCAAGGCGCACGCTTCGATGCTGGCCGCTCAAGGCATCATTACGGCAGCCGACGCGGACAAAATCGCGCAGGGGCTCGATACCATTCTGGCCGAGATCGAAAGCGGCAAGTTCAAGTTCTCCAAGCAGCTTGAAGACATTCACATGAATGTCGAGAGCCGCCTCGCCGAACTGATCGGCCCTGCCGCGGGGCGCTTGCATACCGCGCGCTCGCGCAACGATCAGGTCGCGACCGATTTCCGGCTCTATATCCGCGACACCATCGACGGCTTGGACAAATCGCTCGCCGATTTGCAGCTCGCGCTGGCGGAAAAAGCCGCGCAGTACGCCGACAGTGTCATGCCGGGTTTCACGCATTTGCAGACCGCGCAGCCGGTGACCTTCGGTCATCACTTGCTCGCATACGTCGAGATGCTTTCGCGCGACCGCGGCAGACTCGCAGACGCAAGAAAGCGCATGAACGAAAACCCGCTCGGCAGCGCGGCGCTCGCCGGAACCTCGTTCCCGATCGACCGCGATGCGACCAGCAAAGCGCTGGGTTTCGATAGGCCGACCGCGAACAGCCTGGATGCTGTTTCCGATCGCGACTTCGTACTGGAGACGCTGAGCGCGGCTTCGATCTGCGCGATGCACCTTTCCCGTTTCGCGGAAGAAATCGTGATCTGGACCACGCCCGCCTTCGGCTTCATCGCGCTCTCGGACAAGTTCACGACCGGCTCCTCGATCATGCCGCAGAAGCGCAATCCGGACGCGGCCGAACTCGTGCGCGCAAAAGCGGGCAAGATCATCGCGGCGCTGGTGCAGTTGCTCGTCGTCATGAAGGGCCTTCCGCTCGCTTACGCAAAAGACATGCAGGAAGACAAAGACGGCACCATCCGCGCGCTATCGGATTTTTCGGTCGTGATCGCGGCGACCGCCGGCATGACGCGCGACCTTGTCGCCGACGAGAAGAGAATGAAGTCGATGGCCGGCGACGGCTATTCGACCGCGACCGATCTTGCCGACTGGCTGGTGCAAAAACTGAATATCCCGTTCCGGGAAGCACACCACATCACCGGCTCCATCGTCGCGAAGGCGTCAGCTGCGAACGTGCCGCTGCACCGGCTGTCGCTTGCCGACATGCAGGCAGTCGAGAAACGCATTACGGATGATGTGTACTCGGTGCTGTCGGTCTCGAAATCGGTCGCCTCCCGCACGAGCTATGGCGGCACCGCACCGAAAAACGTCCGCGTTCAGGCCAAGCGCTGGCTGAAGAAGCTCGGGCAGGACCCGAAATGACGTCCGGCCCGTGGCCTCGCTTTGGCCGCGGTTTTCCGATAGTGCAAAGCCGCTTCCGGGGAGAATTCCTTTGACCGAACCTTCCGCTCGCCTGTTTCCGATCGCCCTGCTCGCGGGCGCGCTTGTGCTCGCCGGTTGCGGCGTGAAGGGCCCGCTGGAGCCGCCGGTCGGCGCGGAAAACACCGCTTCCCCGAATCCGCTGCAAACCACGGTCGTTCCCGATCGCCCCGGCGATACCGTTACTTCGACCCCGACCCAGACAGCGACCTCCAAATCGTTCACCTCGCCCATGGGCAAGGATGACTCGAAGAAGAAAAAACGCTTCCGGCAAGGCGGCGTCCCGATCTCAAGCGAACCCGTAAAGCCGGATCGGGCCTTCATCCTCGACGACCTGCTCTGATACCCTCTTTCCGATGCATCACTTCACCTACCGCGACGGCGTCATGCACGCCGAAGACGTCGACCTGACCGCGCTCGCACGCGAAGTCGGCACCCCGTTCTAGTGCTATTCGACCGCGACGCTTGAGCGGCACTACCGCGTCTTTGCCGAAGCCTTTGCCGACGTACCTTCGCTCGTCTGTTTCGCGCTGAAGGCCAATTCCAATCAAGCCGTGATCGCGACGCTCGCAAAAATAGGGGCAGGCGCGGACATCGTGTCCGGCGGCGAACTCGCCCGCGCGCTCGAAGCCGGCGTCCCGGCGAACAAGATCGTGTTCTCGGGCATCGGCAAGACGCGCGAAGAAATGGCGGCAGCACTGAAGGCCGGCATCTACTGCTTCAATGTCGAAGGCGAACCCGAACTGCGCGTCCTCTCTGAAGTCGCTACCAGCCTCGGTGTCGAAGCGCCGGTGTCCGTGCGCGTAAATCCGGACGTCGATGCAAAGACGCACGCCAAGATCGCAACCGGAAAGAGCGAAAACAAGTTCGGCATCCCGATTTCGCGTTCGCGCGAAGTCTATGCGCAAGCGGCAAAGCTGCCCGGCCTTCGCGTCGCCGGCATCGACATGCACATCGGCAGTCAGATCACCGAACTCTCTCCGTTCGACAATGCGACCGCATTGATGGCCGAGCTTGCGCGCGATCTGCGCGCGGCTGGCCACACGATCGAGCATCTCGATCTCGGCGGCGGACTTGGCATTCCCTACAAGAACGACAACACGCCGCCGCCCTTGCCTGCGGAATACGCGGAAATCGTGAAGAAGCACACGAAGAATCTCGGCGCGAAGCTCGTCTTCGAAGTCGGCCGCATGATCGTCGGCAACGCGGGAATTCTCGTCTCCCGCGTGATCTACTGGAAGCAGGGCGAAGGGAAGAATTTTCTGATTGTCGATGCGGCGATGAACGATCTCATCCGGCCGACGCTTTACGAGGCCTATCACGAGATTTTACCGGTACAGGAACCCGCGCAAACTGCGCAGTGGGTCACTGCCGATGTCGTCGGCCCGGTCTGCGAATCGGGCGATTATCTGGCGCTCGATCGCCGCCTGCCGCAGATGAAGGAAGGCGATCTTGTGGCGGTGATGACCGCGGGTGCCTATGGCGCGGTACAGGCAAGCACCTACAACACCCGCGCGCTCATCCCCGAAGTGCTTGTGCGCGAAGACGAATATGCGCTCGTCCGGCCGCGTTTCGATGCCGCGGCCATTATTGCCCTGGACCGGAAAGCCCCCTGGCAGCGCTGAACACTGCGTTGCCGCAAAAGTCATTGGCGGCAGCCATAATCGCCCTTTAGAATTCTCCTTGGGCATGGGGCGACCCGCAAGGAACTCATTCGTTGAGCGGCGCACCTGAGAGACAGGATAACGAGCTTCCTTCCGGCGTTGTCCGCGAAGCGCTAGCCGCGCTCTCGGTCGCAGTATCCCGCGCGCGGCAAGCCCTGTTGTGGGAAAGCGTCTGGCCGGTTTTGGCCGCGCTGCTTTGCGCTGCCGGAATTTTTCTCAGCCTGTCCTGGGCGGGCTTATGGATTTCCTTGCCGCCTTATGGACGCATCATCGGCGTCGCTCTCTTCGCGCTGCTGCTGATCGCAGTACTCGTTCCCGCGATCCGCATTCGCATTCCCGGCTTGAACGATGCCGTCTCGCGGCTCGATCGCTCGAACATCGCCGCGCACCGCCCCGCGACCGCGCTCACCGACAAACTCGCCACCAAGACGGAAGATCCGATGGCGGCGGCACTCTGGCGCGCGCATCTTCAGCGCACGGCGGAAGCTGCGAAAAATCTTCGCGCAGGCTTGCCGCAGCCGCGTCTTGCGCGGCGCGATCCTTTCGCGTTTCGCGCGGCGATCCTGCTTGCGGTCGTCGCGACGTTCTTCATTGCCGACTCAGACCGCACGCGGCGTCTGATCGCCGCCTTCGATTGGACCGGTGCGCTGACGCCGCGGCTCTATCGCGTGGACGCCTGGATCACGCCGCCGCTCTACACGGGCCGCGCGCCGGTACTGCTCGCGGGCATTCGCCACGATGAAGCGGCCCCCGGCGAAGTGCCGCTGGTGGCCGTGCCTTCGGGAAGCGTGCTGATCGTTCGCGGCACGAATCTCGCAGCACTCGATCTCGTGATCGAAGGAAAATCTGACGGAAGAGCCGAACCCCAATCCTGATTCGGCAAAGACCGGCATCGAGCGGCATTTCAAAATTACCGAGGATGCTCGCCTCATCGTGAAAGGGCTTCCGGTCGGCGAAGCGAAGTGGTCGTTCCGCGCAATCCCGGATCGTGCGCCCACAATCCAGTTTTCGAAAGAGCCGGAGATCGCCGGCCGCAACGCCTTGAGCCTCTCCTACGGCGTCGGCGACGACTACGGCGTGACGCAAGCCGATGCGCAGTTCGAACGCGTAGCGCCGCTTGCGCCGAATGCGCTTCCGCCACGCCCTCTTGTCGACGCACCCAACTTCCCGCTTGCCTTGCCGCAAGCCCGCACCAAATCTGGCGTCGGACAAACCACGAAGGATTTGACCGAACATCCCTGGGCTGGCGCCGCGGTGCGGCTCACGCTGACTGCACGCGACGAAGCCGGCAACGAAGGCAAGAGCGAAGTACGGGAATTGCGCATTCCGCAGCGTTCATTCCAAAAGCCGGTCGCCCGCGCGCTCATCGAACAGCGCCGCGAACTTGCGTTCGATGCGAATGCCAAAGACCGCGTGCAGCATGCGCTCGATGCGCTGATGATCGCGCCGGAACGCTTCACCCCGGAAGCCAGTGTCTATCTCGGCCTGCGTACCGCGAGTACGCGCCTCAAAATCTCGCGCACCGACGACGATCTGCGCGGCGTCATCGCCTATCTCTGGGAAGTTGCGGTGCTGATCGAGGACGGCACCATGTCGGATGTCGAGCGCGATCTGCGTGCCGCCGAGAATGCGCTGCGGCAGGCGCTGGAGCGCGACGCCTCGCCAGAGGAAATCAAGAAGCTGATGGATCAGCTTCGCGCAGCGCTCGACCGCTATCTGCAAGCGCTCGCCGAACAACAACGCCGCGACAACAACAATACCGATCTCCAGCGCCCTGACCCGAATACGCGCGTCGTGCGCCCGCAGGATCTCAAGAACATGCTCGACCAGATCGAGCGCATGGCGCGGAATGGCGACCGCCAATCCGCGCAGAAGCTGCTCGATCAGTTGCAGTCGCTGATGGAGAATTTGCAGAAAGGCCGCCGTCAGGCCGGCCCGCAGCAGAACCAGAACAATCCGCTGGATCAGCTCGGCCGGATGATTCAGGAACAGCAGCGCCTGCGCGACCGCACCTTCCGGCAAGGGCAGGATAACCGCCGCCAGCAACAACAAGGGCAAGGCCAGCAGAAGAACGGCCGCGACCAGATGGGCCAGTTGCGTCAGGGCCAGGGCGATCTGCGCCAGCAGCTCGAACGCATGCTCGAGCAATTGCGCAAACGCCAACAGCAGAATGGCGACGGCGATCAAGACGGCCCCGGCAAGGATGCCGCCGATGCGCTCGGCCGCGCCGAACAGGCGATGCGCGATGCCGAAGGTTCTCTCGGTCAGGGCGACGCCGATGGCGCGAGCGAATCGCAAGGCCGCGCGCTATCGCAGCTACGCCGTGGCGCGCAGGCGATGGCGGACGCGATGCAACAGGGTGGACCGGGCGACGGCCCCGGCGATCCGAACGGACCCGAAGCCGACCAGGCCGATCGCACCGATCCTTTGGGACGTCCCGTGCGCAATCGCGAATTCGGTGACGACTACACGGTGAAGGTACCGGACGAGATCGATACGCAGCGTGCGCGCCGCGTGCTCGAGGAATTGCGCCGGCGCCTTAGCGATCCGTCGCGTCCGCGCCTGGAGCTCGATTACCTCGACCGGCTCTTGCAGGACTATTAAGCCAGCACGTCGCGGACTTTCGCGCGCACGTCCTCGATCTGAAACGGCTTCACGATCACGCCCTTGATCAACGAATCCAGACCGCTCGCGCGCTCGCGCTGATCGGCAAAACCGGTCATCAGAAGAATTGGCAACGTCGGCCGATCGCGCGAGACACTGAGCGCAAGCGCGATCCCGTCCATCAGCGGCATCGAAATATCGGTGAGCAGAAGGTCGGCCTCGCCGCCGCCTTGCAGATATTCGAGCGCGTCCGCGCCGTCAGCACAGGCATGGACGCTATGACCGTCGAGTTCGAGCGCGCGCGTGAGCAACATGCGCGATGCTTCTTCGTCTTCCGCGATCAGGATACGGGCCACCAGATGCCCTTTCGGTTTAGTGAAAACCCCCGTCAGATCGCCGCGGGTTAGAAACCGGACCATGATTTCCTTGCCCGCCGCGGGCGGCGAAGCCAGCCGGCTTTTGAATTGCACGCGTTCGTGAGGATAGAGGATCGATCGCGGTAAAAGCGCGGTCCAGGAATAAATCTCAACGCCGTTTTCTCCAAGGACCGAGAGCCGGACACGCGGCAGTTCTACCGCGCGGCTCACGATGTTTTCGACTTCGCCCTCGATGGCGAGCACGGTGATTCCGTCCTGAATTTCCTGCCTGGTACGGATATTCTGGAACTCGAGCCCGCGCAGGTTCACCGGAAATCCGATGGCGGCGTAAAGCGATGCAAGCTCAGGCGCAGCGCGCACGATCGACTGGCGGCCGGCGATCCCTAGCGACAGCACGCCGATGAGCAGAACCGCGACAAGGCCGAGGGGAAAGCGCCGCTCGCGGCCGCGTGTTGAAGACGTGAACCGTGCCACCGTCTTTCGTTTCGGCATGACGGGCGGCGGCGGTTCTTCTCCGGCAGGCGAAATGGACGGCGCCTTCTCGACTACGATGATTTCGGCGTCATCGGTTACGGGTCGGATGCCTGCGGCCGCAAGCGCGTCATGATCGGCACGATCTTCGGCACTGATGGCTGGGGCCCGCGCGGGCGGGGAAATTTCTTCGATCGCGCCATCGGCGAGCGCCATCGCCGGCGCGGACGCAAACCAGGTGGTTTTGCAGGCGGCGCAACGCACAGTGCGCCCGTTCGGTTCAAGTGCCGAAGGACTGACTTCAAAGCCGGCCGCGCAGGCCGGACATTCGATACGCATTGCAACCTCACTCGACACTTACTGAGGTGCATGATGCCGCAGACCCGTTAATGGATCGAAAACCGTAACGCCGGGCGCCGGTGCGGCTGTAGCCCTTGTGTAGTAGGCTTTTCCGACGCCCCGCCCCGAAACGGGACAAGAAACCGCGCGAATTCCAGACCAAAATGTCGTCGGAACGTGAGCCGCCTGCTTGCCGCAATTCGCAATAGCATGCTCGATATGAATTGGATGATGATGGGAAGTGATCAGCAAACGGCGGAAGCCGCACCAGCGCGGGCGAGGCGCGGGCGGAGCTTTCTGTCGATCCTGGTCTGGAGCATCGCGGGCGGTATGGCCGCAGCCTTGATCGCGGGTTTTGCGGTCTACCTGAACGAGATTCACTCCGAGCAATCGCGCACTTCGCGTAGCGCGGATGGCATTGTGGTGCTGACCGGCGCCGCCCAGCGCATGAACGACGCGATCGAACTGCTTGCGAAAAAGCGCGGCACGCGGCTGCTGGTTTCCGGGGTCAATCCGGCAATTACGAACGATGAGCTGAACAGGCAGATTCCGGATTTTGCACGCCTCTCGGAATGCTGCATCGACCTTGGGCACGAGGCGCAGAACACACTCGGCAACGCCGTCGAGACCGCGGCCTGGGCCAAGAAGCACGGGTTCAAGACGCTTCTTATTGTGACGTCGGCCTGGCACATGCCGCGCGCGCTGGTCGAACTCGAGCGCGAAACCGACGGCATCGAACTCATTCCCTATCCGGTCGTTACCGAGCGGATGCGCGAGCAAAGTTGGTGGACGAGCCCGCAGGTCGCACGGCTTCTCGTTTTCGAGTATCTGAAATATCTTGCCGCGCTCGTCCGCGCGACCTGAAGAAAACCGCTGCGGCACAGAAGGAAGTTACGTCGTGCAGGCTTTTCGTTCGCTGCTATTCAATGTCTCATTCTATTTGAACACGTTCCTCCAGATCCTTTTCTATATGCCGCTGTTGCTGCTGCCGCGCCGCTATATCTGGATAGCGGTGCGCTCCTGGGCGGCCGGGAACCATTTTCTACTGAAGTACATCTGCGGGATCGAGCACGAGGTTATTGGCGCCGATAAAATCCCTACCGGCGCTGCCATTGTCGCCTCCAAGCATCAGTCGGCATGGGAAACCTTTACGATGGCGGCGTTATTGTCCGATCCGACTTTCGTGCTGAAACGGGAATTGCAGTGGATCCCGCTGTTCGGCTGGTACACGATGAAAGCGAAGCTCATTCCGGTAAACCGCGGCGCGCGCAAGGCAGCGCTCGATCAGATCACCGAACTCGGTCATGAGCGAATGAAAGCGAATCGCCAGCTGATCATTTATGCGGAGGGCACGCGCCGCCCGGTGGATGCACCACCCAACTATAAATACGGCGTCGCCTATCTCTATGAGCAGTTGAACGTGCCCTGCGTGCCGGTCGCGCTGAACTCGGGCCTTTATTGGCCGCGCCGCTCGCTGCGTTTCACGCCGGGCAAAGTACGCATCGAGTTTCTCGATCCGATTCAGCCGGGCATGGAAAAGACCGCGTTTCTCAGCGAACTCGAAACGCGGATCGAGACGGCCACGAACCGGCTTGTGGCTCTGGGACGAGAGGAAATCGCGCGCACGAGAACTTGATTTCAATCGTTAAGTTGACATTAACCATTGATGTTCTACCTTTGTTCTCATGCAGCGATTCGAACGAGCGAAATACGCGGGACAGCTCGCCGCAACCAAGTTTCCAGACCTCGCCAGCCGTTTCCAGTTCTGGTGCGGCGGTTCAGGCCGCCGTTACGCCACCAGCCGCTATCTGCCCGGGCAGACGCCAGCTTACGACCTCGCGGTCTCGCTCTACGTAAAACGGACGGAGGAAGGCCCGAAGGTGATCGCGATTGCCGCGGGTGCCGCGAACCAGCCTGCGCCGGACGATACCGACGAAATCCACGTGCACGTGGTGGAGCGCATCGAGGCACTCGCCTTCGCGCATCACGATCTGCGGGCGTTGATCGAGGGCGGCAGCGCACCGGGAAGCGCCCCGGACGGCGACAACGTCGTTCCGTTTAATCCGCGTCGCGCCGCGTAAAGGGCCGCTCGCTTCTCAATTTGTCCGCGAGCCATTCGAGCCCGCGGTCGCGAATGCCGAGCGAACGCAGCGCGTCGACGGTCGCCAGCACGTAGTCCGGGTTGTTGCCGGACTTGCCATGCCCGCGCTTCACATAAGTAAGCTGTTCTTCCAATGAGAGCACGCCCGAATATTGCGCATGCCCGCGGTCGACCAGATAGCAAACCGCGCTGACACGGGCACGATTGCCGTCGAGCAGATCTACCAATCGATATTTCTCGAGATAAACCGTCGTGACCTGCTCGCGCTCGCGTAGATACTGAATTACCTGCTCGCGGTTTTTGCCCGCCACGCGAAAGGCAATCCCGCGGCAACTGCCGCCGCGATCCAGGCCCAGCACAAGCCCTGGCTTCTCCGGTGTGCCACGATGAACGTGCGAGATCACACAAAGCGCGCGATGCGCGCCGTTGAGCCGCGCGGGACGCCGCTCGGAAAATTCGAAGCCCGGCCGCCACATCAGCGAGCCATAGCCGAACACCCAGAGGTCTTCGCTCATTGCAGCGATCAGTCGTCGCCGTAGGGACGAACGATGGGAAACGCGTCCTCGTACTCGCGCTTCGGAGAAATGACCGAGATATGTTGTTTCTCAATCACTTTTCGCCGCGTAAGGCGGCTCGTCGAAAGCACGTCGACGATCTTCTGTGCATCGTCCCGCTCGATCGCATGCGCAAGATCGGCAAGGTCGTCGTTGAACTGCTTCAACACGCCGAGCACGGCTTCCTTGTTGTTCAGGAAGATATCGCGCCACATGGTCGGATTCGACGAGGCGATGCGCGTGAAGTCGCGAAAGCCTCCGGCTGAATATTTCATGATTTCCGAGTTGGACGTCTCTTCGTGCTTGAGGCCGGTATGAAAGATCGTGAACGCGATCAGATGCGGCAAATGGCTCGTGATCGCGAGCACCTTGTCGTGCTGTTCGACGCTCATGGTCTCGACTTCGGAGCCCAACGCACGCCAGAACGCGCGCACCGTCTCGACCGAGTGCTCGTCCGCATGCTCCAGCGGCGTCACGATGCACCAGCGATTCTCGAATAAATCGGCAAGACCGCTTTCCGGCCCGGAATGTTCCGTCCCCGCGAGCGGGTGCGCGGGCACGAGATGCACGCCCTTCGGCAGATGTGGGAGCATGTCGCGCACCACCGCGCCCTTTACCGAACCCACGTCGGAAACGATCGCGCCGGCTTTGAGATGTGGGCCGATCACCTGCGCCAGCGCGCCATACTGACCGACCGGCACGCAGGCAACGACGAGATCGGCGTCGCGCACCGCCTCTTCGCTTGTCTCGACGACTTTCGCAATTCCCAAACCAAGCTCGGCGACGGTCCTGCGCACTTTCGGAACGGCATCGGTCACGACGAGTTCGCGCGCGATCCTGTTCGCGCTCACCGCGCGCGTGATCGAAGAGCCGATCAGCCCCTGGCCGATGACGGCAAGGCGATTTACGACCGGTGCCATGGCGAGAATCGCGTCACTTCAGAAACTCGGCGAGCGCCGCAACCACAGTCTTATTTTGCTCTTCGGTGCCGATGGTCATGCGCAGTGCGTTCGGTAGCTTGTAGGCCACCATCTGCCGCAGCACGATTCCGCGTGCCACCAGAAACGCGTCCGCTTCCTTCGCACTCTTGCCCGGTGCCGACGGGAAGTGAATGAGAATGAAATTGCCCACGCTAGGCGTTACATCGAGACCGAGCTTGTTCAATTCGTCGCTGACCCATGGCAACCATTTCACATTGTGCGAAATCGCATTCTCCATGTGCGAAAGATCGGAGAGCGCGGCTGTGCCTGCCGCGATCGACGGCGCGCCGAGATTGAACGGGCCGCGCGTGCGGTTCACGGCGTCCACGATCGCCGCTGGCCCATACATCCAGCCGATGCGAAGTGCCGCAAGACCGTGGATCTTCGAGAACGTGCGCGTCATCACGACATTCTCGCTCGAGCCCGCAAGCTCGATCCCCGCCTCGTAATCGTTCTTGCGCACATATTCCGCGTAAGCCGCATCGATCAGCAGAATGACGTTGCCGGGAAGCGCGGCGTGCAGACGGCGCACTTCGGCGATCGGCGTGTACGTCCCGGTCGGATTGTTCGGATTGGCAAGAAACACCATCCGCGTCTTCGGGGTCACGCAGGCGAGAATTGCATCGACATCCGTCGTGAAATTCTTCTCCGGTGCGATCACGGGTGTCGCACCCGCGGAGAGCGTGACGTTGCGGTACATCAGAAAGCCGTGCGTGGTGTAGATCGCCTCGTCGCCGTCTTTCAGATAGGCGCGCGCGAGCACCGCGAGCAGCTCGTCCGAGCCAGCGCCGCAAACGATGCGGTTCGGGTCCAGCCCGTAAGTCTTGCCGATCGCTTCGCGCAAATCTGTCGCACCGCCATCCGGATACAGCTCGAGCGTGCCCGCGCCCTTGCGATACGCCTCGGCCGCCTTCGGGCTCGGCCCGAGCGGCGTCTCGTTCGAGGAGAGCTTGATCACCTTCGCGACGCCCGGCGCATGACTGCGGCCCGGAACATAGGCGTCGATCTCCATGACGCCGGCACGCGGCTGCGGACGAAGGGTTTGTGAGGAAGCGCTCATTGTGCTGGACCTTGAAAAGAAGCCTAGGCTTTGGGCGGGACGGTATAGCGGGTCGCATGCCCGCCGACGAGGGCCGAAGAACGCACGGATGCACCCGCTTCTTTGAGCGAAGCCAGCACCTGTTGGACTTTCCGGTTCTGCGGCACGGAGATCAACAATGCAGCGCTGTCAAAGCCGCTATCGGGCTGCGCGATAACTTCCGCCAGCGGCGCAAGAGCGCGCGCCACCGAAGTGTTCCAGCCCGCGACATGCACGCTCCACATTTCGACTTCGTTGACGGCCGCGTCCGCGGGTAACGGCTTCGAGACGACAAAGAGCGGCAATCCCGCCGGATGATCGCCGCGCTCGACGAACGGAAGCCGTGCGATGATCTTCGGCTTGCCCTCGCCCTCCAGCGCGCGCCACCACGCCTTGCCGCCGGCAACCGCTTCCGCGCGCACGAGCCCAAGATCGCCGCGTGAAGCTGCCACCGCTTCGACCACCGGCAAAGCGCCGACATGCTGCACGACCGGCACCGTGTAGCCGAAATGGAACCGCACGGAGTCGCGCACCAGCGCGTCGCCCGAGGAAAGATCGACGTGCACGGAGTAATTCTGCTGCACAAAGGTGAACGTCGCGATGATGACGCGCCAGATACTCTCGACCGTGTCTAACGGCAGAATGCCGCGATGCCGCTCGACCAGAAGCCGCATCATCGAAGCTTCGCGCGCGGGCCGGAATGCCGAGCCGGTTTCGTTCGATTTCTTGACCGAGATCAGCGTGTCGACGATGCCGGAGCGCTCGATCAATAGCTCGTGCATCGCCCGGTCGATCCGGTCGATCTCCTTGCGCAGGTCGGCAAGCGTGGGCGCTTGCCCCTGCGCGGGCTTCGAATTCGGCGTATTAACCATGGCCGGGCTAGGGGCTCTGTTAGGATGCCCCCCGTGATAGCGCGGGCGAGGCGCCAAGCAAAGAATTCATTGCCTGTTCAGGCGCCGCTGCCTACCTCCATTTGGCTCTGATATAGTGACAAGCCCCGAAGCCAAGGACGTTATGAGTATCGTTCGCTTAGACCGCGGAGACAAAGCGAGCCGCGCGGAAATCATCCGCCGCGAGGCCGATGAGCCGCGCTCGCAGGTCGTCGTCCTCGGCAAGGACAAGCCGCTCAAGCTGGACGCCGGTGTCGAGCTTTCGCCCTATCAGGTGGCCTACCAGACCTATGGCGAACTGAACGCCGACCGCTCCAACGCGATCCTGATCTGCCACGCGCTCACCGGCGACCAACACGTACACAATGTGCATCCTGTCACCGGCAAGGAAGGCTGGTGGGATTCGATCGTCGGCCCCGGCCTACCGATCGATACCGACCGCTTCTTTGTCATCTGCTCGAACGTGCTTGGCGGCTGTCTCGGCACGACGGGTCCGGCTTCTAAAAATCCTGCGACCGGCGAGCCTTATGGCCTGACATTCCCGGTCGTCACCGTTCGCGACATGGTGCGCGCACAGGCAGCGCTCCTCGATCATCTCGGCATCGGCCAGTTGCTTTGCGTTGCCGGCGGCTCGATGGGCGGCATGCAGGTGCTGCAATGGGTGGTGACCTATCCGGAGCGCATCTTCTCCGCGCTGCCGATCGCGACCGCCGCGCGCCACTCCGCGCAGAATATTGCCTTTCATGAGGTCGGTCGTCAGGCCGTGATGGCCGATCCCGATTGGCGCAACGGAAAATATCTTGTCGAAGGTACCAGCCCGCATCGGGGCCTCGCCGTCGCGCGCATGGCTGCGCACATCACATATCTCTCGGACGCCGCGCTCCACCGCAAGTTCGGCCGCCGCTTGCAGGACCGCGAACTGCCGACCTTCGGCTTCGACGCCGATTTCCAGGTGGAGAACTATCTTCGCTATCAGGGCTCGAGCTTCGTCGAGCGCTTCGACGCGAACAGCTATCTCTACATCACCCGTGCGATGGATTACTTCGATCTCGCGGGAGAACACGGCGATGTGCTGGCAAACGCATTCCGTAATCTGAAGTCGCGCGTCTGCATGGTTTCCTTCACTTCGGACTGGCTGTTCCCGACCGAAGAAGCGCGGCAGATCGTGCATGCACTGAACGCCGCCGGCGCTCCGGTCTCGTTTGCCGAAATCGAAACCGACAAGGGCCACGACGCCTTCCTGCTCGACGAACCGGAACTGTTCGCGATCGTGCGCGGCTTCCTCGACTCGGCTGCGAAAAAGCGCGGCGTGAAGGCGCCGAAGTAAATCATGCTCACCAGCACCAATCCCGGCGCGTTTGTCGCGCGTGCTATTCCCAAAACGCCGCGTCTCGACCTCGTGGTGGTCGCGAACATGGTGGAGCCGGGCTCGCGCGTGCTCGACGTCGGTTGCGGCGACGGCGAACTCCTGCAATTGCTTGCCGAGACCCGCGACGTCGACGCGCGCGGCATCGAGATTTCGCGCGACGGCGTGAACGAATGCGTGGCCAAGGGGCTCGCCGTGATTCAGGGCGACGCCGACACCGACCTTGCCGACTATCCGGACAGCACGTTCGATTACGTCATTCTCTCGCAGACGATACAGGCGACGCGCCGTCCGCGCTGGGTGCTGGAACAGATGCTGCGCATCGGCAAACGAGTGATCGTATCGTTCCCGAATTTCGGCCATTGGCGTATCCGCGGACAATTACTGTGGTACGGCCGCATGCCGATCACGCAGAACCTTCCGGTGAGCTGGTACGACACGCCGAACATCCACTTCTGCACCATCCGCGACTTCGTCGATCTCACACGCGCGCTGGACGTGAAGATCGAACGCGGCGTCGCCTTCGGCCCGAGTGGCGGCCGCGTGCGTTTCGACGCGCCGTGGTGGTTCTGGAATCTGTTCGGCGAGCAGGCCGTGTTCCTGCTCTCGCGCAAGAACTAAAGCGTGATCCCGAAAGCGGTACCGGCTTCGGGGCCTGAAAATAAACTAGGCTGGCGCCGTTCCCGGCGCGAATACCGGCATTTGCCGCGTCTTCTTGATCGGCACCGGGCGCCACATCTGTTTCGTCGCTTCCACAACATGCACGCCGTAGAACGGCAGCGACAATGTCGCGCCGACACGCTCCCATGCGGACGCCCCGCGCATCAGCCATTTTCGCTGGAGCGGCGGCATCCACAGCGCTTCATGCCAGCCGACCGGCGTGAACAGCGCTTCGCGAAGAAGCGAAACAAGTTGCGTGCGCGAAAACGGCTGCCCCTGACCGAACGGTGTCGAATCCATTCTCGCCCAGGGGCCCGCGCGGTTCGGCACGACGAGCAGAAGTTTTCCGCCAGGCGAGAGCACGCGCCAGACTTCACGCAGCATGTCGGCCGCATGCGGCGTCATCTCGAGCGCATGCACCGCGAGCACGCGGTCGATCATCGCATCGCGTAGCGGCAACGCCGTTTCCGAAACCAGAGAAGACAAAGTCGGCGAAGCACTCGGCCATTTCACCACGCCCTGCGAGCCGGGCATGAAAGCGAAGATGCGCTCGCCTTCGTTTCGAAACAGGCCGAGATAAGGCGTCGCATAGCCCAGACCCAGAATCGATTGCCCATGTGCATCGGCCCAGCGCGCGCGAATCGCGCTGCCAAGCAACCGCCTCGTCACGCCGCCGAGCGGCTGCGCGTAGAAAGAGCGAAGGTCGACGACGTCGAGAAACATGCTTGCTTTCGTTGCGTTCGCCGAACATTAGCCTTGCGTGGCTTCTGCCGGAAGCCGAGTCTTTAGGAGCAAGTTTTTAAGAGCAAGTCTTGCGGCGAACATGCGAGGCGATTACGTTCTCTTGAAATCCCACAAAGCGGAGCAAGTTATGGCGGTTGAAGTCCGACTCATCCCGTGTTTGAGCGACAATTACGCGGTGCTCGTACACGAGCCCGAAAGCAAGACGACGGCACTCGTCGATGCGCCGGAGGCTGCGCCCATTTTCGCCGCGCTCGACAAGGAAGGCTGGGAACTCACGCATATCCTGATTACGCACCACCATCCGGATCATGTGCAAGGCATCAAGGAAATCCGCGCGAAATATCCGGTGCCGGTTTATGGCCCGCGCGCCGAAGCCGATCGCATTCCCGACATTTCGGTCGAGCTCGGTCATCTCGATGTTACCGAAGTAGGGGCGCTCACCGCCGAGATCATCGACACGCCAGGCCATACCGCCGGGCATATCGTCTATCACTTTCGTAGAGAGCAGCTGCTGTTCGCCGGCGACACGCTGTTCCCGCTGGGTTGCGGTCGTTCGTTCGAGCGTCCGGCGGAAGTGCTTTGGCAGTCGCTCTTGCAATTGCGCGAGTTGCCACCCGAGACACAGATCTACTGCGGCCACGAATACACCCTGGGCAACGCGAAATTCTCGGTGACGGTCGATCCGAACAACGTCCAGCTGAAAGCGCGCTTGAAACAAGTCGAAGGCTTGCGCGCGAAGAACCAGCCAACCGTGCCGTCGAGCATGGAAGAAGAGATCCTTACCAATCCATTCATGCGGGCCGATGAACCCGCCGTGCAGGAAGCGGTCGGCATGAAGGGCGGCGATCCCGCCGCCGTATTCACAAAGATCCGGGAAATGAAGAATAACTTTAAAGGATGAGCGTCGAACGGCGAACTGCGGCCGAGATCGTTCGGCTGCTCGGCTTGCAGCCGCACCCGGAGGGCGGGCATTTCCGAGAGACCTTCCGCGACACGCGGATGACCGACGGACGCTCGGCTTCGACGCTGATCTACTTCCTGCTCGCGAAAGGCGAGCGCTCGCACTGGCATCGTGTCGATGCGGTTGAAATCTGGCACTTCTACGCAGGCAGTCCGCTCGCGCTGCATTATGCGGCGAGCGATCACACGCCGCCCGCGTCCGTCACGCTCGGCAATGACATCGCAAACGGCCAGCACCCGCAATTCGTAATCCCGCAAGGCAACTGGCAGGCCGCTGAAACTCTGGGCGAATGGACGCTGGTTGGATGTACGGTCGCGCCGGGATTTGAGTTTTCCGGCTTCGAGCTGGCTAGGAAAGATTGGTCTCCCGGGCCTTTGGCTTAGCCCGGATAAACATTTCTTTTGCCGCGACCACGCCGCCGAGCGTAATCAATACAGTAGCAAGCGCGAGCGGCCAGCGCGGCTCGGCGTAGCCGAAGATGACAAGCAGAATGGTCGAGATCAGCGGTGCTGCGTAAGACGCGGCACCCAGCGCGCGGATGTCGCCGCGCTTTACGCCGCGATCCCACGCATAGAATGCAAGACCGACCGGGAAAATGCCGAGCGCAAGAATGCAAAGCCATTGCACGGCGCTCGAAGGCCATATCGTCTGTTCAAACAATAAATGGCAGATCAGCGAGAGCGCCGAGGTCGCAAGACAAAACCCAGCGACCGCATCGGTCGATACGTCCTTGAACGGCCGCGAGAGCACGGAATAGATCGACCACACCAGCGCCGCGCCGAGCGCACAGGCGTATCCGGTGATGTATTCGGGCCTGATCTCGACGCCTCGCATGCCAGCGATCAACACCAGCGTTCCCGCAAGGCCAAGCAGAACGCCGATGATGTGATGCGATTTAAGCTTCTCGTTCGGCAAAAACGCCGAAAACAGCACGATCAGCAGCGGCCAGAGATAATTGAAAAGCTGCGCTTCCGCGGGCGGCGCCAGACGCAACGCGATGAAGTAAAGCGCATGATAGCCAAACAACCCGCCAACGCCGAGCAACCATACAGCGGGCGGCTGCTTGAGCGCATGCATGGCCTGCGGCCGCACAATCCAGCTCGAAACACCGACCAATCCGCCGATTGCGAAGGTAATCGCCGCCAATTGAAACGGCGGCATTGTTCCGCTTGCGACCGTAAGCAGCGACAGAAACGACCACATGAAAACGGCGGCGAGGCCGGTAAGCGTCGCCGCCGTTTGCGTAGAAGAAGATTGCATCAGGTGATGTATTGCGCGCCGTTCACGGTCATGGTCGAGCCGGTGATGAAGCCCGCGTCGTCGGAAGCCAGAAACACCACGCAGCGCGCGATTTCTTCCGGCTCGCCGAGACGGCCTACCGGAATGGTCGGGATGATGTTTTTATCGAGCACATCCTTTGGCACCGCCTGCACCATCTCTGTGTTGATGTAGCCGGGGCAAATCGCATTCACAGTGATGCCGGCCTTGGCCGACTCTTGCGACAGCGCTTTGGTGAAACCAATGTCGCCGGCTTTCGCCGCCGAATAATTGGTCTGGCCCATCTGGCCCTTCTGTCCGTTGATCGACGAGATATTGATGATGCGGCCGAACTTGCGTGCGCGCATGCCCTCGATCACCGGGCGGCACATATTGAAAAGCGAATTCAGGTTCGTAGTGATGACCGCGTTCCACTGCTCGGCGGTCATGCGGTGAAGCATGGCGTCGCGCGTGATGCCCGCGTTGTTCACGAGCACTTCGACCGGACCGAGATCGGCTTCGACCTTTTTAATGCCTTCCGAACAAGCATCGAACGAGCTTACGTCCCATTTATAAACGTTGATGCCGGTTTCGCTTTTGAATTTCGCGGCCGCTTCATCGTTGCCTGCGTAATTCGCCGCGACCTTGTAACCCGCCGCTTTCAAGCCTTTCGCAATGGCGGCCCCGATTCCGCGGGTCCCGCCGGAAACTAACGCTACGCGTGCCATTTCCTTCCCCTTTTTTTTCGTCCGGCTGATGCCGGATCGTCTTCTCCCGAACGCAAGTGTCCCCGCGTCCGGGAGTTTTCGTCAATGCGTTTTCAGTTGCCGCTCGACGATTCTTTAGTTGATGCGTCTTACGGACGCTCAACGCACAGGGCGATCCCCATGCCGCCGCCGATGCAGAGCGTGGAAAGCCCCTTCTTGGCGCCGCGGCGTTCCATTTCGTGAAGCAGCGTCACCAGCACGCGTGCGCCCGAAGCCCCGATCGGATGACCGATGGCGATGGCGCCACCGTTCACGTTCACCTTGGCCGTATCCCAGCCCATGTCCTTGTTCACTGCACAGGCCTGCGCGGCGAAGGCCTCGTTGGCTTCGACCAGATCGAGATCCTGCGCATTCCAGCCGGCTTTCTTCAGTGCCGCGCGCGAAGCAGGGATCGGACCGGTGCCCATGATCGACGGATCGACGCCGGCCTGCGCCCAGCTCGCGATGCGGGCGAGGATCTTCTTGTTCTGCTTCTTCGCTTCGCTCTCTTTCATGAGCACGAGCGCTGCGGCGCCGTCATTGATGCCGGAAGCATTCGCAGCGGTTACCGTGCCTTCCTTGTCGAAGGCGGGCTTGAGCTTTGCCATTGCGTCGATCGTAGCGCCGTCGCGAATATATTCGTCGGTGTCGAATACGATATCGCCCTTTTTGGAAGCGATGATCACGGGCACGATCTCGTCCTTGAACTTGCCGGCCTTCTTCGCGGCCTCCGCCTTGTTCTGCGAAGCCACCGCGAACTGGTCCTGCATCTCACGCGTGATCTGCCACTGCTTCGCGACGTTCTCCGCGGTACCGCCCATGTGATAGCCGTTGAAGACATCCCATAGACCGTCCTTGATCATGGTGTCGATGAACTTCACGTCGCCCATGCGATGACCCGCGCGCAGATGCGACGCGTGCACCGACTGGCTCATCGATTCCTGACCGCCCGCGACGACGATGTCGCTGTCGCCATTCATGATCGACTGGTAACCCAGTGCCACCGTGCGCAAGCCGGAGCCGCATACCTGGTTCACGAGCCATGCAGGCGTTTCATTCGGCAGGCCCGCGGCCTTCGAAGCCTGACGCGCGGGGTTCATGCCCTGCGCTGCGGTCAGTACCTGACCGAAAATGAGTTCCGATACCTGTCCCGGTTCCACGCCCGCGCGCTTCAACGCGGCCTGAATCGCTACTTTTCCGAGTTCGTGCGCTGGCGTTCCTGCGAGCGTGCCATTGAAGGCTCCGACCGGGGTACGTGCTGCACCGACAATGACCACTGCATCCGCCATTTCCTGCTCCTCACCATTCGCCTTGTGTTTCGCTGACTTTCCGCCGGCACTGTCCGGTATTGGACCCCGGGGCTCGCCAGCTGCCAAGTCAATATAAGCCAAATGCTGCTGTGCGTCATTCGTTTACCGGCATCGCACAAAGCGGTAGCCGCAGTGCGGAAAAGGCCCTAAGCTTTTGAAAGTTCAGCGGGGGAAACGCTGCGTAAGCGTAGGGAGTTGAGTGATGGCCAAGCCGCAAGAGCCCGTAACGATCAAAAAATACGCCAACCGTCGGCTCTACAACACGGGAACCAGCGCCTACGTCACGTTGGAAGACCTCGCCGTCATGGTGAAGTCGGGCGAAGACTTCGTGGTCTATGACGCCAAAACCGGCGAAGACATCACCCGCTCGGTGCTCACCCAGATCATTTTCGAGCAGGAAGGCAAAGGCGGGCAGAACCTTCTGCCGATCAATTTCCTGCGTCAGCTCATCCGCTTCTACGGCGACTCGATGCAGCTTCTCGTCCCGCGCTATCTCGAAACTTCGCTCTCGCATTTCACGCAAGAGCAGGAAAAGTTTCGCGAGCAGATGGGCAAGACCTTCAACGTTCCTGGGTTTGGCGCCTTCGACGAACAGGTGAAGCGCAACATGGAAATGTTCCAGCGCGCCTTCACGATGTTCCTGCCGACCGCGAAGGAGAATGTCGCGAACCCGCCTGCCGAAACCGGCGGCGACGACATCGATGCGCTGAAGCGTCAGGTCTCCGAGATGCAGAAGAAGCTGGACAAGATCGGCGAATAAGCGATCTCGAAATCGAAAAACGGAAAGCCGGCTCCTTAGCCGGCTTTTTTGTTGTCGAGCTGCGGCGCTGCGCGCGGCGGCTGGAAATCGACGAAACTTCCCTTGCCCGCCTCTTTCGCCTTTTCCAGCGCTATATTCGCGTGCGCGATGATCTCGCCTGTATTCCGCGCGTAGCGCGGTGCGACCACGCCACCGGCGGTAACGGACATTGCAATCGGCCCGGCGGAAGTCTCAAACGGCGCCTCGCGCACCGCATTCACGAAGCGATTGCCCGCCACGAACAAATCTTCCAGCGAACACTCGTGCAGCACGATGCCGAATTTGTTGTCGGAGAAGCGGCCGATCAGATCCTTGCCGCGTTTGTGGGTACGCAGCCGCTCGGCGATCGCGGCAATCACCTGATCACCGACGCCGAAGCCATGAGTCTGGTTGCAGTAGGCGAGATTGTCGATGGCGGCGACGATGAAGCCGAAACTCGTTTTGAATTTCGTCGCGCTCTCGAACTCATCCTCAATCGCCTTCGTCAGCACCGCGCGATTGAGCCCGCCGGTGAGCGGATCGGACTGCGAGAGCCGTGCCAATTCCTGTTCGCGCCGGTGGCGCTCGGTGATGTTGCGAACGACGCCGTCGGCGCGCGCGGGCTTGCCGTCCGCACCCGCGAACCAGCGGCCAACATCCTCAATCCAGACGACCTGTCCCGGTGCGCTCTGTTTCAAGGCGTAGCGAATTTCGTAGGCGATGCCGGTGCCGGGATCCTTGCGCTGATCGCCCATGATCGCGTCGTGCCGGTTTTGCGTACTGTCGGGAGAAAGCAGCGCCGCAAAAGCCTTGCCTGTTGAAATCTGCCCGGTCGAAACGACGTTTAGAACGGCCGGCGCATTCGCGCTCCATTCGACGGTGTCGCCCGCGCAGTTCCACGAATATGCCGCCTCTCCGCTAGCAAAGAGTACGGAGGCTATGCGTTCCGGCGACAGCGTCAGCCCCCGCTCCGCTTTGTCTTCGCTCTGAATCGGCATGAGCCGCGATGAACGCGTCTGCGCAACCACTGTTCGCTTCCCCGTATTTTCTTTTGTTAGGGGATAACGCGGCGGCGCTTAATGCGGGGTCACTGAAAGGCGCGACTTCGCCGTGATCGTTAACGGGACATTACTGCTGGTTCGAGCCTTGCACTGAACACTGGGCAACGAAAGACGTTGTCCCGTTCAGAGACGTGTCATGAAATTCGAGCCGCAGATCGCCGTTGAAAAGATGAGCGAATGCCGTGCACTGGTACCGTTAACCGTATCGGTTAGCGAACGCGATACCGGCGGCCGTTATCGCGCGGATGCCGCTTTCGTGACCCAGCTCTCGGCGAACGTGAAAGGCTTCTCGCACTACCGCGCCAAGCGCCGTGAGAAACCCGAGATCGGCGCGAACTGCTACCGCACGACGGTCGCCAATGCGCTCGCCTATCGGCCTCCGGGGACCAAGCTGAATTATTGCGCCTGAGGATCGATCGAGAAATCGCGCCGCGCCGTACGTACCGCGACCGACCATCCGCCAAGCACATCAACCAGTGCGATGATCAAGAGGATCGCAAAGGTAGAGGTGCCCGCCTCGCGCACCAGCAAAAACTCGATCAGCGCGCCGATAAAGATCAGCGTCGACAGGACATGATCGAAAATCGACCGCGCTGAGTTGCGCGCGGCCTTCAGCACTTCAAAGAACAGCAGGAAAAGCGTGAACGCGATCAGAAGATCGCCCGCGGAAATTGCCCATTCCGCGCCGGACGGCAACCGGACCGAAAACATCGCCGCGGTCCAGGAACTACCCGCCCAGAGAAACGCGATCATGTTGTAGATGGCAAACGCAATCAGCAGCAGCGGAAAGGCGACCATGCTTGGCTCTCGTCTCGCGTGCTGCCGTTTTCTAAATCAGGCTTAGTTTTCGCTCTTCACTTTGAGAACCTGGCGGCCTTTGTACATGCCGGTCTTCAGGTCCATGTGGTGCGGACGGCGTAGCTCACCCGAGTCCTTGTCTTCGACATAGGTCGGGGCTTTCAACGCGTCGGCCGAGCGGCGCATGCCGCGGCGTGAGGGCGAGGTTTTTCGCTTAGGAACGGCCATCTTCGTCTCCGAAAAGCGGCCCGCAGTCTGGAGACGGGGCCGGAAAAGCTGTCTGGAAGCCCGGGCTTATAGAGGATTGATTCGAGCACGGCTAGACGCCTTTAGCGCCTTGGAATCACGCAGGAAACGGCAGCGGAACCGTTATTTATGGCAATCCGCAGGCGGCTCTGTGCCGCCCGGGAGAGCTGTGGCCCGGGCCGCCGCGGGTTACGTACCAGAGGATTCGGCAGCGCCCCGGCAAGCAGCGCTGCCTCCTCGACGGTCAGATCGGCCGCGGATTTCCTGAAGAAGCGCCGGGCCGCGGCCTCGACCCCGAATTCTCCGTCCGGGCCCCACTCGGCGATATTGAGATAGATCTCCATCATCCGCGACTTCGACCACACCGCGCTCATGTAATAAGCGAGCGGAACTTCGAGTACTTTGCGGATCACCTGCCGTCCCGGCCAAAGAAACAAATTCTTTGCGACCTGCATCGGAATCGTAGACGCGCCGCGCGCATCGCCTTCTTCCGCGTATTCGTCGATGACGCTCTGCAATTCCAGCCCGTCCACGCCGCGATGCGTGCAATAACGGCCATCCTCGCCAGCGATCACCATCCGCACGACATGCGGTGAGATTTCCGAGATCGGCGTCCAGACCCGCTCGACCCGTTGCAAGGTCACCCAGCGCCATAGCATCAGCGTCGAGACCGGCGGCATGAGCCAGTAAATCGGAACGAGGACCACCGGGATCAGAATGAGAATAAGGATCGCACGCGCCAGAATGCCGAAGAGCGAGCGCTGCGGCCTATCGGGCGCGTAGCGGCGCTGCGAATATTCGTAATTCACCGGGATCGGGAATTTCACTTGCGGCGACGCAGGCCCTGTCTGCGGAGGAGCATTGTTGCTGAGCGGGCGATCCTGATCCATCTGCGTGGCATTAGAGCTACCACAGCTACTGGCCGCAAGCTGTGTTTGACGGCAACCGGCTGTTGCGGCACCAAATGTCGCAATGTCCGCAACCGAAGACACAAAACCGCCAAGCCAGTTCGAGCAGCGCCTCGGTGGCATCGCCGACCTGTGCGAAAGCACGCTCGACGCGCTGCTTTCGAGCGACCCACTGCCTTTGGAATATGCGCGGCCGCAAAGGCTTCTCGATGCGATGCGTCACGCGGCCCTTGGTGGCGGCAAGCGTTTGCGGCCCATGCTGGTGGTCGAAACCGCTTCGTTGTTCGGCGTTCACGAGTCGCAAGCGATCTATACCGGTGCCGCGTTCGAGCTCCTGCACTGCTACTCGCTCGTGCATGACGACCTGCCCGCGATGGATAATGACGACACGCGGCGCGGCAAGCCCACGGTGCACAAGGCCTTTGATGAAGCCACCGCAATTCTCGCGGGCGATGCCTTGCAGACACTCGCCTTTGACGTGCTGACACGCGAAGCGACCCATTCCGATCCGGCCGTGCGCTCTGCGCTGGTGCGCTGTCTTGCAACGGCAAGCGGCATCGGCGGCATGGCCGGCGGCCAGATGCTCGATCTGGAAGCGGAAGGACGATTCACCGAAAATAAAGCGCCGCGCGCGCTTTCGATCGACGACGTGGAGCGCCTACAGCGCATGAAGACCGGCGCCCTGCTTGCAGCTTGCTGCCGCGCGGGGGCGATTCTCGGAGGCATTGGCGATGTCGAGCAGCGTGCGGTCGAGCGCTACGGCCGCGCGATTGGATTTGCCTTCCAGCTTGCGGACGATCTTCTGGATGTCGAAGGCGATGCCGCATCGGTCGGCAAAGCAGTCGGCAAGGACGCGGCAAAGAACAAAGGAACATTCGTTTCGATGATGGGAGTCCGCTCCGCGAAGCGAAAGCTCGACGAACTCGTGGACGATGCCAAATGGGCACTTCGGCCCTTCGGCAACCGCGCCGAATGGCTCTCCGCCTGCGCGGATTTCATCGCGGCGAGAAAGTCGTGATGCTGAAGATGCCAACGCAAAGACCGAGGAACGCATTGCACCGGCAATTACTCGCGCATGCGCGAATTCTGCTCGCGATCGCGATCGGCATTGCTGTCTGGTTTGCCGCCCGCAACTTTCTACCCGTGACCCGCTTTTTGATCGCGTGGAATGCCGGCGTCTGGCTCTTTCTCGTGCTCGTGCTGCACTTGATGGCAAATGCGACCGTCGCCGGCTTGCGCAAGCGCGCGACCCTTGCGGAAGAGGGCCGCGTGGCAACCCTGATCGTCGTGACCTTGGCAACGGTAGTTGCCTTCATCGCGCTCGGCCTGGAGCTCGCCGATGTGCTGCAAGATAAGGCGCCGGATCGTCCGCTACGGGTCGCGATTGCGCTGGCCGCGATCTTCGGCTCATGGCTGTTCGTGAATTTCGCTTTCGCGCTTCACTACGCGCATGAAGTCTACCGCACCAAGCGCAACATCAACGCGCTCGATTTCCCGAACGAGAAAGAACCCGACTACTGGGATTTTCTCTACTTTGCGTTGGTACTCGGCACGACGTTCCAGACTTCCGACGTCGAAATCCGTTCGCGCGCATTGCGGCGAACGGCGATGGTGCAGGGATTGGTCGCGTTTCTGTTCAACACCGCGATCATCGCGCTCTCAGTCAGCGTGGCATCGAAGCTGGTCGGTGGCTGATTATTCGGCGGCCGGCTTCTGCGCGGCATCGCCAAAACGGCGCGCGACGTAATCGTCGACGATCGTCTTGAAATCCGCGGCCAGCGTCGGCCCGCGCAACGTCATCGCTTTCTTGCCGTCGATGAAAACAGGCGCTGCCGGCGCTTCGCCTGTACCTGGGAGCGAAATGCCGATGTCGGCGTGCTTGGATTCACCCGGGCCATTCACGATGCATCCCATCACCGCGACGTTGAGCGTCTCGACGCCGGGATACTGCTTCTTCCACGCCGTCATACTGTCGCGGATGTAAGACTGGATTTCGAAGGCAAGCTCCTGAAACACGGTCGAGGTGGTGCGGCCGCAGCCGGGACATGCGGCGACCAGCGGCACGAAAGTGCGAAAGCCCATGGTTTGCAGGAGTTCCTGCGCGACCTTCACTTCAAGCGTGCGATCCCCGTTCGGCTCAGGCGTGAGCGAAATGCGGATGGTGTCGCCGATGCCTTGTTGCAGGAGGATCGAAAGCGACGCGGCGGAAGCGACGATGCCCTTCGAGCCCATGCCGGCTTCGGTAAGCCCGAGATGCAGCGCGTAGTCGGAGCGGCGGCCGAGGTCCTGATAGACCCCGATCAGATCCTGCACCGCGGAGACTTTTGCCGAAAGAATGATCTGCTCGCGCTTCATGCCGAGTTCTTCGGCGCGCGAAGCAGAGATCAGCGCCGACTGTACCAGCGCCTCGCGCGTTACCGCGCGCGCTTCGACTGGCTTCGCGGACTTCGCGTTCTCGTTCATCAGATGCGTGAGCAGTTCCTGATCCAGCGATCCCCAGTTCGCGCCGATGCGCACGGGCTTGTTGTGCTTCAGCGCGATCTCGATGATCGAGGAGAACTGCCGGTCGCGCTTCTCGCGAAACCCGACATTGCCCGGATTGATGCGGTATTTCGCGAGCGCCTCCGCGCAGGCCGGATGCTCGGCGAGCAGTTTGTGGCCAATGTAGTGAAAGTCGCCGACAAGCGGGACGTTGAGATTCATCTTCAGCAAGCGGTCGCGAATATGCGGAACCGCCGCCGCCGCTTCGTCGCGGTCCACCGTGATGCGGACAATCTCGGAGCCTGCGAAAAAAAGGTCCGCGACCTGTTTGGTTGTCTTCTCGATGTCGGCGGTGTCCGTGTTCGTCATGGACTGTACAACGATCGGCGCGCCGCCGCCGACAATCACCCCACCGACATTCACCGGCACGGATACGCGCCGCGCTGCTGCGCCGAATATCCTCTCGCTTTGCTCGCGCATGTTCATCGCTTGGATTTCTTCCGGCACTGCTCGCAGGTGCCACTCACTTCGATAATAGAAGCACGCGCCTCGAAGCCCGCCGCCTTCGTTGCCTTCGCAACGTCACGGCCGAATGACGCGGCCTGCATTTCCGCGACCGTGCCGCATTTTTCGCAGAGCAGGAACATCACCGGTTCCGCGCGCTCGTGCCCGGCGTTGCAGGCGAGGAACGCGTTCCGGCTTTCGATTCGGTGCGCGAGATTTTCGGCAGTGAGAAAATCGAGCGCGCGATAGACCGACATCGCAGGCGCGGGCTCGCCCGAGGCGGCAAGTTTTTGCACGATCTCATAGGCGCCGACCGGGGCATGGCTCTGCGCCAGAATTTCTAGCACCCGCCGCCGCAGGGGCGTCAGCCGAAGCCCCCTGCCGCCGCACGCTTTCTCGGCGCGCGTCAGGGCGTCTTCCACGCATTGGTCGTGGTCATGGCCGGGGTCGGGGAAGGCTTTGTGCATGGATACAGAATATCAGGCCAAAGGCGGCTAAAACCAGCCCTTGCGCTTTATGTTGCGGTGCACAATATACCCCGGATGCTGCGCGTAGCCAAATCCGTGAACCTGGCGCTTCAGGGCGGCGGCGCGCACGGCGCCTTCACCTGGGGCGTGCTCGACCGTTTGCTCGAAGAGCGTCACGTCGAGATCGACGCCATCTCCGGCACCTCCGCCGGCGCCATGAACGCTGTGGTGCTGGCCAGCGGCTATCAGAATGGCGGGCGGGAAGGCGCCCGGGCTGCGCTGGAAAACTTCTGGCGCGGGATCTCCCGCGACGGACGTCTGAGCCCAATCCAGCGCGGCCTGATGGATTGCCTGCTCGGCAACTGGTCGCTCGACAAGAACCCGTTCTTTCTCGCGATGGATGTCGCAACCCGCTTCGTCTCGCCCTACGATTTCAATCCGTTCAACATCAATCCGCTGCGCGACGTTCTGGAACGTGAAGTCGACTTCGACGCGCTCCGCAAAAGCCGCGACATAAAAATCTTTCTCTCTGCGACGAACGTGCACACCGGCAAGGTGCGCGTCTTTCAGGGCAAGGAAATTACCGTCGATGTCGTGATGGCTTCTGCCTGCCTGCCGTTTCTCTTCAAGGCGGTCGAGATCGAAGGGACGCCCTATTGGGACGGCGGCTATGTCGGCAACCCGCCGCTGTTTCCGTTCTTCAGAAGCGGCGAAGGCGGCGACATTCTCCTTGTGCAGACCAACCCGGTGATGCGCGAACAAACCCCGCAAAGCGCGCGCGACATTCTGAACCGCATGAACGAGATCACGTTCAACGCATCGCTCGCATCCGAATTCCGCGCGATCGGGTACGTGAACCGCATGATCGGCTCGCGCCTCCTCCGCCGTCTGGCCGGCAAGACCGCGCCGCCGGAGATACGCCTGCATCGCATCGAAGCGGGCGAAGGCCTGCTCGATCTCAACTCAAGCTCCAAGTTCAATGTCGACTGGTCGTTCTTCGAGCATCTGCGCGACATCGGCAGAACCGCGGCCGAAGCGTTCCTGAAGCGCAACTATCGTTCCATCGGCAGGCGCTCGACGCTCGATCTACGCAAGGAAGCGGCCTGACGCTGCGCTCGATTAACCAGCACGAAATCTGAAGTCGTCGCCAGCGACAACCTCTGCTCCTGATTTCGGGCATAATCGCGCGCAAACCTCGTCGTCGCGCTGTTGCCGTTTTCGCGGTAAAGTCTCGCGATCACGCTCCTCTCCCGGAAGTCCTTATGAAGCTCTGGAAAGCCGTTCTGCCCTTCGCGCTCGCCGCGGCTATGCCGGCCTTTGCGCAGGAGCGCCCCAAGCTGCAAACGAACCAGGAATATGTCGAGGAGCTCTACCGCAACCTCAAGGCACCGATCGGCGACAAGAAAGAGATGCTGGCGTTCGTGTTGAAAACGTTGCCGGATCGCGTGAAGATCTATCCAACCGAGAATTACTTTTACTTCGGCTTCTATTCCGGTGGCGTGCGTTACGCAGGCAACATTCGTCTCGACGCAAGCGACCGCGACAAGGGCAAGCTGCATTTCGCCTACTACATCGACAGCGTAGCATGGAAAGGCGAGCAGCCGGTAAACTATGCGGTGATGGATATTGCCGACGGCGCGAAGATCGAGAAGGTCGAGCGCTTCCTGTATCGCGTGACCGTCGGCGATCGCAGCGTGCTGTTCGAACTGAACGATCTGTCCGCTGTCCGTCCGCCGGAAGGCGCGCTCGATCCGGACGAGCGCTTCATTGGCCCGGTGTTCGACGAATCCGGTATCCGCTTCTTTCTCGTCTATAATTCCAGGCTGAAACTCTTTCATTACATTCTGGACGAGACGGTGCCGGTGCCGGACGAGCTGCACCGCATCAAATCCACCGACCGCATTGTCCTCGGCACGCGCACGGGCTTCGCCTACTACCGCGACCTGAAGCGCGAGCGGAAAATCCTGATCGGCGTATTCGAAGACAATACACTGGCGAACAATTACTTCGACGGACCGTTCGATCAGTTGCCCGACAACTTCATCGAGGGCGACAATCTGCTCACGGCGATTCTCGAAGTCGCGCCGAACTTGAAAGGCACCATCGACCGCTTCGGCGGCAGCTTCGACGGCGCCGAGCGCTTTCTGATCGCACCCTACATGACCTATCGCCGCGAAGAGGACCTCTTTCCGGTGCACCGCTGCGCATCCGGCCCCCAAGGCAAAGGCCCGCGCTATTACGAATGCTTCCGTGCCGACACGCTGCCGCAGCCGCCCGCGGGCAAGCCGGAGCCGCAGCCGCGCAGCAAAGGCACGCCGAAATAGCTGGTCTGCATCCGCGCGCTTTCTCGCGAGGCCCGCGACGCGCTACAGTCCTCAAAAGATGAGAGGATCGTCCATGCAACAGGAAGATTTACTCGGCACGGCAGCGTCGTGGCGCGCGGAAGGCCGCAAGGTCGCGCTTGCGACCGTCACCGAAACCTGGGGCTCCGCCCCGCGCCCCGTCGGCTCGAATCTTGTGATCGACGGCGAGGGAAATTTTCTGGGCTCGGTCTCTGGTGGCTGTGTTGAAGGTGCGGTCGTCGCTGAGGCCTTGGACGTGATTGAAAGCGGAAAAGCGAAGCTTGTTTCGTTCGGCGTCGCCGATGAAACCGCGTGGGAGGTCGGCCTGTCCTGCGGCGGAAAGATTTCCGTTTACGTCGAACCGGTGAGCTGAAATGGCCTCGACCGAAGTCCTCGTCGCGTTCGCGATTGCGACCGCTTTATTCGCATATTTTCCGGGGCCGGCCCTGCTCTATACCGCCGCGCAGACTCTCTCGCGCGGCCGCCGCGCAGGGCTCATGGCTGCGCTCGGCATTCACGTCGGCTGTTACGCGCACGTGATCGCGGCGACGCTCGGTCTCTCGGCCGTCTTCCGCTACGTGCCCGAAGCCTACACTGCGCTGAAAATCGCGGGCGCTGCCTATCTCGTCTGGCTCGGCATTCAAATGTTGCGCGGCGGGATTGCCGGTGATGCGCCGAAAGTCACCCCGAAATCCGCACGCCGCGCTTTCGCAGAAAGCATCGTCGTTGAATTGCTGAACCCGAAGGTCGCGATTTTCTTCATCGCCTTCCTTCCGCAATTCGTCGATCCCGCGGGCTCGCTCCCCGTGTGGCTGCAATCGCTCATTCTCGGCGTGATCATAAACCTCGCGTTCTCATCCGCCGATGTCGTGACTGTATTCGCCGCAAGCGCGGTCGTGGGCCGCCTTCGCAAGTCTGGAACGATGGAACGCGCCGCACGCTGGATCGGCGGCAGCCTGCTGATCGGCCTCGGCGTGAAACTCGGCTTCGACAAGACCTGAGCCATGCAACTCGCTCTGCTCAAAGCCCTGAATGAAGAACGCGCCGCGCGCCGCGCGGCCATTGTCGTGACCGCGCTGGCGAGTGGCGCGCAACGCTTGGTCAAGGCGCCGGACGCTGCAAAGGACGAATTGCGCGAAGCCCTCGAAAAACGGCTGCGCTCCGGCAAAAGCGGCACCGAGGAGACACCGGAAGGAAAATTTTTTCTGACGGTGTTCGTGCCGCCGCCACGGCTCGTCATCACCGGCGCGGTTCACATCAGCCAGGAGCTTGCGCCGATGGCGCAGCGCCTCGGCTATGACGTCACAGTCGTCGATCCGCGCACGGCCTTCGCAACGCCTGAGCGCTTCGCCGGCATCAGATTGCTCGCTGAATGGCCTGATAAAGCCCTGCCTTCGCTGGGCATCGACGCCCATACGGCCTTTGCCGCGCTGACGCACGACCCGAAAATCGACGACCCCGCGCTACTGCACGCATTTTCGAAGAACTGCTTTTATATCGGCGCGCTCGGCTCGAAGAAAACGCACGCCGCGAGAATCGAGCGGCTGAAAGTGCAAGGCGCGACCGATTCACAGCTTGCACGCATTCATGCGCCTATCGGCCTCAGCATCGGCGCGGTGTCGCCCGCCGAAATCGCGGTGTCTATTCTGGCCGAGATCACGGCACGGCTGCGGCTTGGTGAAGAGAAGCACTAAATGAAATTCGGCTCCTTTCCGCTCGAAGAAGCGCGTGGCGGCGTTGCCGTGCATTCGATCCGCAAAGACAAGCTCGTGCTCAAGAAGGGCACGACGATTGGCGACGCCGAGATTGCCGCACTGCGCGGCGCCGGCATTTCGGAGATCGTCATTGCGAAACTCGAGCCCGGCGATATCGGCGAAGACGAAGCGGCGCGGACCCTCGCGAATGCCGCAAGCGGCGAAAATGTCCGCGCCGACGAAGCCTTCACCGGCCGTGCCAACTTGTTTGCCGAAAAGGCTGGTGTGCTTGTCGTGGACAAGCGCGCGATCGACCGCCTGAACGCGATCGACGAGGCAATTACCTTCGCGACACTTGCCGCCTTCAGCCCGGTCGCTGAAGGGCAGATGATCGCAACGGCAAAAATTATTCCCTTCGCCGTGCGCCGCGACACCTATGGCGCCGCACTGGAGGCCGCGAAGACAGCCCAGGCTCTCGTCCATGTCGCGCCCTATCGCATCAGAAAGGTCGGCGTGATCTCCACACGGCTTCCCGGCCTTGCCGAGAAGGTGATCGATAAGACGCTGAAAGTGACTCGCGAACGGCTAAGTCCCGCCGGTGCCCAGATCATCGCTGAGAAACGCATCGATCACGACGCGCAAATGCTTGCACGCTCGATCCGGGAGATGCTCGATGCCGGCGCCGAACTTGTTCTCACCTTCGGCGCTTCGGCCATCGCCGACCGCCGCGACGTGATCCCGGCGGCGATTGAACATGCAGGCGGCCGCATCGAACACTTCGGTATGCCGGTAGATCCCGGCAATCTCATGCTGATCGGCGAAGTAAACGGCAGACCCGTGCTCGGCGCACCGGGTTGCGCGCGAAGCCCGAAGGAAAACGGTTTCGACTGGGTACTCGCGCGCTTGCTCGCGGGGCTGCCAGTCGGACGCGAGGAAATCGCGGGCATGGGCGTCGGCGGTTTGCTCATGGAAATCGTGACGCGTCCGCAGCTACGCGAAGAGCCGGTGCCCGTTCAGAAAAAAATTGCCGCCATCGTGCTTGCCGCCGGGATGTCGCGGCGCATGGAAGGCAAGAACAAGCTGCTGGAGGATTTCGGCGGCAAGCCGCTTGTGCGCCACCCGGTGGAAGCCGCACTCGGCTCGAAAGCATCGCCCGTTATCGTCGTCACCGGACGGGACAATGTTTCAATAGAGCAAGCGCTCGCGGGGCTCGATGTCCGCTTTGTGAATAATCCCGATTTCGCCGATGGCCTTTCCTCGTCGCTAAAGGCCGGCATCCGCGCGGTGCCTGAAGCCTGCGCTGGGGCGATTATCTGTCTTGGCGACATGCCACGGGTCTCAAGCGCATTGATCGACCGTTTGATCGACGCCTTCGCGCCGGAGCGCGGCGCGATGATCGTAGCGCCGGCGCGCAACAAACAGCGGGGAAATCCGGTGCTGTGGGCGCAGCGCTTCTTCCCGGAGCTGTTAAAGCTCGAGGGCGACATGGGCGCGCGCAAACTTACGAATTTCTACGACGAAGGCCTGTTCGAAATCGAAATCGGCGACGACAGCGCTTTCGCTGACATCGATACGCCCGAAGCGCTCGCTACCGCACGCAAGACAGCAACGTAATTTTCTAGAAAGACTGCGGTTCGCTGAGCGCCGTGTCGAGCCGCGCCTGGATAAGCTGCACCACGCGCTGCACCTCGCGCAAGGAAGGCTTCAGCCAGTTCCGGATTTTCGAGCGGGCATCGAGCGAGAGATAAGCGAGCGGTAGCTGCTGCGTCCTGTCTCCCTGCCCCGCCGCGGCACTGCCGGGCGCCGACGCCTTCAGGAATTCGGCAAGCGAAACCCGCTCGTCCTCCAGCAAACTCATGTTCATCGGGTCGATCAGCGGAAGCATCATGCGCACCGGATGCGCTTTCAGCGCCCAGTAGGAATTCACGCTATGCAGCGATTGCGGCGCGGCGCCAAGGAACGCGTTCTCGGCCAGCATGAATTCGCAGCCAAAATGCTCGCGGATACGAAACCCGCGCTCGAAATCTTCCGCCTCGTAGTGTGGCACGTAGACGATTACCGGCTCGACATGGTTGTTGCGCGCTTCCGCGATGAAATCGATGTCGCGCATCAATGAAAAGAAGGTCGGGAAAGCGCGGTGCGTGACGTCCACGATCTTGGGCTCATGCGCGCGCAAGGGCAGCGTATCGAACAGCCGCATCTGCCCTTTGGTCTGCGTCAGATCGACGAGCTCGGCTTCCGGGAAATACTTCGAGAGCTTTGGCTTTACCGCGTCGGTATCGAACAGGATCGGCGCGTCGCCGGAAAGCCGGAAGAATTCCGCGAACAGTCTTGCGATCAGCGTGCAGCCGGATGCTTCGTGCGGCGAGACGACAAGAATGGCAAGGCTCTTTCCGAGCATTGTCGCCTCTGATCATCCACGCGCGCCGGCGCGCGCGGACCGTGGCCTCACGAAGCGTTTGCGCCGTCGGTCGCCCAATCCATCAGGCCGGCGGCATCATACTGCTCGTGCACAGCCTTTTCCCAGGTGCGCACATAGCCGCGCAACACAAGCGAGTAATCCGCCTTCTGATTCTTCGAATTCTTGTTCTGGCCGAAGGTAACGAAAGGCACACCCGCGACTTCGACCTGCTCGTAGGCCATTTCGTTCAGTTTCGGGACCGTGATCTCGTGCGAGCGGCGGCGCATTTTCTTGAAATAGCGATCATAGGTCGTCTGATCCCATTCGAAGAAATTGGTGTCGTTGATGTGGTTCTTCACCACGTAATATTCGGCGTTCTCGGTATAGGGTAGCACTTCGTCGATTTCGCTCAAAGAAGCGACCGACGGGCCGAGCACATGGAATAGCGCGAACTTGAATTCGCCGTTCTCGACCGCATCGAAGAAACCGACGTCGGTCATGTCTTTGAGCGTGCGCGACAGAAGCCCGGCGCGCACGTCGATGATCGAAACTTTCACTTCGCTCGAGTGCAGCGTGTCGAGCACCTTCATCTGATCGGCGACCTGCGTGAGGTCGACGACCTCGGCGACGCGCGGATGAAACCGCTTGAGCGTGCCGCGCGGGCTCTCGGTGTCGAAGGCGCGGGTCAGAACATTTTTGCCGGCAAAGTAGTCGAGCATGGTGCGGGCGACCGTGGTCTTGCCGACGCCGCCTTTGTCAGCGCCGACGATGATGACCGCGGGCTTCTGCTTACCGGGAGCTTTTTCCGCCTTCTTCGCTTCTTTCGCCACACGTCGTCCCCTCAAAATTCTTGGCACGTCCCGAACAGGAACGCATCCCTACTACCCGATAAAACGGGGTTACAGTCGCGCTTTTTCGCAATAATCGCAAAGGCTTAGCCGGGCTATTCCCCCAATGCCTGGACAAGCAAATTCAGGGGCAGGACGCGAATAAACGTCGTGCTGCCTGCATCGCACCGTCGAGTGGAATCTCATCGGTCTGGCCATTTACCGTTGCAAGTAGGGTTCCTCCCTCGGAAAGTATCCGCCGCAATTGCGGGCTCATGCGGATCTCGCCCTGTAAGAGAAACTTGTCGTCGAGTTCGAGCCGCTGGCCGGTCGTCGCGATGTTCACATTCGCTGCCGCCGCGTTTCCCTTGCGTGAGAGTTGCAGCGTGAGCTTCATCCCATCTCGTGGATCTTTCGGCTCATGTTCGTAGTTCACGACGATCTTCTTCGTCTTCCGGTCGCAATGGAAATCGAGCTTGCTTGCATCGCTCTGCGGAATGGCAAAGCTCAACGCCGCGCCGTCTTCGGTGATCTGCCCGATCCATTTGTATTCGTCGGCGGCCTGCGCCGGCGAAAACGCCAAAACAAACAATGCACAGGCACCCCAAGCGATTTTCTTCATAAACCCAGTCTCGCCGCGCGAAGCAAAGGAGGCAACCCATGGCCATCGGCATCTCTTGACACCCCACCCCTTCCGATTTTTATTTCGCCCATGGGGATGCGATCTCCCCACGAGGCGACAGCCGAAGTATCGCGTCCCGAAATGCAACCGAGGGCGCACCATGTCGTCAATTAACTCCATCACTCCCGAGAAACTTTCGCGTCTGGTCGGCACCCCGAAATCGCCTCGCATTCTCGATGTGCGGGTCGACGAAGATTATACGGCGGACCCGCGGCTGATCCCCGGCAGCATTCGCGTGAACGCGAGCCCGCCGATCAACGGAGTGAATTTATACGACCGCCCGGTCGTCGTCGTTTGCCATCGTGGCGCAAGAATCAGCCATGGTTTCGCGGCCTATCTCAGGGACGAACACGTACAAGCCGATGTCATGGAAGGCGGCTTTGCCGCCTGGCGCGACGCGAAATTGCCGCTGCTCGTGACGGGAAAGCTACCGAAACGCGATGACAGGAATCGAACGCATTGGGTAACGCGGGAGCGCCCGAAAGTGGATCGCATCGCCTGTCCGTGGCTGATCAAGCGCTTCGTCGATCCGCACGCAGTGTTCATGTTCGTTAAACCGAGCGAAGTCATCGCGGTTGGCGAGCGCTACGGCGCGGCACCCTTCGATGTCGAAGATGTGTTCTGGGGGCATCGCGGCGAACTTTGCACCTTCGATGTGATGCTCGAGGAGTTTGGCCTGCAAACCGAACCGCTGCGGCGGCTCGCAGCCATGGTGCGTGGTGCCGACACTGCGCGGCTCGATCTTTCGCCGCAAGCGGCAGGACTTCTCGCCGCCTCGCTCGGCCTCTCGCGCATGTATCCGGACGATCTCGAACAGCTCGACGCGGGAATGTTGCTCTACGACGCATTCTATCGCTGGTGCCGCGATGCGATCGACGAAGCGCACAATTGGCCATCGCAAAAAGCGAAAGGCTGATGCAGACCAGAAACGAGGTGGGCAACCCCGCTTATCCGACCTTCGCCGAAGCGACTCGAGTCTGGCTTAAAATTGCGCTGCTTTCGTTTGGCGGACCGGCCGCGCAGATCGCGCTGATGCATCGTGTGTTGGTCGAGGAAAAGCGCTGGATCTCCGACAGCCGATTCCTGCACGCGCTGAACTATTGCATGTTGCTGCCCGGTCCCGAGGCGCAGCAACTTGCGACCTACATCGGCTGGCTGTTGCACAAGACGCGTGGCGGTCTCGTCGCAGGCCTGCTTTTTATCGTTCCCGGCGTAATCTCGATCATGGTCTTGAGCTGGATCTATGTGCTCTTCGGTCAGATCGGCGTCGTGGCCGCACTCTTCTTTGGATTAAAGGCGGCAATTCTCGCGGTCGTGCTGGAAGCCGTCCTGCGGGTCGGCAAGCGCGCGCTCAAAGGCATGACGTTGATCATGCTCGCGGCGGCAGCATTCGTTGCGATTTATTTTCTCAACCTGCCCTTCCCGCTTGTCGTGCTCGGCGCGGGGCTATTTGGGTTCATCGGCGGCAAGCTGAACTGGAGCGGCCTCGATGTGAACGTGCTGCACGGTCCGTCGAAATCCACGGCCGTCGTGGATGCCCTGCTCGACAGACAGCAGCCCGAACATACGAAGCCAAGTTTCAGGCACTTCGCGCTGGTGACGATCGTCTGGCTGGCATTGTGGCTGATTCCTGTCGCACTGCTGCTCGTTATCTTTGGCGAAGCCAATGTGTTCTCGCGCATCGCCGTATTTTTCTCGAAGATGGCGACGGTCACCTTCGGCGGCGCTTACGCCTTGCTTGCCTATGTCGCACAGCAAGCGGTGGAAAATTACCGGTGGCTGACCGCGGGCGAGATGCTCGACGGCCTTGGGCTCGCGGAAACCACGCCGGGCCCGCTGATCATGGTGCTGCAATTCGTGGGCTTTCTTGCAAGCTATCGCGACGCGGGCGGCATGCCGCCGCTGCTCGCGGGCACGCTCGGCGGATTGCTCGCCACCTGGGTAACGTTCGCTCCCTGCTTCCTGTGGATCTTCGCGGGCGCGCCTTATGTCGAGACGCTGCGCAACAACAAGGCGCTATCGGCAGCGCTTGCTGCGATCACGGCAGCCGTCGTCGGCATCATTCTCAATCTTGCAATCTGGTTCGCGGTGCATGTGATCTTCTCGCAGACCCGCAAAATCGGCTTTGGCCCGCTCAACTTCGACGCGCCGGTATTGGCGAGCGTTAACCCGTGGGCTGCCGCGCTCTCGCTTGCGGCAATCATTGCGATGTTCATATTCAAGGTACGGATGATCCCTGTGCTCGCCGTCTGCGCGGCCGCCGGAATTGCGCTCTATCTGGGCGGGGCGATCTAGACCACGATCGTAAACTTGCTCGCGCGGGATTAACGCCGCGGAAGCCTTTCACGGCTAACGATTCCATCATGAGAATCGTGGCCCCGTTCCGGCGGCGCAGAAACGCACTGCCGAATCTTTGGGTTCTTCTGCTTGCGGCGGTCGTCGGCGCCGCGGGCTATTACGGCTTTTCGCACGGCGGCGTGGCGCTGCCCCGTCTCGACGCGAAGTCGCAGCGCTTCGGCACATGCGGTTATCTATCGCGCGACAATTGCGTGATCGACGGCGACACCTTTTATCTCGCGGGCGACAAGATCCGGGTCGCCGATATCGACGCGCCGGAAACGAGCGGTGCGCAATGCGCAAGCGAAGCCGCCCTCGGCGCCCGCGCGACGTCGCGGCTGCGCGAACTGCTCAACGAAGGACCGTTTGAACTGCGCGGCTATCAAAGCCGCGATCAGGATCAATACGGCAGAAAACTCCGCATGGTGATGCGCGACGGCCGCTCGCTCGGCGATACGCTGGTTGCCGAAGGACTCGCCCGGCGCTGGAGCGGCAGGCGCATGCCGTGGTGTGCTTAAGCGTGGCGCTCGACGTGCACGCAATCGAAGCGTTAGGTTGCGGCTGCCGCCAATGAGAATCTACGAGCAAGTATGAGCCTCTCTTCCGTCCGCGCCTGGTTCGCGGAGCACGCCCCCGACATCGAAGTGCTTGTCACCGACACGAGTTCGGCGACGGTCACCGATGCCGCGAATACGCATAAGGTGGAGCCCGCGCAGATCGCAAAAACCATCTGCGTGCGGGCGGGCGAGCGGATTCTACTGATCGTGACGAGCGGCGCCTCCCGCCTCGACAATAAGAAATTCAAGAATGTTTTCGGCACGCGCCCGCGCATGCTGGGCGCGGAGGAAGTGCTCGCGCTGACAGGCCACCCGGTCGGCGGCGTCTGCCCGTTCGGACTCGCCACCCCGCTTCCGGTCTACTGCGACATTTCGATGAAACAGTTCGACGTTGTCGTTCCGGCCGCTGGCGCCGGCAACGCCGCGGTGAAAATTTCAACCCCGCGTATGGCGGAGCTGACCAAAGCCCAGTGGGTCGAGGTCTGCTAGACGCATGCCAAGCAGATGAACAAAGGAAGCCCGCGCATGAAACGCGGAACGCTGTTATGTTCCGGCAACAGGGCTCTGATTTGACTGCTTCGTTCGGGCGCTGACAAATATTCTTGCCGCGCTCCTTTTAAACAGTAAGACAGCGGCCACGCAGACACAGCAGGATTGACCGATGTTCGACCTCGTCACGATCTTCTCCAACCCCGCGAATATCGCAGCGCTCGCGACATTGATTGCAATGGAGATCGTCCTCGGCATCGACAATCTCATTTTCATTTCGATCCTGACGAACAAACTACCGGAAGCGCAGCGCGCCCGCGCGCGCACCATCGGCATCAGCGCGGCGCTGGTGCTGCGCCTTGCGCTGCTCAGCACCGTCTTCATCATCGTGCAATTGACCGCGCCGGTATTCACGATTTTCGGACAGGGCTTTTCCTGGCGCGATATGATCCTGATCGGCGGCGGTCTGTTCCTGGTCTGGAAGGCGACCAAGGAAATCCATCACAACGTCGACCCCGACCCGGCCGATGGCGTGTTCCAGGGCGCCGCGACCATGACCTATGCCGCGACCATCATGCAGATCCTGATCCTCGACCTCGTGTTCTCGGTCGACAGCATCATCACCGCGGTCGGCATGACCGACCAGATCGCGATCATGGTCATCGCGGTTATCGTGACCGTCGCCGTCATGCTGGTTGCGGCGACACCACTCGCCAACTTCATCAACAACAACCCGAGCGTCGTCATGCTCGCGCTCGGCTTCCTGTTGATGATCGGTATGTTGCTGATCGCCGAAGGCTTCGGCGCGAAGGTGCCGAAGGGTTATGTCTACGCGGCGATGCTGTTCTCCGGCTTCATCGAAGCGCTCAACATTTTCTCGCGGCGGGCAAAGAAGAAAAAGCAGGCGGCGCGAATCAAGATGGAGCGTTAGTTCGGCGTTCTGTTGACGCGGAACCGGTCGATATCGTCCTGCGCCGTCTGCCGGAGAAACTTCTTGAGCTGCGCGAGGCGCTGTTCGATCGCCGCGGCGCCCAGCCCATGGTCCGACAAGGATTTGCGGCTCTGCGCTTCCAGATCGCCGCAAGCGCTGAGTGCGTTTTCGATCACCTGCGCCTTGTCGCGCGGCGGCGTTTCGAGCGCGAGCTTCTTGGTTTCATCGGTGACACAAAGCACATAGGCCATCACCGGCGGATCGAACGCTCCCTGCGCTTTGGCGGCAGGAGAAAATAAAAGCGCTGCAAGCAGCACGAACTCTGGGCGCATCGTCATGCGGTCTTTGTACACGACCTACGGCAAATCTTTCGGGCGATAGCCGCGCAGCCGCGAATACTTCCAGCCGTAACCCCAGCGCCAGGAAAATGGCAGTAGCGGGTGACCGCCGATACGAACGCCTGCCCAGATGATGAATGCCCAGACCGGATAGCCGTCATGCGTGACGGCGTCTTTCAACTCATCGTCCGCAGCGCGCCGCTCTTGCCTGGTACCGCCGGGATGATAGGCGCGGTCATGCGTGATGCAGTGGTCTTCCCACGGTGGCGGCTTGCGGAAGAGAATGCGCCACGCGCGGCTCATGCCGCCCGAGCACCCGTCGGTCGTGAACGGATAGTCGGTCACGCCTGAACGCCAGTGCCGCCGCAGCGCTGGCACTTTACTTTCTTGTCGCCGACTTTCAGCAGTCCGCGGCCTTCGCAGTTCTTGCAGGGTTTTTTCTTGGCTTTGGGCATGGCTTTCCTCGATGGAACAGTCGTTAGAAGCTCCGTCGCGCCATCCACTTTGAACGCGCGGACCAATTGATCTGCTTGATTACCAAAAACGCTTCTTCGCAAATGCGTGACCGAAGCCTGATTTCAGAGAACGTTCAAACGAAGCCGCTTTTTCTTCGCTTGATAACGCGACATGTCCCTTGAGGCGCCACGGCGTAAATTTCGAAGCATGCAACGCGGCGGCGCTCAAGGTTCGAAGTCAACCCGGCGTAACGCTTGCCCGAGACGGCATCGATTTCGAGCAGATAAGCGTAGCACGGGGGCAGGATGGCGGAGAGGGTGGGATTCGAACCCACGGTACGCTTGCACGCACAACGGTTTTCGAGACCGTCCCAATCGACCACTCTGGCACCTCTCCGCGCCGTCAAAGGCCCGGTCGATTGAAGGCCTTCTTCGAGGGGCGGATACTTAGCGAAGACGCGCGGCGCACACAAGGAACCTTGAAAGCCCCCGCAACGGCTCGTCTCTCCACGCAAATATGCGTGTTGGGGTCGCGCTACCGCCCTCTTTTCACTCGATTTTCCCAATAACAAGCCGCTGCGGCTGCGCGTCACTTCGTTTGGGGAACGACAAAGGAAAACGACCGATGAATTTCCGTTTGGTTGTGTTTGGGCTTCTTTTCATGGCGGTCGGCGCGGGAGCCGCCGTGCTTCTCGTCCGGCCGGGCAGCGATACGCAGCAGGCGCAGCGCGTCGAAGTGCAGCCGGTCACGCCGCCACCCGCTCCGCAAACGCCGGCGGCACCCCAAGCGCAAAAAACCACGCCGCCCCCGGTGCAGGCGCAACGTCCGCCGCAACCGCCCTTCCCCGTACAGCCTCGCCCCGCTCCGGTGCAGGACAGAATTTCATACGAGTTTCGCGAAGCGCTCTCCCCTTATGGCCGCTGGCAGCGCCATCCGCGCTGGGGCGAAGTCTGGATGCCCACGCGCATCGAACGCGACTGGCGGCCCTATACCTATGGCCGCTGGGTCTACACCGAAGAGTGGGGCTGGTACTGGGACTCCGACGAGGACTGGGGCTGGGTCGCCTATCATTATGGCCGCTGGGTGAACGATCGGAACACCGGATGGCTCTGGGTGCCGGGTGAAGAATGGGCCCCGGCCTGGGTGAGTTGGCGGCGCGGAGGCGGCGAAGTCGGCTGGGCTCCGCTTCCTCCCGAAGATTATTACGACGACATCGACGACGATCCGGATTCATGGATGTTCGTGAATGCGCGCGACGTGGTCGCGCGAAGCATCGCGCAGGTTCTGATGCCGCGACAGCGCAACGTCGTGCTCGTGCGCGAGACCGTGATCGTGAACCGAACCGTTATCGTGCGGAATGCACGCGTGGCAGCGAATATCGGCGTTCCGCCGTCCTACATCGCGGTTGCCACGGGAAGGCCGTTGCGGGTTTCGCGCGTACAGCCGGTGGTCGTGCCAGGCACCCTGGGTGTCCGCGGCGCCTACGAAGTCGATGCGCGCGAGCAGCATGACCGCAAGCCACGCCGCGCAGCCGTGCAGGAAGGCGAGCGCAACATTCAGCCCGCAAGGGAAGTGCCGGCGCCGCGACGCTTCCAGCGCGGCGACCAACGCGACACGCCCGATGCGCCGAACGTATTGCGCGAGGCACAGCCGCGGCAGACGCCCGAAACGCAGAAACCGGACGCGACTCCGAAGCAGGATGCAGCTCCGAAACAGGACGCCGCCCCGAAACAGGACTTAGCTCCGAAGCAGGACCCGGCGCCCGACGCGACGAGGACAAAAGAACAGAAGGACGACGCGGCGCCGAAACAACGGCCAAAGCGCGATGACGACGCTGCACCGAAGGCGAAGCAAAAGCAGGAAGGCCCCGCCGAAACTCCGAAGAAGAGTGAGCCGCAGCAACCTCAGTCGCAGCCGCAGTTGCAGGAGAAGTCGACGACGCCCCAAAAGCGTGACGATGAAGCTGCGCCAAAAGCCAAGCAGAATCAGCAAAAGGAAGACGCCGCGCCGAAGCAGAAACAAAAACGCGAGGATGCGCCGCGCGGCGACCGGGAGCAAAAACGTGAAATGCAGCCTCGGCAGGACGACTTGCCGAAGCAAATGCAAAAGCGCGATCGCGAAGAGGGTCCGCGCGGCGATCGTCAGCAGGAGCGCCGCGAACAGAAGCGCGACTTACAGCCTAAACAGGATGCCGCGCCGAAACAGCAGCCGCAGCGTCAGGACGCTCCGCCGGTTCGCGAGAAGAAGGAGAACTGACCGCGATCAGGGCAGCCGCTTCACGAAATCCGGGATCTGCTTGCCCCAGGTCTCGCAGAACTTCGCCTCGTCCTTCTCGTACTCGTCGAAGCTCTTCACGTAATAGGAGCGCTCGAGCCGATTCGGATCCAAGCGCAGTTTTTTCTGGAGCGCATTGATGAAGCCGGTGAGGCGCTCGTCGTCTTTGTCGGCGATCGGTGCATCCAGCTTGCAGTTGCGGCCCGCTTGGCTGACGCGGATCGCAGCTTCCAGCCGCTTCTGCGCTTCGCTCGCGCCCATCTTCGTCACATTGAACGGGCGGGTTTCCTTGTCCTTGGCCTTTTCCTGCGCCGGGGCGGGCGCCGCGGCAAAGGCGAGGCACAAAGCGGCAAGAACGGTCAGAGCCTTGAACTGCATCGAAATCTCCGGCGCGAACGAATATCGGGCCGGCGACTAGATACAGAGAGCCGCGGGGCCAGACCAGCGCTTTTGCGATCAAAAACCGGCGATTTTGCAGGCAGGCCGGAAGGCAAGGGGCATAGCCAGGAGCGAAAAAGGCCCGATTCGGCCCTTTTCCTTGACTCCGCCACACCCCGCCTCTATCACCCGGCCATCCAAAAAAAGGACGCATGAACGACGTCCCGGCAGGCCCTGAAATCAGGGTCTGACTGCAAAAAGCCGGGCCCATCGAGGCCGGAGAAAGAGACTGAACATGTTTGCGGTCATCAAGACCGGCGGCAAGCAACATCGCGTTGTGGCCGACCAGACTTTGAAAGTTTATCTGCACGAGGCGAAGGTCGGCGACATCGTCACCTTCCCGGTTATTGCCCACGGTGGCGAGACCCCGAAATTCGGCACCCCGCTGATCGACGGCGCTACCGTCGCAGCCGAAGTGCTGGCCCAGCAGCATGACCGCACGGTCATCGCGTTCAAGAAGCGCCGCCGCCAGAACTCGAAGCGCAAGCGCGGCTACCGCGATCATCACACGCTGGTGCGCGTGACCGAGATTCTTCTCGATGGCGCGAAGCCGACCAAGACCGCGCGCGTGAAGCCGGCGAAGAAGGCAAAGCCGGAAGCAGCCGAAGGCTGAGACGCGCCGAAGGCTACGAAAAAGCCCGCTACGAAGGCGAAAGTTCCTTCGAAGGCGAAAAAGCAAGACTAAGTCAGGATTTTCGGGTATAGGCCCGACCAAGAGTTCGGAGACTAACGATGGCACATAAGAAAGCAGGCGGCTCCTCGCGCAACGGTCGCGATTCGGCTGGCCGCCGCCTTGGCGTGAAGCGCTACGGCGGTGAAGCTGTGCTTGCCGGCAACATCATCGTCCGCCAGCGCGGCACGAAGGTTCACGCGGGTGCCAATGTCGGCATCGGCCGCGACCACACTCTTTTTGCGCTTACCGACGGCATCGTCGAGTTCAAGGCCAAGAACAAAGACCGCAACCTTGTATCGATCGTACCGATGCCGAAAGCAGCCGAATAGGCGAGACTTAAAAAGTCCCGCCGGCACTTGTCGCTCCGCGGGACCCAAAACTGAAAAGACGGGTCTGAATTCAGGGGAGACAGGTGTCTCCCCTGAATCGTTTTAGACTTACGGAGACCCGTCATGACGTTGCAGATGGAAGCGAGCATTCCCCGCGAGAAGAGCGGTCTCATCATCGAGACCGCCCGTCTTGTCATGCGCGCCCCGTCGAAACGCGATCTCGACGGGATCGTGGAGCTCGCGAACAATCTCAAAGTCGCGCAAATGACGGCGACGATCCCGCATCCCTATACGAAGAAGGATGCCGAGAGCTGGCTCGAGAAAGTCTCGAGCGGGCGCGGTCATTCAATGGTGCTGTTCGTGAAGGGCGAGAAGCGCGTGCTGGTCGGCGTCGCCGGCTTCGGCCATCGCGGCGAGGAGCATAATCCCGAGATCGGCTACTGGATCGGCGAGACGCATTGGGGCCGGGGTTTTGCAACCGAAGCTTCGCGTGCGCTCATCGACCATGCTTTCTCCGAAACCGGGATCGACGCCCTCTCCGCGTCGTGCCGCATCAACAACGCGTCGTCCCGGCGCGTGATCGATAAGTGCGGCTTTCAGTGGGTCGGCGCCGGGTTGAATCAGGTGAAGGCGCTGGGCGCGTCCGTACCGGTTGATCGCTTCGTGCTCTCGCGCAGGACCTGGGAAGCGCTTCGTGCCTGGGGTGCCACCGCTTTGCCCACGTTTACCAAAGCGGGATAGAGAACTGGTTTCACATCCGGTGCTTGATGCATGGGATGTGAAATTTCATAAGTGACGCAACATGAAATTCCTCGACGAAGCCAAGGTTTACGTTCGCTCCGGCAACGGCGGCGGCGGAGCCGTGTCGTTCCGGCGCGAGAAATTCATCGAATTCGGCGGCCCTGACGGCGGCGATGGCGGCCGCGGCGGCGACGTCGTCATCGAATGCGTGAGCGGCCTCAATACGCTGATCGACTATCGCTACCAGCAGCACTTCAAGGCCGGCACCGGCGTCCACGGCATGGGGAAGAACCGCGCCGGAGGTAGAGGCGCGGATGCTGTTCTGAAAGTGCCCGTCGGCACCGAAGTTCTGGAAGAAGACGGCGAGACCGTGCTCGCCGACCTGACTGAAGTCGGCCAGCGAATTGTATTGCTCGAAGGCGGCCAGGGAGGGTTTGGAAATGCTTATTTCAAATCTTCAACCAACCGCGCGCCGCGACGCGCGAACCCCGGCATCGAAGGACAAGAGCGTACGATTCGTTTGCGGCTGAAGCTGATTGCAGACGCAGGCCTCGTCGGATTGCCCAACGCAGGAAAATCTACTTTCCTGGCTTCCGTCACTGCCGCGAAACCCAAAGTCGCGGACTATCCCTTCACCACGCTGCATCCGCAGCTCGGCATCGTCCGCACCGACAGCCGCGAACTCGTGCTCGCCGATATTCCCGGCCTGATCGAAGGCGCGCATGAAGGCGCGGGGTTAGGCGACCGCTTTCTCGGCCATGTCGAGCGCTGCAATGCGTTGTTGCATCTCGTCGATGCGACGCAGGAAGATGTCGCAGGCGCATACACGACGGTACGCAACGAAATCGAAGCGTACGGCGGCGTGCTTGCGGAAAAACCGAGATCGTCGCGCTTTCCAAGATAGATGCGCTGACGCCCAGGAAATTCGAAAGCCAACTCAAGAAGCTGCAAAAGGTCACGAAGAAAAAGCCGCTCGCGCTTTCCGCTCATTCGAAGAAAGGCGTGCCGGAAGCGCTGCGCGCGATCTTCAAGCTCGCAGCGCGCGCAAGTACCGCGCGGAATAAATCCGAGAAGAGTGCCGCATGGCGTCCGTAACGCCGGAGCTCAAAAGCTTCAAGCGCATCGTTGTAAAGGTCGGCTCGTCGTTACTCGTGAACGCCGAACGCGGAGAACTGTATTCGGACTGGCTGAATGCGCTCGCAGAAGACCTCGCCGAGCGCGCCAAAGCCGGCGCGCAGATTGTCGTCGTTTCCTCCGGAGCCATCGCACTCGGCCGCACGGTGTTGAAATTCGCCAAAGGTGCCCTGAAGCTCGAAGAGAGCCAGGCGGCGGCCGCCGTCGGCCAGATCGCGCTTGCCCGCGCATGGAGCGAGGCGCTGGGCAAAGTCGGCCTCGTCGCGGGCCAGGTCCTGCTAACGTTGAAGGACACCGAAGAGCGCCGCAATTATCTCAACGCCCGTGCCACCATCGGCAAGCTTCTCGACATCAACGCCGTTCCCGTCATCAACGAGAACGATACGGTCGCCACATCCGAAATCCGATACGGCGACAATGACCGCCTCGCTGCCCGTGTCGCCTCGATGATCGGTGCGGACCTTCTCATTCTTTTTTCCGACATCGACGGCTTCTACGACGCGCCTCCGCACCTGAAAAAAGATGCGAAACTTATTCCCGTAATTTCCCGCATCACCGCCGAGATCGAAGGCATGGCGGGGGCCGCTGGTTCCGAGCTTTCGCGCGGCGGCATGGTGACAAAGGTGGAAGCGGCAAAGATCGCGACCCTTGCCGGCGCGCATATGATCATTGCCTCGGGCCGCAAAATGCACCCTGTGCGCGCCGTCGCGAATGGCGAGGCCTGTACCTGGTTTCTGACGCCCGCGAACCCGGTAACAGCGCGCAAGAAATGGATCGTCGGAAACCTCGAGCCGCGCGGCATTATCCATATCGATGCCGGTGCGGTAGCGGCGCTGCGCAACGGCAAGAGCTTGCTCCCCGCAGGGGTGGTAAAGGTTGCCGGCGAGTTTGCGCGCGGCGATGCCGTATTGGTGCGCGGTCCGGACGGCGAAGAGATCGCACGCGGGCTTGTGGCTTACGACTCGGAAGACGCGGCCAAGATCGTGAAGAAATCGACAAAAGAGATTGTGCTCATTCTGGGCTATGAAGGCCGCGCTGCCATGATCCATCGCGACGATCTCGCGATGGCGGGAGAATAGAGATGAACATGCGCGAGACCGGCGACGTGAAGGCGCTGATGCGTGACATTGGCGTACGCGCGAGAAGTGCTGCACGCGTGCTTGGTCTTGCGGAATCCGCGCGGAAGACGGATGCGCTGGAAGCCGCCGGAAAAGCGATCCGCGCCAGCAAGGCAAAAATTCTGGCAGCGAATGCGCAAGACATCGAAGCGGCGAAAGAACAGAACATCACCGCTGCTTTCCTCGATCGCCTCACGCTCACGGACGCATCCATCGATGCGATTGCGGCCGGCGTCGAGATGGTCGCGCTCCTCCCCGATCCCGTCGGCGAAGTGATCGCCGACTGGCAGCAGCCGAACGGCCTGATGTTCCAGCGCGTGCGCACGCCGCTCGGCGTGGTCGCAGTCATTTACGAAAGCCGTCCGAACGTCACGGCAGACGCTGGCTCGCTTTGTCTCAAAGCAGGCAACGCAGTGATCCTGCGCGGGGGCTCGGACAGCTTTCATTCGAGCCGTGCCATCCACGAGTGTCTCGTCGCTGGCCTCAAAGAAGCGGGTCTGCCGGAAGACGCAATCCAGCTTGTGCCGACCACCGACCGCGCTGCCGTCGGCGAGTTACTCTCGGGCTTGAACGGCAACATCGACGTCGTCGTGCCCCGCGGCGGCAAGAGTCTCGTTGCGCGCGTACAGACCGAAGCGCGCGTGCCTGTCTTCGCCCATCTAGAAGGCGTATGTCACGTCTACGTCCACGCGCCTGCCGATCTCGAAATGGCAAAGAGCATCGTCTTCAACGCGAAGATGCGCCGTACCGGTGTATGCGGTGCCGCCGAGACCCTACTCGTCGACAAGAAGACCGCGCCCACACATCTGAAGCCGCTCGTCGAAATGCTTCTTGAAGCCGGCTGCGAAGTGCGCGGCGACGACGCTACGCGCGTGATCGATTCCCGCGTGAAAGCCGCCACCGAAGAAGATTGGCCCGCCGAATATCTCGACAAGATTATCGCCGTGAAGGTCGTCGACGGCTTGCAGGCGGCGATCGATCACATCGCGAAATACGGATCGCAGCACACCGACGCGATCGTTACCGACGATCCTTCGGAAGCGGAAATTTTCCTGCGCGAAGTCGATTCCGCGATCGTGTTGCACAACGCCTCGACGCAGTTCGCCGACGGCGGCGAGTTCGGCTTTGGCGCCGAGATTGGCATTGCCACCGGCCGCATGCACGCACGCGGTCCCGTCGGCGTCGAGCAGCTCACATCCTTCAAGTATCGCGTCCACGGCAACGGTCAGATCCGCCCTTGAACTCTCGCGCTCCCCTTGCCTCGCCCGGCATGCGGATCGGGCTCCTCGGCGGCAGTTTCAACCCCGCGCACGACGCGCATCGCGCGCTGAGCTTGCTCGCATGGAAGCGTCTCGGCCTCGATCGTGTCTGGTGGCTCGTGTCGCCTGGAAACCCGCTTAAATTAAATCGCGACCTGCCTTCGGTTGAAACGCGTATCGCGCAGGCACGCGAAGTTGCGGCATCGCCCTACATCAGTGTCTGCGCGCCAGAGGTCGCCTATCGGACTCGCTACACCTTCGAGACGCTCACGCGCCTGATCGCGTCCACCTGAATGCGCGCTTCGCGTGGCTGATGGGTGCGGACAATCTTGCGCAGTTCCATCGCTGGAAGCGCTGGCAGGAAGTCGCAGGACTGATGCCAATTGCGGTGATCGAACGGCCTGGCGACGAGGACGCACCACTTTCGTCGAAGGCCGCCCATGCGCTTGCCCGCTATCGGGTGGACGAAAGCGATGCGCCGCTTTTATTGTCCATGCGGCCACCGGCATGGGTTTATCTGCATGGCTTGAAATCGCCGTTGTCCTCCACCAGTTTACGCATGAAGGGGCGACGACAAGCTTAGGAATTGAACGGTGATGGAGGAAGCGTATGCTTTGGCCAGTACCGATTCGCTAACCGAGGCCTGATGGAAGGAATCGATAGCCTGGCAACCAAGGTACGCAGCGTAACGGCAAAAAGAGCCGCGAAGCCCAAAGTTGTGGCGCGCAAGCAAGAGCCCGCCCTACTTTCCCTCATCCTGAAACAACTCGAAGACGACAAGGCCGAGGACACGATGCCGATCGATGTCCACGGACGCACGTCGATTGCCGATCATATGGTGATTACGAGCGGACGCTCGAACCGCCACGTGGCATCAATCGCCGAGCACTTGATCGCAGCGCTTTCGAAAGCCGGTCATAAGCCGCGCTCCGAGGGCTTGCCTGCCGCCGACTGGGTCCTGATCGACGCCGGCGACATCATCGTGCACGTGTTCAGGCCGGAGGTTCGCGAGTTCTACAGCCTGGAGAGAATGTGGCAGCCGCGCGCCACCGCGAAAACCTGAGTTCTTTCGATGCGCTTGCTGATCGCCGCCGTTGGCCGCCTGAAGGCGGGGCCGGAACGCGAGTTGCTCGCGCGCTATCTTGATCGCGCGAATGCTTCGGGCAAAGCGCTGGCTCTTGCGCCGCTCGACATAATCGAGATTCCCGAAAGCACCGCGCAGACCGCCGCGAAAAGAAAGAGCGACGAAGCCAAAGCGCTGCTCGGAGCAGTTCCCGAAAAAGCGAAACTGATCGCGCTCGACGAGCGCGGAAAGAACGTCTCCAGCGAAGACCTCGCGAAACGACTCGCGCGCTTTCGCGACGACGGCGCAGGCTGTATCGCTCTCCAGATCGGCGGCGCTGACGGTCTCGATGAAATTTTACGCAAGAAGGCGGATCTCGCGCTCGCTTTCGGCGCGGCAACCTTCCCGCACCAGATGGTCCGTATCCTGCTTGCCGAGCAAATCTATCGGGCGGTCACGATCCTCTCGGGCCACCCCTATCATCGCGGCGGCTGAGAGCCGCCTGTCGAAAATTTAATCCGGGCGGCCCCCTGCCCTGTTTCAGGCTCACTTTTGCGCGATCACCCGCCACCTTCTAATCCCGGTGGTCGCTGAGGGGTTTTTCGCCTGAAACGGTTACCGGAGCGGGGAAATAATGCCCTTTTTGAACGACGCGCTCGGCTGACAATCACAGCCGGAACCCGGCGATCCCTTGCTACCCAAGACGCGCGGCAGGTATCATAGGGCATTGGCAGGGGTGAGAAATTCACGGTGGAACCAGGGCAGCTCGTCCAAAGGGGTGGCCCGCCACGGTGAAGACGGACAGGACGAATTCCGGCCTCGGGCAACGAGGCGGCTAACCCCAGGATCGGTTTGCTTCCGCGGATAAGGCGCGCGGCGAACCAATCGACTCCGGCCCGTCATGGCCGGCAACCGGCAAGCAGAAGGTTTGCGGATAATGCGGAAGATTTCGCTATTCTTTATCGGCGCTATCACAGGCGCGCTGATCGCAGCGGTGGCAGCACAGCCGCAAGTATTTACCAAAGCGCGTGCGGCGTCCGCCGATACGTATCGGCAGTTGAACCTGTTCGGAGACATCTTCGAACACGTCCGCGCCCAGTATGTCGAGAAGGTCGAAGACTCGAAGCTGATCGAAGCTGCCATCAACGGCATGCTCTCCTCGCTCGATCCGCATTCGCAATTCCTCGATGCCAAGAACTTCCGCGACATGCAGACCCAGACTCGCGGCGAGTTCGGCGGGCTCGGCATCGAAGTCACGATGGAAGATGGCCTCGTCAAGGTAATGTCACCGATCGACAACACGCCCGCCGCGCGCGGTGGCGTGCAGCCGGCCGATCTCATCACCCATCTCGACGGCGAGCCGGTGAAGGGTCTCTCGCTCGAACAGGCTGTCGAAAAGATGCGCGGGCCGGTCAACACCCCGATCGTGCTGCGCATTCAGCGCAAGGGTGTCGAGAAGCCGGTTGAAATCAAGCTCGTTCGCGAAATTATTTCGATCCGCAACGTGCGTCACAAGATCGAGGACGATGTCGGTTACATCCGTCTCACGAGCTTCCAGGGCGAGCGCACCATCAAGCAGCTCGAAGAAGCGATCGCCGAGATCAAGGCGAAGATTCCGAACGATAAGCTCAAGGGCTATATCCTCGATCTGCGCAACAACGGCGGCGGTCTGCTCGATCAGGCAATCGCGGTGAGCGATACCTTCCTCGAGCGCGGCGAAATCGTCTCCACCCGCGGGCGCGCGGAAGCCAGCCAGCGCTACAACGCGCGCCCCGGCGATCTGACGAACGGCAAGCCGCTGATCGTCCTGATCAACGGCGGTTCGGCATCGGCATCCGAGATCGTTGCCGGCGCCTTGCAGGACCACAAGCGTGCGACGCTTCTGGGCTCGCGCTCGTTCGGCAAGGGTTCGGTACAGACCGTAATGCCGGTCGGCGGCTACGGTGCGCTGAAGCTCACGACGGCGCGTTACTACACGCCGTCAGGCCGCTCGATTCAGGCCAAGGGCATTCAGCCCGACATCGAGCTCATTCAGGATCTGCCGGAAGAACTGAAGGGCAAGGTCGAGCCGCGCGGCGAGGCTTCGCTGAAGGGCCACATCAAGGCCAATGACGGCGATGAACAGGCCGGTTCGCCTGCCTATATTCCGCCGGATCCGAAGAACGATATCCAGCTCAACATGGCGCTGGAATTGCTCCGCGGCAAACTGAAGAACTCGGCCTTCCCGCCGAATCCCAAGGCCGTGCCGAACTAAGCTCGGATCGACCGATCAAAACCTGAGCCCCGCCGGAGCAATCTGGCGGGGCTTTTGCTTGGTAAGGTCTCGTTAACCATGCGCTAAAGACCCGCGTGATACGGTTCGCTTCGATTCGATTTTTCAGGGGAAGCGAGTGGCGGACGATCTCGATACGCCGCTGAAAGCAAAGCAAAACAGCAAGACTCGCTGGCGCCTGCCCGTGAGTCCGCTCGGCGCCCTGACGGCGGCGATCGCGGTTGCGCTCGGCATCGCGATCGTGTGGGTCATGGTTTCTGACGACCCGCTCGGAGGCGAGCCGCGTCACATTGTGAAGATCGAACAGATCATCCCTGCCGACAGCAAGAACTCTGCCGCACCCAAGCGCGAGCCGACGGCGCAGAACCCGCAAACGACCGGCGATCCGCGCACGGTCACCATCATCGACGGCAATACCGGCGCGAAGCGCGAGGTCGTGATCGGCGACCCAAGGTCAAACAGCACCGCGCAGCCGAACAATGCGACGGCGAACGAGCCCACGAACAACATACCTCCGGCGGACAATCGCCTGATTGAAAAATCGAAGCACGGTTCGATCCCGAAGATCGCACCTGATGGCGTGCGTCCGCTCGATGCCTACGCAAGCCCGATCCCGGTCGCAGGTAACGCAGACTCGATGATCGCGATCGTGATCACCGGTCTTGGGGTCAGCGCCTCCGGTACGGGCGACGCGATTTCGAAACTCCCGGCAGCCATCACACTTGGCTTCGTGCCCTATGGCAACGAGCTCACACGTTGGATCGCACGAGCGCGTTCCACCGGCCACGAGGTGCTGCTGCAAATTCCGATGGAGCCGTTCGACTACCCCGACAACGACCCCGGCCCGCAGACGCTGACCGCCAATGCGCCAAAAGACCAGAACATCGACCGGCTGCATTTCTTCCTTAGCCGCTCGCAGGGTTATGTCGGCGTCGCGAACCTCATGGGTGCGCGCTTCACCGCGAATGAAGACGCGGTGGCAGCGATCCTCGCGGAAACAGCAAAGCGTGGCCTCCTTTTTATCGATGACGGCTCTTCGCCCCGCAGCATCACGGCGAAAGCGGCCACGAAAACCAAAGCGCCGTTTCTGAAATCCGATCTCGTCATCGACGCCAAGGCCGAATGGGCGGATATCGATGCAGCGCTTGTAAGGCTTGAGGCGATCGCCGCGGAAAAGGGCGTGGCTGTTGCTACCGCAAGCTCGCTCCCCGTCACCGTCGAGCGCATCGCACGCTGGTCGCAGACGCTGGAAGCGCGCGGTATCCGGCTCGTACCGGTCAGCGTCGCTTTCCAGCGCAAGCCGAAACAAAGCTGACTGTGACAGCCCGGCGTTGTAGAACGCCGCTATGAAAAAATTCGAAGACCTGCCCTATCGCCCCTGTGTCGGCCTCGCGGTGTTTAATGCGCAGGGGAAAGTATTTGTCGGCCGCCGCCTTGGCGGACCGGAGCATGTCGATAACGAGCACGAGTGGCAGATGCCCCAGGGCGGCATCGACGACGGCGAAGCGCCCTACGAAGCTGCGTTACGCGAGCTTTACGAAGAGACCAGTATCCGCTCGATCCGGCGGCTCGGCGAAACCGAGGGCTGGCTCAAATACGACATTCCCCGCGATATCGCCGGCGAGGCGTGGAAGGGTAAGTATCGGGGCCAGAAGCAGAAATGGTACGCGCTGCGCTTTACCGGCCACGAGAACGAGATCAACATCACAACACCCGGCGGGGGTGGGCATAAGCCGGAATTCGCAGAATGGCGGTGGGACACGCTTGCGAATACACCGGACTTAATTGTGCCGTTCAAGCGCGGGGTATATGAAGACGTGGTGCGGGCATTCGGAGAATTCTCGCGGGAATAAAAAAATGAAAGCTGACAGCACTCCGCAATGGCGTGCGATGACGGCAAGCGACCTCGCCGAAGCCCAACGTATTTCCGATTTGCTCCATCCCGACTATCCCGAACGGGATGAGGTCGTCGCTGAAAAGCTGATGCTTTCGCCCGCGACGCATTTCATCGCGGTCGATGAGAGCGGTGTCGCGCGCGGCTACGCGGTCGCCTATCCATGGATCGCGGACGACATGCCGCAACTCGACACTTTCATTCGCAAGCTCCCGGACAAGCCCGAGGTGCTCTACATTCATGATGTCGCGCTGATGCCGAGTGCGCGCGGCGGTCCGCTCGTTCCGGATCTGCTGAAGCGCTTGAGCGAGGCTGCGCGCGCACAAAACCTAAGCGGCTTTACCCTCGCCGCCTTGTACGGCTCGGAAACAGCCTGGTTTCGTCACGGCTTCTGGCGCGTGCAAGCGAAGGGAACGCTCGTGGATCAGCTCGCGCCATATGGCCCCGCCGTTTTCATGAGCCGTCCGCTCGATCCGGAATAGCGAATAAAAAAGCCGCGCATCCTGCGCGGCTTTCAAATTTTCTCTTCTCGAAAGCTTAGTGTGCGGCGTGGGTGCCGCCGCCGAGTTGCGCCTGCACGGCTTTGAGCTGGAACAGCGTTTCCGCCATCTTGAAGCGGGCTTCATCAGAAGACGCCGAGGCAAGCTTCGCCTCATACGCCGAAACGGAAGCCGCAAACTCGGTCATGTTGACGTCTTCGACCGCCGTCGCATCCTCGGCGAGAATGGTCAGGCCCTTCTCGTTCACTTCCGCGAAACCGCCGCGCACGTAAAGGCGCGTGACGTTGCCGCCCGCTTTTACGATCAGAATGCCTGGACGCAGCGTGGAGACGACCGGCGCATGCATCGGCAGCACCGTGAATTCGCCTTCCGCGCCGGGAACGATGACCTCGTCCACTTCGCCGGAGAACAACAATTTCGCCGGCGAGACGAGTTCGAGTTTGAAGGTGGCCATTCCTGATCCTGCTTACGCCGCTTCAGCCGCCAGCTTCTTGCCCTTCTCGACCGCCTCTTCGATGGTGCCGACCATGTAGAAGGCCGGCTCCGGCAGATGGTCGTACTTGCCTTCGCAAAGACCCTTGAAGCCTTTGATCGTGTCGGCGAGATCGACGAACTTGCCCGGCGCGCCGGTGAAGATTTCGGCGACATGGAACGGCTGCGAGAGGAAACGCTCGATCTTGCGCGCGCGCGAGACGGCGAGTTTGTCTTCTTCCGAAAGCTCGTCCATCCCGAGAATCGCGATGATGTCCTGCAGCGCCTTGTAGCGCTGGAGGATCTGCTGCACCTGACGCGACACTGCGTAGTGCTCTTCGCCAACGACGAGCGGCGAAAGCATGCGCGAGGTGGAGTCGAGCGGATCGACCGCCGGGTAGATGCCCTTTTCCGCGATCGAGCGCGACAGCACCGTCGTCGCGTCAAGATGCGCGAACGAGGTTGCCGGCGCCGGGTCGGTCAAGTCGTCGGCCGGGACGTAAATCGCCTGCACCGAAGTGATCGAACCCTTTTGCGTCGTGGTGATGCGCTCCTGCAGCGCGCCCATGTCGGTGGCGAGCGTCGGCTGGTAACCGACCGCCGAAGGAATACGGCCAAGAAGCGCCGACACTTCGGAGCCCGCCTGCGTGAAGCGGAAGATGTTGTCGACGAAGAACAGCACGTCCTGGCCCTGATCGCGGAAATGTTCTGCGACCGTGAGACCCGAAAGAGCGACGCGCATGCGCGCTCCCGGCGGCTCGTTCATCTGGCCGAACACAAGGGCGCACTTCGAGCCTTCGCCGCCGCCCTTCTTGTTCACGCCCGATTCGATGAACTCGTGATAAAGATCGTTGCCTTCGCGCGTACGCTCGCCGACGCCGGCGAACACGGAGTAACCGCCGTGCGCCTTCGCGACGTTGTTGATGAGTTCCTGAATGAGCACGGTCTTGCCGACACCAGCACCGCCGAACAGGCCGATCTTGCCGCCCTTCGCATAAGGCGCGAGCAGGTCGACGACCTTGATGCCGGTGACGAGAATTTCCGCTTCCGTCGACTGATCCGTGTAGCTCGGCGCGGGAACGTGAATCGGGCGCGTACCCGACGCCTTCACCGGACCGGCTTCGTCGATCGGCTCACCGACGACGTTCATGATGCGGCCGAGCGTGCCGTCGCCAACTGGAACTGCGATCGGCTGGCCGGTGTCGGTGACACCCTGGCCGCGCACCAGACCTTCGGTCGAGTCCATCGCGATCGCGCGGACGGTCGATTCGCCGAGATGCTGCGCGACTTCGAGGATCAGCGTTTGCTCGCCGTTCTTCGTGGTCATCGCGTTCAGAATTTCCGGCAGGTGTCCGTCAAACTGGACGTCGACGACGGCGCCGATAACCTGCGTGACTTTTCCGGTTGCGTTCGTGGTTGCCATTTTCGTCCTCGTACCTGAATCTTAGAGCGCTTCCGCGCCGGAGATGATTTCGATCAGTTCCTTCGTGATCATCGCCTGGCGGGTGCGGTTGTAAGTGATGGTCTGCTTCTTGATCATCTCGCCGGCGTTGCGCGTCGCGCTGTCCATCGAGGACATGCGGGCGCCCTGCTCGGACGCGGCGTTCTCGAGCAACGCGCGGAATACCTGCGTCGCAAGATTGGTCGGGAGCAGTTCGGCGAGAATCTCGTCTTCTTCCGGCTCGTATTCATAAACCGGCGTATTGGTGCCAGCCGCGGCTTCGGCCTTCACTTCGGGAAGCTGTGGCGGAATGATCTGCTGCGCGGTCGGGATCTGCGCGATCACGGACTTGAAGCGCGAATAGAACAGCGTGCAGATATCGAACTCGCCCGCTTCATAGCGCGCGACGACCTTCTGCGCGATCTCCTGCGCATTCTCGTAGCCGAGCGTGCGCACGGTGCGCAGGTCGATCACATCGATGATGTTCTTCGCAAACGTGCGGCGCAGGATGTCGTAGCCCTTGCGGCCGACGCAGACGATCTTGACGGTCTTACCGGCCGCTAGCAGCGCATTCGCGCGCTCGCGCGCAAGACGCGCGATCGAAGAGTTGAACGCGCCGCAAAGACCGCGCTCGGCGGTGCAGACGAGCAGGAGATGCACGTCGTCTTTGCCGGTGCCGCCAAGAAGCGCCGGAGCGCCCGCCTGGCCCGCAACCTTGCTCGCGATGTTCGCGAGGATCGCGTCCATGCGCTCGGCGTAGGGACGCGCGGCTTCCGCCGCCGTCTGCGCGCGGCGAAGCTTCGCCGCGGCGACCATTTGCATCGCCTTCGTAATCTTCTGCGTCGCCTTCACGGAGGCGATGCGATTGCGAAGTTCTTTGAGCGAAGCCATTTCGGCGTTTCTTTCTTACGAGAACGACTTCGCGAAAGCGTCGACCGCGGCCTTGAGCTTGCCCGCGTCGGCGTCGGAGAGATCCTTCGACGAGCGGATCGAATCCAGAAGGTCACTGTGCTTCGACTTGATCGTGCTGAGCAGACCGTCTTCGAACGCCTTCACGCGATTGATCGGAAGCTGATCGAGATAACCGTTGGTGCCGGCCCAGATCACGACGACCTGCTCTTCCATCTTCAGCGGCGAGAACTGCGCCTGCTTCAAGAGCTCGGTCAGGCGCGCGCCACGGTTCAGCAAGCGCTGGGTCGCGGCGTCGAGGTCGGAGCCGAACTGCGCGAAGGCCGCCATTTCGCGGTACTGCGCAAGCTCGCCCTTGATCTTGCCGGCGACCTTCTTCATCGCCTTGGTCTGCGCCGAAGAGCCGACGCGCGAGACCGAAAGGCCGACGTTCACCGCGGGACGAATGCCCTGATAGAACAGGTCGGTCTCCAGGAAGATCTGGCCGTCGGTGATCGAAATAACGTTGGTCGGAATGTAGGCCGACACGTCGTTCGCCTGGGTTTCGATGACGGGAAGCGCGGTTAAAGAACCGGCACCCTGCGTCTCGTTCATCTTCGCCGCGCGCTCGAGCAAGCGCGAGTGGAGATAAAACACGTCGCCCGGGTAAGCTTCGCGTCCCGGCGGACGGCGCAACAGCAGCGACATCTGGCGGTAAGCGACGGCCTGCTTCGAAAGATCGTCATAGATGATGACCGCGTGCATGCCGTTGTCGCGGAAGAATTCGCCCATCGCGCAACCGGAGAACGGCGCGAGGAACTGCATCGGCGCAGCGTCGGACGCGGTCGCGGCGATCACGACGGAATATTCCATCGCGCCCTGCTCTTCGAGCACCTTCACGAACTGCGCGACCGTCGAGCGCTTCTGGCCGACGGCGACGTAGACGCAATAAAGCTTCTGCGCTTCCGGAGCACCGGCAACGTTCAGCGCCTTCTGGTTCAGGATGGTGTCGAGCGCCACGGCGGTCTTGCCGGTCTGGCGGTCGCCGATGATCAGCTCGCGCTGGCCACGGCCGATCGGGATCAGTGCGTCGATTGCCTTCAGGCCCGTTGCCATCGGCTCATGCACCGACTTCCTCGGGATGATGCCCGGCGCCTTCACGTCCACGCGGGCGCGCTTGGCGGCCTTGATCGGACCTTTGCCGTCGATCGGATTGCCGAGCGCGTCGACGACGCGGCCGAGCAGTTCCTTGCCGACCGGAACGTCCACGATCGCGCGGGTACGCTTGACGGTCTGGCCTTCTTTAATGTCGCGGTCGGAACCGAAGATAACGATGCCGACGTTGTCGCTCTCGAGATTGAGCGCCATGCCGCGCACGCCATTTTCGAATTCGACCATTTCGCCGGCCTGGACGTTATCGAGGCCGTAGACACGGGCGATACCGTCACCGACGGAAAGCACTTGTCCTACTTCGGTCACTTCGGCGGCTTCGCCGAAATTCTTGATCTGCTCTTTCAGGATTGCCGAAATTTCGGCGGCGCGGATGTCCATCAGCGGATCTCTTTCATCGCGTTACGAATGGAGTTGAGTTTGGTTTTCAGTGACGCATCGATCATGCGGGAGCCGATTTTAACTTTGAGGCCGCCGAGGATCGCTGGATCGATTTTCACGTCGAGTTCGACGTTCTTCTGCTTGGTGGAAGCCAGGATCGCTTCCTTGATCGTATCTAAATGCTTGGCGTCCAGCTTCTCGGCGACGGTCACTTCGGCGCGGGTTTCGCCGCGCGCCTTCGAGACGAGCGCGTTGAAGCCGGAGATCATTTCGCGGATCGCGAATAGACGGCGGTTCGAGGACACCGTCGAGATGAACTTGCCAGCGAGGCCGCCGATCTTGGCTTTGCCAAGAACCGCGTCGATCGCCTTGGTCTGCTCTTCGGCCGTGTAGACCGGGCTGCGAACGAGGCGGACGAGATCGGTGCTGCCGTTGAGAAGTGCCGAAAAGCGATCGAGGTCGCCCTTCACAGCATCGATGGATTTCGCTTCGTGCGCCAGCTCATAGAGAGCCGTCGCATAGCGCCCGGCCATGCCGGAAATGATGGGTTCTTCAGCCGCCATCTGTGACTATTCTTTTTTGGCCCGTTCCAAGCATCCGGCGCCGCGGCAAGCGGCCTCGTAAACCCTTGGAATTCAAGTGGGAATTCCGATTTTCGCGGCTTGCTCGGAACGCCCCCGAAAGCCCCGTAAAATCGGCCGTTTGCTACCATGGGGGCCCGCCGTAGCGCAATGTTTTCCCCCGTCCGATTTGACGCATGCGCTGCAAAAACTGGCGGTTTTCGCCGGATCGGATGAGACTTTTCGGTAGCGGCTCCGGGATGCAACGCTGGCTGCCGGGAGCTGGCGATGATTCCACACGATTCCGGCACACGGAGCCCCGACCCGGACAGGGATTTCCTGTTCAAGCCGGCGCTGATCTCCGTACTGAAACGCGGTTACGGCCTCGCGAGCCTTCGGGCTGACGCCGTCGCCGGGCTCACGGTCGCGGTAGTGGCGCTGCCACTTTCCATGGCTCTCGCGATTGCCTCGGACGTGCCGCCGGAGCGCGGGCTCTATACCGCCATCGTCGGCGGGTTTTTAATCTCGCTTCTGGGCGGCAGCCGCTTCCAGATCGGCGGCCCGGCCGGCGCCTTCATCGTCCTGGTCGCGCTGACCGTCGAGCGCCACGGCTATGACGGCCTCGTGCTCGCGACCGCGCTTGCGGGGCTCATGATGCTCGTAATCGGGCTCCTGCGGCTCGGCAGCTATATTCGTCACATCCCCTTTCCAGTGACCGTTGGATTTACGGCGGGCATCGCGCTCATCATTTTTGCGAGCCAGCTGCGTGATCTGCTCGGGCTGGAGCTTACGAAAGAACCGGGACCGCTCGCAGCAAAACTCTCGGCACTCGCCAGCGCGATCGGCACGATAAAGCCCGCAGCGCTCGCCGTCTCACTCGGCTGCATCGTGACGATCTGGCTGATCCCGAAGATTTCGCCCGGCTTGGCCGGCCTTTCTGATCGTCGTGATCGGAAGCAGTATCGTCGTGGCACTCTTCCATCTCGACATCGCTACCATTGGCTCGCGCTTCGGCGCGGTCCCCAATTCGCTGCCCGCGCCCGCACTGCCGGCTTTCGACCCGGCAAGGATTTACGCGGTGCTGCCGGACGCGATTGCGATTGCGCTTCTAGGCTCGATCGAGTCGCTTCTGTCCGCCGTGGTCGCCGACCGCATGAGCGGACAGAAGCACCGCCCGAACGGCGAACTGGTCGCGCAGGGTGTCGCCAATATCGCGTCGGTTTCTTTCGGCGGCATCCCCGTCACCGGCACCATCGCGCGCACTGCGACCAACGTTCGCGCCGGCGCGAAAAGTCCTGTTTCGGGAATGTTGCATTCCTTCTACTTGCTTTTGTTTATGCTGATTGCGGCACCGCTCGCGGTTTACATCCCGCTCGCAGCACTCGCCGCCGTGCTCGCGGTCGTTGCCTGGAACATGGCGGAGCGGCATGAATTCTGGACGCTCTTGAAGAACAACTGGGCCGACGCGCTCGTCCTCTTCGTGACCTTTTTTCTTACGGCCTTCGAGGATCTCGTCGTTGCGATCGGAGCCGGGACGGCGCTCTGGTTCCTGCTCCGTGCCCTTCGCCTGTGGTGGCGGGGCAAAGCCTGATCAAGCGGGCTTTCTGAAGGTTTTCCTCGCCTGCGCCACTTTTGCCCGGACCACACATCCTTCGACGTGGTCGTTGATGAGCCCCATGGCCTGCATGAATGCGTAGACCGTGGTTGGCCCTACAAATTTCCATCCGAGCTTCTTCAAGTCCTTCGACAACGCAATCGACGCGGCCGACGTTGAAGCGCTTTGTGGCTTGGCAAGATTCTTCGGAGCAGGCTCGTAACACCAGATGAAGGCGGCAAGCGATCCCTCCCGCTTCACAAGTTCCTGCGCGCGTTGCGCATTGTTGATCACCGCTTCAATTTTACCGCGATGTCGAACGATGCCCTCGTCTTTCAGCAGGCGCGCGACATCGGGCGCGGTAAAACGCGCAATCCTGTCGAAATCGAAATCATGAAACGCGGCGCGGAAGTTCTCGCGTTTCGCGAGAATCGTCCGCCAGCTCAAACCCGACTGAAAACCTTCAAGACAAAGTTTCTCGAACAGGCGGCGGTCGTCGGCAACAGGAAACCCCCATTCCTTGTCGTGGTAGGCAGGAAACTCCGGCGTGGCCGCGGACCAGCGGCATCGCGCCTTACCATCTTCTCCCTTGATCGTTCCGCTCATCAGCGCCCCCTCGCAGCGAAACTACGTCTGCAGGAAAGCAAGACGCGGGTCGGTACGCGACGCCGTCAGCTCGAGCACTTCGGCATCGACGACATTCTGCACGACGAAAGGGTCTTCCTTCACCCTTCGCTCCAGGTCTCCGCGCGAAGCACCCTGCGCGAGAATACCGCCGCCTTGATTGGGCTGGAGACTGCCCGCGAGCAGGAATACGCCGTCATCGAAGCCGCGTTGCAGCCATGCCTTATGGCCTTCCATGAATTCCGGTGCCTTGCTCCGGTTCGCTGCGAACTTCAAAAGCACGATGAACATCGAAATTCTCCTTAAAACTTTTCTATTTCTTTGCGCTTACGCGCCGCGCGCTGAGAGCGCGCAGCCATTCGCACATCAGGTCGACTTCGCGTCTGATGAAGGCGTCATCGCGAAACGCGCTTGCGAGCGTGGCAACGCCCTGACTACGCGCAAGCAGATGCATCGCGAGCGTGTCAGCGTCTTTCTTATGGCCGAGCAATTCGAACTGCCGGTGCAGCCATACGCGAAACAAAGTGAACAGCTCGCTCGCCGCGGCCAGATTTACATGACTAAGCTTCGCAAGTTCCGAGCAAAGCGTGCCGACCGGACAACCGTAGCGTTTGATGTCGGCTTTGTTCGCGATCAGGATATGAATGAAGCTTTCGATGCGCTCGGCTGGGTCTTTTCCCTCACGCTCCCATAAGTCGAGCATGGCTCGTGTGGCCGCAAGCCTCGCCTCGATCACCGCGTCGAGAATTCGTCCTTGGCTTTGAAATGATAATAGAAGTTGCCGCGCGAAATCTTAACCGCGCCCGCGATGTCAGCAAACGAAGTGTGGTCGTAGCCGCGCCGGTAGAACAGGCGGTCTGCTTCCGCGACAATCTGCTCCCGTGTCGTCTGCTCGCTCATGCGCCGTAACCCTTGCCGCCTAGGACGATTGACCTAATCAGGCTTATGAATTAGGGCATTTGTCCAATCCGGTCAACGGCGGCTGAAAGCGGAAGAGGGTCTAGAGAAAACTCTGCGGATCGACGTCGACCTGCACCCGCACGCTGCCGCGCGCAGGCGGCGCACCTTCCAGCCATTCACGCACATAGTCCGAAAGCTCGAAGTTGCGCGGCGACGAGACGAGCAAGCGCCAGCGATGCCGTCCGCGGATCATGGAGAGTGGCGCCTCCGCGGGGCCCAGCAAACGCACGTCATCCGAAAGCGGCGCGTTCGCAACCAGTTTGCGTGCATGCGCCTCCGCGCTCGGCCCGTCTTTCGCGGACACGATGATCGCGACCATGCGCCCGAACGGCGGCAAGCCGGCCTCCTCGCGCGAGGCGATTTCGCTGTCGTAAAAGGCGTCGCGGTCGCCCGCGAGCAAAGCCTTCATCACCGGATGGTCCGGTTGATAAGTCTGCAATAGTCCGCGCCCGCCGGCTTTCTCGCGTCCCGCGCGGCCGACGACCTGATGCAAAAGCTGAAACGTGCGCTCCGCTGCGCGCGGATCGCCGTAGTTCAGGCCAAGATCGGCGTCGATGATGCCGACCAGCGCAAGGCCGGGGAAATGATGGCCTTTCGCAACAAGTTGCGTGCCGATCACGATATCGACGTCGTGATTGGTGACGGCTTCCAGCTCCGCCCGTAACCGCTCGACGCCGCCCGACATGTCGCTGGACAGCACGAGCGTTCGCGCTTCCGGAAACATTGCGCGCACTTCTTCTTCCAGCCGCTCAACGCCGGGACCCACGGCAACGAAAGAATCCGCCGTCTCGCACTTGGGGCAGTGCTGCGGCGGCGGCATGTCGAAGCCGCAATGATGACAGACGAGACGCTTGCGGTAGCGGTGCTCCACCAGCCACGTATCGCAGTTCACGCAGCGCATGCGGAAACCGCAGGAGCGGCATAGCGTGAGCGGCGCGTACCCGCGCCTGTTCAGAAACAGCAACACCTGCTCGCGGCGCGCGACCGTTTCCTTGATCGCAGCCTCCAGACGCGGCGAAATCCACCGGCCCTTCTGCGGGCCTTCCTTTTTAGATCGATGGCTTCGAGTTGCGGCACTTCGGTGCCGCTATAGCGCTCGGAAAGTTGCAGGCGTTTGTAGCGCCCGCGCCGTGCATTGCTTTCGGTTTCAATCGAAGGCGTAGCCGACGTCAGCACGACCGCAGCCTGCGCGAGCGAGCCGCGCACGACCGCCATGTCCCGCGCATGATAATGCACGCCGTCTTCCTGCTTGTAGGCGGGATCATGCTCTTCATCGAGCACGATCAGCGCGAGATCGCTGAACGGAAGAAACAGTGCCGAACGCGCTCCCGCGACGACGCTGATCTCGCCTTTTGCAACGCCCTCCCAGGTCCGAGCGCGTTTGCGGGGCGCGATGGCCGAATGCCATTCGGCAGGCCGCTCGCCGAAGCGTTCGGCAAAACGGTCGAGAAAGCGCGTGGTGAGCGCAATTTCGGGGAGCAGGATCAGCGCCTGCCGCTTCTGCTTCAGAATCTCGGCGACCGCCTCGAAATAAACTTCCGTCTTGCCAGAGCCGGTAACACCGTCGAGCAAGTTCACGGAGAACTTCCGCGCACGGACCGCGTCGCGCAATTCCTTTGCCGCGAAAGTTTGCGCCGGGTTCAATTCCGGTACTGCGAAATCCGCATCCGGCGGCAACGCAATCGGCTCCGGCGGCAGCGCTTCGGTTTCCAGCGCGCCCTGATCGATCAGGCCGTCGATCACGCTTGGCGAGACGCCCGCTTCTTCCGCAGCCTCCGATTTCGAGCGCAGCAAACCATTTTCCAGAAGCGACAACACCCGCGCGCGCGCTTCCGTCATGCGTTCGGGCTTCATGCCGGTGACCCGCACGCCGATCTTCTCGCGCGCCGCGCCCAGCTCGGAACTTCGCCGCAACGCCATACGCAGCACCATGCCGCGCGGTGCCAGCGTATAATCTGCGATCCAGTCGATCAGCTTGACGAGTTCGAGCGGCAGCCGCGGCAGATCCGATTTTGCGATGACCGCTTTGAGTTTCGTCTTTGCCGGCGCTCGCCCGCTGCCCGGCCACACCACGCCGGTCTCTTCGCGGTTTCCCAGCGGCACCTGCACGATGTCGCCGGGCTCCAGCGCCACCGAAGCCATATATGAATATGGCCGGTCCACTGCGAGCGGAACGAGCACATCGACAATTCGTTCGGCCAGTTCCTTTGCCGCCATGATTCTTGCGGGTTTCCCGTGTTTAAGCTGAAGTTAAGCGAAGCGGAGCGACAAGCTGATTCCATGTCAAGCCGCGGCAAGCTTATAGATAAGGACGCCCGCAGTTCCGCGGAAGCGCAGCTTTTTTCTGTCGCCGCCAAAGACGTGCTGGCGGAATTGAAGCGCTGGCTCGCGTTCATCTCCGCGGAGCGCCGCCTTTCGCCGAAGACCTGCGAGGCTTACGCGCGCGATGTCGGCTTCTTTCTTTCGTTCCTGACCGAGCATCTCGGCCATGCGCCGAAACTGCCTGATCTTGCTAAGCTATTGCCCGCCGACGTCCGCTCGTTTCTCGCGTTTCGCCGGGCAAACGGCGTGGAGGCGCGCACGCTCCAGCGCTCGTTAGCGGCAGCCCGCTCCTTCGTTCGGTTCCTCGAACGCGAAGGCCGTGGCAAGTCGGACGCGCTTTCCGCCGTGCGCGCGCCGAAAGTCGCGAAGACCTTGCCGCGTCCGCTGGATGCGCAATCCGCGCTTGCAATCGCCGATCCCGCGACACGGAGCTACGAAGAGCGCGCGCCTTGGGTACTCGCACGCGATGCCGCCGTGCTTTCTCTTCTATACGGCGCCGGGCTTCGTATCGCGGAAGCGTTGTCCTTGAACCGCAGCCAGATTCCTGCGCCGGGAACTGCGGACACCATCACCGTTACCGGCAAGGGCAACAAGACGCGCATGGTGCCGCTGATCCCGCAGATCACGCAGGCGATTGCCGACTACATCGCGATCTGCCCGTTCGACCTTCCCGCCAACGAGCCTGCGTTTCGCGGCGAGAAAGGCGGACCGCTATCCCCGCGTATCGTGCAGCTTGCGATGGAAAGAATGCGCGGCGCACTGGGATTACCCGACAGCGCAACGCCACACGCGCTGCGCCATTCCTTCGCCACGCACCTGCTCGCGCGCGGCGGCGACCTCAGGTCAATTCAGGAATTGCTCGGCCATGCGTCGCTGGCGACGACACAGATATATACGCAGGTCGATACCACGCACCTTCTGGAGGCATACCGCGCCGCGCACCCGCGCGCACGATAGCGCAGCTCACATATGAATCGCGCGCTTGTCGACGCCGAGTGCCGCTTCCTTCATCGCTTCCGATAGCGTCGGGTGCGGATGGCAGGTGCGGGCGATGTCTTCCGCCGAGCCGGAGAACTCCATCGTGATCGTCGCTTCCGTGATCATCGTGCCGGCATCCGGCCCGACGATGTGAACGCCGAGCACCTTGTCGGTCTTGTCGTCGGAAAGAATTTTCACGAAGCCTTCGGTGGTTTTGTTCACCTTGGCGCGGCCGTTCGCGGTGAACGGGAATTTGCCGACCTTATAGGCGACACCCGCCTGCTTCAGTTCTTCTTCGGTTTTGCCGACCGAAGCGACTTCCGGATAGGTATAGATCACGTTCGGGATCGCATCGTAATTCACGTGGCCCGCTTTGCCCGCGATGAGCTCAGCGACCGCGACGCCCTCGTCTTCGCCCTTGTGCGCGAGCATCGCGCCGCGAACGACGTCACCGACGGCGAAAATGCCTTTTACGTTCGTCTGGAAATGGTCGTCGATCTTCACGCGGCCGCGCTCGTCGAGTTCCACGCCCGCTTCTTTCAAGCCGAGCCCTTCGGTGAACGGCACGCGGCCGACTGCGACGAGCACGACATCGGCTTCGACCGTTTCTGCTTTACCGCCTGCCGCGGGCTCGACCGACGCCTTCAGCGTCTTGCCTTTGGTATCGATCGCCGTGACCTTCGAGCCAAGCTTGAAGGTCATGCCCTGCTTTTCGAGAATGCGCTGGAACTGCTTTGCTACTTCACCATCCATGCCCGGAAGAATGCGGTCAAGAAATTCGACGACCTGCACTTCCGCGCCGAGACGGCGCCATACCGAGCCAAGCTCGAGTCCGATCACGCCCGCGCCGACGACCAGGAGCTTGCCCGGCACCTTGTCGAGAGAAAGCGCACCGGTGGACGACACCACGCGCTTCTCGTCGATCTCGATGCCTTTAAGGCGCGTCACGTCCGAGCCGGTCGCGATCACGATGTTCTTGGCTTCAATCGTTTTGCCGTCGACGTCGATCTTGCCGGCACCAATGATTTTGCCGGTGCCCTTGATGGCGTCGATTTTGTTTTTCTTGAACAGGAAATCGACACCTTTCACGTTGCCGTCGACGCCTTCCTGCTTGAATGAAAGCATCTGCTTGAGATCGAGCTTCGGCTTCGACACGCCGATGCCCATGCCGGCGAAATCGTGTTCGGCTTCTTCGAACAGGTGCGACGCGTGCAGCAACGCCTTCGAGGGAATGCAGCCGACGTTCAGGCAGGTACCGCCGAAGGTCTTGTCCTTCTCGACCACCGCGGTTTTCAGGCCGAGCTGCGCGCCGCGAATGGCGCAGACATAGCCCGCGGGACCGGAGCCAATGACGACGAGATCGTAGGACATGACGAATTCCTTTAGTCTTTGGGAGCTTGATCGATTGAAAGCATATGGCCGGGACGATGCCCGGCCACAAGATAACGTTAGAGATCGAGGACCAGCCTTGCAGGATCCTCAAGACCTTCCTTGATGCGCACGAGGCAGGTCACCGCCTCGCGGCCATCGACGATGCGATGATCGTAGGACAGCGCCAGATACATCATCGGCCTCACAACCACTTGGCCCTTCACCGCGACCGGACGCTCCTCAATGCGATGCATGCCGAGGATGCCCGACTGCGGCGTGTTCAGAATCGGCGTCGACAACAGCGAACCATAGATACCGCCGTTCGAAAGCGTGAACGTGCCGCCCTGCATATCGGTGATCGCAAGCTGGCCGTCGCGCGCGCGCTTGCCGAAATCGGCGATGGTCTTTTCGATTTCCGCAATCGACATCTGGTCCGCATTGCGCACCACCGGCACCACGAGGCCCTTCTCGGTGCCGACCGCAACGCCGATGTGATAATAATTCTTGTAGACGAGATCGGTGCCGTCGATCTCCGCGTTCACTGCCGGCACTTCCTTGAGCGCCTGGATACAGGCTTTCACGAAAAAGCCCATGAAGCCGAGCTTCACGCCGTGCTTCTTCTCGAATGCTTCCTTGTATTCCGAACGCATCTTCATCACAGCGGACATGTCCACGTCGTTGAACGTGGTCAGCATCGCGGCCGTGTTCTGCGCGTCCTTCAGACGGCGCGCGATGGTCTGGCGCAACCGCGTCATCTTCACGCGCTCTTCACGCGAAGCATCGTCGGCCGTGGAAGGCGCGCGCATCTGCGCAGCGGGCGCTGGCGCAGCCGAAGGCCCGCGCTCGATCGCGTTCAGCATGTCGCCCTTGGTCACGCGGCCATCTTTACCGGTGCCGGAAACGCCTGCGGGATCGACGCCGCTCTCGCCACCAAGACGGCGCACGGACGGCGCCTGACCTTCGCCCTTCGGCGCGCTTGCGGGCGCGGCCTTCGGCGCTTCGGATTTCGCGGGCACCGGAGCGGCGGCTTTGGGTGCCGCGGCCGGAGCCGTCGCACCGCCCGCGCCTTCCTTGATCGAGCCGAGTACCGCGCCGATGGTGACGGTCTGGCCGTCTTTCGCGACGATTTCCTCAAGCACGCCCGCAGCCGGCGCCGGCACTTCGACCGTGACCTTGTCGGTCTCTAACTCGACCAGCGGTTCGTCGGCTTTCACCGCATCGCCGGGTTTCTTGAACCATTTGCCGATGGTGGCTTCGGTGACGGATTCGCCAAGGGTCGGCACGCGGATTTCGGTCGCCATCTTTTTCTCCAGCGCTTTAACCGAGCGCTTCTTCCATGAATTGTTGCAGTTGCTTCACGTGCATCGACATCAGGCCCGTCGCAGTCGAGGCCGATGCCGCGCGGCCGACATAGCGCGCCCGCTTGTTTTTGGCACCCACGTTTTCAAGCAGCCATTCGACGTAAGGCTGCACGAAAGCCCAGGCGCCCTGGTTCTTCGGCTCTTCCTGACACCAGATCACTTCCGCGTTCTTGAAACGCGATAGCTCGGTGGTCAGCGCTTTCAGCGGGAACGGATAGAGCTGCTCCACGCGCAGGATGTAGACGTCGTTCAGGCCCCGCTTTTCGCGCTCTTCATAGAGGTCGTAATAGACCTTGCCGGAACACAGGATCACGCGGCGCATCTTGTCGTCCGCGACCAGCTTGACCGGCTGGTTTTTCAGATACTGCGCATCGTCCCACAATACGCGGTGGAACGTGGTCTCGGGCCCCATCTCGTCGAGACGGGAAACTGCACGCTTGTGACGAAGCAGCGATTTCGGCGTCATCAAAATGAGCGGCTTGCGGATATCGCGCTTCAGCTGGCGGCGCAGGATGTGGAAATAGTTCGCGGGCGTCGTGCAGTTCGCGACCTGCATGTTGTCTTCGGCGCAGAGCTGGAGGAAGCGTTCGAGACGCGCGGAGGAATGCTCCGGGCCTTGGCCCTCGTAACCATGCGGGAGGAGACAGATGAGGCCCGACATGCGCAGCCACTTGCGTTCGCCCGAGCAGATGAACTGGTCGAACACCACCTGCGCGCCGTTCGCGAAGTCGCCGAACTGCGCTTCCCATAGCGTCAGCGCATTCGGCTCCGCGAGCGAATAGCCGTATTCGAAGCCGAGCACTGCTTCTTCCGAAAGCATCGAGTTGATGACTTCGTAGCGGCCCTGCTTTTCGCGGATGTGATTGAAGGACGTGTAGCGGTCTTCGCTGACCTGGTCGGTCAGCACCGAGTGCCGCTGCGAGAAGGTGCCACGCTCGACGTCCTGACCGGACAGACGCACGCGGTGATTTTCCAGAAGCAGCGAGCAGAACGCGAGTGCTTCGCCGGTCGCCCAGTCGATGCCTTGCCCGGCCTCGATCGCTTTCTTGCGGTTGTCGAGGAAGCGCTGAATCGTCTTGTGCGTGTTGAAACCTTCCGGCACCGAAGTAATCTGCTTGCCGATTTCCCTCAAGACATCGAGCGAAACGCCTGTTTCGCCGCGGCGCGGATCGTCGATCTCTTTCGCGGCTTTCATGCCGGACCAGCGGCCATCCAACCAATCGGCTTTGTTGGCTTTATAGCTCTGGCCTGCTTCGTATTCGGCCTCCAGCTTCGCGCGCCATTCAGCCTTCAGGCCGTCGACTTCGTCGGCGGTAACCACGCCTTCCTCTTCCAGCTTCTTCGAGTAGAGATCGAGCGTGGACGCATGCGCGCGGATCTTTTGATACATCAGCGGCTGCGTGAATGCCGGCTCGTCGCCTTCGTTGTGACCGAAGCGGCGATAGCAGAACATGTCGATCACGACCGGCTTATGAAATTTCATCCGGAATTCGGTCGCGACTTTGGCCACGAACACCACCGCCTCCGGATCGTCGCCGTTCACGTGGAAGATCGGCGCTTCGATCATCTTCGCCACGTCGGACGGATACGGCGACGAGCGCGAGTAACGCGGATTCGTCGTAAAGCCGATCTGGTTGTTGATGATGAAGTGGATCGAGCCGCCGGTGCGGTGACCCTTGAGGCCTGAAAGACCGAAGCATTCCGCAACCACACCCTGGCCTGCGAAAGCAGCGTCGCCGTGAATCAGGAGTGGCATCGCCGAGATGCGGTCTTCCGGCTTGTCGCCGAACAGGTCCTGCTTCGCGCGCACTTTGCCGAGCACGACCGGGTCGACGATTTCGAGATGCGACGGATTCGCGGTGAGCGAAAGATGAACTTCGTTGCCATCGAACTCGCGGTCCGACGAAGCGCCAAGGTGATACTTGACGTCACCCGAGCCTTCGACTTCGGTTGGCGTCGAGGAGCCGCCCTTGAATTCGTGGAAGATCGCACGATGCGGCTTTGCCATAACTTGCGAAAGCACGTTGAGGCGGCCGCGATGCGCCATGCCGAGCACGATCTCTTTGCAGCCGAGCGCGCCTGAGCGCTTGATGATCTGCTCCATCGCCGGAATCATTGCTTCGCCGCCGTCGAGACCGAAGCGCTTGGTGCCGGTGTATTTCACGTCGATAAACTTCTCGAAGCCTTCGGCCTCGACGAGCTTGTTCAGGATCGCGCGCTTGCCCTCGCGCGTGAACGTAATTTCTTTGTCCGGCCCCTCGATCCGCTCCTGCAACCACGCCTTCTCTTCCGGATCGGAGATGTGCATGAATTCGATGCCGATGGTCTGGCAATAAGTGCGGCGGAGAATCTCGATCATCTCGCGCACGCTCGCGAACTCCAGACCGAGCACGTGGTCGATAAAGATTTTGCGATCGAGATCGGCTTCCGTGAAGCCATAGGAAGCAGGATCGAGCTCCGGGTGCGGGACTTCCGGCTCCATGCCGAGCGGGTCTAGCTTCGCCTCGAGATGACCGCGCATGCGGAACGCGCGGATCATCATCAGCGCCTTGACCGAGTCGCGCGTCGCCTGCTGCACATCGGCTTCGGAAAGCTCGACACCCTTTGCCTGTGCCTTGCCCTTGATCTTGTTGCCGACCGCTATTTCGGTCGCAGCCCAGTTGCCGTCGAGTGCGGCCACGAGTTCGCCGTTTGCGATCAGCGGCCAGCCCGGCTTCTTCCAAGACGGGCCCTTGGCGCTCTTCTCGATCGCGGCGCGGTCGTCGCCCTTCATCTGCTCGAAGAAGGTCCGCCAGCTTTCGTCCACCGAGGACGGGTTCTTCTCGTAGCGGGCGTAGAGGTCTTCGATGTAAGCGGCGTTACCGCCATCGAGGAATGAGGAATTCAGAAAACCTTGATTGCTTGCTTCACGTGCCATTTTCATCCTGACGCTTTTCAAAGCGTCCGCCATTTGCGCGCCTGCCCGACGGGGCGGCGCCGCGATTTCCATGCCTACATAAGACTTCGAAAATATGAGGAAACGAGGTCCGAGCAGGCCCCCGCGCCGCGCAGGGCTCTTTTAATGGGACGAGCCTCACACCTCAATATTATTGCAGTTATTCCGTAGCGATTTATGCGTGAAACGTAAAAACGGGAACAAACCGGTCTCGGGCAAACCCGAGACCGGCAATATTAAGTCACCAAGCCGGGTAACCCCGGCTTGGTAAAGCGCCCGTTTTATAAGCACATCTTGAATTCCGGCTGGACTAGCCTTTGAGAACCTCAACCAGGGTCTTGGCGAGCCGGGCCGGCGACTGGGAGACCTTGATACCGGCGGACTCCATCGCCTGAATCTTGGATTCGGCATCGCCTTTACCGCCCGAGATGATCGCGCCGGCATGGCCCATGCGGCGGCCCGGAGGCGCGGTACGTCCGGCGATAAAGCCGGCCATCGGCTTGGAACGGCCACGCTTGGCTTCATCCTTCAGGAACTGCGCCGCATCTTCCTCGGCCGAACCGCCGATTTCGCCGATCATGATGATGGATTCGGTCTTCGGATCGCCCAGGAACATCTCCAGCACGTCAATGAACTCGGTGCCCTTCACCGGGTCGCCACCGATGCCGACGCAGGTGGTCTGGCCCAAACCTTCGGCAGTCGTCTGGAATACCGCCTCATAGGTCAGTGTGCCGGAGCGCGAGACGATGCCTACCGAACCCGGCTTGTGGATGTGGCCCGGCATGATGCCGATCTTGCATTCGCCGGGCGTGATCACGCCGGGGCAGTTCGGGCCGAGGAGGCGCGATTTCGAGCCCGAGAGCGAGCGCTTCACGCGCACCATATCGAGCACGGGCACGCCTTCGGTGATCGTCACGATCAGCGGAATTTCCGCGTCGATCGCTTCGCAGATCGCGTCGGCGCAACCGGCCGGCGGGACATAGATGACAGTGGCGTCCGCCCCGGTCGCCTCGCGCGCTTCGCGCACGGTGTTGAACACTGGAAGATTGAGGTGCGAGGAACCGCCCTTACCGGGCGCAACGCCGCCGACCATCTTGGTGCCGTAGGCGATCGCCTGCTCGGTGTGGAACGAGCCGGTCTTGCCGGTCATGCCTTGGGTGAGAACTTTGGTGTTCTTATCGACGAGGATCGCCATCTCACTTGCCTCCCTTCAATGCCTTCACAATTTTCTGTGCGGCATCGTCGAGATCGTCGGCGGAGACGACGTTCAATCCCGATTCGTTGATGATCTTCTTGCCCAGTTCGACGTTCGTGCCCTCAAGGCGAACCACGAGCGGCACCTTCAGGCCGACTTCTTTCACGGCCGTCACCACGCCCTGCGCGATGACATCGCACTTCATGATGCCGCCGAAGATGTTGACCAGAATGCCCTTCACCTTCGGATCGGAGAGGATGATCTTGAACGCGGCCGTCACCTTCTCGGTGGTGGCGCCGCCGCCGACGTCGAGGAAGTTGGCAGGCTCTTCGCCATAAAGCTTGATGATGTCCATCGTCGCCATGGCAAGGCCAGCGCCGTTCACCATGCAGCCGATGTTGCCGTCGAGCGCGATGTAGGAGAGGTCGTATTTCGACGCCTCGATCTCTTTGGCGTCTTCTTCCGTGAGATCGCGCAGTTCCAAGATCTTCGGGTGACGGTAGAGCGCGTTACTGTCGAAGCCGACTTTCGCGTCGAGACAGATCAGCTTATTGTCTTTGGTGACGACGAGCGGATTGATTTCGAGCAGGCTCATGTCGGTTGCCGGTGAAGGCGGCATAAAGCTGCGCCACCATCTCTTGCGCTTGCTTGGCGAGATCGCCCTCTAACTTCAGTGCGTTCGCAACGCGGCGGCCGTGATGCGGCATAATGCCGGTCGCAGGATCGACCGAGAACGTCTCGATCTTTTCCGGTGTGTCGTGCGCGACTTCCTCGATGTTCATGCCGCCTTCGGTCGAAACCACGAAAGCCACGCGCGAAGTCTCGCGATCGACCAGCATCGAAAGGTAGAACTCTTTATCGATGGCCGAGCCTTCTTCGATATAGAGCCGGTTCACCTGCTTGCCGGCCGGGCCGGTCTGGTGCGTGACGAGCGTCGAACCGAGGATGCGCTTGGCTTCCTTCTCGACGTCTTCGACGGATTTGACGACCTTGACGCCGCCGGCCTTGCCGCGGCCGCCCGCATGAATCTGGGCCTTTACGACCCAGACCGGACCGCCGAGTTTCTTTGCCGCTGCGACCGCTTCTTCAACGGACAGCGCGGGCAAACCGTAAGATACGGGAACGCCGAACTCGCGAAGAACCGCCTTACCTTGATATTCATGGATGTTCATCGCGAGTTCTGTCTCCCTTGGGTTGTTTTACTTCGCGAGATCGGGTGCGATCTTGATGCAGGCCTCGACCAGACCCTTCACGCTGTCGACCGACTTGTCGAACATGGCGCGCTCGGTCTTGTCCATTTCGATCTCGACGATGCGCTCGACGCCCTTCGCGCCGATGACGACCGGCACGCCGACATAAATATTCTTCAGGCCGTATTCGCCGTTGAGATGGGCCGCTACGGGAAGCACGCGCTTCTTGTCCTTCAGATAGCTTTCCGCCATCGCGATCGCGGAAGCGGCGGGCGCGTAGAAGGCCGAGCCGGTCTTCAAGAGGTTCACGATTTCAGCGCCGCCGTCGCGCGTGCGCTGGATGATCTTGTCGAGGCGCTCCTGCGTGGTCCAACCCATCTTCACGAGGTCGGGCAGCGGAATGCCGGCGACGGTGGAGTAGCGCGTGAGCGGCACCATGGTGTCGCCGTGGCCGCCGAGCACGAAGGCGGTGACGTCTTCGACCGAGACGTTGAATTCGTCGGCAAGGAAGTAGCGGAAGCGCGCGGAGTCGAGCACGCCCGCCATGCCGACCACCTTGTTCTTCGGCAGACCGCATGCCTTCTGGAGCGCCCATACCATCGCGTCCAACGGATTGGTGATGCAGATGACGAAAGCGTTCGGCGCATACTTCTTAATGCCGGCGCCGACCTGCTCCATCACCTTCAGATTGATACCGAGAAGATCGTCGCGGCTCATGCCGGGCTTGCGCGGCACGCCGGCGGTGACGATGACGACATCGGAGCCTTCGATCGCTTCATAGGTGTTCGTGCCGGAAAGCTTGGCGTCGAACATGTCGACCGGCGAGGATTCTGCAAGGTCGAGCGCTTTGCCTTGCGGAACGCCCTCCGCGATGTCGAACAGGACGACGTCGCCGAGTTCTTTAAGACCTGCGAGGTGGGCAAGGGTGCCGCCGATCTGACCGGCGCCGATCAAGGCGATTTTGTTGCGAGCCATGGTGGGGAAACTCTTCGCTAGCGTTGGAAAAGACTGCGCTGGCTTATCCATTTGAAGGGGGCACTGCAACACGAAGTCGGGCTTATCTGACCATCTGATATACATAATACCAGCAGCTAACCCGACCCTCGTCTAGGCACAAAACGCATAAGCGCCGCAGCAAAAGTTGCTGCGGCGCGTGTTCTTTCTGCCTGATTGAAGGCTTCGATTAGCGCCTAGTAGCGGCGGCGATACTCACGCAATTCGTCCAGCCGGCGGTGATACATGGCTTCCAGACACCGAGCATTGTCGTAGCAGTCGCGGCGTGCGCGCCGGAATTGCAGATGGTCGCGCTCGAGTTCATTCCGGTCACGGCCGTAAAGCTCCCGCCGCAGATGCGCGTAACGCCGCGCCACCCGGTCATCGAGATCGAGAAGCTGCGGGTAGCGGCAAACCATCGCGTCGGCCGCGGAGGCTGGGCGGCGGCAGTTTACTTCCTGCGCTTCGGCGCGCGGCGCGTCCATGACAAGAACCGCAAAGGCGGCCAGAGCGAGAAGAGCAAAGCGCATTCAGCGCCTCCTTACCTATAAAGCATTGGGCGTCATTTTACGGCCTTCCCGGCAGGGCCGCCATGCGCAAGCGCCATATATTCATTCGAGCCCATTTCGATGAGCCGCGAACCGGTACGTTTGAACTCGCTCGCCTCGATCGTTCCGGTTCCTTGATAGATCTCGTCCGTTCGGCAGCCGCGGAGGCGACAATCTTCACCGCGTTGTCGTAAAGCGCGTCGATCAACAGGATAAAGCGCTTCGCCTCGTTGCGCTGGTCCGGGCTCATGACCGGAATGTCCTCGATCACGATCGTATGAAAGTTGTGCGCGATCTGCACGAAGTCGGCCGCCCCGAGCGGCTGACGGCACAGATCGGAGAAGTCGAACCGCGCGGCGCCATTGCCTGCGAACGGAATACGAAGGGTCCGGCCGCGATAGGAAAGCTCTGCCGGCGCGCCACCGTCGCGGCCGGCAAGTTTGCGCCAGACTTCGTCGATCTGCTGCTGGGCTTCGCGGTCGGCCGGCACATGCCACATCTGCGTGCCGGAGAGTTTTTCCAGCCGGTAATCCGTGCGCGCCGCGAGATGAACGGTATCGCACTTCTCCTGAAGCAGTTTCACGAAGGGCAGGAACAGCGCCCGGTTCAGCCCCTCCTTGTATAGATCGCCAGACGGCACGTTCGAGGTCGCGACCATGACCACGCCCCGCTCGAACAGACGCTCGAACAGACGTGACAGGATCATCGCGTCCGCGATGTCGTTCACGTGAAACTCGTCGAAACAAAGCAGCAGCGCCTCGTCCGCGAGTGCCGCGGCCACTGGCGCGATCGGATCGCCGTCTTTTGTTTTGCTTCCTTGATCGCCTGGCGGACGACATTCAGGCGGTCATGCACGTCGGCCATGAATTCGTGGAAATGCGCGCGGCGCTTCTTCTCGACCTTTGCAGTCTCAAAGAAGAGGTCCATCAGCATGGTCTTGCCGCGGCCGACATCGCCCCAGATATAAAGTCCGCGTGGGGCCGCAGCCTTGGGCCCGCGCGCCATCAGCCAGCCGAGCGAAGAGGATTTCGACGCACGCCGATAGTTCGAAAGCTCATCCTGCAATTTCTGAAGACGATCGGCGGCCCGGGCTTGCGCGGGGTCCCGCTCCAATGCGCCGCTTTCGGCCAGTCCGGCATAGCGTTCGGCAATTCCGGGCATGCCAGCAAGCGGCCTTTCTCTTTAAGAAGTAGATGCCGGACGTAGCCTTGGACGAAGAAACGGGCAAGGCGGCGCCGACCGGCCATTTCGCAGATGCAGCATAGACCTGCGGCCCATGCATTAAGACCTTGTTAACCCGCTCCCGCGCTAGAAATACTATATAAGAAACAATTAGTTACTAGAGTAGCCTTCCCGCCCTGCTTTCGCCTCGGCTTCGTCATCAAGCGGCGACATGGGTGCTTCAGGTTGTAAATTGCTGCACTGCACATACATGAGTTCCGTGACGGGCAGCGCGCCCGATTCGAGCCGCGCTGGACCCAAGGATGAACGATGACGACGACGATAAAAACGAACGCGCAGATCTCTTTCCGCAAGCTCTGGGCCAGCGACGCCGTGGGCTTGCAGGCGCATCTGCTGCGCCTCGACGCGGAGAGCCGGCGCATGCGTTTCGGCACGCCGGTCACCGACTATTTCATCGAGCAATACGCGCGCAACGCGCTCGGCAGCCACTCGATCGCTCATGGCTACTTCGTGGATGGTGTTCTGCGTGGCGTCGCAGAGCTGCGCGGCTTTCGCGGGGTCGCCGGCGGCGAAGCGGAAGCGGCGTTCAGCGTTGAAAAGGATTTTCAGAACCGCGGCATCGGCACCGAATTGTTCAGCCGCACCGTTTTGGCCGCGCGAAATCGCGGAATTTCCAAGCTTTTCGTCAATTTCCTCTCGCAGAACGCGCGGATGCAGGCGATTGCCAAGAAGTTCGACGCCGTCGTGACCTATGATTCCGACGGCGGCCACGCGCAGATCGAAGCGCCGCACGCCAATCCGCTTTCAGTTTGGAAAGAAGCGCTTACCGACGGGCAGGATCTCGCCAATTCGGTATTGCAATCGCACTCGCGCGCGTTTCGCTCGGCCTGAAACGCGCTTTCGCACCAACCTGATTCGCGAATAGCGCGTTGCACGCGTAATTCGCATGCATTCGCGTTGCAAAAACGAATCACCTTGCGCGAATCAGTGCGCGTTTTGCCAAAAAATGACTCGCAGTGACGTTTTGAGCGCTCGTTTTCGCATGCCTGTGAATAATTTTTTCAAGAGAGTTAAACGATTCCGCGCAGGAATTTTTTTCGAGTCGCGCGCGACGCAAACGAGAATCGAAACACGAAAACACGCTTTCCCTAACTCACTGAAAGTTCGAGCATTTTCTTTTTATTTGCCGCCGCGCGTGGAGTTTATGTTGTCAATCGAAAACTATTTTCGACTCTGCGTTTCGAGACGCAACACCTCGTGGTTCAGCGCGTGAACAACCGCGATATCTGCTTCCCCTATTGGCAAACGCCAAATGCATGCGCGATATGTCGCTGCCGGTTGTTTGATTCGGACGCAGATGCCCAGGAGCGACTCAACCAGTCCCATGATGGGTATCTTCGGGATCGAACCGAAGGAAACTTCAAAACCGCGCCGCACGAGAGGATCGAAAGCTAAATCCGGTTCTGACGCGCGCAACCCAACATCCGCCAAGAGGCATATCATGGCAAAACGTCGTAAGAAGGCCAAAGCGAAGAAGGCCAAGAAGGCCAAAGCGAAGAAGACCAAGAAGCGTCGCAAGAAGAAGAAGGCGATGTAACTCTTCGCTATTCGCGATTAGTTTCAGATGGCCGTATGCCGAAAGGCATGCGGCCATCAGCTTTTTCGGCCATGCCTTGCCCCGTTAACCTCCGCTACGAGGTTGCGTTTCCCGCTTCTTAACGGGTCGAGAACTATAAAGACGGCATCGAAGCTGACTTCGGCCGCCTGCATGCGCTCTTTGTTACGGGTCTTTTTCGTTTTCTGGATTGGCGCGGCCGCCTTGGTCGCTGTTGCGCTCGTGCTGGCGGCGCTCAAGACCGTAGCGCTGGTCGTCTCCGCATCTCTCTATAACGCACTGCTTCCCATCGTTCCCGGCGGCGGCACCATGGCCTGGCTGATCTGGGGCATCGTCCTCGGCGTCGTGATCCTGCCGGTGTTCGCGTCGTGTATCGTGCTTGTGTTCGGCATGATGCGCCTGCTGAAGGGCTGGCCCTTCCGCGCACGCAGCCGGATCGACGGAGGATAAGAGACGCGCCGCTTAAAGCTGGCGCGTCACCATCTTCTTCTTGATTTCCGCGATCGCCTTGGCCGGGTTCAGTCCCTTCGGGCAGGTGTTCGCGCAATTCATGATGGTATGGCAGCGATAAAGCCGGAACGGGTCTTCGAGATTGTCTAACCGCTCCCCGGTCGCTTCATCCCGGCTGTCCACGATCCAGCGCTGCGCCTGCAACAGCGCGGCGGGGCCGATATAGCGATCCGAATTCCACCAGTAGCTCGGGCAGGAAGCCGAGCAGCAGGCGCAGAGAATGCACTCGTAAAGTCCGTCGAGTTTCTCGCGGTCTTCATGGCTCTGCTTCCATTCGGCGGAAGGCTCCGGCGTCGTGGTCTTGAGCCAGGGTTCGATCGAGGCGTGTTGCGCGTAGAAGCCCGTCAAATCCGGCACCAGGTCCTTCACCACGGCCATATGCGGCAGCGGATAGATTTTCACCGTGCCTTTGATCTCGTCCATGCCGCACGTGCAGGCGAGCGTGTTGGTGCCGTCGATATTCATCGAGCAGGAACCGCAGATGCCTTCGCGGCACGAACGGCGGAAAGTCAGAGTCGAATCGACGTTGTTCTTGATCCACAGAAGCGCGTCCAGCACCATCGGCCCGCAATCGTCGAGGTCGACATAAAATGTATCGATGCGCGGATTGGCGTCCTGATCGGGGTCGTAGCGATAGACGCGCAGTTCCTCGATATTGGTCGCGCCTTCCGGCTTCGGCCAGGTCTTGCCTTCGACCACGCGGGAGTTTTTCGGCAGCGTAAGTTCGACCATGGCTATTTCTCGTATCTCTCGAATTCAAATCCTGCTTCGCGCAGTGCGATCAGGGCGTCGTTAAGCGTCTGAAACTCGCCCGTAGGCAGGGCATTCGGCGCATCCGCCGCCGGCTCGATGCTGAAGTCCGCCTGGTTGCGGTTCAGCGAAGCCAGCTTTGTGGCTTTGCCCGCCTTCCACGCGGCATCTTCATAAATGCCAAAATCGTTCCCGTCCGAAACCAGCGCGAGTTTCATTTAGTAAACCCGCGCCTTCGGCTCGATGTACTGGATTTCGTTCGTCAGCGTGTAGGTGTGCACAGGGCGGTAATCGATCGCGACCTTCTTGGTTTCGAAATCGACCCAGCTCAGCGTGTGTTTCATCCAGTCCTTGTCGTCGCGATCGGGGAAATCCTCGCGGGCGTGTGCGCCGCGCGACTCGGTCCGGTTCAGCGCCGAGTCCATGGTCACGACGGCCTGACTGATCAGGTTGTCGAATTCGAGCGTCTCGATCAGATCCGTATTCCAGACCAGCGAACGGTCGGTGACCTTCACGTCGCCAGCGCCGCCGAACACGCCGTGAATGAGCTTGTGGCCCTCGTCGAGAATCTCGCTGGTGCGGAACACCGCGCAGTTGGTCTGCATCACCTTCTGCATGTTGAGGCGCAGATCGGCGGTCGAGGTCGAACCCTTGGCATGACGCAATTGGTCGAAGCGGGTCAGCGCCTTCTCGGTCGCTGCGCTCGCGAGCATCATGTGCTTGTCGTTGGGGGTGAGCTTCTGCGCGCAGCGGTCGGCAGCGGCGCGGCCGAATACGACAAGATCGATAAGCGAATTGGAGCCGAGACGATTCGCGCCATGCACCGAAACACAGGCAGCCTCACCAATCGCCATTAGCCCCTTCACGATGGTGTCGGGATCGCCGTTCTTCTTGGTGACGACTTCGCCATACGGGTTCGTGGGAATGCCGCCCATGTTGTAGTGCACGGTCGGAATGACCGGAATCGGCTCTTTCGTGACGTCGACACCCGCAAAGATGCGCGCGGATTCGGAGATGCCGGGCAGACGCTCGTGCAACACCTCCGGATCGAGGTGATCGAGATGCAGATAGATGTGGTCTTTGTTCTTGCCGACACCGCGGCCTTCGCGGATTTCGATGGTCATCGAGCGCGAAACGACGTCGCGCGAAGCAAGATCCTTCGCCGAAGGCGCATAGCGCTCCATGAAGCGCTCGCCTTCGGAGTTGACGAGATAACCGCCCTCGCCGCGTGAGCCTTCGGTGATGAGGCAGCCCGCGCCGTAAATGCCGGTCGGATGGAACTGCACGAATTCCATGTCCTGAAGCGGCAGGCCCGCACGCAGCACCATGGCATTGCCGTCGCCGGTGCAGGTATGCGCGGACGTGCAGGAGAAATAAGCGCGGCCATAACCGCCGGTCGCCAGTACCGTCTCGTGCGAGCGGAAGCGATGCAGCGTGCCGTCGTCCATTTTCAGGGCGAGCACGCCACAGCATTCGCCGTCGTCGTTCATCAGCAGATCAAGCACGAAGTATTCGATGAAGAATTCCGCGCGGTGCTTCAGCGCAGCGCCGTAAAGCGTGTGCAGGATCGCATGGCCTGTGCGGTCGGCGGCAGCGCAGGTGCGCTGCGCAGTACCCTTGCCGTAATGCGTGGTCATGCCGCCGAACGGGCGCTGATAGATTTTACCGGCTTCGGTGCGCGAGAACGGCACGCCCCAGTGCTCGAGTTCGTAGACCGCCTGCGGCGCGTTGCGGCAAAGATATTCGATCGCGTCCTGATCCCCGAGCCAGTCCGACCCTTTCACGGTGTCGTACATGTGCCAGCGCCAGTCGTCCTCGCCGTTATTGCCGAGCGCGGCGGAGATACCGCCTTGCGCCGCGACCGTATGCGAGCGAGTCGGGAAAACCTTGGAAATACAGGCCGTTTTCAGGCCCGCCTCGGCGCAACCGACAACCGCGCGCAAGCCGGCGCCACCGGCGCCGACGACAACGACGTCATAGAGATGTTCGGTGATCGGATAGGCGCGTCCGTTGATCGCGGTCATGTGCTTCTAGGGTCCGAAGGAAATTTTGAGAACGGCGAAGATCGAGGAAAGTCCTACGCCCCATGCAAAGAACGTGTTCAGCATCAGGAGCAGGATCTTGCGGAATTCGGAGTGAACGTAATCTTCGATGACGACTTGCATGCCGAGCCGCATATGGATCGCGACCGAGATGATCGCGGCGACGAGCAAAACGGAAACAAGCGGCTTCGAGAGCGTCGCAATCACGGTGGCATGGCTGCGGCCGACCAGCGTCACGACGATACCGATCAGCACGACGAGCAGAAGTACGTTCGCGGCGGCGGTCAGGCGCTGGAGCCAGAAGTGCTCGGTACCGTGATGCGCCGAGCCAAGACCGCGAATGCGGGAGAGAGGTGTGCGCATTGCTTAGCTCCGCAGCACGAGCGCAAGCGCCCACAGGAGAATGGTGATCGAGACCGAGCCGATCAGCGTCATGCGCGCGAGCGATTGCCGCTCGGGGCCGAAGCCGCGGCCGGTGTCCCAGATGAAATGGCGGATGCCGCCCAGCATGTGATGCACAAGCGCCCACGTGTAGCCGAGCAGGATGAGCTGCCCGAACCAGCTGCCGAAGAAGGCGTTGGCGGTGTCGAAATATTTCGCACCAGTCGCGGCGGCGAGGAGCCACCAGGCGAGAAGAAGCGTTCCGAAGTAGAGCGCGCAGCCCGTGATGCGGTGAACGACCGACATCGCCATGGTCCAGGTCAGGCGATAGATCGTCAGATGCGGCGAAAGCGGACGCTGGCGCGCAGGTGTATCTGTCATTGCTGGCTCTCTGTCGGAAGCGCCGGAGAATTGGCCGCAAGGCGCGGCGCTGCAATCGGAAGTCTGGGCAATCCACTAGTTTGGAAAGGCTCTGACTTCGTGATCCGCGAACCATATTCGGGCTGATCTTCCCCACAAGCCTTATTTGGCGTAGTAATCCTTCGCGAAAAGCGAAGGATTGGCATACCAGCGAGGGCTCGTGCGTTTCGATCTTGCTGACCTCAGCCTGTTTCGCCACGTCATCGACGCGGGCTCGATCACCCATGGCGCGGAGCGGGCGAATCTGGCGCTGGCAGCGGCCAGTACCCGCATCCGCAACATGGAGGAGGCGCTGGGCGCGCCGCTCCTCACCCGAAGCCGTCAAGGCGTCGCCGCCACGCAAGCCGGGCGCATTCTGCTGGCGCACGCCCGCTCGATGCTCCAGCAGGCGGAGAAGCTGCGCGAGGAGCTCGGCGTCTTCGCCGGCGGCCAGGCCGGCCAGATCAAGGTGCTCTCCAACACCAACGCGCTCACCGAATTCCTGCCCGAGGCGCTCGCGTCATTCCTGGCTGCGAACCCGCACGTCAGCGTCGATCTGGAGGAGCGGCTCTCCGACGAGATCGTGAGCCTGATTGCCGAAGGTGTCGCCGATCTCGGCATTGTCGCGGGCACCGTCGATTCAGGCGCGCTTGAAACTTATCCGTTCCGGCGTGACCGCTTCGTGCTGGTGGTCGCGCATGGCCATCCGCTGGCTGTGCGCTCCGCCGTTTCGCTCGCGCAAGTGCTCGACCATGACTTCGTCGGGCTCGACCGCGCCTCCGCGCTCCAGCGCTTTCTTGCCGACAAGGCGGCGCGCATCGGCCGCCCGCTACGCCTGCGGATTCAATTGCGTAGCTTCGACGCGGTGTGCCGCATGGTCGAGCGCAACGTCGGCATCGGCATCGTGCCGGAAACCACCGCGCGCCGCGCCGCGCTCTCGATGGCGGTGACCTCGGTGTCGCTGACGGATAGCTGGGCGGAGCGCGATCTGACGATCTGCGTCCGCAGCTTCGAGGAACTGCCTGCCTTTGCGCGCGAACTCGTGACGCATCTGCGCGCGCAGGAAGAGTAACTAGCGCGGGATCAGAACCCAGTAATCGAGGTCGAGGATCACGCCGGCCTCGTATTCGTCGCCATTCTTATAGGGATAATCGACGCAAGGCCGGTCCTTGGTCGCGACGGTGCGGAGGCGCAATCCGCCAACATCGCGGCGGCCCTGCAATTCCTGAGCATCCAGCACTTCGGTCCATGCAAACACGGTATCGCCCGCGAACAGCGGCGCGACATGACGGCCGCCGTTGATTGCCGCGACATGGAACGCATTCGCAAGCCCGTTGAAAGACAGCGCCCGTGCCAGCGAAATCACGTGGCCGCCGTAGATGAGCCGCTTGCCGAAGCGATCTGACTTCTGCGCGAAATTATTAAAGTGAACCTTCGCCGTGTTCTGATAAAGCCGTGTCGCGATCTGCTGCTCGGCGTCCTCGACCGTCATGCCGTCAACATGGTCGATCTTCTCGCCCGGCACGTAATCCTCGAAGCGATGCTCGCTGCCCGCGAGGCGGAAATTGTATTCGCGCACATTGATCGGCGGCAGGCCTTTGCCGAGCATATCCGGCAGGATCGCGGAGGGAAGCGTCGGCACCACCGCTTCGGGTGCGGCACCGTGTTCGTCGCGCTTCCTCACCATGACCCAGCGCACGTAGTCCAGCACTTCGACGCCGTTCTGGTTAAAGCCCGTCGAACGAACGTAAACCACGCCGGAAGTACGGTTCGCATTCTCGCGAAGACCAATCACTTCAGACACGGAAGTCAGCGTGTCGCCCGGATAAACCGGGCTGAGAAAACGGCAGGCAGCGTAGCCGAGATTGGCGACGGCATTGAGCGAAATATCCGGCACGGTCTTGCCGAACACCACATGAAATACGAGCAGGTCGTCCACCGGCGCGTGAGGAAATCCGATCGCTTTGGCGAAGCTCTCCGCCGACTGCACGGCAAAGCGCGTGCCATAGAGCGCCGAATAAAGCGAAACGTCGCCTTCGGTGATCGTGCGGGGTGTCGCGTGATGAATGACCTGGCCGAGCGAGAAGTCCTCGAAGAAGTTTCCCGCCGACGTCTTCATCGTAGTGACGACCGGATTCATTGCGCGGCTTCCCGTTCCCTGATCGCATCGGCGACGGCGACCGTGCGCTTTGCGATTTCCGCATGCAGGATTTCATACATGCGGCCATCGATCTGCAAGACGCCCTTGCCTTTGGCTTCCGGCTGCTCGAAGGCAGCGGCAACTTTGCGCGCCGTCGCGACTTCTTCTGTGCTTGGCGAGAAGGTCTCGTTGCACGGCGCAATATGCGTCGGGTGAATGATGGTCTTGCCGTCGAAGCCAAGATCTACCGCCTGCGCGGCCTCTTCCTTCAGGCCGTCGATGTTCGAGATGTCGTTATAGACGCCGTCGATGACATCGATCCCATAGGCCCGCGCCGCGGCAACGGAGTTTGCAAGAAACGGAATGAGCCCCGCGCGGCCGCGCGTGATCTTCGCGCGTGTTTCCTTCGCATAATCGTTGGTGCCGAGAATGAAGGCGGAGAGCCGGGTCTTATCGTCCTTCGCGGTCGCTGCGATCTGCTCGAGGCGAAACGCGGAAACCGCGGTTTCGATCATGATCCAGATGCGGGTTTTCGCGTCGGCTCCGATGCTCGCCAGCATCCGGGCGATATCGTTCATCTCGTCCGCCGACGAAACTTTAGGCACCAGAATGGCGTCGGGCTTCGCTTCCGCCGCGGCCTTGAAATCCTCGGCGCCCCATGGCGTCGAGAGCGCGTTGACGCGGATTGCAATCTCGCGCTTGCCGTATCCGCCGGCTTTAACCGCGGCAGTCACCTGCTCGCGCGCCGCCTCTTTGGCGTCCGGCGCGACCGCGTCTTCGAGGTCGAGGATCAGCGCGTCGGCAGCCAGCGTCCTCGCCTTCTCCAGCGCGCGGGCATTGGAGCCCGGCATATAGAGCACACTGCGGCGCGGACGAATTGCAATCGGCATCTGAAACCCCCAAGGATTGAGCCATTCTCCTAGGTTGGTACTTCCTCCATGCCAAGCCCTTGACGCGGCGGCGCGGGTGCTTTCTTTCGTAGGAAACCCGTAACGAGGAACAGATTGCGTGGATTTTCCCGAGCGGCTTACCGAAGGTTATCGCAATTTTCTGACTAATCGGCTGCCTGAAGAGCAACACCGCTTCAAGGAACTCGCGTCTCGCGGCCAGAAGCCGGAGGTCATGGTGATCGGCTGCTGCGACAGCCGCGTCTCGCCGGAAGCAATTTTTGACGCGGCTCCCGGCGAATTGTTCGTCGCACGCAACGTCGCGAACCTCGTGCCGCCTTACTCTCCGGATGGCGCCACGCGCGCGGTCTCCGCTTCGCTCGAATTCGCGGTGCAGGCGCTGCGCGTGAAACACATCGTCGTGCTCGGTCACGCGCAATGCGGCGGCATCGCCGCGCACGCGAACAACATCGAGCCTCTCTCGCCCGGCGACTTCATCGGCAACTGGATGAAGCTGATCGAACCCGCGGTGCAAAGCATGCCGCGGCGCGCGCATAATGAGAGCGAGCGCGATTATCTCACGCGCCTCGAAAAAGCGTCGGTGCTGCTGACCATCGAAAATCTGATGACGTTTCCTTGCGTCAATATTCTCGTCGGCCGCGGCAAGCTGAAACTGCACGGCGCTTACTTCGGTGTCGCCGAGGGCGATCTTCTCGTTTACGACGCGCAATCGAAGAATTTTGTCCCGATCGCGAAAGCCGAGCACGCAGCGGCTATCGCAGCGCCGCGCTTCTGAAAACAAAATGACCGGGACCGATGTCGGGTCTACCCGACATCGGTGTATTAAATGCTCAAGTCGGCTATAGCCGGCCTGAGAGCCCGGCCATTTCTTGTTTCGATGAGAACGAGCCTTACGCCGCCTTCTTCTTCGGCTGCACCAGCTTGCGGTTCACCAGCACTTCCGCGATCTGGATCGCGTTCAGCGCCGCGCCCTTGCGCAGGTTGTCCGACACGCACCAGAAGTTCAGACCATTCTTCACGGTCTTGTCTTCGCGGATGCGCGAGATGTAGGTCGCGTCTTCGCCGGTCGCTTCGAACGGCGTGACGTAACCGCCGTTCTCGCGCTTATCGACGACCAGAATGCCCGGCGCTTCGCGCAGGATGTCGCGCGCCTGATCGGCGCCGAGCGGGTTCTCGAACTCGATGTTCACCGCTTCGGAGTGGCCGACGAACACCGGCACGCGCACGCAGGTGGCAGTGAGCGCGATGTTCGGATCGAGAATCTTCTTGGTCTCGACCTCCATCTTCCACTCTTCCTTCGTGAAACCGTCTTCCATGAACACATCGATGTGCGGAATGACGTTGAAGGCGATGCGCTTGGTGAATTTCTCCGGCTCGACCGAGTCGTTCACATAGATCGCTTTGGTCTGGTTGAAGAGCTCGTCCATCGCGTCCTTGCCGGCGCCCGACACCGACTGATAGGTCGCAACCACGACGCGCTTGATCTTCGCAGCATCGTGCAGCGGCTTCAGCGCAACCACGAGCTGCGCGGTCGAGCAGTTCGGGTTCGCGATGATGTTCTTCTTCGTATAGCCGGTGACCGCGTCCGCGTTCACTTCCGGAACGATCAGCGGCACCTCGTCGTCGTAGCGCCAGTACGACGAGTTATCGATGACGACGCAGCCCTGCTTGCCGATCTTCGGCGACCATTCCTTGGAAACGGAAGATCCCGCCGACATCAGGCAGAAATCGGTATCCGAAAAATCGAAATGTTCGAGCGCTTTGCATTTGAGCACGCGGTCGCCGTAAGAAACCTCGACACCGATCGAGCGGCGCGACGCGAGCGCCACGACCTCGTCCGCAGGGAACCCGCGCTCGGCAAGGATATTGAGCATTTCGCGGCCGACATTTCCTGTCGCGCCGACTACGGCAACCTTGTAACCCATGGTCTGCACGGGCCGCGTGACGCGGCTCCGCTCCTCTCGGTAAGCCCAGAATGCGGCGGGTTCTACGCGAGAAGCATGGCAAGGCCAAGCCTCGGCCAGAGCGGGGCTGACAGGCCTTCGCCGCAGCCCGGGCGGCCTACTGCTTTACGAACGGATTCTGAAAACCGCGCGGCTGCGTACGCGGCGGGAAGGTCTTCGCCAGATAATTCAGAATAAGCTCGCGGTCCTTGCCCTCGAGCTTGGCCATGCCGTGGCGCTCGTTCATCAGGTCGAGGGTTTCGTCCCAGCGCTCGCGCGAGAAGCCCTGCCGCGCAACCAGCTTGAAAGAGTGACACGCGCTGCAGGCGTAGAACGCATCGTCCCGCCCCGGCCCGTCCGGAAACTCCTCGGGGTCCTCGGGCTGCGGCGTAAACTGCTGCTGGGCCTGCGCAACCGGGCTAAGCGCGCAAGCCGCAAACAGCAACGAAATCGAGAAAATGCAGCGGACGGCAAATGCCGTCCGCCTTGTCATTTGCACATTCATTTCATCAGCCGATCAGCACCGCGATCCGGTGATAGGGATTGCCGCCGTAACCGCTCGGATTCCAGAATGGCGCCGTGTGCGGCTGCACCTTTCCTTTGGAATCGGCCGCGCGGCTCCAGATTTCGTAATAGCCGTCGGTCGGCAGTTTCAGCGTCGCCGTCCAGCGCTGCCAGTCGAAGCGGTTCTTCGCGGGCCGAAGCTGCGCCTTGCTCCAGGTCTGGCCGAAGTCAGCGGAAAGCTCGACTTCCTTGACCGTGAGATCGCCGGCCCATGACGCGCCGCGCAGTTTGATCTCGCGGGTGCCGGCGGCGAGCTTGGTGCCGTTCGAGGGCGACGTGATGATCGAACGCACTGGCATCGATTCGAGAATCTTGAAGTTCTTCGGATCGGCCTTGGTGCCGGGGATCATCGGATTGATCGAAACGCGATAGCTGGTGCCGGTCATGCCGGGGCCGTCGTGTTCCTTGTCGCGGATCGTGATCTTGGTAAGCCACTTGTGCGAGGCAGAACCGGGCCAGCCCGGAATCACGAGACGCAGCGGGCCGCCGTGGATGTTCTCTAACGGCTTGCCGTTCATCGCCCAGACCAGCATGCATTCCGGCTCCATCGCTTTGGCGATGCGCACGCCGCGCGAAAGCGTGAGCCGCTTCGGATCGCCGGACAGATGCGTGTCCGCGCCGTAATGGGAGGTGTAGATTCCGGACTGCTTGACGCCAGCCGCTTTGAGCACGTCGGCAAGCCGCACGCCGGTCCATTCCGCGCAGCCCGCGCCGCCGTTGGTCCACTGGTTGCCGCTTGCAGGCGGCGAATAGAACGAGCGCCCGTTGCCGCCGCATTCCAGCACCATGCGCAAGGTCTGCGGCTTATAGTTCTTCTTCAGATCGCCGAGTGAAAGTTCCAGCGGCTTGTTTACCTCGCCGTCGATCGCGAGTTTCCACGCGTCGGGCTGTTTCGGTTCTTCCGGCATGTTGCCGTTGTTGCGGATGAAGAACTTCGCGGTCGGCGTGGTGTCGTCGTCCAGGAGATGCTCCGGCGTTTCCGCCACCAGCGGCCGGTCGCCGATCACGACGAGGCCTTTGTCCTTGCCGGGATACTCCAGAAATTGCGGACCCTTCTTCTCGGGCGCGGCGGGCGCGGTGGCCTGCGCAAAAGCCGCAGGTACGATGCCGGCCGGCATGTTCTGCGAAAACGGAATGGAGCCACCGACCATGGCGCCCATCGCGGCAACGCCTGCGCCGCCTAAAAATCCGCGCCGGGTTGTTCCGGTTTTGCGATTGTAGAGCAGCGCATCGGCGCGCTCCGGATCGTCACGATACAATTCTTCGAGCGAGCGCTCGCGCTTCTTCATGGCTTCCTCCCTGGCTCCGCTTACGGCGGGCGTTCGGTCGTTTTTCTTTTGTGGGGAGCGCTTACGGCAACTCCATCCGGAGCCGAGCGTAGTGGTTCGCGCGCCGCGCTCAACATGCGGCGCAACAAAAAAACTAATTTACAGAAACACGAATCCGATGAACTGGATTTGCGCCGTAGCCTTGTGGATTCCAGCCTTGCGCTTCGCTTGGCTGTGCTTTGCCCGTGCTGTCGGTCGCGCGCGACCAGATTTCATGTGCGCCCGAAGACGAGAAAGAAATCTGCGTGGTGAAGCGCGTCCAGTCATAAGGATTTTTCGGCGCAGAAAGCTCGGCCTTCTGCCACGACGCGCCTTTGTCCTGCGAAATTTCGACAAGACGCACGGTCTGATCGCCGGCCCATGCCGCGCCGCGAACCGTTAGCGTGCGCGCGACACGCGTATCCTCCGCCGGCGAAGTAATGATCGAGCGCACCGGCATGGATTCCAGATCGACGAACGTCGTCGGATCGAATTTGTCGCCATGCGCCGTGAGCGTAGCCGGCACGCGATAATGCCATGGGTCCATCAGCGTACCGTCATGGCGATCCTTGCGGATCAGAATACGCGTGAGCCACTTATGCGAAACCGAGCCGGTCCAGCCCGGCACGATCAAGCGCAACGGAAAGCCGTGCACGGAAGGCAGGTCGCCGCCGTTCATCGCAAAGACGAGCAGCGTGTTCTCGTCCATCGCCTTTGCGATCGGAATCCCGCGCGAGATCGGCGACGGCTGATCCTCGTCGAGTGCGGGATCGGCACCGAAATGTCCGGTAAAGCGCGCGGTGTCCTTCAAGCCCGCGGCCTGCAACACATCGCGCAGCCGCACGCCGGTCCACTCCGCGCAGCCTGCGCCGCCGTGATGCCACTGCACGCCTTGCGCTTCCGGCGAGAAGAAGGCGCGGCCATTGCCACCGCATTCGAGCACCATGCGCCGCGTGACGTGCTGAAATTTCGATTTGATCTCGCCGAGGGAGAGCGCAAGCGCGCGGTTCACTTCGCCATCGATGGCTAGCGTCCAACGCTGCGGATCGTCCACCGGCGGAACAATCTTGCCGTTATTGCGGATGAAGAATTTTTCCGTCGGCGTGGCATCGTCATCGAGCGCCTCCGGCCGCGTTTCGGCGACCAGCGGCTTGTCGTTAATGGCAAAGACCCCCGGACCCTTGGCCGCGAGCACTGGCCCGGCTTCCCCCGCCGGGTAGGATTTCGCTCTGTTTTGGGTCAATTTGCGTAGAACCTGCCGCCCGCGCCGCTATCCGGGGCCTTTTAGCAACCTAGGCGCAGAGAGCTATGGGCTCAATCCGCGCTGCTGTGTGGCTTTCGGCCACTCGTGTGGCGGTTCGTAAGCCCGCAAGCCTGCCTCCGCTCGTCCTTCTGCAGACTTACGAACCCAAGCCACAGCGGCAAAATGAGGCGAACTTCGGATTTAAGGGCACTAGGCCCTGCAACCAGTTCCGGGCTAAAAGGTTAGTAGATTTGACGATTTAAAGAGGAAGTCATGCGTTTCGCGCCCCTTTTCGCCTTGCTGGCCGGCGTCTCCTTACTGACCGCTACCGCCTATGAGGTGAACGCTCAGCAGCTCCGCGAGCGGCAGCCGCGCGTCATCATCAAGAAGCGCAGCTACCTCGATGCGGGCACCGAGGTGAAGCCGCTCTCGAAAAATTACCACTCGCACATCTTCGACAATAACTGGCAGTACTCGACGCTCGGCCCCGACACGCAGGGCGGCGCGCGCTTCCCGCTGCCGCGCATGTTCGAATTGCCGAACTTCTGATTTCTTCTCGCTATCGAGAATAAAAAAACGCCGGGCAGACGCCCGGCGTTTTTGTTTGCACGTAGCGGCGGCGACTATGCCGCAAGCTTGTCGAGCTCGGCGAGAATCGCGTCGCCCATGTCCTGCGTCGAGACGATCTTGGTGGCAGAGCCGCGAATATCGGCGGTGCGGTGACCAGCGGCGAGCACGTTCGCGATCGCTTCCTCGATCTGATCGGCAACCTTGCCCATGCCGAACGAGTAGCGCAGCGCCATCCCGAGCGAGCCGATCATCGCGATCGGATTCGCCATGCCGCGGCCGGTAATATCCGGCGCCGAGCCGTGCACCGGCTCGTAGAGTGCGCGGCGCTTCTTGGTCTTCGAATCGACTTCACCGAGCGAAGCCGATGGCAGCATGCCGAGCGAGCCCGTGAGCATCGCGGCAACGTCCGAGAGCATGTCGCCGAACAGGTTGTCGGTGACGATGACATCGAACTGCTTCGGATTGCGCACGAGCTGCATGCCGAGCGCGTCCGCGAGCTGATGCTCGAGCTCGACGTCCTTGTATTCGCGCTGATGCACCTGGGTCACGACTTCGTGCCAGAGCACGCCCGACTTCATCACGTTGCGCTTCTCGGACGAGGTGACCTTGTTCTTGCGCGCCTTCGCAAGATCGAAGGCGACGCGCGAGATGCGCTCGATCTCGTAGGTGTCATAGACCTGCGTATCGACAGCGCGCTTCTGGCCGTTGCCGAGATCGGTGATCGTCTTCGGCTCGCCGAAATAAACGCCACCCGTGAGTTCGCGCACGATCACGATGTCGAGGTTCTCGACCAGTTCGCGCTTGAGCGACGAAGCGTCCGCCAGCGCCGGATAGCAGATCGCCGGGCGCAGGTTCGCGAACAGCGCGAGATCCTTGCGCAGGCGCAGCAGGCCCGCTTCCGGGCGCACGTCATAAGGCACCGCGTCCCACTTGGGGCCGCCCACCGCGCCGAAAATCACGGCGTCGGCAGCCATCGCCTTCTTCATGTCGTCTTCGGAGATCGCCTTGCCATGCGCGTCATAAGCCGCGCCGCCGACCAGACCCTCTTCGATATTGAAGCTCGCAAGACCACGCTTTTCGATCCAGGCGATAACGCGCTTGGCCTGCGCCATCACTTCGGGACCGATGCCGTCGCCCGGCAACAGAAGCAGATTGAATGTAGGCATTGAATGACTCGCTTACGTCAGAGTGAATGAAGCCTCATGGTTCGAGACGTTCCTGCGCCTCATCCTGAGGAGCGGGCGAAGCTCGCGTCTCGAAGGATGGCGCAGGAACTCCTCACCATGAGGAGGTTTTCCTTACGCCCAAGGCCGCGCGGCCACGTTCTTCTTTTCGAACGCATCGATGCTGGACTTTTTTTCCATCGTCAGCCCGATGCCGTCGAGACCGTTCAGCATGCAGTGCTTCTTGAACGGATCGATGTCGAACTTGATCGAGCCGCCATCAGGCCCGCGGATTTCCTGCGCTTCGAGATCGATGGTGAGCGTCGCATTCGCGCCGCGCGAGGCGTCGTCGAACAGCTTCTCGAGATCGTCCTTCGAGACGACGATCGGAAGCAAGCCGTTCTGGAAGCAGTTGTTGTAGAAGATGTCCGCGAACGAGGTCGAGATCACGCAGCGGATGCCGTAATCCATCAGCGCCCAGGGCGCATGCTCGCGCGAGGAACCGCAGCCGAAGTTGTCGCCCGCGACCAGAATCTTCGCGCCCTTGTAGGCCGCCTTGTTGAGCACGAAGTCCGGATTTTCCGAGCCGTCGTCCTTGTAGCGCATCTCCCGTTCCTGTCCCACATCGGCCCTATGACGATCAAGGGCCTCCAGCGTCGCCGCTGGAAGCCCTCGAAAACAGCCGGATTAAAAGGCTTTTAGCGCTTGCGTCGGCGCTTGCCCTTGGAGACTGCCGCTGCCCGCGCCGGCGCACCGGAGAAATAGGGCACGCCTCGTAGCTTCAGCAGCAACATCGGCCACATGATGAGGAGGACGCCAAGCACCGCCGCCCAGATGAGATCGCTTTGCGCCAGCGTCTGCGTTCTGAAGACCTGCCAGGCGAGCGGCAGAAACAGGACGACACCCGAGATCGCACCGGGCGAAAATTTTCCGCCATTGGCGAGCATCGGCAGCACGTGAAAGAAAACGACATTGACGAAAAGTAGTGTCGCGAAAGCGACGATCAAAGTCGGGCCATAGGGCGTGCCCGCGAGCATCGCAGCCGTCAGGCCGAGAATGAGGATCGCGACTTCGGTGATGACATACTGCTCCCAGCCGAGCGAAATGTTCATCGTCTTACGCGCCCAGTCGTACCAGCCGAGGATGTGCTCCTCGACGATGTGCAATGCATACGCCGCTACTGCGAGCCACGCTAAAACGGTGAGTGACATGGCGTTCCCCTTTGCGAATCAATTCCATGAATACGAATCACAAACGGGCGGACAGGTACCACCTTGGTCTAAGTGGAACCAGCAAACCTCTGCTGCGCTGCACTAGTGGAATTCGACGTCGGCAAGCGCTTCGATCTGCTCCATGTCGTCATCCGACAGACCAAGGTGATGTCCGATTTCATGCACGAGAACATGGGTGACGAGACTGCCCAGCGTCTCTTCATGCTCGGCCCAATAGTCGAGGATCGGCCGCCGGTAGAGAAAGACGTGATTCGGCAAACGCCCCGTCTCCGCCACCGCGGCATCCTGCGCAAGACCGACGCCCGAAAACAGCCCAAGCAGATCGAACGGGCTTTCCGCGTTCATTTCCCGCAGCACATCTTCGTCCGGGAAATCTGCAACTTGGATCACGACACCGCGGCAGAGCGCCCGGAAATTATCCGGCAGCCGTGCGAAAGCGGCTTCCGCGAGTTGCTCGAAGTCAACGAGCGAAGGCGCGGAAAGGGAATTCCAATCCGTAGTTTTGCCGGTGTGTCTTTTGTTCATGACGAACTTTCCTGCAAGAACGCACCAAGCTCAAGCCCGGATCAAGCCACGTTGCTGAACGCCCTATGAATACAAACCTCACGGCAAGTTCAGGCGCCAATTGCAATTCTCCCCCTATCGGATCCGCTTCCGCGGACCACGACAACGATCAAGAGGGAGAACCATGTTAAGATCGCTTGTTCTGACCATTGCCGCCGCTGCCGCGATCGGATTGGCCGCTTCCGCCACACCCGCGCAAGCTCGCGTTGCCGGCATTACTGCGCCTGCGGTCGAAGCGAACAAGATCGATGTGCGCTGCCATCATCATCGCCGCTCGTCGCGCTATCACTGCCCGAACCGCCATCGCCATTGGCATCATCGCCATCACTGGCATGCACAACCGTTCTACTATCAGCCGCATCACTTTCATCAGCGCTGGCACAGCCGCCGCCATCATCGGCACCACCGGCACTGGTAATCATAAAAACTGAAGCGGGCGCCCAAACCGGGCGCCCGCTTTACCATCTCCACGGTTTTCGCTTTCCCTTACACGCCGCAGCAGAAATACTACCGGCAACAATTGGTTAATGGGGAAGCGATTCAAAATGAAAAAGTTCATGCTCGCGCTCGGCATTGCCGGTGCATTTGCACTCGCGGCGTCTGCACCCGCGAGTGCGCGCGTCACAGGCCTTGCAGTACCGTCAGTTGAGAAAAACGCGGTTGACGTTGGCTGCTACGGCAAGCACTGCCGTCAAGCAAATCACCGTCACAGGCACGCGCACCAGCGGCACCATCACGCGCATCGCTTCCAGTATGCGCAGCGCTATCACTATGGCCATCGCCAGCATTACGCGCGCCGCCACTACCGCACTCAGCGCTACGCTTACGCGCAGCCCCAATACTACGGCTACGCACAACCGCAATATACATACGCGCAGCCGCAGCAGACCTACGCACAGCCCTATGCCTATGCGGTGACGACGTATTACTACACGCAGCAGCAGCCGGTTTATGTGCAGCCGCAGGTGACCTACGCGCCGCAGTACAACTACGCGCAGCCGCGATATTACGCTTGGCAGCCCCGGCATTCGGTGCAGCAGCCGCAATGGCATTCCAGGCACCGCCATTACGACGACAACGTGATCTACTCGCGGTACTAAAAACGAAGCGGGCGCTCATACGAAAGTGAGCGCCCGTTTTGCATTGAATGTGCGAGGTTGGACGCGTATCTGAAAACGATGAAATCGCTTCGGTACGCCACTCTCACCGGCTTGCTTTTTCTCGTGGCGTTCGAGCCCGCTCACGCCGCTCCTGTCCGCTTCGCAACACCCTCGATGGGATCGCTTCAAGCGGAAGTGCGAAGCGTCTGTCATCATTACCGCTGGTCATCGCGCAGACATTGCACGAGCGATAAAGCACTGCGCTTCGTCGGACGCCCGAAGCACCATTATGCGTCCCGCTACTATGGCGGCACACCGCATTATTATTACGAGCAGCGCGATTTTTATTGGCGCAGTTTCCCCGGCTACGAGCATCACCGCTGGCATCGCTGGCCCTATCACTACGGCTGGCCGTATCGGCATTGGTGACGAAACAAAAAAGGCGCTCGAAACGATCTCGGGTTTACCCGAGATCAGCAATATTAAATAACCAAGTCGGGTAAACCCGACTTGGTTAGCGCCTTTTCTAATTCTTGGCTTTCAATAGGTCAGCGCTTCGGCCACTGCCGCACATCGACGAAGTGGCCGGCGATCGCCGCCGCGGCCGCCATCGCGGGCGACACCAGATGCGTGCGTCCCTTGTAGCCCTGACGGCCTTCGAAGTTGCGGTTCGAGGTCGAAGCGCAACGCTCTTCAGGCTTGAGCTTGTCCGGGTTCATCGCAAGACACATCGAGCAACCCGGCTCGCGCCATTCGAAACCGGCGGCTTTGAAAATCTTGTCGAGGCCTTCCTGCTCGGCCTGCGCCTTCACGAGACCCGAACCCGGCACGATCATCGCGCTCACGGCGTCATGAACCTTCTTGCCGTCGACCATCTTCGCGACAACGCGAAGATCCTCGATGCGGCCATTGGTGCAGGAGCCGATGAAGATTTTATCGAGCCTGATGTCCGTGATCTTGGTGCCGGCTTTGAGGCCCATGTAATCGAGCGCGCGCTGCTTGGCGATGCGCTGGTTTTCTTCCGAAAGCTGCGCGGGATCGGGCACGACGCCACTGATCGACACGACGTCTTCCGGGCTCGTGCCCCACGACACGATCGGCGGCAATGCCGCGCCGTCCAGCTTCACCTCGCGGTCGAAATGCGCGCCGTCGTCGGTATGCAGCGTTTCCCAGTAACGCATCGCCGCATCCCAATCGCCGTTCTTCGGCGAACGCGGCCGGCCCCTGAGATAATCGTAAGCCTTCGCGTCCGGCGCGATCATGCCGGCGCGCGCGCCGCCTTCGATCGTCATGTTGCAGACGGTCATGCGGCCTTCCATCGAAAGCGAACGCATCGCTTCGCCCGCGAACTCGATGACGCTCCCCGTTCCGCCGGCGGTGCCGATTTCGCCGATGATCGCGAGAATGATGTCCTTCGCGCCGACGCCGTCCGGCAACTTGCCGTCTACCGTCACGCGCATGTTCTTGGCTTTTTTCTGAATCAGCGTTTGGGTCGCCAGCACGTGCTCGACTTCGGAAGTGCCGATGCCATGCGCGAGCGCACCGAAAGCACCGTGCGTCGAGGTATGGCTGTCGCCGCAGACGATGGTCGTGCCCGGCAGTGTGAAGCCTTGCTCCGGCCCGATGATGTGCACGATGCCCTGACGGCGGTCGTGCTCATCGAAATACTCGACGCCGAATTCCTTGGCATTCGCAGCGAGCGCCTCGACCTGCGTGCGCGATTCGGGGTCCGCGATGCCCTTGGAGCGATCGGTGGTCTGAATGTTGTGATCGACCACCGCGAGTGTCTTCTCCGGCGCATGCACTTTGCGCTTCGCCATGCGCAAGCCCTCGAAGGCTTGCGGGCTCGTGACTTCATGCACGAGGTGGCGGTCGATATAGAGCAGGCACGTGCCGTCCGGCTGCTGATCGACCAGGTGATCGTCCCAGATTTTGTCGTAGAGAGTGCGCGGTTTCATGATGTTGGCTCTTCGTCTTGGCTAGCTAGCTCTTGGCTAAGTTCTGATCGATGCGGGTTCAGATACGCGCAAAAGCGCGAACGCTCGCTTAAAGCGCTGCCTGGATCGAGGCGGTCAGGCGGCCGAAGAAACGACCCGGAAGCCGCGCGTGGTCGCGCAGCACGACAAACGTCAACCGGCGGGCCGAACCCGCCTGCGAGCGCTCTATTTTCCGCGTCTTCCTTGGCATGAGGGCTATATAGCCCCCGCCCTGATGGGTCGCAACGAGCCCCAGGGAACCCTTATGTCTCGTGGTCTTCCAGCGTAATCCGCGTCCCGCGCGTGAGCTGGGCTGAGACCTTACGGGCGTCTTCCTCGCTGAATTTCGTGCTCGCGCGAATGACGCCGCCGGAAATCTTCGCCATCAGCCGCGCCTTCAGGAGCACAATCGTACCGAGCCGGATTTCAATGCTGCGGCCGACGTTACGCTGCGTGAAATCCTCGAACGCCGCTTTTGCTTCCGGGCTGAGTTCGATCGTCACCACCATCTCACGGGTGATCTTGTCGCGCTCGACCGACGAAGATTGCACTTCCAGGCTGATGGATTCGGCGCGCGCGGGCGTAGCGAGCGCAACGAGTGCTGCAATCAAGAGAAGATTTCGAAGTAAGGATCCGGCCATCGTTCGATAACGCGCAATGCGCATTGGGGTTCTCTTCAAAGAAAAAGGCCGGCGAAACGCCGGCCTTCTATTCGTTTGTAGTCGCAGCCGCTTACTTCTTGCCGCCGCCCTTGGCGGCGCGCGTCGCGGCAGTCGCCTTCGGCTTTTCCTTCTTGACCTTATCGGCCTTCGGCTGAGCGGCCTTGATTGCCGCGGCTTCCGCGTCGAGTGCAGCCGCAGCCGCGTCCTGACGCTCGACGATGCGGGCACGCTTGCCTTGCAGATCGCGCAGATAATAGAGCTTCGCACGACGGACCTTGCCGCGGCGCACGACTTCGATCGATTCGATGTTCGGCGAATAGAGCGGGAATACGCGCTCGACGCCTTCACCGTAGGAAATCTTGCGGACGGTGAAGCTCTCCTGGAGGCCGCCGCCGGAACGCGCGATGCACACGCCTTCATAGGCCTGCACGCGCGAGCGCTCGCCTTCCTTGATGCGGACGTTCACGATCAGCGTGTCGCCGGGCTGGAACTTCGCGACCGGCTTGCCGCCGGTGACGCGGGCGATTTCTTCTTTTTCGATGGTCTGGATGAGGTTCATGACAGTTGCTCCGCGCCAGCAATCCGGCGCCGGGAAGTGAAATCCATAACGGGATGGGCGGGGTCTATAGGGGAAGATTCTGGCCTTGTCATGCCTTTTTGCCCCCTTTTGGGCCCGGAAGGTCGGGTCTGCGGACTGCGGTTAACTTCTGCGCCTCGGAACGGCGCCAAGCCGCCACTTTGGCATGGTCGCCGGAGGTCAGAACCTCCGGAACCGGCACCCCCTCGAATTCCTGCGGCCGGGTGTACTGGGGGTATTCGAGGAGCCCGTCCGAGAAGCTTTCGTCGAGCCCGGACGCCGCATGGCCCATGACGCCGGGCAAAAGCCGCACGCAGGCATCGAGGAACACAAAAGCTCCGATCTCGCCCCCGGAGAGCACGTAGTCTCCAACCGAAATCTCTTCGAGGCGGCGGGCTGCGATGATGCGCTCATCCACGCCTTCGAAGCGTCCGCAGACGATCACGACGCCGGGACCGCTGGAAAGCTCGCGCACCCGCTTTTGCGTGAGCGGCATACCGCGCGGGCTCATCAGAAGCCGCGGCCGCGGATCGTCTTTCGGTGACGCGGCGTCGATGGCTTTCGCCAGAATATCCGCGCGCATCACCATGCCGGGCCCACCGCCGGACGGGCTGTCGTCAACCGTGCGGTGCCTGTCGATAGCGGACGCGCGAATGTCGGAGGCTTCCAGCGACCAAATGTTGTTCGCAAGTGCCTTGCCCGCCAGCGAAATACCAAGCGGCCCCGGAAACATTTCCGGAAACAGCGTGAGCACCGAGGCGCGCCAACTCATTTGGATTTCGCTTTTGGCTCTTCGAACAATCCGGGCGCTGGCTCGATGACGACGCGGCCCGCCTCGAGATCCACTTCCGGAACGAACTGGTCGATGAACGGAATCAGCGTTCCCGATTTCTTCGGCGGTTCTGCGACTTCGATGAGGTCGCTCGCGCCGTAATTCCGGACCGCGACGACGACGCCGTAATTTTTTCCGGCCTTGTCTTCCACCCGCAGCCCGATCAGGTCGGCGTGATAAAACTCGCCGTCGTCTTCGATCGTGGGGAGTTTGTCGCGCGTGACGTAGAGCTCGATGTTGGTGAGCAGTTCGGACGCATTGCGGTCGTTCACGTCACGCAGCTTCGCGACGAAATGACCTTTAGCCGGACGAAGCGAGGCGACACGAAATTTCTTCGTGCCGTCCTCGCTGGTCAGTTCACCAAACCCGATGATCGCGTCCGGGTCTTGCGTGAAGACCTGCAATCGCACTTCGCCGCGCAAGCCGTGCGCGGCGCCGATCTTTGCGACGCAGACGCGATCCATCGGCGTCCGTTAGCTCGCGGCCGGCGCGTCGGCAGCCGGAGCGGCGGGTGCCGCAGCAGCAGGCGCGGCTTCCGGAGCTTTCTTCGGCTTCGCTTTCTGCGGATTGTTGCGCGCTTCGCGCTTCAACACGCCGGCGGCATCGAGAAAGCGCTTGATGCGATCGGACGGCTGCGCGCCTTTGGAAAGCCAGTGCTTGATGCGCTCGAGCTCGAGCTTCACGCGCTCCGGCGAATCCTTCGGCTTCTTCGGATCATAAGTGCCGACGCGCTCGATGAAGCGGCCGTCGCGCGGAAAGCGCGAGTCGGCGACAACGAGGCGGTAGAACGGACGCTTTTTCGCGCCCGCGCGGGAAAGACGAATAACAACGGACATTTCAGTTTCCTTTTCTGCGACTACTTTTTCTTGAGTGGGTTCATGCCGCCGAGCCCCGGCAAGCCGGGGAATTTCGAAGGCAGGCTGGTAAGACCGGGAAATTGCGTGGGCAGCTTTCCTGCGTCAGGCATTTTCTCGGCGAGTTTCTGAATCTCTTCTGGCGAAGGCATCTGGCCGGCGCCCGCGCCCATTCCCGGACCCATGCCGAGCATATTGCCCAGGCCAGCTAACATGCCGCCGCCCCTTGCCGCGGCTCATCGACTTCATCACGTCGGCCATCTGCCGGTGCATTTTCAGGAGCCGGTTGATCTCTCGACCTTCGCCCCGGAGCCCGCCGCGATGCG
>JADJPN010000003.1 GCA_016713235.1 Hyphomicrobiales bacterium | reverse complement strand
CGGTTTCCGAAAACAAGATTGTTGGAACGGGATAATGAACCTTCAGGAAAACAGCGACGAAGTCATTCGTCTCGAACTGGGTGAGGACTACCCTGAGATTCGCGATGCCGTGCGCAAGATTTGCGAACAGTTTCCCGGCACGTACTGGCACAAGCTCGATAGCGAGTCCGCCTATCCGACCGAATTCGTCAAAGCGCTAACCGAAAGCGGCTTTCTCGGAATGCTGATCCCCGAGGAATACGGCGGATCGGGGCTGCCGCTTCGTGCCGCGACCGTACTGCTCGAGGAAATTCACGCCAGCGGATGCAACGCCGCGGCCTGCCACGCGCAGATGTACATCATGGGCGCGTGGCTGCGACATGGGTCGGCAGAACAGAAGCAGAAGTACCTTCCCGGCATTGCCGACGGCTCGTTGCGACTACAGGCGTTCGGTGTGACGGAGCCAACCACCGGCTCCGACACGACGCAGCTGAAGACGCGCGCCATCCGCGAAGGCAGTCATTATATCGTCTCCGGCCAGAAGATCTGGACCTCACGCGCCGAGCACTCCGACTTGATGTTGTTGCTGGCTCGAACAACGCCGCTCGACAAGGTGAAGAAGCGTACCGAGGGTCTTTCGCTGTTTCTGGTAGATATGCGGGAAGCACGCGGCAATGGCCTCGAGATCCGCAAGATCGATGCAATGATCAACCACAACACGACCGAAGTATTCTTCGATCAGTTACGGGTTCCCGCAGGAAATCTCATCGGACAGGAAGGCAGCGGCTTTCGCTACATCCTCGACGGCATGAACGCGGAACGCACCATGATCGCAGCCGAGTGCCTCGGTGACGCGCGCTGGTTCATCAAGAAAGCGAAAAACTATTCGAAGGAGCGCGTGATCTTCGGTCGCCCGCTCGGGCAGAACCAGGCGATCCAGTTTCCGATCGCGCGTGCGCATTGCGAGGCGGAAGCTGCCGATCTGATGGTGCGGAAGGCGGCGGCGCTGTTCGACGGCGGAAAGGACTGCGGCGCTGAAGCCAATATGGCCAAGTTGCTTGCGGCCGACGCCTCGTGGCACGCGGGAGAAGCGGCCATGCAAACCTTTGGCGGCTTTGCTTTCGCCAAGGAATATGAAATCGAGCGCAAGTGGCGCGAGACGCGGCTCTATCAGATCGCTCCGATCTCGACCAACCTCATTCTGGCCTATGTCGGCCAGCACGTACTCGGAATGCCGCGAACTTACTAATTAGTTCAGGAGCGTCGACGTTTTATCCGCCGCCGGCGCATTCGGCTTCACCGGCGTCTTCTTTTTCGAGGAAGCGGGTTTCTTCGTAGCCTCTGCACCCGGCATCCAGATTCCTTTCGCGACGAGACTTTGCACCTGCATGCGCACCATCCGCGCAAGCGTGCGGGTCGTCAGCGTCATGGGGCGCTGCGTCGAGGTTGCAAGGACAAGCTGGCGGCTGAAGCGCGGCTCTTCGATCGACCAGACACGGACCTTCCCCGCGACCACGAGCGATTGCACGGCGGCATAAGGGAGGATCGTGTAGGCGCTGCCTTCTTCGGCAAGCCTAAGATTGGCGGCGAGCGCTTCGATCTCGAATTCGACCGGCAGCGGCAGACTGAGTTTCGAGAAGATGGAATCCACGAGAACCCGCAAGCCGTGAGGATGACTGGGTAAGCTGAGCGGAAGTCGCGCAAGATCCACGGCCTTGATCGATGACCCACCTACATTGGCGGGGTCGTTGGGCGGGCCGACGAGAAAGAGCTGTTCCTCAATTAGCGGCTCAGTGTTCAGGGTGCTTGTCTTGGCGGCATTATAGAGGACAGCGATGTCGATGCGGCCGAGCGAAAGCCATTCCATAACATGACCGCTGTAACCTTCCATCACCTGCAACGAGACCTTCGGAAACTCTTCCTTCAATTGCCGTACAAGCGGCACGATCAGGACATGACCCACTGTCGGCGGCACGCCGATGATGACGTGGCCTGACGGCACCGAACGCAGCGATTGAATTTCGGTCGATGCGACTGAAACATGTTCGACGATCGCCTTGGCGTGATCCTGAAGGATCTTGCCGGCTTCGGTTAGAACGATGCCGCGCCCGTTGCGATACAAGATTTCGATACCAAGTTCTTCCTCGAGCGTACGGATGTAGCGGCTCAGCGCGGGCTGTCCGATGCCGAGCATGACGGCGGCTTTCGAGAAGCTTCCCGCGTCGACCAGACTAAGAAAATAGCGAAGCTGCTTGAAATCCAATGGACTACTCCAGGAACGCAGAACTATCCGCCATCATACACGCCGCGGCATCTACTGCGCAATTTGCCCTATTCCTTCGGATCGACGTCCAATCTTGCGACCCAATCCTTCAGGTTTTCGCGCGCTGCTTCATAGCGCTTCAGAACCAATGGATCGTGACCTGGAATAACGTGCTTTGGCGAGTCCGCCAGTCGCTGCACCTTCTTGTATCCTTCGAGCACTTTCTCAATGTTGTGAAACACCGGAAACACCTTGCTCTGTTCCATATGCCGAAACAGATGGACCGCATCCGACGCAAGAACCACGTTGCCGCGACGCGTTTTTACGCGCACGCACTGCAGGCCTTTCGAGTGGCCGCCCATTTTATGCACCGTGATGCCAGGTGCAATCTGGCTATCGCCATCGTGAAATTCAACGCGGCCGTCGTAGACCCGGCGTAACATTGCCGTCACGTCATCGAACTCAAATGGCAGACGCATATGCGCGTGACACATGCAGCGGCCGGTCACGAAAGCCATTTCCGTATCTTGAACATGATACTTGGCCTGCGGAAACAGCGTATGATTGCCGGCATGATCGTAATGCATGTGGCTCACGATCACGTCGGTCACCGTATCGGGGTTGATCCCGATTGTCTTCAAGCCCTCGCCGACCGGCTTCACGATGTCGCGCTTGCGCGTCTTGGACCGCGCTTCATCGAAGCCAGAGTCTACGATATAGGTTTTTCCGTTTCCGACAATCGCCCACACATAGTAGTCGAGCGGCTCCGGAACATCATGCGGATCGCCGCCGAGATAGTTCATCGGTGAACGCGCTTCGAAATGGCCATAGCGGACCGCATAGATTTCGTAGGTATCTTCGCTCAACTCATCCTCCAGGGATTTCGGTTATACGCCGCTTACCGCATCACGAACGGATTGGGCGTGCTTTCGCTGACATCGATCCAGATGCTCTTGGTTTGCAGGTACTCGCGGATCGACTCGATGCCGCTTTCGCGCCCAATACCGGAGCGCTTGTATCCGCCGAACGGCGAGAGATAGCTGACGGCCATATAGGTGTTTACCCACACCGTTCCTGCCTGCAGCTTTTCCGACATGACGAGCGCGCGGCGCATGCTCTTGGTCCATACGCCAGCAGCAAGTCCAAAGATCGTGCCATTCGCGATCTCGATCGCCTGCTCTTCGGTATCGAACGGAATGATCGACAGTACGGGGCCGAAGACTTCCTCTTGCGCTATGCGCATCTTCGGATCGACTTCGCTGAAGATCGTCGGCTCCACAAACCAACCGTCGCCAAGCTCGGGGCGTTTCGCCGGGCCACCGCCGAGTACGCATTTCGCGCCTTCATCTTTCGCGATCTGAATGTACTCAAGCACTTTCTTGTACTGCTGCGGCGTCGTTACCGGGCCGACCTGCGTCTCGGTGCTGAGCGGATCGCCCATTTTCGCCGTCTTTGCGAATTCGACCAGCTTGCCGACGAACTCGTTATATATGGGACGGTGAATGAGGGCTCTGGAACCTGCAATGCAGGTCTGGCCGGAAGCGGCGAAGATACCCGAAATCACGCCCTTGATCGCGTCATCCATGCTGGCGTCGTCGAATACAATGTTCGCCGATTTGCCGCCAAGCTCGAGTGTCACATGCTTGATGCCGCGGGCGGCCTGTTCGTAGACGTGCTGACCGGTCTGATCGCCTCCGGTGAAGGCGACCTTTGCCACGTCAGGATGCGTGACCAGACGCTCGCCGATCTCGTTTCCGAAACCGGTTACGATATTCACGACGCCATCCGGAAATCCGGCTTCCTTGAATAGCTTGCCGAGTATAAGCGCCGACACCGAAGAATGTTCGGACGGCTTCCACACCACCGTGTTACCGGCTGCGAGCAAAGGCGCGAGCTTCCAGGTAGCAAGCATCAGCGGTGAATTCCACGGCGTGATCGCCACTACGACGCCGAGCGGCTCGTAGCGCGTGAAATTGAGGACGCCCGGCTTGTCGATCGGAATGACGCGGCCTTCGAGCTTGTCGGCAAGACCACCGAAATACCGGAACCATTGCGGGATATAGCGAAGCTGCCCTGCCATTTCGTTGATCAGCTTGCCGTTGTCGGTCGTCTCGACCTTCGCGATTTCTTCGGCGTGCTTTGCGATCAAGTCCGCAAGCCTGAACAGCAGAAGGCCGCGCGCCGACGCAGTCATCCCGCTCCATTCTTTGGAGACGAATGCATGTTTCGCGGCGGAAACGGCGCGATCCACATCGGCGACGGTTCCACGCGGTACCCGCGCCCAGGCTTTCGCCGTGAACGGATTAACCGACTCGACCCACTGCTTTCCGGCTGAGGCGGCCCAGTTGCCGCCGATCAACATATCGTAGTCTTGCATAGACAATGCCCGCCCTACTTCTTCTGCTCAGCGAATACCTCGCGTGCAGTGCGGAAAGCATCCACGCCCGCCGGCACGCCGCAATAGATCGCAACCTGCATGAACACTTCGCGCATCTCTTCGAGTGTGACGCCGTTCGTGATCGCGCCCTTGATATGCAACTTCAACTCGTGTGGACGGTTCAGCGCGCTCAGCATGGCGAGATTGAGCATGCTCCGCATCTTCCGCGGCAGTTCCTCACGTCCCCAAACAGCACCCCAACAGTATTCCGTGACCAGTTCCTGAAACGGGCGATTGAAGTCATCGGCCTGCTTCAGCGACGCATCGACATATTCCGCGCCAAGAGTAGCTTTGCGGATTTCCAGACCGCGCTCGAAGTTCGGGCTTTTCATGATCGGGTTCCAAGATGAAAAAAGGGCAGCCTCGCCACGGCGAACTGCCGGGCGTGGATTTTGCCTCTCCGCACTCTTAAAATCCAACGATCACGGGTAGATAGCTGCTATTCCGGCGCTATTTGTGCGAACCAGTTCGACTTTCACGCCAACAAGCCTTCACGACGCCGTAGCCGGCAACCCGGTGATCCGGATTCCGGCGTCCGGAACCTTGTACTTGCGGTTGATCCAAATCAAAGCCGAGGTAAGGCTTTCAGCCACGACGGAATTGGCGAGCGAGCCTGCATCGACTCCGCGAAGTCCGGCATCCCGCGCCAAAGCCAAGCCGACCTGTCTGGCTTCGGCATCGTCGCTTGCAACCAACACGTCGCAGTCAATCTCGTATGCCAGGTCCTTCAGCTTGTGCGCCGACACATTCTGGAACGCGGACACAACTTTTGTTTGCTCGCCGAGCAACTTCTGCATGGCAACCACGCAGGAGCCTGACTCGGGCAGTTGCACCATCGATACTTTCGGCGGCACCAACGGAACCGTCACGTCGATCAAAATCTTTCCGGCCAGGACATCTTTCAATCCCTCGACCGTGGATTTCTGGGCTGCAAACGGCACGGTCAGCACAACGACGTCAGCTTCCTTAACGCCTGCGCCGCTCTCCATCGCCTCGACATTGCTTTTACCCGTTAGCGCATTCAGCGCCTCCGCGGTGCTTTGCGCCTTACCCGCGTCGCGCGAGCCGATGATCACGCGATGACCATGCGCGGCCCAGCGCGCACCAAGTCCGCTGCCTTCGGCTCCAGTTCCGCCAACGATACAAATCGTCTTCCTGTCTGCACTCACAACTGACCTCCAGATTCCTGTTTGATATACCGCTAGCCGCCGTTAAGCTGCGGATAGCAATCGGTTTCGTCGCCATTTTCGAGTTTGTGCTCGCCGCGGCGCAGCGTTCCATTGACCGACACGATCCAGGCCTTGTTTCTAGCGTCGATGCGATCAAGGAAATCGTTGACGTTCGATTCCGGAGCGAGCACGACGTCACACGTACCTTCCGGATCGTCCACAATCAGACGAAGCAGACCGTGTAACCGCGCGCGCACGAGAATGCTCATGTGGCTTTCGTAGAGACCTCTGCGAGCGTTCGCACGATCTTTTCTGCCGTGATCGGCAAGGTCTGCACCCGCGCTGAAACCGCGGCGGCAATTGCATTGGCGATGGTCGCCGGCGGATGGATTACGGGGGGTTCGCCAACGCCTTTCGCACCATAAGGCCCGACCTTGCTCGGCGACTCGATGAGGAACGAACGGATATTCGGGGCGTCCATTGCCGTCGGCATCTTGTAATCCGTGAGGCCCGGGTTCCGCACAATGCCGTTTTCGTAGACGATCTCCTCACTCAACGCCTGACCGATACCCTGAACGACGCCGCCTTCGATCTGGCCTTCGATGTATTTCGGATTGATCGCCCGGCCGACGTCCTGCACCACTACATAATCGTGAATTTTGATCTCGCCGGTCTCTTCATCAACGGAGAGATCGACCGCATGAGCGTGAAAGCTCGGCGAGTTGATCGCAGTGATGACCATGTTCTCGGTGCGCTCCTTATCGTGGAGCGTCGGCGGCGCGATGAACGTACCATGCGCGATCAAGCCGCCTTGGCTCGCCTGTGCGACCGCGGCGATCTCGCGGAGCGAGAGCGTCTTGTCGCCGTGTTTTACGCCACCTGTCGTGATTTCGATGTCTTCAGGCTTGGCGGAAAACTGCTTCGCAGCGATCTCCTTCATGCGCTGCTGTAGTTTGGTAACTGCGTCGAGGCACGCGTTGCCGACAGCGAATGCCGTTCGACTGCCCTGCGCGCCGAAATCGAACGGCGTGGACGCGGTATCGCCGCTCACGATCTGGATATCGGCCAGTTCCACGCCGAGCGCTTCCGCGAGCACTTGCGCCGCACCAGTCAGCGCCGCCGTGCCGATCTCCGCGCAACCCGTGTTCAGAAACACGCGGCCGTCCGGGCCAAGCTTTACATAAACGCCCGAAGATCCGGAGGTCGTCGTCCACCAGGCGCAGGCAATGCCCTTGCCCCGCCCACGCGCTGGCTTGCGGTCTTTCCAGCCAATGGCGTCGGCTGCCTTCAGCAGGCAAGTTTCGAGGCTTACGCTTTCCAGCTTCTGGCCATTCGGCGCGAGATCCCCTTCCCGGACGATATTGCGCAGCCGGAGTTCCAGCGGATCGATGTTCAAGGCATCCGCAATGATATCCATCTGCGACTCGACCGCGAAGTTTCCTTGCGGCCCCGCCGGCGCCCGGAACGAACCTGTCGGTGTCTTGTTCGTGTATACCGAGCGGCTTTCGAGACGAAGGTTTGGAATCTTGTATGGCCCCGCGAGCATCAGCATCACGCTCGAGGCTACACCAACGCCGGAACCCGAGGTCGCACCCGTATCGACAAGAATACTCGCCTCCTTCGCGAGAATCTTTCCGTCATTAGTGACGCCGGTCGTCAATTCAATCGTCAACGGCTGTCTCGGCAGCGCGGATGTCATTTCCTCTTCGCAAGACGACACGAACTTCACCGGCCGCCCCGCTTTTAGCGCGGCCGCGGCGGCATAGTGCTCGACGCCAAGTCTCAGCTTTCCGCCAAATCCGCCGCCGATCACGGTCAGGTTCACGCGCACCTGGGAAGGCGTCAGCTTGAAGATTTCAGCGAGCGTTGCCTGGGCTTCGAAGGGAAGTTGCGTATTCGACCAGACAACAAGCTGATTGCTGTCGTCCCAATGCGCGATTGCCGCGCGCGGCTCCGTGTAGCCCGGATGAACGACATTCGTTACGAAGCGATGTGTGAATACGCGGTCAGATTCCTTCAGCGCCTTTTCGACATCGCCGAGCACGAGCCGCGCGTAATTGGTAACATTGCCGTCCCGCTTTACGGTCGGCACGGCTTTATATTCCTGCCATGCAGGATGAACCAGCGGTGCCCCGGCCTGGATGGCCTCCTCCGTCGTGAAGACGCCGGGTAATTCTTTGTACTTGATATCGACGGCGCGTACCGCTTCTTCTGCCTCTTCAACCGTGCGTGCGACCACCGCCGCAACCGGCTGACCGACGAAGTTCACGCGCTGGGAGGCAAACACCTCCATGTCCTTCACAAAGGAGCCGTAGCGCTGCGCGGGAATGTCCTTTGCCGTCACCACGGCATAGACGCCCGGCATTGCCATCGCGCGTTCAATGTCAATCGACAGGATCTCGCCACTCGCGATCGGGCTCTGGATGAGCTTACCGTGCAACATGCCCTGCATCGCGAAGTCGGTCCCGTAGACCGCCTTGCCGCTTACTTTTCCGCGTGCATCGAGCCGCGCGAAAGATTTTCCGATGACGCGAAACGGTGAGTTCACGGCCGCTCTCCCTGCTGCACCAGCCGTTGCGACGCAGCCATGATTGCATCAACGATTTTCTGGTAGCCGGTACAGCGGCAAAGCGTACCGGCGATGGCTTCTCGCACGGCCTCGCGGGTTGGCCGCGGATTCTCGTCGAGGAACGCCTTCGCGGTCATAATCATGCCCGGGATGCAGTAGCCGCACTGTACCGCGCCGTGTTCGACAAAGGCTTCTTGCAGGGGATGGAGATCGCCGCCATCCTGTAGTCCTTCGATCGTCACGACTTCGCGGCCCTGGCACTGCGCCGCCAGCATTGTGCAGGACGCGACCGACTTGCCGTCAACGACGACGGTGCACACACCGCATTCCGCCTCGAGGCAGTTGGTCTTGGTGCCTGTCAATTCAAGTTCGTCGCGCAACACGTCAAGCAGCGAGTGATGCGCCGGTACCGAAACGCGATGACGGCGTCCGTTTACTGTGAGATCAAGCTGCACTTCTGTCATTGCCTGCTTCCGAAATCCGATTCCAACCGAGCTCAATAACGCGCCGCGCATAAACACCGACGAGATGGCGGCGGAAACTTGCCGACGCACGAACGTCGTCGATCGGCGATGCCGCAGCGGCAGCGAGCTTGCCCGCCTCCTCCAGAACTGCTTTTGACGGCACCTTGCCTTCGAGAAACTTCTCGGCCTGCGCTAGGCGGATTGCTTTCGGCCCGGCAGCGCCCATCGCGAGACGCACATCCGTCATCGTACCCCCGGCAGACATCGAAACCACGCCGGCCATGGCAACAATAGAGATTTCCATGGCGCGGCGGCGGCCGCCCTTCAGAAACGCAGAGGCGAACTTCCCGGCGGGTTTGGGAAAACGGATATCGGTCATCACTTCGTCGTGGGCCCGCTGTGTCTTGCGTGGCCCTTCGATAAATGCGGCAAGCGGGATGTTACGGCTTCCGCTACTGCCAACGAGCGTTACGTCCGCATTGAAGCAGAGCAGGATCGGTACCATGTCCGCGGCGGGAGACGCATTGCAGAGATTGCCGCCAAGGGTCGCAACATTGCGAACTTGATGACCTCCAATGACGCAAGCGCTTTCGCGCAGGGCCTGAAGCCCGCCAAGAAAGCGGTCTTCGCTTTCGATCTGACGGTGCGTTACCAGCGCCCCCAAGGAGAAACCGTCTGCATCGTGTTTAATTTCGCCCAGCGCCCGAAGGCGCTGCAGATTGATAATGGCTTCGGGCAAGACTCCCGTCTTGCGCATCTGAATAACGAGATCGGTGCCGCCCGCGACAAAACGTGCGCCAACCCCTTTTGCTTTCGCCATAGCGACCGCATCCTGCAAAGACTGCGGCTCGAGGAATTCCACTTTCATGTTCTCACTCCTCGCCGCACTTAGTGCAGCGAAAATTCCGTTCCCGCCGACATCCACTTTGGTTTGCTGCCGCGCTCGAAGAACCGCGCACGGCCCTGTCCTACAACGATCGCTTTTTCGTTTTCGACCCGCACCGCCGTCTGCTCTTCAATGCCGAGTACGGGGATGAAATTGCAGTTCAGATACTCGGCAATCCGCTGGTCGCGCGTTTCGCTGCCAGGCGCCATGATCGGGTCGGTTTCCTGGTAGTGCGGATTGATGGCCCAAGGCACCAATCCCATTCCCGTGAACTCTGTCGTCCCCACGACATTCCAGTCGTTGGTCGCGAGGATATTTGGCGCGGCGATGTTCGTGCCCGCGCTGGTGCCAATATAAGGCATGCCGTTACGAATACGCTCGGCGAGCTTCTGCAGCAGGCCGTGCTGACGTAACCTGCTGACGAGCGCGTAGGTATTACCTCCGCCAACGAATATCGCCTCGGCCTGTTCAAGCTTGCGAACGGCATCGAGGTCGAGTTTCAGGTGATCGGTTTTTAAACCCGCTTCGGCGAGCGCCGCAGCGGCGCGGCTATAGCGCTCGTCTTCATCGCCCAACCGGGCGGCCGTGACATATGTCACGCGCGTTCCATCCGACAGGAACGTCCGGATCATTTCCCTGCAATGTGCGAGGAATGGCGCGCCCGAATTGCTGATGAGAAGGAGACGGCTCATTTCTGCAAAATACCGTCGCGATAAATACGCATGTCGCTCAGACGCCAGGAGATTTGCGCATTCTCACCCGCGCCCGGACGCGCCGCCTGCACGCCGGAAACATCGATGCGGAGCACTTGTCCGGACGATGCCTTCACCTGATAGCGCGTCGCGGCGCCCACGAAGACTGCGCTCTGGACGCGGACTGGAATTGCGACCGAACCGGACGAAGCGTCGTCGCCGAAACCGATATGTTCCGGACGCAGCATCACTTCCACTTCGCCATCGGAAAGCTCACGTTCCAGCTGAACGGAAGTGTCCAGTCCGGCGAGCGCGATCCGGCTTTTTCCCGTCCGGGCTTTCGTAACGGTGCCCTTTGAACAAGTTGGCCGTGCCGACAAACTCCGCGACAAAACGCGTTGCAGGGTAGTGATAGAGTGTCTCCGGATCGTCGACCTGAAGAATCTTTCCGTCATTCATGACTGCGATGCGGTCGGAAAGAGAAAGTGCCTCCTCCTGATCGTGGGTCACGAAAACGGTAGTGATACCGACCGACTTCTGAAGCGCTTTCAGCTCAAACTGCATCTCGGACCGAAGCTGCTTGTCGAGCGCAGCCATCGGCTCGTCCAGCAGAAGAACATCCGGCCGCACGACCAGCGCACGAGCCAAAGCGACGCGCTGCTGTTGTCCGCCCGAGAGCTGACTCGGGAAGCGATCGAGAAAATCTGTAAGCCGCAATTGATCCGCCGCGGCCCTCGCCCTCTCGCTAATTTCGTTTCCAGACACCCCGCGCATCCGCAAGCCGAAGCCAATATTCTTCTCGACCGTCATGTGAGGAAACAGCGCATAGTCCTGATAGACCATGCCGATATTCCGCTTGTTCGCAGGGACGTTTCGGACGGACGCACCGCCGATACGGATATCGCCTTCCGCGATGTCGCTAAATCCCGCGATCGAACGGAGCGTCGTTGTTTTCCCACATCCGCTCGGCCCCAGCAGCGAAACGAACTCGCCGGGCTTCACCGCCAGCGAAAGCGATCTGACGGGCACGTAATTTCCGTAGCGAACGCTCAGGTTTTCAATGTCGATTCCGGCCTGCTTCATTTTATTCTCATACGATCTTTTCGACGCCCACAATCCGGTCGGCAACGATGACGAATATTGCCGAAGTGACGATCAGCAGTGCGCTAATGGCGGAGATCGTCGGGTCGAGGCTGGATTCGATATTGGAATACATCTACACGGGCAGCGTCGCACCAGACACAGTCAGGAACGCTGTTGCGGTGAAGTTGTCGAAGGACACGACGAAGCAGAAGAAGATCGCCACAAACAGACTTGGCCGCATCTGCGGAAACGTGACCAGAAAGAAACTCTTTAGACTGGACGCACCGAGGCCGACGGCGGCCTCCTCCAGCTTCGGGTTCATCCGCGTCAAGCTCGAGCGAATAACGCGAAGCGCATACGGAAACGTGATCACTACGTGGAGAAACAGCAGATTGAGGAACGGCTGCCTAGAACCGACGCGGACGAAGAATACGAGGAACGACAAGCCGAGAATAACCTGCGGCACGAGCAACGGCGACATCAGGAACGCGTCGATCAGATCTCTTCCGAAGAACTTCCTGCGCGTAAGCGCAACCGCGCTGACGACACCCAGCGAAATCGAAATCGCCGAACTTACGACAGCGAGCACCAGACTGAACCCAGCAGCCTGCACAAGCTCAGGCTGCCTTGCGATATTCCTGAACCACCGCAGCGACCAGCCGTTCGGCGGAAATACGGTTTCATTCGTTGCATTAAATGCCGTAATCGCTGTTACGAACAGCGGGAACGTCGCGACAAAAAGCACGACGAACGCAATGACAGTTGCAAGCGTCGTCAATGGATCGCGACTACCGGCGCCTGTTCTCATCGACGGCCTCCCGCGAACGCCTGACTCGCCTTGTTCACGGCTACGACTGCAAAAAGACTGATGACGAGCGTAATGGCCGCGGACGCCGCCGCGAGCGAGTAGTTGAACCGCGCGACTGCCTGCTCGTAGATCACATTACCTATCATCTTGAAGAAACCGCCACCTAGAAGGCCGGGCGTGAGATATGCGGCGAAGCAGAATACGAATGTCAGAATGACGCCGCTCAAAATGCCCGGCACGCTTAGCGGCAGCGTGATCGTCAGCAGCGCGCGCAACCGGCCTGCGCCGAGGCTCAGCGCCGCCTCCTCGTACCGCAGGCTTATGGTCTGAAGTACGGCATTAATCGGGAACACCATTAAAGGCAGCGCCGCCGCGGTAAGTCCGATCGCGACACCCAGTTCATTATACATGAGCTTTACCGGCGAACTGACGAGACCGCTTCCAACCAGCATGCGGTTGACGACGCCGTTGTTGCCCAGGATGAGCATCCAGCCGTACATCTTCACGACGTAGATCGAAAAAAACTGGATCGCGAGCGCCAGCGTGATCAGAGACGCAACCGTTCTCGAAGACCGGCTCATCGCAATCGCGATCGGGTAGCCCAGCACGAGGCAAATCACGGTGACGTAGAACGCGATCCACACCGAGCGCAGCAGGATCGTCATGTAGCGCTCGTCGCCGAGGAAAGAACGGTAGGATTCCAGCGACAGCGCGCCGCTGGAATCCACAACGCTCATGACGAGCACCGAAGTCAGCGCAGTTAGAAATCCTGCAATGAGCCCAAGCGCGGGCAGCAGCAATAGCAGGAGACCCAATCTGGATTTCATCGGTGACGCCTCTGCCCAACCTTAGCGAGCCATTACCTCTCGGTCGTAGCGATCGATGATCTTGCCGAGGTCGCGGCTCAAGGTCCCGTAATCGACGACATAGTTGTTGGATGCGTCGCTGATGATCGACTTAATGGAGTCCGGTATCTTGGCCTTCGAATTGGCCGGCGCGGAACCCAGCGCAGCGGAGAGAATCTCCTGCGCCTCAACCGAGAGCACGAAGTTGATGAATTCGACCGCTTCCTTTTTCTTCGCGGTACCCGCGACGATGGCGATCGGCGTTTCCGCAACGAACGCAGGCTTCGGAATGACGAAACCATATTTGCTGTCAGTGCCGAGATGCTTAATGACATTCGGAAGAACACCCGAAGCAACGAGCGCAACTTCGCCAGCCTCGAGAAGGCGGATCGACTGAACGTTATTCGTATAGAACGTCGAGATCGATCCCTTCAGCTTAGCGAGATTGGTGAACCCCACATCGAGATTCTTTTCGTTGCCGCCATTGATGACCGAGGCCATCAGAGGAAAGTAGCCCGGATCGAACGCAGCAGCAGGAGCGGCCATCTTGCCCTTCAGGCGCGGATCCCAAAGATCTTTCCATTCCTTAGGCTCAAACGGAACGAGATCCTTGCGATAGAAAATACCGCGCTGGGAGACCCAGGCGGTGATGCTGTGCGAGAAGATAAGGTTCGGATGCACGTTTGCTGCATTCGCAAGCTGCTTCGGATCGATCGGCTCTAGCACCTTCGCGTCAAGCGCGCGGGTGTAATTGATCATGTTCGGCGTCCACAGATCGACGTCCGATTTACCCTTCTGGGCGATGAGGCGAGCGAGTCCGGCATCGCCGGTCGCCTGCGCAACGATGGTGACGTCCTTGCCGGTCTTCTCTTTGTAGATGGTTGCAAGCTGCTGGAACGTCTTCTGCCAGACGCCGCCCCAGGTCATCAGGACCACCGGCTCGGCGCGCGCCGCGCTGGTCGTCAGCATGGCAGCACCAAGCAAACTCGCCGCTATCCATTTCCTCATCGTTCGCTCCCCTAGATTAAGAAGTCACCGCTTCTGTATTAAATTCTGCATACATCTTTAAACGAGTCAAACCGCGTTAACTATTTTGCATCGCAGCATCTATCCGCATTTGCTAACAAAACAAGACTGTTCTGGAACAATCACCTGAGGGTAAGGATGGATATTCTTGCCAATCTTGTATACGATAACTGAAACAAGGGCTCATTATGTATGCAACCTTTGCATGAAATCTCGGCGAATGGTCGTCCCGAACCGGCCTGGCGCAGCGCTTACCGGCACCTGCGCATGGCAATCATCAATCGCGAATTGGCGCCGCGGATTCGGCTGATCGAGACCGATCTCGCGCAGACATTGGGCATCAGCCGCACGCCTCTACGCGAAGCGCTCGCGCGTCTCGAAGTGGACGGACTTGTCACGACAGCCAAGAGTGGCGGTTACGCTGTTTCGGACATGCGCGAAGATCTGTTCGATGCTTACGATCTTCGTGCTGCAATCGAAGGATACGGCGCACGCCTCGCTGCCGAACGCATAACGGACGAAGAAATCGCGCGGCTTCGCGAAAACGTAACCATCAGCCAATCGGTCGCCCTCTCCGATCGGTCCACGCGCGCGCGAATGAACATCGAGTTCCACGAGATTATTGTTGCTGCCACGAGATCGCCAAAGATCATTCACGCATTCAATAATATTCGCGATCTGATCCTCACGGACGAGGATATGACATTGCATTCCGAAGAAGCGCAGCGGCGCTTTATCCGCGAACACGACTTTATCGCATCCGCCATCGAGATGCGCGACGGCGATGTCGCCGACCGCCTCATGCGGAAACATCTTCTCAGCGCGCGCGAATTGCTCATGCAGCGACATACGCCAACCGACGCCAGTACTGGAGAATAAGCAAGATGAAGTTCGGCATTGCGATGCCATCGCGGCTGGCCATTCAGGAGCAGATGAAGCTCGCGCAGACCTGCGATCAGAGCGATATCTCGGTTTGGGTTCCTGACGAGCGCTTCTTCCGCGACGTTTTCGTCACAATGGCGGGCATTGCGACAGCAACATCGAAAACCACCATCGGCACCGGCGTGACCGACCCGCTTATCCGTCACCCTCTCCTGACGGCAACAGCCATTGCGAGCGTCCACGAACTCTCTAACGGCAGAGCGATCATGGGCATCGGCGCCGGGATCAGTGGCTTCGACGCACTGGGTATCAAGCGCGAAAGCCCGGCCACGGCGCTACGCGATGCCGTGAAGGTCTGCCGCCAGTTCTGGAATGATGAAGCCGTCACTTACGAAGGAAAGACGTTTTCCGCGAAGAACGCGCACATGCATTTCAAATCCCGCCAGGTACCCGTTTATGTCGCAGGACGCGGGCCGCAAATCCTCGCCGCTGGCGGCGAAATGGGCGATGGCATCATTATCGGCCATTTCACTTCCAAACCCGGCATTGGCTTCTGTCAGGAGAACATCAACAAGGGAATGCAGAAGCGCGACTCCACGATGGCCAAGCCTGAGATCGCGCTCTGGGCCTATACTTCCGTTTGTCCCGACGGCACGCTTGCGCGCAACGCCGTGAAACCCGCGATCGGCCGCACGCTGAAATCCACCCCGGAAGTGCTCGAGCTCTTCGGCGTCAAGGCACCGGGCCTGCTCGATGAAATCAATCGCTTCGGTTATGCGCGCTCGCGAGAATACGACGAAGCCATGTGGGCTGCGGTACCGGACGAACTCACGACGCATCTTTCGATCTCAGGCACCCCCAAGGAATGCGTCGAACAGATGAAACGCATTGCAGCGTGCGGAGTCAGTCACATAATCGCACTTCCCTACCCGGCAGACGGCATGGATCCGGTCGAAATGTCCGACCTGCTGCGCAAGGAAGTGTTTCCGCAAGCGCGCATCTTTTGAGGATTAAAAATGCCGCTCAAGCAGGTCATCGATAGCTACGAATTGCTCGATAGCGCGCTCGTCGATGGCGAGACGGTTGCGAAAGTTCTCCGGAACGCCGGCGTCGAAAATGTCACTGTGCGGCGGATATCCTCCGAATCGCATCACACCGATTTCATTCAGATCATCTTCAAGGGCACCGATCGCACCGCTCCCTCGCTCGGCATTATTGGCAAGCTGGGCGGAATTGGTGCACGCCCAACCCAGATCGGAATCGTTTCCGACGCAGACGGCGCGATTGCCGTAGTTGCGCTCGCGCTCAAGATCGCGGCGATGACCAAAGCCGGCGATCGTCTGCCAGGGGACGTAATTCTCTCGACGCATATCTGCCCGGCGGCGCCGACACGCCCGCACCATCCGGTTCCGTTCATGTCTTCGCCCGTCGACCGCGACACATTGTGCAAGGCGGAAATTCACGCCGACATGACCGCAATTCTCAGTATCGATACATCAAGGGGCAACCGGCTCGTAAATGCGAAAGGCGTGGCACTCACGCCCACTGTTCTCGACGGGTACATCCTTCCTGTAAGCTACGATCTCGTGGACATACTGGAGCGGGTGACGGCAAAGCGTGCGCTGACATTTCCGCTCTCCACGCAAGACATCACGCCTTACGCAAACAACTTCTTCCACATCAATTCCATCATGCAGCCCGCCGCCTATGCGAGCGTCCCTGTCGTTGGAGTCGCAATCACCGCCGAAACCGCGGTGCCAGGTTGCGCAACAGGCGCAACGCAGCTCGACGACATCGAGGCCGCTTGCCGGTTTTCGCTTGAGGTTGCGAAAGCCTATGGCTCCAAACAATGCGCGTTCTACAACGCCGACGAATTCGCAAAGCTGAAGAACCTCTACGGTTCCATGTCTCACCTCAAGGCAAAGTAACCGGGCAAGCCATGCGGATCGACTTTCGGATCAACGGAATCGACCAGAGCATCGAGCTATCGAACGACGAGATGCTGGTAAACGTGATCCGCGAACGTCTCGAATTGCGAGGCACCAAAATCGGCTGCGGCAATGGAGAGTGCGGCGCCTGCACGGTGCTGGTGGATGGCGACGCCGTCTGTTCCTGCCTTATTCCCGCGCATCGCGTAGCAGGCCGCTCGATAACGACGATCGAAGGCATCGCCAAGGAGAATGAACTCTCTCCCGTTCAAGCCGCCTTCGTGCGGCATGGCGCCGTTCAGTGCGGCTTCTGCACCAGCGGAATGATCATGAGCGCGAGCGCCTTGCTCGCGGTCAATCTAAAGCCAACCGAAGCGGACATTTCGCATGCGCTCGCCGGTAATATCTGCCGCTGCACGGGCTATCGGCAGATTATCGACGCCGTGCTCGACGCCAGCGGTCAAACTCCATTAGGCCATGAACCGTCATGACCGGATTGCGTGAAGTCGGAAAGCGGCGTCCGCAAGCCGGCATCGAGACACGGATACGGGGCGGCGCGATCTATACGCAGGACGTGACGCTTCCCGGCATGCTATATGGGGCGATCCTGCGTAGTCCGCATTCTCACGCGAGAATTGCCTCGATAGACGTTACCGCCGCTGCCGCTCTCCCCGGCGTACAGGCAATTATCACCGCCGAGGATTTCAAGAACCGGCGCTATTATCATCTCGGCGGCACCTACTCCGACCGTCGGCCGCTCGCGAAAGACAAAGTTCGCTTCTGGGGCGAAGAAGTCGCCGCGGTTGCCGCAACATCGCTTTCGATTGCCGAGCGAGCCTGTGCGCTCATTGCCGTCGAATATGATGTCCTCGCTCCTGCATTGACCCCACAAGATGCATTGAGACCGGATGCGCCGGAAATTCATGGCAAGGACAACGCGGTTGCAGGCAGGAACCTCGCGGTCCGCTTTTCAGCCGATTACGGAGATATCGCTGGTGCAATGGCAAAAGCGCATTTCGTCCTAGAAGACGAGTTTGCGCATGGCATCGTCGCGCCCTGCTGCATGGAGACGAACGGAACGGTTGCCCGCTTTAACCCTGACGCCGGCACGCTCGAACTCTGGACAGCAACGCAAGCGCCTTACTTTATTCGCAAGGAAGTTGCGCATCTCGTTGCGCTCGACGAGCATAAGGTTCGCGTTCGCTCGGTCGAGATCGGCGGCGGCTTCGGCGGAAAGTCAAAGGTCTGCGAGCAAGAAGCGCTCGCCGCAATGCTTTCGATCAAAGCGAGGCACCCGGTCAAAATAACACTCAACCGCCGCGATGAGTTCGTCAGCGGCAAAACGGACCACGCCAAGCGGATCAGGATTCGGACCGCGGTCGCCGAAGACGGCCGTATTCTGAACCGTAACGTCTCCGTTCAGATCGATAATGGCGCTTATACTGCCTATGCGCCGACCTATGTCGGCGCGTCGCGGCAGCGAACGACCTGTCTTTATCGCATCGAAAGCGCGCACTACGACTGCGATCTCGTCTACACGAACAAAGTTCCCGGCGGGCAATACCGAGGCATGGGCGCGCCGCAGACCATATGGGCGATCGAGAGCCATATGGACGACATCGCCAAGCGCCTGAACCGCGACCCGCTCGAGTATCGCATCTCGCAAGCCAATCAGCCGGGCGATGTGACGCCGCTGAAGTGGCGTATCAGCACCTGCGGACTGACGGATTGCCTCCAGAACGTTGGAAAAATGATCCGCTGGGACGAAAAGCGGAACAGCCCGGCTCCGTTACGCGGCGTAGGTGTTGCTTCGATGATTCATCCGAGCGGTGGCGTCATCTATCAGGAAGGAAACTTTTCGAACTCCCGCGTCGAGTTGACCGGTGACGGCCAGATCATTGTGCATACGCAAACGGCCGACACCGGCACGTGGCAGAATACCACGCTTGCACAGGTCGCAGCGGAAACGCTCGGCGTGAACACAAGCGACGTTTCGGTTTCGCACATGGATACCGATCAGGCGCCGGACGATCTCGGCAGTGCCGCGTCGCGAGTCACTTTCGTTACCGGCAATGCGACACTTCATGCTGCCGAACACTTGAGAGCGAAAATTCTTACCGGACTGTCACAGCAATGGAATTGCGGCGTTGAAGACATCCTGATCGAGAACGCGGTTGCGCGGCACGGCACCGAACCGCATCGCACCGCCGATCTGACCGAGATCGCACGGCTTGTCGGGCCGCTGTCAGCCGACGGATTCTTTACCACGCCCGGTGAGCGACCAGACCCGAAAACGGGCGAAGGGAATTACGCGGCGACCTATGTATTCGGCGCGCAGGCGGCAGAAGTCGAGGTCGATCGCGACACCGGGCGCATCACCGTGCTTCGCATGGCAGTCGCGCAGGATGTCGGACGCGCGCTCAACCCGACCGCCGTCGAAGGACAAATCTATGGCGGCGTGTTGCAGGGCATTGGCATGGCGCTGCTGGAAGAAATGGTTTTCGAGGAAGGCCGTCCCGTCAATGCGTCCTTCCTCGATTACGCAGTTCCCCGCATCGGCAGCGCACCGAAGATCGACATTTCTCTCGTCGAAACGAATGATCCCCTAGGCCCGTATGGCGCAAAAGCCGGCGCCGAGCCGACGATCAACGCGACCATTGCCGCGATCGCTAACGCTGTATTTCACGCGACCGGCATCCGATTCAAAACCTTGCCCATGTCGCCTGATCGCGTGCTGGCAGCACTCGAGGAAAGAGACGGCAAGAAACCTGCCCTGAAGCCGTGGAAGCGCGTCTACAACGCGGAGGTCGCGGCTGTACGTGTAATGTATCCGGGCGTCGTTTTCCCGGCATTGCGAAAAGTCGGTACGAAGTTCGCGCGCTTGCCCGAGAAATCAAAAACGCCGCGCATTCTGGTGCCCGGCAGCATCGCCGAACTCCTCGAATTCCCTTCGAACAAGGACACGAAAAGCCGCATCGTCGCTGGCGGCACCGACATCTTTGTCGGGATGAAGCAGGGAATTTACGCGCCCGATCAATTGCTGGATGTCACTCGCCTGCCGGATCTGCAAGGCATCTCGCTGGAGCGTGAATCGGCGCCGGTATTGAGAATTGGCGCCGCGACATCGCTGGATTCCGTGTCGCGCAACGAACTCGCCGCACGCTATTTTCCCGCACTGGTTTCCTGCATCAACCTGATCGCCACGGCACAGATCCGGCGAGTTGCAACCGTGGCGGGTGATCTTTGTCAGGAGAAGCGCTGCTGGTTCTTCAGGAGCGCATTCCCCTGCTACAAACTCGGCGGGTCTACCTGTCCGTGCTTCGCGGTCCTCGGCGATAACCGTCATCACTCCATTAACGGCGCCAAGCGCTGCGCGGCACCAAACCCATCCGATCTTGCGCCGCTTCTTTCTGCGCTGAATGCCCGCGTCAAGGTTATCGGTAAGACCGGCATCCGTTACATCCCGATCGAAGAACTTTACCTATGGTCGGGCCTGACCAAGTTAGAGAAACATGAACTGATCGAAGCGATCGAAATTCCGATCGTGCCGGATACCTCCTCGGCATTTCGCAAGTTCGGTCTACGGCAGGGCGATTTTGCAGAGGCGTCGGTCGCCGTCCTCGCCGAATGGTCGGACCATCGCGTGCGCTCGATCAGAATATTTGCAGGCGCGGTTTCGCCGCTGCCGATGCGCGCGATTGCTGCCGAAGCGCTGCTTACCGGAACTAGGCTCGAGCCGAGCCTAGTTTCCGCCGCGGCAGAGACGATCGTCGAAGGCAGCCTTCCCCTTCACGACAACGAATACAAAGTTCCGCTGCTGATCAATCTGACGCGGCAAGCATTGCTTGCGGCCAGTTCGCATTCCGCATGATTTCCTTCTCTTACAACAAGGTGTGAAATGACTGACAAAAACCCCGCAATCGCGACTTATGCCGAACAGTTTCAAAGCGACCCGACGTGGATGGATGCGTTCGAGAACCGGATGAAGCGCCTTGAATCCGGCGAGCTCGATGAGAAGTCGCGCGAGCTTGTCTTTGTCGTAGGTCATCTGATCAACAACTATGGCGAGGCCGCTAAATATCATCAGCAGCGCGCACGCCGCGCCGGGGCAAACGATGATGACTTTCGCCTCATCCTGAAGATTCTCGATTTCTATCGCGGCCTTCGTATGTTCCAGGACGCGCAAAAGCTCGTTTCCATCTGGCGAACCGGAAACTTCCCGGAACTGAAAGCGCCGCTCGCAGGCTCGACTGCCGAGATCTATCAGAAGATCGTGGAAAGCCGGACGTATATTGCGAACGGTTTTCGCGTCTATGGCGCGGACGGCGAATGGCTAAAGCTCTATTTGCAGCGGTCGGACGCCATCAAGAAATCCCCGAAGTCGCTGGACGAGCGTCTGGTGCAGCTCATTTCCATGGCGATCACACTCAAGAACCATCGCTACTCCAACAACTGGAACGACGGCTGCATTCAGGTGCACGAAGACAAATCGCGCGCGCTAGGCACGACACCGCAGCAGATTCTGGAAGTCGTTCAAATTCTCGAGATTTGCGATTCTGTCTTCACTGCGTATCAGGGGCAAACGCTGCTCGAGTTGAATACGAACTAAACCTGCCCGCTTCAGGTTACGTCTCTATAGGGGGCCTCGTAAAACTAGGCTCCCTTTTTACCTACCTTTTCTCCCAGCGCACGTAATCTGCCGGATTGTCGATATCAAACGAGAGGTCCTCAAGGCGATGAATTGATAGTTTCCAGCCATTCTTAATTGCGGCGTCGCCGTGCACTTTGAAACTGTGATCTCCATACGCAAATTGAAATTCTCGAAGGGACGGCTCACGAATCTTCAACACGTTTGTGCCGCTCTCCCTGCCGTCCGGGACAATCGTAACTACAGCATCGTCTGCAATGACAGTACGTAGCGACTCTTTCGTCGCGAGCGGAATATCGATCGGAAGCACCAATAACTCAGTCCACGCACCCGACGTCAGGACATGCTGGCGCACACCAGACAATGCTGCATTAAGATCAGGCCAGTTCGTTGCGTCCGTCGCAATTTCCTGCGCTGCTGCTATTTGTTTGGCCTCCGCATCGGGGCTTACCAGCCTGACGTTGTTTTTTCCGGCCACTTCGGCGGCAAGACGCAGCGTATTAGCGAGCAGTCCTCGACAAAGAGACTCGCGCTCAGGCTGATCGAGCAACCCCGCCAGCCTCGACTTTCCGAAAGCAAGCGACTTGCATGGCACGGCGATCAGCGGCTGGCCGCTCATGGCTTCTTTAAGTCGGATGAGAAACGAAGCACGGCTTCAGCCAACACAGCGCGATCGGAGTTCGATTTCATAATGGTGTTGGTCACGCGCACCTCGATTCCCAACTCTTCGATCTGCGCCGCAAGACCTGCGTCGCTTGTGTCGATCATCAATCCATCGATCAGGTCACGGTAGTGTTCTGCTACGGCCTTTGCCGAAGGTTCATGGCCCAGTTCGCGCATGATCTTTGCGGCCGGTCCCTTGATTGCCAGACCGGCAACAATCGGCGAAACGGCAATGATGGGTACGTTCTGATCCTTCAGCCACCGGCGCATCCCCGGAACATGCAGGATCGGATCGATGCTGAGATACGGATTTGACGGGCAGATAACGACCGCATCGAGTGAACTCGCCTTCAGCCCAACAATCTCATCGTTGCGCTTCGCGCTACTCGCACCGCGGAATTCGAGCTGATCGACGACCGGCCCACAAGCAAGGCGGACAAAATACTCCTGGAAAGAAATAGCAAGATCGCCGCTATGAACGATGGTTCTCACCGGATCGTTTGACATCGGCAACACTTTCGCCTTGACGCCAAAGGCGCGGCACAGATCTTGCGTAACCAGGGACAGCGGGATCCCTTCGGCAAGCTTCTGCGTTCGCAGCAAATGCGTGGCGATATCGCGATCCCCGAGCCTGAACCATGTAGGGCCGCCCAACCCTTCAAGCTGATCCATAAAACTCCAGGTCTCGCCTTCGAGACCCCAGCCCTGCGATTTATTTGCGCGGCCGGCGAGCGTGTACATCACCGTGTCGAGGTCCGGCGAAATATGCAGGCCGAGATGTTCGAAGTCATCGGCCGTGTTGACCAGCACGATGAGGTCACCACCCTTTAACTGCTGAAGCCCAGCCGCGAGCTTGGCGCCGCCGACACCACCCGCAAGCGCGAGCACTTGGTTTGTGTTGCCGCTCACCGGAACAGGTCTTTATTCTTTGGACGCAACAGCGTTCGGCTGTCGGCATCCCGCCGCCGCAACGATCCGCCTGTCGCGTGAACGATCGGCCACCCTTCCGCAGCCTGCCCCATCACAAGCGAAGCCGCCGCAGCCATCTCATCGCCCCAGCCGACTTCGGTCGTTTCCAGCCGCTTTCCGAATAGATCTGGTTTTCCGCGAAGGTCGAGTAACGTTTCGACCCCACTGGAGCCGATCAATGTACCTACAGTCCCGTTCCGCCAAGCGCGGCCTATGCTGTCAATGATCATAACGCCAATATCGCGATTGGCTTTACTGGCGATCCCCGAACGGATGGAACGGGCCGACTGATCCGGATCGATCGGAAGCAAGAGTGCGTGGTCCTGTCCATCAACATTAGACCGATCGATGCCGGCATTTGCCAGCACAAGGCCCAGTCTATGCTGCACGATGATGACACCCGGTATCGCCCGCAGGAGTTCGGTCGATTCGGAAAGTATGAGTTCGACAATGCGCGGATCTTTTTCCGCTATGGTAGCGATCTCCTTCGCCTTAGGCGACGGATTCACGGTTGCAAGATCGATCAGGCGTCCTTCGGACTTGGAGATGATCTTCTGCGCGTAAACCAGGACATCTCCATCCTGAAGTGCGATGCTTGAAGCGCTGGCAGCTTCAAGTGTAATCCCCGCGATATCGTCGCCCGTTTTTATCTTCGGGACGCTCTTCAACGGCGTAAGCGTCAAACCGCTCATGGACGAACCATACCAAGCCAAGTTTTCAGTGGCGCACCAACCGGTGATGCACTTTTACCATTATGCCCGCGACAGGGCTTTCTGTCGCGGGTAACACCACCAAATACCGGTAGGCCACTTATCTCGATAGGTCTTAAACCGCTGGCAGACCTGTAATCCGAATCCCAGCATCGGGGACCTTGTACTTACGGTTTATCCAGATCAAAGCCGACGTCAAACTTTCCGCTATCACGGAATTAGCGAGACTGCCGGCATCGACCCCACGAAGCCCGGCATCTCCGGCGAGCCTGATCCCGATCTGCCGCGCTTCGGCATCGTCGCTCGCGACCAGTACGTCACAATCAATCTTATAATCCAAGTCCTTCAGTTTGTGAGCCGAGACGTTCTGAAACGCAGACACCACCTTGGTCTGATCGCCCAGGAGTTTCTGCACGGCGACGACGCACGAATCGCTTTCCGGCAGTTGCACTTGCGAGACCTTTGGCGGCACAAGAGGAACCGTCACATCGATCAAAACCTTGCCGGCGAGAACATCCTTCAAGCCTTCGACGGTCGGCTTTTGCGCCGAGTACGGGACAGTCAGCACTACGACCGACGCTTCTTTGACACCCGAACGGCTGTCCATCGCCGCGACATTCTTCCCGCCGGTCAACGCGTTGAGAGCCTCGGCCGTGCTTTTGGCCTTGGCCTCGTCGCGCGAGCCGATAATCACGCGGTGGCCATGCGCGGCCCATCTTGCACCGAGGCCGCTGCCCTCAGCGCCGGTGCCACCTACGATACAAATAGTCTGCATTTCATCACTCACGCTATTCTCCCGATTTCAATCTCCGCAGCGCCGTTCTGTCCTTTTCTCCGTCCCGAAAAGGGATCGAGTACGAGGTCGGTAAGCGGCATTGCTTCAAAGCTCCTCTCGCGCTGAGCGGCTGGCGCACTCTTATATAAAGTGGTTCGCTGCAACGGCACGCGGCCAACGTCACAAATAATCCGCTCGAGGCTTGCCGGATCCAGCTCCTGGCCGTGCTGCGTTCCCGCGGCGCGTGAAATACTTTCATTCATCAGCGTGCCGCCGAGATCGTTCGCTCCGCCGCGGAGCAACGCCTTTGCTCCTTCCGGACCGACTTTGACCCAGGATGCCTGAATATTGGTGATCAGAGGATGGAGCGTAAGTCTCGCGATGGCGTGCATGAGACGCACCTCGCGCCACGTTGGACCTTTTCTGGCCTGCCCGCGCAGCGACATCGGCGCTTCCATATGAACGAATGGCAGAGCGACGAATTCAGTTATTCCGCCGGTATCGCTCTGCAGGTCTCGCAGCGCGAGCAGATGACGCGCCCAGCTGATCGGCTGCTCGACATGCCCGAACATGATGGTCGAGGTCGTCGGCAGGCCGCACTCATGTGCGGTTCTAACTACCGAAAGCCACTCAGCCGTATTCACCTTGTCGGCGCAGATAACCTTGCGCACGTCATCGTCGAGAATTTCCGCGGCGGTGCCGGGCAAAGAGCCCAAGCCTGCGTCCCGCAGCATACCGAGAAAGCGGGCAACCGAAATGCCTAAAGTCGACGCGCCCTGCGTGATCTCCAGCGGCGAGAATGCATGGACGTGCATCTCCGGCACTTCGTCTTTCACCGCTCTGACGAGATCGAGATAGGTCCGGCCGGTGTAATGCGGGTTGATGCCACCCTGCATGCATACTTCGGTCGCGCCCCTGTTCCACGCCTCACGGACGCGGCGCGCAACTTCGCCTAGCGATATGTCGTAGGGCTTACCACGTAACTGTTCGTGACTCTTTCCCTTCGAGAATGCGCAGAAGCTGCAACGATATATGCAAACATTGGTGTAGTTAATATTGCGATTGACCACATAGCGCACGACTTGCCCGCTTACGCGCGCACGCAATTCGTCCGCAGCCGCCACGATCTCCTCGACGGCGCTGTCTCTTGCGCCGAACAGGCCAGCGATCTCGTGCTCATTCAGCCGCTCGCCTGTCATGGCTTGATGAACTGTGCGATCGAACGCTCTTGCGGATCCGATTGACATGGCCGGCGTGGGAATGGGTTCGAGCGAACCCGGCGACCACTCGTCTTCCCTCACAAAACCGCAGCTATCGATCAGTTTAGATGCCCGGCGCAAAATATCTGCGCTGAGCCAGTTGGAATCAACGAAACCCGGATAGGCAGCAAGCCGTGGGACGAGCGAGAAGCCCGCTTGCGCAGTTTCAGCGCGCAGCTTTGCAATCGCTGGCCATGCTGCTTCGGGGTTGACGTGATCGACGGTGACGGGCGAGACACCACCCCAATCGTTGATGCCAGCACGAAGAAGTTCCGGAAACTCCGCATAGCTCAGGTTCGGCGGAACCTGGATATTCATGTCCGGACCCAGGATGAGACGCGCGACTGCTGCGGTCCAGATCAGATCGTCGAGGTCCGGTTCTTCTTTCGAAGAGAACCGCGTCGCCGGCTTCGCCCGGAAATTCTGGACGATGACCTCTTGAATATGGCCGTAGAGCCGATGCAGATCACGCAGCAAGAGCAGCGACTGAATTCGTTCCAGCCTGTTCTCGCCGATTCCAATCAGAATACCGCTGGTGAACGGCACCTTCTGCCTTCCCGCGGCTTCGATCATCCTCATGCGAACTACAGGATCTTTATCGGGAGAGCCGTAATGCGCACCGCCTGGTGCGCAGAGTCTGGACGAAATCGACTCCAGCATGATCCCTTGCGACACGCTCACCCGCCGAAAGCGGCCAATCTCTTCTTCCGTCATTACGCCGGCGTTTACGTGCGGGAGGAGCGTGGTTTTTTCCATCACCAGCGCGCACATCGCTTCGAGATAGTCGTGCGTGGAGGAGTAGCCAAGCTCGGCTAGCGCTTTGCGCGCCGTCTCGTATCGCAGCTCTGGTTTGTCACCGAGCGTAAATAACGCCTCCGTACAGCCTGCCGCCTCGCCCTGCTTCGCAAGAGTCAACACTTCTCCGGGAGACAAGTAAGCTGCTTTCAGCCGCTTCGGTGTCTTTGCGAATGTGCAGTAACCGCAGGTGTCCCGGCACAATTGCGTGAGCGGGATGAAAACCTTGCGCGAAAAAGAAATACTGCTGCCGTGACCCTCACGCGCGAGCGCGGACGCCTGATCGAGCAAGACGCGCTGCGGCGTATCGCTGTACTTCGCGAGAAGCGATTGTGCTTCTGCTAGCGCATAATGATCGAGGTTGATCAGATCAGTCATTTTCTCCAACTGGGACCGGTGCGCGCGGCGACTTATGGAACACCGCTACACCTTTGCGTTTCTTGTGTCGCGGGGCTTATTCCACGCGGTCGCTCGGACCTGTCGCGACGTCGGCGACGTTGCGCATCGAATAGATTTCGCCAAGTGCCGCGTAGTTCGGGCCGCCGATCCGGCATATAGGTCGCAGCGCCCGCGTGTCGACCTTGTTGTTCTCGCAGAGACCGTCGCGAAGATGAAACATTACGACTTCGCCCACGAGAAACGTCGAGCCGGTAGTTCCGAATTGGATATCGTGCCGTAGCACGCACTCCATGCTGACCGGAGCCATTGCGAGTCGGGGCACAGAGACCTTCTCACCCGGCACCGTTTCCAGGCCCAGCACCGTGGTTTCGCTCACATCGTAAGGGTGCGCGACACCGCTTAGATGAATCTTCTCCGCCATGGTTTCATCTGCGATATTGACGATGAAATTCTTCGACTCCAGGATATTTCTTGCCGTATCCTTCTGCTCGCCGTTGCGCAGGCCAACATTGATGCCGACCATTGGCGGCTTCGAAGAGACGAAGGTAAAGCAGCTGAATGGCGCGAGATTGACGATTCCCGCGGCAGATTGCGTCGTCACCCACGCAATCGGCCGGGGTACGACGATACCCGTAAGAAGGCGATAGATATCCTGAGGCTGCATCGGCGCCGGATCGATTCTCATAGGTCTTGTTCCACGTTTCATGTTGCGTCGAAGCCGGAGGTCAGGTTGCTGCTGCTCGGCGTGGCAAATTGCCGAAGGCAGCACCGGGCAAGGCGCCCTGCTTGCTCGAGATTATGCCGGCGCAACGCTCGGTTACGATCTGCATGTGTTTAAAGAAATCTTTTTCCTGACGCTGCTTGTGAATCGCCGAGCTGATCGCGGCTACGACATTGCCCGAGGCGTCCCGGATCGGGCATCCCACCGCGTAAATATCAACAAGGTTCTCTTCGTCCGAAATCGAGTAGCCGCGGCTGCGCACGTTGCGCAGATCAGCCATCAAGGAGCGGCTGTTAAGGATCGTATATGGGGTGAGGCGATTAAAGGAGAGCTTCGGCAGCAACTCCTGTAATTCCTCGTCACTCATCGCAGCGAGCAGCACCTTCCCGGCTGCCGTGGTGTGCAACTGACCCGTTACGCCCGTATTGATCCGCAAGACATAAGGCTGCGCGCCCTGGATCGCGTAGAGATAGAGCATGACGTTGTTCGAACGAACGCAAAGATAGACGTTCAGGCTTTCGCGTTCTGCCAGCTCGTGCAGCTCATCATAACAGGAGTTATAAAGCGGGTTCGCGCGTGTGTATTTTTGCCCAATCTCGAAGGTGGTCGGACCGATCCGGTAGCGGCGCGTCGCGGGGTTCTGCTCGAGGAAGCCCGCTTCAGCGAGAGTCAGCAGCAGCCGCGATGCCTTACTTTTATCCAGCGAGAGCAGTCGTGCCACTTCACGGACACCAAGCTCGGGCCCGTGCTCGGCAATCGTATTCAGTATCTTCAGGCCGTTCGAAAGCGACTGATTGATTGCCATGGCGTCATCAATGTCCCGATGCGGGCGCTGTTGGAGTAGTCTTTTCCCAATACACGACTTTTCGATAAATTAAGCGGACGATGAAATTCGCGGTAACGCCAATCAACGATAACGTGAAGACGGCCGTGAACATCGCACCGACGTCGAAGTTCATGGACGACGATTGAATAAGGTGCCCGAGTCCCTGACGGGCAGCAAGGAATTCGCCTACCACGGTACCGATCAAGCCAAGGACGACGCTGATTTGCAGGCCGGCGAAGATCGAGCTTGCGGCGCTCGGCAGTTTCACGTCCCAGAATATAAGCCAGCGCGGCGCGGAAAACGCACGATAGAGATCGACAAGGTCGCGATTGGCCGAGCGCAATCCGGTCATCGTATTGATGAACACCGGGAAGAAACAGATCAGCGCCACCAGCACGACCTTGAAAGTCATACCAAAGCCGAACCAGACCAGCAGCAAAGGCGCGAGCGCCACTTTCGGCATCGACTGAAAGCCGACGACATAGGGAAAGACGATCCGCTCGGCGAGCACGAACTCCGCGACCAAGGCGCCGAGTAGAAAAGCGATGATGCAGCCGAGAAAGTAACCCAGCAGCATTTGAACAAGAGTAATTCCGATATGGGGAAAAACCTTGCGATATTCACCGGCACTTCCAGAATTTTCGTGCCGGGACGGCCGGACAACACGACGATCTTGTCCGCAAGAAATACTGCCTCGGGAATCGAGTGGGTGATGAAAACAACGGTCTTCTGCGTATTGAGCCAGATCGATTGCAGTTCCATGGTCATGCGTTCGCGCGTCAAGGCGTCCAACGCCGCGAAAGGTTCGTCCATAAGAAGAACGGCCGGATCATGAATAAGACCGCGCGCGATGCCCGCGCGCTGCTGCATTCCGCCCGAAAGCTCGCGCGGAAGATGATTGGCGAATTTCCCAAGGCCGACCAGTTCGAGTAGCTCCCTCGCCCGCGCCTCGTACTTCGCCGTCGCGCGCCCAAGCGCCCGGATCGGTACAAGCACATTTTCGATTACGGTTTTCCAGGGAAGCAGTGTGGGCTGCTGAAACACGATGCCGACATCCGAACGCGGCCCGGCAATCGGGGAGCCGGACAACTTGGCGGCCCCTGACGAAACCGGCATCAATCCGCTGACGACGCGCAACAACGTCGACTTGCCGCAACCGGAAGAACCGATAACCGCAACGAATTCACCTTTCTCAACTGTCAGATCGAGATCACGCAGGGCCAATAGCGGGCCCTGCGTGGTTTGATAAACGACCGAGACGTCCTTGATGTCGAGGGTCGGTGCTTCGTTTGTCATAGTGTGGCTCGGTGCTGATCGATTAGAAGGCCGCGGCGTTACTTGTACGCCTTCGCCTTTTTCGTCACTTCGTCGCGGCTGAAGCGATTGTATTCAGCGACGAACTGGTTGGTGTAAAGCGAGTTGAGCGGAATGTTCGCCTTCTGGTCGATCAAGCCACCGAGCTTCAGTGCACCGACAACAAGTTCCCACTCCTTCGCGGAGAATTCGCCCATGTTCTTGTCGTTACGGCCGTAGACGAGGTTCGCGATGCGCGGTTTCAAGATGGTCATTTCGCGCTTGATGTTTTCTTCGTCAGTGCCGGTCGTCGGCTTCAAGGTCGGATATTCCTTCCAGAACGAGCGAATGCAGCCTTCGAGATTTGCCTGGCACGCAATCGCGCCCTTCGACATTGCGCGGCCGAACTTTGCGATCAGATCCGGACGCTTCTTGATCATCTCGTTCGTATAGGGAAAGCCGTGGCTCGGCAGGCTCTGATATTCTTTCGGGAACGGGACCAGACGGATCTTGGTGCCCGAAAGTCCCAGCGCAACGTGCATCGTGTCCCAGAGATTGAGCGCGTCGATCTGCTTGCGGCGGAGCGCCTCGAAGGCCGGAACGCCTGAGCCCACGCCCAATTTCTGGACCGTGCTCCAATCGACGCCCTGATTTTGCGCCATGGCCTGCGTCATTGCGATATTGCCGGAGGTCAGCGAAACAAAACCGATCGTTGCACCCTTCAGGTCGGCGAAGGTCTTGATCTTGCTCTCGTCGAGCACCGCAAGCTCCCAGATCGAGCGCGGCAGATAGTTATAGGTGAATTGAATCGGGAAGTTCGGCTTGCCTTCCTGACGCGAGATCGGAAGCGGCTCAAGGCTTGCGTAAGCGGTGTGGATTGAGCCTTGCAGCAGCTGCGGAATGATAACGCCCGAGCCCGTGAGGACGATCAGTTCGACGTCAAGATTTTCTTCGTCAAAGAACCCCAAGGCCTTCGCGAAGGTAAAGTTCGCAACGCCAGAGTTGATAGCGGAAGGCCAGGCAAAGACAAACTTGTCCTTCGCCTTCGCTTCAGGCGCGGCTACTGCCGCCGCCAGAACCAACACCACGGCTGCTCCGAGCCGTGTCAGACCATTGAGAAACTTCGAATGCATTGAACGTCCCCTCGTCGATTTGTGTGTCTCAACTAATTCTTTTTGCGTCTCAATTATTGATACATGCTACTCTGCTGTCAAGCTTCAACGCCACTTTTCAGACCTATTTGGTGGAGCTCAGAGCCTCCAGAATGGGCCCAAAAACGCTCCGAAGCGCTGTTCTGCCGCATCAGTTTGACGCCAAATAACTCGCCGCGGCCTCAATCGCGCGCTTGACGACGGTAACAGTGAGCGAGGTTTTGTAATCGTTGTTCTTGAGCGGCAGTGCGCCAAAAACCGACGCCGTGGCGGCGGCTTCAATCAGTTCGGGCGACAGCGCTGCGCCCCGCAGCCGCTCCTCGCTGTAGGCTGCTCACGCCGGTTTAGGCGCAACGCCACCGAGAACGATAGACGCTTCTTCAATCCGCTTTGCCGTTCCAACAAGGCGTACCGCAGCAGAAGCTTCGGCAAAGTCGCCCTGCCAGCGCGCATATTTTTCGTAATGAAATGCCGACCGCGCCTGCGGTTTCGGAATCTCGATCGACGTAATGAGTTCGGCCGGATTGAGCACCGTCTCGCCCGCCCACACATAAAGCTGTTCGACCGGAATACGCCGCGTTGTCCCCGAGCCGGCCGTGACCACTTCCGCACCCAGACAAGACAACATCGGCGCGAGATCAGCGACGCAAGGTGCCGCGCACCTGCCCGCGCCGAGAATGGAATGATGGCGATTGTCGCCAAGCACCGCGTAACAAGGACAAGCGGGACCTGAAAAACGATAACATGGCGTCGCGGAACGAAAGAACCAGCAGCGCTTTTCCTGACACAGATCGCCGGCAACCGTTGCTCGGTTGCGGATCTGGCTTGTCGCAATCAGCGACGCGCCCTTCGTAAGTCCAGGAAACTTCTCAAGGATCAACTCATCGTTGATCAATCCGTTGATCGTAACTGCCGCGCCAACTCTCACGGCAGTATCGGTCGTGACGATCTCCCTCACTCCCGGCACGCCGCGATAAGAAATCAGCTTGGACGGACCGTAGACGCCCTGACGAATGCCCGGCAGCAAATCCGTCCCACCCCCAAGAAAGCGGCTTCCCTCGGTGGCCGCCGCCTGCGCGATGGCATCATCCAGCGTGTTCGCAATTGCGGTTTCAAACTCGCGTACTTGCGGCCGCGGTTGCGCAAGATACTTCCCCGCCTTCTTCATGACAGGGAACATCGCTGGATAGAGCTTTCGGACGGTGGCGATTTCCGCGTTGTAGGCACGCAAATACGGTTTCAGTTGCGGTTGCTGTTGGTTGCGCTTTCTTATCGCCGCCAGCACTGCCTCAGGCGTGATCGGTAATTTATGAAACCGAACACCAACCGCATCCGCGACGGCGTTCGCAACGGCGGCAACCGTTGCATTGATCGTCGGTTCGCCTGCCGCCTTCGCGCCGAACGGCCCCAACGCATCCGCGGTTTCGATGAAGTCTATCGAGATATTCGGTGTGTCTCGAATACGCGGCACGCGGTAGTTGATCAGCGATCGGTTTACGGGGCGCCCATTCTCGAAGACAACATCCTCGCTTAGCGCCATGCCGACACCCTGCATGATGCCGCCATAGGTCTGACCTTCCAACGCGGTCGGGTTGATCACCCGGCCGACATCCTGCGCCGACGCGATGTTCAGAATAGTAACGTGACCGGTTCCCCGATCGACTTCGACTTCCACGGCCTGCGCGCCGAACGCATAAGCAGCGGCATAGTTTCCATATCCTGTTATGGGATCGGGGCGTTCGAGACCGATTTCATACCGGCCCTCGACCCGCAGCGATCCGAAACGCTGCGCGGCCTGCGGCAGTGTCAGCTCCCGTCGCTTGTCGCGCGCATTCGAGAACACACCGGCTTCGTACTTGACCTCGTCGGCGCCGATACCCCATTCCGATGCAATGCGCTCACGAAGCTTGGAAACCAGATTTTTCCCGGCGGCAATCGCCGCATTCCCCGTAACGAATGTCACGCGCGACGCAGCACTTCCGAGATCGTCGGGGCCGAGCTCGGTATCCATGTGCACGACGGATATTCCCTCCATCGTTACGCCAAGCGTTTCGGCGACCAACTGCGCCAGCACCGTGTTTTGCCACGTGCCCGCATCGGCGGTCTGCGTGAAGACCGTCATCCGCCCGTCGGGATGCAGCTCGATTGCGATATTGGAAAAATTCCCCTCGGCGTAGAGCACGCTTCCGCTCGGATGGATCATCGAAGCGATGCCGATCCCGCGATACGGCGGCAGCTTGCCTTTTTTATCTTTCCAGCCAATGCGCTCCGCGGCTTTGGTCAAACACTCCGAAAGACCGCAGCTCGTTATCTTCCAGCCAAGCGGCGTAACGTCGCCGGCCTGATTGGCGATCCGCAATCGATAGTCGACAGGATCGAGATTGAGTTTCTCCGCAATTTCGTCGATCTGGCTTTCGATTGCCCAGATGATGCCGGGGGCGCCCATCCCGCGGTAGGAGCCGCCCGGCAGCTTGTTCGTATAGACGAGCTTCGCGCGTATTCCTGCCGTGCCGACGCGATAGAGATTTGCCGTGCGCTGCCGCACTGCCGACACGTAGACAGGTCCCATATGCGTGTAGGCGCCGTTGTCGACGAGTGCATCCACGGCCCGCGCGAGAATATTGCCTTCCGCATCGACCGCCGTGCGGAGCGACATGCGTTTGGCGTGGTCGCTCTTACCGGCGATGTACTCTTCGTCGCGCGAGAGCACGACTTTGACCGGCCTGCCCGTTCGTTTCGACAGGAGTGCAGCGATCGCGATCTGTTCGGGGGCTTGGGATTTTCCGCCAAACCCGCCACCGATCGCGACGGACCGCACGATGATATTCTTGAGCTCTAGCCCGATAACCTGCGCCAGCTCCTTCCGCACAAAAAACGGCGCCTGCGTACCGCACCAGACTTCGAGCTTACCAGTTGCTCGATCGAACGAGGCGACGGCCGCGTTCGTTTCCATACAGACCGGCCAGACCACTCCGTGTTCGTAGTCGCCTTCCACGACCAGCGCAGCGCGATCGAACGCGCCAGCGGTGTCGCCGAGTTGCACGTCAACCGACTGCACGACATTGGAGGAGAGTTTATCGCGGCGTGGATGAATATCCGGCGCGCCGGCGGCGAGCGCTGCTTCAACCGTTGGCGCGGCCGCATGTTCTTTATAACCAATCGAGATCGCACGTACACCAAGCCAGGCAGCTTGCACCGACTCTGCGGCGACGGCCGCAACCTCCTCGCCGTAAAACCTGACCTTGTCTTTGGCCATGGCATGGCGGTCGGAATAAGCCGGTCCGTAATTGACGTATCGTGAACCGCTGAAATCATCGACTGTAACCGCGTCAACGACGCCGGAAACGGCAAGCGCCGGGGTCAAGTCGATGTTCAGAATGTCCGCGGCCGCATGAGGACTGCGCAGAATCGCGCAGTACAACATTCCGGGCAGTACGATGTCATGCGTACTGTGCCGCACCGGTTACTTTGTCTTTGCTTCGATCTGCCCGACGCGGCGCCCGATTGTTTTGACTGGCGCGTTCATGATCTTGCAGCCGCGTCGCGCACTGCATTGAGAATTTGCACATAACCCGTGCAGCGGCAGATATTTCCTTGCAACGCCGTGCGAATGGCCTCGTCAGACGGCTTGCGTTGTTGCGACAGCAATGCATAGGCGGACATCAGCATGCCGCTGGTGCAGAATCCGCATTGAAACGCCCCATGCTCCATGAACGCCTGTTGGAGTTCCTGAAGCTCGCCTTCACGCGCAAGGCCCTCGACGGTCACGACGCTGGACTCCGAAACCGTGGCCGCGAGCGTGACGCAGGAACAGACCGCAACTCCGTCCAGCAGCACGGTACAAGCGCCGCACTCGCCACTGTTGCAGCCGATCTTCGTTCCCCGCAGATCGAGACGATCGCGCAACACATCGGCAATGGACTCGTGCTGGCCTACGACCAACTTTCGGTCGACGCCGTTCACCGACAACGAAACCGCGGTTGTGCCGCTCTTCGATGTCGGTGTTTTTGAGTCCCGTGCCACGGCGGTCAATCCATCAATATCTTCTCGGCCGTAATCGGAAGCTGCATGATCCGCTTGCCGCAGGCCGCTGCAACAGCATTTGCCACCGCGGCGGGAGGCTGGATCGACGGCGGCTCACCGACGCCTTTCGCGCCATAAGGCCCGGCCACTGACGGATGCGTCACCAGAATGACCTCGATCGGCGGCACGTCCATGCTGGTCGGCATCTTGTAGTCGGTCAGATTGCCGTTCTGCACCTGCCCGTTGACCATGATGATCTCTTCAAAGAGAGCCTGGCCGACGCCTTGCACGGCACCGCCTTCCAGCTGCCCTTCGAGATAGGTCGGGTTGATCGCATATCCGACATCCTGCGCGACCACGTAACGATTGATCGTCACTTCGCCGAGCACTTCATCGACGGACACATCCGTCGCATGCACGTGGAAACTGGGGGACGGCCAGCTCGGCGAAAAATGGTTCTGCACGCGCGCGGCGCCATGCTCGACCGCCGGCGCAATATAGGTCGCTTCCGCGATCAATCCGCCAACGGCAGCATTGGCCTGCGCTGCGAGTTCCGCAAACGTTATTTTCTTTTCGCCATTCCAGAATGCCTTTTCGCGCATTTCCAGCGCTCCCTCATCTGCACCCAGCGCCTTTGCAGCGCGCGTCCGCATCTTCGTGAGCAGATCGCGTGCGGCCTCGCGCGAAGCATTGGCGACCGCGAACATCGTGCGGCTGCCCTGCGAGCCGAAATCGTAAGGCGTCGTGAGCGAGTCAGCGCTTACGACGTTGATGTCGAAAAGCTGCATGCCCATTTCTTCCGCAACGACCTGCGCCGCGCCCGTGAGCGCGCCGGTTCCCATCTCGACGACGCCGACCATCATGGTGAGTGTGCCGTCCTGCATGAGTTTCAGGTAAGCGCCGGAAGAACCGCGCGAAGTCATCCACCAGCCGCAGGCTAGTCCTTTGCCGCGGCTTTGTTCAGGCTTGCGTTGGCTCCAGTCGATGCATGCTGCCGCCTTTTCGAGACATTCCGCGAGACCTACGCTCGTCATTTTCTGACCGTTCACGGCGATGTCGCCTTCGCGCAGGATGTTGCGCATGCGAATTTCGAGCGGATCGAGACCGAGATCTTCCGCGATCATGTCCATCTGGGATTCGGTTGCGAAGTTCGGCATCGGGCCCGAAGGCGCACGCACCGAACCATTGGGATGATTGTTCGTGTAGACCGCAACCCCTTCAATTTCGGCGTTCGGAATACGATACGGCCCGGCGAGGATCATGGTTGCAGTCGATGCCACCAGCGGGCCGGAGCCGGAGCACGCTCCGGAGTCAACGACAATACGGCCCTTCTTCGCCACGATACGTCCTTCGCGATCAACCCCGGTTTTCAGTTCGATCGTCGCGGGCTGGCGAAATAGCGCCGCCGTCAATTCCTCTTCGCTGGTCGACATCACACGCACCGGACGCTTCGCCGCGCGGGCGAGCGCCATTGCGTAATGTTCCATGCCAAGACGTAACTTCCCGCCGAACCCGCCGCCGATTCCGGGCACAACAACCCGAATATGCGAAGCAGGAAGTCCGAAAATTTCAGCCAAGGCACTCTGCGTATCGAACAGAAGCGGCGCATTGCACCACACAGTCGCCTGATCGGGCCCGCTCCATTGCGCAACGGCAACGCGCGGCTCCGTATAGCCGGCATGAACCGGACTCGTGCGAAACACGTGCTCGTAAACACGATAGCTATCGCGAAAGCCTTGTTCGACGTCGCCAAACTTGATTACGGTGCGGCCGCAACGATTGCCGTCGCGATTGATGATCGGCGCAGCCTTCAGGTTCTGCCACTCGGGATGAACGAGCGCGGCATCCTGCGCCAATGCATCAATTGCATCAAACACCGCGGGCAGCGGTTCATATTCAACTTCGATTGCCTTCAACGCCTGCTCTGCTGCGTATTCCGAATCCGCAGCGACACCGGCGATTGCCTGACCGATGTGATAGACGCGATCCGTCGCAAAGACCTCGAAGTCTTTGATGAAGTTACCGAAGCGGTTCAGCTTCTGTGACGCACCGGTCACGATCGCGCGAACGCCCGGCAGCTTGCGGGCTGCCGTCGCATCGAGACGCATAATCTTCGCGTGCGGATGCGGGCTGCGGAGTATCCGCCCATGCAGCATGCCCGGGAGCGAAAAGTCCGACGCGTAAACAGCGGCGCCGGTCACTTTGCCCGCACCATCCAGCCGGTTCAGGCGCTTGCCAACGACGTCATACATTGGAGGAGATGCGTTCATTTCGCGCTCATGTTCTGGGCTGCCTCATGAACAGCTTCAACGATTTTTGTGTAGCCGGTGCAGCGGCATAAGGTTCCGCAAAGCCCTTCACGTATTTCGTCCGGTGTCGGCGAAGGATTCTCTTTCAGGAACCCCGCCGCGGACATGATCATCCCGGGGATGCAGTAGCCGCACTGCACCGCGCCACGGTCGAGAAACGACTGCTGCAACGCGTGCAACTTCTCGCCATCGGCCATACCTTCGATGGTCGTAATCTCCGCGCCTTCGCATTGCGCGGCGAGCAGAATGCAGGAGTTAACGACGCGGCCGTTCACGAGAACCGCGCAAACCCCGCACTCGCCTTCGAGGCAGTTCGACTTCGTTCCGGTCAGCGCCAGTTCCCTGCGCAGCACGTCGAGCAACGTGTCGAAGTCCTTCGCCTGAACTTCCCACTGCTCGCCGTTGACCTTCAAATTCAGTTCTTTCATCTTGCTCACCGTGACAGCGCCGCGGCGCATTGCGTGATCGCCCGTTTCACCAATCCCTCGACAACGGCCGTCCGGTAGGCCGCGGAGGCGCGAGGATCGGAGCGCGGCGTGCATTCGTCTCGTGCCAGCGCGGCGGCATCGGCGACAAGCGCCGCATCGACGACTTCTCCTTGCAGTAATTTCTCCGCCGCTTTCGCGCGCAACGGCCGCGGACCAACCGCGCCGAGCGCAATCCGTGCACTTTCGCAAACACCGCCCGCATCGAACTTCAGGCTTACCGCTGCCGAGACAACGGAAATCTCCATTGCTTTACGGCGCCCAACCTTCAGAAACACGCTGCGCGAACGATCGCCATGCCGGGTAACTTCGATACGCTCGATCATTTCCGCAGGCTGCAATGTCGTCTTACCGGAACTGACGAAGAGATCGTCAATCGCGATTTCGCGAGTGCCGCTTGGCCCACGCACGTGAACCTTCGCATCAAGCGCAAGTAGAGCAACCGCGACATCCGCCGCCGGTGACGCATTCGCAAGATTGCCGCCGACCGTTCCGACGTTGCGAATTTGGTGTCCGCCGACCACTCGCGCGGCCGCTTGCAGCGCAGGGAATTCCCGCACCAGCGCCGCGTGACCCTCCAGATCCTTGTGCGTGCAAAGCGCGCCGATCCGAAAACTCGTCTCGCTCGTTTCAATTGTTCGTAGTGCAGAAATCCTCGAGAGGTCGATCAAGTCGGCCGCCTCGCGGACGCCGCGGCGCAACTGGATCACAAGATCAGTACCGCCTGCGATATAGCGCCAGCCTTCCTTCAGCCCGGCCGCGATCTGGAAAGCATGATCGGGCGAACTTGCCGAATGCAGATTGAACTTCATGGCTTTAGTTCTTCTTGTGCTTCAGCGCTGGCTGCCACGCTTCCGTGACAAAGCGCTCGAGTGTCTGCTGCATCGTGACCCCCTTCGCCGGCAACGCCGAAAGAATGACGCCACCGATGCCGGCTTCGAATAGACCAATGAGTTGCTGCCTGATGTCAGCTGTCGTTCCTACCAGCGAGATTGCTTTGATCATGTCATTTGAAATGTCGGCCCGAATTGCCTCATAGGGAGGCGCACCTTCTTTGTAGGAAACGTGCGCGACTTTTTCCCGGACCTGCGCGGGAACCGCGAGACCTTGCGATTCAAGCGTATCGAAGTGCGTGCGGCCCGAAGCGAGCGTTCGCGCGGCGCGCAAACGTAACGCGTCATAGGCGTCGCCGGCATTATCGCTGAGCGATACGTTGAGCCTAGCGACGAGATGGACGTCCTTCGCGCTACGGCCGGCTCCGGCCGCACTTTCCGCGATACGCGCGGCAAACGCTTTTGCCTCGAGCGCGTTTCCACAAGCTTCCATGATCACGGCGTCGGCGAGCTTTCCGCCGAGTTGCTGCACCTGCGGACCATTGCCTGCGATCCAGACCGGCAGCTTCTGCCGCGATGGCTTGAAACCAAGCTTGCCTGTATCGAACTTCACAACCTCGCCGTCGTAGGAGATATCCTCACCGCCCGACATGGCCCGGATAAGTTCGATCGATTCCCGGATTGCGCGCACTGGTTTAGGACGCGTCGTGCCCATTTCCGCGAATCCGGAAACGCCGGCACCAAGTCCTAGGATAGCGCGGCCACGCGAGATGTCGTCCAGCGTATAGATCGCCATCGCAGTCAGCGCCGGATGACGCGAAAAAGGATCGGTGACGCAAGGGCCGATATTGATCCGCTTGGTCTTCATCGCGATGACAGTGAGCAGCGAATAGACTTCCCGATAGAAGCGCTCGTCGGCCATCCAGACGTCGGTAAAGCCAAGCTCTTCCGCTAGAGCGGCCGAGTCCGCGTGAACAAACGGGTCCGCGTGTCCAGCCATCAGCATTCCGAGCGTCATTGCACAGTCCCCATTGGAAGATAGTCGATATCAAAACCGTAATGACGCGGACCGAGCGCTTCGATGCACTGCGGCGTGCGATGAACATCAAGCGCAGGCGCGACGATGACTGCGACGTTCGTTCCGATTTGCAGATTCGTGTTGGTATAGGGTTCGCCTGTTTCGGCGTTGACGACGCAAATCAGATCCGGCGCGGTGTATCGCGGTTCATCTGCGATCCAGACGATGTGATTTTCGTTCTTCAGGAATATGCGTGCTTCCGGCTTGCCCGCGGCGGCAATACGGAGTTCGCCATACATATATCCGTCGCGGCTATCCCAGTCTTTCGCGATGAGCTTCCCGGTATAGACGACGGCCCCGTTCAGTTCGCGCGCTGCAGCGCTCGCAGCGTCTTCGTTCGCTGATCTTGCGGAAGCAAGCGCCCGGCCGATCCGCAAGGCACGGGTCAGCCCACCCCCGCTCGCCACCTTCTTCAAGGTACGGCCATCGACAATGAATGCCGCGCGCGCATTGCGCACGCATATCGGCGAATTTCGTGACCGAGCTGATCGCTTTTCCCAGGCGCTCCAACTGCTTCGCACTGTTGCAGTTCGAAACCGTGAGCAGACTTCCCCAGGGATCGGCGAAAACTGCCGGAGCGAAAGGAATGCCAGCCAGCGCGACTGTGCTCTGGCTCATTTCGGGAATTGCCCGGCCGCCAGCACAATCGCAATCGATCATGTCGATGCCGGCAGCCAGCGCCGCTGCAAAAGGCGTGGTCGAATTGCCAGCGCCGATTTCGATCGGGAAGACACCGGCAATCTTCTTGTTCGATTGGCACTCCAACTCCCGGAGGGCGAGCAACAAACGTGAGACGACAATGCATCGTGCCCGGCTTCCGGCCTGCCGCCCCCGCCTGTTCCCAGCAAGGTAAGGCCGCGGATAAAGTCATCTAAGTCCTTGGCGGACCGGAGTTCGTTATCGGCCATAGTGTCTCATTATTTGCGACTAGCATCTCAATTGGTGAGACATAATTATTGAGGCAGCCGGGACGAGTCAATTCCCCGGGCCTGTCATTGACGCGATTTTGAGATGCCGATTACGATACGGTGCGCACAATTATGCCGCCGCGAGAGTCTTTGCTCTCGCGGCTACACCGTTGTTTTTACTCTGGATTTCAGCCGTAACGTTCGCTCAGCAGCGCATAAAGCGCACGCACCGAATGCGCCTCGCCGCCCTCAGGACGGCCCGGCCGCTCTTTCGGGTTCCATCCGAAAATATCGAGATGAAGCCAGCTCTTCGCCCGTTCCACAAACTTCGACAGGAACAACGCAGCGACAATCGCACCGGCATGACCGCTGCCGACGTTGTTGGTGTCCGCAATGCGTGAATCGAGCATGGCCATGTAAGGCTTCCAGAGCGGCATCCGCCAAAGCGGATCGGCCTGCGCCGAAGCATGTTTCTCAAGCGAACTCCAAAGCGCGTCATCGTTCGTGAACGCTGGCGGAATTTCAGGACCCAGCGCAACACGCGCAGCACCCGTCAATGTCGCGAAGTCGACCAGAAGTTCTGGCTTCTCTTCGTCCGCGAGCGAGAGAGCATCGGCAAGCACAAGACGGCCTTCCGCGTCGGTGTTCCCGATCTCGACCGTGATGCCGTTGCGGCTTTTGTAAATATCGCCCGGCCGGAATGCGATTCCCGATATTGAATTCTCGACTGCCGGAATGATGACGCGAAGCCGGACTTTCAGCTTCGCGTCCATGATCATGTGCGCGAGCGCGAGCGCCGCCGCCGCGCCACCCATGTCTTTTTTCATCAGCAGCATCGATGACGACGGCTTTATATCCAGTCCGCCAGTATCGAAGCAGACGCCTTTGCCGACCAGCGTGACCTTCGGGTGCGTTGCCTTGCCCCAGCTAAACTCAACCAGCCGCGGCGCGCGCTCGCTTCCTTGCCCGACCGCATAAACCAGCGGAAAATTCTTCTTGAGCAAATCCTTGCCGACAATGCTCGCGGCCTTCGCACCATGCTTCTTTGCCAGCGTCCTGATCGCAGCCTCGAGTTCGACTGGGCCGAGGTCGTTTGAAGGCGTATTCACAAGATCACGCGCCAGCGCCATGCCCTCGGCAATCCGCGTTACTTCCTTCGCATCTACATTCGATGGCGCGACAAGACGCAGCTGCTTGCCCTTGCCTGCGCGATAACGCGCAAACCTGTACGTGCTTAACGCAAATGCGATGGCGGCCAACCGCACGTCGTGCGGCGCACGTGCGAATTTCCAGTCGCCTTCGGGCAGAACGGTTGCAAGCTTCCCGGCAAGCATCGGATCTGCACTATTTCCGTTTTTACCGAGTCCCAGCAGACAACCGGCAACGCCGCCCTTGTTGTCCGGCACGAGAACGTAATTCCCCGCGTCCGGTTTGAAGCCCGATGCATCTAAGTAAGCAACCGCGTTCGCGCCCAGCTCTTCCCGAACAGCTTTCCAGTTTTCGTAATCCACGCACCAGATTGGCTTTGTGGAAGCGGCTGCGACGACAACGGCGGAACGAGGAGATTGCGGCAAGGGATCGACTCCTTATTATGGCCGCTCTACCACGCTGCCATTTCACGAGAAAGCAGGACTCACGGATATTCTAGCGCCGGACGCCAAACCATAAAACGAAAAATCCGGCAAAGCTTGCGAGTGCCATGGCCACGAACGGCAGAACATAGCTACCGGCCCAGTCATAAATGAGACCGATCATCAAAGGACCGCCCGCCACTCCGATCGTTCCGATCAGCTGGCTCATCGAATAGATACGACCGTATTCGAGTGTGCCGTATTTTTCCGCGAGAAGTAGCGGCTGCATGATCAGGGAGTTGCCTATCGTAACACCGAACAACACGACCGCTGCGAGGATTGCAATTCGCTGATCGGCGAAAGCCAGCACAAAAAGTGCAATGCCCTGGATCGCCATCAACAGCAATGAGAACGTGCGAACCTCCATCTTCAAAACGATCCAGCCGCCCGCCAACCGGCCGATCAAGCTCGCCGAAGCAAGACCTGCCAGCGCAAGCGCCGCCGTCTCTACTCCATTTCTTACATTCGCGAGCCGGTATAAATGCGCAATCGCGCCAACCTGCGCACCGAGAATGAATAAATATGAGATCGAAAGCGAAATAAAGTAAGCACTGCGCTTTGCTTCGGCATACGTCACCAAAGAAACGACAGGCGACATTTCTGTATCGCCGGCCCTTACTCCGCCATCCGGACTAAGCCCCATCGTCTCTGGGCTTGCACGAACCGCAATCAATACGACCGAAACGATCCCTATGCAGAACAGTGCGGCCATCCACGGGCCCGCAGCACCTAATCCGCCGCGCTCGATCGAAAGTGCGACGAACGGCGAAATCAGAATACCGCCTATCGAAAACCCGGTCGATGCCAGCGAGAGCGCGATGGCGCGCTTTACATTGAACCACCGTGTGAGAAGCGTCGTCATCGGCACGAGGTTGACCGCGCCATAAGCAAAACCGAACACAATATGAAACAAGAATAGTTGCCACGCTTCGCGCAGATATCCGACAGCGTACAGGCACGCGGCGCCGAGGACCGCCGCGCAGATCAGCGGCCAGCGAGGATCGAAGCGATCAATCAATCTGCCGACGAGAACACCTGCCACGCCGGCCGAGACGAAGAACGTCGCTGTTGCCGCACTCGTAAGCGAGACTGGAAAGCTTCGCTCTTCGACGAAAGCATTCAGAAGAATTGAAAGATTATAGAATCCAAGGCCCGACGTGATTGTCGTGATCAAGAAGACCGCAGCAACAATGTACCACCCGAAAAAAATGCGTGTGCTGCCAGTCATGACCGGGGAACGAAAGAGCGCGAGAGACCAGACCTATGCGGCCTTTCTTCGCCAAACGCAAATGGCGGAATCATGCAGGAATTTCCCGGGGCTTAAGATTTACCACTCGCGTAGCGGCTGCTTCCTGCCCTATCACATTGGCCAAATGGACCGGGGATTTGCCGCACATCCAGCTTGCGGCAAGCATTTGAAGTCGGCACCTTCTTCTCGTGTGAGTAGCTTCGTCTCCGACACGCGCACACACCACGACCAAGCGCTCGCTTTTCTTGTTGATTCGGTGGGCGCTGACAGGATCGTGTTTGGAAGCGACTACCCCTTCGAAATACTGGATCCCGAGGCACCGAAACGCTTGAACAAGACACCGAACCTCTCTTCCGCCCAGCGCGGTGCTGTTCTAGGGGGAACATTCGTAGCCTTTTGAACGGTTTAAGCGCATAATTGAAAGGAACAAGTCTGAAGCTAAGTCAGAGAAAGCATGCGCCGGGCCGATGCGTTCATCCGGTTGCGACTGTTTAGCTTCGAGTCCTTCCCCCCATGTTGCACTATTTATTAAACGGGTAACTGTCTTGCCGAAAAAGCTAGCGACGCTCAAAGCGGCGAACCCTTTTCCTTTTCCGCGCCTGGCCAAGAACGGCCGGCTGCCCGCCGGAAAGAAAAAGAACGCCGATCATGCCCTGGTCGAAACGATCCTGTCGCAGTGGAAACAGCAGCATCCGAGCCTGAATTTTGAGCCAATGGCGCTGATCGCAGCGCTAACCCAAGCATATCATCTGACGTCGATACCCATCGACCAAATGATGGCAAAGTACGGTCTCACACGCGGTATGTTTGATGTGCTCGCCGCATTGCGGCGCTCGGGCAAGCCTTACGAACTCACCCCAAAGGAACTATCCGCGTCGCTGCTTCTCAGCGGTGCTGGCCTGACCAATCGACTGGATCGCCTGCAATCGCTCGACCTTATTTCACGGCTACCCGATCCTACCGACCGGCGTTCGTTGCGGATTGCACTCACGAAACGCGGGAAGGAATTGGTCGACCATATTCTCCCCGAACTTCTCGAAATTCAGAAGCTGGCCTTTGGCCCTAACCAAAAAGCCGGAAAAGAATTGAGGAAAATGCTGGTCGAGTTGAGCGAGCGTCTTTACGAAAACCTCGGAAACGGCCCGCTCCTGCCTCCCGGGGATTAAAGGCAAACCCCTTAGCCGCAACTTTTCGCTGTTCCTTTCGGGCGCCGACCCATATATTTCGACGTAGAACTATTTTCCGAGCTCCGCTTTCACTAGCGCGACATGGGTTATTCGCAGATGTCATCACTCAAGGAACGACATGAATTGTCGCTGCTTTCGTTCGCCCGCGATCTGGCGAACGGAAAGACTACCAGCCGTCAGCTCGTGGAAGATTGCCTCGCCCAAATAAGCTCGGGCAGCGAAGGGCAACACGTGTATATTGCGCTCGATGCCGAGGGCGCACGTAAAGCCGCAGATGCACACGACGCTTTGCGTGCGGCCGGATACGCTGCCTCGCCTTTCGCGGGTATTCCGATCTCAATCAAAGATCTTTTCGACGTCAGGGGTTCGCAGACGCGCGCCGGCTCTGTCGCCCTGAACGACGCACCGGCAGCCGAGAGCGATGCCCCCGCGGTTGCAAGGCTCCGGTCTGCCGGCTTCATACTTATAGGCCGCACCAACATGACGGAGTTCGCCTACTCCGGCCTCGGCCTCAATCCCCATTACGGCACACCGAAAAGTATTTGGAAGCGCGAAACCGGACATGTGCCTGGTGGTTCATCTTCCGGAGCGGCCATTGCTGTTGCCGATCGCATGGCGCATGCGAGCCTCGGGACAGACACCGGCGGCTCGTGTCGTATCCCGGCGGCGTTCAATTATCTGACCGGTTTCAAGCCGACGATGAACCGCGTGACCCGTAAAGGCGCGATACCGCTCTCGAGCAGCCTCGATTCCATCGGGCCAATTGCCCGCACGGTATCCTGTTGCGCAATCATCGACGGTATCATCGCGGATCAGCCCCGCGTCGACGCTATAAAGAACGGCGCGCATCGCGTTCGAGCCGGCGTCCTTCGCTCTGTCGTCGAAGCGGGCATGGAGCCTGAAGTTGACGAGGCGTATCAGTCCGCGCTCCGTAAACTATCGAACGCCGGCGTCGAATTGCACGATTTCGAAATGCCGGAATTCGACCAGTTGTCCGCCCTGGGCGAGCATGGCGGATTGTCGGCGGCGGAAAGCCTTGCGTGGCACCAGCCGTTACTGGAGCGCAAAGGCGATCAATACGATCCGCGGGTAAAGTCCCGGATTCTGCGTGGCGGGGAACAATCCGCCGCGCATTATATACGCACCCTGGAACGGCGGCAGCGTTTTATCGAAGCAGCGGCAAATCGCATCCGTGCATTTGATGTCATCGTTCTGCCCACAGTACCCATTCTGCCACCCGCGCTCGCTGCGCTGGCCGGCGACGACGACTACACGCGCCTTAACCTCCTCGTGCTACGCAATCCATCGATTATCAATCTGATGAACGGCTGCGCGATATCCATTCCGATAACGGCGCCTGACAGCCCACCAGTTGGTCTTATGCTTGCCATGAGCGGTGGCCGTGACGCCGAGCTGTTACAAGTTGCAACTCGCTTCGAAGCGATCGTAGGCGTATAAGCGCGACCCCGTCGCGCTGAACGCTAGCGCGCGAGTTGCCGCATGTCGGGCAATGCGGCACGTACCGCATCAATGATCCCCTGATAGCCCGTGCAACGGCACAGGTTCGAAGACAGCGCCTCAATTATAGAGTCTTCACCACCTCGACTTGCGTACCTAGTGTCACTCCTGCGAATACTCGGCATACGCTTTCGTTTCCGACCTGATTCCGCACTACGATTTGGATTTGCACAACGATGAAAAATATCGGCTTTCTCTCGTTTGGACATTGGACGCCCTCGCCTCAGTCACAAACGCGATCCGCGCAAGACGCACTTTTGCAATCCATCGATCTTGCGGTTGCTGCTGAAGAATTGGGAGCGGACGGGGCCTACTTCCGCGTTCATCATTTCGCGCGCCAGCTTGCTTCGCCGTTTCCGCTGCTTGCGGCAATCGGCACGAAAACCAGCCGCATCGAGATCGGTACCGCCGTTATCGATATGCGCTACGAGAACCCGCTCTACATGATCGAGGACGCAGGCGCGGCAGATCTTATATCCGGGCAGCGCCTGCAACTTGGCATCAGCCGGGGCTCTCCTGAACAGGTAATTGAAGGCTATCGCTATTTCGGACACGCGCCGAGCGGCGAAGAACCAGATGCCGACATGGCGCGAAAGCATACGGAAATCTTTCTTGATCTTTTGAAAGGCAGCGGCTTCGCCAATCCGAACCCGCGTCCCATGTTCCCTAACCCACCTGGCCTCCTGCGCCTCGAGCCGCACTCGGAGGGATTACGTGACCGCATCTGGTGGGGAGCAAGCACCAACGCTACCGCGACCTGGGCAGGAACACTGGGAATGAACCTCCAAAGTTCCACACTAAAGACCGACGAAACCGGCCAGCCGTTTCATGTCCAACAAGCCGAGCAAATCCGTGCTTTTCGAGATGCATGGAAAGCAGCCGGGCACACGCGTGCTCCCCGCGTATCCGTAAGCCGCAGTATTTTTGCGCTGGTTGACGATCGCGATCGTGCGTATTTCGGCCGCAGCGATGACGATCAGGATACGATCGGATTTATCGACGAGAAGACGCGTGCAATATTCGGAAAAAGCTATGCGGCCGAGCCGGACGAGCTCGTCAAGCAGCTAGCAAAGGACGAAGCGATCGCAGAAGCAGATACGCTACTCCTCACTGTGCCTAATCAGCTCGGCGTCGAGTACAACGCACACGTCATCAAGTCGATTCTGCACTACGTGGCGCCCGCGCTGAAGTGGCGATAAGCAGATCAGCCTTCTAGGCTGATCTGCCGAAACGTTCGCCTAAGGCTATTTTGCTTTTTCTACGAAAAGCTGAAAAGCGCTGAGTTGCTTCCGGATGATGTCCTTCGTGGCTTCATCGTTCAGCTCACCCTTATCGCTGACCTTTGTCTGCACCGTGCTAACGAAAACCTCGGGTGTATTGAAGACGCGCGTTCAGAAAGACCATGATCTGCCGCATGTGATACTGCATGCGCGCACCCCCCATCGGACCCCCAGACGCAGACATTAGCGCGACCGGCTTATTGACGAATGGCTGCTCTTTAAGGCGCGACACCCAATCCAACGCATTCTTCAGGCCACCGGGGACCGAATAATTGTATTCCGGAGAGACGATCACTACGCCGTCCGCCAACCGGATTGCATCGGCAAGCTTTTCTATCGCCGCGGGAAATCCAGAACCGTTCTGGTCATCGGCGTTGTAGATCGGAAAGGAAGCAAAGAAAGGTGCTTCGACAAACTTCATCGAAGCCGGCGCCAAGGCAGGCAGCGCATTGATGATGGATTTGTTGAACGAGCCTTTGCGTAGACTGCCGCAGATCGTCAGAATTTGCATTTATTTCTTTCCTTATCGAACTTTCTTTAGCGACTGGTTACGTGCTTGTCGAGTTACTCGCCATCGCGCGCGCGAAGCTGGCAGACACGGATGATTCAATGCTGATTCCAGCCAGGGGCGATTTATCGGGGCTATCGAACGTGTCGCACGCAAGCCCGCGTTCGAATTTACCGGACAACGATTGTCAGTCGCCTATCGATACAATGCCTCGATTTCGGACGCATACTTGGTCTGTATGTTTGAGCGGCGCACCTTCATCGTAGCCGTCACTTCATCGTCGTCGTGGTCCAATTCCTTAGCCAGAAGATGGAATTTGCGGATATTAGACACCTGGGCAAGCTGACTGTTTGCATCGTCGATCTCGCTTTGGATCAGATCCCGAACCTGCTGATGCTCCACGAGGTTCTTGAAGTTGGTATAGGCTATCCCCTTTTCCTCAGCCCACTTTCCAGTCAGTTCATAATCGATCTGGATCAGCGCGGACACGTATTTGCGTGATTCCCCAATTACGATGCATTCCTTGATAAAGGGGCTCGACTTCACGGTATTTTCGATCTCAGACGGGCTCAGGTTCTTACCACCCGCAGTGATCATGATGTCCTTGATGCGATCGACGATCTGAACTGACCCTTATGCATTTCCGCAACATCGCCGGTGTGTAACCAGCCATTACGGATCGTGTTCTTTGTCGCCTCCTCGTTGCGATAATACCCTTCGAATACCGTGTCGCCACGCACGAGCACTTCGCCGGTTTCGCCCAGCTTCACCTCAATGCCCGGTGCGGCTGTCCCGACACCCAGCGCCTCTCGCGTGTCCAGCGTCTGCGCCGTCGCGATCGCCGAGCTTTCGGTGAGACCGTAAACCTCGACCAACGGCACGCCGATGGTGCGGAAGAACTTCACGATTTTCGGAGAAATAGGAGCCGCGCCGGTCATCGCTACTTCGGTGCCGCGCAAGCCGATAAAGTTCTGAAGCGAGCGGAATACGGCCCAATAATAGATAAAGAACTTGATGCGCTGGCCCAGAGACCGTTGCCGCGGTAATTTCTCGGCAAATGGGTCACAGGCCGCATAAGCGGTCTCGAACAGCCTACGCCGGACTGGATCGGATTCCAGGAGCTTGATGTGGATGGAAGAATGAAGTTTCTCCCATATCCTCGGCACGCCAAGGAACATGGTTGGCGCGACTTCGCGCAGATCTTCCTGTACCGTGCGGATGGATTCGCCAAAATTTACCAGCGAACCGAGATAGCTCGGCACCATCACCGTCGTCATTTGCTCGGCAACGTGACAGAGCGGCAAATAAGATAGAAGCGTTGTCGATGAATCGAGCTCCAGCCGCTCGATCACCGAAACTGCCTCGGCACGGATGTTCTTATAACTCAGCATCGCGCCTTTGGGCTTGCCGGTCGAACCAGAGGTATAGATCATCAACGCGATATCGCTCAGCTTCTGGCGCGATAGCACCTCATCAATCAACTTTCCATGCGTAAAGGCGTGCGTTCTCCCGGCATATTCGAGCTCTTCGAATGACGTCACTCGCCCCTCCGGATATTGCCGCATACCCTTTGTTTCGACGACGATAATACGCCGGAGCTTAGGCAGGTCATCCAGCCGCTCCAGAACCTTATCGACCTGTTCCTGATCTTCGCAGATCACGATCTCGGTGTTGGAGTGTTCGAGTACATAGGCAACTTCGTTCGACGGGCTGGTCGGATAAACGCCAATCGTAATCGCACCCACGAGACCCGCACCGAGCTGCGCAAGCACCCACTCTACGCGGTTCTCGGAGATCACCGCGACGTGGCCGCCTTCCTCAAGTCCCATCGCGCGGAAGCCGAGGCCTACCGCAGAGGCACGGTCGTAATACTCGCGCCAGCTATACGGCTGCCAGATACCGAATTGCTTCTGGCGGATGGCGACACGATTCGCGTTCTTCTGCGCATGCGCGCGGACCATTTGCGGAAGCGTAAGTTCGGGAAACAACATTGCGAGCGCCCTAGGATAACCAGCGCTTACGGCGCTTGTAGTGCTTTATGTCGCGAAAGCTCTTTGAGTCTTCGCCTGCGCCACCCATGCCGAGATAGAACTCGCGAACGTCCTGATCGCCCAAGAGACGTTCGGTCGGCCCGTCGATGACGACTTTTCCTGTCTCCATGATGTAGCCGTAGTGCGACACTGCGAATGCGACAGCGGCGTTCTGCTCGACGAGCAACATGGAGACGCCTTGCTCGCGATTGATGCGCGCGATGATCGTGAATATTTCTTCTACGAGTTTCGGCGACAAACCGAGCGATGGTTCGTCCAGCAGCATCAATTTCGGCTGCGCAATCAGAGCACGGCCGATGGCGAGCATTTGTTGTTCGCCGCCCGACAAATACCCCGCACGGCCTGCGCGGCGCTCAAACAGGCGCGGGAAATATTCATAGACGAGCTCGAACTTCGTCGGCGCAACCTGTCGCCCAGCGAGAGCATAGGTTGCCGCCGTGAGATTTTCTTCGACCGTCAGATCTTCGAAAATCCTCCGCCCTTCCATCACGTGAAAAAGCCCGCTTCGCACGAGTTCATGCGGCTGATGACGCACGACCGATTCGTTCTTGAAGAGAATGTTCCCCGCAGTTACTTCGCCGTCCTCCAGCGAAAGAACGTTCGATATCGCTTTCAGCGTTGTTGATTTACCGGCTCCGTTCGAGCCAAGCAGCGCCACGACCGAACCTTTGGGCACGGCAAGCGAAAGGCCGCGGAGCACCTGGACCGTCTTGTTATAGACGACCTCGATGTTGTTCACTTCGAGAACGGTGTCCGCGGCCATGATGCTTACTTCTTGGTAAGATCGATCCAGTCGGAGACAGGCTTCATGCGTTGCTCCTTGCCGTCGTATTGATAGACGCGGCCGACAGGAACCGTGTTACCGGTGATCGTGATCGGCACCCCGATGAGGCCGCCGGTATCAAAATCCTTGAGCGAATTGAGCGCGGCTTTCATGTTCTGCGCGGTCAGCTCCTTCTTGTCCGCAAGCGTGCGCTTGGCGGCTTCGACGAGTAACATCGCAGTCAGAAATCCCTGCATATAGGCAGTCGACTGATACTCAGGCCGCATCTTGCGGATCTGGTCCAGCATCGGCGACTTGCCTTCGCTATCGAAGTAATAGCGATATGGCATCACGCCCATGAATCCATCGGCGACTTCGGCCGACTTCGCCCAGATCGAGTTATCCATCGACCAGAACGTGCCCATGAACTTCGCTTTCAGGCCGAGCTGCTTCGCCTGACTCATAAACTCGGGCAGCGGCGCCAGTACGTAGCCGTGGAAAATCGCATAATCCGGGTTCGCGCGGCGCAGCTTTAACACTTCGGTTGATACGTCAACGCTGGTGGGCGGCGTTACGATCTTCTCGACGACCGTAAGACCAAGTTCTTTTGCACGCTTCTCGGTGCCGGCGACCGGGTCACGGCCAAACTCGGTGTCGGAGTTGACGAGCGCGATCTTCGCTTTTGGCGTCGTCTTCGCGATGTACTCGAGCAGAATGCCGGTCATCTCGGTGTAGTCCGGACCCGCCATGAACTGGTACGGATACTCTTTCGGATTATTGAGATCGGATGCGAACGAGGCACCGGCCATAATCATGGAGGCGCGGCGCATCAGCTCGCTGTTGATGGTCTTAGAGAAGGCGGTCGAGTCGCCGTAGTAGAGGCTGACTTTCTCCTGGCTTGTCAGCTTGTTAAAAGCGGCCACTGACGTGTCTACTTTGTAGCCTGTATCTTCGAAGACGTACTTGATCTTACGACCGCTGATACCACCGGCGTCGTTGACGATCTTCAAGTAATCCTGAATTCCGGCATTAATGCCGACACCAGCAAAAGCGAACACACCGGTAAGCGGAATCGATCCGGCAAGCACGATATCTTCCGACTGCGCACGCACGCTTGCATACGACGCCAGCGAAACGGCCCCAGCAAGCGCGACGATCGCAGTCCTGCGACTTACTTTTATTATCATTACAGCTTCCTCCTCACGTTTATATTTATTTTCTGAACGGCCATAAGTGAAAGAACCGGCGCACTCGGCGCCAGATTTCGGCGATGCCCTGCGGCTCAAACAACAGAAACAAGACGATGAGCCCGCCGAAAACGATAGTCCGGACGGGCGATAGGAATTGCACCGCGTTCGGATAGAATGGCGTGATCCAGCCAACGCCGATCTTGAGAAGCTCGGGCACCATCGTCATGAAGATGGCGCCCAGAATGCCGCCAAGGATCGTGCCCATGCCGCCAACGATGACTGCCGCGAGGAAAAGATCGAATAGATCAGTGGGAAGCTCTCGGGCGTGACGACGCGAAAGAAATAAGCCCAAAGTCCGCCAGCGACACCCGCATAGAACGACGACAATGCGAAACTCAGTAATTTGTAGCGTAGAAGCGGTATGCCGAGCACTTCGGCCGAGATGTCACGGTCGCGGATCGCGATAAACGCACGGCCGATACGGGTGCGGAACAGGTTCGCCGCGAATACGACGGAAAGCACCGTTACCGGCAGGATCAGCCAATAGACCTGCGAAGGCTGCGCGATTTCGTAGTCGAAAATCTTTGCTGGCGGCATACTTAAGCCGCTGGTGCCTCCAAGAAACGCGGAGTTCGCGAACACGAAGTGCAGGATCACCGCCGCCGCAATGGTTGCGATCGCAAGATAAAGTCCCTTCACGCGCAAGCTGGGAATGCCGACGACGATGCCAACCAGCGACGCCACGAGACCGCCCACGATCAGGTTCAAAATGAACGGCGTGCCGACGCGAATTTCGAGAACGGCAACCGTATAGGCGCCAACCGCCATGAATGCCGCGTGACCGAGACTGACGAGACCGGTAAAGCCGGTGAGGATGTTCAGCCCCGTTACCGTCACGATATGGATGCCGACAAGGCAGGCCATATAGACCCAGTACTGATCGGCGACGAAGGGAAACGCCGCCAGCAAAATAAAGAGCGCGATCAGCCAGAAACGCTGCACGTTGGTATCAAGCAGCGACTCGGCCTGCGCGTAAGTTTGGTGGGCGGTACCGATGCGCATGTCAGAGCCGCTCGATTTCTACAGTGCCAAACAGGCCGTAAGGCCGGACCATCAGCATCAGAACGAGGATGCCGAAGGTGATCAGCAATTTGTACTCGCCGCCAAGATAGGTACCCGCGAGCGCCTCGACGGCACCAATAAAAAGCCCTGCGATCAACGCCCCGGCGATTGAATCCAGCCCTCCAACGATCACGACAACCAGCACCGAGAGTCCGAAGATACCCATGGTTGGCGAAACGCCACCAATCGAGCCGATGAGAATGCCGGCTCCTGCCGCCGCCATGCCGGCAGCGATCCATGCGAGCGAGAACACACGCGGCACATTGATGCCGCAGGAATACGCTGCGCCCTGATCGGTCGCCGTTGCGCGCAGCGCGACTCCGCCGCGCCAGTAGCGAAACAGAACAAGGAACATGAGGATCGCAACCGCAGCAATCGCAAAGCTGATCGCAATTTTCGGCGAGACGTAAGCCGGCCCAATGAAGAACGGCTTGGTAGGCATGAAATTCGGAGGGGCGATCGGGTCAGCACCCCAAATAAACTCGACCATGCCGACCAGGATCGAGCCGAGGCCCACCGTGACCATGAATACGGAGATCGGGCTTTCACCCAGCATCGGACGGATCAAAAGCGCCGCTCGACCATAGCGCCGAGCAATCCTCCGCCCGCGATCGCAATCAGGATTGTCGCGCCAAAGTGGAAAATCTTTGCCGAGAACAGGCCGACGAAGAAATACGCTCCCATCATCAACATTTCGCCGACGGCGAGGTTCACGACCTTCGTGGCTTTGTAGATAAGCACGAATGCAATGCCGGTAAGCGACAGCAGCGCGCCTGAGCCAAGGCCCGAAAGCAAAATCTCGATGAAGAACAGCCAATCCATCAAGCCGCCTCGCCCTTGATCCTTCGAGAAAGCTCTCCGACATCGCCAGCACCCAGATAGGCGGTAATTACTGCGGAGTTGTTCTGCACGTCCGCCGGCTTGCCTTCAGCGATGACCTCACCGAAGTTCAGCACCACCACGTGATCGGAAATATCCATCACAAGGCTCATATCGTGCTCGACCATAAGGATAGTGACACCCCACTCCTCTTTCACATCTAGAATGAAGCGCGCCATGTCTTCGGTCTCTTCGCGGTTCATGCCCGCGACCGGCTCATCAAGCATGAGAATGCGCGGCTGCATGGCGAGCGCACGTGCAAGCTCAACGCGCTTTCGCAAGCCATAGGCGAGCGATGCCACCGGTTGGTCACGAATGTGCTCGATCTCCAGGAAGTCGATGATTTTTTCTTCGACCTCCTGCCGCAACGCAAGTTCCTCCCTCTGGGCGCGGCCGAAATACCAAAGCGCATCGAGGACGTTTGTTTTCATATGCGCGTGGCGCCCGAGCTTGATGTTGTCCAGCACCGTCATGCCGCGAAACAGTGCAATGTTCTGGAATGTGCGAGCCAGTCCGGCCTTCGCACGCTCCGGTGCATGCAGATGATTGATGCTATCGCCGCGGAATAGAATTTCGCCGGCCGACGGTTTGTAGAAACCGGAAATACAATTAAAGAGCGAAGTCTTGCCCGCGCCGTTAGGACCAATCACCGCCGTTATTTTTCCGGGCGCGACATCGAACGTAACGTCTGTCAGCGCTTTCAGGCCGCCGAATGAAAGTGAGACCCCGCGGATAGCGAGATTGGCCGGTTGCGTGTCGGCGTTCCCTTCCATTCCAGCCCTCCCTCTCTCGATGCTTTGCGCACTCTTGTTGTGAGACTAGTTGCTTATCTCGTTGCAGCCCGCAGGTAGCTCTTGTCCACAGCCTGATCGAGCCGCTTACCTGTTCGCTCGAAGCCTTTACGCCAGTCGTCGACCTGGCGTCGCATCCAGAGCAGCGCAGCTTTCTTATCGCCTTCGCGGATCGCTTTGAGCATCATCCTGTTCGCTTCAACGATGCGAACAGCACCCTCCGCTACTTTCTGGCAGATGACTTCGGTTGTCGGAAAAAACAGCAGCCCCGCTGGCTCGCGCGCGAGTTGCAGCACGCGGTTCTGCGACGCTTTGGCAACCAACGCGTGAAATTCCGAATTCAGTTCGGCAATCCGCGCCGGGTCATCCATTACCCGTTCGGATTTCGCTACGTTCTCCGAGAGTTCGGCGATGTTCTTCTTCGTCGCCCGCTCCGCGGCCTGTTCGACGGCGGCAAGCTCAAGCACCATTGCGGTTTCGTAAAGCTCGCGGAATGTCACTTCCTGCAAAACGAGCGCGCGGCTCATGCGGCTCGCGAGGCGATTATGATGAGGCGCGCAGGCAAAGAGACGCCGGCTTGAGTTGCGGCTGATCAAACCGTTCTGCTCGAGCACGCGAATTCCTTCACGAACGGTAGAGCGGTTTACGCCAAACTGGCGCACGAGCTCGGACTCAGTGCCGATCGGCTCGCCAGGAAGAATGCGCCCTGAAACGATCTCGCGCTCAATCGCCTCCGCCACCATCTGGTAGGCAGGCGAGACGTGGAGCCGTTCGAAGCGATCCTGTGTATCCGACAATGGACTCTCGACGTTTGTCCGACAAAGTTAGCGGAGCAGAAAAGCAAGCGTCAACCGCTTGTTATGCTGCCTCGCACAAACTGATTTGGCACCGCAGAACGCGGAGCGAAGCAAATTGGCGATTGCCGGACAAATGCTGGTTTGCGGACGTAAGACTAGCGGCCGTAGGCATATTTGACCCGCGCAGGTGGGTGAATGGAGCCGATGGCCAACCGGGCTCTCTCGTCTATTTCGACCGTCGGAATAAAATAAAGTACTGCCGTCGCGGCAAAATCATATGAGATCATCGGTCAGCAGCCGTAGCCGCTGACCGATGTCTAGAACTGTAGACCGCAAAGGTCACAACAATTAATTGCTGTAGATTCCTACGACGCGGTTCTGTTCGATGATGTTATCTTTGTAACGCTCGAGGAATTCTTCGCGGTTCGGCGTGCCTTCGACCTTCTTATTCAGGGCGTACACCCAGAAATAGTAATGATGCAGACCGTGACCTGCCGGCGGCTGCGGGCCGTAATAACCCGGCTGTCCGGCACCGTTCGGCCCCGGCCGGAATTTTTCCTGTGCTCCCGTGAGATCGGTAGTGCCGGTCGGAATGCCGTGAGCGTCCAGTGCGTAAAGCCGCGTGCCAGCGGCGCATCGGGATCATGACAGATCACGGCGAGTTCTACCGCCTCTTTCGGCGCTCCGCTGATCTTCAGCCGCGGGATCACATTGCCCTTATCGCCTGCATGCTCATCTTTCATCCGGCCGAGCGGCTCGAAGTCCAGGCTTTCAATCTTAAGATCCTTGATGTTGAGGGGCATTATCTCTCCTTATCGTCCCTACCGTGAATTGCAGACCTAGTTGGCCCGGGCTATTTCTTCGAAAGATCGTTGATGGATTTCCCGCCAACGCGTTCGTGCACGCGGCCACCGGTAGCGACCGCGACGCAGATCATGATTTCGTCAGGTCTCGGGCTATCGGGAACTGCGATCGTCATCGCATCATAATGAGCACGAATATAGAGTTCGTCTTTATGCGCGAGCGGAATATCGATCTGCGTGCCGGCCACTGCCGTCTTCGACGCGGATGAAATCCACGCCTCACCGCCGCCTACCGCTTGCCGCAACGCATCGCCGAAAATCGTAGTGACACAGGCGACAACGTGTTCCTGTTCGCCGTTGATACCGGCGATGCCGCCCTTGCCATAGCTCAGCACGGGGCGTCCACCGAGCTGCGCAGCCGCACGCTTACCGAGGGCGACACCAAGCAACGCGCTAGGCTTCGTTAATGACGACAAATCAGCAACGAACTTTCCAACGAATGGATTGCGAATAACGACTGCTGCTGCGGCCTTGATCAGTGTGTCGCCACGTGCCCCCCCTTCGTGAAGCACTTCCTGCGATGCTGTGTACCAGCAGCGAATATCATACGCCGCATACAGTTCTTTTTCTTCGTTCATTTCCTGCTCCTGATGGGCTTTGCGCGTGCCCACAAATGCCTGTGAATTGAAACGGCGCGTTTACCAGGAGTAAACGCGGCGCGTGGGGTCATAGCGCGCTATTTCCAACACGCGCGGGGTGAACATGTTGCCGTTTGATAGCGAGCGGTTTGCGGCATACTCGCCGGAGATTGCCTGACAGAGATCGGTGATCGGCCGAACGCGCTTCTCCCATGATGGCAGCGCCTCTTCGACCTCGACGATCTCCGCAAGCTCCATCGCAAGGCTGTAAGCATTCACCATCGCACAGCCCGCGCCTTGGGCTATTGCGGGGCACATCGCATGGGCTGCATCGCCTACGAGTGCGACCTTCCCTTTATTCCATGTGTCGAGCTTGGTCGTTTCATAGCGATCGTACCGTGCCGATTGCAATTTCGCCGCTTCGACCAACACCGGCTCGAGAAACGGAAACATCTCAAGCCAATACTCAAGATCGATCGGAACTTTAGAGCCGCGTTCATCGGCGGCGGGCGCCATCAAACCCAGATAAAGTTCCTGATCGTTGCACGGCGAATAGAGAATACGCTGCACACGAGGCCAGAAGTTCCACATATCGATGGTGTTGTCCCACTCGCCGCACCCGAGTTCTTTCTTCTTACGCGGCACGATGAGACGGATCAGGCCGTCGACTGAAATCCAGCGATCCTGCTTGAAACCGATCGAATCGCGAACCTTGGACGTGACACCATCGGCGCCCACGACGAGGTCGGCTTCCCGGACCTCGCCGCTTGCTAAAGTAACTTTACCCGCCGGATCGGCAGCGACGGCTTCGGAATTGACGCGTACCTCGACGCCTTCCGCACGTGCCTTATTTGCGAGTGCCTCATGCAGATGCCGGCGTGTCATGATGCGCCACGGCAAGCCGTTGAACGTCTCTTTCGACACGCTCTTGTTGTGGCGCCATGTCTCATAGGACGGCGGTGTATGAGACCCGCTCAGAACATCCTCGAGGACACCGAGACCTTCAAGAACGCGCAGGCCGTTGTGCCACAAATAAATGCCTGCCCCGAATGCCCGCAGTTCCGGACCCTTCTCGTGCAGGGTCACACTCCAGCCCCGCTGGCGCAAAGCAATTGCTGCTGTCAGCCCGGCAAAGCCCGCACCGGCGATCTCGGCATGCAGCGTACGACCGCCTCGTTTGTTCACATTCGCCATCTTCATCACCACTTACGTTTGCAGATGAAATATGCGCTCGCGCAAAAGCGCGAGCGCATAGGGTTCACTTGTTATCCCAGACGAGGCCTTTGAGATCGGCCGTTGCATTCACGATGCCTTCCTTCTTGGCCGCATCGACCCAGAACTGCATCGTCTCCGCGGGGACATTCTTCGACCACTGACCGAGGTTCATTTTTTCAATGACAGCCGGCGGAATCTTTGTGTTCGCCGCGATGGTCTGGCGCGCAACCTTTGGATCCTGGAAGTCGTCGATCGCGCGGTTCACCGCACGCACGAAGCGCTTCACGAGGTCCTTGTTCTTTTCGATGTAGGGTGTCGTCGCCACAATACCCGAAAGCACGTTCGGCGACTTCACATCCGTGAAGTAGTGGCCGAGCACGCGAGCACCCTGCTCTTTACCGAATGTCACGAACGGCTCAACCGCGCCAACCGCGGATACGGTTTTGTTACGGAGCGCAGCAAGCATATCGGGGAACGGCACCTCGCGGAACGTGACCGACTTGATGTCCACGTTCTGCTTGCGCAGCCATTCGCGCATCATCGTCCAGTCGGTGTTGTAGCTCAGGTTTGTCGCGACGGCTTTGCCCTTCAGATCCGCGCCGGTCTTGATATCCGGATCCATGGTCAGCACAGCGTGGACCGGGTCGGCGCTGGTCTGCTGGAAGTTGAACGAAACGAAGGTGACGGGAATGCCGCCGTTACGCGCGTTCAACACGCCAAGAGCGTCGGAGATGCCAAAATCGAGGGCGCCCGACTGAAGCGCGGGAATGATCTGCCCGCCGCCAGCCATCGTCACGAGTTCGACTTCGAGTTTCTCTTCCTTGAAATAACCGGCATCGCGAGCACGCCAGAAGTAGGCGTAGATGCCAACCGGGATATATCCGACACGTAGCGGTCAGTTGCTCCTGCGCGTGCACGGTCGTCGAAGGCGTAAGCACGGAAAGTGCCATTGCTGCAGCCATTGCGACGGCTGCCATCGTCAGTTTATTTTTCATTTTAGCTCCTCTCTGTTAGCTCCGGCGTGTTTCTGCGCTTGGTGGCGCACGAGCGTGTAAACGCGGTGACGCAAGCGTAGAAATTCTGGTGATTCTTTGGTCGTCAGCTGATCGCGCGGCCACGGCAGGTCGACGGCAATTTCTTCGACCACATGAGCCGGACGCGTGGAGAGCACGACGACCTTGTCTGCCATGAACACCGCTTCGTCGATGTCGTGCGTGACCAATAGCGTCGAGAGCGACATCTTCTTACAGATGTCCATGACCATGTCCTGAAGATCAATGCGCGTCTGGGCATCAACGGACGCGAACGGCTCGTCGAGCAACAGCAGCTTTGGCTGCACGACGATAGAGCGCGCGAGCGCACAACGCTGCTGCATGCCGCCGGAAAGCTGCCACGGGTATAGATCGGCAGCGTGCTCAAGCGCGACAGCTTGCAGCGCTGTCTGCACGCGTTCGTCCCGTTCTCGCTTGTCGATGTCGCGAAGGCCGAAAGCGACATTACGTCGTACAGAAAGCCACGGAAACAGGCTGCGGTTGTAGTCCTGAAAGACGATCGACAACCACGGCGGCGGATCGAAGAAATGCATGCCGTTGTGCAGTACCTGCCCCTGATCCGGCTGCATGAGCGCAGCGATACAGCGAAGCATCGTGGTCTTGCCACAACCGGAAGGGCCAACCACGGCGACGAACTCGCCAGCCTTCTGACTAAACGAAATGTCCTTCAGAATTGGCGCCGCGGCGGAATACGCCTTGCTGACAGCATCCATAACCAGGATCGGTTCATTCATGGGTTCAGCCTCGCCTTTCATCCTGCATTTGCCAGACCGCGCCAGCCACGGTGCCAGGCCAATACGCGCTTCTCGAGTGCGAGCAACGCAAGCGTCAGCACCAGACCGATCGTGCCGATCGTCAGCACGCCAGCGTAGACGTTGGCGGTCTGAAACAGCCGTTGGTTACGAAGAATGTAAAAGCCGAGACCATTGTCCGCGGCAATCAACTCGGAGATCACCATCATTACGAGCGCAATGCTGAGGGCGATGCGAACGCCAGCAAAGATTGACGGCATCGCGGCGGGAAGGACGACGCGGAATAGACGCTCTGGTATTGTCAGTCGTTCGACGCGAGCAACCTCCAGCAATAAAGGTTCGACACGGCGTGCACCGTCGATCGCGGCAAGCAGTACCGGAAATACCGATCCGAACGCGATCACGAATACGCGCATCGTATCGGTCGGGCCGAACAGAAGCAGTGCGGCGGGCAGAATAGCGACTGCCGGAATGAAGCGCAGATATTCAAGCACCGGCCGGATCCAGGGATCCAACTCCCGGAGATAGCCGAGCATCAGTCCGAGGACGCAGCCTACAGCGACGGCAATGAAGAAACCGACTGCCAGACGCGACATGCTTGGAATGATCGCAGTGAACAGAAGGTCACCGTGCCAAAGTCGCAGGTAGCCTGCCGCAATGTTCTGCAGCGTCGGAAGATGGGGAGCCGGATGATTCAACGCTGCCCATTGCCACAACGCGAGCAATGCTGCGATCGTGCAGATCTGCCACACAAATGGTGCGATATGGTTGCGCTTAGCGGTCACGATTTTCGGGACTCCACGGCAGTGCTTTGCGTTCGATAGCCATGAACAACGCGTTCACCAGATAGCCGAGCACGCCTGCGACAAAGATTGCCGCCCACATTTCAACGACAAGTCCGTTGAGACGAACGTTCTCGATATAAAAACCGATACCGGGCCGGCCCGTCAGCATTTCAACGGTAATCGCAAGCACAAGCGCGATCGCAGACGCCGTGCGCAATCCGGTCGCGACGAAGGGCAATGTACTCGGCACGACAATTCGCAGCATGCGCCCTGCCCAACCTAGGCCAAGCGCTCTTCCCGTTTCGAGATAACGCGGGTCGACGCTTTCCACGCCTGCTTTGGCGCTGAACAGGACCGGCCAAACGCTTGCGAAAGCGATCATGAAAAGCTGCATTTGCAGGCCGATGCCCAGCACAAGAAGCGCAACAGGAATGAGCGCGACGGAAGGGATCGGCCGCAGGAACTCAAGCAACGGACGGGTAGCGACTTCGAGCCGGGGCATCAGCGCGAGCGCGATGCCGGCAGCAATACCGATTCCCGTTGCAATCAGCAGGCCTGGCAACCATGAGCCGAGCGTCGCTAGCAGCGCGCGCGCGAGCTCTCCGCCCGAAAGGCCGTTGAAAGCGGTTTGAAGGATTGCCAAGAACGACGGCAGATCGCGCGGATCAACGATCTGCAGGGTACGGATCGATTCCCATGCCAGGATGGCCGCGGCGATACCGGCAACTCCCTTCGCAAGATTTCTCACATCGAGTTTCATGCTGAACAATCCGGCAAGCGCACGGATGCGGTCATGTCTGAACAGCGAGGCGTTACGGTTCCTCGCTGTGGCTGAAAGGACGGAAGCCCGTGCGTCAACCATGACACGCTAGTACTCCGCCCTGATCGAACAACGCGGTGGCGCAGAGGCATTCGTAGCGGACGGTACAACTGCGTATCTCATCTCAGGCTTTCGCAAACTCCCTGATGAACCGGATCGATTCTTCAGGTGCTTCTTCTGTGACGTAATGATCGGTGTTTTCGACCACGATCACCGGAAGATCTGGACGAAGCTTGCGGGTTTTCTCTAGAGCGGATTCTGAAACGAGTTTGCTCTCCGCACCGCGCACGATGAGAGTGGGACGGGTCACTGCCTTGAAGGCTGGCTCGAGGTCTTCGCGCAGTCCCTGCGCGGTCAACGCCATCGCGTTTGGATCGGCCAGCGGCCGAAAACCACCTTCGACTTCGCGAAACGCCGTCATGGCACGTTGACGAACGGCACCCGCGGGCATCTTCTGGTAGCGATCCTGTAGGTAGGCCTCGATATCGGCACGCGAAACGAACAAGCGGTCGCCCCCATTCACGCGTGCCGCGAGCGTATCGAGTACTTCCGTTTCGATGAACGGGGTGAAGTCCACCGCCACCACCGATTTGACGAGCCCCGGATCGATCGTCGCCGCGACTACGGCGTTGCGCGCACCGAGCGAATGACCGACGATTACCGCAGGGCCATCTTTCAACGCCTTGATCAAAGCGAGCACATCTTCCGCAAAATCGCGTGCCGCGTATCCGGCCGCCGGCTTATCGCTGAGGCCGTGGCCGCGCTGGTCGACGCCGATGCACCGAAAATCCTCTCGCACGGCGAGCATGATCGGATCCCACACCGCCGCATTGGAGGTGATGCCGTGGAGAAAAATCGCTAGCGGGCCACGCCCAACCTCGCGGACATTAAGAACAATTCGTCCAGTATCGACGCGGTGTACGCGGATTTCTTCCTGCACTCTCATCCTCCTCCGGCTTCCGAGCAGAACTCTTGCCGCACTTGAAACCAGCGGTTCTAAAGCCTAATGTTAGTCAAGCAGATTGCCTTACAATCTGTCAATCCTGGAACTATTGGGAATCCAGCCCAATGATGTTGCGAATGGAAAAGAACGAGACGCACTGCACGCCAGTTATGCAAATCGCAGCCGTGTTCTGTGCAAAACGCGTTCTTGGCTCTCCGGTGCGGTTGAGTTTGCGGTGGTGCATGGAAAAGTTGTTCAATATGCAAGTCGCGGGATGTTCTGTTTCGTTGCCGCGCATCGCGCCATCAATCGTTTGATCTCATCAATGACAATAAAACTCGATCTTCGCATCGTGCCGCGGACTGTTCAGCAGGAGGTCGTCGAGAAGCTACGCTTCGCGATTCTTTCCGGTGTCTTCCAGCCCGGAAGCCGGCTCGTCGAGTCACAGCTTTGTAGTTCGCTTGGCGTCAGCAGGCCTTCCCTACGCGAAGCGCTGCGCAGCCTTCAGGCGGAGCGTCTGATCGAGATCGTCCCTAACCGCGGCCCGCAAATTCCGGTGCTATCCTGGCGCGACGCCGAGGAAATCTACGAAGTGCGTGAGTTGCTCGAAGGCGAAGCTGCCGCGCGCTGCGCGGCTACGATCAAGGCTCCGGATCTCGAAGAACTATCGGATCAGCTGGAACGCTTTCGCCGCGCATGCCGGAGCAACGATCCCGTCGAGCGCATCAATACTGCGACCGAATTCTACGCCATCATACTCCGCAACTGCGGTAACAAGATTATCGAACAAGTCGAAGGAGGCTTACTCGCGCGCGTCAACTTCCTGCGCGCACGCTCCATGTCTTTGCCTAATCGCGTGAAAGACAGCTACGAAGAAATGAACGCGATCTATGTCGCTATCAAGAACCATGACCCCGAGAAAGCGCGTAAGGCAGCGCGCCGGCACATCGCGAATGCACGAAACTCCGCAAAGCTCGCGTTTGAGAAAATCGACCAGCCCCCTGAAACAGCCAAAAAGCAGGCGAAGCGCCGCTGATCGTTTCGTTAGCCGGTTACGGCTTTCGTACTTGGCCTTACGGCTAAATCCTGCGATCCCGATTTCTGACGTTGTCGCGCGTACTACAGCGATACGAAGCTAGGCGTTATCGGGCCTACTATATTGCTTCGCTTTCCCCGCCCTGATGTAGGAATAAGCAGTGTAGGTTACGACAACGGTAGTGACCGCGATGATGGTCGCGGAAATCGGACGCGTCGCGATAATCGCAATACTGCCGTCTCCCATCAAAAGGACTGACGCAGCGAGGTGTCCAGGATATTCGCAAGAATGAAAGCCATTGCGAACGGTCCCGCATCGAGCGCTGCCTTGCGAAGCAGATAGCCGGCACCTCCGGCCACCATCAGAAGACCCACGTCGCTCCAATTATTTCTGAGGCTGTAGGAACCAAAAATCGCAATGAGCAGAACCGCAGGGCCGAGAATCCATGTCGGAACGCGGAGCAACTGAACCCACAGACCGACCAGCGGCAGATTGAGAATGAGCAGCATCACGTTGCCGACGTACATCGATGCGATCACACCCCAAAAAATATCAGGGTGTTTGACCAGCATTAGCGGCCCGGGCTGTACATTCTGAATGAGCAAACCCGCGAACAGCACCGTCGTAACCGCGTTGCCCGGCAGGCCCAACGTAAGCAGCGGAACGAAAGACGAAGACGCAGCTGCGTTGTTCGCGGCCTCAGGCCCGGCGACGCCGGCAATCGCGCCATGACCGAATTTCTCCGGTGTCTTCGATAACTTCTTTTCAACAGTGTAGCTCAATAGCGAACCGATGATTGCCCCGCCTCCCGGTATCAAGCCCACCAGAAAGCCGAGGCCGGAACCGCGAGCGATTGCGCCTGCCGACTCTTTCCACTCCTCTCGATTTGGAAGAAACCTGCCAATCTTCGAGGTCAGAGTCGACAAACCACCTTTCTGTTCAAGATTATAAAGAATCTCGCCGATGCCGAATAATCCCATCAGCAACGGCACGAGGTCGATGCCATCCGTGATCGCTGGCACCCCCATCGTGAATCTCTCGACGCCGGTTATGGTATCTATCCCCACGAGCCCGAAGAGGAGGCCGAGAAGAACCATGCATAAGCCGCGCGCCGGCGAGCCGCCGCCGATCGTCGCGCTCAGCACAAGCCCGAAAACGGCGAGCGCAAAATACTCCGGCGGGCCGAACGAAACGGCGAATTTCGCAAACGCAGGCCCAACAAAACTCAGTGCAACTACCGCAACCGTACCCGCGAAGAACGAACCAATTGCAGCGATCGACAGCGCCGGCCCGGCTCTGCCCTGCTTCGCCATTTCGTATCCATCGATACAGGTGATTACCGACGCGGCCTCGCCCGGTACGCGAAGGAGGATTGACGTGGTTGAGCCGCCATACATCGCACCGTAATAGATGGACGCCAGCATAATGATTGCACCAAGCTGGTCGCCAGCTTGAAACGTCAGCGGCAACAACACTGCAATCGTCGTAATCGGGCCAAGGCCCGGCAACACGCCAACCAGCGTACCAAGCAGACAGCCTATAAAGGCATACATCAGGTTCTGCGGCAGTGTCGCGAGAGACAGGCCGTAAACGATCTGTTGCAGTGAATCGATCATCGTAATTCCGGCAGCATGCTCATCGGCACTTTAAGCAGATAGACGAATACCACCCAGCCGAATGCTATAAGCAGTACGCTGAGTATCGCGCCTCGAACAATACTCTGCTGCTCGAACAATCTCGTCCAAGCGACAATGAGCAAGACGGTGGGGATCAGGAAACCGGCATAGGGAATTACTGTCGCGTAGACGCACAGAATGACAACCGCGAACAACGGATGCGGATGGAACCGCTCCTTATCGTCGAACTCTTCACGGAGGATAAGGAAAAGTATGGGCAAGAGCAGACATGCTGCTGCAAAGGGCAGCAACCCGGGCCCCGGACCATCATCGGTCCAGAACCCGAGTTTCCATGAGCCAACCCCGAACGCGAACGCAACGAGTGCGATCAGCGCGACTGCAACGTTAATCGGGCGGTCGAGGTAGCGAAGCATTTGCACTATTTTTTCGTGCTTTCGATCAGCTCTTTGGCGAGCGCGTACTCGCCCTCAACCAGCTTCTTCACTTCGGCGCCCGGAAGGTCGACGATCTGCATCGCGAGCTTTTTCATCGTGTCCTGGAACGCCTTGTCCGTTAGAGCCTTACGAAATGCGTTCTCGAGCTTTGCGCGGATCGGTTCGGGAAGATCTTTCGGAGCGATGATCGCCTGCACCGAACGGAGTGACTTGAAACCGAGCTCGGTGAACGTCGGCACATCCGGGTATACTTCCGAACGCTGGACCGCCGAGACCGCAAGCAAGCGCATCTGCTTGCTTTCGATGAAAGGCGCCCACACCGATGTCTCCATGATGAAGTCAACGTGGCTTCCCAGAAGCGCAGGCGCAGAAGCCGCCGAGCCCTGCTGCGGAACATGTACGAATTTTGCCTTTGAATCACGCTGAAGCGCTTCGATCGTCAAATGCTGCGTCGTGCCGACACCCGCCGTTCCGAACTTCAGCTTGCCCGGGTTGGCTTTGGCGAAATCGAGGAGATCGCTCAACTTCTTATACGGCGAGTCCTGAAGCACCGCGATGCCAATCAGGTTGTCGCCGTAGTAGCTGATGTAGGAAAAATCCTGAATCGGATCGAATGGCAGCTGACGGCCTTGCAACGAGACCAGATAGGCGGTGCTCGACAACGTACCGATTGTGTAACCGTCCGGCTTCGCCTTCGCGAGCTCACCCATACCAATCGTGGTGGATGCGCCTGGACGATTCACGACGATGATTGGCTGCCCTAGATAGGCTTCGGCCGCCTTGGCAAGTACGCGAGCAGTCTGATCGGTGCTGCCGCCGGCAGACCACGGAACAATCAGTGTAATCGGCTTATCTGGATACTGTTGTGCCTGGGCAATGCTCGACGCCACCACAGCGGCAATCGCCGCCAGACCAACAACCAATCGTTTGAACTTCATGTCAGCTCCTCTTCTCAGCTGGGTTCTGTGTTTACTTCAACGCCTTACGAATTTTCGACAACCGCGTTGTCTTCACGTTTGCCGAGCCGCTACAAATGAGAACGAGATTCATCACAGCGACAACCTAGCCTCTATCGTGCAACGCAAAGATGGCTTCAACTTCAACCGCGGCATTAAGAGGCAAGGAGCTACAACCAACCGCTGCTCGAACATGCCTGCCCGCGTCGCCAAGCGCCGTAACGATCAAGTCCGACGCACCATTCAGCACAGCCGGCTGCTCGTAAAAATTTTGCTCGCAGTTGACGAACCCGCCAAGCCGCACACAACCTGCGATGCGGCCCAAATCGCCAAGCACCAGTTTTGCTTGCGCCAACCCGTTCAAGACGCACAGCGCGGCGGCTTGCTTGCCCTCATCGATAGAAAGATCTTTGCCAACCTTGCCGTTGTAGCGAATTTTCCCAGCCTCGAAGGGCAACTGGCCAGAAACATAGAGATGGCTGCCCGAAATTAGTGCGGGCAGATAGTTCGCGACACTTGGTTGCGCCGTTGCAAGAGTGAACCCCGCACGCTGCAATCTTTCTTCCACCGACGACATCATGCCGTTCCTTTTATCGGAACATCGTTCTCAATCTGATAATTATTTCTAGCTGCTCGTATGCTGAATTGCAAACAATGCAAACTTACCTGCGGGCTCCCATTGCAAACATTACGACAAAGAAACCTCATCGCGAGCCAGCCTTGGGCGCACCCAGACGCAGCGACGCCCGATCCGCGGATTCTTTTACTAGCTTGCCTAGCTCGGCCATCGTCTTTGCGGTGAGCTTTTGTCGCGGGACGGCGCCGCTTAACGCTGCGATTGTCGCGCCAGTAGAATTTCGAATAGGCGCCCCAACCGCAAATACATTTTCGATATTCTCTTCGTCGGAGACGACGTAGCCAAGCCGGTGAAACTCTTCGAGATCCTTGGAGAGCGACGAGAACGTGCGGCGCGTTTTCTTCGTCAGAAGCTTGTAAGGCTGCGCACCAAGCAAGCCGCTTGCTTCGTTCTTACTCATCGGAGCGAGCAGCGCTTTTCCGAGTGCGGTCGAATGAAGATAAGTAATTGAGCCGGGCGCGGTCGTAATCGTGATGGGAGCGCGGCTCTGTAGAGTTGCAAGATAGACTACCGAGCGATCGCGCAATACACCGAGAAAACTGTTTACCTGATGCTCCTCAGCCAGAATTCTTAATTCCGGCGCAGCAGCAGCGTTCAGGTCAACATTGGTCAGAAAGGTCGAGCCGATCTGAAATGTCTTGTAGCCAATTTTCCAGCGCGACGACTCAACTGACTTCTCGATAAAGCCGGATTCCGAAAGCGTATTGATCAAGCGCTGCGCCATGCTTGGCGCAATCTTGAGCTTGCGCGCAATATCGCGAACTCCTATCTCACCGGATTCACCCATAAGCGTCAGAATATTGAGCGCCCGCGCCACCGTCTGGCTTCCGCTCTTTTTCTGCTGAGGCATTATATCCCTCACCTATTCATCTATGTGCGTGACCAAACAAGACACCGTGATGCAAATGAATTTAGAAGCACGTAAATCTGAATTATAAATACTTTCCAGCCCGGGCGGCGTCCGGCATGAACATCGGTTTCGCCATCCGCCGCCCTGACTGTTCTCACTTAGCTGACCTTCGCCATAACGTCCTTAGCAAACCATTCGACCTGCTCGTTCATCTCACTCACTGTATCCGCAGGGAACATCAAAGCGCTGCAATGATCGATGCCGATTGACTTCAGCTTCGCCACTTTCTCCAAGATCACATCTGGAGAGCCCACGAGATTGGCGACGACCTGATGACTGAGATCGCGCCCGGTATAGGCAAGCGATACGCGATGCGCGACGAGGCCGCTTTCCATATAGCGCTTCTCAGCGGCTTCGAGCGTCTTATCGATGGTCACGGAGAACTGCGGAGCAATTTCAATGTCTGCAGGATTACGACCGAGCTCAGCGGCGCGACGCTTCAGACTTGCAATGCGCTCTTCCAATTCAGCAAGTGGACGCCAACCCGGCAGCCAGCCCTGCCCGTATTTCGCAGCTCTCTCGATCGCTTCGAGATTGTGGCCACCGATGTATAACGGGAACGGCTGGGCGACGCTCTTCGGAAACATCTCGACGCCTTTGAACGAATAATATTTTCCCTCGTGGGTCGCGCTCTTTTGCTGGAACAGCATGTCGAGCGCCGTCAGTGCCTCATCCATCATTTCGCCGCGCCGCGCCTTCGCTGCCCGCGAGCCGCCCCAGGCAAGAAATTCCTCGCGATAGGCGCCGAGACCGACCGCCATGATAAAACGCCCATTCGACATCTGGTCGAGTGTGATCGCCTGCTTTGCGAGATAGACAGGATCGCGCATCGGCAATACGCAGAGCGCGGTGCCGAGCTTCAGTTTGGTTGTCACAGCACCGATTGCTGCGAGCGTTACGAGGGGTTCGTAAAAATTCGGAGGCGTGTTCGGGAACAGATCTCTTACATAATCCTGCGTGGTGATGTGATCATTTCCCCACACCGAATGATAGCCGAGACGCTCGCAGAGCTTTCCTGCTCTATGAAATCCTGCGGCCCCGCAAACGGGATCGGGTACATTACGCCTTCAAAGCCTGTTGAAAGGCAGACGCTAAACTTCATGACATCCTCTCTTGTATTTTTAAAATTCTCGAAATCTGATCCGGCTCTCTTGCGCCGGCGACGACAACCTCATCGAGCCCAGCCCGGTGATAATTGCTGAACCGTTGTTTCAACTGTTCGCGCGTGCCGCTTGCGGCATGCTGCTGAACGATCCGGTCCGTGATCAAGCTTTCGGCCTTCGCCCAGTCATTCGAAAGAACGGCGTCATTCAGCGCAGCTTGGTCGAGTTTGTTCCCCGCCGCTTCGAGGTTTGCGCGATGATGGGCACCACGAAGCAGAATCGCGAGCAACCGACGCAAACGGTCATTTGCGGCGACCTCACTGTCATCGATGGACGTGTAAACCAATCCCTGCGTCCGAACTTTCCGGCCCCTCGCTCCACGTCTGACGTGTTCGAGCGTTTGCTCGACGAATGGCAGCGAAGCGCCGGCACTGATCAGAACGCCATCGGCTTCAGCCCCTGCCAGTTCCAGCATCCCTGGTCCGGATGCTGCAAGAAACAACGGTACTTTTCGGGGCCCTGTGACAAGCCCGCGCGATGCAACGCTAAAATGGTCGCCTTCATATTTGACGGTCTCGCCGGCAAGGAGTGCCCGAGTTACCTTCAGCGCTTCGCGCATCAGCTTGAGCGGCTTCTCCGCTTCGATCGAAAGCGCATTGAGATCAGCCGGCGCGCCGACGCCAAAACATAAAGTAATCCGGCCCGGAAACATCTCATCCAGGGTTGCTGCCGACATGGCCGCTTGCACCGGATGCATTGTCAGTGGGCTGATCGCCATCAAAACTAGATGAAGATTTTTAGTACGCGCGAGAGAAGTCGCGGCAAGTGAAACGGGATCCCGCAGGAATAGATGATTGGCGATCCAGAGTGCACGCGCACCGCCCTGCTCGGCTATATCCAGCTTTTTGCAGAAACTGTTCAGGCGTGTCGCGCCCGTCAGAAGATATGGAGAGATCAAACAAGGCTCTTCACCGCTTCCAGAATTTTGATGTAGCCCGTGCATCTGCAAATGTTGCCGCGCAAGAAATGGCGAATTTCTGCGTCCGTGGGCTTCTCGTTCGTTTCGAGCAATGCGGTTGTCGCCAGCACCATGCCGGGCGTGCAGAAGCCGCACTGCATCGCCGCATGATCGACGAAGGCTTGCTGCACGCGACTGAGCTTCTCGTTCCTTGCAAGACCCTCAATCGTCGTGACATCCCTGCCGTCCATGTCTATCGCAAGCGTAGTGCAACTGCTGATCGGCAATCCGTCGGCTAGAACCGTGCATGCCCCGCACACTTCCACGTCGCAAGACCGCTTGGTGCCCTTCATTCCGCATTTTTCACGCAGCACATCGACGAGCAGTTCCGATGCGTCAATCGACACTTCGCGGCTCTCTCCGTTCAGGACAAATGAAAGAGACTGTTTCTCTGTCATCTAGCTTTCCTTCGATGAAGCAGATTCGGCGGCTTCGTTGACCGCGCGCTGCATCAAAACCGATGCGAGGTGACGTTTGTAGTCTGCGCTACCGTGCAGATCGCTCGTTGCGCTGAGACCGGAAGTAAACTCCTCAGTAGCCGCCGGAAGTACGTCGCGCAGCGAGGCGCGCGGAACGCCGCGTAAAGCTGTCTCCACTTTCTCTGCATGAATGGGGTGATCGCCAATGGCACCAAGCCAGATACGAAACGCCGTTTTGCCGTCATCGTTCTTGCAGCCGACGGCAACATTCACGGCAGGCCGCTCAAGATGTCCGAAACTACGGAACCGAAAGGCTTCGTTCGGCTGCGTGACGGGTACCCGCACTTCCGAGATCAGTTCATTGTCTTCGCGCATGGTTGTGAATTCGCCAGCGATGAACTCGCTCACCGGAACTGAACGCTCGGAGTCCGCGGACACCAGTTGGACGGTTGCTCCCATGGCAGCAAGCAAAGCCGGGGGATCGGAATGCGGCTCGGCGAAACTCAAATTGCCGGCAAGCGTACCCGCAACCCTAACCCTGATATTCGCGATTCCGTCGCTCAGCGACGCATATTCCGGGATGCTCGCAAGCACCACCGGATCATTCGCAATCCGATAATGGGTCGCCAGAGCGCCGATACCTATGAAATCGTTTTCGACGCGAACACCACCGAGTTCCTTGACACGCTTCAGATCGATCAAGTGCTCGTAGCGCAACACGCGTGCTTTAAGCGCGAGCAAGAGCTCGGTGCCGCCAGCATAGACCGCCGCGTCGTCGCCGTATTTCGCGAGGATGTCGAAGACTGAGTGGAGCCCGGCCGGCCGATGGTGTGTGAATGGAGTTATGAACACATCAAACCTGCGCGAGTTGTTCCTTGATGCGGCGCTCGAACTCCACGAAATTCTCTTCGGCCTTCTTTTTGATCACCGAATAGCCCAAGGAAGCGAGACGGCCCGCGACGTTCAAGGTCGCGCTCACCGCAAACTTGCTGGATTTGTCATCGACGGGATCAACCGTTACGTGAAGCGAGACGTTCAGCGTAGTACCGGTGAACTTGTCCTTGCCGGTGGCAGCGGCGCGAACAAAAGACGGCTCTTTATAGTCTTCGACCGCGATCTGCGCCGGCACCTCCAGTTTGAATGGGCCGATCTTCTGCTTCATCACCGCGCTATAGGACTTCATCCATTCCTGCGTCTCGATCCGTTCGCAGCCAGGAATACACGACGCCATCCGTTGGATGTCGGTCATAAATGTCCAGACGCGCGGCGGCGTTGTCGGCAGAACGGTCTCGAAGCTGAAATCCATCTCAAACCTTTCGCTTGTCGCGCAGAGCGCGCCATACGCGCTCCGGCGTGATCGGCAGTTCGCGAATCCGGATGCCGTAGCCGGTTGCGAGAGCGTTCGCGATGGCGGGCGCAACCGGCAGAATTGCCCCCTCGCCCATGCCACGCATACCGCCCGGCCCGGGTCCGGTGCCGCTCTCAATCAGCACGGTTACGAAGTTTTCCGGAACTTCGTCGATCGTCGGCACGTGATAATCGATCATCGTTGCGTTGATAGGCTGGCCGTCTTCGTAGATCAGTTCTTCGCTGAGCGTGTGACCGAGCCCCATAATCGAAGCCCCCTCGTCCTGACCTTCGGCGCCGGCACGGTTCAAAGCACGGCCGACATCCGCAACGCTGACGTAGTGTTTTACTTTGACTTCGCCCGTCTCAACGTCGGCGATAATTCCGCAGCGGCCAGCCGCCGTCTCCCAGAACAGCGGCGCCTGTGCGAGACGCCCGCCGTTCGAATGCGGCGATACCCGGCCAAGCGCGACGATCTCGCCGCTATCAATTCCATAGTAAGAGTGCAGTAGTTCGTTGAACGTCTTTTTCTCATTTCCGATCATGACGCCGCCTTCGCAAAGGCGAACGGCACTCGGCTCAGCCGAGAACACGATTGCGGCAATGTCTGCGATCTGCTTGCGGATATCTTTTGCAGCGTCCTCGATCGCAAGACCCATCATCAGCGACGAGCGACTTGCAGCGGTTCCCCAGTCGAATGGAGCGATTGCCGTATCGGGGGTTAATACTTCGATTGCATGCATCGGTTGATTGAGCTGCTCCGACGCAAGCTTGCGCAATACCTCGCGAACCCCCTGCCCGATTTCCACACTGTTAGAAACTACAGCCACCGAACCGTCGATCTTCAGGCGCATCAGAACGGAAGCAACCGGCATGATTCCGGGGTCGGATATTCCGAGTGCCGTGCCGCCGAATGTCTTCGCGTCCGCGTCCAGCGACTGGAGCTTCGTCATCTCCTTCAAGGCAATATCCATTGCCTCTGCCATCTCAACGTCGATGGGGCGCAAGTCGGGACGAACATGCTCGCCGCAGCGAAGGATATTCCTGCTACGAAGTTCAACAGGATCGATGTCCAATGCGGACGCGATCTCGTCCATCTGCGATTCCGACGCCCATACGGCCTGCGGCCCGCCGATCGAGCGGAAGGCCGCGCCCGGCACCGTATTCGTGTAAACCGCTACGCTTTCCAGCTTGAGATTGGGAATCCGATAGGGCCCGATCGCGCGGTTTGCCGCCTTCACCGCAATCGCAGGCCCGGTATCGGCATAGGCACCGCCATTCATCAGAATACGGACCGATTTTGCGACAATTGTCCCGTCGTTTCTGACCCCTGTCTTTACATCGACGGTCGCGCTCAGGCGGCGCGCGGTCAGCATCGTTTCCGAAATCGACAGACAGACGCGAACCGGCCTGCGCACTTTCCATGCGAGTGCCGCGACGAGCGGATCGATCTTCACCGACGCCTTGCCGCCAAAACCTCCGCCTACGTAAGGCGAGATTATCCTGATCCGCGCGAGCGGCATCTCGAAAACGCGAGACAATACTTTTTGCACAGCGGTCGGAGATTGGCCGCAACTCCACAGCGTCAACCCCTCATTGTGGAACGACGCGATTACGCAATGCGGCTCCATTGCGTAATGAAAAACCATCGGAAATTCGAAGCGGCCCTCAAAGCAGCGATCCGCGCCGGCAAACGCCTTCTCGACGTCGCCGTGCTCATAGGCGTACTTCTGGAAAATGTTTGTACCCGGAACCGGCTTGGCCTCGCCCTTGAAGTAAAAATCTTTCAAGGCTTCGGGTTTGGCGTGAATTACAGGAGCGCCTTCAGCAAGCGCCTCTTCAGCGCCAGTCACATAGGGCAGCAACTCGTATTCAACGTCGATCAGCTCCAGCGCTTCTTCCGCTGTGCGTTCGTCCTCTGCCGCGACCATGGCCACCGGCTCGCCGACATAACGGACGCGATCAATCGCGATGAGCGGTCTATCCTTGAGGGATGGCCCCCAATGATTATTCAATTGCGCGACATCGGCGCCAGTAAGCACAGCCACGACGCCCGGCATCGCCAGCGCTGCGCTCGTGTCGATCTTTTTGATGATGCCGTGAGGAACGGTGCTGCGCAGGATCTTCCCGTGCAACATTCCCGGCACGACCACGTCGGAAATGAATTCCGCCCGCCCAGTCACTTTCTCCAGGTGATCCGATATAGGAGTGTGCGCGTGTAAATCAGTCATGCGCACATTCCACCGGTACGACGCCGGGTTTCATTCACGAAATATCGCGAGCATCGGCGCATGGCTCATACCCTTGACGGGTCACCCGGAAAAATGCCGCGCTCGGTCAGAGTGCGGATCGATGTTTCCAGATTCGCCGGCAGAACGATCTGCTCCCCCTGATACTTTGCAGTCGTCGCGGTATCCTTCAAACCGCTTGCGGTTAACAGCGTCACGACGCTGTCGCCCGACTTCAGAACGCCAGTACCTTTCATTTTCTCCACAGCGACCAGCGTTGCAGCCGACGACGGCTCGACATAGAGCCCTTGCCGCACTGCTAGCTTGCTCTGCCAGTTCATCATCTCGTCGTTGCTTGCCGTAACCGCTGTTCCATTGGAACGGCGCACGATGTCGAGCGCCTGGAACGTGCCCTGCGTAGCTCCGATCGACACGGCAACCGTATCGTGAGTTTTCTGCATGTCGCGCGGGCCATCGGCTTTGTCGGCGAGCGCAGAAGTTAGCGAGCCATACACTTCCGCAGCGACAAATTTCGGCATTCGGTCGGTCCAACCGAAAGCCATCATGTCTTCAAATCCGCGCCACATGCCTACCAGCGCGTCCCCGTAACAAACAGGAAGAACGCACCAATCCGGCACACGCCAGTCGAGCTGTTCGGCGATTTCGTATGCAAGCGTCTTGTAGCCCTCGATACCGAACGGGTTGCTGCCAACGACCGGGCCGAAGAAAGGCGATGTTGGAAACCAGCCGAAGTTCCGGACTGCATGTTCCATCAGTGTCCAGCGGTCTTTCTTGTCTTCTACGGCCACAACCTGCGCGCCATACGCTCGCATCTGATGGAGCATTGGGCCGCTCGAGCCCTTGAACGTGAATACGACGCACGGAATCTTTGCCTTACAGGCATAGGCAGCCGCGGCGGCGCCAGCATTTCCCGAGGAACTTGATACGATCGTCTTCGCACCCATCTTCTTGGCCGCTGAGACAGCAAGACACGCCAACCGATCCTTGAATGACCAGGTCGGATTCCGGCTCTCGTCTTTTCCATAGAGCTGCGTGAGGCCAAGCTCCTCGCCGATCGTATCCAGCCGATGGAGCGGCGTACCGCCTTCGTTCAAGCTCACGGCTTCGGCCGCGCTCACCGGCAAAACATCGCCATAGCGCCATAGCGTCCAAGGCGACGCGCTTCCTGGTTTCGGACGTTTCACACGCAGAGTTTCGTCATAAGAAACGACGAGATTGCTCCGAACCTGCGCACGGCAGTTTGGGCAGTCCTGACTATAGTGATCGATGCTGAACAGTGTTTGGCATCGAACGCACTTGAGACCGGTTACGTTTGTCATCAGAGCAGACGCAATGCGGCGTTGCTCAACATAAATGAATCAACACCATCCCTAGTTACGACGAGCGTGTCTTCGGCCTGCAAACCCGCATATCCCATTTCGTAATACGGGGTCTCAACACAGATAACCATTCCTTCTTCGAACGACTCGTTGTTCGATGGCGCGATATTGGGCGCGTCATAGCCGTCCAGTCCGATGCCATGACCGATATGATTGCGTTGGTAGTGCGCAATACCCTCGCGCCTTACGGTTTCAACAGCGGCATCGAAAACGTCTGCCACGCGAACGCCCGGCTTGATCATTTCAATCGCCCGGTACATCCCTGCGCAGATCGCCTTGTGATAGCGAACCGTCTTCGCATCCGCATCCCCTACGACGGCATTGCGCGCAATATCAGCGCGGTAATGCCGGTAACGTCCACCGACATCAAAGCGAATGACTTCACCCTTCACGATCTTGGTTTCGTTGGGCTGAACGTTTGTCATCGCTCCGCGCGGACCCGTGCCGACGCAACCGAGAACAGGTAAACCACCTTCTTCAATGGTCTTGCAGTGGAACACTTTCGCCAGATCCATCTCCGTCGCGCCCTCGCGAGCGATGTCGAATGCCGCTGCAATCGAAAGATCGGCGATCTGCGCGGACTTCCGAAGCCGGCTTATCTCCTCCGCAGTCTTGATCGCCCGTGCGTAACGGAAAATGCCCGACGCCCGGGTAAGTTTTGCGTCTGGAAGCAACTCCACAAGCGCGTCCCAGTATTCCGGAAGTATTCCGATCTCGTCGATACCGATCTTTGCCGACTGAAGACCGCGATCCTTGATCGCGCGCGCAAGCGATTTCACCGCATCGCCGTCGTCTTCGCGATCCAGCAATTCCTGCATGCGCTGGTCTTGCCCGGACAACTTCAAATCCGGCGTGGCATCGACGATGAACTTGCCAAATCTCCTGACGTCGCGCACCCAAACGTCGCTGTCGGCGGCAAGATCGATCATCCCGGTATTCGCAATCACGGAAGAATCATCCGGGTTCTTCGCCGGAATGAGCACGTAGGCCTGCGGGCCGCGGCGAATCCATTGGCTCATGGCCCAGAAGCCGCTCGTGTAGGTTACGTTTTCCGGTGTTGTCGCAACAAGCGCATCGAGCCCGGCATTCTTCATGCCGGCTTGTAAACGATCAATATTCAGCAACATTGCCTGACGGTTCCTTGGGACTATTCGCAAACCAGCCTTTTTAGTATCGTTCCCTTAATAGGAACGCCGTTCTACTTATAGCTAAAATAGTCAATTGCTAACGGCGCAGTCAAGAAGCGGCCCATGCCTTATTCAGCGTGGCGCGAATTACGGCTTCAAAATCTGGGGTGAATGAGCAGCGTGCTCATGCTGTCTAAGCGAGCAACTATCTATGCCCGCGGGATATTTCCGTGGTCGGCCACAACAATGTGCTGCTCGCTAACGTGGTCAAACCACCGCTCGCAATCTTCCGCATCGGGCCGCGCGATATGGGCCACAATGCGGGAGAGATCATGATCGTACGAATTCTAGAACCGGAAGCTTCGGCGAAGCATGCCGTATTCAACCCTTCGCTGATGGTAGGGACTTCAGCGGCCTAGAATGAGTGACCAGCTAAACTGCATTATCCCCAAATCGACTTGGCGGTATCGACGCAAAGTTTCAGCTTCGCGCGTTCATCCGCTTCCGTGACGGGGTTGCCTGCGACGGTTGAGGCAAAGCCGCACTGCGGGCTGATCGCGAGGCGGTCGAGGTCGATATATTTCGTCGCTTCATCAACCCGCCGTTTCAGGTCGTCGGGATTTTCGAGTTGCGGCGACTTGCTCGTGACAATGCCGAGCACGACGCCGACTCCCTTCGGCACGAAACGCAGGGGCGAAAAATCGCCCGCCCGCGCGGTGTCGAATTCAAGCAGAAAATGATTGATCTTCGCGCGGCTGAAGAAACGCTCCGCGATGTCCTCGTAGCCGCCAGCAGCGAGATAATGCCCCTTAAGATTGCCGCGGCACATATGAACGCCGACGCGCACACTGGCGGGTAACACCGAAACCGCTTCGTTGATCGCGTCGATATAAAGATCGACGAGTTCGTCCGGGTCCTGCCCTACCGATTTCACCTTGTCGCGGATCGCAGGATCGCAAAGCATCGCGATTGCGACTTCGTCTAGCTGCACATATTCGCAGCCCGCCTTCGCAAGATCGGCGATCTCCTCTTGAAACACCTTGCCAAGATCAGCGAAAAAAACCTTCGCGTCAGGGTAGATCTTTGCGTCGGCGAAATCGCTGCAACGGTAGAAGTGCATCGTCGAAGGCGACGGGATCGTAATTTTCGGCGTCAGCTTCGTGTGTGCCTTCACGAACTCGAACTCGTCGACCGCGAGCGGCTGCACGCGCTTGATCTTCTTGCTCGCATAAGGCGCCGTGAACTCGTATTCGTGTCCGGTATCGTCGCGAAACGTATAAACCGCGCTCTTGATCTCGAAGCCTTCTGTGCGCTCGACGAAACGGCTCCAGTAGGAGCCCCGGCGAAACTCGCCGTCGTTTGCGACTTCGAGGCCTGCACTCTCTTGCAGCTTCAAAACCTCGCGGATGCAGTCGTCCTGTATCTTTTTGAACGTCGCGTCATCGATCGAGCGGTTCATATGCTGCTTGAATGCCTGACGCAGCGCGGGCGGCCGGAGCAAGCTGCCGACATGATCGGCACGGAACGGCGGACGGCCAGACGCGAGGCGAGACATGATGCTTCTCCCGGACTTCCGGCCTAGCGCCGGATTCTATAGATCAATAGATAGATTGAAACCCCCGGTCGTGTCAAAAAGCAAGTCCATAGCGGCGGACGAGGTTCTGGAGATTCGCGCGAATGAAGACGCGGCGCAAACCCGAATTGCAGGTTGTGGGCACGAGCCCGCGCGCATCCGCGCCGAACCAACGTCGACGGCAGAGTGAAATTCTTGACGCGGCCGCCAAAGTATTTGCACAACGCGGCTACTACGGCGCAAGCACACAAGACATCGCGGATATTCTCGGGATCAAGCAAGCCAGCCTCTACTACTACTTCCCTTCCAAGGAGATTGCGCTCGAGCGTGTTTGCTTGAAGGGCGTCGAGGGGTTCTTTGAAGCGGCGTCCGAGGTCGCTGCGAAGAAAATAACGGCGTCCGAGAAGGTTCGCGGCCTCGTTGAAGCACATCTTGCGCCGCTGCTCGACCGCGCCGACTTCGTAAAAACCTTTCTGAACGAGCGGCAGTACCTCCCTCCCGTTTCCCGCAAAAAGGTGGGCAAGCTCTCGCGAGCCTATGAGAAAGTCATCGAAAAGGTAGTTATGGAAGGTATTGCCAGCGGCGAGTTCCGCAAAGGCTTAGACCCACGGCTGATGACGCTGGCGCTCCTCGGTATGTGCAAATCCGTTGCTGCCTGGATCGGCAAGGAGAACCCCTACAAGGTGCCGGAGGTTGCAGAGCAATATGCACGTATTCTGCTCGCGGGCATCGGCAAAGCCGGACGCTGAAACTTAGCCCGAAAGGACCGTTGCGTTTTCAATTGATCTATAGAATCATTCCCTGACGCCGCTCGTTGAAAAAGGGCCAGCCAATGGCCGCGCTGCAGGGATGGACGCCGGAACGACTGCGCCAGAAAACGGCGCCGGCATTGCTTTGCGAACGCGCGAAAGCAACGCCTGACGCGGTCGCATTCCGCTCGAAGCATCTCGGCATCTATCGTGAACGTACCTGGCGCGATTATGCACTTCTCGTCGCACGTACTGCGAAAACCTTCGAGGCGCTCGGGCTAAAGGCTGGCGAACGCGTTGCCATCATGGGCGACGCTTGCGAAGAATGGATGATCTGCGATCTCGCCGCACAATCGCTAGGCGCTATCGTGTTCGGGATTTATCCGACCGCCTCTGCGAGCGAGACCGAATACCAGATGCAAGACGGCGGCGCGGTGCTCTTCGTCGCGGAAGACCAGGAATATGTCGATCGTATTCTGCCGCTCGTGGATCGACTGCCGAAACTGCGCAAGATCGTGGTAATCGACGATTCTGCGCTATTTGCTTACAGCCATGAAAAACTGTCGAGCTATCGCTCGCTGCTGGAAAAAGCAGACGCCGACCTGGACTGGCTGCAAGCAAAAGCCAGAATGGTGTCGCCGCAATCGCCTGCGTTCATCGTTTACACATCGGGCACTACCGGAAACCCGAAAGGCGCGCTGATTACGCACGGCAAACACCTTGCCGGCACCTATAACATCGTTACGCACTACCCCGTGCTTGCGGAAAAATCGCTGCGCACGGTCATCTATCTACCGATCTGCCATGTGCTCGGCCGCGACGTCGCGGTGACCTTGCCGCTGATCTCGGGGTTAACTCCGCATTTCGGCGAAGACGTGAACGAGATCGGCACGACGATGTTTGAAGTTGCGCCGCAGGTGCTGTTCACCGTTCCACGCTATCTGCAGAAGTTCGCGTCCACCATCCTTGTCAATATCGGTAGCTCGTCGCCGACGAAGCGCGCGGCTTACAAAATTGCGATGCGGCTTGCGCGTGAACACGTTAAGCGTCTCTACGAGAGCCGAACGAGTGCGCACCAAGAGGCACTTTATCGCGCCGCCTGGGCCGCCGTGTTCCGGCCGATCCTCAACAAACTCGGCTTCGACAAGTTAGAACTCGTGCTTTCCGGAGGCGCGCCGCTGCCAGCCGACACAATGGCGCTCTGGCACATGTTCGGCGTCAATGTCTGCGAGATGTACGGACAGACAGAAACCGCTGGCGCGATTATCTCCGGTCAGCGTGGTCCCTTCCCGCGCCCCGGCGACGTCGGCACGGTGCCCGACGGATGGCAGACCAAATTCGGCAAGGACAACGAGATTCTCGTCCACGGGAAAGATCTGTTCGAAGGCTACTGGCAGAACAACGAGGCCACGAAATCCGTGTTGCAGGATGACGGCTGGCTGAAGACAGGCGACGTCGGCGAATTGCGCGACGGACAGCTGCGTCTGATCGACCGCGCACGCGATTTCATCGTGACCTCCGGCGGCAAGACGATTTCGCCCGCTTACATCGAGAATATTCTACGCTCTTCGCCTTTCATCGCGGAAGCCGTCATATTCGGTCATGGCCGGAAATATCTCGTGGCGCTTATCGAGATGGATTTCGATACCGCCGCCGATTGGGCTCGCGCCAACGACATCGCCTATACCGGCTTTACCAATCTCGCAGCCAATCCGGCGCTCGAGAAACAGGTTCGCAAGGAAATCGAGAAAGCTAACGAACAAGTTGCCCGTGTCGAGCAGGTCAAGACTTTCCGTATTTTACCGAAAGAGCTTGATCCCGAAGAAGAAGGCGAACCGGTAACGCCAACCAGAAAGGTGAAGCGCAACTTGATGTACGAGCGCTTCAAGCCGCTCGTCGACGCCATGTACGACGACGCTGAGGAACGCCTGCTCGCCGCCGCAAGCGGTGGGCTCGCGCAATGAATAAGAACCAGGGAGGAAGGAAATGCTGAAACGAAGTTTGATCGTCACCGCAGCTCTCGTCGGGCTAACCGGCGCGGCCACGGCGCAGGACTCATATAATATCGGATTGACCGGCGCACTCACCGGCCCGGCCGCCGGCACATATGCACCCGCCGTAGATGGTCTTCGCATTTACATCGACAAGGTGAATGCTGCCGGCGGCGTCAACGGCAAGAAAATCAATCTGATTCTCTTGGATGACTCCGCGCAGCCAGCACGCGCCGCCGCGAACGCAACCCGCCTCGTTACCGATGACAAGGTGGTGCTGCTGCTGAACGCAAGCCTTTCCTCAACATACGCACCGGTTGTCGGCGAGTCGCAGAAGGCGAACGTCCCACTGATTTTCGCAAGCTCCGTCTGTCCGAAAGACGTCTATCCGCCCGCAAACGCGCTGCAATTCTGCACAACCGCTTTCGCCGCAAACTACGACAGCCGCGCCGTATTGGATTTCGTGAAAGCGACGGCAAAAGAACCGGTGAAGCTTGGCCTCTCGGCTATGGCGATCCCGATTTCTCGTGGCGAGATCGACTACGCCGAAGAACTCTCGAAGACGCTCGGCATGACGCCGGTTTCGAAGCAGATCATTCCGCCACCGACACCGGATTACACGCCATTCGCAACACTCATCAAAGATGCTGGCGCGAACTGGACCTACTCCTGGGCGCCATGGGTGACGCAGGTGCGCACGCTTGAGGGTTTGCGCCGTCTCGGCTGGACGGGCGATTATGTTGCCTGGGCACATCTCGAAGCCGAAAACGAACTCGCCCGTCTGAAAGACGGCAAGTTCTTTGTCGTCGGTGCGAATTCGCTATTCCAGGACGATCTACCGATCCACAATGAGATTGCAGCGGCGGCGAAGGCAGCGAAATCGCAGTATCCTGTGAACCAAATGACTGAAGGCTGGATTGCCGGCATGGTGATCGAAGCCGCGCTTAAGGGTGCGGGCTGGCCCGCGAATGCAGAAAAGGTCACCGCGTCGCTCTCGAACCTGAAAGTAGATTTGAAGGGTCTTCGCGGCGGCGAACTGCAATGGACGAAAGATAACCACTTCCGCACAAAGCAGTACTATCGCGTCTATCGTTGGGACGAAGCGAAGGGTGCGATTGTTCGTGTGCGTGACTGGGCGCCTTTCGACGTAAAGTAACGCATTGACACTTCGAGCATTTTACCGGGACTTGGCGCGCGCCAGGCCCCGGTAAAATCATCTGTTTGCCGCAAAACCGGAGGGGCGCTTGCAGCTTGCAATTAACATAGCCGTGCTTGCCGCAATCTATGCGCTGATTGCTTGCGGTTATGTGCTGATCTACCGCGTGAGCCGCGTGCTGAACCTCGCGCATGGCGAACTGATGATGCTCTCCGCATACCTCCTGCTCACGACCGCATCGCTGTTCTCCAAGAATCCATTGATCGCGATCGCCGCAGCAATTTTTCTCAGCCTTTGCGTCGGCGTGCTCGTATATCTGTTTCTGATGCGCCGGATGACTGGCGAGATGGTGCTTGCTGCAGTACTCACCACGGTCGCGCTCGGTGTACTCCTGCGCGGTCTTGTCGTCTTGGTCTGGTCGGCACAGCAACAAAACCCGGCACAGGCGCTCGGCTGGGTCAACTATTCGATACCGGTATTCGGTGGGCGTATCTCCGCGGCTGGTGCCGCCTTGATCATAACGACAGCACTCGTTTATGCGGGCTTATTTCTATTCCTTCGCTTCAGCCGCTATGGCATTCGCATGCGCGCCGCAGGCCAGAACCCTCTGCTGGCCGCGCAGCGCGGGATTTCATTGCATGCGATCTACGCACTCGCTTGGGGGCTCTCGACGCTCACTGGCGCGCTTGCGGGAATTCTGATCTCGCTAGACAGCGGCCTCGACAGCACGATGGTGCTGATCGGCTTGAAAGCTTTTCCGGCAGCCCTTGTCGGCGGACTCGACAGCCTCGTCGGCGCACTAATCGGCTCGCTGATCATCGCCGCCGCTGAAGTGCTGATGATCTATTATGTCGATGCGCTGCTCTCCGATGTCGTGCCATTTCTCGTTCTGATCCTGATGCTGGTCGTACGACCCTGGGGTTTGTTCGGCACGCGCGAGGAGCTGGACCGTGTCTAGCCGCGAACCGCGCGCCAGCGGCTACTTTCGCTCCAGTTACGATCAGGGCCTCCGGCTCATCGAGACTCGTATGCAGTGGACGGCGCTCATGCTTTTCCTTGCAGCGCTCGGCACTTTTCCGTTTATCGCAACTTCTTTTCAGCTGGATCTCGCCTGCCAGGTGTTTCTGGCCGCGATCGGCTCGATCGCACTGATGCTGCTCACCGGCTATGCCGGTCAAGTTTCGCTCGGCCATGCGGGATTGATCGCGGCCGGTGCGTTCACCGCCGGAATTCTCTTCAAGGAATTCGGCGCTGCATTCTGGATCACGATTCCTGCCGCCGCCGTAGTTGGCGCACTGATCGGACTAATCTTCGGCCTCCCCTCGCTGCGATTGCGAGGACTTTATCTCGCGGTATCGACGCTCGCGCTGCATTTCATCGTGGTCTATCTCGGTGGCGAATACGAAACCAAACGCGGTTTCTCGACCGGCATCATGATCGATGCGCCGCGCATCGGCGATCTTCTCATTCGCGACCGCAAGATCTGGTATTTCGTGTTGCTGGCGTTTGCGGCCGTCTCGTTGCTGATCTCGCTGAACCTTTTGCGCAGCCGCACCGGACGCGCATGGGCGGCTATTCGCTCACACGAGACGATTGCTGAAGCGCTCGGCATCGGTGTCCCCGCACACAAGCTACTTGCATTCGTCATCTCCTCTTCGATGACCGCGGTCGCGGGCGCACTTTTCGCTTACTACCGGGGCTTCGTATCGGTCGAAGCGTTCTCGCTGTTTCTGTCGATCCAGTACGTCGCGATGATCATTATCGGCGGCATGGGATCACTTTTAGGCGCAATTCTTGGCGCGATTTTCGTGACGCTGCTACCGTACATGATCGAGTATGCCGTTGGATTTCTTCCGAACGCACGCAGCTATGCCGGGATGCTCGCCGCCTTCAACTATGCCGCTTTCGGGATCGTCATGATCCTCTTTCTCGTGTTCGAACCGCAAGGTCTCGTCGGGATATGGCGCCGCGTGCAGAACTATTTCCTTCTTTGGCCCTTCAAGCAGAAGCCGCTCGGCGGGAGTCGCAAATGAGCGCGCTGCTGCGCGTCGAGAAGCTCGAAGTGGTTTACGGCCGCGCGATCACGGCTATTCAGGGGATCACACTGGAAGCTCGCAAAGGCGAGATCGTCGCCGTTCTCGGTACAAACGGCGCCGGCAAATCGACCACGCTGCGGGCGATCTCTGGCTTTCTCGGCCTTGACGACGCACGCGTGACCGAAGGCGCGATTCATTTCAAAGGCAAGAACCTATCGAATCGGCCGCCTTACCTGATTACGAAACTCGGCATCGTACTGGTACCGGAGCGCGACAAGGTTTTTCCGAGTCTCTCGGTGGTCGAAAACCTTTCGGCCTCGGTTTCTGGCACGGGTGCCGACCGGAAGCGTCTTGAGGAAATGGCCTTCAATTTCTTCCCGAAGCTAGCGGAATTACGCGGCCGGACGGCGGGCCTTCTCTCCGGCGGCGAGCGGCAGATGCTCGCGCTTGCTTCTGCCATCGTCTGCGGGCCTGAACTCCTGCTCGTCGACGAACTTTCGCTTGGCCTCGCTCCGGTCGTGGTCGATGATCTTGCGCAGCGGCTCGTCGAAATACGCAATACGCTTGGTATTACGATCTTGCTCGTCGAACAGAATGCGGCCGTCGCGCTCTCGATCGCGGATCGCGGATACGTGCTCGAGAACGGCCGCGTCGTGTTGGATGGCGACGCTGCTCGCCTGCGGAACCATCCCGATATTCAGGAATTTTATCTCGGCGGCGCTGGCGAGCGCCGCTCCTACCGCGACGTAAAGCAATATCGCAGAAGCCGGAGATGGTATGGCTGAGCTGGAAATCGAAAAGCTCACGCTCCGTTTCGGCGGGCTCACGGTACTCAGCGGCGTTTCCTTCGCGGTAGATAAGGCGGAGCTGTTCGCGCTGATCGGCCCAAACGGCGCTGGCAAGACCAGTGTCTTGAACTGTATCAGTGGCCTTTATCCCGGCGAAGGCGCGATCCGCTTTCGCGGGCAAAACATTTCTGGATTGAGCGCGCATCACATAGCCCGACTCGGCATTGCACGCACATTTCAGCACGGCGAGTTGTTTCCGCATATGACGGTCGCCGAGAACCTTCTCACCGGGCGCCATGCGCGCATTCGCACAAACCCGCTGAAGGAAATGTTCTTTTCCCGCTCAGTGCGCCGCGAAGAAGTAACGCATCGCGAAGCGGTCGAAAAGATCATCGATTTCATCGAGCTCGAGCGCTATCGCAACGTGCAGGTCGCCAACCTGCCCTTCGGCATTCAGAAGATTGTCGGCTTTGCACGCGCGCTTGCGATGGAGCCTGCGATCCTCCTGCTCGACGAACCTTCCGCAGGGCTCAATCGCGACGAGCGCGAAGATCTTGCGCGCTTTATTTTGCGCATCAAACATGAACTCGGCATCGCGATGATCTGGATCGAGCACGATATGCAAATGGTTGCCGATCTTTCCGACCGGCTACATGTGCTGGAGTATGGCCGCAGCGTCGCGGAAGGTTCCCCAGATACTGTCCTAAAGGACCCTCGTGTGATTAGCGCTTACCTCGGCCGCGCAACGATATAACTTTGAACGTTACCATTTACGGCTGAACGCTCCCGGGCATCTCTATTGAAGTGCGCAGGAAGTAACTTAAACGGCTATTCCAAAAAATATACTTCCGACGGCATTGCCCGATAGAGCGAAGCTTTCGTTTGCCTGAACGAGCAATGCCTATGCTGACTTATTTATTGGTTTGCGTTTCATCAGCGCCGAACGCTTGCAGGATGCGACAAGCTCATCACGCTGATTAAACCCCTCGTGCAGAAATACAACGATACCGCAATCGGCGCGTGACTTGCTCTCCCGCATACCGTGCACAACGGAGCGAACGTGAACCGTGTCACCCGGAAATAACGGTTTCGGAAACCGCACTTCATCCCAACCAAGATTGGCCACAGTCGTGCCGAGCGTCGTATCACCAACCGAGATGCCGACAACCAGCCCTAGCGTGAAAGCGCTGTTGATAATGCGCGTGCCGAACTCGGATTGACTTTTGCAGTACTCTTCATCGAGATGAAGCGCTGCTGGATTATGCGTCAGCGCGGAGAACAAAAGATTGTCGGTTTCCGTGAGAGTCCGCCGGATGTCGTGTTTGAACTCTTGCCCAATCACAAACTCGTCGTAATAAAGCCCCGCCACAACTTCACCCTTTCTTTTCGCTTTTTTCTGCCATCGCAACGATGTTTTGCGCCTGTTTCATATGCGGCATGTCCAGCATCTTTCCGTCGAGACTAGCGGCACCCTCACCGTTCGCAAAAGCGCCGATCACGCGCCGTGCGTAGTCGAGTTCTTCCGAAGAGGGCCTAAATGCCTCGTGGATGACGGCAACTTGATCGGGATGGATTGCCATCCGTCCCGAGAAACCGAGTCTGCGCGCGGTAACCGTGTCCGCTTGAAGCCCAGCGCTATCCCGAAAGTCCGCCCAAATCGTCTCGATCGCCGAAACGCCAGCAGCTTTTGCTCCAGCCAGACAAAGCGTGCGCGCCGTACGGTAGAGATCGTCGTAAGTGCCGTCAGGCCGCCGGTTATGCGTGGCGCCCACGGCCGCAGAGAGATCTTCCGCGCCCCAGGTCAATCCCACAAGCCGGGCGCTGCTTGCCCGGTAGGTGCCAAGCGTGAAAACGGCCTCGGCGGTTTCGGTCGCAACCGGCATTATCCTTACGGAGCCGCGCGCCACCCCTTCTCTTACTTCGAGTACATCGAGCATGGACGAGAGTTGCGACACGTCAGCGCCCGAGTTCGTCTTGGGAAGCACGATACCGTCGGGTGCGCCCTGGATCACGGCAGCAAGATCGCGCAGCGAGTCGTCCGTGTGAAGCGGATTGATCCTCACCCAACGCTGGATCTGCTTCGCACCGCCTAGCAAGTACGACGTCACAATTCCGCGCGCGGTCTCGCGCCTGCTCGCCGCTACCGCATCCTCGAGATCGAGAATAATCGCGTCCGGCTTGATGACCTCCGCCTTGGCCATCTTCCGTTCGCTATCGCCGGGCACGAACAGAAATGACCGCGGAACAGTGTTTGTGCTGGCAGGCACCATTAGAGCAGCATCAGGCTAAGTTGCGGGAAGAAGACCAGCAACGCCAGCACCAACAACATCATGATTACGAATGGCACTGTTCCTTTGAATATTTCCCCAAGCGGGAAGCGCGGATCGTCAAGCGTACTTTTTACGACGAACACTGAAAGACCGAACGGAGGGGTCAGCAAACCCACCTCGACGGCCACGATGGTGATAATGCCGAACCATACGAGATCCATGCCGTATCCTTCCGCGATCGGAAGAATAAGAGGCAATGCGATCAGCAAAATCGACGTGGAGTCGATGATCGTGCCGAGCGCAAGCACGATCAGAAGATGAATGCCTAGAAATCCATTCGCACCTAGTCCCGCATTTTTCATCAGCTCGATGAAAAACTGGGGCAAACCGGACATGGCCAACATACGTGTGAACATGTTTGCACAGATGATCAGGAACAAGATCGACACCGTGACGTAGCCGGTCTCGGGAAGAACGCGCCAGAAAGACTGCAAGGTCAGGCGCCGCTTGCTCAACGCAATCAACAATGCGCCGGCCGCACCGATCGCACCACTTTCAGTCGGCGTGAAGAATCCAGCATAAATGCCGCCCATGCACAGCCCGACGAGCAAAACAGTCGGCATGAGCTTGAGAAACATCTCGATGGCCGACATCTGCGTTCCGTCATCGACGATCTGCGTCCCTCCTACTTGCGATGGAACGAAGCGTGCCATGAACAGAATGCCGAGCGAGAATACGACGGCTAAAACGATGCCCGGCACGATGCCAGCGATGAACATTTTCCCGATCGAAACGCCCGAGACGAAGCCATAGATGATCATCAGGAGCGACGGAGGGATCAGCATGCCGAGGACGGATGAACCTGCGACCACTCCAACCGCAAAGCGCGGACGATAGTTGAATCGCAGCATCTCCGGCACTGCAATACGCGTGAACACCGCAGCCGAAGCGATAGAAATACCAGTAATGGCGGCGAAGACAGCATTCGCCGCGACGGTTGCGATACCGAGACCGCCCCTGATCCTCTTGAAAACCTGGTTCGCTACATCGTAGGCGTCTTTACCGATGTCAGCCGCAGCAACCAGAGAGCCCATCAGGACGAAAAGCGGCACCACCCCAAAAACGTGACTGGCAACCGCATCGCTACTCGCCTGGGCCAGCAAATTAGCCGCGATCTGAAAGTCGCCGCGCATGAAGTACACGCCGACAAGCGATGCCAAGCCTAGTGCAACGGCGATATGCATCCCAATGTAGATTAAAACGAAAATCGCGCTGAGGCAGCTCAGCGCGATAATGACATTCTCAGTCATGACTTCCTGATCCAAAACGCCCGGCAGATGTCGTCAATCGCGAGCAAAAGAAACGTAAGCGCCGCACATGCCGCGCCGAAACAAATTACAGCACGCATTGGCCAGACCCATGCCTGGAAATCGCCGATCGCGCCGAGATACTCGCCAGTCTGCCAGGATTCGACCAATGACGGCCAACTGGCGACGGCGATAATCGCAAGCAGCGTTGCTGCGCAGAGATGAAAGAAGGCCTGTATCGCGCGCGCTAACCGCGGCGCTTTACCATGTATGGCATGCAGCACTGTATCCGCGCGCGTGAACTTGCCCTTATGAGCAGTGCTCGCCAGTTGCAGAAAAACGATGCTGACAATTGAAATTGTCACGATCTCGATGACACCGCGTATCGGCGAATTAAAGAATATCCGCCCCGCGACATCCGCGGTCAGCAGGCATGATGCAGAAAATCCAGATCGTGCCGATCGCGTTCATCACTCTCGTGAGATGATCGAAGCGAAGCGGCATGGGGAGCCCGTACCGCTCTGGCGGTACGGGCTCCTCTTTATTGTTGTTCGATTGCATGACCGCTTCCGGAGCTATTTAGACCAGTCGCGAGGCAGATCAGCGTTCGCCTTGCGGAGCAGCTGCATGTAGTCCTGAAGCACGGCGTTTGCCGGAAGCTTCTGTTTATCCTGCAGATCCTTCGCCCAGATCTTGCCGATATCCGGGAGCGCTTCTGCCCACTTCTTGCGGGTCGCGGCATCGAGGTCATAGAACTTCGCGCCGGAATCCTTCATGCGCTTCTCGAGTGCAGCGGCCGTATCGACCTCGAGCTTCGAGAACCGAACAGCGAATTCGGCACCTACTTCGCGGAAGATTTTCTGCACTTCGGGCGGAAGAGAATCGAACTTGCGTTTGTTCATCACGATGCCGCCTGCGTACATCGCGCCGATATTTACGCGGGTCACGTATGGCGCGACTTCGTGCAACTTTGCCGGCCATGCGCCGGTGATGAACGCAAGAGCGCCTTCCGAGGCACCCGCTTTAATGTCTTCAAAGTAGGTGCTGAGGTTGCCGCCGACGGCAACCGCGCCAGTACCGTTGATCCAGTTCGCGGCCGTGCCGGGGGCCGAGACCTTGCGACCCTTCAGATCATCGAGTGATTTCACCGGGAAGGTCGTGAACAGCTGGTAGCTATCGAGCGACGCGCCGCCGAGATAGACCAGATTGTTCTTGGTCCATGCTTCGAGCATCTGCGGATGCTTCTGCTGCAACTCAGCGATGATGCTCGAAGTTAAAAGAACGTCATTCGTGCCGAATGGCGCATAGAACGTGACGTTCTGCAAAGGAAAGCGTGCGCCTTCAAACAGCGTACCGACAAAGCCCATATCGGAAATGCCGTCTTTGATCGCAACCGATTCCGAACCGACCTTCGCCAGCGTTCCAGCCCATGCCTTGGTCCAGTCGATCTTGTATTTGTTACCCGCGGCCGCCAGGCGCTTGTCTACTTCAGGAGCGAAAAACTCCTCGAGCACCCGCACCCACAGGAATGCCGGCGGATGGCCCGCGGACATCGTAATCTTGATGGTTTGCTGCGCGGAGGCAGGCGAAGCCGCCGCTAGCAGAAGAAGCGCGAACAGCGCCTGCGAAAGATATCGTTTCATTTTTCTCCCCTTTTTGATCGTTCTTTAGTCTGTCGTTCTCATCGTCTCGTTGCGAATAGTCCTGTGATCGACGCCATGTCGATTATGTGACCGCGCATCGCTTTCAGCGCCGCCTCCTTGTCGAACGCGCCGTCGACATCGAGGCGCGGCACGCCGAGTGCGTAAAGCGTGAATACGTAGCGGTGCGATTTCTCGTCGTTCCACGGCGGGCACGGCCCATCGTAACCGAAGTAGTTACCCCTCATCTTGGCGTCGTTCTTGAACCAATCCGAATACTCGTTGATGCCCTGACGCGCGCCGCGCGCCGCGGCCGGCCCCGGCTTTCCGCCTTCAGTAACGCCCTCGGAAAATTCTCCGAGTGCAATTTCGCTGATTTCCGGCGACAGATCGATCAGAACCCAATGACAAAGCGTGCGCCGTTGCTGATCTTTTGAAACTACGGCGCCGTCCTTGTTGAACGTGTCGAGCTTCACTGGAACGTCGAGATCGTCGTTGACAATAGCAAGCGACTTGGTGCCGGCCGGCAAACCACTCCAGGCGAAGTGCGGATTTCTGTTGTGACCCCAGCGATACGTGCCATCGGGCTGTGCCAGCCCAAAAGCGCACTCATCGGGCATCGGTGTCATATCTTTAAAGGTCTGGCTTATCAGTTTCATTATTCGCTCGAATAAACATTACGCCCGTCAACGGTCACGCCGTCTGCGCATAATCTTTCTATCTCTACGTGGCTGTACCCAGCCTCAGCGAGGATCTCCGCGCTGTTCTCTCCCGGAGCTTCGGCGGATGTCGCGTCAGCTCAGGCTGCGACTTCGCTCCAGCGGCTCACGACATAAGGAAGCCGAATGCGCCCCTCGCTCGGATGCTCCATCTCCTTGAAGAACCCGGTGCCGCGCAGATGCTCGTCGTCAATCATGCTATCAACATCGTTCATGGGTGCGTGCGGAATATCCTGCTCGCGAAGCAGCTTCATCCACTCATCCGTTGAACGTGTGACGAATATACCGGCAAGGAAGCGATAAACCTCGTTATAGCTCTTGGCGCGAACGTCGTGCGCGGCGAAGTGTTGCTCGGTTTCGGTCCAGGTGCCAGTGCCTATCGCATCGAAAAACGCGCGCCATTGTTTGTTGGTGTAGATCAGGACGCACACGTATCCGTCGCTGGTGCGATAGGGCCGCCGGTCACGGGCGAGCAGACGCGGATAGCCCGTATCGCCGACCTGCGGCTCGAATGTGCGGCCACCCATATGGTCGCCAAGAACGAACTGCGCCATGGTTTCGAACATGGGCACTTCAATCGCCTGACCCTTGCCAGTGCGGCTTCGAAAATTACCGCGGCAAGCACCGCATGAACGGCGCTGATGCCGCAGATTCGATCAGCCATCGTAAGCGGCACGTATTGCGGCGCCTCCCCCGAGGCGCGCGAATACAACGCCGGTATCGACGACACGCCCTGGATCAGATCGTCGTAAGCCGGTCTTCCTGCGTAGGCTCCGCCTTCGCCATAGCCGATCAGGCTCACGTAAATGATGTTACCGTTGACGCTGCGAATATCATCTGGACCAAGGCCAGCACGCTTCATCGCCGCAGGCCGGATATTGTGTATGAAAATATCGGCATCCGCGACGAGCTTCAGCAATGCGCGCTTGCCTTCGTCGCTTTTCGTCGAGCACGATACTACGCTTGTTGCGGTTCGCCTGAAGATACATTGCCCCCATGCCGGGGTTACGCATGGGTGAGGCAAGCCGCATGACGTCGCCTTCCGGCGGCTCGACCTTGATTACGTCAGCACCGTAATCAGCGAACTTGTGTCGACACCGGCCCCATGAGACGAGTCGTCAAATCAGCGACCTTCAGGCCCACAAGGGGCCGCTGCCATGAGCTGATTTGGTCTGGGTGCGACTGGTCATGAGATTCCTGGCGGACGACTTCCGCCGGGTTCTCGCCGTAGGGCGGCGTAGACGACCAGAACTTTCACGGGTTCCGTACCGAGCACCTTCAGCAGATGTTTTTCGCCCGCGGGAAAGAAACAGCTGTCGCCGCTGACCATCTCGAACGCTTGACCCCCAACTTCGACATGCGCGCGTCCTTCGAGGAGATAGCAAACCTGGTCAATGCGCGGATGCGAATGCGGCAGCGCACCCTGCCCCGGTTCAATCGTACCATGCAGCATCTCGATCCGCTTCGAACCGGTTTCGAGACCGATAAGCCTGCGATTGCTCGTGCCAGTATGATTGGCGGGGTGGTACGGCGTCACTTCATCGAAGCGAATGTGGTACTTGATTTCACTCACAAAATGGGCCCCTTCCTGCTTTCACTCCAAAGTCTTCGAACTGTCTGCTCACAGATCGCAAGCGCTCGCCTATTTTTGAATTCGTTTTTCCATCCGTTCGCTGAGGCCAGCGGCGATCAGAACGAAAGTGTCGCCGGCCATGCGGACAGGGACTTCCACTGCGACGGTCGCTCCTCGGCGTTCTCGCCGATGGAGACGTGCCAACCGCGCACAATACCTGCTTCGATTTCCTTCTCGAGTGCGGCCCGGCTCGTGACGGTACGCGGCGTGATGCGGCGCATATCAAGCGAACGAATGAGCGCCGTGCGTGGCTCTTCTTGTCCAGCGCGCTCATGGCCGCTTTGCCGGAGCCTGTTCCATGCAGGGCTTCAACTGACCAGGGCCGCTGTGAGCGAAGCGTTTGGCTGGCTTCGACGACGTCGAGATACTGAATCTGTTCGCGCGCGGAGCTTGGCGAGGATTAGCGTCTCGCCAATTTCTTCGCTGAGCTTAACGAGGAAGGCGTGTGCGTTCTGCACGAGCGACCATTCCGGCGATAACCTCAGCGTTGTGAAGCCAGCGCCGCGTTGGTAATACCCCCTCCCGCGCGCCTATCTCGTAGAGGTAGCCCTTGCTGGAAGAGTCTTCAGCAACGCGAGACAACTCGATTTCGGCAACCGCAACGCAGACGCTAGCGCAGAAAGAGCCACTGGCTTTTTCTGCACCGCAAACAACTCAAAGATATCGACCACGCGCTGCGCGCTTTTTACCGTCATTCCATCCCTGCGTTCACATATGAACAATTTTTATATTTATAAACGAACACTTTCTGATTTGGACTCATGAGTCAACGTGGCAGGTAGCGGAAAAATGATCCCTCACCGGCGCTTCTAGGCTCGTGTGTAGACAGCAGTGACCGGCCCCCATTGAAGTGGTCCTCCCTGATGTATGTTTTGAACACGGAGGATTGGATCAATGGCGAGGAAACGACATACGGCTGAAGAGATCGTCGCGAAGCTGCGGCAGGTGGATGTTCTAATGGCCCAAGGCAAACTTGCTGCCGAGGCCATTCGAGCGATAGGCGTGACGGAAGTTACATATTATCGCTGGCGCAATGAGTTCGGTGGCCTCAAGGGCGACCAGGTGAAGCGGCTCAAGGAGCTTGAGACCGAGAATACGCGCCTGCGTCGTGCGGTGTCGGATCTGACGCTCGACAAGCTGATCTTAGCCGAGGCTGCAAAGGGAAACTTCTAAGCCCCTCGCGTCGTCGAGTCTGTGTCGACCACGTGGTGCCTGAGCTTGGGTCTCTGAGCGAAGGGCGTGCCGAGTGCTTGGCCAATACCGGTCCACACAGCGCAAGCTCCGAAGACGTCTGATGATGAAGCCCTCTTGACGGCTGACGTCATCGAACTTGCCAGCCGATACGGTCGTTATGGCTATCGCCGGATCACTGCGATGTTGCGTATGTCCGGATGGCTGGTTAACAAAAAGCGCGTCGAACGGATCTGGCGGCGAGGGGCTCAAAGTCCCAGTAAAGCAGCCCAAACGTGGACGTCTTGGCTCAACGACGGATCGTGCGTTCGCCTGCGTCCGGAACGGCCCAATCACGTCTGGTCCTACGACTTTGTCGCTGATCGTACACGGCGGAAGGGCATTCCGCATGTTGTGTATTATCGACGAGTTCACGCGAGAAAGTCTGGCGATTAAGGTAGCTCGCAAGCTGAAAGCGACCGATGTCATTGAGGCCCTATACGATATCTTCGTCGTGCGCGGTATACCGACTCACATCCGATCAGATAACGGGCCTGGAGTTCGTCGCTGAAGCACTACGAGAGTGGATCGCTACAGTTGGCGCCAAGTCTGCTTACATCGAGCCCGGCAGTCCGTGGGAGAACGGCTATTGCGAAAGCTTCAACGGGAAACTGCGCGATGAACTACTGAACGGAGAGATCTTCTACACATTGAAGGAGGCTCAGATCGTGATCGAGAACTGGCGGCGTCACTACAACACCGCAAGACCTCACTCATCGCTGGGATATCGACCGCCTGCACCTGAGGCCAAAGTTTGGCCAGCAACAAAAACGGTGACAGAAATGCCAGCTCTAAACTAACATTCAAACCGGGCCACTCAGCGGGGGCCGGTCAGGCACGAGCGAGGTACAACGAATGATTATTGGCCGCGCACTAGCCAATGGACTTATCGCTTAGTTTATTAGTTACGATTGAGAAGCATGGCTTTCATCAATCGAGTCAGCATTGCAGCAATAAGTCCGCCAAAGTCCGCCGTCCGGATTTTCGGCATCATTTCTACAACGCCTTTTTTCCTCGCAAAGCGAACATACGCGCTCCATGTCCTTCACTAGCCGAGGATGTTCTGCCGCGAGTTTTGCGACATCGACACCCCGCATCTGAAGTCTACGATACATCTCTTTCGCCGAACCCAACGGTTTCTTTGCCAGCCGCTCGAGATCGGTCACTGAAACTCCCAGGTCGGAGGCAGCTCTTTGCATCTCATGAGCATCCGGTCTCGATTCTTTAGCCCAAGGCATCCTCGAATCCTGTCTACCGAAGACTTTAGCGACCCAAGAAAACATCCGATCCTCCTTCATTCTCTCTCTTAATACAGAAGGAACTTCCCGAGGTTTTTGCTTTGATCTAAGTCAAATCCAACAATGGCGCCTGCGTCGCTCGATTATTACTCGACGATCTCGCGCAGAAGCGTAATTGTGAGAAAGCTAGCAAGCCGATGCGTTGGAGGCTGGATTGGACACTCGACGCGAGCGCTACACGACCGTCAATCACGCTACGGTGTCATGCAGAAGGGCCCGGAACTTCGCCACTCCGATTCACCCGCATCTGGCACCAGCAAACCTGTGAAAGCGCGTTTAAAAAAATGATCACCTTAAAGGTGATCAAGTTGCGGGAATGGGCTCCCAAATTTTTAGTAGCGATGCCTCAACCATGTGTTCCAGGCGCAACGTCTCAATGGAGTTCACCCGGGACAACGCGTCTGACGCTAAACTCCTGCTGCGCGTGCGCCATGCAAAAGTGCCCCACTAATTTGCTGGCCTCTACGGCTGCCAGCTTCGCTCCAGCATTCGCTTCATCTAGTCTCTCGGCCGCCGCTTCTGCCTTTTTCCGCAGAACCTTCTCATCAATTGTCAGCATTTCGCCACTGCGTAGAACGAACTCTCCGTCCACCATGCCACTATCAACCGCGGCCCCGTTCTCGGCATAAGCCATCTGCAAGACGGGTGAACGAAGCGGGACGTAATTGATGTGGGTCAGGTCCAGAAAAACGATATCTGCCTTGAATCCCACCTGGATTTTTCCAATCCGGTCAAATCCTAGAATTCCGGCGCTGCCTTCGCTTGCCGCAGACACGACCTCCTCTGCAGAAAGCCAATGATCGAGCACAGTAGAATTAACTCTCGACAGATAAGACGCTAGTCGCAACGCCTCAAACATGTTCTGCCCGTCGGACGTGTTGGATGCATCGGTGCCAATTCCAAGACGGATACCGGCACTCAACATCGCACGGGTGTTTGCGACGCCGGAACCGAGCCTTAAATTGCTCATTGGATTGTGTACGACACCGGCGCCTCGATCCGCTAGCCGCGAAATATCCTCCCGATCCAGCCAAATTGCGTGGGCGGCACTAAAGCGGCTGTTTATTAGGCCTAGATTATCCAAATGCTCTGTAAGGCTACATCCATACTTCTTGAATCCGAGCAATGCTTGTGTCTTGGATTCAGCCAAGTGCGTTTGCAGAACGATATCGTACTCTCTTGAAAGTTCGCCACATGCCGATAGAAATTCGTCCGAGCAATGCAGCGGAATTGTAGGACCCAACCCGGGTTTGATCTTCTCCCGATCTAAACTCCAATCCTCGAGGATGCCTCTGACCGCTTCGACGGAAGCTTCATACGGGGATGCTTTCAAAGCATTTACTTGTTCCCGCACATGGGCCGGCAACGATTCAAGCAGACCCGGCAAGGCTTGATAAAGCGTCTTGTCAGCCATCATCGGCGCAATGACGGCCCTCATGCCGACTTCCTTATAGGCCGACGCGACCGCACTAATCCCTTCTTTAGAGGGAACAGGATACTCGACAAAAAGATCGTAGGCCGCCGTGCAGCCTTTTCTCACTAGTTCAACGGCCGTCAACGCCGCGCTAAGCCACTTGTCGTCGTAAGTTCGCGACCCGTTTAACGCACCGCTACCCGCCAGGAATACTTCCAGTGAAACGCGATCCCCGACAGCGCCCTTGCCAAGTGCGCCATGGCTATGTGTATGGCCATTGACCATGCCTGGCACCAATAGTTTATCGGTGGCATCAATTTGCTTGAACGCCTCTGACGTAATGCTGCCGGGTGGTTCTATTGCCTTGATTACATTCTTCGCCACGAGAATGTCCGCCAGGACCGGCACCTCGTGAACCGATCGAAGAACGCGGGCGTTTCGAATCCACAATGTCATGCCGCGTGCGCGCCAGCCATATGCCGGCCAATCTCGTAGACCTCAGCGTTCGCTCTGCTGGTCTCGAAAGATACTGTCCCCTCGGATAGAACAAGTATGCGATCGGATATCTCCAAGATCTCGTCGAGATCCTCGCTCACAAGCAAGACTGCCGCGCCACGATCACGAGCATCGACAATTTGCTGCCTGATGTTCGTCGCCGCAGATGCATCCAAACCAAAGCAAGGGTTTTGTACGATAAGCAGCTTTACGTCGCGGGATAGCTCTCGTGCTAGAACAACTCGCTGCACGTTGCCTCCAGAAAGCGTGTCGAGGCGGACGAATGGAGATGACGCCCGCACTTTGTAGCGTTGGATTAAATCCCGAGCGAATGGTGCCAAACGGGATCGGTTGAGAAAAAACTTCGCCAGCGAAAGCGGCTTCTCGTCAAATTGGCGAAGCGCTAAATTTTCCATCACCGAAAGCGTCCGAACGGCGGAATTCGCTAACGGCTCCTCTGAAATAAGCGCAACGCCTGCGCGTTTAATTTCTGAGCGCGTTCCCGAAAATGCTTGACGGTCAACAAGAATACTTCCGCTTGTTGTTGCCCGCTGGCCGGCAAGAACCTCAACCAGCTCTTTCTGGCCATTTCCCGAGACGCCAGCAACTCCAACGATTTCGCCCGGACGGACGTCTATGCTCACGCCGTTCAGAACAGGCGTGCCTCTGTCACCGTCCGCGATCAATTCATGGATCTTTAGATAGGGAACCCCGTCCGCAACGGCCGCCGGTTTCGCGACTCGCGACTTTTCGGCCGTCCCGCCGCCGAACATCATTGTTGCTAGCGTCTCTTTGCTTGCGTCTTTCTGGTCTACACTTCCCGCAAGCTTTCCGCCGCGAAGTACAGTTACGTCTTGCGCGAACTGTTCCACTTCTCGAAATTTGTGCGTAATGAGCACCACCGTCAGCTTCGACGCATTTGCCAGATTTCTCATCTCGCCCAGCACTTCATCAGCTTCGGCAGGCGTCAGAACCGACGTTGGCTCGTCCAGTACGAGAAAACGACGCCCGAGATAAAGTTGTTTCAGAATCTCGAGCTTTTGTTTTTCGCCGGCCGCTAACGTCGATACTTTACGCTGGGGATCCAGCCGAAATGGCATCCCCGCCATAAACGAGCGCAATTGATCCTGCTCGTCTTTCCATTTAACCACGAGCGGAATTTTGCCGCGGCCCAGTACAAAATTCTCTGCGACGGTCATTTGCGGTACCAGCGTAAAGTGCTGGTAGACCATCCCAAGACCTAAGGCATGCGCCTCCGCCGGGTGAGATATCGCCACTCGCCGGCCATCGACAATTGTTTCTCCGGCGTCGGCCCGGTAATAGCCGAGTAGACATTTAACCAGCGTACTTTTTCCTGCGCCGTTCTCGCCCAGCAACGCGTGCACGCGGCCAGATTGGAAGCGTGCCGAAACAGCATCGAGAGCCCGCACCGTTCCAAATTGCTTCGAAATATTCCGTAGCTCAATGGTTGGAGGCGGCAGGACCGTCATGTGTTTCACCGTGAAAGCGAAAGTTCGCTAGGCGCGCCGGCCAACCGGTAAGACGCAGACGAACTGTAAATCAGTAGGCCAAGGGTAAAGACGTACGGCGCAGCATTAATCAGGTAATAGCCTTGATTAATTCCGACGCTTTGAAGCGCGGGCCCGATGGCAGAAGCACCACCAAACAAGAGCGAGGCGTAAAAGCAGCGAACCGGATTCCAGCGCGCGAAAATAACCAGCGCAATTGCCATCAAGCCCTGCCCGCTCGACAAGCCCTCGTTCCAGTTGCCTGGATAAAACAAAGAAAGCGATGCACCTCCCAGCCCGGAAATGAACCCGCCGAAAACCGTCGCGTAGGTTCTGACCGACTGGACTGAGCGGCCGACCGCACGAGCCGCGTCTTCACTTTCGCCGGCCATCCGAAGATAGAGGCCCCACTTCGTGTTTATAAGCGACCACTGGAGAAAAATTGCCAGTAACAGACCAAGGAAGAAAAGCGGATTCACTTCGAGGCCCGAGCGGATCGCAGGATGATCGCTCCAAAAACCTAAACTGATGCCGGTCAGCATCGTGGCGCGTGGCTCAATGAATGGTTTGCCGAAATAGAAAGCAAGACCAACCCCGAGCAGAAACAACGCGATACCGACGGCGATATCGTTTACCCGCGGGAGATTACAAATTAATGCGTGGAGGAGACCAAGAGAGGCGCCGGCCACGCCTGCGGCCAGCACTCCAAGCCAAGGGGAACCCGTGATGACGGAAGTGGCGAAAGCACACATCGCTCCGAGGACAAGTGTTCCTTCTAAACCGAGATTGGTGCGACCGCTTTTTTCGGTAATTGTTTCGCCAAGGCTGACAAGCAAGTAAGGAGTAGACACGCGAATTGCTCCCGCGAATATCGCGAAGAGAACTCCCCACCAACCAAGTTCGCCGGCTTCGGTCATTTGGACTTTCTTTCAGGCAAAATGCGGCCTGACAAAGCACTGCTTGCCAACACGCAGAGGAAGATCATTCCCTGCAAAACCGCTGTTGCGGCGTAAGGAACGTCGAAACGACGCTGCAGAAGCCCGCCACTCGCAGCAATCCCGCCCATCAAAAGTGCGAAAAAGATAACCGCTAAAGGCTTTTGTCTTGCCAGAAAAGCGACAAGGATGCCGGTGTATCCAAATCCAACAACAAGGGATTCACTGGCCGCACCGTGCACAGCAACGACCTCGATCGCTCCCGCCAGACCAGCAGCTGCGCCTCCAAGAAAACAGGAGATTACTACGATAGACGTTATAGGGAGTCCGGCCATCTGCGCCGCGCGATTGTTGCCGCCGACGACGTCCATTGAGAACCCAAACGTCGTGTGCCGCAACAGAACGTGCAGCAGCACACAAACCAGTATGCCGATTAGAATACCCCAGTGCACGGACCATCCTGGAATATTCGGCATCATGAAGTAAGACGGGATAGACCAGCTTTGCGCCTTCAAGGTCTGAGAGAAATCGCGGATCGGTCCGCTGATCAAATGATTCAGAATCGCGATAGCGATATAGTTTAATAGCAAAGTCGAGATCGTTTCGTTGACGCCGCGAACACGCTTGAGACCGCCAGCCATCGCGATCCATAGTCCACCGAAGAGAGCCCCCGCTAACAGGCAAAGCAACGAGCCAAGCAGCGGAGAGCTTAAAGGCAACGCCACGCCAACCAATACTGCGCCAAGTCCGCCCAGGACGATCGCGCCCTCCCCTCCCATTACAAGCAACCCAACCCGGGCCGCAATCAACGTACAAAGTGCAGCGAGCAAAATTGGCGCTGCAAGCGTCAAGGAATTCTCTATAGAAATTCGTGTTCCGAACGACCCAATATAGAGAGCGCTGTACAGTTCGAGCGGCGGAATTCCCTGCAGCATCATAAATGCGCCGAAAAGCAGCAAAGCTACGATCAGAGCACCGACGGAAAGCAGGAATGGCTCCAGCCATTCCTGCGATCTTAGATCCAGCAAGGACTTTAGCCCTCGCTCAACATCTTGAACGTCTTGAGCCACTTTAGCCGAGGTACCAGAATCCGGTGGAGCCGACATAATTACGTTCGTCTCACCGCTTACTTCAGACCCGTTGAGCCAATCGCTCCTTCAACCAGGAATTTGACGTTGACCTTGAACGCGTTGTCGGAATTTGAGATCTCCCGACCCGCTGCCAGGACTTCGTTGCCTTGGTTGTCTTTCAGCGGCCCCTTATAGAGCTTGAAACTGTCGTTCACGAACCCCTCTCGTGCCTTCAGCACCGCATCTTGCACTTCCTTCGGCACGGATTTTCCAAACGCGCTGAGCGTCACCATATTGTTGCTGAAGCCGCCACGTTGCAGATTTGGATACGGCTTACCGTTACGCCAGGACTCGATGAATTCGCCAGCCTTCGACCAATTCCACTCTGCTCCCGTGAGAAACCCTTTCGGCGCGAGTGCGGACAGATCGGTGTGATAGCCACAGCTGAGAATGCCGCGACGCTCCGCGGTTTCAATCGCTACCTTGGGGCTGTCGACGTTCGCGACAATTACATCCACACCCTGGTCGACGAGCGCATTGACCGTCTCCGCTTCTTTCACCGGATTGTCCCAGTCGCCGGTGATTACAACCTGGCATGTTGCGTTTGGCTTTACCGAGCGGGCCCCAAGCGTGAATCCATTGCAATTGTTAAAGATGAAGAACAGCGGTTTGGAGCCGATGAAACCAATCTTCCCGGTTTTGGTCATCATGCCAGCTGCTATGCCACATAAGTAGTGAGGCTCTTCCATATAACCGCGGAAGCCAATTGCGTTTTTGGGGTCGCCGTCTTTCCAGAGCGCGCCGCCGTGAACGAACAATACGTCTGGATACTTCTTCGCCAAATTCAGAATAAAGGGCCAATACCCGAACGAGGTGCCCACGATAACATTTGCGCCATCGATCTGAATCATGCTTTCCATCGCGCGTTCCGCTTGCGCCGTTTCCGGAACTCGCTCCTGCTCGATCAGCTTCATATTCGGTAGTTGCGCAATCCTGCGGGCGGCAACCGCGAAAGATTGGTTGAACCCATAATCGTTTCGCGTCGCCGCGTATAGAAACCCTACGGTTGTAGTCTTCTTACCCTGTGCCAACACGCGATCTGAAAAGATCGAGCCACCTGCCAACAAAAGGCCCGCTGAACCAGTAAGAACATTACGGCGCGAGATCATACGACTCTCCCTGTCTCAATTTTTCTGTGCGCTTGGAAACGAGTTTTTTAAAGACTAATCGGACCGGCTACGCGGTCAAGACATTTCGATCCGTAAGTAAGAATTTTCTTACAAATGGTAGTGCCGCGAAAATCGGCACCAATGCTTTAGAAAGAAGCATTTTTAGATAGCCTTACGACTAGTGAGCAACCGCAACACAAGGTTTAATGCGGTTGGCTCATGCACCCGCTCAGGTGCGCCCTGAACGCAATTGAGGTGCCCGACAGAATGTCCCAGCCCGACGTGTGACCGATGCTTCCAACCCGCTCCACGGCGCCGGCAAGCCGAAAGCGATCCCCTTCAAGCAAACAATCGATCGCTTCTCGAATTAAAGGATTGCATTGGTTTTCTGCGGCGGCGCACAAATGCGCATAACTTATTTCATGGGTGCGAAATAGAACCTCAGGTTCAATGCATGACCACAGTTCGCTTGCCAACTTCGTCGCACCCAGCGCGTGGAGAGCCAGTAGCACGCCCATCAACAAATCATCGCCCGATGGCGTTAGCCCTGGCCCTAGACCCAAAAGGCGCGCGAGCAATGGAACGCTTATCGCGCTTTCCATTCCCGCTGCGCGCGCGCTTATGACTGCCTCAAGATGCTTCACCGCACCGAACCCAAAGCGCCCTACTTGTGAGAGGTCCGCGGCGCCATTTCCTGCATACAAACAGAGCAAGCCGTCGTGAGTTGGCGCTTTGTCGAGAAGACGATCAAGCTCGCGAAGTCCGCTGGAAAGACTTGATCGGGTCCAGCCTCGCAGCTCGGGGCGCTCGATCTGACAAGGCTGGTAGCTGCGCGTCTCGGCAAAACACCGCTCGCCGAACCAGACCCTCCGCTCTTTAATTTGAACCTGCGCATCGATAGGCGGCAGCCAGACCGGCATGTCGTCCCGCGCTGAAATCAAAACGTTCAACGGACTTCGGCCAAGCGTCTCGTCTCCGATACAGACGTAAGAGCGATCAAACTTAACGTAGACGCTGCGCTTGAACGAGGCTTTCACCGTGCCGGCAACATTCCTCTGCAATACGCGCCAAGCTAGCGCTCCGACATCAACAATTTCTAGCGGCGTTCCTGATGTCATTAGTCCGCGACGATTGTCGTCCCAGTTTCGCCCCGCAACGCTTCAATCGTCTGGTGAAGATCGCAAATGGTTACACGCGCCCCTCCGCCCTCAAGAAACCTGATCGCTGCTTCAATCTTCGGCCCCATACTGCCAGCCGGAAAGTGACCTTCTGCGTTCAGCGCTTTAATCTCGCTTAAAGACACTTTTCCGAGAAACTGCTGATTTGGCTTTCCAAAATTGATCGCTACCCGTGGCACGGCCGTGAGGATCATTAGATCTTTAATTCCCATCACGTTTGCCATGTGCGCCGAGGTCAAATCCTTATCGATCACGGCCTCGACACCCTGACGCGTCCCTTTCGGACCTCGAACGACCGGGATTCCGCCGCCACCGCCCGCGATAACTACGGTGCCTCTTGTGACAAGCGCCTGGATCAATGAAAGATCGACGATATGTTTCGGCGAAGGCGACGGAACAACGTGGCGCCAGCCGCGCCCCGAATCTTCAATCATGTTCCAGCCTAGCTCACGCTGGACTTCAATTGCTTGCTCTTTGGTGAAGAACGGACCAATCGGTTTGGTAGGCTTCTTAAAAGCCTTATCGTCTGGATCCACTTCAACTTGCGTTAGCAGACAAGCGACATGCCTCGCATTATCCACTTCCCGCAAAGCGTTCTCTAACGCCTGCATCAACAGGTACGCTATTCCACCCTGGCTATGGGCAACGCATATGTCCAACGTCATTGGTGGTACGCGGTTTGCCGTCAATGCTTGCCTGAGCAGAATTTTTCCAACCACCGGCCCGTTGCCGTGCGTAATTACGAGTTCGTTCTCAAGACGAGCAAGCGGCAACAGCGCCTGCGCCGTTATCCTGGCGATCTCTTTCTGCTCCCTCGACGTGCCACGAATATTCTCGGGGTGCGTAGCGTTTCCGCCTATCGCTACAACGAGCCGGGAGGGGAAAGGTCTCGGATCGCCGCTCATCCCATGCCTTGCCCCGATTGCACACAATTCAATGCGATCCTCACAGCATCAACATTCGATGCTGCGACGATAACGTCTGATTGTTCGAGAATGGCTTGTTGACTTGCGCGGTTCTGGGGATCGTCATCCGTTCCAGTAACTGACGCGATCACCGCCGCCCGCCGCTCCGGCACACTGTTTAGGACAGCAGCTATATTTCCTGCCGGATTTGAATGGGCGCCATAGCCAATCACAACGTCCAGAAGCACTGCGCCGACCGAAGGATCACGAAGCGTGTTGCGTAGCATTTCATCGCGCGTCGATGGGTCGATCATGGGATGCGGTTTGCCTTTGGTGAACTCGTCCGCACCAAGGTCAATTACTCGATCCGAGATATGATCGTCTGGTTTGAGGTAAGAAACTCCCTTGAGCGGAATGTTCGAGGTCACAGAACGGCGTGCCTCACGCATCAAGACGTACTGTGCCTCCGTGCAAAGCGTACCGCCGGAGTAAAGTCCCACGATCAAACCTTCGCGGAATCTAATATCGCCCGCCTTCAGAGGTTTACTATCGATTGGTTTGGAAAGCGCCAGCTCCGCCGCGGCCTTAAGCGTGGGCGCGAATCTCGCGTTCCAAGGAACTTGGATATCGTCAGCGCCGAGGAAGCATATTGTAAATTTTTTTCTACTCTTGTTCACCCGCTCGAGAATTTTCTCGATTACTTTTGTATCCGGCGGCTTCGAAATAATCACGATATGCGTAGTGGCTGAGTCGCTATCGAGCATCTCAATTGCCATCAACGTGCTAATTCCGCCCACCTGGCTGCTCAAATCTCTGCCGCCAACTCCAATTGCGTGCGAGATCCCGCCTCCAAATTTGGAAATTAGTGTTGTAACCTCTTGGATACCGGTCCATGAGGCGCCGATAACGCCTATATTTCCTCTGTTAACTTTGTTGGCGAAAGCGAGCGGGACGCCGTTTATGATCGCGGTTCCGCAATCGGGGCCCATTACCAGACGCCCAAGTTTTTGAGCCTCCTGCTTGAGCGCCACCTCCTGCTCGATTGGAACGTTATCGCTGAAAATCATCACGTGCAGGTCTCGCGTGATCGCTTTGCGTCCTTCCGCTATCGCGAATTCTCCTGGGACCGAGATTAGGGCGATCGTCGTATTAGGCTGAATTTTTAGCGCACCACGCACAGAGCGCGGCTCAGTTACAGTCTCAGCCTCACTTTGGCGCTTGGGGGCCGAGATTTGATTGAGCGCCTCGGCGAGCGCCGTCCGCGCCACCATCTCGCTTTCAGCACGAATGCCGATGATTAGATCGCTTCCTTGTGCGCCCTTACTGCTATCGGCAAGCAGGCCAGCGTCCGCCAAAATTTCTTGATTTGACGGCGTCCCCATCATTAGAGCCGCTTCTCGAACGCCGCGCGTTTCCTTAATTACACGCGAGATTCGCATGAGCGCGACCGAGTCGAGATACATCCTCTTTCGAACTTCGTTCAGGATAAAGTCGCTCATTGCACACCCAGCTTGTTCGACAGCGCGCGAGCCGCATGAATAAAACAATCGAGCGGAGCGCGAACGACGCCAGCGCCCACTTGACCTACTCCAGCTTCTTTGTGTGCAATGCCCGTATTAATTACCGGCGCAATCCCCGTGTCGGCTACAAGTCGGATATCGATACCTGTCGGAACGCCGGCGAAATCAAGCGCCGGTATCGTCCATTGCGGATTCTCGCCAACGACGATCTGTGACATCGTGCGCGTAAACGCGAGAGCAGATGACGCTGAACCTGCTCCTACAAATCCCGCAACAGCTGGCGAAGCCGCCATCGCGAAGCCGCCGACGCCTATCGTTTCAACGATTGCCGAGTCTCCCATATCGGGATTGGCATCAGCTGGTCCGTATCCCGCGAAGTACAATCCTTCTGGCATTTCGACCGGCGCAACGAACCATTGGTCTCCGGTGGCACTGACACGAATGCCGAAATCAGTTCCGTTCCGGCACATTGCGGTCACTACTGACGATCCCTCGATTCCTTTAACAGGGTCCATGATCGCTTTGCCCATCGCCATAGCGACGTTGAGAAAAAACTGATCGTTAGCGCCAATCGACGCCAAAACCTCCGCGAGCCGGTTCGTATCTTTAGCGGTCCGCGCCAACCAAGGCGCGATCGCACGAAGAATCAGGCTCGTACAAGCCACGTTTCGTTGGTGCATTTCATCGCCCATACTCAAACCGCGGCCGATGAATCCTTTCAGCTCGATCCCCCCTGCCGCTCGTACGGCGGACCCTAAGTCGGGACCCAGGACATCGCGCATCCAGGCGAGCCGGTTCAGCACTTCTTGGTCGTTGCCGCCGAACCGCATTACCTTTCCGAGCCCTTCGTTAAGCGTGCAAAAGCTGCGGTTCTTGAACGTACGGTTTTCCACCACCATGACGGGCATTGAACGCGTCGTAATACCCGTCATCGGCCCGACGGCACCGAAGTGATGATTTGGGTGGAACGTTACTCCTCCGCCCGCGGCCATTTCGGTTGCTGTAGCCAGGTCGGGCGCCCATTTTTCAAAAACAATCGCGCCGGCAATTGCACCTTTCAGCGGTCCGCACATTCGCTCCCAAGAAATCGGCGGCCCTGCGTGAAGGACGACCTTATCTTTCAAGACAGGAATGACTTTCTCGGCGGGCAAGACATCGATCCATACCGGATTGCCCGACAAAATCCGCTCTAACGCTTCTTGATTTGCATCGTCTATGAGCTTCAAGCTTAAGCACCCAATTTCGAGAGAATGTCTGCCATTTTGGGATCGCCGTTGGCCGGCGGCGACCAAGAAACGTGCACTACCGGCACGCCGGCTAATTTCAGTTCCTGATAAAATCCTTCGAGGCCAACGTTCACAACTTCAACGGGGCTATCGAGAAGCCCTACGGAACGCCTCGAAACAGAGCCCGTTTCTGCCGATTCTTTGCGTACGGATGACATGCTGCTCTTTCTAAAAAAGCCAGAGCCTAATCTTGTAAGTAGATGCTTACTTATGTCAATCCGTCAAAACCACAGCGTTGATCGGCTGTTGCCTATAGCGGTGCGGTTTGATTGAATGCAGAAACAACTTCGGCCTCAACAACTGTGGCGGTCCGGGATCGACTACTCATGAAATTGCCAGTTACCCCGCCTGTCCTCCGGACGCACAATCGCTATCAATACAGAAGCATTCGCGATCGCACCGACTACCGCTGGCCGAACGGACGGCGCCTCGCGGTATACATCGCACTCAATCTCGAGCATTTTGCCTTCGGTGATGGCCTGGGCGCCGAACTCTGCCCGGGTGGGCCACAACCCGACGTACTGAACTTTTCCTGGCGGGACTATGGGAATCGCGTCGGTGTTTGGCGAATGCTGGATGCGTTCGGCGAACTGGGCCTTCCAGCTTCAATTCTGGCCAACAGTAGCATCTACGGCTACTGCCCCGAAGTAATGGATGCTGTCCGGGCACGAGGTGACGAAGTCGTTGGACACGGCCGGACGAACTCCGAACGGCAAGGAGTTTTGGACGAGCCGTCTGAGCGAGCCTTAATTGAAGAGGCGACGCGCGTGATAGAAGCTTTTGAGGGAGCCCAGCCCGCCGGATGGCTTGGCCCTTGGATTTCGCAAAGTGCAGTCACTCCGGATCTGCTTTCGGAGGCAGGTTACTCTTATCTCCTTGACTGGTGCATGGATGACCAGCCGATCTGGTTTTCGGTCCGCGGCGGAAGAAAGATCCTGTCGGTGCCCTACCCCCAAGAACTGAATGACATTCCTTCAATTGTTGGCCGAAAAGATTCCGCTGACGAATTTTCCAATATGATCATTGCCAACTTTGATGAAATGCTTGAGCAATCACAAAGCGGACCACTAGTGATGGGCATCGCCCTTCATCCCTATTTGGTGGGTCAACCTTATCGGCTGAGAGCTTTAAAACGCGCGCTGCGCCACATTGTTGGTCATAAAGACGATATTTGGCTCTCAACTTCTGGCGCGATTGCAAAGCACTGCTACTCACTTCCCGCCGGCGTTGTTGCTTAAATGGTTGGGAAACCTCGCGGCAGCGAAGCGCGCACGAAGAAGAAGTCGATACGAAAGCGAAACCCTGAAAAACAAAGCAGGCCATTCTGTCGGCAGCGACGGTAGAATTTTGCAAACATGGGCTGAAAGGTGCGCGAGTCGACGCGATCGCCTCTCGAAGCAAGTCAAATATCCGACTGATGTATCAGTATTTCGGCAACAAGACCGATATATACCGCGCTGTTTTAGAACAGGTTTATATTCACATCAGAACGGAAGAGCGAAACCTAAAGCTTAGCAGCCACGAACCCGTTGACGCCATGCGGAGGCTTATTGATTTCACGTTTACGTTTTTCGGCAGCCATCACAGCTACGTAACGCTCATAAACAATGAAAATATGCTCCAGGCACAATTCGCGTCAAAGTCAGCGATAATCCGATCGCTTACTTTGCCGCTGGTAAGTACGATTAAGAAGCTGCTAGCTCGCGGTCAACGAATTGGCGTATTTCGGAAGGACGTAGATCCGATTCAACTCTACACCTCCATCACCGCGCTCTCGTATTTCCATATTTCAAATCGCTTCACGCTATCTGCGATGTTCAACAAAGATTTGAACCGCGAAGCATGGCTCGAAGAGCGTAAAATTCACGCTCGGGACGTTATTTTGACTTGGCTTACAGACACAGCCGCGAAATAACCTACCCATCGCAAGCACTTACAATCTCAACGCTCGGGAACAGGCTCTATGGTTTCGCTTCATTCGACCGGACATAAACGCGGTGTCGTATGCGCTCCTCACGCGAAAGCGGTTGCTGACGGTCAGGAGGTTTTGCGCGCGGGCGGAAACGCGCTTGAAGCCATGATCGCGATGGCGGCTTCCATCGCGGTTGTTTATCCTCATATGAACCATATCGGCGGCGACGGCTTTTGGCTGGTGCGCGAGCCTGACGGTAATGTGGTTGCACTAATGGGCGCTGGCCCCGCGGGTTCGAAGGCAAGCATCGATTTTTACCGAAGCCGCGGGCTCAATTCCATTCCGGCGCGCGGTCCTTTAGCAGCTTTAACCGTACCCGCTGCGATTTCAGCCTGGATGCTCGCGCTCGAACTATCAAAAAAGCACGGCGGCAAGATTTCTCTCAGCAGCTTGTTGTCGCCGGCCGTTAAGCATGCGCGCGATGGATATGTGGTCTCCAAAAGCCAGCATTCTTTGACCCGCGACAAGCTCCCCGAAATGACGGAAGCGAAAGGATTTCATGACACGTTTCTTGTGAATGGGGAGATTCCCGACGTCGGAATGCAGCTAAAGCAAACCGCGCTGGCAAATACTTTAGAGCGTCTCGGTCAGGCCGGCTTACAGGATTTCTATACGGGTGAAATTGCACGCGAGATTGCGGCAGATCTCGAAAATATCGGCAGCCCAGTTACGCTCGACGATCTCCTGAAACAAACGGCTTTACACACCAAACCCCTTCGCACCGAACTAAGATGCGGCACGCTCTACAATTCGCCGCCGCCCACGCAAGGGCTTGCATCGCTTATTCTGTTGGGTCTCTTTGATCGGCTTGATGTAAAGGAGCCTGAGACTTTCGAGTTTATCCATGCACACGTCGAGGCAACAAAGCGTGCTTTTCTGGTGCGTGACAGGATTGTTTGCGATCCTGCCCGGATAACGGCGGACATAAACTCGTTTCTATCGTCGTCATTTCTGGATAGAGACGTCTTAAACATCCAGGCAGATAGAGCCGCGCCGTGGCCGCAACCCGCAGCGAAAGGCGACACCATCTGGATGGGTGCCGCCGACGCTTCCGGACTCGTGGTTTCCTACATTCAGTCAATCTATTGGGAGTTTGGCTCGGGCTGCGTCCTGCCGCGCACGGGCATACTGATGCAGAATAGAGGCGCCAGTTTTTCTTTAGACGAAAGCGCTTTGAACTCGCTGGCGCCCGGGCGGCTCCCTTTTCACACTCTCAACCCAGCACTCGCAGCGCTGAACGACGGCCGAACAATCGCATTCGGCACAATGGGCGGTGAAGGTCAGCCGCAAACACAAGCTGCAATTTTCTCGCGACACGTCCTCTTTGGGCAATCTCTGGGAGCGGCTATCGCAGCCCCCCGCTGGCTGCTCGGTAGAACCTGGGGGTCAGTGCACACAAATCTTCGTTGTGAAGCGAGATTTGATCCAGCAGTAATTCAGCGAATGGCTTCGGCTGGACATGACATCGAAGTTATCGCCGACGATTACTCGGACACTATGGGCCACGCTGGCGCTGTTGTTCTTCACGGGAACAAGACTCTGGAAGGTGCGCACGATCCGCGAGCAGATGGTGGCGCAGCGGGATGTTGAATATTGCAATCCGCGATATTGACCGCCGTCCGCGGAGTGCTCCGGCTTGGACGTTGGTTTAGAGATTGCGTTTGCGCCATCGGCTTCGTTGCGGGCCAATCTCGAAGTCCATTACGACAAAGCAAGCGTTACGGCGACATTGTCCAATAAGACAGGATTTCTGCTTGTCTGAATGGCAGCTAGCTCCGATTTTCTGTCAATCGTTCCGTGCCCATGCTCGTCGCCGGCTTGTCGATCGACAGCAGGCGATCCAGTGATAATTTTCCCGGTCCAAAGCTCATGATCGCTATGGCCATTGCTGCCCACGGCAGGTGAAAATTCGCCCAGCCATCTGGGATCGTGACCTGAATAATCACCGTCATAATCAACAGGCCAAGGGCCGACAGGCGCGTTGCAAGACCGACCACCAAAAGAATTGGGAGCACTATCTCGAATATGCCGGAGAGCCATGCCGCAATGACCGGCGCGGGATAGTCGATTATGCGTCCGAACAGGTGAAGCTTGAACTCTTCCTTGAATAAGAAGATCGCATTGCCTGACAAGCTCAGAAATCCATCCCACTTCGTCAGACCCGAATAGAAAAAGGGTACGGCCAACGCAAACCGCAAGAACAGAAGAGACAGCCAATCCGGAAATCGCGATGCAATTTCGGTGAGCTTTACTGGCATTGCTAAAATCAGTTTCATGACTACTCGCCTTCATCGCTTTCGAACGTTCGAATTGATGAGACCGCACCTGCCCTAAGCAGCTTTATGAGCCCGGCACCGGGATCGAATGAAGGGTCTATCCCGAGAGCGATGATTGCTGCTTCTTCGATTCTTTCTCCGCTGCGAAGCTTCTGCGCGAAGGCGAACTCGCCAGGTTGAAGTACGTGCAAGCTGACTTCAGCTTCGGGACGAACCAACAGCACGGACTCCGGCTTCCAATCCGAAGGCGGACTGAATTGCTCAGCCTGGTGGCCCAGCCAGATTGCACACACAGGAAAGGGAGAGCTGACAAATCGAACCGATGGATGAGGCGTGCAAATCGCTTTGGCGAGTTCTTCTTCGTTCAGCCCTTCAAGCGACGAAAGATATGCACCATCCGCCGCATGGTAGGCTTGATTCCATGCGACCTCGACAGCGGCAACATCCGCCAGATACGGCAAGTCCTGCGCAGGTCGAAAGCTCGAAATGAAATATGGAAATCCAATGCCGTATTCGCTCAAGACAGGACTTCTCGGAATTTCCACGCGAGCGAATTCGCCAGCCATTGCACGAAAGAACGCTTCGCCGACGAGCTTGCATGTCACCGGAAAATTGGCTTGAAGCGCCTCGATCAGGCTAACGGCAACATTGTTCCGATAAATCGCAAAACGCCGGTCGGCACGACGGCCGTCCGGCCGAATGACGTTTGCTGGCGCCTCAATTTCTGGCGCTAAAAGTGCTGCGGAGAACGCAGTCTGGCTTTCGGAAAGGCTAAGCGGCATTGGCCTGCTCGCGCTCGCCCACCTCACGCAGCACAAGGTCAGCCTTCATTGCTTCGTTGTGAAGCACACTCCATGAAGGAACATCGTTATCCCACTCGATCAACGTGGGCTTCGCTCCTGCCCTGCGCAGGACTTGGCGGTAGAGCGACCAAACGCTTGGCTCGACCGGCGATCCGTGCGCGTCGATCAGAAGCCGCTCGCCGGCCTCGTCCTCCGCTTCGGCAAATCCGGCAAGATGAAACTCCCCAACATGTTCGATGGGAAAAGCGTTGATATAGGCTATCGGGTCGTATGCTGCGTTTGTCGCGGAGACCTCGACGTTGTTCACATCGAGCAACAACCCGCAGCCGGTGCGTATTGCGATCTCACGCAAGAATTCCGTTTCCGGAATGACGCTTTCCGCGAGCAGGACGTATACCGATGGATTTTCGAGCAGCATCTGGCAGCCAACCGACGCTTGCACCTGATCGATATGCTCGCAGACGATATGCAGTGTCTCTTCGGTATACGGCAACGGTAGAAGATCGTTCAAAAATCCGTTTTCGTGAGTCGACCATGCCAAATGTTCGGAAAATCTTCCCGGCTCGTATCGGCGAACGAGTTCTTTCAAGCGCTGAAGATGTGCCTGATCCAGGCGGCGCGCTGCACCGATCGAAAGGCCTACGCCGTGCAGCGACAACGGATAGCGCTCGCGAATTGCTTCCAGATAGCGATGCGGCGGACCGCCCGCGCCCATATAGTTCTCGGCGTGCACTTCAAAGAATCCTACATCCGGATTTTCTTCGAGAATATCGCGATAATGTTCTGGCTTAAGACCGACCCCGGCCCGCGCCGGGATCGACGCGTTTACGCGGACGTTGCTTCGCTCTAACGGTTTCATTGCCGGCCTCCCTTGAGTTCGCCGCACCACACTTGCCGTTCGGGAAACGGCAAGCGCGGGCGGTGGACGAAGCTGATTAGCTCTTGGGGAGGTCGCGCTTCAGCTCGACCAGCGAACCCTTGCGGTTGCCCGGAAGGTTCATGGTCACACAGGTGCCCTTGGCGACCAGCGACCAGGCATTACACTGATAGTTAACCTTGGACGTTCCGGCGCAGGTCGTGCCCGCACCCGCCTTACAGTCGTTCTTTCCGGCGAGAGATACGCCAAAGCACTTTTCCTTAGAGGCATCCTGTGCCTGAACAGGTGCTGCGAATGCTACCAGCGCCGCAGCAAGCGAGCCCGCAACAGCAAGTTTCATAGAGTTGGATTTCATCAATGACCTCCATTCGTGGAGCTTGATCGCTCCTACGCAAGGTCATTCGTGCTGGAAGATGGGTTCGTTACAGCCTCACGGACCTGTGAACCGGACTTTTCCTTATCGTTCTGGCCGAGGCACAAAATTCGGTATGTAACAAAAGGGGTAGCTGGCGCGTAATAGCTGCGGAGAGCCATTGAGAAGTCCGGACGCCGAATTGGAGTGGACTGCCCTGATGACCGCTGCATCGGATGGCGATGCGAGCGCATATTCGCGCCTGCTTGCTGGAATAACGCCGGTAATCCGTTACACGGCTTTGCGAACTTGCCGACGATACGGAGCCCCCACCGGGGACGTGGAGGACGTGGTCCAGGAAACCCTGCTCGCAATTCACCTAAAAAGACATACGTGGCGCAACGGCGATCCGGTCGGCCCGTGGATTCGCGCTATCGCCAAATACAAGTTGATCGATGCGCTTCGCAAGCGAACCAGAAGGCAGGAAATCGATATCGCGGATTTCGTGGACAGCCTTCGCGCAGAGGAAGAAGCCGACCCCAGCTCGGCCGGAGATGTGGAGAGACTGTTGGTGCATCTGCAAGCCAGAGATCAAACAATCGTGCGGCTTGTTTCTATCGAGGGTTGCTCAAGTAGAGACGTGAGCGAAAAGTTGGGAATGAATGAGACCGCCGTTCGGGTGGCTTTGCATCGGTCGCTGAAGCGGCTTGCAGAACTTCTGAGGAAGGAAACGAAATGAAAACCGATGACCTGATCCGGGCTTTGGCGGCCGACAGCGAGCATAGGGGTGCACCTTTCACAACCGCAATGGTACTTGCCTTTGGAGCAGCCGCGACCGCCGTTGTTTTCGCGGTCTGGGTAGGCCCGAGAGCGGACTTTCTGTTGGCGCTTACGACCCTAAGATTTCCATTCAAGATCTTCATCGTTGCTGCCCTGGCAGTAACTTCGACTGGACTCTTGGTCCGGTCAGGCAGACCCGGCGCAAGGCTGTTTCCCTGGTTTCTACCGACGATACTTGCGCTAGCACTTCTTGGCTTTGGCGTTGCAGGAGAACTCGTTGCACTACCTTCGAGCGAATGGGCGAAGAACTGGAAAGGCACAAACCTCTTTGTCTGCTTGACTGTTATTCCTTCGCTCGCAGTCGCGCCGTTAATCGCCGCACTAATCACATTAAGACACGGTGCGCCGAGCAATCCCTCCCTTGCAGGGGCATTTGCCGGGCTGGCGGCCGGTACTTTCGCGGCGACGCTTTATGCATTGAATTGCGATAACGATAGCCCGCTGTTTGTTGCAACCTGGTATCCGATCGCGATTGGGATCGTGGTCGTGGTGGGAATGATTGCGGGTTCGAAGTTATTGCGCTGGTAGAATTCGAGGCCGTCAACAGCCTCGTTGGAAGGTTTTTTCGGAATAGCTACTCCGATCGCGAACCGACCATCTATTTCCGGCTCAGTCGTAAAAGCGGGGTCAACACGGAGGCTCTGTTCAACCGCGGGGCATCAAGCTCCTTTCGCGCTTTCTTTTGCGCGCCGCGAAGACGTTTAACTAGCTCTGGACGCCCGGCACTCTCCGCTGACCCTGTCGCAAATCAGGCTCTTCAATCATACCGGTTAGCAGCGTTTTGCCTTTCTTGCGAAGGTCTGGTCACGGCGGCGCCCATAGTGAATTTGGCTCTGGTTACCAGTATTGCATACAATTAGAAGGCCTGCTCACACCTGCTATTCTCATTTCCCCTGATTAGATAACTTTATTGCATGCCGATCGGAAAGGATATACAGAGTTGCATGCAATTTATGAGGGACTGCGATGGATGAGGCGGCGCGAAGAGCAATCGAGTGGGACTGCCAGCAGACAATTCTACGCTTTACGGCAGCCTTCGACGTCAACGATCTTGACGGCATGATTTCGAATTTCGACGTCAACGGTGTCTGGAAGCGCCCCACGGGAACCGTCACCGGCCACAAGGGTCTGGAAGAGCTTCATGCAACGCGGTCGACGAAGATATTCGTCCGGCACCTAATTGGTAATACCCGCGTGGCCGTCGTGAATGAGAACGAAGCGAAAGCGGAATCATACCTCATCGTATTCCGCCACGACTCGCAGGAAGCGATGAAGTTTCCTCTTCCAATGAACGTTGAGCTGATGGGCACTTATACGGATGGACTGAAGCGCGTCGGCGGGCGCTGGGTGCTCTCCTCCCGCACGGCTCTGCCTCTCTTCAAACATTAAGACCCGTAGACCGAGAACCAATAAATGAAGCTAGTCAGTTTTCGCCGCAACGACATCGCCAGCTACGGAGCGGTCGTTGATAATCGCATTCAAGAAGTCTCAGACGAGTTCAGGAAGAAGTATCCTGATCTTCGGTCTTACCTCTCGAGCGCAGCCGCATCAGCATCGCACTTTAATGCAACAGCTACCATTGGCTTTGACGAAGTGGAGTTTCTACCGGTCATTCCTAATCACGAGTGCAAGATTATCGCTCTAGGCTGGTCCTACGCTTCGCACCAAACCGAAACCGCTCATGCGAAAGACGAGGTCCCTCAATTATTCCTCAAGCATCCGCAGGGATTGGTGGGGCATATGCAGCCGGCGATAAAGCCGCGGGTCTCAAATGCCTATGATTACGAAGGCGAGTTTGTGATCGTGATCGGCAAAGCCGGCCGCGCAATCCCCGAAGCGTCTGCCATGGATCATGTCGCCGGATACACGATATTAATGGACGGCTCGATCAGGGACTTTCAGAAGCAGAGCGTTTTCGCCGGCAAGAACTTTGACCGCGCCAGCCCTTACGGCCCCTGGATCGTTACCAAAGACGAGATTCCAGACCCGCACGACCTACAGCTCGTGACGCGGCTAAACGGCAACATCATGCAGAACGAAAATACGGGCATGTTGGCGTGGAAGATTCCGTACTTGATCAGCTATTGCTCGACCATAACCACGCTTCAACCGGGCGATGCAATTTCGACGGGCACGCCGGGAGGTGTCGGCTCCAAGCGCACGCCGCCGGTATTTCTCAAAGACGGTGACGTTTTGGAAATCGAAATTGACCGGATCGGTACGCTCAGGAATAGAATCGTCGCCGAGTAACGGCGCAGCGGCCGCGGTCTTCGGATTCCCCGTCAACTACCGCATCATGCTAGGCAGAAATGTCACCGTACTAGGCCAGACAATCACGATCGCGAGCAGCACAAGCGCTGCGAAGAAGAACGGCCATGTTCCGTTGAAAATTTCCCAGATGCCGATCTCTGGAAACATCGATTTCACGAGAAATACGTTCATGCCTACGGGCGGACTAATCACGCTAATTTCGGCGTTGATCACGACAAAAACGCCGAACCAGATCGGATCCACACCAAGCTTGATGATGACCGGAAAAATATCGGAACGGTCAGCAGAATGAGTGCGATCCCGTCGAATACGGTGCCCAGCAGAAGGTAAATCACCGCTAGCACTACGATCACCATCATCGGCGACAACTTCGCGGATTCGATCCAATTCACCAACTCGGTCGGCATTCCGGCAACGACGACGAAATTGTTGATGATGAGCGCGCCGAAACCGACACTGAACAGCATCGCTGTGGTCCTGCCCGCTTCCACCAGGGACTCGATGAAATCGCGGAAAGACAGTTTCCCCAGCGATAAAGCGAAGAGCAGCGCGCACACCGCGCCGACACCTCCTGCTTCCGACGCGGTAAACACGCCGAGGTAGATACCCGCGAGAATTCCGCAGAACATCAGGATGACCGGCCACACGCTCAGCAACGTTCGTATCTTGACGTTGAACTCCGTGCGTTCTCCCACGCCGCACATATTCGGACGCACGAGCGCAACGATCATGATGGCGCCGACGAAAAGCAGCATCAGCAGAATGCCGGGAATAATGCCGGCAATAAAAAGCTTACCGATATGCTGGTTCGTCAGAATTCCGTAAACGAGCAGCGGCGTGCTTGGCGGAATAAGCATGCCGAGCGTTCCGCCAGAAGCGACCGCACCCGCAGCAAGGCCGCCTGAATATCCGTATCGTTTCATCGGCGGTATCGACACACGTGCCATGGTAGCCGTCGTCGCAAGCGAACTGCCGGTGACAGCTGCAACACCCCCACAGGCAATAACAGTCGCCATCGCAAGACCGCCACGCAGATGCCCGAGCCAAGCCTGCGCTGTCTCGTAAAGCTTGTCCGAAATCCCGGAGCGGTACACAAAAATACCCATCAGGATAAAGAGCGGAAGCGAGCCAAATTCGCTGCTTGTTGCAAGATCGAGGATAGTCTGACCTGCCATTTCCATCGCCGGATTGATCCCGCGCAGGTAGGCAAATCCACACACGCCGACCACGATCATCGCGAAGCCGAGCGGAAAACCCAAAAACGCGATCAGTAGAAGAATTGCGATACCGATCGACGCCGTAATCATGGCCGCTCACTCGCTCCTATCAGAACCAGCCGGCCGTACCAGAATTCGATCAAAGCGGTGGCGCCCGTGAACACACTGAGCGCATAAGCGCTCGGCGCCATCGGCAGTTGGAGAAAAATCGTCGTGGTATTCATTTCCCGGAGCGTGCTGGCCTGCCGCCAGAGCAGAACCGCGATAAAGATCAGCACGAGCGCACTACCGAAGAATACCGCCGCATCCAGAATTCGTCTGGCCTTACCACCCAATGCGCTCACGAACAGCGCCATCTTCACATGCTGATGCTGCTCTGAAACCATTGGAATCGAAAGCGCGACAATCGAAGCCATTAGCACCTGCCCGATTTCCGATGAGCCGGGCAAAGGCAGAGACAGCAAATACCGTCCGACGACATCGACGAACGTCACCGACATCATGGAAAACATCAGCGCGGCGCTGATCAATCTTAAGACCGCGATGACGCGCGGTGCAGGCATTTCCAGCGCGGAAATGCCTGCGTTTTCTCCCTCAATCACTGGTTTTTCTTTTCGATCTCGGCGATCTGCGAACGGAAGAAGGCCAGCGCTGCCTTTCCATCAACTTTTTTCTTCTCCGCAGCCTGAAGCCAACTTCCTTCGATAGTCGAAAGACGCTTCTTCAGTTCCGCGAAGGCGTCGGGCTTCAGTTCGTTTTGCTGAATTCCTTCGCTCTTGATGATGCCCTCCGCTTTTGCATTGGCAGCGTCCCATGCTTTTCCGGATAGGCGCGCAAACGACTCTCCACTGACCGAAGTGATCGCTTTGCGGTCTTCTTCCGACAAGCTGTCCCACTTCTGCTTGTTGACGACCATCGCAAATCCCGCGCTGTACAATCCGCCGGGAATACGGATGAGATGGCGAAGCTGCGATGTCAGTTTGAAATTCACAACATCGACGACGCTGAACCCGCTGCCATCCACCACGCCGTTCGAAACCAATTCATAGGCCTTCGGACCGGGCTCCGCGACAGGCGCGATATTCAAAGGCCGCCGCGAGCTCGCGGATATAAACACCCGTCATGCGGATCTTGAGGCCCTTAAGATCGTCAAGAGACGAAACGGGACGCTTCGCTGTCCATAGATGGCTAGCGCCGGTCGAGAAAAAGCTCAGAACGTGCACCCCATCGTACTCGTTTGCTTTCGTGAAAAACTTCTCGTAGGTCCGCCAGAGCGCGACGCTGACGGCTTCGGTGCTGTCGCCGATAAAGGGAAATTCCGCGATCTTCACCAATTCAAAGCGATTGGCATTGAAAATCGTTTGATCGAGACCCACATCGGCAACGCCGTTCTTCACCATATCGAACTGACGGGGAAGCGGCGCGAGATTCGAGGCGGAGAACTCGATCTTCACCCTGCCCTTCGTCGCGGCTTCAACCTGCTTTGCCCATGGCTCAAGCACATCCGTATAAACGTGATGATTTCTTGGCACGAATAGGTTGAACAGTATCTTTGTTTGCGACAACGCGATCTCGCTGCTGAAAAGCAGCATTGCCGCGACAAGCGACGCTAATCCGTATTTCCTGTTCATGGCGTAACCCCCCATACTATTTTGTATTTTTTGGCTTTTGTTTAGATGCTTGCAATCACCGAGCCACGAGCCGCAGTTCACGCAGCCGTATCGGAGCATTTCTGCCGCTCACGCTTGTGAGCAATACCTCTATGTTCTTTCGCGACTTGTGGGCATGCTCGACTGCGAGCGCCTCGGCGCGAGCCGCCTGCCTTGCATTGATTGCGTCGACAATATCGCAATGCTCGGAATGCGCCTGCTGCATATAGCGGAACGCTAGATCGAGGTTGGTCGCCGTGAATGCGATCGCGCCGGCGGAGACGAGCGGCACGCGATTGTTGAAGGCAATGACATCGGCAAGCTGCTGGCTTCCGGCCGCATCGATGATCTGCCTGTGGAACTGAACGTTCAGCTTGCTCCAGCTCTGCGCATCAGCGCTGCTGAGCTTTCCATTCGCGAGCAATGCATCGCCTTCTTTGATGCAAACGTTGAGCGCGGTTATTGTGTCGCTCGACGGACCGCGCTCGACCAGAAGCCTGCACGCCAGGCCTTCCAACGCGCCACGAACGTCGAAGGCATTGATAATATGGTCTGCCGTGATTTCACGGACCGTGAAACCGCGACGCGGCACGCTCTCAAGCAGGCCCTCTTGTTCAAGCACCCCAAGCGCAAGACGCACCGGAGTGCGGGAAACTTTCAGCCTTTCCGCGAGAGGGATTTCGGCAATGTGAACTCCGGAAGGAAATTCGCCGTCCAGGATCATCTGCCGAATTTGAAGCAGTGCGCGCTCAAACTGAGTACTGCTCTCACCGGACTGCATTCAATTTCTCCATAAAGCGCGTAATTTATTGTCAAATACACGGATTCAAGATTGCATGCAACCGTATTGCATGCAATCTTGCATACAATTAAAAACTAGCTCGGGAGGCACAAATGGCCGAAGCCACAAAATTCTTCACTCACGTCGCGCTTTATTGCCGTGACGTGAATAAGACCATCGACTGGTACAGCAAGGTTTTCGGCATGAAGGTTCACGCCTCGGCGCCAGGCCGATTTGCCGCGATGTCTTTTGGCTACAGGCACCACGATCTGGCGCTGGTACAGGCGCCGGCAGAGTTTAAGGACCCACAGCGTCAGCAGGTTGGTCTTTATCATTTCGCTGTCGATACTGGCTCCTTCGAGGAGTCGATGCGGATATTCGAACGGGCAAAAGCGCTCGATTCGGAATTCGTAAAGGCAATCGATCACCGCATCGGAAACGGCGTCTATGTCCGCGACCCCGACGGCAACATGATTGAACTATGGAACGAGGCGCACGACACCATGGCAGAAGCTGTCGCGAGCCTCGGCAGCCGCAAAGAGGAATTCAAGACCAACCCCATCGGATTCCCGCTCGATATTGATGCGACGGTCGCCGAAAACAAGCCGGTCCGGAAGAAGGATGGCGCGCCACCGAGCCCAATCACCCATCGCTGATCGGCCACGCTCCAGTACGCGCGAATAATAAAATGTCGATCATCCCGGTTGTTATTGTCGGCGGAGGCCCTGTTGGCCTCTCGCTGGCAACCGAGCTTGGCGCTCATGGTGTCGAGTGCCTGCTCCTCGAAAAAGGATCAGGCGCAAACCATCATCCGCGTGCCAATGTCGTCGCTGCCCGCACGATGGAGTTCTTTCGCCGCTGGGGGATTGCCGAGCGGGTGGCGGAGACCGGCCTGCCCGACGACTATCCGACGGAAATCATTTTCACCAATCGGATAAAAGATGAGGAGCTTTTCCGCTTCTCGTTCCCGACGCAGGCCGGCGCACGCCTGCATCCGTCCGATGCGAGCATGCTTGCCTCCCCCTACTTCAAGACGTCGGCAGGACAGGACGGGGTCGAGCAGGTTCTTAGGCAGCATGTCGCTACGCTCAAAAGCGTAACCGTTCGCTACAATGCGAATATAGTCGCTACGCAAGAAAAGCCGGACTGTGTCGAACTAACGGTCGAGAATGGAGATAGCGGTCAGCGCCAGGTCATTCGCGCCCGCTATGTCGCCGCCTGCGACGGCGGCAAGAGCGCGATCCGAACGCAGCTCGATATTGGCATGACAGGAAAGAGCGACCTCGGGCGCTTTGTCAGCATCTATATCAAGTCGCCCGAGTTCAATAAGCGCCACAATAAAGGTTTTGCTACCCTCTATTGGGCACTCAACGATCATGCCCCGGGCATTTTCATCGCCATCGACGGCAAGGAGCGCTTCACGTTCCAGCGGAGCTTACGTCCCGACGAGGACGGGTCATCGATCGAACCAAATACCGCGATCCGTGACGCGTTCGGTGGGGACCTGCAATTTGAAATTCTTTCGGTCCAGCCGTGGCGCGCACACGCACTCGTTGCCGATCGCTATCGGCACGGCAGGTATTTTCTAGCGGGTGATGCCGCGCACCTCTTCGTGCCTACCGGCGGTTTTGGCATGAATACGGGTATCGGTGATAGCGTCGATCTCGGCTGGAAGCTCGCTGCGGTTGTCAACGGCTGGGGCGGCGAACAACTGCTGGATTCGTACGAGTTCGAACGGCGGCCTATCGCCGTCCGGAATACGAGCGAAGCGGCAGACAACTATCTTGCTATCATGCCTGCGTTCCGTGACGCAGCCACTCTTCCTGCAGAACCTTCTGCCCGGGCAGCGGGGATCGCGAAGCTGACCGAGGACCTTACCAAACAAAGGAAGCACTTCTCGGCCACCGGAATTCACCTCGGCTACCGTTATGAGAATTCGCCGGTGTGCTGGCACGACGGATCGCCTGCCACCGCCGACGATCCGCAGATCTATGTGCCGACAACACGGCCTGGCTCGCGTGCTCCGCATTCATGGCTATCTGAAAACCGATCGACGATCGATCTGTTTGGCTTGGGTTTCACGCTCGTAGTGGTGGACGCCGGTGATCCCGAGCGTGCTGCTGCACGCAGCTTCGCTTCGAAAGCTCCATTCCCAATCAAAGTGGAAGTGGTCGGGGGTGATGAAATAAGAAAGCTCTATCAGGTTTCGTTCGTACTCGTTCGTCCCGATGGCATGGTCGCCTGGCGCGGCATGCAATTGCCCGACAATCCGCACCCGCTTTTTGACGTCGTGCGTGGCGTGCACTCTTCGGCGAAAGTTGCTGCTGTAAGCTAACGCCCCCGTCTTCTTTTTGGCCCAGCCGGATTTACCCGCAATGCTCGAGCTCTACCATTTTCCCGGATCTGTCTGTTCGCAACGGGTGCGGCTGGTGCTCGCCGAACTCGGAATTCAGTGGACCGGGAAAGTAGTCGATATTCTTCGCGGGGAGCAATTCAAGCCGGAGTATTTGGCGCTCAATCCGAATGCTGTCGTGCCCACGCTCGTGCACGACGGCCATGCCATCATCGAAAGCAGCGTAATCTCCGAATACCTTCAGGATATTGCGCCGAGCGCCGATCTTCGCCCATCGGCACCATGGCTGCGCGCAGAAATGCGAATGTGGGCGAAACATGTCGACGAAGGCTTACATCAGGCGATCGGTACACTCACTGGCGGCGCCAAGAACGAACTCTTGCGGCAGCAAATTATCTCATCCGGTGAAACCATCGAGAATTACCTCGCGCAAATTCCCGACGAGTCGCGAAGAGCCAGGCAGCTTGCGGGCCTGAAACAGGAACCCGGCTCGCAGGTGTTCGCGAATGCCATTCGGCACTGCATGAAGATTGCCGAGAAAATGAATTCGGCATTGAGCAATGCTCCGTTTCTTGCTGGAGAGCGCTACAGCCTGGCAGACTCCGCCATGACCCCGTATTTGTTGCGCCTCGAACGCCTTTCGATGGTTGAGATTTTCAATCGGCACGACAACGTGGTCCGTTGGTACGCCTTAATGAAAGAACGCCCGAGCTTCGTCACCGCGGTGTCCGCATTCGACACCGCTCCGGTTATCGAAATGCTACGCCACGGCGGCGAACGCATATGGCGTGCAGCCCGGGATACCGCGATAAAAGGCTCTTAACGATGCGTGCCATCTTCATGCGCGAAGCCGGAGGCCCCGAAGTTCTCGAACTGCGGGATACGACGGTCCCCGAGATCGGCAACGGCCAAATTCTGATCGAGGTCGCGGCCGCAGGCGTCAATCGGCCCGATATCGCACAACGAAAAGGGCTCTACCCCGTTCCAAAGGACGCGAGCCCCATTCTCGGACTGGAAGTGTCGGGTACAGTTTCAGCGAAGGCTGCGGATGTCACCGCATTTGAGATTGGCGATCGCGTTTTTGCGTTGGCTCACGGCGGCGGATACGCAACGCATTGCATCGTCGATGCCCGGCACGCATTTCACATGCCTCGTGGGCTGACCTTTGTTGAAGCCGCCGCCTTGCCTGAGGTCGCCTACACCGTTGAGTTCAACATGTTTCTTCGCGCGGCGCTTTCGTCTGGAGAGACCGTCCTTATTCATGGCGGCTCGAGTGGGATTGGAAGTCATGCCACCAACCGCGCCAAGATGTCTGGAGCCACAGTCATCACTACATGCGGCTCTGCGCGAAAATGCGACTTCAGCCTATCTCGGGGTGCGGATCTCTCGATAAATTACCGCGCGGCTGACTGGGTCGAGGAAGTCATGACATTCACCAAAGGGCGCGGCGTCGATGTCATTCTCGATATGGTGGGCGGCGATTACGTTAACCGCAACCTTCGCTGCCTTGCCGATGACGGTCGATACGCTTTGATTTCATTGCAGGCCGGCAAGCAGACTTCCATCGAACTTGAAGGCATTCTCCGGCGGCGGCTTACGATTAGCGGTTCGACACTGCGTCCGCTCGATGCAGATAGAAAAGCCGAAATTGCAGACAGTATCCGCATAGGCGTGCTTCCGCTGATCGAACGAGGCGCGCTTCGACCTCATATTCATCAGACTTTTCCGCTGACTGAAGCCGCCGCGGCACACCGACTGATGGAAAGCGGTGAACACCTCGGGAAAATTGTTCTTACCGTTGGGGCCACCGGAGCATGAAAGCGGACCTTGTCACTCTGAAGCAGCGCATTTTGCGCTTCTTTCGTACGAAAAAGGACAAGCGTTTCGTCAACGAGGCGCTGGTCGAAGCATGCCGCAGAGGAGCCTTCTGGGGCGGGTAGTGATCCTGTGAGAAGTCCTTTGTGCGCAAGCGAGTAAACGATAGCCGACAAGTAGCGCACTGGCTAAAGGACGCACGGTTATACCGAAGAACTCGTGCTTATTGGCTTTGCCTTTACTTTCCTCAAATGCACGACTTCTTCCGGCCGCTTTTCAGCCTCTGCATAAGAGGGAATTTCAGTTTGTCGGAATGAACAAATAGCCATTAGCCTACACTAGACTAAAAAACATCTCCCCGCGTGTGCGGCCAAAAAAGAAGGCTTTCGTGCCCTCCTCTGTCGGGAGAGTAATTTCCGCTTACGCCAACCAGGTCCACCGATTCATATCAGGTATCGAACCAGTACAGGCGGGCGCCTCGATATCCGCAGCCCTGCGAAAGCTAGAAAGTAACAATTTCCTGCACCATTTCCGCGTCTGCGCTGTCTTGACGTTAAGTGCATTGATCGTCTGGCTTCCTATTCTTACGGCTCACTTCAATCGCCTAGACCTGTAATTTTTATCCCCGCATCCGGTATTTTGTATTTGCGATTAATCCATATTAGAGCCGAGGTAAGACTTTCGGCAACTACAGAGTTAGCGAGAGAGCCTACGTCTATCCCGCGCAAACCCGCATCGCGCGCGAGTACAAGGCCGATCTGGCGCGCTTCGGCATCGTCGCTCGCAACAAGAACGTCGCACTCGATTTCATATTTCAAATCCTTCAGTTTGTGTGCCGACACATTCTGAAAAGCGGAAACAACCTTGGTCTGCTCACCAAGCATCTTCTGAACCGCGACGACGCAGGAATCTGATTCCGGCAGCTGCACTACGGACACTTTCGGCGGCACCAGCGGCACGGTTACGTCGATCAAGACCTTTCCCGCCAACTCGCTCTTCAAACCTTCGACCGTGGATCTCTGCGCGGAGAACGGCACCGTCAGCACGACTACATCGGCGGCCTGTACACCCGCGCGACTCTCCATTGCCTCCGCATTTGTTTTTCCGGTTAGCGCATTCAGCGCATCCGCAGTGCTCTTTGCCTTGCTCTGGTCGCGTGAGCCAATGATCACTCGATGGCCATGCGCGGCCCAGCGAGCAGCAAGGCCGCTACCTTCGGCTCCGGTACCGCCAACAATGCAGATCGTCTTCTTTCCAGTACTCATGATGCTACTCCAATTTCCGAATTGGGCTTACCGGGAACGTTCTTTCGCTTGCCTACAAATGGATCGAGAACAAGATCGCTAAGCGGTGCGGCCTCGTAGCTTTTCGCCTGTTGTTGCGCCGGCGCTTCCGCATAAAGCGTCGTGCGCTGTTTCGGCGTTCGAGATACCCCTCGAATCAGACTTTCCATGTTCCGAGGATCAAGTTCTTGACCGTGTTGCGTGCCGGCAGCGCGTGAGATGCTCTCGTTCATGAGCGTCCCGCCTAGATCGTTCGCACCGCCACGGAGCAGAACGCCAGCGCCTTCCGCTCCTACCTTAACCCAGGAGGCCTGAATATTTGTAATGAGCGGATGCAATACCAACCGCGAGATCGCGTGCATGAGCCGAACCTCGCGCCAGGTCGGACCTTTCCTCGCCTGCCCGCGCAGCGACATCGGCGCTTCCATGTGCACGAAAGGCAGCGCAACGAATTCGGTAATGCCGCTTGTTTCAGACTGCAGATCGCGCAGTGCCAGCAGATGCTTGGCCCAACTCGACGGCGTCTCGATGTGCCCGAACATAATGGTCGATGTCGTAGGCAGCCCGCATTCGTGTGCTGTCCTGATCACCGACAGCCATTGCTGCGTGTTCACCTTATCAGCGCAGATCACCCGGCGAATATCGTCGTCGAGAATTTCCGCAGCGGTTCCGGGCAGCGACCCGAGCCCTTCGTCGCGGAGCATCCGAAGAAAGCGATCGATAGTAATATTCAGTGTCGCCGCGCCTTGCGAAATTTCGAGCGGCGAAAATGCATGAACATGCATTTCCGCCACTTCATCCTTCACAGCCCTTACAATATCGAGATAGGTCTGCCCGGTGTAGTGCGGGTTGATCCCGCCCTGCATGCAGACTTCGGTCGCACCGCGATTCCACGCTTCGCGTACTCGGCGCTTCACCTCGTCAAGCGAGATGTCGTAAGGCTTGCCCCGCAAATGGTCGTGGCTCTTGCCTTTTGAGAACGCGCAAAAGCTGCAACGATAAATACAGACGTTGGTGTAGTTGATATTGCGGTTAACGACGTAACGAACGGTATCACCGCTGACGCGGTGGCGGAGTTCGTCCGCCGCCGTCGCGATTTCCTCGACCGCGCTGCCCTTCGCACTAAAAAGCCTCTCAATGCCTCGTTCGTCGAGACGTTCGCCCGCCATGGCACGATTGATGAGGCTGTCGAACTGATACGAACGTTGCGCGGAAATCGACTGCGGCGGAACTTCCGCCAGTGCGCCCGGCGCCCAATCATCCTCGCGAACAAAGCCGTTGCTGTCGATCAACTGGAGCGAGCGGCGGTAAATTTCGAGGTCCAGCCATTTGGTGCCTAGGTAGCCAGGATAGGCCGCAAGACGCGGCGCCAGCGAAAAGCCGGCGTGCTCGGTCTCGTTACGAAGTTTCGCAATTGTCGGCCATGCCGCCTCGGGATTAACATGATCGACCGTAATCGGCGATACTCCGCGCCAGTCGTTGATGCCTGCCTGAAGTAGCTTCGGATAGTCTGAATAGCTAAGGTTCGGCGGGACCTGAATGTTCATCTTACCGCCGAGAACGATGCGCGCCACAGCGGCCGTCCAGAGCAAATCATCGAGGTCAGGCTCGCAGTTCGCGGCAAACCGCGTATCGGTCTTGGCCCGGAAATTCTGAACTATGACTTCCTGAATATGACCGTACTGCCGGTGCAGATCGCGCAACGCGAGCAGCGACTGAACCCGTTCGAGCCGGTTCTCTCCAATGCCGATCAAGATGCCGCTGGTGAACGGCACTTTTTGCCGTCCGGCGGCTGCTATCATTTCTAGACGAACTGCCGGATCCTTGTCCGGCGACCCGAAATGCGCGCCTCCCCGCTCGCAAAGGCGGTGGGAAATAGATTCCAGCATGATGCCCTGCGAAACGCTCACACGACGAAACTGCGAGATTTCCTCTTCGCTCATTACGCCGGCATTCACGTGCGGCAGCAGGCTGGTTTCCTTCAGCACCAGCTCGCACATCGCTTCGAGATAAGTGTGCGTCGACGAATAGCCCAGCACGTCGAGTGCCTCGCGAGCGGCTGCATATCGCAGCTCGGGCTTGTCACCGAGCGTGAATAGCGCCTCGCTGCATCCGGCGCGCTCACCGGCTCGGGCAATCTTCAGCACATCGTCCGACGAAAGATATGCTGACTTGAAGTGGCGCGGCGTCTTCGCGAAAGTACAGTACGCGCAGGTATCGCGACACAGCTGTGTCAGTGGAATAAACACTTTGCGCGAGAAGGAAATATTATGACCATGAGCCTCTCGCGCCATTTGCGACGCTTCTGCCAGCAAAGCGCTGAGCGGCGCCGCTTCAAATTGAGTCAGCAGCGAACGCGCTTCGTCCAGCGCATAGTCCTGAGACAACATCATATCATTCATCAACATTATGATATTGCAGGCGAGTGCCCTGCCCAACGCAAGACTGGCGAGCGAGCGGCGCGCGTTTCATCTAGGCGCTGGCGTGGCGCATGATACGGCGCGCCGACAAAGCGATCCTTATCCCCTCGTTTGGCCGCCGCCGCGAGTTCGCGTAGCGCTCCAATGAATTGGTCGAGGCTTATCTTGCTTTCGGATTCGGTCGGCTCGATAAGCATTGCACCATGGACCACGAGTGGAAAATAAATACTCATCGGATGGAACCCTTCGTCGATCATTGCCTTTGCAAAATCGAGCGTCGTAATACCTGTTCCCTCTAGCCAGCGATCGTCGAACAACGCTTCGTGCATGCAGGTTCGGTCGAACGGCAACGACATCACATCAGAAAGCGAAACTCGGATATAATTTGCACTGAGCACCGCATCTTCCGACGCCTGCTTCATGCCATCGTTTCCGTGTGAAAGCATGTAAGCCAGTGCCCGCACGTACATACCCATCTGGCCGTGAAACGCCGACATTCTGCCGAGCGAAGCGCCATCGGAATGTTCAATGAGTTGCGCCAAATTCGCGTCCGCGGTGACATAAGGAACCGGGACGAAAGGCGCTAGCCTTTCGGAAAGCGCAAAAGGTCCCGCAACAGGCCCGCCACCGCCATGGGGCGTAGAAAACGTTTTGTGCAAATTGATATGCATTGCATCGACGCCAAGATCGCCGGGCCGCACTTTTCCAACCATCGCATTGAAGTTTGCACCATCGGCATAAAAATATGCGCCGACGTCGTGGATTGCATCGGCGATGGCCAACACGTCCCGCTCGAACAGACCACAAGTGTTCGGATTGGTCAGCATGATCGCAGCAACATCGGAGGAAAGATGCTTTCGCACTTCCTCGACCGATACCGTGCCGTCGTCCCGCGCGACGATGCTCTTGATCTGATAGCCTAGCAAAGCTGCGGTCGCGGGATTCGTGCCATGCGCGGATTCCGGCACCAGAACAGTCGTGCGCTGCTCGCCTCGCGCCGCAAGCGCGGCTTTAATCGCCATCATACCGCACAACTCACCATGCGCGCCGGCCTTAGGCGTTATCGCGATTGCAGGCATGCCGGTAAGTTCGCGCAGCCAGACGACGAGTTGCTGAATTACATCGATCGCACCTTGCACGCTAAAGAGCGGTTGCAGAGGGTGAATATCGGCAAAGCCTGGCAGACGTGCCATCTTCTCGTTCAATCGTGCATTGTGTTTCATGGTGCAGGAGCCGAGTGGGAATATGCCTGCATCGATCGAATAGTTTTTTGCCGACAGTCGGACGAAGTGTCGGACTGTTTCCGGCTCGCTAAGGCCGGGAAGGCCGATGGGCGCATTGCGCTCCAGATTACTGAGCTTGGACTCAAACTGCGCAGGCTCATCCAGGTCGACGCCGGTATTTGCGGGCCTCCCGATTTCAAAGATAAGCGGCTCCTCAATTTGAAGCGCGCGATTGCCGGTGAAAGTCGGATGCAGCGCTTCCTCGGACACGCCACCCGTAGTCGGCCGACCCTGATTATTAAGCATTAGAGTACCTCTCTCAGCGCAGCAGCATAGGCATCGCGATCTTTAGCCGTATTGATTTCGGTTGCCGCAACAATGATGAGGTCCTTCAATTCCGCCACGCCTGGCTCGAGACGACTGGCCGGAACGCCTGCAAGGATGCCCCGCCTCGCAAGCTTGTCGACGACCTGCGCGGCATCTACTGGAACACGAATCGTAAACTCGTTGAAGAAACCTTTGTTGAGTACCGATACGCTGGGAATCGCAGCGAGACTTTCGGCAAGCGCTACCGCATTGGCGTGATTGACACGGGCAAGTTTGCGCAACCCTTCCTCACCAAGCAGCGTCATGTGAATCGTGAAAGCGAGCGCACATAAACCAGAATTCGTGCATATATTCGAAGTCGCCTTCTCGCGGCGAATATGCTGCTCGCGCGCCGACAACGTCAAAACGAAGCTACGCCTTCCGTTGACATCGACTGTTTCGCCAGAAAGCCTTCCTGGCATCTGGCGCAGATACTTTGTCTCGTTGCAAATAATCCGACATAGGGCCCGCCAAACGACAGCGCATTGCCGATTGATTGCCCTTCAGCAACCACAATATCCGCCCCCATATCCCCCGGCGCACGCACGATCCCGAACGAAATCGCCTCTACAACCACGACAACGAGCAGCGCACCCTTTCTCATGTGCTCGCGCTGCAATCGCGGTGAGGTCCTGCAAGTGACCAAATGATCGGGATTTTGTACGACAACACAGGATGTCTGTTCATCTATCTCATCAAGCAATACCTGCGGTCCATCCGGCGACGGCGCCAGTGAAATGATTGCATCGTCAGCACAGCGCGCCACGGTGGAAATGGTATCGCGATAATGAGGATGCAAATTTCCAGACAGCAACGCTTTGCGGCGCTTGGTAATACGGTGTGCCATGAGCACAGCTTCTGCCGCCGCAGTCGATCCGTCGTACATCGACGCGTTTGCGATTTCCATTCCCGTAAGCATCGCTACCTGAGTTTGGAACTCGAAAAGATACTGCAAAGTACCTTGCGCGATTTCCGGCTGGTACGGTGTGTAGGAGGTCAGAAACTCCGATCGCTGGATAAGATGATCAACACTTGCCGGAACATGATGCTTATATGCCCCACAGCCGACGAAGAACGGTACGCTGCCAGCGGTCATGTTTTTTGCAGCCTGTTGCTGAAATGCGCGCTCGACTTCCAACTCACCCTTGCGCCGCGGCAGATTTAAAAACCCGTTCAGCCTTTTTTCTTCAGGAATATCTGTAAACAGCTCATCGACCGTCGAAACGCCAACGCGATCTAGCATCGCGGTCCGGTCTTCGGACGAAAGTGGAAGATAGCGCATGGTTTCCCCTGCTGATTGCAATTCTCTTACGCGGATTTAGCGACGAAAGACTTGTAATCCTCTTCCGTCATGAGGCCGTCGAGTTCTTCCTTCTGACTCAGTTTTATTTTGAAGAACCACCCTTTACCCATCGCTTCCTCGTTCACAATTTCAGGGCTTTCTTCAAGGCCAGTGTTCACCTCCACGACCTCTCCTGAGACCGGCGCATAAACGTCGCTCGCCGCTTTCACGGACTCGACTACCGCGGCAGCGGAGCGCTTCTTCAGGCTTTTGCCAACTTCTGGAAGCTGCACAAATACGATATCGCCGAGATGTTCCTGTGCGTAATCCGTAATACCAATAGTGCCGATGCCGTCATTGACGCTGATCCATTCGTGATCTTCGGTAAATCGTTTGGTGTTCATGAAGATTCCTTTTCACGGTGATAACGGTGTGGAACGAAAGGCAACGGGGTAACCACTGACGAATTTTTTTTATCTCGAGCGGCAAGCGCAACGACACTTCCGCCTTTCGCGAGGCCCGTTTCGATATAGCCCATGGAGATCGGTCGCTTCAGCGTCGGACTGAAAGTTCCTGAAGTGATCGCGCCTATAATGCGATCGCCGGAAAGGATGCTAGCGCCTTCGCGGGCAGGAGCACGCCCATCCGGTAGCATGCCGACGCGCCGGCGCGACGCGCCGTTCGCCAATTCACTACGGATTCGTTCCTCGCCCGGAAATCCCCCTTCTCTACGGCGTCGTTTGCCGATCGACCACGACAGCGCCGCTTCGACCGGCGAAGTTGTTTCTGAAATGTCGTGACCATAAAGGCATAGGCCGGCTTCAAGCCGAAGCGTATCGCGCGCGCCGAGGCCGATCGGCCTCACTTCCGGCGCTTCAATCAGGCGTGAAAAAACTTGGGGCGCGTCGGCTGCAGGCATCGAAATTTCAAAACCGTCTTCGCCGGTGTAGCCCGAGCGGCTGATGGTGCATCCAACGCCATCGAACTGACCCGAGATCACGCTCATGAAACGCATAGCGCGCGCCTGAGAAACGTTTCGTTCCAATACGGAAACCGCGAGCGGTCCCTGCAAAGCGAGCAACGCATGATCGTCCAGAACAGTCAGCGTTATTCCTGCTGGAAGACTTTGTTTGATATGCGGAAACACAACCGGCTTTCGGGCCGCATTGACGACAAGCATAAGCCGCTGATCCTGAGGATCGGAGGGACGCGACACCATCAGGTCGTCGATGATTCCACCATCGGCATTCAGGAGCTGTGTGTATTTTTGCTGCCCAGGCAAGAGTTCGATCAGGTCCGCGGGCGTCAACGCTTCCAGTGAGCGGGCAAGTGCTATGTAATCTGCACCCGATAGAAACGCCTGCCCCATGTGCGATACGTCGAATAAGCCGGCCGCAGCGCGCGTATGTAAATGTTCGGCGATGATGCCGTCGCGATACTGCACCGGCATTTCGTAGCCGGCGAATACCACCATCCGCGCGCCTAGCCGCAAATGATGCTCATGAAGCGGAGTGAGAAGCGGCGCGCCATACGCAGGGCGTGCATTTTGATCAGTCATCATGGTCCCGTTCAACATAAAGGGCTAGCCGTCCGTCATACGGCGGCGCCCCCTCTGTCTCGGAACCTGAGAGATTTCACCTCGCGATCAATCTACGAGGCTTGCTCCTTCGGTGAGCGAGACGCACGAGCATCCCGCTGCTTTCCAGAGTATCGCTTCCCTTGCGGTCCTTTTGCCTGAGCGTTTCCGGGGCGGTTGCGCCTTCGGCGCCGGCGTAGCGCCGGTCTCTCCCGCAGGGTTTTCGTCAAATCAAACTTGCATTGCCTTCATTACGTAACTTTCAAAAGTTGCCTTCGTATCCTTCGTAAGTCAACGGGCTGCCCCGCGAGCGCGCACCAGAGCCTCGCCTATCGCCTTAATTTCATCTTTAGCGTTCGACCCTCCAAAGGTTAGTGCGAGCGCATCTACACCATTGGCCTTATAAATCTTTGCGAGCGCAAGGCACTCATCCGGCGTGCCACACACGGAAAATGCTGTAGCAAAGCGGTCGTCAAGCACACTCGCCGGATCTTCGCCGCTGCGTATCCGCGCGGCCACGCCGGAAAATTCCGGCTCACTGATATTCGTTCCGGCGAGAAGCGCTTCTTTCGCGGAATCTAGTTTTTGGCCCAAGGACCAGAACCGCGGCAACATCTCACCGATCATGCGCTTGGCCGCATCTTTTGCTTTTAATGATTCGGCTGAAACCGACGCGGGCATATATTGGATGACTTTTCCAGGCGATTTGCGACCCGCTGCACTGCGGCTCGTCCGCATCAATGCCGCAACCTTGCCCGCAAATTTAGCCGAACACATATTGGAAACGATGAGGCCGCTGGCCGCTTCACCGGCCAACTTTACAGTCAGGTTGCCGCGCCCTGCGAGATAGACCGGGATTTCCTTGCGGATTGCGTAATCCAGCTTCACTTTCTTCGCCGAAAAGAACGCTCCAACATGCTCGACTTCTCTTCCCGCCAACAACCCGCCTAGAATCATCAAAGTGTCACGCAGCGCGGGCAGTGGCTTGTCGGCATTTAATGCCATTTTCTCGGTGGCGGACATTATACCTGCGCCGATGCTGATGCTGGCGCGGCCGTCGGATAATTCATCGAGCGCGCCAATCTCCATCGCCATCATCGTCGGATGGCGGCTATAGGGATTGAATACGCCAGCACTGATCTGAACGTGTTTCGTGGCGACGGCGCACGCGGCAGCTGCCGGCAAAATACCGCGAGCAAAGGCGTTTTCCGCGAACCACACACTTGTAAGCCCCGCTTCGTCGGCGGCCCGTGCTAACTCTACGCATTCTTGCGGCGTCATCGAACCATCAACGCGAATGCTGATTTTCGGAAGGTCATTCATCGTGTCAAATCCGATATGAAGAGGACGCCTTGCTTAACGGGACTTTTGCACCAGACGTGATTCTTCGATCAATCGCCATAGTCGCGGCGGACTGAGCGGCAAGTCACATGGCTGCACTTGGAACGAGCGAAGCGCCGATGCTACCGCATTCGCGATAACACCACCGACTGCGATCAGACCACCTTCGCCTGCACCCTTTGCGCCTAACGGGTTGTTGGGACATGGTCTGAGCCCGAGCGATACCGCACGAATATTCGGAAAATCGGTCGCTGTCGGCAAAAGATAATCCGCGAGCGAACCGGTCAATAGCTGACCGTTCTCATCGTATTGCAGGTGCTCCAGAAAAGTGCTGCCCAGCCCCTGCACTATTGCGCCTAGCACTTGTCCGTGCAGGGTCGTTGGATTCACGACGCGCCCGACATCATCGACGGTGACATAGTCGAGCACCTCCACGTCACCAGTTCCGGCATCGACCGCAACATGCGCGGCATGTGCGCCGTAGCTGTAAGTCAATTTCGTATTGATAAACGTTTTCTCGACGGAAATTCCGGCGAAATCCTGAAATGGGAATGACTTTCCGTCCGCTTCAATCGCCCCGTCAGAAAAGAATACCCTAGTCTGCGGCGCGCCAAGGCGTTCACTGATTTTCGTCCGGACGACCTCGAGCAACGCCTCTGCGGCGACGAGTATTGCCGAGCCACCCATCACTGTAGCTCGCGAGTGGAACGAGCCGACACCATCCGTCAGCAGCGTGGTCGAACCATGCAATATTCTGATCCGCTCGATCGGCAGCGAAAGCGCATCGGCGGCAATCTGACTCATCACCGTCTTCAGTCCCTGACCGAGCGCAGTGGAGCCTACAGCGACAGTAACCATGCCGTCGTCTTCGATCGTCATACGAGCATTTTCGAAACGTCCGCCGGCACCCCCTTCTACGAAATTTCCGACCGCAACACCGTGATAACGGCCATCGATCAACTGGCCCTGCAACTTGACTTTTTCCTGCCAATCAAACTCATCAAGGCAGCGTTGCATAACGATCCCGTATGCCCCGTTGTCCAACTCCGTCTGCCACGTCGCGTCCAGATTCATCATGGTTGCGAGCGGACGTGGAAGTTGATCTTCGCGTATCAGATTTTTCAGACGAAGTGCTGCCGGATCAATGCCGAGATCGGCGGCCGCCATATCGAGTAAGCGCTCACAAAAGAAACTGGATCCGTAGCGACCCGGCCCACGATAAGTTCCGGTAGGCGTTTTGCTGGTCACGAACGAATGGGAATCAATTGCAATGTTACGAATACAATACGGACCCGACACAAACTGCACGACATTGCGTGGGGTTGTGAAGCCGTTGGTACGTGCATAAGCGCCGAGATCGATGTCAATACGCCCACGGATGCCAACAACGATCCCTTCCTTCGTGCATGCAATTTCCATTTCCGCATACATCTCGCGGGCATGGTTCATCGCCATCAAGTGTTCGCGCCGATCCTCGATCCAGCGAACCTTTCCTCCAACATGGCGGGCAGCGAACGGCACCAGAAAGTCTTCCGGATAAAACTCACCGCGAGCGCCGAATCCGCCGCCGACATCGACTTCAATAAGATCGACAGCGGAAAGCTCGATATCGAGCATCGATGCAAGCACGCGCCGGTTGAAGAACGGCACTTTGGTGGCACCGTATAGCGTCATACGGCCAGCATTGTCGTCCCATTCCGCTAAAAGGCCACGAGTCTCCATCGGGAAAGCAGTATGACGCTGGACGCTGAAGCGCTCCTTTCGCGTGTAATGAGCTTGCGCGAATGCGGCAGTGGCGTCTCCCATTCGCGCGTTGAAAGTGGCCGCTTTGTTCGAACCAACTTCCTCAAACAAAAGAGACTCGCCGCGAGACGCTGTCACATAATCCACAACCGGCGGCAATTCCTCGATGTCGAGAACAATCAACTCAAGCGCGTCCTCCGCAATTGCCGGGTCGACGGCAACCACTACGACAACTGGTTCACCAACATAACGCACTTTCCCGGAAGCGATCACCGGTTGCCGGAACGCTTCACCCTCCGGTACCGGATGCTGACGGATAGGAATGATAGGAACGGTCCCGATCTCAGCTGCGGTAATTACTGCGCTAACACCGGTGAGTGCACGGGCGGCAGAAACATCGATACTTCGGATAAGACCGTGCGATATCGGACTACGCAGGATCGCGACGTGAAGCAATTCGGCCGGGTTAAGATCGCCAACAAACGTGCCTTTGCCAGACAAAAGCCGTTCGTCTTCAATCCGCTCAATGGCGCTACCTACATATGCATTGGGACGGATCATGTGCCCGGCTTCACTCTTTGGTAAGCCGCTCGCGCTTCTAGCACGGCTTCGACGATAGGAATGTAGCCCGTGCAGCGGCAAAGATTTCCTGACAACACCTCACGAATGCGCTGCTCGCCGGCGCCAGGTTCTTCCAGAAGCAACGCATGCATCGTGGTGAGGATTCCCGATGTGCAGAACCCGCATTGCAACGCGTGATGCTTTCGAAATGCCTCTTGCAATGCGCTGAGTTTCCCGTTTTCGCTTAGGCCTTCCACCGTCGTGATCTGCGCGTTATCGGCCTGAACAGCGAGCATAAGACAAGAGCGCACTGCCAGCCCATCCACGATCACGGTACATGTACCGCAAACGCCATGCTCGCAGCCTACGTGCGTTCCCGTAAGCCGAACCTTCTCCCTCAACGCATCAGCAAGCGTCACACGGTCGGGAACATCAATCGTGATAGCAACACCGTTGATGATGGGTGTGATCGACGTCATGAGTGCATCCGCTGCGTCGCGGCTTCAAGTGCTCGCATCAAAAGTGTTTCCAATAATGCACGCCTGTAATCGGCATCGGCGTGAATGTCGTTCCGTATTTCAAGACCGCTCGTGCCAAGCTTAACCGCTTCGGCCAGCATAGTATTTTCAGGCAGCTTGCCTTCCAGTGCCACTTCGGTTTCCCGCAGACGCACCGGCGTATCGGCAATGCCAAATGCGCCAACATGTGGCGCACTTATGCGGCCATTTTCATCAAGATCGAAAAGACTGCAGCGCCCGCCAGCGCAAAATCGCCTGAACGGCGTGAAAACTCCTTGAAACCAAACCGGCGTGCCTCGGGCCATACTGGCAAGCGCATGGCAACGATCAGTTCATCCGGCTCGAGCGCGGTAATAAGCGGTGCGAGAAAGAATTCTGCGGCAGGAATTTCGCGCTGGCCGCGTGGTCCAACTGCAATAATCTGCGCCTCGCAAGTCAGTGCGATTGCGGGCAATTCCGCTGCGGGATCGGCATGCGCGAGACTACCGCCCACCGTTCCCCGATTTCGGATCTGGTAGTGCGCGATATGACTCACTGCTTCGACCAAAAGCGGATGCGCGGCTGCAAGACGCGTATCCCGCTCGATATCACGCCAGCGGACTTTCGCGCCAAGCTCGATGCCACTCTCATCGACGCGAATGTGATCAATGCCTGGGACGCGCCGCAGATCGATCAGTACGCTCGAATTGGCTACCCGAAATGCAAGCATCGGCATCAGGCTTTGCCCGCCACTCAGAATTTTGGCGTCTTCCCGTTTGCCGAGAAGCTGCACCACTTCTTCGACCGATTCTGGGTTGAGATAATCTATCGGCGGAAGCTTCACGCACCATGCCCTGGTTTTGGTCGTGCAAAATAACAATACGTGTCCCAATATCTGAAACACTGTTTCGAATTTAAATTTGCACTACGCATTCGGGTTGTCAAATTGCTGTTGACTTCTATTGGTCCGGCTACCAGCCTGCCGAGACAATCTTCTAGTAATCAGAACACACACATTTATCGTCCGTTGGTCTCATGCTCGCAAACATCCCTCGCCTCAAAGATCTCATCGCCAAAAATAATCTCGACGCCGTAATTGCCACCTGTCCGGAGAACGTGACCTACCTCAGCGGGTTCTGGGCGATGTCACAATGGGTGCGTCGTGGGCCGCAGGCCTATGTGTTGTTTCCTCGCGAGACTGCGCAGCCTTGCATCATTGCCAATTCCGGCATTCTGGATTTGATTCCGGATCAGCAACCCTGGATACGCGAAGTCCGTCGCTACGGTTATTTCCAAATCGACGTAGATTCTTCTGCCACGCTGGACGACAACGACGTGCTCCAGCAGCAACTTTTTGCGAGCACCGGTTACAAGGACCCGGTCGACGCGCTCTGGTTGTTGCGATGAAAGAAAAAGGCCTGACGCGCGGCACCGTCGGCATCGACGAAATGGGCATTACGCCGCAATATATGGATCAACTCACAAGTGCCTTGCCCGACGTCAAATTCGTCCGCTGCTTTTCACTGTTCGAGCGTGTTCGCTCGGTCAAAACGCCGGGTGAGATCGAGATTCTCCAGAAGGCTGCACGCATAACCGAACGGGCGATTGACGCCGCACTCAAAATCGCTGCCGAAGGCGTAACCGAGCGCGAAATGCTCCGGGAACTTAATGCAAGTCTTGCCCATGACGACGCTGCGCCGGTGGTCGGCTGCATCGGCTTCGGAAACCGCAGCGCAATGATTAACGTGCAGCCCTCCGATCGGAAACTGAAACGTGGCGACCTGATCCGCTTCGATGTGGGCGGGCGTTACAAGAACTATCGCTCCGACATGTCGCGCGGCGCCAGCCTCGGTGATCCGGCGCCGAAAATCGCGAAGTACTATCGCGCCGTCGAGAAAGGCGTCTTGCGCAGTTACGATATTATCAAGCCGGGCCTGAAGGTATCTAAGCTATTTGAAGAAATCGTGGACACCGTCCGCAAGGAAGGCATCCCGCATTTCGCACGCAGCCATGTCGGCCACGGCATCGGTGTCGATGGCTACGATCCTCCAAACATTTCGGAAAGCTCCGCTGATGTTCTGGAAGAGAATATGGTGATCTGTGTCGAAACGCCCTACTACGAACTCGGTTTTGCCGGCCTGCAGGTCGAAGACATGGTTCGCGTAACCAGCGATGGCGCGGCATCTCTGATGAGTCTGCCAACCGCCTTGCGGATCCTTTGATCGCGTTATTTCTCGTGCTGCGGTTCTAAAACAGGAACAGGGTAATGAAATTCTCAGTCTGCCTCTCAACCGGCTACGAAGGCTTGGTTTATCCCGTCGACTTCTGCAAGCCGCAAAGCCTCATCAGCCAAGCGCAACTCGCCGAGCGGCTGGGCTACGATTCGGTCTGGGGTAACGATCACATTACCCCGCCGGTTTATGTTCGGGATCATGTGAAAGGTTCGCCGAATTTCTATGACGTGCTCATCACGCTGGCAATGATTGCGCAGGCGACCACGAAATTGCGGGTCGGCACGGCTCTGCTGGTTATGCCAAATCGCGAGCCTGTTTATCTCGCTAAGCAGGTTTCAACGATCGACCAGATGTCGGGCGGCCGCTTTATGATGGCGGTTGGTCTTGGTGCCTATCGCGAGGAGTTCGAGGCCTGGGTCGGAAACCGCTACACCAGCCCTCACCGCGGCGACATGATGGAGGAAGGTCTCGAGATTTTCCGCAAACTTACTACCGAAAAGATTTCGTCTTTCAGCGGGAAATATTATTCTTACAAAGACATCGAGATGTCTCCCAAGCCCCACCAGAAGCCGTTTCCACTGTTCATAGGTGGCCATAGCCTCAAGGCAGTGGAGCGGGCCGCAGAAATCGGTCAGGGCTGGTTGCCCGGCTGGCGACCGTTCCGCGAGATCGAGGAGCGCATCCAGGCATTGCACAAGCACGCACAATCGATTGGCCGCAATCCGAAGGAAATCGAGGTAGCGCCGCAATTCTCGCTGCTGGTCGGCAAGACACAGGAAGCCGCCGAAAAAACCTACATGGCAAGCGGCCTTGTTGCCCACCGCGTCTCGCTCGCCCATACCGGGCGCGATCCAGTGCATCAGGTTACGGCCAATCTGGTCGGATCGCCGGACCACATCATCGAGAAGATCCACCAGCTCAAGAAGATGGGCGTCGATCACTGTGCTGCCATGGCAGTTGCGGTAAACAGCGAAAGCGAGTTGCTCGAACAGTTGCAATGGTTCGCCGAAGAGGTAATGCCGCACGCAAGCTAGCGCCGGCATGAAGTCGGTAGATCTTGAGCATGGCGTAAACCGGGGATTGCTTTGACAAAGGATACTGGACCGGATCAAAGCACCCTGTCGCCACAACAAACGATCCTGCGCGAGATCGAAACACCGGCATTGGTAGTCGATTACTCGGCTCTCACGCGCAACATAGAAAAAATGGCGGAAGAAGCGCGCAAGCGCGATCTGGCGCTGCGGCCACATGCAAAAACCCATAAATCGGTCGAAATCGCCCGTCTCCAGATAGATGCCGGCGCGACCGGCATTGCTTGCGCTACTGTCGCGGAAGCAGAAATGCTTGCTTCTGCTGGCATAGGCGGACTTCTGCTGACCGCGCCGCAGGTCGGTGAATCCAAAGCGTTCCGCATCGCTCGGATCAATCGCGAACACGGGATCACGGTTGTTGTCGATCATGCCTCACAGATCGAAGTGCTGGCCGCAGCATTGCAACCCGATGAGCGAAAACTCGCCATTGCGGTCGATGTCGATATCGGCCACATGCGGACCGGGATCACGGATATCGCAGAAGGCCTGCGTCTTGCGCAGATGATTGCGAAAGATGCGCGGCTTGAATTCGCAGGAGTGCAAGGATTTGCGGGTCATGCGCAACATGTTCCAGTCCCGCTCGAGCGCAAGCAAGCTGCCGCGAAGGCAGCCAAGGTACTGCAAGGATTTGTCGAAACGCTGACCGCGAATGGCCTGCCTCCCCGTCTGGTGAGCGGGAGTGGCACCGGCACTTTTCTACAGGACAGTGCTGGCCCCTATAACGAGCTGCAGGTCGGATCCTACGTCTTTATGGATTCGGACTACGCGCAGGTGCTCGACGAAGCCGGCTTGGGGCCCGCTTTCGAAACAAGTCTGTTTGTCCTTGCGACGGTCGTTTCCGTGAATCGGACTGGGCAAGTTACGGTCGATGCCGGCACCAAAGCACTGGCTACCAACGGGCCGCTACCGACCAGAATGATCGGCGTTCCGAACGGTGCAAGGTATCGCTTTGCCGGCGACGAACACGGCGTAATATCTATTCCGGAAGGACAGCGCACGCCGAAACTCGGAGAGCGCGTGCTTATCGTCACGACCCATTGCGATCCAACGGTCAATCTGCACGCGGCCTATCACGTCGTCGATCGCGACAGGATACATAGATGGCGGATTGGTGCACGATATGGCGACGCGCAATGCGATGCGTAAACAAACCGAAGATCAAATAAAAAAAGGCCGGCTTGTTGCCGGCCTTTTTCATTTGTGCCCAAAAACTTATTGTTTTGGAATCTTTGCGGCCTTGACCGCATTTTCCCAGCGGACACGCTCGGCTTTCAGGAATGCCTGCATTTGCTCTGGCGTACCGCCCACCGGCTCGGAACCAAAAGCGCGCATCTTCTCGGCGACCTCAGGCAATTGAACGATACGATTACATTCCTTGCTCACGATATCGACGATCTCCTTCGGAGTCTTTGCCGGCAACGCCAGCATATTCCAGGAGCTCAATTCGTATCCCTTCAGCACCGAACTGATGGTCGGAACATCTGGCAACAGCGAAATCGGTTCGCCCGTTGCCACACCAAGCGCGATGAGCTTGCCTGACTTGATAAAAGGCAGAAGTGGCCCAAGATTATCGATAGTGTAATCGACGCGCCCAGCGACAAGGTCGATCACCGACTGCGAAGTCCCTTTGTAAGTAATTGCCAGAGCATCGACTCCTGCCATCTGGGAGAACAGCGCTCCAGCAAGATGACTGGTCGCACCGATACCTGCAATCGCGTAAGTAAGTTTTCCGGGGTTCGCTTTCGCCTTATCGATGAGCTCCTGAATCGATTTTACGCCAAGCGATGGATGTACAACCAGAATGTTAGGAAACTTTGCCGCGAGACATGCCGGCGTGAATGCCGTGTCGGGGTCATAAGTCAGGCTGTTGTAAATGAATTGATTGATTACAAACGACGCTGGTGCATTTAACAGCATCGTATAGCCATCGGGGTCCGCCGTAGCGACCGAGGCTGCTCCAATGTTGGTTCCGGCACCCGCCCTGTTAACGACCGTTACAGGCTGCTTTAACGACGCCTGCATCCGTTCTGCCAGCAGGCGCGCGACTGCGTCCGTGTTCCCCCAGCAGTAAACGGAACAACAATCTGGATTGGCTGCTTCGGATAATCCGAAGCGGCGTACAACGCGAGTGTCGACGCGACCAGCGCGGCCATGACCGCGGTAACTTTTATGACACGCATATTTTTCCCTCCCCGTTGCGGAGACTGCTACTTCGGTACAGATAGATCACGATTGAAATGCAAGACGCGAGCCAGAGGTAGAATGCGCATGCACTCGGGTTTCGTGATTTCAGTATTCATCGCTGCACACAAACCTGCGTCTGCTGACAATCAAAACTTCGATCTTCAGAGTTCAGGCGCGAGACAGCCCGATTGAGCCAATCAGAAACGATTTGGGATTCCTCGATGATGTTTCTAATGCTGCGCAAACGGACTTTCCAGTTGTTCCAATAATTGGCACAATGTACTAATTCAGCTTACAGTCTGCATAAAACGAGTCAATCAGCCGACGGAACACTCCGACGGATACGTCACACACAACAATGGATTGACAGATCGCATTGAGATGCGCCGCGTATGTAAGCGGTGCGCGCGCCCTACTTCAGCACCAAACGTCAGCGGGCTTTGGCCACACTCTTTCTTCGCATTGCAGCGCCAATATTCGAGATGTTACGCGCGCCCAGTTTTCTTGAAGCGCGTTGCGCCGCTTCCAGAACCTGCTGCGAGATTGTTGCACGATCAGCAGGCTTCATAATCGCAGCCGGCACAGCGCCGCTTATGACGGCTATTGCCTTATTGCTGACGTCTCTCACCACGGCGCCAACCGAAAAGAAGCCTTGCCTGTTTTCTTCTTCGCTCGTCGCGTAACCGAGTTTTCGAATCAACTCGATGTCTTTCATCAACTGCGGCAACGAAACCTTGGTCCGGGGCGTTAATTGTAACAGCGGCTTCGAGCCCAGTAAGACGCGGATCGCGTCATCGGCCATTTCAGCAAGGAGCGCCTTGCCCATCGCCGTCGAGTGCAAGTGTCCGTGATCCGGGCCTGTGCGTAATTGCGATCGGTCCTTCACTCTGAACAGTCGAAAGATAAACCACGCTGCGGTCTCTCAACACTCCGAGAAAGCCGGTGATATGGTCACGCGCGAGCGAGTAAAGTTCCGGCATTACCGCGCTGTAAAGACTACTTTGTTCGACGAAAGCATTTCCGACTTGAAATGCACGATAGCCAATACTGTACCGTAATGTGTCCCCCGACTGCTCGAGGAAACCGGCTTTGGCCAACGTTTTAACCAATCTCTGCACGTTACTTGGCGGAATGTCGAAACGGCGTGCAATTTCCCGCACGCCCAGCGGCTCATCAGCTTCGGCGAGCAGATTGAGAATGTCGATCGCGCGAGTGACCGATTGGTTTTCTCCACTTCCGATATTCGTGGCAGGCATTTCGTTGTTGTCCTGGCAATGGCGGGATGAGGATACGCAAGCCAGCTCGCTTGACACCCTCGGCACCTGACGATTTACTCATTACTGAAACATTGTGCCGAAATACGGCACAATCTCCCTTGCTGTCAATCAGAGCTGAAGGTTTCGGCCGATCTGGATGGAATAATGACAGCGACAATTGGCTTACGTTGTTTGCGATGTGACGCGCCCTATGGGCCGCTTGATTACGCTCGCGACTGCGCGAGATGTAAACAGGATGCGCCGAGCAATCTCGTCGTCGATTACGGCGAAAGCGCCCTCATTGCGCGGCCAAACCGGGATACCCTTAAAGGATCCGGGTTGTGGCGTTATGGCGATCTTCTTCCGATCTCGCACGACGAGGCGATCAGCCTTGGCGAAGGCGGCTCACCGCTTCACCATCTGACCTCGATCGGCCGTAGTCTCGGCGTCGAAGCCTTGTTTGCCAAAGACGAAACCCGGAATCCAACCGCATCGTTCAAGGACCGCCTGGCCTGCATCGCAGTGTCGGTCGCAAAGAAGATCGGCGCGACGGCAATCGTTTCAAGCTCGACCGGAAATGCCGGTGCTGCGGCCGCAGCTTACGCTGCGAAAGCCGGACTGCCTTGTATCATATTCACCGCAAAAAATGCGGTTGGTCCGCTGCTTACACAGATGAGAGCCTATGACGCAGACGTCGTTGCGGTCGCAAACAAAGCCGATCGCTGGCCGTTGATGCAGCGTGCAGTGCAGGATTTCGGCTGGTTTCCGACATCACCTTTTTTCGGGCCTGTAGTTGGTAGCAATCCGTATGGAATCGAAGGGTATAAAACACTGGCCTACGAAATTGCCGAACAGAATAACTGGCAGGTGCCAGACTATTGCGTGTTGCCGGTTTGCTACGGCGACGCGCTGATCGGCATGTGGCGTGGCTTTAAGGAAATGCTCGCGCTCGGATGGATCGATCGCCTCCCTCGCATGATGGCGGCGGAGATCTATGGCTCGCTTGGAGCGGCATTACAGAGCGGCAGCGACGCTTTGCCGGACATGCCCAACACACACGACACAATAGCAAAATCCACTTCGGCAACGCGCAGCACGTATCAAGCGCTGCATGTGTTGCGGCAATCGGGCGGAGCTGCGACGACAGTTTCCAATGAAGCGATTCTGACCTGGCAACTGAAACTCGCAAAAACCGAAGGACTATTTGTCGAGCCTGCCGCTGCTGGGGCCATCGCTGCAGTGGCGCAATTTATCGAATCTGGCCACATCAAGAAGAATGACGTCGTAGTTGCACTGCTTACCGCCAGCGGACTCAAGGATGTCGATGCAGTTGTCCCCGCACTGAAACCGCTCATCACGTTCGATGGCGATGCGGATACTTTATTCTCGCAACTGAATGATCGACCTCTTGCCGGCTCGAGCCAGGACATGCGCAAGATAACTTCCGGGAGACCCTGAAGTTGAACGTAATTCGTAACCCCAAAGATTTCTTTACCGGGCTTATCCTTCTCGCTGTAGCGCTTGTCTTCAGCTACGGACTCCGGGCGCTTCCGATAGGCACTTCATTTCGTATGGGCCCGGGATATTTCCCGCTTGTGCTGACGGGATTGCTCGCAGTGCTTGCGCTCCTGATTATGGCGAACGGTTTTCGCGGCGATGGCGAACCGATCGGTACAATTTCCTGGCGCGGACTGATTATCATCTCCTCTTCCATACTTTTATTTGGCGCCACGATGAAAGGACTGGGCTTCGTACCTTCAGTCGCGTTGACGGCATTCACCTCGACCTTCGCCGAACGCAAATGGAAGCCGCTGACGGCGATACTGACGGCACTCGTACTTACCGCCGGCAGCTATCTGATTTTTGTCGAAGGCCTCAAACTGCCACTGCAGGCTTTCGGCCCCCTGGATCGTCGGACGCTAAAATGGAAATTTTCGGAAACCTTGCTCTCGGATTTGAACAGGCGTTGAGCTGGAGCAATCTTTCCTACTGTTTCATAGGCGTGCTTCTCGGAACCCTGATCGGAGTTCTGCCGGGCCTCGGTCCGGTCGTAACAATTGCGATGTTGTTGCCGATCACGTTCGGTTGCCGCCGGTTTCCGCGATGATCATGCTGGCTGGCATATATTATGGCGCCCAGTACGGCGGCTCGACCACAGCCGTGCTCGTCAATCTACCAGGCGAACCCGGGTCAGTCGTTACCGCGATCGATGGTTATCAGCTCGCGCGTAAAGGCAAAGCAGGACTAGCGCTCTTTACGGCCGCGGTGGGCTCATTCTTCGCAGGGACAGTTGCGACTTTTCTGATCGCCGGGTTCGCACCTCCCCTAGCCGACGCCGCGCTAGCATTTGGGCCCGCAGAATATTTTTCGCTGATGATGCTTGGGCTCGTCGCGGCCGTTGCACTGGCGCATGGCCCCATCCTCAAAGCAATCGCCATGGTCGTACTTGGCCTGCTTCTCGGCACGATGGGACAGGATATCTACACCGGAATACCACGCTTCACGTTCGGCGTGCAGGAGTTTGCCGAAGGGATTGATTTCGCTGCGCTTGCCATGGGCATATTTGGAATAGCCGAAGTTGTAAGAAATCTGGAGTCTTCGGAGGTTCGTGAACCGATCCACTCACGACTGCGCGATCTGATCCCGACACGGGAAGAACTCAAATCAATTGTGATGCCAATCCTGCGCGGCACTGGTCTTGGCTCAGTACTCGGCATTCTCCCTGGCGGCGGCGCGATTCTTGGTTCGTTTGCCTCTTACTCGGTCGAAAAATGGTTCTCTAAAAATCCCGTTCCCTTCGGGAAAGGCGCGATCGAAGGCGTGGCCGGTCCAGAATCAGCCAATAACGCCGGTGCGCAAACATCTTTTATTCCGATGCTGACTCTAGGCATTCCGTCAAATCCGGTGATGGCGCTCATGATCGGCGCGCTAATCATTCAGGGAATCGTACCCGGACCAAATGTGATCAAGGAAAAACCTGATCTGTTTTGGGGCGTCGTCACCTCAATGTGGATCGGCAATGTCATGCTGTTGATCCTGAATCTTCCGCTGGTCGGTTTTTGGGTCCGGCTAATGACAATCCCTTATAGAGTTCTATACCCCGCGATCATCGTGACCTGTTGTATCGGCGTCTACAGCCTCGGCTATAACGTCTTCGACGTGTCTCTCATGGCTGCGTTCGGCGTGCTCGGCTACATACTAATCAAACTTAATTGCGAGCCGGCTCCGCTGCTGCTCGGTTTCGTGATCGGACGCTTGCTTGAGGAATATTTGCGGCGGGCAATGCTGCTTTCACGCGGCGATCCTGTCACTTTCTTCGAAAATCCAATCAGTGCTTCACTCTTGTCGATCTCCATTCTGTTGATGCTGATCATATTGCTGCCGTCGGTTCGCCGAAAACGCGAAGAGGCTTTCAAGGAGTAGCGGGCGCATCTCTGGGACAATGCAAAATGGCGCGCGAATAAGCCGCCGAAGCGACAAACAAATTCCGGCATTTACCGGAATGGTATTTGCCAAGCGCCCGAAATATTGCCGACCTCGGCAGAAACCGAACTTGCGACCAACAATTTAGAGGCTGCTAGAAAACTCAACAATTTCAACGCTCATTCTGACAAAGCTGCCCTTCCTGATGTATGGCTTTGCGCGTGTAGCGTTAGATCGATGGCGCAGTTCAGCGGCGTTTAGCAAGCTTCGCAAATTCAAATCGGTAGAACGTTCGTGTATTTTACTTGACCAAGCGCGAAGCTCGATTCGATTGAAGCAATTCCATCCAGCCTCGTGAGCTTCTGCGTTAAAAACGCCTCATACGCTTCAAGATCCGCCACAACAACGCGAAGCAAGTAGTCGCGGGGGCCAGTCATCAGATAACATTCGAGTACCTCAGGCCACTTGCCCACTGCCTTTCCGAATTTTTCGAGCGCCTGCTCTTTCTGGCTTTCCAATTTGATCGAAACGAACACGCTCACCGGGAGTCCCACTTCCCGTTGATTGAGGACTGCCACGTACCTTGAGATTACGCCCGCCTCTTCAAGCAATTTGATGCGGCGAAGACACGGAGAGACGGATAAGCCAACCTTTTCGGCAATTGTTGTTACGCTGCTCCGGCCATCCTGCTGCAACAACGCTAAAATCTTCCGATCTGTCGGATCAATGGTTTTTGGCATGTTTTGCTCAAATTACGACTTAGAACGTCATTTAATGGCTAAAATTGCCAGCTTGTATAGCTTTATTAGCTAATATTGCGCCAGAACCCATGAAATACTTCAGGTTCATAGAAATCTGAGGGTTGAGCTATGGGTTCCAGTCGCATCGAAATACTTGCCGAGCTCGAGAAGAAAATTCTCTGGCTTGCGAGCTGGACCATTCATAACGCAAACCACATTCGTGCGAACAACGACGGAATCAAAGTCGGTGGTCACCAGGCGTCCTCGGCGTCTCTCGCGACCATCATGACGGTGCTTTATCTTGATATACTGCGGCCACAGGATCGCGTTGCCGTCAAACCGCACGCCTCTCCGATCTTTCATGCAATTCAGTATCTGCTCGGGAGGCAAACTCAAGAAAAGCTCGAAAATTTTCGAGCCTATAAAGGCGCGCAAAGTTACCCTTCGCGAACGAAGGGACACCGATGATGTAGATTTTTCCACTGGTTCAGTTGGCCTTGGTGTTGCGCAGACGCTGTTTTCGTCTCTGGCTCAAGACTACGTTCGAGGGCACGGATGGGGGACAGAGGCACCAGAAGGCAGAATGATTTCTCTGATTGGTGACGCCGAACTCGATGAGGGCAATATTTTCGAAGCGATGCTCGAAGGTTGGAAACATGGCTTGAGAAACTGCTGGTGGGTCATCGACTACAATCGCCAAAGTCTTGATGCCGTTGTGCGTGAAGGGCTTTGGGAGCGGTATGAGAATCTATTTCGGAATTTCGGTTGGGACGTCGTTATCGTTAAATACGGATCACTCCAGGAAGCCGCATTTCGCGAACCGGGAGGAGAGAAGCTTCGTTCCTGGATAGACGCCTGCCCTAACCAGCTCTACTCGGCGCTGACATTCCAAGGAGGAGCGGCTTGGAGAAAGCGCCTGCTTGATGAGATTGGCGATCAGGGACCGGTGTCAGCACTGATTGATCGGCGCAGCGACGAGGAACTTGCGCGGTTGATGGGTAATCTTGGGGCCACGACCTCCCAACCTTGAGTGAGGCCTTTCGAAAAAATCGACCACGATCGCCCTGTCTGCTTCATCTGTTACACAGTTAAGGGCTTCGGCTTGCCAATGGCCGGTCACAAAGACAACCATGCCGGCCTGATGACTCCTGCGCAGATGGACGAATTTCAGGAGAAAAATCACGTCCGGAAAGGCATGGAATGGGAAAAGTTTGAAGGCCTCAATACTCCGTCGCAGATTTTGCAAGAGTTTCTAGATAACGTCGATTTTGCACGTCGGCCTAATCGAACGCGCGCGCAGGTGTTTTCTATCCCCGCAGAATTCCCGCTGCCTCGCCAGACGGCTACTTCGACGCAAGCTGGCTTTGGATCGATCCTCAATGAGATCGGAAAGAGCACAGAGGAATTCGCGTCACGCATCGTAACAACATCACCCGATGTCACCGTTTCCACAAATCTCGGTGGCTGGGTCAACAGACGTGGCTTATTTGCTCGAGAAAAGCTTGCCGACACCTTCAAAAAGGAGCGGATCGCTTCAACCTTCAACTGGGATTTCTCTCCATCTGGCCAACACTTCGAGCTTGGCATTGCGGAGATGAACTTGTTCATTAATCTATCAGCGCTGGGATTATCTCACGCGATAAACGGCGAACGCTTGTTACCGATAGGAACGTTGTACGATCCATTCATCGCTCGCGGCCTCGATGCACTAAATTACGCCTGTTACCAGGATGCGCGCTTTATGGTCGTGGCAACCCCCTCTGGTATTACGTTGGGATCGGAAGGCGGAGCACATCAGTCCATCAGCCAACCATTAATAGGAATGGCACAAGACGGTCTGGCGGCTTTTGAACCAGCTTTCGTTGACGAACTCTCTACGATCATGCGCTTTGCGCTTGATTACATGCAGCGGGACGGTAGCGGAGACCCCGACGAACAAAACTGGTTACGGACGAAACCGGCGGCTCTGTTTATTTGCGCCTTTCAACTCGTACAGTGGATCAGCCTCAACGTACTGTAGATGAAGAACTGCGACAGCAGATTATCGACGGAGCATATTGGTTGCGAAAGCCCGGTCCGAACGCTGAAAACTGTCGTCGCTTATATGGGAGCGATTGCCCGGAAGCGATCGACGCGGTTGGCCTAATGGCAGAAGACCGTCGGGATGTTGGATTGCTGGTAGTAACTTGGCTGACCGATTGAACGCCGGTTGACCGGTGCGCAACGGGCGCGAACGCGGTCAAACGCATGCGAAGTCTCACATTGAGAAGTTGCTGAAGGCGTGCCGACGCACTGTGGGCTTGTGACAGTCCTGATGGTCACCCTTGCTGCGCTTTCTTGGCTGGGAGCAGTCAAGGGGCACAAAGTTCGAGGCCTTGGCGTCGAGCATTTTGGCCAGACTGGTTCGTTGCAAGATCTGTATCGGCATTACGGGATCGACGCGAATTCGATCGCAGCGGCGGCAAACTTGACCGTTGCGCGACCGATACGGTACGTGCGCGCTCTTTCGGTATGATCTGACGGCTGGCTTGGTGAAATGGCGTATCAGCCGTCAATCCGTCTTGCGATCAACTTATTGTATTTTGCGCGATCAGCCGAGATGCCAGCTCCAAGGCGCTGCCTCGCTGCGGTAAGAAGACCCTTTGAGCAAATCGCAGATGCGACGAGCAAACGCCGGACCGCACGAGCGAAACGACGCCATTTATCGGAATGGTATTTTCGAAACTGCTAGCCTGCTTGAAAAATGGCGACCCCGCCTGGATCTGAACCAGGGACCTCAGCTTAGAAGGCTGATGCTCTAATCCACTGAGCTACGGGGCCGTTAGCTTTTAGGGACAGCGACGCGAAGAATTGCAGCTCAGTGCGTCCACTGGCCCACGCGTCTGAACGAAAAATTGTCGGCGTAAGCCATCTTCTTCGCGGCCTTCTTATGCGGCTCACTCAGCTCATAAGGAATGCCATTCTTCTCGCAGTAAGCAACCGCGTCTTTCTCGCTCGCGAAAACGCAGACGCACCTGCTGGCGCATATCGCTCGATGAGGTCCAGCCCATCAGCGGCTCGACGCGGCGCGGCTGCTCGGGCTCGTAATCGAGCACCCAGGCTTTCGTGCGGGCTTCGCCCGACTGCATCGCCGTCTTGGCCGGCTTGTAGATGCGCGCGATCATCTCTTCTCGCCTCGTCCTGTGGCTTGGCCAGCCGAAATCGCCTGACCAACAAGTTGACCAACAAAATCGGCTAAGTGCTGGTCGGAGCGGCAGGATTTGAACCTGCGACCCTCTGGTCCCAAACCAGATGCGCTACCAGACTGCGCTACGCTCCGTCTCCGGCCGAGGGATTACAGGAGCCGACCGGCCATCGCAAGGCACCAAAAAATCGTCCCCAAACCCTAACGACCGCCGAATATCCGCTGCGAAACCTTGTCTCCCGCCGCGATGCCGTAGCGGTCGGCGGTGCCGGCGGCGACTTCCAGAACTGCTTTTACCGGTCCCTGCGACTCCACCGTCGCCAGCGAAAAAGGCGTCGTCGCTTTGGCGATGTTCGCGATCGTGCCGTCCGCACGGATGAAAATCATATCCAGCGAAGCGATCGTGTTCTGCATCCACATCGCGACGGGTCGCGAAACGCGAAAATCGAACAACATGCCCTCGCCGTCCGGAACCTCTTTGTGGAACATCAGCCCGATCCGTTGCTGCTCGGGCGTTTCTGCCATCTCTACGTTAAAAACCCGGATACCGGACTTGGTGAGAATCTCGGAGACTCAATTTTCAGCTTCGGCTGCGGCCCGGTCTGGGCAGCGGCTGGAAGCATAGCGAAAGCCAAGAATAGAGTGAGCGCAACGAGGCGCCCAAAACGAACAAAAACAGACATGGCGAAACTCAGTGCGAGGAAGTACCGCCGCCCGTATCGGGCCGGACTTCGGCAGCCATAAGGCCTTTCGGGCCGTCACCATAGCGCACGAGCACCATCTGGCCGGGACGTAATTCGGTCATACCGAAGCGGCGCAGCGTTTCCATGTGCACGAAGATGTCCGGCGAGTCGTCGCCGCGGGTGAGGAACCCAAAGCCGCGGATACGGTTGAACCATTTCACCCAGGCGCGCTCGAGACCGCTGGTCGGCACGATGTTCACATGCGTGCGCGGCGGCGGCATTTCCGATGGGTGGATTGCGGTGGAGTCATCCATCGAGATGACCCGGAAGCACTGATAGCCCTTCGCGCGTTCGAGCACTTCGCAGACGACGCGCGCACCTTCATGCGCGGTCTGAAAGCCGCCGTGACGCAAACACGTCACGTGCAAGAGAACGTCGGGCATTCCATTGTCGGGGACGATGAAGCCAAAGCCTTTCGAGACATCGAACCACTTGATGTGGCCCATGATCTCGACCAACCCCACCGGAGCTTCCTCCGTGAGATCCTCTATCCGCGTCCCCTGCTCGCTCTGCGCGAGCTTAGACCCCAGCCGGTCCGAACCCATGACGCCTAAAACTCTAGCCGCTTTGTGTTGAACCGGCGGGACGCCGATTCGTTGCAATACAACGATAACATCGCTTAGAAGATTGGGAACATCAAAATGCGGTTCCTCAATCAATGCAATGGGCGGCGCATCAAAAACCGTCGCCGTGCACAACGAGTCGCACTAGCTGTCAAGAAAGACTTGAAGAACGTCTCCGATATCGTCCCGGATGACGAGATCCGCAACGTCATCGAGATCGGTCGGCTCCCGGTTCAGGATTACCAGCTTGGCGCCGTTCCGTTTCGCACGTAGCGGGAAACCAGCGGCCGGCCAGACCACCAGCGACGATCCGATCGCGACGAACAAATCCGCGGCCAGAGTCTCGACTTCCGCCTGCCGCATAGGCGCTTCAGGCATCGGCTGGCCGAAGTAAATGGTTGCCGACTTCACCGGGCCACCGCAATCCGCACAATCTGGCGCTGATCCGTTCGATTTATCGAAGCGTTCCTTAACCCAGTCCAACTCGTAACGGGTTCCACAGTCGAGACAGGTGGCATAGGAACCGTTGCCATGCAGCTCGATCACTTTATCTGCAGGAATTCCTGAAACTTGATGCAAATTGTCGATGTTCTGCGTGATCACTGCGGAAAGCTTGCCGCGCTGCAAGAGCTTCGCCAAGGCTCGATGACCACGGCTCGGTTTCGCGGAGCGGAAGGAATCCTCCATCGCGAACTTCCGCCGCCAGGCTTCGTCACGCATCTCTTTGCTGGAGAGGAAATCCGAGAACTCTATCGGCTTGTTTTTGGTCCAGAGTCCGCCGGGAGAACGAAAATCGGGAATGCCGCTTTCGGTCGAGATACCGGCCCCGGTGAAGGCCACCGCGCGGCGCGACTCTTTGAACAATTCTTCCAGTTTCGCGGAAGCAGACTTGCGGTCGAGAGCGATCATTCTATTTTCAAAGCCTGACGCCTGCGGTTACCCAGGCATTCTCTGTAATTCGGGAGCACAGATCGATGCGTTACCTTCATACCATGCTGCGGGTCCGCGACCCTCGACAAGGCGCTGGACTTTTATTGCAACAAGCTGGGGCTGAAGGAGTCGTTCCGCATCGAAAACGAGGCCGGAAAATTCACGCTCGTGTTTCTCGCGGCACCCGAAGACGAGAAGCTAGTCGCGGACGCGAAGGGTGCCGGCCGCCCCGCGCCGCTCGTAGAACTCACCTACAACTGGGGCACCGACGAGGACATGAAAGAAGCTCGCCAGTTTGGCCATCTCGCCTACGAGGTGGACGATATCTATGCCGCGTGCGACCGCTTGATGAAGGCGGGCATCACGATCAACCGGCCGCCGCGTGACGGCCAGATGGCTTTCATCCGCTCGCCGGATTTGCACTCGATTGAGTTGCTGCAAAAAGGCAAAGCGCTACCGAAGCAAGAACCCTGGGCCTCGATGCCGAATACGGGACATTGGTAGTATTAGAAAACCTCCACCTGCCGGCGCGTGCACAGCGTGAATTAGTTTGCTTTAGTTTCTTCCTTTTTGTTGAGGAGGAAACAAAAATGCCAGCATTAGATCCAATACAAACTTCGCTCCTGGTCATACGCACAATTGCAGCGTGGCTTATCAAAGAGCGTGTTGGAAACATAAGGCGTCCTGAAGACATCGATTGGACAAAGAGTCTCAAAGCCGCACATCCCGACGGATATCAAATGCATCCGTTGGCCTTTCCGCGATTTTGCGACGAAATTTCATACTCACTAAGTATTTCGGCAGGCAGAAAGCTCACCCTCACCCTGCCGTGGCGGAAAGAGCACTGGGGAGACACGCTCGGCGTGTTCTACTCCGCAGTGAATACCGAACTCTTGGCCGCCCAGACATCAAGCCTTGCGAACGCCGCACGAATGATGACTCAAAAAGCAACGACGGCGACGAAAGCGGCGGCGGCGATAAATAAATCAAATACGAAAACCAAATAGGGCTGCGACCAAAGCGGCCGAATAGAACATTTTATTCTTAGATTGCTTGCTTCTTATTCTTAGATTCTTTGCTTCCTAGATTGCTGGGAGATGAAAAATGATTACGCGCATTGTCGCTGCACTATGTTTTCTTTTCTTGCTTTCCTATCCGCTATCGGCGGAGCCATTTATCGATCCCAAGCCAGAGCGGGTTTGCAGTATCGTTCCGGTGCCGGAAGGCGAAACCAGTATCAGTCCGCGCCGGCTGCTCGAGTATTACTTTTTTTCCGGCGGCATCACTGACGACGCCGTAAACTACAAAGAGCGGATTTCGGATGAAAAACGCTTTGACATCCTTTTGGATCCGGTGACGCTCTGTAAGGCGGAAGATGGCTGCACAGACGGCACCAGAGCCCAACTCCAGAAGAACCGGGACGATTTGGCCTTGTTTCTCAATCGCCCCAGAAGCCCACCGTCGGCCAATGAGAGCGGCTTTCGCATGGAGCCGCCAGGGAGTGGCTGGACGGGACAATCTCTGAAAAACTTCTTCACCGGAATGCCGAACTCCGGCCGCATTGTTTGTATCGTTCGCAAGAAGCCGGTGGAAACGCCACCGCAAAGAAACGAAGCCTCCGAAAAAATCCAGAAATTTGCGTCGAAGTTCCTCGTCCGAAAAAGCATCAACGAACTTAAGCTGAGCGGAAAGCAAATTGAGAGCGCTGGATACGCAACGATTTCCCTGAACACGGATTACATCAACCGAACTTCAATTTTCTCAAACGAAATGGTCGTCGGCGCGCCGATGGGGAAATTGCCGTTTGGATACGATTCCGAACTTCTCGGTTTCGTTACACACAAGAGCGCTTCGGGTACGGGCGTATCGCCAAAAAAGAGGATCGGGAATGCCGGCGTCGGTCTCATGGCGGAATCGACCTTCGCAGTCGGCAGATACTATCAACAGCTTCAATTTTTCACGCATTACGTAAATTCTTACGTGACCGACACAGACGTTCTGATCGGACAAGTGAATTTCCTTCCGACGTTCCCCTTCCCGGGCATGACGGCACTTCATCCGATTGGCGATACATCGTTTCTCTTTACGCTTCGCCCGCGGCTAACATTCCTGTACGGCAATGCGATCAATGCAGGACAGAATCTCCTGTTCGTTGCACAGGACGACTTCGTGCGAGGCGGCGGACGTATCGAGATCTGGCTCTACAGCACCCTTGACCTACTGAAGAACTTTTCGCTCAACACGTCCTATGAGCATCACGAAGTATTTCGAGGTCCGCTCGAACGGGTCGCGCGCTTCGAAACCACGCTCGCCTATGCCTTGGGGGAACAAAAGAACTGGAGTCTGAATCTAAGCTACGCGAACGGCCGCGATCTCAACACGCTGGAACGGGAAAAGGTTCTGATGCTTGGTCTGGGCTACCGGCAATAAAAGCTCGAAATACCCCAGTATTTCGGGCTTAAATCCGCTCTTGTGCGAGGCGGCATGCTTTCTTATAAGGACCGCGGTTCGGTTCGCCCGGACTTTAGCGCTCCCTTCGTCTATCGGTTAGGACGTCAGGTTTTCAACCTGAAAAGAGGGGTTCGACTCCCCTAGGGAGCGCCATTTTAGTTTCGCGATGCCCGCAAAACCCAACTCCCATCTGACCGGGCTCGCGCTCCTCACCATCACTGCAATTGGCTGGGGGCTGAACTGGCCCGCGATCAAATTCGTGCTCGCGGACTGGCCGCCGCTGTTTTCGCGCGGCGTCGCAGGCATCATCGGCGCCAGTGTGCTGGCTGCGATCTGCTTCTCACGGGGCGAAAGCCTGCGTATTCCTCGCGGCGCCATCCTGCCGCTCGTAATCGCATCCTTTACAAATGTTTTTGCGTGGATGGGCTTCACGACCATCGCGATGAAATACCTAAGCGTCGCCGAAGCCTCCCTTCTCGTTTACACGATGCCGATCTGGGTCGCGATTTTGAGCTGGCCAATACTCGGCGTCCGGTTCACATGGCAGAGCACGTTTGCACTTGTGCTCGGCTGCGCCGGAATCCTTACGCTCTTCGCCAGTCAATCCATTGCGTTCGGTGCCGGCAAAACGATCGGCATCATGCTGTCGTTGTCAGCCGCCGTGCTGTTCGCGCTGGGCAGCATTCTCAATCGGCGCCAGCTTCAGGTCGGCCCCTACGCGCTCGTGACGTGGCAGGTGGCTCTTGCCTGCATACCGATGGCGATCATCGGCTACCTGTTCGAGCAGCCTGATCTTTCCGCGCTGAACGGTCCCGGCTGGTACGCACTCATTTACATGGCGCTGATCCCGATGGCGCTTTGTTACGTGACCTGGTTCGGCACGTTGCGGCACTTGTCGGCGCAGACAGCGGCAATCGGCACCCTCGCCGTTCCCGTCATCGGCGTGATCTCTGCAGCGATTGTGCTCGGTGAACCACTAGGCGCACGAGAAATCACAGCGGTCGTACTGACGATCGCAGGTGTGTGGCTCGCGCTCGCCAAACCAATAACGAAGAAGAAATAGCGCCTGAACCAGCGCAGTAATGATCGCGCCGTAATGCGCCCCAGCGGCGACTACAACAAAGCCGTGCCAGATCGCGTTCTGATACGGCAGCCGCTCCCACAGATGGAAGATCACGCCGATGCAATAGAGCGCGCCACCGACGCCAAGCAGCACGAGTGCTGCGACGCCAAGCGAGGTGAGGATCGGCTCCAGCGCAATGATCCCGACCCAGCCAAGCGCAATGTAAAGGCCGGTGGTCACACCTTCCAGCCGCTTCGGCCAGAGCAGCTTGATCACGATGCCAAACAGCGCAACCGACCAGACAATGATGGTGAGGTACACCGCCCAGTCGCCCTTCAGCATCAATGTCGTGAACGCGGTATAGGTGCCCGCGATCATCAGGAAGATTCCCGAATGATCCAGCCGCTGGAAAATTTCGCGATGCCTGCTCTTGCGGGCGATGTTGTAGAGCGCGGAAAGCGAGAACATCAGGATCATGCCGGCGGCATAAATGCTGACGGCGATAACCTCGATGTAGGTGTGATGCATCGCGGCGATGGCGATCAACACAATCGCGCCGATCACGCCGGCAGCAACGCCGACGACATGAACGACCCCATCAGCCACGAGCTCGCGGCGGCTCGGCATGCGAATGCCGAGCGCCGAAGCGGCAGCGTTGATGGACTCGTTCATGGTCATGAGGGTACGCCGCGATTCATTACAATTGGTTGACGGCGATTATGCGGCGTAGCGACGGCGCAGTGCTTCATAGGCTGCGACCGCCATCGCGGTTTTCAGTGCGGTCGCGAGCCAGAATGGCGTCAGGCCCGCAGCGATCGCGGCTTCAAAACCTACGATGCGGGAGAGCCAGGCAACGCCGAGTGCGAGGATGATCGCGTGACCCACGAGCATCCAGCCCGCGTTCGACCACAGCGACTTCATCCAGCCCTTATCGGAAGCGAAACCGATGGCGACCGCCGCAACCAGAAAGCCGATCAGATAGCCGCCGGTCGGACCATACATATAAGCGACGCCAATGCCGCGCTCGGGCGTGCCGGCGAATACCGCGAAATTCAAGCCGCCTTCGAAGAGATAAAGCGCAACCGCCGCAGCGCCCGCCCGCGCGCCGAGCACCGCGCCCAGCATCAGCACGACGAAGGTCTGCATGGTCATCGGCACCGGCCAGAACGGAATCTGGATCTTCGCCGAGAGAATAAGAAGCAGGTTGCCGATCAGGATGCCCGCGACGCGCTGGGCGGGGGAAAGATCGAACAAGCCGGTTCTGATGGCCGAAGCATTAGTGCTCATGGCGCTGTCTTCCTTGGTTCAATGAATGGTTCGAGACAATCGTTATTCGCAGTCTTTGGCAATTGCAAATTCGACCCGGGTTTCCACCGCGTCAGATGCCGGCATAGAGCCATTCGACGCCTTTATAGGCGTCCTGTGGCGTGCGGGCGCCGAGCGATTCATTCCGCAACTCCGCTTTGACGCCTTCCGCGTGATAAAGCTCGCCGTAGATGCGCGCCATGATCTGCACCCAGGCGGTGCGCTTATAGCGAGCCTCCTGATAGGCAGTGCAGGCCGCCGCAACATCCCCTTTGGCTTCGGAAAGTTTCTCCGCAAGCACGACCGCGTCCTCGGTCGCCATGTTCGCCCCTTGGGCGAGGTATTGCAGCATCGGGTGCGCGGCATCGCCGAGCAACGTCACCCTGCCCTTCGACCAATTCTTCACCGGCTCGCGGTCGCACAGCACCCACATGCGCCAGGTCTCGATGCGTTCCAGCATCCGCAACACCTCCGGCCGCTGCCCCTTGAAGTGCCGCCAGAGCAACGCGGTGTCACCGGCTGCATCCCAGCCTTCGACATATTGCTTGGAGTGAAATACCGCGACGAGATTATAAAGCTCGCCCCGCCGCAGCGGATAATGCACGAGGTGCGTGCGCGGCCCGGCCCAGAGCACGACGTCCGGCTGCCATAAGTCCTCCGGCACTTCGCTTTTCTTCAACACGGCGCGATAGGCGATATGCCCCGAGACGATCGGTGCGCCGTCGCCCACGATCTGTTCGCGCACGCGCGACCAGACGCCATCGGATCCGATCAGCGCTTCGCCCTCTACTTCATCGCCATTGCTAAGCGTCACCACGACGCGAGCACCCTCATCGCGGAAACTCTCGACCCGCCGGCTCGTCTCCAGCGAAATCAACTTCTGCGCTTTGCATGCCTTCAGGTATGCCGCGAGCAGATCGTGACGATGCGTGACGCCGTAAGGCTCCTTGAATTTCGCGCGGAATTCTTCTTCGAGCGGAATGCGCGCGACAAGCTTGCCTGAAAGCGCACAGCGCATTTCCTGCGCACCAGGCTGCCAGGCGTCGGCCAGCACCGCGTCCTTCAGATCGAGACGCTCCAGCGCCTTGAACATGTTGGGCCCGAGCTGGATTCCGGCGCCTGCTTCGCGAAACTCGCCTTGCTGCTCGAACAGCCGCACCGCAAAGCCCTTACGCGCGAGCGCCAGCGCGCAGGCCAGTCCGCCGATGCCGCCACCTGCGATCAGGAACGGCTTTTCCATTTAACGCGCTGCCAGTGGGTTAGCGGGGGCCGCATCCGTAATTCGCATCTCAATTGTCTCGCGCCCCTGCCAGCGGTTTACCGACAACGTGCCCGCGACATGCATCGCCTGTCCCCGCCCGCCGAGCAGCGCCTGCCCCAGCGGACGGTCCATCGCACGGAACGCCACGGCGGAAATCATCGCGCCATCGTTCGAGCGCAACCGCGCGCGTACGTGATTTTGTCCGACCGGATCGGCGAACGCGACGATGTGCGAGGGCAGCGCGAACACCGGCTCCGGATTGCCGGAACCATACGGCCCCGCGCGCTCGATCATCGAGAACAGTTCGCCGTTCGCACCGCGCGCGGTGATCGCAGCGTCAATCTCAAGACAATCTTCGTGCCGCGATTTTTCGACCGCCTCGCGTAACGTTGCTTCCAGATACGCGCGCAAATCGCCGAGCTTGTCGCGCGCGACAGTCAAGCCAGCCGCCATCGCGTGACCGCCGCCTTTGACAAGCAAACCTTCCTCCACGGCACCGCGCACCGCGCGGCCAAGATCGACACCCGCAATGGAGCGGCCGGAGCCTGTGCCCTGCTCGCCCAGCATCGCAATCGCGAACGCGGGCCGCGAGAAACGTTCTTTGAGGCGCGCAGCAACGAGACCGACGACACCGGGATGCCAGCCTTCGCCGCTTGCGATCACCACCGCACCCTGCTCGTCGTGCCCGAGCGACGCATAGGCTTCGGCCTCCGCCTGTTCGAGCGTTTGCTTCTCGACATGCTGCCGCTCGATATTCAACTGATTGAGCTTCTGCGCAATGGCATTGGCCTCGGCAGGATCGTTGGTCGTGAGCAGCTTTGTCCCGAGTGTCGCGTCTCCGATGCGCCCGCCCGCATTGATACGCGGGCCCAAGAGAAACCCGAGATGCCATGCTTCCGGCGGCCCCTCAAGGCGAGCGGCATCCATCAGCGCGCGCAGCCCGTGGTTCTCGCGATTGCGGAGCGAGATCAGCCCTTTTGTCACAAACGCGCGGTTCAAGCCTTTCAATGGGACTACATCCGCGACGGTGCCGAGCGCGACGAGATCAAGCAGTTCCAGAAGATCGGGTTCGACACGCCCACTATTCCAGTGCCCTCGCGTGCGCAGCTCGCGCACAATCGCGACACAGGTCATGAACGTCAGTCCCGCCGCGCAGAGATGGCCGAGGCCGGAAAGATCGTCTTCGCGGTTCGGATTTACGAGCGCCGACGCAATCGGCAGCTTCTCGCCGGCCTGATGATGATCGACGACGACGACATCGAGGCCGAGCTTGCTCGCCTCACCCAGCGCTTCCGCGCTCGTGGTGCCGCAGTCGAGCGTGATCAAGAGCGAAGCGCCACGCGCCTCCAGATTGCGGATCGCTTCTACATTCGGGCCGTAGCCTTCGAACATGCGGTCGGGAATGTGAAAGAATGGATTACTGCCCGCCGCACGCAAGACGCGCACCATGATCGCGGTCGAGGTTGCGCCATCGACGTCATAGTCGCCGATGATCGCGATTTCTTCCGAATGCTGCACGGCGTCGGCGATGCGGCTCGCCGCGCGATCCATCTCGGTCAGCACGTTCGGATCCGGCATCAGTTTGCGGATCGTCGGATCGAGAAAACTCTCGACCTCGTCGAGCGCAACGTTGCGGCCCGCGATGATGCGCGAGAGCAGTTCCGGCAGGCCGTAGCGCTGGCCGATCGCGGTAGCGAGCTGCGTGCCGCGCAAGTCCAGCCGGTCGCGCCAGATCCTGCCACAGACGGAGCTCTGTACGCCCAGAAAAGCACGGGATCCGGTCATGGGTGGAAACTAAAGCATTTGGATGGAGTTGGGGTGGGCCCGCCGCGGGCGGGCGCAGAAATCAGAAGATCTTCCGGTACTGAATAAAGCCGGAGCGGTCGGCAATGTTGTCGTAAAGCATCCGCGCCTGGGCGTTGTGGTCCTGAGTCAGCCAGTGCACACGGCTCGCGCCCTTCTCTTTGGCCTTGGCATAGACCGCCTCGATCAGCGCGCGGCCCAGACCCAGCCCGCGCGTGTCTTTCGCGACGAACAGGTCCTGCAAGTAGCAGTAGTCGCCGGTCGTCCAGAAGGAGCGGTGAAAGAGATACTGCACGATGCCGAGAAGCTTGCCATCCACATAAGCGCCGAACGCGAACATAGGCTCGCGCTTGTCGTGGATGCGCCGCCAGGTTTCATCGGTCGCCTCTTTCGCCTGCGACGACTCGTAGAAGGCCAGATAGCCCTGCCAGAGCGGCTCCCATGCGGGGCGCTCACCTTCGCCGATCTCACGAATGAGAACGACGGGTTTTGCCATCAGAGATGAAACTTCTCGAACTGCCGGTGTTCGGCTTCGATCCAGCGCGTGGTGCCGGTGACCGAGCGCATCACGACCGTATGCGTAAAAATGCGGTCGCCCTTGAACTCGACGCCGCGCAGCATCGAGCCGGTGGTGACGCCAGTCGCCGCGATCAGGCAGTCGCCGCGCACCATTTCGCTCATGTCGTATTTCTTGTTCGGATCCTTGACGCCCATTTTCGCCGCGCGCGCGCGCTGCTCGTCGTTATTGAAAATGAGACGCCCCTGCATCTGGCCGCCGATGCAGCGAAGCGCCGCTGCAGCGAGCACGCCTTCCGGCGCGCCGCCGATGCCGAGATAAATGTCGATGCCGGTTTCGTTCGGATCGGTGGTGTGGATCACGCCGGCAACATCGCCGTCGGTGATGAGCGCAACCGAAGCGCCGGTCGCGCGCGTCGCCTTGATCAGTTCCGCGTGACGCGGGCGATCCATGATGAGCGCGGTGATTTCGTTCGGCTTCACGCCTTTGGCTTTCGCAAGCGCATTGATGTTGTCCGCGGGCGAAGCATCGAGATCGATCAGGCCTTTCGAATAGCCGGGTCCGATCGCGATCTTGTCCATGTAGACGTCGGGCGCGTTCAGCAACGTGCCGCCTTCGGCCATCGCCATGACGGCGATCGAGCCCGGCATGTTCTTGGCGCAGAGCGTGGTGCCCTCTAGCGGATCAACCGCGATATCGACCGCAGGACCCTTTTTGTTTCCGACCTCTTCACCGATGAACAGCATCGGCGCTTCGTCGCGCTCGCCTTCGCCAATGCGGATAATGCCGTTGATCGGGAGCTTGTTGAGTTCGCGGCGCATGGCATCGACCGCAGCCTGATCCGCTGCCTTTTCGTCGCCTCGGCCGCGCAGGCGCGCCGCAGAGACCGCCGCGCGTTCGGTAACGCGCGCGATCTCCATGGAGAGAATTCGCTCAATGAAAAGATCCGGCTGAACTTCGACCGCCGGGTTTGCCTGCTTCGCCATTTCTCCCTCAGTTCTTTTCGATGCGGATGACTTGCGGGTTCTCCGCGAGTACTCCGTCTTTCTTGATTGCATTCAGCGCGTTGCGCATCGCGTCTTCGTTGGTGCCATAAGTAATCAGGACCACCGGCGCGGGCGCATCGGAAGATTTCTTCTTGTCGCGGCGATGCTGCACGATGGATTCGAGCGAGATGCCCTGCTCCGCCATACGGCCCGCGATCGTTGCCGCGGTGCCCGGCTTATCTACGGCGGCAAGGCGGACGTAATAGCCGCCTTCGTGCTCAAGCATCGGCGCGCGCACGGCCTTGGTGAGTTTCGCAGCACCGCGCCCGAATGGAGCGACGCGGCGTCCGCTTGCAAGATCGACGAGGTCAGCGACGACAGCCGAAGCGGTCGCCGCACCACCGGCGCCCGGGCCGACGAGTGTCAGGTCGAGTGCGTCGGAATTGATCGCGACGGCGTTGGTCACGCCGTCGATTTCGCCGATCACCGAGCCTTTCGGCACCATGGTCGGATGTACGCGCTGCTCGACACCGGTTTCGGTCTTCACCGCGACGCCCAGCAACTTCACGCGGTAGCCGAGATCGTCGGCCGCTTCCAGGTCGGCAAGCGTGATCGACTGAATGCCCTCGACGTAAACAGCATCGGCATCGACTTCGGCACCGAAGGCAAGGCTCGCGAGGATCGCGATCTTGTGCGCGGTATCGAAGCCGCCGATGTCGAAGGTCGGGTCGGCTTCGGCGTAACCGAGCTTCTGCGCTTCCTTCAGGCAATCCTCGAAGGAGCGGCCTTCCTTCTGCATCTGCGTCAGGATGTAATTGCAGGTGCCGTTCAGGATTCCATAGACGCGCGAAATCTCCGCGCCGCCGAGACCTTCGCGCAGCGTCTTGATAACCGGAATGCCGCCGCCCACCGCCGCCTCGAAGTTGAAGGCAGCGTTATTCTTCTCGGCAAGTTTGATCAGCGGCGTACCGTGCTTTGCGATCAGCGCCTTGTTCGCGGTCACCACCGGACGGCCGATGCCAAGCGCGGCTTCGACGGCAGCTTTCGCCGGATCGCCGGAGCCGCCCATCAGTTCGACGAAGACGTCGATGCCGGAGCCTTTGGCAAGCGCAACCGGATCGGCCGTGCGGATCTGAGAGAGATCGAGGCTCTGGTCTCGCGGCGGATCTTTCGATGCAACTGCGACCAGATCGATCGGACGGCCGGCACGCACCGCCAGCTTGTCGCGTGTGCGGAGCAGCATGCCAGCCACCGCCGAACCGACAGTGCCGAGACCGGCGAGACCAACGCGCAGCGGAGCTTCCATCTTGATTGCCTGTTAGCCCCGCGCCGCGAGCGGCACGACATTGTGCAGAATGGTATCTGCGGAGTCCAAGAACTTACGAACGTTGCGCGCAGCCTGACGGATGCGCTGCTCGTTCTCGACCAGCGCGAGGCGCACATAATCGTCGCCGTGCTCGCCGAAGCCGATGCCCGGCGCGACGGCGACGCTCGCCTTCTCGACCAGCAGCTTCGAGAATTTCACGCGAGCCCAGCGGACTTGAAGCGCTCCGGGATCGGCGCCCAGGCGAACATCGAGGCGGCCGGGGCTCGGAATGTGCCAGCCCGCGCGGGTGAAGCTGTCCACCATCGCGTCACGCCGGGTTTTATAGGTCGCGCGCATCTCCTCGATGCAGTCCTGCGGCCCGTTGAGCGCCGCCGCCGCCGCGACCTGGATCGGCGTGAAGGCGCCGTAGTCGAGATAGGACTTCACCCGCGCCAGCGCCGCGATCAGGCGCTCGTTGCCGACCGCGAAGCCCATGCGCCAGCCGGCCATGGAGAACGTCTTCGACATCGAGGTGAACTCGACCGTGACATCCATCGCGCCGGGCACCTGCAACACCGACGGCGGCGGATTGTCGTCGAAATAGACCTCCGCATAGGCGAGATCGGACAGCACGAAAATCTCGTGCTTCTTCGCGAAGGCGACGAGATCGCGATAGAAATCGAGATCGGCCACCATGGCCGTCGGGTTCGACGGGTAGCAGATCACGACCGCGATCGGCTTCGGGATCGAATGCACCACCGCGCGCTCCAGCGCGTGGAAGAATTCCGGCCCCGGCTCGGCCGGCACCGAGCGGATCACGCCGCCGGCCATCAGGAAGCCGAAGGCGTGGATCGGATAGCTCGGGTTCGGGCACCAGGACGACGTCGCCCGGCGCGGTGATCGCCTGCGCCATGTTGGCGAAGCCTTCCTTCGAGCCGAGCGTGGCGACGACCTGCGTGTCCGGGTTCAGCTTCACGCCGAAGCGGCGGTCGTAGTAGGCGGCCTGCGCCTTGCGAAGTCCGGGAATGCCCTTGGAGGCCGAATAGCGGTCGGTGCGCGGCTTGCCGACGGTTTCCTTCATCTTCTCGATGACGTGCGCGGGCGTCGGCAGGTCGGGATTGCCCATGCCGAGGTCGATGATGTCGGCGCCGCGGGAGCGGGCGGAGGCCTTCAGCCGGTTGACCTGCTCGAAAACGTAGGGCGGCAGGCGCTTGATGCGATGGAAGTCAGACATGACGGTTCTCTGAAAATTGGCCCCTTTTAGGGTCACGCGGGCCACGATCATGCGGGCGCTCATAGCACCGAAAGGCAAGGAATTGCACGGCTTTTACGCGCGCCGGCGGCGCTAATTAGCTCGGAGAATCCGCGCTTTGACCTGCGCTTCGCGCTCGACGCTCATCTTGCGAAGCTCCTGTTCGAGCTTGATACGCTCGACGTCGTTCATAACGGGCGCATCTTCGTCCCGCTCGGCCGGGGGCGCGATCGCCGGGAAGGTTTGCGGGGCGTTGGCCGGGTCGGAAATCGGATTGCCAGGCCGGAATCACGGGAATCGAGGGCATCGAGATATCCATAAAGGGAACCGGGACATCGCCGCTGGCGCAGCCGCCCACCAGCAGCGCGCCCGCACCCCAGTGCTGCAGCGCGGCAGGCTTTGCCTGCGGCCTTCGACCCGGAACAACCTTCAACGGCTGCCCCTTAAAATAACCCAAACATCTTGATTTTGTAGCAGCGGCCTCTGTCGCTGCCTATTATGGCGGAAGCGGGGTCGGCCTTCGGGCCGAGGCATCTAACCGTCCAAACGGTTGCAGGGAGTAAACGGGAACATGGACGACAAGCCCAAATCAGGCGTTGAGACGCCGCGGGCCGTCGATCCGGAAGCGTTTGCCCGGAACCTCGCCCGCATCATGGAACAGGGCGGCAAGGCACTAGCGGCCTACCTCAAGCCCCGTGAGTCGCAGGACTTCGGGGACGCCAAGGCCGAAGAGATAGTCGACGTCTTCAAGACGCTCAATCAGGTTGCCGAATACTGGTTGTCCGACCCGCAGCGCGCGGCCGCCGCGCAGAACGAACTCGCCAAGGGCTACATGGACCTCTGGGCCATGACGGTGAAGCGCATGGCGGGCGAAGCGGCGGAACCGGTAAAAGCCGCAGACCCGAAGGATCGCCGCTTCAACGACCCGGACTGGAACAACAATCCATTCTTCGACGCGCTGAAGCAGGCTTACCTGCTCACGACCGATTGGGCAGACCGCATGGTGCGCGACGCCGAAGGCATCGACGATCACACGCGTCTCAAGGCCGAGTTCTATGTGAAGCAGATTTCCAATGCGGTCTCGCCTTCGAACTTCGTGCTGACCAATCCCGAACTGTTCCGCGAAACGCTCGGTAGCTCTGGCGAAAACCTCGTGCGCGGCATGCAGATGCTCACCGAGGATATCGAGGCGGGCAAAGGCGACCTGCGCATCCGGCAGTCGGACTCCTCGATGTTCGAGGTCGGCCGCAATCTGGCGCCACGCCCGGCAAGGTCGTGTTCGAGAACGATCTTATTCAGGTGCTGCAGTACACGCCGACGACCGAGAAGGTGCTCGCCGTGCCGCTCGTGATCGTGCCGCCGTGGATCAACAAGTTCTATGTGCTCGATCTCACGCCGGCGAGAAATCGATGATCAAATGGGCGGTGGAGCAAGGCATCACCGTCTTCGTGATCTCCTGGGTAAATCCTGACGCGAAGTTGGCCACGAAGTCCTTCGAGGACTACATGAAGGGCGGCGTCTTCGCCGCGCTCGACGCGGCCGAAAAGATCACCGGCGAGAAACAGGCGCATATCTGCGGCTATTGCGTTGGCGGCACCATGACCGCCGTGTCGCTCGCCTATCTCGCGGCGACAAACCAGGACCGCATCGCGAGCGCGACATTCCTCGCCACGCAAGTCGACTTCACGCATGCGGGCGACCTGAAGGTCTTTGTCGACGAAGATCAGCTGGAATCGCTCGAGCGGCGCATGAAGCAGGTCGGCTTCTTAGATTCCACCAAGATGGCGATGGCCTTCAACATGCTGCGCTCGAATGATCTGGTGTGGCCCTACATCGTCAACAACTACATGCGCGGTAAGGCACCCTTCCCGTTCGACCTTCTGTTCTGGAATTCGGATTCGACACGGCTGCCAGCCGCGAACCACTCCTTCTATCTGCGCAACTGCTACCTTGAGAACAAACTCTCCGCCGGGCAGATGATCGTCGATAACGTGCAGCTCGATCTCGGTAAGGTGAAAGTGCCGGTCTACAATCTCGCAACGCGCGAAGATCACATTGCGCCGCCGAAGTCCGTGTTCCTGGGATCCAGCTTCTTCGGCGGGCCGGTGCGCTTCGTGCTCGGCGGCTCGGGTCACATCGCGGGCGTCGTCAATCCGCCGGCGAAAAAGAAATACTCGTTCTGGACCGGAGGTCCCGCCGACGGCGAAATCGAAAAATGGATCGACAACGCCGTCGAACAAAAAGGTCGTGGTGGACCGACTGGCTCGCCTGGATGAAAGAGATCGATCGCCGCGAAGTACCCGCACGCGTGCCGGGCGAAGGCCCATTGCCCGCGATCGAAGACGCGCCGGGACGTTACGTGAAGGTGAAGGCGTAGCGCTCTACGGCGTCTTCGGCCCGTAACGCCTCAGCTTATCGTAAGTCACAAATCCAAGACGCTGATAAACCGGCTCACCCAGCTTGCTCGCCTGTAGTGTCACAACCTTCGCACCCGCCTCGAACGACATGTTCGCCGAATGCACAGTGAGTAGTGCGCCAAGACCAAGACGTTGCGCGTTCGGCCGTGTTCCGATCCAGTAGAGACCTCCGCACGCGCCTGTCATCAGCGAAACCGCGGTCGCAAGCGGCTCTTCGCCACGATACGCGATGTAGCCGAGAATGTTCTTGCTGAGCAGTGCTTCGGGCTTCGAGAACATCGCGCGCGTATGCACCTCGGGCATGCCGAGCATTGCGTAAGCCAACACGCTGACTTCGATAAAGTCTTCGACGTGCCTGGCGTTCGTCATCGTCTCAATCCGCACGCCTTTCGGCACTTCACGCGTGGGCAGCGGCCTCGTCACCGACATGCACGGAATTTCGAACCGCACTTCGTATTCGTTATCGAGCAGATACTCTTCGAGATCGCCGTCCTGCTTCTCGATGACAGAGAACGTGTACATGCGCTTCTTCTTCCCGAAGAAAGCGCGCGCTGCTTGCGCGAGATCGCCCGGCTCGACCGAAGGATTGTCACGCGCGGCCGCATTCCAGTAACTGCCGGGAAAGTTGCTTGCGCCCGCGACCAGCAGAATGCCGTCGCGATCCCGTACCTCGCAGGGGCTTTGAAACCCAGCATGGATGCGGATCGATTCCAGATAGTTTCCGTTCGACAGCCGCTCGACTTCATTCATTGCGCTATGCGGAATTGAAGGAAGGTTTCGAACGGTAGCGAGATTTCCGGCCTCCGCCTAGCGCGCTCGCGATATTCGCGCGGAGTTTTCGCTGCTAGTCTTTGCAGGCGTACACCGCAGCGCGGGAGGAATTATGCGCCCACTCGAGCTTACTTTGGTTGCACTTCTGCTCGCTGCTTCGACCGGGTTCGCTGCCGGGCAGTTCCGTACCGAAATTTACCCTATCGTTACGCGATCGCCTTCAACGAGCGACTTCCTGAACGGCAAGGCCGACGGGCCCGCTGCCACGATCGCAGGGGAGTTACGCATTCCGACGTTCGGAACGGACAAGCTTCCAGCAGTGATCCTCGTTCATGGCTCCGGCGGCGTCGGCCACAACGTCACCATGTGGGCAGCGGAACTCAACAAGCTCGGCATTGCCGTTTTCATTCTCGATAGCTTCACGGGACGCGGCATCACCAACACGATTGCGGATCAGAACCTGCTATCGAGCTTTGCGATGCAGTACGATTCCTATCGCGCGCTCGAAGTGCTTGCGAAGCATCCGCGCATCGACGCAAACCGCATTGCGATCATGGGCTTCTCGAAAGGCGCGATCCCTTCCCTTTACGCGAGCATGACGCGATTTCAGAAACTGTATGCGCCCGCGGGACTGAAATTTGCCGGGCACCTTGCGCTCTATGCGCCCTGCAACACCCGTTATGCCGGAGACTTGGTAACGACCGGCGCGCCGATCCGTTTCTTTCACGGGCTCGACGACAACTATACGCTCGCGGAACATTGTCGAGAGTACGCAGACAAGCTGAAACAAGTCGGGGCTGACGTCGCGTTCTTCGACTATTCCGGCGCGCATCACGCCTACGACACGAGCACGATCCCGTTTCCGATCAAGCTTCCCCACGCGCTCACGGCCCGCACGTGCCGCTTTACGGAACGGCCGCAAGGTTCGATCGTGAACGAAGAGACCGGCAAAGAGCCCACCATGCAGGATCGCTGTATTGAACGAGGCGCGACAGTCGCCCATAGTCCGCAAGCGCTCGAAGCCACGCGGAAAGAAGTTGCCGCGCTCCTGAGGAAGCTGTTCAATCTAAAATAGATGGAGATCGCGAGAATGAACGCGGCAACCAAGGAAACGCTCACCGTAGATCAGATCATGGGCCGCATCGGCCAGAACATCGGGACGTCGAAGTGGTTCACCGTCGACCAGAAGCGGATCGACGAATTCGCGGGCGCGACCGAAGATCACCAGTTTATTCATGTCGATGTCGAGCGCGCGACCAAGGAAACGCCGTTCGGCGGCACCATTGCGCACGGCTTCCTCACGCTCTCGTTGCTCGCTCCAATGGGCTACGACGCGCTCCCTTCGATCGCAAACCGCGCGATGGGCATCAATTACGGGCTCGATAAAGTGCGCTTCATCAATCCGGTGCGCGCCGGTTCGAAAGTGCGCGGCCACTACAAACTCATGAACGTGACACAGCGCTCACCGAAGGAGTTGCTGTTCAAATACGAAGTGACGGTTGAAATCGAGGGTCAGGAGAAGCCCGCGCTGATCGCGGAGTCGCTCGGCATGGCCGTGCTGCAATGAGCGACGCGCTGATGGAGCTGATTTCCGGCACGGGCGGCGGCAGCGGGCCGGACCCGCTGCTCTCCATCGGCGATCGCGTCGAACACAAATACGTGGACAGCGGCGGCGTGAAGATTCATTACGCCGCGCTCGGCAAGGGTCCGCTCGTTGTGCTGATGCACGGTTTTCCGGATTACTGGCTGACGTGGCGTCATCAGATCGACGCGCTCTCGAAGCAGTTTCGCGTCTGCGCGATTTCGATGCGCGGCTACAATCTCTCGGACAAGCCCAAGGGCGTCGAGAACTACTCGATGCGCAAGCTCGTCACCGACTGCGCGGCCGTGGTCGCGGCAGAGGGAGCGGCAAAGGCAACCATCATCGGCCACGACTGGGGTGGCGCCACCGCATGGAATGTCGGCATGCGCCGGCCCGACATTACCGAGCGGCTTGTCGTGCTGAACATGCCGCACCCCTGGACGCTCGCGAAGCAACTCGCGGAAAATCCGGAGCAGGTCAAGAATTCGCAATACGCGCGCAACTTTCAGGATCCCGAATTCTACAAACAGATTTCGCTGGAGCGTCTCGGCGCGTGGGTAACGAACCCGGACGCGAAAAAGATGCATCTCGCCGCGATGGAGCGCTCCGACCCCCAGGCGATGCTGCATTATTATCAGGCGAACTACCCCGCCCCGCCTTATGTCGCGCCTACCGCACAGCCTCCGAAGGTAAAAGCGCCGACGCTTCTTATCCACGGCATGGAAGACAAGGCATTACTCTCCGTAGGTCTTAACGGGGTGTGGGACTTCGTGGAAAAAGACTTCACCCTCGCCACCATCCCCGGCGCGGGGCATTTCGTGCAGCAGGATGCCGCCGAAGCCGTCAGCCGCACGATCCTTGCCTGGCTTAATCGCTGATTTTTGCTCTCGGGCGATTGATCGGTTGCTGCTTCTCAAGCGGCGGCGGCGGGCTTAAGATCGCTCGACTCTGGAACCGTCAGGAATTTGTCATGCGCCGTCTCCCGATTGCAGCGCTCCTCATCGCCGCCGTTGCGGTCTTGCCGCAAACCGCTCGCGCGCAAACCGTAGAAGATTGCTACCAAGCGACGCTGAAGGACGACGACCTTGCCATCATTCGCGTTTGCTCTGCGGCACTGGAGAAAAGCGGACTGAGCAAGGAAGACCGCTCGATCGCACTTTCGAACCGCGGACTCGGCCATCTGCGCAACAAGGAATTCGACAAGTCGATCATCGATTTCTCGGATGCGCTGCTCATCAACCCGAAGAACCCCTACTCGTTCAACTTCCGCGGCGACGCCTGGCTTCAGAAGAAGAATTACGATCGTGCGCTCGCAGACTTCGAAGAAGCGCTGCGTGTCGATTCAGGATTCACCGCCGCGTATTATAATCGCGGTCAGGCCTTCGAGAACCAGGGCAATGCGGAAGCGGCGCGCGCCGAGTACCGGAAAGCGGTAGCGACCAGCGGCACCCGCGAGATCGACAAATGGGCGCGCAATCTTTCACAGCAGCGCCTGACCGCGCTCGGCGACAATCAGCGGCCGCAGAACGACCGGCGCGACAATCGTGAAAAAGAACAGCCGGACAACCGCCAGAGCGACCGCGATACGACGCCGAGGGATACGACTCCGAGGGATACGACTCCGAGAAACGAACCCGGCCGGGGCAACGACGGCAATTTCATCCGCCGCAGAAACTAGGCAAATATCAGGGAAAGAGCGCGATCTGATCGAGGCCAGTCGTCTCCGGCAGGCCGAGCATCACGTTCATGTTCTGCACCGCCTGGCCCGAGGCGCCCTTGACGAGGTTGTCGAGCGTCGAAATCACGATCGCCTTCCCGGTGCCGCGGTCAGCAACCACACCGATATAGGTCATGTTCGAGCCACGCACATGCCGCGACTGCGGCACCATGCCGAAATCGAGCACACGCACGAACGGCTGGCCGGAATAGAAGTCCGCGAGAATTCTGTGCAGTTGCTCGGCGCTCGTCGAGCCTGACAACTTCACATAATGCGTCGCATAGATGCCGCGGTTCATCGGAATGAGATGCGCGGTGAAGCTCGGCATCACCGGCCGGCTCGCGGCATCCGAAAATTCCTGATCGAGTTCGGCCATGTGCCGATGTCCGCCGACGCCATAGGCATGCATGCCTTCGGAAACTTCCGAGAACAGCATCTCTTCCTTCGCGGAGCGGCCCGCGCCGGTCATGCCGGATTTAGAATCGATAATGATGGTGTCGGTTTCGATAGCGCCCGCTTCGATGAGCGGCACCATCGCAAGGATCGACGTTGACGTGTAGCAGCCGGGATTAGCGACCAGCCGCGCGCCCTTGATCTGGTCGCGATAGATTTCGACGAGGCCGTAGATCGCTTCCTTCTGCAATTCGATCGCCTGATGCGCGTGGCCGTACCACTTCTCGTAGGCAATCGGATCGCGGATGCGGAAGTCGGCCGAAAGATCGATGACCTTCAGCTTCGGTGCCTTCTCGAGCAAATCCTTGATCACCTTCTGCGTCGTGCCGTGCGGCAGCGCGCAGAACACGAGATCGACCGAAGCCGCGTCGAGTTCCTCAATCGTGATCAGCTTCGGCAACTCGATGCCGAAGAACTGCGGATAGACGCTGGCCATGGTCTTGCCGGCCTTACGGTCGGCGGTCAGCGCGACGATTTCCGCGTTCGGGTGACGGAGCAAGAGGCGCACCAGCTCGGCGCCGGTGTAACCCGACGCGCCCAGAATCGCGATCCGCGTTTTGGTGGCGCTCATTGGTGTGCTCCTAAAAGGGAGTGACGCTTACCCGAAATGGGCGAGCGAAGAAAGCGTTTCAATATTGGCCGGCAGGAAAACCGCCCAGGCCGCTATTTGGTTCCCCGGCGCAACGCGACCAGCGCCACGCAATGCATGGCGATATGTGCAGCCGCGATGGCTGTTATCTCGGATTGATCGTAGGGCGGCGACACTTCCATGACATCGAAGCCGACGAAATTAAGAGGCGCAAGCGCACGCAAGATCATCAGTGCCTCGCGGCTCGTGAGCCCGCCCGCGACCGGCGTGCCGGTGCCGGGCGCATAAGCCGGATCGAGCGCGTCGATGTCGAAAGTCAAATATGCCTTCTTCTTCCCTACCCGTTTCAGAACCTTTTTCACGACACCGCCGACGCCGAGCGTCTCGATCTGATTGCCGTCGATGATCTCGATCCCGTGCGTCGCGGGCGCATGCGTGCGGATACCGATCTGGATTGAATGTTTCATATCGATCAGGCCTTCGATCGCCGCGCGTGCAACGAAGGAGCCGTGGTCGATGCGGCCCGCTTCCGGATGCCAGGTGTCCTGATGCGCGTCGAACTGAACAAGCGCCAGCGGGCCGTGCTTGGCGACATGCGCCTTCAACAGCGGATAGGTGACAAAATGATCGCCGCCGAGTGTGAGGAGTGTCGCGCCAGTCGCTAAAATTTCCTTCGCCTGCGTTTCGATCTCACGCGGCACATCGTCGTGATTGCCGTAGTCGAGCGCGCAGTCGCCGACATCGACCGTGGTCAGCTTAGCAAACGGGTCGAAACCGAACGGGTATTGCGGATCGCCTTCCAGGATCGCCGATGCCGCACGGATCGCGCGAGGACCAAAGCGCGCACCCGGACGATTCGATGTCGCGGCGTCGAACGGCACGCCCCAGATTGCGAGATCCGCACCGTTCGCGTCCTTCGCATAGCGCCGCCGCATGAAAGACAACGCGCCGCCATAGGTCGGCTCGTTCACGCCGCCACGAATATTCGCGCCCTTGAAGGCATTATCGGCGGGACGAGGACGTCGCGGCGCACTGGATTTCTGTTTTGTCATCGCGGTTTCGTTGATCGGGAGCGGCTACCGGGCTAGTCTTAGCCCAACAACGACATACCCCAAACCTAAGGAAACGCTTCCCATGGCCGTAGACGGTAAGTGGAATATCGCAATCGAGACGCCGATGGGCACCCGCCAGGCGGAGATCGAGCTCAAAACCGACGGTTCAACCCTTTCCGGCACCCAGTCGGCTGACGGCCAGTCCGGCCCGCTCCAGGACCCCACGATCGACGGCAACAAGGTCTCCTGGAAAGTCGATATCACCAACCCGATGCCGATGACGCTGACCTTCACAGGCACCGTCGATGGCGACAAAATCAGCGGCGATGCCGACACCGGCACCTTCGGCGCCTTCCCCTTCTCGGGAAGCCGCGCGTAATCCTCTGACCGCTCCGCTCCTCAAACCAGCGGGCGCTTTCGAGCGCCTGCTTCGCCGCGTGCGCTATCGCGTCATGCGTGCGCTCGGCCGTGAGCGTTTCACAGTGAAGGCGCAAGGGCTGAATTTCGTCGTCGGGTACAAGGACCTCATCGACTATCACCTCGCGCTCGACGGCTCATGGGAGCCGACGCAGCTCAACCGCTTCGCAGACGTCGCGGGCAAAGTGCCGATGGATGTCTTTCTCGACATCGGCGCCAACGCGGGCTTCTACAGTGTGATCGTCGCCGCGAACCATCTCACGAAGGAAGTGATCGCGTTCGAGCCAGATCCCGGCAATTACCCCCCCGCGCGTCTTAAAGCGAATCTTGAGGCCAATAATCTTCAGGAAGAAGTTTGGGCGCTTCAGCAGGCGCTCGGCGACAAGGCGGACGAAGTTACGCTCACCGAGTCCAATGAATACAACCGTGGCGAATCCTACATCACCCAGCCCGACATGCCCGCGGGCGCGATCACGCACCGCGTGAAGCAGGTGAAATTCGACGATGAGTACCAGATCAAGGGCAAGCACATCCTGATCAAGATGGACATCGAGGGCTACGAGTTCCATGCGCTTGCCGGCATGGAACGCACGCTGCGCGACAACCTGTGCTTACCTGCAGGTCGAGCTCTACTCCGACCGGATCGAGGAACTGAAAGCGCTATTCCAGCGTCTCAACTACCGTTTCCTTGGCACTTTCGAGATCGACCACTATTTCACCAATATCCGGGGCGTTGAGTAGCTTCTGCTCCTCCCCCAATGTCGGGTAAACCCGGCATCGGCAAATCAATAATGCTCAATTCGGCGATAGCCGACTTGAGCGGACGACATGGCGGAATCCGCCGTGGCATATTGCTCCAAACGATTCGCAAAAACGGACGACCGATGGCAAAGGCCAAAAAAGCCAAGGCGAAACCTGTGACCCGTGGCAAAGCTCGCGAGGAAGCCGACCTGTTCGGCGGCGCCAAGAACGGCGGCCGCGGCAAGGCCGGCCGCGAAGCCGCGCGTGGCGGCGGCAAGAGCTACGACGCGCACTCGATCGAGGTGCTCGAAGGCTTGGAGCCCGTTCGCCGCCGCCCCGGCATGTATATCGGCGGCACCGATGCGAAGGCGCTGCATCACATCTTCGCGGAAGTCATCGACAATGCGATGGACGAAGCGGTCGCGGGGCATGCGAGCTTCATCGAAGTCGAGATGACCGACGACGGCTTCATCAAGGTGACCGACAACGGCCGCGGCATTCCGGTCGGCATGCATCCGAAGTTCAAGAACAAGTCCGCACTCGAAGTTATTCTCACGACGCTCCACGCGGGCGGCAAATTCTCCGGCGAATCCTACGAGACCTCCGGTGGTCTGCACGGCGTCGGTGTCTCGGTAACGAACGCGCTGTCTGAGACGCTGGAAGCCGAGGTTGCGCTCGGCGGCGTGCTCTATCGCCAGCTTTACAAGCGCGGCGTGCCGCAAGGCTTGCTGAAAGCGGTGCAGAAGGGTATCAAGAAGCGCGGCACTTCGATCCGCTTCATTCCCGACAAGCAGATCTTCGGACCCGACGCGAAGTTCGAAGCCGAACGCGTCTTCCGCATGACCAAGGCGAAAGCCTATCTCTTTGGCGGCGTCGAAATCCGCTGGTCCTGCGACAAGTCGCTGATCAAGGGCACCGACGTTCCGGAGAAGGATACATTCCACTTCGAAGCGGGCTTGCGCGATTATCTTGCCTCGAACATCGAGAAGCGCACCCGCGTTCACAAAGACATCTTCGCAGGCAAGAGCGAGAAGAAGTCCGGCCACGGCGCGGTGGAATGGGCGGTCGCGTGGATCGCCGACGAAGACGGCTTCGTCAATTCCTACTGCAACACGATCCCGACGCCGGACGGCGGCACGCACGAAAACGGTCTGCGCAATGCGCTCCTGAAGAGCCTGAAGGATTACGCCGACCGCACCGGCAACAAGCGCGCGGCGGCGATCACTTCCGATGACGTGATGGATGGCGCGACCGCGATCGTCTCCGTCTTCATTCGCGACCCGGAATTCCAGGGCCAGACCAAGGATCGGCTTGCGAACCCGGAAGCGGCGAAGCTGGTCGAGAATACGTTGCGCGACGCTTTCGACAATTTCCTCGCGGGCAATACGCTGGAAGCGAACAAGCTCCTCGAGTGGGCGGTCGAGCGCGCGGAAGAGCGCGCACGCCGCCGCACCGAGAAAGAAATTTCGCGCAAGAGCGCGGTGCGCAAGCTCCGCCTCCCCGGCAAGCTCGCGGACTGCTCGAACGCTTCGGCAAAAGATTCCGAAATCTTCATCGTCGAGGGCGATAGCGCCGGTGGCTCCGCAAAACAGGCCCGCGACCGCCGCACGCAGGCCGTGCTGCCGTTGCGCGGCAAAATTCTGAACGTCGTTAGCGCGGGCCGCGGCAAGCTCGCCGCCAACCAACAGCTTGCGGATTTGATGCAGGCGCTCGGCTGCGGCGCGGGCGCGCATTACAACGATGCGTCGCTGCGCTACGACCGCGTGATCATCATGTGCGACGCCGACGTGGACGGCGCGCACATCGCTTCGCTGCTGATTACGTTCTTCTATCAGGAGATGCCGAAGCTGATCGAGAACAAGCATCTCTATCTCGCGGTACCCCCGCTCTATCGCCTCACCTATGGCGGACAGACGGTTTACGCGCGCGACGACAAACACAAAGACGTGCTGATGAATACCGTGTTCAAGGGCAAGAAAAATATCGAGGTCGGCCGCTTCAAAGGCCTCGGCGAAATGTTGCCGTCGCAGCTGAAAGACTCGATGAACCCCGCTTCCCGCTCGCTGCTCTGTGTCACCATCGCCGAAGCGAAGAGAGCCGCGACGAAGAAGACAATCGAGCGGCTGATGGGCAACAAGCCCGAAGAGCGCTTCACCTTCATCTCGGAGAACGCCAAGTTCGCGGAAACGCTGGATATTTAGCGCTTCAAATACTGATCCAGTATCGCTTGCGGATTGTCGGAGAGCGCCTTGCAGCGCGCGCCATAGGCCTCGTCCAGCTTCACGATGTTCTCGCAGTTGCCTTCGAGCAGCTTCTGCTGCTGCTCTACCGCGACCTTCTGGCGCGCAATCATCGCTTCATTATCCATGCGGATGGTCTGCCCGGCCTGAAAGGCATACTTGCGCAGCCTTTCGGCGTTCGAGTTTGCCACCGACGCGACGTTCACTTCGGCCTTCTCGATCGCGCAGCCCCGGACAAACGTATAATAGACGACGCAGATCGATAGTTCCGCCTGCACGACGTCGACAGCGGTCTTTTTCTCGTCCTGCGCCTGAGCGGGGAGCGACAGAAGTAAAGCCAGGGCGGCGGCGCGCAGCAGGATCATCCGGACCTCGTTCATCGTGCTTAGTCTATCACCATTTTTATGCGGCGGGCGGCTACGAAAAGCTTTGGATAGCTGCTCCTGCGGCACGGCCACCGCTGGAAATTCATGCAAAGCCGCCTTAAGTGAAACGCCAATGTCAAAAAATACCTCCAAATATCCATTCCGCGTTGGAAAATCCCGCACCGGCCTCGGCCTCTTTGCCACCGAGCCGATCAAGAAGGGTAGCCGCGTCGTCGAGTACAAAGGCCGTAAGATCGGCAAAACAAACTCGCGGAATGGATCGAAGACAATACCGATAACCGCTACGTGTTCGAACTGAACGATAAGTGGTCTATCGACGGCTCGCGGCGCTCGAATCTGGCGCGTTACGTCAACCACTCCTGCCGGCCCAATGCCGAGGCGTATCAATACGCCATGAAGATCTGGTATCGCGCGCGCTGGAACATCAAGCCGGGCGACGAGATCCTGGTCAGCTACGGGCAGGATTATTTCGACAGCTTCATCAAGCCGATCGGCTGCAAGTGCAACACCTGCACGAACCGCCGCAAGCGCGAGCGCGAGGAAGCGCGCAAGAAAGCCGCGCGAAAACGCGCCGCGAAGAAAAGAACGGGAAGCACTGACGGCAGCCGAACAAAAAAGCCCGCTCTTTCGAGCGGGCTTTTCTACTTCAAGGATGCCGCCAAACGAGAGCAGCATCGCGAAGCGGTTTACGGCCTGGAGGTTCTCGGCCGCGGCCTTGCCGCTGCGCTTGTCCTGCACGACTTCGAACGAGATCTTCTGACCTTCGTTCAGCGTCTGCAAGCCCGAACGCTGCACGGCCGAGATGTGAACGAACACATCCTTGCCGCCGTCATCCGGCTGAATGAAACCAAAGCCCTTTTGGGTGTTGAACCACTTCACGGTTCCAGTGCTCATCGTAGTTTTTCCGTTCGTAGATAGAGTCGAAAATAAACGTGCGTCGGATGACGCACGTCCGGTGGCATCGAATTTGGTGAATTTAGAAGCGTAAGGCGGTTAACCGCCAGGGCCACGTCGTTCGGCCGAAAGTCGATGGCGGGCATATACGTCCGCTTCATTACGCTGGCAAGACGAGGTGGAACTTTTATTTTCCGGGGGTTTCGTAAAGCCGGAAGGCGCGGCCTTCGCTAACGGCATAGCCGGGATCGAAGTGCCCGCCGAAGATTCTGACCTTCGTGCCCGCGAGCTTGCCGAACAGCTCCTCGCGCATTCGTGCAGACGCCTTGGCATCGCTGTCGAAGGTCGACGACCAATCGAGGTGTTCGAACTGCACCGGATGATGCGCGACATCGCCGAGGAGCACCGCCTCCTCCCCATCGGAGCGGATGCGAATGCTCAGGTGGCCGGGGCTATGCCCGGGCGTCGGGAACGTGGAGATCTCCTCGCTGATCTGGCGCTCGTTGGCGATCAATTCAGCCTGCCCGGCATCAACCACCGGCTTCACGGAGTCCGCAAAAACGAGCTGTTGCTCTTTGCTGACTTCCTGGTTCGACCAGAAATCGTATTCGGTTTTGCCGAACAGGTATTTTGCGTTCGGAAATGTCGGGACCCATCGGCCGTTCACGAGCCGCGTATTCCAGCCGACGTGATCGACATGCAGATGGGTGCAGACCACAGTGTCGATCGTCTCGGGCGCGAAGCCCGCTTCCGTCAACTTGAACAAATAAGGCGTGTTCAGATTGTTCCAGATCGGAATGTGCCGCCCCTGTTTGTCGTTGCCGAGACAGGTGTCGACGACGATGCGCCGTTTACCTGCCTCGATGACATAGGACTGGATCGCCATCCGCAGCCTGCCATCCGCGGTGGCGTAGCGCGGGATCAGCCAGCCCATCTCGCGCACCACATCGGGCGACGCCTGCGGCAGGATGAATTTGGTGCCGCCTGCCCCCTCGATCTCGACGATTTTCGTGATCGTGGCGGTGCCGACTTTCCACTTCATTCGTTGCCGTCCTTCCCGAAGCGGCCACAATCCGCGATCAGATTTCTGTCTCGTCCGGCGAGACAGTGCCATAACGCTATGCAGAGTGCATAGCCTTACGGGCGAATGGAGATGGCTATGAGTTTACTGGAAGGCGTATTGGGCGAAGTGCTGAAAGGCGTGCTGAACGGAAACGTCAATCAGCAGCAGCAGTCGCAACTGCCGGACGTGTTCGGCAACATTTTGAAAAACACCGATCTCGGTTCGATCGGCGGCCTCTTGAAGCAATTGCAGGAAGGCGGCCTCGAGAAACAGATTGGCTCGTGGCTCGGCAACGGCCAGAATCTTCCGGTCAGCCCGACGCAGATCAAAGAGGCGCTCGGCAACGAGCAGGTCAAACAGATCGCAAAGCAGCTTGGCCTTCCGGTGGACGAAGCGCTGAAGAAGATGTCGGAATTCTTCCCTGAGGCCGTCAATCAGGCGAGCCCGACTGGGGAACTGGGAACCGCGCATAAGGCCGAGAGCCGCGGCAGAGGCTAAGGAACGGAAAAGGATCAGCCGTTACCCGGGCTGATCCCATCCCCTCCACGCAAATTGCGCTAGGTTCGCCCGAATAGAATTCCAGGGGGAACCATGCGTACGCAGGTCGGAATTATCGGGGCAGGCCCTGCCGGGCTGATGCTCTCGCTGCTGTTGCATCGCGCCGGCTTCTCGTCAGTCATCATTGAGACCCGCTCGCGCGCCTATGTCGAGGCGCGCGTCCGTGCCGGCGTGATCGAACACTGGGCCGCGGGCCTCCTCGACGAACTCGGCGTCGGCGCCCGCATGCGCAAGGAAGGCCTGGTTCACGAAGGCATCGAAATCGGAATCAATGGAGAGCGCAGGCGGATAGATTTCAAGTCGCTCGTGAACAAGGACATCGTCGTTTACGGACAACATGAAGTCGTTAAAGACCTGATTCAAGCGCGCCTAAGCCAAGGCGGCGGAATCGAATTTGATGTTTCCGGCACCCAAGTCGACAGGCTGGATAGCGACCAGCCGATAATCCGATTCAAAAAGAACGGCGAGTCGCATGAAATTGCTTGCGATTTTATCGCCGGATGCGACGGCTTCCATGGCGTCTGCCGGCCGACCATTCCAGCCGGCGTGCTCACCGAATTCGAGCGGGTCTACCCCTTCGGCTGGCTCGGAATCCTGTCGGAGTCCCCGCCCCCGTCACACGAATTGATCTACTCGTATCATGATCGCGGCTTCGGGCTTTATTCGATGCGCGCGCCGAACATCACGCGCGCCTACCTCCAATGCGACCCCGAAGAAGACGCGAAGAAGTGGTCTGACGAAGAAGTCTGGGCGGAGCTGAAGCGTCGCCTCGGCCCTGACGGCGAAAAGATACTCAAGACCGGCCGCGTATTCGAAAAAGGCGTGACCGCGATGCGCAGCTTCGTCGTCGAACCCATGCAATTTGGCCGGCTGTTTCTCGCGGGCGACGCCGCGCACATCGTGCCGCCGACAGGCGCCAAGGGCATGAATCTCGCGATCGCTGACGTCCTGTTTTTCGCCCGCGCGATCGAAGCCTTCTACAAATCGAAGAGCACGGCGCTGCTGGACGGCTACACGAAGAAGTGCCTCTCGCGCATCTGGAAGGCGCAGCGTTTCTCGTATTTCATGACCACGATGCTGCACCTGAACCCGAAGGACGGTAACTTCGACCGACGGCGTCAGCTGGCCGAACTCGACTACGTCACGTCCTCGAAAGCGGCATCGACAGCGCTCGCGGAGAACTACGTCGGGCTTCCGGTCGACTAAACACTAGATGCCGAGCAGATAGCGCGGCGTCTGCTTCATGTAGTTTGCGTAAGGCACTCCGAAGCGCGCAAGCAGATACGCCTCCTCGCGCCGGATCACGCCGTAATGGATGATCAGCACGAACGGCACGATCAGCACAAAAACCAGTCCGAGATTGAGCAGCGTTCCGAAACCGATCAGGAAAAGATAAAGGCGAGATAGATCGGGTTACGCGTGAGGTGGCGTAAACGCCTTCCGTCGCGAGCGCGAGCGTCGGCTCCCAGGTCGGGATGTTGGTCTTGGCTTTGCGCATTTCGTTCGGCGGCGGTGCCGAGCAAGGCGATCCGGCGCATGAGAAAGGCGCGATGCCGCCGCGAGATAACGCAGACCGTCGCCATCTGTCCGATGTGACCTGCCGGATAAAGCTGATCGAGCACGAGACCGGCAACCAGGGTCACGAACAAAATCAGCGGCGGACGCGCAATCACGTTCGGGACATCACGCGCTTCCCTGCTCATTCGGCCAGCCATTCCACAAGCAGTTTGGTGACGCGGTCGGGACGTTCGAGCGTGGACATGTGTCCGCAGTTCGGAATTACGTCGAGGCGCGAACCCGTAACCAGTTCGTGCATTTCCTTCGCAGCCGGCGGCGGCGTGAGTTGATCGCTATCGCCAACCACGATCAGCGTTTTCATCTTCATATCTTTTAGCAGCGGGCGCGAATCCGCCCGGTTCATGATCGCATTTTGCTGGTTGAGATAGGCTTCGGTCCCGGTGTCCTGATGCATCTCCTTCACGACGGCCCGGACCGTCTCGTCCTTCAGCCGCGATTCATGCACCAGAAGCGGCCAGAGCGCTTCTTCACGCTCGGCGGACTTGCCTTCGCGCGTGAGTGCGATGCTGGCTTGACGTTTCGCGGTCTGGTCCGGGCGGTCGGCGGCGGCGGCCGTATCAATCAGCGCGAGTTTCAGCACGCGCTCTTTCGCCTGCCGCAGAATTTCAAGCGAGATGTAGCCGCCCATCGAAAAACCGACGAGCGCAAAACGCGGCGGCGCCGCGTCCAGGATCGACTTTGCGATTAAAGCCATCGAGTTGCCGCGCCGGTGGTCCGCGATCTGGACCGGGCCGAATTGCCAGAGCGCCGGCAGTTGCGGCGCATAGACCCGTGCCGAGCAGTTCAAACCCGGCACCATCACGACCGGAACCGCCGCTTCCATTCTCACCCCATCTTCACCGTGATTACGCCGTATAGCCGATTAGCAGCGATTTTCATTGACTTCTGCCGTTTTCTTCCTATGTTGCAATGCATCGAAGGGCTGTTTTTGGATTCGCCCCGTTCTGCCCGTCGATCCGGCGCTCCTCACCCGACGTTACCAGGCATACGGCCTGAACCGATGAGGAAGCAGCCCACCGGGCGAGATGGAACCAAAGAACTACATGAACTTTTCCGAACTCGGCTTGAGCCAGAAAGTGCTCTCTGCCGTCGAGGCCTCCGGGTATACGACCCCGACGCCGATCCAGGCGCAAGCCATTCCCCACGTTCTCAATCGCCGCGACGTTCTTGGCATCGCACAAACCGGCACCGGCAAAACCGCTGCCTTTACCCTCCCCATGATCACGATGCTCGAGCAAGGCCGCGCCCGCGCGCGCATGCCGCGCACGCTGATCCTCGAACCCACGCGCGAACTCGCAGCACAGGTCGAAGAGAGCTTCACCAAATATGGCAAGAACCACAAGCTTTCGATCGCATTGCTGATCGGCGGTGTCTCCTTTGACGACCAAGACGCGAAGCTGATGCGCGGCGTTGACGTCTTGATCGCAACGCCTGGCCGCCTGCTCGACCATTTTGAGCGTGGACGTCTCCTGCTCACCGGCGTCGAACTGCTCGTCATCGACGAAGCCGACCGCATGCTGGACATGGGCTTCATTCCCGACATCGAGCGCATCTGCAAACTCGTGCCGTTCACCCGGCAGACGCTGTTCTTCTCCGCGACCATGCCGCCGGAAATTCAGCGGATCACGAATACCTTCCTCAGCAACCCGGTTCAGATCGAAGTTGCGAAGCCTGCGAGTACCGCCACCAGTGTCACGCAGCGGCTCGTGAAGACGAGTTCGAAGGATTTCGAAAAGCGCGACGTTCTCCGAAATCTGATCCGTTCCGCCGGGCATATCCAAAACGGCATCATTTTCTGCAACCGCAAACGCGATGTTGCCACGCTGCATAAGTCGCTGGTGAAGCACGGCTTCAACGCCGCCGCCCTCCATGGCGACATGGACCAGCGTTCGCGCATGGCAGCCCTTGAGGCTTTCCGAAACGGCGAGACCACCCTGCTCGTCGCGTCCGACGTCGCCGCGCGCGGCCTCGACATTCCGGCGGTCAGTCACGTGTTCAATTTCGACGTGCCCTATCACGCGGAAGATTACGTCCACCGCATCGGCCGTACCGGCCGCGCAGGCCGCACCGGCGAGGCCTTCACGCTGGTTTCGCCCATGGACCGCAAGTCGGTCGATGCAATCGAAAAGCTGATCGGTCAGAGCATCGAATGGATCGTGGGCCAAGAGTCGCGCGCTGAACTTCCGGCGAATGACACACAAGAAACAGAGCCGCGCGAGAGCCGCGATGGCAAGCGCCGGGGCCGCCGTGGTGGCAAGGGCCGCCGCCCCGAAAAACGCGCTTCCGCCCCGGAACCAGCAGAAAACTCCTCGTCAGCTTCGAGTTCCGCACCGAATAGCGGGTCTACGCCGCGCACCTGAGCCCGCTCTTGCCCAGAAATCGCCTCCGCCGCGGACGCAAAACGGCATCTCGAGCGACGCTTCCCAGCTGCCTGCATTCTTCCACCGGCCGACCAATTTAAAGCGCCGCGAACCAGTAAGTTGATATCCAAACTAATTGCTAATAAATCGCAGATTTACAATCCGTTCACGAAGCGGACCTAAGGTAAGCCCTTAAAAGATCGCGGCTTTCGCGGTTATGGGGCGCGCAGTTCAACGCTGCGCGATTGGGTTTATGGCTTCCAGCGCTGCTGAAATCGAACGCACGATCGACCTTGCCGAGTCTGCGCTCGAACGCATCAAGGCGCTGCACCACCCGGCGACCCCCCACAATTTCGAAGTCTGGTACACTTACGCAGGCGGCAGCAACGCCGCGCTCAATCAGGCGATCAACACGACCATCAACGATAACGGCACGATCTCAGAGCTACAGATCGAAGAGACCTATCTGCGATATTTTTCCGCCGCGCGTATCGGCGAACGTATCGACAAGGTCGGCACACAGATGGCCGGCGAGATCGAACAGGTCATGGCGATGATCCAGGCCTCGATCGGCACCGCCGACGACTACTCAAAATCGCTCGCGGGCGCGACCGAAGGCATGGCGAGCACGAACGATCGCGAACAGATCCGCATGATCGTGGAATCGCTGGTCAGCGCCACTCGCGAAGTCGAAGCAAAAAATCAGATCATGCAGCAGCGCCTGAAAGACTCGCGGCAGGAAATCCGCGAGTTGCAGGAAAATCTCGAAGTCGTGCGCACGGAGTCCCTGACCGACCCCCTCCACGCTTTCGAACCGCAAGTTTTTTGATAGCGCGATTGAGCGCCTGACGAAACACGCGGCCACAACCGGAGAACCGCTTTCGGTGATCCTCACCGATATCGACCACTTCAAGAAATTCAACGACACCTACGGCCATCTCACCGGCGATCACGTGCTGCGCCTGGTTGCGGTGTCGCTCAAGCATAACGTCAAGGGCCAGGATATCGCCGCGCGCTACGGCGGCGAGGAATTCGCGGTCATATTGCGGAACACCATGCTGACGCAAGCGGTCACGGTCGCTGATCACATCCGGCGCGCTGTGCAGAGCAAGGAATTGATGCGCCGTTCGACCGGCGAAACGCTCGGCCGGGTCACGATTTCGCTTGGCGTCGCACAGTGGCGCAAAGGCGACGACGTCGCCTCGGTCCTGGAGCGCGCGGACAGCTGCCTCTACGCCGCCAAGGCCGCGGGCCGCAACTGCGTCATCGCCGAAACCGCGATCGAAAAGCCCGATAAAGCCCAACCAAAGATCGCGTAATCAGCGGCGTTTCGGCTTCTGCTTTTTCGTTTTAGGCTCCGGTTTCGGAGCCTTTTTCGTCTTCGGCTTCATCCTCACCGCCCGCTGTGCAGCGCCGAAAGCCTCGCGCGCGAAGCCGGCGAAATCGTCCGGCTCGTCATAAAGCCGCTCCGGCAATTTCCAATAGGAGAGCGCAACCTCGCGGCCCTTCGCTTTGTAGACGAAAGGCTCGGAGTTTTCGGCGGCCAGTTTCGGAATCGTGAGGTCGTCCGCTTTCAGAAAAAGCTCGCCGTCGGACTCGAGCGCGAACATCAGGCCGTCGGCAAATACGCCGTGGCCGCCGAACATGCGGCGCACGCTTACCGTTCCGAATGCGGAGAACAATTCGCGGATGGATTCGGGGTCGTCGAATGCCATCCGGCGGGTGCCCGTATTTAGTGGGAGGCGCGTTCAGCCTTCGCGGGCACGATCGTCACCGACTCGCCGCAGCCACAGGCTGAGGTCTCGTTCGGGTTCCTGAACACGAACTTCGCGCTCATCTTGTCGACCGTGAAATCCATCGTGGTGCCGAGGAGAAAAAGCACCGCCTTGGGATCGATCAGCACCTTCAGGCCGTTTACATCGACGACTTCATCGCCGCGCTCGACGGTCTCGGCGAGATCCATGGTGTAGGACATGCCGGCGCAGCCGCCGTTCTTTACGCCAACGCGCACGCCCGCGACCGGCTTTTCCGCGCGCAAGATCAGGTCACGGACACGGCTCGCGGCTGCGTCGGTCACGGTCATCACGGCGGGTCTCGGACGGGGTGCGTTCATGAGGCGACTCTAGAAGCCCTATTCTACCGAATGATTAAGTGGGGTCACCACAGGTTCAGTGCAACCCTGGCATCCTCGGACATGCGGCTCTGGTCCCAGGGCGGGTCGAATACGACCTTCACCTTTACGGGGCCTACCCCCTGCACCGAGGAAACGGCGTTTTCGACCATGCCGGGAAGCTCGATCGCGGCCGGGCAATGCGGCGAGGTGAGTGTCATATCGACGGCAACCTGGCGGTCGTCGGCGATATCGACCTTGTAGATCAGGCCGAGTTCGTAAATATCGACCGGGATTTCCGGGTCATAGACCGACTTCAGCGCACCGACGATATCATCGGTCAGTCGCGCCAATTCCTCGGCGGGAATGGCCGACTGGATCGAGGGGGCGTTCGGGGTCGCCTGCGGTTTTGTCTCTTCGCTCATAGGGGCAATTCTACACCAAAAGGCGGCGGTTATGCGAACATGTCCTGCGCTTTTAGAAGAGCTTCAGCCAAGGCATCGATCTCTTCTTTCGTGTTGTAGAGCGCAAACGAGGCGCGGCAGGTCGCAGTGCAGCCGTAGCGCTTGAGCAGCGGAATCGCGCAATGCGTGCCGGCGCGGACCGCTACACCCTGCCGGTCGATCACCGTCGCGACATCATGCGGATGGGCCTTCGCCATCTCAAAGGAGAGGATCGCGCCCTTCTCTTTCGCGCGGCCATAGAATTTCAGGCTGTTAATGCGCGAGAGTTTTTCGGTCGCATAATCGAGCAGCATCTTCTCGTGCGCAACGATGTTGGCATACCCGAGCGATCGCACATAGTCGATTGCGGCGCCGAGACCGACCGCGGGCACGATCGCGGGCGTTCCCGCTTCGAACTTATGCGGCGGCTCGCCGTAAGTAACTGTCTCTTCCGAGACTTCGCGGATCATTTCGCCGCCGCCAAGAAACGGCGGCAGACGGTCCAGCCATTCGCGCTTCGCATAGAGCGCGCCGATGCCCGACGGACCATAGAGTTTGTGGCCGGTGAAGATGTAAAAATCGCAATCGAGATCCTGCACGTCGGGCTTGAGATGCACCGCGCCCTGGCTGCCGTCGACCAGCACTGGGATGCCACGCGCATGCGCGAGCTGCACGACCTCTTTGATCGGCACGATGGTGCCCAGCGCATTCGACATCTGCGTGATCGCGACGATCTTGGTGCGCTTCGTCAAAAGCTTCTCGAATTCGTCGAGCAGGAAGTTGCCGTCCTCGTCGACCGGCGCCCATTTGATCACCGCGCCTTGCGCTCGCGGTGATAGTGCCACGGCACGATGTTCGAGTGATGCTCCATGATCGAGAGCACGATCTCGTCGCCCTCGCCGATCTCCGCCAAGCCGAAGGACGCAGCGACTAGATTGATCGCCTCGGTCGCGTTCTTCGTGAAGATGATCTCGGACGTGGACTTCGCGTTGAGAAAACCGCGTACCTTCTCGCGTGCGCCTTCGTAAGCATCGGTCGCGGCGTTTGCGAGATAATGCAGTCCGCGATGGACGTTCGCATACTCGTGCTCATAGGCATGGCGCATGCGGTCGAGGACCTGCACCGGCTTCTGCGCGGAGGCGGCGTTATCGAGATAGACGAGTTTCCGGCCATAGACTTCCTTCGACAGGATCGGGAAGTCGGCGCGCACCTTCGCAAGGTCGAAGGGCACTTTGGCTGGCGCGTTCACTTTACCGTTCTCTCACCGAGCCAGATACTGGCGCGGTTCATCACTGCGTCGCGGATTTTCCCGTTCTCGATCTGCTCGATCGCTTCGCCGAAGAACGATTGGATCAGCAGGCTCTCGGCTTCCTTCTTCGGAATGCCGCGCGCACGCAGATAAAACATCAGATCGTCGTCGAGCGCGCCGGTGGTCGCGCCGTGTGCGCATTGCACGTCGTCGGCGAAGATTTCCAGCTCCGGCTTGTTATCCATCTCGGCAGTTTCACCGAGCAGGAGTGCCGCCGACATCATGCGACCGTCGGTCTTCTGCGCGTCGGGACGCACGATGATGAGACCCTGGAAGATTCCCTTGGTCTCGTCGTCAAGCACGGTCTTGAACAATTCGCGGCTCTCGCCGCCCGGCAGGGCGTGATCGATTTCCAGCGTCATATCCGCGTGCTGCTTGTTGCGAAGTAGCGTCGCGCCGGAGATCGAAGCGCGAACGTCCTTCCCTGCGAAAGCAAACGGGACCGTGTGCCGCGAAACGCTCGCGCCGGTTGTCAGCGTGAACGAACGAACGCGGCTTCGCGTACCCGCCGCGCCGATCGTCATCGAAAGATGGATCGCCTTGTCGCCTTCCGCCTGCACGCGAACGATATCGAGTTCGGCGTCGTCGGCGACGGAAAGCTGGAGAACAGTGTTGGTCTGATAGGCGACGGCATCCGGGCCGGCATGCGACTGCACGATGGTTGCCTGTGCCTTCTTGCCGACTTTCACGACGACGCGGCCGAAGACGCTGACCGGAGCCGTGCCGGTCACGATGTGACGAATGTGAATCGGCTTCGTGATCTGCGCGCGAGCGGCGACTTCGATTACAATGCCTTCGTTCAGCGCCGCGGTATTCAGCGCGTAGACCGCATCATACTTGCTCGGGTTCAGGCCCGCGAGCAGCCGCGGCAAGGCGGCATCGGCCTTCAGGGCGTCGCCAAGCGTGCGAATGACCAGCCCCTTCTCCAAATTCTTGAGATTGGAGAGTTCCGGAACGAACGCGCCGTTGACAAAGGTGATTTCGCGCGCGCCGATCTTGGCAAGCACGTCATTCTTCTTGGCTTCGGCAATAACAGCCGCGCCTGGCTTCTCGGCAAGCGGCGCCATCTCACGCATCAGCACGCGAAGATCGGTATATTTCCATTCTTCGACGCGGCGGTGCGGCAGACCCTTCTCGATGAAATCGGAAAGTGCTTTTGCGCGCAGGTCACGGGTCGCACCGGTCGCGGGCAGGCTCCCTAGCGCGTCCGAATACTGCGTTTCCGCAGCCGTGCGCATCATTTTGACTTCAGCGTTCACAACGTACCTCAAGCCGCATTGTCGTAAGCGGCGTAACCCTTGGCTTCGAGTTCATGCGCCAGTTCCGGCCCGCCGGTGCGCACGATTTTGCCCTTTGCCATCACGTGCACGACGTCCGGCACGATGTGATCGAGCAGCCGCTGGTAATGCGTGATGACGAGGAAGCCGCGGTTTTTCGCACGCAGGCGATTGACACCATCGGCGACGATCTTGAGCGCGTCGATGTCGAGGCCGGAATCGGTCTCGTCGAGCACGCACATTTTCGGCTCCAGAGCGACATCTGGAGAATTTCGTTGCGCTTCTTTTCGCCGCCCGAAAAGCCAACGTTCACGGGACGCTTCAGCATGTCCTGATTGATGTTCAGCTCTTTCGCCTTCTCGCGCACGAAGCGGAGAAAATCTGGCGTCGACAGTTCCTCGTCGCCGCGCTTCTTGCGGACCGCGTTCACGGCCGTGCGCAGGAACGTCATCGAGGCAACGCCGGGAATTTCGATCGGATACTGGAACGCAAGAAACAGGCCCTTGGCCGCGCGCTCGTCCGGCTCAAGATCAAGCAGATCTTCGCCGTCGAGGGTCGCCGTGCCGCCGGTGACTTCGTAATCGTCCTTGCCCGCGAGCACGTAAGACAACGTCGATTTGCCGGAGCCGTTCGGCCCCATGATCGCGTGGACCTCGCCCGGATTGATGGTGAGGTTCAGGCCGCGAAGGATTTCCTTATCCTCGACCCGCGCCTGGAGATTTTTTACTTCGAGTAACGCCATTTCAGATCCTCATTCCGGCTTCAAGCCGTAAGTTTCTTTCCATTGCTCGCCGCTGCGCCGCCATCCATTTCAGGCATGACGCCTTGGCTCCTCGCCATGCCGGACGCCATTCCCACCACCTTCCAGCGAGATCCCGATCAGCTTCTGCGCTTCCACCGCGAATTCCATCGGCAGATGCTGCAGCACGTCCTTGACGAAGCCGTTGACGACCAGCGCCACCGCCTCTTCCGCGTCGATGCCGCGCTGCCGGCAGTAGAACAGCATGTCGTCGGAGATCTTCGACGTGGTCGCCTCATGCTCGAACACGGCGGATGAATTCTTCGCCTCGATGTAGGGCAGGTGTGGGCGCCGCACTTGTCGCCGATGAGGAGCGAGTCGCAGTTGGTGAAGTTGCGCGCGCCGGTCGCCTTGCGGTGCGCCGAGACCAGCCCGCGATAGGTGTTCTGCGAATGCCCGCGGCGATGCCCTTGGAGATGATCCGGCTCGACGTGTTCTTGCCGAGATGGATCATCTTGGTGCCGCTGTCGACCTGCTGGCGGCCGTTCGAGATCGCGATCGAATAGAACTCGCCGCGCGAATTGTCGCCGCGCAGAATGCAGCTCGGATATTTCCAGGTGATCGCGGAACCAGTCTCGACCTGGGTCCAGGAAATCTTCGAGTTGGTGCCGCGGCAGTCGCCGCGCTTGGTGACGAAGTTATAGATCCCGCCCTTGCCTTCCGAGTCGCCGGAATACCAGTTCTGCACGGTCGAATATTTGATCTCGGCGTCATCCAGCGCGACGAGTTCGACAACCGCCGCGTGCAGCTGGTTCTCGTCGCGCATGGGCGCGGTGCAGCCTTCGAGATAGCTGACGTAGGAGCCCTTGTCGGCGATGATGAGCGTGCGCTCGAACTGGCCGGTGTTCTTCTCGTTGATGCGGAAGTAGGTCGACAGCTCCATCGGGCAGCGCACGCCCTTGGGGATGTAGACGAACGAGCCGTCGGAGAACACCGCCGAGTTCAGCGCCGCGTAGTAGTTGTCGGTGATCGGCACGACCGGGCCGAGATATTTCTTGACCAGTTCGGGATGCTCGCGGATCGCTTCCGAGATCGAGCATGAAGATGACGCCGGCCTTCTTCAGTCTCTTCCTTGAAGGTGGTGACCACCGAGACGCGGATCGAACACGGCATCGACCGCGACCTTGGTGCGGCCTCGCTCCTGCGACGCCGGCAAGGATTTCCTGCTCGCGCAGCGGAATGCCGAGCTTCTCGTAGGTCTCGAGGAATTCCGGATCGACTTCGTCGAGCGATTTGGCCCGGCTGCTTCTTCGGCGCGGCGTAGTAATAGAGGTCCTGGTAGTCGATCTTCGGATAGTGGACCTGCGCCCAGTCGGCTCCTGCATCGTCTTCCAGCGGCGGAACGCCTCGAGACGCCACTCCAGCATCCATTCCGGTTCGTTCTTCTTGGCCGAGATGAAGCGCACGGTGCTCTCGTCGAGCCCCTTCGGCGCCTTCTCGACTTCGATCTTGGTCTCGAAGCCGTATTTGTATTGATCAACGTCGATTGCTTTGACGCGATCAACGGTCTCTTTAACCGCCGGCATTCCACTCCTCCGCTCGCGAACCCGCGATTCTTATGCAGCTCGCGCCCGCGTTTGTTGAGAGACGTATAAACCTTCGACCAAACGCTAAGGAACTGCGTCACATCAGCGTCTGAAGTATTCCACCCCATGCTCACGCGCATCGCGCCGCGGCTCAACTCGGGGTCACCCCATGGCCTGCAAGGTCCGCGAAGCCGCAGCCTTGCCGGACGAACAGGCGGAACCCGGACTGATCGCGATCCCTCGAGGTCGAAGGCGATCAGCGCGGTTTCCGCCTGGGACCGGGGCCGCGAAGAAAGTCGTGTTCGGCAGCCGGGGCGCGCGTTCGCCGAAGATCACGGCGTCTTGCGATCGCCCGAATGCCTTCTTCGAGCTTGCGCGCAGCGCTGCCGAGACGCGAGCCTTCCGGCGTCAGCGTGTTCCTCGCTTCGGTCGCGGCGGCGCCGAACCCGGCGATCGCGGCAACGTTCTCGGTGCCCGGCCGGCGGCCGCGCTCCTGCCCGCCGCCGCGCAGCATGGCGGCATGCGTGTGTCGCGATGTGCGCGCTCACCGCCCCCGACGCCCTGCGGACCGCCGAGCTTGTGCGAGGTGATGGAGACGAGATCGGCGCCGCTCTCGCGCAGGTCGAATGGAATTTTCCCGGCGACCTGCATCGCATCGGTATGCAGCAGGCCGCCCGCGGCGTGCACGATCTCGGCAACGGCAGCAAGCGGCTGCAAGACGCCGGTCTCGTTATTCGCCGCCATCACGGAGACGAAGGCGCGACGGCCGGCGCTTTTATGTTTCGCAAGCGCTTCTTCGAGCGCCGCAGCATGATCACGCCGTTCGGCATGCCCGGACGTATTCGATCTGCTCCGGCTGAAGCGTCCGCCCACACGGACCGCCGGATGCTCGACACCCGAAAGCAGAAGCACGTCGCAGCGAAGCCTTGCCCTCGAGTTCCAGTTCGGGCGACAGCGCCGGCGTTCGCCTCGGTTGCGCCGCTCGTGAAAAAGATTGGCTTCGGGATCCGCGCCGATCAGCGCCCGCGATCTGGCCCGCGCATCCTCGACGAGCGCGCGCGCATGCGGCCCTCGGCGTGCACCGAGGAGGCGTTCGCGGCGCGAGCCATGGCCGCCGCCACCGCTTCTCTGGCGGCGGCGCGCGGCAGGCTGGTCGCGTTGTAGTCGAGATAAACCCGGTGCCATCTCTCAGTATCCGGGGGCGCGAAAAACCTTGCTTTTCGAGCCCCGTATTGTTTAAGAGAGAAAGCTCGAAGCGTAGGAACGCGTGGCTATCGATGGCTGGCGCCGCCGAGCGGAATCTCTATTTAGAATTATTCTAAAGTAGGCCGGTGGTACTCCTGAGTCAACCGCGCCCCGAACCCTGCGCACCATTTAGATAAGCCTGAGACAGACGGAAAGTACCCATGCCTGAAGTGATTTTTACCGGCGAAGATGGCCGCCTCGAAGGCCGGTTTCATCCGGGCCGCAGCCGCACAGCCCCATCGCGCTCATCCTGCATCCGCACCCGCAGTTCGGCGGCACGATGAACAATCCGGTGGTCTACCACCTGTATTACGCCTTCGCGAACCGCGGCTTCTCGGTGCTGCGCTTCAATTTCCGCGGCGTCGGCCGCAGCCAGGGCACCTTCGACCACGGCCAGGGCGAGCTCTCGGATGCCGCCGCTGCGCTCGACTGGGTGCAGAGCGCGAACCCGGAAGCGCGTGCATGCTGGATTGCGGGCTTCTCGTTCGGCGCATGGATCGGCATGCAGCTTTTGATGCGCCGGCCCGAGGTCGAAGGCTTCATTTCGATCGCGCCGCCCGCGAACCTCTACGACTTCTCGTTCCTCGCCCCCTGCCCGTCCTCGGGCCTGATCGTGCATGGCGAAAAGGATGCGGTGGTGCCGGTGGCTTCCGTCGGCACGCTCGTCGAAAAGCTGAAAACGCAGAAGGGCATCGTGATCGAGCAGAACATCATGAAGGGTGCGAACCACTTCTTCGATGGCAAAGTCGATACCCTGATGGAAACGGTGAACGAATATCTCGACCGCCGGTTGCCGAACGAGCGCGCAACGACGGCGGCCTAAGGCCTTACCAAAACTCCGCCGGTCATCGGCGCAGACACACCTGTCGTTTTCGGAAACGAAAGCGGCAGGTTTTTTATTGAACGCACGGCGAGAAACGCGAAAGCCTGCGCCTCGACCGCGCTCGACTGCCAGCCGATTTCTTCTGCGGTCTGCACGCGGGCCGGCGCGAGTTTCCCGCGCAGCAACTTCACCAGCGTCGGATTGCGCGCGCCCCCACCGGCGATGATCCAGCGTTTCGGTTCTTTTGGAAAATGCTTCCGCGAAAGTGCAATCGAAGACGCAATGATCCCGGCGGCCGTTGCCAGCGCGTCCGGCAGCGACAGCGCATTCAGATCGAAGCGTTCGAAGTCCGCGCGGTCGAGCGACTTCGGCGGATCGAGCGCGAAGAATTTATGCGCAAGTGCCGCCGCGATCAGCGAGGCGTCCGCTACGCCGGAAGCGGCAACCGCGCCCCCTTCATCCATCGGCTTGCCGCTGCGCGAGAGCATCAACTCGTCCATCGGCGCATTGCCGGGGCCGGTATCAAAAGCAATCGGCTCCGCGTTGCCGTCGATGTAGGTAACATTCGCAACGCCGCCGATGTTCACGACGACAATCGGTCCATTGTCGAAAGCACGGAGTAGTGCGCGGTGAAATGCCGGTACCAGCGGCGCACCCTGCCCGCCTGCCGCAACATCCGCCGCGCGAAAATCGTAAACCACCGGAATTTTCAGCCGCTTCGCCAGCGACTCGCCGTCGCCGATCTGCACCGTCAGCCTGCGTTCGGGACGATGCAGGATCGTTTGCCCGTGAAAGCCGACCACATCGACGCCGCTCGGATGCACGCCAGCCTGCTGAAGCAGCGCATCGATTGTCTTTACATGAATCTCGGTGAGCAGCTTCTCGGCGTCGGCAATCGGGGCCGGCCGCGCGGTGCGGTCCGTCATTTCCTTGGCGGCGTTCACGGCACCGCGCAGAATATGCCGCTCGGTCGGGCTGTATTCGCGCGCAAGGTAAGCGCCGAAGCGCGAAACGGTCTCCCCGTCCGTCTCGATCAGCGCGACATCGACCCCGTCCATGGAGGTGCCGCTCATCGTTCCGATGGCAACCGCCACGAGAATCGCTCCGGTTGAATCCGGTTGGGAACTGATACACGAGCGCACCATGGCAACCTATAAGTCCGATGTCCTTCACGTTCTCGAAAGCCGCGGCTTTATCCATCAGGTCTCGGAGCCGGAAGTGCTCGACCCGCTGGCGAAGTCCGAACAAATCACGGCTTACATCGGCTACGACTGCACGGCCGCCTCGCTTCATGTCGGCCATTTGCTGCCGACCATGATGCTGCGCTGGATGCAGAAGACCGGGCACCGCCCGATCGCGCTCATGGGCGGCGGCACCACGCGGGTCGGCGATCCTTCGGGCAAGGACGAGTCGCGCAGACTTCTCACCGAAGAACAGATCGGCGAAAACCTCAAAGGCATTCGCGCGGTTTTCACGCGCTTCCTCGAGTTCGGCGATAGCGGCAACGGCGCCATCATGGCGAACAACGCCGACTGGCTGAACAAGCTCAACTACATCGATTTCCTGCGCGACGTCGGGCGGCACTTCTCGATCAACCGAATGCTCGCCTTCGACTCGGTGAAGCTGCGGCTGGAGCGCCAGCAGGAACTGTCGTTCCTCGAATTCAACTACATGATCCTGCAAGCCTACGACTTCCTGGAACTGAACAAGCGCTATGGCTGCCGCCTGCAGATGGGCGGCTCCGATCAGTGGGGCAATATCATCAACGGCATCGATCTCGGCCGCCGTGTCGCGGGCGCACAGCTCTTTGCCCTCACCTCGCCGCTAATTACGACAGCCTCGGGCGCGAAGATGGGCAAGACCGCCGCGGGCGCGGTGTGGTTAGACCCCAATCTCGTGAGCCCCTACGAGTACTGGCAGTTCTGGCGCAACACCGAAGATGGCGACGTCGGCCGCTTCCTCAAACTCTTCACCGAACTTCCGCTGGAAGAAATCGCGAAGCTCACCGCGCTCAAGGGCTCCGAGATCAACGAAGCGAAGAAGATCCTTGCGACCGAAGCGACCGCGATGGTGCACGGGCGCGAAGCCGCGGCCAGCGCCGAGCAGACCGCGCGCACCACCTTCGAAGAAGGTGCGCTTGCGCAAAATCTCCCGAGCTTCGACACGAAGAAGAGCGAACTCGAAAGCGGCATTGGCATCTTGAATGCGAGCGTACAGGCCGGCTTCGTGTCCTCGACCAGCGAAGCACGCCGCCAGATCAAGGCCGGCGGCATCAAGGTCAATGACGTCGCCGTCACCGACGAGAAGATGACGCTGACGCCCAAGGATCTCACCGCTGAAGGCGTGATCAAGCTCTCGCTCGGCAAGAAAAAGCACGTGCTGCTGCGCGTGGTTTAGCGCCGTCAATCAGCGCGGCGAAAGCGGGCCTGGCGAGTCGCTCGCGCCTCTGAACTCGAAAATCTTCCGGAAGAACCCCGGCGCGGCCATCGACATGGGGTTGACGCGCAGCGTCGGCCCGCTCGCGGGGCCGGCAATTTCGAAAGTCAGCGCGAGGAGCCCTTCCTTCGGTCCACCAAGAAAGAGACCAACCAGCGGGATCTGGCCGAAGAAATTGTTGAGGCCATAAGCCGGAACGTAAGTGCCGCGAAGCTGCACGCTATTGTTCGTATAATCGAGCACCCCATCGACAGTGGCGCCAATGGTCGGCCCGAAGATGAGCGCATCGCGGATCGTGAAGCGGCCCGGCGTGCGCGTGAAATCGATGCGCATGCGGACGAACGGCACCGCGCCGCCGCGCGGTTGCGGACGTTGTACGGTACGGTCGTTCTCGGTCGGCAACGGTGCCGACGATTGCAAGCGGTCGAGGTTCGGCTCGCCGACGATCGTGAAATTCCGGACGCTGACGATGCCTTCCTGCGGCGCGTTATCCATCGTCGGCGTGTCGAGCACGATCCAGATTTCGCCGCCCTGAATCTTTCCGTAGTAATCAGCGAAACGGAAAATCGCACCGGCGTCTCCGGCGGTCAGGTAGAGCACCTGCCGCCCGCCCTCGCGCGCGCGCAATTCGCCGACCAGCGTCGAGTCCCGTCCGACACGTCCGAGCAGCGCGAAGCTGCGAATCTCGCCGTTGCGCCGTGTTACTCGAAGTTCGAGATTGCGGATGACCTCGCCGTTATTCCCGGTCGCGGCACCGATCCGCACATCGGCATCGATATCGCGCGGTTTTTCTCTTTTCTTTGCCGCTGACGGCGTTTCCGAAAGCGAGCGCAGAATTCCGCGCGCATCCAGCACCGTGCCGCGCAAGGTAATGCGCATCGCCCCGTCATGGCGGTCGACCGTCAGCGTCGCGCGATCGCCTTCGGAGAGCGCGAAGGTCGTGAAGTTCGCACTGATTAAACCGCCGTCCGCGTCGAGATCGAGCGATCCTTTCAGGTTAACGCCTGAGCCGGTGACGCTGAGTTCTTCGAGCTTAATGAGGTTGTCGCGTTCGACCAAACGGTACACCGCCCGCGCCGGGCGCCCTGCCTGCTTGTTCCAGCCGGGCGCGAGTTCGACGATCGTCGATGCGGTGAGATCCGCTTCAACGTTGACGCGTGTCTCCTTGTCGCTGGTGTAACCCACGGCGCGAATGGTAATGGGCCCGGTCAGCGACGAGAGTTCCATACCAAAGCGGCTACGCGCTGCGTCGTCGAATGTCGCGGCTACGCGGAATTCCGCGTCCGGCTTGTCACGCGGCTTCGTATATTCGAACACGGACGGAGCACCGCCGATCCGTCCCTCGCCTTTCACGAAAAATTGCGCAGCAGAGATCGTGATCTTGCCGTTGGCGTGCTCGATCTTCTGCCCCTTGACGATATTGTCGGCGCTGACGCCGGAAAAATCGACTTCGGCCGAATAGCGAACTTCGCTACGCAAAAGCTCGCGCTTGAGCGGCAGTTCAATCCGCAGATTGGAAACAATATGGCCGCGCGTCGTTTCCGGATTGAGCGCGACACCGGTCTCGCCTTTGAGAAGATCGCGCGACAACAGATCGGCAACCGACTCGCCGTTGCCTTCGATCTTCATCTGCACGATGCCCGTCGCCGGATTTTTGTAATGTTGCGGCACCTCAAAGGTGCCTTCCGGAATTGTCAGCCGGCGCTTGCGCCCGAGATCCATTACGCCGTTGGTCACGCGGATGCGCACGTTCTGTCCGGTCACGTGGATCGCCGCTTTCGCTTCGCTGATCGGCGGCAGGCCTGCGACCGGCGTGAACTTCACCCCGGACGCCTGCGCTTCGAGATCGATTGCACCGTCGGGCAGAACCGGATCGACCGTTGCCAGCGCTTCGAGCGAAATGTTGAGCGCAATCACGGCGCGGTCGACCTGACCGCTTTCGATATTCTCCAGTACCCAGGTGCGTGCACCGGGCGCGACCGGCGCTGGCCACAGTCGCTTGAAGGCCGACACTGGCATGCGGTCGGCGACAAGTCCGAGTTGCAGCGCCGGGTTGTCGCCGCCGAGTTCGATGGTGCCGGAAAGCGCAAGCCCGGCCGTCGGCCCGCGCAATACGCCTTCGTGGATGCTCAGACGCTGCGTGACGACGTCATAGGCACCGCGAAAAACTACGTTGTCGATCGTGAGCCGAGGTTCGTTGGCACGGCCCGTCGTGAGGCCGATCGCGCCCTGCGGAATTCCAAATGTCCACGCGCTGGTTCCGGGTTTTGGCGGCTCGATCACGCCGACAAGAACCAGCCGGTTCTGCCCACCGCTGATTTGCAACGGATCGGCAAAGAACAGCCCGCGCTTCGGATCGAAGCGCACGATCACCTGCGCTTCGTCGATCTCGAAGCGGCCGCGCTCGTCGCGCGCGTTGCCGACTTCGCCTTTGCCCATGATGATGCGGAAATTTCCGTTGACGAGTTTTCCATCGACGCCGATCTCCGCGCGAAGGATTCCGGAAATCGGCGCGCTCGCAAAAATGTCCCTGTCACCATAACCGGCGGCGTTGATCAGATCGTTCGGCACCACGCGATCGGCGATAACATCGACGGCGCGCACGCCGTTCACCGGCGCGCCGATCGACGCGTTGATTTCCCACGGCCTCGCCGCCTCGCCAGAACTAAGCCGGAAGGTGACCCCGCCGGCCGAAGGTCTGCGCAGCGCGAAATTGATATTCTTGAAAGTCCATTTGCGGCCAGGGGTATCGCTCTCGACGATCAGCGTGCCACGATCCAGGCCCACTTCGCTCAGTGCAATGCCATCTATGCCGGTGCGTTCCAGCTGTGCGAGCCAGTTTGCGACCTCGGAAAATACGAGCGGATCGTGATCGGCTTCGGGCTTTTGCTGTTGTGGCTTCGGCTTTGCCACGGGCTGTACCGCTACCGCAGCTTGCGGCGTCTCCTTGGGCGTAGAAACTTTGATATTTCCGTGCTCGTCGAGACGGATCGTCATCACGGCATTGACCAGCGTAATGCGCCGCGCGCGGTAATTGCCCATGAGCAAGCTACCGGCTTCAAGACCGACTTCGGCCGCCGGCGCACGAACGATTTCCTCGTTCATGTCGTTGCGGATCTCTAATTTCTCAGCGGTAAGCACGGGAGCGCCGGTGCTGTCGTAATCGAGCCGCGTTCTGCCGATGAAGACCTTGTGGCCGGGCGGCAGCTTTTCTTCGAGCGCACTCACGATCCATGGCGTGGCGACGTCAACGGAAAGCACGCCGGTCAGGAAAGCCACGTAAACGCCAACGAGGCAGAGTACGAGCGCCGCGAGCGTGCCCGCGAACCAGCGCACAACGCGGCCGAGCTTTCCCGTGAAAATGCGGTTCGCCGGTGCGATCAGCCGGGCAGCAAAACTCGGCCGGGCGAGCGGCCGGTCATCATCTTCGTGCTCATGCCACTCGTTACCGTGGCGGCCTCTCATGCGCGCGCGTGCCTCAACGAAATCCCCTATGCCGGTGGGCTGCGTAATAGCCGTGCCCCTTCGACAGAATTTGCGTCACCCCGCCCCCGGAATGCGCTAGAATCCAGCAATATCAAGCCTTTAAACCCGCCGAAAGGAAGGCGCATGACAGCTTCACCCACAGAAGGTGACCCGGCTCCGGCCTTTTCGTTGCCTTCGGATAGCGGCGGCACGGTCTCGCTGAAAGATCTCAAAGGCCGGAACGTGGTCGTCTATTTCTACCCGAAAGCCGACACCCCGGCTGCACCAAGGAGTCGATGGATTTCAGCCGCCTGAAGCCCAAATTCGAGCGGGCCAGCACCACCGTAATCGGCGTCTCGGCCGACGCGGTTGCGGCGCAGAACAAGTTCAAGGCGAAGCATTCGCTGACCGTCCCGCTCGCCTCGGACCCCGACCGCGCGATGATCGAGCGCTATGGCGTCTGGGTCAAAAAAAGCATGTACGGCAAGACCTTCATGGGCATCGAGCGTGCGACCTTCCTGGTCGATGGCGCGGGCGTGATCAGGAAGGTCTGGCGCAAAGTGAAAGTCGAAGGGCATGCCGAGGCGGTGCTCGCCGCGGCCAAGGCGATCTAGGCTATTAACCCGGCACTAACCATAATCGGGCTTCTATCTCCGCCTATCCGCCGGCACTGGTACCGGCCTGAGGCTGGGAATGGCCTATCAATCGTCTTACGGCTCCAATTACCCCTACGCGCGCGACACCTTCGGCAGGCGGTATCCTGAATACGCTCCCGCGCCGCAGGGCGTCTCGCGGGGTCTCTTCGTCTCCACGCTCGCCGCTGCGGTTCTGTTCGCGGTGTGGTCGGGCGCGACGAGTGTCTATCTCCTGTTCGGCGACGATGTGCTGCACCGGATTTCCGTCGCGCAGTCCGATGCCACACGAAGGCAGGACGCGCATATCGCGGCACTCACGACCGAAATCGAGCGTCTGCGCTCCACGAAATTCGTCGATCAGGAAAAGATCGAACAGCAATTTTCCGATCTTGCGCGCATCCAGCGCGTGATCGATGCACGCCAAAAGGCGCTGCGGGCAATCGCGCAGGCCGTCACGCGCGATCCGGACGTCACCGGCTCGATACCCGAGCCACAAGTCACGCCTCCACCCACGCGCGAAACCGCGCCGGCATCAAAGCCGCGTCCAATTTCAGAGAATTCGCCGGCCGATTCAACGCCGCAACGGGCGGCTTTTATTCGATCGGGTGTAACCCTCCCGCGTGCCGCAGCGCCTTCGGATAAACGCGAGCGCGAACTCACGGACGCCGTGCGCTCGCTCGCCAGTCTTGGTGCACGCCAGGCGGAAGCGTTGAATGCAATCGAAGCCGAAGTCGACCAGCGCACCGCGCGCACCAAGAAAGCGATTGCGGAACTCGGTCCCCGCCTCGCCCCGGCCCGCACGCCGCCAGTGCCGGCCGGCGGCCCGTTCATTCCTTATACCGGCGCGCCGCACGACAGCTTCATGCAGCAAGTGTTCCGCATCCGCCTCTCGGCAGAAGAACATATTCGGCTGACGAAGCAATTGGAGGGACTGCCGATATTGCTTCCGGTCGATGGTCCGGCCGAAATCACGAGCGGCTATGGCGCGCGTGTCGATCCGTTTGTGAAGCGACTTGCCATGCATGCCGGCGTCGATTTTCGCGGCGAAAGCGGCGATCCGGTCGTTGCTTCGGCCGCTGGAACCGTCGTTTCCGCCGAGCGGCATCGGGCCTATGGGTTGATGGTAGAGATCGACCACGGCAACGGGCTGTCCATCCGCTACGCGCACCTTTCCGCGATCCTCGTGAAGGAAGGCACCAGGCTCTCCGCCGGAACGGTCCTCGGCAAGATCGGCTCGACCGGCCGCTCGACCGCGCCGCATCTGCATTACGAAGTTCGTCTGCACGGTGATCCGATTGATCCGCGCCGCTACATCCGGGCCGGAAGAGCGCTCGCCGGCACTGAGTGAGGCCGGAAGCGCCTCGAATAATCGCTTTGTTAGCCACAACCGGGTGATTTTTACGCAAATCTCCGGGAACCGTGGAACGGCAAGCCGACCACCGCATTATTCCACAGTGTATGCGTGCTGATGCAGGAGGAACTTTATCCTTCTAGCGCTAGCAGCAGGGAACTCAGCGATTCTATCCGGAGTTCTCTATTTGACTGGTACCTCGCAACGCCACGGGACCTTGAAGCCCTCTTGGCGAAGGTAACTGGACGAGGCTCGTTATGAATACGCGCGACGAACCGAACGAAATCGAGGCTGCGCGTTCCCAAGGCGAACGGCATGACGCCTCGCAAAACGGGAACGTCAACCAGCCCATCGAGCGCCCTTTCCGCGATACCGGCGCGCTTAACGAGATTCCGCGGGTTCGCCCGGACGACCCGCCGCTCCGCCGCTGGTGGTCGATCGACGAGGAGCCACGGCAGAACAGCCAAAGCACCAACGAAGACTGATTTCTCGTTACTCGGCGGCGACCGCCACTGCCTCGAAACGAGGTACGCGGCGCTCGTTGTCCTCAACCCAGGCATCGCCTGCGAACCACTCGTGATCGCGGTCGCAATGCGGGCAATAGGCCCGCGCGAAGAACACCGGCGACGAATAGAATTTCCTGCGCTCCGCGCGCAGACCGGTCGGAATGGCCTCGCCCGTAACCGGGCATTCGAACATCACGTTACCCATCGAATCTGCTCCTCCTCCGTTTCATCCCTCTATGGGAGGGGTTCGTAGAGGTGTCGCGTGAAGGCCGTTTGACGGGAACCGCACCATTGCAGGGTCTTATTGCGGCGAGAAGGAGTCACGCCGCTGAACGAATTATAACAATGCAAAACCGCCGGGAATTTCTCCCCGGCGGCTCTGTTTCATTTCGTACTCGCGAAAAGTTTACGCGGCTTTCTCGGACGTCTGCTTGTCGAGATCGCGCAATTCGCGCCGCAAAATCTTGCCGACGTTCGTCTTCGGCAGGTCGGAGCGGAATTCGATGTATTTCGGCTTCTTGTAACCGGTGAGATTCTCGGCCGCGAATTTCATGAGATCCTTCTCGGTGAGATTGGGATCCTTCTTCACGACGAAGAGCTTTACGGCTTCACCCGACGCAGCATCCGGCACGCCGATAACGGCGCATTCGAGCACGCCCGGATGCATCGCCATCACGCCTTCGACTTCGTTCGGATACACGTTGAAGCCGGAGACGTTCACCATGTCCTTCTTGCGGTCGACGATATAGACGTAGCCCTGCTCGTCGATCTTGCCGATATCGCCGGTGCGGAAGAAGCCGTCCGAGGTCATGACCTTCGCGGTCTCTTCAGGGCGCTGCCAGTAGCCCGCCATTACCTGCGGACCCTTCGCGGTGATCTCGCCGACTTCGCCGATCGCGAGTTCTTTGCCAGCGTCGTCGCGGATCGAAATGATCGTGGACGGCACCGGAAGGCCAATCGAGCCGTTGAACACGGTATTGCTACCCGGATTACAGGTGAGCACCGGCGCGGTTTCGGAAAGGCCATAACCTTCGAGAATCGGCGCGCCCGTGCGTTGCAGCCACTTGTCCGCGACCGCCTTCTGCACGGCCATGCCGCCGCCGTTTGCGACTTTAAGCGACTTCCAATCGATCTTGTCGAAGTCCGGATGATTGAGCAGCGCGTTGTAGAGCGTGTTCACCGCCGGGAAGGTCGTGATCTTGTACTTCTGCAATTCCTTGATCAGCGCCGGCAGATCGCGCGGGTTTGCAATCAAGAGACAGCACGCGCCGGCGCGCACACCGAGGAAGAAGCACGCGGTCAGCGCGAAGATGTGATAGAGCGGCAGGGCCGTCAAAATCATCAACTGCTCGACCTTCGGCTCTTTCGCGAGCACGGGCTGCAACCACGCGTCGTTCTGCAGGATGTTCGCGATCACGTTGCGATGCGTGAGCGTTGCACCCTTCGACACGCCAGTGGTGCCGCCGGTGTATTGAAGGAAGGCAACATCCTGTGCGCCGATCTGCGGCTTCGAGAGCGTCTTGCCTTTGCCCGTCGAAAGCGCGGCATTGAACTGCACCGCACCCGGCAGATTGTAGGCGGGTACGAGCTTCTTCACCTTGCGCACGACGAAGTTCACGATCGTGCCCTTGAAGCCGAGCATGTCGCCCATGTTGGCGAGAATGATGTGCTTCAGGCCCGGCGTTTTGGCGCGGACCTTCTCGAGCGTGCTTGCGAAATTTTCGAGGATGACGATGGCGGAAGCACCGGGTCGTTGAGCTGATGCTCAGGTTCGCGCGGTGTGTAGAGCGGGTTCACGTTCACGACGGTAAAGCCCGCGCGCAGGATCGCGGCGATGGCGACCGGATATTGCAGCACGTTCGGCATCATGACGGCGACGCGGTCGCCTTTCTTCAGGCCGAGCGATTGCAGGTAAGCACCAAGCGCCTGTGAATGCGTATCCACGTCCGCATACGTCAGCGCCTTGTCCATCGAGATGAAGGCTTTGCGCGACGCATAGGTCTTGAAGCTTTCTTCAAGTACCTGCACCAACGACGAATAGCTGTCCGGATTGATCTCCGCCGGCACGCCTTGCGGATATTGTTTCAGCCAGATTTTCTCCACGGCTAGCTCCCTCTCCGAATTTCGGTTTTTAGTTTTTGCTTAGCAGCACGAATACCAAAGGCAGCACGTAAATAGAAGCGTCCGCCAGGGCAACTTTGCGCAAAAACGGGAGCTGGAAACGAACGATTACCGTAACGGCATCAACTACTTGCCGTCACCATAAAAGCCCTCGGCTATGCCGGCAGCTCGCCGAAGCCCCGGCCCATTTTTGCGGGCGCGCAGCGGATCAGACGGCTGTCTTCCACCGCCGCCTGACGATGCTTCACCGCCTCGCGATAGGCCGGATCGCGGAGCATATCGACGAAGGCCTGCACGCTCGGATATTGCGCGATGAAGCAATGATCCCAGCGTTCGCTCTGCGGGCCGATCAGCATCAATTCGAACTTGCCCTGCCAGATGATCTTGCCGCCGAGACGCTCGAATACCGGCCCGCTCTCGCGGCCATAGGCAGCATAAGCCTCGGCGCCCGTCGCTTTCCTGCCGTCCGAATAGTTTGCTTGTGCGCGCAACTGCACCAGATTGAGCATTTGAATCGGCCCTTCGCGATTGTTGTCGCGGAAGACGGCGAAGATTTCCTTGGTGGGGTCGATGTAGGCGGTCATCGCTTCGCTCCAGCTTTCTTCTTTGTCGCTCTCTTCGCCTTGTAATCCGGATCCAGCCCGCGCCGGAAATTGCGCACGAACTGCCGCGCGACCTCCTCGACCGACAAGCCGCGCCCTGCGCGATACCAGACCGGCAGCCAGTTCAGCGCGCCCATCAATTGAAGCCTGAACAGTTTTGCGTCGACAGCCGCGGGCAATCGCAAATCCGCGACCAGCACCGCGATCAAGCGCTCATAGGCGTCGCGCTGCGGCACCATGATTTTGCGAAACGGTGCCAGGCTTCCCTCGTAATACTCCGCTGCGATCGACGCACCTGAACGTTCGGCGGATGCGAAGTTCCGGCAATGCGCGGCAGCCGCCGCCTCCAGACGATCCCACGGGTCTTTCAGTCCCGCGATTGAATCCATGACCTCGCGCTGCACGGCTTCAAGGCTGCACCCGTGCACGGCGACGAAAATCTCTTCCTTGCTCGGGAAATGATAATAGAGCGAGGCCGTCGTCATCCCCACCGCCTCCGCGATGTCGCGGATCGAAACGCCCTCGAAGCCGCGGCGCGCGAACAGCCGCTGGGAAGTAGCCAGAATCTTTTCGCGGCTCGCATCCGCCTTGGATTCCTTCGCTCCCTCGATAAGCGGGGTCAGCGCGTTTTTCTGTCTTCTGGCGGTCATTTTCGAAGGAACTCCGGGCCGGTTTGACTCTTACCGATCGATCGATAGAAAATCCATGCCGGGGAATGGAAGGAACAGTACATTGCAGGTTCTACTACAATCCGGGGCAAGCGAAACAAATCGGGCGGCAGCGGCCGGTCACGGCGATCCTTTTCTTGCGCTCGCCGACGACCTCGATCAGCTCGGTGAAGAGGTCCGGGCACTCTACAAGTCGGAGTTGCCGCCGGCGATGATCCATCAGATTTCGCGCGGCGCGCGGGAGCAGATCGCCATTGGCAGGCTGATGCTGGACGACTGTATGCTGCGCGCGGCGCGCGGCACGCTGACCCCCAAGCACATGACAAATGCGGAGAACTGGATCGCGGGCGTGCGCAGCTGGATCGAGAAGCGCAAGACAGACTATGCGGTGAACTGCCGGCGCAAGCTCTGCGTCGTCAAACCCCGGCGCTGATCCTCAGAAGCAACGGATCGTTGCGACCTGAAGCGTGAGGACGCCGTCGTCCGTCACCCTGCCGGTCAATGTCATGCTTTTGCCGGGCACGCATTCGGGCGGCAGCTTCCCCTTCCCGCGCAGCGTCGTCACCTGACAGGGTTTATTCGCGAACTTACCGGGCCAGAACCATTCGCCGCCATCCATCACCGGCGGAATGATGATTTCGCCAGCGAGCGTGACGCCGATGCCGGATTTGCACGGGGCGGCCTCTGCTCCCGCGCAGGACACAAGAATAAAGAACGCGGTTAGGAGCAACGATGCGCGCATCGCGCTATTTCAACAAGTTCATGTCGAAGCGGAACGCGAGCGGATAAAATCCCTTCCAGTGGCTCCAGCGCTGCGAGCCAGCTTCCGAGAGCGTCCATAACGCGCCGTTCGGCTCAAAGCTGATGCCCTCGCCGCCGATCGGCATATCGAAACGCGCGAGCACCGCGCCGCTCTTGCGATCCAACTTCACAAGTTCGCCCAGCGTCGAGCCGCTGCGCATGACCCAGAGTGCGCCGGATTTATCGAACGCGGCCCCTTGCGCGAAAAGGGGAATGGAAATCGTCTCGGTTGCATCGGCTTCGGGAGATTTCCTTCTGCTCCAATGCGGTCCAGGAAAACCTGAACATGCGCGCGGGTTCGGCGCGTTCGTACTGGCCGAGCCAGAAGCCATTCGTTTCGGCCGCGGTGAAAGACCCTTTCACCGCGCCACGCAATTTCACGCTGCGCGTCACGCGGCCGATCTGCGCGCTTTCGCGCGGCGATAATTCGATTTCGTAGATGATGCGTGAATCCGACACGATCAGCCGGCCGGAAGGGCCCGTTGTCAGCCCGCCCGCATGCCCACAGCTCTCCGGAAGATCGAGCTGGCCGAGCGTGGCGCCAGTGTTCGCGTCGAGCGCATAGAGGCGGCACGGCCCGCGATCCTGATTCCGGTCGGTGCTGCGATAGCTCGAAACAAACAATCTGCCACCGAGAAACAATATGCCCTGCGGACGTAGCCGTCGTCGATGCCGGGAAGCCAGACGCGCCGGTTGACGGCGCCATCATTCGGCACAGGCGTTAGCTTTCGCTCGCTAAAGGTAGGCGCAGTGCCGAGCAAATCCTGCGCTCTGCCGCCGGATGGAAACAGCAAGGCCGCGCATCCGACAAAGACTGCGAGTAATTTCCTAAGGCACATAATGAAAGCGCTCCGCGATTTCTCGCGAGGCGCGATTTACTCTTTTAGCAGCCGGTTGTCAGCACTCGCCAGTTTGCGCGTAACATCACGGGTTTTGCTGCGCACAAACCGAGCGCGCCACATCAGCGAATGGAAGGCCGGCGGCAATGATCGTGAAGCGCACAAGTTCTCTCTCAAATATCCACGTCCGTCCCGCTCAAATGACCTGCGCGTGAGGCCGATGGTTCTCAACATCGGGAGGGAATAGAAAATTTCTAGCGGGGCCTTGAAACCAGAACTGACGCTTCCATGTGATTCATAAGACCCTCATCGTGAGGGCTATAAAAACGGGAGGAAGGCCATGAGCGGCAACAATGATCGCTTTGTGCAAGACCAGTACAATCAAGGTGGCCACACGAGCGACACGTCGAAAAACATTGGAAATCATCAGGCACAGCAAGGCTGGCCGTCTTCGCCGCAGCAGCACAATGAGTCCTACACCAGCTGGCTGACGCGACAGGACGCTTACGACTGGACGAAGAAGCAGAACGGCGGCTAGCGCCCCGTCTGCACGCACGAACAAGCAGTGCGGTTGCCGGCTTCTAGCCGGCAATCGTCAGCCGCGTTGTGCCTTGTCTTTGGTGTTCTGCGCGACGATCGCATCCCGCGCGGCTTTCCATTGCTCGTCGCCCCACTCGCGCAACTCGTAGAAGTTCCCGCCGGTTGCGAGCGCCTGCGCGCCGTCCATCGCGATCATCTCGCCGGAGAGCCAATCGCAACCGGGCGACATCAGGAAGGTTGCGAGATTCTGCAACTCTTCGAGCGTGCCCGCGCGGCCCATCGGATTACGCGCAGCCGTGCGCGCACCCGGCTGCTCGCCGGGATTCAAACGCTTGCTCATGCCTTCGGTCGGGATTTCGCCCGGCGCGATTGCGTTCAGCCGAATGCCGTAACGCCCCCACTCGCTGGCAAGCGACGTCGTCATGGCGGCGACCGCTGCTTTGCTCATGGTGGACGGCACGACGAACGGACCGCCGTTACGCACCCATGTCACCGAAATCGAAACCACGTTGCCTCTGTGCTTGCCTTTGATCCAGCGCTTGCCGACCGCTTGGGTCACATAGAACGTGCCGCGCATCACGATGTTCGCGACCGCATCGAAGCCGTTCGGAGAGAGGTCTTCGGTGCGCGAGATGAAATTACCGGCGGCATTGTTCACGAGCCCCGTAAGCGGTCCTTCCTTAAAGATTTCGCCAACCATGGCATCGACCGCCGCTGCGTCGCGAATATCGACGCCGTAAGCGGAGACCTTGCCGCCATGGGCTTTCATCAATTCGGAGGCAGTTTCCTCACAGACCTGTTTGCGCCGCCCGCAGATTGCGACTTCTGCGCCGAGCGACAAGAACTTCTCGCTCATCGCGCGGCCGAGACCCGTGCCGCCGCCGGTCACGAGAATTTTCTGGCCCTTCATCAAGCCCGGCTGAAACATCGGAAGCCTCCCCTATTATTCTGTGGCGCGAAAAATCCGACGCCCGCGCTGCGAGGTCAACAGCACGGGCGTGGACGCTACGGAATCAGATGTTTGCTCAGGCCGCCTTCACCACCCGCACGCCTGCGCTCTCGGTCAGCATGACCTTGTTCAAGAGCTTCACCAGCGCATAGACCGACTCGATCGCGGGTGCTGGCGTATTCGTGATCTTCGCCATTTCTAAAATGGAGCCGATCAAGGCTTCCGTTTCGAGCGAACGCCCTGCTTCCACGTCCTGCAACATCGAGGTCTTGTGCGCGCCGACCGACTCCGCGCCGGCAATGCGCTTGTCGATGGAAACGCGGAAGGTGACGCCGAGCTTCTCGGCGATGTCCTGCGCTTCCTTCATCATGGTCGCAGCCAGTGCCCGCGTCTCCGCGAACTGGCAGATGTCGACGAGCGTCGCGTGCGTCAGCGCCGAGATCGGATTGAAGGAAAGATTGCCCCAGGCTTTCAGCCAGATTTCCGAACGGATGTCTTTCAGGACGCGCGACTTCAAGCCCGCTTTCACGAAAAGATCGTGCAGCGATTTGGTGCGCTCGCGCGTCTTGCCATCCAGCTCGCCGATCGGGAAGCGGTCGCCCTCGACGTGATGGATGACGCCGGGCGCGGTGATCGCAGCCGCCGGATAAACCACGCAGCCGATCAGCCGTTCGGCGTCGATCTTCTTGGTCAGCACGCCGGAGGAATCGAGGCTTTGCAGCCGCTGGTTATCGTACTTGCCGCCGAGCTTCTGGAAGTACCACCACGGCAGGCCGTTCTGCACGGTCAGCACGACCGTATCCTTGTCCAAGAGATGATCGATGTCGCGCACGACGGAATCGAGGAAGTGCGCCTTGACCGCGAGCACAACAAGATCCTGCTTGCCTGCTTCGGAGGCCTTGTTCACCGCCTTCATCTGCGCGGTCTGCACCTTGCCGTCGTGCCACTCGAGCTTGAGGCCGTTCTTCTGGATTGCGGCGAGATGCGCGCCCTGATCGATCACGGTGACGTCTTCGCCCGCAAGCGCAAACTTCGCGGCGAGCAAGCCGCCGATCGCGCCCGCGCCCACGACACAGATGCGGCGAGCTTTAGGCGCTTCGCCCAGCAGAAACGGTGACGGCAAGACCTGATCGAATTTATTCGTGAGCATCCCGACGCCGTCGATCACGATGTCGACGACATTGTTTGCCGCCTCCATCACGCCGACACCGAGCGAGGTGCCGCACGCGATGATGTCGCCAGGCATCAGCGTCATGTCTTTCGACACCGCTGCCACAAGTTTATGCGGCGGGAAGAACATGTCCGTGACCGGATAGTTCTGCCGCTCCTTGCCGTTCAGCACGGTCTTGATGCGCAGCTTCATCGGGTCCACGCCGGTCATGATGCCGGGGCCGAACACGCCGAAGGTGTCGAAGCTTTTCGCGCGCGTCCACTGATCGAAGGTCGGGAATTTCTTCATCAGGTCGACGGCGGTAACGTCGTTCACGCAGGTGTAACCGAAGATGTAATCGCCGGCTTCGGCTTCCGTAATGTTCGCACACTTCTTGCCGATGACGACGCCGAGTTCGCCTTCGTAGACGATCTTGCCGTCGTAGGTGGGAGGCCGCCGGATCGGCTCGCCATGCGGATGATACGCGTTCGGCGCCTCGATGAAATAGAGCGGCTCGGTCGGATGCTGGAAATCGTTCTTCGCGGCAAGCTCGTGAAAATTATTCCAGAGGCAGACCATTTTCGAAGGCTCGCAGGGAATGAGCAGCTTCACATCGGAAAGTTTCGCGCTTTCGCCCGTCGCCTTCGGGTTCGCAAACATGTCGCCTTCGTGAACCTTGATCGTGTCGCCTTCCAGCGAACCGAAATACGCTTTGCCGCCGCGCTCGAAGCGAACCCACTGCGTCATGTCTCTCTCCCGAAGTTATTGCGGCGCAGTAATTTTCCGCGCGCGTTCGGCCGAGATCATGCCGCTATGCAGAGCGAAAGCAAGCTTCGGGCTGCGAGGTCCGCTTGCCCCGGCGAAAGCCGAAAGATAAAGGGACCCGCGAAGCGGGCCCCTGTTCTGGCTTATCCTTGAGCCAAAGAACTATTTCGCGGGAGGCGCGAAGCCATGTTTGGCGAGGATCGCTTGTCCCTCCGCCGACAGAATGAACTCGGCGAGACGCTTTGCATTCGCCGACGAACCATTGACGAGGGTCAAGCCGTAATCCGCGCCGACCGCAAGATTTTCCGGTAACGCCACGACATTCTGTCCCGGGTTCTCGCGCTTTGCGACGATCGCATTGGTGCAGTAGGTCAGGAAAATATCCGCCTTTCCTTCCGCGACAACCGCACCATAAACGCTCTTATTTTTTGGTGGCGGCGGCGAATCCTTCCCGCCGGTCAGTTGCAGCGCCTTCTTGTCGAGCGCTGCGAACGATCCGGCGCGGATCGCTTCCGCCTTTTTGAACACTTCCCAAGCATAGTCGCCGGAAGGATCGGCTTTCGGCGTCGACGTACCGAGCTTGATCTTTTCGTCGAGCATGCGGTCGGGAAGGTTCGCCGGCGTCACGTCGAGTCCGGGCCGCACCAGCGCGCAAAGCCGGTTGCGCGCGAACATCCGCACACGGACCCGCCTTGTTCGCCTTCGCAAGCGCCTGCGGATGATTCATGTTTGCAGAGGCGAAGACTTCCGCCTTGGCCCCGCCTTCGATTTCACCTTTCAGCAAACCGGAAGGACCGTACTTCGCCTTGACTTCGATCTTCGTCGTTTTCTGAAACTCGCTCGAAAGCTCCGTCAGCGCACCGCGCAGGCTTCCTGCTGCGTGCAGCAGCGCTACTTCATTGCCGAGTGCGGGCGTTACGACGGACATGAGCGCAATCATCGAAAGCGTTTTGATTTTCATTGTAGTCTCCCTCCGGCTCGCCCCGTCATGGAGAGACTAAGTACATAACAATCCGCGTCAATTTCCGTAACCTGTGCATCGTCATGCACCCAGGTTCATGTGAATCGCGCGTTACTCGACATCCTCGACGCTATCCGGCCCGCCGCCGAAAACCTTCTGCGCGAGCGTCGCGTGCATGAAGTCGTCGAGATCGCCGTCGAGCACATCCTGCGGGCTGGTGGAAGTCTCGCCGGTGCGCAGGTCTTTGACGAGCTGATACGGCTGCAAGACATAGGACCGGATCTGGTGACCCCAGCCGATGTCGGTCTTGGCGGGCCTGATCGGCCGCGGCCTTTCTTCGCGGCGCTTCAATTCAGCTTGATACAATTTCGCGCGCAGCATGTTCCACGCCTGCGCGCGGTTCTTGTGTTGCGAGCGGTCGCCTTGGCTGACCACTGCGATGCCGGTCGGAATGTGCGTGAGGCGTACGGCAGACTCGGTCTTGTTGACGTGCTGGCCGCCCGCGCCGCCGGAACGCATGGTATCCACGCGCACCTGCGATTCATCGATTTCGATTTTGATGTCGTCATCGACCACCGGATAAACGGTGATCGACGAGAAAGAAGTATGCCGCCGCGCGTTCGCGTCATAGGGCGAAATGCGCACCAGGCGATGCACGCCGTTCTCGGTCTTCAGCCAGCCATAGGCGTTCTTGCCCTTCACTTCGATCGTGGCTGATTTGATGCCGGCGGTTTCGCCGTCGCTCTGCTCGACGAGCGCAATCTTGTATTTGTGCTGCTCGGCCCAGCGCGTGTACATGCGCAAGAGCATGTTCGCCAGTCCTGGCTCTCGGTGCCGCCCGCGCCCGCATGCACTTCGAGATAGGCGTCGTTCGCATCCGCTTCGCCCGAGAGCAGCGCTTCCATCTGGCGGCGGCCGGTCTCGGCTTTCAACTCCGCGAGTTTATCTTCGGCATCCTTGACGGTCGCGTCGTCGTTCTCGGCTTCGCCGAGTGCGATCAGTTCGACGTTGTCGGAGAGATCGGTCTGGATTCGCTTGATCGAACCGAGCGCGTCTTCGACCGAAGTGCGCTCCTGCATCAGCTTCGATGCCTTCTGCGGATCGTCCCAAAGCTTCGGGTCTTCGGCGAGCGCGTTCAGCTCCGCGAGACGTTTTTCCGATTTCTCGACGTCAAAGAGACCTCCTCAGCAGTTCGATCGACTGCTTGATTTCTTCGACGAGTTTGACGGTTTCGGCGCGCATTGCGATTCTCTTTTCGGCAAACCGTATATGCGGCGAAGCCGCGTGTATCAATCCGCCTCATCCTGAGGAGGCCGCGAAGCGTCCGTCTCGAAGGATGAGAATTCGGCCCATGGTTCGAGACGCGATGCTTCGCATCGCCCCTCACCATGAGGCAAAGTGTGATGTCAGTCTGCGATCACCACAAGCCGCGGCCGCGGTGAAGAAGCCCTGCTGGTCCGGCGAGGTCGAGCGATTCTGGTTGCCGCCGATGGGATTGCCGTCGGAGTCGTTGAACCCGACGATGGAGAGCGAGTCCGGCGGCGCAGTACCGGGGCGGAGGGCTTCGAGAATGACTTTGTTGTCGCCCGACTGTGCGCGCAGCCCCGTCGTCAGGTCGACGCGAACGAGCTTCAGTCCGGGCGGGACGCGGAACGGCTGCGGCGGACGATCCGCGAGCGCTTCTTTGAGGAAGTCGCGCACGATCGGCGCTGCATACTGGCCGCCAGTGATGCCACGGCCAAGCGGGCGCGGACGGTCGTAGCCGAGATAAACGCCGACCACGAGATCGGGCGTGAAGCCCATGAACCAGACGTCCTTCTCATCGTTGGTGGTGCCGGTCTTGCCGGCCACCGGACGATTGAGCGGACGCAACGCGGTGCCGGTGCCGCGTAACACCACGCCTTCCATCATCGAGGTGATCTGGTAGGCGCTCATCGGATCGATCACGAGCTCGCGGCGGTCGATCAGCGTCGGCTCCGGCTGGTTATTCCAGGCCTGATTTTCACAGCCCTGACACTGACGGTCGTCGTGCTTGTAAATCGTCTTGCCGTAGCGATCCTGAATGCGGTCGATCAGCGTCGCCTGCACCTTGCGGCCGCCGTTCGCGAACATCGAATATCCAGCCGCCATGCGCATCAAAGTCGTCTCGCCCGCGCCAAGCGCGAACGAAAGATAAGGCGGCATCTTGTCGTAGACACCGAAACGGCGCGAATATTCCCTGCAGCGGCATGCCGACATCCTGCGCAAGACGCACCGTCATGACGTTACGCGAATGCTCGATGCCGAAGCGCAGCGTCTGCGGTCCGTAGAACTTGCCGGAATAGTTTTGCGGGTTCCACGCAGCCTGCCCCGGGCCCTGCTCGATCTCGAGCGGCGCATCCATCACGATCGTGGACGGCGTGTAGCCGTTGTCGAGCGCGGTGGCGTAGACACGGCCGGTCCAGGGATCCATCACGACGAGACCCCCGGATACTTCCGGGATCTGTTGGAGGCCACTGGTTTTCGGATTTGCCAGCAGCTTGAGACATAAATGATGTCGCCGGGCGCGACCGCCTTGCGCATCGGCTGTTTGGTCCACTTCACGCCGTCCGCGGAAGAATGCCCGTCTCGCGTTCTTTCACGAGCGCGCCGCCACGGTCGCGCTGCGGCTGGAAACCGATGGTCGTGGCCTGATCGGTCACTTGCAACACGACGGCAAGACGCCAGCCGGTGTCGTTAAGCTGGCGGACTTCCGCGAGCTTCGCCCCCAGTCGATGCCCGGCGTCGGCTCCATCTTGGTCTGCGCACGCGCCAGCCGCGCTCTCGTCGAAGCGGATCAGACCGTCGGTGAACACGCGGCGTGCGATCACCTGCATCTTCGGGTTCAGCGTGGTGCGGACCGAAAGGCCGCCTTTGTAGAGTTTGTCTTCGCCATAACGCTCGAAGATTTCGCGCCGCACTTCTTCCGCGAAGTATTCCGCGTTGAACTGGTTCGGTCCTTGCGCGCGCATCGCGATATTGAGCGGCTTCTTCTTCGCATCGTTCGCTTCCTGCTGCTTCACCGCGCCGGTGATGACCATCTGGTCGATCACCCAGTTACGGCGGATGAGCGCTGCGTCGCGCTGGCGGAACGGATGATAATTGTTCGGCGCTTTCGGGAGCGCCGCAAGATAAGCAACCTCCTCGATAGAAAGCTGATGCACCGACTTGTCGAAGTAGAGCAAGGACGCCGCGGCGATGCCGTAAGCGCCGAGGCCGAGGTAAATCTCGTTCAGATACAGCTCGAGAATTTTCTCTTTCGAATACGCGCGCTCGATGCGCAACGCGAGCAACGCTTCCTTGATCTTGCGGTTGATCGAGGTTTCGTTGCCGACGAGGAAGTTCTTCGCGACCTGCTGCGTGATGGTGGACGCGCCTTGCGGGCGGCGGCCGGTGCCGAGCTGCTCCAGGTTATTCACGACCGCGCGCGCGATGCCGAACAGATCGATGCCGCCGTGGCTCCAGAAATTCTTGTCCTCGGCGGCGGTGAAGGCGTCGAATACGCGCTTCGGAATCGCCTGCACGGGCAAATAGAGGCGGCGCTCCTTCGCGTATTCGGCCACCAGCGAGCCGTCCGAGGCATGCACGCGCGTCATTACCGGCGGCTCGTAGTTCTGGAGCGCCGAATAATCGGGAAGGTCCTTGGAGAAGTGCCAGACCGCCCAGGTCGCGCCGACGGCGCCCACGACGAACAGGATTGCTCCCGCCGTAAACAGGAAGCCGAGAAATCTTACGAAAAACCGCATTGTCTTACCGACCTGCCCTGACGCGATTCAGCTGTTCCGCCGGGAATAAACCCCAATCGGCCCTAAAACGGCGCTCGCGTCCAGCCCAAACCACGCAAAAACGCGTTATCCCGATACCGAGTGCTCTAGAGGGCACGAACGGCCAAATTTTTACCGTTCTATCAAGAACATAAGGCCGGATAGCCGGCCGGGGTTTTGCTGTCAGCTCGCGGAACCGGGCGCGGCGACCATGGCATTGCCGCGCCACCGAAAGTTCCGCCCGCGCTGAGGGCAGCAATGCCGTCAAATCAACGGTTCATCCGCGCCTGATGCGCTGAATCTCGTGCCGTGCGTGTGGCGGCGCTACTTACGCTTGCTGCAACTTAACGGCTGCGGCTGGCAGGCGATGCCGATGTTGCTCGCCGCATCGAACAGCCCGTCACCTGCCCGCGTGAAGCGGCGACAGCCGTCAGTCGCTTCCACACAATCCGCACCGAGCTTCTCGAAGTCGGTCGGCTGCTTGCCGGCGCGGGTGCCGGCACCACGTGTTGCGGCTTTGCTTTCCGCGCGGGAGGCAGCGGGAGATCGGCGGCGAAAGCCGCGCCGGCGAGCGCAACTGAAACCGCGACGGAAACCAGAACGGTTTTGACGAAACTCTTCACGAGCCGGAGTCTATGCCCGTTCAGGGCGCGCCGCTAGCATCCCACGCAACGCCAACTCCGGAGCGAACAACATGGCCGATCCCGTCCTCGTCGAGCGCAAGAACCGCATCGCCATCGTTACCGTCAATCGGCCAGAGCGGCGCAACGCCTTCGATCTCGCAACCGCAGAAGCCATCTATAAAGTCTTCAAGCAATTCGACGCCGACGACACGCTCGATGTCGCGGTGCTGACTGGCGCCGGCGGAAACTTCTGCGCGGGCGCCGATCTTCACGCACTCGCGCAGGGTGAGAAGCGTCCGTTTCTCACCGAGGGTGATTTCGCGCCCATGGGCTGCACGCGGCTGAAACTCTCCAAGCCGGTGATCGCCGCAGTCGAAGGCTATGCCGTCGCGGGCGGGATCGAAGTCGCAAGCTGGTGTGACATGCGCGTCGCCGCGAGATCCGCCGTGTTCGGCGTGTTCTGCCGCCGCTTCGGCGTGCCGCTCGTGGACCTCGGCACCATCCGCCTGCCCCGGCTGATCGGCCACAGTCGCGCAATGGATCTCATCCTCACCGGCCGTCCGGTGAAAGCCGAGGAAGCGCTCGCAATGGGGTTAGCCAACCGCGTGGTCGAGGGCAAGGCGCTGGAGGTGCAGCCCTCGAAATCGCCGAACAGTTATCCGCCTTCCCGCAGGTCTGCATGCGCGCGGACCGCCTGTCCGCGATCGACCAGTGGTCGCTCGACTGGGACGACGCGACGCGAAAGGAAATGCAGGGCGGCCTGCCCGCCGTGCAGCAGGAAGCCATCGCGGGCGCGAGCCGCTTTTCGGGCGGCACCGGGCGTCACGGAAAATTCTAAAGCGATCAATTATTGAAAACGATCGCGAGCTTGTTGCCCGCGGTATCGCGCAGGTAAGCGGCGTACCAGTGCGGACCGTAATGCGGGCGAAGACCTGGTGCGCCCTCGTCCGAACCGCCGTTTGCCATGGCCACGGCATAAAAGGCGTCAACTTCCTCGCGGGACTTCGCGATGAAACCAACCATCGAGCCGTTCCCGGCCGTCGCGGCTTCCTTGTTGAATGGTTTTGCGACCCACAAAACAAATCTCTTGCCGTCACCGCCCTCCGAGTAAGCGCGCCCCCCCGGGAAATCGGCGTGCGACTTCCAACCGATGGTGGCCAAAACAGCGTCGTAAAATGCGTTCGACTTTTCCGGGTCGTTTGTTCCGACTGTCACGTAAGCGCTCATGTCTCCAAGCTCCCTGGGCGAGTTTCACAGCCTGCCCGAAAAAGAACATAACATGAACATTTTAACAAGCGTAACCGGCGACACGCCCACAAAAGCGGCCGGCACTCATGAGCGAGACAGAATAGTCCCCTGTGCGCGGGAGCGCGTCGCGGTCGGCAGCGGAGGATGAAACGGAAGACGGCCCGCGTGCGAACCGGCAATACCGAACACCCGCAAGCGCCAGCCGCTTTCTCAGGCTGGGCCGGGCGTCATGGAAAACCTAGCTTCTATTGATATTTTGCTGGGTTGCACGCTGGATGGTCGCAAGCGCGTCGTCGATTTCGCGCCGCTGCGTTGCCTCCCGGTGCTCGGCCTTTTCAGCCATCTCCGTCCACATTTCCGCGAGCTGCGAATAAATCTTCCGGTGATAGTCGTCCTTCGCCACCTTTGAACGCTGCTCGCAGTGTTCCGCACGCCGCCGATAAGCCGCCACTGGAATCATGACGGGTACCCCACATCTTACATTTCCGCCGCTGGTATCCACGTAATGGTTAGCGAAGTCTCGTTCGAATGCAAAAGCTTTATGACGATCTTTTCCACACAATGGCCGCGCGTTCCGCATGGGTTGAAAAGAACGCCTGCACATTTTGCATAGGTTAAAAAAATAGCGCGGCACGCCCATTTTTGCGGAGCTCTTCGCCACAGTCCGCAATTGCGCGCTCAAGGTTACCGCGCAGGCGCTGCTGCGCAGTCCGGAAAGCCGGTCGCCCTTGCAAGCGCCGGACGCGGTCGCCTTACTTGATGCCGTAGCGCTCGAATTCCTGCGCGATCGTGGGCGCGGCGGCGGTCGCGGTCGCAATGTCGGCCTGCCCGCGCTTGTCGCCCTTCTTCAATTTCGCAAGCCCGCGCCCGTACAAGGCGCTCACGGTACTTGGCGCGATCTTCAGCACGGCATCGTAATCGGCAATCGCAAGATCCCAACTGCCCTTCTTCAGATAGACGAGTGCACGGCTATCAGGCGTATTGGGCTCGTTCGCCACCATGCGCAGCGACTCGTTGCAGTCAGCAAGCGCCGCGTCGAGGTTGCCGGCAATCGCCTGTACGAAGCAGCGGTTGTTCCACGCGCCCGCGTGATCGGGTCTGATCTTGATGGCCTCATTATAATCCGCGATCGAACGCGGAAAATCGCGCGCGCGGCGATAGGCAACCGCGCGGCCGACGAAGGCATAGAAGTCGCGGCTGCCGAGCTTGATCGCTTCCGAGAAATCCTCGATTGCGCGCGCGGAGTCTCCGGTCTGCAAATAGGAATGTCCGCGCAACGTGTAGGCGCCCGCCTCTTTCGGGGCGAGCACGACCACTTCGGTCAGCAACTGGATCGAAGTCGCCGGATCGCCGCCTTCAAGCGCTTTCGACGCGCGATCCATCAGATCGCGCAGCTTCGCGGCGTCGGCTTGTGGCGTAACCGGGGTTTCCTGTTTCTGCGGTTGGGGTTGCGGTTGTTGCGCGACACGCGACGACGGCCAGCCATAGATCATCACATAGGCGCCGACGGCGCCCGCTAAGAACAACGCAAACAATGCCGCGGCAACGACAATGATCGTGCTCGACGAATTGCGTTGCGGCTTGCGTCTCGGCGCACCGCGCTGCTGACGCTGCGCGCGCCGCTCCTCGGCTTCCAGCCTGCGCCGCTCCTGCTCACGGATCTGGTTCGGGCGCTCGTCGTATTGCGGCTCGTAGGTTTCGGGCTGGTATTGTTGATCAGCCTCGTATTGCGGCTCGCCATAATATTCGTATTCGTCCTGCGGTTGCGGCTGCGGTTGCTCGACCGGAGGACGGCGCGCGGGGGCGACTGGATACTCGACCGGTGCCGCCGGACGCTGCTGCGCGGGGGGCTGCGATTGCGGAGGTTGCGGCTGCGGGGCTGCGGGTTCGCGCGCGAACGTGGCACGGGTCGCGGCGCTCTTTCACGCGGCGGTGCGCGGAAATACTCGTCGTCGCTTGCGGTATCCGCGTTCTCGTTGAACACGGCCTCCGCTTCCACCATCTGGATCGCTTCTTCGAGCGCGCGCTGCTCGCGCATCAGCTCGCTTACCGCCATCTGCGGATTGCTCTGCTGCGCGTCCTCGAACAGAAGCTGGCGCGCCTGATCGTAAATCGAGCGGCGCGCCGCCAGCGTATTGGGGCGCAAACGCGCGACCGCATTCGCAATAGGTTTGTAATAGTCGGTAGACACGCTTGCCTCGTCCCCTCGGCCTTCGAATATATGCCGGATGCCGTCTAGCGTCCCGCCATGGCCGGGGTGCGGCCAACGAAAAACTTGTCGATCGCTTCGACGACGGCAACCGTTACCTTTTCGCGCCAGGCTTCGGAAGTCATTTGCTTGAGATCGTCGGGGCTGGACAGATAACCCAATTCCACCAGCACCGACGGCACATCCGGCGATTTCAGCACCACGAAGCCGGCCGAACGCAGCGGCGACTTATGCAGCCGCGCCGCGTTTTTCAGGCTTCCGACCAGCGTGCGGGCGAACAGCGCCGAATGGTTTTTGGTGTTGCGCTGCGCGAGATCGAACAGGATGTTCGCAATGTCGTCGGGCTGCTGCGAGAGATAGCCGGCGAGCTTATCGGAATCGTTTTCCTTGTCCGCAAGCAATTGCGCCTCCGAGTCGGACGCGCGCTCCGAGAGCGTATAGATCGTGGCACCCGAGGCCTCGCCGGTCCCCTTGGAAAGCGAATCCGCATGGATGGATATAAAGAGCGCCGCCGCGTTTGCCCGCGCGATCGCCACGCGCTCGTCCAACGGCACGAAGTAATCGTCATCGCGCGTCATGACCACGCGATAGCGGCCGGTTCTTAGCAACTGCTCGCGCAACTTCTTTGCGACTTCGAGCACGACTTCCTTCTCTTCGTCGCCGGTTTTCGCCTGCGCGCCGACATCCGGCCCGCCGTGACCCGGATCGAGCACGATCACGGGCCGCGCATCCAGCGGCTGCTTGGGCAATGCCTTGGGTGCCGCGGTCTGCGGCCGCTCCGGCACCAGCGCGTTCTTCAGGAAAGAGGCTTTGTCGGTCCGCACCAGATCGATGACCAGCCGCGCGGGCTGATCGTCGACGGCAGCGAGCACGAACGTCTTGTCGATCCGCACCGGCTCGCGCAGGTCGATCACGATACGCGCCTTGCCTTGCGCGAACTGGCCGTAACGGAACGCGGAAATAAGACCGCGCGATTGTTTCCCTGCCCCGACCGGCAGGTCGAAGCTGACTTCGGGCAGATCGATCACGACCCGGTTCGGATCGGCGATGGTATAGGCGCGGGCTTCGATCTTGCGGTTGAGGTCGATCACGAGCCGTGTGCGGCTGGCATCCCCTGCGAGCCGCGCATCGAGCGCGGTCACCCGCTGGGCGGTCTGCGCCCCCGCGCCGGCTGGCGCCAAAACGGCAGCTCCCAACAACAGTCCCACTACTAATGAAGCGACACGCATTCCCGCCGGCCCTTCCGTCCCGCCTGGTTTCCATAGCGTGCGCCGGTTAACCCGCCGTTTACCGTGGTTTTTCAAGCCGGATTATTCAAGAAAACGAGAGGATTAGCCTCCGTGCTTGCCAAGCGGGCTGCTAGGCGCCTACATAAAACCATCACGGTTCGCGGGCGGGATTCGTCCGGGCGAACGGAAGGCGCGGGTCCGCGACCGGCAACAGAGTATGCCGCGACGCGTAGCGCGCCCAGAGGCGCCCGATACCACACCGCCAATAACCGTGATGGCGAGAAGGCCTCGCGCGTTTGTTCGCGACGCCATTCGCCCGAAACAGGAAGCGACGCCGATGCTGGCACTGCAATCCAACCGGGATCTCGGAAAGAGCCCGCGCAGCCGCGTATCCGCATCGCGTCACATTAATTCGCGTTCCAATCAATTCGTGACGCGCGCGAGTTTTGCGCGCGCAATGGGAATCTCATGGCCAACAAAATGCTTATCGACGCCACCCACCCGGAGGAAACCCGGGTCGTGGTCGTTCGCGGCAATCGTGTCGAGGAATTCGACTTCGAATCCGCCAATCGCCGTCCACTTCGCGGGAATATCTATCTAGCGAAAGTCACGCGCGTTGAGCCTTCGCTGCAGGCGGCCTTCGTGGATTACGGCGGCAACCGGCACGGCTTTCTCGCGTTCGGCGAAATCCACCCGGATTATTATCAAATCCCGGTCGCGGACCGGCAGCGCCTGATCGAGGAAGACCAGCGCGCGGCCGAGGAATCCGACCAGCGCCGCAAACACCGCAGCCAGGCGAAGTCCGCGGCAAATTCGGAAAACCTTTCCGAAGACGCGGAGTTTTCCGATCAGCCGGGACATCACGACGATCATCCTGAGAACGTTCTCACGAACGACCCGCAGGAGACCGGCGACCAGCACGAGAGCGAAGCGCCGGAGCATCGCGAAGAAGAGCCGGAGCACCGCGAAGAAGAGCCGGAGCACCGCGAAGAAGAACTGGAGCACCGCGAAGAAACGCCGATAGCCACAGCGGCCTATCCGGAGCCGGAAGCCCAATCGGACGAAGGCGGTGAGCCGGCATCCGATGAAATCCTGGCGAGCAGCGAGAGTGACGACGAAGCCGGAGAACGCAGCGTCTCGCACGTCGAAGAATCTCCCGCTGATGACGCGGCCGCACCGGAAGTCGTAGAGTCCGTTGTTTCGGGCGATGCCCTGGAAGAATTGCCGGAGCGCGCACCGCGCCGCCACCGCACCTATAAAATTCAGGAAGTCATCAAGCGCCGTCAGATCATTCTGGTTCAGGTCGTGAAAGAAGAGCGCGGCACCAAAGGCGCGGCGCTCACCACCTATCTCTCGCTGGCCGGCCGCTATTCGGTGTTGATGCCGAATACTGCGCGCGGCGGCGGCATCTCCCGCAAGATCACCGACGGCGCCGACCGCCGCCGCCTGAAGGATCTGGTTTCCGATCTCGAAGTGCCGGAAGGCATGGGCGTGATCCTGCGCACCGCGGGTGCGGCGCGCACCAAGACCGAAATCAAGCGCGACTTCGAATATCTCCTGCGCCAGTGGGAGCAAGTCCGCGAGCAGACGCTGAACTCCACCGCGCCTGCCCTCGTTTACGAGGAAGGCTCGCTGGTGAAGCGCGCGATCCGCGACCTCTATAATAAGGACATCGACGAAGTGATCGTCTCCGGCGACGGCGCGTTCAAGGACTCCAAAGAGTTCATGCGCATGCTGATGCCGAGCCACGCCAAGAACGTGAAGCCCTACCGCGACACGCTGCCGGTGTTCTCGCGCTTTGGCGTCGAGCATCAGCTGGACGCCATGTTCTCGCCGGTGGTGCAACTCAAGTCCGGCGGCTACATCGTCATCAACCCGACCGAGGCCTTGGTCTCGATCGACGTGAACTCGGGCCGCGCTACGCGCGAGCACAACATCGAGGACACGGCACTCAAGACCAATCTCGAAGCCTCGGAAGAAATCGCGCGCCAGCTACGCCTGCGCGACCTTGCCGGTCTCATCGTGATCGACTTCATCGACATGGAGGAGAACCGCAACAACCGCGCGGTCGAGCGCAAAATGAAGGATTGCCTGAAGCACGATCGTGCGCGCATTCAGGTCGGCCGCATCTCGCATTTCGGCCTCATGGAAATGTCGCGTCAGCGCATCCGCCAGGGCGTGCTGGAGAGCTCGACCGAAATCTGCCCGACCTGCGGCGGCACCGGCCACATGCGTTCGGTTTCCTCGGTTGCGCTGCATCTGCTGCGTGCACTCGAAGAGCAATTGATGAAGTCGGCGGCGAACGACCTGATCGTGCGCACCCGGCCCGACACCGCGCTTTATCTTCTGAACCACAAGCGCGCGCATTTGCGCGATCTCGAAGGCCGCTTCGGCGTCATGATTATCGTGCAGTCGGAGACCACGCTTTCCGGCCAGCAATACTTCGTCGTCGAGAAAGGCGGTGCCGCGAGCGGCGTCGCCAACCCGACGCTCGCCCGGCCCGGCTCGGAAATGGTGTTCGACGAGCAGGACGAAGCCGACGCGCTCATCGAAGACGAGGTCGAGGAAGAAGAAGAGTTCACGGAAGTTTCCGCTGCCGAAAGCGCGGAAGACGATGAACAGCCTTCCGAATCCGGCGATCAACACGGTCGCCGCCGCAGACGGCGTGGCCGCCGTGGCGGACGCGGGCGCGACCGCAACGAAAAGCCCAACCGCGATACCGCGCCGCGCGTGGAAGCGGCCGAAGGCCAGGAGCCGGGCGAAGAATTCGCGGGCGACGCGCAGCCGGCTACCGAAGGCAGTGACGCGCACGAAGAACAGCACGCCCGCGGCGAAGGCCAGCCGCAGCGTAGCGAAGGTGACGCGGATGGCGACCGCAAGCGCCGCCGGCGTGGCCGCCGTGGCGGACGCCGCAACCGCCGCGACCGTTTTCCGAACGGCGATCAGCCGCAAAGCGAGCAGAACGAGACGAACGGAAACTACGTCTCTTCCGGCGACACCGACGAAATCGACACCACCGCGCAGCCAGAGCCGCGCTTGTCCGAACCCGAAGCGCATCCGCCCTTGCCCGAAAATCCGGTAACGGCTCCGCAGCAGTTCGACACCGCGCAGCCCGTAAGCACGCCCGTGGAAGAGCCGACCAAACGCCGCTCGACCGTGCGCGAAGCGCCTCCGGTAATGCGGTTCGAGGAAAGCCAGCCATCGGCTTCGGTCCATGAACGGACCGAAAGCCCGCCGCTCGCGTCCGGGAACGGGGATCAGGACAACGCGCCTGCCCCGAGCAGCACTTCCACGAAAAAAGGCTGGTGGCGCCGCTAAAATCGTTTAGCTCGCGTTCATCTAGACGCCATTTCAAAGCCACAGAGCCCGCTGAAACTTCTACCGTTCCAGCGGGCTTGTTGCGTATGATATCTCCCGCGGCAGTAGCAAAGAGAGTGCAGGACATGAGGTCCATCGTGAAGAGTTCAATCGCGGCAGCCGTGATGGTGCTTGGACTATCCGCTGCAGCTGAAGCGCGGCCGGTGCTTGTCACCGCCGATCTCAATGTGCGCACCGGCCCGGGCACCGGTTATCCGTCGGTCGGCGTCATTCGTGGCGGCTCGAACGCGGATGTTGGCCGCTGCTTCCAGGGTTGGTGCGAAATCTCCTGGGGTCCGCTGCGCGGATTCTCGAGCCAGGCTTATCTCGATGGCTTTGGCCCGCCGCCGGCAGTCTATCGCCCCGCGCCGCCGGTCTATTACGGACCGCGCCGTTACTACAATCCGTATTACCGCCCCTATCGTCCGTATCGCTATTACCGTAACTGGTAAGCCACACACGGAACTTGAAAACGAAACGCCGCGCATGATGCGCGGCGTTCTTCTTTGCACGCCTGCATACGCGCGAAGATCACGGCAGCAAAAAGAAGCTCCGCATCGCTATCCATACCCCGCGCCGGGCGTATCATGCCTCGATCCAGGAGGCAGCCATGGCAACGACAAAGATCACCGATCTAACCAGCATCTTCTCCGACACCATGAACACGCCGGCTTTCAACGGCAGCACGACCAGCGCCGACACCCTTACCGTCGACGAAGGCGCATATATCGTTGCCACCGCACTCGGATCGACCGCGGCGCTCCTGGACCCTGACGGTGCGTGGCGGGTCAACGTCAACGGCAGCATCTTCTCGCAGCACCAGTACGGCATTCACCTGATGGCCGGCAACAAATCGAACTCGACCATCACCGTTGGCGCGAGCGGCGAAGTCGGCAGCCTCAATAGCAGTGCTATCCGCATGGAGAACGACGGCACGATCAAGAATGCCGGCATGATCAGCGGGGACGCAGCCATTCGTTTCGATGGCGGCACCAAGCACGCCATCGTCAATACCGGAACGATTTTCACCAACAATCAGAACGCGGGAGACTCGATTGTCGACAGCACGATCACCAATTCCGGAGCGATCGGCGGCACCATCAAAATGGCGAACGGCAACAACAACATCAAGAATACCGGCCGGATCGAAAACAGTATTGTTGCCGGTGTCGGCAACGACACAATAACCAACAACGGTTTCATCGGCGGCGTCATAACTTTCGGCGACGGCAACAACAAGTATAGCGCGGGAACGAATTCGTTCGTCGACGATCTGGTCGCCGGAAGCGGCAACGATATCGTCTCCATTGCCGGTGCTGCCGGCAACATAACGCTGGGCGACGGCTCCAACTCGATCACCATTCTTAAGACCGGTTCTGCGAGCAGCGTCGTCACCGGTACGGGTGCCGACAAGTTCACGAACTCCGGCACGATAACGTCAGGCAACATCGATCTCGGGGACGGCAACGACGCTTTCACCAACTCCGGCACGATGACGACCGCCACCATCGAGCTCGGGATCGGAAACAACGTCTTCACCAACAGCGGCTCGATCAATACATCCGCGGCGATCGGCGCCAGCGACGGCAACGACAAGTTCACGAATAGCGGGACCATCGTCGCCCCCACGATCACGCTCAACCGAGGCGAAAACGTCTTTACGAACAGCGGCAACATCACCGCGACCCTTCAGGTTGGACTGGGCTTCTCAAGGACATCTTCAAGAACACCGGCACCATCAACGGCGACGTCCATCTCGCCAATGGCGACAACGTCTTCGCCAACAGCGGCACGATCAATGCCGCGCTGATTTCCGCCAGCAGCGGCGCGGATATCTTCACGAACACGAAGACGATCACAGGAAATATCAACCTCGACGACGGCCTCAACAGCCTCGTGAATTCCGGCACGATCTCCGGCAACATCACATTCGGCGGCGCCGCCGATAAGCTGACCAACTCGAGGACGATCACGGGCGACATTGATTTCAGCGATGGCGCCAATACGCTGAACAACACCGGCACGATCGACGGCACCGTATTCTTCGGCTCCGGCGACGACAAGTTCTCAAGCCGCAACTTCATCAGCGGCGCCGTCTATCTCGGCGATGGCAATAACGTTGTCACACAACAAAGAGGCGCGACAGCCGCCCAGCTCAATATGGGCGCGGGCGACGACAAGGTCACCAATGCGGGAACGGCATACGAAGTCATTCTTGGCGACGGCGCCAACACCCTGACCAACACCGGAACGATCGGCGAGCTCTGGGGCGGCGACGGCGCGGATGTCGTGGTCAACAAGGGCAAGATTCTGGGGTTCGTACTACTCGGAGAAGGTGAGAACAGATACACCGGAGGCAACTTCGCGGACGTCGTCGCAGAGGGCGGCGGCACCGATTTCGTATCCCTCGGCGGCGGCAATGACACCTATTACGCGAATCCATCGACCTACGGCGACGGCACGGGAGACACCATCGATGGCGGCAGCGGCAACGATACCTACCTTGACGACTATTACACTCCCAGCGGCGGCATCGGCAGCACTGGTGGTCCACTCGTCATCAACATCGATACCGTCGATCACAACGAGGATGGAATTTCCAGCCTCGGAACGGTTACCGCGAACTCCGCTTCGGGCGGCGTCGGCAACGACAAAGCCTATAATTTCGAAAATGTCACCGGCCGCGAAACGGGCGACGGCATCTTCGGCAATAACGCGGTCAACGTTCTCCGCGGCCTTGGCGGAAGCGACGCCTTGTTCGGCTATGGCGGCAACGACACGCTGGACGGCGGAGACGGCGCGGATTCGCTAGTCGGCGGCGCAGGCGCCGACGCGATCTTCGGCGGAGCCGACAGTGACAACTTCACATACCGTTTCACGTCCGAAAGCGGCCCGAAGAAAGCCCAGCGCGACACCATCTTCGATTTCCAGGACGGCGTCGATCTGATCAATCTGTCGCTCGTCGACGCCGATTCCGTCACAAGTGGCATTCAACAGTTCAGCTACATTGGCGAGAACATCGCGTTCAATTCCACCGCCGGCGCGCTGCGTGTCCTTACGACGGCTTCCGGTTACACCGTCGAAGCCGATACCAATGGCGACAATAGAGCGGACTTCGCGATCGACGTGCTGAACACGGCGCACACGATTTCGTGGAGCGGGGCGGACTTCGTACTCTAACGCTTCAGCCAGCCGCCGATCCGCTCCACCGCCTCGTGCATCTCGGCGGTCGAGCCGGCGTAGCAGAAGCGCAGATAATGGCTCCCTCGCGCGGTGTCGAAGTCCACGCCCGACGTCGCGGCGACGCCCGCCTCGTCCAGCATCTTCTTCGCGAAGGCGAGACTGTCGTTCGTGAAGCGGCCGACATTCGCATAAAGATAAAACGCGCCATCGGCGGGAAGGAAATCGTCGAGCCCCGCCTTCGGCAGGCCTTCGATCAGGATGCGGCGGTTCTCTTCATAGCCGCGCTTGATCGCGTCCATCTCCGCGCGCCCGTCGAACGCGGCTTCGGCTGCGATCTGCGAAAGCGTCGGCACCGAGATCGCGAAATTCTGCTGGAGCCGCTCGACTGAACGGATGAACGCCTCCGGCATCACCATCCAGCCCACGCGCCAGCCGGTCATGCAGAAATATTTCGAGAACGAGTTGATGACGAAAACATCGTCCGAGAACTTCGCAGCGGTCTCGCCGACGAACGCATATTCGAGGCCGTGATAAATCTCGTCGGAGATGAAGCGAATGCCCGCCCCTTCGCAGGCTCCGATCAGTTCCTTCAATTGCTCGGGCGGGATCATGGTCCCGGTCGGGTTCGCGGGCGACGCCACGATCACGCCTGCGAGCGGTTGCTTCGCGTGTTCGGCAAGCAGTGCTTCTTTCGTGATCGCCCAGCGGTCGCCCCCGGAAATTTCGATCTCGACCGGCACGCAGCCGAGCACGCGCAGAATATTCCGGTACGGCGGATAGCCCGGAGACGCCATCGCAACCCGGTCGCCCGGTTCGAACAGCGAAAGAAATGCGAGAATGAATCCGCCCGAGGAGCCGGTCGTCACCACGATGCGCGCGGGATCGACCTCGATCCCGTGCTGCTCCTGATAGTAGCGCGAGATGCGATTGCGAAGCGGCGGTAAGCCGAGCGCGGTGGTGTAGCCAATCCGGCCCACATCCAGCGCGGCCTTGGCGGCTGCAATCGCGGTCGCAGGAGCGTTTGCGGCGGGCTGGCCCACCTCCATGTGAATCACGCGGCCACCCGCGGCCTCGATCCGGGCCGCGTGTTCCATCACGTCCATGACCATGAAGGGCGGGACGTCGCTGCGTGCCGATGGCATCAACAGCGCCCGTGCGCGCGACTTTCGGTCCATGCCCACTTCCTTCCGCCTCGGCGAGGGCCGGATGCCCCGCTATCGCCTCATTCGGTGCGTTCCTTGGCGTTGACCCGCCGGTTCCGCGACCGTATTCCCGTATCCCGGCCTTCCCGATTGGAATGCTTTGATTTCACCGATGCACGGACACACGACAGCTAGCAGGACGGCTCGAACCCTGCCAGCGCGCAGCGGATTCAGCGTGGCGAAGCGCGGCGTTGCGGCGCTTGCGACCGCGGCAATCCTCTTTACGCATGCCGGCCAGGCGCTCGCACAACAAGGCCGCCTCCCCGTCCTGCGTGACGCCGAAAGCGAAGAGCTGCTGCGCGACTACACGCGGCCGATCCTCAAAGCCGCTCGCCTCTCGCAGCAGAACATCGAAGTCGTCATCATCAACAGCCGCGAATTCAACGCCTTCGTCGCCGACGGCCGCCGCATCTTCGTGAACTACGGCGCGCTCTATGAATCGACCACGCCGAACCAGATCATCGGCGTGCTCGCGCACGAAACCGGCCACATCGCGGGCGGGCATCTCGCACGCATCCGCGACCAGCTTGCCTCCGCGCAGACGGCCGCGATCATCGCGATGATCCTGGGCGCCGCCGCGCTCGGCGCGGGTGCCGCGACCAACGCGCGCGGGCTTGGCGAAGCGGCTCCCGGCGTAATCATGGCGCCGCAGGAAGTGATCCGCCGCACGCTGCTCTCCTATCAGCGTGGACAGGAAGAAGCCGCCGACCGCGCCGCGATCACGTATCTCAATGCTACGGGACAGTCCGCGCGCGGCATGATCGAGACTTTCGGCCGCTTTCAGCAGCAACAGTTGTTTCTGACGCAGCAGGTCGATCCGTATTTGCTCTCGCATCCGACCGCGACGAACCGTATCGCACTGCTGGAGAGGCTCGCGCAGGCCAGCCCACATTATAACAAGAAAGACTCGGCCGACCTTCAGTTCCGCCACGACATGATGCGCGCGAAGATCGCGGGCTACTTCGAAAAGCCCGACGCGCTTGCGCGCCGCTATGCGCCTTCGAACAATTCGCTTCCCGCGCAGTATGCGCGCGCGATGTCGTCGTACCGCTGGAGCAATGTCGGCGCCGCGATCCGCCAGGTCGATGCATTGATCGCGCAGCAGCCGAACAACCCCTACTTCCACGAGTTGAAGGGCCAGGTGCTCCTCGAGTCCGGCCGCGCACGCGAAGCGATTCCGCCGCTGCGCCGCGCGGTAGAGCTCTCCAAGGGCACGCCGCTGATCCGGATGATGCTGGGTCAGGCGCTGGTGCAAGGCGGCAGCAAGGAAGACGCCGAGGAAGCGATCCGTGAGTTGCGCTTCGCGCTTCAGCGCGAACCGAACGTCGCTTTCGCGCACCGCACGCTTGCGACCGCCTATGCCCGCGCGGGCGATCGCGCGAACGCCGACCTCTCGGCGGCCTATGCCGCCTTCAACGACGCCGACTTCAAAGCGGCAAAGACGTTAGCTACCCGCGCGCAAAGAACCTTCAAGGTCGGTTCGCCCGGCTGGTTAAGAGCCGACGACATCCTTAAGTTCCAAGTGCCGAAAATAAATCAGCGCTGACCCGCGCAATCACCGGAGACTTTCATGCCGACGTTTTCCCTCCTGCGCACACTTCCTGCGATTGCCGCCGCCGGCATCATGCTCTTTGCCGGTGCGAGTGCTGCGAACGCACAGCAAAGCAAAGAGGATATCGAAAAGATCGTCCGCGAATATCTCCTGAAGAACCCGGAAATCATTCAGGAAGCCATCATGGAGCTTCGCAAGAAGCAGGAGATGGCGGAAACCACCGCGCGCACCAAGGCGCTTCAGTCCTACAAGAAGGACATTTTTGAGTCCCCGCGCGACGTCGTGCTCGGCAACCCCAAAGGCAACGTCACGCTGGTCGAATTTTTCGATTACAACTGCGGCTACTGCAAACGCGCGGTCAACGATGTCGCCGAATTGCTGAAGTCCGACCCCAACCTGAAGATCGTGCTCAAGGAATTGCCGATCCTGAGCGAAGGTTCGGTCGAAGCGGCGCGGGTCGCGGTCGCTGTCCGCATGCAGGACCCCTCGAAATACTGGGCCTTCCACCGCGCACTCATGAGCGCCAAGGGTGAGGCGAACGGCGCGCAGGCGCTCGCCGCCGCGAAGACCGCCGGCCTCGATATCGAGCGGATCAAGAAGGACGTCTCCAATCCGGAGGTCGATGCGACGCTGCATGGCGTGCAGGAACTCGCCAAGGCGCTGGCGATCTCGGGCACCCCAAGCTACGTGCTCGGGGACGAACTGATTCCCGGCGCCCTGCCGCATGACCGGCTGGCTGTCGCCATTGCTGCGGTCCGCAAATGCGGCAAGGTCAATTGCCCAAATTAATCAAAGACTTGGCTAAGACTTTCCCTCGCCGCCCGCGCTCTCTATAAAAAGCCGCCCGCGCTGCCTTACGTCGCGTCGGCCGAACTTCCCTTCTCTACGCTGGCCAAGAGAGACCGATGGCGACCGTCTATGTCCTGAACGGGCCGAACCTGAACCTGCTCGGCAGCCGGGAAACCGCTGTCTACGGTTCGCTGACGCTCGCCGACATCGAGAAGCTCTGCGCGGCTGCCGCGAAGCGCCACGGCCATGACGTCGTCTTCCGCCAGACCAACCATGAAGGCGAACTCGTCGACTGGCTGCACGAAGCGAAGACGAAAGCCGCCGGCGTGGCGATCAATCCCGGCGCCTATACCCATACTTCGATTGCGTTGCAGGACGCGATCCGCGCGATCGGCATTCCGGTCGTCGAAGTTCATCTCTCGAATATCTTCGCGCGCGAGGAATTCCGGCATCACTCCTATGTGTCGCCGGTCGCGCGCGGTGTCATCTGCGGGTTCGGGCCGAAAGGCTACGAGCTTGCCATCGACGGACTTGCGAGCGCGCTCGGCGCGTAACTCGCCTGAAGAAAAACGGATAAGAAAAAATGTTTGGTAGAAAAATACAGGTCGATCCCTCCCTTGTTCGCAATCTCGCGGAGTTGCTGAACGAAACCGGCCTGACCGAAATCGAAGTGCAGAACGGCTCGCAGCGCGTGCGCGTCTCGCGCGGCGCAACCGCAGTCGCGGCCGCGCCGGTCGCGGCCGTTGCCGCTGCCCCCCGCCCCGCCGCTTCCGTCGAAGCGAGCGAAACCAATTTCAGCAATCATCCCGGCGCGGTCACGTCGCCGATGGTCGGCACCGCCTATCGCTCGCCGGAGCCGGGCGCGCGTCCCTTCGTCGATGTCGGCGACAGCGTGAAGGAAGGCCAGACTTTGCTCATCGTCGAAGCGATGAAGACCATGAACGCAATCCCGGCGACCAAGTCCGGCAAGGTCACGCATGTTCTGATCGAAGACGGCATGCCGGTCGAATTTGGCCAACCGCTCGTAGTCGTCGAGTAAACCGCGCGATGTTCGACAAGGTCCTGATTGCGAACCGCGGCGAGATTGCGCTGCGCATTTTACGCGCGTGCAAGGAACTCGGTATCGCCACTGTCGCGGTGCATTCCACCGCAGACGCCGACGCGATGCATGTGAAGCTGGCTGACGAAAGTGTCTGCATCGGCCCGCCGCCGGCGCGCGACAGCTATCTCAACATTCCGGCGCTGATCGCCGCTTGCGAGATCACCGGCGCCGACGCGGTGCATCCGGGCTACGGCTTCCTGTCGGAGAACGCGCTTCGCGGAAATTCTCGCCGAGCACGGCATCGGCTTCGTCGGTCCCAAGGCCGAGCACATCCGCATCATGGGCGACAAGATCGAGGCCAAGCGCACTGCGAAGCGCCTCGGCATTCCGGTCGTGCCGGGCTCCGAAGGCGGCGTGACTTCCTATGAAGAAGCCATGCGCGTCGGCAAGGAAATCGGCTTTCCGCTCCTCGTGAAGGCAACCGCAGGCGGCGGCGGGCGCGGCATGAAAGTCGCGCGTGACGAAGCCTCGCTGTCCGAAGCGCTTTCTTCCGCGCGGGCGGAAGCCAAAGCCGCGTTCGGCGACGACGCGGTCTATCTCGAGCGCTATCTCGAAAGCCGCGCCACATCGAAATCCAGATCCTCGGCGACGGCAACGGGAACGCCATCCATCTCGGCGAACGCGACTGCTCGTTGCAGCGCCGCCACCAGAAGGTGCTGGAAGAATCGCCCTCGCCCGCGCTCAATTTCGAGATGCGCAGCCAGATCGGTGAAGTCTGCGCCAAGGCGATGCGGGAGCTGAAATACTCCGGCGCCGGCACCATCGAGTTCCTCTACGAGAACGGCGAGTTCTTCTTCATCGAAATGAACACGCGCATTCAGGTCGAACATCCGGTGACCGAGATGATCACCGGGCTCGATCTCGTCGGCGAGCAGATCCGCATCGCGTCCGGCGCATCGCTTTCGATCAAGCAGGAAGACGTGCAGTTCAGCGGCCACGCCATCGAATGCCGCGTCAACGCCGAAGACCCGCTCACCTTCGCGCCCTCGCCCGGCAACATCAAATATTACTTTGCGCCGGGCGGCCTCGGCGTGCGCGTCGATTCAGCCGTTTACGGCGGCTATCGCATTCCGCCGCATTACGACTCGCTGATCGGAAAATTGATCGTGCACGGCAAGACCCGCAACGAGTGCATGATGCGGCTGCGCCGCGCACTCGACGAATTCGTGGTCGATGGCGTGAAGACGACGTTGCCCTTGTTCCGCACGCTGGTGCGCAACCCGGACATTCAGAACGGCGACTACGACATTCACTGGCTCGAGCGGTTTCTCGCCGAGAAGACCTAGCGCTTCTTGTTGATCTTCAGCGTTCCGAAAAAGCGGTCGATGTCGGCTTCGTTGTCGGGGTTCAGGGGACCCGCGATCACGCCGTACACCGTCTTGCCGTCGATCACATAAAGCTGGCGAAAAGTACCGCGATCGCCCGCGATGATCGACTCGTGCGCCTCGAAGGAATCGCCACCGCTCCCCGACCATGTGAAGAACCGCTGCGTGGTCAGCTTGCCGTCGACCGATTTTGCGAAATTGTCGGCGTTGGCTTGCAATTCGCCGCGCGCAGGAACGGCAGCGTTCTCGTGATACTTCGTGCGGCCGGCGAAGATAAAAGCGAGCCGCGGCGTCTTCGCGATGAAGATCAGGCTTTCCGACGGCAGGTCATAATGGACGCCCGACCTCCGCTCCTCTTTCGGCGTCGCAGGCACCGCAAAGCTGAAAGAACCATCCGAGGCGGTCGTCTCCTGCCATCGAGTTTGCGCGCTGCTTTGCGGCACGACCAGAAGCAACGCGAAAAATGCAAACGCGAAACACGAAACGATCCTGGACATAAGGTTCTCCCTACTGGCGCCGCAATCTAGCACGTCTTATTACCGGCCAAGGCGGACTTACGATAATGTGAAGTCCGGCAGCCAGAGCGATCAACCGTGACCCGCCACGACGAGAACCGCGTCGAAATCACGCCCGAAGTCCTGATCAAGGCCTACTCGGTCGGCATTTTTCCAATGTCGGAAAGCGCGGACGATCCTTCCCTGTTCTGGGTGGAACCGGAACGGCGCGGCGTCATCCCGCTCGACGGACTGCATGTCTCGCGCCGTCTCGCGCGGACGATCCGCTCCAATAAATTCGAAGTGCATGTCGATCGCGATTTCGACGCGGTGATCGACGCCTGCGCCGCGCCAGCGGCGGGCCGCGACTCGACCTGGATCAACAAGCGCATCCGCAAGCTTTACCGTGCGCTATTCGACCGCCGCCAATGCCACACCGTCGAAGCGTGGCGTGATGGCCGGCTCGTCGGCGGGCTCTATGGCGTGAAGATCGGCGCCGCTTTTTTCGGCGAGAGCATGTTTCATTTCGAGCGCGATGCGTCGAAGGTTGCGCTCGTTCATCTCGTTGCGCGGCTGAAGGCCGGCGGATTCAAGCTGCTCGATGCACAATTCATCACCGACCATCTTGAAAGCATGGGCGCGGTCGAGATGTCGCGTGTCGAATACACGAACCTGCTTGCGAAAGCGGTCGCCGGCAGCGCGCAGTTTTACTGCTGGCCTTCGGATGGCGTGATCGACGGCGGCGTGGTTTTGCAGTCGATCAGCCAGACGTCATAGATCGAATGCTCGACCGCGTTTAGTCCCGGCGAGTTCGCGAACATCCAGCCGGAGAAGATGCGGCGGATTTCGGCTTTCAGCGTGATCTCGTCCACCTCGACGAACGCGGTCGTGTTCTGCGTCTCCGTCGGCGGACGCGTGTAGCAGGCACGCGGCGTCACCTGAAGCGCGCCGAACTGCACGGTCTCGTTCAGCGCAACCTCGAACATGATGATGCGGCCGGAAATCTTGTCGAGGCCGGAGAAGGACGCGGTCGGATTGGCGATGCGCTCGCCTTCCGGCGTCTGAGTCATCGTTTCCGGTGTCGTCGCCGGTGCCGGCAGTTCCTTGCCGTCTTTCTGCTTTTGCTTGGCTTTCGGCGCAGTCTTTTTCTTCTCTGCCGGTTGCGTCAGCTCAGGCGGCAGTTGTGGCGTCTGCTGTCTCTGCTGCGGAGCCTGTCTGGGCTGCTGCGGCGGCGGAAGCGGCTGCTGTTGCTGCGGGGGCGCAGGAAGCGGCGCCTGCTGCACGTCGGCTGGCGGGCGTGGCGGCTGGAACTGACCGAACGCGGAGCCGGCGGCAAGGGTCGCGGTCATTACGCCCGCTGCAATCAAACGGTGAGTATTTCGGATCATTCGGGAAATGCCGCGCCGCCTGCGGTGCTTGAAAAGATACCTTCGCAACGGGGTTAACATGGGGATTGAGGCGGCGAAAGGGCCGTGTCAGGATTTGAAGGCCGGTACGAACCGGTGATACTCTTTGGGGGCAGGCACTGAAGTACATGATCGCGAGCGAGGCGCCGCGCAAGAAAAGCAGGCGCCAAGATCACGGCCTGTATCCATTCAAGCGGTAAAAGCTGGGCTGAATCTTCAATACGAAAAAGATGGAAGGTACTAAAAAATGAAAAGTCTGATTTTAGGGGCGTCTTTTGCCGTAACGCTTGTTTTCGTGCAGTCGGCGGTCGTTCCGGTGCAGGCGCAATCCGCCGACGAGATCAAACGCATCTGCTACAACAAACACAACCTCGGCAAATACGGATCCACCGCAAGCGAAGCGCAACGCAAGGACTACGCCGCCAAATTCGCGGCCTGCGTCCGCTCCAAGGGCAAGAGCTAAAACAGCTAGGCTCTGACCGCGGCGACGCGCAGCCGCACGTAATCCGCGGTCCAGTTGCCGGATTTATCGCGAAGCGATGGCGCGAGCAGATCCTCGATCTCCGAGATGATCTGCCCGCGTTCGCGCTCGGGCCATTGCTCGAAGTAGCTTTCGCGAAACGTCGAAAGCCACCCACGCAGCCCCGTCGGCAGCGGCGTCGGGCGCGGAAACAGTCCGATCTTGTCGACTGAAAATCCATTCGCTTCCAAAAGCGCCCGGTACTCCGCGGGCGTCGGATAGAACCATCCCGCGGCAAGCGCGGGGTCCTTGCCGTGAACGATCGCCGTCGCACGAAGCGCGGTCACGATCGCGGCAATATTGCCGTGCCCGCCGAACTCGGCGACGAAGCGCCCGCCTTTCTTCAGCGCGCGGGCAACCCCTTTCACGACATCGTCCGCACGCGTCATCCAGTGCAGTGCCGCGTTCGAGAACACCGCGTCGAACACCGGCCCGAAATCAAGCGCCTGCCCGTCCTTGAACCGCACGTCTAACCCGCGCCTCCGCGCCGCCGCGAGCAACGCCTCGCTGTTATCCGCGCCGACGACAACGGCGCCCGCCTGCAGCAGCTTTTCGGTGAGCGCGCCGTCGCCGCAGCCGAGATCGAGGATGTGCTCGCCGGGCCTGGGGGCGAGCCAGCTCACGACCTCGCTTGTCATGTCCGAGACGAAGCGTGCGTTCTTCGCGTACTTCTCGGCGCCCCAGACCTGGCGGAGTGCCGCGTCAGAATCGGTCCTTTGGCTTGCGGTCATGACTTCATGTTCCAGTAGAGATTCAACGGTATTTATAGCTGCCTTTTTCTCGCCGCGCGGACCTCGCAGAACTGGAAAAATTACGGGAAATCCCGCAAACAGGACGTAACGGAACCGCCGCTGAGACGCCCAAGGCTCCCGGCAGCAGGCTGGATCAGGACACCCGGACAGATGAAGAATACGATTTCGCGCAGGCACTTTCTGACGAGCGCGGCCGCCTTCGCGGCCGGAACCGGCTCGGCCCTTGCGCAGAATTTCCCGACCTTCCCGCCTCCCTTCGGCGGGCAGGAGCGCTATCCGACCGACCGGCCGCCGGCGAATGTCGACCAGCGCGGCTATCAGCAAAATCCGCAAGCCGGTCCAAACCCGAATACGCAACAGGCACCGATCCCGCAGGGTCCGAATGACCGGGCGGCGATTGAGCAGTGGTATCTGCCTGACTCGATTCCGGATTCGCAATTTCCAATCCGTAAAGTCCGGCAGGAAATGCTGAACCCCGAATTCCGCCGTCAGCTCGTGCCGTTCCGCCACGCCGAGCAGCCCGGCACGCTCGTGGTCGATGCGAAGAATTACTATCTCTATCTCCTGCGCGAAGGCGGACAGGCGATCCGTTATGGTGTTGGCGTCGGCCGCGAAGGTTTCGGCTGGAGCGGCAACGCGCATGTCGGCCGTGTCGCCGAATGGCCGGCTCGGTGCCGCCGAAGGAAATGCGGCTGCGCCAGCCTGAACTGCCGGAGCGCATGGCCGGCGGCTATGACAATCCGCTCGGTGCGCGTGCGCTTTATCTCTACGAAGGCAACAAGGACACGCTCTACCGTATTCACGGTACCGCGGAGCCGTGGACCATCGGCACCAATGTTTCGTCCGGCTGCATTCGTTTGCTCAACGAAGAGATCGCAGACCTTTATCTGCGCACGCCGGTCGGCACCAAGGTTGTCGTCATCGGCAACCAGCAGAATATCCCGGTGCAGTCGAACCAGCCGGCGCCGCAGCAAATTCAGCCGCAGCAGTACCAACAGCAACAGCCGCAGTATCAGCAACAGCCGCAGTATCAACAACAGCCGCGGTATCAACAACAGCCGCAGTATCAACAACAGCCGCAGTATCAACAACAGCCGCAGCAGCGATATCAGTCGAACCAGCCGGGGCCGCAACAAATTCAGCCGCAGCGGTATCAGCAGCAGCAATATCAGCAGCAGCAATCTGCGCCGCCGCTACCTCCTCCGACCCAGTTGCGCTAACAATCTCCCCGCTTAAAGGCGGGGAGATTTTTTTATGATTACGGGAATTTTACAGAACACACCTTCTTGGGTGTGGGGCATCTTCATATTGCTGCTGGTGCTCGGCCTGTTGCAAACGCGCAGGCGCAGCGTCTCTCGCATACTCGTGTTCGTGCTGCCGCTCGTCATGATCCCGCTTTCGTTTTCGACGATTGCAATAACGTTCGGAGTCAAGCCGCTTCCCGTAATCGCCTGGGCCGCTGGCATCGCCGCCTCGCTTGTGTTGAACGGTTTCGTTTTTCGCGCTCCGGCTGGCGTTCGCTTTCAGCGTGGAAAGTTTGAAATCCCCGGAAGCTGGATTCCGCTCGCTCTCATGATGACGATCTTTCTCGCCCGCTTTGTCATCGGCGTAACGCGTGCCGTGAATCCGGCGCTGGTCGGCACCGATGCGTTCGCCGCGATCGTCAGCGCAATTCTCGGCTTTTGCAGTGGGCTATTTGCGGCCCGCGCGATCAAGACTATCTCGGCGCAGCGCGCAACGGCGTAACGCAACCCTGCCGCAATCGTCTTCGCGCCGGTCCGGTTACGCTGAGCACGCCGGATCAGAAATCGCCGCGCAGCACATAAACGCTGCGCGGCTTTTTCTTCAGCGCGGATTAGCGATCAGATGTTTTGCCAGCGCGTGATAGGCCGGCAGCGACACCGGATCGTTCGCCGCATTCGAAGGGATCGGGTGCGATCCGAAACGAGCGATCACCATCTCCGCAGTTGGGTCGATATAGATCGCCTGCCCGTGCACGCCGCGGGCCATGAACGCGCCGTGCTCGTTGTGCGTCACCCACCACATGTTGCGGTAACTCCAGCCCGGCAGAAGCTTGTAGCCTGCCTTGGCGAAATCGTCCTTGCTCGCTCCCTTGCGAATGTCGTCGATCACCGCCTTCGGCACGATCTGGCTGCCGTTGAACATACCGCCGTTGCGGATCATCTCGCCGAAACGCGCAAAATCCCGCAGACCTGCATTGAGGCCGCCGCCTGCGAACTCGTTACCGACGAGATCGATGGTGAAGTAAGCGTCCTGCTCCGCGCCCAGCTTGCTCCAGATCTGGTCGGAAAGATTTTGTCCGATCGATTTTCCCGTGACGCGGCGGATGATCCAGCCCAACGCATCGGTGTTGACCGTCTTGTAGGTGAAGCCCTGCCCGTGCTCGCCTTCCTTCTTCAGCGTGAGCAAAAACTCATAGAACGTATTTGGTCCGGTATATCCAGGCGGACGCGGCAACATGTTGCCGGCACGGATGTGGTCGAACACCTCGGCTTTCGGATCGGCATAGTTTTCGGAGTACTGAATGCCGGTCGTCATATCGAGCACCTGCCGGATGGTAGCATCGCCGAATGCCGTATCCTTCAATTCCGGCACATAGACCGCGACCGTCGCATTCGGGTCGAGCTTGCCTTCGGCAACCAGGATCGCGGCGATCGTTCCGAAGAACGACTTCGTTACCGACATTGCGATGTGCTGCCCTTCAGGCTTCAGCGCGCCGAGATAACGCTCGTATACGATCCGCCCGCGATGCATCACCACGATGCCGTCGGTGAAGTTCGCCGAGAGCGAAGCCAGCCAGGTCATCGGCTCGGTCCTGCCCATCGGCGTGAAAGTAATGCCGTCGATGTCGTCGCGCTCCGCTCGCGCGAGCTGCGAGATGCCGCCGACACCGCGCGAGACATTGCTTGTCGGCATCAGATGACGAATGTTCGAGAACGACCAGCGCAGTTGTGGAAAGCGATACATGCTGCCGTCGGCGAAACGGATGATCCGGTCCGGCGGCGGCGGCGAGCCTACCATCCAGCCGAGCTTGACGGGGTCGGTCGCCTCGGCGCTCGGAAGCTGCGGCGGCGCGGCTTGCGCCAGCGCATGGGTGGCTAGGGCGAAACTAAAACTCATTACGATTGCGAATCCGGTTGCTGCGCGCGACAGGCACATGGCGTTTCCTCGCATGCTTGATTTCGATGTCAGGGTCTCTGCTTGAGCTCGAGCCGACGGCATTATTTGCCACCGCGAGCCTATGCAGGACGCAACCGCGCAGCAAGAATGAGATGCACGCGAAATTCCTTTCGCGTTGCACAGTTGACGTCGCGGAATGCTGATCCCGCGAACGCGAAGAAGTGCTAGCGCAGCGCTGTGGCAATCGTTTTCGCGTTGTGGCGGATCATGTCGATGTAGGTAGCCGCCGGGCCATTCGCTTCCGAGAGCGCGTCGGAATAGAGCGTGCCGCCGATCTTGGCCCCGGTCTCCTTCGCGATCTGCTCGACGATGCGCGGGTTCGAGATGTTCTCGACGAACACCGCCTTCACGCCCTCTTTGCGGATCTGCTGAATGAGCCGCGCGACGTCCCGCGCCGACGGCTGCGTGTCACCGCCGGCCGACTGCGCCGCTAGAAACTCGATGCCGTAAGCGTCGCCGAAATAATGGAAGGCGTCGTGCGAAGCGATCACGCGCCGCTCCTTCTCGCTGAGCCCCGCGAACAGTTGCTGATCTCGGCTTCCAGCGCGCCCAGCTTCTGCAAATATGCGTCCGCATTCTTCGCGTAATTGTCCTTGCCCGCCGGGTCGACGCCGGTCAGCGCGTCGCGAATGTTTGCAACATAGATTTTCACGTTCGCAACTTCCTGCCAGGCATGCGGGTCGTAGCGGTCGCTGTGCTTGTGTTTGTGATTATGCCCCTGACCTTCGTGCTCAGCGCTGAGCGCTTTCACGCCCCTGGTCGCGACCAGACGCGCGCCTTTATAGTTCGCGCTTTTCACGAGGCGGTCGGCCCAGCCTTCGAGACCGAGCCCGTTGATGACCACGAGCTTGGCACCGGCGACGGCCTTGGCGTGCGCGGGTGTCGGCTGGAAGCCGTGCATGTCGGTATTGGCGCCGACGAGTGTCGAGACTTCGACGCGGTCGCCGCCGACTTCGCGCACGAGATCGCCGAGAATGGAGAAGCTCGCGAGCACCTTTACTTTCTCTTGTATTTTCTCTTGCGCGCCCGCGCCCTGCGGCAGCGCAAGCGCCAGAATGGCGGCGGCGGCGAATGCTAGCTTGCGCATGGTGTTCTCCTAGAAGTGAATGCCGGCTCTTACGCGAAACAGATCGCGCTCGAAATTGGCAAGATCGAGACGCGCGGCATTGCCGGCCTCCTCGCCCCACACCTGCCTGTTCCATGCGAGCGAAAGAAAGCCGTTGTCGCCGACTTTCGTAAACAGCGTGGGGCCAAGATATAGCGCCTCGCCGGTAAACTCGCCGAACGTCAGCCCTTGATAGGCACGCTGATACTGCACGTTGAAGCCGACATATAGATTTTCCACAACGCGTCCGGTGAGCCCGAAAGCAAAGCCGAGCTTGGAGCCCTGCTCCCACTCCGTCTCGCCGTTTTCCAGCACGCGCTCGACTTCGTATTGCACGTTGAAGCCCGCGAACAGACGATCCTTCACCAGCTCGGTGTCGACGATCAGCTTGTTCTCGGAGCCGTATTTTCTGCCGCGCAATCCGGAGAGTTCGTCATAGCGCTGCACCACCGGCTCCAGATGTAGCGTCACGCCGACGGTGCCCGGCGTTGTGCGCTTCAGCCAGTTCCAGCGCACTTCGCCGCCGAAGCCGTTGAAGACGAGATCGTTGCCGACATTATCGAAGCCGGTAACGCCCGCGATCCGGTGGCGCGCGGCGGAAAGGCTAAACGCCGCGTTGAGACTGTCGGTCACGCCATAAGCCAGTTCGAACTTCTTGCCGAAGGCTTCATACCTGCCGTCACGCTTGTTCGTGCGCGCGACAATTTCAATCATGCCGATCAGCGCGCCACGATGGTGCACATCGGAACCCGAGACGAAGCCGAACAGATGCTCGGTTTCCAGGCTATGCGCATGCCCGAAGTGACGGTCTTCCGGATGACGTCCGCGATGATCGTGCTGACGTCCATCATTGTGATGATGGGATCGTTCTGGGCATGCCGGTGATTGTGACCATGCTGATGATTATGCTTGCGATGCCGATGCGCGGCTTGTGGAGCGCGCTGATAGCGCGGCGTGCGCACCTCGGAGTCTTCCTGGCCGAAGGGCCTTGACTGTGCTGCCGCTTCGCCTGCCGCAAGGAGGCCCGCCGCCAGCAATGCGGCAGCCAGCAATCGGTACTTCACGCAAGCCCCCGTTTGATACTTTGTATCATCATTGATACAATATATCATCGCGGCGTCAAGCGGCGGTCTGCGCGCGACGATTTTCCGCTGATGCAACTGATTATCATTTGAATATCAGCAGCTTGCATCGCTTGCGTGCAACGCCTAGACCGTCCGCGCATTTGCGCCGGACAACACGATGAAACGCGTCGAACTGTTTGCAACCGTGAGCATCGCGGTCGGCATTGCCGTCCTCGCGCTGAAATATCTCGCCTACCATTTGACCGGCAGCGTTGCGCTGCTTTCCGATGCGATCGAAAGCATCGTCAACGTGGTGACGGCGATTGCCGCGTTGGTCGCGATCCGTTTCGCCGCGCAGCCCGCCGACAAGGAACACCCCTACGGCCACCACAAGGCGGAATACGTCTCCGCGGTCATCGAAGGCGTGCTGATCGTGATCGCAGCACTCGCCATTCTTCGTGAGGCGTGGGCTGCGTATCAGTCGCCGCGTTTATTGGAAGCGCCGTGGCTCGGTCTTGCCGTCAACGGCATTGCGACCGCGATCAATTCGGTCTGGTGCACCGTCCTGATCCGGCAGGGCCGCAAACATAAGTCGGCCGCGCTCGTCGCGGACGGCCGGCACTTGTGGACCGACGTCGTTTCGTCGATCGGCGTATTCGCCGGTGTCGCGCTCGCCGCGTATACCGGCATTACATTCCTCGACCCGCTGCTTGCCGCCTTCGTCGCGCTCAATATTCTTTGGGCGGGCTGGCGGCTGATGAAGGAATCCGCCGGCGGCCTGCTCGACGAGGCATTGCCCGAGGAAACGCTTGTGCGCATTCGTGCCGCGATCTCGGAAAACGCGGACGGCGCCATCGAAGCGCACGACCTGCGCACGCGACAGGCCGGTCCCATGACCTTCGTGGAATTTCATCTGGTTGTGAAAGGTTCGATGTCGGTGACGGAAGCGCACGATATTTGCGACCAACTCGAGCGCGCGATCAAGAAAATCGTCGACGACGCGCTGATCTCGATTCACGTCGAGCCCGACGACAAGGCGAAGCATTCGGGGATCGTCGTCCTTTAGGACGAAATAATCTCCGGCTCGCAAAGAACCGGAAAATTCACCGAGTTCGCGACAAAGCACTTCTTATGCGCATCTTTGTGAAGCGCTCGCGCAACGTCCGGATCGCCTGACGTGATCGTCACGCGCGGATGCAATGTCGCGCTTTCGATCTTGCCCTCGCCTTTCGCATCCAGCCGCAGAACGATTTCCGCCTCGTCGCGATAGTCCACGACAACGACGCCGCTGGTAGCGCACAAATGCAGATACCAGAGCATGTGGCAGGACGAGAGCGAGGCGAGCAGCATCTCGTCGGGATTGTAGTGATCGAGCGAATAAAACGCCGAAGTCGCGACAATCGCGGGCTTGTCGGCGCCGCTCTTCGTCTTCGCGGTAATGCGATGCGTGCGGGTGAAAGACTTATAGGTCTTCGTGCCCTCGCCGCCTTCGGCGGACCAATGCAGGAACGTTTTGTATTTGTGATCGGGCATCGCGTCTCAAGCCTCATGCCGAAAGGGCGCGTCCTCACCAAGAGGGCAACACCACAATCTAGTCGTTCGGCGACCAGGCCTTGTAGTCGCCAGTCGCTTGTGGGCGCTTGCCGCTCGCCAGCGTCGAGCCGCGCGGGCGCCATGCGGCTGGCGTGCCGGTATAGTTCGGCCGATGCGGCTTTTCCCAGTCGCGTGCTTTGTAATTGTCGTCGGTCGGCAGCGTGTCCACCGTGTGATGCAGCCAGCCGTGCCAGTCGGGACCGATGCGCGATGGCTCGGCGAGGCCGTTGTAGATCACCCAGCGGCGCTCGAACTGGAAGTCCTTCTCTCGGCCACGGCCATCCATGCGGTAATAGCGGTTGCCTTGGGCATCGGTGCCGACGTGTTCGCCGTAGAGCCACGTCCACCAGAACGTGCCCCAGGTCGCCGTATTCCACCACGTAAAGATGCCGAGGAAGAAAGTTTTCATGGCGCCCCTCTAGCATGAGGCCGCGCCTGCGCAAACGCGGCAATCAGGCCGCGGGCTTCGCCGGATTGGGGATTTGCTGGACCACGCCCAGTTCCTTGAGCCTGGCCGCGATATGCACCACCACCCCGCGCACGACACCCGACTTCAGATCCGGATCTTCCGCCAGCACCAGATGCGCAATGTCGGAAAGGTGCTGCTTCGGATCGACACCCCTGCCCAAGGCGCTCAGCGTGCTTTCGTCTAACAGCCGCTGCGCCTGCGCGATCGAATTTACGTTTTCGTCTTTCTTCAATTCGCGGAAGCGCTCGACCAGCTCCAGATTGGTGCCGTCGAAAGGCCCGCGCGGAGCGCTCTTGGTGACGGCAACGGCTTCCGGCTCGGGCTTGTTGGGTTCGGGCTTTTTCTCGGCCATTGCAGCCGCCAGAATATCGAGGTCGACCTTCGCTGCCGGCGGAGCGGTGAAACCCGAGAGGATAGCGGCGGCGACAGCGGCCTCTGCGGTCGAAGGCCCGGGCGCAGGTCCGGGCGCAGGTCCGGGCGCAGGTGTGGCCGCTGTCTGTTTTGGAGCATCTTCCGGCTTGGCTTCTACGAGCGTGGGCTCGGCAGGCTTGGTATCTGCCGGCTTCGTATCCGCTGGCTTCGTATCTGCTGGCTTCGTATCTGCTGGCTTCGTATCTGCTGGCTTCGTATCTGCTGGCGGCGTGGCCGGAGTAGCGGGCACAGCTTCCGCTTTCGACGCCGGAGCGGCGGGTGCTGGCGTTTCAGTAGAGGCTGCCGTGTGCGAAGCAAGCGCGGAAGGATGCGCCACCGGCGGCGTGCTTGGCTCTTTCTTCTCGGCCGAAGCCGCGGCCTCTTTCGCTTCCGTCGCGACGACAATCTGCTCGAAGGTCTCGGCGTGCGAAGCCTTCGATTGTTCTTCCGTGGCTTTTTTCCTGCGGTTCGGCAGCACGCCGGCAAGCACGCCGAAGATCATCGCGAGTGCGATCGCGCCAAAGTAGAGCAGCACAGAGCCGGACTGATTCAGATGAAAATCTGCGCCACAGAGTGCGCGCGGGTCGAGTGTGGGAATGGCGATGCCGCCACGGCAGAAGAAGGGTGCCGCCACATAATGGCCAAGCACGAGAACAGCCGCGAAAAAGAAAATGCCAACGATGCCCGCCCGCATCGAATACTCCCACCAACGCTACAAAACCACGCCCGTACCCTGCATTTTGGGGCATGGCACGAGCGGAGTCTAGAAATGGCGCTGCGCGTCAGCCGGCCGGCACGGCCGTCATCTCCTATCTGCCTGCCGTGCCATAAATTTTTCTCGCACCGGATTCCGGGGATTACGGGCAAAGCCAGCAAAACAGGGCTGTCGAATCTCCGCCTAGCTTCTACGGTGCGCCCGTCAACTCTTTACGGGCCTCGGGAATCGTCCCCGAATACTGCTTCAGCGTCGGCCGTCCGGGGCAAGCAGCTATCCCCGATATTCAACGCTGACCTACCAGTTTTAGTGTTTATTAGTAGGTCGAGCACTATTACTTGACGCGTAAGGTAGAGTCACCGTAGCGTCATGGTTCGCTCGGAACGCAAGTAATGCGGTCCGTTCCGGGCACCTCCAACGAGGGCTGAGACGAGGCGCCGGGCAGAAGCCTGCCCAGCGAACGGTCGTCCTGTCGCCATCCTGGGGCTAGAATGGGGGTCGAACCCGCCCGAAAGAGGCGTGTTGGCCCCGAACAGGTGAGGCCCGGCAGAGATCGGGCCTGCAACACAAGAGTGCGGAATGGCAGATTCCGCGCCCGAATTAGGGGACGATCAAGATGCGAATTCCGCGCCGGTACACCAAAGAAGGCCAGTCGCCATACTCCGCTATCACCTTCCGCAAGGCGACGAGTGAGATTCGCAATCCGGACGGTTCCATCGTGTTCAAGCTCGAAGGCATCGATGTGCCCGAGCACTTCTCGCAGGTCGCGACCGACGTCCTTGCGCAGAAATATTTCCGCAAAGCCGGCGTCCCGAAGGCGTTGAAGCGATTTGAGGAAGAGACCGTCCCCTCCTTCCTCTGGCGCTCCGTCGCGGACGACAAGGCACTTGCGAATGTTCCCGAAAAAGAACGCTTCGGCGGCGAAACGCAGGCGACGCAAGTGTTCGATCGCCTCGCCGGCACCTGGACCTATTGGGGCTGGAAAGGTGGCTATTTCGATTCAGAAGCCGACGCTTCCGCATTCTTCGACGAGCTTCGCTACATGCTCGCCATGCAAATGGCGGCGCCGAATTCTCCGCAGTGGTTCAACACCGGCCTGCACTGGGCTTACGGCATCGACGGTCCCGGCCAGGGCCACTTCTACGTCGATTACCAGACCGGCGAACTGACGAAGTCCGCTTCGTCCTACGAGCATCCGCAGCCGCATGCCTGCTTCATCCAGTCGGTGCAGGACGATCTCGTCAACGAAGGCGGGATCATGGATTTGTGGGTGCGCGAGGCGCGCCTGTTCAAATACGGCTCGGGCACCGGCTCGAACTTTTCGATGCTGCGCGGCGAGAACGAAAAGCTTTCCGGCGGCGGCAAGTCCTCCGGATTGATGTCGTTTCTAAAGATTGGCGATCGGGCCGCTGGAGCCATCAAATCCGGTGGCACCACAAGACGCGCAGCCAAAATGGTTGTCGTCGATGCGGATCATCCGGATATCGAGCAGTACATCGACTGGAAAGTGATCGAAGAGCAGAAAGTTGCCGCTCTTGTCACCGGTTCAAAGACCGTTTCAAAGCACATGAAAGCGGTTTTGAAAGCTTGCATAAATTGCGAAGGAAATGGGGACGATTGCTACAATCCCGATAGAAACCCCGCGCTAAAGCGGGAAATCAAAGCGGCCAGAAAAGCGCTGGTACCTGATAACTACATTCAGAGAGTTATTCAGTTCGCCCGCCAAGGCTACAAAGACATCCACTTCCCGATCTATGACACCGATTGGGACTCCGACGCATATTTGACCGTAGCCGGTCAAAACTCGAACAACTCCGTGCGCGTCACCGACGACTTCCTGCGCGCGGTCGAGAAAGACGGCGACTGGAATCTCACGCGCCGCAAGGACGGCTCGGTCGCGAAAACCCTCAAGGCAAAAGAGCTTTGGGAAAAAATAGGTCACGCCGCCTGGGCCTGCGCCGATCCCGGCATCCAGTTCCACACCACGGTGAACGACTGGCACACTTGCCCTGCAAGTGGACCGATCCGCGCGTCGAATCCGTGCTCGGAATACATGTTCCTCGACGACACCGCGTGCAATCTCGCCTCGCTCAATCTCCTGCGCTTCCGCGCCGAAGATAAGTCTTTCGATGCCGACTCTTACGAACACGCAGTCCGGCTCTGGACCGTGGTGCTCGAGATCTCGGTGCTCATGGCGCAGTTCCCGTCCAAGGAAATCGCGGAGCTGTCGTACCGCTACCGCACGCTTGGCCTCGGCTACGCCAATATCGGCGGCTGGCTGATGACCGCGGGCATCCCCTACGACTCCAGCGAAGCGCGCGCATTCACCGGCGCGATCACCGCGATCATGACCGGCGTCTCGTATGCGACTTCCGCCGAGATGGCCGCCGAACTCGGCGCCTTCCCCGGCTATGAGCCGAACCGCGAGCACATGCTGCGCGTCATTCGCAACCATCGCCGCGCGGCGCACGGCGACAAGAACGGCTACGAGCAGCTTTCGATCCCGCCGGTGCCGCTCGATATCGCGAACTGCCCGGACGAGCGTCTGGTTGAGCGCGCGGCGGCCGCGTGGAACCGCGCGTTGGAGCTCGGCCACAAGCACGGCTTCCGTAACGCGCAGACTTCCGTGATCGCGCCGACCGGCACCATCGGTCTCGTGATGGACTGCGACACCACCGGCATCGAGCCGGACTTCGCGCTGGTGAAATTCAAGAAGCTGGCCGGCGGCGGCTACTTCAAGATCATCAACCAGGCGGTGCCCGAAGCGCTGCGCACGCTCGGCTATGGCGAGGCGCAGATCGCGGAGATCGAAGCTTACGCGGTCGGCCACGGCACGCTCTCGAACGCGCCTGCGATCAATCACTCTTCCTTGGGCGCCAAAGGCTTCGACGCCGACACGATCAAGATGCTGGAGAGCAAGCTCGCGACCGCCTTCGACATCAAGTTCGTGTTCAACCGCTGGACGCTCGGCGACGAGACCCTGAAGAAGCTCGGCGTCAGCGACGAGCAGATGGCGGACCCCGCGTTCGATTTGCTGTCAAACCTCGGCTTCTCCAAGCGCGACATCGAATCCGCGAACACGCATGTCGCGGGCGCGATGACGCTGGAAGGCGCCCCGCACCTGAAGACCGAGCACTATCCGGTGTTCGATTGCGCAACGCCGTGCGGCCGCATCGGCAAGCGCTATCTCTCGGTGGAGTCCCACATCCGCATGATGGCGGCGGCGCAGCCCTTCATCTCGGGTGCGATCTCGAAGACGATCAACATGCCGAACGACGCCTCGGTCGAGGATTGCAAGGCGAGCTACATGCTCTCCTGGCAGCTGGCGCTCAAAGCCAACGCGCTCTATCGCGACGGCTCGAAGCTCTCGCAGCCGCTCAACTCCGCGCTGATCCAGGACGAGGACGACGAGGAAGATGCGGTCGAAGCGCTGCTCGCGCAGCCGCAAGCCGCCCGCGCTTCCGCGCTCGCGGAGAAAGTCGTCGAGCGCATCGTGGAGCGCGTCGAACACATTCGCGACCGCGAGCGCGAGAAGCTGCCCTCGCGCCGCAAGGGCTACACGCAGAAGGCCGTGGTCGGCGGCCATAAAGTGTACCTGCGCACCGGCGAATATGACGACGGCCGCCTCGGCGAGATCTTCGTCGACATGCACAAGGAAGGCGCGACGCTGCGCTCGCTCCTGAACAACTTCGCGATCGCGATCTCGCTCGGCCTGCAATACGGCGTGCCGCTCGACGAATATGTCGACGCCTTCACCTTCACCCGCTTCGAGCCCGCGGGCATGGTGACCGGCAACGACACCATCAAGATGGCGACCTCGATCCTCGACTACGTGTTCCGCGAGCTCGCCATCTCCTACATGGGCCGCTACGATCTCGCGCACGTCGACCCCTCCGACATGGATGGCGGCGCGCTCGGCAAGGGCGAGAACGAAGGCAAGGCAGCGCCGGTGATCTCGCGCGGCCTCGTGCGCGGCAAGGCGCCGGCGTTGTCCACGGTGTCTTCCACCGACGCACGCGCGACCGCCGAGCCCGCCCGCACTTCGCAGCCCGCGAATGTCGTCTCGGCATTTTTGGCTGGCGGCCCGGCAACGGGTGCTGCGACTGCGCTGAAACAAGCGCCGCTCGTGGAGACCGAAGTCGACCGCGCGAAAGCGATGGAAGTGAACCAGCGCGCGGCGGCGAAAGCCAAGGGCTACGAAGGCTCCTCCTGCCCCGAGTGCCACAACTTCACGATGGTGCGTAACGGCACGTGTCTCAAGTGCGATACGTGTGGCAGCACGACGGGGTGTTCGTAACGGATGCTTCGGCTACTTAACGTCTGAAATAAAAAGGGCCGCGGAGAAATCCGCGGCCTTTAACGTTAAAGATCGGCCGCTTCTCAAAGCCAAACGCACCATGATAGCCTTGGATCATTGGGGGCTACCGTGTTCTCGCGTTCAAAATGCTTTCTGGTTGGTCTGCTTGCCATCGCTGCGTGCCTAGCGGGGCCTACATCTTCACTAGCAGACCTCAAATTTACCAGCGGCCAGCTTCCGAATGGCAACCGCTATATTCTTGTTGCCGGTGAGTTTGGGCCGGATGACGACCTGACGCCATTCGTTACCTTAGCCAACAGCCACAAACCAGATTTTGTAACTTTCGATTCCCCGGGCGGAAATGTCGGAACCGCCCTGAAACTTGGGCGTATGATCCGGCTGCTGAATCTGAGCACACTGCAGACCAGACCGTTTCAATGTGATTCCGCTTGCGCCTTCGCCTTTGTCGGCGGCGTGCACAGAAGTGCTGCGGCAGGATCAATCGGCGTTCATCAGAACTCGCTGAGAAAAGACATTGCTCGCAACCCCGACCGCGACAGCGAAGACCTTCAACTAATCGTAGGGTATCTCCTCTCTTACTTGCGCGAGATGGGCGTCAGTTCGGAGTTACTGGAATTGGCTCTAAAGACAGGGCCGAACGACATGCGCCATCTCACGATCAGCGAGATGCAAAAGATAGGGGTCGTAGGTGCACTTCGGCAGGCTGAGCGGACACCAGAGCCAAGGCCGGAGCCGCGACCAACTCCAAGAGCCCCTGACCTGCTACCCAGGCAACCCTCTCGCAGCCCGCATGACTTGCATGACTGCGACCGCCTCGCAGCCAATGCTTACGATCAACGCAAAGCTCGGCTCGCGACAGGCGTCGACTACAATACACTACTTGGTCAGCGCAAAGATGCAGCCTTACAATGCGAAAGAGCTGCCGAAGAATTTCCAAACGAACTCCGTTTTCAATATCAGCTTGCTCGCGCAATCGAACTCGATGATCCAAAGCGAGCTGCTGCGATGTACTCAAACCTCATTAATGCCAAGTACCTCGCCGCCTACGACAATCTAGGCTGGATGTATAACACTGAACGCTTTGGCGGCCGCATTAACAAGCTTGCTGCAATCAAGCTGCTTCGAGAAGGCGCGATCCTAGGCGATCCTGACTCGATGCATAGCCTTGGGGTTTCCTTGTGGGAGGAAGACCCAAAGCAGGCAGTCGAATGGTTTCAACGTGCTGTCAAGCTTGACCATCTCGAGGCGAAGAAAAATCTTGAAAAGATCGAAGCAGAATTAAAACAAGCGAACCAACAGGAAATATTTCCACTGTTTCGTCTGTTCAAACAGAAATAGCGTCCGCGATCTGCTTGCCCGCGCCAATGGGTGGCCGTTTCACTAAGCTCGCCTATGACGCGGCAGCGGCGCAAAACGAGACTGGGTCGAGTAGCGCGCGGCGCGCGCCGGCGGGAACAATAGCGGATTCGACACGTTACCCGACTCAAGACAACCTTGCGCGCCTGCTAGAATCGCCAATCACAGGAGACCCATAAGATGCTCCGCTCTCTTCGCGCCGCTCTCGTTGCGCTTGCCGGCCTGTGCGCGGCCTCCGCCCCGGCGCTTGCCGACACCTGTTCGATCCGCATCAAGTTCGTCAAAGCCGGCTGGGTCATCGGCGGCACGGCGGGCTCGGGCACGCTTACCTGCAATGGCCGCAACTATCCGCTCTCGATCGGCGGCCTCTCCTATGGCTTCACCTTCGGCGTTTCGTCGGTCAACCTGCGCGGCGTCGCGCGCAACATCCGCCGTCCGAGCGACGTCGCGGGCGTTTACGGCGCGGGCAGCGCGGGAGCCGCCATCGTGCGCGGGCCGCAGGCGGCCGTGCTCACGAACCAGAAGGGCGTCGTCCTCGAAGTCGCCGGCGCGCAGACTGGCGTGATCGTGAACCTCGACCTCAGCGGGATGGCGGTGTCGCTGTCGAGGTAAAGCGGCGGAGCGCGGGCTGCGATAGTACTCCGTTTGTCATCACCGGGCTTGTCCCGGTGATCTCGATTACGAAGGCAATGCGATAACAATCGAGATGGCCGGGACGAGCCCGGCCATGACGAAGTGAGAGCGCTACGCGCCCTCCCGCCGCTTCATCTCCTCGATCCGCTCTGGCCAGAGCCGCAGCGCGAATTCGATCCCCATTTCGGTCAGGTGATCGTTCGCGATCTTGATGCTCGAATGCGGCCCCAAGAGCCCCTCGAAAAGATGCGGCGAGTTGATCACGTACACATAGGAGTGCGCGGTGGTGTAGTAGCTCGAGAGCGGCGCGCCGCGCTCGTGGCCGATGTTGATGTGCGCACCGTCGCCAAAATCCGGACCGTCCACCTCGATGCCGCGCGGGATGCAACCCGGCGCTTCGCATAGCGCCGCGATCGCGTAAGCGAGGATCTTCCCCGCCCGCTCGGGATCAGCCGCACGCGCGGCTTCAACCTCCGCGCCGACAAGTTCGAGTGCGCGTTTGACGAGCGCTTCGCAGCTCGCCTTGTGGTTCATGGCGGGCGCGCGCATCAGCGCTGCGTGCGGCCGCGCGATCCTGTCCGCCCGCAGAAAGCAAAGCGCCTCGAAGTAATCGAGCTCTTCCTTCGCGAATTCGGCGATGTGCTCCTTGAACTGGCTGTGCAACACCTTGCGCTCCGGAATGCGGATCACCGGCGGCCAAGCCTCAGGAATGAACGGCTCCGTCGCGTAAACGATCGCGGGCAATTTGAGCGACAGCGCAGGTTCAACCATCCGAATTCTCGAAATTTCTCCCTGGCTTGCATAACGCGAAAGCGGGCAAAGACAAATTGTCCGGCTTTATTTTGCCGGATGCCATACTTTCACCTAAAACTAGGAATATTTTCCTTGTTGTCCTGATCCGAGAAAGCCGGCCTTGGGTTTACCCAATTCCGGCCAATCGAAAAGGGCATGTGCGCTGGCGTGGCGCGCGTGCGGATCGGGAGCGGTGGCTGCGCGCAGCGTTCACGCAAGCGCTATGCGCAGCGGCTGAAGTCGTGCGGTTCCGGCGAGCCTGCCGCTCGCCACAAGGGCCTGCCTCTGGCGGCTTCGTTCGGGCGCGTGCCGACGCGTTTGACGGCGAAGCCGAGCAGGCCCGCCAGCGGTGGATAGCTTGGTCAGTCCACCGGGGGCCGCGCGAAACAGGCCGAAAACCACCTGCGTGTAGTTGGCGCGAATGGGATCGCGCGTGCCGCTTGCGGCATTCGCGGAAAATCCCAAACGCGCTGCGGGACGCCGGTTTAATTCCGGCTTTCGCGGTGACGGAAACTCATCTGCATACTTCTTCCCCCATGCAGATGGCCGAGGAGGACGGGATTCCTCCGGCGTCCCCGCCGCCCTTTTCTTTCAGGGCCGGCGCGAGCTTCGCAAACTCCGGCTCACCCGAGCGCGGAAATGAATAGCCGTGCGCCGTGTCCGCTTGTCGTTTCAGGCTGCCGCCTCTGTTTGCCGCCTCTGTTTGCCCATGTCGGCGCGGCATTTGCCGGATAGCAGCGAGCGGTGATGGACTTTCGGAGCGCCGATGACGGAATTACGACGCCTCTTCCCCGAGCATCAAAGCGTCGATTTTTGCCTGTGCCGCGATCGCCTCCCCCTCGCTGCCGAAGGTATCGATCTCGAGTGGACCGGAAGCGCCGGTCACGATGGCCTGGAGCACGAAGCGCGGCGGCCCCTCGCTTTGCTCGTGCTTGATGATGCCGAACTCAAGAATATCCGCGAATGCGTATCGCGCGCTCCAGCCGATCCCGAAGGAGCCGTTGCCATCGACGCGCAGCTCGCGCGCCGCTGCGTCGAAGGTCACCGTCCGCGTGAGGCCGAGCACGCCCGCAAGCAGCAGGATCGCACCAATCAACCCCGCGCCGACACCGATGATCCAGAACGGCAACATGCCCCATTGCAGCAGCGATACGCCGGGACGGATAAGCAGTTCGTGCGGGGCGGAAAGCGCGAACGCGCCGCCCGCGACCATGATAATGCGTGCCACCGCACCCAGCGGCTGGTGGAAAACGAGCTTCCCGTGGTCGGAAGTTTCGACAAGAGGCATGACGATCTGGCGGCTTTTGGGCTAAACTGCAAACGTAGGTGACACCGTTCCCGCCCTACTTCAACCATACCGCTTCCAAGCAAGCATACGCTTCCAAGATAGAGAGAATTGAATTGCGCCGGTTCGCACCCTGGATTTTCGTCGGATTGATCGTAGTCGGCGTATTTGCGTGGAATTTTCTGCTCGACCGCGAACCGCGGGTCGATAAAGACGGCCGCGGCATTGTCGTGCAGGACGGCGACTCGTTCGTCATTCAACAGACCACGATCCGTCTCGACGGCATCGATGCGCCCGAGATCAAGCAGAACTGTTTCTCCGCCGACGACTCGATCTGGCGCTGCGGCGGCGAAGCACGAAACCAGCTCGCGAAAATGCTGCGCAAGGGCGACGTCAACTGCGAACCGCGCGCGAAGGACCGTTACGGCCGCACGATCGCAAAATGCTCCGCCAAAGATATTCCCGATATCGCCGAAGCGATGGTCCGCCAGGGCTGGGCGATCAGTGCCGCGAAGATGGGCGAAGGCAAATATGCGGCGGCCGAAGAAGAAGCGCGAAATGCCAAGCGTGGACTATGGCAGGGCAAGTTCGAGCGGCCGACCGAATTCCGCCTGCACAATCCGCGCGAGGACACGCCAAAAAAGAACTAATCCACTGCAACTTCCGCAGCGGCCCGCGCGTTACTCCGACGCCATGCCCTCGTCCACGATTCAGAATTGTGGCTGCGGAGGCATTCCGCATTGCGGCATCGAAGGGCGGCTTCTTCAATCGGCGCATTCGCGCTGAGTATCGTTTCAGCGAACTCGCAGCTTGACGCCGGCGCTCTCCTCCGGCGACCCTTGCATGAAGAAGCAAGGAGTTCTCCCGACATGACCGATCTTTGGCGGCTGGACGCAACCGAACAGGCGCGGCTGATCCGGACCGGCGCGATCTCTAGCGTCGAACTCACCAAGGCTACGCTTGCGCGCGTGGACAGCGTCAACCCGAAGATCAATGCGATTGTCGACCTGTTGGCGGATGACGCGCTGAAAGCCGCCGCGGACGCCGACAAGAAGACGCGCAAAGGCGAGCCGCTGGGCTCGCTGCATGGCGTGCCAGTTACGGTGAAGATCAATGTCGACTTCGCAGGCCGCGCGAACACGAATGGCGTCGTCGCCTACAAAGACAACATCGGCAAGGAAGACAATCCGGTCGTCTCGAATATCAGAAAGTCCGGCGCCGTCATCATCGGCCGCACCAATACGCCCGCGTTCTCGATGCGCTGGTTCACCGACAACGCGCTGCATGGCCGCACGCTCAACCCGTGGAACAAGGGCGTGACGCCGGGCGGATCATCAGGGCGGCGCGTCGGCGTCGCTGATCACCGGCATGGGCGCGATCGGTCACGGCAACGACATCGGCGGCTCGATCCGCTACCCGGCTTACGCCTGCGGCTTGCAGGGTGTGCGGCCCAGCTTCGGCCGCGTGCCGACGTTCAACCCGTCGCTACCCGCAGAGCGCCCGCATGTCGCGCAATACGCTTCAATGCAGGGACCGCTCGCGCGATCGATCCGCGACCTTCGCCTGTCGCTCGATGCGATGTCGGCGCGCGATATGCGCGACCCGTTATGGATTCCGCTCCCGCCGGTCAATATTCCGAATGCGGGACCTGTGAAGGTTGCACTGTTCGACGAATGGGAAGGCTGCAAGGCCGACCCCCAAGTTGCCGATGCGATGAAGAAGTCGGCGAAATGGCTCGAAGATGCGGGCTATGTTGTCGAACGCGCAGCCCCGCCCTACTTCCGCGAAGCGACCACGCTCTGGATCCGGCTCGTGCTGAACGAAGGCCGCTTCGGCATGGATCAGGCGATCCAGCAATTCGGCGACGACGCGATCAAGAAATCCTACTCGGCAAAGGATGGCCTGAGCCCGCAGCTCGACTACGAAACCTTCGTCAAGGAGCTTGCCTTGCGCAGCAAATACTTGCGCGCGTGGAATGAGTTCTTCGAGAGGTACCCTGTGCTGCTGATGCCATCTTGCTGGAAGCAACCCTTCCCGATCGACGCCGACCTGCACGGCGGGAATGCCTTCATGGATTTGGCTGACGCGCAGAGCCCGCAGCTATCGACGCCAATCCTCGGGCTGCCGGGTGTCGCAGTGTCGACCGGCCTTGCCGATGGCCTGCCCATGGGCGTGCAACTCGTCACCGCGCGCTTCGAGGAAGCAAAAGCGCTGGACGCCGCGGAAGTGATCGAGGCCCGCGCGCCGAAAGTGGAAGTGATCGACCCGAAGTTCTGATTATTTCTTCTTCGGAATAATCACGTTGTTCGGGTTTGGCTGCTGATCCTTCGGCGCAGCCGAATAATCGCCGAAGGGAGCGTCGCGGCGCGTGATCACTTCGCGCACGCCTTCTTTCTCGGCAACGTCGATAAATTCGAGCGCCTCGGGCGTGTTGCGCATCAGGCCGTCCAGGATCGGTCCGAGGTTCTGCACCGTTGCCAGTCCCATGGCCTCGTAAGCCTGGTTGACCATCATCTTCTGCGCGGACAATTGCGAAACCGGTATTGAGCAGAGCTTCCTCGCGGTTTCGGCAACCGTCTCCTCGAGTTTCGCAAAAGGTACCGCTTGGTTGATGAGGCCGATGTCCGCCGCCTCACGGCCGGAAAGCGCTTTGCCGGTAAGCGCGTATTCCTTCGCCTTGGTAAGCCCGAGACGATAGATTCACATGCCCGAGAGATACGCGCCCCACATGCGCGAGTAAGGCGCACCGATGCGCGCATCCTCGCTTGCGATTACGAGATCGCAGCACAGCGCGTAATCCGAGCCACCGCCAACGCACCATCCATGCACCTGCGCGATCACGGGCTTTGACGAGCGCCAGAGGCTCATGAATTTTTGGTGCGGCGACACCGCTGGCGTTGTGGCGAAGGCAAAGTCCTTGCCGGCATCCCACTTGCCGCCGGTGTTCATGTGCTCGTCCCAGTGATGGAAACCCTTGCCGAAATTGTATCCGGCGCAGAAAGCACGCCCCGCCCCGCGCAGCACGATCACCTTGACGTTGGCATCGCGGGTCGCGGCGTGAACCGCATGCTCAAGTTCGTCAGGCATTGGCGGCACGATGGTGTTCAATTCATCCGGCCGGTTTAACGTAATCGTCGCGACCGGACCCTCGGTGTCGTAAAGAATGGTCTGATAGTTCATCGACTTTCCCGCCGTTTCCCACTGGAGGCTAGCACAAGGGCTCGTGCCGCATCCAAATCCACAGTTCGGGTGTTCACAATACGACACTTATTTTCAGGGAGGATTCAATGCGTATTCGGATGATCCGTGCTTTGGCCAGCGCTTCGCTCTTGCTCGGCGCTCCGGCGGCATTCGCACAGACGAATTACGAGAGTTGGCCGGTCCTCAAAAACCCGTTTCCGAGCACCGGCGGCAACAACGTCATGATCGACAAATATGATCCAGTCGTCAGCGGCGGCAAATGCACGACCGACTTCACCGCGATCGTCGAGGGCAAGTCCTATTACAACGAGGTCGTATTCGATGCCGTGCCGGCCGCTGGCGGCATTCTGTGCACAGGCGGCAAGTGGCGCGCGAAGGACGGTAGCGCAGAAGGCACGACGCCGTTCGAAGTTTTTATCAAGGACGGCGTGAAGCGCATGAAACCGTAATCCTGGAACCTTCCATGCGCGGGCGCGTTATCCGCGCGAAGCATTCAACCGGAAGGACAAACCGATGGATGCGGTGTTCTTCTCTGGCTCACAGGCATTCCGCCGCCGATCATTCTCATGATCTGGCTGTCCGGCGGCCTCAGCCAAGGCAAACGAATTTTCGCGGCTGTATCTCTTCCCGCGGCCGCTTCTGAATGACCGGCGCATACCACGCTCCGGTCATTTTACGTTGACCGTGTCGATCGTGCTGGCGCTGCGGCCTTTCAGATCGATTTTTATGAAGAGCCAGATATCGACGATCGTCTTTCCAATGATCAGGAGAATGAGCGGTGCTATCGCGCCAAGTTTCTGGGCGAGCGCGGCACCCACGAGAATAACCAGATGCATGATGACAATGCGGGTATAGAGTCCGCCAACGATCGCGCCGACCTCCTTTTCATCGCTTGGATCCTGATCGACCAGCCGCTTCCACAGCGGCAATCTCCTCATCTCAATCACGAAAGCGATGCCGCGACCAATAAAGGAGATTGCGAGCGGAATCAGCAGGCCGCTCGCGAGCACGATGCCCTTCCAGAACTCATCCGGCATGGTCTGGAAGAAGGCTTCGCTAAGCTTTGTCGAGTGTCCGCGCTTCCCGGAGAAGAACGTCCATAAGAAAATAAAATGCCCGAACAGGAAGCCGCCCGAATGCACCAGAAAAAACGCGAAGAAGAATAGACGCCCCAGAATCTCGCCGAAGAAATTTTTGGCGAAGTCCCCACCGACGAGAATTCGCATCAAGGTCCAGAACGCGATGATCACGGTCTCCGCCCAATAGAGCATCAGGAGCACGAAGGTGCTCCAGCCCCAGAACAGAACGCCGATCAGTGGGATCAGATTTGAGATCAGTACGACGGTGATCGGCAGATACAGCAACAACTCTGACACCGGCTGCGGCGCGTGCGCAAAACGAGAGCGATTTGGGGTGTTTTTTGTCTGCATGGAGAAAGCTGAAATTCCGCTGTGCGGCTTATGATACCCGCGATTCGGTCTGAAATTCACAGCTTCGGATACGAGACCGATGACCGGGCCGCCATAAAGTTGTTAGTATCAAACCATCGAGGCGATTCGCGAACGCGATGCTTCTCTCCACTCCTCCCGGCGTGGCGTAAAGAACTGAGGCGGCTCTCTGAGCCGCCTCTTCTGTTTCCAGCACCCTTTTTACACAGCCGCAGTCTTCTCTTTGATCACCGTCCAGAGCATCAAATAGATCAGCGTACCGTTCAGGCAGTGCCACAGGAAATGCGTGCCTAGCGGAAACTGCGCGCAAACGCTCGGGTCGACGATCCGGAAGCTCAGTGAAAGCGCGAACAACGCCGCAGCGGAAAGATACGCGCCGCCGACCCATTGCATTGCTCCGCCTTTCACGCGCAGCAGAATACCGAGGATGATGAGTGCGCCGAGCACTGGAAAATAGAAGCCGGAGTTATTCATGAAGCCCGGCGGCAACAGCTGCGGCAGAACCGCTGCCACGGCAAGAAAAAGCGCAATCCAGACCGAGGTCAGGACCACGCTTTGCGCCAGATAACGGCGCAGGGTGAAAACAAGGAAAGTTACGACAAAGATTCCAATCGGGATGGAGTCTGCGAAAAGTCCCCATCGCGTAGCGAAGGTGTGAAACAGCGTCGAGCCGATGCCGACCAGCGCCGCTAGACCTATCAAAAGCAGAATGAAGCGATCGTCTTTACCTTCTCGCCTCCAGAGCATGTAAGCGCCTGCCGCCGCGAGAAAGAAGGCAAGATTGCTGACGGCGTTGATCGGTTCGGCCCAAAGACCGGCGTGCAGCCGCTCGCAATAAAGATCGATTGGATCGTTCAGCGCCATGCCAGCTTCCTCGATTCACCAACAAGAGCGCATACTGCGCTTAGGTCCGCACATTTGCGAGTCGGCGCAACAGGTTATCCCTCCCGCCTAACTTCGCGGGCAAGACCGCTGATGTTGCGATTCAAAAATCGTAAATTCGTGAGTCGGCTGAATCGGATAGCTGGGAATGTGTGCGTTCAAGTAAAGCTTCAGGCAGCGCTTGCCGTGCTTTCAGACCTTGTGACGCCGCTCGCGTCCATCGCTTCCACCAGTGCGATATAAGAGCTCGCGGGAAGCGGCGGCGCGAAGACATACCCCTGCGCCTGATGCACGCCCTTGCGGCGCAAATATTCGACCTGGTCGAAGCTTTCCACACCCTCGGCGATCACTTCCATATTCATGGTGCGGGCGAGTTCGAGCAGCGTCTCGATGATCGTCTGCGAATGGCGCTCGGTCGAGATCGCATCAATGAACATCTTGTCGATCTTGATGGTATCGACCCCGAGTTTCATGAGGTACGACAAACCACCGTGGCCGGTTCCCACGTCGTCGATCGCAACGCGGATGCCGAGCTTCTGCAAGCGGGCAATGATATCGCGGGCGAGATCGAGATCCGGCAACGGCTCGCGCTCCGTCACCTCGAGCACGATCTGCGAAAGGCCGATCTGGGACTTCGCAAAGATCGCTTTCAGTTCTTCGATGATCCCGTCGTTGGCGAAGTGTCCGGCGTACAGATTGAACGCGATATTGATATGCGGTCTATTGACATGGATTGCGCCGACCTCGGTACACGCCTTTTCCATCAAGGCATGCGTCATCGGATAGATGAGGCCCGAGCGTTCGGCGAGCGGGATGAAATTGGCGGGCGAAACCATGGTGCCGTCTGGCTTACGCCAGCGCGCGAGCACCTCGGCGCCCACGAGCCTGCCGCTCTTGATGTCTATGGTGGGCTGGAAGAACGGAATGATTTCCCCGTTCACGATCGCTTCGCGGAACTGCACCAGCGGATCGCTACGGTTACGCCGGAAATAGAGCGCTGCCAGCGCAAAAATCAGAATCGTGACCAGCGCGGAGCCAATACGCCCCAAGCTCACGAGGTCGCGATACTCATATGTGAGGGTTGCGCGGGTGCGCTCGGCAACGATGGCAATTGGAAAGCGTTCGGACTTCATGTGCACGCCGAGCGTGCGCGTATGATCGATACTCAGGCCCTCGTCGCCGGTCGGACGTGCGGCAACGATCTCGGCGTTGTCGAGCACAAGCCTGAGACTTCGACCATCCTGAAAGTCACTATCCAGCGTATCGGGAACGAGAAACGCCGCCGGAATCAATGCACTGAGCGGCTTTGCGTTCCTGCGCTCCAGCCGCAAGCGCAACGCGCGGTCGTTTCGTTCGCGAAAACGGATCAGCGCTACTTCGAAGCGGTTGTCGGCAAGCGGTAACTCACGCGAAACCGAGCGCTCTTCGCCGCCATCGCCGAAGTTGGTGCATATCGTGATGCCGCTTTCGTCAAGGACTGCGATCTCCTTGATCGGGATCGAGATGCTTGCCGTCTTCCGCATGACCTCAAGCGAGCCTCGATCGCACCCTTCGACCTTGGGCGACAGATCGACGAGCGAGGCCATCGCGTTTTCGAGGCGCAACTCGGCAAGCCCAAGCGCACTACGCGCGGTCGACTCCAGCTTCGCACGTGCATTGCGCTCGACATATCCGTTCAACGAGAATTCCACGAGCAGAATCGGAACGCAGGCGACCGCTGCGCCGCCCAGCACAACTCCTGCCCACCATGCTCTCGATTTGCGCACGCAATACGCCCTTGACCGCCCGGTTCTCTACATAGGAGCCGGTCGGGATTAAGACTGCGTTAACGATCAGGAGACCAGCCGCTAGCGGGTATTCGTGGCGGCGACCCTCGCCCACTTCTTGTACGTGTAGCGCGATTGATAGCGAGCCACGCGGTGACCCGTGGCCCCGTCGAGAAAGCCGAGCTGTAGAACGAAGCTCCGAAGATACGCGGCAGCGCCCCGCAACCGCGCTTCGAATGCGCTACATCTGCGGCCACGGGCGATCAGCTCTCGTCCCGCGATCTCGCCGTAACGCTCGACCTTGCCGCTCGCATCCTCGGCACTGACGATGGTGTTGTGCTCGATCGGGTTGTTCAGTGTGCGCACTTCGCCATCCACGACAACGCTCTCGTGCACGAGGTTATCGTTGAAGCGGCCTTTGTCGCGGCGATAAAGCCGCAAGACGTGGTCGGGCCACCAGCCGCCAAAGCGAACGATCTTGCCGATGAAGCGATTACGGCGCGGCATCCGGTATCCCGGCGCGGCGGCGGGATCGTTCAATACATCCCGGATTTCGCGAACGAGGCCCTCTTCCATCCACTCGTCGGAATCGAGAGACAGAATCCACTCTCCGCTGGCAGCCTCCTGCGCGCGTTGCTTCTGGGGACCGAAACCGGGCCAATCACCGGGCTCCAGAATCTTCGCGCCGAACGCGCGTGCAATCTCGAGCGTGCGGTCGGTGCTGCCGCTATCGACCACAACGATCTCGTCCGCGATACCGGCTGCCGATTGCAAGCAGCGCCCGATCGAGGCTTCTTCGTTCTTGGTGATGACGATCAGGGAAAGACGCGGCATATCCGTTTCGTTGCGAAGACAGTCCGTTTCGGGCTATCTGAGGCGAGGCCCTTTCGGAGCGGCAAATGGCTCGCTTATCTCGAAGAAGCACGATATGCCGCAGCAAAGTTCTTCCGTCCAGCCCGTGACACAGCTCCCCAAACTCGCATTCGTGCGCCAGAAATTTTCCCGCTATGGCGGCGGTGAACTCATTCTGAACCGCACCCTGGAAGCGCTCGGCAAACGGGGGGTCCCTATTTCAATCATTGCGCGCGAATGGGTCCCGCAGGAAGGTCTCGCGTTTCACCGCTGCGATCCTTCGCGCACACCACGATCGAGCCGTGATTCCCGCTTTGCGAAAGCTGCATGTGCGATCATCTCCTCGATGCAGGGCACGCTCGTGCAGTCGCATGAGCGGCTTGCCTGCTGCGACATTTACCGCGCAGGGGACGGCGTCCACGCGGCCTATCTCGCGCAGCGCGCGCGCGGCATGGGCGCGCTGAAGCGACTGTTTCAAAATATCAGCGGTTATCACCGCGATGTCATGCGGCTGGAGCGCGAAATGTTCGCGAGCCCGCGCCTCAGAGCGGTGATTGTGAATTCGCAAATGGTCGCGGACGAGATCGTGACGCATTTCGCTTACCCGCGCGAGCGTATTCATTTGATCCAGAACGGGATCGACCTGTCGCGTTACGGCGAAACCAAGCTAAAGCCGCTTCGCAGCGAAACGAAAGCAACGCTCAAAATTTCGGAAGGCAAAAAAGTCTTTGTGCTGATCGGCTCCGGCTACGAACGCAAAGGTGTTGCGCAAGCGATCGAAGCACTGGCACGCAGCGGCACGCGCGCGACGCTGCTTGTGGTCGGACATGAAAAGCGCGAGTCACGCTATCGTGCGCTTGCCAAACGTCTCGGCATTGAAGCGGACGTGCTGTTTCTCGGCCGGCAGGAGAACGTGCTGCCGTATCTTGCTGCCGCCGACGCGATGATCCTGCCTTCGATCTATGATCCCTTCCCGTCCGCCACGCTCGAAGGCTTTGCGGCTGGTCTTCCCGTCGTCACATCGGAAGCCTGCGGCGCGCGGGACATTGCGCGCGAAATCGATCCGGGTCTGGTGCGCGATGCGAACGACATTCCGGGTCTTGCGGATGCAATCAAGATTGCGCTCCGGCTTTCGGATATACCCGAAACGAAACAGCGCGCCCGCGCGGTTGCCGCGCGTTTTGATACCGAATTGATGGCGGACCGACTGCTCGCGTTGTATGAGCGGGTCGCGAAGGAAACATCGGCGTAATGCGAATTCTTCATACCGAAAGCTCGGTCGGCTGGGGCGGCCAGGAAATCCGCGTGCTCGACGAGAGCGCAGGATTGATCGCGCGTGGACATACCGTCGCAATTGCGGCACCGGCTGAAGCGCAGATCGCGCTCGCGGCACCCAAACGCGGCATTCCATTTTTCCCCGCGCCGATCTTCAACCGTAATTTCAGTGCGCTCCGGCAGCTCAAGAACGTGATCGCCGAATTCAAACCGGACGTCGTCGTCACGCACAGTTCGACCGATAGCTGGATCAGCGCGTTTGCCACCCGCTTCGGTCGCGGGATTCCAGTGGTGCGTGTGCGCCATCTGGGCGCGCCGGTACGCTCCAGCACGACCAGCCGCTTCATCTATCGCACGGTCCCTACGCTCGTCGTCGGTACCGGCAATGCGGTACGCGACATGCTGATCAAAAACGTTGCACTCGATCCAGCGCGCGTATTTTCGGTGCCGACCGGCACCGATACCGAAAAATTCTCCCCGCGCGACCGCACGCAGGCGCGGCAAGGTGGCCCGTTTGCCTCCGGCGATAAAGTCGTGGGCATTGTTGCAACGCTTCGGCGCGGCAAAGGCGTGCCGGTGCTGCTGGCCGCCGCGGCACGGCCCGAGCTGCGCGATCTCAAATTGCTCGTCGTCGGCGACGGATTCCAGCTTGAACCTCTGAAGCAGGAAGCCGCCGCACTCGGTATCGCGGACCGCGTGCATTTCACCGGAAGACAGGAAGACGTCACCCGCTGGCTGAACATGATGGATGTGTTTGTGCTGCCTTCGCTGGTCGATGAAGGCGTCCCACAGGCGATGTCGCAAGCGATGGCAAGCGGGCTCCCCGTCGTGACCACGCCGTCCGGTGCGATTACCGAACTCGTCCGCGAGGGCGAAACCGGCCTCTTCACGCCGCGCGGCGATGCGGCTGCCCTCGCCGCCGCGATCAAACGCGTCATCGAGGACGAGGCGCTGGCAAAACGTCTCGGCACAGCCGCGCGTGCGCATATCGAAGCCGGTTACACGCGCAAGAAAATGCTCGACGACATGGAACGCGTGTTCAAGCTGGCGATCGAACGCCGTTAGCTCAAGGCCGCCAGAGCGTAATCCCTGCGGGCTTCTTCGTCCGATCAAGCACCGCTTTCAGATCGAGCACGATGCCGCCGTCGCCGCCGAGGGCTTGTCTCACGGTGCCCCAGCCGTCCTGCCGGAATTCGTTGTGCGCGACCGCGAAGATCACGGCTTCGGCAGGATTCAGGTCTTTCAGCGCCACAAGCTCAACGCCATGTTCATGACGCGCAAGCTCCCGGTCGGCGACCGGATCGCAGACGGTCACAATCGCTCCGCTCGCTTTCAGCGTGCGCACGAGATCGGCGACCTTCGAGTTGCGCACATCCGGCACGTTCTCTTTGAAGGTCATGCCAAGAACGTTCACGCGCTTCTGTGGCGACTTCGTATTCAAGAGTAAGCGCAGGCATTCCTGCGCCACGACCTGCGAGAAGCCATCGTTGATGCGCCGCCCGGCGAGAATGATTTCGGGGTGGTAACGCGCGATCTCGGCGCGGTGCGTCAGATAATACGGGTCGACGCCGATGCAGTGACCGCCGACGAGACCCGGCGTGAAGGGCAGAAAATTCCACTTCGTGTTCGCGGCAGCGAGCACGTCATGCGTGTCGATATCGAGCTTGCGAAACAGCGAGGAAAGCTCGTTCATGAAGGCAACGTTGAGATCACGCTGCGTGTTCTCGATCACCTTCGCCGCTTCCGCGACCTTGATCGAAGGGGCGCGATGAATGCCAGCGGTGACGACCGAGCCATACACATCGGCCACGATCTTCAGGCTTTCCTCGTCCTGCGCCGACACAACTTTAATGATCGTCTCAAAGCGATGCCTGGCGTCGCCTGGATTGATGCGCTCCGGCGAATAACCGATCTTGAAATCTACCCCGCCCTTCAGCCCCGACTTCTGCTCCCGGGATCGGCAGACAGACTTCCTCGGTCGCGCCGGGATAGACGGTCGATTCATAGACGACGATGTCGCCGCGCTTCAGCGCGCTGCCGACGGTTTCACTCGCAGACGTCACGGCGCGCAGGTCCGGCCGGTTGGCGATATCGATCGGCGTCGGCACGGTGACGATGAAGAAGTCGGCCGCCTTCAGGTCGGCAACGTCATGCGTGATCTTCAGCTTCGGATTTTCAGCTCGGCCGTATCGACTTCCTTGGTGCGATCCTTGCCCGGCACGCAACTCATCGACCCGGCTCGCGTCGATATCGAATCCGATGACATTCGAGCCCGCGCGCGAAAAAGAGACCGCGACCGGCAGGCCGACATAGCCGAGACCGATGACTGCTATTTTGCGGCCGTGCATCCGGATCAGCCTTTCGTCGCAACCATGACAAGACTGCGGGAGGTCAAAGCCTCCCATGAATTCGCGGCGCGGGCGACTTCGTTTGTCTCTTCGTAAAGCGGCAGTTCGCGGCGCTTGATGCGCGCGACATGGCGCGAGGTGGCAAGCCTTGTCATCGGCCAGATCAATCCGGCGATGATCGACGCGCTGCGCTTGGAGCGATCGCGATGCAATTCGATGTTTTTGAAGCCGGCACGGCGCAACGCATAATTCCAGTACTGATACGGCAGCGCTGCGATATGTCCGCAAATCCGGCCGCCGTTTTCCGGCTTGATGCTGGGCGACGGAAACATATGAAAGTGACCGCTGAAGAGAAATTTCACACGCGAAAGCGCGTGACCCGGATTGGGCACCGAGAATACAAGCAGGCCGCCCGGCTTCAGGATACGATACACGTCCGCGATGACGTCGTAGGGCGCGCGCGTGTGTTCGAAGACTTCGATCGCGACCACCGCGTCGAAGGACGCGTCCGCATAAGGCAGGCCGTCATTGGCATCGCATTCCTTGAATTCGACGCCGTCTGCCTTGAACGCGCCGCCGGCGATGTCGCAAGCCGCCAGCTTCTCGCCCGGTTTCAAACCGGCTTTCTCGCGCTGCGCCGAAAGCAGCCGCGTGAAGTATCCGGTGCCGGCACCCAGATCGAGCACCACGCCTTCGAACTTTCCGGCTTCGCGCAGCTTCGCGAGCACAAAGTGGTTGGTGGTGCCGAGCGACGCGGCACCCTGCCCCTGCAACCCGCTCGCGGAGCGTTCCATTATTTATTGTCCGGCAAAGACAGCCGGATATGCAGTTCGCGAAGCTGCTTGGTCGTCACTTCCGACGGCGCACCCATAAGCAAGTCTTCCGCGCGCTGGTTCATCGGGAACGGCACCACTTCGCGCAGGTTCTCTTCGCCACACAGAAGCATGACGATGCGGTCGACGCCCGGTGCAATGCCCCCGTGCGGCGGTGCGCCGTAAGACAGCGCACGCAGCATGCCGCCGAATTTCGCTTCCAGCACGTCCTCGCCGTAACCGGCGATCGCGAAAGCCTTCTTCATGACTTCCGGACGATGGTTACGGATCGCGCCGGACGACAGTTCGATGCCGTTGCAGACGATGTCGTACTGGATCGCCTTCATGCCGAGGATCTTGTCCTTGTCGGCGTTGTCGAGCGCAAGGAATTCATCCGGGTCCATGTTCGGCATGGAGAACGGGTTGTGCGAGAAGTCGATCTTCTTCTCTTCCTCGCTCCACTCGAACATCGGAAAATCGACGATCCAGCAGAAGTCGAAGCGATCTTTCGCGACGAGGTTCAACTCTTCGCCCACTTTCGTCCGCGCGGGACCCGCGAACTTCACGAAGTCCTTCGGCTTGCCGGCGATGAAGAAAGCGGCGTCGCCAATCGCGAGCCGAAGCTGATCGCGGATCGCGCTGGTGCGATCAACGCCGATGTTCTTCGCAATCGGACCCGCACCGCCTTCTTCGCCTTCGCGCCAGAAGATATAGCCGAGGCCCTTTTGCCCTTCGCCCTGCGCCCACGAATTCATGCGGTCGCAGAACGCGCGGTTGCCGCCGGTCTTGGCCGGGATCGCCCAGACTTCGACCTGCGGATCGTTCTCGATCATGCCTGCGAAAATCTTGAAGCCCGAACCCTTGAAATGCTCGGTGACGTTCTGCATTTCAATCGGGTTGCGAAGGTCGGGCTTGTCCGAGCCGTATTTCCGCAGCGCTTCCGCATAAGGGAATCAGCGGAAACTTCGGCGTCACCGGCTTGCCGTCCGCCGAACTCCTCGAACACGCCGCGCATGACCGGCTCGACCGCGTCGAACACGTCCTGCTGGGTCACGAAGCTCATCTCGATATCGAGCTGATAGAATTCGCCGGGCGAGCGGTCGGCGCGTGCGTCTTCGTCGCGGAAGCACGGCGCGATCTGGAAATAGCGGTCGAAGCCCGAGATCATCAGCAGCTGCTTGAACTGCTGCGGCGCCTGCGGCAGCGCGTAGAACTTGCCGGGATGCAGCCGCGACGGCACGAGGAAGTCGCGCGCGCCTTCCGGCGACGAGGCCGTCAAAATCGGCGTCTGGAATTCGAAGAAGCCCTGCTCCTTCATGCGGCGGCGCAAGCTGTCGATGATCTGCCCGCGCTTCATGATGTTGTTGTGAATGCGGTCGCGGCGCAGATCGAGGAAGCGATACTTCAGGCGCAGCTCTTCGGGGTATTCGGCGTCGCCAAACACGGGAACGGGGAGTTCGCCGGCCGCGCCGAGCACTTCGATCTCGGTCGCGAACAGTTCGACCTCGCCGGTCGGCAGTTCCTTGTTGTCGGTGCCTTCCGGGCGTCTGCGCAGCTTACCGTCGACGCGGACGACCCATTCCGAGCGCAGCTTCTCCGCGGTCTTGAAAGCCGGGCTATCCGGATCGGCGACGACCTGCGTGACGCCATAGTGGTCGCGCAGATCGATGAAGAGCAGTCCGCCATGGTCGCGGATGCGATGGCACCAGCCCGAAAGCCGGACAGTTTCGCCGATGTGCGAGGCGCGGAGCGCGCCGCAGTTATGGGAGCGGTAGCGATGCATTGGACTTCAAGATTTGGGGTTTCGGATTCGCCTGTAAAATCGCGGGGAAAAGCGCATGGGGGGCTGGGGATGTCAAGGAAAAGGCCCAGCGCACTAGAGCGGCAGTTTGGTGCCCTGTTTCAACGTTTCCAGCACCACGTTCGAGCGCACCCGCTCGACGCTTTCGTGCGGCAGGAGCACTTCGTTCACGAGACGGCCAAGCGCCGGCAAATCCTCCACCAAGGCTTTGACCAGATAATCAGCGTCGCCCGTGAGCGCATGCGCCTCCAAAATCGCCGGGGTATGGGCGACCAGATCGCGGAAGCGCCTGGCGTTCTGGCCGGAATGGGTCGCAAGCGTCACCTGACATGAGACGGTGACCGTAGGCCCATCCGCGCTGCCTCGACTTCCGCGCGGTAGCCCCGGAGTACACCCGCCTCCTCCAGCCGCGAACGACGGCGCGAGGCCTGCGAAGCGGAGAGCCGGACCTTCTCGGCCAATTCGGCGTTGGTGAGTGCACCGTTTTCCTGAAGTGCTGCAAGGATCGCGAGGTCCTGGGCGTCCAAAGCGACGGTTTGTTGCATCTTGAGGCCTTATTATGCGTGTTTCGTGCGTTACTACCCTGTAAAACGCCTCAAATGACCGCACTTTGCAAGAGATTCTGGTAATTCTGTGCGTTGAAACACGAAATCGCAGGAGGAAACGATCATGGGTCCCTTCCCGCACGACGCCGAACCGGCGCAGATCTCGAAGCACAATCCGATGGGCACCGACGGCTTCGAGTTCGTTGAATACGCGCATCCGCAGCCCGAGAAGCTGCACGCGCTCTTCAAGCTGATGGGCTTCACGGCGACCGCGAAGCACAAGACCAAGAATATCACGGTCTATCAGCAGGGCGCGGTCAGCTATCTGGTCAACGAAGAGCCCGGTTCGCACGGATTCAATTTTGTTGCGAAGCACGGCCCCTGCGCGCCTTCAATGGCTTTCCGTGTCGTGGACGCGAACCATGCCTTCAAGCGCGCGCTCGAGATGGGCGCAGAAGCCGCCAACCCGAAGGACGGCGCGAAGTCGCTCGACGTTCCCGCGATCAAGGGCATCGGCGGTTCGCTGCTCTATTTCGTGGAAACCTATGGCGAGAAAGGTAATGCCTACGACGAAGAGTTCGAGTGGCTGGGCAAGCGCGATCCGAAACCGGAAGGCGTCGGACTCTATTATCTCGACCACCTCACCCACAACGTGCAGCGCGGCCGCATGGATGTGTGGGCGGGCTTTTACGAGCGGCTTTTCAACTTCAAGCAAATCCGTTTTTTCGACATCGAAGGCAAGCTGACGGGCTTGTTTTCGAAAGCGCTGACGAGCCCGGACGGAAAAATCCGCATCCCGATCAACGAAAGCGCGGACGAGAAATCGCAGATCGAGGAATATCTCCACGCCTATAACGGCGAAGGCATCCAGCACATCGCCTGCGGCAGCAAGAATATATACGCGACCATCGAGAAGCTGCGCGCGGACGGACTGAAGTTCATGCCCTCGCCGCCTGCGGTGTATTTTTCGAAAGTCGACGGCCGCGTGCCGGGTCACGGCGAAGATCTGAAGCGGCTGGAGAAGAACGGCATCCTGATCGACGGCGAAGGTGTCGTCGACGGGCGCGAGACGAAAGTGCTGTTGCAAATCTTCTCGTCGAACGCGATCGGCCCGATCTTCTTCGAATTCATCGAGCGTAAAGGCGACGATGGCTTCGGCGAAGGAAACTTCCGTGCGCTCTTCGAGAGTATCGAAGAGGATCAAATCCGGCGTGGCGTATTGAAGGACGACGCGGCTTAAAAAGCCGCGTTCTACTTTTTCGCCGGAACGCTCTTACAGAAGAAAAATTCTCCGGCCGGCACGACCCCCTGGGCCGAGATCAAAATGCGCCGCTCGTTCTGCACGGTCACCACGCCGGAAAACTGATCTTCCCGGCGATAGCGGGACCTTGCCTCAGAGCCGCAGTAACCGCCCACGAGAAACCGGCCACCAGTTTCGCGCTTGATCGAAAGCACATGGCATAGGCCGTCCGGCCAGTTACCGAGGCGCGGCCCCAAATACTGAAACGTATAAGCCGGAAAACTTTCGCTGTTCGCGATGGGAAAGCTTTTCAGCCCCACGTGCGGGCGTATCTCGTTCGTCAATTGCAGCTTTGCGCAAGCACCCTGCGACGCCGCCCAGTAGCCTTCCAGAATGGGAATGGTGGCGCCGCCCGCGGCCGGAAAACGATTGGGGTTCGGCTGCTCTTGTGCGTGTGTCGTAACCGCCAGTGCGGATGTAATCGCAAGCGGAAAAAAGAAAACGCGGCGCAAGCGCCGCGTCTTTTTCTTATTCTTACCGGCGGCCGCCACGAAACTGCGGCTTGCGCTGCGCGCCAGGCGCCACGACCGGCGCATCGCCCTTGTGGCGGAATGAAATGCGGCCACGGCCCAGATCGTAAGGCGACATCTCGACGGTAACGCGATCGCCTTCGAGCGTGCGGATGCGGTGCTTCTTCATCTTGCCGGCCGCGTAAGCGAGTATGACGTGTTCGTTGTCGAGTTTCACGCGGTAGTTGCCGTCCGGAAGCACTTCCGTCACGACACCTTCGAATTCGATGAGATCTTCTTTCGCCATGAGCGTCCCTAGTTTTGCGCGGGGTGCGGCTGCTGATGCCCGCCGCGGCGCTTCGGTTTGCGGTTCATAAAGGCAACGCCGGTGAGCTGTCCACCGTTCTCTGCCTTTGGCTGAGTTTGGTTATTACGGTTGTTATTGTGTTGCCGGGGTTCCGACTTGGAATGCTGGTGCGGACGCTGGGAGCGATGCTCCGGACGCCCTTCATGCTTGCGCTCGCCATTATGCGGGCGTGGCGCACGGTGGTCCGCACGCTGCTCGTGCTTGCGCTCGCCATTATGCTGCGAACGCTGCTGACGATCGCCGGCGTGCTGTTCCTGATTGCGCTCACCTTCGGGACGCGGACGCTGATCGTCGCGAGGACCCTGCCCACGATGCGGATTCTTGCCGCGCCGGTTGCGATTGCGGCCCTTGTTGCGATCCTGGGACTGGCCGTTGCGGCAGCCGCGGCTCTCGCCTTTCGGCTCACCAATTGACGGGTTCAGGCGGCGATCCGTGGACGGGATCGAAATCTTGGTCAGACGCTCGATGTCGCGCAGGAATGCCCGCTCGTCGTTTGCCACGAACGAGATCGCAATGCCCTCGGCGCCGGCGCGCGCAGTGCGGCCGATGCGATGAACATAGCTTTCCGGAATATTCGGCATGTCGAAATTGATGACGTGGCTGACGCCATCGACGTCGATACCGCGCGCGGCGATATCGGTCGCAACCAGCACCCGCACCTTGCCGGAGCGGAATGTGCCGAGCGCACGCTCGCGCTGGTTCTGCGATTTGTTGCCATGGATCGCATCGGACGCAATACCGGCGTTCTGCAACGATTTCACAACTTTATCGGCGCCGTGCTTCGTGCGCGTGAAGACCAGTGCGCGGTCAATCGGCTCGGCCTTCAACAGCTCGACCAGCAAGCCGGTCTTGCCATTCTTCTCGATGAGAATGACACGCTGCTCAACCTTGTCCGCGGTCTTTGCAACCGGCGTCACGGCAACGCGCACCGGTTCTTTCAGGAACTGCGCGACCAGATGCTCGATCTCGTTCGGCATGGTCGCCGAGAAGAACAGCGTCTGTCGCTTCTCGGGCAGCATCTTCGCAATCTTACGAATGTCGCCGATGAAGCCCATGTCCAACATACGGTCGGCTTCGTCGAGCACGAAGACTTCGATGCGATCAAGGCGGATCGCTTTCGAATTCACGAGGTCGAGCAAGCGGCCCGGGGTCGCGACCAGAATATCGACGCCGTTCGTGAGCGCCTTGATCTGGCGGCCGATGTTGACGCCGCCAATGGCAAGCGTGGTCGAAAGCTTGAGATGACGGCCGTAGGTCTTGAAGCTGTCGGTGATCTGGCCGGAAAGCTCGCGTCGGCGACAGCACGAGAATGCGCGCCGACTTCTTCGTGAGCCCGCTGCGATTGACCGCGAGATGATTGAGGATGGGAAGCGCGAAAGCGGCGGTCTTGCCGGTGCCGGTCTGCGCGATGCCGACAAGATCGCGGCCCGACATTACGGGCGGGATGGCTTGCGACTGAATCGGGGTCGGGGTGGTGTAGTTCTCTTCGGCCAGCGCACGCGCGATTGGGGCGGCAAGGCCAAGTTCTGCAAATGAATTCAACGTCATTCTTTCATAACAGGCGACGCGCTGGTCTTCGCCGATCAGGCGAAAACCGCGAATCGCGGGGGTTGATAGACACCCCGCGTGGCCTGGGAAGTCAGGAAAATCGCTCTGATAAGGACGGGCGGTAAGCCTGCTTTGGCTTCGTCACGCGGCCCGTGTAAGTCCTTAGATGTGGCTCATGTGGCTTATTCGGGGCGATTTTACAAGGCCTTCGTGGCTTTTATGTTTAGCCTTCAGTGAAGGTTGAAGAAAAAAGTCCTCCCGCCGCCGATCTGACCGTCGCCTCCTCCTCGCTCACGGCATCAACACGCTGTACGCGCTGCCCGGCGTTCATAACGATCATTTCTTCGACGCCGTATTCCGCGCAGGCGACAAGATCCGCACCGTGCATTCGCGCCACGAACAAGGCGCGGCCTATATGGCGCTCGGCGCGGCGCTGGCGACCAACAAGCCGCAACCTTATGCGGTGGTTCCCGGACCTGGCCTGCTGAACACATCCGCCGCGTTGCTCACGGCCTATTCGATGAATGCGCCGGTGCTGGCCTTGATCGGACAGATCCCCGACGGAGACATCGGCAAGGGCCTCTCGCATCTTCACGAGATCAAGGATCAGGCCGGCATCCTCGCGCGGCTCGTGGATTTCTCCGCGCGTGTGAAAAAACCCGAGGAAGCCTCTCATCTCATCGCGCAGGCGATCCAATCGCTTTATTCCAATCGTCCCGGCCCCGCGGCAGTCGAATGCGCTATCGACATGTGGGGAAGAAAGAGCGCGGACCAGACGATCACGGCGCCCCTTCCCTTACAGCAAGTTGCGATCGACGAAGATGCAATCAAGGAAGCCGCGAAGCGTCTGGCAAATTCCAAGCGTCCGCTGATCATCTGCGGCGGCGGCGCACAGGGCGCGTCCCAAGAAATCACGAAACTCGCGGAGATGTTGCAAGCCCCCGTGCTCGGCTATCGGCGCGGACGCGGCGTGCTCTCCAGCAAATCGCCCTTCAGCGTGACGCTGCCTCTGGGCCGCGAGCTCTGGGGCGAAGCGGATGTCGCCCTCGGCGTCGGCACGCACATGATCTACCCGATGATGCATTGGGGCATGGACGACAACATCGATGTCATTCGTGTCGATGCCGACAAAGACGAACCGGCGCGTATTCAGAAGCCCGCGGTTTCACTTGTCGGCGATGCGCAACCCATTTTGAAACGTCTGGTCGAGGTGCTTCCATCTTTTCTCTCGAAGCGCGGCGCACGCGCAGACGAAATGCACGAGCGCCACGCGAAGATGAACCAGCGCTTCGAGAAGATCGCGCCGCAGAAAGCGTTCCTCGATGCAATCCTCGACGAACTGCCGGAAGACGGCATCTTCGTCGATGAAGTGACGCAAATGGGCTTCGCCGCGCGGCTCATGCTGCCGGTTTACAAGCCCCGCACGTTTCTTTCCCCCGGCTATCAGGACAACCTCGGCTGGGGTTTTGCCACCGCGCTCGGGGCACAGGATGCGCGGCGCGACGTGCCGGTCGTCTCGATCAACGGCGACGGCGGCTTCCTGTACACGGCGAACGAACTTGCGACCGCGATCCGGCACCGGATACCGCTCGTCGCGATCGTGTTTTCCGACGGCTCGTTCGGCAATGTGCGCCGCATCCAGGAGGAGCAGTTCGGCAACCGGCTGATCGCAAGCGACCTTGCCAACCCCGACTTCGTGAAATTCGCGGAGAGCTTCGGGGCTGCTGCCGAACGCGCACGCAACGCCGAGGAATTGCGGGGAGCGCTGAAGCGCGCGTTCAAGCGCCGCGATGGGCCGACGCTGATCGACGTGCCGGTCGGGCCGATGCCCTCCCCTTGGGAATTCATCCTGATGCCGAAGAACCGCGGCGTGTGACCTTTGGGTGGGTTTACGGGCGTGCGTCGCGCGGCTATCACCCGCCATGGATTTGATTACGACCACCGCCGCGCTGAACGCGGCATGTGAACGACTTTCGAAACATCCTTTCGTTACCGTCGACACCGAATTCCTGCGCGAGACGACGTTCTGGCCCAAGCTCTGCGTCGTGCAGCTCGCCTCGACCGATGAAGCGGTCGTGATCGACTCGCTGGCCGATGGCCTCGACCTCACATCGTTCTTCTCACTGATGAACAACGAGAAGGTCGTGAAGGTTTTTCATGCCGCACGGCAGGACATCGAAATCGTCTGGCATCGCGCGAAGACCATCCCGCATCCGATCTTCGACAGCCAGGTCGCCGCGATGGTGCTCGGCTACGGCGACTCCATTTCCTACGATCAGCTCGTGCAGCGCACGACCGGCGGACAAATCGACAAGTCTTCGCGCTTCACGGATTGGGCACGCCGTCCGCTGACGCAACAGCAAGTGACCTATGCCGTCGCGGACGTGACCCACCTGCGCGACGTGTATGCAAATCTCAAAGCCGATCTCGAGAAGAAGAACCGCACGAGCTGGTTAGAGAGCGAGATGCAGATTCTCACCTCGCCTTCGACCTACGAGCAGCATCCCGAGAATGCGTGGCGGCGTCTGAAGACGCGCGTGCGTAAGCCAAAAGAGATAGCGGTGTTGGTGGAAGTCGCGGCGTGGCGCGAGCGCGAGGCGCAATCACGCGACGTCCCGCGCGGGCGCATCGTCAAGGACGACGTGATCGGCGAGATCGCGATCCAGCAGCCAAAGACAGCCGAGGCGCTCGGGCAATTGCGCTCGATCCCGAAGGGCTTCGAACGCTCGCGCTCCGGCGAAGGTATCTTGCAGGCAGTCGCCGCGGGTCTTGCGCGCGATCCGGAAACGCTCCCGAAATTCGAACGCTACAAGCCGCTCTCAAACGGCGCGTCCGCGACCGTCGAATTGCTACGTGTACTTCTTCGCATGACGGCGGAGCAGAATGGTGTCGCCGCGCGCGTGATTGCCAGCGCCGACGATCTCGAAGCGATCGCACTCGACGACAATGCCGACATCGAAGCGTTGAAAGGCTGGCGCCGCGAGTTGTTCGGTCAGCGCGCATTGAAGCTGAAGCGCGGCGAAGTCTCGCTCGCGATCGAAGACGGCCGCGTGATTGCGAAGGAAATCTAGGCAACCTCGATTTTGTACTCGCGGCCGATCAATTTCCCGAGCTGGCGCAGGCGATTGTTGAGCCGCCCGCTCGCGAGTGCCGCCAGTTCGCCGGAAAGCTTCAGTTTCAACACGCTCTTTTCCACGACCAGCGGCGACTTCGGCAATACGCCCGGCATCGAGGCACTGGCGACGTAAGCCACGCGCATCACCGCGCCCAAGATACGCGCGCGATCCAAAAGACGCGTGCTCGCGATTTCACGAATACGCGGCGAAAGCTCTTCATCGTTCAGGCCGGCATAACGATAGAACACCGCGAGCGCGAGAAAAGCGCGGCCGGGATGATCGATGCCGGAAAACGCCGCGTTCGAAATGATATTGAGGCTCTGCTCGCCGCGGTAATCGGGGTGTGCGCGCCAGCCGATGTCGGCGAGCAGGCAGCCCGCGTGCCGCAGCCGCATCTCGTCCGGCGTCTCGTCGATGCCGGTACTCTCCATGAACTTGTCGGTCCAGGCGATCAGTTCCTCGCCGTGTTCGGGCGAACGCGAACGCAGGAAATTGAACTCCCGCGCGGCTTCCAGCAGCGGGTCCTGGTTGCGCTCGTCTTCCGAGAGTTTCTCGTAGAGCAGGCCCTCACGCACCCCGAGCGCGGAAACGATGATCGATGCGGGTTTGCCTGCCCGCACGATCTGCGCCAGCACCAGCGAGCCGTAGGCAAGCAACGGCCGCCGCGCTTCGGAAATCACTTCGATGCGCGAAAGCGTTTCCGGATCGACGCGGTGGATGAGGTTGGAGAATTCCATCGCCTCCTTCGCGGGGATCGAATAGCCGTGCATCACATGCAGCGGATAGCCCTTCTGCATCATGTGCAGCCGCGCAATCGCGCGCCACGTGCCGCCGACCGCGTAAAAAGTCCGGCCTTTCAAATCTTTCAGCAACTTTTCGTCTTCGAGTTTTTCGCGAACGATCTTTTCCGCCTGTTTGATCGAACGCGAGGAAACATCTGCGAGCGAAAGACTTCCGAGCGGCATGGTGATGCCCTCGCCGATCGCCTCGCCTTTGACATCGACGAGTTCGAGCGAGCCGCCACCCAGATCGCCGATCACGCCGTCAATATCGAGCGAACCCGAAAGCACGCCGAAGGCCGCGAGCTTGGCTTCGCGGTTTCCGGAAAGCAATTCGATGTCGCAGCGGCAGATTTTCTTCGCCCGCTCGATGAATTCGGGGCCGTCGCTGGCGTCGCGTACCGCCGCGGTGGCAATAGCGATCGCTTCGCCGACCTGCATCACATCGCAGAGCGCACGGAAGCGCGCGAGCGCGGAAAGCGCCTTCTCTACGGCGTCCGCGGCTAACTTGCCTTTGGTCGCGACTTCGCGCCCCAAACCGCAGAGCGCCTTCTCGTTGAAAAGCGGCGTGAGGTTGCGTGCCAGGCGCTCATAAACGACCAGACGGACGGAGTTCGATCCGATATCGAAAACAGCGACCGGTTTGCTCGCGGGCAGACGCCCGGGCGCGTCACCCGGATTGCTTTGCCCGTTCCGCCTTACGGACGAGACTACGCGGAGAAGAGTCTTTGAGAGATTTGCCACGTCCCGAAAGGCTCGGATTGGTCATGAAATACTGATGGGCGTTGAACGATTCCTCGCCCTCGCCGAGCTTTATGCGTTCCGAACTGCCGTCGGGCAACACCCGCCAGCTTTGCTCGTTATCCTTAAGGTTAGCGACCATGATCTGATCGAGCACCTGTTGGTGCACGGTCGGATTGAGGATCGGAACCAGCGTTTCCACGCGGCGATCCAGGTTCCGCGGCATCAGGTCGGCGGATGCGATGTAAACCGCTGCTTTCCGGTGCGGAAGGCCATGGCCCATGCCGAAACAGAAAATACGGCTGTGCTCGAGGAAGCGGCCGACGATGGAACGGACGCGGATGTTGTCGGAGACTCCTGGGACGCCGGGACGCAGGCAGCAGATGCCGCGCACCACGAGATCGATCTCCACGCCCGCACGGCTCGCGTCATAGAGCGCGTCGATCACCACCGGATCGACCAGCGAATTCATCTTGGCCCAGATCTGCGCGGGCTTGCCGGCGCGTGCATGCGCGATTTCCTGCTGAATATGATCGAGGATGCGCTGCTTCAGGCTGATCGGCGAAACCGCCATCGCCTCGAGGCCCTGCGGCTCGGCGTAGCCGGTGATGAAATTGAAGATGCGCGAGACGTCGCGCGCGATCACTTCGTCGGAAGTGAAGAAAGAAAGATCGGTGTACACGCGCGCGGTCACCGGATGATAGTTGCCGGTGCCGAGATGGCAGTAGGTCGTGACCGACTTGCCTTCGCGGCGGACGACCAGCGACATCTTCGCGTGGGTCTTGAGCTCAATAAAGCCGAACACGACCTGCACGCCCGCGCGTTCAAGGTCGCGCGCCCAGCGGATGTTCGCCGCTTCGTCGAAGCGGGCCTTCAATTCGACCAGCGCGGTGACGGATTTTCCGGCTTCGGCAGCCTCGGCTAGCGCCTTCACGATCGGGCTGTCGGATGATGTGAGATAGAGCGTCTGCTTGATTGCGATCACGTTCGGGTCGAGCGCCGCCTGCCGCAGGAACTGCACGACGACATCGAACGACTCGTAAGGGTGATGGACGATCAGATCCTTCTGACGGATCGCGGCGAAGCAATCGCCACCCTGATCAGTGACACGTTCCGGGAAGCGTGGATTATAGGTTTTGAACTTCAGATCGCGCCGCTCGATGGAGACAAGCTGCGAAAGTTCGTTCAGCGCGAGCTTGCCCTCGGTGACGAAGGTCTCATATTCGTTCACGTTCAGCGCGTTCGCGACGAAGTCGCGAAGCTCCGGCGGCGTCGATGCTTCAACTTCGAAACGGATCACCGAGCCGCGGCGGCGGCGCTTCAGCGCGGTTTCGAACACGCGCACGAGATCTTCGGCCTCTTCTTCGACTTCGATGTCGCTATCGCGAATGACACGGAAGGCGCCCTGCCCGCGCACGTCATAACCGGGAAACAATTTCGCGGTGAAGAGGCCGATCACCGCCTCTAGCGCAATGAAGCGCGACTCTTGTCGTCGCCTTCCGGCAGGCGCACGAAGCGTTCGATCTGCGCCGGCACGCGGATCAACGCGTTCATGCCGCGCTGATCGCTCACGCGCGACAACTGCAATGCAAGCGAAAAACCGAGATTGGGAATGAACGGGAATGGATGCGACGGATCCACGGAGAGCGGCGTCAGCACCGGAAAAATTTCGTGCAGGAAAGTCTGCTCAAGCGTCGCAAGATCGGCCTTCGAGAGATCTTCCGGATCGACGATCACGATTCCGTTCTGCGCCAAGAGTTTGCGCAGGATGCGCAGCTGCTCCTGCTGCGACGATGCAAGTTTCGCGGTTTCGGCGACGATTTCGATCAGCTGTTCGGCGGGCGTTAGTCCATCCGGGCTCGGCGTGGCGACGCCTTCGCGCACCTGACCCTTGAGGCCGGCAACGCGGACCATGAAGAATTCATCCAAGTTCGCCGCGGAGATGGAGAGAAAACGCAGCCGCTCCAGGAGCGGATGCTTCTCGTTCTCGGCTTCTTCCAGCACGCGGCGGTTGAAGCTGAGCCAGGAAATTTCGCGATTGATGAAGCGCTCGGGCTTAGCGCGCAATTCGGCCGCATCCGCGGACGCAACGGGAGTACTCGCCTCCGGCAGCGGGAGGTCGGTCTGCGGTTTGATCTCGAGATTCATATTGGCCTCGGCGCCCTTCCGGCGCTTGGCCGCAATCATAGGGGCAATTGACGAAATTTATATGACCGTAAATTGCGTAACAATTACAAAGGGATGGTAGTATTCTCGCGTAGAAACGCGGAAACGAAGGCCCTCGTCGCAGGCCGGCCAGCGGCAAGCGCCGCGACGTCGATTTTCGCGACCAGTTCGCGGGCGCTGCCGAGCGAACGTTCCATGCGCGGCAACAGGTACGCGATCAAATCCTGATCGACCGCAACCTGCCGGTCGGCAAACAGTTTCACCAGTACCGCTGCAATCAGCGCGTCGTCCGGCGCGTCGAGCTTCGCGGAGGGCACCAGACGCAAGCGCGAAGCAAGATCGGGCAAGCCCGCCATCCCGCTTTCGAGCGGATAAGCCGATGTGAAGAGGATCGACGCGCTGTCTTCTTTCACAAGATTGAACAAATGAAACAGCGCGTGTTCGTCGAAATCGCCGGGCATCAGGTTCTCGACAACCAGCGCGCCAGTCGTCAGCGCGCGCGGCACGTCTTCCCGCACGAGCAATCGCGCCGGGATGATGCGCGCGCCCGCACGCTCCGCCCAGATCGACGCGAGATGACTTTTTCCGGAGCCATGCGGGCCGACGATGGCCGCCGCATAAGACGGCCAGTCCGGCCAGCGTTCGACCATCGCAAGCGCGGCTTCGTTGGCGCGGCTTTCGAGAAAGTCTTCGCGGTGAAAACTGACGACATGCGGCAGGTCGAGCGGAAGTTGCCGCGCGGCTTGGCTTGGCACTTCAGCGATCCTTGGATCGCGTCTTCGGCGGCGCCCCGCCAGTATAAAATGCGCTCGCCATGTATTGCTTGATTCCGAAACGCAGCAGCACCGCCATCGCGGCCGCAAGCGGCACGGCGAGCAGGAGCCCGACGAAGCCGAACAGATAGCCGAACGCAAAGAGCGCGAACATCAGCCAGACCGGATGCAGGCCTACGCTTTCGCCGACGAGTTTCGGTTGCAGGATATAGCCTTCGATAAATTGACCGCTGAAGAAGATCGCCATGATCAGCAGGATCCATTTCCATTCCGGCCAGAACTGCGCAATCGCGACGACGGAAGCCAGCAGCAAACCGGTCAGCGAGCCGACATAAGGAATGAAGCTGATCAGACCGGCGACCATTCCGATCAGAAAGCCGAAATTCAAACCGGCAAGCGTGAGCGTCAGGGCATAGAACCCGCCGAGGATCAGCCCGACGCCCGCCTGTCCGCGCACGAAACCCGCGATGGCACGGTCCATCTCACGCGCAAGTTCGCGCACGGTTTCGCGATTGGCCCTCGGCACCCAGTTGTCGACCGTGCCGATCATCTTGTGCCAATCGTAGAGCACGTAGAAGGCAATCACGGGCGCGATCACGAGCAGCGTCACGATCGAAAACAGCGCCTGTCCGCCCGCCCAGATCGAGGCGAGAAAGGTCACGATCCATTTCGCGCCTTCGGTGACAATGTCGCCGAGCGATTTACTCAGGTCCGGCAGGCGGTCGCCGGCGATCTTGGTCAGCCAATCGCGTGTTTCCTCGGTAAGCACGGATTGCAAACGCGTGATCGTGCTGGGCAAGCCCTGCACGAAGGCAGAGATTTGCGAACCGAGGATCGGGAGAAACAGAAGCGCGAGCACGACGAAGCTCAGGAGCACAAGCGCCACCATCGTGAGCGACGCTACCATCCGGCTCACGCCAAGACGCTCGAGACGGTCAGCGACCGGGTTCAGGAAATAGGCGAGCACGATGCCCACCACGAAAGGCAGCAACACCTCCCGCACAATCCACAGCGCGAGCACAAGCAGGAGCAGCGCGCCAATCCAGAACAGAACCTGCCGTTGAAAGGTCATCTGCCCGGTTCCACCGTGTCGGAAGCGATGTGCTTCATCCATTCGACGAGATAAGCCGCGGCGGACACGATCGTCAGCCCGCCCGCAAGCACGAGTGCAACGTCCTTCGCATATCCGACGTCGAACTTGAAGCCGCTGGAGCCGAGCACGAGTGCCGCGAGCGCGATCTGCGCCGCGGTATTCAGCTTCGAGACGATCAGCGGACGGATTTCGACCGGCTTGTTCATGATCCAGGACAGGATGACCGCGCCCATGATCATTATGTCACGCGATACGACGGCGATCACGATCCATCGCGGCAACAGCCCTTCGATGGAAAGAGTGATGTAAATCGACATCAGGAGCGCCTTGTCGGCCAAAGGGTCGAGATAGGCGCCAAACTCGGTTTGTGCGTTCAGCTTTTTCGCGAGGAAGCCATCGACGGCGTCCGAAATGCCGGCCGCCACGAACAGCCAGAAGGCCAGTAGCATATTCCCGGAGGTGATCGCCCAGATCACCACCGGCACTAAGACAATCCGACCGACCGTGATCAGATTTGGCAATGTTTGCAGCACGCGACCACTCCACCCCGTCCGGGGTCTTGGCTAGCGTCAAAAGGCGTTGCCGCCAACTATCGCCCGCAGATTTCGGGGCGTAGCGCGACAATTCGGCTAGGAAAACCGGCGTTCCACGCGCTATTCACACGGCCAGAAGCGAGGAAGCGGAACTTATGTCCGGCAAAGAAGGCGGCTTGAGCTACCGGCAGGCGGGCGTCGATATCGACGCCGGGAATCGGCTAGTCGATCTCATCAAACCTTTCGTCCGCGCGACGCGGCGCAAGGGCGCAGACGCCGAGATTGGCGGCTTCGGCGGGGTGTTCGACCTGAAAGCGCTCGGCATGCGCGACCCGCTCTTGGTCGCAAGCAACGACGGCGTCGGCACCAAAGTGAAGCTCGCGATCGACGCCAACCGCCACGAGAACATCGGCATCGACCTCGTCGCCATGTGCGTGAACGATCTCGTCGTGCAGGGCGCGGAGCCGCTGTTTTTTCTCGACTATTTCGCGACCGGTAAACTCGTCCCCGAACATGCAGCCAAAGTTGTCGAAGGCATTGCCAAAGGCTGCACCGAAGCCGGCTGCGCGCTGATCGGCGGCGAGACCGCGGAAATGCCGGGCCTCTATTCGGGCGACGATTACGATCTTGCTGGCTTCTCGGTCGGCGCGGTCGAGCGCGAAGATTTGCTGCCGCGTGCCGACGTGAAGGCAGGCGACGTATTGCTCGGCCTGCCCTCCTCCGGCGTTCACTCGAACGGATATTCGCTGGTGCGACGCATCGTCGAAAAGAGCGGCGTGAAGCTGGACGCCAAAGCGCCGTTCGATGCATCTAAGACGCTCGGCGAAGCGCTGCTGACGCCTACAAGAATTTACGTGAAGTCTGTGCTTGCCGCGATCAAGGCATCCGGCGGCATCAAGGCGCTGGCGCACATCACCGGCGGTGGCTTCGTCGATAATATTCCGCGCGTGCTGCCCGACAACACCGCGGCGAAAGTCGATCTCTCGAAAATTCCGGTACTGCCGGTTTTCAGGTGGCTTGCACAAGTTGGCAATGTTGCCGAACTCGAAATGTTGCGCACCTTCAATTGCGGCATCGGCCTGATCATTGCGGTCGATGCTGCGAAAGCGAGGTGACGTCGAAAACGCGCTCAGCGCCGCCGGCGAGAAGCCGATCAGGATCGGTGAGATCGTCGCGCATCAGGGCGAGCCGGTGACGTTGTTCGACGGGAAACTCGCGCTTTCATGAAGAAGCGCGTCGGGATCCTGATCTCCGGGCGCGGCTCCAACATGCGCGCGCTGATCGAAGCGGCGAGCGTGCCGGACTATCCCGCGCAGATCGTGCTCGTGATTTCCAACGTCGCGGATGCGGGCGGCCTCGAGTTCGCGCGCAAGCACAACGTCGAAACCCAGATCATCGAGCACAAGAAATTTCCGTCGCGCGAGATTTTCGACAATGCGATGGACGTGGCGCTCAAGGCCGCAAACGTCGAGATCGTAGCCCTCGCCGGATTCATGCGCCTGCTCTCGCCGCGTTTCGTCGAGAACTGGCACGGACGCATGATCAACATTCATCCCTCGCTGCTTCCCGCCTATAAAGGCCTGCACACGCACAAGCGCGCGATTGAAGCGGGTGAGAAATTTGCGGGCTGCACCGTGCATTTCGTGACGCCCGAACTCGATGACGGTCCGACGATCCTGCAAGCCAGAGTGCCGGTGCTCCCCGGCGACAGCGAAGACGCGCTTGCCGCCCGCGTGCTCGAGCAGGAGCACAGGATCTATCCGGAAGCCTTGCGGCTCGTCGCCGAGGCCCCCGCCCCAGCCGCCAAGCCCAAGCTCGTAGCGGGCATCCCAAGGCGCGATAAATCCGGCTTGGGTTAGCCCGGCCTTGTTCAGTTCTGAAGCAAAACTAATTCTTCTGCGGCGGCTCGCCGAGGTGGCCCGCGCGCGTAATGAAAGGCTCTTCCATCACAGCCAAAGGACGCGAGCGGCGAATGAGCGAACCGACGAGCAATACGAGGACCGCGCCGGCCGCAGCCGCCGGAAGATGCAGCTGATCGAGGACCGCGGGGTTGAACCAGCGCGCAAGCGCACCGTCCTTGATCATGATGTCGCCTGCGACCCAGCCGAGGAGCGCGGCGCCCGCCCACACCAGGATCGGGAAGCGATCGAGTAGCGCCATGAGCAACGCGCTGCCTGCGATGATCATCGGCACCGAGGTCACGAGACCGAAGCCGATCAACACGGCCTTGATCGATTGCGCGTGCACCGGATCGAGCGCCATCGCCGCGGTTTCGGCGGCCGCCGCAATCGCGATCACGTTGTCGAGGCTCATCACGATGTCGGCGACGGCGACGATGCGAACCGCCTTCCAGAGATTGGAAGCGGCCTCGATCTTTTCGTCGCCCTCGTCTTCCGGAACGAGCAGCTTGACCGCGACCCAGAGCAGCAGCACGCCGCCGATGAGTTTGAGCCACTGGTAGCCCATGGCTTCCGCGACCACGAGCGTGAAGACGATGCGTAGCAGGACCGCGACACCCGCGCCCAGGATCATGCCCCAGAAGCGCTCTTTCGGCGGGAGCATCCGGCACGCCAGCGCGATCACCACCGCATTGTCGCCGGAGAGAATGATGTTGATGCCGATGATCTTCAGCGCGGCGATCCAGAACGCCGCCTGCGTCATGTCGTTGAGAAGAAAATCCACGCGCGCTCTCCCGTTGCCCCTGAACCTACCCCGTATTCTTACGGGTGTATTATTTCTAGGTAACGGACATAGTGAAATCGCCCGGTTCTGCCAAGCAAAACCGGACGATTGCAGCGCAAAAAGCGACAGATTTGACCCGGGAGCCGCCGGGATCAGGCGGGTTTAATCGACGATTTCTTCCGGCTTAAAGAAAAATTCGATCTCGATCTTCGCGTTCTCGGGGCTGTCCGAACCGTGCACCGAGTTGGCTTCGATCGACTCCGCGAATTCCTTGCGGATGGTTCCGGCTTCCGCCTTGGCCGGGTCGGTCGCGCCCATGACTTCGCGATACTTCAGGATGGCGTTGTCGCCCTGCAGCACCTGCACGACGACGGGACCCGAAGTCATGAAGCTGACGAGGCTCTTGAAGAACGGACGCTCCTTGTGAACGCCGTAAAAGCCTTCGGCCTGGCTCTGGCTCATCTTGATGCGCTTCTGGCCGATGATGCGCAGGCCTGCGCTTTCGATCTTCTGGTTGATCGCGCCCGTGAGGTTACGCTTGGTCGCGTCGGGTTTGATGATCGAGAAAGTGCGCTCGGAAGCCATGATTATTTCCTGCTTGTTCGGGGGGTCGAAGTTGGCGGGTCTATAGCGGCGGCGGCGCACACCTTCAAGGCGGGCTTTTCTTTGCCACAAGTCGCTGGCATGCAGGTGCTCCCGCAACGGCAATGACGCCCATCCATTGATGAACGCCGCATCGCTCCCGCCGCTTCCGATGAGGCGGCGTTTGTTTGCCGCAGCTTTGCTCGCGGCGCTCGTCAATTTCTACGCGCTCTATCCGGGCCTCTATCACCATGATGCCTGGGCCTATGTCGCGATGCTGCGCACCGGCGAGTGGAACAACTGGCAGCCGCCGCTTCTCGCATTTTCTGGATTCCTTTGCAGTGGTTCTGGTCCGGCCCGCAGCCGATACTTGCGCTCTTTCTCGAGGGCTATTGGGGCGGCTTCGTTCTGATTGCGCTCGGAATGCGCGACGAGGAAAGCCGCGCGCTGCCCTATTTTGTGTTCGCGGCAGCGTTCTTCCCGATGGCGATCAACTACAACGGCCAGCTCGTCAAAGACATCGCAATGTCGATTTCGATGCTGCTTGCCGCCGGGATCGCGACGCTGCTCCTGCGCGGCTATTTCAAGCGCACGCGCATCGCCGCCGCTTTCATGTGGTTCTTTATTCTCATCGGCGGGTTTTTCCGCGCAAATGCCGTGTTCGGCATGCCGCCGCTGATCGATCTTGCGATCTCTTCGGTGAGTCCGCGCTGGCGCGATGGGTTTCATCAGGCGCACCGTCATCGCTGGATTGCTTTCGCTGCTCTTCATTCCGGGGCACATGTTCGCGGACCCGTATTTCTTCCGCGTGCCCGATATCAAGCCGATCTCGCCGTTGCAGGTGTTCGACCTTGGTGGCATCACGTATTTCTCCGGCCGCGACCAATACAAAGGCTTCTTCGGCCCCGACTTTGTCGAGAAGAACCGCAACTTCAAGGACCGTCCAGAGAGTGGCCGCGGCTGCTACACGCCGCGCCACTGGGACACGTATGGCTGGGATCCGGACCTCAAGGGCGGCTGCCCTGAAGTCTACGAAAATCTCAAACCGAAATTTGGCCGGGAGCTTACCAACCTCTGGGTCGATGCGATCGTCGCCGAGCCGCGTGCGTATCTCATGCACCGGACTGCACATCTGAACCGCTTCCTGCAATTCCTCTGCAAAGGCTGCGAGGAGCCGGTGAAGACGGGGTGGCAATCGAACAACCAGAAGGAAGTCACCTTCACGCCGAACCCGATTTACAATGTCATCGAATGGCTCTCGGTGAACTGGAGCCTGTCGCCGTTCGGCCCGCCGTATATCTATCTGCTGGTCTGCATCGCCTTTATGTGGGCTTCGCTCGGCATTCGCGACCGCATCACGCGGCACGTCACCTTCGCGCTCGTCTCGTCGGGCACGCTCTACACGCTGGCGCTGTTCGTGATCGGCATCGCGCACGAGTATCGTTACATCTACTGGACGATGCTGGCAGCGCTGATCGCAACGCCCGTCATTTTCGCGCGGGTCGTGATGCGAAAGGATTTGCGCGCGTCGCTTCGCTTCGGGCCGCTCGCATTGATCGCTGCGGTCATTGCGTTCCGCGAGATCGCGGTCCGCTTTTTCCTCTAGAGGTCGCCATGGCTCTTGCACGCTACAAAATGTTCGCCGGCTACAACGCCTGGGCCAATGAGCGGGTTTACGCGGCGGCCGAAAAGCTCAGCGCTGAAGAATATCGCGCCGACCGTGGCGCGTTCTTCAAATCGGTGCACGGCACGCTCAATCACATCCTCGCCGCCGACCGCATCTGGATGAAGCGCTTCACCGGCCAAGGCGAAGCGCCGAGCCGGTTGGATGCAATCCTGCACGAAGACCTTGCGAGCCTGCGCGCCGCGCGCGACCGCGAAGATGCGCGCATTGCCGCCTACATCGGACAACTCACGGAAGAAGAACTCGCCGCGAATTTCAGCTACCAGACGATCGTCAATCCGAAGACGGTGACGCAACCGCTCGCGCCGGCGCTCGACCATTTCTTCAATCACCAGACTCACCACCGCGGACAGGCGCACGCGATGCTCACGGGACTCAAAGGCCGCGACTTCGCGCCCTCTCTTGATTTGGTCCTCTTTCAGCGCGAGACCGGCGCAGGCGGGATCGTGAGTGGGTAGTAATGCGATACCAAATTTTGGAATCGCAGAAGCCTTCGAAACGTCAGTCTTCCGTGTCGGTTTGAACTACCGCTTCGGCCGCTAAAACAAGCGACCGGCGATCATCAAGCGCCGGGGCTTTTTGTTGCCTCGGAATGGCTAGCGCTTTTGCACTCCTCCCCTGCCGATATAGTCGCAGTTAGACCGGGCACCCCGCCCGGATCGGGAGTAGTCATGAAAAAAAAATTACAGTTCTAATCGCGTTTCTCATCACTTCGATTGTCGGCGGACCCGCGTTTGCGAATTCGGCCAACGGCGCATCCGTATTCAACTGGTCAGGATTTTATGTTGGCGCGCATGCCGGGTACGGAATGTCTGAAGATCGAAATGGTGCGCGAATAAGCGGTCCGCTCGGCGGACTTCAGATCGGCCACAACTCGCAATTTTCAAACATCGTTGTCGGTGTCGAGGCTGACCTGTCGGCATCCTGGATGGAAAATTGGTTCGCCCGAATGAGCTACTTCGGCACAGTGCGAGGCCGCGTCGGTTTAGCGATCGACCGGGTATTGCTCTTCGCTACCGCGGGCTTCGCATTAGGCTACATTGAGAACGAATTTTGGCGTGTGAACAACCCTGCCACGGGTCTCGTGAAGGGCGCAGGTGTCGAGTGGATGTTCGCGTAGCAGTGGTCAATGAAGTTCGAATACCTCGTAGCCGATCTCAATATTCAATTTAGAAGCCCGGTCGATGTTTCGACATTCCGGTTCGGTGTGAACTATCGCTTCTGACCTGAGCGCAATTGCCAAAACAAAACCCCGGCCCTCGCAGGGCCGGGGTTTTTTTGTTGCCCCTTCGCAACATGATCTGAAAAGCCTTTGCGCTTAACCCCGCGTTAACTCGTTGCTAAGTGCGCATTAACCATAAAAACCTAGCTTCCTCCCCCGAGTTTGATTTCCCACTCGCTCTGAAGGGGCTGCTTTGAAAAAGATTCTTTCTTTCTGCGTTGCGCTCTGCGCGCTTGCGATCGCGCCGACCGCCAACGCCGCGGACATGCCAATCCGCGGCCCGCAATACAAATATGCTCCGCCGCCGCTCGCCGTGTTCAACTGGAGCGGTTTCTATGTCGGCGCGCATGTCGGCTACGGCTTCAGCGACGATATCGACGGCTTCCTCGGCGGTCTCCAGGCTGGCTACAACTGGCAGCTCTCGCACAACGTCGTCTTCGGCTTGGAAGCCGATATCTCCGGCACCGACATGAACGGCACGCCGGGCGGCTCCCCGGTTCACATCGATTATCTCGGCACGGCGCGCGCGCGCATCGGCTACGCTTGGGATCGCACAATGCTCTACGGCACCGGCGGTTTTGCTTTCGCACGCACTGGCGTTCTTGGCGTGCATGACAACGAAACCGGTTGGGCGCTCGGCGCTGGTCTGGAATGGGCCTATTCGAACGCCTGGACGCTGAAAGCGGAGTACATGTACCACGACCTCGGCGCCAACTTCGACGTGTCGACCGTCAAGATTGGCGCGAACTATCGATTCAGTTCGTACTGAACACCCTGCTCTGAATACACGAAGCCCCGGACCGCGCGTCCGGGGCTTTTTGTTTGCGGGAATCATCCCGACACTCGGTGAAGCAGCGCGTGGTTTGCGCGGTGGCGCGCTGATGGGCGTGGGCGCGATCGTCGCGCTCGGCTGCACCGTCGGCGGGCTCCTCTCCGGCATCCACGCAGACATGCTAAATAACTGGAATTTATCGTCTTTCTGTGTCGCCGGGCTCTGGTTGCGGCGGTTTGCGGAAGCGCCGCTCGCGCGCGTAACTTGCCGCTCATGGTTCGAGACGCGCTCGCTTTCGCGCGCACTGCTCGCCATGAGGATCGAAATGAAAACCTCATCCTGAGGAGCGGGCGAAGCCCGCATCTCGAAGGATGAACTGCTTACGCTTTCTGCTGCCAGCGGCCGGCTTCGTCCTGCTGCCAGTAGGTCACGCTGTGGCCAGCAGTCTGCGCCGTCTTCCACTGCACCCGCGCATTATCGACCGCGTCGGGATCGTTGCCGTCGAACAGATGGATCGCGCGCTCGTAGTCTTTGATGTCTTCACTACTCGCGCCTTCAACGAAGAAACGCACCTGCGCCGCGTTGCCGTTGGCTTCCGATGTCGTGAGCAGCACGGGTTGCTCGGAAGCGTTCGCTTCCCTGTCGCTGCCGTGCGGCAGAAATGAATCGTCACGCCATGTCCATAGATGCTGATCGAGCGCGGTTACGCGCTCGTCGCTTCGGGTCTGCACTACGCAACGCCAGCCGCGCTCGAGGCACTTCTCCACGAGCTGCGGCAGCACCTTCTCGAGCGGCTGGTTTTGCAGGTGATAGAAATAGACGTCGGTCACGCGGCAGCTAGTCCTCGTGATGCGCGGCGATGAATTCGTTCAAGAGCCGCACGCCCCAGCCCGGACCCCAACTATCGCCGATCTCGGTGTTGTGCGCGGCCATGCCGGTGCCCGCGATATCGAGATGCGCCCACGGCGTCTTGCCGATGTAGCGCTGCAAGAACTGCGCGGCCGTGGTCGAGCCGGCAAAGCGGCCGCCGGTGTTCTTCATGTCCGCGAACTTTGAGTCGATCATCTTGTCGTAGGCGGGGCCGAGCGGCATGCGCCAGACGGTTTCGCCGGTGACCTTGCCCGCTTCGATCAGACGATCCGCGAGCTTGTCGTCGTTCGAGAACAGTCCCGCGTGCTCCTGCCCGAGCGCCACCAGAATTGCGCCGGTCAGGGTTGCAAGATCGATGATCAGCTTCGGCTTGAAGCGCTCGTTCGTGTAGGCGAGCGCGTCGCAGAGCACGAGACGGCCTTCGGCGTCGGTGTTGATGACCTCGATGGTCTGGCCCGAATAGGATTTCAGAATATCGCCGGGACGATAGGAATTGCCGTCCGGCATGTTCTCGACGATGCCGATCACGCCGATCACGTTCGCTTCGGCCTTGCGCGCGGCAAGCGCGTGCATCAGGCCGGTGACGCAGGCCGCGCCCGCCATGTCGCCCTTCATGTCTTCCATGCTGGCGGCCGGCTTGATCGAAATGCCGCCGGTGTCGAAGCAAACGCCCTTGCCGACAATCGCGATCGGCGTTTCGGATTTTTTCTTGGCGCCATTCCAGCGCATGACGACAAGGCGGCTGTCACGCTCCGAGCCCTGCCCGACCGCAAGCAGCGCACCCATGCCCAGCTTCTTCATCGCCGGCTCGTCGAGTACCTCGACCTGCACGCCGAGCTTTTTCAACTCGGATGCGCGGCGCGCGAACTCGACCGGGAACAGCACGTTCGGCGGCTCGTTCACCAGTTCGCGGGCGAGCACGATGCCATCGCCGATACCGCTGGCGGCGGCCCAGGCCTTTTTTGCCGCCGCGACATCTTCGACGCCGATCCTGATCTCGACGGCCCCGGCTTTGGCTTCCTCGTCCTCGGCCTTCTTCTTCGTCTTGTAGCGGTCGAATTTGTAGGCCCGGAGCTTCATGCCGAGGGCGATCTGCGCGACCTCTTCGGCCCCGAGTTTTCCACTGGCGAGTTGCGCCAGAATTGTCACACCCCGCGCGCCTGCCGGGAGCCGCCCCATCAGGGTCCCGCCGAGCTTCAGCCAGTCCTCGGCCTTCATGTCCTTCGCTTTGCCGACCCCGGCGACCAAAACATGTTCCAATTTGAGACCGGAGGGCGCCGCGAGGTCCAAAACCTTGTTCCGCTTGCCCTTGAACTTCTCGATTTTGGCGACCCGCTGCACGAGATCGCCGGTCGGCTTGAGCGCGGCCTTGGCGGCGGCGCCAAATGCCAGATCCTCATCCGTTAGCACTACTAGAATACCGTTGACGGAGGTCTTGAAGTCGGTGATTACAAGCTTCGGAGAAATGGCCATGTCGAAGTCCGTTAAGAGATTGATGGGACAGTATTAACTGAGGATTTTTTGTGGGGCGAGCGCCCCCTTGAAGCCTCAATTTCCGGCCAGTTTCTGCCGGTCAATTTAGTAGGGGGCGGCATCGATTCCGGGGTGAGAATCGAAGCCGAGAGTATCGACGCGAATGGGGCGGCTCGACAGATATTTGTTCTCGACTGCCGCCATCGCGTTTCTCGCGGTGCTGGGAAGCCTTACCACAGTGGTTTGGCTGACACAGGTGTTGCGCCGCTTTGATCTGCTCGCGACGCAGGGACAGTCGTTCTACATTTTTCTGACGGTAACGGCACTCGCCTTGCCGATGCTGATGCTCGTCATCGCGCCGATCGCGCTCTTCATCGCCATCGTTTTCACGCTGAACCGTCTCTCCGCCGACTCCGAACTGATCGTGATGAACGCAGCCGGCGTCAGCCGCTGGAGCATTTTCCGTCCCCTCTTCGCGCTTACCATGATCGTGGCGACGCTGACCGTTCTCGTCAGCGCCGAAGTCGGCCCGTGGACGCTGCGCACGCTGCGCGAGCAGATCGCGAAAGTGAACGCCGACATCGTCAGCAACGTCGCGATCCCCGGCCGCTTCATGACCATGGACCGCGGGCTGACCTTCCACATTCGCGAGCGCGGCCCGAACGGCTTGATGCTGGGCATCTTCGTCTATGACGCCCGCACGCCGGAAAACGAAACGACCTATATCGCCGAGCGCGGACGCATCGCGCAGGACGGCACGACCGCCTACCTGATCCTCGACCAGGGTGTGATGCAGCGGCGCCAGGGTCAGTCCAAATCGCCGAGTTTCATCGAATTTCAGCGCTACGCCTTCGACATGTCGCAACTGACGTCGAACGCGAACGTGCTCTACCGCGCGACCGATCGCTCGCTCTACGATCTGCTTACGGTCAGCGCATCCGACGAGGCGTATCGTCAGGATCCGGGGCGCTTCCGCGCGGAGCTGCATAAGCGCCTCTCCTCGCCGCTGTTTCCGATCGCGGCATTCATTCTCGCATTCGCGTTTCTCGGCGAAGCGCGCACCACGCGCCAGAATCGCGGCCTTGCGATCGCAGGCGCGGCCGGCGCATTTGCGCTCGTCGAAATTCTCGGCTTCGGCACCTCGGGCTTCATCGCCAAGAACGCCGCGCTCACGCCGATCACCTACATCGTGCCGCTCGCCGGCATCCTTTACGGGCTTTTGATGATTGCGGGCTATGCGCAATTCAGAATCCCCGCCTTTGTGCAGCAATTCGCGGACCTGCTCGCCGCGCGTTTCGAACGATTGAAGACGGCGTAAGATCATGGTCGCGTTCGGTATGTTAGGTCGCTATTTCGGCCGCCGTTTTATAACGGCGGTCGCGGTTGCGTTTCTGACCTGCGTCGCGTTGATCGCGGTCGTCGACTTCTTCGAGTTGACGCGCCGCGTCGGTGACCGCCCCGACAGTTCAGCGGCAGAGATCGGCTATCTCGTGCTCTTGCGCCTGCCTTCCTTCACCGAACAGATGCTGCCATTCGCGACGCTGATCGGTGCGATGTCGGCCTTCCTTGCGCTTTCGCGGCGTCTCGAATTTGTCGTCGCCCGCGCCTCGGGAATTTCGGCGTGGCAGTTCATCGGCAGCGCCATCGTGACGGCGCTGCTGATCGGCATCCTCGCAACCACTGTCTACAATCCGATTTCCGCCGCGATGAAAGAAAACGCGGATCGCATCGAGACCGAATTGCTCGCAGCGCGCGCCGCCGCGATCGGATGGAATCAGGAAAAAGCGCCGGGCAACATCTGGGTCCGCCAGCGCAGCGAAACCAATCAGGCGATCATCAACGCCAAGACCTCGAGCAACCAGGGCCGGACGCTTACCGGCGTGCGCATCTTCGTGTTCGACATGAAGGGTGAGTTCGTCGAGCGCATCGAAGCCAAATCCGCCGATCTGCAGCCGGGCGCATGGCGCCTCACCGACGCGTCGGTGTTCTCGCCGGTGAACAGCCCGAAGACGATGGCGACGCACCTGTTTGAGACGAGCCTCACGCCAGATCAGGTGCGCGGCAGCTTCTCGAACGCGGCAGCGCTTTCGTTCTGGGAATTGCCGGCGGCGATCGAACTCGTCCGTGCGGCCGGCCTCTCCGCCGCGCGCTACGAAATCCAGTACCAGCTTCTGCTCGCGCGGCCGCTCCTGCTCGCAACCATGGTGCTGATCGCCGCGGCGGTGAGCCTGCGCGTCTTCCGTCTCGGCGGCGTCGGCAAGATGGTCACGATCGGCGTGATGTCGGGCTTCATGCTCTACGTCGGCGCGCAGCTTTCCGAGCAGCTCGGCGAAGGCGGCTTCCTGCATCCGGTCGTCGCCGGATGGCTGCCCGTTGTCTGCGCCGCGATGATCGGTTGCTCGGTTCTCCTGCATCAGGAAGACGGCTAGATGCGCACGCTTTTCGCCGTCACCTCCAGAGCGCATGCGCTCGGCCGGCATTTCCGCCGTGCCGGGCTCGCTACTCTTTGTGTGCTGCTCGCAAGCGGCGCGGCTTACGCGCAAACGCTGCCGCAGTCGCAGTCGGCCGAACCTTCGCTCACCAAACGCTTTCTGAAAAAGAAGGGGAAGAGCGATCCGAACGCGCAGATGCTCGTGACTGCGAACGAGATGATCTACGACTACAGGAACAACAAAGTTCATGCGGTCGGCGGCGTGCAGATCTATTACGACGGCGGCGTGCTGGAGGCCGACAAGGTCACCTACGACCGCGTCACGAACAAAATGCTCGCCGAAGGCAACGTCCGTTACAAAGCCAAAGACGGCAACGTCATCCATGCCAACACGCTGGACATGACGCAGGACTTCCGGGAAGCCTTCGTCAATTCGATGCTGGTGGAAACGCCGCAGCGCACGCGCTTCGCCGCGTCGCGCGCCGACCGCACCGAAGGCAACATCACGGTCTTCTCGAACGGCGTTTACACGGCTTGCGAACCTTGCCGTGACGACCCGAAGAAGCCGCCGCTATGGCAGGTGAAGGCCGCGCGCATCATCCACAACGAAGGCGAGCGCAAAGTCTATTACGAAAACGGCACGCTGGAGCTGTTCGGCTATCCGGTTGCCTATCTGCCGTTCTTCTATCATCCGGATCCGACCGTGAAGCGGCAGTCCGGCTTCCTGCCGCCAAGTATCTATTCGAACAGCCGCGTCGGCGTCGGCGTCGAAGCGCCCTACTTCTGGTCGATCAAGCCGAACATGGACGCGACTTTCGCGGTCGTGCCCTTCACCAATCAGGGCGTGCTCGCCAAAGCCGAGTTCCGGCACCGGCTCGAGAACGGCGCATATCAAATCCGCGGCGCCGCCATCAATCAGATGGATCCGGGCGAGTTCGGCAACCTCTCGGGCAACCGCGAATTCCGCGGCATCTTGGAAGCGACCGGCGAGTTCAACATCAACAAGCGCTGGGTCTGGGGCTTCGACGGCGCGCTGCTGTCCGACCGCTCGTTCCTGAACGACTATTACATCTCGCGAAGCCGCTCCACGGAGCGCGTGTCGCGGCTTTACCTGACCGGTCAGGGTGATCGCTCGTATTTCGATATGCGCGGCATGTCCTTCTATGGATTGTCGGAGCTCGATAACAACAATCAGCTTCCGCTCATCCATCCGGTGATCGATTACTCGTACTATTTCGCAAACCCGATCCTCGGCGGCGAACTCTCCTACAAGATCAACTTCACGAGCATGACGCGCGATCAGGCCGACTTCGCGCCCATTCAACGCAATCCCGCGCTGTATCCGCTGACGCGCGCGGGAACGCTCGATATGTCGCGTTGTATCGCGACTGCCGCGGTCCCCGGCGACTGTATCGTGCGCGGTATGCCCGGCAATTACACGCGCTTCTCTGCGCAGACGGATTGGCGCCGGACCGTGACCAGCGACGTCACGGGCATCATTTTCACGCCGTTCGCGCGCATGCGGGCGGACCTTGCTTCCGTGAACGTCGATCAGGCTTCGGTCGGTATCGGCAACTACGCGACGTTGCAGGACGATAACCTCATCCGCGCGATGCCGGCAGTCGGCTTCGAGGCGCGCTGGCCGTTTATTTCGGTCCACTCCTGGGGCACGCAGACGATCGAGCCGATCGTGCAAATGATCGTGCGCCCGAACGAAACCAAGATCGGCCGCTTCCCCAACGAAGACGCGCAGAGCCTCGTGTTCGACGACACCAACCTGTTCCAGATCGACAAATATTCAGGCTATGACCGCGTCGAAGGCGGCTCGCGCCTGAATTACGGTTTGCAGTATTCTGCCAACGTGCACCGCTTCGGCATGGTGAACGTGCTGTTCGGCCAGTCCTATCAGATGTTCGGCCTGAACTCGTATTCGATCACCGATATCGCCAATACCGGCGCGAACTCCGGCCTCGAAGAGTGCTCGTCGGATTATGTCTCGCGCATTTACTTCCAGCCCACCGGTCGCTTCTCGTTCGTGACCCGCTTCCGTTTCGACAAGGACGACCTGTCGATGCGGCGCTTCGAAGCCGAGACCACGTCGCGCTGGGACCGCCTCACGCTTTCTACGATCTACGCGCGCTATGAAGCGCAGCCCATGATCGGCTTCCTCACGCGGCGTAACGGCATCTATCAGACCGCGAACTATCAGTTCCACGACTATTGGAGCATCAACGGCGGTATCCGCTACGACCTCGAACAAGGCCGCTTCGATTTCTATACTGTCGGTTTGACCTACACCGACGAATGCTTTGCGATCAGCGCGACCTACACGGCGGACTACACCAACCTGATCACCGCCTCCTCGGTTCACAAATTCCTGCTGCGCGTGAATCTGCGCACGCTCGGCGAAACCGGGTTCAAGCAGAACCTCGGCAGTCAGGTCACTGGCGCGAACCAGAACAACGGTCTGTAAGCCTGCGGCGGTCTAATTGCCGCCACAGGACGCGCCCATAGTCAGTACCGGGTGATGTGCGGTAATACTTAGGAAACGAGCCGCTTAGACGCCAGACATGCCCAATACCGATACCCTTCGCAGACTAACCCTGTTCGGCTTTGCCGCGTTCACGCTCGCGGCCGCGGCGATCATGCCCTCGCCTGCCCGTGCGCAGGTCGCGGCCATCGTCAATGGCGAACCCATCACGTCGCTCGATATCACCGAGCGTCAGAAGCTCCATAAAGGCTCGGGCAAGAACATCTCGCGCAAGGATGCGCTCGAAGAGCTCATCGAATACAAACTGAAATTGCAGATCGCGCAGCGCGCCAACATCAACCCGACAGACGCCGAAGTGAACCGCGCTTTTGCTGGCATGGCGCAGCGTTCGGGCCGCAGTGTCGCGCAATTCGAACAGGCCCTTCGGCAAGGTGGGGTCGATACAGCAAGGCTGAAGGCGCGCGTAAAAGCCGACATGGCATGGCAGCAATACGTGCAGGCGAACTCCGGCAGCGTCATTGTTCGCGATGCGGACCTTGTCGCGGCGATGACCGCGCGCGGCCAGAACATGCAGCTCAAGTCCATCCAGTACACGATGCGGCAGGTGATCTTCGTGGTCCGGCGAAATGCTCCCGATGCCCAGCGCGCAGCGCGCGCAAAAGAAGCCGAGAGCCTGCGCAGCCGCGTCACGTCCTGCGAGCAGGTGCCGCAGCTCGCGAGCGAATACAGGGAAGTCGTCGTGAAGCGGCCAGTACGCCGCCTCTCCAGCGACCTCGGGGCTTCGCTCCAGAAACTTCTGGAATCGCTTCCCGATGGGCGCATGACGCCCCCGGAAGTGACCGCCAATGGCATTGAAGTGGTCGCGATCTGCGACCGCCGCGAAGTGCCCGCCGACATTTCCTCGAACCGCGAGTTGCGCAACGAGCTGCTCGGCCAGCGTCTGCAATCCTACGAGAAGCGCATGCTCGACAAGATGCGGCAGACTTCGATCATCCAGATCAAATCCGACCAATAATGCTGCCGCTCGCCCTGACGCTCGGCGAGCCGGCCGGGATTGGCCCTGATCTCACGCTAAAGCTCTGGCTGGAGCGCAAAGCACGAAAACTTCCGCCCTTCGCATTCCTTGCCGATGCCGCCTTCGTGGCGGCGCGTGCAAAAGCACTCAAGCTCGACGTCCCGCTTGCCGAATGCTCGATCGAAGAGGCCGCTACGAAGTTCGATGCCGCGCTTCCGCTCGTCGCACCGCCAGCCAGTGCTACGGCAGCGCCGGGAAAGCCGGATCACTCGAGCGCAAGCGCTGCGCGCGGCTCCATCGATCTTGCGGTCCAGCTTGCTCAACAGGGCAAAGCTTCGGCGGTCGTGACCAATCCGATCGCAAAGCATGTGATGCAGGCCGGCGGATTCGCATTTCCGGGTCACACCGAATATCTCGCGCACCTGAGCAACGCGCCGCGGCCGGTCAGCTGATCTGGAGCGAAGAACTCGCCGTCATTCCGATCACGATCCACATCCCGCTCCGAGACGTACCAGCGGCACTGACGCAGGAACTGATCGTAGAGAGCGCGCGGATCGCGGCGCGACTATCGCGCACGCTTCGGGATCCAGAGCCTCGTCTCGCGGTCTGCGGCTTGAATCCGCACGCGGGCGAGGAAGGCACCATCGGCCGCGAGGAGATCGACATCATTGCGCCTGCGATCCGCAAACTACGCGGCGAAGGAATCGAAGCGAGCGGCCCGCACCCGGCCGACAGCCTGTTTCACGAGCACGCGCGGAAATATTACGACGTCGCGCTCGGCATGTATCACGATCAGGTTCTTGCGCCGGTGAAGGCGCTGGCTTTCGACCGCGCCGTGAATGTGACGCTCGGCCTGCCGTTCGTGCGCACCTCGCCCGATCATGGCACGGCCTTCGATCTCGCCGGCAGCGGCACGGCGAACCCATCGAGCCTGGAAGCGGCGCTGAAACTCGCCGCGAAGCTCTCCGCAACGCCATGAGCCAGATCGACGGATTGCCGCCGCTGCGCGACGTGATCCGCAAGCATGATTTGCAGGCGAAGAAGTCGCTCGGCCAGAATTTTCTGCTCGATCTCAATCTCACCTCGCGGATCGCCCGCGCCGGCGGACCGCTTGAAGGCGTTACCGTGATCGAAGTCGGGCCGGGTCCCGGCGGCCTTACGCGCGCATTACTCGCGGAAGGCGCGAGCCGCGTAATCGCGATCGAGCGCGACCAGCGCTGTATCGCGGCGCTCAACGAAATCTCCGCGCACTATCCCGGCAAACTGGAAATCGTGGAAGCCGACGCACTCGCTTTCGATCCTAGACCGCTCGTGCGCCATGCGAAGACGCGCATTGTCGCGAACCTGCCCTACAATATTGCAACCCCGCTTCTGATTGACTGGCTCACGCTGGCGCCGTGGCCGCCTTACTATGACTCGCTGATTTTGATGTTTCAGCGCGAGGTTGCCCAACGCATTGTCGCGACACCTGATGACGATGCTTACGGCCGTCTCGGCGTGCTCGCCGGATGGCGTTCCGCAGCGCGGATTCTGTTCGACATCAGCCCGAGCGCTTTTGTGCCGCCGCCGAAGGTTACGTCTTCCGTTGTGCAGATCGTTCCGCGTGTCGAACCGCTCGCATGCGACGCGAAACTGCTCGGCCGCGTGACCGCCGCGGCTTTCGGCCAGCGGCGCAAGATGCTACGCCAAAGCCTGCGCTCCCTCGGCGTCGATGCCGCCGCGCTGCTGACAGCCGCGGAGATCGAACCAACCAAGCGCGCGGAAGAAATTCCGGTCGAGGGGTTTGTGCGGCTCGCGAATGTTTTTGCCGCGATGGGAAAATGACGAATGATCAAGATCACGCGTCAGGTGTTCACCGACTACGGCAAGCCGCTTTGCGAGGAAATTATTGACGCGCCGGAGCCGAAGGGAACGGAAGTGCTGGTGCGCGTCGGCCATTGCGGCGTCTGCCATTCCGACATTCATCTGCATGACGGCTATTTCGATCTCGGTGGCGGACGCAAAGCTGAACTTGCCGGCGGACGCCCGCTTCCCTTTGCGCTCGGACACGAAATCGAAGGCGAACTCATCGCCACCGGCCCGGATGCAAAAAGCGTTACCGTCGGTAAGCGTTACGTCATCTATCCTTGGATCGGCTGCGGCGAATGCGCGACCTGCCAAAGCGGCGACGAGCATCTCTGCGCGAAGCCGCGCCAGATCGGCATTCAGGCGCAAGGCGGCTATGCCACCCATGTACTCGTGCCGCACTCCAGATACCTGCTCGAATACGACCCGATCCCACGCGATCTCGCCGGCACTTATATGTGTTCGGGTGTCACGGCATATTCTGCGATTGCAAAACTCGGCGCACGCGCAGAGCGCGGACCCGCGCTGATCATCGGCCTTGGCGGCGTCGGCATGATGGGATTCTCGTTTCTGCGCGCGCGCTCGCCATACAAGCCCATCGTGATCGAAATCGATCCGAAGAAGCGCGAGCACGCGCTCGCAAACGGCGCGGCAGCGGCCTTCGACCCGACCGACAAGGCCACGCGCAAGGAAATCATGGTGGCCTCCGGCGGCGGCGTGCTGGTAGCAATCGATTTCGTCGGTTCGGACAAGTCAGCGGCACTCGGCTTCGGTGCGCTCGCCAAGGGCGGAACGCTGATCGTCGCCGGCCTGATCGGCGGCGAGATGCCGCTTTCCGTTCCGATGCTCCCGCTTAAAGGCGCGTCGATCATCGGCAACTATGTCGGCTCGTTCGCCGAAGCAAAAGAGATGCTTGCGCTGGTGCGCGCGGGTAAAGTCGCGCCGATCCCGGTCAAGACGCGTCCGCTCGGCGAAGCAAACTCCGCGCTCGACGACCTGCGCAACGGCAAGAGCATCGGCCGGACGGTGCTGGTCGCTTAAAGCTTCGCCTGTAACTTCTTCGCGAAAGCCGCGACACTCGTTTTGTGCACGCGCTTCATGCGCTCTGCCTGCAGTATCGAGTGAATGTCGGCGAATGCCGCGTCGAGATCGTCATTGATGACGACGTAATCGTATTCCTTCCAGCGCGGCAGTTCCTGCTTCGCCGTCTCCAGCCGCTTCTTGATCGTCATCTCGTCTTCGGCAGCGCGGCGGCGGATGCGCCTCTTCATCTCCGCGATTGAAGGCGGAAGAATGAAAATGCTGACTACATCCGACGCGGCCTTCTTATAAAGCTGCCGCGTGCCCTGATAATCGATGTCGAACAGAATATCCTTGCCCCTGGCGATGGTTTTCTCGACCAGCTTCGCGGGCGTGCCGTAGTAATTACCGTGCACTTCGGCCCACTCGAGAAGACCGCCCGCATCGCGGAGCTTCTCAAATTCTTCCCGCGTCAGGAAAAAATAGTGCACGCCCTCGACTTCGCTCGGCCTGCGCTTGCGCGTCGTAACCGAGATCGAAAGCTCGATGTTCTCTTCTTTTTGCACGAGCAGACGCGTCAGCGTGGTCTTGCCGGCGCCCGAAGGCGACGAGAGCACGAACATCAAGCCGCGGCGCGCGAGCTTTTCGCGCCGCACGCCGGGCTTCTTGGCCGCTGATTTCTTTTTCTTACTCAATGTTCTGCACCTGCTCGCGGAATTGATCGACCGCGGTCTTCAATTCCAGGCCAATGGCGGTCAGCGAAACGTCGTTCGATTTCGAACAGAGCGTATTCGCCTCGCGGTTGAATTCCTGCGCCAGGAAATCGAGCTTGCGGCCGACAGAGCCGCCGTTCTTCAGCAAGGCCCGCGCCGCGCCGACATGCGCATTCAGCCTGTCGAGTTCTTCGCGCACGTCCGCCTTGGCGGCAAGCAGCGCCGCTTCCTGATGCAGCCGCTCCGGATCGAGCGTCGAGCTTGCCGCCAGCAATTCCTTCACCTGCTCGCCTAGCCGCGCGCGAATTGCGTCTACCGAGCGCGATGGCGAAGCCTCGGCCGCTTTTGTGAATTTCTCGATTTCTCCGATGCGATCGGAGAGTACGCCGCCGATCACACCGCCTTCCTGCCGCGCATGGCGACAAGATCTTTCAGCGCCGCTTCGAAACCTTTGAGCAACGCCGCGTTCGCGGCTTCGCGCTCGGCCTCGCTTTCCTCGGTCTCGATGACTTCCATGACGCCCTTGATGGCAAGAATGCCGTCGAGGGTTGGCGGCTGCGCTTCGATCTTCTTCGCAAGCTCGCGCGAGGTCGCGACCACGGCCGCGAGCACTTCCTCGTTCACGCGAATCTGCGGCGCCGCGCCTTCACGCTGGATGGTGAGATTAATGGTGACGTTGCCGCGCGAAAGCGCCTTCGTGACCGCCTGCCGGATTTGCGGCTCCAGCACATCGCGGCCGGGAGGCAGGCGAAAGCGCAGATCGAGGCCCTTGGAGTTTACGGATTTCAGTTCCCACGCCCAGCGCAAGTCACCATGCGCGCCGGAAGCGCGAGCGAAGCCGGTCATGCTGGCAAGCGTCATAAGGAAAAAGTGTCCGCGATTCTCTTGAATTGAAAGCCGCGCGACCTTAACGATCCGGCAAAAGCCTCACAAGCGCGGCGCGTTTACTGCTTCGGCTCGTCTTGCTTCTGCTCGCCCTGCTTCGGCGCCTGCTTCTTGGCCTCGGCTTCGGCCTTCTTCTTCTCGGCTTCCGCTTTTTTCTCGGCCCTTTTCTTTTTTATTTCAGCCGCCTTTTCAGCTTTCTTCTTTTGCTCGGCTGCCTTCTCTTCTTTTCTCCTTTGCTCGGCCGCTCTTTCCTCTTTGGTCTTGGTATCGGGACCGAAGGTCGGAGTATTGCTCGGCGCTTGCGTCCGCGGCTGGACTTGCTGCACCGAAGCGGGCGGCACGGCATCCGGCGGAGCTTTATCCTTCTGTCCCCTCTGGAAATCGCGCCAGCGCGCGACGTTCCTCAGATGCTGTTCGTAGGTTTCGGCGAACACATGTCCGCCGGTGCCGTCGGCAACAAAATAAAGATCATTGGTGCGCGAAGGATTGGCAACCGCCTCCAGCGAAGCCCGGCCGGGATTGGCGATCGGTCCCGGCGGCAGCGCGGGAATGGTGTACGTATTATAAGGTGTCGGCTGATCGATATCGGCGCGTGTCAACGAACGGCCGAGCGAGCCCTTGCCGCCGACAATTCCATAGATGATCGTCGGGTCGGATTGAAGCCGCATCCTCTTGTTGAGGCGATTCACGAACACGCCGGCGACCCGCGTGCGCTCGCTCGCCACCGCTGTTTCCTTCTCGACGATGGAAGCAAGCGTGATGAACTCGTTGATGTCTTTAATCGGCAAATCGGACGCGCGCCGCGCCCAGATTTAGTTGACCAGGCGCCGTTTGGCTTCCGCCATGCGCTGCAAGAGTTGCTCGCGCGTGGTGCCGCGCGTCACACGATACGTTTCCGGAAGCAGCGAGCCCTCGGGCGGAATCTTCTGGATCGGTCCGCTCAGCACTTCGGCATCGTTGAGCCGCTGGATGATTTGCTGCGTGGTCAGGCCTTCGGCGATCGTCACCTGATGCTGGATCGACTTGCCGGAGATAATGGTCTCCAGCACGTCATCCATGCTCGCGCCTTTTTCGAAGACGTATTCGCCGGCCTTCATCTTGTCGGTCGCACCGAGAACGACCGCTCCCATGACAAAGAAGGTCGAATTCGAGATGACGCCTTCGCGTTGCAGGAGATCGGCCATGTCGCGCAAGCCTGTGCGCGGCGGAATATTGACCGTGCGTTCGCGGTCGAGCGGACCCGGCGCGCCGAATTGCTGGCTGCCGTAAACGACCGCACCGCCGACAACGACCGCCAGCAGAAGCAGGATCGTGAAGATCGCATTGCCGACGATGACTATCGGGTGACGAGCGCGGCGTGACGGCGGCGGCGGAACGCTTTCCGGTCCGAGGCGCGCAAGACGCGGATTCAAGGGGCGGTCGTCATAATGCTCGTCGTCGCGTCCAGCCATTTCCCGTCTCTTTATTTCTGGACGGCCCGCCCCCGAGCCGTACTGGAAACAAGCTAAGGCCAATTATGGCCAAAGCACGAAGCCCACGAATTAGTGAACTTTGCGGAAGATCAGCGACGCGTTGGTGCCGCCGAAACCGAAGGAATTGGAAAGCACGGTATTGATCTCGCGCTTCTTCGGCGTGTGGGGTACGAGGTCGATCGGTGTTTCGCGCTCGGGGTTGTCGAGATTGAGCGTGGCCGGCGCAACCTGATCGCGCATCGCAAGGATGCAGAAGATCGCTTCTACCGAACCAGCCGCGCCGAGCAAGTGACCGATCGAAGACTTGGTCGACGACATGGAAATCTTTGAAGCTGCGTTTCCAAGCAGACGCTCGACCGCGCCGAGCTCAATGGTGTCAGCCATGGTCGAGGTGCCGTGCGCGTTGATGTAATCGACGTCGGAGGCCGATATGCCCGCGCGCTTCAGCGCCATGGTCATGCAGCGGAATGCGCCTTCGCCGTTCTCGGAAGGCGCGGTGATGTGATAGGCGTCGCCCGAAAGGCCGTAACCGACGATCTCGCCATAAATCTTCGCGCCGCGTGCTTTTGCATGCTCGTATTCTTCGAGCACGACGACGCCGGCACCCTCGCCCATCACGAAGCCGTCGCGATCCTTGTCGTAAGGACGCGAAGCCTCAGTCGGGCGATCGTTATAAGAAGCGCAGAGCGCGTGCATCGCGGAGAAGCCCGCGAGCGCCATGCGGCCGACCGGCGATTCCGTGCCGCCCGCGACCATCACATCGGCGTCGCCCCATTGAATCAGACGCGCGGCATCGCCGATCGCGTGCGCACCCGTCGAGCAAGCCGTCACCACCGAATGGTTCGGGCCTTTGAGGCCGTGTTGGATCGAAACGTAGCCGGACGCGAGATTGATAAGACGGCCGGGAATAAAGAACGGCGAGACGCGCCGCGGGCCTTTTTCTTTCAGCGTGATCGCAGTGTCGGCAATGCCTTCGATGCCGCCGATGCCGGACCCGATCAGAACGCCGGTGCGTTCGCGATCTTCTTCGGTGGACGGCTTCCAGCCGGAGTCTTCAAGCGCCTGGGTCGAAGCGGCGACGCCATAAAGAATAAAGTCGTCGACCTTGCGGCTTTCCTTCGCTTCCATCCATTGGTCGCGGTTGAAGGTGCCGTCGGTGCCATCGCCTTTCGGGATGACATGGGCGATCTGGCAGCGAAGATCCGACACTTCGAATTCGTCGATCTTCTTCGCGCCGCTCTTGCCTTCGAGCAAACGCTTCCAACTGACTTCGACGCCGCAACCGAGCGGCGATACCATCCCCAGCCCGGTGACGACGACGCGACGCATCTTTTTTGAATCCCGTTTGTCGCGCGGGCTGAGCCAACGCCGCCCGCGCGAGGAAGTCCGAAGTTAGGACTTCGAGTTCTTTTCGAGGAACTTTACGGCGTCGCCGACGGTCAGGATGGTCTCCGCGGCATCGTCCGGAATTTCGCAGCCGAATTCTTCTTCGAACGCCATGACCAGCTCAACCGTGTCGAGCGAGTCCGCGCCCAGATCGTCGATGAAGCTCGCCTTGTCGTTCACCTTCTCGGCTTCAACACCGAGATGTTCGACAACGATTTTTTTAACCCGTTCGGCAATGTCGGCCATTGATACACCCTTGGTCCCGCAAGCTATGTTCTAATTGTTGCCACGAGAATTAGTGCCCCCGCAGCGGGTTCGGCCTTCTTTGTCCGATTGCGAAGCGCCGCGCCAGCGAAAAATGCGGGGGTCCCCCAGCACCTTTCCGTTGCAGCCCTTGCGATCAGAACAAGGCCAGAGCGGTCGTAACATACTCGATTGCCCTGTCAAAGCAGGCTTTCCCGGCGCAACAGACTGGAAATGCTCGCTTTTCCGGCGCGAGAATCGCGCCGGGGGCTTTAGAACATCGCCATACCGCCGTTTACGTGAATCGTCGTGCCGGTGACGTAGGCGGCCTCGTCGGAGGCGAGGTAGACGGCCGCCGCCGCGATCTCCTCGGACGTGCCGAATCCCTTCGCCGATTATGAGTCCACACATGTCATTCGATAGAGGCCGCGTCCGCCGCAGGCACTTCGATTGATGAATCTAACTCATAAGGACACGCTAAATCTGCCGTCTAATTCATCACTATCGGGTGACCTAAATTCCACCTGAACAGAGAGGTGATCCGATGCGCAAGAATCCCGAAACCGAGAACGGAAACTCCCAAGAGGTAGCCAAAGTGCAGTCCGATGTAGGTCGACGCGAACTGCTGAAGCTAACGGGCATTGGTGTCGCCGCCGCAGGCGTCGGCTCGCTTTTCAATATTTCCAGGGTTGAGGCGCAAGATATGTCAGACAGATGGGACAAGGTTTTTCCAAAGAGCGCAAAAGTCGACCATCAGAAGGTCACTTTCAAGAACCGCTACGGCATCACGCTGGCGGGTGATCTCTATCTGCCCAAGGACCGGTCTAAAGGGCGGCTCGCCGCGCTTGCCGTCGGAGGTCCGTTCGGCGCGGTGAAGGAGCAATCATCCGGCCTCTACGCGCAAACGATGGCTGAACGAGGGTTCGTGACGCTTGCATTCGACGGGTCATTCACTGGCGAAAGTGGTGGCGAGCCTCGCAACGTCGCATCGCCCGACATCAACACCGAGGACTTCAGCGCCGCCGTTGACTTTCTCGGCCTGCACTCCTCCGTCGATCGCGAACAGATTGGCATTATCGGCATTTGCGGTTGGGGCGGCATGGCACTGAACGCTGTAGCCGTGGACAAGCGCGTCAAGGCCGTCGTAGCCAGCACCATGTATGACATGACCCGCGTCATGTCTAAGGGGTACAACGATAGCGCAACCGCCCAACAGCGTACGCAAACGCTTGAGCAACTGAGCCGGCAGCGCTGGCAGGATGCGGAAAAAGGAACGCCCGCTTACCAGCCGCCCTACAACGCATTAAAGGGCGGCGAGCCGCAGTTCCTCGTCGATTATCATGACTACTACAGCACGCCCCGTGGCTACCATCCGCGCGCTGTCAATTCGGGGAACTCCTTGGACGCAGACTACACCGCTGTCGTTCATGAACATGCCAATCATGACATACATCAAGGAGATTTCGCCTCCGCCCAGTCCTGTTGATTCATGGCGAAAAGGCTCATTCGCGTTACTTCAGCGAAACCGCCTACGCGGCGGCGGCGGAGCCTAAGGAACTCATGATCATCCCAGGTGCCAACCACGTCGATCTCTACGACAAAGTAGACTTGATCCCGTTCGACAAGTTGCAATCCTTCTTCCGTCAACACCTCGCATGAGTACGGGGCTCGGAATGTTACAATCGGCGCTGAGAGCAACCGTTATAGCTTTAGGACTGACCGGACCTGCCATGGCACAGGAACGCATCCGCATTTCCTCCGATTGGGGCGAGGTAACGGCTGAACTCATCGATAACGAAGCGACCAAAGCGCTGGTGAAAATGCTGCCGCTAACCATCGAAATGCGTGACCACCTTCGGCAGGAAAAGACAGGTAATTTGCCGTCGCCTTTACCTGCAGTCGAACGTCAGCTCGATTTTTCAGTCGGCGCGCTGGGGCTCTGGAGCGCAAATCATTTCGTTATTTATTATCGCGAGGGCCGCGTTCCTCTGCCCGGCATCATTCTGCTCGGTCGGGTGAAGGGCGACGTATCAATTTTTGACCGGCCTGGCTCCGTAAGGATTAACGTTGAACGCGCTCAATAGGGGCCAGTACCGCGCCTGCCACTGAGCCGCTATAATGAGGTCCATTATATGAATGGAGCTCATAAATGGCGCGCGAGAACTTCAATGAACTCCTCTTTTTTTGGAAGTGGCGCGGGCCCGGAGTTTTACTCGCGCGGCAGCCAAACTCGGAGTCACGCAGTCGGCGCTCAGCCATACCGTCCGCCAGCTCGAAACAAGGCTAGGCGTGCGGCTCCTCACTGCACGACGCGCGCGGTTTCTCCAACCGAAGCGGGGCAGCGCCTGTTCGAAAACATCGGCCCGCATGTTGAGGAGATCGAGGCGGAGGTCGATGCGTTGAGCGCGTTGCGCGACAAGCCCGCCGGCAATATCCGGATCGCAGCCGCCGATTACGCGATAGATTTCGTTCTTTGGCCGAAGCTCAAGAAATTTCTAAAGCAGTATACGGACGTAAAGGTCGAGTTGACACTCGATAACGGCCTTACCGACATCGTCACCGAGCGTTACGACGCCGGTGTGCGTATGGGCGAACATCTCGCCAAGGATATGATCTCCGCGCGGATCGGTCCCGATTTCTGCCTCGCGGTGGTAGGAGCGCCTTCTTACTTTGCCGCGCATCGCGCACCAAATCATCCCAAGGATTTGGTCGAGCACGCTTGCATCAATTTCCGGCTACCGAGTTCCGGCGGGCTCTATGCGTGGGAGTTCGAAGAGAAAGGCCGCGAGATAAAAATTCGGGTAGAAGGTCAACTCGCATTCAACAACATATTTCACTCGCTGGCCGCGGTGCTTGACGGTTTTGGACTCGCCTATATTCCGGAAGAGATCATTCTGCCCCACGTCAGGGAAAAACGGCTCGTGCGCGTGTTGCAAAAATTCTCGCCGCACTGGGATGGCTATCATCTCTATTATCCGAGCCGCCGCCAATCATCGCCTGCATTTACGGCGCTCGTAGAAGCACTCCGCTATCGCAAATAAGGCGCGCAAGCTTCCTAGAGCATTGCCATGCCGCCATTCACGTGAATCGTCGTGCCGGTGACGTAGGCCGCCTCGTCGGAGGCGAGATAAACCGCGGCCGCGGCGATGTCTTCGGAGGTGCCGAGCCGCTTGGCGGGAACGGAGTCGAGAATCGCTTTCTTCTGCGCTTCGTTCAGCGCGTCCGTCATTGGGGTTGCGATGAAACCCGGGGCGATACAGTTCGCGGTGACGTTCCGGCTCGCAAGCTCGGCCGCGAGCGACTTTGTCATACCCACCATGCCGGCTTTCGCCGCGGCGTAGTTGCCTTGGCCCGCATTGCCGGTGAAACCGACCACCGAAGTAATGCCGATAACGCGGCCGAAGCGCTTGCGCATCATGTCCTTCGCAGCGGCGCGAGCGAGCTTGAAGGTCGCGGTGAGGTTGACTGCGATCACCTGATCCCAGTCTTCGTCCTTCAGACGGATGAAGATGTTGTCTTTCGTGATGCCCGCGTTGTTCACGAGGATGTCGACGCGCTCCATCTTCTCGTTCGCGGATGGGATCAGCGCTTCGACCGCAGCCGGATCGGAAAGATTGCAGGGGAGCACATGCACGCGATCCTTCATCTCGGCGGCAATGGCATCGAGCGCGTCCTTGCGCGTGCCGGAAATCGCAACGATCGCGCCCTGCTTGTGCAAGGCTTTCGCGATCGCGGTGCCGATGCCGCTGGATGCACCCGTGACCAGCGCGGTTTTTCCCGGAAAGATCGAACATCTTTTTCTTCCTTATGCTTTCGCTGCTTTATAAGCGGCAACATCATCCGGCGTGCCGACCGGCTGGCCGGAGACTTCCTTGGCGATGCGCTTGAGAAGTCCGGTAAGCACCTTGCCCGAGCCGGTTTCGACAATCTTCGTGACACCGTTCGCGGCGAGATATTGCACGCACTCGCGCCAGCGCACCGTACCCGTCACCTGCTTCACCAGCAGATCGACAATCTCGGAAGGATCGGAGACGGCGCTTGCGGTGACGTTCGCAACCACCGGCACGATCGGCTTGTTGACCTGAACCTTGGAGAGCGCCTCGCGCATCGCGTCGGCCGCCGGCTGCATCAGCGCACAATGGAATGGCGCGGATACCGGCAGCATCATCGCGCGAATGCCTTTGCCTTTCGCGATCTCGGCGGCACGTTCGACCGCAGCCTTGCTGCCGGAAACCACAACCTGCCCGCCGCCGTTGTCGTTCGCGACATCGCAGACATCGCCTTGGGATGCTTCGGCCGCCAGCAGCTTCGCGGCGTCGAGTTCGACGCCGAGCAGCGCGGCCATCGCGCCGGTGCCGACCGGCACCGCTTTCTGCATTGCCTGCCCGCGGATCTTGAGGAGCTTCGCGGCGTCCGTAACCGAGAACGCACCCGTCGCCGCGAGCGCCGAATATTCGCCGAGCGAATGACCGGCGACGTATTTCACATCGCGCGCGAGATTGACGCCGGCTTCGGCCTCCAGAACCCTGACCACCGCAACCGATACGGCCATCAGGGCGGGCTGCGCGTTTTCGGTGAGCGTCAGCGTCTCCTGCGGGCCCTCCCACATGATTTTGGAGAGGTTCTGGCTGAGCGCCGCATCGACCTCGTCGAACACGGTCCTTGCCGCCGGGAAGGCATCGGCGAGCGCCTTGCCCATGCCGACTGCCTGGCTGCCCTGACCCGGAAAGGTGAATGCGATTGCCATGGAACCCTCAAAAAGTGCTTATTTTCCGGGCTCTTGGACACGCCCAGCCAAGCCAAGTCAAGCCAGCCGGAAACCCTTGCCTCGGCCCCAGAATCCCCTATAAACCCCCGCTTCTGCCGGTTTTAGGCCGGGAGCTGAATGAAGGGTGGCTTCGCAGCCATAGGACCAGTCGGTTCGTCCTTCAGTGTTTCCGCCTCTGAGAATTTTTCGGGCCTTTTAAAAGGCTCGGAGGGCTCGGCGCCAGACCGGCGCAACGAACTGAAAGGCCTATCCATGCCGCTTTACGAGCATGTCTTTCTCGCGCGTCAGGACGTGACCGCGCAGCAAGTCGAAGAAATGATTACCCAGTACAAGGCCGTGATCGAAGCCGGTAACGGCTCGGTTCCGAAGCAGGAATACTGGGGCGTTAAATCCCTCACCTACCGCATCCGCAAGAACCGCAAGGCGCACATGGCGCTTCTGAACATCGACGCGCCGGCACCCGCCGTGCAGGAGATGGAGCGGCAGATGCGGATTTCCGAAGACGTCATCCGCTTCATGACCGTGAAGGTCGAAGCGCTGGAAGAAGGCCCGTCTGCGATGATGCAGAAGCGCGACCGCGACGATCGCCGTGATGGCGAACGCGGCGAGCGCCGTCCCCGCCGCGATGGCGAAGGAAATTTCGGCGATGACAACGCGCCTGCGCGCGATGGCGACTCGAACGAGGAGGCAAACTAATGGCTATGGGTGCACAGGGTGGCGCACGCCGTCCGTTCTTCCGCCGCCGCAAGACCTGCCCGTTCTCGGGCGATAACGCGCCGAAGATCGACTACAAGGATGTGCGCCTTCTGCAGCGCTACGTGTCCGAGCGCGGCAAGATCGTACCCAGCCGCATCACCGCGGTCTCCACGCTGAAGCAGCGCGAACTTGCCGTCGCGATCAAGCGCGCGCGCTTCCTCGGACTTCTGCCTTACGTTCTGAAGTAAGGCGACTTTTATCGACGCATGATCTTGTCCGAAAACCGGACACCACTTTTCGGGATCATGCGCTAAATCCTCTACGCCGTGCGGGGTAACGCCCGCGCGGCGATGGTTGGGGCGGAATTCATCCGCCTCTAACCGCCGGAAAGGGCGGGACAGCTGACGATGGTACAGGTTTTCCTCATTGGCTTAGGCGCAGGCGCGGCTTCCGCGCTCCTGTTCGCGTCCATCGTTTCGGGCAGCCCGCTCGCGATTCTCCTGTTCTATCTCGCGGCGCTGCCGGTAATGCTGGCTGCGATCGCCTGGTCGCACATGGCGGGGATATTCGCCGTTCTGTTCGGCGCGCTCTCGCTCGCAGCCGCGCTCAACACCTGGATCGCCTTCGTGTACCTCGCCTCCGTCGCGGTACCCGCTTACGTGCTCGCTTACATGTCGATGCTCGGCCGTGAGGTTGCTCCGGCTGAAGGCGCGTCGGCTCCGCAAATGGAGTGGTACCCCACAGGCAGACTCGTGCTGTGGGCAGCGCTGATCGCGTTTGCGCTGGTGACCACCGTCATCCTCCAGTTCGGCACGAGCTTCGAGGCGTATCAAAAAGAAATCCGCGCCACCTTCGAGCGTGTCCTGAAGATGCAGGCGCGCATTGCCGCCGACCAGCCGCTGAAGCTGCCGGGCGTGCAGAACGCAGACGAATTCCTGAATGCGCTGGTCGCGATCATGCCGGCGGCGGCGGCCGTGTTGTCCATGCTGACCAGCATCATCAACCTTTGGCTCGCGGGCCGTGTCGCGCGGCTCTCCGATCGCCTGCGCCGCCCTGGCCCGATCTGAATGAAGTTTCGCTGCCGTTCTCGGCGGCGATCCTGCTTGCGCGGCGCTCGTTGTTTCCTTCATGAGCGGCATGCCGGGCTTCGTTGCGGCGATCGGCGTCGCGGTGCTCGCGGTTGCCTATGCGATTGCCGGCTTCTCGGCGCTTCACGCAATCACACGCAATACCGGCGCGCGGACGTGGCTGCTCGCGAGCGCGTGGGCAAGCGTGATCCTGCTCGGCTGGCCGCTTCTGTTCGTCGCGATGTTCGGCGTCGCGGATTCGCTTTTCGACCTGCGCGGCAAAGTCGCCGCGCGCAAACCACCCTTTACGCCCATTCAACGAAATTGAAATCAGAGGAGTAACTGCAATGGAAGTCATTCTACTCGAGCGCGTCTCGAAACTCGGCCAGATCGGCGACACCGTGAAGGTGAAAGACGGCTTCGCCCGCAATTTCCTCTTGCCGAACGGCAAGGCGCTGCGCGCGACCGAAGCCAACAAGAAGAAATTCGAGGGCATGAAGGCGCAGATCGAAGCGCAGAACCTCGAGCGCAAGCAGGAAGCAGAAGCGGTCGCGAAGAAGGTCGACGGCAAGAGTGTCGTTCTGGTCCGTCAGGCCGGCGATACCGGTCAGCTCTACGGCTCGGTCTCGACCCGCGACATCGCCGACGCGCTCACCAAGGACGGTGTCAGCGTCGAGCGCCGCCAGATCGTGCTGAACGCGCCGATCAAGACCATCGGCCTGCACGTGCTGCCGGTTGCGCTGCACCCGGAAGTCGAGGTCAAGATCACCGTCAACGTCGCCCGCACCCCGGATGAAGCCGAGCGTCAGGCGCGCGGCGAGGATCTCACCGTCTCCCGTACCGATCAGGAAGAAGAACAGGCGCAGGCCAAGGTCGACGCCGAGAAGTTCTTCGAGGAAACGCCCGAAGAGCTCAAGGCCGGCGAAGACGCTCCCGCCGAGGAAGCACCGAAAGCCTGATCTCGTTCAAATCGCTTACGAAAATCCCGGAACCGGTCCTCGGTTGCCGGGATTTTCTTTTTGTGCGGCAAGTCAAGCGAACATCGCGAATTTCGCTTCTAAATTTTTTGCGCACCCATCAACGAAATTTCGCCGTCAAGGTTTGTGACAGTCGGTGAAGAATCAGCTCTGAATTGCGTGGATAGCGAGAAATTCATGAGCAATTTAAAAAAGCGGCCGACGCGCGTTGTCTTGTCTCTTGCAGCGAGAGCATCTGCTGCGTAGTCAAATTCTTCTTACGTGTCGCGTTCTGACGGCCCGAAGACCCAGATTGAGAACGCGAAACGATGGCACTCGATAACGCCCTGCGCAGAGCCTTCCCGGAACCGGAAACCCCGGACTTCCGGCAGTCGCCGCACAACATCGAGGTCGAGCAAGCGCTGCTCGGCGCGATCCTCGTCAATAACGAGGCGTTCTACCGCGTTTCCGACTTCCTGGAACCGAAGCACTTCTTCGAGCCGATCCATCAGCAGATCGTCGAGGTCGGGGGCAGCCTGATCCGTGCCGGAAAGATCGCGTCCCCGGTTACGCTGAAGACGTTCATCCCCGCCGAGACCGACATCGCAGGGTTGAACCCGGCGCAATATCTTGCGCGTCTCGCGGCGGAAGCCACAACGATCATCAACTCCGAAGACTACGGCCGCTCGATCTACGATCTTGCGACACGGCGCGACCTGATCCAGATCGGCGAAGACATGGTCAACGTCGCTTACGACGCACCGGTCGAACTGACGCCGCAGGATCAGATCAACGACGCCGAGCGCCGTCTCTATGAACTTGCGGAAGTCGGCCGCTATGACGGCGGCTTCATGCGCTTCTCGGAAGCACTCAAAGATGCCGTCGATCTCGCGAGCAAGGCTTATCAGCGCGAGGGCGGGCTTTCCGGTGTCGCAACCGGATTTCTCGATCTCGACCACCTGATGGGCGGATTGCAACGCTCGGACTTGATCATCGTCGCGGGACGCCCGGCCATGGGCAAAACCGCGATCGCGACCAACATCGCCTACGAGATTGCCCAGAACTATCAGGGCGAGCCCAAACCCGACGGCTCCATCGAAACCGTGACGGGCGGCATTGTCGGCTTCTTCTCGCTCGAAATGTCGGCGGAGCAGCTCGCTACCCGTATCATTTCCGAGCAGACGGAAATCCCTTCATCCAAAATCCGCCGCGGCGAAATTTCGGAGCAGGACTTCTCCAAGCTCGCTTCCGCCGCGCAGCACATGCAGACGGTGCCGCTGTACATCGACGACACCGGCGGCCTCAACATCGCACAGCTCACTGCGCGCGCGCGGCGGCTGAAGCGCCAGCGCGGCCTCGACATCATGGTCGTGGACTATTTGCAATTGCTCTCCGGCTCGAAGCGCGCGGGCGACAACCGCGTGCAGGAAGTTACCGAGATCACCACGGGCCTCAAGGCGCTCGCGAAAGAACTCGACGTGCCGATCATCGCGCTCTCGCAGCTTTCGCGTCAGGTGGAAGCGCGCGACGACAAGCGCCCGCAGCTTGCCGACCTTCGCGAGTCCGGCTCGATCGAGCAGGACGCCGACGTCGTGCTGTTCGTCTATCGCGAGGAGTACTACCTCAAGAACCGCGAGCCGAAGCCCGGCACGGAAGAATGGTTCAAGTGGGAAGGCGAATTGAAGGCGGCGGAAGGCCGCGCCGAGGTCATCATCGGCAAGCAGCGCCACGGCCCCACCGGCACGGCGAAGCTTTCGTTCGAAGCCGGTTACACCCGCTTCGGCAATCTCGCCCGCGAAGATCACCTGCCGGACCGGCGCGGCTGACACTTAACTCACAACCTAGTCATGCCCGGGTATGACAACGTGAAGACCAGCGACATTTTCTTCGGCGTTCGTTAAGTTCCACGCCATGTCCGACTCTCTCTCCAGCGAAGCTACGGGATTGCTGACCGTCGATCTTTCGGCGCTCACCGCAAACTGGAAGGCACTTGCCAAGCGCGCTGGCACTGCCCAGTGCGCGGCGGTCGTGAAGGCCGATGCCTATGGCGTGGGCCTTGAGCATGCCGCGCAAGCGCTCGCGAAAGCGGGCTGCGACACCTTCTTTGTCGCGACCTTCGACGAAGCGCTGCGGCTGCGCACGATCCTGCCGATGGTGACGATCTATCTCCTGAACGGGTTGAACACCGGCAGCGCCGAACTCGTTTGCGGCATCGACGTGCGGCCCGTGCTCGGCTCGATGGCCGAGATCGAAGAATGGGAAGCGCATGCGGACGAGAGCGGCGAGGAAGCGCCGGCTGCCATTCACATCGACACCGGCATGAACCGCCACGGCATCTCACTTGCGGAAGCTGAAGCGCTCGCCCCCAAACTCGTCACCGACGAGTACACGTTCAAGCCCGCGCTCGTCATGAGCCACCTCGCCTGCGCGGACGAGCCCGAACATGCGCTGAACAAGCAGCAGATCCAGGTGTTCGGCGCGCTCACGAAAAAATTTCCCGGCATCCCCGCTTCGCTCTGCAACTCGGCGGGGCTGCTCGCTTTCCCGGAAGCGCATTTCGATCTCGTCCGCCCCGGCGTTTCGGTGTATGGCGGCCGCGCGTTGAACGCGGGCGAAAACCCGATGCAGGCTGTCGTAAAATTGCAGGCGCGCGTCATTACGATCCGCGAAGCGAAAGCAGGAACGACGGTGGGCTACGGCGCGCGGCTCAAACTCTCGCGCGACTCCAGACTTGCAATCCTCTCCGCCGGTTATGCCGACGGCTTCTTCCGCGCGGCAGGATCGAGCGACAACAAAAAAGGCGCCGAAGCCGTCGTTGCGGGCACGCGCTGTAATATCGCGGGCCGGATTTCGATGGATCTGATGGTGGTCGACGTCACCGACGTGCCCGCGGAGAAAGTAAAGCGCGGCGATCTTGTCACGCTGTTAGGCGACGGGATCACGGTTGACGAACTTGCGGGCCACGCGCGCACTATCGGCTACGAGATACTCACGTCGCTCGGGCGGCGCTGGAAACGAAATTACATCGAGTAATATTTTAGGGGACGAGCATGAAAGCCGACGAAGCCGGCGAGATGATGGACGCCGAAAAATCCAACGATAAGTTCAAGACCCGCACTGCGATCATGATCGCCGTGCTCGCAATGCTGCTTGCGGTCACCGGCCTTGGCGGCCAGAACGCGGCGAAGGAAGCGACCAACAACAATATCTTCGCGTCGAACCTATACGCCTTCTATCAGGCGAAGAACATTCGCCAGACGAGCTTTGCGCTTGCCGCCGACTCGCTTGAAATAGAGATGGCCAATCCGGCGATCACTCCGGAAACGAAAGCCGCGATGCAGAAGAAGATCGACGGCTATCGCAAGAATGTCGCGCGCTATGAATCCGAACCCGAAACGCAGGAAGGCAAAAAAGAATTGCTGGCGCGCGCCAAGGTGATGGAACAAGCGCGCGATCACGCACTGAAGCAGGACCCCTATTTCGACTACGCGGAAGTGCTCCTGCAAATCGCGATCGTGCTTGCGTCGGTTGCGATTGTCTCGGGTATCTCATGGCTCGTCTTCGGCAGCGCACTGCTCGGCGCCGTCGGAACGCTGCTCATGATCAACGGCTTCCTGCTGATCGTCGCGATACCGGGGATGGGGTGAGATACTACCTCTCGCGCGCAGCCATCACGCCCTGATGCCGGGATTGCGGCGGACTCGCATCCGCCGCAAATGTCCCCATATTCCGCCGGGTAAGCAGCGGAAGGCCGTAAATGGCACTGAACGACTATCTTGAAGAAGCCCGCCTCGCCGGCCGCGCGCTCGCGGATTACGGCAGCGGCTTGCTGAGGCCCACGCTCCGCCTTGGCGTCACGGGCTTGTCCCGCTCGGGCAAGACCATCTTCATCACGGCGTTGATTCACGCGCTCCTGCACGGCACGCGGCTGCCGGTGTTCGAGGCGCTGACCTCCGGCCGCATCGCGCGCGTGCGCCTCTCGCCGCAGCCGGACGCGGCGATCCCGCGCTTCGAGTATGAAAAGCATCTGCGCGATCTCGTCGAACATCGCCGCTGGCCGGACTCCACCCGCGCGATTTCTGAGATCCGCATCGAGATCGACTACCAGACCAAGCGCGGCGCGGAAAAACGCTGACGCTGGACATCGTCGATTATCCCGGCGAGTGGCTGCTCGATCTCCTCCTGCTCGATAAGACTTACGAAGAATGGTCCGCGCAGGCGATCGCGCTCTCAAACGAAGGCCCACGCGCCGCGCTCGCGAACCAATGGCACATTCATCTCAAATCGCTCAATGCCAAGGCACCGGCCAACGAGCAGCATGCCATCAACGCTGCGAAACTCTTCACGGAATATCTCATCGCCTGCCGCGACGAGCGCTTCGCGATGAACCTGCTGCCGCCCGGCCGTTTCCTGATGCCGGGAGATCTTGCCGGCTCGCCCGCGGTGACCTTTGCGCCGCTGGAGCTTCCGCGCGGCGAGGAAGCGTCCGCGGGTTCGCTCTGGGCCATGATGGCCGCGCGTTATGAAGCCTATCGCTCGAACGTCGTGCGGCCGTTCTTCCGCGAGCATTTCGCGCGGCTGGACCGGCAGATCGTGCTCGCGGATGTGTTGTCTGCGATCAATTCCGGTCCCGAGGCGCTCTCCGATCTGGAGCAGACGCTCTCGGCGATTACCGCCTCTTTCAACACCGGGCGGCGCACCATTCTTTCTTCGATCTTCAAGCCGCGAGCGGACAAAATTCTATTCGCTGCGACCAAGGCGGATCATCTGCATCATTTGCAGCACGACCGGCTGGAGAACATTCTCTCGCGCATGGTGAAGCGCGCGGCGCAGCGCTCGGAGCTAGCCGGCGCGAAAACCGACGCGATCGCTATCGCCGCGGTCCGCGCCACCCGCGAGGCGGTCGTAACGCGTGGCAGCGAGAAACTGCCCGCCATCGTCGGCACGCCACTTGCCGGCGAGCGCATCGGCAATGAGACGTTCGACGGCTCGCGAGAAACTGCGATCTTCCCCGGCGATCTGCCGGAATTGATCGAAGGCGAGAACAACGCATGGAAATTCCGTGGCCTTGCCAGCAGCGCGCATGAGGAAAGCGACTTCCGCTTTCTGAAGTTCCGCCCGCCGTTGGTGGAAGCCGCCGCCGGCGCCGAACCCGCCTTGCCTCACATTCGCCTCGACCGCGCGTTGCAGTTTCTGATCGGAGACCGCCTCCAATGACGAGACCAGAATCCTTCCGCGCGGACGACCCGCGCGTCGCAGTCGCAGATCCCGACGAGCCGCTGCTCACGCGCACGGAGTTGCGCGAGCTTGAAGCGGCTGCAACCGCGAACCTGCCCGCGGTGATCGAACAGGCACCGCAGCCGCGCCGCTTCTGGGGCAGGCTGTTCTGGACGGCAGCAGGCGGTCTCGTTTCGCTCGCGATCGGGGTTGCGGTCGCGAACCTCGTGCAGTCGCTCTTTTCATATGCGCCGTGGCTCGGCTGGTTTGCGCTTGCGCTGACCGCGCTCGCTTCGCTGGCGCTGCTCGTGATCGCAACGCGCGAACTCTTCGCAATCTTCCGGCTGGAGAAGATCGAGCGCCTGCAAAAGCGCGCGGTGGAAGTGCTCGCCTCCGACGACCGCGACGAAGGCAAGGCCGTGGTGAACGACTTGCTCGCAATCACGAGTTCGATGCCACGCCTCGCCAAGAGCCGCGCGGCGATGGAGGGTTATTCGCGCGACATTATCGACGGCGCGGATTATGTGCGGCTTGCCGAGCGCGAACTGCTCGCGCCGCTGGATGCCGAAGCCCGGCAGCTTGTCAGCTCGGCCGCCAAGCGCGTTTCGCTGGTCACTGCGATTTCGCCGCGCGCCGCGGTCGATATGCTGTTCGTGCTCTTCAACACGATCTTCCTGATCCGCAAGCTGGCGACGCTCTATGGCGGCCGCCCCGGGGTGCTCGGCATGTTCCGCCTGATGCGCCATGTAATCTCGCATCTCGCGCTTACCGGCGGCATGGCGGTCGGTGACTCGCTCGTGCAGCAGGTGCTCGGCCACGGCCTGGCCGCGAAACTTTCAGCAAAGCTCGGCGAAGGCGTCTTGAACGGGTTGCTGACCGCGCGGCTCGGCATCGCCGCGATCGAAGTGACGCGGCCCCTTCCCTTTGCCGCACTCCCACGCCCGAAACTCTCGGACCTTGCAGGCAATCTTCTTCCGGCAAAAAAAGACGACAAGCCATAAAAAAATCGCCGCGATCTCTCGCGGCGATTTTCATACTGGAGCGAAGTTCACTTCGTCGCGAAGCAGTAGAACAGACCCGCGCCACCGGTCGAACGAAGGTCAGCTTGAGAGCAGCCGCCGTCCGGCCCGCGGGAGGGATGCGACGCATTCCACGACAGCGCCGGCGGCTCGGTGTTCAGCCCCATGCGGTCGTGATGACCGACCATCGCCGCGCCTTGCGTCGAGCTCGTCCAGTTCTTGCAAGTGCGGTCGGCGTCACCGGTAAAGCCGGTGCCGTCGGCTTGCGAACCGGTGAGAATGTCGTGCTGGTTCGGCTGATCGCCGCGCCCGTTGATCGGATCGCCCTTCTCGTTCAGCGCGGTCTGCTTGTTGATGTTGTTTCCCGGCCCATGAAGATCGGCGAGATCTTTCGCAATCGTCACGCCCTTCGCGTTTGTCCACGGCCCGTTGCCGATGCGGTCTTTCGCGTTCACTGCGCCCGGACCTTGCGTGCTCAAATATGCGCGCCAGGTTTTGTTGCCGGCCCCCGCGGCGCGCGGCAAGCTTCTGGCAAATTGCATCGGCCCCGTTCAATCCGCCGAGATTGGCCCCATCGCCCGAGCCGGCGCTGGTTACGAAAAAGCTCATGTTGTTTTGCTGCGCGGGTGCGGCGAATGAAAATGCGACGACGACGGCGGACGAAATCATAAGCAGGCGCAAATTGACTGGCATTTATTCCTCCCGGAATGGGCTTTGGCTGCTCTTGCAGCAGCGGTTCGATTGTGGACCCACTTTGAGACTGCCGCCAGCCTGCGCCGTTTCGGCGCCGCAAACGTGCTAGGCTATTTTTGCAAGCAACCGACTCACGCTTTACGATTTCCCCATGGCCAAAGCCCGCTCGACCTTCGTCTGCCAAAGCTGCGGCGCGGTAACGCCGCGCTGGCAGGGCAAATGCGAATCCTGCGGTGAGTGGAATTCCATCGTCGAGGAAACCGCAACACAGGCGTCCGTGCCGGCGACGCAGCGCACCTCGCGCAAGGGCCGCCTGATCGCGCTCGAGCCACTTTCCGGAAAATCCGACGACGCGCCGCGCATCGCCTCCGGCATCAAGGAGCTTGATCGGGTCACCGGCGGCGGTTTCGTGCGCGGCTCGGCCATTCTGCTCGGCGGCGATCCCGGCATCGGCAAATCGACGCTGCTGATCGAGGCGGTCGCCGCGCTCGCGCGCAAAGGCAGGCGCGTCGTTTATGTCTCCGGCGAAGAAGCGGTCGATCAGGTCCGCATGCGCGCGCAGCGCCTCGGCCTCACCGAGGCGCCGGTTGAACTGGCGGCCGAAACCAACGTCGAAGACATCGTCGCGACGCTTTCGCACGGCGCGGCACCCGCGCTTGCGATCATCGACTCGATCCAGACCATGTGGACCGAGACCGTCGAAAGCGCACCGGGGACGGTGACGCAGGTGCGCGGTTCAGCGCAGCAGTTGCTTCGCTTCGCGAAAAAATCCGGTACCGCCATCGTGCTGGTCGGTCATGTGACCAAAGACGGTCAGATCGCGGGGCCACGCGTGGTCGAACACATGGTCGATGCCGTGCTTTCGTTCGAAGGCGACGGCGCGCATCAGTTCAGAATTCTGCGCGCCATGAAAAACCGCTTCGGCCCCACCGACGAGATCGGCGTGTTCGAGATGACCGGCGGCGGCCTGAAGGAAGTCGAAAATCCATCCGCGCTGTTTCTCTCGGATCGCGACACTTCTTCGCCCGGCACCGCCGTGTTCGCGGGGCTGGAAGGCACGCGTCCCCTGCTCGTTGAAATTCAGGCGCTGGTGGCGCCGACCGCGCTCGGCACGCCGCGCCGAGCGGTCGTCGGTGCAGAGCAAAGCCGCCTCTCGATGATCCTCGCGGTTCTCGAAGCGCGCTGCGGCGTGAAGCTTGGCCAGCAGGATGTATATCTGAATATCGCCGGCGGCCTTCGCATCACCGAGCCCGCCGCCGATCTTGCGATCGCGGCGGCGCTCATCTCCTCGCTCTATAACGTGCCGCTGCCCGCCGACTGCGTTTACTTCGGCGAAGCCTCGCTCACCGGCGCGGTGCGCGCCGTGCCGCAGGCCACCGCGCGCATGAAGGAAGCGGCCAAGCTCGGCTTTGCGCGAGCCGTGATCCCGGAAGCGGGCCGCGGCGACTCCTCCGAGGGCCTGAGCGTGCGCACCGTGCCCGCGCTCGATGCGCTGGTTGCCGATATTGGTGCCGCGGCACAGAAAATCCGCCGCCTGCCAACCCGCGACGCGAGCTAGCAAACGGTGCGGATCGAACTACTCGACGGCATCTTCGTTGCGACAGTCTTGCTCTCCGCCTTCCTCGGCTGGAAGCGCGGGCTGCTTCGCGCAGCCATCGGCCTGCTCTGCTTCGGGGTCGCGCTCGGCACCGTCTACCTCTACGCGGTGAACGCGGGCGTGGCGCTGTGGGTGCGGCCTTCGTTCCGCTGGATGGCGTCCTACGTTTTCCTCGGCGCGACCATCGTCACGTTCCTGATCGCGGCCTGGGTCTCGCATTTCGGCATGGTGCCCTGGATTACGACGCCGAGCCGCATCCTGGGCTTTCTGTTCGGTATCGCGCGCGGCGTCCTGATCTTCGCAATCGCCGTCGTGCTGATCGATCTGTTCATCCCTGTGCGCGACCTGCCGCCGTGGTTCACCGGCGCGCGGTCGCGGGAACTCGCGGTCGAAACCATGCGGCTGTTCTGGCCCAAGGACTGGACCGGGCTGCGGCTCCTTACCCAGCCCTTCGTCATGATGGGCATCGCCGCGCTCTTTTTAAGCGTGGTTACCGACCTGATCGCCACCGTTTCCCGCCCCTGGCGCTTAAGACTGCGGCGATAGCGCCGGTTCGGGGCAGCCATGCCCCGCACAAGGGGGTGCATGGATTGCCGCACCCGGTGACGGGAGCGGGTCGAGCGGCTATATGCATTGCCGCAACGGTTCCCGGCGCCCGAATCGGCCAGAATCGGCAAAGAATCCAAGGCGGAGCAGCGTTTTCGATGACCCCCACCGCATTAGACTTCGGGCTACTCGCGGTCATGCTGATTTCCGGCGTGCTCGCGATGGTGCGCGGCTTCATGCGCGAGGTCCTCTCGATCGCCTCCTGGGTGATCGCCGCCATCGTGACCCTTTACGGCTATTCGCGCGTGCTGCCGTTCGTGAAGCAGTATGTGCATAACGACCTGTTCGCGACCGGCATCGCGGTCGGCGGCCTGTTCCTGCTGACGCTGCTCGTCGTCTCGCTGTTCACGGTGAAAATTTCGGACCTCGTGCTCGACAGCCGCATCGGCGCGCTCGACCGCACGCTCGGCTTTCTGTTCGGCCTCGCGCGCGGCCTCGTCATCATGGTGGTCGCGTTCCTGTTCTTCACCTGGCTCGTACCCGCCAAGACCGAACCGGACTGGGTCAAGAACGCGCGTTCGCGGCCGATCCTGCAAAGCACCGGCGACTGGCTCAAGTCGATCCTGCCGGACGATCCTGAAAACGCCATCTTGCAGCGCTTAAGAAAGCCGCGCGGCGACGAAGCGACGCCGCCGTCCGACAACAATACCAATCCCGCGCCGACGCCACCCGGGCGCACCGACAGAGGGACCCAGAACCCCTCGACAGCAAACACGAATCCGACCGAGCCGGCCTACAAGCGCAACGACCGGGCCGGTGTGAATCAGCTAATCGAAAGCACGCGCGCGTCGTCGCAGTGACGTGCCAACGTAAGGGCTTATTGATGAGCCTGGCGAACGATACGGCCCAAGGCTTCGATAGAGACGACTTGGACAAACACGCGATGGGCGACACCCTTCGCGAAGAGTGCGGCGTATTCGGAATCTTCGGGCATCCCGACGCAACCGCGCTTACCGCGCTCGGGCTGCACGCGCTCCAGCATCGCGGTCAGGAAGCGGCCGGCATCGTCGCCTATGACAGCGTAGCCAAGCGCTTTCACTCCGAACGCCGTCTCGGCCTCGTCGGCGACACTTTCTCCAAGCGCCACGTGATCGAGCGCCTGCCCGGCAGCGCCGCGGTCGGCCACGTCCGCTACTCGACCACCGGCGAAACGATTTTGCGCAACGTGCAGCCGCTGTTCGCCGAACTCGAGACCGGCGGCTTCGCCGTCTGCCACAACGGCAACCTGACCAACGGCCTCACGCTGCGCCGCCAGCTCGTGCGTGACGGCGCGATCATGCAGTCGACCTCCGACACCGAAGTCATTCTGCATCTCCTCGCCCGTTCCAAGCGCGCCCGCTTCGTCGAGCGCTTTGTCGATGCGATCCGCGAGATCGAAGGCGCCTATAGTTTCGTCGGCCTTACCAACAAGAAGCTGGTCGGCGCACGCGATCCGCAAGGCATCCGTCCGCTCGTGCTGGGCGAATTGAACGGCGCCTACATCCTGACGTCGGAAACCTGCGCGCTCGACATCATCGGCGCGAAATTCATCCGCGACGTCGAAAACGGCGAAATTATCGTTATTGGCGAAGCGGGCATCGAGTCCCACAAGCCATTCCCGGCCATGCCGCCGCGGCCCTGCATCTTCGAATACATTTATTTCGCGCGGCCCGACTCCGTCGTCGGCGGCAAAAGCGTCTATCAGGTGCGCCGCAACCTCGGCACCGAGCTTGCGCGCGAAGCACCGGCTGTCGCCGACGTCGTGGTGCCGGTGCCGGACTCGGGCGTGCCCGCCGCGATCGGCTTTGCGCAAGCCGCGAATATTCCTTATGAGCTCGGCATCATCCGCAATCACTATGTCGGCCGCACCTTCATCGAGCCGACGCAGCAGATCCGCGAACTCGGCGTGCGCATGAAGCACTCCGCGAACCGCGCGGCGATCGCGGGCAAGCGCATCGTCCTGATCGATGACTCGCTCGTGCGCGGCACGACCTCGGTGAAGATCGTGCGCATGATGCGCGAGGCAGGCGCGAAGGAAGTCCACTTCCGCATCGCCAGCCCGCCGATCACGCATCCGGACTTCTACGGCATCGACACGCCGGACAAGGACAAGCTTCTGGCCGCGCAGTACGATCTTGAAGGCATGCGCAAATATATCGGCGCGGACAGTCTTTCGTTCCTCACGATCGACGGCATCTACCGCGCGATGGGCCACGAGAAGCGGAACAACGAGCGACCGCAATACACCGATCACTGCTTTACGGGCGAATACCCGACGCCGCTCACCGACAAGAACGGCGAGATTACGCCGCGGCAATTGTCGTTGCTCGCCGAAGCGAGCTGATCTACACCCTCGCCATCATGGTCAAGACTCTTGAAGGCAAGATCGCGCTCGTTACCGGTGCATCACGCGGCATCGGTGCGGCAGTCGCAAAATCGTTGGCAGCAAAAGGCGCGCATGTGATCGCGCTCGCGCGTACCACCGGCGGCCTCGAAGAACTCGATGACGAAATCAAGCAGCTCGGCGGTGCCGCAACCCTCGTTACCGCGGACCTGCGCAACTTCGACGATCTCGACCGCTTGGGCCAGGCGCTCTACGAGCGCTTCAAGAAGCTCGACATCCTTGTCGGCAATGCCGGCCAGCTCGGGGTGCTCTCCCCGCTGCCGCATGTCGATCAAAAGGCATGGGACGAAGTCATCGCAGTCAACGTGACCGCAAACTATCGCCTGATCCGCTCGCTCGATCTGCTGCTGCGCGCCGCCGATGCCGCGCGCGCGGTCTTCATTTCATCGGGTGCCGCGAACAAGGCGACCGCTTATTGGGGGCCCTATGCGGTTTCCAAGACCGCGCTCGACATGCTGGTCCGCACTTATGCGGCGGAAGTCTCGACCACCAATATCAAAGTGAACCTGTTCAATCCCGGCCCGATCCGCACGCGCATGCGCGCAAAAGCCATGCCCGGCGAGGACCCGATGACGCTGGAAGTACCGGAGACGGTCGCGGAAGCGATTGTGGAGCTGTGTCAGCCGTCGGTCAGCGAGAACGGGAAACTTTATAATTACCCGACGAAGAAGTGGCTGAACTATCAGCCGCCGGTCTGATTATTTCCGGTTGATCTTCTTCCGCTTCCCGCGCGCGTCTTTCTTTTCCATCTTCTTCTTGAACGGATTTTCCGGCGCACGGAAGGCAAAACGGATCGGCACGCCCGGCATCTCGAATGCCTCGCGCACGCCGTTCACAAGATATCGCATGTAAGACTCAGGCAGCGCATCGATGCGCGTGCCGAACAGCACGAAGCTCGGCGGGCGCGCTTTGGCTTGCGTCATGTAGCGCAGCTTGATGCGGGCACCGGAAACCGCCGGCGGCGGATTCTGTGCGAGCCCGCTCCAGAAAGCGATTGATGATCGAGGTGGAAACGCGCTTGTTCCACACCTGATACGTATCCATGACCGCCTTCATCAGCTTGTCGAGGCCGTCGCCGTGCATGCCGGAGAGCGCGATGATCGGCATGCCCTTCGCCTGCGGTAGCCAGTGGTCGGCCTCCTCGCGCAAGGTCTTGCCCATCGTCATCTCGGGCGCGGCGAGATCGCGCTTGTTCATGCCGATCACGAGGGCGCGGCCTTCACGCATCACGAGATCGGCAATGCGCAGATCCTGCTCCTCGAACGGCTTGGTCGCGTCCATCAAGAGGACGACGACATCGGCAAAGCGGATCGAGCGCAGGCTGTCGCCAACCGAAAGCTTCTCCAGCTTTTCCTGCACCTTCGCGCGCTTGCGCATGCCGGCGGTGTCGAGAATTTCGAACTTGTGCCCGAAATATTCGAACGGCACTTCGATGGAGTCGCGCGTGATCCCCGGCTCCGGGCCGGTCACAAGGCGATCCTCGCCAATCAATTTATTGATGAGCGTCGACTTGCCTGCATTCGGGCGACCGACGACAGCGACGCGAATGGTGTCCGGAGCCTTCGGCGTTTCTTCGTGCGCGCCATCCGCTTCATCGTCTTCTTCGCGCTCTTCTTCCTCCGGAAGCATTTCGCGGAGCGCATCGTAGAGTTCGCTCAATCCCTCACCGTGCTCGGCGGAGATGCTGATCGGATCGCCAAGCCCGAGCGCATAGGCCTCCAGCGCGCCGGCGGCACCCAGCTTGCCTTCGCTTTTGTTCGCGATCACCGCCGCGGGCTTGCCGGATTTGCGGACGATCTGCGCAAATACCTTGTCGTCCGGCAGGAGCCCTGCCCGCGCATCGATCAGAAACAGAATGGCGTCGGCGTCGGCGATCGCGCTTTCGGTTTGCGCGCGCATGCGGCCCGCGAGCGATTCAGCGCCGGCTTCTTCAAAACCGGCGGTGTCGAAAATCCGGAATCGCAGGTCGCCGAGTTTGGCGTCGCCTTCGCGGCGGTCACGTGTGACCCCGGGCGTGTCATCGACCAGCGCGAGGCGCTGGCCGACAAGCCGGTTGAACAGCGTCGATTTGCCGACGTTTGGCCGGCCCACAATGGCGACGGTTGGAAGCATGATGAAACGGCTTAAACGCGATCCATGGCGTTGACCAGCCCGCAAGCGCCGCGCCAGCGGCGCAAATCAAATAAAGAGCGCAGCGTCAGCGGCGCTGCCCTGCCCATGGATCGTCAGACTGGTTCTGTGCCGGTCCGCGGGGCGGTGCGGTCGGCGTCTGTGCGTCGGGATTCTGGCTCTGCGCCTCGGGCATCACCTGAATATTCGAGTTCGAAGGCTGGGTCGGCGGCGCGTTGTACTGCACGCCGGGAACGCCTTCCGGAAACACCGCATGACGCTGGCCAGAAAGCGGCGTCTTCTTGCTCTGCTCGTCGAATGGATTGAGGTTCTCGAGCGTCTCGCAGGCGCCAAGGCCAAGCGAAAGCGGCGCGAGCACGAGCGCAACACGAGCCAGCGATATGAACGTCGCGCGCGGCATCATGCGTTACTTCTTCTCCGGCGCGGCCGGTGCCGCGTTGTTGAACAGCGTCGCCTGCAAGCGCTGCGCACGGTTGCGCATGCCCGGCGGCGTCTCGGGATCGAAGGCCAGCAGCAGGAACAGCTTCTGCGCTTCCGCCTGATTGCCGGCGCGCAAATGCGCGAGCGCGAGCAATTCATTCGCAGAATGACGGAACGCCGAACCATCGGCGAGCGCCGGCGCAAGCCGCTTCTGCATCTCGGCGACGTCCGCGGTATCGACCACGAGCGAAGCGCCGCGAATGCTCGCGATCTCACGCATCAGGGATTCGACCGAAGTGTCGTTGGCGATCGCCTCGAACGCAGCCGCGCCCTCTTTCGCGTCCTTCTGGCCGAGTTCGGCGGCAGCCGAAAAGCGTGCGAGCAGCCGGTAGGAGGCCGGCGCGTCGCCCGCGATCGCCTTGAAGGCAGCGAGCGCCTCGTCGGTCTTGCTGGCGTCGGCGGCGAGCTTCTGCGCGGCGACATAGCGCTCGCTTGCGGCGGCTGCCTGCTGGCCCGCGTAATATTCATAGCCGCGCCAGCCGGCGGTGGCGGCAACGATCACGAACGCGCCAAGGGCGATGTAGCCGCCATAGTTCTTCCAGATATTGGCGAGCCGCTCGCGGCGCAGTTCTTCGTCTACTTCGCGGATGATGTCCGACATTCAAAATCCTCAGGCCAAAGTCCCTCGGGCCGCGCGGGCGCGCAGCCCCTCGTATGCCCGTATTTCGTTAAAGCGGGCGTAAAATAGAGATGTGGGCGTATCGTGGCAACGCCCTCAGGAGGGTGTTTTTGCCTTGTTTTTCAATGCGTAAACGTGATCCGCGCCAGGGAAAGAGCGGTCCCGGACCTCGTTGGCGTAGCTGGAGACCGCCTCTTCGATCATGCGGCCCATGTCGGCATATTGCTTCACGAATTTCGGCACGCGCGGCGAGAGACCGAGCAAATCTTCCAGCACGAGGATCTGGCCGTCGCAGGCCGAAGACGCGCCGATACCGATGGTCGGCACCGCCACTTCCTTGGTGATCTTCACCGCCAACGGCTCGGCCATGGCTTCGAGCACGATCGAGAACGCACCGGCGTCTGCAATCGCGTGGGCGTCCTCGAGGATCGGGCCCCACTCGCTCTCGTCGCGTCCTCGCGCACGGAACGAGCCAAGCGTGTTGATCGATTGCGGGGTCAGGCCGACATGGCCCATCACCGGCACGCCGCGCTCGGTGAGAAAGCGCACGTGCTCGGCCATGCGGACGCCGCCTTCCATCTTCACCGCGCCACAGCCGGTTTCTTTCAGCGCGCGCGGCGGTGTGGAAGGCTTGCTCGGGGCTCGCTTCATAGGTGCCGAACGGCAGATCGACGACCACGAGCGCTTTCTTCGAACCGCGCATCACGGCGTGGCCCTGCAAGATCATCATCTCTAACGTGACCGGTACGGTCGACTCGAAGCCGTGCATCACCATGCCGAGCGAGTCACCGACCAGCAGCAGATCGACATGCGCATCCAGCCAGCGCGACGTATGCGCGTGATAGGACGTCAGGGAAACGATTGGCTCGCGGCCCTTGCGGGCGCGGATATCGGGCGCGGTATTGCGGCGGACATCGGTGGTATTCTGGATCGACATCAGGCGGTCTCCTTGCCAATCGTGCACGCGGATAACGGTTTTTCGCGTATTCCGCGCGGCCAGCAGATAGGGAGCGCTATTTACAATGGAAGGGGCCGGGATGCGAATCTTAACGCCGCCGGCTCGCATTCCCTCTCCCCTTGGGGGAGAAGGACCCGATCGCTACGCCGTCTTCCTCACGTCCTTGACGTCCGAGAACACGACACCCGGCGCGCGCTCGCGCGTGTAATCGAGGTCGAAGTTGCTCTTGGCGAGAAACACCGGATCGCCGTCGAGATCGGACGCCATCGAGAAATTTTTCGCATTGATGAAGGTATCGAGCTTCGCGCGATCGTCCGACGAAACCCAACGCGCAAGATCGAACTCGCTTTGCTCCAGCGAAATCTGGAGGCTGTATTCGGCGTCCAGACGCGCCTTGAGCACGTCAAGCTGCAACGGCCCGACGACGCCGACCAGCGCCGGGGCGCCATCCATCGGCTGGAACACCTGCACCACACCCTCTTCCGCGAGCTGCTGGAGTGCTTCTTTCAGCTTCTTCGCCTTCATCGGATCGCCGAGTTTCACGCGGCGGATGATTTCCGGGGCGAAGCTCGGCACGCCAACGAAATTGATCGCCTCGCCCTCGGTCAGCGTATCGCCAATGCGGAGCACGCCATGGTTCGGAATGCCGACCACATCGCCCGCGTAAGCTTCCTCGGCAAGCGCGCGGTCTTTGGCGAAGAAGAATTGCGGCGCGTTCAGCGCCATCTGCTTCTCGGTGCGCGCGACCTTCACCTTCATGCCGCGCGTGAGCTTGCCTGAGCACAGCCGCGCGAACGCGATGCGGTCGCGGTGGTTCGGATCCATGTTCGCCTGGATCTTGAACACGAAGGCCGAGAACTTGCCCTCCGCCGCCTCGACCGTGCGCTTGTCGGCAACCTGCGCGCGCGGACGCGGCGCATAATCGCCAAGCGCTTCCAGCAAATCGCGCACGCCGAAATTCTTCAGCGCCGAGCCGAAGAACACCGGCGTCAGATGCCCCTCGCGGAACGGCGCGAGTTCGAATTTCTTGGTGCCTTCTTTGGCGAGCATCAATTCTTCTTCGAGCGCGGCAGCGTCGAGATTTGGCGAGAGCGAAGCCATCTGCGTCGCATCCATCGGTTCGCGCGCCGCATTCGCGTCGGCTTCGAGACGGCGCACGCCGCCGGAGGATAGCTCGACCGTGCCGGCAAAGTCCCTGCCCCGCCCGATCGGCCAGGTCACGGGCGCGGTGTCGAGCGCAAGCGTCTTTTCGATCTCGTCCAGAATCTCGAACGGGTCGCGGCTCTCGCGATCCATCTTGTTGATGAAGGTGACGATCGGAATGTCGCGAAGGCGGCAAACCTCGAAGAGTTTCCTCGTGCGCGCCTCGATGCCTTTCGCGGCATCGATCACCATGACGGCGGAGTCCACCGCCGTCAGCGTGCGATAGGTGTCTTCGGAGAAGTCTTCGTGGCCCGGCGTGTCCAGGAGATTAAAAACCAGCCCGCCGAATTCAAAGGTCATCACCGAGGTCACGACCGAAATGCCGCGCTCGCGCTCGATCGCCATCCAGTCCGAGCGCGTATTGATGCGGTTCTTCTTCGCCTTCACCTCGCCCGCAAGATTGATCGCGCCGCCGAACAGCAAGAGCTTTTCGGTCAGCGTGGTTTTCCCGGCGTCGGGGTGGGAGATGATCGCAAACGTGCGCCGGCGCGCGACTTCGCGCTCGATCGGCGTTTCGTTGGTGCGGGAATGGGCGAGAGAGGTGTCGGACATGGCTTTATTTCAGGCGCGGAGGCATCCACGATCCGGGCGGTTGGGTCAAGCCCGGAAGGCGGCTAGCATTCCGAATCGATGCGGTTTCTGGCCTTCTCCGACGTCCATAACAACCTCGCCTGCGTGCGCAAAATGCGTGCGCGGGAGGAGAATAGGTTCGACGCCATCCTGTTCGGCGGCGACATCGGCCGGAAAATCCCGGAGCAGTTTTTCGCGGCCCTTGCGAGCTTCGGGTGCCCCATTTTCTACGTCTACGGAAACTGGGACGTCGATCTTTCGCCCGATACGAAATACCACCCGCGCGCAACTATTCTTCATCGCAACTTTGTGATGTTGAATGGCATCACTTTCGCTGGCTTCAGCGACAAGCCCGATGGGCCCGCAAGACGGCGCTTCGCGAGTGCCTTGAAGAAATCCGGTGCCGATTTCTCGCGCACGATACTGATGTGTCACTACGAGCTGCGCGGCATCGAAAAGGATTTCCCCGGCCTCGCGCTGCACATTTACGGACACACGCACGTCATGGAGCAGTTCGAGCAGAAGGGCACGAAATACGTGAATCTCGGCGTGCTCGACCGGCAAGTTTCCGCAAGGCCGAAGGAGAAGCCGGTCTGGGTCAAGGAAGACTGCCGCAACTATATCGCCGGCAACTACGCGATCATCGAGACGCGTGCGACGGGGTTCGATGTTCGCTACGCGCAATTGCCGCATGATTTTCCGGACTGGATACCGGTCGAGCGCAGCTATCGCGGTATCGAATGGATCCCCGAGGACGCACGGTGGAGCGAAGCGAGCGATCCCCGTCTGCCGCGCTTCGAGGTGGCTTGAACCTTGGCGGGGCGGCCCGCCGCGTTATGATCGCGCGGGGGAAACAGACAAGAGAAAAGAACATGCCGGAACGGCGGGGGCTGCGGATCGGATTCGACGTCGGCGGCACCAAGATTGCGATCTGCGTGCTGGACGCCGCCGGGCACTCCGTCTTCAAGACGGAAGCTGCGACCCCGCGCGACAGCTATACCGGTTTCCTGCAAGCCGCCGCCGCACTGCTGCACCAAGCGCGCGCGGCTGTACCGGATGCGCAAGGCGCTTCCATTGGGCTCGGCATTCCCGGCGAGATCGATGTCTTCTCCAACACGGTCAAGAACGCGAACAGCACCTGCCTGATCGGCGAGAATATCGAGATCGATCTGGAGCGCGTATTCGGCCAGGAAGTGCGGATCGCGAACGATGCGCAATGCCTGATCGCGTCCGAGGTCCATGACGGTGCAGCACAGGGTGCGGCCGTCGCGTTCGGTGTCATTCTTGGCACAGGCGTCGGCGGCGGTGTCGCCGTAAACGGAGAGCCGTGGCGCGGCAGCAATCGCTTGGCGGGCGAATGGGGCCACAACCCCTTCCCCGACCGCGATGGCGAACAGACCGGTAGTCCGTGTTACTGCGGCCGCAACAACTGCATCGAAACGGTCTTGAGCGGACCGGCACTCGTCGCCGCTTACCATGACGCAACCGCCGGCGAGAACGCACTACTTCCCGAGATCGAAGCGATGGTTGCAGCCGGCGATCCGGTCGCACGCGAAGTTCTCTCGACGTATATCGATAAACTCGGACAAGCACTCGCCACCGTCGTCGGCGTGCTGGACCCGGAAGTCATCGTGCTGGGCGGCGGCGTATCGAGCATCGGCACGATCTATCGGGAATTGCCGGACCGCGTTGCCGCGCACATGTTTCATTCCGGCAGTTCCCAGCCGCGCTTTCGAGCCGCATCGTAAAAAGCAAATGGGGCCCCGACTCCGGGCGTGCGCGGTGCGGCGCGCCTGTGGCCTTTACCGTGCTAGTAATGCGAGGACGCTGTCACGACCGTGATACTGCAACGAATTCCATGCGAATATAACTGGCCGCGCGCGGGAAGCATCGGGAGAACATTATGAAACGCCTCGGGAATTTCTTGGTATTTTTCGGCGCGCTTGCATGCTGCATCGGCGCCGCGTTCGCGCAGGATATTCCCGGCTCGAAAGATCATCCGCTCCTTCCCCGCTATGAAGACTCTTCAATTCGCGCCTACAAAACTGAAGCCTTCGTCGAATATGATCTCGTCGCTGGCAAGACTGTGCCGCAGCCGAACGCTTCTCCGTCGCGCGTGGCGTCTGAAAAACCGATCCGCCTCGAGGGAAAACTCACGCATATTCTTTATCGCGCACCCTTGGGGCGCTCGCCGCTTGAGGTGTTCCGCAACTACGAGAAGGCATTGCAGTCTGCCGGGTTCGAAACGCTGTTCTCCTGCGACCGCGACAACTGCGGGACCCGCTTCAACAGCTACATGAACCCGGGCGCCAGATACAACGGTCTCATCTATGGCAACCAGCAGCGATTTATTTCGGCGAAGCTCTCCAGGCCGGAAGGCGACGTCTACGTCGCGCTTTACGTGACAAGCTTCGATCCGGAGAAACGCGCCTTCGCGCTACTTGAGGTCGTCGAAGTTAAGGGGCTCGAACAGCGCCTCGTCGTGATCGGCGAAGGCGAGATCGAACAATCGCTCACACGCGACGGCAAGATCGCGATCTACGGAATCCTATTTGACTTCGACAAGGCCGAGATCAAGCCGGAATCCACGCCCCAGCTCGACCAACTCGCTGCGGTACTGAAGAAGAATCCGAAGCTCGGCGTATTGGTCGTCGGCCACACCGACGGCAAAGGCGCGTTCGAATACAATCTTTCGCTTTCGCAGCGCAGGGCGCAAGCCGTCGTCACTGCGCTGGTTTCGCGATACGGCATTCAGGCTTCGCGCTTGATTCCGGCTGGCGCCGGCATGGCCGCACCGGTCGCGAGCAATCGCTCCGAAGCAGGACGCGCCAAGAACCGTCGCGTCGAAATCGTTGAGCGATACAGCGGCGATTGAACGGCCTTCTGATATTCTTCGGGCTTACGTTCCTGGATTCGATCTTGAACGTAAATGGCTGTTTGTGCGCAAGAACCTCCTAAAGCTTCGCAATAAGAAAATTCAGACCGCGCAAGAAAGGAAATCGGCCTCGATCGCCGCATTATCTTCCGCAATTCGTACAGCTCATTCTTGCTACAGTGAAATTACTTCCGCTTTCACTTCCACTTTCGCTTCCACATGCACAAGAACTATCTTTCTACTCAGGAACGGAGACGATAATCGTGAAGAAGACCGTGTTGATAACAGGTGCCGCTAGCGGATTCGGGCGCGGCGTGGCGCTCGGACTCGCCGCTGCGGGACACCGGGTAATCGCAGGCTGCCAGATTTGGCCGCAAGTTTGGGAGCTGCGCAACGCAGTCGAAGCCGCCGGGCTCAAGATCGAAGTGATAAAACTGGACGTGCTGAACGAGATCGATCGCGCCAAGGCGCTGAATATCGAAATTGATGTCCTGTTCAATAACGCCGGGATCATGGAATCCGGTCCGATTGCAGAAATTCCGATGACAGTGTTTCGATCTGTATTCGAAACAAACGTATTTGCAGCGCTCGAACTTGCGCAAGGGTTCGCACGCGCCATGGTCAAGCGCGGCTCCGGCCGGATCGTTTGGACAAGTTCCGTAGCAGGTCTCGTCAAGGTTCCGTTCGATGGCGCGTATGCTGCATCCAAGCATGCGGTCGAAGGTATTTGCTCCGCGATGCGCGAAGAACTGAAGCCCTACGGCGTCGAGATCGTAACCGTGAATCCCGGCGCGTATCGAACCGGCTTCAATGACACGGGCATGGAAAGCATGGACCAATGGTGGGACCAAGGTGAGCGTGTGGTTGCACACTGGCCGGTGCGCCCGCTCGACAAGCAGCATGATCCCGCAGAGATGATCGCCGCGATGATCGACGTGATCGAAGCGGAGCACCCGCCCTATCGCACGGTTCGTCCTGCCAACGCGGAAGCGATGGTCCGCAAAGAACAGGAAGACACATGGTCGATCCGGATGTAATTCAAGACATCTCGCACGACTTCATCATTGCCGGCGCTGGAGCGGCCTAAAGGCGACGCAGCTTGAAACCGTCGCGTTGAGATCGTGGAACGCTATCGCGCGGATCAGGCGAGGAGTGCTTAGACCGCCTTCTGATATTCTTCCGGCTTGAAGCCGACGAGCAGCTTGCCGCCGGGCAACTCGAGCACCGGCCGCTTGATCATCGAAGGCTGCTCCAGCATCAGCGCGATCGCCTTCTTCTCGGTTACGGATGCCTTGTCCTTCTCCGGCAACTTGCGGAACGTAGTTCCCGCGCGGTTGAGCAGCACTTCCCAGCCGGCCTTCTTAATCCACCCTTCGAGCTTCGCTTTGTCGATACCGCTCGTCTTGTAGTCGTGAAACGCGTACTGCACGCCTTTCTTGTCGAGGAAAGCGCGCGCCTTCTTCATCGTGTCGCAGTTCTTGATGCCGTAGATCGTGATTATCTTTGCCATGTCCGATTCCGGGCTCCGGGAAAGCGTCCGTTGCTTTCGCGTGGATATCTTGTCTCAATAGCGCAAGATCGAAAGTTCGAAGAGAGGTCAAGCATGGAAATCAAACGAAACGGTACGCGCCAGGTCAATAAGGGGCCCGCCGATTACTTCGCGGGCAACGTGAAGATCGAACCCGTCATCGAAGCCGCTGATCCCGCGCGCGTGCGCGCCGCGACCGTGACCTTCGAAGCCGGTGCGCGCACCGCGTGGCACACGCATCCGCTCGGTCAGACGCTGATCGTGACCGCAGGTCTCGGCTGGGCGCAGACCGAAGGCGGCGCGGTCGAGGAAATCAAACCGGGCGATGTGGTCTGGTTCGCGCCGGGCGAAAAGCACTGGCACGGCGCGTCTGCGTCTAGCGCGATGACTCACATCGCGATTCAGGAAGCGCTCGACGGCAAAGCCGTTGACTGGCTCGAGCAGGTCAGCGACGCGCAGTACAGGAAATAGCCGGATCGTCCCTGCCCGGAGCGCTTGCGCGGTCGAGGCCACGCGAACTGCCGGGTGATGCATGGCGGATCATATGGCAGATCGTTAGACGACCGCCGAGGACATCACGACCAGCGTCGAGCCCGAACGCACGCGCTGGTGCAGATCGATGATGTCCTGATGCAGCAGGCGCACGCAGCCCGAGGAAACCGCCTTGCCGATGGTGTGGGCCTCGCCGGTGCCGTGAATGCGGTAGAGCGTGTCGCGATTGGCCTGATGAATATAGAGGGAGCGCGCGCCAAGCGGATTGTCGATGCCGGGCGGCATCCCTCTGCGCCACTTTTCTAGTTCGGGCTGGCGCTTGATCATTTCAGCGGGCGGCGTCCACACCGGCCACTCGCGCTTATAGGCGATATGCGCGCGGCCCGACCATTCAAAGCCGGCCGCGCCGATGCCCACGCCGTAGCGAACGGCGGTGCCGTTGTCGTTCACATGATAAAGATAGCATGTCGCTGTATCGACGATAACGCTGCCGGGCTTCTCCGGCGTCGGATAGGCGACGACTTTGCGAACGAAGTTCGGATCGAGACTCTCGAGATTCACCGCAGGCACCGGAAATTTCTCGTCCGGTAATGCGCGATACATCGTCCGCACATGGGGAGGAAATTCCGGCTGCTCCGGCGCATGCGAGGCGGCAGGCATGAGAAAATCCGAAGGCGTGCTGCATGCCGCAAGCGTCAGCGGGAGGAAACTGCCGAGGCCCGTGAGCAGCGCTCTGCGATTGATCATGGATGTGGAGTTTTTCATTGGTCTTCAAACCGAAATGGAAAGCGCATGCGCAATGCACGCCGCGCGAAGGTGGAACGCGAAAGGAAATGATGACGCGCTGAATCGTTTCAGCCGTCGTTCTGAATCAGGATCTGGACTGCATCCGAAGCCTCAAGAGCGTGCCCACACGCGCGCGGCGTGCGAGCCCCCTCTGTCATCGGCCTGAGAGTTTGATCGCGATCGATTCAGTCGAGCGCGACGTACACCTTCGGCGGGAGCTGCCGCTCCACTTTCCAGAGTGTTGCTCGGCGAACGGTCCTTGGTGCCTGAGAGTTTCCGGGGCGGTTGCTCCTTCGGCGGCCGGCAATGCCGACTCTCTCCCGCTCGCCGGGATGTCGCGACGAAACAGCTCGTTTGCGGCGACAATGGGCCGAAACGCGCTATTTGCGGCTGCCATCGGCCAATTGCTCGCGCGAGGATGCAATTCTGCAACAGCAGGTGCCCGGCGTTCGCGGGTCGTGCCGCGAAACGACGCCAACGAAATTAGGGTGCGTCGTCCGAGCGCACCGTTCCGCCCTCGCCTTCGAGGCGCGCGATCTCCTTCACGTCCTTCCGGGTGAACTTTAGGCGTACTCCCGCGCCCATGCCGTGACTTTCCTCGATCACGACCACGCCGAAATGCTCAAGCGCACGATGGGCGGATTCGGCGTCCTGATCGGTATGCAGCCATGCGCTGCCGTTCGCCTCGATGGCGGAAATCGTTTCGGGCGTAACGCCCGCCGCTTTCGCGAAATCCGCGGCGCTGATTTCGGCGAGCGCGCGAGCCGCCGCGACCAGTCTTCCGGTGAGCTTGACCCGGGTACTCATGATTCCGTTCGCACTCCATTCGTCGCGCAGCGGCAGACGCGTTCGTTGCTTCCCTGCGACGAGGCCATTACGGCGCGGGCAGCGTCACGCACCCAGGGCAGGATAAACCACGTTTCCATCCGCACGCACAACAGCGCCATCCGTCAGCCGTGCGGGATCGACTCGCCCCTGCCCCATGATGTGAAAAACCGTTTCTCCGCGCGCCAGCAATTGATCGGCGATCAGACGGCGGTGGCACCGCCACCACACCGCCTCGGAACACATGATCGCGCAACGCCGTTGGCGGCCTTCTTCGATCAGCTGATCGAGACCCTCATGAAACGAAGCGGAGAGCATGTAGTCAGCGTAGTTGTGAAAACTCCGGTTCTCCCAGAAGCCGTTTACTTCCGCGGGAAGACCTTGCGTCTTTCCACGCAAGCCACCAAGCGGCGCGATGTTCTCATAGGAAATCTGATAAGGCGCGAGCGCAGCCGGCAGCAAGTCATAGTTGAATTGCGGATTGGCGCGCGACATCGGCATCTTCCTGACGTCGATGACGCGCTCGATCAGGGCTTCGCGCAGCAAGCGCACAAATTCTTCAAGGCTGCGGTTGGAGTGACCGACCGTAAAAAACGGCAGCGCGGATGCGCCCTCAGGCATGACGAAGCGCACCGCCTTTGTGCGCGGCTATATGGTCGGTCTTGTCGCTCTTGATCTCGTATTGCGGGTCGTCGGCCGACGCATGATGCGTATACCCCTTGTAGTCGAAGTCCCGCGTATGAACCTTAATGATGGTGCCGGAGACGCGGCCCGCTTCCGAATTCCAGCTAACATGATCACCGACCTTGAATTTTGAGGTCATGTCCGTTCCCTGCGCAGCTACTCCCACTCAATCGTTCCCGGCGGCTTGCTCGTCACATCATAGACGACGCGGTTGACGCCCTTCACTTCGTTGATGATGCGGGTCGCGACCTGGCCCAGAAACTTCATGTCGAACGGATAGAAATCCGCGGTCATGCCATCGACCGAAGTCACCGCGCGAAGCCCGAGCACATGATCATACGTGCGGCCGTCACCCATCACGCCGACGGTCTTCACCGGAAGAATGACGGCAAACGCCTGCCAGATTTCGTCGTACAAACCGGCTTTACGGATTTCATCGAGATAGACGGCGTCTGCTTGCCGTAAAATATCGAGCGCCTCTTTCGTCACGGCGCCCGGGCAACGGATCGCAAGCCCCGGCCCCGGGAACGGATGCCGCCCGACGAACACATCCGGCAGACCCAGTTCTTTCCCGAGCTTGCGCACTTCATCCTTGAACAATTCGCGCAGCGGCTCGACGAGCTTCATGTTCATGCGCGCAGGCAACCCGCCGACATTGTGATGCGACTTGATCGTGACCGAAGGCCCGCCGGTGAATGAAACGCTCTCGATCACGTCGGGATACAACGTGCCCTGTGCCAAAAACGCAGCGCCGCCGATCTTCTTCGCTTCGGCTTCGAACACGTCGATGAAGAGCTTGCCGATAATCTTGCGCTTCTGCTCGGGATCGGTGACGCCCTTGAGTTCGCCTAAAAACATCTCGCTCGCATCGGCATGCACCAGCGGAATGTTGTAGTGATCGCGAAACAGATCGACGACGGTCTTCGCTTCGTTCAACCGCAGCAAGCCGTGATCGACGAATACGCAGGTGAGCTGCTCGCCGATCGCTTCGTGAATGAGGAGTGCCGCGACCGAACTATCGACGCCGCCCGATAGCCCGCAGATCACCTTGCCCTTGCCGACCTGCGCGCGAATGCGCTCGATCGCTTCCTCGCGATAGGCGCGCATCGACCAGTCGGCTTTCGTTCCCGCGACTTTCAATACGAAGTTCTGCAAGATCTTCGCGCCGTCGGGCGTGTGATACACTTCCGGGTGAAACTGCATCGCGTAGAAGCGGCGCGTTTCGTCGCCGATGATCGCAATCGGCGAGTTCGCCGCCTTGCCGAGCACGCGGAAGCCTTTCGGCAACACGGTCACGCGGTCGCCGTGACTCATCCAGACCGGATACTTGCCGCCTTTTTTCCAGACGCCTTCGAACAGCGGCGCGTCTTCGGTAATCTCGACTTCGGCGCGGCCGAATTCACGATGATGCCCGGCTTCGACCTTGCCGCCGAGTTGCTGCGCCATGGTCTGCTCGCCGTAACAAATGCCGAGCACCGGCAGGCCGGAGTCGAAAATCGTCTGCGGCGCGGAAGGCGCGTTAGGCTCAAGCACCGACGCTGGCCCGCCCGACAGGATCACCGCCTTCGGGTTCATGTTCTTGAACGCCGCTTCCGCCGACTGGAACGGCACGATCTCGGAATAGACGCCCATCTCGCGCACGCGGCGCGCGATCAGTTGCGTCACCTGCGAGCCGAAATCGACGATCAGGATCTTGTCATGGTCGGGCGTGGAGGAAGCGGTTTGCGGCGGGGCCGCGCTGGCGGGGCTGCTCATGCCGAGGAACTAGGGGAAGCCCGCGCTCCCCGCAAGCGAGGCTGCGTGGGGCCGATATGCTTTCCAACAGCTTAACGGCTGCCGCCCGGCCCTAACCCGGCGTTAGGCCGCGGCGGGCTAGAAAGCGGGCATGAATTCGCCCTCCTTCGTGCCGCCGACCCCGGACGTTCAGGCCCGCCGCGCGGCATTGTTCCGCGAGAGCCCGCGCGACATCGCGGAACGTATCCTGCTCGGTACGGCCTGGGCCCTGAAGCCCAAGCGCATCGGCAATCTGCCCGGCCTCGCTGGCGTCTGGCTGCGCGATACGTTTGGTAGCGGCGCGTTGCCCGATCCGGCGAAGACTTTCGGCAATGCCGGCCTTGCCGGCATTGCGCGCGATCTCTCGGTGCCAACGCTGCTCGAAGCCTATAAACGCACACTCTATCCTTGGGGACACTTCGGCCCCTTCAAGTGGCTCTCGACCGAGCAGCGCTGCGTGCTCTTCTTCAACGAGTTGCATATCGCCAAGCGCCTGCGCCGCCAGATGCGGCAGAACGAATACACCGTGACGTTCGACCGCGACTTCGAAGGCGTGATGAAAGCGTGCGCCGAGCGCCGCCCCGGCCGCTGGCATCTGACGTGGCTGCGGCCGCGGATGATGTATGCGATGGCGGATTTATACGACGCGGGTCACGCGCATTCGTTCGAAGTCTGGAACAAGGACGGCGCGCTGGCTGGCGGCGGTTATGGCGTCGCGGTGAACGGCGTGTTCCACACCGAGTCGCAGTTCTCGCGCGAGAGCAACACCTCGAAGATGGGCTTCACGCTGTTCAACTGGCATCTGGCGAAATGGGGATTTCTGCTGAACGACGGCAAGGACATGACGCCGACGATCAACGAGATGAATTTTCGGATGATTCCGCGCGCGGAGCTGCAAGCGGCCCTCGATCGCGGCACCATGGAAATGTGCCGCCCCGGCCGCTGGACCTGCGAGACGGATTTGAAATCGATTGCGGATTGGCAGCCGGCTGGCTCCGCAAAAGCAGAGGCACCCTCCGCCTCATCCTGAGGAGGCGTGAAGCGCCGTCTCGAAGGATGAACGATCATGGTTCGAGACGCGCTCGCGTTCGCTCGCGCTCCTCACCATGAAGATTAATTGCGTTTCAACACCGAAACAAAAAACCCGTCGGTCCCCGTGCGGCGTGGGGTCATCTGGATTCCTTCGTCGGATAATTTCGCGGCACGCGCGAAAATCATCGCGTTCTCCCCGAGCGCGTTCACGACTTCGCTCGGCGGCACGATCTCGAAACCAGCATTGCGCTCGCGGAACGCGCGGATCTGCGCGCCGTTCTCGGCGTCCAGAATTGAGCAAGTGATGTAGACGATCCTGCCACCCGGTTTCACGAAGCGTACCGCTTGATCGAGCAGCGCGGTCTGCTCGCGATGACGGATTTCCAGTGCGCCGGGACGAATGCGCCATTTCGCATCCGGATGCCGCCGCCAGACGCCGGTGCCGGTGCATGGCGCATCCAGGAGCACAAGATCGATGGTGCCTTCGAGGTCGGCAAGAACGTCGAGCTTCTTTCTGGGCGAGCGCACCTGAATATTCCGCGCGCCGGCGCGCGTCAGCCGCTCGTGGATCGGCGCGAGGCGGCGCAAATCAGAGTCATAGGCAAAGAGCTGCCCCTTATTTTGCATCTGCGCGGCGAGCGCGAGCGTCTTGCCGCCTGCCCCCGCGCAGAGATCGAGCACCTGTTCACCGGATTTCGCGCCCGCGAACACGCTAGCCAGCTGCGAGCCTTCGTCCTGCACTTCGAACTCGCCCTGAATGAACGACGGCTCGCTCGTCACCGGCGGCTGCTTTCCGTCCGGCGAAAGTTCGATCCGCAATCCGTCCGGCGACCAGCGCGTTGCCACGGCCTCCAGATGCGAAAGCTCTTTGGTGACCTTGTCCCGATTGAACTTCAGCGTATTCACGCGCAGATCGAGCGGCGCACGCGATGCCAGCGCCATCCCCTCCTGCCAGCGCTCCTCGCCGAAACTTTGCGCAAGATGCGTATCCAGCCATTCCGGATAGTCGCCAGCGATGTGCGGCGGCGCTTTTGCGAGCGAGCCCGTCTCCAGGCGCTTGCGTTCGTCATCGCTCAGCGGTTCCGGCGCGAAGCGCGCGCCATCCGCGAGTTTGGAAATATCATCGACACTCAGATTGCGTGCGAGACGAAGCGCGCCGAGCAGGATCGCACGCGGCGTTTCCGCGCCCATGAGATAAGCACTCGATGCGCGGCGGCGCAGTGCGTCGAACAAAAGCGAGCCGATCGCCGAGCGATCGCCCGATCCCGCGAAGCGGTGCGTCTGTCCCCATTCGCGGAGCGCATCGGGCGCGGGACGCTTCTTGGCTTCGATTTCGGTGAGGACTTCAATTGCGGCGGAGAGCCGTGCGGCTGGGGTCATGGCGCGGCTTATAGAGAGAATTCTCCGCTTTCAACAGCCGCGGCAAACTTGTCGATATCGACTGCAAGCTTGTGGTCGACGATCTCTAGATAACCCGCCCAGTCCTCATAACGCGAGAGTTCGGTCTTGCCGTCCGTGATCCCGCGAAGCCCGATCATCGGAAGCCCGAAGCGCTTGGCCACGCGACGGACGGCATAGCTTTCCATGTCGACCATATCGGCATCCAAGCCGTCATAGCCCCTGCCGGACACAATACTGGCGCCGGTCGCGATCGAGGCCGGGGCAATGCCGGGAATTCGGTGCGGGATACGCACCACCGCGGGCTCGTCGAGAAACGGCACGACCCCGCGTGCAAAGCCGAGCGGCGAGCAATCCATGTCGCGGTAGGTGACGCTCGCAAGCTGATAGACCCCGGCATGTTCGAGTTTTTGGGAGCCCGCGGAGCCCAGCGAGAAAACAAGATCGGGCAGCGCATCTTCAGCCTTCAACGCGGAAAGCGCTTCGCTCGTTGCCGCCGCGGCCTCCACCGGACCTACGCCCGTGATCAGCGGATGAATGCGCTGCCTCAGTTCAGGCCCGTATTCCTGCTCGGTCGCCATGACGAACAGAACGGCAAGGCCGCCTTTCTTCCAGAGCCGCCAAGCATTCATCAATCAGGCGCCGGTCAGGATCTGGAACGCGAAATAAATCCACATGATGGTGAGCACGACGAGGCCGACGAGATAGGCGAAGAAGCGGCGCGGCACGCGGTTCGACGTCGTGTGAATGTAGGCGTGGACCAGCCGCGAAATCACGAACACCCACGACAGCACGAGGAAGATCAGGTCCGCTTTCTTCGTGATCAGTGCGAACGCCGTCAGCACGTAAAAGAGAACCGGCAACTCGTATTGGTTGTGATAGGCGTTCGAAACTTTCTTCGCCTGTTCCGGCCAGTTCTCTTTCGTGAGCGCGATATCCTTGATCTTCACTTCGCGCGAGTAAACCACGCGGTTACGCTCATAACCCATCCAGAGCGCGAGAATGAGCGTGAGCAAGACCAGAACGAAAACGGGAAGCAGGACCATCGGAACGGTCATGGTTTCAGATCCTTATGAGACGATGAGCCGGTAGGTCAGCACGATCCAGATCGCGAACAGCACGAGCGCGCCGGCGCGGAAGGCATAGCTGCGATATTTGCGCGTGTTGGAAGTAACGTGAATGTAGGCCTGCACCGCGCGGCACAGCACGAACAACCAGGACAACACAACAAAGGTCGTGTTCGCATATCCCGTCAGCAGGGTCAGGATCGACAACGCGTAAAAGAGAACCGGAAGCTCGAGCGAATTCTGATAGGCGTCGCCAAATTGCGCCGCCTGCGGCGGCCACGGGCTCTTCCCGCCGCGCACGAGCAAATCCTTCGGATCGGTTTTCTTATCCTTCACCGCGCGCGTGCGCGTCAGAACCATGCCGACCATCAAAACGAACGTGAGCAAGGCCATCGCGAGTAGCGGGCCGAGTACAATAAGCGTGTTCATGATAAATCTCAGTTATTGAGCTGTTCTAGGTTGGGAAAAATGCCGGAGATGCAGGTATCGGAGCCGCGCGCACCCGGATAAACATCCGCGATGGTGAAGCGCACCCATTGCGGCTTTACCGGACGCGCAAGCTTGATCGTGTGCGCATCCCTGGCATCGGGCACAGTGACGACGGTCGCAAAGCCATCGCTGGTCTGAATGTGGAGACGTTTTGCGCGGCTGTTATTTTTGAAAGTCTCGTCCGTCTTCTGATAGCCGTTCACGAAAGAGAATTCCTGCAAGCGCACGGCCGGCTTGAAGCGGATGGTGACGACCTCACCAATGCCATAGCCAATGACGCCTTCGCACCAGGCATTCTTCTCGCCGGCTTCGACGAAAATCTCCGGCCCGTATTTATTGTCGCCTTGCGGCTCGAGCGCGGAGTTCACGCAGAACTGCGTCTCGGCGTGCTGGCCGGCCTGGGTTGCGCATACTTCTTTGGGTTTGGGCTGGGCGGCGGCGGTGGAGGCGAACGCAACGGCAGCGAACAGCGTAATCACAAAGCGCAACGGCATCCGGGGAATCCTACGAAGAAAGCCGAAGCTGTTGTAGTCCGGGAGCGGCTAATTCGCGAATCTGGCCGACGTGACAGCCGATCCGGCTTTTACCGGCGAACGTCCGCTCCTGCCCGCGCTTGCGCCGCGATGTCGATTACGCCGGCAAGCTTGCGTTTCGCGATGTAGCGAACGCACACGACGTCGCGAAGACTCCCGACGCCGTGCACAACGCTAAACCTCACATCCGGTAGTTCGGACTCTCGCGCGTGATGGTCACGTCGTGGACGTGGCTCTCGCGCAGGCCCGCGCCGGAAATACGAACGAACTGCGCCTTCTCGCGGAAGTCCTTCATGGTCTTGCCGCCGACATAGCCCATCGAGGCGCGCAAGCCGCCGACCAGCTGATGCAGCACGGTCGAGACCGGACCCTTGTACGGCACCTGCCCCTCGATGCCTTCCGGCACGAGTTTCAGCGAGTCTTTAATGTCCTGCTGGAAGTAGCGATCCGCCGAGCCGCGCGCCATCGCACCGACCGAACCCATGCCGCGATACGATTTATAAGAGCGGCCCTGATAGAGGTACACTTCCCCCGGGCTCTCATCGGTGCCCGCGAGCAGGTTGCCGATCATCGCGCACTCGGCACCAGCCGCGAGCGCTTTTGCAAGATCGCCGGAGAATTTCACGCCGCCATCCGCGATCACCGGCACATCAGACTTCCGCGCTTCTTCCGCGGCGTCCAGAATTGCGGTCAGCTGCGGCACGCCGACACCGGCGACCACGCGCGTGGTGCAGATCGAGCCCGGGCCAATACCGACCTTGATTGCGTCCGCGCCGGCATCGATCAGCGCTTTCGTGCCTTCCGCGGTTGCGACGTTGCCGGCGACGACCTGCACGGCATTGGAAAGCCGCTTGATGCGCGCAACCGACTCCAGCACGCGGCGCGTATGGCCGTGCGCGGTGTCGACGACGACGACATCGACGCCGGCGTCGACCAGCGCTTCGGTGCGCGCAAAGCCGTCTTCACCGACGGTCGTTGCAGCCGCAACACGCAGCCGCCCCTGCTCGTCCTTGCAGGCATTCGGATTGGCGACCGCTTTCTCGATGTCCTTCACGGTGATCAGGCCAACGCAACGATAGTTTTCGTCGACGACGAGCAGCTTCTCGATGCGATGCTGATGCAGCAAACGCTTCGCAACTTCCTGCGTCACGCCTTCGCGCACCGAGACGAGGTTTTCCTTCGTCATCAGCTCGGCAACGCGCTGGTTGGGATTGGTCGCAAAACGCACGTCGCGGTGGGTGAGAATGCCGACGAGCTTGCCGGGACCCGCATCGTTCCGCTCGGTCACCGGCACGCCGGAGATCGAATTCTGGCGCATCAGCTCCAGCGCTTCCGCGAGCGTCGCTTCGGGGTGAATGGTGAGCGGGTTCACCACCATGCCGCTCTCGAACTTCTTCACGCGGCGGACATTCTCGGCCTGCATGGCCGGATCCATGTTGCGGTGAAGGACGCCGATGCCGCCGGCCTGCGCCATGGCAATCGCGAGCCGCGCTTCGGTGATCGTGTCCATCGCCGCCGACAGGATCGGAATGTTCAACGTGACGGATCGGGTGAGCCGCGTGCGGACATCCGCCTCGGACGGCAGCACATCGGAAAGGCCGGGCTTCAGGAGCACATCGTCGAAGGTGAGCGCTTCCCGCGCGAGGCCGTCGGTAAGACGGTTCATCGCCAACTCCTGTTCACCGGACTTATGCCGGAAAGATGGCGCGGGCCGCGACGCCCGGATTCGCCATATGCCTTGGGTTGGCGAGGGTCGTTAGCATGATGGTTCCAAAAGGCAAAGGTGCCGTAGCGCAACACTAGTGCGGCCGTTCGCAGCTCCGTACAGAGCTGCCGCGGGCGATCCTACGGACCTGCGAACGAAAGCCGCACTAGCACCTTATATTTGCTGGTGATCCTTTGGTTCTGACATTCGCAATCGAGGATGCCGCTACGGAATGCGAATGTCAGAACCGGATCACTGGTGGCCTTAGTCCCCTGCATCTTCCACGCTTCCCCGGTATAGTCCGGCCAACAGATCCGGGAGGCCTAAAATGACCGATCTCGTCCGCACCACGCTGGAAGGCGGCGTGCTCACCTTCACCCTGAACCGCGCCGACAAGAAGAACGCGCTCTCCAAGGCCATGTATGGCGCGCTGGTGCAGGGCATGGTGAAAGCCGAGGAAGAACCGGGCATCCGGGCGGTGCTGTTTCAGGCCGAGGGCGACTTCTTCACTTCCGGCAACGACATCGCCGACTTCACCGAGATCGCAATGGGCAAGACCGCGCCGAACGACGCCGCGGCAAGCCCGTTCCTGCAGGCGCTCGCCTCCGCCACCAAGCCGCTGGTTGCCGCCGTGCAGGGCCACGCCGTCGGTGTCGGCACCACCATGCTCCTGCACTGCGATGTGGTCGTGATCGCGGAGGAAGCAAAGCTCACTGTGCCGTTCGTGAACCTCGCGCTGGTTCCGGAAGCGGCGAGCACGATGCTGCTCCCGATGCGGATCGGATACGCCCGCGCCTACAAGATGTTCGCGCTCGGCGAGCCGCTGCTCGGCAAGGAAGCAGCGGCGACCGGGGGTTGCGACCGAAGCGGTGTCTGCGTCTCAGGTTCGGGCGAAGGCCATGGAATACGCGCTGCGTCTTGCGAAGCAACCCGCCGGCGCACTCAAGCTCACGAAGCAATTGATGCGTGACCCCGGCCTAATCAAGTCTGTGATGGAGCGCGAAGGCGCGGCGTTTAAAGAACGCTTGCGTTCGCCGGAAGCGTTAGAGGCCTTCCGCGCCTTCGCCGAGCGCCGCCCGCCGGATTTCACGAAGGTGGCTTAGTTTAATTCCCAATGCCCGGCCTAGTGCCGGGCATTTTACCTACTCGTCATGGCCGGGCTTGACCCGGCCATCCATGAGGTGGCTCAACGAAGCAAATCTTTCGAAAGATCGCTCCACTTCGGATTTTGACTCTCGATTAATTCGATCTTCCAAGCTCTCGACCAGTGCTTGATATTTTTTTCTCGCGCTGGATCGCGAGCGGCATCGTCGCGTGGTTTTCGCAATAAACGAGTGACCTGATGTCGTAACGCGACGTGAAGTCGTTCAGGCCTTGACGATGCTCGCTCAATCTCCGCGCAATATCATTCGTGACACCTACATAAAGTGTTCCACGCGGCTTACTTGCAAGCATGTAAAGCCATGCTCCTTGCATGGATTCAGTATGGATTGCCGGGTCAAGCCCGGCAATGACGAGAGGAAGATACGAGCGCACTCACGCCGCATTACCGCGCATGCGCACAGCTAAGTCCCTGAATCGGGGAAATCGTTTTCTCGCGCGCGTTGCTTTCCTCGATTTCTTCAACCACTTCCGCGAATTCCGCGAAATAAATACCCCCACCTCTCTCTCACTGAAATAAAATGCGCGCGTTCTGGCTCGAATACAGGACGCTTTGCACCGCGTAGCAAAGCGTGGGCCGGAAGCGGTGGCCGCGTCTTGTCTCTTACGCGAGAGACGAAATGCGGCGGCTGAAGTTGCTTGGCTCCGGCGCGCCTACCGCGCGTCACAAGGACCTTCCTCTGGCGGCTTCGTTGGGAACGCGTGCCAACGCAAGTACAGCGAGGTCGAGAAGGTCCGCCAGCGGTGGATAGTTCGGTAAGTCCACCGGGGGTCATGCAAAGCAGGCCGTAACCCACTGCGCGTGGTTGGCGCGAATGGCGTAAACGCCAAGCGCTGGCGGGCCGGGAATTTCTCCGGACCTCGCGGTGACTACCTCGTCTGCACTTTCTCTCTTCGTGCAGGCGGCCGAGGGGATCGGAAAATCCCCGGCGTCCCCGCCGCCTTTTTCTTTAGGCGGCGTGCGTTGCGCAAACCCCGGCTCGAAAGAGCGCGGAAAGGAGAAATCGTGCCTGCTTTACCGCTTCCACTCCGGCGGAGCGCCGTGCTTCTCGATCGCGTCGACCAGCTCGCGGTGGCGGCGCGCGTCATTGCGCATGGCGATTGCAAAGATCGCGTGCGCCGACGGAATCAGCCAGACCGGCCAGACGAACCAGCCGATGAAGAAGCAGAATACCCAGAGGATGGCGTTGAAGACCGCCGCGAAGACCTGGCCGTTCAGAAGCAATCCAAGCGGCGGCAGGAAAAAAGCGAGTACGTAGATCATCGGCGGCGGGCCTCCTTCCGGGTCCCGGCACGCATGTAGTGAGCCTCGCGCGTGCTGCAAGGCTGGTTTGAGCCGCCAAGGGTGACGGGGCGTTCCCGGGAGGCTATTCCAAAGGCCGGAATCACTGGTGGTTTGGTTCGCAGGTCCGTAAACCAAAGCTCGTCGAACACCATACGGACTTGCGAACCCCACCCTAGTCCCGCATGCGCCGCGAAGTCCTCGTCCCCCTCATCGTCGCCACCGCGCTCTTCATGGAGAACGTGGACTCGAGCGTCATTGCGACCTCGCTCCCCGAAATCTCGCGCGACCTGAAGGTGGACCCGATCGCGCTGAAACTCGCGCTGACCTCTTACCTGCTCTCGCTCGCGATCTTCATTCCGATCTCCGGCTGGATGGCGGACAAGTTCGGCGCGCGCACGGTTTTCCGTGCCGCCATCGTGGTGTTTACGCTCGGCTCGCTCGCCTGCGGCTTCGCGGTCGGCCTCGCCGATCTGGTGCTGTACCGGATCCTGCAAGGCATCGGCGGCGCGATGATGGTGCCGGTCGGGCGGCTCGTGATCCTGCGCATGGTGCCGAAGCATCAACTCGTCTCCGCGCTGGCCTGGCTCGTGATCCCCGCGCTGATCGGCCCGATGATCGGCCCGCCGCTCGGCGGCTTCATCACGACCTTCTTTCACTGGCGCTGGATTTTCTGGATCAACATCCCGATCGGCATTCTCGGATTCTGGTTGGCTACGAAATACATCGAGGATATCCGCGAAGAGCATGTGCCGCCGCTCGATGTCGCGGGCTTCATTCTCTCCGGCATCGGCCTCACCGGGCTCGCTTTCGGCTTCACCACCATCGGCCAGGAACTGCTGCCGGTCTGGTTCTCGGCTTCGATGATCGTCGTCGGCGCATTGGTAATGTATTTCTACGTGCGCCATGCGCGCACGCATCCCGCGCCGCTGATCGATCTGAAGCTGCTTTCCGTGCAGACGTTCAGGGTGAGCCTGATCGGCGGTTCGCTGTTTCGTATCGGCATCGGCGCGATGCCGTTCCTTTTGCCGCTGATGTTTCAGCTCGGCTTCGGAATGTCGCCGCTGGAATCGGGTCTGCTGACGTTCGCGGGCGCCGCCGGCGCGATGCTGATGCGCGCCAGCGCCGCGCCGATCCTGCGGCGCTTCGGCATAAAGCGTGTGCTGCTCGTCAACACCGTCATCGCGACGCTTTTTCTCGCGGCCTGCGGCCTGTTTCAGCCGGGCACGCCTTACTTCATCGTTATCGCGGTGCTGTTCATCGGCGGCTTTTTCCGCTCGCTGCAATTCACCAGCCTGAATTCGCTCGCCTTCGCGGATCTCGGCTCCTCGACCATGAGCCAGGCGACCAGCTTCACGAGCGTCGCGCAGCAGATTTCGATCTCCGCCGGTGTCGCGCTCGGCGCGATCGTGATTGAGCTCCTTGCGCTATGCCCGCGGCTCGCACGAAATCCTGCTCAGCGATTTCTCGATCGGGTTCTTTGTGGTCGCGGCCTTCTCGTTCACCGCGATCTTCATGCTGATCAAGCTGCCGATCGATGCCGGCGCTTCACTGATCGCAGCACCCCCGCCGGAAGCGGAAAACACCGAGCGCGGGCCGCAGGCCTAGTTCTCGCCTCTAAATCCGGTCGCGAGCACGTAAAGCTCCGCGGAATCCTTCCGGCTCGCCGGCGGCTTGATGTGCTTCACGGTTTTGAAATCGCGCTTCAGCATCGCGAGCAACTCGCCTTCGGTGCCGCCCTGCAACACCTTCGCGACAAAGCTGCCCCCCGGCGCCAGCACTTCGCGCGCAAAATCTGCCGCCATTTCGACGAGGGCTACAATCTTGATGTGATCCGTTTGCCGATGGCCGATGGTGTTCGCTGCCATGTCGGACAGCACCACATCCGCCTGCCCGCCAAGCATTGCCTTCAGGCGTTCGGGCGCGTCCTCGTCGTTGAAGTCCATCTGCGCGAATTCGACGCCGTTGATCGGCTCAATCTCCAGCAGATCGATCGCAACGATCTTGCCGTGCCCTATTTCGACGCCGATGCGCTCGGCCGCGACCTGCGACCAGCCGCCCGGCGCGGCGCCGAGATCGACCACCCGCGCGCCGCGTTTCAGAAATTTATGCTTGTCGTCGATCTCGACCAGCTTGAAGGCCGCGCGCGAACGATAGCCTTCCGCATGCGCCTTGCGGACATACGGGTCATTCAACTGGCGCGAGAGCCATTGATGCGAAGAATGCGAGCGCTTGTTCTTCGACTTGATGCGCATCTTGCCGCGCTCGGGAAGTGTTTTTTTGTCAGCCATCGCTAGCGCCTCCATACGCCGTCGGCGCGCATGAGTTCAACCAGCATTCCTTCCCGCAGGCCCCGGTCGGCGACGCGGAGCCGCTCACATGGAAATATCCGGCGGATCGCTTCCAGGATGGCGCAACCCGCGAGCACGAGATCAGCGCGCTGCGCGCCAATGCAGGGATTGGAAACGCGCTCCTGATAGCTGCTCGCGCAGAGCTTGCCGACCACGTTCGTGACTTCGTCCCGCGAGAGCCAGATGCCGTCCACCCGGCGTCGGTCGTAGCGCGGAAGATCAAGATGAATGCCGGCCAGCGTGGTGACCGTGCCGGAAGTTCCGAGGAGATAGATCTCGCCGTTGTTCGCGCCATTCGCTTTCGCGGCGAAAGCGGTCACGCGCGGCAGGACATCTTCCACCATTGCGGAGAAAATTTCCGGCGTGACGTTCTCGCCGCCGAAACGCTCCGCGAGCGTGACCACGCCGAGCGGCATCGAATCCCATTCCTGCACCGGCGCGAGCGGCGGGCCGCCGTCGACGTCGTTCGCCTTGCCGAGCCACGCAAGCTCGGACGAACCCCCGCCGATATCGAACAGGATCGCGCCCGCCGCCGTGCGGTCGAGCAAGGGCGCGCAGGAGTTCGCGGCAAGCTTCGCTTCGGTTTCGCGATTGACGATTTCCAGTTGCAATCCGGTTTCGCGCGCAACGCGCTCGATGAAAGCGGCACCGTTGCTCGCACCGCGGCACGCCTCGGTCGCGATCAGACGCGTGCGCGTAACTTTTTTGCTGTCGAGTTTTGCCGCGCAGATTCGCAGCGCCGCGATCGCGCGATCCTGCGCCGCCCCGGAAAGTTCTCCGGTGCGCGAAAGCCCCTCGCCCAGCCTCACGATCCGCGAGAAAGCATCGACCACGCGAAAGGAATCACGCGTGGGCGCTGCGACCAGGAGCCGACAGTTGTTGGTCCCGAGATCGAGCGCGCCATAATGCGCGTGGCGAGGCGAATGCGCTTGCGGCGCCGCCCCTTTGCCTCCGCGTCCACGGCGCCTGCGACGGCGCCTGCCGGATTTGGCTGCTGGTCGTGGTCCGGACGCGCTCTCGCGCGGCTGGTCCGCCATGCCATGCCTTTCCCCGAAAACCGGAGCGCAAAGCGGAGCGCTCGACGAACTTTCGGCTACTGATTTTACGTTGCCCTCAGTCTAGGCAGTGCCGCGCTTCCGCGCAAATCAGCGCTTCGCGACCGCAATGCGGAAAGATTTCAGGCCGTCGGATGACGCGGATGAATGTGGTCCTTGAAGTCCGGAAAGCTTTTCCAGCCGGGCTCTTCCGGCACAGCGCCCGCGACTGGTGTGTACTTCGAAGGAGCCGCTAGCGTCATCGCCGGGATATAGCGTGGACAGTTCGGGAAGATCGCTTTTGCGGCAACGCGGACGATCAACTGCGCACCGACGGTCTGTGCGAGCAGCGGATCGTCGTGATTGACTGTCGCGGTACCGTTCACGCGCAGCCTTCGCGGTTTCTCCAGATCGATGAACAGGAGACCGACGTTCGGATTGGCGTCGATATTGCCGAGGCTCTTGAACATCCCGTTCCCGTCGTAGTCGGGAAACACGAGTTCGTTCTGCGCCGTCACGCGCACAAAGCCGCGCGGGCCTCCTTTGAACGAGCAATCCGGGCGGCCGTCGGCGTCGGCGGTCGCTAAAAAGAAAAGATAGACGCCTTCGATATAGGCCCGGTCGTCCGCGGTGAATTCAGTCCGCGCGAGCTTCTCCTCAAGCCGGTCGGCAATCGCCCGGCTCTGAAAGCGACCCTGCAACGCGCGATTGGCTTCATGGTAGAGAATTGAATCAGCCATGGTCCCCTCCGATCCAAGCTGCGCTTCATGCTAGCGTAGCGGGAGCGGAGCGGCCATGGCTTGAAAGCGCGGCGAAGGGGTGCCGCGACAGGCTATGGAATTGGCCCCGCTGTCATCAAATGGTGAAGCAGATAAAGGATACCGATGATGATAACGACGATGCGGACGATCTGCTTTGTCCGGCCATCGACGGGTAGCCGATCAAGGAGATAAAGGATCAAAACGATTACAAGAAACGTGATCAGAATGTTGATCAATAAGCCCATGCGCCTGACACCCATTCGCAGGGCGCGGCAGCTTCCCGACCGGAAAACCGCCGCTCCGGCGTTGCTAGCGCCCGGACAGGACCATTGGTTCACTGGTTAACCGCCCGGCGAGCCACCCCTTTCCTCGCCCTTGCGGCTGCGCCACCATGCCACCGCAATGAGCTTTCAAGGCTTGGGGCGCTGCCCGCCACGGGCCAGAAGACACATTATGGACGATCGCACCTACATGAAATCAGCCGAAGAACTCCGTGACAGGATTGGTGAGCGTGCGCCCACCGGAGCGCGGACAAAGTTTGCCCAATACGCGTTGATCGGCATTTTCCTGATCATGCTCATGGGCATGCTGAGCTATGGCCGCGGCGTCTTTCTTCCGATCACACTCGCCCTTGTCATCGGCACCATTCTTGCGCCGATTACGAATCGCGCGGCGCAGAGCGGCATACCGCACGCAGCGACAGCCGCTTTCCTCGTCCTCGGCAATATCGGCCTGTTTTCCATCGGCATCGTTCTCATTGCGGACCCGGTCGGCGACTGGATCGTCCGCGCGCCGGAAATCGGCGCCAACCTCCGCGAGAAACTCGTAATCTTCGATGCGCCACTCGAAGCACTGAACAAGCTGCGCGAAGCATTCGGAGCCGCGCCCTCGGCAAGCAAAACACTCGGATTTGATATCAACAGCGTCATGCAACCGGCGCTGGCGTCGTTGACGCCGGCCGTCGGTCAGCTTCTGATTTTCTTCGGGACTTTGTTTTTCTTCCTCGCCAATCGCAACCGCCTGAAAGAAAGCATCGTGCGTTTCGGCTCGGAACGCGAAGCCAGGCTTCGCGTGATCCGAATCTGGAATACGGTCGAAGCGAGCCTTGCGACCTATATCGCGACGGTAACGGTCATCAATGCCTGCGTCGGCATCATCGTCGGCACGGCGTGTTATTTCATCGGCCTGCCGAGCCCATGGGTCTGGGGTGTGCTCGCCTTCACACTGAACTTTGTTCCTTATATCGGTCCCGCGACCATGATCATCACGCTGCTCGGCGTCGGTCTGGTCACGTTCAATTCTTTCTATCAGGCGCTCATTGCGCCGCTCTTGTTCATCGGCATGTCCACGGTCGAAGGCCAGTTCGTGACGCCGACCATTCTCGGTGCACGGCTTACCCTCAACCCGCTTTTCATCTTCCTCTCCATCGCCTTCTGGGCGTGGTTGTGGGGACCGTTCGGGCGCTGCTCGCCGTACCGCTCCTGATTGTGATTATCGTCATAATCAACCAATTCGCGGCGAGAGATGAAATGAAGCTACCCGGCTAACGCCGGAAACCTTTCCTGGTCCGAAGCGTTTTGGCATCAGGGGACCGCCTCCAATCCTCGCGGTCGGCGCCGTGGCGGCGGGCTATTTCCTGAGCCGCCAGTCAGACGAGGATGCCGGGGGCCGATAATCAGCCCGCGGAATAAGCGTATAGCTGCTGGTTGCGGGCCATGGCGGGGTCGGCTAGAAGGTCCGCGCTTCGTCGGCAAGGCCGTCGGGCGCCCAGCCGGAAGCTCTTTTGATCGGATTTTCGGATCCTTTGGGGATAGTTCAACGGTAGAACTGCGGACTCTGACTCCGTCAATCTAGGTTCGAATCCTAGTCCCCAACCAAATATCATTTTTCGCCGATTTCGTTATCTCACTCACATATATATGTGAGGCTGCGGTTGTGGTTTCCGCCAACAGATCAAACGGTTGGCGGAAGGTGGCGACCACTTGCCCGTCCTCCAGGTGCAGTTCGATAGTAAGAAATTGAGCAGCCGGCGTTTTTCACGCGGTTCCTGCTTTCCGAACAGCGCCTGCGCGTTTCGGGCCAGATCGAGAAGTGCAACGCCTTCGTCTTTGTAGGATTTGTCGGCGCTCTGGTGGCGATCGATCTCGCGCTGGCAAATGATTCTGCTCCTCGCGCCACTGGTTTGACATTCGTTCGCAGAAAGCCGTGTCCACTAACCCGTCGAGCTTGTCGACATACATGGCGTTGATACGGTCTTGAAGTCGCTTGAGTTCGACTTGATGGCGCTTGATCGCCTCGTCATGCTCGCGCCGTTCGTCGGCGTGGCTGGCGTGCAGCGCGTCGCGCACCCATTCCAGCACCTCGTCGTCGAAGCGTAGCCGCCCGAGCAATTCGGTGAACTGCGCTTCGAGCGCTTCCTCGCGGACGTATTTGCGACGACACGAAGCCGGATTGCCCTGACATTTATCGGAGTAGCCGGTGCAGTGATAATAAACGTAGCGTTGCTTCTTGATTTCGCCGACCACTGCGCAGCCGCATGCATGACAGGCGATCAAACCCGAGAAGGCAAAGTCGTGCTTGCCGCGTTTGGACTTCCTAGCGAAGCGACCATCGAGCACGCCCTGCACTCGTTCCCACAGTTCTACCGGTACCAGCGCATCGTGCTTGCCCTGTATGAGCTTGCCGTTCCACTCATACCAACCGGTATAAAGTCGATTTCTCAGGATGGTGTGAATGGTGCTGACTGGCACTTTGGCCCCGCTCTTGGGATAGAGTAGGCCCGCGTGTGCGCTTTGCGCGCCGCTTCCTTCAACGAAATATCGCCGCGCGCATACCACTCGAACAATCGCGCGACGATTGGCGCCAGTGTCGGTTCGACCGCAATGATCTTCTTGCCGTCCGGGCCGGTCACGTTGCGATAGCCCAGCGGGCACTTGGTCGGCCAGATTCCCTGCTCTGCCTTTTCCTGCATTCCCTTGCGTGCTTCCTCGGAAAGATTGTCGATGTAGTTCTTCGCCATCAAAACCTTGATGCCGTGCATAAACTTTTCCGAGGAACGCGACTCCCGCGACAGCACCACACCTTCCTTCGGGAAGTGCATCTCAACATTCAGCTCATCCACCGTCACCCAATCCTTGAGGTTGCGATAGAGCCGGTCGGTCTTCTCGACCAGCATCACGCGGACGGACGGATGCGCCTTGAGATAGGCGACCATCTCGCCGAAGGCGACGCGGCCGGTCTGCTTGGCGGTTTCAACGTCCACATATTCCTGCGCCACCGCGAAGCCGTTCGCCGCCGCGTATTCCTTGAGGAGCTTCAACTGCGCCGGGATCGAGAAGCCTTCCTTCTCCTGTTCCTTGGAGGAGACGCGGGCATACATCACCGCCCGGCGGCGGTCGGAGTTGGATGGCACTGGTTTCGAGCTTCTTTTCATATTGTTTAGTGTAACCTAAACACATCTACCAATCAAGCAGAGGTTTTGATGTGTTCGACCGCATCGAGTCCCCTCGAACCGTACATTCATGGCATATCCACGCCAAGCGGTACCGGCGGTGCGGCCTTATCAAATGCATCATTCGCACTGGCCGCAGCCACCGAGGCGAAGTGGCCTATTTTTCCAATCCGGGCGCACCGTTCGGCAATTTGCTGCCAGTTGGCAGGCCGATCGGCCGTCGTTTGAGGATACCGCGCGGCCCTGACGACGACCCACTCCGGGCCGTGATCTCCCACGAACCATATCGAGGGGTCGACGGATGGATTCCCTTGCCATGACATAAGTTTTCTGCCCTGTTTTTCCAAATGGTCGCGAACGATCTGGACGGCAAAGTCCTGCAATTCTAATCTGTCATTTCAATGCGATCGTCGCTGATGAGCGCCGAGTGGATTAGCGGCATACTCGTCTGTAGATCGAGCAGTCCCAACCCAAAACGCCGGCGTCCACGCTTCCGTCACGCTGGCGCATCGGCATTATGCATGCATGACTGTTGCAGCCATCGGCGATCTTGCAAAGCCCATCCCTCCCGGCACATCTAGTTTGCTGTCAATATCTTCGATGCGAATAAAAAAGAGTTGGTTCCCAAGTCGAAACGAAAGGTGCTCAAGAAACGGCGGATTGAGATTGGTTTTGAGCCAACTATGAAGCGGACCCTGCACTTGCCTCTGAATATGTCGGCCGGCCGCTTGCCAACAACGTGCGAAGTCGTCCGACACCTCATGCATTTCAATGTCGTGCATGGCTCTGAAACCGTGCGAAATTTGGAGAAGGTTGGCGGATCAAGCCGGGAACGCCGAGAATCCAACCCTCCACCTGCGCCAGCATGCGCTCCGGTGGAGAAAGGTCAGGATTGAGGAATGCAGCAAAGGCTCCCATCTCGGTCGGCGCGCGATAGCCAGGCTGCGATGCTGAAGGCGTCGTGCTGGTCGCCGGTGCGGCCCTCATTGGCGAAGCTGCGCGACCAAAGCGACGGATAGACCTCGGCGATCGCCGAACGCCCGGCCGGAATGTCCCAGCCGTCGAACGGCCAGAAATGCACCCGTGCGCCAAGCTGCTGGCGGATAAAGCGCAGCCAGGGAATGCCGGCATGGGTGGATTTCGCCACCGATCCCTGCACATCAAAGTGAAAGACCGATTTCGCGCCGCCCGCACGTTCTTCGGTCAGGCGCCGCCAGCGAGCATTGCCTGTGCGCGCAGCGCCGTTGCCGACGATGCCGTCTCGCACGAACTCGACATAGACTTGATCCTGATCGGTCGGCCAATGGGACTGAAAATCGTCGAGGAAGCGCGGCCAGTCCGGCAACAGCCCGTGCGTTTCGAAGTAGCGCAGCGGGAATGAAAAGCCGTGGTCGATTCCCACCAGCGTGGGCACGTCTTCGCCTAGCCGCTCCACCAGCCATTCGGCGATGCCCTTGCGGGACCAGTATTTGCGCGTGCTCGGCGGCGGCTGGACTTCCACCGTATGCCTGTCGCCCTCGGCCTGATACACGCGCAGACCCTTGAGGCTGGCGGTCGGCGTTTCCGCGCCTGAATAGTCGATGCCGATGGTGCGAAGGCGGGCATAATTCACCCCATCGCATAAAACGAAACGTCGACAAGCTCGGAAAAAGCAACGATCGTAGCAAGCGCATAGGCAAACGAATTCGATGGCCTGTCGGCGACGGCGTCCGGCTCCTCGCCAAGGATCAAGCGCCGCACCCGATCGAGCATTGCGGCTTGCGGCTCGTTAGCCGTGATTACCTTGTCGATGTCGAGTGCAACGCGCTTTATGTGGCGATTGAGCGACAACTCCTCCTGCCGAAGACCTTCTTCGATGATCTGGTCAATTGAACGGCTTTCAATGTCCACCGGGTCGGAATGGCCTCGACCGAAAGAACTGAAGCTTGTTTGTAGCTGAACTGCCCGTGGCCGTTAAGTCGCGCGACACTCGTGATATTGCTGTTCGAAACCACTGTCCTGTTTTGTGAATGTGAATAAAGATCGTCGTTTTCCAGAAGGCCGCAGAGGCATAGACAATGGCAGCTCGCCCACTTGCCGCACTTCGATGTCTGACAAAAGCTTCGGCTGATGCGGCGTGATGTCAAACCGGAAAGTAGGGCTCTCCAGCAGGCCTTATTCCTTTCCCGCGATGGTGGTCGATGTATTCAGGCCGTTTATGCGCACGAATAGGTTAAACTTGAATGGGGCATCCGGCGGCTGATTTCATCGGCTAACCCGTCAATCTTCACGAATGGATAGGTTCCGAAAGCCTCTGCCTTCGCCGCCGTCTCACGTATGGCAGCCACCGAACGAGCAACGGAACCCAAAACGCATCGTCGAATCCAAGAAACGCCTCGTCGCACTGGTCAGGCGAAAAGGTCACTGTCGTTTGGTGGGCCAATTTCGAGAAGCCGGGAAATACTTCTGAACGTCTTTTCTTGAACTCCACTAACCCACTCATTCCGCCGCCTTCATCTCGAGATCCTCGGACCGCGCAAACCGCCGGCGAAGAGCAGCGTCGAGGCCCGCCGTCGCGTGGCGGCGGTGCTAGTGAGACTCTCTTCCAGCCGGTCGCAGAGTTGCCATCGAGCGCATCGACCTTGGCGACGATGCGGTGTTGTTCGGCGAGCGGTGGGAGGAAAAACCTCTTTTCGTAATCACTCGCGGCGAGGTGCCCAAGGAGTTGACTGTGTTAGCCCTTGGATCGACTGGTTTATGTTCTTGACGAGAAGATACTCAAACTTGCTTGACACGACGCCGCCGGAAGGAACGAATGCGCCACATATTTTGATTGAGTAGCGCCGGGAATCGACTCACCAACGATCGCCGTCTTTCCGATTGTGCCACCAACCATCACCATTATGATTTCATCAGGCTCCATCAAGAAACCAGATATTTTTGATCTGTTCGGTTGGAAAAAAACAACATCGGACAGATCAAACGAGCTATCTCGGTCAAAATTGGAAATCCGAAAGACAAGAGTTCCTTTGTCAGCGTAAGTCGAGCTCTTGAAAGCGAAACCGGTTCGTATTGAAAACACGTTCCTATTCTTGGCAAGCACCAGCTTGCGGGCGCATCGAACGTCTTTTCTGCGTCCTCAATATCTGGAAGAAACTTGTTTCGCCCCGTTGACTTGGTCTTCTCCTTCGCGATCCGCTTCAGCAGGTCCGACGCCGGTTCGTCGTTCGCATCCTGCGGCACCAGCTTGCCGCGAACGGCGAGGTTGAGGGATGGTCTGGCGCAGGGCGCTTAATCTGATCAGTGGCGCGCGGTCAGCGCCGGTAGCGTCGAGGGCGAAGCGGACATCGGCTTGGAAGTGTTTCAGGATCGGGCGCGTTGAGGCGGGCGCGGCTCGCCGCCGCCAGCCGGTCGCGCGCCACCTCGCGGCCCGCCCGCGCCGCCTCCAGCCGGTCGCACAGGCCCATCAGTTCATCGACCTTGGCGACGATGCGGTGAACGATCGGCGAGCGGAACGTCAGAAACCTTGCCTACGCTCAGCGAGACATTTGGCCGTCCGATCATCCCTTGGGACAGCCAACTCGTCCTGAGCGCGGTCAGATTCTGAAAGAAAACGGGGCGAGATAAATTCGGGCGCATGTGGAAAGATCGCGGCCAGGTAGCCAAGGGCAAACTCGCCGGTTGTCGATGGTGCAGTCTTTGCAAGCTGGCTTTGCCATGGCCCGCTGATGAGACCAGCGGCACGGTCGAGCGGAGCCGTTAAATCAAAATGATCGCAGTCCCGCGTTCTTCAGGCCGTAACACAAGGGGATAAGGGCCGGATCGGCCTTCATGATGCCAGTCCTGTCCTTTTTCGATCCTTGCGATTTCACCGAGGCGGACAAAATTCGACGGGTTCGTCCAAGCCTTTCGGCAAGTCCCAGGACAAACATCTCGCGAACGGACTTTGCTTGCAAGCTCTCCTTGTTGAACAAGATTGCGCTTCTTGGCTCAGCTGATCCAACAAATTTGCGGTGCCGGCGCCTCTTCATCGAGAGTAACTAGCTTGCCGGACATGGCAAGGCCAACGACTAGCTTGAAGCTGTTGAACCGTTTCCGGTTCATCGCCAAGGCGATTGAAAGCACCCAAGGCAGGCGTTCCGCGTTCATCGGGCGAGCGCCTCGGCGAGGATCGCTTTCAACTGGTCGCGCAAGCCCGCCGTCTCGGCCTCGGCCCTGGCAGGTCGGCCAGCAGCGTTTCCGGGTCGCCGTGATCGTCGGCCACCGTATGCGGGTTCTTGATGTCGAGGTTGTAGCCGCGCGCCTTGACCTCCTCGGCGGTCACCTTCCACGCCTGCGGCGTTTCCTCGCGGCCGCTGCGGGTCTTGCCGCCCCACCAGTCGATGCAGCCCTGCAGATGCTCGAAGCGGATCGGCTTGGTCATCGAATAGGCCTTCTGGCCCTCGGGCACGCGGTGCTCGTAGAACCAGATGTCCTTGGTCGGCTCGCCCTTCTCGAAGAACAGCAGGTTGGTGCCGATCGACGCATAGGGCTTGAACACCGAATTGGGCAGCCGGACGATGGTGTGGAGGTTGCACTCCTCCATCAGGTGTTCCTTGAGCCGCGTCTTCACGCCCTCGCCGAAGAGCGAGCCATCGGGCAAGACGACGGCGGCGCGGCCGCCCGGCTTCAGCAGGCGCACGATCAGGGCCAGGAACAGGTCCGCCGTCTCCTTGGTGCGGAAGGTCGGGAAATTGTTCTCGATACCGTCCTCCTCGCGTCCACCGAACGGCGGATTGGTCAGCACGATGTCGACGCGGTCCGATTGCGTGTAGCTGATATAGGGACGCGCCAGCGTGTTGTCGTGGCGCACGAAGCTCGGGTCCTCGATGCCGTGCAGCAGCATGTTGGTGACGCAGAGCATGTGCGGCAGCTGCTTCTTCTCCACCGCTCGCAAGGCCGCCTGCATCGCTTTCTCGTGCTCGGGCCTCTTCACGTAGCGCTCGCGCATGTGGCGGATGGAACAGGTGAGAAAGCCGCCCGTGCCGCAGGCGGGGTCGAACAGGATTTCACCGGGATGCGGGTCGATGCGGTCCGCCATGAAGGCGGTGACGGCGCGCGGCGTGTAATACTCGCCCGCATTGCCGGCCGATTGCAGGTCGTTGAGGATCTGCTCGTAGATGTCGCCGAAATGCTGGCGCTCGGCCAGGTCGTTGAAATCGACGCCGTTGATCTTGTTGACGACCTGCCGGATCAGCTGGCCGGATTTCATGTAGTTGTAGGCGTCCTCGAACACGTCCGCACGACGCGGCGGCGGTCGCCGGCCTTGGTCGAGACGGGAAGGTCCTTCAGCGCCGGGAACAGCTCGCCGTTGACGAAGGCGAGCAGCGCCTCGCCGGTGATGCCCTCCGGGTCCGCCGCCCAGGTCCGCCACTGGAAGGTTCTTCGGGATCGGCGAGCGGTAGCCGTCCTGGTCAGTTCCAGTTCCTGGTCCTGATCGTCGATGATCTTGAGGAAGAACATCCAGCAGAGCTGGCTGATGCGCTGCGCGTCGCCATCGACGCCGGTGTCCTGCCGCATGATGTCCTGGATGGATTTGACGGGGGTGCGGACGGACATGGCTATGCGGTTTCCTGGTAGAGGGCGGATGCATTTCGTGGACGGCTCTTTCGAAGCCCTTCCTTGCCGCCGAATGCCTTGATGAGCTGGACGACGCTGCCCATCGCGGTGAAGGGCGTCACCTTCAGCACGTTGGCGTCGTCGAGATTGAGCACGCCCTCGTCGCGATACTTTTCCAGCAGCGCATCGAGCACGGCGCGGGCTTGGCCGCCGTATTTGGGTGAACACGTCGCGCTTCCTCACGTTCTCGGCCCGCTCGCGGCGCGTCAGCGGTTTCTTGTCGAAGGCGACGTGGCAGATGAGGTCGAACGGGTCGAGGTCCTTGCCCAGTTCGTCGGCGATGGGATCGAGCGGCAGCCCCTCGGCTTCCAGTTCCTCGACGATCGCCTGCTTGCGCTCGGCCGCTTTCCAGCGCTTGAGGAAATCGTCGAGGCTGGCGAAGCGCTTTTCGAGCGGCTTCTTGGTGAAATCGCGCAAGCGTTTCGGTGACCAGCTTGCCGTTCTCGTCGAGATACTCGACCCGCTCGGCGATGATCCGGGCGTCGACGCCATCGACATAGATCTTGCGGATCTTGCCGCCAGGCGGCAGCGAGGATCGGGCTGGCCATCGACGATGGTCTCGTCTTCGCCGGGTGTTGGGCGGCGCTTGCCGTCGTCGCCGGCGGCGGCGCGTCCTCTGGCGGCGTGACTGGATCGTTCGCGCCCGGGCTCGTAAATCTGCACCGGCTCGCCGTCGAAATCCGGATCGGCGAAATGGGCGGTGGCGCCCCGGAAGTCGATCAGCGTAAAGAAGAACTTCTTCGTGTCCTCATGGACGCGGGTGCCGCGGCCGACAATCTGCTTGAACTCCGTCATCGAGCCCACGGCACGGTCGAGCACGATCAGCCGGCAAGTCTGGGCATCGACGCCGGTCGAGAGAAGCCGCGAGGTCGTGACCAGGACGGGATAGGTCGATTGCGGATCGATGAAGTTGCCGAGCTCGGCCTGGCCCGCCTTGTCGCTGCCGGTGATGCGCATGACGTAGCGGTGGTTCTGGGCGACCAGATCGGCATTCTCGTTGATGAGCGCCTGGCGCATTCGCGCCGCATGCTCCTGATCGACGCAGAACACGATGGTTTTCTGGAATCGGTCGCCGCTCTCCTTCAGGAACTCGGTGACCTTCTTGGCGACCAGTTTGGTGCGGTCGTCGAGCACCAGCGTGCGGTCAAAGTCCTTGGTGTTGTAGATGCGGTCCTCGACCTCGTTGCCGTCGCGGTCGAGCTGGCCGAGTTCCGGCCGATAGCCTTCCACGTCGCGGTCGATGTGTACCTTGATGACCTTGTAGGGCGCGAGGAAGCCGTCGCTGATGCCCTGTTTCAGCGAGTAGGTGAAGACCGGCTCGCCGAAGTAGGCGATGTTGGAGACGTATTTGGTTTCCTTTGGCGTCGCGGTCATGCCGATTTGCGTTGCGCCGGAAAAATATCGAAGGATTTCCCGCCAGGCCGAATCCTCGGCCGCGCTGCCGCGATGGCATTCGTCGATCACGATCAGGTCGAAGAAGCCGGGCGAGAACTCGCGATAGAGCTTCTGCCGCTCCTCCGGCCCGGTGATCGCCTGATAGAGCCCGAGATAGACCTCGTAGGACTTGTTAATCGCGCGATTTGAGTCGATGGCGGTGGGCAGGTCGGCGACAGTGCCGTCCAGTTGCTCGATCGTGTTCGACCGGGGGCTGAGCTTCGCCATTGCCGCGCCGAACGGGCGGAAGTCGTTCACCATCGTCTGGTCGATCAGCACATTGCGGTCGGCGAGGAACAGGATGCGCTTCTTGCGACCGGCCTTCCACAGTCGCCACATGATCTGAAAGGTAGTGTAGGTCTTGCCGGTGCCGGTCGCCATGACGAGGAGGATGCGGTCCCGGCCCTTGGCGATGGCCTCGATCGCCGCGTTGACGGCGTTCACCTGATAATAGCGCGGGGCCTTGCCGCTGCCGTCGTCGAAATAATCCTGAAGCACGCTCTGTTCTGCTTCGGTGTCGAGCTCCTTCCAGGCGCGATAGCGCGACCACAAATCGGCAGGGGACGGGAACGCGTCGAGGCCGAGGTTGGCTTCGATTGGAGCATTCCGGCCGGTGCGGTCGTGGAACACGAAGCCGTCGCCGTTCGAGGAAAACACAAAGGGAATATCGAGCGTCGCGGCGTAGTCGAGGCCCTGCTGAATTCCGTGGCCGACGCTGTGCGTATTGTCCTTTGCCTCGATCAGCGCGATCGGGATGTTCGGCTTGTAGTAAAGAACGAAGTCGGCTTTCTTCGCTTTGCCTCGCGTCACCAGCTTGCCGCGCACGATGATGCGGCCCTTGGTGAAATAGACCTCCTCCCGAACCTGCACCATTTCATCCCAGCCGGCCTTCTTCACATTGGGCAGGATGAACTTCGTGCAGATGTCGCGTTCGCTTAAGGAGCGCTTGTCCATTGGGATCAGTCGCCCTGCTCCAAGACCGCAACGATCTCGTGCAGCTCATCAGCCAACTGCCCCGGGCAATCTTTTGCGAAACCTGTCGGCAAGGCTACGATAGTACCAAAGCGTTTTCTCGCGGGGCTGGCTGAAACGGGACCAGATGGCCTCACCGACGTCTTGTTTTCGCAAATCCCGAAGGATCGCTCGCGCATTGTGAACTTTATCCGCGAGGGAGTACGCGCAACACGTCCTCATCGGCGCTGTCCAGGGTGCGCGAGATAGGATTCCTTTCGCTGCTGCCAGTCCGCCTGGCTCGCCTTTTTCGCCGTGTCGGCAAGACTGTCCGAGCATGCGGCAACGATGCCGGCCACGCGATCGCCAAACCGGTTTCGGACATCTTCCAGCCGAGCGTTGCCGCCTTGGTCTTCGGCGCTATCGTGGAGAAGAGCGGCGATGGCCAGGTCTTCGTCGCCACCGTATTCCAATACCGTCGCGGACACCGCGAGCAAGTGCGCGACGTATGGAGTCGACGTGCCCTTGCGAACCTGGCCACCGTGAACGTGGGCCGCATATAGCAGCGCTCGATCAAAGCGATCCGTCAGAACGATTGATCGGTCCATTCTCGCGCACCTCCCCACGCATGAGTCCTTAGATACTCAAGACTTCGCCAAGTATAGCAACGAGCCCCGCCGGTCCGCACCCCCCACGGGAAAATGCCAATTCTTACGTTTCCCCGCGGCTAGGTTGCGCATCGCCCGAATGAGAGCCGCGGTCTTCCTTCTGTCGGCCACTGCCTCGGCGGTATAGCGGCCGTGCTTGAAGGCGTTCCTGTTACCTTTTCGGAGCGCCCGGCGACAGGCCGCCGTGTAGCCGGCAGCGGCCGTTCGCCATCGCGGGCGACTGGCATCGGCTTCCGTTCCGCGTCCGCGCTCCGCATCTCCGGCTGAGGTGCATGGGCAATCTGCTTTGCATGGGGTTGTTCCTCGAATTTGCTGGCGTCCCCACCCCCCGGTTGCCCGGGTGAAGCGACCATGCCGACCACCGCCTGCCCGCCTGCATGGACGTGAACGTGCTCGACTGTGACCTTCTGCTGGCCCTGCCGCGATGGCGGTTGAGGGCTTCGAGCAGCGCAGCGTAAGTGCGCGAGAGCTTGTTGGCTTGGGCGAGATTCCGCGCCGTCCTCGAAGGTCTGTTCGCCGATCATGGCGCGCCGATAGCATTCCATCGCGGCGTTGTGAGCAGCGAGCAGTTGCGCCGCCATCATGCCTTCAAGTTCGTCTTTAGGCGCGATGCCCATCAGCGCGGAAACAGTGGCACTCAATTGCTTGTCGCGATCTTCGGCGCTTGAGTTCTTCATCCAAAGCGACTGCATTGCCTGATTGGCAAGAATGTTGTTCCAGTTATCTGACGTCGAACCGCCGAGTTCTTTCAGCCGCCCCTTTCGGTCCTCGGGATCGTCTACAAACAATGTCGTCGGTGCGTTGGCGGGTTTCTTGGTGCTCATAGCGATGTCCTAACGCCTGCGTTCCCACAATTTCCTGCGCGGATTGACGCGGGTGATCTTCGTCCACACCCGTCCGCATGGGTCTCAGGTTGTCTTTCAGCGGATCTGTGCGGACGGTCGCGCAGTTCTCAACCTCGAACCGTCCGCAATGTTGACGAACGTCCGCAAGTCTTGATGCCTGAAGCCGTTGCGAAGACTGGCTTTCACTTGATCGGCGGACGACGCGGACGAAGCGGACGCTTGCTGCCTCGGTTTCTGGCACGCGTAATCGCCCCGCAGTCGTGATGCGGATCGTCCGCGTTCGCGCCCGGCCTTCTCGCTCAAAGCCGATGTCGATGCCGATCTTGCGCAGGAAGGTCGCCGCCCGGCGCAATCGGCCCGCCAGCGCCCGAGGGTTGTCGGGCCATGTCTTCGCCTTGGTGACGCGCTCGCCAGCTATTTCGGCAAGGGCACCCAGAAGGTCCGAGGCAGTTCCCGTCCACTCCGTCCGCGCCTGCATCAACGCCCGCACGGCGGCGGCAATCGGATCAGCGTCGATCACGCCTTCCACCGCCTCGTCACGGTTGCCGCAGTAGGCCGACCAAAATGTGCCCGAAGGCCAGAGCGCGGTTTCGCAGGCGGTCGCCCACAGGGCGAAGTCGGCCATGCGCGGCAGCTTGTCGAGCTTCGTGCGCGGCATCTGCGAGGCCCTTCGCGACCGCATCGAGCAGGACGCCGAGGATGCGCGGGCGTTCGGCTTCGAATGCTGCCCACAATTCCTGCTCGGGGCGGCGGCGTTGCTCGGGGATTGGCTCAAGCGTGAGGAACACGGCGCGATCGGCAAGATCGGGTCTTGTGACAATCTCCTCGATCCCGTTCAGGATCACCGGCCGGGCAGCGTCGAACAGCACTTCGTCCTGATCGGAATAAAGCTGGCGCACTGCGAATCCGCCGCCCGTCGCGAGACGGCAAAGCGTGTCCGAGATCCAGGCTGGCAGGCCCGACACATTGTCGAAGGCAAGCACATGACCGTTGCAAGCAGCGATGAAAAGGTCGCGATCCTCGCGCGGCAATGCCCGAAGCGGTGCGGTATTGGGATCGAGCAGCGACCGCAGGATCTTCGAGAACGTGGACTTCGCCGAACCCTGCTCGCCCGACAGCACGATCACCGGATAGGGACCGCGATTGCGTAAGACAGCGAGCGCCCAGGCGACCACCAGCACGAAATCGGCGTCTGTCTGGACATTGAGGAACGAGCGCAAGGTTTCGATCGAGCCGCCGCGCACCGGCATCGGCACCGGCTTCATGCCGGACGCGCGGCGAAAACGAACGGGCGGGTTGCCGATAACGCGCCAGCCGGTGGCGTCGATCTCTACCGCCCGCCATGTCTCGTCGCCAAGGTCGAGATAGAGCCGGCCATCGAGCTCGCCAACACGGATATGGACTTGCCGTTCCGGCGCATCGAAATGCGCCTTTGCCTCGATCACGTTCAGCGCCGATTGCAAGGCTTCCGAACTCGGCGCGCCGCCCGTCTCCTCAAAGAAGCGGCGGGCGAGCCAGCGGCGAAAGCCTTTGGCGCGGATCGGCCAGGTTTCGCGGTGGCCTTTGATGTCGAGGTCGGCGAAGCCAGTTCCGTCAGGCGCATGAAACAATTCGGCGGACTGCGCCAGATCGATCAGGATATCGGCCTGCGTCGGCCCGCGCCTGCCAACAACCCCCGCTTTCCTCGGCAATCGCGTCATCGAGTGCCGTCACGCGGCATCCCGCACTCTTCAACCGAGCGCAGTGTCTCGAACGCCGCAGGTTACCCTGCTTCAGCGAAGCAAGTCGCTTCAGCACCTCTGGCGCGAACGGCGCGCCGGATCGGTTGCGGTCAGCTCGACCAGACCGTCGAGCGGATCGAAGATCTCCTCGGCACCGTCGATGGCGACGGCGATCGGATCTATGGTGCAGGATGGCGTCAAAGTTCATCGCGCGGCCTCCGATGAAAGGACCTGGCGGAGCAGCAGATCGTTGAAGTCCATGCCCTGTGGTGGCCGGGCGATCCGAGCGCTTCGGCCCTCGCGCTTCCAGCGCCGCGCACAGTCCTGCGCCGCAGCTTCGCCGGACTCATCGCCATCGGCGAGCACAATCACGTTGCGAAAGCTCGCGCGGCAGATCGAAGCGACCGTAGGCCCGAAGTTGAAAGTGCAGACCAGGCCGCATGTCCCGACGTCTGCATGGCAGCAAGACAAGTCTCAATCCTTCGCCGACCATCAGCACTGGCTCCGGGTTCTCCGAGGCGAACAACTCCGCTTCGACAAGGCCCGAGCATCATTTTCGCCGGATCGACCGGCGCCTTGCAGCCACGATCACGGTCGAGAAAGGTGCGGTGAACGGCGATCGGCGATCCAGTTTCTCCATCCGTCACCAGAGCCACCATCGCAGGCCATACGCCACCCGATGGGTGCTTCAGTCCTTGATGGAAACGCAGCGTAGGCGGTGCCTCAAGCATGATCCCGCGCAGGCGCAGATAGCTTTCGACTGGCGTTCCTGCGATGCGTTGCGAAGCGCGCCAGATTGCAAGCGCCGCCTGCGTGCGCGCTGCCGTATCTGGATCACGTTCAGTAGCAATTCGGCTACGGCGCTTAGGGGCAACTTGGCCAGACGGCTCGCCCGCGACTTTCCAAAGACCTTGATCCGCAAGGGCTGCGATCACATCGCGTTGTTCGCAGCCGGCATGGCAGCGCACGAGCACCTTGCCTTCCTTTCCCGTGCTGATCGAAAGACTTGGCTTCCGGTCATCATGCGCCGGGCAGCAGGCCATCCATGTTGCGCCCGCGCGATGCCCACCGAGTGCATTGGCGATGGTTTCAGCGGTCATGGCGCACCTCAGTTTTTTTTCGGCTAGCGGGCGCAGCGGCGTCATTGTCGGCCTCAAGCCTTTCGGCTTGCGACCATTCGGCGAGCACGCCGAAGAATCCGGCAACGTTATGCATGATCTGGCGAGCGTCCTCGTCAGCAAGTGCGCACCCGATGCGCGGTTGCCAGACTTGCCGGGTGCGGGCGATCTGCTTGCCCATTTCATTGTCGTTTACAGCGTCGAGACGATTCATCGAAAGCCTCACGGGCGGTTCCGCCGCTCCGTGCTCCTGGCCTCCGGTCTCGGATTCCCACCGATGACGTTGTGCCGAATGGCGATTTGCATCTGCGGGCGTCCCCGTCTCAGGGATCGCCGCCTTCAGCACCGCATCAGCGCGGTAGTTCTTCCTCGGGGATAGTGAACTTGTGGCTCTTGCCGGCGCGGATGACGAGCTGGCGTTTGCCGCTGTTGGCGATCTCGCAAGCGATCGAATAGTCGAAGAAGACCATGCTTGAGGCCTTCGACGACAAGTCCTTCAAGACGGTCGAGCGCCTCACGGACCCTGCGCTCTTGGCGAACTGGAAGGGGTCCGCTTGGATCTTCGCGTCAGCCATTGTGCAATAACCTTTCATGTCCTTGATGGTTGCGGAGAAGGCCAGTGGCGAGACGCTGATGGCGTCGCCGGGGAAGGCCAGTACGTCGTTGCGACGCGTCGGTCGGTCGCGGAAGACAAAATCCTTGCGACGGCCTTCGGCACGCAGGTCGACAAGGTCATAGCCGGTGCAGCGCAGAAAGCAGGCGAGATAGAAATCACGCGTCTCGAACGCGGCCTTTGCCCGCATTTCCATTCCCTGATTCCATCTTTGTTCAGTTGACACTTTACGACCTCCTCAAAAAAGGGTTACGCGCAATCGGACTGAGGCCTGGAGCGGCACCGTGCGATGCAGCAAGCCAAGCCTTTCAAGCCGGATGCGCATTGCGATTGGCGATACGCGAACTTCTCGAGCGATTGGCTTGGCGACTTCTCGAACAACGCGTCGGCAACTGCGTCAACCTCGGTTCATTCCTCGTAGATCATCCCTTGCGCTCGCATCATCAACAGATGGTTGGGCTTATCGGCTCCGAGGGCGAAGCAACGGGCGGGTACGACCCAAGCGTTCGTCCCCACACAAGCATAGCGACCGCGGGGCATCAGGAGGCACGAGGAAAAGAAATCCGCCTGCCATTCGAAGCGATCCTTCGCCTCGGCTGGTGCGGCAGACGACCGTCGGCGAGGTCGATCGATCGAAAAAGGAAGACTGGCCGGCGTCCTTGGCGAACAGAATGCCGGTGGAGCCGCCAGTGGCCGATTTCGTGCGCCAGCGTGAAGCGATAGCGGCCTAGCATCGACGGGTTTTCCTCTGGGTCGAGGCTGTCGTCGATCAAGACCGTTTCCGATCATCGAACCAAATTGCGCCGAGGATGTCCGGGATCGGAAGCCGATGCCGGAGCGCAGCTGGTTGAGCAGATCAGCGAAATCGCCGTAGCGCCAAACGGTAGGTTGTACTTCTCAGCAATCCGGTATGGGCAGCTTGACTGGGATCGCCGATCGCTTCGGGCATACTCAGCCAGAAGCAGCACCGCCTCCCTCTCGATTTCCTCCTCGAGCAGATATCGAACTGATATCGGCATCAGTTTGTCATCCTTTCATCTGCATCATCGAAGCCATCGCCTACGTTCTCACTCGTCCTTTGCCTTCTGTGCACGTCGGGCAAGCCGAGTGATGTCATCAGCCGTCAGGCCCTTTGTGGTCCGCAGCAGTGCCGCCAATTCGACCGGGTGGCGCTTGATGATGTCCGAGATGTCGGTGGACACCCGACCGGCACGTGCCAACAGATCGTCTGTGTCGCACCCGATGATCTTGGCGATCGCCTTCACCTTGTCCTCCGCCGGCGGCGGGAACTCGTCCCGTTCGACCTTCGAGAGGTAGGTGGGACTAACCCCGATTTTCTTCGCCATCTCGCGCAAACCTATCTCTTTGCCTTCCCGCTCGCGGCGAACGAACGCCCCGAACTTTTCCCTCCCGCTGACCATGCTCTCCCCTTTTTGTCACTTGTTTAGGTATCTATTTACACTTGAGCCGCAGGTCTTGTCAACTATAAACTAAACATACACTGAGTATGTCAGCAACAGCTTATAATTGGCACTAATACAAGGGTCACAGACGGAGGACCGAGACCGAGCCAAGGGCTTCGAGTGGTCCGCATTGATCTCGCTTGCTTCGCCCCTAAGCGGCGATAGAATACACTTAAAAGGGGCGGCATCCCAGCTTAGTTACTTTAGTCGGAACTTATTTCGCAGCGCCAAAACCAATCAAAACTAGCGAAATAGCTAACAATATTTTCTGTATACTGGCCCAAAATGCGACGAACGTAAGCACAATTGCTCGGGCAGATGCATTATTTTCGTGATCTCTTTCAACCCCAAACAAGCAGCCAAACATACGTCGGGGCGATTATCGGTAGACATGGCCACAATCAGTAAAGCGCTTGCAGTACGCTTTCTAATATCCCAGCACGCCCTTACAATCCGCGACAGATAGATTATGTCGATGCGCTTCAGCAACCTGTTGACCGTAATAACATGGAAGCGTCTGCCAACTCAGCGGTCGCGTTTAATGCCGACCAACATAAATCCTTTAACTTAGCTTGAGAAATGCCTGAAAAGTCCGGCTTTGGGCTTTGTACTAGGTGAGTCGCCGAAAGCGGCGTTGCCAAAACTTGACGGCAATCTGTTACCGACAGTCCACGTCGATGCGCTTCAGCAACCTGCTGACTGCAATATGGAAGCGTTCGCCAACTCGTAGCGGGTCGCGTTTAATGCCGACCAACACAATTTCTTTAACTCAGCTTCTTTGACTGCTCCATAGAACTCTTTATGCCCGGAAATACAAAGATGGTCGCAATGAATACTAGAACCAAAGCGCATATTATGAAGGCTCCCAACTTATTTCCATGCGCTTTTTGTTTGACGTTTTCGACCATAGCCGTTGAGCATTTTCATTTTTGTTCTTTTCCTCATATTTTGTAACCCGCTTGATACTTCTTCGATTTCGGCGAACTGTTTTCGTTTTGGCTGAGACGGGTTTCGGTTTTGGCGTTGGAATATTTTTGCCTCCTCGAAAGTCTGCGAGCCGGGGCGTTTCTAAGGATTGAAGCGAGACAGATCTTCTTGAAGTTCGCAGCAAGAGCCGAGACACGTTCGATCTCTTCGGCGGCAGCAAACCGTTTTGATCCGTTCGGATTGAGGTAGTCTTCCCGGTCAAAGAGCAACGCCCTGATCGCCCGCAGGAAACTGTTTGCGTAACGATGGATCGGCGCTGAGCGCCGCAAGCGTCAGATCAAGCAAGGCAAACGAAAACCGGTCTATATTCGGCCCGAAATGCAATAGAGAGCGTTCTGGGTGCTGATAACCCGGCAGACCAACCTCATGGCATCATTTGTGGTTAGTCCATCGACAAAGAGCCCGTCATAGTCGATCAGCTTCAAGTCACCTTCAGGGGTTACGATGATGTTGTCGGCCTGAATATCACCATGGGCGATGCCGTGGCTTCCAGATGCTCCGCTAGAGCTGCGAACTTCTCTCGCAGATCGTGGAACGTCGCTGCGTCGTTACCTCGCCTTCTGAGATAAACCGAAAGCGTTTCGCCTTCGACCCATTCCATCTTTAGACAGGGCAGATGATCGCCGTTGTACTTCAGCCCCTGCGCTTGGTAATCGAAGCCAACAAAATAAGGGCTATCAATCTCTCGCAGCTTTGCAGCGATCAGCTTGTAGGCCCGCTCGCGAGAAGGCACCTCATATTTGAAACATCGAACCGCTACCTTGCTATTGCCTGACAGCATTGCGTAAGTGATCGCAAACCCGCCAGACAGGCCGCGCGGCAGACCCATCTTGTCCGTTTGTACTGAACAAGCTTGCAGCTCGGCATCTGCGAAAAGCCTCGCGGATCCTGTATGAGATCCCGATATTCATCGGCCGAGGGGTAGTTCATCTGCGTCTCATCACTACAAGCGTCGTATCGTCAATATCCAGTCGGCCTTCTTTTCGTTCTTCCAGCACAAACTCTTAATTCAGGGTCGCTCATGCGAGCAAGCTTCTTTAGAGACTGCTCAGTGTTCGGTTGACTCAATATCCATTTTGCCAACGCGTCAGTAGCAATTAATACAAATGGATCTTTGAGATGTCCTATCTTCAGAGAAATGCTCGCTGGTGGCAGCAGCCTGCTAAGAAAATGCACTACCTCATCGCCGTGTGAACTGATCAAATCAGGCGAATTGGAGAAGTTACTCACGTCGGAGTTTGGAAATACAAATTCGACGCCACTATTACTGGCAACAAATACGTTCGTGTCACCAATTGCAAAGATATCCAAGCTGTCAGTTCTCTTATCGTAACGTACTCTGGCTAATGTTGAAAACTTCCTCGCTCAAGCGCCGCCTGCTGAAGCCATGACAATGCGCCAATTTCCATCTTTCTTGAAAAACTCGCGAATTGCACCCTCAAGCCATTCGGCATCGATACTAACGCTATCAATCGCACGAAGCGCCAACAGTTCCGCCCACGATTTGGAATCGTAGGAAACGCTTCGCACCATCCGCTACTGCGCATATAGCGCCACTCTTAGAGGTGCAGAAGAAATCCTCATTTGGATACTCTTGCATCTTTAGGAGATCGAAAAGCCTTTTCGAAGCAGAATTCAAACGGATTCGCTGCAGCCAACATTCTAGATGGCTGTACGAAGCCAACATCGAAATTCTTCGGCGTTTTCGATAAATAGGACTTTAACCTCGGAACGATCCGAAACTTCCCGTTGAAGGCGAAAACTCGATCTATGTCTGTTAGCGCTCCACCAGGAAACTAGGGCGAGTGCCGATCTCGAAAAAATTGACGATATCTTTCGGATCCGCGTTGTAAACATAGCATCTCGCCCTGGCTGCCAAGCCGTAACCCTTTTCTTGCGCCCGCGAAATTATATGCGGGGGCATCTCACTAGACATTCTAAATAATAGTTGCCCGTAGCTATCGGCGAGCCCCCCTTCCCTACTTGGAAACGCTGTGGGGTTAGCTTCATTGCTCGAAACATGAATATTGAAGAACAGGCAATGCCCATCGCTTGTGCCAAGTTCTTTGATCGAATCCGCCAAATCTTCGGGATCGCCATCGGTTGATTCGCCATCCGTGATATGAATCACAGTAGGCGGATAACTCTTCATGTGCTTACCACACCAATCCGAAAGCACATCGCGAACCATCGACAGTCCGGCTTTCATTGGCGTGCCGCCGCTGCTTTTGGGCTCAAACCAAACTGGAAATTTTACTTTTCGTTCGGTCACGCCGCCAACGCCGTCGTCGATTTCGGACTCTATCTTCGACACGCAATGGGTTGTCGCCAATTTGCGAAATCCGATGAACTATTCCCTTTGCCAGATTGCCTCCCAGTGCTTGACTTGGCGAATTTTCGCCATAGCCAATCACGGCAATATCAAAGTAATCTCGTACTCCGTCAGCTTTCGTACAAGTGACAACAAGAGAATACAGCGTACGATTAAGCACATCTGCAACGAAAGAAGCTTTGGACTTATTCGCAATTATTTGATCATTCATCGAATCCGATTGATCGACCAAGAACACAATTAGAGTTGGGTTCTCTCGACTAATTTGTGATCTGTAGAGATCTACAGTCTGTTGATCGGACCCATAGTCGTCTACTTCACCATCGAAGTCGGTTTCTGTGTCTGCGTCTGATGTCGTAGTACCCAACAATTCTTGCTTAGCTGATTTAAACTCTTCATCGGTGAGAACGCCGGCACTACGCAATCTTGCGAGTTCTTCGAGCGCCGCGATGCGATCTGACGTGTTCTGAAGTTCCTCTTTTGGCGATTTTTTGGTCATTGTTTCTACCAAGACATTGTCGTTATCGGAGGGGTTATCGAATTGTAGCAGGACAAGATTCTTTACTAATCTAAAGCTCTATTTGCATTCGATATTGCAAGAAGTAACTCTTTCTGAGCGCCTACGGAATTCTTGCTATTCAGCCTGAGTGATTTGTTTCAGAATCTTCCTTTTTTCTTCGGCAAACTCATCGTCATTTAGAACTCCGGACTTGTGAAGCTCCGCCAATCGCTCCAGCGCTTTGATTGATTTAGCCCTTTGAATTTCTGACGTATTTTGATCCGGCTTACGTTCGTGATGCACCGAAACACTTTGGCGATTGACGATGTCCGACTTGGAGATATTTCTGGGCTTACCGCGTTTTTCTCCGTCATCTGAATCGACCGAGACCGCCGCAGAGCTGCTGGATGAACGTCGTCCTCTCTTCGTCACTTGTTTCGAACGCGCGTTACCTATTAGCTCAAGGGGAGATTTCTTAAATGCGTTTAGATGATTCCACACTTGTAATCCGCCGGCGACTAAAATCAGCCAATATCCGAGTCCAATAAAACTGAGAATTTCTGAAAGGGATTGGAAAAAGGAAGGATTCTGAACTGCCGGTCCAACGGGAAAACTTTGCGTTGGCCTCGGACTATTCGGAATGCTCTGCACGAGCGTAAGCGCCATAAGAAACGGAACTAGTATAGGAGCAGTTAGAAATGAACCCCTTGCCAGAAGGCCGCCATCACAGCAGGCCTTCCCGTGGCATGATAGAATAAAAAGCACCAACGCTGAGATCGGCACCAAGTACAGTAAGTATACAATCCGAAATGCCCATCGGGCACCTGCTGGTACTTGACCAAAAAAGCCTCCAAGAACATTCGACGCAGCGAGCAAATCGCCAACTAAACTTACGACACCGAACAAACTAAAGGACGAAGAGCCGATGAAAGCCGCGAATTGTGGAGGAAATGAATGAAGGAAAAGAAGCCCCACCAAGGCAATTAGTGCGAGTGGCGCACGCCAGTCAGACAGCAATCGCTGTTTAGCCGCTTGGTAGTCAAAGCTCTTGCTCTCATTCAGAACGGCTTCACGAATACCCTGAAAACTGAACTGCTGCGCAGGCGCTGGTCCCAAAACATGAATATCAATGGCGCTTACGCCACATCAATTAAAGTCAACTTCATCATTTGATACCGGATCACTTCGACCCAACCAATTATCAATTGTGAAACTGTATCTTTTTCCGTCTTCGCCACGAATGACACCACGATCTGTGTCTTCGTCGAAATGAACTAGTATCCCACGCATGCCATCCCCATAACTTATTAATTAGCTTGCTGCTGTTCCCAATCATAAAAGCGCACTCGAAATTGTGCTCTTGTACTGGACAATACGATTGCCAGTCCGCGCGGCAGGGCTTGCAGTGGCGTCTGCATATTGAAACGATCTCGTTCCCTACCCAGCTCAGCAGTCGGCGGGATAACCTCGGAGATTGCGCTTAACGGTAAGCACAATGCACAGGATATTCCCGCAAAGCGGTACGTCTCGATACCCATTCCAGCGTCCCCGAACAAATGCTTTCACAACCAATGGAAGAGTCAACAAGGCACAAGCGGTGGCCGGCCCCCACTGAGTGGTCCGGCCAGTGGAGCGGAGCGTAACCCTGCTTCGGTTATTCTATGTCTGCTGCCATGGAGCTATTTTGCGGTTGTTTGCCGGTGCTATTATTGCCGGCGTCCCAATCAGTCGGATCGTTTTCGCTGTGACGGCGGATCAGCGTCTTGTCCTTCTGGCCGAAATAGAACCTCACTCCGAACCTGACGCGAAAAAGCCCAATCAGCCTCTCAGACGATGAACCCGTTCCCGACACCGCTGGATCAGGTGCAACAAATGCATTCGACTCTCCATCGCGCAGGTACAAAATATCCGTTAGGCCGATGCTTTTTACCTGCCTTTCGAAGTAAAGCGAACTGAGCGACTTGCGGCAGAACTAACTAAGGTTCCTTCTTTTTCTGCGCAGGCGGCTGATAGCTCGGGTCAAGCTCGCGCAAAATATCCGGCAGGATTGCGATCATATTTCTGCCCGGACAGGCCGTGCTCGTGTGATCCCTGTGAACCGAAATCTTGGAGATCGGTACCTTCCAGCGTGCGGCCTGCCAGACGAGCACCCGTTTCAGCGCCACGACCTGCTCAGGGGTCGGCTTATCGATCTCGAAATTGCCTTCGAGCACAACTTGAACGTGGCCAGTGGTGTCGTATTTCGTATTTGTGTCTCCGGCGAAATTCACGTCGCGACCTTCGCCGATCGTACCGTCGACGCCGATGTAATAGTGGTAGGGCAGATCAGGCCACGGCGGCAGTATCCGGCCGTCCAGCATTTTCGCTCCGATTGCGAGAGCTTGTAGTCCGCGCAGTTTCTCGGCGGGATTGCGCTTCGGGTTTTGCCTTTGCGCCGTGTGGTGAACGATGATGCTGTAAGGCTTGTGCGGACGCATACCCATATGCGGTGGCTTCGCACCCCATGCGGTGCGATCGAGCAGCCGCGGCGCATTTGTATCCTGCGCAACTGCGCTTCCACCGAGGACCAGAAGCGCGAAGATCGGAAGAGCACACACGGCCAGCCGCAATGCGGCCTGCCGCTTTCAGTTCACCTCCCTGGATGTTCAGTGGCATGATTTTATATAGGCATCCCGGACGCCAGCGTTGCGAGCATTTAGCATCGCCTGTTGGGCACCTTGGTAATTATACGGCCCGCTCACCGCAATCCAATATCCGCGGGTGAATTTCGGACAGTCGCCCGAATTCAATACGAACCAGTTGGGTCCTATATTTTTCGCGCGCTGCTCCGCCACGCTATAATTTGGTGTTGAAATCGCAATCGCGTACCATGAGCCTTCTTGTGGCTGAATTTTTTGCGTTTCCGCAGCAGTCCCAAAGTCCGTTGGCAATCCTGGATCGACAAATTTCGTCGTTTCGCTTCGGCGACATATTGTTGATAGGTTGAGCCTGAATCCCACTTTTCGCCAGGACCGTCCAGCGCTCCTCTGCACAAATCATTATTTGTTAACTGAATCAATGCCGGCTGAATTTCCTGGCTTTTTGGCAGCATTCCCAAATTCCGCTGACAATCCTCTATCGACAGGCCGCGTCGTTTCGCTTCAGCAATATGCTGGCGATAGTACTCGTGCAACACCCAGTCCGTAGCCGGCGCGTTTAGAGCTGCTCTACACAAATCAATATTGGATAGTTGCGCGACGTTCGACACAATTTCTTTCGATGTTTGACTGTTCGTTTGACTATTCTTGGAAACGCCGTCGGTGAAGAAATGCTGAAGCCCAATCGGCACCAATACCAATAGAGACAGAACAAATATCACGATCATCCAATTAAGGATCGGGTGCTTAGCTTCCTGCTCAATCTTCTTTACACGCCGAGTACGAGGCGCTTTTTTTACAAAACCCCAGATCCTCATTGCGTCGCTTGATACTCTCGACTTCGGGTTGAACTGTTTTCGTTTTGGCTGAGACGGGTTTCCGTTTTGGCGTTGGAATATTTTTGCCTTCTCGAAACTCTGCGAGCCGGGGCGTTTCAAGGATTGAAGCGAGACAGATCTTCTTGAAGTTCGCAGCAAGAGCCGAGACACGTTCGATCTCTTCGGCGGCTGCAAACCGTTTTGATCCGTTCGGGTTGAGGTAGTCTTCCCGGTCAAAGAGCAACGCCTGGTCGCCCGCAGGAAACTGTTTGCGTAAAGACGGATCGGCGCTGAGCGCCGCGAACGTCAGATCAAGCAGGGCAAACGAAAACCGATCTATATTCGGCCCGAAATGCAATAAAGAACGCTCGGGGTGCTGATACCCCGGTAGACCAACTTCGCTGGCATCATTTGTGGTTAGTCCATCGACAAAGAGCCCGTCATAGTCGATCAGCTTCAAGTCACCTTCAGGGGTTACGATGATGTTGTCGGCCTGAATATCGCCATGAGCGATGCCGTGCTCTTCCAGATGCTCCGCTAGAGCTGCGAACTTCTCTCGCAGATCGTGGAACGTCGCTGCGTCGTTACCTCGCCTTCTGAGATAAACCGAAAGCGTTTCGCCTTCGACCCATTCCATCTTTAGACAGGGCAGATGATCGCCGTTGTACTTCAGCCCCTGCGCTTGGTAATCGGCCAACAAAATAAAAAAAAAGGGCTTTAATCTCTCGCAGCTTCGCGGCGATCACTTGAGGCCCGCTCGCGGGACGGTACTTCGTATTTGAAACATCGAACCGCAACCTTGCTATTGCCTGACAGCATTGCGTAAGTGATCGCAAACCCGCCAGAAAGGCCGCGCGGCAGACCCATCTTGTCTGTTTGTACCGAGCAAGCCTGTGGCGACATCTACGAAAAGCGCTCGCGGATCCGAGATCCTGATACTCGTCAGCCGATGGAGTCATCCGCGTCTCACCACTACAAGCGTCGTGTCGTCAATATCCAGCCGGACATTTGTACGAGCGTGACGGAGAGACTATTGCATTTGCAGGACCCAATCCAGCGGTGACGGGAACGGGTTTGGAGCTAAATTGAAATTCTTGAGTGCACAGCAATTACTTTGGTCCTAACGAAGTATTCAGCTTGCTCATCGCATTAAGTCAGCAGCCGACAGACAACCATACAATTAGCGACGCCCCAAAGAATCAAGCTCTTGAATTCCAGCAAGAAGGCCAGCTCTGTTAACGACTGGATTGACGGCATTCCGAATTAGTCTATCGGCCAACGCCCGGTCGTTGTGTCGCTCGAGTTTCTTCATAAATATTCCGACCAATTGGCCGTCGGACTTATTGCTGTGTCCATTATCCCGTAGCAGGCTGCATTTCCGGCGTGTTGTTTGATTGAAAAATCGCACTCCCAATTACTGCACCAATTATCTCTCCTGCGGCAAAGGCCGCAGCTGACGATGAAGGGAGGGTACTTCTCGAGTAGTAGGACGGTTGCTGCTGACGAACGACATTCTGCTGTCTTTGAGGAGTAGCAGAATTTGTAGAACGTGGGTTATTTGAAGTAACCGATTTCTGCTGCACATTCGATGCAGGCCTAGTTGGCTGCGTCCCAGTACGAATATTCGGCTGGGCGGGTTGGGATGATGCCCTATTTTCCACAAGTCTAGCTAGGCAATCCGCCGCCGTCGGAACCAACGATGACCTGACGGATGTTTTGCGCCACGTGATAGTGACCGGCCCCGATGCCATCGTATGGCTCACAACCAAAACCAGTGGCGCCAATGCAGTTGTGACCGGCCCCACTGAGTATTCCGGTTGTGTGCTGAACTCCATCCCGAGCCGCCCCTGTTGCGCAGGCCGTGCGGCCTAAGCCGCAAATCTGATCCCCGGACATCTTCCAAAATCTGCCTAAAAGCTGGCTCTGGCGCGCGGCACATGGTTCGATATATGTTCAGGAACGGCAACCAATCTCTTCCCATGCCCGCACCCCTCTACGCTTTCTTCCGCTTTTTCATGATCTTTATCGGCATCGTGTGCGCGGCGCTTGCTGCGGGCACAACGCTAATGCTTGTGGAATCCAGCGGGCTGATGCGGCCCGCGGATGTCAGCGAAGCACAAGCGCGCGACGCACTGTTCGCGCACACGCTCGTGTTTTCAGGCTACGCATTGCTGCTAGGGTTCTTGCCTGCGTTCGTCGCGGCCCTGCTCGCTGAAATCTTTCGCTGGCGCACGATCGTTTATTTCGCAATTGCCGGCGCGCTCATCGGCGCATACTTTCTGTTCCAGCCTATCCCCAGTTGGATCGATGTCGTGCACGATGAAGGCGTCCAGCTCATTCAAAATGCCGAGAAAGCGTATCCGGCAGCAGGCATTGTCGCCGGCGCGATGTACTGGCTGGTGACGGGATGCAGAGCCGGATTTCTGCGTGATCCCGTAGAGCGGGCGGACGACTCACAATGACGTCAACACAAACTCTTCGCAACGCTGCTATCGTGCTCTACGCAACGCTTTCGATCCTTTGGCTCGCGATTCCGCAAAGCGTCTCGAACTGGTCGCGCGACTATCTGCCGGAGTTCGTGCAACCGGTTGCCGCGCCGATTGTGCAGACCGTGGAAATGGTTGCGAATGTCACGCGCATTCCCCAGCTCTACACCCATATGCGCGAGCAGTTCCAGTCAGCGACGAAGAAGTAATCAGAACTGGAAGTAGATAAAGGGTGGCACGCCGTCTGGCGAGGCCGCCGCGATCAGCCAGATTACGACAACCGGAAGTGCGATCTTCAGTGCGATGGAAGTGCGGTCGTACCACGCTTCCGCGCGCTCCTGCACGCTGTCCGGAATGATCTGCGTCAGCGCACCAAACACAAACATGAGCGCCACGAGCGGCGTCATTGTGAGCGCAAAGCTCTCGAACGAGAACATAACTCGGAAATAATCAAGTGCGGATCCGAATGTCTGCGAACGGAAGAAAATCCATGCGAAGCAAACAAAGTGGAAGGTGATCAGCCACGCGATCACCGGCGGCAGGCGCCGCGAGCCGTCTTTGCCGGTTAATCCCAGCATCCGTTCGGCGACGAGCGCCGCGCCATGCATCGCTCCCCAGATCACGAAATTCCAGCTCGCGCCGTGCCAAAGGCCGCCGAGCAGCATTGTCAGCATCAACGCGACATAGGTCCACACTACGCCGTGATGGCTGCCGCCGAGCGGTTTATAGAGATAGTCGCGCAGCCACGCTGATAGCGTGATGTGCCAGCGGCGCCAAAAATCCTGAACCGAAGTCGCGCGATACGGCTGATTGAAATTTTGCGGAAAGCGATAGCCGAGCAAATTCGTAACGCCGATCGCAATGTCGGTATAAGCCGAAAAATCGCAATAAATCTGGAGCGCGTAGCCATACATCGCAAACCAAAGATCCGCGCTCGAATAAGCGGTCGGATTCTGGAAGATGGCATCGACATAGTCCGTTGAAAGGTAGTTCGCGACGATCACCTTCTTGAACAGGCCGCCGAGAATCAAAAAGACCGCGAAAGCCAACCGGATGCTCTCCGGCTCCGAGCGCCGCGCAGTCTGGGTCAGAAAATCCTTCGCGCGGACGATCGGCCCGGCCACCAGATGCGGGAAGAAGCTGATGTAGAGCAGGATATCGACCAGCGATTTCGTCGGCTGCAATTCGCGCCGGTATACGTCAATCAAATAGGAAAGCGCATGGAACGTGATGAAGGAGATTGCGACAGGCAGCGCAACCTCCAGAAAGGGCAAATTGGCATCGATGCCAAGGCTAGAAAGCAGGTTGGAGAAGTTCGCGACAAAAAAATTGAAATATTTGAAAACACCGAGCAGTGCGAGATTGCCGGCCACACCGAGCCACAAGAGAAGCTTACGCTGTCTGCCATCTGGCAGCGAGCCCATCCAAAGCGCGAGCAGATAATTACCAAGCGAGCTACCAAAGAGAATAAAGAGGTAGTTCGGATTCCAGGCGGAATAAAAGGTAGCTCGCCGCTACCAGAAACCATTTCTTCGGGTCGTTACGCTCGTTGAGAAGCCAGGTTATCGCGAAAACGACCGCGAAGAACGCCGCAAATTCAATGGTTGGAAACAACATTGTCGGACTGGCGTACTTGCTCGATCACCGGCAGCAACACTTTCAGGAATTGCGTGGCGGTCTGTCGATAACCTGCCATCGTGAAGTGTACACGGTCCTTTGCGACCAGCGGCGGTGACATATTCGCCCAGCGATCCGCGCCGCATTCCGCAGGCATGATCGAGGCCCAGTTCCAGTAAACGAGCTTATAACGCTTGGCAATCTGCTCCTGAAGCTCACGCACATTGTTGAGGTTGGCGGGGGTCTTCCACTCCCCACGGTCCCATCTTCCTTCGCGGGCGGCGATTTCTTCCCATTCTTTTCGCTTTCGCCTTCCTCTTTCTTCGGCCCGCGTGCGGCATCGGGAGGAGCCATCAGCACGATAGCGGCGTTGGGCAGCGCGCGGCGTATCTTCGTAATCGCGCGCTCGTAGCTTTGGCGATAGCGTTCTAAGTCCAGCTTCTCGTTGAAGCCTTCGTTGGTGCCGAAGGCGAGCACGACGATCTGCGGATTCAAACGGCGCAATTCATTCTCGAGAATGACTTCGTCGAACCTGTTCACGATATCGATCGTCGCACCAGGAAACCCGACACTGTTGTAAGAAAGTCCCGCCTGCCGGTTGTAAACCGCGACACTTGCAAGGTTCACGATCCCCTCGCCCTTGGTCGTGACCGAGATTTCGCGCAGGCGATCGCCCGCCGCGCGTTCCGGCAGCATCTGAATTACGACGGGTTCGCGCACGTCGCCTTCGAGTGGCACGACCGACTGCAAGGCACCGTCAATCCGGATTTCAATGGTGCCGCCTTTCGGCTGGCGCAGCGCCTGAATCTCGATCCGGTCGAAGCTGAAGGGCGTTTCGGACTTGAAGCTGATCGTCTCGCCTTCTTCCTTGGCGATGGCATTGAATCCCGAAAGCCAGAACTTCGAATTCTCCGCGCTCTGCTGGAGTGCTTCGTAGCTCCAGCCCTCCGAGGCGTTGATACGAAACGCAGAGGATCGAACGCCGGCATGCGGGCGGCCCGCGATCAGATAGCCCGCGCCGCCATCGCCGTATTTCGCCTGCAACTGCCGGCGCAATTCGCCGGTCATGAAATCCGCAGCGGTGTGGCTATCGCCAAGCTGCAAAATCGTAATGCCCTTTCGCTGCGCACTGCGTGTTTTCTTGGGCGACGCCTTGCGCGGCGTCTCGATCGGATCGAGGGTTCGCGGCGGCAGTGTCGGCACCGGAGGCGTAGCTTCCGGCATGCCTTCGCCTTCCGCGATGTTCGCTGGCGGCTCGGGCGATGTCTTCTCTTGATAAGATTCCACGCGCGTCTGCGTGCGAGGCGCTTCCGGCACCGGTGGCGTGTCGGTCAGGATCGCACCGATCACGCCGACGATGAACGCCGTGACGAAGGCGATCAGCAAAAACCGGAGTGGCTTTCTGCGCTTGCTGCGCGTCATCTAACCCGTTCCGTTCGAGGAGCGAGTGCTGGCCCCCGCCTCACTGCGGCTTGACTTCCGCCTTCGTATCGGGATTCGCGTCCGGTTTCGCGGGGCAAAGTTTATCGACATCCATGCCACGTTGCCGGAGAGTTTCGACAATTTTGGGGAGAAGGTACGCACCCAAAAGGTCATAGCCGGCCGGCGTAAAGTGTGAGCCGTCCGCCGTCCGGACCGCGATCAGCTTGCCGTCCTCGCCGGGACCGTAGGTCGAAAAGGGGTCGTCCCCTTCCGGCTTGATGCGCCACGGCTCGACGTAGCGTACCGACGGATCGCTCAGCGCCTTGATCGCGGCCGCGTACAGTTCGTTCTTTTCTTTGGCTTCCTTGTCGGATGCCGTGTCACGCAGCGATGGAATGCCGAGCCATACGACGCTCGCTTTCATGCCGGTCGCGCTCTTGATCATTTTTTCGATCTTTTCGCGATAGACGTCCGGCCACTCCTTCGAGCGGTACTGCGCATCGCGCCCATCGGGATCGTGGACCGGGTTGCGGTCATTCAGGCCAACCGAAACGACGTAGACTTTCGCTTTATAGCGTTGGTCGATCGCAAGCAGCTCGCGCGGCCAGTTGAATTTATCGAGACGCGTGAGACCGGTGCCGTTCTTGCCGAAACGCTCGGTATCGATCAGGGATTTCAGGCAGGAATTCTTCGCGATCGTTCTGGTCACGCCCTGCCACAAGCCGTCGGCCATCGAGTCGCCGACGAAAGCGATACGGATAGGCTCCGGCTTCGACGCATTCTGCGCATGCGCGATCACAGCGAGCGAAATCGTGGCTGCAAACAGGAACGGAAACTGTTTCGACTGGAGGATACGCATGGACTATTCCGCGGGAAAGTAATGACCTGACGAGCGGACCGTGTCCGGCCAGCGAAACCCGAAGGAGAAGTATTCGCCGGCAATGCTGCTGCGGTTACTATTGGAACGTGGCGCCGCGATCAAAGGTCTCGGCATGAGCGAAGCAGCGATTACCGTTGTTCGCACGCGCGGCGCTTCCTGCGGCTGGGCCGACGGCGCTGCAACGGATTCCTTGCGCTGCTGCTTCTTGCCGTTCGTGATGGGTGGCGCAACGGGCGAGATGCTCGCGACCTGATAGCCGGATGCGGCTGCCGTGCGCGACCACATATTCCGGTAGCCTTCCATATTGAAATGCACGCCGTCCTTGCCGCGCAAGGCAGCCGAACAAAGCGAGGGATCGCGCATGCTCACATAGGTCACGCCAGATCCGGCGAGACGATCGCGAAGGATGCCGTCGAGTTCAGCCGCGTTCTTATCCCAAGGTTTGATCACACAAGGCGGCCCGATCCAGACAAGTTTCAGGCGTGAGGCTTTGGCAGTGTTCACGACTGCATCGATGCTCTTCTCAATCCCCTTCACCGAGCCGACGGCATCGTTGGTGCCGAGGCTCAAGAACACGGTGCTGCCCGGACGAATCCTCCGAAGCTGATCGATCGCGCGATTGCCGCGAATAGTGATCGAGTTCGCCGCGCGATTCTCGAGGCCGGACGCCATCGCAATGCCGACGCCAAGGCTGTCACCGGTGACGACCTCACCCGCAGCAAAAGCTGGAGCGAAGCCCGCAAAAACAAGACCCGCAAGTGCGGCCGGAATGGCAAAACGGAGACGAAACACGCGCGGGAACCACCAGTTTGGAAGCGGAGATTTTATCCTCGGCAGACGTGCTTAACAAAGGGTAAGCCTTGGGCAATCAGCGCCCGTATTGCCGCAGTTTTGAGCCCTGCGAGGCCGATTTATTCGTGGCGGCTATGCTTCATCATCCGATTCAGGCGGACTTGAGACGCCGGTTCATCGGGGCCGGAAATATCGAGTCTTTTGAATCGCTTGGCGCGGCACGCTGATCCCGGCGCGGCTGAAGTTCCGATTCAGCTTTAGCGTTCGCGCGTCGGGCGAAAGGCCGGCTTGCCGGCTTCTATCGCCGCGCGCACTTCCTCCGAATTCTCACCGTGGCGGGGCGACGGCTTGTCGTAATGAAGCGGCGTGCCCAGCATCGTGATCGGGGCGCGCACGCCGGGGATCGAGCCGCCTTTCACACTCGCATCCGGCAGGTCGATCCGCATCTTGCGCGCGATCACCTGCGGGTCAGCGAACACCTCGTCGATGGAGCGGATCGGTCCCGCGGGGACGTTCCCCTTCTCCAGCGCGGCAAGAAGATCGGCGCGGGTGCGCGCCTTGGTTTTTGCCATCAGCGTAGGGATAAGCGTTGCGCGGTTCTCGTTGCGTTTGCCGTTGCTCGCGTAACGCGGGTCGTCGCGCACTTCGGGAAGGCCGAGCACGTCGCAGAAACTCTTGAACTGCCCGTCATTTCCAACTGCGATGATCATGTAGCCGTCGGACGTTTCGAATGCCTGATAGGGCACCACGTTCGGATGCGCGTTGCCCATGCGGCGCGGCGCCTTGCCGGAGACGAGATAGTTCAGCGCCTGATTGGCGAGCACGCTGGTCTGCACATCCATCAGACTCATGTCGATATGCTGGCCTTCGCCCGACTTCATGCGGGCAATCAGCGCGGCCTGCACTGCGATCGCCGAATAGCAGCCGGTGAACACGTCCACATAGGCAACGCCGGTGCGCATTGGCTCGCGGTCCGGCTCGCCGGTGATGTCCATAATGCCGCCCATCGCCTGAATGATGAGATCGTAGCCGGGGCGGCTTGCGTATGGCCCGTCCTGCCCGAACCCGGTGACGGAGCAATATATGATCTTCGGATTGATCTTCTTCACGCTCTCATAGTCGAGACCATACTTCCTCAGATCGCCGACCTTGTAATTCTCGATGACGACATCGGCTTCCTTGATCAAGGCGATGACGAGAGCGATGTCTTCTTTCTTGGTGAAGTCGGCAAGCACGGAGCGCTTGCCGCGATTGATCGCGTGATAGTAGGCGGCGGAAAGGTCCTCGCCATTCGCACCTTCGAGATAAGGCGGGCCCCAGGTACGCGTCTCGTCGCCCTGCCCCGGACGCTCGATCTTGATCACATCCGCGCCGAGATCGGACAGAATCTGTCCGGCCCACGGCCCGGCGAGTACGCGGGCAAGTTCGAGTACTTTTATTCCATCCAGCGGTGCGGGCATTGAACGCGGACTTACTGCGAGAAGGCCTGAATGCCGGTGATACTGCGACCGATGATCAGCGCATGAACATCATGCGTGCCTTCGTAGGTGTTCACCGTTTCCAGATTCATCACGTGACGCATGACATGGTATTCGGCAGTGATGCCGTTGCCACCATGCATGTCGCGCGCGACACGTGCGATGTCGAGCGCCTTGCCGCAGTTGTTACGCTTCACGATCGAGACGGCCTCCGGCGGGCAGCGATCTTCGTCCATGAGACGGGTCACGCGTAGCGCTGCCTGCAAGCCGAGTGCGATTTCCGTCTGCATGTTGGCGAGCTTCAACTGCACGAGCTGCGTCGCGGCGAGCGGGCGGCCGAACTGCTTGCGGTTCAGCGTGTAGTCGCGGGCCGCGGCCATGCAGGCTTCGGCAGCGCCCATCGCGCCCCAGGCAATGCCAAGACGCGCGCGGGTGAGACACCCGAACGGACCGGCAAGACCGGAGGTATTCGGGAGCAGCGCATCTTCCCCTACCTCGACGCCCTCCATCACGATTTCGCCGGTAACGGATGCGCGAAGCGAAAGCTTTCCTTCGATCTTCGGTGTCGAGAGGCCCTTCATGCCGCGCTCCAGAATAAAGCCGCGAATGCGACCGCCGTCCGCGTCCGACTTCGCCCAGACGACGAAGACGTCAGCAACCGGCGCATTCGTGATCCAGAGCTTGGCGCCCGTGAGCTTGTAACCCTTTGCTGTCTTCTCCGCCCGCGTGCGCATACCGCCGGGGTCGGAACCATGGTCGGGCTCAGTCAAACCAAACGCACCGACGATCTCGCCGGACGCGAGCTTCGGCAGATACTTCATCCGCTGTTCTTCCGAGCCATAGGCATAGATCGGATACATCACGAGCGAAGACTGGACGCTCATCGCGGAGCGATAGCCGGAATCCACGCGCTCGATTTCGCGGACCGCAACGCCATAGCTCACGTAATTGAGGCCGGCGCCGCCGTATTGTTCCGGCAGCGTGGAGCCGAGCAGACCCAGCGATCCCATCTCGGTCATCACCGCGCGATCGTATTTCTCCTGAAGGAAAGCCTCGGTCACGCGCGGCAAAAGCTTTTCCTGCGCGTAGGAGCGCGCGGTGTCGCGCACCATGCGCTCGTCGTCCGTGAGCTGGCTCTCGAGATCGAACGGATCCTCCCAATGCGCCGACACGGCGGATGCGGGTTTGGTGGCTTCTTTCACGAGCGGCTTGTTCATGGCGGTTTCCCCGGGCAGCGCGGGCACGATTTCGCGCTTGTCGCTATTCCTTTTGGCTATAAACCCGCTTCACAGCCAGCGCCAGCCGGTTTCAAGGTAGTCAGCGCTACGCCGGAACGGCTATGACCACTAAGCGGAATTGAGCACCCTAAATAACGGAGTTCCCGGGATGAATCTTGGCCGAATGCTGAAAGCCCGCGCTGCGGAAGGGCGCCCGGTTCGCGCAGGTCTGATCGGAGCGGGCAAATTCGGCTCGATGTTTCTGGCGCAGGCGCGCACCACGCCGGGGCTGCACGTGCTCGGCATCGCAGACCTTTCCGGCTCGCGTATTCGCGCCGCGCTGAAGCGCACCGGCTGGGACGAGACTCAGATCGCGCGCGATCTTTCCGACGCGCTCAAGACCGGAAAAACCGCGATCACCGAAGACGCGATGGCGCTGATCAACGCCGAAGGTTTGGATGTCATTCTCGACGTTACCGGCAGCCCTTCCGCCGCGATCCGGCATTGTCTCGCGGCGTTCAAGGCGAAGCGTCACGTCGTCAACGTCACGGTCGAGGCCGATGTGCTTGCGGGACCGTTGCTCGCGAAACGCGCGGCGGAAGCTGGCGTGGTTTATGCGCTTGCCTACGGCGACCAGCCTGCGCTCGTCTGCGAAATGGTGGACTGGGCCGAGGCTTGCGGCTTCCGCGTCGTCTCGGCGGGCAAAGGCACGAAGTATCTGCCCGAATATCCGCAATCGACGCCGGGCACAGTCTGGAATTACTACGGCATGACCGCCGAGCAAGCGGCAGCGGCCGGCATGAACTCGCAGATGTTCAATTCATTCCTCGATGGCACCAAGTCCGCGATCGAGATGGCGGCAATCTCAAACGCGACAGGACTGAAAGCACCGCGTAATGGCCTCGCCTTTCCGCCGTGTGGCGCGGACGAACTACCGAAGCATCTGATCCCGCGCGCCGCGGGTGGCGTGCTCGAAGAAAGCGGCATCGTTGAAGTCGTGTCCAGCCTGAATCGCGACGGCTCGCAGGTGGAGCGCGATCTGCGTTGGGGCGTCTATGTCGTATTCGAAGCGGGCTCCGATGACGCGCGCGCGGAATATACGCGGCGCTGCTTTGCCGAGTATGGCATGATCACCGACAAGTCGGGGCGCTACTCGGCGCTCTATCGCCCCTACCACATGATCGGGCTTGAACTTGGCATTTCGGCTGCGGCAGCAGTGCTGCGCGGTGAGCCGACCGGGACCGCCGATGCATTCCGCTCGGACGTCGCGGCGGTAGCCAAGCGCAATCTTGCAGCGGGTGAAATTCTGGACGGCGAAGGCGGCTACACCGTCTACGGCAAGATCTTGCGCGCGGAAGATTCACTTGGCGCAGGCGCGCTTCCGATCGGGCTCGCGCATAAAGTAAAACTGAACAAGCCGGTTGCGGCCGGCGTAGCCGTCACCTGGAGCGATGTGTCGATCGCCGAAGACGATACGGTAAAATTCCGCCGGGAAATGGAACGGGAGTTCGCACCGAATACAACGGCCGCCGCGTAACTATTCCGCGGCGACTATCTTTTCGTTGCCGCGCTTGTCCTGCGACTGCGGCACATCCGGTTCTTTCTCGTTGATCGCGCCGGAGATCTTCTGATCGTACTTGTCGAGATACATGTAGATCACGGGCGTGATGTAGAGCGTCAGCAGTTGCGATAGCAGCAATCCGCCGACCACCGCGACACCGAGCGGCTGGCGCAATTCCGCGCCCTCGCCTGCGCCGATCGCAATCGGCAATGTGCCAAAGATGGCGGCCATGGTCGTCATCATGATCGGGCGAAAGCGCAGCAGCGCGGCTTCGCGGATCGATTCCTCCGCGCCCATGCCATGACGTCTTCGCTCGATTGCGAAGTCGATCATCATAATTGCATTCTTCTTCACGATGCCGACGAGTAGCACGATGCCGATGATGGCGATGACCGACAGATCCATACCGAACAGAAGCAGCGTCAGGAGCGCGCCGATGCCGGCCGATGGCAGGCCGGACAAGATCGTCAGCGGATGGATGAAGCTCTCGTAGAGAATGCCGAGCACGACGTAGATCACGAGGATCGCGGCAAGAATCAGAAGTGGCTGACTGGACAGCGAGTCACGGAATGCCTGCGCCGTCCCTTGAAAACCGGTTGTCACATTCGCAGGCAGATTGAACTCTCTTTCCACGCGCTGGATCGCAGCAACTGCTTCCGAAAGAGATACGCCGGGCGCAAGGTTGAACGAGATCGTAACTGCCGGCTGCTGCTGCTGGTGCGCGATCTGCAACGGCCCCACGGTTCTGCGCATGGTCGCAATGGCATCCAAGGGCACGAGCTGTCCGGTCGATGCCCGCAGGTATGTACGCGACAAGTCCGTCTCGTCGCGCTGGAAGCGGCGCTGCGCCTCGACGATCACCTGAAACTGGTTGTTCGCGGTATAGAGCGTTGCGACCTGTCGCGAGCCGTATTGGCTGTAGAGCACGCTTCTGATCTGATCGTCTCCGATTCCCAGCGCACGCGCCTTCTCGCGATCGACATCAATGGTCAGCTGCGGGTTCGTAATCTGAAGATCCGAGTTCACGTCTCGCAATATTTGCAGTTCCGAAATTTTCTCCATCAGTTGCGGCGCAAGAGAAAAAAGCGCGTCCGTGTCCGAGCTCTGCAATGTATATTGGTAGAGCGCGCGGGATACCGTGCCGCCGACCGATATGTTCTGGACCGGCTGGAAGAACGCCTTCACCCCCGGAATCTGCGAGACGGTGCCGCGCAAGCGCTGGATGATCTGGTTCGAGCTCTCGGTTCGCTCATGCCGAGGCTTCAACGATATGAACAGGCGCCCAGTATTTGTCGTCCGACTTGTTCCCGTCGCCCCGGCGATGGAAACCGCATAGGCGACGTCCTTATCCTTGCGGACCAGTTCTGAAACCGCCCTTTGACGTTCCGCCATCTCCTCGAACGAGGTGTCCGTCGCTGCCTCGATCGTGCTCGAAATGAAGCCCGTATCTTCGATCGGAAAGAAGCCCTTGGGCACCCAGGCGTAGAGTCCGATCACAATGAAGAGGGTCGCAAAGGTCGCGACCAGTGTCGCCGGCCTGTGCCGTAACACAAAGTCGAGCGAGCGCTTGTACGCATCGAGCGCCCACTCGAATACGCTTTCGGAGGCTCGCATGAAGCGCCCCGGCTTCTTCTCGTGATCGACCGGCTTCAGCACGCGCGCGCATAGCATCGGCGTCAGCGTCAGGGACACGAACCCGGAAACCAGAATGGCGACCGAAATCGTCACCGCGAACTCACGGAATACGCGACCCACGACGCCGCCCATGAACAGCACAGGAATGAAGACGCAGACCAGCGACACTGTCATGGAGACGATGGTGAAACCGATTTCCCGCGCGCCCGTGATTGCCGCCTTGAATGGCGGCATGCCCCGCTCGATGTAGCGATAAATGTTCTCGAGCACGACAATGGCGTCATCGACCACGAAGCCGACGCACAGCACGAGCGCGAGCAGCGTCATGTTGTTGATCGAATAGCCGAGCACATACATCGCCGCGAACGTGCCGACGATGGAAAGCGGCAAGGCAAGCGCGGGAATGAGCGTCGCCCGCCCGCTTCGCAGGAACAGGAAGATCACGAGCACGACGAGCACGACGGCTTCCAGCAGCGTGCGTTGAACCGCGCTCACCGAGTTCCGGATCGAAACAGAACGGTCCATCAGCACTTCGAGGCTGATCGCACCGGGGACGGAAGCGCGGAATTCCGGCAGCCGCCGCTTAACGGCATCGACGACGTCGATCGTGTTTGCGTCGGGTTGACGATAAATCGCAAGATTGATCGCACGCGTATCGTTGTACCAGCCGGCGATGCGCTCGTTCTCGACACCATTTTCGACGATCGCAATGTCAGTCAGCTTGATTGGCGCACCGTTGCGCCAGGCGACGATCAAATCCTGATACTTCTTCGCGTCGGCCTGTTGCGAGCCCATGTCGATGGTCAGGTTCTGCTTGGGGCCGGCGATAATCCCGAGTGGCGTGTTCGAAGTCGCTTGTGCAACTACCTGATTTACTTCAGCCAACGAAATGCCGCGTGAGGCAATCGCCTCCGGATTAATGCGAACGCGCAGCGCGTATTTCTGGCCGCCGAAAACGTTGACCTGCGCGACGCCGCTGATTTGCGAAATCTGCTGGCCGATCACCGTCTCGGCGTACTCGTTGACCAACGAGAGCGGCAAGGTGTCGGACAGCAGCGAGAGGAACAGTACGGGCGCGTCCGCAGGGTTCACCTTGCGGAAGCTCGGCGGCACCGTCATCTCGGTCGGCAGATTTCGCTGTGCGACCGAAAGTGCGGATTGCACATCGAGCGCGGCGGCATCGATGTCGCGATTAAGATCGAATTGGATCGTGATCTGGGTCGAGCCGGTCGTGCTCGTCGAAGTCATCGAGGTGATGCCGGCGATCGTCGCAAGCTGCCGCTCGATCGGGGTCGCGACGGTCGCCGCCATGATTTCCGGGTTCGCACCCGGCAGGTTCGCATTGATGTTGATGGTCGGAAAATCGACGCGTGGCAGCGCGGATACGGGGAGCAGGCGATAGCCGAAAATGCCGGCCATGATGATCGACACCATTAGAAGCGTCGTCAGGACCGGGCGGCGTATGCACAGCTCGAAGAAGTTCATTGCTATGAACCCGCCTGACGCTGCTTGATGTCGACACGACTGCCTTCGCGAAGCGAAAGCTGCCCATCGGTGACGACCGTCTCGTCGCCGTTCAAGCCCTCAGCGAGGATCGCCTCCCCCTCCATGTTGCGCAGGACACGCACGAGCCGGACTTTCGCGATGTTGTTCTCGATCACGAAAACGAACGTACCCTTCTGCCCGCTTTGCACGGCTTCGGCCGGCACCGTAACGAGATTGGGATCGGTGCGAAGTGTCACACGCACAGAGGCAAGCGTGCCCGGCCAAAGCTTTTCGTCGCTGTTCTCGAAAATACCCCGGACCAGAATGGTGCCGGTTTGCGGATCGACAGTGTTTTCGATGAAAGCAACCTTGCCGCCGGAAAGGCTGAGTTCATTCTGGAACCAGAGTTCGACGGCCGCCTTCTCGCCGGCCGCGCGCAGTTCAGGAATGAAGCGCTCCGGCACACCGAAGGCAGCATAGATCGGCGCGATCTGATTGATGGTCGCAAGCGGCGTTCCCGAATCCGCCGAACGCACGATCGCGCCCTGACGGACATTCGCCACGCCAATGCGGCCCGAGACCGGTGCCTTCACGTCATAATAGGTGCGCAGCACGCGAAGGTTCTGAAGAATGGCTTCGTTTTGCGCGGCGGTGGCATTTAAAACTTCAACGCTCGTCTTCGCGTCCGCTTCCTGCACCTGCGAGAGCGTACCCTTCGCAGCGAGTCCTGAAATTCTCTCGACATCGCGAACTGCTTTTTCGAGTTGCGCTTTGTCGCGATTGAGCGTCGCTTCGGCCTGTAAAATCTGCGCGTCGATCGCACGGCTGTCGAGCGTGAAGAGCGGATCGCCTTCGTTGACCTTGGCCCCGTCTTCGAAGTGAACCTTGAGCACCTGGCTATCGACGCGCGAACGAATCGAAACGGTCACCAGCGGCTGCACAGTACCGAGAGATTCCACGCGATAAGGCACATCTTTCTTCTGCGCCTTGCCGGCGAGCACCGAAATTACGACCGGGCCCTTCTTCTTTTGCTGGGCGGCCTGCGTATCGCCGCGACCCCAAGTCCACCAAAAGCCGGCGACGGCGATCGCGACGAAAGCCGCGATGATTACATAAGTTGAGCGACTGCTCTGATGCTCTACGGCCATTGGCGTTCCGGCAGGTTCTGTTCTCACTACCCGTCGGCGAACCGGGCGCGCTCTTCTAACATTCTGGCCAGTTTAGCGGGATTAAGTTGCTGTAAGAGTTACCGCTGGGAACTCCTACACGCCGCCCAAAAATACAACGCCTTCAAAGGCCTAGCTTATGCCCAAGGGTAGACTGGCTCTTTTTATGCCGCAAGCCCGCCCGTCTGCTCGATGAAACCCGCGATGGTATCGACGCCCTTCCCGGCCTTCAGATTGGCGAAAACGAAGGGCCGCTCGCCCCGCATGCGTTTGGAATCGCGGTCCATGACCTCGAGCGATGCCCCGACCAGCGGCGCGAGATCGATCTTGTTGATGACCAGCAAGTCGGACCGCGTGATGCCCGGGCCGCCTTTGCGCGGGATCTTCTCGCCGGCCGACACGTCGATGACATAAATCGTGAGATCCGCGAGCTCGGGCGAAAACGTCGCCGCGAGATTATCGCCGCCAGATTCGACCAGCACGAGATCGAGCTTCGGAAACTTGCCGCGCATTTCCGAGATTGCGCGCAGGTTTATCGATGCATCTTCGCGGATCGCCGTGTGCGGACACCCGCCGGTTTCGACGCCCATGATGCGCTCGGCTGGAATGACGCCGGTGCGGGTCAGAATTTCCGCGTCTTCTTTCGTGTAGATGTCGTTCGTGATCGCACAGAGATCGTAGCGATCGCGGAACGTGCGGCAGAGCTGCTCCATCAGCATGGTCTTGCCGGAGCCGACCGGTCCGCCGATGCCCACGCGAAGGGGGCCGCTTCTTGCTGCGTTCATTACATGATCCTCAGAATGACGAGCGCCACGTAACCCGCGGCAAGCACGAGGCAAAGCGGCGAAAAGGAATACCGATCAAAGGTCGCGAAGGGCTCTTGCGGAAAACGCCTACGCCATGACGGGAAATATCCGGCGACGCCCCTGCCCGCGAAGATGAGCGCGGAAAGCATGCCGAGCATGTTCACCCATTCGGGGGAAAGCGGCGACGCGACGGCGTTGCCGAGAAGAAGCGCGATGATGCCGAAGAAGATAATGCCGATGCCGGCGATCAGACATTGCGGTAACGGCGGCATGGCATGAATACCCCTGGCGCCGACGACCCAGCTTACGAGCTGTTTTCCGTTTTTCGCTGGCCAGACGACCCCGAAGCCCCAGACGATGTGTAAAACGCCGATCGAAAGGAGCAGCGTGAACATCATGACGCCGAGAAATATCGCGTTCATGACCGGAACAATCTCGTGTACTGCGTTTCGTGTTTCATGCTCGCGATGTCGGAGCGGATCGCTGCGCCGCCGGCATCGTCGAGTGTCGACTTCTCCGCCCGCGCCGCAATCTCGCGAACGAGCGGTGTAAGCGCGGCCACGATTTTCGTGCCATCGGTCTGGCCGAGCGGGATCAGGCGCACGGCGGCAGAAACGAAATTCGAGACGACAGCCAGCAGATAAGACTCCAGCGTGACGCGTAGTGCTATTTCGTGTGCGGCAGCGGCAATGCCCACTGCAACGGGATAAGCGACCTCTTTCCCGACTGCGCTTACTGCATTTTCAAAGCGCCTGTTTGACCAGGCCGCGTCCGCCGCCTGCATGAAGGCTGCGCCTTGCGCCATCGTTTCGAGCTTGCGCTCTTTCGATGGCGCAAACGCCGATGCAAATTCCGAAGCTTCTTTTAGCGCGTCATATTCTTTCGCACTTACCGCGCGATGCGCGCATGCGAGCAGCACGGCGTCAGACCATGGGCCGCCACAATCGATGAGGTTCGCAATCCATTCCCTGGTCGATCCCGCATCGGTCACATCGCCCGACTCAAATGCCCACTCGATGCCGTGGCTGTAGGCGAACGAGCCGACCGGAAACGCAGGCGAGAGCCACGCGAGCAGCGGCAATGCGCTATTTGCGCTTTCCGTCTTCGCTTTAGCGCTTGTGGTCATGCCCGTGATGGTGGTGATCGTGACTATGACCATGATCGTGCGAATGATCATGGCCGCAGCCGCAATTCGCGCCGTGCTCATGATCGTGGTGATGGCCGTGGTCGTGTGAATGGTCGTGATGGTGATGTCCGTGCGCGTGCGCGGTCTCTTCCGCGTAGGCCCCGCCTTCCGGATCGAATGGCGCTTCGATGCGCGAAACCTTCGCGCCCAGTTTCACCATCAACTCTTCCAGTACATGATCCCGGCCGATACGAATGCGATCGGCGAGGATCTGCGCCGGCACGTGGCGATTGCCGAGATGCCATGCAATACGCGAAAGGTGATGCGGGTCGCTTGCCGTGATCTCCGCGATCGGCTCGCTGGCCGCGATCACGCGGACGATGCGGCCGTCTTCGAGCTTCAACCCATCGCCATCGTGCAGCATCGTGGCTTCGGCAAGATCGAGCAGAAAAACCGTATCCTTCGCGCCGCGCATGGCGATGCGGCGGCGGTGCCGGCCATCATGTGGCAGTTCGATGCTGTCGGATTCCCCTGCGTGGTTCCAATGGCCGGCAGACAGGATTTCGGTGGCGCGGATCATTACTCTACTCGCTACTGTTTCGCGGCTTATACCTCAAAAAAGGAAATAGCGCTGCGCCATCGGCAGCACTTTCGCAGGCTCGCACACCAGCAGCTCGCCGTCCGCACGGACCTCGTAAGTCTCGGAATCGATCTCGATATCCGGCGTCGCGTCGTTGTGGATCATGCTCTTCTTCGAGATGCCGCCGCGCGTATTCTCGACCGCGACGAGTTCCTTCTCGACGCCCAATTTCTCCCGTAACCCGCTATCCACCGCCGCCTTCGACACGAAGACAACCGAAGATGCCGTGCGCGACTTGCCCATGCCGCCCCACATCGGCCGATAGTGCACTGGCTGCGGCGTCGGGATCGAGGCGTTCGGGTCGCCCATCTGCGCCGCGACAATCGATCCACCCTTCAAGATCATGTCCGGCTTGGTGCCGAAGAAAGCTGGCGACCAGATCACGATATCGGCGAGCTTACCTTTTTCGACTGAGCCGATGTGCTTCGAGACGCCGTGCGCGATCGCCGGATTGATCGTGTATTTCGCGATGTAGCGTTTGGCGCGGATGTTGTCGTTCCCCTTCTCGCCTTTCAGCGAGCCACGCTGCTTCTTCATCTTGTCCGCGGTCTGCCAGGTGCGCGTCGCGACCTCACCGATGCGGCCCATGGCCTGGCTGTCGGAAGACATCATCGAAAGCGCGCCAATGTCATGGAGAATGTCTTCCGCAGCAATCGTCTCGCGGCGGATGCGGCTCTCGGCGAACGCAAGATCTTCCGCGATGCCCGGATCGAGATGATGGCAGACCATGAGCATGTCGAGATGCTCGTCCAGCGTATTCACCGTGAACGGCCGCGTCGGGTTGGTGGATGACGGCAGCACGTTCGGCAGGCCCGCGACCTTCATGATGTCCGGCGCGTGACCGCCGCCCGCGCCTTCGGTGTGGAAGGCATGAATAGTGCGGCCCTTAAACGCCTTGATGGTGTCTTCGACAAAGCCGGACTCGTTCAGGGTGTCGGAGTGCAGCATCACCTGCACGTCCATCTGGTCGGCAACGCTTAGACAACAGTCGATCGCAGCAGGCGTCGTGCCCCAGTCCTCGTGCAGTTTCAGTGCGCAAGCGCCGCCAAGCACCATTTCCTCAAGCGCGCCGGGAAGCGAAGCGTTCCCCTTCCCGGAAATGCCGATGTTAATCGGCACTTCATCCATCGCCTGAATCATGCGGCCGATGTGCCACGGACCGGGCGTGCAAGTCGTCGCCAGTGTGCCGTGCGCGGGCCCGGTGCCGCCGCCCAAGAGCGTGGTCACGCCCGACATCAATGCGTCGTCGATCTGTTGCGGGCAGATGAAGTGGATGTGGCTGTCGAAACCGCCGGCGGTGACGATCTTGCCCTCGCCCGCGATCGCTTCGGTGCCGGGGCCGATGATGATATCGACGCCCGGCTGAATGTCCGGGTTACCCGCCTTGCCGATGGCGGCGATCCTGCCGTCTTTGATTCCGATATCGGCTTTGACGATGCCCCAGTGGCAGAGGATCACGGCATTGGTGATGACGGTGTCGACCGCGCCTTGCTCGCGCGTCACCTGGCTTTGGCCCATGCCGTCGCGGATCACCTTGCCGCCACCGAACTTCACCTCTTCGCCGTAAGTGGTGAAGTCCTTCTCGATCTCGATGAAGAGTTCGGTATCTGCGAGCCGCACCTTGTCGCCGGTCGTGGGTCCGAACATGTCCGCGTAAGCGGCCCGGGACATTCTACTCATGGTGCGGCTCTCGCATTTAGCTGTCGCTGGTTTGTTGCGGCAGCAGCTTCATATGCTTGCGCAGCACGACGCGGCCGTCGTCCTGCAGCGTGAAGTCGATTTCGTCTCCGGCATCGAGATCCCAGAGGCGGCGAAGCACCACGGGCAGCGTGACCTGCCCCTTCGAGGTGAGCGTCGCGCGGGCGCGATAATTCAGTTTGTGCGGCATGGTTCGGCTTCCTTCTTCCCGTAAGGAGAAAGTAAGGAGCCTGCGCCAGCATGGTTAACGAAAGGTTACTCACAGCTTGCCCATCACGTCCTGCCGGAAGCCGTAGACCTCGCGTTTGCCGGCCATGGCAACCAGCGTGACCTCGCGGCTCTGCCCCGGCTCGAAACGCACTGCCGTGCCGGAAGCAATTGCGAGCCGCATGCCGCGCGCCTTATCGCGGTCGAACTTCAACGCCGGGTTCGTCTCGTAGAAATGATAATGCGAGCCAACCTGGATCGGCCGGTCGCCGGGATTGGCGACCTTAAGCTTCAAGGTTGCGCGGCCTGAATTGAGTTCGATGTCGCCTTTGGCGGTGATGATCTCGCCGGGCACGGGTTTTGGCTTCGCCTTACCCCTTTTCTTTGATGCCGCCGCCCGGATCGGGTTATGCACGGTGACGAGCTTGGTGCCGTCCGGAAACGTAGCCTCTACCTGCACATCGTGAATCATCTCGGCCACGCCATCCATGACCTGGCTTGCTTTCAGCACCTTCGCACCGTCCCGCATGAGCTGCGCGACCGTTCTGCCGTCGCGCGCGCCTTCGACGACATAGTCGGTGATCAGCGCGATCGCTTCCGGATGATTGAGCTTCACGCCGCGCTTCAGACGCTTGCGCGCGACCTCGGCTGCCATGGCAACCAGCAGCTTGTCTTTCTCTCTTGGCGTCAGGTTCATGGTTGCCTCGATCTATAAAGAGTATGCGCGCGGTGGTGGCGTGCCCGCGGCTTCAAGCGCGGAAAGAACGGCGGAGCGAAGCGTTATCGAATCTTCCGCGAGGATGCGCAAAATCAGCTTGCCGTCCCGGCGGATGCGCCAGCGGTCACGCCAAAGCCCGCGCGTGACTTTCTCGCCCATCGCATCGCGGCCGAAGACGACCGCCTCGCAGATCGCAAGCGACGCACCGGACGAAACCTCGGCCTCGATCGCGCGCTCCACCCGCGCGTGATCGAACAAAATCGTTTCCTGCGGCAGCCAGAACAGTTCAGAACCTGCTTCCGCTTTCCGCGAAACCGAAATGCGCGACGTAAGCCCGTTCGAGCGATAGATCTTCTCGGCGGCCTGACTTGTGATGCCGAGCGACGCGTCCTCGCGCGCCTCGATCCGGAATTCGAGCCTGTCGCCGCCGACAATCCCGCCTGCGGTGTTGATCAAAATCGCTTCCAGCCGTTCATCCCGGATGCGCGGGAAGCGGACGCGCAACGGCCCGCCTTCCGCGATGTCTTCGGCAGCGGACCCGGAATCCGTGTGCACGACGACGAGCTTGAGCGCGCCGCTCGCGCGGATCGAGGCCGGTAGCGTCGCGGGGGCTGCTACCTCAGAGGGAGAGACGTTGACGGACATCGGTCGACTGCATCATTGCGCGATCGCCGGAAAGAATGAACTGGCCGCGCTCCATCACCGCGAAAGTGTCCGCAAGTTCCGCCGCAAAGTCAAAATATTGCTCGACCAGCAGGATCGCGATATCGCCGCGGTCGCGAAGGTATTTGATGGCGTTGCCGATGTCCTTGATGATCGAAGGCTGGATGCCCTCGGTCGGCTCATCGAACACGATCAGTTTCGGCCGCATGGTGAGCGCGCGGCCGATGGCAAGTTGCTGCTGCTGGCCGCCAGACAGATCGCCCCCGCGGCGGCGCGTCATGCTCTTCAGCACAGGAAACAGCGAATAGACATCCTCGGGAATTGATCGCTCCGCGCGCTTCAGCGGCGCAAATCCAGTCTCGAGATTTTCTTCGACGGTCAGCAGCGGAAAGATCTCGCGGCCTTGCGGCACAAAAGCGATGCCCATGCGGGCGCGGTCAGCGGGACCGGCACACGTAATGTCTTTTCCACCGAAAGTAATAGTCCCTTTTGCGACTGGCTGCTGGCCCACGATGGCGCGCAGGAGCGAGGTCTTTCCGACGCCGTTCCTGCCGAGCACGCAGGCAACCTTTCCCGGCTCGACTTTCAACGAGACGCCGCGTAGCGCCTGCGCGGCACCATAGTAGAGATCAATGCCGTTGACTTCCAACATCGCTCAGCGCCCCAGATACACTTCAATGACGCGATCGTTCGCCGAAACATCGTCGATCGTGCCTTCCGCGAGCACCGAACCTTCATGAAGGCAAGTGACTTTCACGCCGAGCTCGCGCACGAACACCATGTCGTGCTCGACGACGACAACCGAACGCGCCTTGTTGATCTCTTTGAGCAACTCGGCGGTCTGATGCGTTTCCGCATCGGTCATGCCGGCGGCAGGCTCGTCCACAAGCAGAAGCTTCGGCTCCTGCGCGAGCAGCATGCCGATCTCGAGCCATTGCTTCTGACCGTGTGAGAGGCCGCCCGCCAGACGATTCTTGTGATCGCCAAGACGCGTGATGCCGAGGAGTTCGTCGATGCGCTTGGTTTCACGTGCGCTCTCGCGCCAGAATAGATTAGACGCTGGACCGCGCGGGCCAGCAAGCGCGAGGACCAGGTTGTCGTAAACGGTGTGATGCTCGAACACGGTCGGCTTCTGGAACTTGCGGCCGATGCCGAGCGTCGCAATGCTCGCTTCGTCCAGCTCGGTCAGGTCGACCTTGCCGCTTTCGAGGAACACGTCACCGGCATCGGGCCGGGTCTTGCCGGTGATGACATCCATCATGGTGGTTTTGCCGGCGCCATTCGGCCCGATGATCGCGCGCATCTCCCCCGGCTCGATCACCAGCGAAAGCCCGTTCAGCGCGCGGAAGCCGTCGAACGAGACGGAGACGGCATCGAGATAAAGAAGCGCGGAGGTGAGCTTTTCTTTCATGGCCTACTCCGCTGGTGCTGGGTTCGTGGAGGCGGCGTTCGGCACTTCGCTACGCTTGTACGTAGAAATCTTCTCACTGAGATCGCCGATGGTGCCGACGATGCCTTTCGGCATCAGTAACGTGACGAAAACGAAGAGCGCGCCGAGCGCGAACAGCCAGTAGAGCGCCAGCGAAATTCCGGCGAAGGGTGTTGCGAAGAAGAGCACCATGAGCGCACCGGCGGCAGCGCCCGCGGCTTCAGGCCGTGTGCTTAGAACCCATGTCGCGGCCGCAATCGCCGCAACGATCAACCCGGCATAAACGCCGACCGGGCCCGGAATGAAGAAGCCCACGAATGCGAGTACTGCTCCGCCCGCGATCCCCGCGAGCGCGGGAAGGCGCGATTTCCATACGAGATAAGCCGCGAGCAGAAATACGCCGGCCCCAAAGAGCCAGAACGGCGCGACGAGGCCGCCAGTAAACAGCGTCTTCGCGTAATTCACGACGAAGGCGCCGAGTGCCGCCCCGACCAGCGTGCCGCGCCCGCCTACCGCGACCCAGATGATGATCTCAATCGAGTTCGCGGGAGAAAATTCGCTCGGGTTGATGATGCCAACCTGCGGCACGTACAACGCGCCAGCAATGCCCGCGAGGCACGCCGAAACCACGAAGGCCACTAACTTATAATTCTCGACGCGATAGCCGATGAAGCGGGCGCGGGATTCCTGATCTCGAACGGCAATCAGGACTTTCCCGAATTTCGACGTCACCATCCAGCGGCACAAGAGATAGCCGAAAATCAGGAACAGCGCGGACAAGATGAAGAGCGTGACACGCGTGCCTTGCGCCTGCACGTTGAAGCCGAGGATATCCTTGAAGTCGGTGAGGCCGTTATTGCCGCCGAAGCCGAAATTGTTGCGGAAGAAGGCGAGCATCAGCGCGAAAGTCAGCGCCTGCGTGATGATGGAGAGATAAACGCCGGTGACCCGCGAGCGGAACGCGAACCAGCCGAAAACGAAAGCGAGCAGGCCCGGCACAACGATCACCATCGCTGCGGCGAAGACGAACCAGTCGAAGCCGTACCAGAACCAGGGCAGTTCCTTGTAGTTCAGGAACACCATGAAATCCGGCAACGCTGGGTGAGCGTACACGCCGCGCGGACCGATCTGACGCATCAGGTACATGCCCATGGCGTAGCCGCCGAGGGCGAAGAAGGCGCCGTGGCCGAGCGAGAGAATGCCGGCATAGCCCCAGACGAGATCGACCGAGAGCGCGAGCAGCGCGTAGCAGAGATACTTGCCGATCAGCACCATCACGTAGGTCGGCACGTGGAGCGGGTTCGACGGCGGCAGCAGAAGGTTGAGCGCTGGAATGACGACCGCCATCGCCAGCACGATGCCGATGAAAATCTTTCCATGCCCGTCGAGCAGCCGGAGGATGAGCGGACCTTGTTGCATCACGCTTCCACCGCCCTGCCCTTGAGCGCGAACAGCCCGCGCGGCTTCTTCTGGATGAAGATGATGATGAGCACGAGGATCACGATCTTGCCGAGCACCGCGCCCGCAAACGGCTCAAGGAATTTGTTCGCGATGCCGAGCGAGAGCGCCGCGATCAGCGTGCCGAAAAGATTACCGACGCCGCCGAACACCACGACCAAGAAGCTGTCGATGATGTAACCCTGCCCGAGGTTCGGCGAGACGTTGTCGATCTGCGAGAGCGCGACACCCGCGATCCCCGCGATGCCGGAACCGAGGCCGAAAGTCAGCGCATCGACATAACCCGTCCGGATGCCCATCGAAGACGCCATCCGCCGGTTCTGCGTCACAGCGCGCATCTCGAGGCCGAAGCGCGTGAAGCGCAACACGAAGAGCAGCGCAACGAAAACCGACATCGAGAACACGATGATCCAGAGGCGATTATAGGTGATCGACAACCCGCCGAGCTCGAATGCGCCGGACATCCAACTCGGCGCACCGACTTCGCGATTGGTCGGCCCGAATGCCGTGCGCACGGCTTGTTGCAGGATCAGCGAAAGACCCCAGGTGGCGAGCAGCGTCTCCAGCGGGCGGCCATAGAGGAAGCGGATCACGCCGCGCTCGATCAGCACGCCGACGAAGCCGGCGGTGAGAAACGCGAGCGGCAGTGCAATCGCGAGGGAATAGTCGAACAGTCCGGGATAATTCTGGCGGATCACTTCCTGCACGACAAAGGTGACGTAAGCGCCGAGCATCACCATCTCGCCATGCGCCATGTTGATGACGCCCATCACGCCGAACGTGATGGCAAGACCGATGGCGGCGAGCAGCAGCACGGAACCGAGCGAAAGCCCGTACCAGACGTTCTGGCTGACTTCCCAGAATGCCAGCGAGCGCTCGACGGCTTCAATCGCAGAGGCGGTCGCGGCCTTGACGTCGGCGGTCGCCGACGCGGGCACGGCGCGCAGAAGCGCGAGCGCATCGTTGTCGCCTTTTGCACCGATCAACTGGATCGCGTCGATGCGATCCTTTTCCGATGTGTTCGGCGCAACGATCAGAATTGCGGCACGCGCTTCCGCGAGAACTTTCTTCACGCGCGCGTCGGTTTCTTTCGCGAGCGCTTCGTTGAGCAGCTTCAGCGCGGAAGCGTCGCGCGATTTGAACACCGCGCTTGCGGCGGCAAGGCGCTTTTGCGGATCCGGCGACATCAGCCGCAGCGTGCCGAGCGCGGCATCGATCGTCATGCGGACGCGGTTATTCTGGCGCACGGTGCGCGTGGTCGAAGGTGCGGCTTCGACGGCTCCGGTCGCAAGATTCATTGTGCTGCCGTCGGCAGCGCGCAAATAAACGATTTTCGTGGCCGGATCGAACAGCACACGACCGGCACTGATCCCGGAAATAACCGCTTCCGCATCCGCATGTCCGCTCGCCGCGATCGCGGCAATTGCGTCAGCGGTATCGGAAAAAGAGTCGGCCGCGAGTTTCGGCAGCGCGTCTTCGAACGGGCCTGCATGCGATTGCGGCGCGTAGAGGCCTGCAACAAGAAGAAAAAGAATAGCCGCGAACTTTCGCGAAGTCGCACGAAGTATGCTCATTGCCGCGGCCTTTGGTTTGGAGAAGTCCGGGCGGAGCGAAGCGCCCCGCCCGGTTTGTCTTCAGGTCAAGTGCGAATTACGAACCGCACTTGTTGGTCTTGGTGTTGAAGTTGCCGCACTTCAGCTTGACCCAGTCGGCAACGAGGTCCTTGGAGCCATCGAGATACGGCGACCAGGCCGCACCCGGCACGAGACCATCCGTCTTCCACACCACGTCGAACTGACCGTCCGCGCGGATTTCACCGATGAAGACGGGCTTCGTGATGTGATGGTTCGCGAGCATTTCGGACTCGCCGCCCGTGAGGTTCTTCGCCTTGATGCCCGGCAGCGCCTCGATCACCTTGTCAGGATTGAAGGTGCCGGCCTTCTCGACCGCCTTCACCCACATGGCGAAGCCGACGACATGCGCTTCCATCGGGTCGTTGGTGACGCGCTTCGGATTCTTGGTGAAGGCTTTCCACTTGGCGATGAATTCCTTGTTGTCCGCGTTCTCGATCGACTGGAAGTAGTTCCAGGCGGCGAGATGGCCGACGAGGTTGGAAGTGTCGATGCCGGCGAGTTCTTCTTCGCCGACCGAGAACGCGACGACCGGAATGTCCTTCGCCGACACGCCCTGGTTCGCGAGTTCCTTGTAGAACGGAACGTTCGCGTCGCCGTTGATCGTGGACACGACGGCGGTTTTCTTGCCGCCGGCGCCGAACTTCTTGATCGAGGCGACGATCGTCTGCCAGTCGGAGTGACCGAATGGCGTGTAGTTGATCATGATGTCTTCGTCCTTGACGCCCTTCGACTTGAGGTACGCTTCAAGGATCTTGTTCGTGGTGCGCGGATAGACGTAGTCGGTGCCCGCAAGCACCCAGCGCTCGATCTTGTATTCCTTGGCGAGATAGTCGACCGCGGGGATCGCCTGCTGGTTCGGCGCGGCGCCCGTGTAGAACACGTTACGCTCGGACTCTTCGCCTTCGTACTGCACCGGATAGAACAGGATCGAGTTCAGTTCCTTGAACACCGGCAGCACGGACTTGCGGGACACCGAAGTCCAGCAGCCGAACACGACCGAGACCTTATCCTTGACGATCAGCTCGCGTGCCTTTTCCGCGAACAGCGGCCAGTTCGAAGCGGGATCGACGACGACGGCCTCGAGCTTCTTGCCGAGTACGCCACCCTTCTTGTTTTGCTCTTCGATGAGCATGAGCATCACGTCTTTCAACGTGGTCTCGGAGATTGCCATCGTGCCGGACAGCGAGTGCAGGATACCGACCTTGATGGTGTCCTGCGCGGCAGCGGGCGCCGCCGAGATCGAAACAGCCAGAGCCGCAGCACCTGCCGCGACGCCGAGCTTCTTGAACATATTCAACATGAAAGCTCCCCTGAGGTTCGAGCCGGATGGATCGAAGGCGCGCGAACATTGGCGGACGCTTGCGCCTGACAGGGGTATTGCAACGCACATGCCAACCGCCCGATTGAGCGATTCAAGCTGATCTTCCAGCTTCCTTTTGTGGTGCAGATTATTTTTTAGGCAGCACTAATTTCGCTGTTTAAAAACCAGGCAACCCCCGCTCGACTGGGCTTCGCCGGTCACGCATTCGTCGTATCGGCGGCAAACGTGCCGGTGATCTTGCCGTTAAATCGCTACGGAACCCCGCTCAAATAATCGTGTATTCTCAAGGACGGCACTTAACGCGCGAACGCCGAAAGTCGCTCCAGCGCGCCATCGAGCGTGGCATCGCGCTTCGCAAAACAGAACCGCACCACGCTGGTAACCGGTTCCTCCGCATAGAAGGCCGAGACCGGAATTGCCGCGACCTTGTTCTCCGTGACAAGCCGCCGGCAGAAATCGTCGTCACGCTCGTTAATACCGAGCGCCGCCAGATCGACGTTCAGGAAATACGTTCCCTGACTCTCCAGCGGATCGAAGCCGAGCTTCTTGAGACCCGATGCAAACCGATCGCGCGAGCGCGCAAGCGTCGAGCGCATATCGAGAAAATAATCGTCGGTCTTGCCAAGGCCGTAAGCCACCGCGGCCTGCAAGTTCGGCGGCGTGGTGAAGGTGATAAACTGATGCGCCTTCGAGAGCCCGCGCATCAATGCAGGCGCGGCACAGACAAAGCCGACCTTCCATCCCGTGAGGCAGAAGATTTTTCCAGCCGAACCGATCTTCACCGTGCGCTCGCGCATGCCGGGAACGCTCAGCATCGAGACGTGCTTGCGTCCGTCGAAGACGACATGCTCCCAGACCTCGTCACAAATCGCGACGGCGTCGAACTCCTCGCAGAAGCGTGCGAGCAATTTAAGATCGTCCATCGAATAGATGACGCCCGCGGGATTGTGCGGATTGTTGAACAGGACGGCTTTCGTTTTTTTCGTGAATACCTGTCTCAGTGCATCTTCGGCGATGCGCCAATGCGGCGGTTCGAGCCGCACGAGTTTCGGAATCCCGCCCGCCCGCTTCACCATCGGCAGATACGAGTCATAGAGCGGCTGAAACAGAACGACTTCGTCACCCGGCTCGATCAGAGTGAGGATCGCGCCCGTCAGCGCTTCGGTCGCGCCCGACGTAATCATGATTTCGGATTCAGGATCGAGCGCGACATTCTGCCAATGCGCGTAGTGGCTCGCGACCGCCGCGCGCAATTCAGGCAAGCCCATCATCGGCGGATACTGGTTCCAGCCGGAGATGACAGCTTCTGCTGCTTTCCGGCGAACATCTTCAGGGCCGGGATCGTCGGGAAAGCCCTGGCCGAGATTGATCGCGTCGTGTTCGCGTGCGAGCCGCGACATCACCTCGAATACCGTGGTCGGCAGATTGGCGAATACGGGATGCATCGAGGGATGTTACGCGGCTACGCTTCAAAGCGACAGATCAGACTTTGGTTTCGACTTCCAGGGTAATCGAAGGCACGCCTGCCAGCGCTTTCGAAATCGGGCAATTTGCCTTCGCGCCTTCGGCCGCTTCCTTGATCTTCGCGGCATCCGCGCCCGGAGCGACCACCGAAGTCTTGAGCTTGATGCCGGTGATATTCGCGCCCTTCTCGCCGAGAATGACTTCGACTTCAGCCTCGGTGCTGATGGACTTCTGGTCGATGCCAGCGCGCATCAGGCCGAAGCCGAGTGCCATGGTGAAGCAGCCCGCATGCGCCGCTGCGATCATTTCTTCCGGCGTGGTCTGGGAGGTGCCGCCTTCGAAGCGCGCCTTCGCGCTGTAGGGAGAGTCCTTCAAGACACCGGACTTCGTGCTGAGGGTTCCGGTGCCGTCTTTCGGCGAGCCTTCCCAGTGAGCGCTGGCGTAGCTTTTCATTCTTAGTTCTCCACTATTTACTCGTTTAAGGGTTTGCGTCGGGGTTTGCGCGCGACCTTGCGTGCGAGCCGCTTCGGATAGCCTAACAGCCGGCGGACCGAAGTCGAACGTATCGGCGCAAAGCCGCCCTGCGGTTCCTGCACGAAGTCGAGCCGCGCTTCGGAGACGTTGTCATCGTCTATGTCGCGTACCACGAGCCGGGCGTGGCCGAAATCGATCTGGTTGCCGGGGCGCGGATTATCCTCGAAGCGCTGATTGAACAGTTCCGCGACGGTCATCTCCCGCTCCGCAGGCGGCACCTTCAAATCGTACATATCCGCGATCGCGCCGAGCCGCACATCGCCCTTGAACGGGAACGCGGCCGAGGTTTCCTCGTCGATATAGCCTTCGTTCGGCGCGAACAGGCGATCGAGGCGTTCGACGCGCTGCGGCGGTGCCAGGAAATATCCGTAATCGCCGATGCGAAGCGTGCCCGCTTCCTGCGGAGACAGGATCGCTTCGTTGCGGATGATGAGCACCGGCTTTGCCCATGCAGGCCATGTGCCGTGACCCACGACCGGGCTACCTTCGACAATCGGGTAGCCGACGAGTTCTTCGTCGAGCTGACCGGGCAAGTCGATTTCAATGCGCTTCACCGATGGCGCCGGATCGTCGAGCGCGACACCGAGCCTGCGCCCGACATGCGTCAGCGACCAGCCCTGTACGATCAGCGAGACAACAACGATGACGAAGGCCACGCTGAAATAAGTCTGCGCGTTCGGCACCTGCGAGAGCATCGGGATCGCGGCGAGAAAGATCGAAACGGCACCGCGCAGGCCAACCCAGGACATAAAAATCTTTTCGTGCTTCTGGAATCCGAATGGCGCGAGGCATAACCAGACCGCAACCGGCCGCGCGATAGCGATAAGGAAGAATGCAATCGCGAATGCTGCCGCCAGATCCGGAATCAGCTTCGAAGGCGTCACCAGCAGTCCCAGCATGATAAACATCGCGATCTGGCAGAGCCAGGTCAGCGTGTCATGGAACGTAGTGATCGAAGCAAAAGCACGCACCGGACGATTGCCGAGTACGATGCCGGCGAGATATGCGGCGAGAAAGCCGGAACCGCCCAATATAACCGCCAGCGCATAGATAAAGAGTGCGCTCGCGACGACCAGCAATGGATGTAGCCCCGAAGGCAGCGCAATCCTGTTCAATGCCACGGAAATCGCAAACCCACCGGCAATGCCTACGAGCGAGCCGACCGTTGCTTCGCGCGCCGCAGCGAAGGCGATTTCGCCCACCGAGGAATGTCCGCCCAGCAAAATCAACTGGACGAGCAGAATCGTCATGAAGACCGCGATCGGATCGTTGGTGCCGGATTCCATTTCCAGCGTCGCCGCAACGCGCCGTTTCAATTGTTGTCCGCCCGCCCGCAGCAGAAAGAAAACCGCGGCGGCGTCGGTCGAAGCCACGATCGAGCCGACCAGCAGCCCCTCGGTCCAGCTCAAGTTCAGGAGATATGAAGCGACCACCCCGACCAGAACGGCCGTCATAACAACACCAAGCGTCGCAAGCGTGATCGCGGGGTAAAGCGCGCCGCGGAACGCGGCAAAGCGCGTGCGCAACCCGCCATCGAACAGAACGATCGCGAGCGCCGCCGGAGCCGACCACATAGGTCGAGTAAAAGTCGTTGAACTTGATGCCGCCGGGGCCCTCTTCGCCCGCAAGCAGGCCGACCAAGAGGAAGATCAACAGCAACGGGGCGCCGATGCGGGAGGCGACCAGGCTCGAAAAGACGCCGAGCACGGCCAGCGCCGCGCCTACCAGAATAAGAAGATTGGCCGAGCCAATACTTGCCATGACGTCTTTCGAGCTGCCGTTTTCAAACTGCCGTGTGTTTTAGGGCCGGGACGCGGTTATCCCGCAGCCCGGCCCCGTTGTTCGCCACGCATTATGTGAAATGCAGACGCGTTCGTCTCGGAAGTTCGCTGTAAATCGCGACGAATTTTAGTGGTTGTGGTGTCCAGGACCTTTTTTTTGGCCCTCGCCCATCGCCCGCACCTCAAACTGAACTTCAACTGGCCCGGCCTTCTCAAACACGAGAGTCGCCTTGTAGCGCTGACCCGCGGTGAGTGGCTTCTTCAACTTCAACAACATTAGATGATAGCCGCCCGGCTCCAGCCTCACGACTCCTCCCGCCGGAATGGCCAGACCCTTTGCAAGCGGGCGCATCTTCATGACCCCGCCCTCATTGGTCATTTCATGGATTTCAGGTTGATCGGCCAGGTCCGTCGTGAGCGAGACGAGCCGATCCGCCGAAAGGCCCTTGTTGGTGATGACGACATAGCCCGCGCCTACCGACGCACCGGCGGGGGTCGCGCGTGACCACGGCGCCGAGATCACGAGGTCTCCCTTCGTGATGTCGTGGGCGGCAGCAAACTGAGCGGTGAAAGCGGCGACGAGCATGGAAATAGCAAGCGAAAGAATTCGCATTATGTAACTCCGCGAGAATTTTGATCCGCGCCTTGCGCGGAAGGATGGTCGACAGGAAGGTCAGAACTGTCAGCCGGCAGGCGGAGCCCGCGCATAACCATCGTAAGCGGCAGCTACCCTGCGCTCGTCATCCGCACGCGGAGCCGGAACCAGAAACACACGGAATACCGCGGGGCTGGCCTCGGCCACCGGCGGAAGAATTGCCGAAAGACCGCCGCAGGCTGCCGGGCAGCAATCGTGCATACCTCGCGTCTGTGGAGCTTCCGGCGAGGAATCGGCAGCCCCCTGCTCGGCGCCATAGGTGCAAAGCTGTGCGGACGCGTCGAAACCATGCCCGAGCGCCGGGGCCAGAACGCCTCCCAGCACGATCGCATAAGCGATGAGCAGCGATAGCGCGGTTCTGGGAAGGCGGCGGAACGGCATGGGAGCAGGAATAGACGACAGGGGCCTCTTGCGCGAGATGCTTGTGGACGCAGCGTCCATCCCGAGCCGGTCCCGTAAAATCCCGTTGAATCAGCGGAATTTCGGCCTGTACGGGGCTGTCCCCGGCATTGAAAGGCCCCATATCGTCCGCTATACGAACCCGCGACACAGTAGAGTGCCGGCAAGCCTTTGGCGGTGGCTCTTTTTCCCTTTCCACCGCCAGTCCGGCACCGAGCGGAGCACTGAAAATGGCCTCCACGACCTTCGATACGGTCGCCAACATCATCGCCGAAACCTGCGACATCCCGCGTGAGCAGATCACACCGGAAAGCCACGCCATCGACGATCTCGGCATCGACAGCCTCGACTTCCTCGATATCGCTTTCGCGATCGACAAGGCCTTCGGCATCAAGCTTCCGCTAGAGCAGTGGACCGCTGAAGTGAACGACGGCAAGGCGACCACGGAGCAGTATTTCGTGCTCAAGAATCTCGCCGAGCGCATCGACGGACTCGTCGCCGCCAAGGGCGCGTAGGTCCGTCCATGCGGCTCGAATATTTCGAGCTCGTCGACAAGATCGAAGAGCTGAACCTTTCCGAAGGCCGCATTCTGGTGCGGGGCAATGTCCCCGCGGCGAGCCCCGTATTCGAGGGTCACTTTCCCGGCCATCCGCTTGTGCCTGGCGTGCTCTTCGTCGAGTTCATGGCGCAGGCTTCAGGCTGGATTCTGCTTTCCAAGCTCAATTTCGAAAAGATGGGTTTTCTCGCTTCTGTGAAGGAGGCGAAGATGCGCAACTTCGTGCAGCCCTCGACGCCTCTGCTGGCTGAAGCCGTGATCGAGCATGAAGGCTCCGGCTATGGCGTGACGAAGTGCAAAGTGCGGAAGGAAGACGGCACCCCTGTCGCCGATGCTTCCATCACCCTTCGCATCATGGCCTTCCCCTCTTCTTAATTTTCCGAAGTCATGCGCAAACGCGCGCAGGCAATCGGACTGAAAGTTCCGGCGTGAGTTAACATGGATACGAGCCGCGAAACCTGGATTACGGGCATTGGAATCCTTTCGTCGCTCGGCGAAGGCCCAGACGCGCATCTTGCGCGGCTGAATTCGGGCGACGTTCCCGTCACCGATTTCACGACCTATCCGACATTTCTGTTTCACCCGCTCGGTCCGGTGGATTTCGACAAGCAGATTCCGAAGAAGGGCGATCAGCGCCAGATGGAGCTGTGGCAGCGCATCGGCACCTATACCGCCGGTCTTGCGCTCACGCATGCGGGTGTCGCCGGCAATCAGGATTTGCTGAAGCGCATGGACATGATCGTCGCGGCCGCCGGCGGCGAGCGCGACGTGAATGTCGATGCTTCGGTCGCTGACGAGTTGCGTGGCGCGAACAATCCGGACGTGCGGCTGAACGAGCGACTGCAAAGCGAACTGCGCCCGACCCTCTTTCTCGCGCAGCTTTCCAATCTGCTCGCCGGCAACATCTCGATCGTGCACGGCGTCGTCGGGTCGTCGCGGACGTTCATGGGCGAGGAAGGCTCCGGAGTGCAGGCGGTGCAGACGGCACATGCGCGGATCCGGGCAGGTCAGAGCGATCTTGCGCTCGTGGGCGGAGCCTATAACGCGGCACGTTCGGACATGCTGGGCTTATGGGAATTCGCGAAGATGCACTATCGCGACGAATTCAAGCCGGTGTTCGCGCCAGACCGGAAACCCGGCATGGCGACGGGAACGGGAAGCTGCTTCCTCGTTCTGGAATCGCGCAAGCATGCCGAAGCGCGCGGCGCAAAACCGATCGCGAAGATCACGCATGTCGAGTCGGCGCGAGCCAAGCGCGATGCGGGCGGCGTCAGCGCTTCGATCGGAGACCTGATCGAGGGCGCGAAGAAACACGCACCAAAAGCGGGGGCGATCTATTCGATGGCAACCGGTGCCGAACCTGCGACTCAGGAAGAAGCCGCCATACTGGAGAAGTCCGGCCTTCCCGTGCGCGCGATGACGAGCCGGATCGGCCAGGTTTTCGAGCCGATGTTCCCATTCGGAATTGCGTTCGCGGCACTTGCGGTTGCAAACGGAAAGCTCGCGGCAGCCATGCCAGGTGTGCCGATGGAAACCGCAGGCCCGGATGGCGTAAAGTCGATCATCGTTTCCACCGTTGGTCACTGGCGCGGCGAAGGCGCGGGCGTCGTCGAAGCGATCTAGCGAGGTTGTCATGACGAAGAACGCATTCAAGGACTCTGCAGGACGTCCCATCGTCGTCGTCACCGGCATGGGCGTCGTCAGTTCACTCGGTCAGGGCAAGGAAGACAACTGGAAGAAGCTCGCTTCCGGTGTCTCCGGCATCCACCGCATCAACCGCTTTCCGCTCGATCATCTGAAGACCACGATCGCGGGCACGGTAGACTTTCTGTTCGACAAGCCGGTGAGCGCACCGGAGCTTACCGAGCGTCTTGCAACACTCGCCGCTGAAGAAGCGGTAGCGCAGTCGACCATCGGCTCGAAGGGAAATTTCCCGGGGCCGTTGTTCTGCGCGGTGCCGCCAGTCGAAGTGGAATGGCCGCAGCGGCGTGCGCTGGCTGCCGAGGCTGATGCAGGGGCACCCTATACGCCCGAAAAAGCGCTCGAGGTTTCCGCGCGAGGACAACATCCCGCGTGGCATGAGCTTTTTCTGTTCGGCACGGTCGCCGATCATCTCGCCGACAAGTTCGGCACCAAAGGCATGCCGATTTCGCTTTCGACCGCTTGCGCGTCGGGCGGCACCGCGATCCAGCTCGGTCTTGAAGCGATCCGCCGCGGCGATTGCGATGCGGCACTCGCGGTCGCGACCGACGGCTCGGTGCACGCTGAAGCACTGATCCGCTTTTCGCTGCTTTCGGCGCTCTCCACGCAGAACAATCCGCCGGACCAGGCGTCGAAACCGTTCTCGAAGAACCGGGACGGCTTTGTCATGGCCGAAGGCGCGGGCGCACTTGTGCTCGAAAGCCTGGAGCATGCGACCGCACGCGGCGCGAAAATCATCGGCGTAGTCTCGGGCTGCGGCGAAGTCGCCGACAGCTTCCACCGCACACGCTCAAGCCCCGATGGCAAACCCGTCATCGCCTGCATGCATCAGGCGCTCGCCGACTCGGGAATGACAGCGGAGAGCATCGACCACATCAATGCGCACGGCACCTCCACGCCTGAAAACGACAAGATGGAAACGAATTGCGTGATGGCCGTGTTCGGCGAACGCGCAAAGCAGATTCCGATCACCTCGAACAAGTCGATGATCGGTCACACGCTGACCGCCGCCGGCGCGATCGAAGCCGTCGTTTCGTTGCTGACGATCCAGCACCAGCGCATTCCGCCGACGATCAATTACAACACGCCGGACCCGGCGATCTTGCTCGATGTCGTCGGCAACACGGCGCGCGACGCGAAAGTGCGAACCGTGCTTTCCAATTCCTTCGGTTTCGGCGGGCAGAACGTGAGCCTGGTACTTTCCGGAGAACCAGCTTGAGCATGCCGCGCCGCGTACTCGTGACCGGCGGCGGCCGAGGCCTTGGCGCGCAGATCGTGCGCGAGCTTGCCAGCGCAGGCCATGAAGTCATCTTCACCTATCGCAGCGCGAGCGCAGAAGCCGATGCGCTCGTGAAAGAGCTTTCCGGCAAGAAAATCTCGGCAAAGGCCGTCGATCTTGCCGACGAACAGGCGGTCGAGAAGTTCGCAGCCGGACTTGAGAACGAAGCGCCCCTCTCCGGCTTCGTACACAACGCCGGGATGAGCTACGACGCCCTCGCCGCGCTCATGAAAATCTCCGAAGCCGAAAAAGTGATGCGCGTGAATTTCTGGTCCTTCGTGCGGATCAGCCAGGCGCTCATCCGCCCGATGACGCGCGCGCGCGATGGACGCATCGTCGTGATCGGCTCGCTTGCGGCGCTCCATGCAAACGTCGGCAATGGCGCTTATGGCGCGTCAAAAGCAGCGCTCTTCGCTTTTGCCCGCACCCTTGCGACGGAAACAGCGCGGCGCGGCGTAACGGTAAATTATATTGCGCCGGGCTTCCTCGACACCGAGATGCTCGCTCCATACGCGCAATATCGCGACAAGCTGGAAGCCGGCATTCCGTCCGGCCGTCTCGGTAAACCCGAGGATGTCGCGGGTCTCGTGGCATTTTTGATGTCGCCAAGCGCGGCCTATATTACCGACGCGGTGCTCCCGGTTGACGGTGGCCTCTCCGCTGCCCTAGGCGTTCATCGCTAAATCACTCTCTCAGCCGGACTGGAATTCGCTCATGCGCGCGTTGCGTTTGCTTGGTGACCGCAAACTTGAAATCTCGGAAGTGGACGCCCCTGCCGCGCCAGCGCCGGGAGAGGTGCAGATCAAGACGCATGCCGTCGCACTGAACCATATCGACGTCTGGGGTTGGCGCGGCATGGCCTTCGCCAAGCGCAAGATGCCGATGGTGGTCGGCGCCGAAGCCTCGGGCGAAATTGCTGCCGTCGGCGAAGGCGTGACGGGATTCAAGGTCGGCGATCCGGTGGTGCCCTACGGCGCGCTCACCTGCGGCCATTGCAAGAACTGTAGCCAAGGCCGCGACAATCTCTGCGAGAACGTACAGGGCCTCGCCGGCTTCCATGTCGATGGCTACGCGCAGGATCTCTACAACTGGCCCGCGCGCCTCGTAATCAAAGTGCCGAAAGGCGTTTCGCCGTCGGATGCGTCCTGCGCTCCCCTCACCTTTGCGACTGTCGAGCACATGTTCTTCGATAATGCGAAGCTTACGAGCGGCGAAGTCGTGCTCGTACAGGCCGGCGGCTCCGGTATCGGCTCGGCTGCAATCAAGCTTGCAAAGGCGATCGGCTGCACGGTTTACACGACCGTGGGCGACGACGAGAAAGCCGCGAAAGCAAAAGCGCTCGGCGCCGATGAGGTCATCAACTACCGTAAAGACCGCTTCGAAGGCGTGGTCCGCAAGCTGACCAAGAAAAAAGGCGTCGATGTCGTGTTCGAGCACACGGGTGCCGAAACCTGGAACGGCTCGCTCCTGTCGATGAAGAAGGGCGGACGTCTCGTCACCTGCGGCTCGACCTCCGGGCCGACCGTGCAGATGAATCTGATGCAGCTTTTCCAGCAGCAGTACAAAATCTTCGGCTCGTTCGGCTTCACGATAAAGAACGTGAAGGACGCGCTCGACAAGATCGCGGGCGGCATCGCACCCGTCATCGATACCGAATTGCCGCTCGCCGAATTCGAGAAAGGCCTCGAACGGCTCGAAAGCCGCCGCGTGTTCGGCAAGATCGTAGTTCGCTTCTAGCGATGGGCGTGCCGTTCAAGATCAAGTTCCATTACTGGACGAAAAGGACGCGTAGCGGTCAGTTGTTCTGGCGCTACGTCGTGCTGCCTGCTTCGCGTGTTCGAGACTTCTTCGTATGGATACTCGTGCGCGGCCTGGTTAGCGGAATTCGCGCACTGGGGCCCGATCGCTCTTCCAATCTCGTCGGCGGCATCGCACGCCGCATCGGACCGAGGCTTCCGAATTCGAAAATCGCCCGCACCAGCCTCAGCGCGTCGTTTCCCGAAAAGTCCGCCGAAGAGATCGAAGAGATCGTGCGCGGCGTCTGGGAAAACCTGGGCCGGGTCGCCGGCGAATTCGTGCATCTGCCGAAGATGTGGGACTACGATCCGGAGCACCCGAACACCGGACGCATCGAATTCTCGCCCCGCACCGCGGAGCTTTACAACGAACTGCGCGACGACGGGAAACCCGCGATCTTTGTCACCGCGCATTTTGCCAACTGGGAATTGCCTGCGGTCGCGGCCTTCGCCCACGGCCTCGACACGGCGGTGGTCTACAAGGCGCCGACCAACCGCGGCTTCGCCGAACTGGTGCGGGAAACGCGCACCGGCGCAATGGCGGAGCTCATCAGCTCAGACCGGCACTCAGTGTTTACGATGACCAAAGTGCTGCAAGAAGGCCGGCATCTCGGCCTCGTCGTCGATCAACACTTTACCGGCGGCGTGCCGATCACGATGTTCGGCCGGAGAACGCTCGCAAGTCCTCTGCCCGCGCGGCTTGCACGCAATGTCGATTGCCCCGTACATGCCGTGCGCGCGATCCGGCTTCCCGGCAACCGCTTCCGGATGGGATTGTCGGAAGAAATGCACTTGCCGCGCGATGCCGAAGGCAAGGTCGATATCAACGCCGCAACACAAAAGATTTCGGACGTCTTCGAAGGCTGGATTCGCGAGAAGCCGGAGCAATGGCTCTGGCTGCACCGCCGCTGGCGCGATAAGCGCTAACGGCCCGTCTTCACGCGCGTCCAGACCCGCGTCACGGTCCGCTGCAACTGCGCGGGATACGGCGTTACCGTATAAAGCCGCTTGAAGACTTCCGCCGGCGGATAGATCGACGGGTTATCGAGGATTTCCTTATCGACGGATTTTTGCGCGGCGAGATTGCCGCTCGCATAAGCGACGAAGTTCGTATTCCGCGCGGCGATGTCCGGGCGCATCATGAAGTTGATGAAAGCGTAAGCCGCCTCCGGGTTCGGCGCGTCTTTCAGGATCGAGAAGGAATCGAACCAGATCTGCGCGCCTTCCTTCGGAACGACGTAATCGATCTCGACGACCGGCTTCCTGGTTTTCTCCGCAGCTTCTTTCGCGCGTGCCTTCGCCTGAAACACGTCGCCAGACCAGCCGACGACGAGGCAGATTTCACCGTTCGCGAGTGCATTCAGATACTCGGACGAATGGAATTTCTGAATGTTCGGCCTGACCTTGCCGAGCAACTCGCCCGCCTTTTCGATGTCGGCGGCGTTCTTCGAGTCCGGATCGAGACCCAGATACTTCAGCGCGGCGGGCAGCAGTTCTTCCGCGGTGTCGAGAACATGTACGCCGCAGCTACGGAGCTTCGCGAGATTCTCGGGCTTGAAGAAAATATCCCAGCTATCGACCGGTACGTTGCCGAGACGCTCCTTCACTTTCGCAACGTTATAGCCAAGGCCGGTCGTGCCCCACATGTAATTCACGGCATATTCGTTGCCAGGATCGTAGGCAGCGAGACGCCGGGTGATTTCCGGCCACGCGTACTGAAGGTTCGGAATCTTGGATTTGTCGAGCTTCTGGAACACCCCGACCGAGAGCAGCCGGCGCAGCACGGTAGAGCCCGGCACAACGACGTCATAGCCGGTCTTTCCGGCAAGGAGTTTCGCTTCGACGATCTCGTTCGAATCGAACGTGTCGTAGCGAACCTTGATGCCGGTTTCCTTGGTGAACTCTTCGACGGTATCGGGTCGATGTAGTCCGACCAGTTGTAGACGTTGACCACGCGTTCCTGTGCGAAGGCGCTGCCTGAAAACAGCAACGCAACGACTACAAACGGCTTCAGAAGGCGAAACAACATCGACGTCTCCCGGCGGCGAGAAATTCGCCGGGGAAGTTAGTCGGCAATCACGGAGTTCTCAACAGGGATGCTACGCGCCGTCAGCCGTTTTCGGTATCGAAGCCGGCTTCCTTCCAGGCGAGAATCCCACCCGCCATATGGGCATCGTAAGGTAGCCCCGCCTCCTGTGCGGCTTTGGATGCGGCAACGGAACGCCGTCCGGAGCGGCAGGTGAACACGAGCCGCTTGCCTTCGGGATCGGGCAGCGCGGACGGGTCGAAGGTCGAGAGCGGAAAATCGACCGCGCCGGGAATGCGCTCCACCGCAAGCTCGTTCGGCTCGCGCACATCGACAAGCAGAATTGAGCCGTCTTCGAGGCCCGCCTTCACCTGCTCTACCGTGAAATCTTCTACCGCCGGATCGGACATGAAACGCTCCGCGTACTATCGGAACATTTAGATGCGTGGCCGCGCTGTCCGGGTCAAGCCGTCAGGGCCGCATATTCGGCGGCGCGACCGGCGCTTCTTTCATCAGCGTGATGGTCACGCGACGGTTTGCCGCCATATAAGGATCTTCCGGAAACAGCGGGTCACTGTCGGCACGGCCCGCGACCATGGAAATCTGCTGTGGGCGCACGCCCGAGGTCTGGAGAATGCCGCGCACGACATTGGCGCGGTCGGCGGAGAGATCGAACGAACCGTAATCGCCGCGCGGCGGCGTTCGCAGCGCAGCAGTATGGCCGGTAACGATCACGCGGTTCGGCATGGCGCGGATCGATTCCGCGATTTTCACAAGCAGCTTGCGCGTGCGCTCATAGGGTTCTTTTGCTCCCTCGGGAAACATCGAGCGGCCGTCCTGGTCGACGATCTCAAGGTTGAGGCCTTCTTTGGTTTCCGTGAAAAGAATGTGCTTCGAAAGCTCGGCGATCTCAGGGAGATCCTGAAGCGCCTGACGCAAGCTCGCGGCAGCAAGCGCGAACTGACGATCCTTGATCGCTTTCAGGCCGGAGATAAGATCGTTGTCCTGTTCGTCCTTGCCAGGCGTTTCACTTGTTTCTTCCGGGCGAAGATCCTTGCGCGCATTCTGCAACTTCGGACGGACCGGAAGTCCATCAACCTCGACCATGCCGGTGAAGCGGTTGTCGCGCTGCGTGCCGAAAGCATCGCGCATCGAACCGGTCATCAGCTTCATCTTTTCTTTGTCCATGGTCGAATAGGCGGCGATCATGACGAAGAACGCCATCATCAACGCCATCAAGTCAGCGAAAGTCACGAACCAGCCGTGACCGCCTGCATGACCTCCATGTCTGCGCTTGACTGCCATTAGACTCGCGGATCATCAGCACGCCGTCGATGATGAGCGTGCGGTTGGTCTCCTCGTCATGCAATTTCACCTGGAGCTTGTCGGCGATCGGCAAGCAGACGAGGTTCGCAAGTACCGCGCCGTAAAGCGTCGCAAGCAGCGCGATAGCCATATAGGGGCCGAGCTTCGAAGGATCGGACATGTTCGCGAACATCTGCACCATGCCGATCAGCGTACCGACCATGCCGAAAGCAGGCGCACAATCGCCGATGGCGCGATAAATCTTCTGGCCTTCGTCGAGATGCATGAAAAAGGTTTCGCGTTCGCGTTCCATCGCATCGCGGATGAAAGCGGCGTCGTATCCGTCCGCGACATAGCGGACGCCCTTGGCAAGGAATGGATCTTCGACTTCTTCTTTTTCGAGGCCGAGCGGGCCGGCCTTACGGGCAACTTCGGCAAGACGCGCAATCTCGTCGACGAGTTCGAGCTGCGTCATGCGCCGCATCGTGAACGCGTATTTCGCGCCGAGCGGCAACCCATGCATCATTGAAGAAAGCGGGAAGCGGATCAGCGTGGCAGCGGCTGAGCCACCGAAAATGACGATGGCGGCATGGGAGTCCACGAAGGTCCCGAGGTCGCCTCCCATCAGGATCAGCGCGATGACAATAATCGACCCGAAAATCAGGCCGATGCCCGTTGCCAGATCCATGAGGGTTCTCCCGATACGCACCAGCCGCTTCTGGGCCGTACTAGTGTTGGATTTCCATGGTTAGCCGGGCGCGCCTAAGAAGGGGTTAAGTCACGGATTTCCCAGCATCAAAGCTTTGTCGCCTACGGGCTTTCGCGGGAGAATTCGCTACGCTAGGGAAAATCCTAACGGTCCGTTAAAAACGGTCAGAAGCAGCGATAAATGCTGCACTTTCGGGAGGTAAGGCGATGCGCGAGATCGGCCATTTCGTTGGCGGCAAACAAATTAAAGGAACATCAGGCCGCACCGGCGACGTCTTCCAGCCGATGACCGGCGATATCATCGCCAAGGTCGCGCTGGCCTCCAAAGCCGAGCTTCGCGCCGCCGTCGAGAATGCCAAGGCCGCGCAGCCGGCATGGGCCGCAACCAACCCGCAGCGCCGTGCGCGCGTGTTGTTCAAGTTTCTCGAACTGATCGCAAAAGAAACCGACAGCCTCGCCGACCTGCTTGCGCGCGAGCACGGCAAGACCGTCCCCGATGCCAAGGGCGATATTCAGCGCGGCGTCGAGGTCGTCGAATTCGCCTGCGGTATCCCGCATTTGCTCAAGGGCGAATTCACCGATGGCGCGGGACCAAGCATCGACATCTACTCCATGCGTCAGCCGCTCGGCGTCGTCGCGGGTATTACGCCGTTCAATTTTCCGGCGATGATCCCGATGTGGAAGTTTGCGCCAGCGATTGCTTGCGGCAACGCTTTCATTCTGAAGCCTTCCGAGCGCGATCCCGGCGTGCCGATGCGGCTCGCAGAATTGATGTTGGAGGCCGGATTGCCCGCCGGCATTCTCAATGTGGTCAACGGCGACAAGGAAGTCGTGGACGCAATCCTCGACGATCCGGACATCCGCGCGGTTGGCTTCGTCGGTTCGACGCCGATCGCCGAGTACATCTACACGCGCGGCAATGCGAGCGGAAAGCGCGTGCAGTGCTTCGGTGGCGCAAAGAATCATATGATCGTGATGCCGGACGCAGACATGGATCAGGCGGTCGATGCGCTGATCGGCGCGGGCTATGGCTCGGCGGGCGAGCGCTGCATGGCAATCTCGGCTGCCGTGCCGGTCGGCAAGGAAACCGCCGATAGGCTGGTCGAAAAACTGATCCCGCGCGTCGAGAGTCTCAAGATCGGCCCTTCGACCGATCCCGGCGCGGACATTCCGCCGATGGTGACGCGTGCACATCTCGAGAAGGTGAAGAACTACGTCGAGATCGGCGTGAAGGAAGGCGCCAAGCTGAAGGTCGACGGCCGCGGCTTCAAGATGCAGGGCTACGAGAACGGCTTCTACATGGGCGGCTGCCTGTTCGACGAAGTCACGCCTTCCATGCGCATCTACAAGGAAGAGATTTTCGGGCCCGTGCTCTCGGTCGTGCGCGCGAAGGACTATGACGAAGGCCTCAAACTCGCCAACGACCACGAATACGGAAACGGCGTTGCGATCTTCACGCGCGACGGCGACGCCGCGCGCGATTTCGCAAGCAAGGTGAACGTCGGCATGGTCGGCATCAACTTCGCGATCCCGGTTCCGCTCGCTTACCACACCTTCGGCGGCTGGAAGCGCTCGGGCTTCGGCGATCTCAACCAGCACGGGCCGGATTCGGTGCGCTTCTATACGAAGACCAAAACCGTGACCTCGCGCTGGCCCTCCGGCATCAAGGATGGCGCGGAGTTTACGATTCCGACCATGAAGTGACGCGCATGGCCGAATACAAACTCTATTGCTTCGCGCAGTCGGGAAACTCCTATAAAGCCGCGCTGATGTTGAATCTGATCGGCGCGGACTGGGAGCCGATCGCGGTCGATTTCTTCGCGGGCGAGACGCGCTCACCGGAGTTTCGTTCAGGCTTGAACGAGATGGGCGAAGCGCCCGTTCTCGAGCACCAAGGCAAGCGGCTCACGCAATCAGGCGTGATTCTGACCTACCTGTCGCGGCTGTCCGGAAAATTCAAAGCTTCGAATGAAGACGGCGAACTCGAAGTGCTGCGCTGGATTTTGTTCGACAACCATAAAGTCACGAACTTCATGGCATCGCACCGCTTCTTCCATTCGCTGGCCAAGGACGGCGATCCGGCGGTGATCGCGTTCCTGCGCGGTCGCGCACTTACAAACCTGAAGATCGTGGACCTGCATCTCGCGAAGCAGCCATATCTCGTAGGCGATAAGCCGACGATCGCGGACATTTCCGTCGCCGGATACATCTACTATCCGGCAGAAGAGCACGGATTCGATATCGAGAAAGAGTTTCCGAACGTCCATGCATGGCGCGAGCGCATCAAGAAATTACCGGGATGGAAGCATCCCTACGATCTGATGCCGCAGCCACCTTCGGCGCTGAAGAAATAGAAACAAAAACCCGCGGAGCGATCCGCGGGTTTTTCTTTTCGCTGTATTAGAAACTCAAGCGTCGCGCTTGATTGCGAACGGCGCCCAGGCCTGCATCGACGCCATTGCCTCGATGCGGTTGATATTCACGTGACGCGGCATGGTGCAGCAGAAGAAAATCTGCTCCGCGATGTCGTCGGCGACCATCGGCTTCACGCCCTTGTACACGGCGTCCGCCTTCGCCTTGTCGCCCTTGAAACGCACCACCGAGAACTCCGTCTCGGCAAGGCCCGGTTCCACCGAGGTGACGCGCACGTTCTTACCGAGCAGATCGCAGCGCAGGTTCATCGCAAAGCGCGTGACGAAAGCCTTGGTCGCGCCATAGACGTTGCCGCCCGGGTAGGAGTAGTTCGCCGCGACCGAACTGATCACGACGACATGACCTTCGTCGCGCTCGACCATGCCCGGCAGCGTCTGGCGAACGGTATAGACCAGCCCATTCACGTTCATCGCGATCATCTGGTCCCAGTCTTCGATGTTCGCTTCCTGCGCGGGCTCAAGGCCAACCGCGCCGCCGGCATTCGCGACCACAACGTTCACCTTCTTGAACGCATCGGGCAGCGATTGCAGCGCCTTGATCGTCGCCGCGTTATCCGTCACATCGAAATTCAGCGTATAGCAGTTCGCACCAAGCTCTTTTTTCAGGGCGTCGAGACGATCCTGACGGCGGCCGGTGCCAATTACTTTCGCTCCGGCCTGCGCAAACCGCCGCGCGGTCGCAGCACCAAAGCCGGAAGTCGCGCCGGTTATGAGCACCGTCAAGGTTTTCGGGTCGAGCATTTGCGAAGCCATGAATTTCCTCTCCTCGGAAATAGCAGCGGTTCTATTCCGCCTGTTCGTTCGATCTGAAGTTCAGCGCGCGGTAAGCCCGCCGTCGATGGGAATTTCGGCGCCGGTGATGAAAGCGCTTTCATCGCTTAGCAGAAATACAGCGAGGTTCGCCACCTCTTCCGGCTGGGCGAAGCGGGCGAGCGGCACATCGGCGGTCATGCGTTCGCGGGCAGCCTCCCGCGACTTCACGTTCACCAGCATGGCCTCGACCATCGCACCCTCGACAAAGGTGGGATGCACCGAATTCGAGCGCACCTGCGGTTTCAGCCGTGCGCCGTAAAGCGCCACTGACTTGGAGAGCAGCCGCACCGCGCCTTTCGAGGCGTTATAGGACGCAAGATTATGCCCCGCGACGAGACCCGAGACGGAAGAAAGATTGACGATGGAGCCGCCGCGAACTTTCAGGAGCGGCATTGCATATTTGCAGCCGAGATACGTGCCATCGACGTTGACGGCCATCGTCTTCTTATAGTCCGCGAAGTCTTCGCTCTCGATGGTGCCGAGCGAGGCAATGCCGGCGGAGTTGACGAGACCATCGACGCGGCCATGATCGCGAGAGATCGCATCCGCGACGGACTTCCAGTTCTGCTCGGAGGTCACATCGAGCGCATAGTCCTGTTTTTTGTGCGAGGCGAGATCGGTGCGCAGCGCCTTGCCGCCTTCCTGCTCGACCATTTGCGCGATCGCGTTGCCGATCGTGCCCGCGGCACCGGTAATCAGCACGATCTTGTCTTTCATCCGCACGGGACAACTCCAAAAAGGAAAAACCCGCCGCGATCATGCGGCGGGTTTCAGATTTTGCAAATAGCCGGTTTTTACTTCACAGCGCCGGCGTATTTGATCATCAGCGCTTCGACGTCCTTGATCAGCGCTTCGCCGTCGATGCCCTTGCCCTTCATGTCGGCAACCCAGGCGGCGATGACGGGCTTGGCCGCTTCCTTCCAGCGCTGCGTTTCCTTGGCGTCGAGGGTGACGATGTTGTTCTTGCGGTCCTGCGCGAACTTCAGACCCGGAGCGTCGCCCTGATCCATTACCTGACCGACCCACTTCGAAGTCGCGGCACCGGAGTTGTTATCGATGACTTTCTTCAGTTCCGGCGACAGGCTGTCGTACTTCGCCTTGTTCATCGCAAAAATGAAGAAGGTCACGTAGAGCGAGCGGTTACCCGAGAACTGCGTGTGCGTTTGCACGAGCTCGGCCACGCGCAGCGGCGTGGTGACTTCCCACGGCACGACCGTGCCGTCGATCACGCCCTTCGATAGCGCGTCGGGCATCGCCGGGACCGGCATGCCGACCGGCGTCGCGCCGAGCGCCGAGATAAGCTGGTTGACGACGCGCGTGGGCCCACGAAGCTTCAAGCCCTTCATATCCTCGAGCTTCTGTACGCCATTGCCCTTGACGTGCAGTAGGCCGGGGCCGTGCGTATGCACGGCGATGATCTTCACGTCCTTAAATTCGTCCTTCAGGTGTTTCTCGTAGTATTCCCACGCCGCCTGGCTCGACTGTTCTGCGTTGCCGGCGATGAACGGGAGATCGAAGGCTTCCGTGCGCGGGAAACGGCCCGCGGTGTAGCCGGGCAGCGTCCAGACGATGTCGGCGATGCCGTCCCTGGCTTGATCGAAAAGCTGCGGCGGCGTGCCGCCGAGCTGCATCGAGGGATAAAGCTCGACCTTGATCTGGCCCTTCGACTCTTCTTCTACCTTCTTCGCCCAGGGAGCGATAAAGTTACGGGGAACCGGCGCTTGCGCCGGAAGGAATTGATGGATGCGGAGCGTTACGGTCTGCGCGTCGGCAGGCGCCGAGAACGCAAGCGCTACGGCGGCGATGGCAAGACCGCCAAGACGTTTGGTCAGGTTCATTTTTCTCTCTCCAGGTGGCTGGTTTGGTTTTTTCATTCCGCTTCTCCGAGCGGTTGTTTAGCGAACTTGGCGCTACCCTACGAAGCGAACGAGGTAGAGCGTAAGGATTGGAAAAAATAAGAGTAGCAGAACGCGGACGATATCCGAGAGCAGGAACGGCATGATGCCGCGATAGATCTCGCCGATCGGGACGTTCTTGGCGATGTTGGCGACAACATAGACCGTCAAACCAACCGGTGGCGCTATCAGCCCGACCGAGACCACGACAAGCATCAGGATACCGAACCAAATCGCTTTATATTCCGCGGTAAGGCCAAAAAGATCGAGGCCGATGATCGTGGGCAGGACGACCGGAAGCAACAACAGCATCATCGCCAATTCGTCGAGCACGCAGCTCAGGAAAACGAACAAGATAAGGAATCCGCCTACGATGACGAGCGGATGATAGGGCAAGCTGTTCGCCCAAGCTGAGAGATCGGCAGGCACTTGTGACACAGCAAGTGCGGTGTTCATCATCGCGGCACCGAGCAACATCGTATAAATCATCGCCGATGCTTGCGCGGCTGGGAGGAAAGCGCTCAGCGCACTCTTGAACGTAATTTTTCTGCGCAGGATAGCGAGCAGCAATGTCGAACTTGCGCCGACAGCAGCACCTTCGGTCGCGGTGAACCAGCCCGAATAGATGCCCGTGAACATAATGAGGAAGATCGCCGCGATCGGCCAAGCTTCCAGCGTCGCTTCGACGATTTCCTTTCGACTCGCGCGCACGGTCTTCTCGGGCGCATGTTCCGGCCAGAGCCAGAGATAAATTGAAATCGACGCCATGTAGAGGATCATTGCGAGCACAGCCGGGACTACGGCCGCCGCGAACAGCTTGATGATACTCTGTTCGGCGAGGAACGAGTAAATAATGAGAATGAAGGATGGCGGCAGCAGGATGCCGAGCGTGCCACCCGCTGCGAGCGTGCCGGTGGCCAGGCGATCGGAATAATTCAGCCGCTTCATTTCCGGCAGCACGACCTGGCTCATGGTCGCGGCAGTCGCGACCGACGAGCCGCTGATCGCACCGAAGCACGCGCAGGCGATGATCGCGGCATGCGCAACGCCGCCTTTAACCCAGCCGATCCAGGCATTAGCCGCGCGAAACAAACTTCGCGAGAAGCCGGCGACGGATGCAAACTGCCCCATCAAGAGAAATAGCGGAATGACGGAAAGATCGTAGACCGAAAAGCGCGCCCAGAAGAGGCCCTTCAAATAATTGAGCAATGCGCCCTGTCCGACGATCCAGGCGTAGCCGACGGCGCCGGCAATAAACATCGACGCGCCGAGCGGTACGCGAAGCGCGATCAGAACCATCATGCCCGTGGACACAATGCTGATAATTTCAACTTTACTCATGAGACACACGCTCCGAGACGCCGATCAAGCCGAGGCCTTGCGCGAGCGCCGTAACTGCTGCGAGCGCAATGCCGGGCAACACGCAGACGTAACCAATCCAGATCGGGAAACCCATCAGCATCGACGTCTCGCCGCTATGGCGGATTTCAGTCATGCCGACGGCGCAACGCCAGCCGACAAGGATAAACATGCCGGCCATCAAGAGCGCGCCGAAGCAATCCATCGCCGCCTTCGCCCGGTCGCTCGCGCGGATCGTGAAGATATCGACGACAATATTGCCGGCGGTGATCTGGCAGTAGGCGAGGAAAAGCGAACCGGCGACGGCGATTCCGATTTCGACGAGTTCGAAATCGCCGGTGATCGGTTTTGCCCAGAGTGTGCGGCCAATGATGCTGATTGCCGACATGATGCCGATCGCGGCCACGATCGCGCCGCCAGCATAGGCGAACCATACAGCTAGCTTGTGGAGCGCCTCATGAAGGCGTCCACGAGCCACAGTTCTTTGCTCTTCGGCCATTTCCACCCTGCAGGGGACTTCTTCTCCGCAGCGCTCTAGAGGCGCCTTTTCCCGCGCCAGCCCTTCCCAACGGCAAATGCGAGTGTGGGACGGATAACGTGCTGATGGAGAGATTGGCAACGACCGAAAGCGGTCTATTCGTCCCACAACGCCAGAAGTACCGGTGTTTCAATCTTTTATTCCAGATGGAACTTCCGCCTTCACGGCCCGTTAGTGCTTTGGGCGCAGCATTTCTCGCAGGTGCGAACAAGACTCGCGCCTCGAGGTTGGGCAGTCATGGCAACAGTCTCTGAACTGCAATTTATCGAAAACGCGCCGGCAATCGCTCCCGACAGCATTTCGCCGCTCGTCAGTCGGATGCAGCTCATGCTTTCAACGCTGAAGCCGCGCTCGGACGCGGAGGCGCTGAAACTTCTGCGTACCCGTTTTCCGCAATCGACGCTTAACGAGCGCCTGAGCGCACTTTCAAATCTGCGCCGCTAGGGCAAGACGCGCACAAGCCAGAGCGCCAGCACCGGAAATATCATCACGAGCAGGAGACGGACGATGTCCGCGGCGACGAACGGTAGCACGCCGCGATAGATCGAAGTTATCGGTACGCCTCGTGCAATCGACGACACTACGAACACATTCAATCCGATCGGCGGGCACGTCAGTCCGATGCCGACCACGATCAGTACGAGGATGCCGACCCAAATCGCGGTCTCCTCAGGTGGAAGGCCGAAGTCGAGGCCAGCGACGATCGGGAAAAAGACCGGCAGCGTGAGCAGGATCATCGCAAGTTCGTCCATAACCGCGCCGAGCAGAATGTAGAAGAGTAAAAGTGCTGTCATCACGCCAAAGGCTGGCAAGCCGAGGCCGGTTACGAACTCCGCCGACTGCGACGGAAGCTGTGAGAGCGCAAGAAACGCGTCGAATACTTCCGAGCCGAGGATAATCGCAAAGATCATGGCTGAAGTTTCAGCGGTCTGAATGATGCTCTCTTTCAGTTCGGCCCACCCGAACCCGCGCTGCGTCAGCGCAATTAACAGCATTGCGATTACGCCAACGCTCGCGCCCTCGGTCGGCGTAAAGACGCCGCCATAGATGCCGCCAACGACCACAAATGCGACGAGCAACACGGGCCAGATCGACAGCAGAGTGGAAACCTGCTCCTGGTGCGAGGCCTTCTGATGAATAGGGGCAGCCTCTGGAGTTCTTCTGGCTATAATTGCAATTACGACGCAGTAAAACGCGGCCGCTAGCAACCCAGGAATCAACGCGGCCTTGAACAGCTTCGCGATATTCTGTTCGGTCGTGATCGCATAGACGACTAAAATAATCGACGGCGGAATCAAAATTCCAAGCGTGCCGCCAACGGCGATCGTGCCGGTCGCAAACGATTTCGAATAGCGATAACGTTCGAACTCGGGCAGCGTCGCACGCGCAAAAGTCGCAGTCGTCGCGACCGATGAACCGCAGATCGCGCCGAACGCCGTGCAGGCGCCGATCAGCGCCATCGCCATGCCGCCACGCGCATGACCGACGAGACTTGCAGCCGAGCGAAACAGCTTGGTCGATAAGCCAGAGCGCTCCGCTATTGCTCCCATCAGAATGAAAAGCGGAATTACCGAAAGCGTGTAACTCGAGAACAGGTGGTACGGGGTCGAGTTCATGTAGCTGAGAAACGTGTTCCAGCTTGTGAAGTACACATAACCCGCGCTGCCGGTCAGCAGCATCGCAAGACCCACGGGCATGCGGATCCCGATGAGCAGAAGCATCGCAACGAAGCCGAGGAGAGCAACCGCTATCGGACTCATGACTCACGTCCCTTACTTATACGAAGCGCCGTCGCCATCGCGACGATTGCGAGAAATCCTGCCATCACTGCACAGGCGGCGATCGCCCATCCGGTTGGCAGGCCGAGCATCATGGAGACGGTATTCGAGCGGATCGTATCCCAGGCGCCGACGCCAAGGCGCCAAGCGATGACCGCGGCTATTCCGGCGTAAGCGAGATCCCAAAGCGCATCCAGCGTCGCCCGCAGCCGACGAGGCAGCCGCGTCGTGAACGTATCGACCATGATGTTGCCGCGTCGCGCCTGACAGATTGGCAGGAATGTGAAAACCGCGATCGCAGTGCCGATCTGCACAAGCTCGATATCGCCGGGAACGGACCCGTTGATGAGCCAGCGCATGGCGACGCTGACCGTGACCATGATCGCAACGGCGATCATGAGGAAGCCGCCTGCGATTGCGAGCGGCCTGCGAAGGCCGCAAGCGGGCCTTCGCGGACTTCGACGCCGCCTTCAGAGACTTCGGACATGTGCGGACCGCTCAGGTTGCGTTTGCGTACTTAGCGAGCAGCGCTTTCGCATCGGCGATCAGCTTTTCGCCGTTCAGGCCCTTTTCCTTCGCCTGCTTGAGCCAGCTATCCACGACCGGTTGGGTCGTCTTGGCCCAGCGTGCCGCTTCGTCTTTGGTAAGCGTGGTGATGGAGTTGCCACGTTTTTGGACCATTTCCCTCACCGCGACGCCCTGCTCGTCCCAGATTTTGCCCGCCGCAGTCGCAAGCGACTGGCCGGAATTCTGGTCGATGGCTTTCTTGAGGTCGGCGGGAAGTGAGTCGTACTTCGCCTTATTCATCGAAATGATGAAACTCGCGGTGTAGAGCGTCGGTGAAGAGCCGATGTCTGTATGGAATTTCACAAGTTCATGGACGCGGATCGATGGCACGACCTCCCACGGCACGACGCAGCCATCGAGCACTTTCTGCGCCAGCGCTTCGGGTACTTGCGGGATCGGCATTGGAACTCCGTTCGCCCCTAGCGCCTTCAGCGCGTCGCCCGCAAGGCGCGTCGGTGAGCGTAGCTTCAATCCTTTCATGTCCTCCATCGATGTAATCTGCTTGTTCGCGTGAACAATTCCGGCATCGTGGCACCAGACGCAGAGCGGATGCACTTCCTTGAAGTCATCCCGCATATTCGTTTCGTAAAATTCCTGCATCGCCTTCGCGTTAGGCACGCCTTTGGCGTTCGCGATGAAAGGAAGCTCGAACACTTCGGTCTTCGGAAAACGGCCGGGCGTCGAGCCTGGCAATGTCCATGTGATATCCGCGACACCGTCGCGGGCCTGATCGTAGAGCTGCGGCGGCGTCCCGCCGAGCTGCATCGAAGGAAAGATATCGATCTTCAACTTGCCGCCGGCGTCGGCCTCAACCTTCTTCGCCCAGGGCACCAGCAACTTCGTATGAATGTTCGAAACGGGCGGCAGGAAGTGATGTAACTTCAGCGTAACTTCCGGCGTCTGACCGAGCGCATAACGCGATATGGCAGGCATTGCGACCGCGGCACCCGCGATCTTTAAAAACTGGCGGCGGCGAATTGTCATGCGAATCTCCCCTACGGCCGTTCGAAAAAGCCGTTTCACCTGCAACTATCTTACCGGCTTCGGGAGATTGGTAAAGACTTACCGGCTGGGAGTTTGGTAATTTTTTCCAGCTTGGGAGATTGGTGTCGCGAGGGGCGCTGCGGTCTCGACCGCAAGGTAACAAGTTCAGTTCAGGCGATCAGGCCGATGCTCGTCCTCGGGCCGCGCCGCCATCAATCCGCCGTTTGAAAGCACATGCGCCTTCTCAAGGCGGCGATAGTGCATGAAGGCGAGCGGGATGGTGCCAAGATAAGCAATCACCACCAAAGTGAGCAGCTCCCACGGATAACTCAGCAGCATCGCAACCACGAGCACGACAAGCACCAGCAGCGGCAGCACGTAATCACGCGGCACCCGCGCACCCAACTTCTTGCCCGACCAGGTCGGGATCTTGGACACCATCAAAAGCGCGATCGCGAGCGCGAAGATCAGATACAGCACCGGGCTGAACAAGAAGCGCGGCACGCCGAGCATTTCAACATATACCGGAAGCAGCACGGCCACAGCCGCAGCAGGCGCCGGCATGCCGACGAAGAAATTACCCGCGAAGGCCGGACGGTTCGGGTCGTCCAGCATCACGTTGAAGCGCGCGAGACGCAGCGCCGCGCAAAGCGCGAAGATCAGCATCACGACCCAGCCGAGCGTCTTGAGCGGGCCCAAACCCCAGAAGAAAAGAATGAGCGCGGGTGCGCAGCCGAAGTTCATGAAGTCGGCCAGCGAATCCAGTTCCGCGCCGAAGCGCGACTGCGCCTGCAAGTAACGCGCAAGACGGCCATCGACACCGTCGAGGATCGCAGCAAGCACGATGCCTGCAATCGCAAGGTCCATGCGTCCTTCGATCGCCATGCGGATCGCGGTCAGCCCAAGGCAGAGCGCAAGCAAGGTGACCATGTTCGGCAAAAGCGCGCGGATCGGAATTTTCCGGAAGCGCTTCTGTGGGTTTTCGTCGCCGGGCTCGAAAGAGGGAAACAATCTGTCCATACTCACAGAATACGCCCGAAAAGGCGGTAAAAGAAGAGCGGGTTGCCGGTTTGGTTACGCGGTACGGAAGGCGGGTTCGGCGGTAGCCGCGGCGAGGTCCGCGATCACTGTTTCGCCGCCCAGCGCGTACTGGCCGACCGCAACCAGCGGCTTCGTGCCCGTGGGAAGGTAAACGTCGACGCGCGAGCCGAAGCGGATCAGGCCGAAGCGCTCGCCAGCCGCCACAAGCTGACCTTCCTTGACGAAGCAGACAATGCGGCGCGCGACCAGCCCCGCAATCTGGACGACGCCGTAGCGGCCCGAAGGTGTGCGGACGACAAGCCCGTTGCGCTCGTTGTCTTCGCTCGCCTTGTCGAGATCGGCGTTCAGAAATTTGCCGGGGCGATAGACGATGCGTTCGATCTCGCCCGAGACGGGGCTGCGGTTCACGTGCACGTCGAACACGCTCATGAAGATCGATACGCGCGGCACCGCGTCCGAACCTAGCCCTAGTTCGGCGGGAGGCACGGCAAGCGCCACGGACGAAATCTTGCCGTCGGCCGGCGCAATCACGAGGCCGTCGCGGACGGGGGTAACCCGGACCGGATCGCGGAAGAAGTAGACGCACCAGAGCGTCAGGATCACGCCGATCCAGCCCAGTGGCTTCCAGATGATGAACAGCACCAGCGAGGCGAGCGCAAAAATCCCGATGAAGAGATAGCCCTCGGGATGGATCGGCGCGGCCTGCCGGCGGATGGATTCGATAATCGACATCAGGTGTCCCTTTGCGCCGGACTGCTAAAGAGCGCCCGGCAGAACGTCAACGGGCCGGGTTTGACGCATTCCTGCCGCCCATTCTGTGGCATAGAAGCGGGCGGAACCGGAGGAAGAATGCTCTCATACGCCCAGCATTTCGAAGACGTCTACCTGATGCGCTGCTTCCGCGAGCGCAAAGACGGATTCTACATCGACGTCGGCGCCGGGCATCCGGTGATCGACAATGTCTCTTTCGCTTTCTACCTGAAGGGCTGGCACGGCATCACCGTCGAGCCCAATCCCTCGCTCGCGAAACTCTCCCGCAGCGTGCGGCCGCGCGACATCGGCGCGGAGACGCTGGTCAGCGCAAAACCGGGAACGGCAAAGTTTTTTCTGGTCGATGACTTCCATGGCCTCTCGACCATGATCGGCGAGAACGCGCGCGGCCGCCGAGAACTACGGCAAGCAATCAAACGAGCTGACGCTTCCCGTCACGACGCTCGCCGAGCTTTGCAAGAAGCATCAGCCGAAGGCGATCGACTTTCTGAAGGTCGACGTCGAAGGCGCGGAGAAAGACGTACTCGAAGGCGCGGACTGGAAAAACTTCCGCCCGCGCGTCGTGGTGATCGAAGCGACCATGCCCGCCTCGCCCGAACCGAACTGGGGCGGCTGGGAACCGTTCCTGCTTTCGCAGAATTATCGCTTCGTGTTCTTCGACGGCCTCAACCGCTACTACGTCGCGGAAGAGGAAGCCGGGCTCGCCGCCCACTTCGAAGCGCCGGTGAACCCATTCGACAAGGCGGTACAGCTTTCCCGCTACCGTAAGGCGCTGCAAGATGCTTCGCACCCGGACCACAAGCTCGCCGTCGTGCTCGCGGATGCGTTCCTGACGCGCGCACCGCTGATCTCGCCTGACCTGATCGTCGAAATGCTGACGGCTGAACTGAACCCCGCTGCCCTCGCCCATCCTGCGACCGAGCACGACATCATGGCCGTGTTCGAGCGGCTGCTCGGCCGCGAACCGACGGCCGACGAGTTGCAAGAGGCGAAGACGAGCGCGAACGGCAAGACACTGCGCGAGCTTTACCAGATCGTGACCGGGTTCGATTCGGTGCGCGCGGCTTTGGGCCGGATTTCCGGCAGCTACGCCTGGTAATTATTGCGCAGCTTCAGCCGCCGCAGATGGCGGCGCGGCATTCGGCTTTGCGCGCGGCGTAATCTCTTCCGCGACTTCGCGAAGCTTCTCGCGCGCGGCATCGGCTTCGCGCTGACGATTCCACATGCCTGCATAGAGCCCGCCTTTGGCGAGCAACTGCGCATGGGTGCCGCGCTCGACGACTTCGCCAGCTTCCAGCACGATGATCTGATCGGCATTGATCACGGTCGAAAGCCGATGCGCGATCACGAGCGTGGTACGGCCCTTGGCCACGCGCTCGAGTGCGTCCTGAATTTCCCGCTCGGTGTTGGAATCGAGCGCCGACGTCGCCTCATCCAGCAAGAGGATCGGCGGGCCTTTCAGGATCGTGCGCGCAATTGCAACGCGCTGCTTCTCGCCACCCGAAAGTTTCAGACCGCGCTCGCCGACCTCGGTCTCGTAGCCATGCGGCAAAATACGGATGAAATGGTCGATCTGCGCATCTTCCGCCGCCTTGTCGATTTCGGCGTCGGTCGCATCCCAGCGGCCATAGCGGATGTTGTAGCGGATGGTGTCGTTGAAGAGCACTGTATCCTGCGGAACCATGCCGATCGCCGCACGCAGGGACGCTTGCTTGACGTTGCGAATATCCTGTCCGTCGATGGTAATGCGGCCACCTGCTGCATCATAAAAGCGGTAGATCAGCCGTGAGATCGTAGACTTGCCTGCGCCCGACGGTCCGACGATCGCAACCGTGTGCCCCGCCGGCACTTCGAACGAAACACCTTTCAGAATTTCGCGCTCGGGGTCGTAGCTGAAACGGACGTCCTCGAAGCGCAGCGTGCCTTCGCGCACATCGAGCGGCTTTGCGTTTGGAGAGTCCTTGATCTCCGGATTGCGATGCAGAATGCCGAACATCTGCTCGATGTCGATGATCGCCTGTTTGATCTCGCGGTAGAGCATGCCCATGAAATTCAGCGGGATATAAAGCTGGATCAGCATGGCGTTGATCATGACGAAGTCGCCGACGGTGCGGCGGCCAGCCTGAATGTCGAAGACACAAAGCGCCATCATCACGGTCAGACCGAGCGTGAAGATCGTCGCCTGCCCCGCGTTCAGTACCGCAAGCGAGGTATAAGTCTGCACGCCGGCCTTCTCGTATTTCGCGATCGAGCGGTCGTAACGCTCGCTCTCGCGCCGCTCCGCACCGAAATATTTGACGGTTTCGAAGTTGAGCAAACTATCGACCGCTTTCGCCGTCGCGTCGGTGTCGGACTCGTTCATCTCCTTGCGGATTTTGATGCGCCATTCGGTTGCCCGATACGTGAACGCCATGAACAGAACCATGGTCGCGAGCACGATCGCGGCGTAGCGCCAGTCAAAAGCGATCAGCATCACGGCAATGACGAGACCGAGCTCGAGAATTGTCGGTGCAAGCTGCAACACGACAAGGCGCACGAGTTCTTCGATGCCGTTGCGGCCACGCTCAAGAACGCGCGTCAGACCGCCGGTCTTGCGCTCCAGATGAAAGCGCAGCGAGAGCGCGTGCATGTGATCGAAGGTCAGCTGCGCTAGGCGGCGCACGGCGTGCAGCGCGACCTTCGCAAACAAACCGTCACGCAGTTGGGTGAGCAGCGCTGTCGAAATCCGGATCAGGCCGTAAAGCACGACCAGCGCGAGCGGCGCGGAAAAAACCGCGAACCAGACGCTCGTTGCCGGCACCTTGCCTTCCGATACGGCGACGAGCGCATCGGTCGCCCATTTGAAGGTGAAGGGCATCAGGATCGTGACGAGCTTCGCGGCAAGCAGCAGCACGAAAGCGATGAAGACACGCCGCTTCAAATCCGGCCGCGAGGAGGGCCACATATGCGGCCACAGCCCGACGATCGTCGACAGCAGCGTGGGGCGGGTTATTGGGTTGGTCTCTTTCATTCCAAATCTTCTGCGCCGGCGCACTTATTTAGCGCGAATACGGCGGACGCGGGGGATATAGCTGCCTCCTAACGCGGCAGATTGCGGCAAGCCAGCCGAAACCGGGGCGGATCGTCGCAATTCCTGCATTTCGCGCCGGTAACACCCTCTGCAATGCTATCTAGGTATTCTTTCCGGAAATCCGAGTCTTCCCATGCGCCGTCTGATTGGTTTTCTGATGCCCGCGCTCCTGCTGGCGGCCTCCTCCTCGCTATCCGCACAGGAGGCCACCGCGCGAACGCCGCAAGGCGCCGCGGCTGTCTCCGCCGAGCAAAGCGAAAGCGGCGTACGGCTGACGATTGCGGTGTCCGGTGCCGAACCGCAGGTATTCGATGGCGTGGGCGACGGGCTGGTGCCGATGCGCGCCGGCAATCGTTCGGCGCCGGTGATCGCGTTCGACATCGACCGCGACGGCATCGATGAGATTTTCATCCGTACGTCGAGCCAGCAGCGCGGCGTGCTGATCGTGTTTCGCTGGAACACGGCTGCAAACGAGTACGCCCCCGTCACCTTTGCCGAGGACACCGGCAGCCCGAAGCCTTATTTGATCGTGCATCTGTCGCAGCCGGTATCCGTCAACGGCACGACGGTCGAAGCCAATCACGACAGCACCGACGGCGGCAGGAAGCGGCTGCGCGTGTTCCGCTATCGCTGGAACGGCAACGGCTTCGAGCAATCCACCGATCACTGACCCGGCCTTGACGCGGCGGTGCCGCACCGCCACATCGTCCTGATGGCTGAAATCAAAAAAGTTTGCGTTTTCTGCGGCTCGTCGCCGGGCCGCGGAGGCAGATTCATCGACGACGCGAAAGCGTTCGGCGAAATCCTTGGGCAAGAAAAGATCGGGCTCGTCTTCGGCGGCGGCGGCGTCGGCCTGATGGGCACGGTTGCCCGCGCGGCGCGCGATTCGGGAAGCGAAGTCACCGGCATCATCCCGACATTCCTCGTGAACCGCGAGCGGCCGGAAGCTGCGCATTCGACGCACACCATCGTCACCAAGGACATGCACGAGCGAAAGCATAAGATGTTCGAGCTCGCCGACGCCTTCGTGGCGCTGCCGGGCGGCATCGGCACGCTGGAAGAACTGATCGAGCAACTCACGTGGATTCAGCTCGGGCAACACCAGAAACCGCTGCTGATCCTCAACACCGAAGGCTTCTGGAATCCCCTGCTCAAGCTGCTGGAAAGCTTCCGCGATCACGGCTTCCTCGGGCAGCACGCGATCGACAACCTGCTGGTCGCGGAGAAGGTCGAGGATATTCTGCCGATGCTCCGGAACGCGGCGGCACCCGTCACACTATGGGCGCTACGTGAAGACCAGGCGATTTCGGAAAACATGTAGCGCACCCAAGCCGGGCCTCCCCGACTTGGACAATGTTCTTGGGCAATGCTCTTGGGCAATGTTCTTGAGCAACGCTAAAGCGCGACGAACGTAACGACTTCGATCTTGTTGCCGTCGAAATCGCGAATGAAGGCAGCGTAATAATTCTCGCTGTAGTGCGAGCGGATGCCGGGGGCACCGTCGTCGGTTGCACCCATCTTGATCGCGGCCTCGTAGAAAGCCTTGACTGCTTCCGCCGATTTCGTGCGCAGGCAAATATGCGTGCCGGAGTCGGCAGGCACCTTCGCCATGCCTGGGCGCGCATTCAGCCAGAATTCCGAATGCGCTTTGCCGCGGCGGCCGAAGCCGGAGGTCGCGGACCGCGGATCGCGCAACTCGTAATCGAGCGCCGCGAGCACTGCTTCATAGAAGGCGGTGGAGGCTTTCAGATCGCTGACACCAATCGAGATGTGATCGATCATAAGCCTCTCCCTACACCGGCGCGTCGCTCTTCAAGAGCTTCCAGGTGATCGAGTCGATCAGTGCCTGGAACGACGCATCGATAATATTGGGCGAAACGCCCACCGTCGTCCAATGCTCGCCATTCTCGTCGGTCGACTCGATCAGAACGCGCGTTACCGCACCGGTGCCGCCGTCGAGGATACGCACACGGAAATCGGTGAGCGAAAGACCGGAGATATAGGACTGGTACTTGCCGAGGTCCTTGCGGAGCGCGACGTCGAGCGCATTGACCGGGCCGTTGCCCTCGCCTGCCGAGATCAGCACTTCGTCGCCGACGCGGACCTTGACCGTCGCTTCGGCGACCGTGGTCAGCTCGCCTTTCGCGTTATAGCGGCGCTCCACGTTCACGTTGAATCGCTCGACCTCGAAATAATCCGGTACCTTGCCAAGCATGCGGCGTGCGAGCAGCGCGAAAGACGCGTCGGCGGACTCGTAGGAATAGCCCGTCGCCTCGCGGCGCTTTACTTCTTCGAGCAGATAGCTCAGGCGCGGGTCATTCTTATCCGCAACGATGCCGAGACGCTCAAGCTCGGCGAGTACGTTCGACTTCCCGGCCTGATCGGACACCATGACCTTGCGGCGATTGCCGACCGACTCCGGGGAGACATGCTCATAGGTAGTCGGGTCTTTCAGAATTGCGGACGCATGAATGCCCGCTTTCGTGGCAAACGCATTCTCGCCGACGTAAGGCGCATATTTATCCGGTGCGCGGTTCAGAATTTCGTCGAGCGTATTTGCGCAATGACGAAGCGTGGTGAGTTGATCGGGCTTCACGCCGATCTCGAATTTCTCCGCGAAGTCTCCCTTCAGAAGCAGCGTCGGGATGATCGAGCAAAGATTTGCATTGCCGGTGCGCTCGCCCAAACCGTTCAGCGTTCCCTGAATCTGGCGCGCGCCCGCACGCACGGCGGCAAGAGAGTTCGCTACGGCCTGCTCGGTATCATTGTGCGCATGGATGCCGACATGATCGCCGGGAATGAGCTTCACGACATCCTGACGATGGTTTCGATCTCGTCCGGCAGCGTGCCGCCGTTGGTGTCGCACAATACGACCCAGCGCGCGCCGGAATCGTATGCCGCCTTGGCGCAAGCCAGCGCGTATTCCCTGTTGTCTTTATACCCGTCGAAGAAGTGCTCGCAGTCGATCAACGCCTCGCGGCCCGAGTCCGTGATCGCTTTTACGGATTCGCGGATGCTCTCCAGATTTTCTTCGGGTTTGATTTCGAGCGCAACGCGCACCTGAAAGGCTGACGCTTTCGCTACCAGACAGATCGCGTCCGCTTTTGCGGCCAACGTGCCTGCGAGCACCGGATCGTTCGAAGCCGAGCGACCCGCACGCTTGGTCATCCCGAACGCGGTGAACTTCGCCTTGGTGCCGTTGTCTTCCGAGAACAGCGCGGTGTCGCTCGGGTTCGCGCCGGGGATGCCGGCCTCGATGTAGTCGATGCCAAGGTGATCCAGCATCTTCGAGATGCGGAGTTTGTCGGTGACCGTGAAGTCGACGCCGTGCATCTGCGCGCCATCGCGCAGGGTGGTGTCGAGTAGATAAAGGCGCTCGCGGACCATTGTTATCTCCAGAGCAGGCCGAAAGCATGGATCGCGAACAGCGCGAGCAGCGCCATCACGACATGCTTCAGCACCACGTAATACGTGCGGTGAAGCGGGAACGGCGGCCTGTCGATCCCGCCGTTCATGGCTTCACCCGCTGATTCATCAGGTAAGGAATGCGCTTCAACCGGAATTCGAGGCTGAAGGCCGAAAATGCTGATATTTCAAAAGCATGCCCGCAAGAGCGGAAACTCCGATTCCGATTCAAGTTCTTGAAGCGATGAGTCCGGCTCATCGCGCGATCTCCCAACTCGTCGTGCCGTCCTTGTTGTCCTTGATGACAACGCCCATGGCTTTCAGTTCGTCGCGGATGCGATCGGATTCTTTCCAGTCTTTGCGCGAACGTACTTCATCACGTCTTTTGACGAGGTCGTCGATATGCTTTTTCGTGTCTTCAGGAAGAGCGGCCCGATTAAATAGAATGAGGTCGTCTCGCGTCACAAATTCCGAATCGAGAAGACCCATTAGCGACATGCTCCAACCCAGATCGGACGTTGATCCAGATTTTGCATAGGCGCGCAGCTGAGTAATTGCCGCTGGCGTGTTCAGATCTTCTGAAAGCGCGCGAACGAAATCATCTGCGGGCGTTCGGGCGGTGTGGTTTGGATCGTAGCTTGTCTCACGCAACGCTTCGTAGAAGCGATAGAGCTCATCGCCCGCCTCTTTAAACCGCCGTGCCGTCCAGTCGAGAGGCTCGCGATATTGCGTCTGCAACATCGCATATCGCGCGCACAGACCGTTCCAACGAGTTATCCAGTCCGGCGAAACTGGAACCGAAGCTTTCTCGTTCGCGATTGGCACTAACGCAGCCATCGGAGTTTTCAGAACATCTCTGATCGTGATGAAATTCCCGAGCGACTTGCTCATCTTCTCGCCTTCGACCTGCAAGAAGCCGTTGTGCATCCAGATCTTCGCCATCACCGGCGCGTGAAACGCGCAGCGCGATTGCGCGATTTCGTTTTCGTGATGCGGAAACACGAGATCGATGCCGCCGCCGTGAATGTCGAAGGTCTCGCCGAGATGCTTCCACGACATCGCGGAGCATTCGATATGCCAGCCTGGACGGCCAGGCACCTTGATGCCCGACGGCGAAGGCCAGCCCGGCTCGTTCGGCTTCGACGGCTTCCACAACACGAAGTCCATCGGATTGCGCTTGTAGGGCGCCACTTCAACGCGCGCGCCGGCTTCCATCTCATCCAGTGAGCGGCGCGCAAGCTTGCCGTAGTCGGCCATCTTGCCGACCTCGAACAACACGTGGCCCTGCTCGACATAAGCAAAGCCCGCTTTCACGAGGCGGTCGATCAGCTCACGCATCTCGGCGATGTGTTCGGTCGCGCGCGGCTCGACAGTCGGCGGCAAGCAGCCAAGCGCTGCCACGTCGTCGTGAAACTGCTGCTCGGTCTTCTCCGTAACGAGCCGGATCGCCTCGTTCAGCGGCAGGTCCGGATATTCCGTGGCCGCACGCGCGTTGATCTTGTCATCCACGTCCGTGATGTTGCGGACGTACTTCACGCTGCCTTCGCCATAGAGGTGGCGCAGCAGGCGAAAGAGCACGTCGAACACGATGACGGGCCGCGCGTTACCGATATGCGCGAAGTCGTAGACCGTCGGCCCGCAGACATACATGCGCACACCGCGCGCGGGATCGAGAGGTGCGAAGACCTCTTTCTCTTTGGTCAGCGTATTAAAGAGCCGAAGCTCCATAAGCGTCTCCGTCCCGCGGACCGGAACGTTCGACTCTCAGCTTTTAGAGAATAAACGGCCGTCCGCGCCTGCTATCAGGGGCGAATAATCTCGCGGCAAATGCCGAAGAAAGCGTTGTGGGCCGTGAACATGGCAGGGACCATGCTTTGATGCAGCAAGCACGTCAAGAGCGAGTGTGGCGCTTCGGACTCACCTGCCGAAGGAATGGCAAATGTGTCTTCCGCCTCATTGACCCGATTCAGCGGGCTCGTTACCCCCGTGCGCAAGGGCCGGTGTACAGCGTTAACGGCCCGTCAACCCAACAAGCGCAACCTTTGCGACGGAGACAGGGGTCTCCGGGGATACGGGCTTTTTTCATGATGACGCTTCGTTTTTCTGCGCTCGCCGCCTGCCTGCTTGCGTCCGTCGCGCTGGCCAAGGCCGAGACGCGCACATTCATTCTCGACAGCTCCGAGGGCTACGGCATCGATAGCTGCCTTTCCAAGGGCGAGGCCTGCGGCAAGGCCATGGCGACCGCGGTCTGCAAAGCGAACCAGTTTGCCTCCGCGGTCGATTTCGGCCGCATGGACCCGACCGAGATCACCGGCTCGCTGCCTGCCGGCATGAAGGCCACGAAGATTTGCGACGGCCCAAACTGCCCCGAGAAGGTCGCGATCACCTGCTCGCGCTAACGCGCACTACTTGATCACCCAGTCGGCGCAGCGTTCCACTGACTCCGCGCTTTGGCCCCACGGCATGATCGGAACGCTGGACGTCGAATTGTCCGGGCTGCCTTCGATCGGCCGGTCGGTATAGACCAGATAGACGAGCACGTTCCGCTTCACATCACAGCCGCGCACGATCTGCATGCGCTTGAAAAACAAGGAGCGGGACTCGCGCAGGATCACAGCGCCCTGCTCGAACTTCGTCTTGAACTTGATCGCGCCTACTTGCCGGCAGGACAACGAGACTTCCGCGCGCTCCTCGGCGACGCCGAACGCGCCCGACAGGCCGCCTTTCTCGGGCACCGTGAAGTGGCAGGCGACGCCCTCGACGCCGGGATCATCGATGCCGTAGGTCGCGAGTTTGTCGTTAGGCGTCAGCGCGCGCCAGACCGTAGATTTCTTGAAGATCACGTCGGGAGATTGCGCTGCGGCGGGCGAGACACCAGCCAATAACACAGCCGCAAACAGCAGAGTACGAAGCATAGCAAGGACATCCTCTCAGCGCAGAGCAGATATGGATTACCGCTGACGTCCGCGCCAGGCCTGCCGCATCAAAAAGAAACGGGCGGCGTTTTTGGCGCCGCCCGCTTCTTCAAGCCTCGGAAAGAGACTTAGTTCTTGATCTTCGAGAGCAGCGTGTCGAACGACAGCTTCGCGATGAAGGTGCTCGAGCACCAACGGCCGCCTTGCGCGAAGCCGGTGAAGGTCACGCACTCAGCCGGGCTGAGGTCGGTGTCGTGATAACGCAGGTCGAGGGTCAGCGCGCTCAGCGTGAAAGCGACGCCCGCGTTCCAGTAGGTGTAGCTCATGTCGGCGCCACCAAAGACAACGCCGGTGTTGTCGATGCCGATATCCCAGTGACCGACGGCGCCGGACACGAATGCGCCGAGTGGACCGTGGGCGGTCGAGGTGGTCCAGGGCAGAACGTACTTGGCCGAAGCTTCGACGTAGATACCGTCGATGCCGCCGATGCCGTTCGAGCCGCCGAGGTGCAGCAGGTCAGGCGTGTAGAAAACGCTGAGACCGAGCGTGAAGTCGGACGTAACCGCGTAGGAGCCCTTCGCATAGATTTCGAAGAAGTCCGTGTCGAGCGCCGGGTTTTCCTTCGGATACCAGTAGTAGAGATAACCGACATCGAGACCGAACTTGCCCCAGGTGTTACGCACACCGGCGTAGAAGTTCATCTCGGTGCCGGTGTTCAGCTCGATCGCGTTCGCTGCGGTACCGACATAGATCTGGCCGATGCCGCTGGTGTACTGAAGTTCGAAATACGCGCCGCCCGAAGCGTGACGATCCGACTGCGAAACACCGCGGAAGTTGTAATCGGAAGCGACCCAGCCGCCGACCGCGACATCCCAAAGCGGCGCCTTTGCCGGCGCCTTGTAGTACGGCTTCATCGGCATATCGGCGGCGAAGGCGGTACCGGCCATAAGCGCGAGCGCGACGCCGGTTCCGAGAATTTTGTTCATTTGTAACCCCTCATCGTGACCCCCAAAAAATTCAATCCTTGAACTGCCTTTCCTGGAACGGCCTGTAAGTGAGGTCACACTCGCCGGGGCAATCCGAACCTCGATTTCGAGTACGAAAGTCCAATATCGACGGGGGTTTCTGCAACGTCAGCCCTTAGGCAACGTGCTCAATCGTTATGCAAGCGCGGGGGTAAATTGCCGGATTTCGGCTAGCGTTGCAGAATTGACACAAGCGTCAGCGGACGAAAAACGAGAATTGGGCGGCGACACAACGCCACCGCAGGACGAAGCCGCAATATTTGCGTGGCACTTGAACGAAAGCAGCTTTCAGCCAGCCTTCTTCGCGAGCGCGATCGCTTCTTTCAGCACGGCAAGGTCGCCGATGTGATTTGAGAGAATCAACACAAGCCGCGCATTCAACGCGGCGCTATCGGCCTCGGAAACGCCGCGGTGCGCCTCGACCAGCGTTTCGTAAGCCGCATCGGGATTGGGAAAAGAGCTTTCGGTTTTCAGCGCTGTCATTTTAAACCTTTGGCGCGGGCAAGCGCTTCGCGGATGTGGTCTTCGTCATAACGGCGCATCCGGGCGCAGAGATGATGATCCGGCCGCAACAGGAATGCCGAGCCGGGCGTTGCGTCATAGCGTTCAGCGAAGATTCCCTCGCGGTCGAGCAGATCTTCGCCGATCACGGTGAGGCGCAACCCTTCCGGCACATTCGGGCGCGCGCCGTCCTTACAATACAGAAGCTCGAATTCGCCCGACAATGCTTGCAGGAGAAAGCGCGGCTTTCCGCTCGAGTCATGCAACGGCGCATCCGGCACCGGCAAGCCGAGCTTTGCGCTGCCTCCGAACGCTTCGCGATCCGGCGTGGAGAGCGGCGAGTCATATTCGGAGGCGACCGAGAGCCTGCCCGAGTTCACCATGCGGCGGGCGAAGAGCGCATGCGGCGCTAACTGCAATACGGCGTTACGTAGCACACGCTCCTGCGGCGTACGCGGCGCGATGAAATCAGTCGAGCGCGTCGAATGCCCGATGTTTTCGTCCGCTGCCTGTCCTCGCTCGAGTTCGTAACTTTCCAGCAGACTTGGGGGCGCTTCGCCCTTCAAAATGAGCGCAAGTTTCCAGACCAGGTTCTCGGCGTCCTGAATGCCCGAGTTCGCGCCGCGCGCGCCGAACGGCGACACCTGATGCGCGCTATCGCCGACGAAGATCACGCGCTCGTGCATGAATTTCCCGAGCCGGGCGCAATTGAAGCGATAGACCGAAACCCATTCCAGCTCGAACTGCCGGTCGCCGAGCATGCGCTTGAGACGAGGCAGCACGCGCTCCGGCTTGCTTTCCGCTTCCGGATCGGCGTCGGGGCCAAGCTGCAAGTCGATCCGCCAGACATTGTCGGGCTGACGATGCAGCAGCGCGGACTGGCCGGAATGGAACGGCGGATCGAACCAGAACCAGCGCTCGGTCGGGTACTCCGCGGACATCTTCACGTCCGCGATCAGAAAACGTTCCTCGAAGGTATGGCCTTCGAACTTCAAGCCGAGACAATCGCGCACTTTGGAGCGCGCACCGTCGCAGGCAAGGCACCAGTCGGCATCCAGCGCGTATTCGCCTTCGGGCGTTTCGATCGTCAGGCGAACGAAGCCGTCATGCTGCTCGACCGCTGTTACACGGTTGCGCCAGCGCAGATCGATGAGTGGCAACTCCGCAGCGCGCTCGACCAGATACCCTTCAAGATAATACTGCTGGAGATTGATAAAGGCCGGCATCTTGTGACCGGCTTCCGGCAGGAGATCGAACGCATAAACCTGGTGCTCGCCGAGAAAGACCTTGCCGACCTTCCAGGTAACGCCCTTCTCCACCAGCCGCTCGCCCAGCCCCAAGCGGTCCATGATCTCGAGCGAGCGTTTGGAAAAACAGATCGCACGGGAACCTTCGCCGATGCGGTCGGCGTCGTCGAGAATGACGGATGGGATGCCGCGTTGCGCAAGATCGATCGCGGCAGTGAGACCAACGGGGCCCGCGCCAACGATGACGACCGGACGGCGAACCGGGTTCTTCGAGTCCTGATCAATACTGCGGCGATAGCCGAACTGATAGACTGATTTCCGTGCCCCCATCGTGCCTGCTCTGTTAACTCCGCGGCTTGAAATCCAGTTTGGACTCCACGTCCTTCTTCATCGCGTCCGGACAGTTCGCACCAACCTGATTCTGAATCTGCTGCATAGCGATTTGGTGGATGATGCTGATCAACGCGAGCTGACGTTCGTTCTTTTTCTGCTTCTGCCAGAAGGCCATCATCGGCGCGTAATTGCGCTTGTTCCAATCGAGCCGGCAAATATTGGCACCGCCGCTGAACAAGCCGCGTCCGAAAACCTGGCTCGTTTCGGTCAACGAAAGCGGCGGATTTTTCTTTTCTTCCGCCGTAGCCGGCGCACAGCGGTCGCTGCCGCAACGCGCGGTTTGAATGTCGCCAAGCGCCGCCTGCAACACCTGCAGCATCAATTCTTCCCGCGACCTGGCTTTTTGCACCTGTGCTGAAGCAGAAACGGTGAATGCAGCAAAGAGCAGAAAAGCAAAAATGGCGCGCATGGTTCTTTCTCTCGAAGTTAATCCTGTAGCGCCTTCCACATTTCGCGGTCGCGTTCGGCAGTCCAGATCACCGGGTGGTCGATACCCCTGGCTTCGTCATAGGCGCGCGAAACATTGAACGGCATACAATGCTCGTAGATCGCGAATGTTGCGTATTTTGTGTCCATGGCCGCGCGTGCGGCATTCCAGGCATCTTTCAGGGTGCCGCCTTTCGCCGCCACGGGGGAGATACTGTCGTAAAGGTCGGACAGGAAGGCTTTTGTGAGCTTGATTCCCTCTCCGACCTCGGCAGCGGATTTAAGCGCCGCGCCACGGCCCGGAACCAGCGCGGCGGCGCCGAATTCGGCCAGCTTGTTCAACGTATTGGGCCAATCCATCAGATGCGCGTCGCCGCAATAGCAGGCGGAGTGATACTCGACGAGATCGCCGGAGAACACGACATTCGCGTCAGGGACATAGGCCACGACATCGCCCGCGGTATGACCGCGGCCAATGTGACGGATTCTTATCTCTCGCTCGCCGAGCCAGACCGTCATTTCACGCGGGAACGTGACCGTCGGCCAGGTCAAACCGGGAATCGATTCCTGCGCGCGGAACAATCTGGGAAATCTTCCGATCTCCGAGTCCATATCCTGCTTGCCACGCTCCGCGATCAGATCGCGCGTTGCGTCCGAGGCCAGAATCGCTTTCGCGTTGTAAGCAGAAGCGCCGAGTACGCGCACGGCATGATAGTGCGTAAGCAGGACGTGCGTTATCGGCTTGTCCGTGACCTTCTTGACGCGCGCGATGACATCTTTCGCCATAACCGGCGTTGCCTGCGCATCGATCACCATGACGCCGTCGTCACCGACGATAATGCCGGAATTCGGATCGCCTTCCGCCGTGAAGGCGTATAGATCGCGGCCAATCTCCTCGAAGGTGACTTTCTTTTCGGAGAGATCGCCGGTCGAAGCAAAGTTTGCCATCACGCCTTTTCCACTTTGTGATCGATCGCGCCAAAGATGGATTTGCCGGCCGCGTCGAGCATTTCGATTTTCACGCTGTCGCCGAATGAGAGAAACGGCGTCGAGGGTTTCCCGCTACGGATAGTCTCGACCGCGCGGATTTCAGCGATGCAGGAATAGCCGACGCCGCCCTCCTCCACCGTTCTGCCCGGGCCGCCATCGGCGTCTTTGTTCGAGACTGTACCGGAGCCGATGATCATGCCAGCCGAGAGCGGCCGCGTGCGCGCAGCATGCGAGATCAGCTTGCCGAAGTCGAACGTCATGTCGGTCTTCGCATTCGGTTTTCCGAAAAGCTTGCCGTTCAAATAAGAAAGTAGCGGCAAATTCAGCGTGCCGCCATCCCACGCTTCGCCGAGTTCGTCCGGCGTAACCGCGACCGGCGAGAAAGCCGTCGGCGCTTTCGACTGAAAGAAGCCGAAACCCTTGGCCAGTTCACCGGGGATGAGGTTGCGCAGGCTGACATCGTTGACAAGCAGCACGAGCAGGATTTTCTTGCGCGCTTCTTCCGCGCTTACACCCATCGGCACGTCATCGACGATAACGGCGACTTCCGCCTCGAAATCGATGCCCCATGCCTGATCGGCAAAACGCGAAGGCTCGCGAGGTCCGAGAAAACGATCCGAACCGCCGCGATACATGAGCGCGTCGGTCCAGAAGCTCTGCGGCATCTCGGCGTTACGAGCCTTACGCACCAGCTCGACATGGTTGACGTAAGCAGAGCCGTCCGCCCAGCCATAGGAGCGCGGCAGCGGCGCCGCACACTCCTCCGGATTAAACGGGTGATCGTCGACCTTGCCCGCCTCCAGTGCTTGCGCGATCTCGCGAAGCTCCGGCTCCGCTTCACTCCAGTTTTCGAGCGCAACCTGTAAAGACGCCGCCGCGTCGGCGTAACGCTTAAGGTCGCGCGACACGATGACGAGCCGCCCGTCACGGCCTTCATTCAACGACGCAAGCTTCATTATTTTTCTCTTTAATATGTTATTTGGGCTCGCGCCGGTTTGGGTCGAAGTGTTTTTTCAAGCCGCTCCAGCAGTCGATGTAATCGTCCTGCAAGGCCGGCGACTTCGCCGCGAACTTCGTCACACGTTGGCGGAAACGCGTTTCGAACATGAAGGCGAGCGTGTTCGAGAGCTTCACCGGTTTCAACTCGGTGTTGCTTGCATCTTCGAACGCGTCGACGTCCGGGCCGTGCGGCAGCATGGTGTTGTGCAAGCTGATGCCGCCGGGCGTGAAGCCTTCGGGCTTGGCATCGTAGACGCCGTACACGAGGCCCATGAACTCCGACATGATGTTGCGGTGATACCACGGCGGCCGGAACGTGTTTTCCGCAACACCCCAGCGCTCGGGGAAAATCACAAAGTCGATGTTCGAAGTGCCCGGCGTTTCCGATGGCGAGGTCAACACCGTGAAGATCGACGGATCGGGATGATCGAACAGAATCGCGCCAACCGGCGAGAAGTGCCGCAGATTGTATTTGTAGGGGTAATAATTTCCATGCCATGCGACGACATCGATCGGCGAGTGGTTGGTTTCGGTCCGGTACATCTCCCCGCCCCACTTCACGTAGAGCGTGTGCTTGCCTTCTACATCTTCATAGGCCGCCACCGGCGTATGGAAATCGCGTGGGTTGGCGAGACAGTTCGCGCCGATCGGGCCGCGATCCGGCAGCGTGAAAGCGCCGCCATAGTTTTCGCAAACATACGCACGCGCCGGACCGTCCAGAAGTTCGACGCGGAAGATCACGCCGCGCGGAATGATGCAGATTTCGCCGGGGCCAATATCGATCAGGCCGAACTCGGTGCGGAAGCGCAGCGAATTTTCCTGTGCGACGATCAGAAATTCGCCATCTGCATTGAAGAAATGCTCGCGGCTCATCGACTCGTTCACGAACAGCATGTGCGCGGCCATGCCGTTCATCGACTCGCAATCGCCCGCGACCGTGACCGTGCGCAGGCCATTCACGAAAGTGGTCTTCTCTTTCGGCATTTCCATGGGCGACCAGCGCAACTGCCCGATCGGCATTTCGGTATCGTCGCGCTCCGGCGCGGTGCAGATGTTGCCGCGGTCGATGCGCTCGAATCGCGAAGTGTGGCGGACGCCCGCGTTGATTCGATAGAGCCATGAGCGTTGGTTCGTGGCCTGCGGCGCGGTGAAGGGTGAGCCGGAAAGCTGCTCGGCATAAAGGCCGTAGTTCACTTTCTGCGGCGAATTACGGCCGATCGGCAGCGCACCCGGCAGCGCCTCGGTTTCGAAGCTGTTGCCGAAGCCCGACATGTATCCCGGGATGATCGCGCTCTCGATCTCGGGCGTAGGTTTGCGGGTTTCTGCGGGTGCGTTTCTGCGGTCGCTCGCCATGGCGTTCTCCTTTCGCGATTGCTCGCGATTTCGTTTTGACTATTGTCGCACTGAATGTTTTGTGCAAAGTAGTTACAAATGAAACCAATGTCAAACGCTAGAGGTTTCGTGCTCAGGCTCGAAAGTTTTCTGCCTTACCGGTTGGTGGTGGCGGCGAACCTCGTAAGCCAGGCCACCGCGCGGACCTACGCGACGAAATACGGAATTGGCATCGCGGAGTGGCGCGTGATCGCGCAACTCGGCGAATTCGGCACCATGACCGCGAAGCAGATCGGCGCGCGCAGCCATATGCACAAGACCAAGGTATCGCGCGCCGTCGCGACGCTCACAAAGAGGAAGATGCTCGCGAAACGTGCGAACCGCGAGGACAAGCGTGAAGCATTTCTTTCTCTCAGCCCAGGCGGGCTTGAGGTCTACGAATCGATTGCACCATCCGCGCTGGCGCTTTCGCAGCGCATGTTCGGCGAGGTTTCGGCCGAAGATCGCGCAGCCTTCGAGCGGGTGCTCGACACAGTGACGGCGCGCGCGGCTGCGCTCGCCGATACGGCCGCTGAACTAGCGGACTAAGCTGCGATGTATATCCCGCCCGCATTTCGCGAGAGCGATCTTCCTGCCCTGCAAGCGCAGATTGCAGCGTCGGGTTTGACGACCTTGATTTCCGTCGGCGCCAATGGCCCTATCGTCAGCAAGCTTCCGATTATCTTCGATCCGAATGCCGGCCAGCATGGTCTGATCGCGGGCCATCTCGCGCGGGCCAATCCGCAATGGCGCGAGAGCGATCTTTCGATCCCCGCAATCGCGATCTTCATGGGGGCGGATGCTTATGTGTCGCCGTCCTATTACCCATCCAAGCGGGAACACGGAAAAGTCGTGCCGACCTGGAACTACTCGATGATCGTTGCGCGCGGGCGGCTCGAGATTTTCGAAGATGCCGATGCGTTGCGTGCGCAGGTCGAGATGCTGACCAAGCGTTTTGAGGAACGGTTCGAGAAGCCGTGGCAGGTTTCCGACGCGCCGGATGATTTCATCGCACGCCAGATCAAGGGCATTGTCGGCGTCCGGCTGCATGTCGAATCGATTGAAGGCAAAGCGAAGCTGAACCAGAACCGTAGCGCAGCCGATCAGGAAGGCGTTGTCGCGGGCCTTACGCTGTCGGAACGGGCAGCGGATCGCGAAGTCGCGGACGCGATGAAGTCGCGCATGAGCAAATTGCCGTCAAACTGAAACGGCTCCTCCGCTACACGGAAAAGAAAACGATCACTTCCGTGGCGGTATTCCAGCTCGCCTAGCCAGCGCTTGAATCTCGCGCTGTTTGTGCGATGAAGTTACATGCAGCTCTATTCTTACTTCCGCTCGTCGGCGAGCTACCGCGTCCGCATCGCGCTGGCGCTCAAAGGTCTATCCTACCAGACCATCGGCATCCATCTCGTGAAGGGCAAACACAAAGAAGAGCCCTTCATCTCGATCAACCCGCAGACGCGGGTGCCGGCCTTGAAGACGGACAACGACGAAATCCTGATTCAGTCGCTCGCCATCATCGAATGGCTGGACGAAACACACCCGCAGCCGCCGCTCCTGCCCACCGACCCATTGATGCGCGCGCGCGTGCGCGAAGTCGCGCACATCATCGCGATGGATGTGCATCCGCTCGGCAATACCGGGCCGCGCAACTACCTCCTGAAGCAACTTAATCTCGATCTGGAAACAGTCGATGCCTGGACGCGGCACTGGATCGAGGACGGTTTCTCCGCGGTCGAGCGCATGATCGACCCCGCACCATACTGCTTCGGCGCGCAGCCGACGCTTGCCGACATCTGCCTCGTCCCGCAGGTCTTCAATGCCCGGCGCTACAAGGTCGATATGGCGAAGTTCCCGAGGATCGTGGCCGCGGACGCGGCCTGCCAGAGCAACCCCGCCTTCGCCGCCGCGGCGCCCGCGGCGCAACCAGATGCCGAATAGCCACCATCATTCGGTCACGTTATTCTGTGTTTTAGCGGCGAATCCTTCTGAGAAGCGGCAAGATTCATGGCTCTGGAGCGGCGTAACAGCCTGGCTATCGCGACTCTCGTGGCGCTCATGGGCGCGGCGGCGGCGCAGCCGTTGCCGCCTGCCAATATCCCGAACTCGCCCCAGCAGCCCAACTACCAAACGCAGCCCTACCCCCAGCAGCAGAATCAGCAGTTTCAGAACAATGCTGCGAGTGCGACCTGCCAGCGCCTCGAAGCGGCGCTTGCACAGGTGAACCGCGGCCCGGCGGGCACGAGCAACGAACAGCTCTCCCGCTACGAAGACGCGATCTTCAAACAGCGGCAGGAACTCGATCAGGCGATCGGCACTGCGCGCCGTCTGGGCTGCGACCGCCGAGGCTTCTTCATCTTCGGCGGCAGTCAGCGTCCCGAGCAGTGCAACCAGCTCGAGCCGCAGATCGACCGCATGCGTGCGAACCTAGACCGGATGCAGCAGGAAGTTTCGCAAATTCGCGGCGGCAACGCCGACGCGAACTACACACGCGACCTCCAGCGCCGGCAGATTCTCGTCTCGCTCAACCAGAACAACTGCGGCCCGCAGTATCGCAACGCGGCCGTTCCGCAGCAGCGGCCGCGCGGCTTCCTCGACCGTCTGTTCGGTAACACCGACGAGAACCCGGATGTCGCGCCGAACGACATTCCGATGGAGGGTCAGGGCTTCCGTACAGTTTGCGTGCGCATGTGCGACGGCGCGTTCTTCCCGATCAGCTTTGCCACCGTGCAGTCCCGCTTCGGCGAAGACGAGGCGCTCTGCAAGCGGCAGTGCCCGGCGGCGGAAGTCGCGCTCTATATCTACAACAATCCGGGTCAGGACATTCAGCAGGCAGTGTCATTGGGCGGCCAGTTCTATTCGGCGCTGCCGAACGCTTTCAAATACCGCACCGAGTACAATCCGGGTTGCTCCTGCCGTGGACCGGGACAAAGCTGGGCCGATGCGCTCGGGCAGGACCAGACGATTCAGCGCGGCGACATCATCGTGACCGAGCAGCGCTCGAAACAGCTTTCGCAGCCGAAGATCGGTCCGCTCGCGCAGCCGCAGCAGCAATCGAAGAATCCGAATGCGCCGGCGTTCGAACCGCCGACACCGACGCCCACCGCCGAAACACTGCTTCCCCCGGAAAAGCCGGATGGAAAGCGCAAGGTGCGCGTGGTCGGCCCGCAGTTCTATCCGGTTCGTCCGGTCAACCCGGTAAACTAAGCCGTCTCGCCTTTTAAGCGAGCGCTAGTACGCCTGCGCCCGATCAAGGGAAGAAGCGCACGCAGCTCGGGGCCGTTCTCGCGTGCGGTAAGCGCGATCCGCAGCGGATGAAACAGCTCCCGCCCTTTTCGGTTGGCGGCCGGCTTGATCGCCGCAAGCCACTCGTCCCAGACCTTTTCGCTCCACGGCTCGGCGGGTAGCAGGGTTTCCGCAAGCTTGCAGAAGTCGCGGTCGCTAGCTTCCGTTTTCGACGCGAGCGGCGAGGAAACCACTTCCCACCACTCCTTTGCATCCGAGAGCCGCGCTAGATTTCCACGCACCGCCAGCCAGAATTTCTCGCCGCCACCAACATCGAGCGCTTTCAGCCTCTCCGCGACAGATGCGTAAGAGGCGGCGTGCAATGTTTTCGCGGTCAGCGCATCGAGATCGGCAGGATCGAACCGCGCGGGGCCGTGCGAAATTTTCTTGAAGTCGATTTTCTCCGCGAGCACCGCGAGGTTTTCAACCGCCTCCACCGCAAGCGACGTTCCGGTGAGCACCGCAACAGCGGCAACTGCGAGCGCCTCATGTCCCGCTTCGCGCAGCGACTGGATCGAGAGCGAGCCGAAACGTTTGGATAGCCCCTCGCCGCCCGGCAGCGTCAGCAAGTTATGGTGCGCGAATGTAGGCGCGTTTGCCCCGAGTGCCGCAAACATGTCGATCTGCGCCGCGGTATTCGTGATATGGTCTTCGCCGCGAATGACGTGCGTGACCTGCATGTCGATGTCATCGACCACGGAAGCGAGCGAATAGAGCCAGGTGCCATTGGCACGACAAACCACCGGATCGGAAAGCGAGGCGGTGTCGATCGCGATTTCGCCGCGCACCGTATCGTTCCACTTCACGACGCGATGATCGAGCTTGAAACGCCAATATGGCTTGCGTCCTTCGCTCTCATACTTTGCGCGGTCTTCCTCGCTCATATTGAGCGCGGCGCGGTCGTAAACCGGCGGCAAGCCACGGCCGAGCTGGCGGCGGCGCTTGCGCTCCAACTCTTCTTCCGTCTCGTAACAAGCGTAGACGCGGTCCATCCCGCGCAGCTTCTCAAGCGCCGCTTCGTAGCGGCCCAAGCGCGAGGACTGGGTTTCGATCTTGTCCGGCGGAATACCGAGCCAGGCGAGATCCTGCTTGATCGCTTCCGCGAAGCGCTCTTCGGATCGGGCCCGGTCGGTGTCGTCGAGCCGCAGGATGAACGTGCCCCCCGACTGGCGGGCGTACAGCGCATTCAGCAAGGCGGTGCGCGCATTGCCGATGTGGATCAGACCGGTCGGAGACGGGGCAAAACGGACAACTACGCCGGACATACTCTCGCTTTCGGAATCGCGTGGGGGCCGAAGCTCTAAGCCAGCAAGAGCCTGAAAAGCCACAAAAAGCTAGCTGTGATTGCAGCCCAACACCTACTCTAATAAGTGGATTCATGTGAACCACCTAACCTATGCGGTATATATTAGCGCTAAGGCCGTACCTGCAATAAACCGGCCCCCACTTTTCGGGGCCACGCGCTAGAAGTCGATAACTTCCGTTCTTGCAGCGACGGCACCCTTCGACAATGACTGATCCGGCTCTGCCGGTTTCGTGCCCGGATCGCGGAAGCGATTGGTGATCGGATAGCGGCGGTCGCGGCCGAAGTTTTTGAGCGTAACTTTTACACCCGGCGCCGCTTGTCGGCGCTTGTACTCTGCGATGTCGAGCAGACGCGCGACTTTGAGCACCGTCTCCTTTTCGTACCCGGCCTCGACGATCTGCGCGACAGAGTCCTCCTTCTTGACCAAGCGCTCAAGAATTCCGTCGAGAATGTCATAAGGCGGCAGCGAATCCTGATCCTTCTGGTTTTCGCGCAGCTCCGCCGACGGCGGCTTCGCGATGATGTTCGGCGGGATCACGATGCCGTCCGGACCCATCGCATCCTTCGGCTTCCAGCGATTGCGGAGCTCGGAAAGCCGGAACACCTCGGTCTTGTAGAGATCCTTGATCGGGTTGTAGCCGCCATTCATGTCGCCATAGAGCGTCGCGTAGCCGACCGACATTTCCGACTTGTTGCCGGTCGTTACCACCATCGGGCCGAACTTGTTCGAGATCGACATCAGGATGGTGCCGCGCGCGCGTGACTGCAAATTTTCTTCCGTAATGTCGTGATTGGTGCCCTTGAACATGCCGGCGAGCGATTTCTCCAAACCCTCGACCGCTTCCGCGATCGGAACGATGTCGTAACGGACGCCGAGCGCTGCCGCACATTCTTTCGCGTCTTTGAGCGAATCTTCCGACGTATAGCGATAGGGCAGCATCACGCAGTGAACGCGATCCGCGCCCAGCGCATCGACCGCCATTGCCGCGCACAGCGCGGAGTCGATACCGCCGGAAAGACCGAGTACCACGCCCTTGAAGCCGTTCTTGTTCACGTAATCGCGAAGGCCGAGCACGCAGGCAGCATAATCCGCGGCATCGCCTTCGATGTCCGGAACCACGAGACCGTTCTCGCAGCGCCAGGTGCCGTCTTTGCGTTGCCAGGTCGTGAGCACCACGCTTTCCTGAAACGATGGAAGCTGGAAGGCGAGCGAGCAGTCGGCATGGAGCGCAAACGAAGTGCCGTCGAACACAAGTTCGTCCTGCCCGCAAACTTGATTGACATAGATGAACGGCAACCCGCTTTCGGTGACGCGGGCGACGGCCTGCGAAAGGCGAACATCCTGCTTGGTGCGGTCATAGGGCGAGCCGTTCGGCACGATCAGAATTTCCGCACCGGTCTCCGTCAGACACTCAACCACATCCGCGGTCCAGACGTCTTCGCACACCGGCGCGCCGACGCGGATGCCGCGAAAATCCATCGGCCCCGGTAGCGGACCGGGAGCGAACACGCGCTTCTCGTCGAACACGCCGTAGTTCGGCAGATCTACCTTGAAGCGCACGGCGGTAATTTTCCCGCCGTCGAGCAAGCACACCGCGTTATAGAGTTTTCCGCCCTCGACCCAAGGCGTGCCGATCAGCACCGCGGGTCCGCCGTCCGCGGTTTCGCGTGCGAGCGCTTCGACCGCTGAGCGGCAAGCCGCCTGAAAGGCCGGCTTCAGCACCAAATCTTCCGGCGGATAGCCCGCGATGAAAAGTTCGGAAAGCACCAGAAGATCGGCGCCGCCCCTGGCCGCGATCGCACGCGCGGCACGCGCCTTCTCCGCATTCCCGGCGATGTCGCCGACGGCGGGATTTAACTGCGCAATAGCAAGAACCAGACGGTCTTTCACACTCATGTCACGGGTCTAGCGCCGCGCGGGACAAGCGGCAATGCTGGCTTCCGTCATGGCGCTATTGCGCTAGTATATGCCCGGAAATCAGGAGGCGTGCGGCAATGGCGAAGCGCAAATATCAGACGCAGAAAGAGGCCGGCATTATCCTTGCCGTCTGCGGCGTGATCTCGGGGCTCTTGTCGGCTTATGTGAGCTGGCCCGGCTTCGAGCTGTTCGGCGCACCCATGCTGCCCGCGCTTTTCTTCGGCATCGTGATCGCGCTCGGTATCTATTCGTGGGAAGCGCGGCACCCGATTCCGATGCTGATCGTGTTCGTCGGCGTCGTCATCGCCTGGTGGGCGGCCTATTCGATCGCGCTCAACCTCTATGACGACAAGAACAAGATCTCGCTGGTCTGGACCGGCATCATCAGCGGCGCGGTCGGCGCGGCGCTCACCTCGGTTGCACTCTGGATTTCGAGCGAGGATTTCCGCAAACCCAACAATGTCGTGCTTGCGGTCGTGATCGGAGCGGTCGCAGGTACGCTGCTCTATTACATCGACAGCGGCGGACCGGTTCACGGCACCGCGCCGCTCTTTGTCGTGTGGCAGGCCGCAATCGCAGGCCTGATCGGCTACGCGCTGGCGTTCAGACCGAGACCGGATTGAATTCGATCCAAATATGAAAATGGCCGGGCAAGCCCGGCCATTTTTTATTTTAGAAGCCCGCGACCGCTGAGATCGGCCGGGCGCGCTCGACGCGTTCGCGCTTGAGCAAGTCGGCTACCAGGAAAGCCATCTCGATCGCCTGCTCCGCGTTGAGGCGCGGGTCGCAATGCGTGTGATAGCGATCCTTAAGATCGGTGTCGGAGATCGCGCGCGCGCCGCCGGTGCATTCGGTGACGTTCTGGCCGGTCATCTCAAGATGGATGCCGCCGGCATGCGTGCCTTCGGCCGCATGCACGGAGAAGAACTCGCGCACTTCCTGCAAGATCAGCTCGAACGGACGCGTCTTGTATCCGCCGGCGCTCACCGTGTTGCCGTGCATCGGATCGCAGGACCAGACCACCTTGCGGCCGTCCTGCTTCACCGCGCGGACGAGACGCGGCAGATGCTCGTTCACCTTGCCGGCGCCGAAGCGCGCGATCAACGTGATGCGGCCGGCTTCGTGGTCCGGATCGAGAATTTCAAGAAGCTTCAGTAAGCCTTCCGGCGTGGTCGATGGGCCGGCCTTGATTCCGATCGGATTTTTGATGCCGCGGCAGAACTCGACATGCGCGTGATCCGGCTGGCGCGTGCGATCGCCGATCCAGACCATGTGGCCCGACGTGTCGTACCAATCGCCAGAGGTGGAATCGACGCGCGTCATCGCCTGCTCGTAACCGAGCAGCAGCGCTTCGTGCGACGTGTAGAAATCGGTCGTGCGCATTTCCGGGTGGACTTCCGGATCGATGCCGCAGGCGCGCATGAACTCGAGCGTCTCGGTGAGGCGCGATGCGAGTGCCTCATAGCGATCCGACTGCGGCGAGTCCTTGACGAAGCCCAGCATCCATTGATGCGCATTCGAGATATTCGCGTAGCCACCGGTCGAGAACGCGCGCAGGAGATTAAGCGTCGCCGCCGATTGACGATACGCCTCCAGCTGGCGCTTCGGATCGGGGATACGTGCTTCTTCCGTGAACTCGGGGCCGTTGACGATGTCGCCACGATAGCTCGGCAGTTCCTTGCCGCCCTGCTTCTCCATCGGAGAAGAACGCGGCTTTGCGAACTGACCGGCGACGCGGCCGACCTTTACAATCGGCGAAGCGGCGGCGAACGTCAGCACCACCGACATCTGCAAGAAGACGCGGAAGAAGTCGCGGATATTATCCGCGCGATGCTCGGCGAAGCTCTCGGCGCAATCACCGCCTTGGAGCAAAAAAGCGTCTCCGGATGCCACGGAGCCAAGCGCGCGCTTCAGCGCCCGCGCCTCGCCTGCAAAAACGAGCGGCGGAAACGAAGCCAGCTGCTTCTCAACCTGTTCGAGGGCTTTCTGGTCCGGGTAATCCGGGACCTGAACCACCGGCTTTTTACGCCAGGAATCCGGGCTCCAACGCTCTTTCATAACGCGCACTCCACTTGCGGGCGAACCCGCTTAAGGCCGGGGGTTATAGCGGGGGTCGCCGCACGATGCCAGTTTTGCCATCTGCCCCGCCTTGCGGTCAGTCACATTTACGTAGCGGCCCGTAGCGTCGCAACCGACGCGCTTGAAGAGGTGGTATTCGCGTGGAGAATGCCGCGTCAAGGACGCCGGAATGACAACGCCAACCCTTGAGAATCGCGCCGAATTCGCTGCCACCGACGGTTATCCGCTCGCTGCGACGATCTTCGAGCCTGCATCGCAGTTTCGTGCGGTTGTGCTGATCGCATCCGCCACCGCCGTGCCGCGCGGCTACTACTCCAAGTTCGCGCGCTATCTCGCCGAACAAGGCTTCAAGGTCATTACGTTCGATTATCGCGGCATCAGCGGGTCGAAGCCGAAAGGCGGCTTGCGCGGTTTCAAGGCAAGGATGCGTGACTGGGCCGCGCTCGATCTAGTGGCTGCGGTTGACCACGCTTCGACGCTCGCGAACGGAAAACCGCTGCTCTATGTCGGCCACTCTTTCGGCGGACAGGCACTCGGGCAACTGCCGAACAACCATAAAGTCAGCCGCGCGCTCTTCGCGGCTTCGCAGATCGGCTACTGGAAACTCTTTCCCGCGCCGGAAAAATATCGCGTGTGGTTTTCACTCCGCGTTCTCGGTCCGCTCGCCTACACAATCTTCGGTTACGTCCCCGGCAAGCTCGGTATGGGCGAAGACTTGCCGAAAGGCGTGTTCAAGGAATGGTCTTCGTGGTGCATGAAGCCGCGCTATCTCTATGACGACGAGACGCTGGACGCGCGGAAGTACTTTCCGAACTACAAAGGTGCGCTGCGCGCAGTAGGCATGTCGGATGACGACTGGGCGCCGCCGGTGACAGTCGCGGGATTGCTCGCGGGTTACACCGGCACGAAGCCAGAACACATCACTGTCACGCCCGAATCCGCAGGCCAGAAAAAGATCGGGCACTTCGGATACTTCCGCGAACCCTCGCGCGAGCCGTTATGGCGCGAGGCGGCGGAGTGGCTGGGGCGAAGTTGAGAGGAAAAATGAGCCAGTATTTTGAAATCCATTGGCAGGAGTACCGCAAACACATCGATAACGCTCAAAACTCTAAAGCAATCGATGAAGCGCTGAAGGTCCTTTCAGAGCGTAAAAAGGCGAGCCCCAACGAATATAAAAAGGATCACAAGGGCACTCCGTTCTACGTCCTTGGGTATGCCGCGTTCAGTTCTCATGATTATTCCTCGGCCAGCCTTTATTTCGACGCTGCTGTCGAAGCGGATCTGACCTATCATGGGGGCAAGCTGAATACGCCCGCACTTCGTTTTATTCAGTTACTGCCTGACGATTCGAATCCCGTCCTTGCAAGTGGAATTATCTCAAAAATTACCTCGACCGTTGAACAACTGGTTCAAGACTATAATTCGAGAGCAGGTTCGGTCTCGCTAACTCTCGACGAACTTCGATCTCGTTTTTTTCTGAAAATTTTACAATCGGGATCAAAAGAACAACGCGCGTTACTAACTGCGTTCATTTCTTTTGCGGCTGAATGGCAATACAGAAATCAGCAAATAGACCTTGTACAAAGCGGTTCACGAGAGCCTTTCTTCTTACATATTTTTCGAGGATGCCTTCTTTTCGAAAGCCTGCTTAAAGTTCACGACAACGGAAAAACCTTAAATCCCATTCTTCACAGTCTTGCTTCGAGATTGGGTATTAGCTCTACGAGTATTTCGACCCGCGAAAATCAATTCGACAACGTACTTGCCGGCATCTCAACTGCGATGCCGATCGAAGATGCGATAAACTCATGCGTTAAAGCCAGAAATACGGCTGGTCACAATATCGTTTGGACGACTCCTAGTTTGCAGCCGGAGACATATGACCTCCTTATCAAAAACGTTTCCGCGTCGTGTTTGCACGCGATCTCTAAGCTCTACGTCTAGCCTCTCTTTTGATCTTTACAGACACCCGTTCTGCGCGAAAAGACAGGGTCGCTAGGGCACAACTAGAAAGTAACTTTCACCGACGGTGTGCTACGGTTTGCCTCGCCGTGATAGACCGCTTCGATATTGTTACCGTCAGGATCAAGCACGAAAGACGTGTAGTAGCCGGGATGATACGGCCGATTTCAGGGCGCGCCCTTATCTTTGCCGCCGCTTGCTAATTCCGCTTTATAAAAAAGCGTCGACTGCGGCCTTATTCTTCACCTGAAATGCGACATGACAGCGTCCCGTAGTTTTGCCTTCGGCTGCCGGACTGTCTGCGCTCGATACGACGAATTCGTCAGCCCAGGATAAACCGTGCTCGGTGCGGCTGATCGGAATATCTAGCACCTTGAAAATTGCTTCGTAAAAGCGGCGGCTCGCCTCGAGGTCGCGGACGACAAGCTGGATGTGGTCGATGAGCCGGCCGCGATGAAGCTCTTGAAGTTCCATGACGCTCCTCTGTTCTCCTTTTGCAAAACGAGACGAGCTTATTTGTTCCAAAAAAGCGACTTGCCCTTTGCTGCTACGATGACTCAATTGTGTGAACATGAGCGATATCAGTAATCGCCCCAAGCACAGGAAATAGATGCTCAGCAGTTCCCCCGAGCTTTTGCCAAAAGAAGCGATATTCGTGTTGGTACATAAATTTAAAATTTTTGCTAAGAATGGGCCGGAGTTCCTCGCGAGTAACATTGTAGGGATCGTAATAGCTAACGTTTCCGGAGTTTATCTCTCTGCTACAAGCTTCATGCTCTAAGGCTTTCGCCATTCTTGCACGAAAAATTCCCGGCTCGAATCACCAAAACCGCATCGGCTTTGAAAGATTCAAACAAGCGCGCGTTATAATCTGCACTACAACACCAAACATAAAAGTCCACGACTTGAAGCCCTTCAAAGTACTCTTTGAAGGTTACTGGTAATTCTACTTCCTCGTTCTTCGAATCCAATCCATATAGTCTGAAGTGGAGCCTCTTATTTGGAGTAACACTCCAGTGCTGAAGCTCATCATCTCTCTGAGCGGCATTCAAAGATCCATCATTAAAAGTACTTGCTAAGCTAACTTTTAGGCGACCTTCTTCAAGCGTGCGTTGAATATGTTCTTTCTTGCCGAACTTCAGCAAGCAACCTGCTGTGTCAAAAAGCCGAGGGTTAAGCTTTGGTTTTATATAATTCGACGACGCTTTGGCACGACATGCGCCTTCATTAAATTCGGTAGACGCAATGCATTTTTTGCAAAGCTGCTCGCACAATGTCTCGACAATTCGCCGCAAGAGCATTGTTCTGCGCGCCTTATCAGACAAAGCAACTACGTTACCCTCGATATCCGTCGTCCAATTATTATAAAGCAGCGATTCATAACGCTCCTGAAGTAGCTCGATACTCAATTCTCGCAAATACCGAGATTTCTCGTACTCGCTAATCCACTGATACGGTTGCTCGTTCATCCAACTTCTAACGAAGCCGCTTAATAATCGTATTCGCCACTTCCGCGCCGACGAGCACCGAGCCGCCGCAGGTCTGGGTGAACTCGCCCGCAACCGCCTCCCCAGCGAAATAAACTTTATCGGCGAGCGGCCGCTTCAGCGCGGCACGCGCCGCGAACTGGCCGGGAAGTGCCGCCGAGTAGGCGCCACGCACCCACGGGTTGCGCGGCCACTGCGTGAAGTCGGCTTTGAGAATGTGCTTGCTCGCCTTCTCGCCGAAGACGCGTTGCAGCGACCGGGTCGCGAAATCGACCGCCGCGTCGCGGCCCTGCGACGACAAACTCCACGCAAAGTCGCCGCCGACAAAGCCGATCATCATCGGAAACTCGAACGGGTGCGCGATGAAATAGATGTCCTGATTGCCGGGCATCTCGAGGTGAATGTCTTCGAACGGCTTGATCCCGAAGCGTTCGCCGTCGAGCAGCAGCGGAATCTTCGCGAGCAGCGCCATCGGGATATTGTGGATCGCGGATTCCTTCCACTCGGGCAGGATCGGATCCCATTTGATGTAGCCCGATTGCAGCGCGCCGGTCGAACACGTCACGATCGCGTACTTCGCGCTGACAGTGCCCTTCGGCGTCTCTAGCTGCACGCCCTGCCCGCTATACTTGATCTTCTGCACCGGCGTCTCGATCGACACCGGCACCTTCTCGCCGAACTTCGCAACGACCGCGCCGAAGCCTTCCTTCACGAGATAATTCGGCTCCAGCTCAGCCTGTTCGTCGTAATCTCGAATGGAGAGGTTGTGAAAATCGACCGCCATGTCCATCGGGCCCATCAGGGTCGCGGTGGCCTGCTCTTCCTTCGAGCGGATCGGGCGAATTTCAGAGACGGCGCCGTCGCGTGATTTCGCCGCCGTCGAATTCGCTTTGACAATCTCGTCCTGAATCTGTTTCACGCTCTTGATTTGCGCGTCCGAGAATTTCTCGCGGCCGTACCAGACATGATCGATGCTGTCGTGATGCTGCCGCAAGGTGAAACCGTTTTCCTTCGCGACCGGCAACATCGGATTGCGGTCGGCGGAATGGATCCAGGCGCAGCCACGGTCGAAAGGAATTCCAGGAAACGTCGTGGTATCGGTATGCGCGCGGCCGCCTTTGCGGTCGTCGGCCTCGAGCACGACAAAAGTTTTCCCCGCAGCAGCAAGCGTACGCGCGGCCGATAAACCGGCCGGACCCGAGCCAACAATCGCCACATCCGGGTTTGCCGGAAAGCCTTGCGCAAACGAGATGTTGCCCGCGAACGGCGTGAAGGCCGTCGCACCAAGGCCCGCAAGAAAATCGCGCCGTGATGGATTGCGGAAATTCATCTGGCTCCCCCGAACCGATTAAATTTTGACTTTATTGCGCAATGTAACGAGCTCTTCCGAAGCGGTCGGATGCAGCGCGACGGTATTGTCGAAATCGCGCTTTGTCGCGCCCATCTTCACGGCAATCGCAGCCATCTGTACCATTTCGGCGGCGCCTTCGCCAACGATGTGCACACCGAGAACTTTCTCGGTCTTCTGCTCGACGACGAGCTTCATCAGCATCGCGGTATCGCGGCCGGAGAGCGTCGCCTTCATCGGCTTGAAGCGCGTGCGGTACACGTCGAGCGATTTACCGGCAGCTTTCGCGGCCGCTTCGGTCAATCCAACCGTGCCAATTTCAGGTTCGGAGAATACCGCGCTCGGCACGTTCGTAAGATCGAGATGCCATGGATTATTGCCAAACAAAGTGTCGGCGAGTGCATGGCCTTCGCGGATCGCCACCGGTGTCAGCGCAATACGCGCCGTGACGTCGCCGATGGCATAGATCGAAGGCACGTTCGTGCGCGAAGTTTCGTCGACCGCGACTGCGCCCGACGCATTCAGTTTCACGCCGGCAGCTTCCAGACCCATGTTCTTCGTGTTCGGTGTCCGCCCCACCGCGAGCATGACCCGATCGGCCTCGATTGCGGCACCATCGGAAAGAAAGGCGCAGCGATGCATTTTGTGGTCTTCGATTTTCTGGATCGCGTCGTTCAGGCGGACATCGATGCCGCGCGCGACCATCTCGCCGCGCAGATGCGCACGCACATCGTCGTCAAATCCGCGCAGGATTTCATGACCGCGATGCACAAGCGTGACCTTACTGCCAAGTGCGGCGAACAGACAGGCAAACTCCACCCCGATATAACCGCCGCCCTGAATCACGATCCGGCGCGGCAGTTCTTCCAGATGGAATGCCTCATTCGAGGTAATCGCGAGTTCCTTGCCCGGAATATCGAGCAGCGAAGGATACCCGCCGGTCGCAACCAGAATGTATTTCGCGCGAATACGCGCTCCGGTTTTCGGAATCCCGAACGGTGTTTGCATCCTCCAAGCACGGCGCGTGAATCGATGATCTGCGCGCCCGCACCGCCGACATTCTTGCGGTAGGCGGCTTCAAGCCTGCCGATCTCTTTATCCTTGTTCGCGATCAGCGTCGGCCAGTCGAACTTGGCGCCTTCGATGGTCCAGCCGAAGCCCGCGGCATCCTCGAACTCGTGCGCGAAGCGGCTGGCGTAAACGAGGAGCTTTTTCGGCACACAGCCGCGGATTACGCAGGTACCGCCCATGCGGTACTCTTCGGCAACGGCAACGCGTGCGCCGTGGGTCGCAGCAATGCGTGCCGCGCGAACACCCCCTGAGCCGCCGCCGATCACAAAAAGATCAAAGTCGAAATCCGCCAAGGCCAGAGCGCTCCTTCAATCCACGTCCGCGTTGTAGCGATAAAAAAAGCCTGGCGGAACAGCGCCGCCCGGCTTAGAAATCACGAGAAGGTCAAACCACTCAGATGGTGTGACCTTTCTTCTTCATCTCCGCCTTCATGCGATCGGTGAGCTGCTGCGAAAGCTTGCCGCTCCACTCCTGCACCTTGGCGTAAGAGTCGCGACCGATATCCGCTCCCTGCGAGATCAGCTTCTTGCCGGTCGGCGAATTGTAGAAGGCGATCAGGTCGTTCAGCTCGGCCTCGGTGAACTTCTCGGCATAGGTCTGCGCGAGAATACCGACGATCTCTTCCTTGCGCTTGTCGAATTCGGGAATGAGCGCCTGCAAAACGCCTGCGATCTCCTTGGAGAGATCGGGATTCTGCTGGACGTAAATCCCGTAAATTTGTTGAAAGACAGTCGGCACCGCGGCCTCGAACACGCGCGAAGCAGCGGACATCTCGACCACCTGCCGCGCGAGCTTCAATTGCGCCGGGTTCGGCGCCTGGGCCTGCGCCGATGCCACGAACCCGAACAGGGCGATGAGCATTGCGCCCGCCCGTAGGGTGCGGATTGCTAAAGAAACCATCTCGAAACTCCTTCCCGTGAATTCTTAGGGCCGTTCGATGACCCGGATACCCTCGCTTCCCGCGAGGATGGCCCTTGTCGCCAGCCCGATAAACAGGCCGTGTTCCACGACGCCGGGCACTTGTGCAAGTCCTCTTGCAAGTGCCGCAGCATCGGGGATTCGACCGAAATGCGCGTCCAGAATCACGTGTCCTTGATCCGTGACGAAAACATGACCATCGGCCCTTTTGCGGACTTTCAGCTCGCCGCGGCAGCCTGCCTCGGCTGAAACCGCCATGATCGCCCGCCGGGTGGCCTCCAGCCCGAAATCCACGACCTCGACCGGCAGCGGAAAGCGACCCAATGCCGCGACCGCCTTGCTCTCGTCGGCGACCACGATCATTTCCCTGGACGCGCTGGCGACGATCTTCTCGCGCAGGAGCGCGCCGCCGCCGCCCTTGATCAGGCTGAGGGCGGCATCGAGCTCATCCGCGCCGTCGACGGTCAGGTCCAGCTCCGGCGTCTCATCTAACGTCGTCAGCGGGATACCGAGGCCTTCGGCCTGCCTGCGGGTTGCCTCCGAGGTCGGCACGCCGACGATCCGCAAACCGCCCCGCATTTTCTCCGCCAGCAGATCGACGAAGTGCGCTGCGGTCGAACCGGTGCCGAGACCGAGCTTCATGCCGGGCTTCACATAGTCGAGCGCGCGGCGGGCAGATTCGCGCTTCAGCGCATCGGCATTCATGGAAGCTCTCATCAGGGGATAATGTTCGCGGCCTTGTAGCATGCGGCTCATCGCGCTCGCCACTGGGCGCACTTTGCGCTACCCAGCTTTCCATGCGCCCTACGATTGCTTTCGATCTGGATGGCACGCTTGTCGATACCGCAGCCGATCTGCTGCGGGCGCTCGACTTTACGCTGGAAAAGGAAGGACTAAATCCGCCCGAGGATCGCGAGGCGCGGAATTTCATCGGCAGCGGCGCACGCGCCATGATCGAACGGGCGCTCGCAAATACGCGCGTGCAGTTCAGCAAAGAAAAAATCGACGGGATGCTCCGGCTGTTTCTCGCCCACTACGAGGATCATATCGCCGATCATTCGCGTCCCTTCCCCGGCGTCGAACAGGCGCTGGCAACGCTCGCCGAAGATGGCGCGCTGCTCGCGGTCTGCACGAACAAACACGAACGCTACGCAAAAAGGCTGCTGACCGACCTGAAGCTCGCAGACTGGTTCGCTTTCGTTGCCGGCGGCGACAGCTTCGAATTCAAGAAGCCCGATCCACGGCATCTTATCGAGACCGTCGAACGCGCGGGCGGCAATCCGGAGCGCGCGCTACTGGTCGGCGACTCGGAGACCGACGTGATCACTGCGAAGGCCGCGGAAATCCCGGTGATCGCGGTATCCTTCGGCTACACCGACATTCCGCCGGCTGCGCTCGGCGCGGACCGCCTGATCCATAAATATGAAGATTTGCCCGCGGCGGCGATGGATTTGCTGAACAGAAAGCGTCTTGCTTGACACCCTAACGCTGCGTTCCGTACATCGTCGGCAACGGGCGCGTAGCTCAGCGGTAGAGCACTCCCTTCACACGGGAGGGGTCACAGGTTCAATCCCTGTCGCGCCCACCATTTCATTCAGCGGCAAAATGGGCCGGCCAGTCATCGTGCTGGCGGTTTGCGCCTCAAGATTCAACGCGCCGGGCGTCTGCCGAGAAATTTGACGCCCATTTCTTCGTCGCGCACCCACACGGTCTGGCAATTGCGGGTGACGCTCAAATGTTCGTTCAACGCTTCTTCGTGCGGCGTTAGCGACAGGATGAACTCCGGCGGAATATCGGCGATTGCGCCGCTTTCGTCCTTATCGATTCTCAATCGCGCTCCGGTATCGGAAATGTCCTGCACCGTGCATCCGCATACGAACGAGCGATCCTGCCGATAAATTCTGCCGGCCTGGGTCAGGCGCCTTCGTTCACTCTCGCGTTTTATCCAGGCCATGGCAGCTAGCTCACCTCCCGCCCGAGTTCCTGCGCCAGCATGGACCGCAAGGCGCGGTGCGCAGCGATTTGAGACAAAGCAATATAGGCGCGCCTGGCTTCCTCCAGATCATTCTCCGACACCGAGTGATGCGCGAAGCGCAGACGCAGTATCGTGCTGACGGTCGACCAGGCCAGCTTCGCAGCTTTGCATGCAACGATAACTCCATCAAAGCTCTTGTTCTTCATCAGCTCGCCGACTGTTACTGCCGGCGCTCCGCATAATAAAGCGAGCGTGGAGACGGCTTCTTCGTGTCGGCGCTCGCAGACAAAACCAAGCAACATCTGCTCGTTCAGTCTTCCATCGCGATCAAGCCGCTTGACGAGTTCTTCTGCGGAGGAAAAGTCGTATGACTTTGTCACTTCACGGCTGATCTCCGCCGCGATAGCGGCGAGCGTGTCTTCGATCTGGCCTCGTTTCTCCGCCGGAGCGTTTGCAAGCAACCGCGAGCGCACGAGTTCCGTCGCTCGTCGCAGAAGCTGTTTGAGCAACTGAACCGGCAGGTCGAGCCTGAACCCGAGCTTCTCCGCGTGGATCGGATCCCGCTCAGCTTTCGTTACTAAAAACGAGAAGCTAGCATTGGAGAACCGCGTACCCGAATTCTCCACGAGACGGCGCGCAACGCGCGCACTGCCGCGATCCATCAGAATGTCGGAAACGGCTTCGGTGATTTGACGGCGGCCAGAAATCGCCAACAAATGATCGTCGCTTTTCGATTTCGCAATATCGATGAGGTCGGTTTCAGTGAGCCTCGGCGATTGCGCGAGCACCGGACCGGCAACGGCGATCCGATCGTCATTGGCCAAACGCCGCAGGGTCTCGACCGGCGCGTTCGCGGTTACGCACAGGCTTTCGCTCAGTTCAATGAGCGCCTTGGCTTCAACTCTGCCGACGAGATGAACGAGCACGTCATCAAAAACGCTAACCTGCTTTGTATTCAACCGGCCCGCGTCATGGAGAAAAAGCGCCGCAACACGGCGAAGAATTTCCGTTCGCTTGCGCGGCGAGTCAGAACTGACTGCTGCCTCTAGCTCGGCAATCAAGGACCGCGATTCGCTCATGGGTAGTCGCCGGTGACGCGAATAAGATTAACATGAACTTCAGAAAATCTGAATGCAGGCAATAAACGAGAGCATCGTTCTCAATTGCCTATTCTTGCAATGAAGAGCTAAGGAGCTGTTAATATGTCGGGTTCGCGACACGTGGTTGGCGGCTACACGGCGCTAAGTTCCGATAATATCGGAACTAATCAGCTCGCCTGTTTCTCGGATAAACGCGAGATCATCACTTGCAGCTTGCGTTGCGCGGAAAGCTCCGAGAACAGAAGATAAGACTTCTCCGCTTCCTCCAGCGCCGCACCCGACAAGCCGTGGTTCGAAAAATTCGCCGCGAGAATTTCCGCCACTGCCGGCCAGGTAAGCCGCGCGGCCTTGCATGCGACGAGCAGACCGACGTGATGATCGTCCTGCAGAAGCGTCGCGATGAAATCGACCGGCGCCGCGCTGAACAGCGCAAGCGTGGCGCTGACTTCATCGAACTTCTTCTGCTGTGCGAAGCCGATCAATATCCGCTCACTGAGCTTGCCTTCGCGGTTAAGCCGTTTCACGACACCCTCAGCCGCGGCAAGATCGCGATAGCCGAACGCACCCAGGCCCAGTTCTTCCGCGACGCTCATCATCGCTTCCTGAATCTGCTTCTGCTTGTCGGCATCAGCGGCGGCAAGCAGCCGCGAGCGAACCAGATGGGTCGCGCGCATCAGCAACTGTTTCAGCAGTGCAAGCGGAATGTCGATGCGAAGGCCCAGATCCTCGGACAACTCGTCGTCGCCCTCGGCGCGATTGACGACCATCTCGTAGCTATTGTGCGAGAACTTCGCGCCGGCGTTACGCGCAAGCTTACCAACGACGCGCTTGTCGCCGCGCTTGATCAAAATATCGGTTATGGCCTCGCTCAACTGGGCGCGGATTGCAATTGCAAGCAAATGCTTCTGGCCCTTCGATTTTGCGATCTCGATCAGGTCGTTCTCGGCGATGCGGTCAGACTGCGCGAGCACGGGGCCTGCGACTGCGATGTCGTCGTCCTGCGCCAGCAAGGAGATCATATTCTTCGGCGCGTTCCTTACCGGCGCCAGAATTTGAGACTGATCTGCGAGAGCACACGCTCCTCGATGCGATGCGCGAGATGCGTGAGGATTTCGTCGAAGACTCCGACCTGTTCTTCGTTGAGGCGGTTTGCGTCGCTCAGGAAAAGATCGGTGATGCGGCGAAGCATGACGACGCGGCGCTTGGGTGCGCCACTCTGCAACGCGTCTTCGAGTTCCGACATCAGCGCAAGAGTGAATTTCATGCAGCGGCAATAGCCGACAAGCCGCTAACAAGCGTTTAAACAGTACGGTTACCGGAGCAAGCAGATACGTATCGTCAACGCCGAAATATTGCAGAAAATTGTAGCTACTTCTCCGCGGGCGGCGTGCCGTGCGTGTGAAAACTTTCGATCGTCTTTAAGCCCCACGCCTGGCCTTTCTTGCGCTCGTCTTCGGTCCAGGTGACCGTTTTCCAGCTTGGATCGAGGATTAACCGCGCGCCCGCATTCGCGACTTCGACGCGATTTCCGGCCGGCTCATAAACATAGAGGAAGAAAGTCTGCTGGATTGCGTGCTTGTGCGGCCCGGTCTCGATGAAGACGCCGTTCTCCAGAAAGATGTCGGCCGCGCGCAGCACGTGCTCACGCTGATCGACCGCATAGGTAATGTGATGGAAGCGGCCGCGATCCTTGGTGTGGTCGCGCGTATAGGCGACGTCATAGCTTTTGTTATTCACCGTGAACCAGCAACCGCCGTAACTGCCGTCGTTGAGCTGAATTTCTTCGGTGACGCGGCTGCCAAGCGCAGCGGGAATGAATTCGCGGATCTTGGCCACGTCTTGCGCCAACAGATTGAAGTGGTCGAGCCTGCGCACGCCGACGCCGCGGCCGTGATAGCGCTGCGCCTGATTTTTCAACGCGGGCTTTTCCGCGGGCGGCGCCTGATATTTCTTCGTATCGAAATAAATCTCGAAAACGTGGCCGTCCGGATCGTTGAAACGATAGGATCTGCCGTGACCGAGGTCGCCGTCGGTCCAGCCGATTCCGCAGTTCATCTTTTCGATCGCAGCGACGCGGCGCGCCAATCCCTGCTCGCTCGACGCGCGGTAACCGACATGCGCGATCCCGGTCGTCTTCGACGCCGTCAATTTTAGCGAATGAAATTCGTAATCGTCATAGGCGCGCAGATAGACGCTGTCGCCTTCGCGCCCGCTTTCGGTAAGGCCGAGAACATCGACGAAGAAGTCGAGACTCTCCTGCGGCTTATTCGTGAGCATCTCGATATGACCGAGATGCGCGATATCGAAGCAAGGTTCGGCAATCATTCTTTCCCTCACTTCTTCAGGTCGTCGAGGCTATCGATGTATTGCAGGCCGGCCTTCTGGAGACCCTCGCGCATTTTATACATATCGAGACCAAGCTCGCCTTTACCAAGACGCGTGCGCTTCTCATCTTCGTTAGTGAGACGCGTCTGCGCGGCTTTGAGCACCTTCTGCGCATCGGCGCGGGGCACAAAGACGACACCGTCTTCATCCGCAACGACGACATCGCCTGGATTGACAGCGGCACCAGCGCAGACGACCGGAATATTCACGGCACCCAGCGTCGCCTTCACCGTACCTTTTGCCGAGATCGCACGCGACCAGACCGGGAACTTCATTTCGCGAAGCGCACGAACGTCGCGGCAGCCCGCATCGATGATGAGCCCGGTGACGCCGCGTGCCTTTAGCGAGGTTGCGAGCAACTCGCCAAACATGCCGTCCTCGTTGTCGGCCGTGCAGGCCACCACCATCATGTCGCCGGGCAGGCACTGCTCGGCGGCGACATGGATCATCCAATTGTCGCCGGGCTGCGAAAGCACCGTGATCGCAGAGCCGGACGCTTCGGCGCCCTCCCACACGGGGCGCATGTAATTCTTGGCAAGGCCCACGCGACCCATCGCTTCATGCACGGTCGAAACACCAAGCTTGCCAAGCGCGTCCACCGTCGCTTTGGACTCGCGCTCTACTTTACGAACGACGACAGATTGAAAGCTCACGCGAGCGTCTCCACTACATCGGGAACAGACGCTGATACGCCTCGCCATAGGTCATCGCGCGGCCGGAGTTGCGGCCGCCTTGCATCCCGCGATTGAGCGCGACGCGCGTGTAGTAGTCCCAGAGATGCTTCTGCGCGGCGAGAATTTCGAAGGCTTTCTTCTTCCGTTCCCAAACCGCGTCAATGTTCAGAATGACGTTCGGCTTGTAATTGCACATCTCCGGCTGATGCGGCTCGAACAGGAACACCGGCGGCGCTGCATAAGCGCGCGACGGATCGGGTTTATGGCCGGCCGCCTGCGCGACGATGCGCGCCTCCTGCGCAAAGCGCGTCGCTTCCGGGTGGTCGACGTTGTAGGGATCTTCGAGTGAATGCGTCAGCACGAAGGACGGATTGAGATCGCGGAACACATCGATCGCGCGCTCCATCATCTTGTCGGTCGTGCGTAGCGGATAGTCGCCGGCATCAAAGTATTCGATTTCCGCGCCGAGAATTCCGGCGGCGCGAGAGGCCTCGTCCTTGCGCTGCGCTTTTACCTCTTCGAGCTTCATGCCTGCATTCTTCCAGGCAAACTGACTTTCGCCGCGTTCGCCGAACGAGAGGCAAAGAATTTTCATGCGATAGCCCTTGTCGGCATGCAACGCGATCGCACCGCCTGCGCGCCAGACGAAATCGCCGGGATGAGCAGTGACCACAAGTCCGGTTTTCCTGAAGCCATCTTTCTATCACTCACTCTTTTCGTTTTACTCGGCGGCCTGCTTCGGAGCCGCCATTTGCGCATTGTGATGCGCGAAAGTCTTGCCCTCGAAGAGCTTGCGCGCGGTGCGCAGCAACCCTGCCCGTTCGATTACGAGCTTGTCGGCGGTTCCGCCGACGGTAAGGTTTACGGTGAACTCACCGGTCGGATGCTCGACGGACATCGCCTTGTCGCGGCCTGCGGGCACTTTCGCGATCCCTTCCGTGACTGAACCCGGCAGCACGCAAGCCGTCGCCACCGTCACGGCGGCAAACACACCAATCGAAGCGTGGCATTCGTGCGGGATGAAAGAGCGTGTCGCGACGTGGCCACCGCCTTTCGGCGGGGCGATTAAGATCATCTTCGGCACGACCTTGCTCGTCACGTCACCGAGATTCATCAGCCTGCCCGCCGGAAGGCGGATTTCTTCGAGGCGCTTCTTCAGTTCGGCGTCCTTGTCGAGCTGTTCGCGCGGCTCGTAACCGCTTTTAGAAAATTGATGACGACCGGCGCAGCCGTTCCCGGTACGCCGTCGATCCTTGCGTCGCCATCGTAATTCACGACACCGCCCGGCGTTTCGATCAGCAACTCAGCGACGGTGCCGGTGTTGATCGTGCGCACTTTCACAGGCGTCACATCTTTCGTCGCTTCGATCAGCCCGCGCTCGATGGCGAAGGGCGCAACACCAGCGAGGATATTTCCGCAGTTCGGCGTGGTATCGACCATCGGCTTGTCGACGCCGACCTGACAGAACAGAAAGTCGATATCGCAATCCTTGTCTTTCGATCTGGAGACGATCGCGACCTTGCTGGTGAGCGGATGCGCGCCGCCGAGCCCATCGACCTGACGCGGATCGGGGGAACCCATGACGGAAAGCAGAATGCGGTCGCGCTCGGCGGCATTCGCCGGCAAGTCGCTCGCGAGAAAATAGGCGCCCTTCGAGGTGCCGCCGCGAAACATCATGCAGGGAATGCCGCGATCAACCACGAGGCTTTGCTCCCCTCGCTTGTGCGTTTGCGACTGCGAACGCCAACTCCGCATCGAAACCGAAATCCGAAAGCATCTCGCCGGCTTCGCGCATTTCTTCCGCGCGGCGCTTGCCGTGCGTTGCCACGCGTTCTTTCATATCTTCCGCGAGTGCGGGCCAATCAATCGAAGGAAAGGTTTCCGCGAGAGAGGCAAAGACATCCTCCTGCACACCCACATGTTCGGAAGCCTTCGCACAATCCACGAGCAGCGCTTCTAACCCTTTGATGATGATGCTGCGGCAGAGCTTGGTCGCCGAAGCATGACCTATCTCGGTCGAAATCGGCTTGATGTTGAAGCCGAGCAGGTTCAGGCGTTCCGCGGTTTCCTCGGCGCGCGCACCACCCGCAAGAATAGATACGCGAATTCCCGGCTTCTTCACGGGAGCCATCACGGCACCTTCGACATAATCCGCGCCAATCTTCGCGACATGCGCGCTCGCGCGCTTCTTGGTGCCGGGGGCCGCGGAATTAATGTCGAAGAAAACCTGCCCGCTGTTCAGAAAACTAGCCGCTTCGGCGGCGACTTTCTCCGTTGCCGCCGCGGTGACGGCAGAGAACACCAGATGCGCGCCGTCGCAGGCAGCCTTTGCGTTTTCCTTTGCCGCTACCTTCCGCTCGGCCGCCGCGCGCTCGTAATCACCGCGCTTGCCCGCGTCTTCGCGCAAAATGTCATAGGTCGACAACGCCAGCGCCGGATTGCCGCGAAGGTCATCGGCAAAGCGGCGTCCTACTTCGCCAAAGCCGATGAGCGCAATGCGCAAGGTGTTGTTGTCTGCACTCATGCAATCCCGTCCGCAATTTCGCGGCAAGGCGCGGAATATCCGCCTGTCATCGGTTCGAAGCAATTGGATTATAGCGAGAATCCGTGGCCCAAGCCGGGTCCTATGCTGCACTGCGCAGGCCTATGCTGTGCCGATTTGCGTGTTTGGCTTCGCCCTGAATATATGGCGTTCAATATCTGCAAGCCGACGGCGGCCAGCAGATCGACAGAGGGATGACGATGCGACTGAAAACAATCATGCTCGCCGTGCTCGCGGCGATGATCCTTGCTCCCGGAGCCAGTGCGCAGGATATGCGCGACCCCATTACGGGTCAGAATATTTCGGGCAAAGGCACGAACCCGAATTCGAAACCGGCGCGCAATACCGGCATCTTTGGAATTTTCGGCGGCTCGACCAACATCGATTCCAAATACGCGCCGGGCAGCATCGTGATCATCACGAAGCAGCGGAAACTCTATTACGTTACGGCGCCAGGAACGGCGATCGAATACAATATCGGCGTCGGCCGCGCCGGCTTCACCTGGTCCGGCACGCATCGGGTTACCGCTAAGAAAGAATGGCCGGCATGGACGCCGCCCGCGGAGATGCATGCGCGACAGAAGGGCCTGCCGAAGCGCATGGAAGGCGGCGAGAACAATCCGCTCGGCGCACGCGCGATCTATCTCGGCTCGACGCTCTATCGCATCCATGGCTCGAACGATCCGGATTCGATCGGCCTTGCCGACTCTTCGGGTTGCTTCCGGATGCACAACTCGGACGTGATCGACCTCTACGGAAAGGTCGCGGTCGGGGCGACGGTTTACGTCATCAACTGACGACTGTTTCGAGGAATGGGTAGGGGCCGGTCTTTGCGCCGGCCCTTTTCTTTTCAGTGTACGTGTTTGTGCGGCGTTGCTCCGGTGTCTCGCGACAAGCCCTTCGCAGCCAGTTCGTCGAGATAGCGCTGAAAACGTATCTCGTACTCGCGGCCGAGTTCGTGCAGATAACCCCACGAATAAATGCCGGTCGAATGCAGATCGTCGAAGACGAGACGGACGGCGTAATTTCCGACCGGGAGCACCTCGAGAATCATCACGTTACGCTTGCCCGGCACGGTCTTGCGCTCGTCGGGGCTATGGCCCTGCACTTCGGCGCTCGGGCTTTCCACGCGGAGGTATTCGGCGGGCAGCGTGAACGACGAGCCATCATCGAAGGTGCCCGCCATCGCGCCGCGATTGTTGATCACCCGAAGCTCGGTCGGCCAGGGCGTATTCTCTTCAGCCATTTGTTCCTCCGGGTGGCAACCTAGCGATCTGCCAGCGGCGGACAAGCCATGCGACACCGCGGCTTTACCTGCCCGGCTTTCTTGGCCACAGTCGCCTAGAATTCGCGGGAGAGACGCAAAATGACAAAAACCCCCGCCAAAACAGACGTTTGATGAACGATATTCGCCCGATTGCTGGAAGTTCCACTGCTTTGCCTGCCCTGGCCGACCCGTTCGGCCGGCAGATCAGCTACCTGCGCGTGTCGGTCACCGATCGCTGCGACTTCCGCTGCGTCTATTGCATGTCCGAACACATGACCTTCCTGCCCAAACCGGACCTCCTCACGCTCGAGGAACTCGACCGCATCTGCACCGCCTTCGTCTCGCGCGGCGTCGAGAAACTGCGCATCACCGGCGGGGAACCGCTGGTGCGGCGGGACATCATGACCTTGTTCCGCTCGCTCTCGCGCCATCTCGATACCGGCGCGCTGAAAGAGCTGACGCTCACCACCAATGGCTCGCAGCTTGCGCGGTTCGCAAACGAACTGGCGGGTTATGGCATCAAGCGCATCAATGTTTCGCTCGACACGCTCGACCCCGCGAAATTCAAGGCCCTGACGCGCTGGGGCGATCTATCCAAAGTGCTCGCCGGCATCGATGCCGCGCAGGCAGCGGGCATCCACGTCAAGATCAATGCGGTCGCACTCAAAGGCGACAACGAGAATGAGATCGCATCGCTGATGGAATGGGCGCATGGCCGCGGCATGGATCTCTCGCTGATCGAGGTCATGCCGCTTGGCGACGTCGGCTCCGAGCGCGTTGATCAATACTTGCCGCTTTCGCTCGTGCGCGCGCAGCTCGCCGAAAAATACACGCTCGAAGACATCGATTTCCGTACCGGCGGCCCGGCACGATACGTTTCGGTGAAAGAAACCGGCGGCAAGCTCGGTTTCATCACGCCGCTCACGCATAATTTCTGCGAAGGCTGCAATCGCGTCCGCCTCACCTGCACCGGCACACTTTATATGTGCCTCGGCCAGGAAGATGCCGCCGATCTGCGCGGACCGATGCGCGCGTCAGCGACCAACGAACTACTCTACTCCGCGATGGAAGACGCGATCGCGCGCAAACCCAAAGGCCACGATTTCGTCATCGACCGCCGCACCAAACAACCGGCTGTCGGCCGCCACATGAGTCTCACCGGCGGGTAACGCCGCGCTTTGCAAAGTCCCAATCCAGTGAATTCCCAACCCGCCGCCGGCGCGATCTCCGCAAATCTGCGGAGTATCTTTTACATGATAATCGCGTCCGCTTCGTTCGCGGCCAACGACATCAACACGAAGATCGCAGTCGAATTTCTGCCCGTCACCGAAATCATCGTGATCCGTGGGGTCACGGCATCCATCTTTGCCTTCTCGATGGCGTGTTTCGTTCATGGCGTGTCGCAACTGAAAACGATCGCGAACCGAAATCTTTTCTGGCGCAGTCTGTTCGAAGCATCCGTCGGCCCGATCCTCATCACCTGCTACGCTTTTCTGCCACTCGCAACGGTAACGGCCGTGATGCAGTTCGGCCCTTTCATCGGGATGATCGCGGGGATTTATCTTTTCAAGGAAACCGTCGGCTGGCGGCGCTGGTGCGCGGCCGCGGTCGCGTTCCTTGGCGTGCTTCTGATCATCAAGCCGGGCAGCGAAGCGTTTCAGCCCATCGTAATTCCCGTACTCTTTGCCGCGACCTTGGGTGTCGCACGCGATATCCAGTCGCGGAAAATCGGCAACACCGTGCCGCCCTTCGTCGTTCCGCTGGCGACTTCGTTGATGAGCATCCTGATCGCTTCGGCACTCACGCCAATTTTCCGGCCGCTCGGGTTTAAAGCGTGGGGGCCGTGGCTGTGGCCGGATCTCTACTCTTTTGCTATCTCTTCGCTGGCTGGAATCTTTCTCGTGCTGGCAAATATGTTTGCCTTTCTCGCCTTCAGATCAGGCAACATGTCGGCGGTATCGCCGTTCCGCTATTTCTATCTGTTCTTTGCCGTGATCGGCGGCATGATCGTGTTCGCGGAATTTCCGGATTATCTGGCGTTTCTCGGCATGACGTTGATCGTGGCAGGCGGCATCTACCTTCTTCACCGTGAGCGATTGCGCGCAAAGCATGCGGCAGTCGCGGCAATTCCACCGGGCGCGCAATGAGCGATACAAGCACCGCCAACCGCCGCAGCATGATCTTCATGGTGCTGGCGATGGCTCTGTTCGCCGCGAACGATGCCGGCACGAAATACGCCGTCCGGGAAATTCCGGTTACGGAGGTGATGTTTATTCGCGGCGTCTTCGCACTCTTGTTCCTTGCCGTGGTTCTGTGGTGGCGCGACGAACTACGCGACATACCGAAGATGTTCGACTGGGAAGTAAGCCTGCGGGGCTTCGCGGAGGCCGCGAACGGCGTGCTCCTGATCTCGGCGCTGGCGCTCATCCCGCTCGGCAACGTGATCACGATCATTCAGCTTGTGCCGTTTCTCATGACAGTCATCGGCGCGCTTATGCTCGGCGAGCGTGTCGGCTGGCGGCGCTGGCTTGCGGTCGCTGCTGGGTTCCTTGGCGTGATTCTCGTAGTGAAGCCAGCGACAGGCGCCTTCGACGCGGCATCGCTATTTGCAATTGCGGCGACCTTCTCAATTCTCTCGCGTGACTTGCTGGCGCGGTCGATCGGATTGCGCGTCCCCGCTTTTATCGTCGCGCTCGCCTCGGTGCTTGCCGGAATCGTAATCGGCGTGGGAGGCGCATACTTTCAGGCGTGGCAGATGCCGCACGCCGCCGTACTGCTGAGTTGCCTTGCATCCGGCATCTGTCTGGTGCTTGCGCAGTACTTCATCGTGCTCGCCTATCATCGCACCGAACTCTCCGTGGTCGCTCCACTTCGTTATTCGATCGTGGTCTTTGCGGTCTTTTACGGCTTCGTTTTCTTCCACGAAGTTCCGGACGCGTGGTCCCTGACCGGCATGGCGATCATGATCGCAGCCGGCCTCTACATGCTGCACCGTGAGGCGTTGCGCTCACGAGCGAACGCAAAAGGCAACGAATAAACCCCGCGTAAACTTACGATTTCTTCTGTATCTACAAAGGCTTCCGCTCCATCCATCTGCGTCATCGCCCTATCGTGCTTTGGCTTGATCGGCGGGTCCAAATGTCTATGGTGCCCGGAGGGAAGAGACCGGACGGGCTGGAAGGGCCCGGAACCGCTCGTAGTCCGGGGGAAGACATATGAGTAGTTTGCTCGCAATCAGCCGAGCGATCGACTTCGTCAACACGAAACTCGGCAAGATCGTTGCCTGGCTTCTTGTCGTCGCCGTAGCGGTCTCTACTACCAATGCGATCATTCGTAAGCTTCTGAACATTTCCTCCAATGCCTGGCTCGAACTGCAGTGGTACCTCTTCGCCGCTACTTTCCTTTTCTGCTCGGCATGGACGCTGATCGCGAACGAGCACATCCGCATCGACATCGTGAACAGCCTGTTTTCGAAGCGGGTCCGCAACTGGATCGACATGATCGGCCACGTGTTTGCGCTTGTTCCGTTCTGCCTCGTGATGATCTGGACTTCCGTCCCGTTCTTCCTCGCTTCCTACCGGTTGGGTGAGCGCTCGTTCAGCGCCGGCGGCCTGCCGCAATGGCCGGCGAAACTCCTGATCCCGCTCGCCTTTACCGTGTTGTTGATCCAGGCGGTGTCCGAAATCATCAAACGCGCCGCCATCATGCGCGGTCATATTCCCGATCCGCACGATGGGCCGCAGGGCCACGCCGCTGAAGCGGAAGCCGCACGTCTGCTTCAGGCAGCGAAGAACCAGTAGCCAGCGCAGGCCCGGAGCAACCGCTATGACCGCTTTCATCATTCACAACATGGCTCCGATCATGTTCGCGAGCCTGGTTGTGTTTCTGCTCATCGGTTACCCGGTGGCATTCACGCTCGCCGCCGTCGGCCTGCTCTACGGCATCATCGGCATCGAACTCGGCCTGTTCGCGCCGAACTTCCTGCAAGCCATGCCCGAGCGCGTTTACGGCACGATGAACAACGATACGCTGCTCGCAATTCCGTTCTTTACGTTCATGGGATTGGTGCTCGAACGAAGCGGCATGGCGGAAGACCTGCTCGACACTATTGGTCAGGTATTCGGCCCGATCCGCGGCGGCCTCGCCTATGCGGTGATCTTCGTCGGCGCGCTGCTCGCGGCGACGACCGGCGTTGTCGCGGCATCGGTGATTTCGATGGGCCTCATCTCGCTGCCGATCATGCTGCGCTACGGCTACGACCGGCGACTGGCTTCGGGCGTGATCGCGGCATCGGGCACGCTCGCGCAAATCATCCCGCCGTCGCTCGTGCTGATCGTGATGGCCGACCAGCTCGGTCGCTCGGTCGGCGACATGTACGAAGGCGCGTTCATTCCGGGCCTCATTCTCTCGAGCCTTTATGCCGGCTACGTGATGCTCGTTGCCTTGGTGTTCCCCAACCGGGCCCCGGGGCTGCCGCCCGAGGCGCAGACCTTAAAAGAAGACGGGCAGAACCGCCCGTTGCGGACGATCACCAACTTCTTTGGCGTCGTGGCCGCGGTGCCGCTCGTAACTTTTCTCGTTGTCACGGTCATTTTGTTCTCCGTATTCGCGCTGGTCGGCGGCATGATCGGTAGCGGCAGCACGCTCGGTCTGCCACCCGCCGTCACGGAGTACGGAATTGAGGCGATTGCCGCAGTCGCCGGCCTGTACGCCCTCTTCCTCGGCATCCGCTCGCGTAATTTCGTCTCAAGGCCACACGCAAATCTGGCGCTGCTCGTCATCGTCAGCGGGTTGGTCGGCTATCTGGTCATGATGCAGACGACCTATCGCGGCGCAGACTTCGTCGTGCTCTCAATGTTCGTCGGCATCATCTTCGCGTTCCTGGTTTCGGTCGGCGATCGTTATCGGGGGCTTGCCGGCGTGATCGGCGCAATCGCCGCCATGGTCGTGACGTCCTACGTCTATACCAACCATCCGCTGCCGGTCGCGACCGGCATCATCGAGACGCTCGAGCCGCTACTGCGCGTCGGCGCTGCGCTGGCTGCCGGCGCGGTCGTCTTCTTCGCAATCTCGCTGATCTTTGGCGCGGTGCCGCTGCTGCGCGAGCCGCTGCTCTCCGAGATGTCACGACAGGTCACCGCGGTGATGGTGCCGCCGCTAGCACTCATCTTCCTCGTGCTCGGCACGATCTTCATCGGTCTTGCGACCCCCACCGAAGGCGGGGCCATGGGCGCGGCCGGCGCGGTACTGCTCGCGATCTTCAAGAGGCGACTCAATTTCGACCTCATGAAACAGGCCACGGAGTCGACCGCCAAGCTCTCGGCCTTCGTGCTCTTCATCCTGCTCGGCGCACGCGTGTTCTCGCTCACCTTCTACGGCGTCGACGGGCACAAATGGGTCGAAGAGCTGCTGGTCTCGCTGCCGGGCGGCCAGATCGGTTTTCTGCTCTTCATCAACGCGCTGGTATTCGTGCTCGCGTTCTTCCTCGACTTCTTCGAGCTGGCTTTCATCATCGTGCCGCTGCTCGGACCCGCCGCGGAAAGAATCGGCATCGACCTGATCTGGTTCGGCGTCATTCTGGCGGTGAACATGCAGACCTCGTTCATGCATCCGCCGTTCGGCTTTGCGTTGTTCTATTTGCGCTCGGTCGCGCCCAAAGAACCCTACGTGGACAAGGTCAGCGGAGAACTCACCGCCGGCATTACCACCGGCCAGATCTACTGGGGTGCGGTGCCCTTCGTCGTGATCCAGTGCATCATGGTCGTGCTCGTGATCACGTTCCCGCAGATGGTGATGCACTACAAAGGCACCGGGACGGGCATCGATCCGAACAAAGTAAAGATCGAGATCCAGATGCCGGACATACCGCTCGGCCCGCCTAAATTCTAGAGAACTGAAATCAGCCAACAAAAAACCCCGGAGCCAAGGCTCCGGGGTTTTTCCTTTTTGTCGGCCTTTGCACTTACGAGCGGCGCGAGCGGATCTGGAAGCTGTCGAAGGTATATTCGGCAACCTGCCACCAGAGATACTGCTCGTTGCGGAAGGCCATGTAGGAGTCATGGATCTTCTTGAAGTCCGCGTTCTTCGCCGAGGTTTCGGCGTAGACTTCATTCGCGGCCTTGTAGCAGGTTTCCATGATTTGCGTTGAGAACGGCTGCAGCTTGGCACCGCCCGCGATCAGACGGCGGAGCGCGGCCGGGTTGCCGGCATCGTACTTCGCCATCATGTGCGTGTTGGCGGTCTGTGCGGCCGCTTCGATGATCGCCTTGTAGTTCTTCGGCAGCGCGTTGAACTTCTCGAGGTTCACCATCGCGTGGAGCATCGGGCCGCCTTCCCACCAGCCGGGATAGTAGTAGTAGGGAGCAACCTTGGCGAAGCCGAGCTTCTCGTCGTCATAAGGTCCGACCCACTCGGCCGCATCGATCGTGCCGCGCTCGAGCGCCTGATAGATTTCGCCGCCCGCGATCTGCTGCGGAACGACACCGAGCTTCGTGAGCACCTGGCCGGCGAACCCGCCGATGCGCATCTTCAAGCCCTTGAGGTCTTCAACGGACTTGATTTCCTTGCGATACCAGCCGCCCATCTGACAGCCAGTGTTGCCGGCCATGAAGCCGATCGCCTTGTGCTTGGCGAAGAAGGCATTGAGCAGGTCGTTGCCGCCGCCATAAAGGCACCAGGCATCCATCATGCGCTGGTTGAGACCGAACGGAACGGCGGTCGCGAACGCGAACGTCGGATCCTTGCCGACATAGTAATAGTTCGCGGTGTGGCACATTTCGACGGTGCCGCTGGTCACGGCATCGAGCGCCTGAAGGCCCGGAACGATTTCGCCGGCTGCAAAGACCTGAATCTGGAATTTGCCGTCCGTTGCTTCGTTGACGTACTTGGCCAGCACTTCGGCAGCGCCGTAGATCGTGTCGAGCGCTTTCGGGAAGCTTGAGGTCAGACGCCATTTCAATTCGGGAGCGGATTGCGCAATTGCCGGAGCTGCCAAGGCGCTGGCGGCTACCGTACCGCCCGCAACTTGCAGGAACTTACGACGTTTCATGAATATTTCCCCCTTTGGAAACATGGGTTTTCGTTCGTTGGATTCCTGAGGTTTCTCCGACCTCAGTCATCTGGGGGAAGCATGGCCGAGAGCCATGCAAAAATCTAGGAGCTAGGCGTCTTGCTATGCAGCATAATAAAACAGCCCAAGCCGGATGAATCCGACTTGGGCTAATTTTATGCCTGACTCGTCTAAAGCCGAGTTAGGAGCGACCCTTTCGGATCGCGGGGTAAACCGCCTGTAGTTTCAGCGGAAACTAACCGCCCTGACGCCGCGAGCGGATCATGTAGGTGTCGAAGCCGTATTCGGCGACCTGCCACCACAGATACTGCTCGTTCCGGAACGACTGCATCAGATCGATGTATTTCTTGAACTCGGCGTTCTTGCCCGAGATCTCAGCCCAGAGTTCGTTCGTCGCCTTGAAGGCCGCGTCCATGATCTCGTTGGAGAACGGACGAAGCTGCGCCTTGGCGGCGACGAGACGGCGAAGCGCCTGCGGATTGAGCACGTCGTAGCGCGCCTGCATCCAGGTGTTCGCGTAAGCAGCCGCATTCACCAGCGCCGCCTGATAGTGCTTCGGTAGCGCGTTGTACTTCTCGAGATTGAAGTAGGCGTGCGTGGTCGGGCCGCCTTCCCAGAAACCCGGGTAGTAATAGTAAGGCGCGACCTTCGCGAAGCCGAGCTTCTCGTCGTCGTAGGGGCCGACCCACTCGGCGGCGTCGATCGTGCCGCGCTCGAGCGCCTGATAGATTTCGCCGCCGGCGATCTGCTGCGGCACGACGCCGAGCTTGGCGAGCACCTGACCCGCGATGCCGCCGATACGCATCTTCAGGCCCTTCAGGTCTTCAACGGTCTTGATTTCCTTGCGGAACCAGCCGCCCATCTGGGTGCCGGTATTGCCGAGCGGAAGCGCGTTCACGCCGTACTTTTTGTAGAACTCGTTCCACTGCTCGGTGCCCTCGTTGCCCGAGAGCCATGCGTTCTGCATGCGCGCGTTCAGACCGAACGGAACGGATGCCGCGATCGCAAACGTCGGATCCTTGCCGACATAATAATACGACACGGTGTGGCAGCATTCGACGGTGCCGTTCGAGGTGGCGTCGAGCGCCTGCAAAGCCGGGACGATTTCGCCACCGGCAAAAACCTGCACCTGAAACTTGCCATCGGTCGCTTCGGAAAGCCGACGGGCGAACACTTCGCCACCGCCGTAAATGGTGTCGAGCGCTTTCGGGAAGCTCGAGGTCATGCGCCATTTGATTTCCGGGTTGGCCTGCGCGATGGCCGGAGCTGCAATCGCGCTCGCGGCAATGCCCACGCCCGCGGTCTTGATAAACTGACGACGTTTCATTGTAAGGAATCTTCTCCCTAAGACTGCGGCAGGCACTACGCCTCCCGCTTGGCGGAATCGCTAGCATGCTTTTCGTGAGCAGAAAGCGGGGGCAGCCATGCAGCGCGGACAATTCAATGCTGCGAGCCATGCCGCAGCCGGGAGCTCTGCGACGAAAGTCGCAAGGTTTGAGAAAGTTTATTGCGCGCGGCTTCGTTCGTGCAACTTTGTCGCAGCAATATCTAGCGACGAGCGCGCGGTTCGTAGATCGGATTGAGATAGCAGCGCTCGTTCGGACTGGCCCGCGACGCAAGGCACTGTTCCAACGTATACGCCATACAGTACTGAACCGTGCCCTCGACGATCTGCATGTCGCGGCACCACAGATCGCGCGGCGGGTTCGCCTGGCGCTGCTGCGCGAATGCAGCGGTAGCGGTCATGGCAAGAATGGCCAAAGCGGCAAGCGCTTTCATCTGGCTTCGCTCATGACTCGATAACGATTTTGGGCGCCGCGCGCTTTCCGCTCGATCCATCCATCGCGGCGCGGACGCGTGCTGCGATGTCCTTGTAAACTTTGGCGTGCGAACTGTCGGGTTCGGTCGCGACGATCGGCAGTCCAGCGTCGGATGTTTCGCGGATTTTGAGTTCCAACGGAACTTCACCGAGAAACTGAACGCCCCAGCGATCCGCTTCCTTATGCGCGCCACCGTGACTGAAAATATCGGAGCGCTCGCCGCAATGCGGGCAAAGGAAGTAGCTCATGTTTTCGATGAGCCCAAGCACCGGCACGTCCACGCGCCGGAACATTGCAATGCCGCGCCGCGCATCGATCAAAGCGAGATCCTGCGGCGTCGAGACGATGACCGCGCCTGCGAGTGGCACCTGCTGTGCGAGCGTGAGCTGCGCATCGCCCGTGCCGGGCGGCATGTCGACCACGATGACGTCGAGCGGCGCCCAATCCACTTCGCGCAGCATCTGCGTGATCGCGGACATCACCATGGGCCCGCGCCAGATCATCGGCGTCTCCTCGTCGACCAGAAAACCGATCGACATGACCTTAAGGCCGTAAGCCTCCATCGGCTTCAGCGTGCGGCCGCCAACCGTTTCTGGCTTGCCTTTGATGGCGAGCAGGCGCGGCATCGAGGGGCCGTAAATATCCGCGTCGAGTACGCCAACTTTTAGTCCGAGCGATTGAAGCCCGAGCGCGAGATTGACGGCGGTCGTCGACTTGCCAACGCCGCCTTTGCCGGAAGCAACTGCGATGATCGCGCCTACTCCCGGAACGCCCTGAATTTTTCCACCCGGTCCAGCAGCGGCGCGCGGCGGCGCAGCGGACGCAGCGCCGGGTTTCTTCTCGGCAGTCAGCGCGATCAGCACGGATACGACGCCCGGTACTGTCTTGATCGTTTCCTCGGCCTGTTTGCGCACGCTCTCCCACGCCTGCGCTTCGGCCGCATCGACGGTGAGCGAGCAGAAAACTTTTCCGCCGGTGACAACGACGCCCGACAGCTTGCCTGACGAGACGATATCCTTGCCGTCGGGGCCTTTGACGGATTTCAGGGCTTCGGTGACTTGTTCGGAAGTGGCGGTCATTTTTCTTATCTCCGCCTGGACAGTAGCATTTTCACGTCGAAATTTCCTCGCGGCTATTCGCCCTGAAAACGCGGCAGCCGCTTCTCGCGAAACGCCATCACGCCTTCGATGAAGTCGCGGGAACTGCCCGCTTCGCGCTGGCTGTCGCGCTCAAGATCGAGCTGGGCGGAAAGATCGTTCGCCCCGCTTGCCATCAATGCCTGCTTGGCGAGGCGATACGCAAGCGTCGGACCCGCCGCAAGAATAGCGGCATGCTTTGCGACTTCGCTCGCGAAAATTTCGTCGTCGAAGACCTTCCAGGCAATGCCCATGCGCTCGCAGTCTTCGGCGGGAATACGGTCCGCAAACAAGCACATGGCAAGCGCGCGTTTCAAGCCGACAAGCCGAGGCAAGAACCATGTTCCCCCGGCGTCAGGCACAAGACCGATGCGTGCAAACGCCTCCTGCAAATAAGCGGAGCGCGCCATCAGAAGAATGTCGCAGGCGAGCGCGATATTCGCGCCCGCGCCCGCCGCCGGACCGTTCACCGCCGCAATGGTCGGAATCGGGAAAGATGCGAGCCTGCGCACCAGCGGATTGTAATTCGTCTCGAGCGAGGCACCGAGATCGAGTTTCGCGGAACTTGCGACATTGCGCTCACTCAAATCCTGCCCCGAACAGAAGGCCCGCCCCTCGCCCGTCAGCACGAGACAGCGCACATTCTTGTCGGCTTCGACTTTGTCGAGCGCATCGCGCAACTCCGGATGCGTGCTTGCGCTGATCGCGTTCAGCCGCTCGGGGCGCGCGAGCGCAAGTGTCGCAACTGAACCGGCGACTTCGAGCCGTATATTTTCGTATTTCGCAGTCATGTTTATGCCTTGGCACTGGGACGGGCCGACACTGCAGCGTGCCAGCGCGTCAGGTTTTTCATCTCCGGAGTAACCGATAGCTTGATCACGCGCATGAAGTCGATCGTGCAGAGCGCGGTAATGTCAGCGATGGTGAAACGATCGCCCGCAACAAATTCGCGCTTGCCAAGCTCTACCTCAAGAAAATCGACAAATTCGATTGCCTGGTCGCGGCACACGGCACCCCAATCGGCAACCTGCACCTTCTCGCGTTGCGCCATGCCGGGGTTTGTATGACGGAAAGACTGCGAGACCGGACCGTAGAAGTGCAACTCCAGCCGCCGGTTCCACATTTCAACCTGCGCGCTCTCGACGGCGTTCTTGCCGAAAAGGTTCGGCTCGGGATGGAGTTTTTCGAAATACAGGCAGATTGCGACCGACTCGGTGATGACCGTTCCGTCGTCGAGCACCAGCACGGGAACGCGCTGCATCGGATTCATTGCGGTAAAATCGTCGCTGCGTTGTTCGAGCGCGCCGAGATCGACCTCCTGTTTCGGAACATCGATGCCCTTCTCGGCTAGAAAAATGCGCACGCGGCGCGGATTGGGCGCACGGCCCATATCGTACAACTTCATTTCGATCTGCCTCCTTCTGCTATCGGAACATGCGGGCGGGAACCTATCAAGCTCCCGGAATATCTACGCTATTCGCCGCCCGGCGGAAGGATTTACCTTTGCTTAACCATAAGAATCAGTCCGGCATTAACCACCCGCGCGCGATGGTAGCGGTTGCTGGCGCGAACCCATTCGCGGCAGGCCGCGTTCTGTTCGGGCGCGGGGGTGAGTTGCGGGCGGTCGGGTAACGGTATTGCGTATGATGAGTCACAGCGCCCGCGGGGACGAGACGGCGGCAGATGCCGCCCGTGCCGCGCATGAGCGGCGGCTCAAGCTCAATCGCAGTGTCCGCGACGCGCGCGACCTGCTCACATCGACATCCGGCGTAAAGCCCGCTTTCGACTACGAACTTCTGCGCCTCTACGCCGAGCATCGCATCGGTGCGTCGGTCGCGCTGTTTATGCTGATCTCGCTCGTCGGCATTGCCTCGTCGTTGTGGACTGGCGGCCTCGGCGCGGTGCTCTGGACGATGATCGCGCTTACGATCCACTCGCTCAATGTCGCCGCCTGCCGCCGCTTCCTCGGCTCGCCCGCAAGCCCGGCATTGATGCGGCGCTATCGCATCCTGTTCACGATGTTCGATCTGATCTTCGGCGTGAGCTGGGTCCTGATCGTCAACGTGCTGGTCGGTCTTGGCGCGCAAGGCTCGGGCGACTTCTCGCTGTTTGCGATGCTGCTGGTCGTCGCCGTTTTCTCGATGCTGGCCGCGAGCATTCCGAGTGCGGTTTACGCCGCGACGGTTCCGGTCGCCGGTGTCGTTACACTGCATTACTTGCTCCGCGGCACGCCGCAGGACGTCGTGCTTGCGATCCTAACCGTCGGCGCCGAAGCCTATTTCGTCATGGTCGCAGGAAGGCTGCACATCGCGGCGGTATCCGCGCTCGAAGCCCGCGCGCAACTCGACACCTTGATCGGCGAACTGGAGCAATCGAAAGCGAAGTCGGATGAAGCGGCTCGCCGCGCGGAAGCCGCGAACCTCGCAAAGTCCCGTTTCCTAGCGCAGATGTCGCATGAGTTGCGCACGCCGCTGAACGCGATCCTCGGCTTCTCCGAGGTAATGAAGAACGAAGTGCTCGGCGGGCACGCGGTGCCTGCATATAAAGAATATGCCGGCGACATTCACGATTCCGGCGGGCATCTCCTCAATCTCATCAACGAGATTCTCGATCTCTCCCGCATCGAGGCTGGCCGCTACGAGTTGAACGAAGAGCCTGTGAGCATCGTCGGTATCGCCGACGATTGCACGCATCTGACCAAGATGCGCGCGACCAATCGCGGCCTCACGCTGCATACGCTGTTCGAGTCCAATCTCCCGAAGCTCTGGGCCGACGAGCGCGCCGTACGGCAGATCATGCTCAACCTGTTGTCGAATGCGATTAAGTTCACGCCGCAAGGCGGCGAAGTCTTCACCAAGGTCGGCTGGACCGCTTCCGGCGGTCAATATGTCAGCGTGCGCGATACTGGCCCCGGCATTCCCGAGGACGAAATTCCGATCGTGATGGCTTCTTTCGGACAGGGCTCGAACGCGATCAAAACCGCCGAGCAAGGCGCAGGCCTTGGCCTGCCGATCGTGAAGGGCTTGATCGATCTTCATGGCGGCACCTTCACGCTGCGCTCGAAGCTGCGCGAAGGCACCGAAGTTATCGTCACTTTCCCGCCGGAACGCGTCATGGCAGCGCTGGCGCCGGTTACCGACGCCGGATCGCTCCAGCCAAAATACCCCTCGCGGAGAACGAAGACCGCCCCTGTCCGCGCGTGATAAATTCTGCTGTCATCGAATCGCGACAGACCACGCAGCACCGGAATCCAAAGATGTTACCGCCCTTCGTGCATGACACGCTGAAATGGCTCCGCAACGAAACGGTGCTGCCGTTTGGAGCCGCGCCGAGCGCCGCTGAAGACGACGAGCCGATTGCGACCGATCCCGGCGCTGGCGCTTATGCCGCCCCGGCGGCCGCGGCGATTGCCGGTCTGGTTGCCGGCGGGGCGCTGCTTCTCTTCTGGAACATGTGGCTGCCGCCGTTTGCGGTTGCCGCAGCCACGATCCTGACGCTGGCAGCCATCCGTGGCGGACGGCTGGAGAGCGGAACCGTTCGCGCGGGCGATAGGCTCGCCGGCACATCGGGCGTGGGTACCGCCGCGCTGGTGTTGTTGTTGCTGGTAGAGGTCGCCGCCATCGAAGGACTGATCTTCTACCATGCACCGAGCGCGGCTCTCGTCGTCATTGTCGCTACGATCTTCGGCTCCACGGCTTCAATCGTGTTCAGGCTTACGCAGCCGGCGCGGCCACTCGAAGAGATCGGCGAAATCGGACGGCCGTCGCATAGCGTAGCGCTGCAAGGCTTGATGCTCATCACGATCGTTGTCGGTACGGCGCTTCTGCTGCCTGTATTTCGCATCGGCGCCACCGCCGGCGCCTTCGTCGCAGCGCTCGCGGCATTCGTGATCGTAGTCGCACTCGCGAAGAACCAGCATGCCGATGATGTGCCGGATTGCGCCGCTGCCGCCGGCAAGGCCGCGGAAGTCGCAACGCTCCTCGCCGTACTCGCAATCGTAAGAACGCCGTAAGAAAATGTTCCGCAACGATAAATTTCTCTGGCTCGTTATCTTCGGCCTGGTCATGGCCGTGATCGTGCTGATCTCGCGTCACGACGAAGGCAGCGTCGGCGCGATGGACACCGATTCCTTCGCCAGCCTCGTCTACTTCTCGGCGCTGCTGTTTCTGATCGGCGGCGGATTCTATTCGGTTTTTTACGGCCGCTTTCAGGAGAGGTTGAAGTCGGTCGGCATCTGGATCGGCATCGTGGCGCTACTTGCGGTCGCCTATAACTACCGCAGCGACGTCGTTCGCGTCGTGGACCGGCTTTTCACCGTCGTCACGCCGGATCAGGACATTACCGCGAGCATTCCGAACCATGTGCGCGTGGACAGCAACACCACCGGCGATTTCAATGTTCACGTGCAAGTGAACGGCGCTTCGTTGCCGATGTTGATCGACACCGGCGCGTCGAGCGTCGTGCTTACGGTTGAAGCCGCGCGCGCAGCGGGCCTGCCGGTCGATCTTTTGAAGTACGACATCACGATCGAGACCGCGAAGGGCCGCAGCTTCGCTGCCGCCGTCGTGCTCGACCAGATTCGGATCGGCAACATTATCGAACGGCGCGTGCCGGCGTTGATCGTCCGCCGGGGCGATCTTCGCATGAGCCTGCTCGGCATGAGCTTCTTGCAGCGTCTCGACTCGTTCGAGCTGCGTGGCAAACAAATGGTTCTGCGCGGCCGCCGCTAAATCCCGCACTGCAAATTTATCTCCCGTCGCGGAACTAACGTTCCGCGATGCGGAATTTCGTGCCGCGTTGTTGACGTCACGGCTTCCCGGTGTTGCAGTGAACATTCCTCTGCGGCGCGCAAATGCACGCGGAAAATCGGAACGACGATTTGCAGCGCAACGCTGCTGGCAAGAACGATGAAACTCAGGGGAGAAACAAAATGAAGCGCACCGCGCTCGCTCTACTATCGGCTGCCATCCTTGCCGCCGTAGCGGCTCCCGCCGCCGCGCAAAACTTTCCGACCAAACCAATCAATCTGATCGTGCCATGGCCCGCAGGCGGCTCAACCGATATCGCGATGCGCGCGATTGCGGAAGCGGCGAGCAAGCACCTCGGCCAGCCGATCATCGTCGATAACCGCGCCGGCGGCTCCGGTACGGTCGGACCGGCGCAGATGGCGGCGACTGCGAAACCAGACGGATACACGATCGCGCAGATTCCGATCACGATCTTCCGTCTGCCGCTGATGCAGAAGACGACCTGGGACGCGCAGAAAGACTTCACTTATATCGCGCATCTCACGGGCTATACCTTCGGCGTCACGGTTCGCGCCGACTCCGAGTTCAAAACCTGGGCTGACGTCGTCAAATTCGCCAAGGCAAACCCGGGCAAGGTGACCTATGCAACGCCGGGCGCCGGTACTTCGCTCCATATCGGCATGGAGCAGATCGCGGCGCGCGAGGGCATCAAGGTGACCCAAGTGCCGTTCAAGGGCGGCGCCGAGACCAACGCGGCCGTGCTCGGCGGACACACCATGTTGCAGGTCGAGTCGAGCGGCTGGAAGGCTCTTGTCGACGCTGGCAAACTTCGTTTGCTGATGATCTGGACCGCAAAGCCTTCGGCGAACTATCCGGGCGTGCCGACGCTGCAACAACTCGGCTATCCGTTCGTATTCGACTCACCGTTCGGCATCGCAGGTCCGAAGGGCATGGACCCGAAGATCGTCGCGACCATCCACGATGCCTTCAAAAAGGCCGTTGACGATCCGGCGGTGCAGGCAACGCTCGCGAAATACGACATGGTGGTGAACTACAAGAACACCGCCGACTATGTGAAGTTCGTGAAGGAAGTGATCGACGCCGAAAGCAAGGTCGTCGACATGCTCGGCCTGAAGAAGAAAGAATAGCATGCACTCGATGGCTCCGCTGACAACAGCGGAGCCATTTCACTTCCGAACCGCGATACGCCCATGAAAAGCTCCGGCCTGCGGATTAACAACGCCGAACTATGGGGCGGAGCAATCTGGTTTGCGATCAGCCTGTTCGTGCTCGAACAGGGCCGCCAGCTTGGGCTGGGCTCCATCAATTCGCCGGGCATGGGCTTCATGATGTTCTGGCTCGGCATCGTGATGGGCGGACTGTCGCTCATAATCGCCGTGCAATCGATTCAAAGCGAAGGCCCCTCGGTTCGCTCGCTCTGGGCGGGCACAAGATGGGCAAAGACGCTGATCGTAATCGTCACTTTCATCATCTATGCATTCGCGTTCACGCGGCTCGGCTTTCTTCTCTCTACAATCCCGCTGATGCTTGTTCTGCTGCGCGCGATCGATCCGGTGCGCTGGACAATCGCGTTGCCGCTTTCCTTCGCCGCGCCGCTGCTGATCTGGTGGGTACTTGAGCGGGTCCTGCAAATTCAACTGCCGACCGGCATGTTCGAGATCGGCTAGGCGATGGATCTGCTCTCACAGGTCGCCCATGGTTTCGCGGTCGCGCTGACCCCGATCAACCTGCTGTACTGCTTCATCGGCGTATTCATCGGCACGCTGGTCGGCGTGCTGCCGGGCATCGGCCCGGTCTCGGCGATGTCGCTGCTGATGCCGGTCACGCTTGCCGGCACGCCGGAGTCCGGCATCATCATGATGGCCGGCATCTACTACGGCTCGATGTACGGCGGGTCCACCACATCGATCCTCGTCAACATTCCCGGCGAAGCCACATCCGTCGTGACCTGCCTCGACGGGCATGAGATGGCAAAACAAGGCCGCGCCGGCCCGGCGCTCGGCATGGCAGCCATCGCTTCGTTTATCGCAGGCACCATTGCCGTCGTCGGGCTCATGATCATTGCGCCCTATCTTGCACATTTCGCGGTCGCGTTCGGTCCGGCCGAGATGTTCAGCCTCATGGTCCTCGGTCTTGTGATCGTGACCTTCCTCACCCAAGGCTCGATGCTCAAATCGCTTCTGATGGCGAGCGCGGGCATCGTGCTCGGCCTGGTCGGTCTCGACAGCATCACCGCGCAACCGCGCCTGACTTTCGATCGCCTCGAACTCTATGACGGCATCGGTCTAGTGCCGGTCGTGATGGGTTTGTTCGGTGTCGCCGAAGTGCTTTCCAATATCGAGCAAGGCATCAAGCGCACGGTTTCGAATGCGGACATTGGCAGCAAGCTGCCGACCCGTGACGACTGGAAACGCAGCAAAGGTCCGATCGGGCGCGGCACGGTCCTCGGGTTCTTTCTCGGCATCATTCCGGGCGGCGGCGCGGTGATCGCGGCCTTCGCTTCTTACGCGCTGGAAAAGCGCCTCTCGAAAACCCCGGAGCGTTTCGGCAAAGGCGCGATCGAAGGCGTCGCGGGTCCGGAAGCAGCAAACAATTCAGCCGCAGGCGGCGCTTTTATCCCGCTGCTGACGCTGGGCATCCCGCCGAACGTGGTGATGGCGCTCCTGCTCGGCGCATTCGTCATTCACAACATCCAGCCCGGCCCGCTGCTGATGGTGCAGCGGCCCGATCTGTTCTGGGGGGTGATCACGAGCATGTATATCGGCAACGTGATGCTGCTCGTGCTGAACCTGCCGCTGATCGGGATATGGGTGCAGTTGCTGCGCCTGCCCTACAACATTCTCTTCCCGATGATCCTGCTGTTCACCGTCATCGGCGTGTTTGCGAGCAGCAACAACGTGTTCGATCTCTATGTCATGATCGCTTTCGGATTGATCGGCTATCTCACGCGCAAACTCGGCTATGAGGCGGCACCCTTGGTGCTCGCATTCGTGCTCGGCTCGATCATGGAGAACAAGCTGCGCACCGCGCTGATCATCTCCGCGGGCGATCTTACGACCTTCTTCACGAAGCCGATCTCGGCAGTCTGCCTCTCGGTTGCGGCGATCATGCTCCTGATGCCGCTCATTCCGGTGTTACGGAAAAAGCGTGAACAGGTCGCACTCGAAGACGGGCAGAGTTAGAACCAGCCCATCAGGCTTGCGAAGAAACGCGCCGCAACGACCAGCAGGAAAACCGCGAAGGCGATTTCCAGTTTTCGCCGCGACCAAGAATGCGCGAGTCTGGCGCCGTAAGGCGCCGCGAGCACGCTTACCGGCGCAAACAGAAGCGCGGCGAGAAACGACACGTACCCCACCGAGAGCGGCGGCATCAGCGCCTGCTGCGGCCAGCCCGCGATCATGTAACCAACGACACCTGGCAACGAGATCAGAACGCCGACGCCGGCGGACGTCGCAACCGCGCGATGAATGCTGACCCCATACAGCGTGAGAAAGAGCGTCGAATACGCACCACCGCCAATGCCCATCAGCGCCGAGATAATGCCGATCACGAAGCCGACGGAGGCAATAACGGGCGTTCCCGGGAGTTGATCCGCGATGCGCCAGCTCTCGCGGCCGAAAATGAGCTTCAATGCCATCAAGGTCGCAAAACCGACGAACAGCAATTTGAAAACATTCGGACTTGCAAAATAGGCGATGACTGATCCGATACCGACGCCGCAAATTACCGGCACGGCCCAGATGCGCAGCACGTTGTCGTCCACCGCGCCTTTGGCCTTATGGGCAAAATAAGAGCGGATCGACGTCGGCGCGATCAACGCGAGCGCCGTGCCGACGCAAAGCTGCATGCGCACTTCGTCCGCGACGCCGAGCACTCGGAAGACTTCATACATAACGGGGACGGAAATCGCCGCGCCACCAATGCCGAGCAGCCCGGCGAAGATACCGGTGAGTGCGCCCGCGATCAGGATTGCGCCGACGAGAACCGCGAGTTCGCCCGCTGGTATTCCGAGAATTGTCATGCGGCGCTTTGTGACGGCATTTCAGAGGAAAGAAAAGCAAGCGCGTCGCGCAACACCCATGCATTCGCGCCAGGCTTCACCGCTTCGGTCGCAAGATGACGGCGATAGGCGCGTGCGCCGGGCTTGCCGCGGAATGCGCCGAGGAGATGCGTCGTGATGTCGTGGAGCCGTGTTTCCTTCGCAAGCTCGCGCTCGATATAAGGGATGAGTTTCTCGAAGGCTTCTTCCAGCCGCTGCACGGGCGCCGTCTCACCAAAGAATTCCGGGTCGGTGCCCAGCAAAATCTCCGGCGAGTCATAAGCGGCACGGCCGAGCATGACACCATCGGCCTGCGCGAGATGCTGCTTCGCTGCATCGAGCGATGCGATACCGCCATTGAGAATGACGGGATAATTTCCGAGCCGCTGCTTCAACCGAAACACCCGGTCATATTTCAGCGGCGGCACTTCGCGGTTTTCGCGTGGGCTCAAACCCTGAAGCCACGCCTTGCGCGCGTGAACGATCAGCGCGTCGCTGCCCGCGGCAATCATCGCATCGGCAAATGTATCGAGCGCCTCTTCTTCGTCCTGGTCGTCGATTCCGATCCGGCATTTCACGGTGACCGGAATTTTCACCGCGGCTTTCATGGCAGCGACACCATCGGCCACGCGCGCGGGCTCCGCCATCAGGCAGGCGCCGAAGAAGCCGCTCTTCACGCGATCGGACGGGCAGCCGCAATTGAGATTCACTTCGTCGTAGCCGAGGGCTTCCGCGATCTTCGCGCTCGCAGCGAGTTCCTTGGCATCGGAGCCGCCACGCTGGATCGCCACCGGATGCTCTTCCGCATTGAAGCCCAGCAGCCGCGCGCGGTCGCCATGCAGCACCGCGCCGGTCGTGATCATTTCCGTGTAGAGCCGCGTGCGACGCGTGAGCAACCGATGGAAGAACCGGCAATGCCGGTCAGTCCATTCCATCATCGGTGCCACGGAGAAGCGGTATGGCGAGTTCGAATTCAATGTATTGGCCTGTTACGCGGCGTCCGCCTTGCGGTCGAAATGCTCGCGCGCGGAGATGACCCTTCCATAGTGGGTTTCGGCCCAGCCGACCAGCGCACCCAACGGCTCCATGAGCGAAGTGCCTAACGGCGTCATTCGGTATTCGACGCTCGGCGGCTGCGTCGGAAACACCGTGCGCGAGACGAGTCCATTGCGCTGCAGGTCGCGCAACGTCTGCGTCAGCATCCGCTGTGAGATGTCGGGAATGAGACGGCGCAATTCGCCAAAGCGATACGGCTTCTCGGAGAGCGCGATCAGCATCAGCGTGCTCCACTTGTCGCCGATCTGATCCAGCACCTGGCGCACCGGACAATCGCCAAGGTTTTGCCCGGAGATGTCCTGCGCGCGGAGCACATCCTGAATTTTGCGCGATGGTTTGGCTGCGCGTTTCATAGTGGTTCCCTCGAAGTAACCAGCGCCCGATGAACTGCCTTCTTTACGGGGGCCTGTCGATCTCTCATGTAGAGATGGTCTCAAAAAGAGACTTTATCGCGAATTTGTACATGGGAAGCACGACAATGGCAAACCAACCCACCCTGCTCGTCACCGGCGCAAGCGGCCATCTTGGCCGCCGCGCGGTCGAACTCCTGCTCGAAGCAAAGGCCGGCCATATCATCGCCGGCACGCGCGATCCCTCGAAGATCGCCGATCTTGCTGTCAAAGGCGCCGAACTGCGCAAAGTTGATTTCGACGACCCGGCGCTCGCCGATGCCTTCAAGGGCGTAGACCGGCTGCTGCTGATTTCCACCGATGCGCTCGACACACCGGGCAAGCGCCTCAAGCAACACAAAGCCGCAGTGGAAGCCGCGAAGAAAGCCGGGGTGAAGCACGTCGTCTACACGTCGATGCCGAAGCCGGAGCCCGGCTCGCCGATTCCGTTTGCGCCGGATCACTACGGCACCGAACAGGCGCTTGCCGAAAGCGGGCTTGGCTGGACCGTGCTTCGTAACGCCTGGTACCAGGAAAATCTGTTCCTCTCGCTCCCGTCCGTATTCGCTTCCGGCAAGTGGTTCTCAGCGGCAGGCGACGGCAAGGTCGCGCATGTCTCGCGCGAGGACGCAGCCTATGCTGCCGCTGCCGCACTTGCGGCGCTGCCGAACGGAAGTTCGCGCTACGACATCACCGGCGGCGAAGCGCTCACCACGCAAGATATTGCAAAGCTCGCGTCCGAGGCGACCGGCAAACCGATCGAGGTCGTGAACGTCAACGACGACCAGCTGCGGGAAGGCATGATCGCGGCGGGGATGCCGGACTTCCTTGCGCCGGTCTATGCGAGCTTCGACACCAACACGCGTCTAGGCAAAGCGGCACTGGCGAGCGACGCAGTTCAGAAGCTGACGGGACGTCAGCCGCGCTCGCTGAAACAGTTTTTCGCCGCCAACAAGGACGCGCTGTTGCACACGCACTAAGGACAATACCAAGGGCGGCGCGAATGCCGCCCTTCGTTCGTTCTCGGAGCAAACAAGGACTGCCGTATCGAAACGGATTTAGATTTCCGGGAACAAACGCGGGAACAGCGTGTCCAGCGTATCGGCAGGAAACCGCAGCGAGACCGGCCCCTTCGGCGTTTCCGATGCCAGCAGCCCGGCCTCGAGGGCTTGCGTCAGAACGCGGCGAGCGGTTCGCTCCGGCAGACCGGCAATCCGTTCCACTTCTCCGCGCTCGAATTGTCCTCGAATAAGCGCTTCTTCAAGCAGGCGCGTAGTTTCCGGTTTCAGATCGGATTTGTCATCGACGTATTTTCGCAAGCGCTTGGCGAGCATGTCCAATTCGAACAGCCCGGACATGAAGCGAATCTGATCGAGACAGACCTTCAGGAACCAGACAACGAAATCGTGCAGCGCCCGTTCCGACAGGTTGCCGCGTCCATCCCGATCGCCCTGCCGTGGCGTATCGGCGTGATCCATCATGCGTTTATAGTCGCCGCGGCTTTCCAGTCCTCGCGCAAGACCGCGAGAGATCGACCAAAGACCGTTGGCAGCGATGCCAGCCTTATGCGCCATCGCATGACTCATGAGCCTGCTCACGCGGCCGTTCCCGTCGGGAAAAGGATGAATGTAATTAAAACGGTGATGTGCCGCGGGAATAACCAGAATGCGCGCCGAAGCTCCGATTCCCGTGAACCGATACCGGCGCGCAAAATATTCCATGAAGTCCGTCACGCGATTGCTCGCCGGAGGCTGGTGACGGCCGACGGTTACGTCGTGCTCGTCCCGACTGCGCCATGCGCCGGGCCGCATTTGGAAGTTGCGTCCGGCACCTTCGATACGAAGCATTTCGGGTGGAGCGCCGTGGTAAAATTCGCGGTGCAGCCATTTGAGAAAATCGATGGAGGCCGGTTCCGGCAGTTCGTCTGCCGCCGCCTGCATATCAATTTGCCGCTGCACGCGTACATGCGCCGCCGCTTCGCGTTGCAAATTGCGCCGCTCGCGGTCTGCTGAAAGGTGGCCCTCGAGTGCCGCCTCGATGTCCCTCGGGCGCGTGTTATGGCCCTCGATAAGGTTGCTATAGAAAGTGTTCGTCAGGCGCACGAGATCGGCAAGGTTCGCCGCGGTGCTTGGGTGCAATGCCTGGCCAAGCCGCGCCGATGCAGCGGAAATTTCCGCGATCAGGTCCGCAATGTCCCCGGAAATCGTGTCGAGGAGTGCGGGTTCAATGCGCTGCGGTGTTTCAGACGGCATTTTTGGCCGATCTTTGAAAAATCTATCTTATTGTAAAATAACAGATAAAAGTTACCCGGTTGCTATTTTGGCCGATTATCTGGCCGATCTTTTCCAACCCTTCAATATTGGCCGTTTTTCTTATCAGGTAACCCTTTGACTAATATGTGCTTTTTTAAAGGCATGACCGGATTTGGCCGATCTATTGGCCGGTCTGAAACGCGCATGCGTTGACGGCACCCGGTGCGGCACGGAAATCTGTCTCAATAACAAGCAGCAGGAAACGCCAGTGCCCATTCCGCTTCAGTTTCAGGGCCGCCTCACGATCCCCGCGGTCGCGGCCCCCATGTTCCTCGTCTCCAATCCTGACCTTGTGGTCGAGTGCTGCAAAGCCGGCATCGTCGGCACTTTCCCGGCCCTGAACCAGCGCTCGAGTGCCGCCTATGAAGAGTGGCTGGTCGAGATCAAGGAGCGGCTCGAAAAGTACGAGCGCGACACCGGGAGGAAATGTGCGCCCTTCGGCGTGAACATCATCGTTCACAAGAGCAATCCGCGCGTCGAACCGGATTTAGAGATCTCCCGCAAGCACAAAGTGCCGCTGATCATCACCTCGCTCGGCGCGGTGAAGGAACTGGTCGGCGCGGTGCAGGGCTATGGCGGGCTTGTGTTCCACGACGTGATCAACCTGCGGCACGCGCGCAAGGCCGCGGAAGCAAACGTCGATGGCTTGATCGGCGTCTGCGCGGGTGCCGGCGGACACGCGGGACTGCTCAGCCCTTTTGCGCTCATTCCGGAAATCCAGAAATTTTTTCCGAAGACGATCCTGCTTTCCGGCGTGATGTCCTCGGGCCGTCACGTCGCCGCGGCGAAACTGATCGGCGCCGATCTCGCCTATCTCGGCACGCGCTTCATCGCGGTGAAGGAAGGGATGGCGGATCAGCGCTTCAAGCAGATGATCGTCGATACCAACGCCGCCGACATCGTCTACACGGCGGCAATTTCTGGCGTGCACGGCAACTTCCTGATGCCGTCGATCGCCGCGACTGGAAAAGAAATCGATCTCAACGCCTCGCACAAGATCAGCATCGAGCACGAAGGCCGCGCGTGGAAGGATGTGTGGTCCGCGGGACAAGGCGTCGGCTCCATCGACGATATGCCGTCCACCGCCGAACTCTGCGCACGGCTGATCAAGGAATATCGCGAAGCCATCGAAGAACTCGCTGACGAGCGCGCGGCCATCGCGGCACAGTAAAGAGTAAAGCAATGAAGCCGGAAGCCTGGATCGATATTCCATTCCTTGCGCTGCCCGCGCTCATTCGCGATCACGCGATAGAACGCACGAGGCATCTTGCCGTGGTGCAGGACGAGCGCAGTCTCGATTACGCCGCGCTCGACGCATACATGGATCGTATCGCCGCGAGCTTGCAGCGCGACGGACTGAAAGCGAAAGACGCGATCGCGATCTGCGCCTCGACCTCGATCGATTATCTCGCGGTTTTTCTCGCTGCCTTGCGTGCGGGCGTTGCCGTCGCGCCGCTCGCGCCCTCCTCCATGCCCGAAACCATCGCGACCATGATCGCGGACTCAGGCTCCAAACTTTTCTTTCTCGACAAAGGCGTCGCTGAAGAATTGAAAAAGGTTGAGCACTCGATCAAAGCCAGGCGTATCGCGCTCGACGATTCCGATGCGGGAGAGCCGTTCTCGAAGTGGTTAGCTGCCGAAGGCGCGAAACCGGCGGATGTCGAGATCGAGCCGTCGTCGGCCTTCAACATCATCTATTCGTCGGGCACCACGGGCACGCCGAAGGGCATCGTGCAGTCGCATGCCATGCGCTGGGGTCAGGTGCAGCGCGCGGGCGTGATCGGCTATACGCCAGATGCCGTGACAATGGTGTCGACGCCGCTCTATTCGAACACGACCTTGGTCAGCGTCTTTCCGACGCTGGCCATGGGCGGCTCGCTCGTGATGATGGGCAAGTTCGATGTCGACAAATTTCTCCAGCTTTCGCAGAAATACCGCGCGAGCCACGCGATGCTGGTGCCGGTGCAGTATCGCCGCATCATGGCGCACCCGGCTTTCGATACATTCGATCTCTCGGCCTATGCAAAGGGAATGAAATTCTCGACCAGCGCGCCGTTCGCCGCCGACGTGAAGGGCGATGTGGTGAAACGCTGGCCCGGCGGATTGCGCGAATATTACGGCCTCACCGAGGGCGGCGGCACCTGCATGCTGGCTGCCGATGTCTATCCGAACAAGCTGCACACCGTCGGCCAGCCGCTGCCCGGCCACGACATGCGGCTGATCGACGAGAATGGCGAGGAAGTCGGACCCGGCGAAATCGGCGAAGTGGTCGGCCATTCGCCGATCATGATGAACGGCTATCACAACAACCCGGAGAAGAGCCGCGAAGCCGAATGGTTCGACAAGACCGGAAAGCGCTTCATTCGTACCGGCGATGTCGGCCGCTTCGACGAAGACGGTTTCCTCACGCTGATGGACCGCAAGAAAGACATGATCATCTCGGGCGGCTTCAACATTTACCCGAGCGACCTTGAGGCGATCATGGTGCAGCACCCGGCTGTGCTCGAGAGCGCAGTCGTCGGCGTGCCTTCAATCAAATGGGGCGAGACGCCGGTCGCGTTTGTCGTGCTGAAGCAAGGCGCCAGCGCCACTGCGAACGACGTCCAGCAATGGACCAACGAGCGGGTCGGCAAGACGCAGCGGCTCGCGCTGGTGCAGATCATGACAAGTCTGCCGCGGAGCGCCATCGGTAAAGTTCTCAAACGTGAGCTGCGCGACACTGTCCGGCTCACCGAAAGCGCCTGATCCGCAGTTTCGCCTGCGCGGATTTCCCGCTTTCCTCTACGGCGGCACGGGACTAATGCTGTCTCTCAAGGAGAAAGCATGATGTTCCGTGAAGCCGACGCCCAAGCCGTTCGTCTCAGCGACTACCGCCCCTATGACTGGCTGGTCGACAAGGTCGATCTGGATTTCCATCTCGATCCGAAGGCGACGCGTGTGCGCGCAACACTTGCGATGCGGCCCAATCCGAAGGGGCGCGCGAACGCTTCAATCGTGCTCGACGGGGACGAACTTTCACTCACTTCGATCAAGCTGAACGGGCGCGACCTACGCGCCGACGAATATGATGCGAGCGCTTCCTCGCTCACGATCAAGTCGCCGCCGCGCGGCAAGCTCACGCTCGAGATCGAAACGGTTATCAACCCCTTCCGCCAATACGAAACTGATGGGCCTGTTCCGCTCGAACGCGATCTATTGCACGCAATGCGAGGCGGAGGGTTTCCGCCGCATCACCTACTTCCCTGACCGCCCCGATGTGCTTTCGGTTTACACCGTCCGCATCGAAGCAGACCGGGACGAAGCGCCTTACCTCCTCTCCAACGGAAATCCGGTCGAGGCTTTCGGCATCAAAGACACCAACCGCCATTACGCGATCTGGAACGACCCGTTTCCGAAGCCCGCGTATCTCTTCGCGCTCGTGGGCGGGAAGCTCGACTATATCGAGGAGCCGTTCAAGACCGCGTCCGGCAAACACGTCATGCTTCGCATCTTCGTCGAACCCGGCAAGACGCAGCTTGCGGGCTTTGCGATGGATGCGCTGAAGCGCTCGATGCGCTGGGACGAGAAGGTGTTCGGCTGCGAATACGATCTTGACGTGTTTCACATCGTCGCCGTTTCTGACTTCAACATGGGCGCGATGGAGAACAAGGGCCTCAATATCTTCAACGACAAGTATGTCCTCGCCTCGCCCGAGACCGCGACCGATATCGACTACGAGAATATCGAAGCGATCATCGCGCATGAGTACTTTCACAACTGGACCGGCGACCGCATCACCTGCCGCGACTGGTTCCAGCTTTGTTTGAAGGAAGGCCTGACCGTGTTCCGCGATCAGGAGTTTTCCTCGGATGAACGCTCGCGCCCGGTAGAACGGATCGGCGACGTGCGCAGGCTGAAGAGTTTCCAGTTCGCGGAAGATGCCGGCCCGCTTGCGCATCCCGTGCGCCCCGATACCTATCGCGAGATCAACAACTTCTACACGGTGACCGTCTACGAAAAAGGCGCCGAAGTGGTGCGCATGCTGAAGACGCTGCTCGGCGAGCGCGGCTTCCGCAAAGGCATGGATCTCTATTTCAAGCGCCACGATGGCGACGCGGCCACCATCGAAGATTTCCTGAAATGCTTTGCCGATGCGAACAAGCGCGATCTTGCGCAGTTCGCGCGCTGGTACAGCCAGGCCGGCACGCCGGAACTTGCGGTGCGCGGCACGTATGACGCGAAGGCAAAGACCTACACCCTCGACATCGAGCAGATGGTCCCGCCGACACCCGGCCAGAGCGCAAAGCAGCCGATGGTGATCCCGCTGAAGCTAGGCCTGCTCGACGGCAAGGGGCGCGACCTCGCGCTTAAAGATGCGAAAGGTAAGCCCGTTCCCGGCAACCTGATCGTACTCGACAAGGCCGCGCAGAAATTCGTCTTCGGCGGCGTAAAAGAAAAACCCGCGATATCGATCAATCGCGGATTCTCCGCGCCGGTGAAACTGGTCACGAATTTCGGCGAGGATAATCTTCTTTTCCTGGCCAAACACGATAGCGACGCCTTCAATCGCTACGACGCCGTCGAACAACTTTCGATGCAAAGTCTAGCCGCAAGCGCGCAAGGCGCGAATGCAGCGCCGGATGCGTTGATCGAAGCCTTATCGAACGCGCTCGATAACGCTGCGCTCGATGATGCCTTCCTTGCGCAGTTGTTCAGCCTTCCCGACGAATCCGATATCGCGCAGCGGATCGGCAAGAATATCGATCCCGACGCGATCCTTGCCGCGCGCAAGAAGGTCAAGCGCGACATCGGCACGGCGCTGAAAGACAAACTCGCCGCACGCTATCAGGCGCTCACGAGCCGCCGCCCCTATGCGCCGGATGCGCGAAGCGCGGGTCAACGGGCGTTTCGCAACTCCTGTCTCGATCTTCTCGCGGCTACCGGAGAGCAGGCCGAATATCTGCGCGCATTCACGCAGTTCGAGGAAGCCGACAACATGACGGATCGCATGGCCGCGCTTGGCGTGCTGTCGCAATATCCAATCCCCGAACGGGAGAAGGCGCTGACGGCGTTTGAGGCACGCTACCGCAACGATCCGCTGGTACTCGACAAGTGGTTCGCGGTACAGGCACGTATCGCAGAGCCCGATACGCTCGAGCGCATCCATAAGCTCATGGAGCACCCTGCCTTTTCGATGACCAACCCAAATCGCATGCGTTCGCTGATCGGGGTTTTCGCGGCGGGAAATGCCTCTCAGTTCAACCGGCCGGACGGCAAAGGCTACGCCTTCATCGCCGACACGGTTCTCGGTTTGGACTCAAAGAACCCGCAGGTCGCAGCGCGCCTGCTCTCGGCCTTCAAGAGCTGGCGCATGCTCGAGCCTTCGCGACGCGCGCTGGCCGAAAAAGAATTGAAGCGGATCGCAGAAACGCCCGGCCTGTCGCCAGATGTGACGGATATCGCAAGCCGATCATTGGCTTGAGTCTGAAAGACTCAAAAGTTAACGCGCGGTTCCGACTCCCTTAGTCGAAAATTAACGACTCGGGAGAACGAATTCTGCTTCGTTGACTCTAGACAAATCACATCGAAATCGATTCTTATGATTCTCGATTCGGGGAGATGCGGCAGTCCCTCCAGATCATGATTTTGGGGCTTATCCGGGGAGGTCAGCGATGGCGCGCGTCCACGCTGCCAATACGACAGCGCATGGACACTCGACACGCGGTCTTGCCCGCTCGCTGACGCATCCCAATTATCAACGTCTCGTCGATGCAGAGCCTGTTCTTCGCCGCGTCGTCCCTATCCTCATCGTCGTATTTCTGATTTCGGTCGCGCTCGGCGCGCTGGTGCAAGTGCTCGATCACCGGCGCACGGCGATCGCAGACGCAAAAACCGGCATGTCGATGTATGCGCAGGCGATCGCGGAAGAATTCGTGCGGCGCGCAGCGGCAACGGATGCCGGTGCGTTCGACGCAAAGTCCCTGCTTCGCGTGGCCACGCCCGCACAGGCGACCGTAAATGGCCGCCAGTTCTTCATCGCAGATCAGAACGGCAAGATTGTCGCCGCCGAACCCGAAGCGCCGCATGCGATCGGGAAGCTGCTTGTCGACCTTCTCGGCGTCTCGCAGCCGCTCACGATTTACGCCGAGCGCGCGGGCGTCATTGAGATCGACATACCGAACAACCCGAATATGCTCGCGACCGTACGCAACCTGCGGGATAATTTCGGACAGATCGCTTCGTTGCAATCGCGCGGCGCGGCGCTGGAAAACTGGTGGCGCGACACGCGGCTGACCGCGACGCTGGTGACCACGACAAGCGTCGTGCTTCTTATTCTGGGTTTTGCATTTCACTGGCAATCGTCACGCGCGCGCGAAGCGGACCTGATCTACGAGAAAGCCCGCGTGCGCATGGATACGGCGCTGAACCGGGGCCGCGCCGGTCTCTGGGACTGGGATCTAGCACGAGGTCGCATCTATTGGTCGGATTCCATGTTCGAAATCCTTGGCTTCAAGCCGCGCGAGGAATTGCTCTCCTTCGGCGAAATCGACGCGCTGGTTCATCCCGACGATGGCAGCCTGTTCGAACTTGCTTCAAACCTTGCCGACGCTTCCGATGGCGCCGTGGATCGCGCATTCCGCATGCGTCACGCCGACGGAAGCTGGGTCTGGTTGCGCGCGCGTGCGGAACTTGTGCAGGAGGGCGTCGGCGCCAACCCGCATCTGATCGGTATTGCCGTCGACATCACCGAAGAAAAACGCCTACAGGCGCGCACCGCGACCGCCGACATGCGGCTGCGCGAAGCCGTCGATACCGTCTCCGAAGCCTTCGTGATCTGGGACGCGGACCGCCGTCTCGTGCTTTCGAACAACAAATTCCAGGAACAGCACGGCCTGCCCGATGACGCCGTCGTTCCGGGCAACGGCTACGAAAAAGTTATCGCCGCGATGACCAATCCGGTCCTGCCCGGCACGCAAGGCACCGAAGCCGGCATCGAGCTTGCCGACGGCCGCTGGGTGCAGATCAACGAGCGCCGGATGAAGGACGGCGGGCTGGTTTCGATCGGGACCGATATTACGAACCTGAAGCTGAACGAAGAAAAGTTGATCGAGAACGAGCGCGTGCTCATTGCGAAGAACGCCGACCTTACGAACTCGCAGCAGGCGCTCGAGTATCAGGCGCAGCAGCTCGCGGAACTCGCGCAAAAGTATGCCGACGAAAAGTCGCGCGCCGAAGAAGCGAGCCAGGCCAAATCAGAATTCCTCGCGAACATGAGCCACGAATTGCGCACGCCGCTAAACGCAATCATCGGCTTCTCCGAGATCATGGAATCCGGGATGTTCGGCAAGCTCGGTTCGGAGAAATATTACGAATACTGCAACGATATTCGCGCGAGCGGCGTCTATCTGCTCGAAGTCATCAACGACATCCTCGACATGGCGAAGATCGAAGCACGGCGGATGCCGGTGACGATCGAGGCCGTGAAGCTGGACGATATCGTGTCCGATGCGATGCGTGTCATGTCGGTGCGCGCTGGCGAGAAGAAGCTGCTCTGCCGCACGGAAATCTGCGACGACCTCACCGTTCACGCCGACCGGCGCGCGATTAAGCAAATCCTGCTCAACCTGATTTCGAACGCGGTCAAATTCACGCCCGATGGCGGGCACATCGCGGTACGCGCGAAAAATTCCCGTAACGCGGCGTTCCTCGTGATCCAGGATTCCGGAATCGGGATTGCGAAGGAAGCGCTGAAGAAGCTCGGCCGCCCCTTCGAGCAGGTCGAAAGTCAGCTTACGAAGACACAGGCCGGCTCCGGCCTCGGGCTTGCGATCGCAAAGTCGCTTGCCGAATTGCAGGGCGGACGCATGCGCATCCGCTCTATCGAGAACGTCGGAACGACCGTCTTCCTGCGTCTCCCGGCAAGGGCCTCGGCCTAGTTCTCCGCCGCGCCGTTCAAAATCCGCTCGAACGCCTCGCGAACTCTCGCCTCCATGTCGGTGAGGTGCGCGTCGAGGGTCGTGAAGTCCGGCAATCCGCCGGCGCGTGCGAGCAGCGCGAGCAGCCCGGGCGTCTCTTTCGCAGGCTCAAACTGACCGCTCACGCACAACCGCAAGATCTGCGTGAGATTGTGGTAGAGCGTCACGGCCTCCCCCAGTAACTCGCCGTCGGCTTTTTCGAGCAGCGAGAGCTTGCGCGCGTTCTCGATCACGCGTGCGGTCTGCGTATCGGGAAGATCGGGATGAGACTTCGCATAAACCAGCGAGAGATACTGCGCGAGGAATTCGATATCGATCAGGCCACCTTTGGCGTTCTTGATGTCCCAGCGTTCAGTGTCGCCGCGCTCGTCGGCAATCGCCTGGCGCATTTCAAGCACGTCGCGGGCAATGATGCCGGGATCGCGCTCGGCACGAAGCGCTTTGGCAACTGTGGTATTTACTTTCTTCTGGAAACCCGCCGACGCGGAAATGACGCGAGCGCGCGTCAGCGCCATATGTTCCCAGGTCCAGGCTTCGTCGCGCTGGTAATTCACGAAGCTTGAAATCGAAGTCGCCACCGGCCCGGAGCGGCCTGACGGCCGCAGCCGCAGATCGACATCATACAGCTTGCCCATGTTCGTCGGCGTGGTCAGTGCGCTGATGATGCGCTGCGTAAGCCTCGCAAAATATTGCGCACCATAAAGTGGGCGGCTCCCATCGGATTCAGGCTTCGCCTCGTCGAACTCATAGAGCAGGATAAGATCGAGATCGGAGCCGGCGGTCATTTCGCGGCTGCCGAGCTTGCCGAGCGCCACGACCGCGGTCTCGGCTTTCGCGAGCTTGCCGTGGTTCACTTCGAAGCGACGCGCCACTTCGCGATGCAATTCGCGGATAATGACTTCGGCCAGCGTCGCATAGGCCTCGCCCGCTTTGCTCGCGGATAGCGCGCCGGAGATCACGCGGACACCAATCAAAACGAGATGTTCGCGGCCGAAGCTGCGGGTAAGGTCGAGGAAATCTTCCTCGCTTTGTGCTTGCTTGAGCAAATCCGCGAGGCGCTTCGCCAGCACTTCTCCCGAAGGAACGTCCGCGAAGAACGCAGGATCGAGCAATCCATCGAGCAGCGACGGCGCTTGCGCGATCATGTCCCGCAAACGCGGCGATGTGGAAAGGATGGTCGCGATCAACTGCACCAGATCGGGGTGCGTTCGCATCGCAGCCAGCAGCCGTTCGCCGCCGGGTAGCTGCGAGAGAAAACGGTCGCAGGCGAGCAATGCCGCATCCGGGTTACCGGAGCGCGAGAGGGCGTCCAGCAATGCCGGCAAGATCGCCTGAAACTCGCCTTGCGCGGTTTCAGTCTTGAGCGCGCGATATTCGCCTGCAAGCCAACCCCGGATCAGGTGGCTCGCGGCAAGCGGCTCCTTGAAGCCGAGCTTCGCGAGCGTGTCGAGCGTCTCGCGGTCGTCCTTGTCTTTCGGAAATACCAGCGCGCCGGAAACAGCGGCAAGCGGCGGCGCATCTTCGAACAGGTGGGCGTAATGGCTTTGCACGCGCTGCAGGTATCGCGTCAGCGTTCGCGCGAACTCTACGCGATCCTTCAGGCCGAGAAAGCGGGCGAAGCGATCGAGCGCTTCGTCTTCTTCCGGCAGAATATGCGTCTGCTCGTCCGCCATCATCTGCAAGCGGTGTTCGACACGCCGCAGATAAAGATAAGCGTCGTGCAACTCGTCGCGCGCACCGGCGTCGATCCACTTTTCCTGCGCAAGCCGCGCGAGCATCTCGAGCGTGCGTTTGCCGCGCAGTTCCGGCACGCGGCCGCCGGCAATCAGCTGCTGGGTCTGTACGAAGAATTCGATCTCGCGAATGCCGCCACGGCCGAGTTTGATGTTGTGACCAGCGACCGCGATCTCGTCGTGCCCGCGGAAGGCATGAATCTGCCGCTTCATCGCGTGCACGTCGGCAATCGCCGCGTGATCGAGATAGCGCCGCCAGACGAAGGGCGAGAGGTTCTTGAGAAATCTTTCACCGGCCGCGAAGTCGCCGGCAATCGGCCGCGCCTTGATATAGGCCGCGCGCTCCCATGTCTGTCCTTCGCGCTCGTAGTAGTCGAGCGCCGCGATCGTCGAGAGCGCAATCTGTGTCGAGCCGGGATCGGGGCGCAGGCGAAGGTCGGTGCGGAACACATAACCGTCGCCGGTGCGGTCATGCACGAGGCGAAGAAGACTTTTCGTGAGGCCAACGAAGAACTGAACGGGCTCGACACCCTCGCCAAGCGGCGCCTCGCGCTCGAACAGAACGATCAGGTCGATATCACTGGAATAGTTGAGCTCGCCCGCGCCATGCTTGCCCATGGCGAGCACGATGTAGCCGGAGCCCTCGCCCGGCACGGCGGGGTTCGGGAGCTTGATCTTTCCCGCTTGCGACGCGGCGAGCAGCAGACGATCCACCGCGGCGCGCACAGCCGTGTCCGCAAGGTTGGTGAGTGCGGCGGTGACCTCGTCGAGCGACCAGACCCCAGCAATGTCTGCGAGCGCGATCAGAAGCGCGCCTTCGCGCTTCATGGCGCGCAGCGCGACCTGCGCTTCTGCATCGGGCGCGGCGGCAGCCGTAGCCTTGGATTGATCTTCGAGAATCCGCTCGATGCCGGTTTCGGGGGATTCGCCAAGCAGCCGGAGCAGCATCGCGGGGTCGGCGGCTATAATTCCCCAGAGATAAGGCGAACCCTCGGAGAGCCCCTGCAACAGTTGCTCCAGCAGCTTGTTCGTGGCGACCGTCTGGCCGAGCTCGGCCGAAACTTTTTTCGGCGCATCGTCGATCAGCCCCGCCACGGCTTTCTTGGCGTCGGCGAGCTTTGCCACGCGAGGCGCTTCGCGCAGCCGTGCGAGCAATGTGTCGGAAGATTCCGCTGGTTTGGTCTTGGGGGCTTTCATGCCCCCTTAGTTTGGCCCGGCTGCGCCGGAATCGCGAGCGTGACTTTCAAGCCTGGTGAATTGTCCTCAAGCCTGATGTCGCCCCCGTGGAGGCGGGCAACGGCCAGCGCGAGCGAAAGACCAAGGCCGGCACCCGGCCGCGAGCGGCTTTCTTCAAGCCGCACAAAGCGCTCAAGCACGCGCAACCGATCCGCTTCCGGGATGCCCGGCCCGCGGTCGCCGACGGTGAACTCGATACGATCGCCCGATTTGCGCGCGGCAACGGTCACTTTGCTGCCGGCGGTCGTGCCGCCGTGCTTGATCGCATTGTCCACGAGATTGGCCAGCGCCTGACTGATCAATTCGCGGCTGCCGCGCACCGGCAAGCTCTCCGGCGTGTCGATGCCGAAAGTGAGACCGCTCTCCTCCGCCACCGGCTCATAAAGCTCGGCGACGTCACGCGCGATTTCAGATGCGTCGAAGTCGGTCATCGTCTTGCGGACTTCACCGGCCTCGGCACGGGATATCATCAAGAGTGCATTGAAGGTGCGGATCAGGTTGTCCGACTCTTCGATAGTCGATTTGAGCGCGCGGCGAAGCTCGGCATCGGTATGGTTGGGACGCAGCGCTTCTTCCGCGCGGTTGCGGAGCCGGGTCAGCGGCGTCTTCAGATCGTGCGCGATGTTATCCGAGACATGCTTCAGCCCGCCCATCAAATTCTCGATGCGAGCCAGCATTGCATTCAGACTGTTTGCGAGCCGGTCGAATTCGTCGCCGGAGCCCGTGACGGCGAGCCGTCCGCCGAAATCGCCCCGCATAATCTGTTCCGACGTCGCCGTCATGGAATCGATGCGCTTCATCACGCGCCGCGTCACGAACAGGCCCCCGGCGATACCCAGAAGAACGATGACGACGAGCGACCAGCGTGCGGGGGCGGCAAGAATTTGCCGCAACCGTTCGCGTTCCTCGATATCGCGGCCGACCAGTATGCGAAATCCTCCGATGAATACGACACGAACCAGCGCGCGGCTGTCATGCAGGTTGTCGGCGGCTTCATCGGTGCGACGATACGAGATTTCCGACCAGCCCTGGCGGGACAAGGTTACGTTATCGATATCGGTGACGTTCGCCGCGAGCGTCGCGCCGTTGAAAGACGTAATCATGTACAGATTAGAGCCCGGCTGCTGCGCACGGGCGACAACGACGTCAATCAGGCGGCCGATGCCTGCGTCGGCGTGAACGTCCTGAAGATTTTTGACTTCAGCGTCGATCGCTTCGGTGATCTGGGAAACGACGAGCGCCTGTGTATGGCGCGCGAGATAGCCGATCACCGCCATCGCGAACAGCGCGAAAACAATCAGATAGACCGCGACGATCTTGAACGCGGTGGTGCGGAACAGTTTACCGAGCGCCGTCACGGATCATGTATCCGGCGCCCCGCACCGTTTGCAACAGCGGCTTCGCGAACCCCTTGTCGATCTTGGAGCGCAGCCGCGAGACATGCACGTCGATTACGTTGGTCTGCGGATCGAAGTGATAGTCCCAGACATTTTCAAGCAGCATCGTGCGGGTTACGACCTGGCCCGCGTGGCGCATCAGATATTCCAGCAGACGAAATTCACGAGGCTGCAACAGAATTTCCTCGCCGCCGCGCGTGACCTGATGCGAGAGGCGATCGAGTTCGAGATCGGCAACGCGATAGACGGTTTCGGCGCTGTTTGGCGCGCGGCGCCGGGCGAGCACTTCGACCCGGGCGAGCAGTTCCGAAAACGCGTAGGGTTTCGCAAGATAATCGTCGCCGCCCGCGCGCAGACCCGTCACGCGATCATCGACCTGCCCCAGCGCGGACAAGATCAAGACCGGCGTTTCCTTGCCGCGCGAGCGCAGTTCGGAGACGAGGGAGAGCCCATCGCGTTTGGGCAGCATGCGGTCGACCACGAGCACGTCGAAGCTTTCGTCGAGCGCAATCGCGAGCCCCGCCTCGCCGTCATTGGCGACCTCGGCCATGTGGCCGGCTTCGCGCAGCGCTTTCTTCAGATAATCCGCGGCTTCGCGGTCGTCTTCGATAATCAGGAGACGCATGAACTTCGACTCGCAGTGCTCGCACTTACTTTTCGCTCAAAAAAATTGGGGCGGAAAGCGCTTTCACGCTCTCCGCCCCCGGGCGCCCGCGGTCGGCAGGGGGCGATGGGGGTTTACACCGCCTCGGACTCCCGAAGCTCAGCTCTTGCCAACCGGCAAGGTTACGTAGCGCGTGCCGGCTTGCGACTTCACGCGAAGCAGGATGACGCTCTTGCCTTCGCTGCGGGCTTTCGCGATGGCGTCGTTCAGATCGCCAGTGCGGGTGACGTTCTTGCCGCCGATTTCGAGGATGACATCGCCGGTACGCAGACCGCGCTCGCCGGCCGGGCCCTGGGCATCGACGTCGGTGACGACGATGCCTTCGGATTTCGCACCCTGCACTTCGCTCGCGGGGGCGACCGAGATGCCAAGCTGCGAAAGCGTAAGCTCGCGTGCGTTGCGATCGTCGAGACGGCCCTGACGTTCCATTCTGTCGTCGCGGTTGTCACGATCCCGGCGGGAGTCATCGCCGCGATCCATGCGGTCGCCACGGCCGTCGCGGCGCGGCTGGGACTTCCTCTGCGGAGCATTCTGGTCGGTCGCGGCCTGCTGGTCGGGAAGCTTTGCGAGTTTCACTTCGATCAACTGCTCTTTGCCTTCGCGAAGAACCTTGATCTTCACGGTCGAGTCCGGGCGGAAGGCCGCGATCTTGCGCTGCAATTCGCGGACAGTCTTGATCGGCGTGCCGTCGACATCGATGATGATGTCGCCCGACCTGATGCCGGCAGCAGCAGCGGGCAAGCCCGGCTGCACTTCGCCGACAAGCGCGCCTTCCTGCGATTTCAGGTTGAGGCTCTCGGCGATTTCCTGCGTCACCGGCTGAATCTGTACGCCGAGATAGCCGCGCATCACCGTGCCGTTCTGCCGGAGCGCGGCAACCACGGTCTGCACCGTCTCGGACGGAATTGCGAAAGCGATGCCGATGTTGCCGCCGGTCGGCGACACGATGGCGGTGTTCACGCCGATCACTTCGCCGGCGAGATTGAAGGTCGGGCCGCCGGAGTTGCCGCGGTTCACCGCAGCGTCGATCTGGATGAAGTCGTCATAAGTCCCGGCGCCGATGTCGCGGCCGCGCGCGGAAACAATGCCCGCGGTCACCGTGCCGCCGAGGCCGAAGGGATTGCCGACCGCCAGCACCCAGTCGCCGACGCGCGGCGCGGAAGCTGCGAGGCGCACCCACGGGAAATCCGTGCGGCCGTCGACTTTCAGGAGCGCAAGATCGGTGCGCGGATCGGTTCCGATCACTTTCGCGGTGTAGGTCTTGCCGTCGTCGGTGACGATCTCGACCGTCGTCGCTTTATCGATGACGTGGTTGTTGGTGACGGCGTAGCCGTCGGCCGAAATGAAGAAACCGGAACCCTGCCCCGCCGTGCGGCGGTTGCGCGGCATGCGGTTCGGTCCGGGAACCTGATCGCCGAAGAAGCGGCGGAAGAAGCGCTCCATGTTCGGCGGGACATCGCCGGACTCATCGTCCGACATGATCTGCGGCGCTTCGCTCCTGGTGCGAACACTGACGACCGCGGGCTTCACCTTCTCGACGATGTCAGCGAAGGAAAGCATGTTGGCCGGGCGATCGGTCGTGATCTGCGCATTGGCCGAAGAAACGAAGGAAGCAATATTGGTGCTGGTCACGGCGAAAGCGGCGATAACGGCGCCGATCACGAGGCCGGTGACGAGCGAACGGCGCGAAGCGGGAACACGACTGTCAAACATGGAAGTCTCCAAAAATCCCTTGCCCGCGAGCAGCGAGCATTTCGGAGGACAACCTAGGCCGCACCGCCTTACGGCGATGTCGCTGGAACATTAAGCTTTGGTAAGGTGTCTCGACCGCTCAGGTGAGCTCTTTCAGACGCTTCTTTTCCGCAGCGGTGAGCGGTATCGGCGCCGCACGGCGGCGGCTGAAAAAGCGCAGTAAAACCAGGCCTCCCGCGAGCAACACGATGAGCGGAGCAAGCCAGAGCAGCGCAGTGCGGCGATTTTTTTCTGGCTCCAGGAGCACGAACTGGCCGTAGCGCGCGACCAGAAACTCACGGATTTGTGTATCGCTATCGCCCGCCTTCAACCGCTCCCGCACCAGAATTCGAAGGTCTCGCGCCAGCGGCGCATCGGAATCATCGATCGACTGATTCTGGCAGACCATGCAACGGAGTTGCAGCGACAGCGCACGCGCGCGCGCTTCGAGCGCGGCGTCGGCCAGGACTTCGTCCGGCTGCACGGCGGCAACCGGTAGCATCAGCGCGACAATCAAAGACAAGGCGAGCGCGAGCTTTTTCACGGGGTCATTCCGCGGGCACGGCGGCGAGCTTTTTCTTCGCCGCAGATTTCGGCACGCCGATGCGCAGACGGCGATCCGAAAGCGAGATCGCGGCCCCCAGCGCCATCACGACGCCCCCTAACCAGATCAGAAGCACGAGCGGCTTCCAGTACGCGCGCAAAGCCACCGAACGATCCGCAACCGGATCGCCGATGCTCAGATAGAGCTGGCTTAAGCCGAAGGTCCGGATACCCGCTTCCGAGGTCTGCTGGCCGCGCATGACAAAAATGCGCTTCGCCGGCGCGAGTTTCCCGATCAAAATTCCGTCGCGGCGGAGTTCGATGATCGCGGCGATGTCGCGATAATTCTCGCCCTGGCGCTCGGCCCATTCGTGGAAGCGAAGATCGAAATCCGCGATGCGGATGCTCTCGCCCGGTTTGACGGAAGCGATCTTCTCGACGCTCCAGCCGCCTTCGGCCGCGATGCCGATCAGCGATAGTCCGACGCCAAGATGCGCGAAGAAAGTACCGAGCGACGAGCGCGGCAGCCCACGCGCACGCGAGAAGGATTCCGCGAACGGCGCGCGAAAAAGCGCGATCCGCGTAGCGTATTCGGTGAGCGCCCCGGCAACCGCGAAAATTCCGATCGTCAGCGCAATCATCGGATAAAGCGGCGCGCCGTTGGTCGCGAACACGCCAATCGCTATTGCGAGCGATGCCGCGGCAGCAAGCGCCAGCTTCTGCGCAACGCCAGCCGCATCCGCCCGCTTCCAGGCAAGTAGCGGCCCCGCCGGCATCAGCGCGACGAGGACCAGTGCGAGCGGACCGACGGTTGCGTTAAAGAACGGCGCGCCGACCGAAATCTTTTCGCCGGTCACCGACTCCAGCATCAAAGGATAAAGCGTGCCGACGAAAACCGTGGCGCAGATCGCGGAGAGAAACAGATTGTTGAGCAGCAGCGCGGCTTCGCGCGATACCGGCGCGAAGATACCGCCCACTTTCAGTTCGGAGACGCGCAGCGCGAACAAAGCGAGCGAGCCGCCGACAAAGAAAATAAGAATGGCGAGAATAAAAACGCCGCGCGTGGGGTCGCTCGCGAAGGTATGCACCGAAGTCAGCACACCGGAACGCACGAGGAACGTGCCAAGCAAGGAGAGCGAGAACGTGAGCAGCGCGAGCAGCACGGTCCAGATTTTCAGCGCATCGCGCTTTTCCATGACCAGCGCCGAATGCAGGAGCGCCGTCGCCGCAATCCAAGGCATCAAGGACGCGTTCTCGACCGGATCCCAGAACCAGTACCCGCCCCAGCCGAGTTCGTAATAGGCCCAGTAGGAGCCCATCGCGATGCCGAGCGTGAGAAACAGCCAGGTCGCGAGCGTCCAGGGCCGCACCCAGCGCGCCCAGGCTGCATCGATACGGCCTTCGAGAAGCGCCGCCACCGCGAACGAAAACGCGACCGAGCAACCGACATACCCGAGATAGAGCAGCGGCGGATGCAGCGCGAGGCCGATGTCCTGCAAGACGGGATTGAGTCCCTGCCCCTGCGCCGGCGCGATCTCCAGCCGCAGAAACGGGTTGGAAGTGCTAAGAATAAAAAGAATGAAGATCGCCGCGATCAGTCCCTGCACGCCAAGGACGTTCGCGCGCAGACGCGGCGGAAGATTTCCCGCGAAAGCGCCGATCAATGCGGAGAACGCCGCCAGCACGAGCGCCCAGAGAAGCATGGAGCCGTCGTGATTGCCCCAGACGCCGGTGAACTTATAAAGCAGCGGCTTGGCGGAATGCGAATTCGAATAGACATTCGCGACCGAGAAATCCGATGTCACATATAAATATGTGAGTCCGGCAAACGACGCCGCGGTAAACACAAGCACGCCGAACGCCGTCAGCGGCGGCACCGCCATCAGCCGTGCATCGTTCTGCCATGCACCCCATAGCGAGAAGACCGCCTGGGCAACCGCAAGAGCAAAAGCGAGCGCAAGAGCCGCGTGCGAAAGCTCGGCGATCATTTCTTGGCGCCTTCGTTATGTTTCCAGACGCCTTTGTCTTTCAGCGCGTCCACGACCTCGCGCGGCATATAGGTTTCGTCGTGTTTTGCGAGAATCGTGCGGGCCTGAAACACGCCTTCTTCGAACACGCCTTCCGCGACCACGCCCTGCTTCTCGCGGAACAAATCCGGCAGCATGCCCTGATAGCGAACGGGAACACTTTTCGCGCCGTCGGTCACCTCGAAACGCACCAACACGCCTTCCTTGACGATGCTGCCCTCTTTCACGAGCCCGCCGATGCGCAGGCGCTTGCCGGGCGGCGGAGGGTTCAGCGCAAGTTCGCTCGGGCTTACGAAGAACGTGATCGTGTCGCGCAACGCCGAAAATGTCAGCGCCGCCGCGAGCGCGAGCACGATACCGGCAGCCGCAATCAATGTGAGGCGGCGCTGTTTGCGGGTCATTGGTTCTTCTCGAGCAGCATGAGGCGGCGCTCTGCGGGGATGCGCCACGGATCGTTCGGTTTCGCGTTCTCCACGATGCGCGACCAGAACTGCTTCGCTTCTGACGCGCTGCCTCTCTCCGCGGCTTCAAGACCGAGGTAGAAAAGCGCGGGCTGCGATTTGTCGTCATGCGCGAGTGCGCGCTCGAAAGCGGCTTTCGCTTCGGGAGAAATTCTTCCGTTCGCAATCCGCAGATACTCGCCGAGCGCAACTTCGCGCGATGCCGTGCCGCCGAGAAGCCGAATTGCATTTTCTTGCGCTGCGATCGCATCGCTGGTCCGGCCCGCGCGCATGTAGATCGGCGCAATCAATTCCCATCCCGGTCCATGATCGGGATTCTGTTCGAGCCTTTGCTCCATGCGGCCGATCAGCATGCCGACATCCTGTTGCTCGACAGGCAGTGCCATGCGGTCGGCGAGCGGCGCATCGGGGAACTCCGGCGCGCCCAGATAAAGATAAAGAGAGAGGGAGAGCGCCGGAACGCCGAACAGCGCGACGACCGAGGCCAGACGCCGGTTCACAAGACTCGCCGTCGCTTTTGACGCTTCCGCCGGCGCCGCGCCGAGCAAGCGGCGCGAGACTTCGATACGTGCGGCGTCCGCTTCGGATGCTGGCAGCAGCCCGCGTGCGCGGTCGGTTTCGATCTCGGCAAGCTGGTCGCGGTAGACCGCAAGTCCCGCCGCTTCGCCCGCGATGCGCGGTTCGCGCGACAGTGGCCACAGCACCGCGAATACGGCGGCGGCAGTCATCAGCGCGAGCAGCGTCCAGAACAGCATCATTTCACCCGGCGGCAGGTCCTAAAGCCGGGCGGCGATCAGGTCAAAAGGCTTATCCGCGCAGTTAGCCCCGGACTTGGGTCCAGGTGCCGTCCGGGTTGCGGCAGGCAATGCCACGTGCCGTCTGTGGCTGGCCGTTTACATAGATGGTGTGGGTGTATTCGCGGCAGCGCTGGTAGCTCTGATAGGCGTAAGGCGGGCCCGCGACGATGGTGCCGTAGGCGCCGCGGTCGCCGCGCCAGCTCACCGGCGCGCCCGGACCTTCGGCTTCGAGCGCCCGCATCTCCGCGTCATAAGCGCGGCGGCGGTCGTTTTCATCCAGCGCGTTTCCGATTGTGCCGCCGACCAGGCCGCCGATCACCGCCCCGGCGATTACTCCGCCCGGGCCGCGATTGGCCGCGCCACCGATCAGCGCGCCGGTAATGGCGCCGAGAAAAACGCCATCCGTGGTGCGCGGACCCGCATCGCCCGAACAGGCACCGAGCGTCAGCGACAGGGCGCAGGCAAGGCCCACGAGCTTGGTCTTCAATTCCGGCATGGAAAGTCCCTACTCCGGACAAACAGGCGCCGCACCTTCCGCGCCGGTCGAATTATGCCAGAAATGGACCGACAAATCAGGCGAAAGCTTGGCTCTTGCTTAAGCGGCGGGTAGCACGAGTTCCGCCCGTAAGCCGCCCAACGGCGAACTGCTTAATTCCAGCGTTCCGCCATAGAGCTTCGCAAGCTCCAATACGATGGAAAGCCCGAGCCCGGTGCCGGGCTTGCTCTCATCGAGCCGCCGCCCGCGGTGGAGGACTTCCTCGCGCTCGGCAGGCGCAAGCCCCGGACCGTTGTCATCGACCTGAATACGGAACGAACCGGCCTGGGACGCGCGCGGCGCGCGCAATGCGATCATCTCGATATCGACCCGGGACGCCGCCCATTTGCAGGCATTGTCGAGGAGGTTGCCGACCATCTCCTCGATATCCTGCTGCTCGCCGCGGAACTTGATCTCCGGATTGAGTTTCGTGCTGAGGGTGATGTTGCGCTCGATATGAATTTTTTCCATCGTGCGCACAAGCAGCTCCGGCACCGGCGCGATATCCACCGTCGTCGAGACCACCGCGACCCGGGCGGCGATGCGCGCGCGGTCGAGATGGCGCTGCACCTGATCGCGCATGACGCTGAGCTGTTCGCGGATTTTTTCGGCGGCGGGACCTTTCACGTTCCCGCTCTCGTTCATCAATACTGAAAGCGGCGTCTTCAGCGCGTGCGCGAGATTGCCGACATGCGTGCGGGCGCGGTCGACGATTTCGCGATTGGTATCGAGCAACGCATTCACCTCGCCCGCGAGCGGGGCGACTTCCTTCGGAAAGTTTCCTTGCAGGCGGTCGGCTTGCCCCGAGCGGATTTCAGACAAGGCATCGGTCACGTTTTTCAGCGGCCGCAAACCGTAGCGGATCTGAAACCAGACAATCGCCATGAAGGCGAGCAGAATGAAACCGAGCGTGAGCAGGAGGGCATCGTTGAAGTCCGAGACTTCGTCCTCGATCTCGAACGAGTCGCCGGCCACGAAAAGCAAAAAGCGCCCGTCCTCACCAAGATCGAGGAAGCGCTCGACGGCGCGAAGCCGCTGTTCATCCGGACCCATCACATAGGCCTGCCGCAAGCCGCCATAGGTTTCGGGAATTTTCAGGCTTTCGAGCGTCGGGAATCCCTCTTCCGGCGATGAGCGTGAAGATTTTCGCTCCGGCGGTTCGCTGATCCGCGTGATCTGCCAGTACCAGCCGGACCCGGGAATAAAGAACAAAGGCTCGCCGAGCGTTTCGGGCTCGGTGATCGAGCCTCGCGGATTGTTCGCGATTTCAGCGACGATGTTGCGGAGAAAAACACTGATGCGCCGGTCGAAAGCACGCTCGACCGCGTTTCTATAGAGCGAGGAGAGCACGATACCGATGACGAGCAGCACAATCATGCTGACCGCGGTCGCGGAAAGAAACAGGCGCCTTGCGAGCGACGGTGCTTTAGCTTGCATCGGTGGGCGGCGAGAGCATGTAGCCTAAGCCGCGAACGGTCTGGATTACGTCAATGCCGAGCTTCTTGCGAAGTCTGCCGACAAAAACCTCGATCGTGTTCGAGTCGCGATCAAAATCCTGATCGTAGAGATGCTCGACCAGTTCGGTGCGCGAAACGACGCGCCCGTTGTGATGCATCAGGTATGCGAGCAGCCGGTATTCATGCGAGGTCAGCCGCACCGGATTGCCGTTCACCGACACGCGGCTTGAGCGCGTATCCAGCGTCACCGGGCCGCAGACGAGTTCGTTGGTCGCGTGTCCCGCCGAGCGGCGCAGCAGCGCGCGGATACGCGCCAGCACTTCTTCCATGTGGAAGGGCTTGGCGACGTAGTCGTCGGCACCGGCATCGAAGCCCTGCACCTTATCGGACCAGCGGTCGCGTGCGGTCAGAATCAGGACCGGCATCATTTTGTCGTTCCGGCGCCATGACTCCAGCACCGAGATCCCGTCCATCTTCGGCAGACCGAGATCGAGCACGATCGCGTCGTAAGGCTCGCTGTCGCCGAGGAAGTGTCCCTCCTCGCCGTCGGCCGCGGAATCGACCGCATAGCCGGCATCGGACAAAGCCGTGACAAGCTGGCGGTTCAGGTCGGGATCGTCTTCAACAACAAGCAGGCGCATGGTGGTTCACTTGGCGACTCGAATAGCCCTTTAATTCGGGTGGGAGTTTGCCACACGATCAGGCCAGATCGAACCTGAACCGCCAATTAAGGCGAATCCTCAGTCGAAGCCCTGAAACGTCGCGAATTCCGTCACATCCGCGCGCGGCGCACGCCATTGGTTAATGGGTGCCGCTTCGTCGGCATAGCCGAGCGCGACGCCGCAGAAGAGCATCAATTCGGGGGGAAGATCGAGGAAGCGGGACACGGTCTTGTGCCAGTAGGTCCAGGCTTCCTGCGCGCAGGTGTGGAGACCGTAACCTCGCGCAAGCAGGAGTACACTCTGAATGTGCATCCCGAGGTCCTGCCATTGCGGCGGGCCCATGGTGCGGTCGAGCGAAAAGAAAATGCCGACCGGCGCGCCGAAGAACTCGAAGTTACGGGCGAACTGTTTGTAGCGGCCCGACCGGTCTTCGCGCGGAATGTCGATTGAATCGTAGAGCAATTCGCCGACCTTGAAGCGGCGGGCCTTGTAAGGCTCCTTCAGCGGAACCGGATAGACCTGATACTCGCCGCCTTCGGCATGCGGCAGCTCGTTGAGCCGCGGCCGGATCAGCGCTCTCAATTCTTCGAGGCGCTTGCCGGCGAGCACATGCGCGACCCACGGCTGCAAGTTTCCGCCCGACGGTGCGCGCGCCGCCGACTGCAGAATTTCGCGGACGATTTTTTCGGAAACAGGTTTGGGAAGAAAAGCCCGGCAGGAATAGCGGCTCTCGACCGCCTCGCGGATGTGCATTGGGGGAGCCCTGAAGAAATGTCAGGACTCTTATAGATGCGTACGTGGAAAAGTCAGCGGTTATTGCGGCACGCCCTCGCCTGATCCCGCAGCGAGAGCCAATCGGCGAGCGCTTCGTCGGTTCGCGGCGAGCGGCTTGCGGCAAGGCGCTCGGCGCGAAGCTGGCGTTGCCAGGCGATGCTCCGCGCCACGATCACGGGACAGACAACATCCGGCGCCCGGAGGATTGGTTCACCAAAGCAAAGCCGCGCGCCCAGCAGAACCACTTCAAGTCCAAGGCAAAGCGGGTTCACAGGGTCCCCTCCTCCAGTCTGGCCAGCACATCGGCGCGGGTCGTGAGCTTCACCGCGATCTCGGCCATCGCTTGTTGCTTACGCAGCGCTTCGAGCGCGTGATCGAGTTCGGAACGCAGGCGGCCGGTCTCCTGCTCGCTCGCGGTCTTCTTGCTTTCACCAATCCAGCCGAGCACGAGCTTTACGAGAAACGAGACCGCGAAGCTCGCGAGCGTCTCAAGCATTGCCGGAGGACACTTGCGGCAGCTTGGCCTGCAACTTCTCCGCAACCGCTTGCGGCGTAATTCCGAAATGGCGGATCGCATCAGGCACCGCCTGCAAGACATAGTTCACGGCTTCCGCGAGTGCCGCGCTCTTCAGGTCGAGCTTCTTTTCCGCGATTGCACTTCCGGCTTTTCCAATCAGCAAGCCGGCGCCATTCGTGAGCGCGGTCTGCAAGGCTTCGCGATGCGCGGCATCGATGTCGAGATTGAACTTGCGGCGCAGTAGTTCCGCCAACCAGCCGATGATCGCCGTCGCGGCGACCGATACCACCGCAAGCAGATAGGGCTGCAAGGCATCATAGATGCCCTCGACCGCGACCGTGGTCTGCGCAAAAGCCGGAGCCGAAACACAAACAAAAAACGCGGCCACAAGGCCGCGCGCAAAAATCCGCTTCATGATCTCACCTGTTTTTTTGAAAACTCAGTCGAGCCGCACAAATCCGCCATGCACATAGCCGGTCGCACCGAACGGCGTGACGATGCGCAGCCAGTTCGTGAGCTTGTCCGCCTCCTGCACATCGATCCGCGTGCCGTAAGGAATCGCGCCCGCGAGAGCGCCGAACCAAACCCGCGCGACAGCTTGTCGGCTTCGGCCAGTTCACGGCGAAAGTCGGTGAGGTCAGCGTCGATGGAAACGGAAATGCCGTCGATTTCGGTCATGATTTCTTACCGTCGGGAAAACGCGCAATCAGTTCGTTCAACGTTTCGCGCGACACCGCCGTGCTCTCCCCGTAAAGAGCGCGCACTGCCGCTGCCAGTTCGTGCGGCGTCATCCGCCAGAACGCATTCGAAGAAAGCCGCAGCACGCCCAAACCAAATGCCATCGCCTCTTTCCAGGGAAAGGGCGCGGCGCCGGTTACGCCTGCGGCGGCGGAGGGTTTGCCGCGGTCTTCGATTCGGAAACACCGAACGTCGCGCAGAGCAGCTCGACAACGATCTGCACGTAACCCGCGGCGGCGTTCGAGGAAGCGAGCGCCGCCACTTCTTCATCCGAAATGTTTTCGCCTGCCCCGCGCAAGCCCGCGCCAATGATACGGATCGCATCGCGCGCGGAAATTCTTCCCTTGCCGAAGCGGTCGGCAAGCGCCGCGAGATCGGCGGCATCAAACGCGGCTTCCAGCTCGGCAAGCGCGCCGAGTGTCAAACACAAAGTGCGGCGCGTGCCGCCGAGCTCGGCTTCGATCTCGCCGCGATGGCGGTTCGCCATCAGGCGGCCTCGAAGGAGAGTTCGCCGGCACTCTCCAACGATATTTCGAAATTCACCTCGCCGTCGTGATTGCCGGAGAATTCCAGTGCGTCGATCTGGAACGCGCCTTCGATCGTTCCGAAATCAGGAATCACGATCTGGCATGCAGGTGCCGCGCTATTGAAGAAGGCTTCGCGCACCAGCGCATCCGACGCGGCATCCTTGAATATTCCAGACGCGGATAGAGACGCGCGGCGGACTCCCGCGCCGGAGAGCAATTCGCGCCAACGGCCCGAAGATTCGGCGTGCGTCACATCCACGGTCTGCGCATTGAACGCGAGCGTTTTGGTACGAAGACCGGCGACCGTGACGAATGAGCCGCCATCGTCGATCTTCAGCAGCAGGTCTTTTCCCTTCTGCGCGGGCATATCTTTCTCCGTAAGTTAAGCCGGCTCGGTGACGGCACGCAGCCGCACGATGCCATGATAGGTGCGGCCATCCGCTTCGCGGCGAATGTCGGCGACGACAAAACGCAAATTCGCCAGATGCTGTCCCGCGGGTGAAAGCGGCGCATCGACCAGTGCTTGCAGCAGCGCGCCGCAGATCAGATGCGCTTCGCGATGCCCGCCCTGCCGCGACCAGACGTGCGGCGTCAGCGCATGTTCGTTGCCGTCTTCGGTTGAGGTCGAACGGTCGGACACGACCGTCTCGCCGAGCGTGACGTAAGGCAAGACCGCATCGCGCGGCGGCTCGTCGTAAATTTTCGTGCCGCCCAGCATCGCAGCCAGCGGGCCATCGTCCTTCAACGCGCCATGGATCGCGGCACGCAAAGCTGCTGCCGAAGCGGGCATTCAAGAAGACGTTCGCGCTCGTCGGGATCGCGCACGGCGCGTATCGAGAAGATGCGCGAGCCGAGAACGAAACGATGCGAGAGCGTAACGTCGGTGCGGTGACGCAAAAGAATGCGATGCGTAAGCAGTCCGAGCCGCTTGTCCGAAGAAAGCCTGTCGCCCAGCGAAAGCGGCTCGATCGCGGACCAGACCTGGCCAAGCGTTACCCAGCTCCGCGTGACACCGCCTGCCCCGTCCTCGATCTCGTCCGCGGCTTGCAACGCAAGCCGGTGACGGAAATCACCGATCGCAGTCACAGCGACATCACCCGATAAGGCGCGAGCAGCTCAGTGATGCCTTCCGGCGTTGCGTGGCTCTTGTCTGGTTCGCCGCGATATTCGTAAGCGCGCGCGAGCAAGAGCCGGATGGCCTGCACCAGCGGCGCCGGGACGTCGCTTGCCGCGCCATAGCCCGCTTCGATGTCGACCTCGATGCTAGCAACATCCTGCACGGGGTGGATTACGCGTCCGGCGTCGAACGCGATCAGCCCCGGCGACGACGCCGTGTTCGCGATAAAGATGTCGGTATCCAGCGCCTGCGCGTCACCCGCCTGGTCGCGCACGCGCGCAGCGATCACCTCGCGCAGCGGAGATGCCGGCGAAGCAATCGTCCCGGACGAAGGCCAGCGGTCCAGCAGCAGCCGCCATGTCTGCGTCATCAATGCGCGGCGCGTGCGGGATTCCACCTGCACGCGCGCTGCCGCAATCATCGCGCCGATCAGCGTGTCGTCGGCGCTGTGTTCCACGCGCAGATAATTCTTCGCCTCTAGAAGCGAAAGCGGTTCGATCAGAACAGCGGGCATGATTGCTTCCGGTTGACAAGCGTTTGCACCCGCGCGAGATCACGGGCGCGGGAGTTTCAATGCTTCGTTTTCTTCTTGCGTTTGCGGCTTTTGCCGCGGCGATCTCTGCGTCTCATGCAATCGTCGGCGGCTCCGCCGGCGAGCATGAAGCGCAAAGACACACGGTGTTCGTCACTTCCCGCGTGCAGGATTGCTCAGGCACGCTGATCGCACGCGATCTTGTCCTCACCGCCGCGCACTGCGTCACAAGCGGCGGCAGCTTTTCAGTCAGCACCAGCGCGGGATCGATCGCGGTCGCGCAGGTCGTGGTTCACCCGGCCTTTCGCCGCGACTCTTACGAGACGCATAAACCTTCGCCCGATATCGCGATCCTGAAGCTCGCCTCGCCCGCTTCGCGTCCGCTGCGGCCCGCGCGCCTCGCGACGGAGAAAGCTTTTCCCGCGCGCGGCACGCTCTTCGTGATTGCCGGATACGGCGAAGGCACCGAAGGCGACCGCCGTATCGGCACCTTCCGGACCGCACAACTCATCAATGTTGGCACCACCGGCGGCATCATGCTTCGGCTGCAACGGCAGAAAGACGCGCCGCCCGCGGGCTCCTGCACCGGCGACTCCGGCGGCAGCGCCTATCGCAACGAAAACGGCACGCTCATCCTATACGGCGTGATCGCCTGGGCCGGCGGCAGGCCGGGAAGCAACTGCGGCGCCGTCACCGGGATCGTCCTCGTCGCAAACCAGATCGACTGGATCCGTGCGACGGCAAATCGTCTCGGTTCGAAACTCGATTAGGCGCTTTCCTTGCGCGAGGCGCTTGCCGCGCTCCAAATGGCGGATCGCTTGCGCTTCCTTTTACAATTTCGTCTTGCGTCGCGGCTGTTGCCGCGTGCGTTTATGTCGAGCGCGCATTGCGCGCGGGCCGTTTCGGCCGTCATTGCCAAGCCGACACCTTCCGAGGGCATCGAGGTCGGCGCGGCGCCGCGAAATCCGCAGCGCCGCCTGACGTATCGCCGCGCAATTACACCGCGCTGAATTTCAGGAGCTTGATCGCGTCGAAGTCCTGCACGCCGCCGCCGACGCGCTTCGTCACGTAGAACAGCACGTAGGGCTTCGACGAATAGGGATCGCGCAAGACACGCACGCCCTGACGATCGATCACGAGATAGCCGCGGCGGAAATCGCCGAAGGCAATCGAGTACGAATCTGCCGCCATGTTCGGCATGTCTTCGGCTTCCGCGATCGGGAAGCCCATCAGGTTCGCCGGCGCACCGGCCTGCGCGGGCGGCGTCCAGAGATAATGTCCGTTCTCGTCCTTGAGCTTGCGGATTTCGCCTTGCGTGCGGCGGTTCATCACGAAGGTGCCGTTCTGACGATAGCCGGCTTTGAGCGCGTATACGAGATCGACCAGCGGATCGGAAGCATTCACTTCCGGAAATTCGCCGTCGGTACCCGCGATCACGAAGCCGAGCTTGTTCCACTCCCAGGAAGATTCCGCGATCTTGTCGTAGTCGAGGAAGCCGCGCGGCTGGTTGGTGCCGGTGCCGTTGACGAAGGCCGCGCCCTCCTGCTCTGCGAACACGGTATCGACTTCGGCCGCGATCCACTCGTCGATGTTGACGGCAGAGTCATCTAACAGCGTCTGCGTCGCGGCCGGCATCGCGTAGAGTTCGACGGTCGGAAATGCGAGTTCGGCAAGCGTCGGCGAAGTGGTCGGCGTGTTGCGCGCGGTCGTCTCGCCGACCCAGCCGGTCGCCGCACCCGTGATCAGGAACGGCTTGCGATAGACGTTCGAAGAAACCTGGCGATAGCCCGCAATTGCGCGGATCGGAGAGATGTTGGCGAGGCGCCGCCCGATTTCGCGCTCGGTTTCTTCCGGCACAAGATAACCGCCATCGGCACCACCACCAGTCGAAACCGAAAGTGCTTTGCCTTCCAGCCGCTTCAGGCCGGACGATTCCCCGTTCCGAACATACGTATCGAACGCCGAGCGATGTTCGAGTTCGGCGCCGGTCGCGAAATGCTTCACGCCGCCGAGCGCGGGGCGCCGCCCGCGCAGCACCAGCTCATCGAGCACGCGCTTCTGTTCGCTGAGCGCCGCGTTGATGCGCTCGACTTTATGATCGGAGAGCACATCGGACGAGCGGCGCTCGATCTGTTCCAGCCGCGTATCGTTCTCGGACTTGAACGCCTCGAACGAGCGCATGAAATCGTCGAAGGCCGCGCCGACGTCGCCGCCGACGGCGGATTTGATTTCGGGAGAAGGATTCAAGAGTTGTTCCATAATTACCTCGTGGACGGATGAACGAAATCCGCCGCACGGCGGATGGTGGCAGCGAGTGAATGATCGCGTTTGAAGGCGGCGACACGTGCGCCGGGATGCATCGGGAACGTCACCACGGAAATTTCCCAGAGATCTATTTTCGAAAGCCGGCGGATGCCGGTCTTCGCGCTGGTCCGGCCTTCGACGGTACGAAAGCCGATGGAGAGCCCGTCGATCGCGCCTGCTCTCATTAAGGAAAGCACTTCCCGCCCCCGCGCGATTTCGGAAAGCAGCCGCCCGCGCACGAACAGCCCGCGCGTGTCCTCGCGCAACTCCAGCCAGACGCCGATGGGCTCGGCGGGATCGTGCTGAAACAGCATCCGCACGCCGCTCGCGCCGCGCTGCGCGATGCTTTCGGCAAATGCGCCAGGCAGAATGAGATCACGGCCGAGATCGGCGGTGTTGAAGCGCGCAGCGTAACCGGTGAAGACGCCGGAGGCGTCCAGCGACTTGCAATCGAAGCGCTGTAGCTTCGCGCCATGCATCGGAAACAACATTCAACGCTTCCTTGATTTTCGCGGCTTTGCTTTTGCGCGGGCTGCGCGTTTCGTTTTTTGCGTTTTCTTGGGCGCGGGCGCGTGGAGGCGCTCGAGTTCGCGCACGAAATCGCGAAACACCAAAGGCGCCTCGGCTCCCAGGGAGCGGATGCGTGGGGTCATATTTTTGGTTTCCAATAATTTCGTCATCGCTGCGCTTGTAGCGGCGATCTCGCTTAAGAAAGCAGTGCCTTAGAAATCGAGATGCCCGGCACAAGGCCCGGCATGACGCGCTATTTTCTAACGCGCCGGTTAAATCGCGCCAGCTCGCGCACGAAAGCATCGAAGCGCGCGTTCGCGGTGAAGAGTTCGCGTAGTGTTAGCGCAAGCAGCGCGGAAGACGCCGACGCCCACAGAAACAGCGCCAGATGCGCGAGATCCCCGCGCTCGGTGAAGGTGCGGATGAGGTCGCTCATCTACTTTTCCCAAGCGTAACTGTAATCCCCACTATCAACGGCACCACGGTCTGGCGATAGAAGGCGCGGTTCGCCTCCGCGTAATTCGAGCACGTGTTGTCGCCGGGAATGCCGAGCAGCATCGGCGGCACGCCGAAGGAAAGCGCGAGCCGCCATACCTGTCTTCTCCGCCTTTTAGCTATCGGAGCGGTTCAACTTCCTTTTCGACATTCTGGGCGATTTGAAGAGATCTTTCATTTGAAAGGATTTCACCCTCCTGCGGGTCGAAAACGACACCATTCGTCGCAATGGCATAGGCCGCGCTCGCTTGCGTCGCAGAAATGAGCTCATCAAAATTCCCGCCCCAACGGAAAGCAAGCACGTGCCTCGAATTTGGGTCGAGCGCTAAGTTGTGAAAGATGAGGCTTTCTTTGATGTCCTCAACAGTCCAGTGATCGCACTCAAAACCAGACAGCTTTCCATTGAGAAGTAATGGCGAAATCCACTTGTTTTTTGAAGTCGACATCCTGCGAAAATTTTATGGAAACTGCAATTGATCTACAGCGTGCTGCCATTCTTCGATATTCTTAAGACGTCTAGGCGAAATGACGTACAGCTCCATAGACATAAACATTCTCCGTCAGTTTTATCTTGGGCGCTCCACACGAAGTATAATAATTGGTACGCTTTCATCGGTTCTGGTTTTTTCGTAAAGCTCACGCTTTCTACTAAGAGGCATTGGGGTAGTACCAGTCTTTACGTCGTAGATTGCGATAATATCGCCAGACTCACTCCGGAAGACAACGTCTGTACGCACGCTAAGACGAGCACCATATCGAACTTCAGGCTCAAGACCCCAAGACTGCTCTACATCGAAATAACCGATACCTGGAATTCTTTCTTCTCTTACGGCATGCGCAAATTGCGTATGAACTCGAGTGCCATAATCTCGCGCGTTAATGATCTCTGGTAAGACGCCAATTTTGTCGACAACGCGACTAAGTACTTCTGCGAGATAAATAGTAGTCTGATTGACTTTTGGATCGGGAACAAATGGATTTCCGTCGAATATTATATTTGCAACAGGAACCGCATTCTCCGGCAGCAGATCCTGATCACCCCTTTCTCCCTCATCGTCTGCCGCGGCACCCCCACCACCCCCGCTCGTCCACTGCCCGCCGTCGGAGTTTCCGGCCGGCACGCGCGGCTGGTTGGGGTCGTATTTCGCAAGCAGTGTCGTGAGCGATGACGGCGGGAATGAAATCGGCAGCGGCTCATAGCCCGCCGCCGCGCGCTTCTCCTCATCGGTAAGAAAACTCGCAGCGCCGATCCGCGCCCACAGCGCCTCGCGTTCGATCACAAGCGCCGGCACCTCGTCGAGATCGGGCGCGAGACGAAGATTTCCGCCAAAAGATTCGCCGAGCCAATGCCCGAGCGCAGTCGCGATCCGCGCTAACGCTGCGCTCAGTCAGGGCGTGGATGATGCAGGATAATTATTCTCTCGCATTCCGCCGAAAAGAGTAGACGTCCAATCTTTCTCAACCGACACCAATAACAACTCTGTCGGGCTCTTTTTCTCGATTGGTCCACACCGTAATCTTGGAGTGAGAGCTCTGAACAGGATACTCAAGAAGTATCATGCGCTCTGAGGTAGAAACGACAACCGACCTCGACGCAGTAATTACGTCATCGAAGGCTGGCGGCCAGCCTGGATTCACCTCGTCGGCGGAACCGAGCGTTACTTCCGTTTCTCCATCCTGAGACATCAAACAACAGATGGCGACGCTCGTTCTATTCCACATGATGGGTTTAATAATCTTGAAATCGATCGGGTCACCCCATTTCTGATCGGACACAAACAATAAGGAATTTGGTGGAGCAATTCGGACCGTTTTAGACATATCTCGCTCCTTAACCGGTTAACTCGACCGGGAAACCGAGGTTGAACGGCAAACTACTTCTCCAGCAGTTTTCATCTTACCACTTTAATCCGCCGACATGACCGCCTTGACGCCAGCTACAGCGCAAACACTGAGGATACAGACGTTGCGCGCGGCCATTCTTGTTCAATGCACTGGGCTTCTGGTGGTCTATTACAAAATGTCCAGAAGTTGTCTCCGGATCGAACGTTCCACAAGTATGGCAACCCGTCGCGAGCCCTATTCTATCAATTTCTACCCGCTCCCATAAAGTGAAGTTGCGCTCTGGTCCCCGTGCCGGGATCGACTCTGCAGCGAACCTTCCAGGAGCAACTCCCTGATCCTGAAGTTCGACGAAGCGTACTTCAGCCTGCTTCGCATGATCGTTAAGCTCGAGAATATATCCATCTACTGTTTCCCAAAGCCCAAGCTTTGGTTTCCACTCCGGATCATACTCCCGAACTTTTTCCATTGCGTTGTTAGCGCGATTTTCAGCAACTTGAACGCGCGCTTCGTCAGCCGATGGTATTTCGAACAGTTTTCCAAATCTAGAAATGCGACGAGGCTCTCGGCGCCTAGCGTTTGGTACCGCGTTCGCCGGCAGCAGATCCTGATCACCCCTTTCTCCCTCATCGTCTGCCGCGGCACCCCCACCACCCCCGCTCGTCCACTGCCCGCCGTCGGAATTTCCGGCCGGCACGCGCGGTTGATCGGGCGAGTATTTCGCAAGCAGCGTCGTGAGCGATGACGGCGCGAGCGACTGCGCAGGCAATGGCTCATAGCCCGCCGCCGCGCGCTTCTCGTCATCGGTAAGAAAACCCGCGGCGCCGATGCGCGCCCACAGCGCCTCGCGCTCGATCACAAGCGCCGGCACCTCGTCGAGATCGGGAACGATCCGAAGATCGCCGCCAAAAGATTCGCCGAGCCAATGCCCGAGCGCAGTCGCGATCCGCGCGATCAGCGGCACCACGGTCTGGCGATAGAAGGCGCGGTTCGCTTCCGCGTAATTCGAGTACGTATTGTCGCCGGGAATACCGAGCAGCATCGGCGGCACGCCGAAGGAAAGCGCGATCTCGCGCGCGGCGATGTTCTTCGCCTCCACGAAATCCATGTCCTTCGGAGACAGGCTCAGGCCCTTCCAGTCGAGCCCGCCTTCGAGGAGCAGCGGGCGGCCGGCGTTCGCCGCGCCCTGATAATGCGTCTCGAGCTCGGCTTTCAGCCGCTCGAACTGTTCGTCCGACAGGTTGCCGCCAGCCGCGGAGTAAACCAGCGCACCGGATGGCCTTGCAGCGTTGTCGAGCAGCGCCTTGTTCCAGGCGCTTGCCGCGTTATGCACGTCTAACGAAGCCTGCGCCGCTTCCAGCGGCGACATGCCGTAGTGATCGTCCAGCGGATTGAACAACGTCAGATGCAAGATCGGCGCGGGCAGCCCGCTCATCGCGAAACGCACCGCGGAGCCGCCGGCTTGATATTCATAAGCCTCGGCCCAGCCCTCCGCGCCGGGGATCACTTTCATCCGGTCGGGGCGCAACGCGTGCAGTTCGCGCACGTCGTCGAGCACGCAAACACGCTCCAGATAGGCGTTGCCGGAAACGAGCAGATATCCCGCGAGTTGCTCGATCAGATCCGCGCCGATCTGGCGCGGGTTGGGGCGCGAAAGCAGCGCAAGCAGCGGGTGCTCGTCGTGCTCGCGCGCGCCTTCATATAACAGGAGCGGCACATTCGCCGCCGCTTCCGCGATCATGCGAACGGAGCGAAACGCGACCGGATTTTTCGCATAGCCCTCGCGCGCCAGCGCGGAATAGTCGCGCGGCGTCCAGCGCGGACGGCCTTGCGAAAACAGCGCGACCAGCGCGCCGGTGCGGCTCGCTTTTTCGTCGAGGCGCGCGGGAGCGCTCCTCGCAAACAGGTTGCGGAACGGCAAATTCATTTCTGCTTCCAGAATTAAAGAGAGCGCATCCGCGGCGTTGCTTCGCGCGGCATCAACACTAGAGACGTAATCGCCCAGACCAATGCATCGAGACGATCCGGCGAGCGGCCATTCGAGAGCCCGTCCGCGCCGAAATCCGCCATCTCGTCTTCGAGTTCAGGGAACGTGCCGACATGGCAGACGCGGCCCTGCTCGTAGAGCGCGGCGACCGGCTCGGCACGCAAGACTTTCCCGCGTGTCGCACGCACTTCGGAAACCGGCACGCTGGCGTCGGTCTCATGCAATACCGTGCGCGCCATCTCGCCACCCTGATTTACTTCAACGACAATGCGATCCGCCTCCAGACGCCGATAGAGCGCGATCGCGCGGCTCGCCCAGGAGAGCGGCGACAGGCCCTGCTCGCTTTGGTCGGCGAGCACGAAAACTCTGCCGTCGTCATCGACGCCCGCCGCAACGATGCCGCAGGCGTCCGCGCCTTCGCGCGATGAGGCCGGCGGATCGATTGCGACAACAATCCGCGCCAGCGGCGGATGCGCGTCCACCCGCGCGTGCTCGATGCGCCCGCGCGGAAACAAACTGTCGGCGCGCGCCTCGATCAGTTCGCCGTCGAGTTCCTGCCGCCCCAGCCGCGTGCCCGCATAGCGCGCGAGCATCTGCTCCAGGAATTGCGGCGCGAGCTGAAAGGCATTCGCTTTGGTCGCCGCGCGCGAAACCACCGTTCCCGGCTCGGCAAGCAACCGCTTCAGAAGCGGGATCGGCCGGGGCGTGGTCGTGATCGCGCTTCTCGGGTTTTGCCCAAGGCGCAATCCGAATTGCAGCATGTCGTATGCAGCTTCAGCACGCCGCCATTTGCAAAGCTCGTCGCACCAGGCCGCATCGAATTGCGGCCCGCGCAGGCTTTCCGGATCGTCGGCCGAGAACGCATAAGCCACCGCGCCGTTTCGCCATTGCAGCCGTCTGCGCGAGGGCTCCCATTGCGGCCGCTCCCAGCGCGCATGCACGCCAAGCAGACCGGAGACGCCTTCGATCATCACTTCGCGCACGTCATTGAGCGACTCGCCGATCAGCGCGATCTGCCGCGCGCCTTCGCCAAATCTTTTTCGCGAAAGCGCGACACCCCGCACCCATTCGGCGCCGGCGCGCGTTTTGCCCGCACCGCGCCCGCCGAGGATCAGCCAATTGCGCCAGGCGCGTTGCGGCGGAAGCTGGTCGGGCCGCGACCAGACTTCCCAGAATTTCAGAAGCGCTTCGTAGTCGCTGGCGCGAAATCCTACCGTCAGTTCATTCAGCGTCCCGGCTTCGACGCAGGCGATCAAGCCGTTCCGCAAGTTCTGCACGAAACTCCTCGAGATCGCGGAATTCGTCTGCTTCCGCACCGTTTTCCGATTCCGGTTTTTCGTCGCGCTGGAGGGCCGCGACCTCACGCAAGGTCTTCACAAGGGTCGCGAGCGTGCGCGCCGCGCGCTCGGCATCGGTCGAGCGCAACCGCGCACCTTCGACGCGCGTCAACACGCCCTCGATCGCGACAACCTCGCGCACGCGATCGATCAAGGTTTCGTTTTCAGCCATTGCGATCGCCGGCGCCGCTACTTCACGTATCGCATCGATATCCCCCTGCGCGGCAGCGTCGTAGTCTCGCATGCGGTAGTTGCGCGGCTTCCAGCCCCACAGCTTCACCCGTTTCAGAAATGTCGTGACGCCGAGCCCGCAGATCGAAGCGAGATCGCGAACCGGTACATTGGTGCCTTCGTAAAGTTTGCGGACTTGCGCAATCTTCTCGGGCGGCACAACGATGAATTTTGACATGTCTCCGGAACGCAAAACGGCGGCCGGAGATTCCGCCGCCGCCTTAATTTGGTGCGAACAGGGCAAGCCCTGCGCGCACTATTTGCGCGAACAAGGCAAGCCCTGCCCGCGCTTTCCTTTGCGGGAATGAGACAGGCCTCAAGCCCGCGTCGATACATTTTTGGAGTACGCCCGAACACTATCCGGGCAGCGTCACGCTGTCAAGGATTATTTTCCTGTCGAGGCTTTTTTCTTCTTTCGCCGCTGTTTTGCATTCTCCAGCATGGGCCAGCGCACGAGATAATCCTGATAGTCGCGCACGCGCACTTTCCCCTCGATCCCGCCGACGCGGCCACGCACGGAAATTCCGCCTCATGCACCGTCTCCGGGTCGCCGGAGACGAGCGGATGCCACCACCTCGAGGCCCTTGCCCTCGGAAACGCGGCGGTAGGCACAGGTTTTGGGCAGCCAGAAGAATTGCTCCTCCGGCGTGATCTTCACGCAATCCTTCACGCGGCTCATGCGGTTCTCGTAATCGGAGCAGCGGCAAGCCTCGCAATCGAGCAACCGGCAGGCGATGTTCGTGTAGTGAACCTTGCCGGTGTCCTCGTCCTCGAGCTTTTCTAGGCAGCAACGCGCGCAGCCGTCGCAGAGCGATTCCCACTCGGCGGTGGTCATTTCTTGCAGGGATTTCGTGCGCCAGAAGGGAGCGGCCATCAAATTTTTCCCAGCTTCGATACTGCGTCGTGTATTTCGTTCGTCGCTGCAAGAAGCTCTTTCATCAATCGCTCATCTATTTCAAACTGACCTTCATATTCCGCCAGATTGCGCCGTCTGTGGCACTCACCCAGAACACGTACACGCTCTGCCGCTGTACCCAGGGTGTGGGGCAATACTTGGAAAACTACATATCTGACTTTGTTGGGGCGATAGCCATGCCAACGTAAAGCTGCAAGGGCAAAGGAATGCGCGGCGTCGTAGGTCCGTGCAAAACGCCCATCGAAAGACAGGCCCGCGACCTGCGCATCCTTGAGCGCAGCCCGTCCCGTAGCCAGCAAGCCATCGAACTCCTTCTGTTCGGGAGGCTCCTTCTTGAGCCGCTCAATCTTAACGAGGTTATCGAGCTCTTTCGCGGTCATCATCCGATCCGAATACAAACAATCGCGGCTGGTCGGCGATCTTGCTTACAAACGATCCTTTTTCTTTGCGCTTCTGCCGCCATTCTTCAGCCGTCAGCATCTGCGGGCTTACTGTGCGACGCAATTGTTTCTCTGCTTTTTGAACGGCTTTGAACACTTCGCCATAGGCGACATCATCGCTTACAATCATGAGATCGATATCACTCGTTGCGGTATCGAGACCCTTCGCTACGGAACCAAATATGAAAGCGAAGTCAATTTTCGATTCGAGCGGCTTTAGCGCCGAACGAAGCGGCTCAACCAACCCGATCGTCTTCAGCAACATCATCCTCAACTCATTGAAGATGGGAGAGTGGCGATTGACCTGATAGAGCTTGCCTCTGACCGTAATCAGGTTGGCGGCGCGCAGCCTGTCGAGTTCCCGCGCCACCGCGCCGTTGCCCGAGGCGGCCATGCGAATGATCTCCGAGATGGAAAATGCGCGCTCCGGCTCGCCGAATAATACGCTCAACACGCGCAGCCTTACGCGCGGAAATAGCGCGGTGCCAAGACCCTGTGCGGCAGAACGTTTCCCCATATTGGGGATATTATTCCCCATTTTGGGGAAAAGCAAGCATCCTCGGGACGAGCGTTGGGGATCAATTCGCGGAAAGAGCGGCTTGGCATAAGACGTGGGCGTTGCGGGGTTTTATCTGGAATGGACCGGGGTGCGGGCTCGTCGAATCTCGGTGAACCGAACCCACGTCCGTCCTCGTTCAACTTTCCGGTCGCTGTTGCGCTTCGCCAATGGATCGCCGCCGTTGGAGCGAAGAGCACCTGACCAACCCCCGTGAGTGGTCCGGTTTGAATGTTAGTTTACAGACTGCATTTGTGCCATCGGATTTGTTGCTGGCCATACGAGAGCTTCGGGTGCCGGCGGTCGATATCCGAGCGACGAGTGCGAACGGATCGTGTTGTAGTGACGCCGCCAGTTTTCGATGATGATCCTTGCTTCCTTCAGCGTGTAGAAGATTTCTCCGTTCAGCAGTTCATCTCGCAGCTTGCCGTTGAAACTCTCGCAGTAGCCGTTCTCCCACGGGCTTCCTGGCTCGATGTAAACGGTCTTCGCTCCAACGGCGGCGATCCATTGGCGAAGCGCAACGGCAACAAACTCCGGTCCGTTGTCCGAACGTATGTGGGTTGGGATGCCCCGCGAGACGAACAGCCCGCAGAGCGCATCGATCACATCGGTGGCCTTGAGCTTGCGGGCGACGCGGATGGCCTGCGGCAATAGCTTGAGGCGCTTGCTTCCATCCGCGGCTTTTTCTTTACCATCAGGCTGCCGTCTTAATCCGAGTAATTCGGAAACTTGCGTGCTCAGCTTCACATTGATCTCGCGCTGAATTTGGCGGCACAAAACCGGCAATATTCAGCATTAACAATGTAATCCCGTCTTATTCGCCTAGCTTTTCCCGCGCTGCTATAACCCCGCCTCCTCTCCGCCCCCGCGAGTTCCGCCTTGGCCGATTCACCCCCACCGTCCCCGTCCGGCAAAGGCTCCAAGAAGTCGCCTGAACGCGTGGGTGTCACCGGCTTACGACGCTGGCTGCTCGATCTCGACGCGCGGCTGAACGCAGCCCTCTTCGCGCTCTGGGTTTTCCTGCGCGCGAAATGGGACGGCTATTCGGCCTTCATGGACCGTTTCCATGTGAACGGTGTGCGCCGGCTCGCAGTGGAAGGACTCTCGGAAGCGGCGACGTTAGGCGCCTGTGCGTCGGTGCTTGCGCTCGCACTCGCAATCCCCGCCTTTAATGAAACTTCCGACGAGGACTGGCTGAAGAAGAGCGAACTCGCGGTTACGTTCCTGGATCGCTACGGCAACAAGATCGGCGAGCGCGGCATCAAACATAACGACTCCGTGCCGCTCGAAGAGATGCCGGATCACTTGATCAAAGCGGTGCTCGCCACCGAGGACCGCCGCTTCTACGAACATTTCGGCATCGATATCGCCGGAACGCTGCGCGCGCTGACGACCAACGTTCGTGCCGGCGGCGTCGTGCAAGGCGGCTCGTCGATCACGCAGCAGCTTGCGAAAAACCTTTTCCTCTCGAACGAGCGCACCATCGAGCGCAAAGTGAAGGAAGCATTCCTCGCGATCTGGCTGGAATCGCGGCTGAAGAAAAACGAAATCCTGAAGCTCTATCTCGACCGCGCCTATCTCGGCGGCGGCGCTTACGGCGTCGATGCGGCGGCCCAGTATTATTTCGCGAAATCGGCGCGCGAAGTGAACCTCGCGGAAGCCGCGATGCTCGCGGGCCTGTTCAAAGCACCCGCGCGTTATGCGCCGCATGTGAACCTGCCGGCGGCGCGCGCGCGTGCATCCATCGTACTCGATAACTTGGTCGAAGCGAGCTTCATGACCGAGGGTCAGGTCTTCGGCGCGCGGCGCAATCCGGCGCGTGCGGTGGACCGCCGCGAAGAACAGACGCCGAATTATTATCTCGATTACGCCTTCCGCGAAGTGCAGCAGATCGCGGCGCGCCTGCCGGCGACCGTGTTTGATCGCGTGTTCCTCGTCCGCACCGCGTTCGATCCGGCGATCCAGAAGACCGCGGATGAAGCGATCGAGTCCTCGCTGCGCCAGTTCGGCCGCGACTATAATGCGGGCCAGGCCGCGATCGTGGTGATGGAAGCGAACGGCGCGCTGCGCGCGATGGTCGGCGGCCGCGATTATGGCGAGAGCCAGTTCAACCGCGCGACCGATGCGCTGCGTCAGCCCGGCTCGGCGTTCAAGCCGTTCGTTTATGCGACCGCGTTCATGAACGGCATGACCGCGAGCACGATCGTGCAGGACGCGCCGATCTGCCTTGGCAACTGGTGCCCGCAAAATTATTCGCGTTCCTACTACGGCTCCATGCCAATCTCCCAAGCGTTGACACTCTCGCTCAACACACCGGCTGTACGCGTTGCCGGTGTCGTCGGCCGCCAAAAGATCGTCGATACCGCGCGCAAGATGGGGCTGACGACCGAGCTTCGCATTTCTGCGCCGCTGCCGCTCGGCGCCGCTGAAGTCACCGTCTTCGACATGACACAAGCCTTCGCGACTTTCGCCGCGAACGGAAAGCGTGTGCGCGGTCATGCTGCGATCGAAATCCGTTCGCTCACGGGCGAACTCTTGTGGAGGGATGGGACCGATCTTGCCCGGGCCGAGCAAATTCTGCCGGTTTCAGTTATCAATGAAATGAATCCGATCCTCGTCAACGTGGTCGAGAACGGCACCGCGCGGCGCGCGATCCTGAACGGCGTGATTTCGGGCGGCAAAACCGGCACCACCAACGCCTATCGCGACGCCTGGTTCATCGGCCTCACCGGCAACTTCGTCGCCGCGGTGTGGTACGGCAACGACGATTACCAGCCCTTGCGGCGGATGACCGGCGGTTCGCTGCCGGCGATGACCTGGCACAAGGTCATGACGGTCGCGCACCAGGGCGTCACGATCGTGCCGTTACCTGGTGTGAAACGCGATGCGCCGAAACGCGACACATCGAATGTCGCCTCCTCGCCCGACACCCTCTCCCGCACCCGGAACAGCACCCTGCCTCCGCGCGCAGTCGAGCAGCTATTGAAGCTCGAACGCGCACTTCGCGATGCGCGCAGCAGCGCCGGAATTCCGGCTATCAACGATAACCGCGCCGCGAACTAGCGTTTGCCGAAAGTGCTGGAGCCGCGGCTGCCGCCGTGGCATTTGCTCTTGATAGTCTCTCGATTCCGGTAATTCGATTTGCGCGCCCTCCTTTTCATCCTTGCCTTGGTGATCGGCTCGGCCAGCGGGCTCGCCATGACGTGGGTCATGTCGGCGCGGGACAACGGCTTCGGCGTGCTCGATATCGGCGTGTGGAGAGCCTGGCCTAAAAGCGGCACGGCGGAAGCCGATCCTTACGCCCGCGCGGTATTCGCCCGCTCCGGCGAACTGCCGATCGGTCTCTCCGAAGGCATCTCGTTTGTCGCCACGACCGACAATCAAGGATACGCCATCGACGGCCACTGCATCACGCGCATCTCCGGAAAACTCCTGCCGGCGCGGTTCTGGACGCTCACGATTTATGACGGACGCGGCAGGTTGATTGAAAACCCCGCCGCGCGTCACGGCTTCACCAGTACCGAAGTTGTGTTCGGCGACGAAGGCACGGTCGATATCTGGCTTTCGCCGCGCGCGCATAGCGGCAACTGGCTTCCAACCGGGGAAAGCGAGCGCATCGTCGCGGTCATTCGGCTTTACGATACACCGACCGGCGTCGCGCGCAGCGAGGCCGCGCAAATGCCGAGCATCACACGGGAGAAATGCCCGTGATGCGGATACTCATACCGATCTTGTCCGGGCTCGTGCTTGGCGGCCTCGTACACGTTGTTTCTATTTTTGCACTGCCGCAGCTGGCGCAGAACGATGCCTTCGCTCGATTGTCCGCGCTCGGCAAGGTCAACGAAATCGTTCGCTTGCCGGAGCCCACGCCATTTGAATCCGTTTTGCCCAAGCTCGACCCGGCGTTCGTGTTCGCGGCCTGCGTCTTCGATCTCTCGCGCGGGCCGCTTTCCATCAGTATCCCGACGACACCTGATATGACTTCGGTCGCGTTCTACACGCGACAGGGCCGCGTATTTTACTCGTTGAACGACCGCGCCGCCGCGCGGCGCTCCATCGACCTACAATTGATGACCGGACCGCAGCGCGCGATCTTGCCGAGCAACGAAGATGTGACCGCCGCCGACCGGCTCATCGTCGAGTCACCCGCGACAGAGGGCATCGTGTTCGTTCGCGCATTTGTGCGTGAGCCCGGCGCGAAAAACGCGATCCGGGCACTCCTGGGCGGAGCAAAATGCGCTCCGTTACGCTGAGCATAAATCATCACGCATCAGTGAACTGACCTGCCCCATCTTCGCCCAAAATCACGGCGCACTTCGCAATACAAACCGCGAAGGGCCGACGCGTGCAATTTGGATAAAGCACTGTCTCGTAAAAATTGAACGCAGCCGGCCTTCGTCGTCATCGAAAGATGGAACCCACCGTGACTGAAGCGATTGCCGCAAAACCTGCCGTCCCTCTGAACGCAAGCCCGCTGCAGCTAATCTCGGTTGCCGGGCTTAGCGCCGCTGCTGACTGGCTTTTCTACGACAGGCCTGTAGGTATATCGGCGGCGCTTTTTCTGATCGCGGTGCTTGCGGTATCGGCAGCAGCCAACCGCAAAGCAAACACGAACGAATTGCTACCGGCGCTGGTGGTATTCGGCGCAAGCGTTATTCCGCTGATCTATTCCTTCACGCCACTTTCATTTCTGTTTGCCATCGCTGGCACTGCGCTAAGCGTGCAAATGATTGCGAACCCGCGTGCGTCATGGGCCGCGCTGATCGAACACGCCTCTAAACTCTTTCCGGATATGATCTGGCGCGCGATTGCTGACTTCCCCAAGATATTTCATGAGCTATCACAAGCGAAAGATGGCGCCCTGATAAAGAGCGCCGTTGGCTGGATCGTTCCCGCAATACTTGGCATCGTTTTCATATCGCTGTTCGCGTCGGCAAACCCGGTCATCGACGACTGGTTCGCTGCCATCCATTGGAAATCTTTCCTTCAACAATTAAGCGCGCCGCGCATCCTGTTTTGGCTGCTCGTCGTGGCCATAGTCTGGCCGCTGGTATTCTTGCGGAACCGGGCAGACCCGGTTGCTACGGCCCCAAAAGCGAAAGCGGCAGCATTCAGCGAAAGCTCCGATCTGTTTGGCAAGCCCGCAATCCTGCGCTCGCTTGCGCTCTTTAATCTTCTGTTCGTGGTGCAGACCGGACTCGACGCGACTTATCTTTGGGGCGGCCTGCAACTGCCTCACGGCATGAGTTACGCAACCTACGCCCACCGCGGCGCCTACCCGCTGATCGTGACGGCGCTACTTGCCGCAGCATTCGTATTGGTGGCGACACGGCCCGGAAGCGACGCCGAGCGCTCGCCGCTCATCCGCAATCTCGTTTATCTCTGGATTGCGCAAAACATCCTGCTCGTGGTGTCGTCCGTAATGCGGCTTTCGCTTTACATCGACGTCTATTCGCTCACGTATTGGCGTGTGGCGGCATTCATCTGGATGTTGCTGGTCGCGATTGGTCTCGTCTTGATTGTCGCGAGACTTGTGCTGCGGCGTTCCAGCAATTGGCTCGTGGCAAGCAATGTAATTTCGCTCACCGCCGTGCTTTACGTTTGCTGCTTTATCAACTTTCCGCTCCTGATCGCGAACTACAACGTCACACACAGCCGCGAGTTATCGGGCAAGGGTCTTCCGCTCGACCTGCACTATTTGGTTTCGCTAGGACCACAAGCTATTCCGGCGCTCGACCGCTACGCCCAAATCAGAAAAGACGTTCCGCAACTGGCGGTAAGAGCCGCCGAGGATCTTGTTGTTGAGCACCGTCTGAGAATGGAAGACTGGCGCGCATGGACCTACCAAGACTGGCAGCTTGCGCGTTATCTGCGAGCACGAAAAACAGCGACGACTACAGGCGGCTAGTCCTTGTAAACATCGCCGCTGCCCGGGAAATACGCCGTCTGCGCACTTAGCACCGGAATTTTCGCGAGACGCTCGTCGAAGAAGCGTAGTGCCCGCTCGGCATCGGCGGCGGCGGGAGCCGGCGTTTTAAGGAACAGACGCTCCAGCGCGAACTTGTAGCCACGGCTTCTTTCGCCGAGACGGCGGTAGACCCAGCCGATCAACATCCGGTTCTCGGCAACGCGCGCCATCGCGATCTGGTGTTCAGCCGGCGTCAAGCGCGACGCGCCTGCGAGACTGCGCTCGCGCGCGGTGTCCATATCGACGACGCGCCGTGCGACCGTAAAAAAGGGCGTCACACGCAGGCTGTCGGTGCGAATATCATCCACGAGCCGCGAGTAGCGTGCGGTCGCCGAGCGATAAGGCGTATCGATGATCGAGTTTGCATACTTCTCGACATCGAATGATGGCTCGTTGTTCGGCAGCACGCGAGATTGCTGGAGATCCGTGATCGTGAGCAACCACTTCTGTTTCGTAACCGGGGGCGCGATGATCGCGTAAGCGAGGTGCCGCAGCGTGCGCTCGTCGTCGGTCAACTGCGCGGACGAGACCGGTTCGCCCCGGCGCTGCGCCGCATAGGCGCCGACAACCGGCAGCATTTCATCGTGAAAGTAGGAAGGCACCGGACGCTCGAAATCGCCGACGCGGGCGCAGCCAGCCGCGAGCGCCGAAAGCAGAAGCGCGCTGAGAATTTTTATCGGAGAAGCAATCCGCACTTCACGCCGGGCGCTTGGCGCGCCGGCGCGGCCTGCCACCGCTCTTGGCGCGTGGCTTGGACTGCGTTTCGTGGGACGCTTTCTTCACGCTGCGCTCGATCCGGATCACCGGCAGCACGAGTATCGACGCACCGCCGCTGTTGTTTGCGACGGGCGGCACCGCCCGCGCACGCTCCAACGGAAATCTGACCAACAAACCCATCCCGGCCTCCTTGGGGCCATGCCGGGAACACCCGGCTTTCCCAAGTAACAATCGATTAGGGTTAACAGCCTCTTAACGCCGGAAATCTTTGATCAGCCCGCTTATCTATACCGCGGCGACATTCAGAAAATTCCTGCCCGCACGGTCCTCGACTTCGACCAGCCAAAGATCGGGATCGAACTTCTGCTCGCGCGCGATCCGCGTTTCCACATCGGCTTCGGGAACGAAGCCCTGCGGAAAGAAACTCGTGAATAGATGTTCGGCTGGCCGTGCGTCGTCGAAGGCAGTCTGCGGCGCTGGACCGAACAGCGCGGCCGTGCCGTCGAGCTTTGCAATCTTGACGAAGATAGCGCCCGCCTCCTCCGCGCCGCGGCGGCGGACGGCGGCAAAGCTGCCTTCGGTGTTGTTGCAGCGGCGGACGTAAGCCGCCACCCAGATCGTACTTTTAAGACGCACGAGAACAAGCTTAGTCGATCGGCACACCGTTTACAACCGCGAGCTTCGTGAAAAGATTCTCGGACATCAGGCCGGTGACCGGCATCATCCAGTCCCGCTCGAAGCGTTCGATCGCCTCTTTCGTGTCGGAGGCGAAAGTACCGCTCATGCGGACCGGGCCGTAGCCAAGCCGCGAAAGTGCCCGTTGCAGCGAGAGGATACGGAGCGATTTACGCTCACTATCCACGGACGCGTTGATCGAGCCAGTGATTTCGCCCTTCACGGGCGTACGCTTGATGAGATTCAAAAGCTCGTCGCTGGGATCGAGCGTATTCTGGCCCTTGCCCTTCTGGAAATCGCGGATCGCCTGTTCGGTACGCGGACCCTGCACGCCATCAACCGCGCCGTTGTAATAGCCGCGAACGGAAAGCTCGCGCTGAATGTTCTGAATAAGGTCGGTCACGTTGCGCGCCGGTGCATCCGCGGGACGCGGTTGCGGGTTCGGCGCGGACGCATCGCGAGAAAGCAGGCTGTCGAGCGTCGAGCGCGGCGACTCCTGGAAGGCGACGGCATTGACGACGACCGCAAGTGCCGCCGCGGTGCCGATCGCAAGCGCCACGGTATCGGAGACGCGGCGCGGCAGAATGGCGCCGAGCACGCGGCGGAACAGCGAGCGGCGCTTCGGCCCGCGGTCGTCGCCGCCGTCGAAATCATCAGCGCGCGCGGCGGATTGCTGATGCGTTTAGGCACTTTTTCTTACCTTCGTTTCGTCGCGGCCGGCAAACGCCGGGCGCTGGGGAAATTTCGTAATCTGGTTGTTCGCCGCCGCTTTCATGTTCGGCTGGCAATCGAGCGGCAGGCGCACGAGCACTTTCGTGCCACGGCTCAAGCGGCTTTCGATTTCGACGGTGCCGCCGTGCAATTTCACGAGTCCCATTACCACCGAAAGGCCGAGGCCCGTGCCTTCATAAGTGCGGTCATAGGTGGAGCGGCCCTGAAAGAAGGGGTCGCCGAGGCGGGCAAGATCCGATTCCGGAATGCCGACGCCGGTGTCCGAGACGATGAGTTCGATCTCGCTTCCACGCGCACGCGCAAGCACATCGACCTTGCCGCCGCGCTCGGTGAACTTGATCGCATTCGAGACGAGATTGATTACGACCTGGCGCAGCGCGCGCGGATCGGCGTTGATTTCGGGAAGATCGGACGCGATGTCGGTGAAAAGCTGGATGCCGGCCTGCTCGGCGCGCAGCGACATCATGTTGCGGCAGCTTTCGACAAGCGGCTTAACCGCGAAGGGCTCGGTGACGATTTCGAAGTGGCCGGCTTCGATCCGCGACATATCGAGAATGCCGTTCACAACCGCCAGTAAGTGTTCGCCGGAATCGCGGATCAGACGCGCGTAGTCCTGACGGCGCGCAGCGTCGAGCTGAATTTCGTCTTCGCGCGCGAGCATTTCGGAGAAACCGATGATCGCATTCAGCGGCGTACGCAACTCGTGACTGACGGTCGCGAGGAACTTGCTCTTCGCGTCGTTCGCGCGCTCGGCCTCGCTACGCGCGGTTTCGACCGCGAGCGAATCGGCTTTGCGGGTGGTGATGTCGCGGAACACCGAGACGACCTGACGCGCTTCGCCAACGCGGGTATCGCCGTCGATGCCGTGGCTGCGCATCTCGACCCAGATGAATTCCGGCGCGGACGCATGAGACTCGCGGTGAAGGCGGAACTCCAGCGAAACCGGCGTGCTTGTGCGCGCGGCATCGGAAATTGCGGTCAGAAAAGCCGGGCGATCCGCCAAGTGCACGCGGTCGAACAGCCGGTGACCGAGCAGGGCAGCCGCGGGAACCCGCGCGAGGTGCTCCGCGGCCGGAGAAATGAAGGTGATCGCGCCGTCGCGGCCATGGCGCGCGATGACATCGGACATATTCTGCGCGAGCAGCTTGTAGCGGGCTTCGCTTGCGAGCTTGGCGAGCTGGCCTTCGCGCAAGAACGCGCTGTTGGCGAGCGCGATCCCGCCGGCATAGAGCGCCGCGGTCGCGACGCCGGCAATCGAAAGCCAGGCATGGCCGAACGCAGCCGAAGCCGGTACCGGCACCAAGAACCAAAGCGCCGCCGCGGTGAAGAGCGCGATCGCGATGGTCGCGGCGATCAGGCGGCGGGACGCGGAAAGGGATGCCTCGAGCGCAATCACGACGATCCAGGGCGCGGCGAAAGAGGCAAGGCCGCCGGTAACGGCACCGATCAGCGCGATCAGGATCGCAAGCGCACATGCAGACAACAGCTGCGCGCGCTCGTATTCGCCGCTCTTGGAGAGGTACCAGACCAAAACCAGCGGGGTCAGCATCCAGCCGAGCGCAAAAACTTCGAGCGGGCTGGGTACGCCGCGCCAGGCGAGATAAAGCGGAAATACCGAGATCGCGGAGAGACCCACGAACAGCCGCGTCGCGAAAAATGCCCGATGCCGCGCCGCGGTCAGGGAGTCCTGCCGCGCGCCAGGGATGAACCAGCGCATCGAGATAAGCCCGGATCGGCGTGAACATGGTATTACGCAACTTTACTTTCGCGGCGCGTTTCTCGAAGCGAGCTTTGCGCGCCGTCCCCTCGCCTGTTGGTATGCGACACTAAAAGTGCGCGCTTAAGCGAACCCTAAATTCGATGCGGCGTTGCGCGTCCGGCGCCGTTCGAAAGGGCTTATTTCAAAGGGTTTTCGCGGCGTCCTCCAGCATGGTGAACGATCCCTTTCCGGAAACGGTTTTCGTTCTCTTATTGTGCTCGCATTCGGGGGAATCCTTGCCGCGGCAGGGTCCCAATAGTTTCGAAACCATCTCCGGAATTTCCAGCATTCGATGCGAATCTTCGTCGAAGGCCGAACGGTTCTTTGAAGGCTCCTGACTTAAGGTCCGGTATGACGCGGCAGATAAGCCGCGCGAGGACTACAGGCGTCATGTTCTTTCTGGTTCGGGTAGCCTTCTGGCTTTCCATCGTCGTGCTACTTCTTCCGGCCGGGCCGAAATCGGACCCGAACGCGCCGGCGGTCAGCACGTTCGAAGCGATCGGCGCGGCACAGGCCGCGCTGAAAGACGCACGCGGATTCTGCAGCCGCGAGCCGGAAGCCTGCACAATCGGCTCGCAGGCAATTCAGGTGTTCGCCCAGAAAGCGCAGAACGGCGCGCGGATGCTCTACGAGTTCATGTCGTCGAATTCGGCGGAACAGAATGCCAGGAACGACGGCCCGACCGGCTCGACACCGAAACCCGGCCGCGACACGCTCACGGCCGAAGACCGCGAAGCACCGTGGCTCACGCCGCAAAAGGCCGCGCATCCGCAGGCTCCGCCGCGCCGTGCCGGCTAATTCCGGTAAATTGTAACTACCCCGCGAGCCGCCTATACCTAGCGGCATGAATGAGCGCATCGAAAAAATCATCGACGACTTCGAACTCCTCGATAGCTGGGACGATCGCTATCGCTATGTGATCGAGCTCGGCCGCAAACTTCCAGAGCTTGCGGCGGAAGCGCATACCGACGCGAACAAAGTGCAAGGCTGCGCAAGCCAGGTCTGGGTGACGAGCAGCCGCAAGGGTGAAAGCGCCATCGAATTTCAGGGCGACAGCGACGCGCATATCGTCAAAGGTCTGATCGCTATCCTGTTTGCGCTCTATTCCGGCGAGGACGCGAAGAAAATTCTCGAAACCGATGCCAATGCGGTCTTCAACAAGCTCGGCCTCGGCGAGCATCTGACGCCGCAGCGCTCGAACGGGTTCCGCTCCATGGTCGAGCGCATGAAGCGCGACGCGCAAGCCGTCATCGCCGCCTAGTCGCGATAGAGGTTCATGGCCGGCCGCGCATCTTCCGCCTGCCAGGCGCGAACGCGCGAGCGATTTCTCCCTGTAATCGTCACGGCGATCCCGTAGTGCCGCGCGAGACGATCGAGCGCGAGACCGAGCACCACTTTTGAGGTGCGCCGCGGCCAGCCGCGTTCGCGCTCGACCGTTTCCAGACCTTTCAGAAAACAACATACGTCGAGCAACAACCCCGAAAATTCCGGACCCACGGCGTCAAGTGCATGATCGAGACGCTCTTTCGCGGCGATCATGAGATCGGAAAAATGCGCTGCATTCTCGCCGCCGCCACGGCGGCCATGCGCCACCGGGGAAGTCAGATTTGCGCCGAGCCGCGGGGTCATGGCGGCGCGTGTGAAGTCCGCGCGCAGCCGCTCTCCGGCCGCGAATTGCGCCGCGTCGATCATCGGCTTGCCGTTCGTATCCTTGCGACGCGCGAGCCACGCGAGCGGGCTCTCGCTTTCGTTGATCAGCAGAGCGTCCGGCGCGGTTCGGCTTTCCTGGCCATGTGCACGCGAGACGCCGTGCTGCGAGAGAAAATCCCCTGCGATTGGTCTTTTACTTTTCTTCATTGCGCCGCTCCGCAGATCGCGCGCAGCAGATCTTCGATTTCGGCGAGTTCCGCATCGAACTTGCGATCATCGCGCCGGTCTTCAATGAGGCGGCAGGCATGCGCTGCCGTGGTGCGATCACGCCCGAAATAAACGGCGACTTTCGTGAGCGGAAGACCCGCCGCGGTATGGGCGAGGTACATGCCGATGTGCCGCGCGGTGGACACGCGCCGCGATGCACGGCGGCTGGTGGATACCACCTCGGAAACCGCTACGCCGGAGGCAATCGCGGCGAGGCGCACCACCAGCGCGCAAGTAATTTCCGACGGCATCGAAATTCTGTGCCCCGGCGCCAGATGTGCATGCATTTTCGCCATTCTCCCTTCATAGGAATATATACCTATATATGTACTTGACGTACCACAGGGATATTTCCTATGACTTCAGAGCGTGACAGGCCGGATGCTGATTTGGAGGAAGGGCTAGCGCCTGAGCGGTGGCTAAGCCTTATCATTCTTACGAGCTTCGCCTCGAAAAACTGAATGAGAGCCTCAACGATCTTCGTCATCTGATGAGCAAGGGGTATGACGTTGGCCCCGCAAGGAAGCTTGTCTTCAATATAAACGGCGGTGACGCTGTTTTTGACTTTCCCAAGAATTTCTTCGTCACTGGGATTGAGCAAGACAAAACCAGCGGGGTCTATCGGCTCGTAGGGGGTTTTACTGAAGTCAGTCCGAAATGTTCCTGGCTCGACTTCTACAAGTTCAGCGGGGCCGAATGTAGGTGAAGAAAATGATCCTACTTCGAGAAGGGCAATATGTTTGTCGCGTATATTGAGATCGTGCAAGGCCCTTAAGAGATCATCCCCGCCATTGTAAGGTTTGGTGGCTTTAACTAACTCAATAACGTCTGGGCTTGCGCCTTTCATCTTATTTGCAATTTGATCGTCCAATTCTTTCTCACTCTTGGCGAAAGGATAATAGACGTTCTTGGGTATTGTGCCGCTCAACGCGACCAAGTCGTTTGCTAAAAGATCGAGCGCGGAACGTAGATTATAGAGAACGTCGCCAAAAATTGTACTAAGTTCCGCCGGAACTGACTCTCTTCGCAAGAAGGCTATAAAGTGTCTGCCTGTGGATTTTCGAAGTGCCACGAGTACTGCACAGGGGTCGCGAGATATGAAAGCGTTTACGTCTCGCTCTAACTCGGTAACATGCTGACGCGCTCGAATTAGTTTTGCTTTAGAGCTGTCAAAAGGTCTAAGAGGGCTTTCCATGGCAAAGAAATCTCGCGACGATGTTTTGAAGAAAATGTTGGCGACTCCGCCAAAGCCTAAAGCTAAGGCGAGTCGTCCAAGGTCAAAAGCCGAAAAAGCACTAGCGACGAAATAACCTTACGTCGCTTGAGTTTTTGGGGTGTTCTTGCGCCACCTAACGAAGCGCCCCGCAGGATACTTAAACGAGCTTCGTTAATCCGCCGATAGGTCAGGCGATTGCAACGGATGGAAACGGCAGCAAGGTCAGCGCGGCGATCATCGTCAACACCAAGAGCAATGCGATTGTTGTAACGGAAATCGAACTCCGCAAGATAACGGTGCAGGTGCTTCTCTTTGCAGTGCTGGTACACGCCGCGCATACCGCGCTTAAAGATCGAGAAGAAGCCTTCGACCGAATTGGTGGTTACGTCGCCGCGAGCATATTCTTTGATCGCATGCTTGACGGTTTCATGCGAGGCGAAGTGCATCTCTGCGCCCGTGTAGAGGCGGCTTTCATCAGTGTGCAGACGGCTATCGCGATCGACATTTTCGAGAACGATCTTCTGCACGTTCTCTTTATCAGCGCTGGCAATATGGAACGAGCGGACGCGACCGCCACGCTCGACAAGCGAAACGATGGGACGCGAATTGCGGAGTTTGTTGCCCTTCAAGTACGGACGGCCACGGCGCTGCTTAGAGACAGGCGCAACCTCAGGCTTACCGAAATAGGTTTCGTCAGCTTCTACGATCTTGCCTTCACCGCCCACCGGGCCGCGCACGTTGTCAGCCATAGCCTCGCGGATGCGATGAGCCATGAACCAAGCGGACTTGTAGGTAAGCTTCAAAGTGCGGTGCAGCTGGTGAGCGCTGATACCCTTCTTCGGGGAAGTCATCAGGTGAACGGCGTAGAGCCACTTGCTGAGCGGGATCTTGGAACGCTCAAAAACGGTGCCAACGGTCACAGAGAACGGCTTGCGGCACTCATTGCACTTGTAGACGCCGGCGCGCGTCGAAGCTCCCTGAAGGGCTTTGATGCGCTCTTGATCGACATTGCCGCAGTGAGGGCAAACAGGGCCTTCCGGCCACTGGAGCGCCTCCAGATGCTTACGGGCTGCTTCTTCGTCGGAATAAATCTTCGGCAAGGCCATGACGTTCTCCAATGCGAGCATTATCTGTCATCCCGGCTGGTACGTCAAGTATATATATGGGAATATATACTTATCATAGGGATTGCGGCGAGAGCGGGGATATTCAAATTTCGATGCAGATTTCCCCGGCGGAAAATATCCCGGTTGCCGAACGGGTTAGCAAAGCCAGAGGCAAACTGTGAATAGGAATTTATCCCCGCCACCTTCCCGCAGCGGCAAACTTTCGGCTTGCAAGCAGGAAGTCCGTCATGCCCTTTCGCGAACGCCCCATAATTATTCGAGGCCCCACAAGCAGCCCGATCCGTGCCTTCCATGCCAGCTCCCGCGAGGAAACATTCCGTAGCCAGAAGGTGTTTCTCGGCGCCGGTCTTGCGGGACAGAAAGCCCGGCTACGCCGCGCGTTGCGGGCCGAACGCAGGGCCGCCGCGCAGGGCGAAAGCTACGATCTTTTGCGGCATTTTGCGCTCGCGCGCTTGTGTAGGGCGCAAATGTTGCGGCCACCCGACGCAACGCTTACTTCTACGCCAGAAAATCCCAGCCGGAGCAGGACAATGACAGCAACGAACCGTCCGAAGGTCGTGAAATCCGATGCCGAATGGCAGAAGGAACTAACGCCAGAGCAATATCACGTGACCCGCAAGCACGGCACCGAACCGGCGTGGACCGGGCCTTATCTCAACGAAAAGAGCAAAGGCGTCTACAAATGCGTCGCCTGCGGCGCGCCGCTTTTTGCGTCCGAGACGAAATACGATTCAGGTTCCGGCTGGCCGAGCTTCTATCAACCGATCGATGGCGACGCAGTTTCCGAGCATTCGGACAGTTCATTCCTGATGCGCAGAACTGAAATCCGCTGCGCCTCTTGCGAGGCGCATCTCGGCCACGTATTCCCGGACGGACCCCAGCCGACCGGACAGCGCTACTGCATGAACGGGCACGCGCTGAAATTGCAGAAAGCCGATGACAAGGACACCAAATAACGACGGCTGGAATCTGAACGCGCTCGGCAAGACACCGGCAGCCAAGAAAATTCCGTCAAAGCAGGTCGTCCACGGGCTAGACCTCGTGGACGATTTTGCTTGGCTGCGCGACCCGAAGTGGCAAGAGGTTTTCCGCGATACCAGCATTCTTCAGCCGGACATCCGCGAATATCTGGAGAGCGAGAACGCCTACACCGAAAACGCGTTCGCGCCTTATGTTCCGCTCAAGAAAAAACTGATCGCGGAAATGCGCGGACGGATCAAGGAGGACGACTCCTCGGTGCCATTGCGCGACGGGCCCTTCGCCTATTTCTCGCGCTACCGCGACGGCGGACAGCATCCGCTGGTGTGCCGCGAACCCGCGGGCGGCGGTGCAGAAGAAGTCATGCTCGACGGCGATGCGCTCGCGAAAGGCAAAGCCTATTTCTCGCTCGGCGGCGCGACGCATTCGCCCGACCACAAGCTGCTGGCCTGGAGTTCGGACGACAAAGGCTCCGAGCTATATAATGTGCGCGTGCGCGAACTTTCGAGCGGCGCGGATCGCCCCGATCTCGTCACCGATACCGGCGGCGGGCTGGTCTGGCTCGATGACGCGAGCGGCTTTTATTATGTGAAGCTGGACGCCGAACATCGTCCGTCGCGGGTCTATCTGCATCGCCTCGGCAAGGACGCGAAAGACGACGAACTGATCTACGAGGAAGCCGATAAGGGATTTTTCGTTTCGATCGGGAAATTGCAGGCCGACCGCTTTGCGGTGATTTCGACCGGCGATCACGACACCTCCGAAATTTATCTGCTCGATCTCAAAAAACCATCCGCAAAACCGCAACTCATCGAGAAGCGCATCATCGGCCTTCGCTATGAAGTCGAGCATCATCCTTCGTTCAACGGTGCAGAAACGCTGATCGTGCTGACGAACGCCGATGGCGCGGAAGACTTCAAGATCGCGACGACACCGCTCGCCAATCCGGGGCGCGCAAACTGGAGCGACCTGATCCCGCACAGCGCAGGCACGCTGATCCTCGATTGCTCGATCTTCAAGGACTGGATGACGCGGCTCGAGCGTCATGAGGGTTTGCCGCGCATCATCGTCCGCGAGATTGCGAGCGGCAAGGAACACACGATCGCGTTCAAGGAAGAAGCCTATTCGCTCGGCTCGTCCACTGGCTTCGAATTCGCGACCGATAATCTGCGCTTCAATTATTCGTCGATGACGACGCCGACGGAAGTGTGGGACTACAACATGCGCACGCGCGAGCGTGTCATGCGCAAGCGGCAGGAAGTCCCGTCAGGGCACAATCCGGCCGACTACGTAACGCGCCGCATCTTCGGGAAGGCCAAAGACGGCGCGATCGTTCCGATCTCGCTACTGTATCACGTCAACACAAAGATCGACGGTTCGGCGCCGTGTCTGCTTTACGGCTACGGCTCTTATGGAATTTCCATGCCGGCCGCGTTCTCGACCGGCCGCCTTTCGCTGGCGGATCGCGGCTTCGTCTATGCGGTCGCGCATATTCGCGGCGGCACCGACAAAGGCTGGCGCTGGTATCTCGACGGCAAGATGGAGAAGAAGGAAAACACCTTCATTGACTTCATCGCCTGCGGCGATCATCTGATCGCGGAAAAATTCGCGGCACCGAACCGCATCGTCGCGCAAGGCGGTTCGGCGGGCGGCTTGCTGATGGGCGCGGTCGCGAACCTCAAGCCCGAGCTTTTCGCGGGCATCATCGCGGAAGTACCGTTCGTCGATGTCATCAACACCATGCTTGACGGCACGCTGCCGCTGACGCCGCCGGAATGGCCCGAATGGGGCAATCCGGCCACCGATAAGGCCGTGCTTCAGCGCATGTTGCGTTATTCGCCCTATGACAATGTCGGTGCAAAAGACTATCCGGCCATGCTGGTGCTCGCTGGTCTTACCGATCCGCGCGTGACCTATTGGGAACCGGCGAAGTGGGTCGCAAAGCTGCGATCACTCAACACCGGCAAGAAACCGATTTTCCTCAAGACGAATATGGATGCGGGCCACGGCGGCGCGGCCGGCCGCTTCGACCGGCTCGATGAAGTCGCGCTTGCATATGTTTTCGCGATCGTGACCGCCGGCGCGGACACATCCGCATGAAACAGCACGACCGGCTGGACGCGTTCGCGATACTTGCGACGGCCGTGCTTACCGCCTCGTGGGGCTTTCAGCAGGTCGTCATCAAGGTCACGAATGAAGCGGTCTCGCCAGTATTTCAAAGTGGGCTACGCTGCGCGGGCGCATTCCTCCTTCTTTTAATCTGGTGTCATGCACGCGGCATAAAATTGTTCGAGCGCGACGGCACGCTCGCACCCGGCCTTTTCGTCGGCTTTCTGTTCGCGACGGAGTTCGTCTTTATCTATTGGGCGCTGGTCTTTACCGATGTCGCGCGCAGCATTCTCTTTCTCTACACCTCGCCATTCATGGTCGCGGTCGGTGCGCACTTCCTGCTGCCGAACGAGCGGATGGGCGCCGCGCAGGTCGCCGGACTGCTTTGCGCATTTGGCGGCCTCGTCCTTGCTCTGCGCGACAGTCTCTCGGTACCTTCGCCGACGGCGCTGATCGGTGATCTCATGATGCTGGCTGCCGCGATCTGCTGGACCGTGAGCACGCTCGTCATCAAGACGACATCGCTCGTGAAAATTCACTCGGCCAAGATGCTTGCCTATCAGCTTGGCGTCACTGCATTGACGATGCCGCTCGCGCTGCTCGCGGGCGAAAGCGGAATTACGAGGTTCGACGGGCTGGTCGCCGCGTCGCTGGCGTATCAAATCGTGATCGTGGCGTTTCTGTCTTATCTCGGCTGGTTCGCGCTGGTGCGAACTTATCCGGCGTCGACGCTTTCCGTTTTCACGTTTTTGTCGCCGCTGTTCGCGATGCTCTCAGGCGCATACTTCCTCAACGAGCGCGTAAGCCCGCTTCTGTGGATCGCACTTGCGCTGGTCGTGTTCGGAATCTGGCTCGTCAACCGGCCGAGAAAGAAGACGATGCAAGCCTAGAGCGGCGCGCCGTTCGGATTCCGATACTCTTCCTGCTCGTCGACGCCGGCACGCCTGACGTGCTGTTGCAGTTCCTCGATCGAACCGAAACGCACGGTGCCCGCCGGTAACTCCGCTTCGATCGATCGGTCGGAATAGAGCGTATAGGCCATGCCGGCGATGATCCCGGAACGCACGACCGTCGGTTCAACGTGTTGGTCCTCTTCGGGCTGCGGCAAAGCCAGGCGGCGGCGCGGCTCGGCTTCATAGGCCATTGGCGCGGGCGCCGCTTCACGGCGAGGAGGGGTCGCCGGCGCGGCTGGGGTCGCACGAGACGGACGGCTCGATTGCATCGGGATGACGCCCGGAGCCTGCTGGCGGTTGTTCGCTTCAGCCTGTGCGCGGACCCAGCGCGGCTCGGCGTGGCCGTCCTGCTGCTCGGCCGGAAAATCATCAGCGAAATCGTCTTCCTGCCGTGGCGCATTGAAAGCCACTTCAGGGCGCTGCGGGGCCCGCGCTGCCGGGCGCGACTGGGGACGTTGCGCTTCTTCGGGCATGGAGCGCGATGCGGCGCGAGGCGCCAGTGGCGGCGTGCGCGGCGAACGAGGTTCCCGTGCGGGTGACGTTGCCGGAGCATCGGCGAGATCGTCGATATCCAGAGGAGCTGGCCCGCCGCGAGAGGCGCGGGGCAGCGGCTTGGGGGCTTCGGAAAGCTCGTCGTTCAGCGACGGCCGCGGTGACGAAAGGCCAAAACTGGCGTCTTCCACGCGCTCCGCCACGTCCTGCAGCGCTTTCAGCACCTGCCCGAGCGCGGCAACCACAAGACCGCCAGCGATCAGGGTGGCACCTGCCTGGATCAGGTCACTGCCGAGTCCAAGGCCCGCGGCCCGGTCGGGCATCCCGGCGATCGAGATAAGAAGTCCCAAAACCGCGAAAGCGATACCGCCGTAGGTCATGATTGCGGGCATTTCCGGCCATACTCCTGTTACTGAAACTACCTTTGGAGGTAACGCGTTAAGCTATCATAACAGAACGCGGCATTTTAGCGCCATAACGCTACGTAATTCGGAACGCTGCCCGAGGTTGTCCCCGCCGCCCTTCCTCGCGTATCTAAGCCCCGAAAGAACAAGGAGATCCCGGATGACCTTTAAGCTGCCTGATCTGCCCTATCCGCATGACGCGCTCGCGCCCTATATGTCGAAGGAAACTCTCGAATATCATCACGACAAGCATCACCTCGCTTACGTGAACAACGGCAATAACGCGCTGAAGGGGACCGACCTCGAAGGCAAGAGCCTGGAAGAGATCGTCAAAGGCTCGTTCGGCAAGAACCCCGCGATCTTCAACAACGCCGGCCAGCACTACAACCACCTTCACTTCTGGAAGTGGATGAAGCCCAATGGTGGCGGCAAAATCCCGGGCGAACTGGAAAAGAAGATCGTCGCCGACCTCGGTTCGGTGGACAAGATGAAAGAGGAATTCATCCAGGCCGGCACGACCCAGTTCGGTTCGGGCTGGGCTTGGCTCGCGGTCAAGGACGGCAAAATCGTCGTGACCAAGACCGCGAACGGCGAGAGCCCGCTGGTCCATGGCGGCAAGCCGATCCTCGGCTGCGACGTCTGGGAGCACTCCTACTACATCGACTACCGCAACCGCCGCCCCGATTACCTGAAGGCTTTTGTCGAGAACCTGGTTAACTGGGAATACGTCGCCGAGATGTATGCCGAGGCCAGCAAAGGCGCCTAAACAGGCAACCGTGTTGTGACGACCCGTCCGGCAGGCGCCAGCCTGCCGGACTTTCATTTTAACTTCACCCCTGATTGCTAGGGTTCAGCGTGCTGCACTGCACGGCTAGGGCCTTGTATTTGTGCAAGCAATTTGCACGAATCCTGCCGTAATCGCCTACTACCTAGGCGACGGGCGCGTAGCCGGCCGCCTGTTCCATTGTGGGTTCCGCCCCGGCGCGAACCGAGCGATCCAATTCCCGAGCCATGCGCTTCAACCTTATGAACCAGCGGGTGCCCGCCGCGCCGGCCGATATCTTTGCGTTTGCCGTTCTGCTGGCATTGAGCGTGATCGCCGGTTTTACCTTTCTCGATTACGGTCTTGGCTGGGACGACTACGCGCACTCGCATTACGGCGAGCTGCTTTATGCGTTCTATGCGTCGGGCTTCGCGGATAAGCGTGCATTCGAGTTTTCGAACCTGTTCTATTATGGCGGCGGCTTCGATCTTGCCGCTTCCATCCTCGACCGATTTGCCGCGACCGACCTGTTCGAGTCGCGCCGCCTCATGGGCGCAATCGTCGGCATTGCCGGCCTGGTCGTCGTATGGCGGCTCGCACGCCGCATTGCCGGTCCGATCGCGGGCGCTGCCGCGCTGGTGCTGCTTGCGATCACGCCGCTCTATTACGGGCACATGTTCATCAACGCGAAAGATACGCCTTTCGCGGTCGCGATGATCTTCCTGCTCTACACGTTCGTCCGCTCCTTCGACGAGTATCCGCGGCCGAAGCCGATGACGATCGCCTTGTTCGGCATTGCGCTGGGTTTGCTCATCGGCACGCGTGTGATCGGCGGCATCGCGGTCCTCTTCGCCGGAACGGCGCTGGCCGTCTATCTGCTCGCAGAAGCAAGAACGCTCGGTTTTCGCCCTGCCGCCACACGCGCGGCGACGCTGGTTGGCTATCTCGCGCTGTCGCTGCCGCTCGCTTATGCCGTGATGGCAATCGTCTGGCCGTGGGCCGTGCAATCGCCGCTCAATCCGCTCAAGGCCATCGCGTATTATTCGAATTTCTGGGAAAAGCCCTGGCGGGAATTATACGACGGCATGCAGATCATGATTCCGCAGATGCCGCGGACTTATCTCCCGAAGCTTTATCTCCTGAAGATTCCGGAAATCGTCGGTGCATTTGCGATTGCCGGTACCGCAGGCTCGCTCGTGATGATTTTCCGCGGGCTCGGCACGCCCGCGAAGCGCGCGTCACTTGCGCTGCTTGTCGCCGCCGCCCTGCTCCCGATCATCCTTACCGTGTTGACGCGCCCTGTACTTTATAACGGCGTGCGCCACTTCCTCTTCGTGGTGCCGCCGTTGGCTGTGCTTGGGGGCATCGCTGTCGCCTATCTCTTCGAGAAGCTGAACGAATACCGGCGCACGGCTGCGTTCGCCGGCGTCGCGGCCTTCGCGCTGGTCGTGGGGTGAGCGTCGTCGATATGATCCGCATCCATCCGTATCAGTACGCCTTGTTCAATCAGGTCGCGGGCGGCGTGCGCGGTGCTTCGGACCGCTACATGCTGGACTACTGGGCGCTCGGCTTCAAGGAAGCATCGGAAACCCTGCTGGAGCGGATCAAAGAGCAGAAGCTCGTGAAACCCGCGAACCGGAAATGGAAAGTCGCGGTCTGCGGGCCCGCGGCAGTCGTCGCGCTTGAACTCGGCGAGGACTTCGAGGCGACCAACGACGCCAAGGGCGCCGACTTCGCGGTTTCGCTCGGCACGTTCTATTGCGCCGAACTGTTCGCACCTATCATCAATGAAGTGCGGCGCGACAGCGTCGTGTTCGCGCGCGTCTACGACATTCGCCGTTTGAGCTTCACGACGACCTACATTCCGGCGCCGGAAGATAAACCCACGCCGCAGACAAACTCCGCGATCCACACGTTCTGGCAGTAGCGGCGGACATGGCGGTTCGCGCATACATTTTCGACGCCTATGGAACGCTATTTGATGTGCATGCTGCGATTGCCCGGCATCGCGATCGCGCGGGCCCGGACGCGGATCGCATCTCGGATTTATGGCGAACCAAGCAGCTTGAATACACATGGACGCTCACCGCCATGGGCCGCTACGAGAACTTCGAGCGGCTTACGGAACGCGCGCTCGATTTCGCACTGGCGCGATTTGGCAAGAACGACTCCGCCCTGCGCGCGGATCTGCTGGCCTCCTACCGGAAGCTCGATGCTTTTGCCGATGCCAAGGATACGCTGCGCGCCTTGAAACAGGCGGGTTTCGCCACCGGGATTCTCTCCAACGGCTCGCCGGGCATGTTGCAGGCAGCGATCGATGCTTCCGCAATCGGTGGCGTGCTCGATCACGTGCTTTCGGTCGATGCGCTCGGCTTCTACAAGCCCCGCAACGAAGTCTATGCGCTGGTGACAAAGGCGCTCGCAGCGCAGCCGAGCGAAACCGTCTTCGTCTCCTCGAACCGTTGGGACATCGCAGGCGCCGCGAATTTCGGCTTCAAGCCGGTCTGGGTGAACCGCGCGAAGCTGCCGGACGAATATCCGGACATGAAGCCGGTGGCTGTGATCGAGAGCCTCTCCGCATTATCCAGTCTTAAGATTTGAATGCGCTGCGCGAGCCATGAACAGGTTGCACGCACGTGACGCCCTGACAATCAAGCGCATCGTTCGCGTAAATCATGCGGGCGAGTATGGCGCGATCAGAATTTATTCCGCTCAGATCGCTATCGCGCGCCGGCTTTTTCCTGACGCGGTTCCGGCACTTCAGCAAATGCTGGACGATGAAGTGCGTCATTGCGACAAATTCCGCGCGGCCATGCCGAGCCGGGGCTCGCGTCCTTGCCGCGTGATGCAGTTCTGGAGTCTGGGAGGATCCCTGTTGGGCGCCGCAACAGCGCTAATGGGAAGAAATTCGATCTGGGTCTGCACTGCGGCAGTGGAAGAGGCGGTTCATCGGCATCTGGATGAGCAAATGGCGTTCCTCGTCAACAGGGATATGGAACTGCATGAGATCATTGCTTCGATCCGGGACGAGGAATTGGCGCATCTCAATCATGCTGAAGCCCAGCTAGAGAGCGCGCAATCAATCAAGCCGCACCTGCGTCGAGCGATATCAGTTGTCACCGAAATTCTGATCTGGCTTTCGACTTGGGGTGACTCTACCCGGATGTCGCGGGCGCTAGCGGCGAAAAGCTAGTTTCGCAGCGCGTCCAGCAGCCGGGCCCAGCTTCGCGCGCCTTTGTGAAACGAAGACAGATTGTACTTCTCGTTCGGCGAATGAATGCGGTCGTCGTCGACACCAAAGCCGATCAGAAGCGAATCCATCCCGAGGTCGCGCTTGAAGTTGCCGACGATCGGGATCGAGCCCCCCGAACCCTTGAGCACCGCAGGCACGCCCCACTCCGCGGCCAGCGCTTCCCTCGCCTTCTTCAGATAGGGAGAATCGAGCGGCAATTGCAGCGCCGGGCTCGCGCCGTGGGAGAGAAACTCCGCCTTGCAATCGGCCGGTAATTGCTTCCGAACGAATTCGCGAAACGCGTCGCGGATTGCTTCCGGGTTCTGCTGGCCGACGAGGCGGAACGAGAACTTCGCCGAAGCCTGCGCGGGAATGACCGTCTTCGATCCGGTGCCGGTGTAACCGCCGATGATGCCGTTCACGTCGCAGGTTGGGCGCGACCAGAGCTGCTCAAGGACGTGACGGCCCTTTTCCCCCGCCGGCTTGCTCAGCCCGATCGCGCCGAGAAACTTGCTTTCGCTGAAATCGAGCGACTGCCACTGCCCCTTGATCTCGGGATCGAGTTCGCCCGCGCCGTCATAAAACCCGGGGATTGTAATCCTGCCTTCGCCGTCATGAACGGACGATATAATGCGGCCAAGCACGCGGATCGGGTTGATCGCAGCGCCGCCAAAGAGCCCCGAATGAAGATCGCGATCGGCGGCTTTGACGATCACCTCCTCCAGCATCAACCCGCGCAACATGGTGGTGATCGCAGGGGTCGTGTCGTTCCACATATCAGTATCGCAGACGAGCGCGACATCGGCCTTCAATTCGTTCCTATTCGCTTCAAGAAAAGGCGCGAGCGAAGGACTTCCGGTTTCTTCCTCGCCTTCGAGCATGATTGTGACCCGCAGCGGCGGTTTGCCCTCTGTTTCGACGAAAGCACGGACGGCTTCGACGAAGGTCATCAACTGGCCCTTATCGTCGGCGGAGCCGCGCCCGACGATAACCTTGCGGCCCGCAACCGACTTCACCTGCGGCTCGAACGCCGGCGTCTCCCAGAGCGCAACGGGATCCGCCGGCTGCACGTCGTAGTGGCCGTAGAAAAGCACATGCGGCCCGGCGCCTTGCGTCTTCGAATGCGCGCTGACCATCGGATGGCCCTTGGTGTCGCGCACACCGGCATAGAAGCCAAGGCTTGCAAGTTCTTTGGCCAGCCATTCGGCCGCCGCGCGGCAATTCTTCGCAAAAGCAGGGTCGGTGGAAACGCTCTCGATCCGCAACAGGGAAAAAAGCCGCTCGATACTCTTGTCGAGATTGCCGTCGATTGCAGCGAGTACCTTGTCGAGCGCCATTGCCGTCTCCTTTTCGGAAGACGCTAGCAACCCTGCGCTGGAACGGAAACGGTTTTAGTTCGCCGTGGCTTCGGCAAGCAGCGCGACTTGCGCGGGTGAGACTTCTTCAAGCCGCTTATTCTTGTCTCTTGTCGCCGCGAATTCAGCCCGGCGCTTTGCACGCCGAGCGTTCTGCAATAGTTGCGCGATACGGCGATAAAGCAACCGCACCGATACCGGCGCCGCGAGCACGACGGCGTATCCGGCGAGCAGCGCTGCACGGCGCTGTTCGCTCGTCGGCTCTGGAAGGATCAGGACGGTTGGAATTGCACTGGCCGCGAAAGGATTTGGTGTAATTGAGCCACCGGCATCGTTCGCTGAAAGGCTCGGACCTTCGACAATATAAAGGTCGGGGGGTGATGCGCTGGAGGTTTCGGCGACGGTAGCGATACCCGCGATCTCAAAAGCGCCAACTTCGGACAGCGCTTGTATAAGCGCTTCACGCCGCATCGGATCGGAATCGAGCAGCACAAGCCGCGCCGCCATCAACGAACGCATATCCCACCAACGACCGGAACGGCAAAGCAAAGCGCGAAGAAGCCGCTCGGTTTTCCAAGGCCGATGGTATCAATTTTGCGTAAATTTGCAACCTAGGGGCGTAACGGTCCCCTTAACGGCGCAGTATTCCGCCTAGCGCGCCGCGCAGAATTGCCCGCCCAATTGTGCTGCCCATCGAGCCGCCGATTTTCTTGCCCAGTTCACCAGCGACGGCGCCGCCGATGCGGTTCACGGTCGAGCGCGTCACTTCGCGGGCGACCTTTTGGCCGGTGCTTAGTCTTTCTCCGCGCTTGCGCGCGGTACCGAAAATTCCGCCGATCAGATCGCCAACGCCGCCGAGGATGCCGCCGCTGGAAGGCTGGTCCGCATCACCCTGCTGGCCGGCGTTACTTGTTTTGATGTCGGTTCTCTTTTGCAGCATTTCAAAAGCGGAATCGCGATCGACCGCCTTGTCGTAGGTGCCCAGAACCGGGCTCTTGCTAATAATCGCCTTGCGCTGCGCATCCGTCACCGGGCCGACATTACCTGCCGGCGGGCGGATCAGCGTGCGGTCGACCATCGCCGGCACACCATTGCCTTCAAGGAACGAGGTCAGCGCCTCACCTTTACCCATCTCCGTGATCACGCGTTCCGTGTTCAGCTTGGGGTTGGGCCGGAAGCTTTGCGCCGCAACCTTTACCGCCTTCTGCTCTTTCGGTGTGTAAGCGCGAAGTGCGTGCTGCACGCGGTTGCCGAGCTGCGCCAGCACCGTCTCCGGAATGTCCGCGGGGTTCTGGGTTACGAAATAGACGCCGACGCCTTTCGAGCGGATCAGGCGAACAACCTGCTCAATCTTGTCCAGCAGCGCTTTCGGCGCTTCGTCGAACAGAAGATGTGCCTCGTCGAAGAAGAAGACGAGCTTCGGCTTGTCCACATCACCGACTTCGGGCAGTTCCTCGAACAGTTCGGACAGCAGGAACAGAAGAAACGTCGCATATAGACGCGGGTTCTCCATCAACTTGTCGGCTGCAAGCAGATTGATGACCCCCTTGCCGCCCTTTTTCTGCATCAGGTCGTTGATGTCGAGCGCCGGTTCGCCGAAAAACTTCTCGCCTTTCTGGTTCTCGAGCACGAGAAGCTGGCGCTGGATCGTACCGACCGATGCCGAAGAAACGTTGCCGTAGGTTTTGGTGAGATCTTTCGAATTTTCCGCGATGAAAGTCAGCATTGCGCGAAGATCTTTCAGATCCAGGATCGGCATGCCGTTCTCGTCAGCCACCCGGAAGGCGATATTGAGCACGCCTTCCTGCGTATCGTTCAAATTCATCATGCGCGAGAGCAACAGCGGGCCCATTTCGGAGACGGTCGCGCGGATCGGATGACCCTGCTCGCCGAAAAGATCCCAGAAGATGACCGGAAACTGGTCAGCTTCGTACTTCATGTCGATCTCTTTACAGCGCTTGACGATCCAATCCTTGCCCTCGCCTTCCTGCGAGATGCCAGAAAGGTCGCCTTTGATGTCGGCAGCAAATACCGGCACGCCCGCGCGTGAGAATCCTTCAGCGATCGTCTGCAACGTGACCGTCTTGCCGGTACCGGTGGCGCCAGTCACCAGGCCGTGACGGTTCGCCAGATTGAGAGTGAGGTACTGCGGCTTCGTCGCCATGCCTACGAAGAGCTTGTCGTCGGTATCTGCGTTCGCCATCACTGCGCTCCTGCTTCCGGGCGTTTCGAAAAGTTATAGTCCGGCTTCGGTCAAGTTTCCAACAGCGGTAGATTCCGAAGTCAGCGTCGCAGTCAACAAGAAACTTGGAAAAAAAGATTTTGACAGTACGTCGCTTTTGGCTGACGACAGAAAGACACACTGGCTGCCTGTGCGGATAAAGGGAGTGGAAGATGCTCGCGGTTACGGACCGAAGTAACGTAATCGTAACCCGGCTCACGCTTTCTTCTCTGCACTGCAAAATCGTTCTCACCGATACACAATAACCAAGGCCGCGGCGTCGCCGCCGCGCCTCGCGAAGGAATTCTGCGTGCCGAAGAAGGGAAATCCATCTTATCCGATCAGGGAGATCGGCGGGATCGACACTTTGTCGCTCGAGAAGCTCAAAGCCGTGCGCATCCGCACGACTGCCGGGCTCCTGAAGGCGGCGAAAGATGCCAAAGGGCGCAAGGCGCTCTCCGCGAAAGCCGGCATTCCAGTTTCCGAAATCCTCAATCTGGTGAACCGGGCCGATCTCATGCGGATCAAAGGGCTCGGTGGCGACTACACCTGCCTCTTGCGCGGTGTCGGCGTCGATACCGTGCGGTCACTCCGGCACCGCAACCCGCAGCTTCTCGCGAAAAAAATGGCAGCGGAGAACGCGGAACGGGCGAAGCGGCCCGCCAAGAGTAAAAACGAGAAGCCAGTGCAACTCCTGCCCAGCGAAAAAGCGATCCAGAAATGGATCGAGCGTGCCCGCGCATTGCCGCTCGAGATCACCTACTAGGCCACGGACCTCCCGCTTGCGTTTTTGGCGGGCGGGCGTTCTAGTCAATCCATGCTTGCAAAGGCTCCAGTACGAACGCTTCGCGTGCGAGGCCGCACCCTTGCGCTCGGGCCCAGCCCGATCGTCATGGGCATCCTCAATGTCACGCCGGACTCGTTCTCGGACGGCGGCGCTTATGCGTCGGTGGACGAAGCGGTGGCTGCCGGGCAGCGCATGGTGACCGAAGGGGCCGCGATCATCGATATCGGCGGAGAATCGACCCGACCCGGTCATGTTCCGCTCGACGCCGCGGCCGAGCTCGCGCGTGCGATCCCGGTTATCGAAAGCCTTGCATCGATCGCAGACGCGGCGATTTCCATCGACACGTATAAAGCCGAGGTCGCGATCGCCGCGCTGAAGGCCGGCGCGCATATCGTAAACGATGTCTGGGGTCTTTCGCGGGACCCCGGCATGGCGAAAGCCATCGCGGGCGGCGGGGCAGCCGCGATCATCATGCACAATCGCGAACAGATTGACGGCTCGCTTGATATTTTCGAGGACATGAAAGCGTTTTTTGCGAAGGCGACGGAGAAGGCGCTCCGTGCCGGAGTCGGCGAAGACCAGATTGTGCTCGATCCCGGCATCGGTTTTGGCAAGACGCTCGAACAGAACCTGCAAATTCTCGGTAATCTTGCGAAGCTGAACGACTACGGTTTTCCTGTCCTGCTCGGCGCTTCGCGTAAATCCTTCATCAATAAGGTTTCGCCGAGCGATCCCGGCGACCGGATCGGTGGCAGCGTGGTGACGACCGTGTTCGCGGCGCTCGCCGGAATTTCCATCATCCGGGTGCACGATGTTGCGACCCATATGCAGGCGCTCAGGATTGTCGAAGCGACGGGAGCCGCAAGTTGAAGGGCGTGATCGACATTGTCGGCCTTGTGCTATTCGCCAAGCACGGCGTGCTCGATGAGGAAGCGCGGATCGGCCAGCGCTTTATTCTCGATATCAAGCTGGAAGCCGATGTCACGGAAGCCGTGAAGCATGACCGGCTCGCCGATACGGTTGATTACGGCGAAGTGGTCGCGGTGACAGAGTCGATCTTCAGGGGAAAGCGCTTCTATCTGATCGAAGCGGCGGCAGCGCATGTGGCTTCGGGGATCCTCGCGCATTTTCCGGCGGTGACGAACGTACGCGTGACCGTGAAGAAGCCGTCGGCGCCGATCTCGGCCGTGTTCGATTACGTGGCGACGACCGTCGAACGCAGACGCGATGGCTGACGTCTATCTCGGGCTCGGCTCCAATCTCGGCAATCGCATCGAGCATCTTGCGAATGCGCGCGGCGCAATCGCGGACAAAGCCGGAGCGCTCCTCGCGGCATCGTCGATTTACGACACCGCACCCTGGGGACCCGTGCCGCAGGATAATTATCTGAATCAGGTCATCGCAATCTCGACGGCGTTATCGCCGCGCGGCCTGCTCGTGCTCCTGCATGGGATCGAACGGGCCGCCGGGCGGGACCGCGAGAACGAGGTCCGCTACGGGCCGCGCCCGCTCGATCTCGACATACTTCTATATGGAGACCGCGCGGTGGATGAGGACGGGCTTGCGATCCCTCACCCGCGGATCGCCGAGCGGGCCTTCGTGCTGGTGCCGCTTGCGGAGATCGCGCCGGAGCTTGTAATCGGCGGGACGGCTGTGCGCGAGTTGCTCGGCCGCATCGACACCGCGGGCGTCCGCCGCTACGACCCGCTTTAAAAGCCAAGCTTGGCGCGACCCGGCCGGACATGGCATGGTCGGCTGGTAAGAGTTTCCTATGTCAGACCTTCCTCTCGCTTCAGAATTTCCGGCCGCCACGCGCGACGAGTGGCGGAAGCTCGTCGAAAGCGTGCTCAAAGGTGCGCCGTTCGAGAAGAGGCTCGTCTCGAAAACCTATGACGGGATTTCGATCCAGCCGCTTTACGAACGCGCGAAAGACGCGAAGCGCGTTGTGGGCCGTCCCGATGGCGAGCCGTGGGCAGTATTGCAGCGGATCGACCTGCGCGATCCGAAGGAAGCCAACAAACAAGCCCTGCGCGATCTCGAGAACGGCGCAACCGGACTGACGCTCGTATTTCCAGGCGCGATCGGCAGTTACGGCTTTGCTTTGCCCGCAAGCAGGGAAGCGCTCGCGCAGGCGCTCGACCAAGTGTGGCTCGATGCCGCCGAGATCGAACTCGACATCGGGCCTGCCTCGAACGATGCGCCCACCTGGCTTGCGGAAATTGCGAAAGAGCGTGGCGCCGATCTCACGAAAACCAATTTCCGTTTCGGCTTCGATCCGCTCGGCGCAATCGCCTTGCATGGCAAGAGCGCCGCAGCATGGAGAGAAACCGCGCCCGCCTTTGCGTCACGGATCATCGAACTCTCGAAGCGAGGCTTCAGGAAGCATCTAGCCGCTGCCGACGGCCGTGTCGTGCATGCGAGCGGCGGCTCGGAAGCGCAGGAGCTTGCCTTCGTGCTTGCCTGCGGCGTCTCGTATATGCGCGCGCTCGAAGCGGGCGGGTTTTCGCTGGATCAGGCGCGTGAGGCTCTGTTCTTCAGGTTGGCAGCCGACGCGGATCAATTTCTGACGATTGCGAAATTCCGTGCGCTGCGCAACCTCTGGGCGCGTGTCGAAGAGGCTTCATCGTTGAAGCCGAAGCCGATCTTCATTTCCGCCGAGACGGCGTGGCGGATGATGGCCAGGCGCGACCCGAACGTGAACATGCTGCGCATGACCATGGCGGTCGCAGCGGCGGGGTTCGGCGGGGCGAATGCAATCTCGGTAATTCCTCACACTGCGGCGCTCGGATTGCCCGACGGCTTCGCGCGGCGTGTCGCGCGCAATACGCAAACCGTGCTGCTCGAAGAGTCCAACCTGTTTCGGGTCGGAGACCCGGCGGCGGGCTCCGGCGGCATAGAGGCGCTGACCTCGGCGCTTTGCGAGAGCGCATGGAAGCTGTTTCAGGAAATCGAAGCCGCGGGCGGCATTGCCGACGCGCTCTCGTCCGGCCTCCTGCAGAAACGGGTCGCGGAAACGCGCGCCATGCGCATGCGCAATATCGCGATCCGCAAGGATCCCGTTACGGGAGTAAGCGAATTTCCGAACATCGGCGAGCCGAGAGAACAAGTACTCGACGACAAACCGGATTTCGATCAGTTACAGCCCTCGGACAGCAGCTTGTCGTTGCCACGCACGCGGATGTCGGAGCCCTTCGAAGCGTTGCGTGACGCCGCGGACGCGATGAAGGAGCGGCCGAAGATTTTTCTCGCCAATCTCGGCAAGCCGGCGGACTTCACCGCGCGCACGACGTTTGCACGCAACTTCTTCGAAGCGGGTGGGATTGCATCTGTTTCCAGCGACGGCCTCGCCTCGCCCGAGGACGCAGTGAAAGCGTTCAAAGCTTCAGGCGCCAAGCTCGCCTGTATCTGCTCGTCGGATGAAGTTTATACCGAGCAGGCCGAAGCGACCGCAAAGGCACTCAAAACCGCAGGCGCATTAGTCTGGCTTGCTGGCCGCGGTGGGGACAAAGAAGCGGCATACAAAACCGCAGGCATTGGCGGCTTCGTTTATGCCGGTTGCGATGTGATTGCGGCACTTAAAGAAGCGCACACAGCACTTTAGCGCGGCTCATCCCGACGCCGAAGCGCACGAACTCATAGGCCCATGCGCGCGGACGCCCATCGCTCCCGGTCCAGCGTCAGATCCCTGCCTCGCGGCCGATGAATCGCGCGAGCGGCGCGCCGAAACGGCGGTGGCTCTCTTTTTCGTCCTGCCGGGTTCCGACTTGTGCACACAACTAGCTGAAATATAAAGGATTATTGCGGCGCGTGATTATCCCGCGCGCCGGGGTATAAATATGACCATGAGCAAGCTTCCCGACTTCACCAAGGTTCAGTTTCGCGAAAGCGCGGTCGAAGCGCGTGCCGCGACTGCAGCGCCGTGGCTGACGCCCGAAGGCATCCCGGTAAAGACCGCGTATGACGAGCGCGATCTTGCGGGCATCGATTTTCTGAACACCTGGCCGGGCATCGCGCCTTATCTGCGCGGCCCCTACCCGACCATGTACGTCACGCAGCCTTGGACGATCCGGCAATATGCCGGCTTCTCGACCGCGGAAGATTCCAACGCCTTCTATCGCCGCAATCTCGCGGCGGGCCAGAAGGGTCTTTCCATCGCCTTCGATCTTGCGACCCATCGCGGCTACGATAGCGATCATCCGCGCGTCTCCGGCGACGTCGGCATGGCCGGTGTCGCAATCGACTCGATCCTCGACATGCGCACTCTGTTCGCGGGCATCCCGCTCGAACAAATGAGCGTCTCGATGACCATGAACGGCGCGGTGCTGCCGGTGCTTTCGCTTTTCATCGTCGCGGGCGAAGAACAGGGCGTCCCGCCACAGAAATTATCCGGCACCATTCAGAACGACATTCTGAAAGAGTTCATGGTCCGGAATACCTGCATCTATCCGCCCGTGCCTTCGATGCGGATCATTTCGGACATCTTCGCCTATACCTCGCAGAACATGCCGAAGTTCAACTCGATCTCGATCTCCGGCTATCACATGCAGGAGGCGGGTGCGACGCAGGACCTCGAACTCGCCTACACGCTCGCGGATGGGGTCGAGTATGTGCGCGCAGGCATCGCCGCCGGCCTCGACATCGATCGCTTCGCGCCACGCCTCTCCTTCTTCTGGGCGATCGGCATGAATTTCTTCATGGAGGTCGCGAAGATGCGCGCGGCCCGCCTGCTCTGGGCGAAGCTGATGAAGGAGTTCAATCCGAAGGATGCACGCGCACTCTCCCTGCGCACGCATTGCCAGACTTCCGGCTGGTCGCTCACCGCGCAGGACATTTACAACAACGTGACGCGAACCGCGATCGAGGCGATGGCCGCGACCCAAGGTCATACGCAATCGCTGCATACGAACGCGCTCGACGAAGCGCTGGCGCTGCCGAGCGACTTCTCCGCTCGCATTGCGCGGAACACGCAGCTCTTCCTGCAACAGGAGAGCGGAACCTCGCGCATCGCGGACCCGTGGGGCGGCTCCTATTACGTGGAAAAGCTCACTTACGACCTGGCGAAGAAAGCGTGGGATCATATTCAAGAAGTCGAGGCGCTCGGCGGCATGGCGAAGGCCATCGAAGCGGGCGTGCCAAAGCTGCGGATCGAGGAAGGCTTCCGCCAAGACGCAGGCCCGGATCGATGCCGGTCGGCAGGCTGTGATCGGCGTGAACAAGTACAAGCCGGAGAACGAAGCGCAGATCGACGTTCTCAAGGTCGATAATTCCGCGGTGCGCAAGCGTCAGATCGAGAAGTTGCAGCAGCTGCGCGCCGAGCGCGACGAGAAAGTGCTTGCGGAAAAACTGACGCACTTCGTCAGGCGGCGCGCGGCCGGCGAAGGCAATCTACTCGCGCTCAAGGAAGCCGCGCGCGCCAAAGCGACGGTCGGCGAAATTTCGTCGGCACTGGAGAAGGTTTATGGCCGTCATCGCGCAGAGATCCGCGCGATCACCGGCGTTTACAAGCGGGAGGTCGGAAATATGTCCGACGCGGTGGAGCGGGTACAGAAGCTCGTCGAGAAATTCGAAACCGACGAAGGCCGCCGCCCGCGCATTCTGGTTGCGAAGGTCGGCCAGGACGGCCACGACCGCGGGCAGAAAGTGATTGCCTCGGCGTTTGCCGATCTTGGCTTTGACGTCGATATCGGCCCGCTGTTCGCGACCCCCGACGAGGCCGCGCGGCAGGCGGTCGAGAACGACGTGCATATCGTCGGCATCTCGTCGCTCGCGGCGGGACATCTCACGCTTGTCCCCGAATTGAAGGCTGCGCTGAAAAAGGAAGGCCGCGAGGACATCATGATCGTGGTCGGCGGCGTCATTCCTCCGCAGGATTATGCCGAGGTGAAAGCGGCCGGCGCCGAAGCAATCTTCCCGCCCGGCACCGTGATTGCGGAAGCCGCCGAAGACCTGCTGCGCTCGCTTTCGAAGAAGCTCGGCTGGCATAGCCGCGCAGCAGCGGAATAACTCCCTGTCCGCAATCCTGAAATCCGGCGTCGCTGCGGCTGACGCCTATATCGAGCAGCACTATCTCTCGGTGCACGGGATGTCGTCGCGCTTTGCGGCGACGGTCGGTGCTGCGACGATGCTCATTCAATCGAAGCGCGGCATCATCGGCGATTTTGCCGAGATCGGAACATTTGCGGGCCGCTATTTCATCGCGCTTTCCCATGCGCTGACAGGTGAAGAGCGCGCAATCGGCATCGATAACTTTGCCTGGCCCGGCCCCAAGGTAAAAACGAAGCTGGAAGAGAATATCGCCAAGTACGGCGTCGCTGGCCCGCTCCGATATCATGCAGGCGCAGAGTCACGAACTCAGCCCCAAGGACATTCTTTCGTACAGCAACGGAAAGAAAGTCCGCTTCTTTCATGTCGACGGGGAACACACGCCGGAATTCCTGACGAGCGACCTGAAGCTTGCCACGGCCTGCATCGACGCGCGCGGCGTGATCTGCCTCGACGACATGTTGCATGCGGGCTACCCGACGCTTGCGGTAACCGTGCACGAATTTCTCGCGACCGAACCATCGCTTCGCGTATTCTGCATCATCGACCGCGAGGACATCTCGGCGCAGACGAAATACATGATCTGCCGCGAGCCCATGTTCGATTTCTATATCGACCAACTGCTCCGCGCGTTCCCGCACAACATCTGGCCGCTGGGCGCGGACTTTCGCTATGAGAAGAAGGCGCTGGTGCTCGCGCGGGACCCGCAACTCCCCAATTTCGACGATCTGCTATAAGCCATAGCCATGGCCAAGGCGCCCCGAGTCTCCCCCGAGATCGCCGAGCTCGCCCGCAAAGTGCTGGCGCGCGACCGCGCGGCGCTGGCACGCGCAATCACGCTCGTGGAGTCCAAGAAGCCCGAGCATCGCGCACGGGCGCAGGAGTTGCTACGCGAGCTTCTCCCCGAAACCGGCAAGGCAATCCGCGTCGGCATTTCCGGGGTGCCGGGTGTCGGCAAATCCACTTCCATCGACGCCCTTGGCGCGCACCTGACCGCGGCAGGCCACCGCGTTGCGGTGCTCGCGGTCGATCCTTCGTCCACGAAAACCGGCGGATCTATTCTCGGCGACAAAACGCGGATGCAGCGGCTCTCCGCCGACGACAGCGCGTTCATCCGCCCGTCGCCATCCGCCGGAACGCTTGGCGGTGTCGCCGCGCGCACGCGCGAGTCGATGTTTCTATGCGAAGCCGCGGGCTATACGGTGATCCTCGTCGAGACCGTGGGCATCGGCCAGTCCGAAGTCGCCGTTGCCAGCATGACCGATGTTTTTCTTGTGCTCATGCTTCCCGGCGCGGGCGACGAGCTGCAAGGCATCAAGAAGGGAATTCTCGAAGTCGCCGACATCATCGCGGTCAACAAGGCCGACGGCGACAACCTTCCGCGTGCACGCGCAGCCGCGAGCGCGCTGAAAGCGGCGATTCACATCTTCTCGCCCAATGCGAACGACGCGGCGCCGGTGCTCACTTATTCCGCGCTGACGGGCGACGGCGTCGGCGGCGTCTGGGAAAGCGTCGTCGCGCATCACGACCGGCAGCAAAAGTCCGATCGCCTTGCCGAGAAGCGCCGCGCGCAGGAAATCAAATGGATGTGGACGCTGGTGGAGGAACACTTCCGGGAGCGTATCCGTTCGGACTCCAAAATCCGCGCGCGTATTCCGGCGCTCGAGAAAGCGGTCGCTGACGGCAAATTGCCCCCGGCGATGGCCGCCGATGAGCTTGCGAAGTTAATCGGCCTTTCGGACGGATGATCTCCACACGCCTTCGGATTGCCGTTGCCGGTTTCGGACCCTTTCCCGGCGTGCCGAAAAACCCTTCCGGGGAAATTGTCCGCGCGATTGCGAAGATGCGCCGCCTTCCCACGGCAGGTATTGCACTCGACACGGCGATTTTCCCGACCGCTTACGGTTTGGCCGACGCCGAACTCGAGCGCCTGATTGCAAAGAAGCCGGGCGCGATCGTGCTCTTCGGGGTCGCTGGACGAGCAAAGCACATTCGCGTCGAGACGGTTGCGCGTAACCGCGCTTCGATCCTGCACCCCGACCATACGCGCTTCACGCCAGCGGATCGCCGCCTTGCGGCGGAGGGTGCCGAGCATCTGCGGGTGCGCGGGCCGGCGATGCGAATGCGCGCTGCGATCCGCAACGCAGGCGTCAAAGCCGAGCTTTCGCGCGACGCGGGAAGCTATCTTTGCAATGCCGTGTTCTATCGCGCGCTTGCCGCGACGGCGGAGCTGAAGCCAGCGCCATTAACCTTCTTCATTCACGTCCCGCCCAGCGACAGCAATTTCTCGATGGGAATGCTGATCCGTGCGGGAGAAGCCGCGGTCTGGACGGCGGCCAGCGAGGCGGCACGGGTCCGCGCTGTCCCGCGCCGGGACGGTTAATCCGGCCCGCTTCTTGAAGCGCAACTCCACGGATTCCCATGTGGAGACGCGACATGACCCTCGACCGCCGCACGTTGCTTACCGGACTGACCGCAACCGGCGCCGTGGCGCCGATCGGCGTAGCCTATTCGGCGACCGCGCCGGGCGGCGGCTTCGGCATGGACGTCACGAAGTTCGGCGTTCGCCCAAATAGCGTGGACGATCAGAGCCGTGCGCTCCAGGAAGCCATCAATGCGGCCGCCGGATCTCGCGTGCCGCTGTTCTTCCTCCCGGCGTCTATCGTGCCGGCGACCTCGCCTTACCGTCCGGCACGCATCTCGTCGGCGTACCCGGTGCCTCGCGCCTGCTGCTCGGTTATGGCGCTTCGCTCGCGGCAAGTTCCCGCGCCGAGCAGATCATGCTCGCGGGCATCACCTTCGACGGTGCCTCACGGCCGCTGCCGGAGAAGCGCGGGCTGCTCACGATCCGCAATACCCGCGACTTCATCATGCGCGACTGCGCGATCGCCTCGGCGGGCGGTACCGCGCTTGTTCTGGAAAGCGTCGATGGCGAAATCGCCAACAATGTTTTCACCGGCGCGCTAAAGGCTGCGATCTTCTCACTCGACGCCACGGGTCTTGCGATCCGCAACAATACGATCCGCAATGCCGGCAACAACGGCATTCTCGTCTGGCGCTCGGAAAAAGGCGACGACGGCACCATCGTCTCCGGCAATCGCATCCAGGATATCGCGGCGCGTGATGGCGGTTCGGGCCAAAACGGCAACGGGGTGAACATTTTCCGTGCTGCGAATGTCATCGTGTCGGATAACCGCATCAAGAACTGCGCCTTCAGCGCAGTCCGCGGCAACGCGGCCTCGAACATGCAGGTGCGCGGAAACTCCGCCTCCGCGCTCGGCGAAGTCGCGATCTATTCGGAGTTCGATTTCGAAGGCGCCGTGATCGCGAACAATACGATCGATGGTGCCGCGCTCGGCATTTCCGTTACGAATTTCAATCACGGCGGAAGGCTCGCCGTCGTGCAAGGCAATATCATCCGCAATCTGATGACGCGCGGCCAAGCCTTTGTCGATCAAGAGGCGCGCGGTATCGGTATCGGTGTCGAAGCCGATACCATCGTCACCGGCAATGTGATCGAGAAGGCGCCGGTCGCGGGCATCTGGCTCGGCTGGAAAGAATATCTGCGCGATGTTTCGGTGACTTCGAACATCGTGCGGCAGTCGCGGATCGGCATCGCCGTGCAAGTGTCAAAGGGCGCGGGCTCTGCGCTCGTCGCCGACAACCTGATCTCAGGCACCACGATGGGTGCGATCCTGGGCATGGACGGGCTGAAGCGGGTCACCAACGATCTCGCCAGCGAAAGCCCGCGCAATACGCGCAGCTCACGATCTCCGGAAATCGCGTCCAGTAATCAGGCGACTTCGGCTTCCTGATCGTGCGCGAGGTGATTGAGCAACCACTTCGCCGTGCGCAAAAGACGCGCATCGCGGCCCATGGGGCCCACGAGTTGCACGCCGAGCGGCAAGCCGCCCTCGCCTTGCAGTAGCGGCAGCGAGATCGCGGGCAGCCCCGTCAGCGTCCACAGCGAACAGAACGCGGGATCGCCAGTGGCTCCCAAGCCCTTTGGTGCTACGCCCGCGCTCACGGGCGTCAGGATCGCGTCATAGTGGTCGAAGAAATCGCTTAGCGCGTGCGTATATTGCTTCGCCTGCGAAATCGCTTCGAGATAGCGGGCCGCCGTAACCTTGCGGCCATCGGCGATGAAGTCCCGCAGCGTCTGGCTCGCGGCATCCCCGCCGCGCCCGACAATCTTGCCGTGGCTGTGCGCCATGTCGGCGCTCATGATGGCACGAAGATCGTCCCAGGCATGGCCGTAGATCGGCGCATGCAATTCGACACGCTGCACGATTTCGCCGAGCGATTCTGCAAGCTCTTCGAAGGCCTCCGCCGTCGCCTTGTCGGCTTTGTCCCAGACCGGCGTGCGCACGTAAGCAAGCCGCGGCGTGAGCGGTACCTTCTGCTTCACACCAGAGTGAAAATCAGGGACAGCGTAAGGTTTCGTGTCGGGATCGTTCTCGTCATAACCGGCCATCGCATCGAGGATCAGCCCGATGTCGTCCAGCGAACGCGCGAAGGGCCCAACGTGATCCAGCGTGCGCGAATGGGAAAGCACGCCCGCGCGCGATACAAGACCGTGGCTCGGCTTCATGCCGAAGACACCGCAAAAAGCGGCAGGCCGGATAATCGAGCCATTGGTCTGGGTACCGATTGCAAGCGGCAGCATGCCCGCCGCAACCGACGCAGCGGAGCCAGATGACGAGCCGCCAGGTGTGCGTTCAAGGTCGTGCGGGTTCTTCGTTTTGCCGGGATGATAGAAGGCAAATTCGGTGGTGACGGTCTTGCCGAAGATCACCGCGCCGGCGGCACGCAACTTTGTGACGACGGTGGCGTCTTTGTACGGCCTGCGGCCGGCGAACAGCGCCGAGCCGTTCTCGGCGGGATAGTCCGAGGTGTCGATACAGTCCTTGATGCCGACCGGAACCCCGTGCAGCGGACCCAAAGCATTGCCGTTTGCGCGGTACGCATCGCGCTCCTTCGCCTGCGCAAGGGCATGGTCGCGGTCCAGATGCTGGAAAGCGCCGACGTTGTCCTCGATGGAATCGACCTGCGCAATCAATGCGCGGGTGTATTCCTCAGACGAGATATCGCCGCGGGCAATCTTGCCGGCAGCTTCGGTGGCAGTCAGTTCGACGAATTCAGCGCTCACGGTATTGGTGTCCGGGTTATTGACCCGGACACCCTATCACAGTCAGAGCCAGAGTTTGAGCGCGCCCGATAACAGGAGCGTGAAAGAGAGCGCCACTCCCGCAGTAAAGAAGAGCGCGGTATAGGGCTCCAATTCAGTGCCGACCCAGCGGTGCATCTTGCCGCCCGCGGGCAGCGCACGCCAGAACAGGCCGGCGGTGATCGCTATAGCCGCCAAGCCCGGGCCAAACAGATGCGCGGCGTTCACATCTTCCGCGAAGCCCACGACGGTCGATTTACTGCCCGGATAAAGATAGTTGGGCAGTGCCAAACCGATCTGTGGGAAGGCATAGAGCATGATCATCGAGACGATCACGATGAGCATGTAAGGCATGACGCCGCGGAAGATGTCGTTGATGTTGACCCAGCTTGGCGCGACGCCCTTCAGATAGAACGGCGCCATCGCAACCGGCGGCGACAGGAACGAAGTCTGGATGTTCAGCGCGACCAGAAGTCCGAAGAACAGCGGATCGATTTCGAAAGTCTTCAGAAGCGGCAGGAAGATCGGCATGAAGATGACGATGATTTCCGTCCACTCCAGCGGCCAACCGAGCACGAAGATGATGACCTGTGCGAGAATCATGAAGCCGGTCTGGTTCAGGTTCATCCACAGCACGAACTTCTCGATCGGGCCGTGACCGCCGAGATAGGCAAAGACCGCCGAGAAGATGAATGAGCCGATGAAAAGCCAGCAGACCATCGCGGTCGTTCGCGCCGTCAGATAGATCGATTCGCTGAGCGCCGTGAAACCGAAGCGGTTACCCGGCATGAGCGGCGGCGCGACAAGGAAGGTAAGAACGAAAACCGTGATTGCGAAGGTCCGGAACGGGATGACGAGAAACAACCCGACAACCAGGAAGCCCATGGCGATGCCATAACCGGCGACAAGCCAGCTCTTCCACTTCGCATTGTAATCCGCGCCATAGATCAGCGCGAGAACGAGCGCGCCAAACGAGCCCATCGCAGCGGCTTCGGAGGGCGTCGCGATGCCGAACACAATCGAACCCAGCGCAGCGGCAATCAAAGCGCCGAGCGGGAGGAACGAACTGAGCAACGTTAGATAGATGCCGGGGAAGCGCCAAGCATAATATGCGTTGCCAATGCCAAACACGACGAAGATCGCAACCCAGGTGGTGCCGAGGTCGTGGAACCAGATCACCGCCGCAATGAATGCAGTATAAAGAACCGACGGCATCAGCGAGCGGAAGAATTTAAGGGTGCGCGGCGAAAGCTCATTGTCCACGTCCGCGGCATTGTCGCCGAGCTTCGGCGCAATCGTCGGATTCAATACCGCCAGCACGATCGTCAGCAACATGTAGAGGCCAGCGAGCATGATGCCGGGGAAGAAGGCGCCGGCGTAGAGCTTCACGACTGAAACACCAGCGGTCGCGCCGTAGAGAATGAGCATAACGCTCGGTGGAATCAGAATGCCGAGGCAGCCGCCCGCGCAGACCACGGCGGCCGAGATCTTGACGTCATAACCAGCACGGAGCATTGCCGGGAACGCGAGAAGACCCATCAGCGTCACCACCGCGCCGACGATGCCGGTAGCAGTCGCAAAAATCGCGCAGGTCGCGAGCGTTGCCAGCGCAAGGGAAGCCGGAACCGGGCCAGCCGCAAGTTGCAAAGAACGGAACAAGCGATCGAGAACGTTCGCGCGCTCGATCACGTAGCCCATGAATACGAAGAGCGGGATCGAGATCAGCACGTCGTTCGTCATCACCGAGTAGGTGCGCTGCACGACGAGCGGGAATACGTAATCGCCCATCGCGTAGTAGCCGAAGAAGACACCAAGCGCCATCAGCGTGAAGGCGATCGGGAAACCGAGCATGATGAAAACGACGAACAGCGCGAGCATGATCACGCCGAGTTCGGCGTTGCCGATGCCCACCGAAGCAAGATACGCGGACATCAGACTGCTCCCTTACGCTGGCCTAGTTCTTCAAGGTCCTTGATGGTCTGGTATTCGCCCTGCTCCGCCTTTTGCAGCATTTGCTGGTCTAGCTCCTGCACGTCGTGCAGACGCTGCGGCCACTTGCCGTCGCGAAAGGCAATGATACAGCGCATGAATTCGACGATGCCTTGCAGCAACATCAGCGCGCCGGTGACGGGGATCAGCGTTTTGAAATGATAGACCGGCGGTCCGCTCGGGCTTGCAGAAGAGCGCTCCTTCATCATCCAGGCCATTTCCGGCGAAGCCGAAGCCCGAATAGATCAGCGCGAGAATGCCGGGGAAAAAAAAAGAATGTAAAGCGTGAGATCCATTCCGGCCTGACGGCGAACCGGCCATGAACGATAGATGAAGTCTCCGCGCACATGACTGTTGCGCGAAAGTGCGTAGGCACCAGCCAACATGAAGAGCGCACCGTAAAGCATGTAGCTCGCGTCGAACGCCCACGTGGTCGGTGCGCCGAACACATAGCGCATGAAGACTTCGTAGCAGGTGACAAAAGTCAGAACCAGAATACACCAGCCAGCGGTTTTGCCGACGACTGTGCTGATCTGATCGACAATGTGAAGGCCTTCTTCGTGACTGGAGTCGGTTTGAATTGTCGCGGCAATACCACCGCCGGCGCAGAACGCCACGGCCAACACCGTAAGCCACTTGAGACCGAAGATCGGCAGCATCGCAAGCGCGGCGCCGATCATCAGTACTGCACCGAGCGAAGGTTTTTTGGGCGACAGCAGCGCGCCAATAATTGCCAGGATCGGCACCAGTGTGCCGGTGACGTGAAAGAACGCCTTGAACGACGAGAAGGCTGCCGCGTAATCGGCGCCGTAGTAGGTGAAGCCGGCCCACAAGCCAAATGCACCGCCGATGATGCCAAGAATCATTGGCAGATTTTTCATTGCAGCCTCCCTCAGCTCATCCGTAAGTCTACGGATGTCCCCGTCATAGCAGTTTGCGCGAAAGTTGCATGAGCGAAATTGTTATGCGGTTTTTACGTCACGCTCGCCCATAGAAGAACCCGCGCGGAAATAATCCGCGCGGGTTCCGTTTTTTCATGCAGCGATTAGCCGATGAGCGTCTTGTGGCCCGCGGCGAGCGCCTGCGAGTCGAGGTTGTTGACGCTGGTGTAAGCGAACACGCGCTTGTTCCAGGCCTTCTGCGACTCGATGACCTTCGCGAAGAATGGCTCCTTCGACCTGCTCGGCAATGACCTTCTGCCAGGCCGTGATCTGCGCGTCGAGCACGGGCTGCGAAGTCTTCACGACGTTCACGCCACGCTTCTTGATCTCTTCAAGATCCTTCGAGTAGCGATCGTAAGCCTTGCAGATCTGCTCCGACGACGAAGCGTGCGAGGCATAGCGGAGCATATCCTGCAGCTCCTTCGGCAACGCATCGACCTTCGCCTTGTTGAAGATCACTTCGAAGGCTTCCATCTGCTGATGATGGCTGCCCATCATGTAGAACTTCGCAACGTCCGGGAAGCCAAGCAGGATGTCGGACGACGGGTTGTTGAATTCCGCCGCATCGAGCAAGCCGCGATCGAGACCCGGAACGATGTCGCCGCCGGCCATGATGGTCACGGCTGCGCCCATTTCCTTGAACATTTCGGCCGAGAGACCGATCGTGCGGTACTTCAGGCCCTTGAACTCGTCGGCGGACTTCACTTCCTTCTTGAACCAGCCGAGCGGCTGCGTCGGCATCGGGAAGTAGAGATAGCCGGTGAGATTCAGCTTCAGGATGTTGTTGACGAGTTCCTTGTAGAGCGCTTCGCCACCACCATTGTAGAACCAGCCAAGGAAGCTCTGCGGCATCCCAACCGAACGAAGGCGGCGTGCCGAACAGCGAGTAAGCCTTGTGCTTGCCGTACCAGTAACCGGAAACGCCGTGACCGGCATCGAGAACGCCGGAGTGAACCGCGTCGGCCATCTGGAACGCCGGAACAACAGCGCCGGCAGCAAGAACGTCAAGCTTCAGTCGGCCGCCCGAGAGACTGTTGACCACGTTCGCGTAATCGACGGCGAACTCATGGAAGATGTCCTTCGAAGGCCAGGTCGACTGATACTTCCAGGTCTGCGTCTGCGCGCGCGACACCTGCGGCATCGCAATCGTTGCGACCGCAGCGGCGCCAGTAAGACCGGCAGTCTTCAAGAATTTCCGGCGGCCAGATACAGGCGCGCCCGAACCATTTTTGGTCGGCATAGAGTTAGTCCTCCCTGAGATCGGTTACCCGTCACGAGCAACCGAGGCGCGGTCTTCGCCGCGTTCCATCGAAGCGCATGATTGGCGCTCAAACGATTTTGCAAAACCCGCAAGACGGTCGCAAGCTTTCATTTATCTTGCAGCGCAGCATCTATTTTCTTTCCTGCTTGCGAACTGCTGCATTTTTGCGCAACGGACGAGAAAATCCACCGCGACATACGACCGATTGATATGAATTCTCTATCGAACCTGGCGCATTGCATGCTCAGAGCAGCAAAGTCCCGCCGGCTCCGATCGCGGGCATGCGAAAAAGAAAATTTGGGAGAAAGAGATTGAAGAAGATTCGAGTGGGCCGTGCCCACTCGGATCAGTAGTCGAAGAAGACCGTTTCGCCCGCGCCCTGCAAAACGATGTTCAGGGCATAAGTCGAAGGACTGATTTTGCGCGCGATCAATGTTCCGCGCCGCTCGTCCGGCACCAGAGCAAGCACGGGATCGTTTGCGTTGTGCGCTTCGTCCTCGAAATAGATGCGGGTGAGCAGTTGTTTCAACATGCCCCGGCCGAACACGAACGTGACAAGGTGCGGCGCCTGGAGAGAATTTCCCGGACCCGGTACCGCGCCAGGCTTCACCGTGTTGAAGCGGAATATGCCGTCGTTGTCGGTCGCGCAGCGGCCGAAGCCGTGAAAACCTTCATCGACCGGCTTATCCTGCGTGTCTTCGGGATGATCATATTTGCCGGCGGCGTTGGCCTGCCAGATTTCGATCATCACGTCCGGCACGGGCTCGCCCGCGCCATCCGTGACTTTGCCTTCTACGACGATGCGTTGTCCCTGCACGTCGCCGACAATGAGATTGCTGTCGCCTTCATAAGGCAGACCGAAATGAAAGAACGGACCGACCGTCTGCGACGGGGTTTGGCCAAGGCGCTTCTTACTCACTGATCAATCCTCCATCGGCGTCGCGTCGCGACCGCGCAGGACGATGTCGAACTTATAACCAAGCGCCCACTCCGGAATCGTCGTGTCCATGTCGAAGCGGCTCACCATGCGCTCGCGCGCCTTCACGTCCGGGATGCCCTGATAGATCGGGTCGAACGCGAACAGCGGGTCGCCCGGAAAATACATCTGCGTCACAAGACGATTGATGAAGCTCGGGCCGAACATGGAGAAATGAATGTGTGCCGGGCGCCACGCATTCGGGTGATTGCGCCAGGGATAGGCACCAGGCTTGATCGTCGTGAATTTGTAATTGCCTTCGGCGTCCGTGACGATGCGGCCCGCACCGGAGAAATTCGGGTCGAGCGGCGCCGGATGCTGGTCGCGTGCGTGGATATAGCGGCCGGCCGCATTGCACTGCCAGACTTCAACCAGCGTATTCGGCACCGGGCGGCCGTTCTCATCGAGAACTCTGCCGCTGACAATAATGCGCTCGCCCAACGGCTCGCCGGCGTGCTGCTTGGTTAGATCGGCGTCGATCGGCAGCACGCGGCCGTGGCCGTATACCGGACCGGTCACTTCGGAAAGCGTGTGCGGGAGAATGACGAGCGGCTGCTTCGGCGCGCGAAACTCGGTCGACTTGTACGGAAGATAAAGCGAAGGCGGCTGCGCGCCCTTTTCTTCGCGGGTGTAAGGAATGACGTCGGCCATGTTTCCTCCGTGCCGCAAACGCGGCGCAATCCTCTTTTTCTTTGTTGCAGAATAGGCCGTGGGCCGGAGGCGCCCCATGCCCTTTTGCGGGATCAGCTTGAAGGATTGGCCGCCAAGGCTGCGTCATTCAGGCTCGCATAGACGTCGCCGGAGTTCGCCTCGATGGGCAGTTCCGCGATCCAGCGGCAGATTTCGTCAGCGGAAAGCGCCCGCGGGTGAGCGAAGACCTGGCTCTCGCCGAGCGCGGCGTTAAAACGATACGGCGCCATCGCTGCCAGACGCTTGATCGCTTGCAATGCAACGTGACGCTGAATCGTGGTGAATTCGATCGAGAGCGCCGGTAGCGGCTGCGACAAACCGGACAGTACCTCGTCCTCGAATCCCTCGACGTCGATCTTCACGAATGCCGGCTTGCCGTAGCGCGCGATCAGCAAGTCCAGCGTCGTCATCGGAACCTTGATCTTGCTGTCCCACCGCTGCCCCTCCCAGCCGAGGGCCGCGTCCGCGGATTTGATAAAATCGTCGGAGGCGGTCGCGACGGTGGGGTTGCGCGTATTCAGCTTCAATTCGATCTCGCCCTCGCGGCCACCGACCGCAGCGCGCACCAACTCAAACTTCGGATTGCGTCCGTAAACGATCTTCAAGACAGACCCGAGCGCCGGTTGCGGTTCCAGCGCGATTACTTTCGTGCCGAGACGAAGAAAAGATCCCGGCGCGGTCGCCAACGTGCGAGCCAATATCGAAGGCAAGATCGCCTGCCTTGAGAAAACGCGAATACATCGCGTCCATTCTTCTACCGTGGCCGCGGTCGCCGTAATAAATGCGGAGCGAGCGAAGAATCGCTCGCCCCGTCGTAAGCCAAGCGAACATGCTGCTAACCCGACGCCTGCACGGCGCGAATTTCTTCGGGCATATCGAACTCTTCCGGCATCGCACAAAGCTTGTTGCGCTCCGCCCATGCGCCAAGTCTCGTGTCCGACGTATAGACCGCGAACGGAATCACGACGATCAGGCCAAAAACGAATGGCACGAACCAGATCGCGGATTTCGCCGAGACGAGAAGCACGAAGAGAAGAAGACCGATACCGAGCACCGTGTGCGGCAGGAATGTTTTCGCCGCCGCCTTCCAGGGTACGCGATAGCCGTCGCGCTGCTGGCCGTCCCACTTTGTCTTGCGGCCGAAGAGTGCCGCGACCATGAAGTATGACGCAGCGAACATCTGCAAAGGCGCGTGCACGAAGGTGAACACCATATCGATCGCACCCGCGAGGATCAGCCGTACAGAACCGCCATAGCGCGCGGCCGAATTCCATAAAGCATCGAGCACACCGAATATGCGCGGGGCAATGAACAGGAATATAAAGAGCGCGTAGAAGCCGAACGCAGACCAGACCGGGAAAGTCGCTCCCGAAGAGGACGGCGCAATTGCGATTGCCAGCGCGGCAAGGATTGCAAACAGCACAACTGCGCCCTGCCCGACGAACATCTGAATCGCCATCAGGAGCTGAACCTAGCTGACCGGCTGCAAGCCGGGCATGTCGAGCAACTTCGTGTATTGCAGGTTGCCGTTCGCCCAACGCACGTCGCGTGCTTCGAAGTCGAGCAGCGTCGGCGGAGTCTCTTCATACGAACCAACCTCTTCCGGAATGACCCGCACTTCGAATCCGGCACGGCGCATCATCATCGCTTCGATATGATCGTGCGAGAGGATGTGTCCGCCGAACGGCGGCTTGCCGGGAAGAAGCGGCAGCTTGCAGTAATCGTAGAACGGCTGAATGCGGATCGTCGTGTTGTGACCCCAGAACAGGCCGCAGTCCGCATGCCACCAAGCGTAACCCGAGATGTAGGCGCGTAAGCCGTGACGCATGCCGAATTGATAGACGCGCGCGAAGAAGCTCGAACTCGGCATACCGACGATGAGGCTCTGGAGAATACCGAGGCGCGGGTTCGCTTGATGAATGCGAACCATTTTCACGATGGTTTCACCGGTCATGATCGAATCCGCGTCGAGCGGGATCATGAGCTCGTAGTTCTTGCCCCAGCGCTCGCAGAAGTCGCGGATGTTGCCGGCTTTATAGCCGACATTGTTGTCGCGGCGGCGATAATAGAGCTTCGAAACGCCCGGGAACTCTTTATTCCATTCGTCGGCGGCTGCTTGCTCAAGCGCCGCGACGTCATCACGGTTCGTATCCGAGAGCACAAAGAAATCGAAGTGATCGGTCTGGCCGGTCTTGTCCATACTCTTCTTGATGACGCGCAGCCGCGCAAAAGCGCGGGCCGGATCTTCGTTGCGCACGGTCATCGTAATCGCGGAGCGCACGAATATCGGATCGTTGTCGTGAGCCTTCAGAACCACCGGCGTGATTTTCGCAACTGGGTTCTTCACGAGATTCATGAAGAAGAAGCCGATCGCGGAATTCCAGAAGCCGATCGCGATCCACGGCACATAGGTCAGGAAGCAGGCAAGGAGCAGCAGATCGAGAAGGCCGAAGCCATCATGAGCCAGAATCTGAATGAGCCAAGCCGCCATGCCGAGCATGGTGGAAACGGCCAGTACCGCAAAGATAATCCGGCGGCGCGTGATGACCCGAACCGACTGGGTCCCGGTCGGCGTGGTTTCGCCGGTCAAGATATCGGCCGCATTGCTAGTGACGCCGAGGGCCGTTTTGGCCTCAGCGGAAGTGGTTTCGATTGACATGTTTGGTAAAGCCGTCCCCTAGCTTGCGCGTTAGCGCCTTCTCGACAACCGGTACAAATCCGTGGCGAAAACTCGCTAATTCCTAGCGCGTTCCAAAATATTTGCTAAGGCCTTCGACGTGAACTCAACCGTTAAACCTAAGAACAATGACGCCCAGGCACTCTGGTATGTAGCGCCGGGCAAAGCAGAGTTACGTCCTGCAACAATCGGTGATCTTGGAGCGAACGGCCTGCTCATCCGCACGCTTTACTCCGGGCTCAGCCGCGGCACGGAACGGCTGATCTTCGAAGGCAAAGTGCCGGAGATGGAATGGGGCCGAATGAAAGCCCCGGCGCAGGAAGGCGAATTCCCCTTCCCCGTTAAGTACGGCTATTCCGCCGTCGGGCTGGTCAAAGACGGTCCTTCCGAACTGAAGGGCAAGCACGTCTTCGTGCTCTATCCGCATCAGGACCGTTTCGTCGTTCAGGCTGAACGAGCGTTCATCATTCCCGAAAACGTGCCGGCACGCCGCGCGACCCTCGCCGCCAACATGGAAACCGCGCTGAACATCCTCTGGGACGGCGCCGCACAGCCGGCCGACCGAATCGTCATCGTCGGCGGCGGCATTGTCGGCATGCTGGTCGCGGCACTCGCCAGCCGCCTGCCTGGAGCCGACGTGACCTTGGTCGATATCGAAGCCTCCCGGGCGCAGATTGCCGGAAAGCTCGGCGTCAAATTCTCCCATCCGGACCAGGTGCCGGGCGACGCCGACCTTGTCATTCACACGACCGCCTCGGCCGCCGGCCTTACGCTCGCGCTGCAGCTCGCAGGCGTTGAAGGCACCATCGTCGAAGCAAGCTGGTTCGGCACCGGATTGGTAAACGTGCCGCTGGGCGACTCCTTCCATTCCCGGCGGTTGCGGCTGATCTCAAGCCAGGTCGGCAATGTCTGTGCATCCCGCGCCAAGCGCTGGACCACCCGGCGGCGGCTGGAATCCGCGATCGGCATGCTGGCCGACGACCGGCTGGATGCATTACTCGGCGAGGAAGTGCCCTTTGCCGAACTTCCGCAGCAATTGTCGCGCCTGTTGTCGCCGAAAGCGCCCGGCTTAGGTGCGCTCGTCCGCTACTGATCTTCTTAATAAGGATAGCTTTGCTATGTACGGCCTCGAAGTCCGCGACCACATCATGATCGCCCATTCCTTCAAGGGCGAATTCTTCGGCCCCGCGCAGCGCGTGCACGGCGCGACCTTCGTCTGCGACGTCGCGTTCTTCCGCGAGACGCTCGGGCCCAACGAAGTCGTGGTCGACATCGGCGCGGCGAGCGACGCATTGAAGGCAACGCTCGCGCATATCAACTACCGCAACCTCGATGAAGTTCCGGAGTTCAAGGGTAAGCAGACCACGACCGAATTTCTCGCGCGCTATGTCTTCGAACAGATGAAAGCCGCGTTGAAAGCCGGAAAGCTGGGCGCCGATAGCGACGGCATTTCCAAGATCAAAGTGACCATGCATGAGTCGCATGTCGCACGCGGCTGGTACGAGGCGGCGGTCTGAACTTCATGCGCGAAGTCATCTTCGCCATTCCGGGTGAGCTGAATACCCCGACCGGCGGCTATCGTTACGACAAGCGGGTGATCGAGGAATTGCCGGCGCTTGGCTGGCGCGTGCAGTATCTGCCTTTGTCCGGCGAATTTCCCTCGCCTTCCGAGACGGCGCTCGCGGAAACCGCGGACACATTATCCAAAATTCCTGCCGATGCGCTGGTGATGATCGACGGATTAGCGCTCGGCGCAATGCCGCTCTCAACGCTTACTTCGTTGAAGGCGCGGCTGGTTGCGCTTTGTCATCATCCGCTTGCATTCGAGACTGGGCTCTCGACCGACCGCATCGACTATCTGCACCGCACCGAGCGCGAGGCGCTCTCACGTTCCGTCGCGACCATCGCGACCAGCCGTTCGACGGCTGAACTGCTCGCACGCGAATTCAATGTTGCAGCGTCCGATCTCACGGTTGCGGAGCCCGGCACCGAACCCTCCACCCGCGCGAAAGGTGACGCAAAGCCAATGCGGCTGCTCTCGGTCGGCGCGATTACACGACGCAAAGGCCACGACACGCTCGCGAAAGCGCTTTCCAAAATCCGCGACCTCGATTGGGAATGGCGGATTGCGGGCAGCACCGACCGCGATGCGGTTGCGATGCAAGCGCTTGAGCGGGAAATTGCCGCCGGCAAGATCGCGGAGCGCTCGAAATTGCTCGGCCCGCTCGATGATGCCGGACTCGAGCAGGAGTACGCGAGCGCGTCTCTCTTCGTTTTGCCTTCGCATTTCGAAGGCTACGGCATGGCCTTTACCGAAGCGCTGGCGCGCGGGCTACCGGTCGTTGCGGGCTCAGGCGGCGCACTCGTTGAAACCGTGCCGAGGGATGCCGGCGTGTTTGTCACGCCCGGCAATTTCGGCGAGCTCGCGCTGACGCTGCGCAGGCTGCTGACATCGCCCGCGGAAATTTCGAAGCGCGCGGATGCCGCGTGGGAATATGCGAAGCAGCTCCCGCGCTGGAGCGATACCGCGCGTATCATTGCCGATGCGCTGGCGCGCGCGCAGGCAAAGGCGGCCGCATGAGTTTCTCTCCCGAATGGCTGCGCCTTCGCGAGCCGGTCGATCACCGCTCGCGCGACAAGACATTGCTTGCGAAAGCGGCTTCATATCTCGTCAATAAAGATGAGCCGGTAATCTACGATCTCGGCGCGGGCGCGGGCTCCAACTTGCGCGGTACGGCTCCTGCGCTGGGGCAACGCCAGCGCTGGGTGCTCGTCGATTATGATCCGGCGCTTCTTTCCGCTTCGCTCGACTACCTGTCACAATGGGCCGAGAAATCTCGTCCGACCGCTGCGGGTCTTGAGCTTGAGAAGAGCGGCAAGCTCATTCGCGTCGAAGTGAAGCGCGCGGATCTCAACGCAAACCCCGCACCTTGGGGCGAGCAAAAACCAGACCTCGTTACGTCCGCGGCGCTGTTCGACCTTGTGTCCGAGCCATGGATCGATCGTTTCTGCGCGGTGCTCGCGAAGGACAAGCTGCCGCTTTACACCACGCTTGTGCATGACAAAACCGCGAAATGGTCGCCCGCGCACGAAGCCGACGCGCAGATGTCAGCGGCTTTCGAGCGCGATTTCGGAAAAGAAAAAGGCTTCGGGCCTTCCGCCGGCAACGAAGCCATCGGAACCATGGCGAGGAAACTGCAATCGCTCGGCTATGATGCGCAGCTTGCAGATAGCCCATGGAAGCTCGACGCGAACGATCATCCGCTCATCGAACAGCTCGCGGGCGGCTGGGCGAATGCGGTCCGTGAGACCAAAGCCGTTTCAGAAGACGTCATCCAGAAATGGCTTACCGCGCGCAAAGCGCGCGGTACTGCTTGCGTCGTCGGTCACAAAGACTTGCTGGCATTGCCGCCGAAGTAATCCGGCCGCTCAGCTTCCCGGCAACATCCGCTGCAACACGCCGTCCTTGCGGATGAAGTAATGAAACAGCGCGGCGCCGATGTGCATGATTGCAAGGGCACCGACCGCGAAACCCATCAGCTTGTGGCGCGCGAAAATGAAGTTCGCGGTATCTTCGTTCTTGACGAAGAACGGTTGAATCTCGAACAGCCCGAAGAACGGCGTCGACGCGCCATAAAACATGTTCGCGATCGCGCCCGAGATCGGCGTCAGGAACAGAAGCACGTACAGCGCCCAATGCGTCACGGTACCGGCGATGCGATAGAACGCCGGGATTTTCGGCTCCGGCGGCACACCGTGTACGAGGCGATAGATCAGCCGCACGGTCATCAACACCAGGATCAACACACCCAGCGACTTGTGGAAATTATAGAGATTGAAGGGAGCGTTTTCGATCTGCCCCATCGCGATCCCGACCGGGATAATCGTCAGTCGAGCAGGATGCGCCACGATCCAGTGCAGCGATTTCGCAAAACCCGAATAGCGTTGCTGGTAGCTCTCCGGCGACGGACATTCTTCGTCTCCAGAATGTGTTGATAAGACACGGCAGACCGACAACCGGACGCAGCTTAGCACGGTTCCAATCCGGGCGAAGGCTTTGGAGACTTATTGTTGCAGGCGGACGACAACGCTGTCGGTAGCACCCGCCGCGTCGATGACCGTGAGCCGAACAAAGCCCGGCCCTTGCGGCTGCCAGAAGGTAACATTGCGCAGGCCTGCCTCTCCGACCGGCGATCCATCCACAAGGAAACGGTATGGTCCGTTCCCGCCATTCGTTTTGATCGCAATCGGCAGTGGTGCCGAAAGCGGCCGTTGCGTTCAAGCGCAAGCTGCGCGCCGTTCAGTGGAAAGACGATCTTCAGGGGCGGTTCGGCGCTCGCGAAATTGCGTGTCTCACCCAATGGCATGAAGCGCCGCAGCGGCAGTGGGAGCCTTGCGGTCGAAGCGACGATCGCGCCCGCGGGAGCCGCGCGCAGCGGCTCGATCTTCGGCACGGCACGCGCGAAGGCATCGAATAGAACCGGCGCGGCAACCGCGCGACCGATCATGCCGGGAACAGGCTGCCCGTCGGGACGGCCGACCCAAACCGCGATCGTGCGCTTGCCGTCGAAGCCGATCGACCACGCATCGCGGTAGCCATAGGAGGTGCCGGTCTTGAAAGCGATCTTGCCGAATATGGCGTTCTCCGGCGGCGGCGCGCCGATCAGAATATTGCCGACGTACCAAGCGGAAACCGGATCAAGCAGCCGAATGCGGCGCTGATTTTCATTCTTCACGTCGAGGCGGTGCACAAGCGGGAACGCCTCGCCGCCGCGCGCAAGCGCTGCATACAATGTCGTCAGGTCTTCGAGCCGCAAACCAAGACCGCCAAGTCCGATGGCGAGTCCCGGCACTTCTCCCTGCGGCAGCTGCAACTGCGCGCCGCTGGTTTCCAGCCGCGCGAACAGGCGCTGCGGGCCGACAGATTCCAACAGCGCAACCGCAGGCACGTTCAGCGAAAGCTGCAACGCGCGGCGTAGCGTGACCGTACCCTGGAAGGAAAGGTCGAAATTCTCCGGCCGCCAGGTGCCGAAGCGCGTCGGACGGTCTTCGATCAGAGTCTCGGGATGCGCGATACCGTCCTCGAAGCCGAGACCGTAGATGAATGGCTTCAATGTCGAGCCTGGAGAACGCACGCCACGGGTCATGTCGATCCGGCCTGCGCGCTCCATGTCGTTGAATCCGGTCGAGCCGACGCGCGCGAGAACCTCGCCGGTTTCATTATCCGCGACGAGAACCGCGACCGAGACATGAGAACCAAGCGCCGGAATTTGCCAGATGATGCCGCTGCTGCTTCGGGAAGGCGGCAATCGCCGCCTCGGCCGCATGTGGCGCGAACTGCGGCAGCTCGCGGCGAACATGCGGCACGGCCTCGTCGCGCGCACGATTGGCTTCGGCAACCGTGATGACATTTGCCGCGAGCATGCGATCGATGACGCGGTTGCGGGCCCGGACCGCGACATCGGCCGCGCGATCCGGGCGGCGCACTTCCGGCGACTGCGGGAGCGCGACAAGGAGCGCCGCCTCCCCGGTCGTAAGCCGCAACGGCTCCTTGCCGAAATAGGCGTGGGACGCTGCGCGCACGCCCTCCAGATTGCCGCCGAACGGCGCGAGCGTGAGATAAAGCTCCAGAATTTCCTGCTTCGACAGCCGTGCTTCGAGCTGCATCGCGCGCACGATCTCCGCGAATTTCGCAACCATCGTGCGGTGCTTACGCGGCTCGATCAGGCGCGCGACCTGCATCGAAAGCGTCGAGCCGCCGGAAACGATCTCGCCGTTCGTGACAAGCTGATAGGTGGCGCGGATCAGCGCGAGCGGATCGGTGCCGATATGATCTTCGAAACGCCGATCCTCATAGGCGACCAGCATTTCGAGATAGCGCTTGTCGACCTGCCCGGGCTTAGCCGAGAGCCGCCAGCGCCCATCCGGCAGCGAGAACGGCCGCAGCAGCAGCCCGTTGCGGTCCACTACCTCGACCGAGCGCAGGAGTTCCGGAGGCGCCGGTGCCGTAACACGGATCAAACCGACGGCGAGCAGCGCGCCCGCGAAAACCGCAACCGCGCTGCCACCGATCAGCTTGAGGAGCCGCCTCTTCATCGCGAAGCGGGCACCACTTCGACTTCGCTCGCTTCGGTGCGCGCAAAGCGATCAGGACGATACATGTCCTCGATCATCGCCGGGGGATGTGCGTACTTTCCCGGCGATACCGCGCGAACGATGTAGGCGACCGTGATCGGCGTCTTGTCGCCGTCGCGGTAATTGAAGGCAGCGACAAAACGGTCATCGCGGAATTCCGAATGCACCGTCTCCGGCATCTGGCCGAGCCACTTCAGATCGCCGGTCTCGCCACCCGCGACAAGACGCGGATTGTCGATCTCGAAGCCCGCTGGCAGGAAATCGACGAGCAGCAAGCGTCCCGCCACCTGTTCGGTCTGGTTCACACGAAGCACCACGACCATGCGCTCATTCTGCGTGATCTTCGAGACATCGCTGATCGGCGTGCCGTCAAGCATGCGATAGGTACGGCTGATCTTGAAGCCCTTCTCCGCCGCAGGCTCCGCTTCGCTCGGCGCTCCACGAATGCCAATCACAACCTGCACCGGACGATCGCCGTTGTTCGCGATGCGGATCGTCTTGCCTTGTAACTCCGCCGCGCGAACGGTGCGGAAGTAGTTGCCTTTGTGCTCGACGCCATCGATGGTGAGCGACAGCTGTTGCGCATCCTTCGCGAAGGCGCGCGCAGCAAGCACCATCCACGCATTCTCCTGCGTGCTGGTGTGCGGCGTAACCCCGCGCGCCAACTCCACGCGTTCAGCGCAAGACGGGCGGTATTCTCAAGACCCGCCTCCGTCGCCAGCGCAACGATGCCGGCGGCATCGCGGAGCGGCGAGCCGTAATCGTCGCGGCCGGCGACCGGAGAAAGCTCGTCTGTCGGCAGCGCGGAAAGTGCGGCGTTGAAGACTTTCTCGGCGCGGACCTTGTCGCCCAGCAGCGAAAAGGCCGCCGCAAGCTGACCGCGAGACAGCGGCATAGTGAGGTCATCAAGCTTCGCATCGGCGAGGTAGCGCAGATCGCCGACCGGTGCGACGCCGTTACGGGCGAGCACATAAAGCGCATAAGCGATCGCCTCGGTGTTCTGGTCGCCGCCGCGATTGTTGCCGAGCTGTACGGCATTGCGGAGCCGGTTCAGCGCGAGCTTGAACTGATTTTCCGGCACCGTGAAGCCCTTCTCGCGCACGCGTGAGGAAAGTCGGTGACGTAAGCGTGCAGCCAGGTATCGGCAGCGCTTGACGCACTCCAGAGGCCGAAAGCCCCTTCGGAGTTCTGGCGCGCAAGTACGCGCGTGATCGACTCCTTGATGCGCTCGTCGATGCCCTTGTCGAGCGCGAGCTGGCTTTCGCTGGCCAGATCGTTGACGTAGAGCAGCGGCAAGGCGCGGCTCGTGATCTGTTCGGAGCAACCGTAAGGATAGCGGTCGAGCGCGAGCAGCAGCGACGGAACATCGATCGCGTTCTGCGGCGACACCGTCAGCGATACCGCGCCGGTGCCCGGAATCACGTCCGCGAGCAAATTGCTGTCGATGACCATGCTCTCGCCGCGCGCAAGCTCACGCACGGTACGCCGCTCGATCGGCGGATAGGCCGGCCGCGTCAGCAGCGCATATTTACGCTCGATAGAAAGCCCATTCGGACCGCTAATGCGAACGGCAAGCGATGCCGGGCCGACACCCTTTCCGATCAGATCGAGCGTGAGAGCCGGTGCGCGCGCCTGCTGCGAGATTGAGCTTGTGGCTCGTGGCCGAGACTTCCACCGCGCCTTCGGTGACGAGGTCGAGCTGGTAGTCGCCGGCTGCACCTTCGACGTTCGTCACGTCGAGGCGAAGCGTGGACTTGTCATTCGCCGCGAGGAAGCGGGGTAAAGTTGCTTGCACCACAACCGGATCGCGGATGATGACTTCCGACGCGGCGTGACCGACTTTCTCTTCGGCCCATGCCACCGCCATCACGCGCACGCTGCCATCAAAGGCAGGCACATCGAAGCGCACGTTGGCCTTGCCGTCCTTATCGACGGAGACAATGCCGGAATAAAGCACGAGCGGCGCCTGCGCGGCGGGTTGCCCGCCATCTCCAGCGCGTTGGCGTCGCCGCCGGAGCGGATGCGCCCGCGCACGCCCTGCATGCCGTCGATCAATGCGCCGTAAAGATCACGCACATCGCCGGCAAGCAGGCGTTGCCCAAGATAATAAGCGTCGGGCGCGGGCGACTTGTAGTTGGTGAGATTGAGAATGCCGACATCGACCGCGGCAATCACGATGCGCGCGTTCCCGCCCGAAAGGCCATTCACGGTTACCGGAATATTCCAGGTCGTGTTTGGGCGGATCTGCTGCGGCAGCTCCATCTTCACGTTGAGCGTACGCGCGGCACGTCCGACCCCGAACCAGGCAACGCCAATCGCGCGGCTCGGCATACGGCTCTTTTGCACATCCAGCGGACGATGGTGGAAGGCGACGACATAAGCGCCCGGTCCCCAATCCGCGCCGACGCGGAAGGTGACTCGGCCGCCTGCGGCGGGGACCTGCACCTGCTGCGTCGCGTGCACCTTGTCGCCAACGACCATGACCGTGGCCGCGCCGTCGACGCGCGGCGCGATCGATACCGTCATGGTATCGCCTTCAGCGTATTCGGTTTTGTCGAGCGAGACCTCGAGACGGTCCGGTGTATCGGCGGAGGTTTCACCGTACCAGCCGGCGTCGAAAACGTAACTTGCGGCCGGGCCCGTTCGCTTCTGGCTGAGGTGATTTCCAACCGGTAGCGCCCGTAGGGCGTCCGCCGAAATCGTGACCGGCTTTTCGGCAGACGCGTTGAGCGTCCCTTCCGCGATCTTGCGGGTCTGGCGCACCGGCTCGTAATCCCACACGCCAGAAACGCGATACCACTGGTAGCGTGTCTCGACCTTATAGATCGTCCATTTCAGGTTCTGCTTCGCGACGAGTTTTCCGTCGGAATTGGCGAGCACAACATCGAAAATCGCCTTTTCGCCCTCGCCGACGCGGCTCTTGAACTGCGGCTTGATACCGATGGTCGGCGCAGCAGCGGCAATCGGCATTACGATGCGCCGCTCAATCGCCCGGCCGCCGGGTTCCTGCATGCGGATCGTGATCTGCGCTTCGAGTGCACGCGAGGTGCGCGGCAACTCGGGTAATGCGATCGAAAGCTCGGCCTGGCCTTTTGCATCGGTCTTCGGCAAGTCCGAAAGCGGACGGCGGATCGGCGTGAACGGCTCGTCGGTCAAGCCAAAGCTGAAGCCTTCGAAGCCGGGACGGTTTTGCGAAACGCGGACTTCGATCTCGCCTTCAAGGTCGAGCGTAGCCGCGGGCGGACCAAAGAGATACCGTCCGTCGATGGTTACCTGCGCCGGCTGATTGACCGCGATCTCGGGCGTCTTTGCCTTCAGATCGAACTCGATGCGATCCGGCACGTAATCTTCGACAAGGAAAGATACCTCGCCTACCGGCGCCGCTTTCACGTCGGCATAAGCGCGCAAACGCCATGTGCCGGTGGTCGCGCCCGATAACAGCGGCATATCAAAACTGCGGCCGCCAAGTTCATCGCTGTTGATGACGATGCGGCGGTCTTCCGCGCCGTCGGGACGCGACAGCACGAAGGTCAGCGGAACGCTGATGGCTTTTGCCTTTGCGTCACGCAACAGCGCCGTGACATGCACGGTCTCGCCGGAGCGATAAACGCCGCGCTCGGTGAAAACATAAGCGTCGAGCGGTCCTGGCGTGACGCGCCCGCCCACGCCGCGATCCGCGAGGTCGAACGGACTTTCGGCAGCGACAGGAACGCATAGTCGGCGCCCTTGCGCTCGGCGATCAGTACCGCTGGCGCAAGACCGCCGGTGCCGCGCACAAGACCTGCATCGAATTTCGCAAAGCCCTGCGCATCGGTCTTGATCGACGCCAAGGACTTCGTTGTTCTTGGCAAGCAGCTTTAAGTTCCGCGTCCGCTACCGCCTTTGCGGTGCCGAGGTCGCGCACGAAGACATGCAGGCCGTCATCGGCCGTGATCGCCGTCAGGCCGAGATCGGAAACGACGAACCACTGCGTCGCAAGATTGGAATATTCCGGACGGCCCGTGGCGTCCGCCGGAGTCGCGGTCATTACATAGACGCCCGCGCGCAGATCCTTGATCGCCTCGTCAACCGGGAATGCCGTCGTGACTTCTTTATTCAGTTCGGAAGTAACATCGAGTTCGCCCTTGAACGCGAGAGCGCCCTGATTTTGCGAAAGTTGCTCGATCTCATAGCGCGAGAGCGCCTGACGGAACTGGCCGTCGAGTGCCGACGGAATCAGCGAGCGCTCGCCGATCCGCACGATCTGCACATTCAGCTTCTTGGTGTTGACGGAAATTACCGGGATACCGCGCTGGCCGGTACGCGGCAGCACATAAGCGCGGCCGGTGAAACGGGCTTCGGCCTTGCGGTCGCGGACATAAATCTGAAGCTCGGCGGCGTTGGCGAGCACTTCGCCGTTCTTCGCCGGCACGCCGCGGCGCGCGGTAACGGCATAAGTTTCACCGTGACGCAGGCCCTCGACGCAAATCTGCTGCTCGTTCGCGGTGACAGAGGGCTTGTCCACGCCCTGCACCGAGATAAACGGCGCGAAATCGAGCTTCGAGGCGAGCGGTTCGGAGAACTGAATACAGGCGCGGGGCGACGCAACATCGGCATCCACCGAATAATCGAGCACGCGGAAGCCATGGGTGTCGCGCAAGTTCTCGTAGAAGGACTTCAGCTCCGCCGTATCGCGCCGATCGAGCGCGAATTTCAGCGTGTCGAGCGCCGGGCGCCACAACTCGCGGTCGGCATAAATGCGGCCGACGATTTCAAGTGCTTCGGCCTCCTGTGCGCGATTCGTGGTTCTACGGTAGGCGAGATACGCTGCGGCGGCGGTACGATCGCGGACGATATTGCGCTCGGCAGTGTTCTGGGGTCTGATCTCGCCAAGCGCGCGCGCATAGCGAAGCCAGAGACCCGCGTCTTTTTTGGTGTGAACGGCAATTTCGCCGAGGCGCTGGGCATGCGCCCGGGCGTCGTTCGCAGTGCGCGCGGCATCCGCCTCTTTGCGCAGTTCGGCAAGCGAGCGTGGACGGCTCACCAATTCTTTCTGAAGTTGCGATTCCATTCTTGCCGCGCCGGCGTTCAGATCGGCGCGGGAGTAGGCTTTCTCTTGCGACGAAGCCGCGAACGGGACGAGCAAGAAAGCCAAGGCAGCAAAGCCAAGGAAGGAATGTCGCATCGAAAACTCCCCAGAAATTCAAACCGGATATTTGCCAGCGCGGCCTCACGAACCGTAAGCTGCAGATGTTACGTGAACAATCGCGACCGCTTCGTGGCGCGATCAAAAGGCCAAAGACAAATTTTCGTTATTGCGGCGCGCAATTTTGTGATTCTACAAACGGTCCCGGATTGCGCTACAATGGCTAAATCCACTGGGGAGCTTCAGATGAAAAAAATTCTCGCCGTCGCGGCCGTTGCCGCCGCCACCTTCACCGCCGCTTCGTTCGTCTCACCGTCTTCGGCAGAGGCTGCCTATTGCGAAGCCCGTAGCGCGTATGCGAGCGGATGGGGTTCGGGCAACATCAACTATGCACGCCGCCGCGCGTTGCAGGAATGCGCAATCCGCACGCCGCGCGGTTACACCTGCTACATCACAGGCTGCCGCTACTAAACATAGACGAAGCGATTTTTAAGCCGGCCTGCCGCGAGGCTGGCCGGCTTTTTGCATTTCGCGCGGCGAAACAGGGCCTGCGAACGCTACGTCAAATCGACAGCGGCCGATGGATGAACCGGATGGGCTTCCCGCCCAAATAGCCGCGCGCTAAAAACGGCGACTTCCAGCCGGAGTTGCCCCGATGTCGTTAGACACCTTCCGCCAAGAGACGCGCGAATGGCTCGCGAAGAACTGTCCGCCGGAGATGCGCAAACCCTCGCGCGGCGAACCGGACATCTGCTGGGGCGGACGTAATTGGGAGTTTCAATCCAACGACCAGAAGCTCTGGCTGGAGCGCATGGCGTCGCGCGGCTGGACCGTGCCGATGTGGCCCAAGGAATATGGCGGCGGCGGTCTTTCGCGTGAAGAAGAAAAAATTCTGCGCGAAGAAATGCGCGCGATCAACGCACGCTCGCCGCTCGAAAGCTTCGGCATCTGGATGCTCGGGCCTGCGTTGCTTCAATTCGGCAGCGAAACACAAAAGAAAGAATACCTGCCGAAAATCGCGCGCGGCGAAATCCGCTGGTGCCAGGGCTATTCCGAACCAGGCGCGGGCTCCGACCTCGCCTCGCTTCAGACCAAGGCCGAAGACAAAGGCGACCATTTTCTCGTCAACGGCCAGAAAATCTGGACCTCCTACGCCGACAAGGCCGACTGGATTTTCTGCCTGGTGCGCACCGATCCGTCCGCACCAAAGCACAAGGGAATTTCCTTCGTGCTGTTCGACATGACCACGAAAGGCGTCACGACGAAGCCGATCCTGCTGATCTCCGGCAAATCGCCGTTCTGCGAAACCTTCTTCGACAACGTGAAGGTGCCGAAAGAGAATCTGGTCGGCACACTGAACGACGGCTGGACGATTGCGAAATATCTGCTCACGCACGAGCGCGCGTCTATCGGCTCTGGCCTCTCGCTTGCCGGCATGCGCTCGCTGCCGGCCGAAGCGGTCAAGTCCTTCGGCCGCGACGCAAGCGGGCGCCTCGACAATCCGTTCGTGCGGGAGGAGGTAATCCGCGCGGAAATCGATGGCCGTGCGCTGCTTGCAACCATCGAACGCTATAAGGCCGAGGCGAAGGCCGGCCAGGGCGTCGGCGCCAAGTCCGCGATCCTGAAATATGCCGGCACTGAACTGAACAAGCGCCGCTACGAGGCGTTCATGACCATCGGCGGCTCGGATGCGCTGGAGTGGGAAAGCGCTCGCTCCGACGAAGGCACGCTCGCCCGTGAGTGGCTTCGCACCAAAGCCAATTCCATCGAAGGCGGCACCTCCGAAATCATGCTCGGCATCGTCGCCAAACGCATTTTAAACCTGCCGGAGGCTTGAGATGATCGCGCTCGACGAAGACCGGATCATGCTGCGCGACTCGGCGCGGGAATTTCTTACCGACAAGTCACCCGTCTCGGAATTGCGCCGCCTGCGCGATAGCAAAGATAAAGACGGCTTCAGCCGCGATCTCTGGCGCGGCATGAAAGACTTGGGCTGGACCGGCATTCTGGTCGACGAAGCCAATGGCGGCTCCGACTTCGGTCATGTCGGCATGGCGCTGGTCTGCGAGGAAATGGGCCGCACGCTCGCCGCTTCCCCTTTCCTCTCGACCGCGGTGATGGCGGCAACCGCACTCGGCCGGGGCGGCTCGGAAGACCAGAAGAAGAAGTGGCTGCCAGCCATTTCCGAAGCCAGAGCAATCATCGCACTTGCCGTCGACGAAGGCCGCAAACATGCGCCAGAGAAGACGGCGTTGAAGGCCGAGATGGCGGGCAATGCCTTCAAGCTCAGCGGCGAGAAATCATTCGTCGTGGACGGCCACGTCGCGGATGCGATCATTGTCGCCGCGCGCACCGAGGGCGAGCCCGGCGACAAGAACGGAATCTCGCTCTTTCTCGTGGACGCCAAGGCACCGGGAGTTTCCATCGAGCGCGTGATCGGCGTCGATAGCCGGAATAACGCGCGGATCAAATTCGAGAACGTGAACGCCGTCGATGCGCTTGGCGAAACCGGAAAAGGCTTTGGCCTGCTCGAAAATGCACTGAACGCGGGTCGCGCCGGCATTGCCGCGGAAATGCTCGGCGTCGCGGGAGAGAGTTTCGACCGCACGGTCGCTTACCTGAAAGAACGCAAGCAGTTCGGAAAATTCATCGGTGAATTCCAGGCGCTGCAACATCGCGCCGCACATATCTTCGGCGAGATCGAACTCTTGCGCTCGCTGGTGCTTGCAGCCTGCGTCACGCTCGATAAGTCGCCTGATGCCGCGGGTCAGGCGGTCAGTGCCGCCAAATATAAAGCCTGCGAAGTCGGCAAACTAGCGGTTTCCGAAGCCGTGCAGATGTTCGGCGGCATGGGCATGACCGACGAGGTTGATATCGGCCTTTTCATGAAGCGTGCCCGCGTCACCCAGGAATTTCTGGGCGATGCTTATTTTCACGCCGACCGCTACGCGCTTGCCCAGAAATTCTGACTTTCAACGACAGGAAAATCGAAAGGGGAATAAAATGACCATTCGCTTCGATAATCGCGTCGCCATCGTCACCGGAGCCGGGAACGGCATCGGCAAGTCTCACGCGCTTGCGCTGGCCGCGCTCGGCGCAAAGGTGGTGGTGAACGATCTGGGCGGTACGCGCGATGGCTCAGGTGGATCGCTGTCGGCGGCGGAAACCGTCGTGCAGGAGATCAAGGCGAAGGGCGGCGATGCCATGGCCAACGGCGCGAACGTCGCAAAATATAACGAAGTCGAGGCGATGATCGAGGACGCCAAGAAGAAGTGGGGCCGCGTCGACGTTCTTGTCAATAATGCCGGCATCCTGCGCGACAAGAGCTTCGCCAAGATGGAGCTCGACGATTTCCGGCTGGTGCTCGAAGTGCATCTCATCGGTTCGGTGAACTGCTGCAAGGCCGCATGGGAAACCATGCGTGAGCAGAATTATGGACGTATCGTGCTCACCTCCTCGTCGTCAGGCTTGTTCGGCAACTTCGGCCAGTCCAATTACGGTGCGGCAAAAGCCGCGATGGTCGGCCTCATGAACGTGCTTCACCACGAGGGGCAGAAGTTCAACATCCGTGTGAACACGCTTTCCCGACCGCGGCGACGCGCATGACCGGAAGAATTGCTGCCGCCGAACGTGCTTTCTCATGCAGCCGGAGGCGATCACACCCGCCGTGCTTTATATGGTGAGCGAGAACGCGCCTTCACGCACCATCATGGGCGCGGGCGCCGGCGTTTACTCGGTGATCCGTATTGTCGAGACACAGGGCGTCTACTTCCCGCCGGAGGAGCGCACGCCGGATGCGATCGCCGCCAAGTTCGCGGAAATCTCCGACATGAAGACGGCGCAGGCGCTGGAAGGCGCGTTCCAGCAGACGCAGAAATACGTCGCGATGGCCGCCAAAGCCGCCGGCATCGACCTGTCGAAGAAATAACCGCCGTCATTCGCTTTCGCACGATGCTGCGCTAGACTCGGGCCCATGGGCCAGACGCAGCATTTCGACGACGCCGACAAGCTCGCCGAAACATCGCCGGACTCGCCGGAAGCGCGGTCACGCTCGCCTTGCCGCTCGGCCTCGGCAAAGCGAATACGGTCGCGAACGCAATCTATAAACGCGCGGCGAAAGAGCCGTCGCTAAAGCTGAATATCTTCACGGCGCTTACCTTGCAGCGGCCCAGCGTTTCAGGGCTTGAGGCGCGCTTCATCAATCCGGTGCTGGACCGCCTGTTCGGCGGCTATCCCGAACTCGCTTATGCGCGCGCATGCGCGGGCAGGCTGCCGAAGAATATTCAGGTCAGCGAGTTTTTTCTGCTCGCGGGCCGTTCGCTCGGCATTCCCTCGGTGCAGCAGAATTACATCTCCGCGAACTATACGCATGCGTTTCGCTATATTCTCGACCGCAAGGTCAACGTGATCGCGCAGCTTGTCGCCAAGCGCGTCGTCAATGGCGAGACGCGTTACAGCCTTTCCTGCAACACCGATCTGACCTCGATCTTCTGGAAGCGCGCGAGGAAGGCCAGGCGAATTTCGTGCTGGTTGCGGAGGTGAACTCGGAGCTGCCGTTCATGCCGGGCGACGGCGACCTGCCGGAAAGCGCGTTCGATTTCGTGTACGAGAACACGAAGACAGATTTTCCACTATTCGCGCCGCCCAAACAGCCGGTACCGCTCACCGCCTATGCGATCGGATTGCATGTTGCGACGCTGGTCGAGGACGGCGGCACGATCCAGATTGGCATCGGCGCGGAAGGCGATGCCGCGGCCAAGGGCCTTATCCTGCGGCACCAGGAAAATGCCGCGTTCAACGAAATGATCGCGGCGCTGAACCCGGGCACAGCGGAGAAGTTCGGCGCGTATGATCGCGGTCTTTACGGTGCCTCGGAAATGCTGGTGGATTCATTTCTCGATCTGATCGAGGCCGGCGTCGTCAAACGCGAAGCCGAGGGCGCGCTTTTGCACGGCGGGTTCTTTCTCGGACCGAAGAACTTCTATCGCCGCCTGCGCGAAATGAACGACGCGCAGCGCGCCAAATTGCAGATGAAGGCGATCTCCTACGTCAACCAGCTTTACGGCGACGAGGAGAAGAAGCGCGCGGCACGCGTCAAAGCTCGCTTCATCAACAATGGCATGATGGCGACGCTCCTTGGTGCTGTCACTTCGGATGGACTGGAAAACGGCCTCGTGGTCAGCGGTGTCGGCGGCCAGTACAACTTCGTGGCGCAGGCTTTTGCGCTGGAAGATGCGCGCTCGGTCATCTGCGTAAACGCGACTCGCGGGAGCGGCGCAAAGACGCTTTCCAACATTCGCTGGGCTTACGGACACACCACGATCCCGCGGCATCTGCGCGACATCGTCGTCACCGAATATGGTGTCGCCGATTTGCGCGGAAAGTCCGACGAGGACGTGATCGCGGCGATGCTCTCAATAACGGATTCGCGTTTCCAGTTCGAATTGCTGCAGGAAGCGAAGAAGAACAGCAAAATTCCCAAGGATTATGAAATTCCCGCCGCGTTCCGCGGCAACACGCCGGAACGGATCGCGAAAGCGCTGGCAGCAGCAAAGGAACGCGGCCTGTTGCCGGATTTTCCGTTCGGCACGGATTTCACGGAAGTCGAGCTGCGGATCATTCCGGCGCTGCAACTTCTGAAACAGAAGCTCACCTTTCCTCTTTCGCTTATCCCTGTCCTGTTGCGCGGTTTGCGCGACCCGGAAAATGCAAAGACGGAAGAGTGCGTCGAACGGATGGGACTGGCAGATGCAGCTTCGCTGAAAGACAAGCTTTATCGCGCGCTGCTGCGCGGGGCACTCAGCGCCTGATTACTTGCAGAACTTGTTGAACCGCTCGATGCAGGTTTTCAGCACTTCTTCGCCGGGGCGCTTCCACCAGTCGCCCGCAGAGAAGATTTCGACTTCCTGTGGACCGAAGAAACCCGCGCCTTCGATCATGGTGCGGAAGGCTTTGAGGTCGATGACGCCGTCGCCCATCATGCCGCGGTCGAGCAACAAATCCTTGGTCGGCACCAGCCAATCGCAGATGTGATGCGCGAAGATGCGCTGCTCGCGGCCGGCGCGGGCGATTTGCCCGGCAATACCCGGCTCCCACCAGACATGATAGACGTCGATCGCAACGCCGACATCCGGCGCGATCTGCCCGGCGACATCGAGCGCCTGCTCGAGCGAATTCACGCAGGAACGGTCGGCGGCGTACATCGGATGCAAGGGCTCGATGGCCAGCGGCACCTTCGCCGCGCGGGCGTGATCGAGCACGGCAGCGATGCCTTCCGACGCCTGCATACGCGCGCCGACGATATCCTTCGAGCCTTGCGGCAGGCCGCCAACGACCAGCACAAGGCAATCGGCGCCGAGGGCCTGCGCTTCGTCGATTGCGCGTTTGTTTTCATCGATCGCAGCGGCACGGTCTTTGGCGTCGCTGGCCGTGAACATGCCGCCCCGGCAATAGCCAGTGACCTGCATGCCGTTATCTTTGATGACCTTCGCGGAGTTGGCGATCCCGAACTTCGCGACCTGATCGCGCCAGGGATCGATAGCCTTGATGCCGAGCTTCGCACAAGCCTCGACTGCCTCGCCGAGATTCCACTGCTCGCGCACGGTCGCGAGATTGATCGAAAGTCCCTCGGCATTCATCGGGGTCAGGCGATGCCGTGGACGGCGAGCAGTTTCTTCATGCGAGAAGCGGCCAGCTCCGGATCGTGCAGCACGCGTGCCTTGTCGGCGAGACGGAACAGCTCCGAAAGATGCTGCATGGAACGTGCACTCTCCTGCCCGCCGATCATCAGGAAGTGATCCTGTTGTCCGTTGAGCCAGGCCAGAAACACGATGCCGGTTTTGTAGAAGCGGGTCGGCGCCTTGAAAATGTGGCGCGAGAGCGGGACGGTCGGCTCGAGTATGCCGTGAAAGCCTTGCAGATCGTTCTTCGCAAGACGCGCAAGACCCGCGGAAGCAGCCGGCGCAATGCCATCGAAGATGCCGAGCAGCGCCTCGGAATAGCCCTGCTCGTCGCCGGCGATCAGTTCGGCATAGTTGAAGTCGTCGCCGGTATACATCCGCACGCCTTGCGGCAGGCGGCGCCGCATGGCGATTTCCTTTCCTTTCGACAGCAGCGAAATCTTCACGCCGTCGACCTTCGCGGCGTTGCGCGCGATGATGTCGAGGCAGACATCCATCGCCGCCATGTGATCGTCCGAACCCCAATAGCCCTTAAGCGCCGGATCGAACATCTCGCCGAGCCAGTGCAGGATCACGGGTTCTTTCACCTGACCAAGAATGCGATCGTAAACACGCTTGTAATCTTCCGGGCTCTTCGCGGCGACGGCGAGCGCGCGGCTTGCCATCACGATCAAGCGGCCACCGAGCTTTTCGATGACCTCGATCTGCTCTTCATAAGCGCGGATTACGTCATCGACGGAAACGTCCGGACCCGGCGTGATGTGATCGGTGCCGCAGCCGCAAGCGATCTTCACGCCCGGACGCGACTTGGCAGCTTCCAGCGCACGCTTCATCAATTCCTGCGCGCCATTCCAGTCGAGGCCCATGCCGCGCTGCGCGGTGTCCATCGCCTCGGCAACGCCGAGACCGAGGTCCCAAAGATAGTGGCGGAACGCGATGGTACGATCCCAATCGACCGCCGCGTCCAGCCATGGATCGTTGTTCGCGAGCGGGTCGGCGACGACATGCGCGGCGGCATAGGCAACGCGATTGAACGAAGCGATCTCTTCTTTCGAAGGAAACTGGATCGGCTCGCCGGTGGTGTAGGGCGAGAGCTTGCGATCAATGCCGGGTAGCGAGAGCGTCGCCATTCGTCACACCTTCAGTTCGGGAACATCCAACCAGCGGCGTTCGGCCCAGCTCTTCAGACCAAGCTCGGCAAGCTGAACGCCTTTCGCGCCTTCAAGCAAATCGAATTTCCACGGCGTGCCTTCGATCAGGTGGCGGATGAAACCTTCCCACTGCACCTTGAAGCCGTTGTCGTAGACCGTGTTGTCGGGGCATTTCCTCCCACTGGTCCTGGAACTTCATGGTCTGGGGTTCGTCCGGATTCCAGACCGGGCGCGGCGTGTTCACGCGATGCTGGGTGTAGCAACGCGTAAGACCCGCGACCGCGGAGCCGTGCGTGCCGTCGACATGGAACGTGACGAGATCGTCGCGCTTCACGCGCGTGACCCAGGACGAATTGATCTGTGCGATCACGCCGCCTTCGAGTTCGAAGGTCGCGTAAGCGGCGTCATCGACATCGGCATTGTAGGTCTTGCCCTGCTCGTCGACGCGCGATGGAATGTGCGTAGCACCGAGGCAGCTCACGGCTTTGACGTTGCCGAAGAGATTATCGAGCACATAGCGCCAGTGGCAGAGCATATCGAGAATGATGCCGCCGCCATCGGCCGCACGATAATTCCAGCTCGGACGCTGCGCCGGCTGGCCCCAGTCGCCTTCGAACACCCAGTAGCCGAACTCACCGCGCACCGAGAGAATTTTTCCGAAGAAGCCGGACTCTTTCAGCAGCTGAATCTTGCGCAGACCCGGCAGGAACAACTTGTCCTGCACCACGCCGTGCTTGATGCCTTTTTGCTTGGCGAGCTTTGCGACCGCGAGCGCCTTATCCAGCGAATCCGAGATCGGCTTTTCGCAATAGACGTGCTTGCCGGCGTTGATCGCCTTGGTGAGGAGATCGCAGCGCATCTGCGTGGTCGCAGCGTCGAAGAAAACCGTGTCGTCTGGATTTTTCAGCGCGGCATCGAGATCGGAGGTCGAGCGCTCGATACCGTATTGCTTGGCGAGCGCGGCGACCTTCTCGGCGTTACGGCCGACGAGGATCGGATCAGGCATCACGCGATCGCCATTCGAAAGCGCAACACCGCCCTGCTTGCGGATCGCAACGATCGAGCGAACCAGATGCTGGTTCAAGCCCATGCGGCCCGTGACGCCGTTCATGATGATGCCGAGGCGCTGCGTCGCCATTGTCTCGTCTCCCGGAATTGTATTGTTATTGCTTGGCCGTTCGTTCGCGGCCTTAAGTAACCAACTAGTTACAAGTACGATAACGCGGTTTTGCCGTCAAGTTCAGGGTCGCAGGTAGCTCAGCACGACATCGACCAGATGCCGCCCGCGCGATTCAAGGCTTTTGGGCGCGGTCAGGTCGCGGCCGAAAATGGTGGAGAGCGTGTGCCGGTTCGACATATAGAAAAAGCCGAGCGCAGCGATCGAAATATACAGATCGACCGGATCGACATCGTTGCGGAAGACTTTCGCTTTCGCGCCGCGCTGCAACAGATCGTTGATCATGCCGACCAGCGGCGAATGCAACTCACGGATCTTCTTCGAGCGCTTCAGATACGCTGCGCGGTGCAGATTTTCAGTGGCGAGCAGGCTCAGGAATTCCGGATGATCGCGATAATAATTCCAGGTGAATTCGACCAGTTCGCGCATGCCTTCGACCGGGTCGCGCTTGTTCAGGTCGAGCTTGATTTCTTCGGACCGAATTTCGGCATAGGCGGCCTCAAGCACCGCGAGGTAAAGCCCATCCTTGTCGCCGAAGTAATGATAGATCATGCGCTTGTTGACGCCGGCGCGTTCGGCGATTTCGTCGACGCGCGCGCCACCCAAACCCTTCGCAGTGATTTCGTCGGTGGCCGCAGCGAGAATTACCGCGCGCGTGCGTTCGGGATCGCGGGCGTTGCCGTTCGCGCGCTTAGGCGTCACCTTCTTTGCGGCAAGCGCGGTGGTCATCACTGCAACGCCTTCAAACGACCTGCAATCGACGGCGGCGCCCAATCGGTGCGAATACCAAGGTCGGCAAGAATCACTTGGGCTGCGTTGTAACCCGGAAGGCCGGTGACGTTTCCGCCCGGGTGGCTGGACGAGCCGCAAAGATACAAATTCGGAATGTGCGCGCGATAGCTGCCCGCGCCGGGGAACGGACGGTCGTGGCCCATCTGTCCGTTGGTGAACGCACCGATCAGAAGATCGGCTTCGCGCATGTTGGGCAGTTCGCGTTCGACATCCAGCGGCGAGCGCGTGAAGGCATCGATCACCGCGCCTTCGAGATTCGGCGCATGTTTGCGCCAGAGCGCGAGCATCTTCTCGCCGTGCCTGTCTCGATAAGCGTCCCAACTCTGCGGATCGCCGTGCAGATAATACGGCAGCTTCTCCCACATGAAGGCGGCGTGCTTGCCGGCAGGTGCCTGCGTCGGGTCGAACAGCGAGGGAGTCGCGCCCCACATCACCGTGTCCGGCACCGTGCCGGCTTCGTGGTGCCGCACGATGTCGTTGAACTGATCGACGTGATCGAGGCCCATGATCACCATGAAAGCCTTGGCAAGCGCGGGATTACTTTTTGCGGCGGCATATTGCGGCGCTTCGCTCAAATTCAGATGCAGCGCGAACAGAGGCGCGAGCAGATTGTATTGAAATTTCGATGCAAGATCGCGGATCTCGCGCGGCACCAATGCCTCGTCCAGGAGATCAAGGAAAGTCTGCTGCGGGTTCAGCGCGGACGCGACGAATGTTTTCGCGCGAATGACTTCGCCTTCGCGGGTCTCAACGCCAACGGCTTTGCCGTTCTCGACCAGAATGCGGGCGGGCTCGGTGAGAAGGCGGATTTCTCCACCGCTTTCATAAACGGAATTTTCGAGCGCGCGCGCCAAAGCGGCCGTACCGCCGCGCGACATCTGCGCCTTGGAGGGCGACGCGAGCAGCGCCGCGATGTGATGGCCGAAACCTTTAACGCGCAGATCGACCTCGCGAAGGCCGTTGAAAAAAAGAAGTCCCGCCTTCACCGCGGGGTTCTCGAATTCCTGATGCACGAATTCGAGCGGCGAGAGCGCGCTCACCTCCAGAAGCCTGCGACCCGCGGCACTCTTCTCAAGCAACGCGCGGCGCTCGGCGGCAGGCAGCGGTGGGGATTTGGCTTCATGCGAGAGAATATCGCGCACGATCGGCACGAAATCGCTTTGCCAGCGCTTCAGCGTTTGCGCGTCTTTCTTCGAGAAACTCTCGAACGAAGCGACGGTCTTTTCGATGTCGGTCCACCATTCGAGCGAACGATCGTCGCTGGTGATCATCGCGACGTTTAATTCAGGCTCGATAAATTTCGCGCCGTGGCGCTCCAGTTCGAGGTCGGCGTACCACGGCATCTGCGTGATCGCGCGCTGGAAGAAGGCGTGGGTGTTGTGCAGGAAGCCCGGACGGCGCGGATCTTCCATCGTTGCCAACCCGCCGCCCGCGATGTGGCGCCGGTCGATCGACAGTATCTTCAGGCCGGCCTTGCCGAGATAGGCTTGTAAAACGAGCGCGTTGTGACCCGCGCCGATGATGATGCCGTCCCAGTTCATCGCTTATCCAAACATCATTCCATACCCAACAGACGGTAAATGCGGCGCGTGTATTCGCCAAACTTCTCGGTATTGCGCACGTCGAGCGTGCGCGGCATCGGAATACCGACTTCGAAATTGTCGGCCATCTTCGCCGGTCCCGATGTCAAGACGACCACGCGGGTGCCGAGGAATACGGCTTCGGTAATGCCATGGGTCACGAAGATGATGGTCTTCTTCGCCTCTGCCCAGATGTGCAGGAGTTCTAGATTCATCTTCTCGCGGGTGAGTGCATCGAGCGCGCCGAACGGCTCGTCCATCAGCACGAGCTTGGGGTCATGAACCAAGGCGCGGGCGATCGAGGCGCGCTGCTGCATGCCGCCCGACAATTCGTAGGGATATTTATCTTCGTGCCCCTTGAGGCCGACGAGATCGAGCAGCTCGTAAGCGCGCTTGCGTGAGGCATCCTGCGGCAGGCCGAGGATTTCGGTCGGCAGCATCACGTTATCGATGATGCGGCGCCATTTCAGCAACAACGGCTGCTGAAACACCATGCCGATGTCCCGCGCCGGGTTGAATGGCTGTGACTGCGAGCCGATGCGGACCTCACCGCCATCGAACCCATGCAGGCCGGCCAGAATTTTCAGGAGCGTGGTCTTGCCGCAACCGGAGGGGCCGACGAGCGAGACAAGCTCGCCCTGCTCGACATCGAAGGTCGCTTCGGAAATCGCAAGGAAGTCCTGACCGCGCGTGCGGTACACCTTCTTGACGCTATCGAGATGAATGAATGCTTCGCTCATGATTACTGGATCCGCGCGTCCTTGACGACGAAGAAGCGCTCGAGGCCAAGCACGATGCCGTAGAGCAAGCCGCCGATCAGGGTAATCAGGATGACCGCCATGAACATCGCGGCGGTGTCGAGCGTCACCTGCACTTGCAGCATCAGATAGCCGAGGCCGCGCTCCGAGCCCAAGAATTCGCCGACGATTGCGCCGGCAACGGCAAGGATCGCCGCGACCTTCATGCCGGAGAAGATGTACGGCAGCGCGCCGGGAAGCTGGATCTTGACGAAAAGCTGCCAGCGCGAGCCCCGCAGCGTGCGCACGAGGTCGAGCAGATCCGGCTCTACTTCACGCAAGCCCCGCGCCGTCGTAAGCACGATCGGGAAGAAGCTGATCGCAAAAGCCATCAGCGTGTTCGGCCAGATGCCGTATTTGAACCAGACGATCATCAAGGGCCCGAGCGCGACCTTCGGAATCATGTTGAGGCTGACCAGCAGCGGCATCGCGAACATTTCCAGCCAGCGGAACCACGAAAACAGCAGCGCGATCAAGATTCCGAAGACGGCAGCAAGCAGAAAGCCGCCGAAGATTTCGATGCTGGTCGCCGCGATATTCTCGAGCCAGCGATAATTCGGCACGAGCAACGCATGCAGCGTGTCGTAAGGCGACGGCATCACGATCTTCGGAATCTCTCCGTAGACCACGAAGAAGTGCCATGCCGCAACGAGGATCAAATGGCTAAGCACAGCCAGCGCATAGCGCTGCAACTGTGTGTTGCTACCGCTCATATCAGTTCTCCCCTTCCCGTCCGGACTATCCGGGAAGCTCTGCCCGCTCGCAACCCACAAAAATACTTCATCCCAGCCACCGGCTCAGGTTCTCGCGCACGAAGGCATCGTCATTGAGATGCGGGTAAGCGGCGTAAACGCGATCGATTTCTTCCTTCTGGCCAGGACCCAGGGTCTCTTTCGGATCGAGACACCAGATGCCTTCTAACAGACCCTGACGGCGCAGAATTTCGTGGCAGCCGCAAATCACGCCGTGGAAATCGTTGGCGACATCGAAGATCGCGGCATTGCAATCGGTGACCTGCGAGTCGAGCGCAAGCATTTCCGCCGAAACGGAAGACTGCGCGGCTTCTTTCTGCGCGCGATCCAGCAACTCCACCGCGCGCTGTGCCCAGCAGCTCCAGTGTCCGAGCAAGCCGCCTTTGATGCGCACGGTTACCGGCTTGCCGTCGCGAACAACGACAAACGGCGTCACGAGATCGAGCACGATGTGGTCGTCGTTGCCGGTGTAGAGCGTGATGCGTTCCTCGGCGCCGGCCTCCGCCACGCCGCGGATCACGTCCAGCGTGCGGTAGCGGTTGAACGGCGCCATCTTGATCGCGATGACGTTCTCGATCTGGGCGAAGCGTTTCCAGAACGACGCGTTCAGCAAAATGCCGCCGACCGCAGGCTGCAGATAAAATCCGACCAGCGGAATTTCAGCCGCGACTTTCTTGGCGTGTTCGATCAGTTCGTCTTCGTTTGAACCTTTCATCGCCGCGAGCGACAAAAGCCCGCCGTGATAGCCGAGTCCGACCGCAGTCTGCGCTTCCTTGACGGCCTGCGTGGTTTTTCCCGCGAGTCCGGCGATCATGACAAGCGGCTTCTTCGCGGTCTCGCGCGCGGTTTTCATCGCAAGCGAAAGCACCGGCTCATAGAGGCCGACCTCGCGAATCGCGAATTGCGTGGTGTGCACGCCGACCGCGAGACCACCGGAACCGGCATCGACGTAATAGCGGGTGAGCGCGCGCTGACGGCGCTCATCGAACTTGCGTGCGGAATCGAGCGCCAGCGGATGCGCCGGAATCACCGCGCCTTTCCGCAACGTCGCCAGCACCTCTGCCGGTAAATCGTTCCAGCGTAACGCCACACATAACTCCCTGCGGCCTTGCCCTGCGCGATCCGGGAAACTCCCGTTCGCGCTTATTTTCGCACCATTTGACAGGCGCTTGGGCCGCTCCTATCGTCTTGTAACCAGATAGTTACATCGAAACTTCGCCGCCTGTCGAGAACCGGAATCACCGGCCATACGCGGCGAATGGCTTTTACGGGAGGAAGGTCAGATGAAAACTGCATTGAAACTCGCGTCTGCGATTTTTGCCGCGGCCTTGTTGGTCCCGGCGAGCGCTTCGGCGCAAAAAGTTACCCTGACCCTGAACTGGGTCGTGGGCGGGGACCATGCGCCCTATTTCTTCGCGCTGAAGAATGGCTGGTACAAAGACGCTGGCCTTGATCTCGATATCGAAGCGGGCCGCGGCTCCGCCGCCTCCGCGCAGAAGGTCGCGGCGGGCTCCTCACAGATCGGCCTGTCCGATATGGCGGGCGTTCTTCTGTTCAACGGCAAAGGCGCGAACCTTGTCGGCGTCATGAACATCTACGCCAACTCGCCGCAGGGCATGTACTGGCGCAAGAGCTCGGGCATCAAAGGCATCAAGGACCTCGTCGGCAAGCGCATCGGCAACCCGGCTGGCGACGGCGCGCGCACCATGTGGCCCGCGCTCGCGAAAGCGAACGGCATCGATCCGAACTCGGTGATCTGGGTCAACATCGACGCCAACGCGAAGCTCGCGGCGCTGAAATCCGGCGCGATCGACGCGACCACGTCGTTCTTCAACCTGCACCACGTCTTCGCCCGCGAACTCGGCGACGACATGGGCTTCCTCGCCTGGCGCGACGGCGGCCTCAACCCTTACGGCAACTCGCTCGTCGTGCAGGCCGACTGGCTCGCGAAGAACAAGGACAAGGTCGCCGCCTTCGTGAAGGTGACGCAGAAGGCCTTCGCCGAATGCGCGAAGAAGCCGGAACCCTGCATCAAGGCGATGGTCGAGATGAACGGTGCGCTCAAGTTCGACAACGAGCTGACCAACTGGCATCTCGTTTCGATCCTGATGAGTGATGAAACTTCGAAGAACGTCGCGCTCGGCTGGCATGACGACAAGCGCATGGCCGCCGACTACAAGTTGGTCGACGAATATCTCAAGATGGAAAAGCCGTATGACATCAAGGCGGCTTACACCAACGAGTTCCTCGACAAGAACATCAAGATGCCGGCGATCAATCCGCCGAAGCTGTACTGATCGAGAAAATCTCAATGCGAAAAAGGCCGGCTCACCGCCGGCCTTTTTTATTTATCCGAACTCCGGGCCCACGACGGCGTAACTTTGCGCTGCGTCCTGGAACGCCTTGTTGCGTTTCAAAAGCATTCTCGTCAGCGGGCGCTCGGCGACGAAGCCCGCGGTCGAAAGGAAGCGCGCGGTCAGCGTTTTGTCATCGATGAAATCGATATAGACGGGAGCCGATACCGTTTCCAACGCCTGCGCGAGCAATGCGCAAGCAATCTCGCAGCTTTCCGCGACCAGCGGACCCAGTTGCGCGGCGCGGCGGCCCATGCGGCCCATCAGGAAACCGGCGATATGGCCTCCCCGCCAGACGCAAAACTCCGCTTCCGGCAGGCGTCCGCGAAGGCGCGATAAAATATTGCTGCGGTCTGCGCCGAAAGCCGTCACTTGCCTTTGTCGCGGATCACATAGACGGTGCCGAAATCGAGAAAGATGCGCCAGTCGGCCTCGGTCTGGTTCCAGCCGGCTTCCTTTACCAAAGCATCCGCATCGCCGATCTCTTCGGCGCGCAGCGTGCCTATTTCGAAATCAGAAACTGCCATCGCGGGTATCGTAATGCGTTTCCTTGCCAAGGCTGCGCTGGTTGCGGGAGACCCAGTCGGCGGTCCAGCGGATCATACGCTCTAACGGCACGGACGGCTCGCCCAAGAGCTTTCTTGCTTTCGAAGTGTTTACCAGCCAGCCGTCGGCGGCTTCCTTGCCCAGGAACTGCGGCTTCTTGCCGAACAGCCTGCCGAATTCTTCCGCAAGCCAGCGGATGCTGATCGTTTCAGCGCCGCTGATATTGATCGGGCTCGTGGGCACGGTGCTGTGCGCAAGCATGCGCAGGATCGCCGTATTCGCATCGCCCTGCCAGATGACGTTCACATGGCCGGCAGCAATCTCGATCGCTTTTTCAGCGAACACTTTCGACGCGACGTCGTGCAGGACCCCGTAGCGCATATCGATCGCATAATTGAGCCGGATGATCCGGCCCGGCGTATCGAACTTGCGCGAGAAGTGCTCGAACAATGCCTCGCGCGCGACGCAGGAATTCGCATAAGCGCCCGGCGGCGGCACTGCCGGCGTTTCCTCGGTCGCACCGCCCTTCTCGACCTCGACATAAGGGTAAACGCAGCCGGTCGAGAACGCGACAATGCGGGATTTTGCGAACACCTCCGCGACCATCGCGGGAACGTGCGCGTTCATCGCCCAGGTCAGGTACTCGGCTCCGGATGACCCGAACTTGCGGCCCGCCATGAAGATGACGTTGGGAGATTTCGGCAGCTTCTCGATGCTCGCGCGATCCAGCAGATCGGCTTCGATGCACTCGATGTCCCACGCTTGCAGCTTTTCGCGCAGGCCTGCCTCGGAAAAACGCGCGACGCCGATCACGCGGCGGCTCGGGTCGGCACGCTTGGCAAGGCGCGCCAGTGTCGGTCCCATCTTTCCGCCCACGCCAAGCACAAGTATGTCGCCGGGGCTTCTTTGAAGATCCGTTCGCAGCGCATCCGAAGGCTGCGTCATGAAGGCCTCGACTTCCGCCTCGTCGCGAAAGGTTTCAGGCAGCGTAATTGCCGCGGCGTTCATTGGCGTCTTTCCATCAGGTTCGCTTTTTCTTCGTTCCATTGGCGCTTGCCCTGGCGCCGCGCTATAAGTAACCAGTTAGATACTTACGGATTTTACGGCGCGAAGAGACGTCCGGCAACCGCCGCGAGCGCAGTTCAGGGAGTGAAGCTATGTCCAACGCAGCGCGAATTCAGACAACCGTGGTCGGCTCCTATCCGGTGCCGGAGTGGCTCACCGCCCTTCCCTCCGAACAGGCCGTGATCGACGCGACCCGCGTCGTGCTGCACACACAGGAACAGGCCGGGATCGATCTGGTCTGCGATGGCGAACTTTCGCGCTTCGACGTCAATCATCCCGAGACCAACGGCATGATCGAATATTTCGTGCGGCCGATGGCCGGCATCCGCACCAAGCTCACGTTTGACGAACTCGTCGAATATCGCGCCAAAAGCTCGATGCGCTTTCGCACCCAGCCGCCCGGTCTGGTCGAAGGGCCGGTCAGCTCCGGCACCCTCGACCTGCCGCAGGCTTACCAGCGCGCCCGCGCGCTTACGAAGAAGCCTTTCAAGTTCACGGTCACCGGCCCGCACATGCTGGCCAAGACCCTGCTCGACAAGCACTACAAGAAGCTTCCCGATCTTGCTTTCGCGATTGCCGACGCACTTGCGGAACAGGTTAAGCACATCGACGCCGATGTGGTGCAGATCGACGAAGCCAACCTGCCCGGCAGCCCCGACGAATGGCAGTGGGCGGCGGACGCGATGAACCGCGTCCTGAAAGCGGTGAAGACCAAGCCGGCCGTGCATCTGTGCTTCGGCAATTACGGCGGCCAGTCGATCCAGAAGGGCACCTGGAATCAACTGATGAAATATCTGAACGCGCTGCATGCCGATCACATCGTCATGGAGAATGCGCATCGCCCGGCCGAAGAACTCGCGGCGTTCCGCGAGCTGAAACCGGAAATCGGCTTCGGCCTCGGTGTCGTCGATATCAAGTCGACGGTTGTCGAGAGTGCAGATTCGATTGCGCGCCAGATCGAGCGTGCGGAAACCATGATCGGCGCCGGCCGCGTGAAGTACATTCACCCGGACTGCGGGTTCTGGATGCTCAAGCGCTCTATCGCAGACGGAAAAATCCGCGCGCTGGTCGAAGGCCGCGATCTTTACGAAGGCCTTCGCTCCGCCCGGGTCGCTTAAAGCTGCGTCATCACTTCGCGGAAGCGCGCGACCGGCGCGGGATTGCGGATCATGGTGAGCGGCATCGAGAAGTGGCCGCGATCCCAGACGAAACGGTTTTCGTCCGGCACGCCCCATGAATCGATGAGGCTGAGGCCGCTCGCATAAGGCGTGATGCGGTCACGCTTACCGAGCACGGTGACGATCTGTTTCGGATTCACCGCCGGCAGTCGCGCGGGATCGAGGAGGCCAAGGCCTGCTTCGATTCGTTCGCGGTTCCAGCCGTGCTTCTCAGCGCTTAAATCAACGCCGAGCAAACCCGCCATATCGCCGTTGAAGGTCGCGTCGGTCATGCGGCCAGAATGCGTGATCAGAAACAGCCCGTCGGCGCGAAGCCGCGCGTCGCGCTCGCCGATTTTTTCCGCCGCGAACTGCGCGATCAACGCGCCAAGACTGGTGCCGCCATATGCGAGCGGACCGCTGGAAGCCTGCCGTGCCCAATTCGCGAGCACCGCCCATTCTTGCGCAGCACCCGTGAAGGCGTCGAACAGGCCGCCGGGAACGCGGCTCATCATCGGCTGACCGCCGAAGCTGCCGAGCAAGCGGCGGCGACCATGCCACGGCGCAACCGGGCGAATGACGCGGAAGCCCTCGGCGCGCAGCGTGCGCGCTTCGTCGATCAATCCGCGCCAGTGATCGTATTCGATGCAGATGCCGTGCCCAAAAATAATCGTCGGCGGATTTTTCACGCCCCGCGGCTCCAGCACGCGCGCGTAGACCGTATCGCCGAGCAATGCCGACGGGCTTTGAAAGCGAAGCCAGTAATCGACGCCTGCTGCCCGCTCGATCGGCTTCGAGACTTCGATCGCAGTGTTTCCGTTCGCAATGCCGTCGAGCGAAAGGCGTTCGAATTTCGTGCCGTAAATCGCGGCGATTTCTTCCGGGCTCTGCGTTTGCGACTTGATGCGCGGCGGATCGTTTTTGAGCATGAAGCCGAAATGACGGCGCGTGAGATTGTAGGCATGGCTCGCGGCATAGCGCTCGGCTTCGAGCATGCGGCGGGCTTCCGGACCCGCTGTGCTGTTGCCGAAGAAAGCCTGCTGCCACTCTGCTTCCTTGCGCTGGGCAATCGTCCGCGCCGCGGCGGCATGCACCAGAGCTTCAGCCAGCTTGTTTTCGTGGACGTTTTTGCGCGGCAACTGGGCCGCATCGAAGAAATGCTCAACCGAGGTGCCTGCCTGCTCGGCCGCGGCCCACAACAGCGACGACGGCACGAACGGCCGCCGCAAGGCCCAGGAACTGACCGGGTCGAACCACGCCCAGCCGAAGGCATAGCCTTTTAAGGTCCGGCCCCAGTTGCGCGGGGACCGGGCTTTGTATTGCATGGTGTCGGGTTGATCGGTCACGAGCAAAAGAACCGGGGGCTCAATGGAAACGCTTCAATAGCGGATGAACGGTCCGCCGTCTCGCAGGGATTGGGGGCAGAATTATGGGGTCCGAAGTCACGCTGCCGCTTTGGGTTTTCGTCGTAATCGGCGTCCTGGCGACACTCTCCTTCCTCGACCGGATGCTGATCCCCAGCGTGCGCTGGGCGCTCAGGCGCCGGGCGAACAAGGCGATCGACGAGCTCAACGACAGGCTGCGGCTCCAGATCAAGCCGTTCAAACTCACCACGCGGCAGGTGCTCATGGACCGGCTGGTCTATGACCCCGAAGTGCTGCACGCAGTCGATGAATATTCGCGCGAGCAGAAAGTCCCGCGCGAAGTTCTGATGGAGAAAGTGAAGCGCTACGCCGGGGAAATCGTGCCTTCGTTTTCCGCTTACGCCTATTTTCGGATCGGCACGCGGATCGCGAAACGGATTTCCGAGGCGCTCTACCGCGTGCGCATCGGTTTCCGGAACGAAGAAGCATTCTCGAAAGTCGACCCGGACTCTTCAGTCGTTTTCGTCATCAATCACCGCTCCAACATGGACTATGTGCTCGTGACCTATGTCGCGGCGCAGTCTTCTGCGCTCTCCTACGCGGTTGGCGAATGGGCGCAGATCTGGGGACTCCGTAATCTTATTCGCTCGATGGGCGCTTATTTCATCCGCCGCGACTCGCGTGACGCGCTCTATCGAAAAGTGTTGTCGCGCTATGTGCACATGGCGACCGCATCCGGCGTCGTGCAGGCGATCTTTCCCGAAGGCGGGCTCTCACGCGACGGCAAACTGCGCCCGCCGAAATTTGGACTCTTGAGCTATATGGTTGCGGCCTTCGATCCGAAAGGGCCGAAAGACGTTGTGTTCGTGCCGGTCGGCGTAAACTACGACCGCGTGCTCGAGGATCGCATGCTGACGAGTGCAGCGAACACCGAGGCCGGCAAGAAGCCGGTGTTCGGATTCGACCTGTTCGTGTTCCTGCGCCATTTCTTCCATCACATCTGGCTTGCGATGCGCGGCAACTGGTATCGCTATGGCTATACCTGCGTCAGCTTCGGCGATCCGATCTCGCTCAAGCAATATGTCGCGGAACAGAAGATCGACTTTCGCGACATGCCCGACGATCAGCGCTTCGCGGAGGTCGAAAAGCTCGGCTCGAAATTGATGGATGCAGTCGGGAAAGTCGTTCCGGCTTTGCCGGTATCGCTGGTCGCGACTGCACTGCTCGACGCGCATCCGGCCCCGCTATCGCTGTTCGAGGTGAAGAGCCGCGTCTCGAAAATTATCGAGACGCTGGAAGCTTCAAAAGCCTATGTGCATATCCCGCGCTCGGATCGCGACTACGCGATCGAGGTTGGCCTGCGCATGTTGACGCTCCGCCACATCGTCAACGAAACGGACGGCATCTATTCCGCCAATCCTACGGACCTTCACATTCTGCGCTATTACGCGAATGCGATTGCGCATCTGCTTCCCGGCCAAGCTGCCTTAGCCGATACCGCTTCCGCTCCTGCCGAGGTGCGGGAGCTGGTTACGCCGACACGCACCGCAAACGCATCCTGATCATTCGCAGTTCCGCGACAGACGAGAATAGCGCTTGCATCATCGTTATGTCCTGATATACATAACGACATTCCCCGGCAGAAGGACAAGCTTCTTCCTGTCGGGTATTTACCCGGAGTGTCGCTTGGCGCGTGTCGTTGGCGGCTCCGGGTTACTTTTTCTTGCCCGGCGGCGCTTTCACCAAATCGTCGAACGCTTTGCGCGTTGCTTCTGTCGCGCTCCCGGCTTCCGTTTCCAATTTCTTGAATAGACGCAGTATTTCTTTTCCGGTTTCGGTCAGCGTGGCGCCGCCGCCCTGCTCTCCGCCGGTTTCGGTGGAAATAACCGGCTCGTGAAAGGTGTTGTTGAAGGCATCGATCAAGAGCCACGCTTTCTTGTAGGACATGCCCAATCGCCGTGCGCCCGCTGAGATCGAGCCGGTTTCTGCAATCGCTTCGAGAAGCACGATCTTGCCCGGCCCGATGCGCGGACCCGACGCAAGGTCGAAACGGATCGAGATTCGGCGTTCGGATTTTTTTCCGGCGTTCATGGCGCCCACTATATATGGGCTTTCAGCCAACGCACGGCACCCATGCCCGCTGCCACCCCCGTCGCAAAGCACGCCTGCAACAGATACCCGCCGGTCGGCGCCTCCCAGTCGAGCATCTCGCCCGCAGCAAACACACCGGGCAGTTTGCGCAGCATGAAATCCGGGTCGAGTTCTTCCAACACGATTCCGCCCGCGGTGGAGATCGCGGATTCTATCGGCGCGATGCCGGTCAAGGTCAGCGGCAAGTGGTTGACGAGCATGGCGAGATGATCAGGGGACAACTCGGAAAGTCGCGCGTTATTTGCGGCAGCCCATTCCTGCAACAGTGCAATCGCTACCGGCGGCAGATTGATCGCCTTTCGCAGAAAGTTCGAGAACGATTGCTTGCCGCGTGGCGCGCCTAGTTTCGCAGTTACCTGCTCATCCGAAAAATCTGGACGCAGCGCTACGTGCAACGTGGCTTTCCCTTCTGCGAGAATTTCTTCGCGAAGACGCGACGACAGCGCATAGACCGCGCCGCCTTCAAGGCCGTAGTTCGCGATTACCGCTTCGCCACGCACCATTGCCCCGGACGATTTCAAGGCAATACGCTTCAAGGGCGTGCCGGAAAAACGCTCGCGAAAATTATCCGACCAAGCGACTTCGAAACCGCAATTCGCCGGAAGCAACGGTAAGAGTTTCACACCTACGCCCGCGAGAATTTCCGCCCACGAGCCATCCGAACCGAGACGCGGCCAGCTCGCACCACCAAGACCGAGCACGACGGCGGCGGGCGTCACATTTATCTTTCCCTTCGGCGTATCGAAAAGAAGCGCGCCGTCCGCGCTCCAGCCAAGCCAGCGATGACGAAACTCGAAAGTTACACCCATTTCAGTCAGCCGCCGCAGCCACGCGCGCAGCAAAGGCGATGTCTTGAAGGCCTCCGGAAAAATGCGGCCGCTCGAACCCTCGAAAGTTTTTTGCCCAAGACTCTCGCTCCAAGCCCGCAGCTTTTCCGGAGGAAAACTCTGAATTGCCGCGCGTAGCGTTTGCGCGCGGTGACCGTAGCGGCGCAGGAAATTCTCGAAGTCCTCGCCATGCGTGAGGTTCAAGCCGCCGCGGCCTGCGAGCAAAAACTTTCTGCCCGCGGACGGCATCCGCTCGTACACCGTCACGCGAAATCCCGCCTTCGCGATTTCCTCGGCCGCAATCAGACCCGCAGGCCCCGCGCCGATCACGGCGGCTTCCCGGATCTCGTTTTCTGTCTTCATGGCCCCGCTCTAAGACACTGGACTGAAAAGCGAAATACCCGCGCTCAGCTTCTTGCGGAAAACGCGCGCACGCTTCAGAAAATACTCGCGGCGCATGGCCTCGTTCCGGCTTTCAAAGTATTCGACGTAAAGCAACTGCCACGCGCGACCGCGCGTGGAGCGCGCGCCTTTGCCTGTGTTGTGGCGTGCCAGACGCTTCGCGATATCGTTGGTCCAGCCGACATAAGTGCGCACGCCATGCCGGTCGGAACAGCCGAGCACGTATACAAAAGACCACTGCTTCTTCAACGGATTTGCTTGGCGAACTTTTTGATGAGTTCGCGCAGTTCCGGCTCTTGCACCTGCTCCGCCGCTTGCTCGGGTGCAAACCATTGGGTCGTACGCTGGTCCTGCTCTGGCCATGCGGGCATCTGCTGCTCGACTTCCATGGCAAAAGTATCGACCGTGCAATTCACGATCGAGCCGTCGCCGCGTTTCTTATCGTAGTGATAGACGCCGATCGGCTCGTCGCCGACCTTCCCGAGTAAGCCCGCCTCCTCCATCGCCTCAAGCGCTGCGAGATTCTTGGGCTCCACACCTGAAATCGGCCATCCTTTTGGAATGATCCAGCGACGTGTCTCGCGCGACGTGACGAGCATGATCTCGACAACGCCCTTCTTATTCCGCCGGTAAGGAAGGGCGGCATATTGCCGGGCATTGGCGGTCTTTCCGGTCAAGAGAACAGGCCGGTCAGGAGATAAAACGCCGCGGCGATGAAGGCTGAAGCGGGAAGCGTGATGATCCACGCATAGACGATGTTGCTCGCGACGTTCCAGCGCACCGCGGAAACCTTGCGCGCCGCGCCGACGCCGATGATCGAGCCCGTGATCGTGTGCGTGGTGGAAACCGGAATGCCGAGATAGGTCGCGGCAAACAGCGTTATCGCGCCGCCAGTTTCCGCGCAGCACCCCTGCATGGGCGTGAGGCGCGTGATCTTCGAGCCCATGGTGTGCACAATGCGCCAGCCGCCCATCAACGTGCCGAGCCCCATGAAAAACTGGCAGGAAAGGACAACCCAGAACGGCACGTAAAATTCGCTGCCGAGATGGCCGGTCGAGAACAAAAGAACCGCGATGATGCCCATGGTCTTCTGCGCGTCATTGCCACCATGACCGAGCGAATAGAGCGACGCCGAGATGAATTGCAGACTGCGAAACGTGCTGTCCACGGAGCGCGGACTGACACGCACGAAAAGCCACGACACCAACAGCACCAGCATCAGCGCCAGGAAAAAACCGGTCATCGGCGAGAGCACTATGGCCGCTGAAGTCTTGATCACTCCAGCCCAAACAATCGCGACGCTACCGGCCTTGGTGACCGCAGCGCCGAGCAGGCCGCCGATCAAAGCATGCGAACTGCTCGACGGGATCCCCGCCCACCATGTCACGACGTTCCACGTAATCGCGCCCATCAAAGCACCGAAGATGACGCGTGCATCGACGATGCCGGCCGAGACGATGCCGGTGCCCACGGTGTTCGCGACATGCAGGCCGAAAAACAGAAACGCGATGAAGTTGAAGAACGCAGCCCACATCACCGCGTATTTCGGCCGCAGCACGCGCGTAGACACAATGGTTGCGATCGAGTTCGCGGCGTCGTGCAAACCGTTCAGAAAATCGAACAGCAATGCGACGAGAATCAGGAAGATCAAAACCTGGAGGCTTATGGTCGCGTCCATTGCGGTACGCCGTGCCTAAAGATGGTCGGTGACGAGTGCGCTGACTTCGTTCGCCACGTCTTCAAAACGGTCGATGACCTTCTCGAGGTGATCGTAGATTTCGCCGCCGATAATGAAATTCATCGCGTTGCCATCGCGGTTCGCGAGGAACAACGCCTTGCGACCAGCGTCATGCAACCGGTCCGACTGCTCCTCGATTTCGATGATCTGTTCGGTGAGACGGTGAAGTTCGGCATTGTTCTTCCCGATGGAAGCGAGCAGCGGCATCGCCTGCTGCACGAGCTTGGCCGCTACCGGCGCCATGGCCGCCATCTGCTGCATCTGCAGGTCGAAACTTTTCACTTCATAAAGCGCGATGAGCTTGGCGGTCTTGTTCATCTGGTCGATGGAGTCATCCAGCGAGTTAACGAGATCCTGAATATCGGTGCGGTCGAACGGGGTGATGAAGGTGCGGCGGACGGCGGTCAGCGCCTCGCGGGCGATTTCGTCGGCCTCGGCTTCGCGGTCGAAGATGGCCTTGCAGTAGTGCTCGATCTTGTCGCCGCCCTGAAGCAGGCCCTTAAGCGCCTCGGCGCCAGCATGAACGACCGCGGCATGGCGTGAGAAGAGCTCGAAGAAGCGCTCTTCCTTAGGCATAAGAGCCTGAAACCAACCGAGCATTTGTCTATCCCGCAAAACCAGAGAATCGGTGAGAGCATTTTAGCGGATTGTGCCAACGCTGGTGAGGCGGGTTTGGCCCTTTGCCCAGCCTTGGACGGGGCTCGGTCAGGCGCGGAAGCGAAATTCCGACAGGTCCAAATGCGGCTCGCCGAGCGCCATTTGCGCCACCGCCTCGCCAATGGCCGCAGAGTGCTTGAAGCCATGGCCGGAACAGGGTGAAGCGACGATCACCCCGGAATGAACGGGATGACGGTCGATCACAAACCGGCTGTCCGGGACGCTGGTGTAAAGACAAACGGCAGAGCGGACACAGGCGCGGTCCAAGCCCGGGAAGTAGGGGCCAACATACTCGTCATATAAAGCGTTCTGCTCGGCCACCGAGACGGTCCGGTCCATGTTGTCGGGATCGACAGCAACGGCGTATTGCTCGGTCGAGACTTTCACGCCGTCTTCCCGACCGCCGAGCGCCGGGAAGCCGTAGGAAATCTGCTCCGCCGGAACCTGCCAGACGAAAACCGGGAAGCGTTGCGGCTGAAAATCCTCAATGCGTGCGGCGGCTTTCACGCGAAACCAGCAGACGATCTGCCGTGTCACTTTCAGCCCCGGCATCAGCTTCGCTTCCATCAGTTCCGGAAGCCAAGGTCCCGCGGCGAGAACGAGAGTCTTCGCCGAATACTCCGCGGCAGCGGTTTTTACGCGAACCATGCCGTGCGTCTGCTCGAAAGTCAGCACCTGCTCATTCAAGTGAATTTCCGCGCCTTTGTTCTTTGCGAGCTTGAGCTGTGTTTCGACGCAAGCCTCCGGGCGGAGAAAACCGCCGACGCGGTCGAAATATACAGTGTCGTCGTCCTGCACATTGAACGCGGGAAAGCGTTCGCGAAATTCCTTGCCAGCGAAAATTTCGTAATCGATGCCGGCGGCCTTCGCGGCAGCAATGGTAACTTCGAGAAACTCGGCGTTACCCGCCTTGGCAGCGCGTTTTTTCCCTGCAATGGCAGCGAAACCATTTTGCGTCAGCAAACCGGCACCGGATTCGCGCTCGATCTCACGCCACAAAATGTTTGCGCGCAAGGCGAGCGGCGAGTATTCGAGACCTTCGCCATTGGCCACGCGGGTAATCCGCGTTTCGCCATGGGTGGAGCCCAACGTATGCGGCGGGGCATAGCGGTCGAGACCAAGCACTTTTGCGCGGCGCTTTGCGAATTGATAGGCCGCCGCCGACCCCATCGCGCCGAGGCCCACGATAATCGCATCGAAATTTTCGCTCACGAGATTTCTTTCAGTACTTCCACTGCGGAGGCGGGACTACTTCGTAAGCCGGATGCTACCCGCCTCTTCCACATCATAGCCCGGTAACTCCTTCGCGCGATTCCGGAATGAAGCGCTCCGCAGGAAAGTAAACAGCGCCTGCTGGGAAGGCAGAAAATAGTCGCGCTGGCGCAGCACGAGATCAAATCTTTCCCAGACAAGCGAAACAAAATCCACGCCAGCAGCCGCTGCCACCGCGCGCGTCGCGATCCCGCAGTCCACGCGGCTCTGGCGAACCGCTTGCGCAACCTCAGCGCCGGTGTGACAGACCGGCGCGTCGCGCGAGACTTGCCCGGCATCGGCTTCCGCCGCCTTCAACAGCGCGAACAACAACAGCTGCGCGCCAGCGCCTTGCGGGCGCATCGCGATCCGCGCCTTGTTTTTCAGAACGGACTTCATATCGGACAGTTTCTTCGGATTGCCCGGTGCTACCAGCAGACCCTGCTCTCTTCGCACGAAGGAAACGACCACGGCGTCGAAGAGGCTTGAGTCGGCCGCAACAGCATCGATATTTGCGTCTTCGTCATCACCGTTCAGCCGATGCCGATGGATCGCCGCCGCAACGATCTCCCGGTTTCGCAAACGGCGCAAACCGCTTTCGCTGCCCTCTGGCAGGCTTGCGAGCGCCGAACCGCTCTCGCGCAAGGCCCAGTCGAGCAGCGGGTCCTGACTACCGCCGACGATCGCAGGCGCAGGTGCACGCGATAGCGCTTGCGGCTTGATTGCTTCTGCGGCGAGCCATTGATCGAGGTCGGCTTTCGGAAACAGCCAGCGCCCCGTTGCCTTTGTGCAAGGCACAGTGCCGGCAGCAACGAGATCATAAAGTTTGCGCTCGGAGAGCCGGAGATACGTCGCGGCTTCTTCGGTGGTGAGTAGCTCGCTCATATGAATATAACTGCATTGAACTGCATACTCTCCCGATAATTGACCTATCACATTATAAATGCAATCAAATTCAGAGGGGTAGAGATCGTGTTTTCGTCTGCATTCTGGATGCTCGTAACCGGCGATCCCGCGCTCTATCGCATCATTGCCCTCTCTCTTTATGTAAGCCTGACAGCGACATTGATTGCCGCGCTGGTCGGTCTGCCGCTTGGCGCGCTGCTCGCGTTGAAAGAATTTCCGGGCCGCGGCGCCGCCATCGTGATTATGAATGCGCTAATGGGCATGCCGCCGGTCGTGGTCGGGCTCGCAGTATTTCTTCTGCTGTCTCGTTCGGGGCCGCTCGGGTCGTTCGGCATTCTGTTCACGCCGCGCGCCATGATCATCGCGCAGGCGATCCTGATCACGCCGATTATCGCCGCACTCGCACGCCAGACCATCGCTGACCTCTGGGTGCAATACCGCGACGAGCTTGCCGCGATGAATGTCAGCACCGCGGGCAGCGTTGCGACACTACTGTGGGACGGACGCTTTAGCCTGCTCACTGCCCTGCTCGCGGGCTTCGGGCGTGCCTGTGCAGAAGTTGGCGCGGTCATCGTTGTCGGGGGCAATATCGACGGCTTCACGCGCACGATGACGACAGCGATCGCATTGGAAACCTCCAAGGGCGACCTGCCGCTTGCAATCGGCCTTGGCGCGGTGCTGCTCCTGATCGTGATTGCCATCAACGCACTTGCCTGGGGCGTACGGCGCACTGGCGAGCGGTTGGCCGGAGCCGCATGATGCGCGCACCCGACAGCGAATTACCGCTTCAGTTCGAGCGGCTTCGATATGAGGCCGGCAACCGCTGCATCCTCGATATGGAATCGCTCACCGTCTCTAGCGGCGCGCCGACAGCGGTCGTCGGCCCTAATGGCGCGGGCAAGACAACGCTGCTTCGTATCGGCATGGGGCTGCTTACGCCAACGAGCGGACGCGTGACCTGGGGCGGACGCCAGCACGCAGTGCCCACCGACGCGCGTTCCTGTTTCAGCGGCCGGTGATGCTGATGCGCTCGGCGGCGAGCAACATCGATTATGCGCTCGCTTCGGTGAACATGCCGCGCGCTGCCCGCAAGCAAAAGATTGCCGAACTGCTGGCGCTGGTCGGTCTCTCCGGCTTTGAGGACCGGCCGGCGCGCCGCCTCTCCGGTGGCGAACAGCAACGGCTCGCGCTCGCGCGCAGCCTCGCGCGAGACCCCGAACTCCTCTTTCTCGATGAGCCAACGGCGAGTCTCGATCCGGCTGCGGCAAAATCCGTGGAAGATGTCATGCGCGCGGTGGCTGCGCGCGGTGTGAAGATCGTGATCTCGACGCACGACCTCGGCACGGCGCGCCGCCTCGCGGGCGATGTGATCCTGCTTCACCGCGGCAAGATCATAGAACATTCGCCATCCGAAGCTTTCTTCAAGCAACCGAAGACTGAAGAAGCCCGCCGTTTCCAGGCGGGTGACCTGTTGATCTAAAAAACTAAAGGGAGGAAAGGTTCATGTTCAAACTCAAGCATGCATTCGTGATGGGTGCCGCGGCAGTTGCACTGACAATTGGTCAGGGCGTCGTCGCACAAGACAAATCGATCGTCGTCGCCTCGACGACATCGACGCAAGACTCCGGCCTGTTCGGCCATCTTCTGCCGCTCTTCAAGGCAAAGACCGGCATCGAAGTCCGCGTGATCTCACAAGGCACCGGACAAGCGCTCGATACCGGCCGCCGTGGCGACGCCGATGTCGTCTTCGTGCACGCCAGGTCGCAGGAAGAGAACTTCGTCGCTGAGGGTTTCGGCGTGAAGCGCTAGCCGGTGATGTACAACGACTTCGTACTCATCGGGCCGAAGGGCGATCCGGCAAAGGTGAACGGCAGTAAGGACATTGCGGCCGCGCTGGTAAAAATCAAGAACGCGGGTGCGGTATTCATCTCGCGCGGCGACAAATCCGGCACGCATTCCGCCGAACTCAATCTCTGGAAGGCCGCGGGCGTCAATATCGCCGCCGATAAGGGCCCTTGGTATCGCGATATCGGCCAGGGTATGGGCGCTGCACTGAACGCAGCTTCCGCCTCCAACGCCTATGTGCTCGCAGATCGTGGCACCTGGCTTTCCTTCAAGAACCGCGGCGATCTTGTGATCTCGGTCGAAGGGGACAAGCGGCTCTTCAATCAATACGGCGTGATGCTCGTGAATCCCACGAAGCACGCGCATGTAAAGAAGGAAGCAGGCCAGGCCTTTATCGATTGGCTGATCTCACCAGAGGGTCAGAAAGCGATTAACGACTACAAGATCAACGGTCAGCAATTGTTCTTCCCGAACGCCTCGGTGCCTGGCGCGTAATATCGCCCGCAACAACGAAAAAGCAAAAACGCCCGGCATTGCTGCCGGGCGTTTTTATGTAGTCGATGCTCTGCTCAGAGACGAACGCCGGTGCCTATATAGGATTCGGCCGGCAGCTGCACGGTGTTCAACACCGCCCAGGAGCAAAGTGCGATGCCGATAGCAGCAACGCAGGCGAGCAAGAAACTCTTCATTTAAAACCCTCCAGGCTTATTTTTGGCGCGCTGGCTATTCGGCTGGCTGCGCCTTGGCACGAGCACTGCTGCCCTTACCCATTTCTTCTTCGAGCCAGAGCTTGTGATGCTCCTTGGCCCAGTTCACATCGACCTCGCCCGTGCCCATGGCCTCGAACGCACCTTCCATACCGATGGTGCCGATATAGATGTGCCCGAGCATGGCGGCGATGAAGAGCGCAGCCACGATGCCGTGGATGATCTGCGCCAGCTGCACGCCGCTCACCGTCGTGCCGTAGAACGGGAACATCAGAATGTAGCCCGTGATCGCGACCGCGGCACCACCGATGACGACGATCCAGTAGATCATCTTCTGGCCGCCGTTGAAGCGTGCTGCTGGCGGATGATCCTTGCCGACGATACCGCCACCGCGCTTTACCCATTCCACGTCCATCTTGTTCGGAATGTTTCCACCGACCCACATCAAGAAAATCATGATGGTGCCGATGGTGAACGGGAAGCTCAGATAGTTATGGAAGTACTTGCCCCACTGCGAAATCGCAGTGAAGGCTTCGGCGCTCATGATCGGCAGCAAGATTGCCTTGCCGAACGTGATGTTCAGACCCGAGAGCGCAAGGATGATGAAACAGGTTGCCGTCATCCAGTGCACGAAACGCTCAAAACCGTTGAAGCGCATGATGGTCCGGCCGGAGCGCCCGCCCTCGATCTTCACCATGCCGCGCGTCAGATAGAAGATCACGAGGAGAGCAAGCACGCCGACGATCGAAATCGCGGCGATCCAGCGCAATGTCACCTGATGGAACTCGCGCCATTCGCGGCCGGCGGGCTGCTCAAGCACGGACAAGGTCTGGTTCGGCTGCGTAATGCGGCCGGTGATCTTGTTCAGCTCACGCAGGAGCTGCTCTTCTGTCACAGATTGCGACTGCGGATTGGTGTTTTGCTGCGCCGACGCAGGCATTGCGACTGTCAGCGCAAGCAGGACTGCAAAAGCGCCGAGGATATTACGGATGTGCGTATGAAGCTTCATGCTTCTACTCCCGTCTTTAATTCTTCTTGCCCCAGGAAGTAGCGCGGCAGGTTTCCCCGCCGCGCATCGAACTCGATTAGCCTGCGATCGTCTCGCGATAGGCCGTCTTCCAGCCCCAGGCACCGGAGCCATAGCCGCGCTTGGCGACACGCTCCTTGTAGATCTTCGCGATGATGTCGCCGTCGCCCGCAAGAAGCGCTTTGGTCGAGCACATCTCCGCGCAGAGCGGGAGCTTGCCTTCGGAGAGACGGTTGGTGCCGTACTGCGCATAGTTGGCGGCGGTGTTTTCCGGGTTCGGACCGCCAGCGCAGAAGGTGCACTTGTCCATCTTGCCGCGCGAACCGAAGTTGCCGACCCGCGGATACTGCGGCGCGCCGAATGGGCACGCATAGAAGCAGTAGCCGCAGCCGATGCAGAGATCCTTCGAGTGAAGCACCACGCCGTCCGCGGTGGTGAAGAAGCAGTTCACCGGGCACACCGCCGCGCAAGGCGCGTCAGTGCAGTGCATGCAGGCCATGGAGACCGAACGCTCGCCGGGCTGACCGTCGTTGATGGTCACCACGCGGCGGCGGTTGATGCCCCACGGTACTTCATGCTCGTTCTTGCAAGCCGTGACGCAAGCGTTGCACTCGATGCAACGGTCGGCGTCGCAGAGAAATTTCATACGGGCCATTGTCGTTGCTCCTTATGCTGCACGGACCTGGCAAAGCATGGCCTTCGGCTCCTGCATGCCAGTCACGGGGTCATAGCCATAACCGTTGATCGTGTTGACGCTTTCGCCCAGCACGATCGGGTCGGCTCCTTGCGGATACTTGCTGCGCTGATCCTCGTTCATGAACCAGCCGGCGAAGTGGAACGGCATCCAGGTCGTGCCCTTGCCGACGCGTGGTGTGACCAGCGCCTTCACGCGGCACACCTTGCCTTCGGGCATTTCCGGACCAGAGACGAAGACCCACTGGCCGTCCTTGATGCCGCGGTCGTTTGCGTCGGCAGGATTGATTTCGATGAAACTGTCCTGCTGCAATTCCGCGAGCCACTTGTTGGACCGGGTTTCTTCGCCGCCGCCTTCGTATTCGACCAGTCGGCCCGAGGTGCAGATGAGCGGGAACTGTTTTGCAATTCCCTTCTCCACCGCCGCCTTCTGGATCGAGAAGCCGACGTTCGGGACGCGGAACTGCGCCTTGGCATCGGGTAGCGTCGGATACTTCGCGACGAGATCGGGCCGCGGCGTGTAGATCGGTTCGCGATGCACGGGGATCGGATCTGGCAAGTTCCACGCATTGGCACGGGCCTTGGCGTTACCGTAGTGCATCACGCCGTGAACCTTGAGACAGACGCGCTGAATGCCACCCGACAAGTCGGTTGACCAAGAGACGCCGTCCGATTTGTCCGGGCCGCCACCGATCTTTTCGATCGTCGCGCGCTCGGCGTCGGTGAGGTCTTTGTCCCAGCCGAGCTTCTTGAGCACGCCGTAGTTGAACTCCGTATAACCGTCCTTCAACTCCGAACCTTCCGAGAACGAGCCGTCGGCGAGCACGCTCACCTTGCGGGTCGTACCATCGGGCAGCTTCTCTTCACGCTCGACGCCGAAGCGGGCGCGGAACGTGCCACCGCCATCCATGACGTGGAGCGTCGTGTTGTAGAGACGATGCGTTCCGGGGTGCTTGAGTTCGGGCGTACCCCAGCATGGCCAAGGCAGACCGTAGTAGTCGCCTGCGATTTCCGCCGGCGCATCCTTTGGCGCACGCAAGGTCACGAGATCGAACTTCTCCTGGTGCTGCATGTGCGCCTTGAGACGCTCAGGCGACTGGCCGCAATAGCCGGTCGAGAAGCCACCGCGATTGATTTCGCGGAGCACATCTTCAGCAAGCGGAAGATTGTTCGTGACCTTAATGTTCTTGAACATCTTGTCTTCGAGGCCGAGCTTCTTGGCCAAGAGGTACATGATTTCGAGGTCGTCTTTGGCCTCGAAGATCGGCTTCACCACCGGGTCGTACCACTGGAACGAGCGGTTCGAAGCCACACGCGAACCGGCTGACTCGAACTGGGTCGCAGCCGGAAGCAGATACGTATTTTCTTTGCGGTTGCCGAGCACCGCCCAGGTTGTCGGATGCGGATCGGCGACCACGAGCAGATCGAGTGCCGCGATACCTTCAGCCGCTTTCGGCATACGGGTAACCGTATTGCCGCCGTGACCGAAGATGACCATGGCCTTGAGAATATCCTTCTGCGCGACCTGATCCTTCGGCAAGAGTGCCGCATCGAACCAGCGCGTCGAAGGAATACCCGACGTGCCCATCATCTTCGCGTCGCCGAAGCGCTGGACGAACCAGTCGTAATCGGTTTCCCAGACACGGCTCCAGTGGCGCCACGCACCTTCAGCGAGGCCGTAGTAGAGCGGCAGCGTCACGATATCGAGACCGATATCGGTCGCACCCTGCACGTTGCAGTGGCCACGGAAGATGTTGGCGCCGTTGCCCGTGCCCTGACCGACATTGCCGGTCGCGAGCAAGAGGATGCAGAAGGCGCGCACGTTCGCGGTGCCGACCGTGTGCTGGGTCGCGCCCATACACCAGACCAGCGTCGACGGACGTTCTTTCGCGAATTTCTCCGCGACGCGCTTGAGCTGCTCGCCCGGCACGCCGGTGACGCGCTCGACTTCTTCCGGCGTCCACTTGTCGACTTCCTTGCGGATGTCGTCCATGCCGTAGACGCGCTGCTGAATGAATTCCTTGTCTTCCCAGCCATTCTTGAAGATGTGGTGCAGCATGCCCCAAATGACGGGGATGTCCGTACCCGAACGGATGCGCACGAATTCGTTGGCGTGCGCCGCGGTACGCGTCAGGCGCGGCTCGATCACGATGAAATTCTGCTTCTGCTCCTCCTTACCGGTGAGCAGGTGGAACAGTGACACCGGATGCGCTTCGGCCGGGTTGCCGCCCATGACGATGACGGTCTTCGAGGTGCGGATGTCGTTGTAGCTGTTCGTCATCGCGCCGTAGCCCCAGGTGTTGGCAACACCTGCAACCGTGGTCGAGTGACAGATACGCGCCTGGTGATCGACGTTGTTCGTGCCCCAATAGGCAGCGAACTTACGGTTCATGTAGGCGCCTTCGTTCGAGCTCTTGGCCGAACCAAGCCAGTACACGGATTCCGGTCCCGACTTCTGCCGGATTGCTTCGAGCTTGTCGCCGATTTCGTTGATCGCCGTTTCCCAGGAAATTCTGGTCCACTGGCCGTTCACGAGCTTCATCGGATACTTCAGGCGACGGTCGCCGTGCACGATTTCGCGGACCGACGCACCCTTGGCGCAATGCGAACCGCGATTGATCGGGCTGTTGTAACCCGGCTCCTGACCGACCCAGACGCCGTTCGCGACTTCGGCGACGACGGTGCAGCCCACCGAACAATGCGTGCAGATCGCTTTCGTCGTCGTGACCTTGGCTCCGGCGGGAGCAATGCCAGCTTCCGCCTTGCGCGCGCCGGCGAGCGGCAGCGCACCGACAGCGGCAAGACCGCCGGCCGCAAGACCGGAGCGGCGCAGGAATGTACGGCGGTTCATCCCGCCACTGGTGTTACCGGCAAGCGCGACGGCCAACTGGCCGCGGCGTGCTTCGCGTTCTGTTCTTTTAATCAGCACGGGCGCCTCCTCTTAGTAGCTGTTCACGCGATAGAAGGTCTTCACGTGATCAGAATCCTGATAACGCGCCTTGGTCTTCGGATCGTCTTTGGTCTGCGCGTCGGCCTTTGTCGCGGCCATCGGAGTTGCGGCTACCGCAGCGACCCCCGCGCCTGCGCCAAGCGTGCGCAAGAATTCGCGCCGTCCGACCGCCTTCTTGTCCTGCTGTTTCATCGCCTTCCTCCTCCAGTTCGACTTCGCGCGCCTTACGAGGGCAGCGCGAAAGCTTCCGTTTCGATTTCAATGAACACGCGGCCAAGCTTGCCAACGCTGCGATAGAAGTTCGCGTTCTCCGCGGCGTCGAGATCCGCGAAAAAGCGGCTCACCCACGGCTTCATGTGTTTTTCGAAGAACTCGCGATCCGCGCCAACCGGCGCCGGGAAACGCTTGCCGATAATGCCGGCCATGATCTCGCACATGAAGGCGACATGATCTTCCGGATCGGAATTCTCTTCGTTCTTTTCGATGCCGAGCAGGAACAGATCGCCGCGCAGACGCGCGAGCGGGCGCTCATGCAGGAAGCCCGTGAGGTAGTAGGACGCATAAGGCAGGATTTCGCCGCGACCGACACCAATGAAGAGATCGAAGTATTCGCGATCGACCTGCTTTGCGTTGATCAAGGCCGCGGCATCGGCAAGTGCCGCATGCGCCCGACCGATGTCGCTGTCGTCGCCATCGAGTTTCTCGAGGCGTTTGAGCAACTCCGCTTCGGGAGCTTTCGCAAGCAGCACGGCGAGCAGCGCGTATTCCTGCGCGCGCGCGACATCGATCTCATCCAGAGCTTCGTTCAAATGAAAATCCGTTCCGAACAAATCCGGACGAAGGATTGCGCGTGAAATGCCGGTGGCGGCTTCGACAGCGGAGACCCGTTCCGCGGGGACTCGATTCCAGTTCGAGACGGATGGCTGCGCAATCCCGATCCGGCGCGCGAGTTCGCTCACCCCGCCAACGGACCGAATGGCTTTGTCCAAGCCTTGATCGCGCATCTTCCCTCCAGGTTAGAATTGGAACGCTTTGAATCAGCGCTTCTTCAGAATTATTTCAAAGAGCGTATCCGCGAGGCGCAATAGCCGCAATAGCTTCTGCCTATATAGGCAGCAGCTATTTTCGTTGTGCGTCGCAATAAGAAAGGAGCTAGATCGGCAACGCGCTACCGTGACGGCGCGGAAGTGGTGCAATCGATTGCTCGTCATCAGACACAGCGTGCCGCTCTGCACCGGTAGAATGTGCCGATTTGTCGCTCTGCTCTGCGTCATGACTCATCGCATTGGCATCTGCATTCGTCTCGGCGAGCGACGGAGTAGTTTCTGTCTCCGTAGTTTCCGGGGTGAACTCAGACGGGGTAATATTTTCCACCGGAGTCTTTTCCTGGTCCGCGACTTTCTCCAAAACCTCATTCGTCTTGCTGAAGATCTGCGCGACCAGTTCTTTCACATTCTCGGGCGCTGACGAATCAAAACCGGGAATTCCGGGCGCGTTGAAGTCCCACTGGTTCTCAGCCATCTCGATGAAGTCGCGGATCTGCGGATCAGTAACCCAAAGCTTGCGCAGCGCGGCCTGAGTCAGGTGCGCGGGAACGCCAGTAGCGAGAAACGGCCGGATGTCTGTTTCGGCGGTGATGGATTCGACCGACGGCAGTTTTGAAATATCGAACGCAGGTTCCCCCGCCTCGGCAGCGGCCTCGCCGTTCGCAGCCGTCTGTTCGCTCGCGCTCGTTTCGAGCGAGACATCAGCAGCATCAACTGGCGCGTCGGTTTTCGCACCGGCAGATTCCGCAGCGTCTTCGGCAGCGACTTCACGTTTTCGCCGCGACCAGCGTTTCAGGAAATCTTCTGGTTCGCTCATTTCTGTCCTCTGCCGCCGCCTGCGGGCGGCACGGACTCGACCACAGGCTTGCGCCCGAGCGCATCCTTGTTCGTTTCTGTGCGCTTGCGCTTGAAGAATACGCGTTCGACGTGGTGCTCGGACACAAAACTCATCAGCGTCTCGGCGATCTGATCCGGCATCGGAACGGTCTCGACGATGTCGCTTCCCGTGTAAGCGAGCCCCTCGCCTTCGGCACCATCGGCGGTGACCGTGAAAACCTCATAAGGCGGATCAAGATCGGTCGCGCGAAGCACGACCCACAGCACTGGCTGTTCAGAAAGCAGATTGTCGCGATATTGCGTCGTCTCCGACGGATGGAGCTCGATCTCAGCGGCACCCGCATAAATCAACGCGGTTTCATCGGTCTGCGAAAGAATCGTCCAAGGCTTCGCGTCCGGAATTCCGGGAAGCACGCTCTCCGGCCGCCACGTGTAATCGATCCACTGGCTTTGCGCCTTCTGCCGCTCGACAACAACGCCGACCGGAAGCGTTTTCAACGGCTTGCTCATGTCGTGGTCTCCAGCCGCTTCACCTGCAAACCTGTGATGAGATTTTGCGGCTTCATGCGGAGCATCTTCTCTTCCGTCATGCCCAGAATGAGGTAGGCGGGCGGCGCGTCCCGCTCATTCGCCGCATCAGTGCCTTCGGCGCGGAGCGCGTAGAGCGCCACCACGCGGCCCTGCGCAGCTTCATCGAGGCCTTCGCCGTTCCAGAGCATGTCGCCGATCTTCGTACCTTCCGCGTCAAGACCCACGTACCAGGTGAAACGGGCATCTTTGAGTTCAACCACCGGAACAACGCTGGCTTCGAGCGCCAGCAGATGGCGCGTCCAGCGCGCAATCACTTCGCCGAGCGCCTCGTGCCCGCGCCTGCCGGCGGTCAGATCGAGGGCCATGTCGTAGCGGTCGCTACGTTCGTAATAGCTCTCCGCGCTGTCGTCGTTGAGCACGTCGATCTCGGCCGACTTTTCGATCCCGAGCATGCCGACCAGCGGCGAAACCTGCGCGGGATTATTGCCGGCAATGGTCTCCTCGTCGGCGACCAGCAGCGAGCCTTCATGCAGCGTCACGCGCTGCGAGCGGAAGAAAAGCTCGCCCGCGCGCAACACGAAGGGGTCTTCGCATTCGTCGAGCACGTTTCTGAGGATCACGTGAACGAGTTGATTCAGGAACAACGGCGGCGTGCGCCCGACGCCCGCGCGTATCAATGCGAGATACGCCGCTTCCAGCGTCGGATATTTCAGAAGATGATCGCGAAACTCAAGAACGACCTGCCAGTTCTCGCGGGCGTCCGGGTCGGCCATGGCCGCGATCTCGTCCGCTCCCACTGCACGGCGCGGCTCTTCCAGCAGAGCCGCGTGCAACGCGCGCTCGACCACGCAGGCTTCCGGCGGCGGTGTCAGTTCGGGCCGCGCAAAATAAACTTTGAGAAAATCGTCGGTGACGACAAGCCCACCGCCTTCATCGCGGTCGAGCAAGTGATGCCCGCAGGAAAGCCAGAAATCCTTCATGGGCGCTTGCCTTCAATCATGCCGACCAGATCCACGCGTTCTTCCGGCTCATCCTCGCCCTGCACTTCACGGAACGAGAATGCGCGGAGCGGCTTTGGGCCTTTCTCCGCCGCCTGTAGCGAACGGAAGGCTTCGCGGATGGCGCCGTCTTCGGCCGTGCGGTGCACTGCGATCAGCATATCCGGCGGATAATCGCAGAGCGATTCCGCGAATGCGACCTCTTCTTCCGCCGCGGCCCGCGCGGTTTCGACGTCCGGCGCACCGTAATGCGTGACAAGCTGCCGCGCGAGTGCATCGACAAGTCCAGCGCGATCGCCGTCTTTGGCTTCGACGATCTGCACGAGTGTCGAGCGGCCCATCGAAGCGACGCCAAGGAACCCGCTCCGAAATGCGGTGCGTTCCTTGCCCGCGAGCGCGGACAGATCGCGATCCCAATACTCGAAAGCGCCGGAGACCGCCCATTCGCCCGGTTGCGCCGGCGTTTCGAAAACGAACGTGTCGGAGGGATCGAGCTGAATGGTACGCAACAATTTCAAAGCAGGATTTCTCCGGTCTTGTGATCGAGCCAGAGTGCGCGCTCGATCGCAGGAAGCAACTTCTGCTTTTTCACGTCAGCCGTGTTTTTGGTGCGCGATAGCAGATCGCCCGCGCCGTCGATGTTGCGCTCGACGTCGGGATTAGCGGGAAGCCGCGAAAGATAGGCGCGGGCGACTTTCGCAAAGCCGTTGTTCTGCCACTCGTCCATCTGCGTCATCAAATGCCGCGAAAAACTTTCGACCAGCGTTGCCGCAGCAATGTCGTCGAAGCCTTCGCCCTCGAGACTCGCGAATGGCGCGTGTTCGCCGGGCTCGAGGTTGTCCATGATATGCATGCGCACCATGGCCCCGAACACGAGCCAGTCGGGCCGCTCTTTTTCCTTGGCATTCGTGGGCCACGCGAGTTGACCGCCTCCGATCAAGCCGTTGTTGAACAGAAGCGTCGCGGGGAAATCGTAGTAGAGCGCCATTTCCGGCGGCGCATGAACGGCAAGCGCATCGGCAAGTGCGGCAAGACCAGCATACATCGCGCGCCGCGCCGCAACCAACGGCTCATCCGGTTCCAGCACTACGGCGAACTCGACGAGATCAAAGCGGCCGACCCAGACCAGCGTGCCCGCACCAGACTCGGGCGCGATCTTTTGCGCGTGATCAAAGGCATTTCCCGACTCGCGAAGCGCCACTTCGCGAAACACCGGCGGCAGATCAAGCTTTCTGCGAAATGGAGTATTCGCGCGGTTCGGGGTTTCGACGTTCATAGGGCTACGCAACTGCTTTGCTGGGGGTGTACTTTTGAATTGTTCTTATTATAGCGTACCGCAAGGCAGCCGAGAACCTCGGGTTGCACAAGCCTTAAGCACGAGAAGCGTCGCGTTCGATGGTCGAGAAAACCCGCACTCTCTTTATATGTAGCTGCGAGCGGACAATGCCGCTCGATGCGGACGCAATTGTGCGCGGCTGCAAAGGCGCGAAGGTTGAAACCGCGAACCATCTCTGCCGCGCCGAAATTGATCGCTTTTCTTCTGTTGCGGCAAAAGGCGGCGACATCACCGTCGCCTGCACGCAGGAAGCGCCGGTTTTTTCCGAAGTAGCATCCGAAGGCGGCAACGCGACGCTGCGCTTCGCCAACATCCGAGAAAACGCCGGCTGGTCAAAAGACGCAAAAGCCGCGGGCCCGAAGGTAGCGGCACTGCTTGCCGCGGCGACGGTGCCGATGCCGGAAGTGCCGCTGGTTCCGTTGACCAGCGAGGGCGTGATCCTGGTCTATGGCCGCGACGAGCGCGCAATTGAAGCGGCAAAGATTTTAAAGGACCACCTCGACGTAACGGTGCTGCTCTCCAAGCCCGGCGCAATCGAGCCGCTGCGGGTGAGCGAATATCCGGTCGCAAAAGGCAGCGTTGTTTCGGCGCAAGGTCATCTCGGCGCATTCGAACTGACGGTCGACGACTATGCGCTACCTGCCGCTTCTTCGCGCGGCAAACTCGAATTCGGCGTCGAACGCGACGGCGCGAAATCACGCTGCGATCTCATTCTCGACCTCACCGGCAACGCCCCGCTGTTTCCGGCGCACGAGCTGCGCGACGGCTACCTGCGCGTTGACCCAAACGATCCGGCGGCGGTTTTACGCGCCGTAATGAAGGCGGGCGATCTCGTCGGCACCTTCGACAAGCCGCGCTACATCACCTTCACCGAAAATCTCTGCGCGCATTCGCGCTCGAAGATCGTCGGCTGCAACCGCTGCCTCAACCTCTGCCCGACCGGCGCGATCACGCCGAACGGCGACCATGTCGCGATCGACGAAAATGTTTGCGCGGGTTGCGGTGCTTGTGCCGCCGTGTGCCCAACAGGCGCGGCGGCTTATGCGCTGCCGCCGGTCGATGCGCTGATCGGAAAAATCAGGACGCTGCTTTCGACCTATCGGGAGGCCGGCGGCGAAAACCCCGTGCTGCTGCTGCATGATGCCGAACACGGCGGGCAGATGATCGAGATGCTCGCGCGTCATGGCGACGGCTTGCCCGCGAATGTAATCCCGGTTTCGGTCAATGAAGTGACGCAGATCGGCCTGGAAACCTTTGCCGCCGCTTTCGCCTATGGTGCCGCCTCTCTTCGTCTTCTGATGCGCGCGCGGCCCAAGCATGAAACCGGCGGCACGGTGCGCACGATCGCTTATGCCGATACGATCCTGAAGGGCCTCGGCTTCGGTGAGAATCGCGTTGCGACGATTGAGACCGACGACCCGGATGAACTTGGCCGCAACCTCTACGAGATTTCGGCGGCAAAGACGGTTGCGAATCCCGCGAGCTTCGTCGCTACCGGGCGCAAGCGTGACGTCATGCGGCTTTCCCTGCGCGAGTTGCAGCGCGCGGCTCCTGCGCCGGTCGACGTCATCGCGCTCCCCGAGCATGCGCCATTCGGCGAGATCGAAGTCAACGCCGAAGGCTGCACGCTGTGTCTTGCCTGCGTTTCCGCCTGCCCCACCGGCGCGCTTTCCGACAATCCGGAAAAGCCGATGCTGAAATTTTCGGAGGACGCCTGCGTGCAGTGCGGGCTCTGCAAGGCGACCTGCCCGGAGAAAGTCATTTCGCTGCATCCGCAGATCGATTTCCGCGCCGCCACCGCCGAAGCGCGGATCATGAAGGAAGAAGAGCCGTTCGAGTGCATCCGCTGCGCGAAGCCGTTCGGCACCAAGAGCACGATCGAGCGCATTTCGGCGAAGCTCGAAGGCCGGCACTGGATGTTCCAGGGCCGCGCGCAGCGGCTCGAACTCCTCAAAATGTGCGAGGATTGCCGCGTAATCGCCGCGACCGAGCAGTCGTTCGATCCGCATGAAGCGCCGATGCGTGCGCCGGTGCGGACCACCGAAGACTATCTGCGCGAGCGCGAGGAAACGAAAGAAAAGCCGTAAGCGCTATTTCTTCGTGGTCTTCAGCAAAAACTCGATCAGCGCTTTGCGGTCTTCTTCCGAGGTGACTTTCTGTTCCGGCATTTTTGTGCCCGGCGTGTAGATCATCGGCCCGACTTCGAAGAGTTTCGATACCGTTTCGGGCGTCCAGACGATGTCCATCTTTTTCAACGCATCGGAGAATTGATAGCCGGGAAGCGTCGCGATCCTGCGGCCGAAGACCCCGTGCAATGTCGGCCCCGCACGATTGCCTTCGTCCGGCGAAAGCGTGTGGCAAGCGACGCAGGCTCTATAAACCTCAGCACCGCGGTCGCCTTCGAATGCCGCGAGAATGTTATCGGGACCGCGCATCGCGACTTCGCCGAGATGCTCACCGGTTGTCACATCCCAGCGCCGTACCAGACGATCGTTGCCGCCGGAAACGAGCGTCTTGCTGTCCGGCATGAACACGACCGCCCAAACCGGAAGACCGGGGCCAACCAATGTCCGTAAACTTTTCTGTCTTTGCGCTCGATGATCGCAACCGAACCCGCGATTGCGGCGGCGGCGACAAAAGCACCATCCGGCGAAACTGCAAGCGAGATGATCGGGCGCTCGGCGGCTTGCGCCGACCCTTTCATGTCTCCAGCCGGAGAAAGGAAATAAACTTTTCCGTCCGCGCCTGCGACGACGATTTCGCCGTCACGCGCAATCGCAATCGCATTCAGCGGGCTCGGTACCTGCGCGGTAACCGGTGCATCGAGTTTCGCAAGCGGCCAGATACGAACGGTGAGATCGTAACCCGCGCTGACGAGCGCGCTGCCATCTTCCGTGAATGCGATCGCATTCACATTGTCCTGATGCCCTTGCAGCACTTTCGTCTCGCCGCCGCCGACTGGCGTCAGACGAATGCTGCGATCCCACGACGCAGAAGCGATCCATTTTCCGTCCGGCGATGCGGCGAGTGCAACCACCGGCGCGGTGTGCCCCTTCAAAACTGTCGATGGCGCCGCTTGCCCATCATTCCAGATCGCGACCTGACCGTCTTCGCCACCAGTCGCGAGTTTGCCGCCGGGAATGACGACGACCGCATTTACCGCGCTCTCATGAAAACGAAGTACCTGCTCCGCGGAGTTTTTTGCGAGCGACCAGCGGATCGCAGACGTGTCGAAGCTTCCGGAAATCGCGAAGGCACCATCCGCTGAAAGCACGAGTGACTTGATTGGGCCGCCGTGGCCCTGGAGCTGCGCAGAAAGTGGCGCGGTTCCGAGAACGGTAAACGCAGCCAGAAGTACTGCGAGCGGCAATTTTCCGGTCATGACCACAGGTTATCCCTTTCCCGGCTCTCATTCATAGATTTTTTCTATCGCCGCATGTCTTTGAGGGCATTGTACATTTTCGAGAGTCCTTCCATCTCTTTGGAATGACAACAATTATCGCCGGGCCGCACACGGCACCAGACGCCAAACGCAAACGTCCCCGCCCGAAGCCGAAAGGCCGCCAGGTCGACATCCGCGCGCTCGAGGAAGTGCGCGCATTGCTCGGCGCCCGTTCGCGTCAGCGCGATCTCCTGATTGAGCATCTTCATCTTATTCAAGACAAGTATGGCCATCTCTCGGCTGCGCATTTGGCTGCGCTCGCGGAAGAAATGAAACTTGCGCAGACGGAAGTTTATGAAGTCGCAACCTTCTACGCACATTTCGATGTCGTGAAGGAAGGCGAGACGCCGCCGCCCGCGACCACGGTTCGGGTTTGCGACTCTTTATCTTGCTGCATGGCTGGCGCGGATAAATTGCTCGCTGATCTTCCCGGCAAACTCGGGAAAGACGTTCGGGTCGTTCGCGCGCCGTGCATGGGTGCCTGCGATAAAGCACCGGTCGCGGCAGTCGGACATGCACAGGTTTTTCACGCGACCAACGAAAACGTTTCTGCTGCGGTGAAAGCGCACGAACATCCGCACGCTTTTAAGACGACGAACGATTTCGAAGTATACCGCAAGCAAGGCGGCTATAAACTCCTGGAAGACTGTCTCTCCGGCAAACGCACGCGCGAAGAACTGATCGCAATCGTGAGCGATGCCGGACTTCGTGGTCTTGGCGGCGCCGGCTTTCCGACTGGACGCAAATGGTCGCTGGTAAGCGCCGAGCCTGCGCCACGCCTCATGGCCGTGAACGGAGACGAAGGCGAGCCGGGCACGTTCAAGGATCGCTTCTATCTCGGACAGGACCCGCACCGCTTCATCGAAGGCATGCTGATCGGCGCGTGGGTCGTCGAAGCGAAGGAAGTCTATTTCTATCTTCGCGACGAATATCCGGAGATCCGGCTGCTCGTCGAGCAGGAACTTGTGAAAGCCGAAAAAGCGGGCCTCACGAAATTCTCGAAGGTCATCATGCGCCGCGGTGCGGGCGCTTACATCTGCGGCGAAGAATCCGCGATGATCGAGAGCATCGAAGGCAAGCGCGGCCTTCCCCGTCATCGCCCGCCTTATGTCGCGCAGGTCGGCCTGTTCGGCCGCCCGACGCTCGAACATAACGTCGAAACGCTCTATTGGATTCGCGACATTGTCGAAAAAGGCGCCGGCTGGTTTACCTCGCAAGGCCGCCGCGAGCGCAACGGCTTCCGCAGCTTCTCCGTTTCGGGCCGCGTGAAAAATCCGGGCGTGAAGCTCGCGCCAGCGGGCATCTCGATTCAAGAACTGATCGACGAATATTGCGGCGGCATGATCGAGGGCGAGACCTTCAAAGGGTATCTCCCCGGCGGCGCTTCCGGCGGCATTCTTCCCGCTTCGTTGAATGACGTTCCACTCGATTTCGGGACGCTGGAACAATACGGCTGCTTCATCGGCTCGCACGCGGTTGTCGTGCTTTCCGACAAGGACGACATGAAGGCGGTCGCGCTCAACCTCATGAAGTTCTTCGAAGATGAATCCTGCGGCCAGTGCACGCCATGCCGCGCGGGAACCGAGAAAGCGGTGAAGCTGATGGCGCAAGGACCGTGGAACGAAGGACTGCTTACCGAGCTTTCCGGCGCAATGCGCGACGCTTCGATCTGCGGTCTCGGTCAGGCCGCGTCGAACCCGCTCTCTTCCGTTTTCAAATATTTCCGTGACGATCTCACGAAACCGCTACGGCAATGGTGACGCCATGAACGCGATGAACGGTATGCCGAAGGTGATCAAGTTCACGCTCGACGGCAAGGAAGTCGAAGCCTTCGAGGGCGAGACGATCTGGCAGGTCGCCAAGCGTCAGGGCACCGACATCCCTCACCTTTGCTATCTGCCCGAACCCGGCTATCGCCCGGACGGCAATTGCCGCGCCTGCATGGTCGAGATCGAAGGCGAACGCGTGCTTGCCGCAAGCTGCATCCGCACGCCGGTCGACGGCATGAACGTGAAGTCGCAGTCCGAGCGCGCCGACGCTTCGCGCAAGATGGTGTTCGAACTCCTTGCTACCGATCAGCCGGAACGCGCGACCGCGCCGGACCCGCAATCGAAGTTCTGGTCCTGGACCGACAAGATGGGCATCGAGACCGGCCGCTTCCCGGAACAGGAAAAGGTCGCTGCCGACCGTTCGCACCCGGCGATGGCGGTCAATTTAGATGCCTGCATCCAGTGCAATCTCTGCGTCCGCGCCTGCCGCGAAGTTCAGGTCAACGATGTGATCGGCATGGCTGGTCGCGGTCACAACGAAAAGATCGTGTTCGATTTCGACGATCCGATGGGGGCTTCCACCTGCGTCGCTTGCGGCGAGTGCGTGCAGGCCTGCCCAACCGGCGCGCTGATGCCCGCGACCCGCGTCGACGAGAACAACACATACAAAGGCGGCGTCGACCGCGAGGTCGACAGCGTCTGCCCCTATTGCGGTGTCGGCTGCCAGCTCACCTACCAGATCAAGGACGACAAGATCGTCTCGGTCGTCGGCAAGGAAGGTCCGGCGAACGCGAGCCGGCTTTGCGTCAAAGGCCGCTTCGGCTTTGATTACGTGCACAACAAGCAAAGGCTTTTGAAGCCGTTGATCCGCAAGGAAGGCGTGCCCAAAGTTCCGCACGAGTTCATCGATCCTTCCAATCCGTGGACGCATTTCCGCGAAGCGACCTGGGAAGAAGCGCTTGACCGCGCCGCAAACGGCCTCGTGAAAATTCGCGACCGCGACGGCTCGGATGCACTTGCCGGTTTCGGCTCGGCGAAGGGCTCGAACGAAGAGGCTTATCTTTTCCAGAAACTCGTTCGCACCGGCTTCGGCACGAACAATGTCGATCACTGCACGCGTCTTTGCCACGCGTCGTCGGTGTCCGCGCTTCTCGAAGGTGTCGGTTCGGCAGCGGTGACCGCGACCTTTAACGAAGTAAAGAACTCCGACCTCATTATCGTGATCGGCGCCAACCCGACCGAGAACCATCCGGTCGCCGCGACCTTCTTCAAGCAGGCCGCAAAAAACGGCGCGAAACTCGTCGTCATGGACCCGCGCGGGACGGCGATGAAGCGCCACGCCTGGAAGATGATGCAGTTCAAGAACGGCGCCGACGTCGCGATGCTGAATGCGATGCTGAATGTGATTGTCGAGGAGGAACTCTACGACAAGCAGTACATCCAGACTTACGTCGAAGGCTTCGAGGCATGGAAGGAAAACATCAAGGACTTCACACCCGAAGAGATGGAACCGATCTGCGGTATCGATGCGCAGACGCTGCGCGAAGTGGCCCGCGCTTACGCGCGCGCGGAAAGCGCGATCATTTTCTGGGGCATGGGCGTTTCCCAACACACGCACGGCACTGACAATGCACGCTGCCTGATTGCCCTTGCGCTCATCACCGGTCAGATCGGCCGTCCCGGCACGGGTCTGCATCCGCTGCGCGGGCAGAACAACGTGCAGGGCGCATCCGACGCCGGCCTGATCCCGATGTTCTTCCCGGATTACAAATCGGTCGAAGCGCCGGAGATCCGCTCGCTCTATGAAGACAAGTGGGGCGTGAAGCTACCGCCGAAGCGCGGCAAGACCGTCGTCGAAATCATGGACGCTATCCACAACGACGAGATCAAAGGGATGTATATCGAGGGCGAGAACCCGGCGATGTCGGACCCCGATCTCAACCACGCGCGCGAAGCGCTCGCGCACCTTGAGCATCTCGTGGTGCAAGATCTCTTCCTAACCGAAACCGCAGTCTATGCAGACGTGATCCTGCCTGCCTCCGGCTGGCCGGAGAAGGACGGCACCGTCACAAATACAAACCGTCAGGTGCAAATGGGCCGCGTTGCGATCCCGATGCCAGGCGAAGCGCGGCAGGATCTCTGGATCATTCAGGACATCGCCAACCGCATGGGCTGCGGCTGGAACTACAAGCATGTCGGCGAAGTGTTCGACGAGATGGCTTCGATGATGCCGGCGCTTAACAACATTACCTGGGACCGTGTCACGCGCGAGAACGCGGTTACCTACCCAACTGCCGGCCCAGACCAACCCGGCCGCGATATCGTATTCGAAGACGGCTTCCCGCGTCCGGGCGGCTTCGCGAAACTCGTTGCGGCGAAAGTCACGCCGCCCGACGAAGTGCCGGACGCGGAGTATCCCTTCGTGCTTTCGACGGGACGTCAGCTCGAGCATTGGCACACCGGCTCCATGACGCGTCGCGCGCAGGTGCTCGACGCAATCGAGCCGACCGCGATCGCACAGCTTTCGCGCGGAACGATTGCCAAACTCGGGATTCAGGCCGGCGATCCGGTTCGCGTCTCGACCCGGCGTGGCTCGATCGAGCTTTATTCGCGGCAAGACGACGGCGTTCCGGATGGGGTCGTGTTCATTCCCTTCGCCTATGTCGAAGCGGCGGCGAATTTGCTCACCAACCCGAAACTCGATCCGTTCGGCAAAATTCCCGAGTTCAAGTACTGCGTCGCCAAGGTCGAGCCGGTTTCCACGACACAGGTTGCGGCGGAATAATCTTCGCCGCATTCGTGCCTCCAGGCGTGCTATAGTCGCGCCATGTCCAGCGACCATTACATCATCAAGCCCAATCCGCAGGATCCGAGGCTGACCGAGCGCGTATCCGGCATCGACCAGACCGGTGCGCGGGTCGACGCCTCGGTGACGGTAGAGCGCGCGCTCACCATTTATCTAAATTCGCAGGAGATCGTCACTGCGATGACGATCAACGATTATCCCGAATACCTCGCGATCGGTTTCCTGCTGAACCAGAACATGCTGATGCCGGACGATGTCGTGACCGGCGTCGACTATGACGACGACCTTTCCGTCGCGGTCGTGCGCACCGAGCGGCAGACCGATTACGAAGAAAAGATGCGCAAGCGCACGCAGACCTCAGGATGCGCGCAGGGCACCACCTTCGGCGATCTTATGGAAGCGCTGGAAGACGTGAAACTGCCGGATGCAGAACTGCGCACATCGTGGCTTTATGCGCTCACCCACGAGATCAACACGACGCCGTCGCTTTATCTCGAAGCCGGCGCGATCCACGGCTGCGTGCTGGCGCGGGAAGACAAGTCGCTGGTTTATATGGAAGACGTCGGCCGCCATAACGCGGTCGACAAGATTGCTGGCTGGATGTTCCAGAACAAGGTGCCCGCGCACGACAAGATCTTCTACACCACCGGCCGCCTCACCTCGGAAATGGTGATAAAGACCGTGCGCATGGGAATTCCGATTCTCGTCTCGCGTTCGGGCTTTACCGCATGGGGTGTCGAACTGGCGCGCAAGGCAAATCTCACGCTGATCGGCCGCGCACGCGGCAAGCGTTTCATGGCGCTCGCGGGCGAGCAGCGCATCGTGTTCGATCAGGATATCGAAAGCGTGCAGGAAGAAAGCGGACGCTTCCGCCGCAAGGCCGCAATGCATGACGAGTAAACCGCTCGGCTTAATCCTCGCCGGCGGCCTCGCGCGCAGGATGGGTGGCGGCGATAAAGGCCTGATCAAAATCGGCGGCGAGACCATCCTCGACCGCGCGTTATCGCGCATGAAGCCGCAATGCTCGCGCATGATCATCAACGCAAACGGCGATCCGTCACGCTTCGCGTTTACCGGCTTGCCGGTCGTGCCTGACGACATTCCGGATTTTGCGGGACCGCTTGCCGGCATCCTCGCGGGCCTCGATTGGACGGCAAAGAACGCGCCGGAGGTGGAATATGTTGCGAGTGCGCCGGGAGACTGTCCGTTTCTGCCACGCGATCTCGTCACGCGGCTGGAAGAAGCCCGCTCGAAAGAAGGAAACCCCCTCGCCTGCGCAAAATCCGGCGACTGGCGGCATCCAGTGGTTGGCCTTTGGCCGGTCGCACTACGCGCGGATTTGCGTCACGCGCTGATAGAAGAAAATCTGCACAAGATTGAAATCTGGACCGCGCGCCATGGCGTCGCGATTGCCGAATGGCCGGACCAGCCAGTCGATCCGTTTTTCAATGCGAACACGCCGGAAGATGTCGAGCGTGCACAGGAAATCGCGCGGGCACATCCCGGCGCATAAGCACAATTACGAAGTCAGTGAGGCGTATGACAAGAACCGCACGCGCTCCCCGGTGGAGATCTGCGTGACCTCCTCGGGCAACTCGATCAAACCATCGGTCTCGGTAAGCGATGTGATGACCCCGGCACCATCTTGCGGATGCTTGATCGCGTCGTAGTCCCCATCCGCGCGGGCACGAAGCGCAACGCGCACATACTCGCGGCGGCCGGACTTTTTTTTGTAATCGAAAGATGAAATTACCGGCAGCGAGAGAAACGGCTTCGGTGTCGCGCCCGCAAGCCGCAGTACCAGAGGCCGCACGACGCGAACGAAAGTGACAAAAGCCGCGACCGGATTCCCCGGTAGACCCGCGAAGGCGGCATTCGCTCCGTTTTCGGCGCGGATCACACCCATTGCCACAGGGCGGCCCGGCTTGATCGCAATGCGCCAGAATGTAAGCGAGCCGACGCTTTCGACCGCGCTCTTCACGTGATCCGCTTCTCCCGTGGAGACGCCACCTGTGGTCACGACAAGATCGTTTCCAGCTGCGGCCTTGCGTAAGGCTTCGCCGAGTTTTCCGGGATCGTCGCGCAGAATACCGAGATCGCTGACTTCGCAGCCAAGGCGCATCAGTAGTTCACGCAATAGCGCGCGATTGGCGTCATAGACGCTTGCACCGGACAACTGCTCGCCCGCTTCGATGACTTCGTTGCCTGTCGAAAAGATCGCGACGCGAATCTTGCGCAACACGCCAATCTCGCGAAGCCCAAGCGCGGCCGCAAGCGCGACGTTCTGCGCATCCATGATGCGCCCGGCCGGAATCGCAACCGAGCCCTTCTTTAAATCTTCTCCGGCAAGGCGACGGTTCGCGCCCTGCTTCAGACCGCTCGGCACGATCACGCGGCCGTTTTCTTCGCGCACGTCTTCCTGCATGAAAACGGTATCGGCATCCATCGGCATCGGAGCACCGGTAAAGATGCGGATTGCTTCGCCAGGCGCTAGCGGCACCGCAGCCTTTTCTCCGGCCATGACACGCGCGGAAATTCTCAGCGACGTATCTGCGTCCGGTTTCAGGTCGGCGTGTCGCACGGCGTAACCGTCAACGGCGGAGTTGTCGAAATGCGGCAGATCAACGGGAGCGACGACGTCATCCGCGGCGGCGCGGCCTCTCGCGAGTGCCAGCGAAACGGTCTCCCGCTCCGCGACCGGCGTGACACGCGTTTCGATCAAACGCTCCATTTCAGCAACCGGCATCAAGGGACCGGAAAACGCGAAACAATCGTCGGTGAGCTGCGCCATTATTCGACAGGCTCCATGCCCACAGCGCGAATGCGGTCGCGGACCTCTTGGTCTTGCAGCGCCTGGAGAAATGCCTGCACCGCGGCACGATTGCGCCTGCTCTCCACAATCAGAAAATCATACTGCTCCGGGGCAATCGGCAGGAAATCGAGGCCGTAGAGCTTTGCCACAGGTTCGATGGCAACACCCCAATCCGCGCGGGCCTGCACGACGGCGACGGCAACGGCGTTATGCGATTTCGGTTGATTGGCGTAACCGGCGGGACGCGAGATTGCAGCGCCGGCGAGCAAATTATCGACAAGCACCCGCGTGCCTGAACCCGCATTACGGTTGACCATAACGCAGGACGAATCGCTTGCCGCATCGCGCACCGCTTCCGCGGCGGTCTTGCCAGCGAAGCGGGCATCCCCCTTGCGATAGACGACACCCTGCATACGGCGCCAACCCGGGACGAGTTGCAGGCCCGGCTTGAGCAAATGGAGATTGTACTTTCCTTTGGTGGGCCCTTCGTTCGTATCGACGAGATGCACGGGCGCGACATCGCACTCGCCACGCGCGGCAGCGGAAACTCCCCCCTGACTCCCGACTGCGATGGTACGTGCAGTAAAACCCTTTCTCGCGATTGCTGAAATGAGAATATCGAGCGCAGGATCGTGACTGCCGGTAATCGTTAGATCAGGCGGCCGCGTTGCCTTGCCGATCAGCGTCACTGCCTGCGTCGTGCCAGCATCAACCGATGCGGCAAGCGCATCCACTTCGATAAAGCCGTCGGCCTGCGAGAAGCTCGTTACCGAGCCAGAGCCTTTCGTGCCCGGCAGTGCGACCTTGCCCTCTGCGCCTTCGATCAGCGAGACCAGCATGAATTCCTTGCGACCGAGTTCGGACGCGACGCGGACGGGAATTTTGGCCTCGACCACTTCAGCGGATTCCCGTGGCAGGCCGGCCCATGCGCGGATCAGCGGCGCGACGAAAGCGTGAAACGTGAAAATCGCCGACGTCGGAAACCCCGGCAGCACCACGACCGCTTTTCCGCCGGAAACGGCAAGACACAGCGGCTTACCGGGTTTCAGCGCGACGCCGTGGACCAGCACCGTGCCGAGTTGCGACACGATGCGGTGTGAGAAATCCCCGGCACCCTTCGAGGTGCCACCGGAAAGCACGACGATATCGCATTGTGCGAGCGCGTCGCGGAGGGCCTTGGTCAGAATTTCTTCGTTATCCGGGAACGCGCCCATAGCAACCGCAACGCCGCCTGCTTCCGTAATCGATGCGGCGATGATCGCGCCGTTGGAGTCGTAAACCGCGCCCGCCGCCAAAGGTTTGCCGGGCGGCGTCAGTTCGTCTCCGGTGGAAAGCACTGCGATTTTCGGTTTGCGTACCACTTCGACCTTGTCGATACCGCAGGCGGCGAGCATTCCGATTTCACGCGAGCCGATGTGTGTGCCGTAGCGAAGCAGCATTTCGCCGCGTGCGATGTCGGAGCCAGCGAAGGAAACGAATTGCCCCGGCAGCAACGGCCGCCGCAGGTCGATAACCGGGCCTTTCGTGCTTTCGGCAAGATCGGTCCACTCGATCATCGCCACTGCATCCGCCCCGCGCGGGATTACGCCGCCGGTCGCAATCGCAGTCGCGGTACCCGGCGCAACGGTCAATCTCGGTTCCGTGCCGCAAGCGAGCACTTCGCCGTTCAGGAACAAGCGGCAGGGATTGGCATCACTCGCACCCGCGGTATCTGCGGCGCGCATAGCGAAGCCATCGACATTCGAGCGATCGAACGGCGGCGCGTCGACCGGCGCAGCGATGTCCTTTGCAAGCACACGCCCGAGTGCATCGGCGAGCGGAACGGTTTCTGCCGCAAGCGGCTTCAGATCGAGACTGCTCTCGAAGCGCTGCCGCGCCTCCTCGGGCGACACCACTTCCAGAAACTGCTCCTGCCGCGCAGCCGCGCGAATCTCGGCAAGCAGATGCGCCGGAGAAACGGGTGCTTTGCCGGTGCGGTCACTGTTCATGGCAAACTTCTCATTTCAACGACGGAACCAGCTGCCAAGCCTTCGCTTTGCGCAGGCACAAGCACCCAGCCATCGGCCTGCGCAAGGGCCTGCAATGGAAACGAAGATGTGCCTAACGGCTCGGCGCCGTCCGCGGTGCGCCGCACGAAAACAACTTCGGCAAGACCGATGGTTGATGTGATTTTTGTCGCGGGCGTTACCGGGGGTCCATGATCAATTTCCTGCAAACCGGAAAGCTGCGACAATAATTTGCTTCCCGCGAGCAGAAATGCCGCAAGCGCGGCATCAGGGCGGCCGGGCAGCAACAGCACCGGATGACCGCTGACGCTGCCCAGAGCCGCGGTTTCTCCCGGCGCTATTCCGAACCCATGAATATCTACCGCGCCGAGACGCGCGAGCGTTTTCACCGAGGAGTCGTTCTTGCCGGTGCCCGTACCGCCGATCGCGATCATGAAATCGCAATCGATCTTCGCGAGCACGGTGTCGAGCGTTACGCCATGCAGGATCTCCGGTGCCGCACCCATCGCACGGATGGCGGTTGCGATCATCGAAGCGTTGGTGTCGGGCTCAATTTTGTCGCGCGTGACGGAAAGAATTTTTAAGCGCGGCAGGCGGATCGAAATTGTCTCGACCGCCAGCGCACGAAAAACCGCGACATCGACCGCGCGCATTTTCGTTCCGGTTTTGCGTAAGATCACCCCTTTGGCGGCATCCGCTCGCGCCGGTATCATGCCTTCACCGGGGGCTACGCCTGCAAGAATCTCGGCACAGCCATTCGTAATGGAAAGCGCGTCGACCGGAAGGATGGCGTCGCAGCCCGCAGGCATAGGTTCGCCTGCATTTATCCAGAGCGGCGGCTTGTTGAGTATTGCCGGGGCATAGGAACTCGCGTCCGAGGTCTGCTCCGAAGCGACCGCCCAGCCGTCGTGAAGCGCGGTGGGATGCTGCGGAAAATCCGCAGGCGCGATTACGTCCGCTGCGAGCGTTGCGCCGATCATGGCGTCGTCAGGCTTGATGTTCTGCGCGGCGACGGGCGCGACCGAAGCCTCGATCTGTGCGAGCACGCGAGCGAGCGGCGTGAGGGAAGCGATACGCTGCAATGTTTGGATCGGTGGGCTCATTCCACTCTATATATTGGTATTCGAGGGCGTATTTCCTGGCACGCCAGTCTAGCGCATATGGCCGCGCCCGACCGGGCTACCGACTTTGCGGCAGCAACCAGCACCAGACTACTTCAAGATTTTCAATATATAAAGCAACGGCTTAGCCTATCTCTCGATAGGGCTAGCCTATGCTTAAACCAAGCCTAGCGGTCGCCCGGAATATCCGGATTCGCGCCGGCGACGAAGAGAGCGGACAAGACCGCGATCTGAGGGCCCTTAAGCGAGCGGAGCGGAGTGCCGAGGACTGTGCTTAGTCCTCGACCACTGTAATCGTGCAGTCTTCGCCGCCTTCCCGCCAGGTCCGCAGACCGACTTCTTCAAGGAACGGCCATTCGCTCTGGTCGACGCGTGCGAAGAGATTGACGCGAGACTCGCCACGCCAGTCGCGCACCGTCTCGGTGCCGTAGAACCAGCCAATCGCTTCGAAGCCGGTAACATCGCGATCGGACCATTCGCAGGCATAGATCACATCGCCAAGTCCGGCATTGAGAACCTGGTTTTCGCGCGGCGGCTTGTTGGGAATATCGATCTTGGTGTGGGTCTCGCGGCCGGTCCAGCGCGCGTTATAAGCCTTGATCGTAACAGGCAGATAGTTGCGGATCGCCTCCCAGGTTTTCGGCGCCTTGTCGGCCATCACGTTCGCTGTGAAGTGACCACCACGCGCGAAACTGAACTTGATTTTAGGCATGATCCTCTCCTTTGAATTCGATTAGTGCGCGGCACTGGCCGGCGAGACGCTAGTCGTCGCGCCGGATTTGCGAGCGAAGAAAATTTCCTCAAGTTGCGGGCTTTTCGCGATATCCGCGCTCCGGCCCGTCAAAGCGATCTGGCCCGCTTTGAGAATGTATGAGCGGTGGCTGAGCGCCAAGGCTTGCCGCACATTCTGTTCGATCATCAGGATCGCGATACCGTCCCGATTAAGTTGCTGAATGGTTTTCGTGACTTCCTCGCGGAATTTTGGCGAAAGTCCGATGAATGGTTCGTCGACCATCAGGAGCTTCGGATCGGACATTAATCCGCGACCAATGGCACACATCTGCTGCTCACCGCCGGACATCGAGTTCGCGACCTGACGCTCACGCTCTTTCAACCGTGGAAAGAGCGTGTAGACCCGCTCGAAGCGTTGCTTGAGGATCGCGGGATCCGTCACCGAGCCGGCACCGATCAGCAAATTCTCATAGACGGTCATGAAGGGAAACAGGCGGTGACGCTCCAGCACGTGACTGACGCCGAGCTGCGGCACCTTGTGCGGTGGCAGCGAATGTACTGCAGTGCCGTCAAACCAGATTTCTCCGGAAACCAAGCGATTGAGGCGAGAGACGCTGTTCATCAGCGTGCTCTTGCCCGAACCGTTCGGGCCGAGCAGGCAAACGATTTCTCCGGGCTCTACCGTGATGCTGGCGTTCCAGAGCACCTGGACGTCACCGAGCGCAACGCCGACCGAGCGTGTTTCAAGCAGCGGCATCATCGTCTCCGAGATAGGCGCGGACCAGACGGTCGTCGCTCATCACGTCCTTGGGTGCACCATCCGCAATCTTCTTGCCGAGTGTCATTGCGATCAGGCGATCCGCAATTCCGGTCAGCGCCTCGAGATTGTGTTCGATCACAACAAGCGTAACACCGCGATCCCGGATCCGCTTCAGCAAGGCAAGCATATCCGCGATGCTGCCGGGATCGACGCCGCCGAGCGGCTCGTCGAGCAGCAACACGGACGGCTCTGTCCCAAGCGCGCGCGCGATATCCAATCTTTTACGCTGTCCGGTACTCGCTCCGGATGATGGGCGGTCACAGCAATCACTCAAACCGACCTGATCCAGAACCAGCCTTGCACGTTCCCTCGCGATCGCGACATCGTTGGTCTTGGTCAGCGCCGCGAGGGTTACGTTCTCGAGGAACGTCATGGTCGTGAACGGCCGTGGCGTCTGGAAGGTACGCACCAAGCCAGAGCGCGCGATCTCATCCGACGATTTTCCCGTGATGCTCTTTCCAGCCAGCAATGTGCTACCGGCATCGGGATGCACATCACCGCAGATCACGCCAAACAGCGTCGACTTCCCCGCGCCGTTAGGTCCAACGACACCGAGAATCTCGTTATTGGCAACCGCGAAGGAGACGTCGCCCAGCGCCTGCAAACCGCCGAAGCGGACCGAAACATTCTCCACGCGCAGAATGGGATTCATACCGCGCCCTTCCTGAAGCGGGCGCGCAGCGAGGAAATCATGCTCATGACCCCGCCCGGGCAATAGGCGGCGAATACCATGATCAGCGCGCCATAAATCAGAAGATCGACGTTGCGGCCGCTGCCCGAGAAATGAACGCGCGAGTACTCGGAGATCGTAAGCAGAATGACGCTTCCGATAATCGGACCTGCTACCGTTCCTATTCCGCCGAAGATCGGGATCAAGGCGACGATGACCGAGATCGAGGCGAACAGAACTGTCGGTGGCTCGATCAGCAGAACATATTGCGCGTAGAAGGTACCGCAAAAGCCGAGAATGCCGGCGCTGAAGGCCATCGCGATGAGCTTGTAGCGTAGCGGCGAAAAACCAAGGCTTCGCACCGCGTCCTCGTCGTCACGAATGCCTTTCAGAACAAACCCGATCTTCGAGCGCTCCATCCAGATCACGAAGATCGTTACAACCACGAGCATGGTCAGCGCGATGTAGTAGTACGGAATCTTGTTGCGATGGAACTGGAAGTTCTCCCAGCCCGATGGGCGGATGGGTAGTTCGAGACCTATCGCAGCGCCGACGAACGACCACTCCGAAAAAATCAGGAAGATCGATTCGGCAACGACAAGTGTTGCGATCACAAAATAATGGCTGCGCAGCCGGAAACAGGGGATGCCGATCAGCACGCCCGCAAGCGCAGACACCGCGACCGCGAGCAATCCGCCGATCCAGGGATTCACACCGAAATTCAGAAAGGCGATGGTCGAGGTGTAGGCGCCAAGCCCGAAGAACATGGCATGGCCAATGGAAATCTGGCCGGCATAACCGCCCAGAATATTCCAGGATTGCCCCATGACGGCATAGAGGAAGATCACCGTCAGCAACCGTAGCTCGAATGGCTTTCCATCCAGAAACTGCGGAATGAGATAAAGAATGCCGACGCCCGCAAAGAACAGCACGATATTTCGGAGCTTTATGGGCGAACCGGCAAAGGTCAGACCCTTATTTACACTTGGGGCTGACATCACTGCTTACCCAGCAAACCGGTAGGCCGGAACAACACGATCAGCAGATACAGCGCGAATACGGGGACGAACTTCAGCGTCGAAGTCATGAAGAACCCCGAGAAGACCTGCAAAACACCGATCGCGACCCCGGCAGCCAGCGCACCGCCGATGGATCCGAAGCCGCCGAGCGCGACCGTGACGTACGCGACCAGCACGAACACCGCGCCCACGCGTGGAAACACATAATAGAAGTTGGACAGCAACGAGCCCGCAACGCCGATACATGCGGCTGCCAACCCCCACGCCAAAGCGTTCATGCGATCCGCGTCGATGCCCATCGTGAGCGCAGCAACACGATCCTGCGATACCGCGCGCAGCGAGCGCCCCACCCGCGTGCGGAAGACAAGCAGATAAAGACATGCCGTACACAAGATCGCGCCTACGGCCGCCACGATCTGGGGCATCGGCAAGGTGACACCGCCGATGCGGACCGTGCCGCCAAGCCAACTGTGGTTGATCGAGTAGTAATCGGCGCCGAATGTGAACTGCGCGGCAGCCTGAAGGAAAACCATCAGGCCGAAGGTTGCGAAAATCTGCGAGTGCATCGCGCCGCCCAGCACCCGCTTCATCAATAGGTAGTAGACGGCAACGCCAAAACCGAACATCGCAACAGCAACGAACGGCAGGGTCACGACGGGATCCAGACCGCCCAGCGTGAACGCAAATACCGATGCGTACATGCTGATCATCAGGAACTCGCCGTGAGCGAAGTTCACGACGTTCATCACGCCATAGATCAAAGCCAGACCTATTGCGATCAGGGCGAAGATGAACCCCATCCCGAGACCGCTGACGAGCAATTGCAGTAACAGTTCAGCGGTCATGCTGCCTCAAACCTGCCTTCGATCGGAATATTACTGCGCGGGCTTGGGCCACACGATCTTCGTGCGCGCCATATCGAAGGGCCACACCGTCGCCGGCGCTTCGTTGATGGTCTGCACGAAAATACCCCGCGTTTTGGTGTTCTGTCCCTTGGCGTCGAACTTCACACCTTCCCACGGCATGATCAGGCTCGACGGCGCCATGTCGGTTTCCTTAAGCGCTTTCTGGATCGCTTCGGGCTTGGTGGAACCGGCGCGGTTGATCGCATCCGCGAGCACCATCATGGCCTGGAATGCGCGAGCCGGAGCACCATCCATCGCCTTGTTGTAACGCTTTTGATAGAGCTGGCCGACTTCACCGATCAGTGGGTTCCGATCCGCCAGATCGAGTGCCCAATGTTCGCGAACAAGAAAATAATTCGCATCACTCTTCAGCGCATTGCGGAACGCGCTCGAGCTGAACGCCGCACCGATCGCGAGCACGCCCTTGGGAGTGAAGTTGAACTGCTTGTACGTCTTGGCGAAGAGAATCGCCTCCGCGTCGTAGGAAGCATGAACGACCACATCCGGTTTCGCACTGATCAAGCGCTGCACTTCGCTGGTGACGTCCGTCGTGCCCTGCTGGTAGCCGATGTTCACGGCCAGCGTGAATTCCGGAAAGTCCTTGAAGTGGCCTGCCATGGATTTACCGAATTCCTGACCCCACAGCGTGTTCTCGTGAACAACCGCGATCGTCTTCACTTTCTGATCGGTCTTGGAATTGAGGTCGCGCAGAAATACGAAGAAGTCGCGCGCCTGATCGCGCGAGGTCGGCGTCGTGCGGAACAGCCACTTGTAACCGCGCTCGGTCAGCGGCGTCGCTTCGGAGTCGCCGGTCATGAACGGAATTTCGTTTCGCTCGGCGACGGTGCTGACGGTTGATGCTACAGAGCTCAGGAACGTACCGATCAACGCAACGACCTTACGCTGGCTGATCATGCGCTCCGCTTCGGCAGCGCCGATCTCAGGATTGGCCTGATGATCGGCGGTGATCAATTCGATCTTCGCGTTCTTCAGCCGCGGCAACCCAGTGGTTTTGGCGAAGGGAATGTTCAGTTCGGGATGCTGACCATTAATGATTTCGACAGCAAGCTTGATGGCGTTTAGCGTGTCCTCACCGGATTTCGCGACGGCACCAGACAACGGATAGAGCGCGCCGATCTTGATCGTCTCCTGCGCGGTTGCCGGCGATGCGAGAAGCGAGCCCGCCACCACCGCCGTAAGCGGCCATTTCATTGATGAAAAAGAACGGCCGATCGATTTCAGAACCTGAATCATGTGAGAACCCTCTACCTGCCTGGTTGTGCCAGCTTGCGTAGCGAGATTGCTGCTAACAAGATCAATCTTTCATCCACTCCGTTGCCTTCAGCGCAACACGACGCAGCGCATACAAAGGATGCAGATTCGATAGGCCCTCGCAGAATGATTTTGCAGTGCAATAAGAATGTTGAGACACTTTGCTAAAGGTGACTGATCATTCACAGTTGCCAGCACGGCACTGCTTTTGCAAAGCTGTTGCTGAGAGGGCAACAAACATGAATATCGAGTCTTCCTCGATCCGCTACTTCCGCGAAGTTTATCGCCTGAAATCGATCCGGCACGCGTCAGAGGTCCTGAACGTCGCACCGTCCGCGATCAGCCGACAGATCGTGCAGCTTGAGCGGTCGTCCGAATTGCTCCTCGACTAGCTCATTTCTGCTGAGGCCGCAAAGGAAACTTATGCCCCGCTCGTCGCCGCGCTTGTGTGGATCTGTGACGGCCGAGCTTCATCCCTGAGAGACGGGCGTGCCGGGCTTCAGGTCAACAACATACCCTGCAGCGCAAGATCCTAACGACCCCGATGATGAAGCGGCATTGACCGCCGACATCATCGCGCTTGCCCGCCAGTAGGCCGCTATGGATATCGCCGGGTCACGGCGCGCTTCGTCGTTCAGGCTGGACGGTAAACAAGAAGCGTCGAGCGGATCTGGCGTCGTGAGGGGCCGAAAGTCCCCAGCAAACAACTTAAACGCGGTCGCCTATGGCTCAACGACGGATCAAGCATCCGTCTTGCCGGAGTATTCCAGCAATCCATGTTTGAGTCCTATGACTTCGTCGCCGACCGCACCCCGACGGGAAGTTATTCTGAGTGCTTTGTACCATCGGGATCGAGTCTACCCGTGAGAGCCTGGTCATCCGTGTGGCGCGAAAGCCTGCGCAATACTGATGTGATCGAGGCGCTATGCGAGCTGTTCGTCTTGCGGGTATCCTCGCACACATCCGTTCGTACAACGGTCCGAGTTTGCCGCACGGCCGTTGCACTGTTCCGTGCGGATTACCGCCGTTGGCGCGAAGACCGCCTACATCGAGCCAGGGAGTCCGTGGGAAAACGGCTACTGCGAGAGCTTCAACGGTAAGCTGCGTGGATGAACTGCTCACCCATGAAATCTTTTACACTCTGAAAGAAGCGCAGATCATGATCGAAGCCTGGAGTCGTCACTACAATACGATCCGCCCGCACTCATCGCTCGGATACAGACCACTTGCAAACGAGGCCATCGTCTGCTCCGGGCAACAAAACCGATGGCACAAAATGCAACTTAAACTAACATTCAAAACGGACCACCCCAGTGGGGCCGGTCACTGTTACGTACCAACTCCTCAGCGTTTTTTCTGAACGCCGGCACGGTGAATCTCCTTAGTAAGCAGCTCCATCTCCGAGTTGAAAAATTCCAATCCAGCTTCGAGCAATCGCCACGCAGAATCGTTTTTACTCGCTCTCCCGGACCTGTCCTCGTTGAAGCGACCGCCGCCAGTCCACAATGAATGTCCTGCTTGTGCAACCCGCAGTAATATCGATGCCCAGGCGCTTGCGCGCCAGTCTGCCTTCGCGATGAACGTACCAAGTGCCAGACTTTAGCTGCTCACTGCTTTGAAACCTTACACCGTGAGTCGTTGGATCAAGCCAGTTGGGATGGTGCAAATAAAGCTCAAGTGCCCTTATCTTCCATATGTACTTTCCGCGCTCCAAATGATGATCGAGCAAAATTGAGCGCCCGACAGAAATAAAAATTCTTTGAATCTCATCAATGTCGGTAACACCGCGAAAGTCGGGAAGTATGTCTTTCATGTTATGTCCACTCAATTATCTTGGATAAATTCTATCGGTGAGCTCAATGTTCGGTAGCCAGCCCAAGCTAAGGAAATTTGGCATAATAACTGTTTTGATGTGCGGGAAACCAGATGATCAAGAACTGGGTGGGACTGGCGGTATGACGCCGGATCATGGGGTCGGGCCAGCAAGCGCACCAAGGCTGTCGACTTCCGAAAGCAGTGTGGCATCTATGTCTTGTTCAAGGGGGGAAAGGCAGTTTATGTCGGCCTGAGCTGCAAGGGAGAAGGCGCGAGCATTTTCAAACGCGTCTACGCGCACAGAAGGAACAAGAAATGGCGTGGTAAGTGGGATACCTTTCGTGATTTGGCTTTAAGCCCGTAAGTAGGAAGTTTGCGTTGAAGAATGCAAAACATAAAGCTGATCGGGCGATCCGGGACTTAGAAACGCTTCTTATTTATTTGTTGGCAACCAACGGAAAACTCAACAAGAGAGCCGGACAATACAAGGACATCACGCACTACGAGCAATACCCGAGGTGACTTCGGCAGCGAAATGCAGGCTGGGCGATTTTTTCTTCAATGCCAATAATCAAACTACTAGCCAGTATATCGCAAGCGTACGGCGCGACGCCGATGCTACTACCCTTAATCCATGCCTGCCCTTCTGTCGTTGAAAACTACAATCCCGGCGAGATCAACATCGCCATGTTCATGTGACAGCCAATATGCGTAGGCAAAGTAAGGGCGCCTCACTGCTCCGACGGCGATCATACCCCAAGCATATTAGCCGCTGTACTCGTGCTGGTACGGCTTTCGGTGATATTGCCGGCCTGTTCGCGGCTCTCTTCATAAAATCAGCAGTCGATTGAAAAAGACTTTTTTGGCCGTCCGCGTCGCAAACCAAGTAATGCCATGGGTACATGCACGCTCCGAGTTTTTTCAGTTTATCGGATCCGGCTTTCTTTACGGCCTCGGGAAGTGCGAGTGAACATCCCCAGTAGCTTGGCCTCCTGTACGTATGACTGCAGTTATTTTCCCAGTCAGCGCAATCACGGCGGGCGAAAATTGTAGAAGCAGCACAAAGGCTCGACGTTATCTGCCTTGAACTCTTAACAAGCTTATCAAGTTGCTCGTACGGATCAGGGCCGGACTTGAAGAGACTTTTGTAAGATCCATCCGGAAAAAGTCGTTTCGCCTGAACTCGAAAGCCTTTCGCCATGCCGGCCTTCACAAACCACCATTCCCAATCCCCGCCGTGCTTGAACTCTGCCGGCTTCGACGCAAGATCGATCACAAGACCTTTTCCCTGGTGGGCGGATGCAATGTTGTACAAAACGCATTCGGTTATTGTTTCTTCGCTTAGCGAAATTCCAAGATGAGAGGCATTCAACATACGATTCCAGATCGTCCCTGCCTCCTTCCGGAATGTCGAGCACAACGTTGCCATCTTTCATATTCCACAATTACAAACCGAACAGGTGAAATCGATAGCCTTAGGCTTCTAGGAAAATTTCCAATCCAGCCACTTTTTCAACCAGTTCGCCGACAAACTGACTCGCCTCGGTCAAAGGCATTGCATTTTCCAGATTGTAACCCGTTGGCCATTTAATCGACGAATGTCTGTGAACGTTCGCACTTTTCGTAAAGTGGTCCAAGTTTGCCTTTGATGGCCAACCCATACTTTGCTGCTTCTGTTGGCCGACGACTTGATTGATATCATCACGCATTAACTCGAATGCCTGATACAACTCAAAATAAGTTGGCGAACCCTTCAAAAAATTAAGAACGTCACTGACGCGGTCAACAGCCGACGCCCACTTTAACCATTTTGTCTGCTTTGCCAGCGGAGACGGCTGCGCGACACCATTCTTTGTTATTGTGAATCCAATGGACCCACCCCTGATTTTAATTTTTCCACCCTCAAGATGCACGCGTATCGAACGACCAGACCACGTCCCATCTGGCTTACGATGTCTGATCGCTTTAACTGATGCCGGCTCTCTGGATCGATCTGCGACGAACTGAATTCCGTTTATGAGATCGAGCAGCCTCTCGGCAGACGTGAAAACGTGGCTTTCGTCGACAAGGGTGTCCAGCTCGTCAGCCACCAATGCTACCGCTGAGACCTCCAGTGATCCGAATAACCTTTACGTCATCCCCTTTAAAAATCTTCTCGAGCTCATTGAGGTCAAACTCGAGTCGCCAAGTTCGATGGCCCACTTGCCGCTTGCCTCTGAAGCCATCGCTGCCTCCTGAACTTGTCCGAAACCGTGTGTTGCCGTCGGAAGTCGCAGGATATTACGCTGCAAGTAAATCACGACAGCACGGTACATGTTACATTTTCGCGCAACTTAACTAAGTGAATACGCCGGTGCTTGACTACAGTACTCGCATTGTTTTGCATCATGATTTTTAGTCCACTTGGCTTGGGGAAGATGAAAGTCGTAACTGGCCATTTTAAATCATCGCCTCGATGCATCCCTGACGACCTCTTTCGAGATCACCGCACTCATTATTTTCGCTTTTTCGGCTTTTTCTTTGGCTTCTTTGGTTTGCTCTGCGGCTTCTTGGAGTTCGACGGCTTCTTATCCGTGGCGTCTAGACCAAAGCACCGAACCGAAATCGCACCTGTGCTGTTCTTCTTCAAGGTTAGGGCTCGGCCTTGCAGCCATTCGATGATGGACTCGAATGTATGCATGACCTTGGTGTCAGCGTCGCGCCACCTTCGCGGGCTATGTTTCGTGACGACGAAAACGCCCTGCCTCCGCGTGGTAGGCTTCAAGTAGTCTTCTGCCAACTGAACGTCGAGCGCGGTGGTCAACTGCTTGTGCGTCCATGGCTTATCACCGTGCTTTACTTCCATGCCGACCTCGACGGGCGCGGACGTGGACGCGACGATAATGTCAGGCCGATCCTTATCGGCCACCTCTGACTCACGATAAGCGTGAAAACGCTTCCGCGAATGGAATTTCATATGCTCGACCATAAAATTCCTCACTTCGTCTTCGTCTTTCGCGCGCTCAAGTAGCGCACGCGAGCTGACGTCCGCTTTGTCGAGATGCGTTTGAATATCGCTGAGGACGGACATGACAACTCGAAGCAGGTCCTCCCCCGTTTTCACAGGTGCTGTATGCTCCTTCTCAAACGAGACGACCTCCGGTGCTGTCCACGCAGGAAACTCTGAATCGGATTCCGCTTTGCCCCGCGCGATTTCCTGAAACCGTTGTTTGCGGCTCGCGTATTCAGGATCATTCGCGATCATTTGCAACGCGTGGAAAGCTTCTGGTCCAGGTCTTTCAATAACTGCGTTCAAGACAACGTTGCGAGCGTTCTCGGCGTGATCGCGAACATCGGGCGTATAGCTCGATGCCTCGTGGACATTATCTTCCTCTGGCCGAATGAAACGATAAACCAGACGAAGCAACGCTTCTAAACCCGGCACGCTGAGGCGTTTGAGAGCGCTGACTGCGACAGGATCGTGCCTGTCAAAAAAGTAAGCGAACAACATTTCAGCGCGCTCGCGCGCTCCGGCTTTTGGCCGTGCGATCCACTGCTCCATACCTTTGATCGCCTTGTCGCCTTCGACAATCAAAAAGAAGTGCGAGATAGCGCATCGCCACGTTGGGCGTGACCTTCGCAACGCTTTTGCGAGCAAGTTTGAGAACGCTTCCGCTTGCTGCTGCGACAGGGAAAGCTTTGTGACTATCCGCAACCCTGTATCGAGCTTGTTGGCGTCGTCGGGCTGATCTTCGCCTG
>JADJPN010000002.1 GCA_016713235.1 Hyphomicrobiales bacterium | reverse complement strand
TCGCCTTGAACGCAATTCCCGCACCACAATTGCTAGGAAGATTCGCGGCGGCGCGAGGAACCGCAAGCCAAAGGTTTCGACAAGATAAAAAGCCCCGCTCGGAGTGGGGCTTTTTCTGTAACTTCCAGCTTCTGTTAGCGACAGAAGGCGCGGTGATGATCGTACTGGCACGCCGGACCCGTTACGCGGCCGCCCAGAACGCGCCCGGAGCCGCGCCTCGGCGACGCCGACCGGGAGCCGCGCTTGAAATGCAAATCCGTTATTTCGCTTCCCACGATCTGGAACTCGATTTCTTCCTCGCCATCGCCGCGCTCGTGCTCGATGTTGAAGGTCGCGCGCACGGGCACATAGACCCGCTCGCCTGCGATCTGAATTTCGAACCGCTCGCCCTTCTCGATCGCGTCGGCCAGCCGCCGCAACTTCTCGACAAACTGATCGAGCGGATAGTCTTTCTCAACGTCACGTTTGCGCTTGTTCATGGTTCTCATCTCATGGATCGGAGCCGGAGATGTAAGAAGATCATGCAATCGCGGCATCCGTATTTGTCGGGGCTGCGGCATTTAGGATCACGTAGATGGCTTGAACGAGACACCAGGCGCTGCGCGCATCCCCGTCAGGGAAATCGATATAACGCTCAGCGCGACACTGTACTTCGTCGCGTTCTTTCTGGCCTTCATCCTCGCTGCCCACCCGCACGCGCTTCGCGCGCAAAACCGATCGACAGGACGATGACGGGATTGAAGGGCACGGCAGAACGCGGGTTCAACGAGAATGGCTTCTCCCGCCGCGTTGCCTTCGGGCTCTAACGCGCCATTGCTTTCCTCCTATCAAGCCTAGCATTACGCGCTCTGTTCAGGAGAACGACTTGCCTCGAGTTCTTTTCCTCGTCGCAGTTCTTGCAACCGCGTTGTTCTCGCAACAAGCCGGTGCGCAGACGGTCGATTGCGGAAACGGAAATTACTGCCCGGCAGGCCATGCCTGTTTGATTGGCGACACTTGTGGCTTTCTCATCGACGTCCCGCGCGGCTCAACCAGAACATCGACGGGCGGCTTCTGCGAGCCGGGCTATACCGAACACCGGTTCCGTTCGGGCACCTGCGCGCCGACGAGCTATCAACAATGTAAAAACGGTTTCGCCTGCCCTCCCGGCAGCACCTGCACGGACGACGGCCAGTGCGAGGGGCTCGAGGCGGACGGCCCGGCTTGTGGCGGCGCGCGCTGCATCACCGGCCGCATCTGCTCCAGCAAGAATACCTGCATCAATCCCGACCTCATTCAGGACTGCGGCAACGGCAGAACGCTCTGCACAAAGGCAGCGACATGCCAGGAACCGTCGGGATGCGTCTATGTTGCGCCCGAGCGAACGCCGCAGATCAGGAAGTATTAGGGCGGACCGGCGTCCGTGGTAGGCTCTTGTGGAACGAAAAGCCGTCACCACGTTATTGCGTTGGGAGAAAACTCAGTGACAGAACAACCGCGCATCGGCACCTCGAGCGAACCCCGCCCCCACGCTTATGATCCGGTGACACAGCCGGAACTGTTCGAAGGCGTTCTCGCGCGCCGCATCATCGCCTTCCTGTTCGACGCAGTGATCGTATTGTTTCCGGTACTGGTACTCGCGTTCTTTATGCTGATCTTCACGGTGATCACGTTTGGCCTCGGCGTCTTTGTGTTCGCCATTCTCGGGCCCATCGCCGCGATCTGGGCGGTGCTTTATGTCGGCCTGACTCTCGGCTCGCCCCACTCCGCAACCTACGGCATGCGGCTGATGGGATTGCAGATGCGCACCTGGTACGGCGCACCGATGTATTTCCTGCTCGGCGCGGTTCACGCGCTCGTCTTCTGGGTGCTTTCCAGCGCGCTAACGCCGCTGATCCTGCTCGTGACACTCTTCAACTCACGCCGTCGCACGCTGCACGACTATTTGACGGGTAGTGTCATGATCAATGACGAGGCGCGTGCTGCGTCGCTCAGACGGAAATAACGCGTGACCCATGGTGGCGGTTTTTTTCGGCGGCCAGGCTCACACGCCATACTGTCACGAAAACGCCCTTTGACGGGAGCGCGTGAAAGCGCGATGATTCAGGGCGGCTGGCGCGTAAAGGGCGCTTCGGGCGGTGACTAAACATTCCCGCGATACTCCACAGTTCTTTCTGACAAGCCCTTCGGCGTGTCCGTATCTGCCCGGAAAGAAAGAGCGCAAGGTCTTCACGCATCTGGTCGGCGACCGCGCACCCGAGATCAACGATATTCTTACGCATGGCGGCTTTCGCCGCTCGCAATCCATCGCGTATCGCCCTGCCTGCGAGTCGTGTCGCGCCTGCGTTTCGGTGCGCGTCCTCGTCAGCGACTTCGAGCCGTCGCGCACCTTCAAGCGTGCACTGAAAGCGAATGCCGACATCGTCGGTCATGCGCGCCAACCGATCCCCAGCGCCGAACAATATTCGCTGTTCCGGCACTATCTCGACGCGCGCCACGCCGACGGCGGCATGGTCGACATGACCGTGCTCGATTACTCGATGATGGTGGAAGACAGCCACGTCCGCTCGCGGCTGATTGAATATCGCCCGCGCGGGCCGGATACGTTTCTGACCGGCCGCGGCGAAGGCCCCCTTGTTGCAGTCGCGCTTACCGACGTGCTCTCGGATGGCCTCTCGATGGTTTATTCGTACTACGACCCGGAGATCGCGCGCGAACGCTCGCTCGGCACGTTCCTTATTCTGGATCACGTCGATCGCGCGCGCCGCATGGGCTTGCCTTACGTCTATCTCGGCTATTGGGTCGATGGCGCACGGAAGATGGACTACAAGAAGCGCTTCCTGCCGCAGGAGCGGCTTACGCAGGACGGCTGGAAGCGCTACGACGAGTAACGCCGCCGGGGAGTTACGCGATCGTGCCCGCCTTCGCATCGCGCACCCACTTCGCAGCCTGCGGCAAACCGCCGAACGAATAGAAGTGCGCGGCAATCTCGCCGAGATTTTCCGAAGCCGCCGCTTCGGCAAGTTCGGTCACCATTTCCGCCGGCGTCGCGCGCGTGAGCAGCTTGCCGATTGACGCCGCGTGACGCGTGAATCCTTTCGCGGACGCGCGAACGCCGCAACGCTGCGCGAACTTCATCAGCGAAGGAATACTCGCGGGTCCCGCCATGCCGATCCGGACCTGATTGTGAACACCGCTTGCGCGCAAGGCGCGCAGCCACGTCACCACCGGCCAGGCGTCGAAGCAGAACTGCGTAACAATATGGGCTACCAGCCCCACCCGCTCGGCCGCTTGCAACTTGTCTCGAAGCGAAACGCGGAGCATGTCTTCGGAAATACTCGGATGCCCTTCGGGGTATGCGGCGATACCGATCTCGCTAATACCGCTTCCCTCCAGTACGCCGCTCTCGATCACGTCGATCGCACGGTCGAAAGGACCGGCGCTGCGCGGACGATCACCGCCGATCAGCATGATCTTGTTCACGCCGGCCGATGCGGAGAGCCGCGAAAGCAACTTAGCGAGCTTCTTCTCCGACGACACGTTGCGCGCAGCAATATGCGGTACTGGCTTCAAGCCGCGCATGAATATGCCGGTCGCACTTTGTACAAGCTTTTCTTCGGTACGATTCGGAAGATCGGTGAGATAAATCGAAGTGCCGGTCTGAAGCATGGACGCCGCCTCATGCAGCTCGCAGCCCCGGCATAACCGCTTCCAACGAGACGTCGTTCAGTAACGCGTTGAAATCCGGGGCGTCGGCAGTTTTCTCTAAGCTGTGCGGACTGAGCATGGCTTAATCCCGCTTTCTGGAGATGACATAGGACTCGTCGTTGAACCAGAGCCCGCCGTGCTTTTGCAGCACTTCGCGAGTCGCTTGCAGATAGCGATCGTCGGTCACGACTGCTGACAGTCGATCGTCTTCGACCTGAGAAACATAGATCGCGGCGTTCCAAGCTGCGAACAGCGTCGAGGTACCGATGGACGAGCCGCTCTCCGCCGAAATTTCGCTCGGCAGCGTATGCATGTCGTACCGGAAGATCGAGCGGTTATCAGCGTAAGCGTTGAAATTCAGATCGCGGCCCGCCGTGCCGAGTTCGTTTTTCACCGCTCGCAAGATCGCGTGACGATCCTGTGTATAGGGGTTATCGCCGGGCCACACTTTTTGGATGATCTCCTGCCCCGGATCATCGCCGCGCGAGTGAATGCCGATCATGCGGCCACCCGGCCCGAGCGCACGCGCAAGTGGTGCGATCACCTTCTTCGCCTTGAAGTCGACAGAGGAACGTAGGCGGTAAGGCTGCGACGCCATTACGAGATCGTAGTTCGCATCCGTCGCGCCGCGCTTCGGGATGATGTTGTCGAGCAAAAATCTATGATCCTGCCGGTAAATCACGAGCACGACGGGCCGCTCGTACACCGGATTTCCGCTCTTGGGCGAAACGCGTGCCTTCCAGTTATCTGCAAGGAACGGCTGCAGCGCGGAGATTTGCGATTCGAACGAGAACGCGGAATTCCCGGTGAGTGCCAACTCGTGCCACACCATGCTCGACGCCGCTTCGCGCGAATGCGTGGTGAGCCACGGTGCTTCGGAGTAATACATGTTGGTCAGCACGAGCACCGTGGAAGGATGCTCGAAGAAGCGATCTGCCATCTTGTCGAGCGCAAGCCGCACATCTTCGAGGCTGATTTCCTTACCCACGATATAGAACGGCAACGTCGAATAACGCTCATGCATCGCTCGCATTACGCGTGAGAGCACCGTTGCATCGCCGACGCCCGCATCGAACACGCGCAGCGCCGGCGGACGCGGATGGATGTTGCCAAGCTCCATACCGACGCGATTGGCGATCACCGACTTCTCGCCGCAAGTATTCACGAACAGGAGATATTTCTGGCGGTTGTCGAAGAAGCGGAAATTTTTCTGCGGATCGTCGCCTTCGTCTTCGGCAAGAGGTGCGGGTGGCATCGAGATGATCGGTCGCGGCGGTATCGGCCGCTGGATCACCACGCCGCGGGAAGCCGGAACGCTGTCGTGCATGAAGGTGCGGATACGGTCGAGCGTGACGGTCGTGATGCGCCCGCCGTCGCGCAGACGGCTGACAAGCTTGCCATCGTTCACTGCGCGGCGGCCGAACGTCGACTCGGCGAGTCCAGCGCGGCGGCAATAGTCGGAAATTTCCTGGAGTATTTCGTCGGCCTGCATGACCCTCGTGTTCCTCCTTGGTTGTTTCCCCGCGCAGGCTGTTTGCCGCCCTTTCGCATGTCCAAAGCAGACCTCCGGCGCCTGTCCCGGTCAACCTCAAATAGTCCCACTAGATTGATGGGCAGCAATTGTGGGCAACTCGCCCACTAAATAAATTTAGTAATTTCAATAGTTTAAATAGCGGACTGGCAGGCGATAGTCATGCCCACTACCGAGATGGGCCCAATAGCGCCACGTCTTTGGGCTATTGCCCACTTGCATCCATGCAGATTCGCGACCGCTGATCTTTCGCCAAATTGAGAAGGTAGTGGCGTAGACTCAAGCGTCGAAAAGTGAGGCGAAGCGCGCGCGAAATGAAACTGTTCCGTCCTGCTACTTTATCTTTTTTCGTAGCGCTTGCGCTCACCACGTTCGCAGTACCGCTTCAGGCGGCAGAAATCGCCAAAACTGAGCACGTAACCGCGCGCCTCATCAGCGACGCGCGTTCTGTCGAAGCCGGTGGCACGATCACCGTCGGCCTCCACAAAATCATCAAGCCGCGCTGGCACACATATTGGCAGAATTCCGGCGACGCCGGCACGCCGACTTCGATCGCCTGGACGCTCCCCGCCGGCGCAAGCGCCGGCGAAATTCTCTGGCCCGCGCCGAAGCGCATCATGATTGGCCCGGTCGCGAACTACGGCTACGAAGATGATGTCACGCTGCTGACCGTGATCAAGCTTCCGGAGACGCTTCGCGCCGGCGACAGCTTCCCGATCAAGGCGGTAGTCGATTGGCTTGTCTGTGAAGAGATCTGCATTCCCGAACAGGTGACGCTCGAGCTCACCCTTCCCGTAGTCGCAAAAGGTTTCTCAACCGGTATCAGCATCCGCGAGATCGAATCCGCGCGAGCAAAACTTCCCGTCGAAAATGCATGGCCGTTCACAGCAAATGCCGCGAACGGGAAGATCGAACTCGCTGCTGCGTCTTCCGATATTTCACGCACGAAGATCAAGAGCGCGCAATTTTTTCCGTCCGACTGGGGTGTGATCAAACACGCCGCCAACCAACCGCTGGTCGTGCGCGACGGCGAACTCTCGCTCGCGCTCGATCCCTATGAGCAGAAAGTGCCGCCGACTTTGCGCGGCGTCCTCGTGGTCGACGAAGCGAACGGCACCCGCACGACGCAAACGGCTTATGCCGTCGATGCGCCGCTCACCGGTGCATTCACCGCGCAGAACACTTTCGCGATGCCACAGATCGGCATGCTTACGGCGCTCGCTTTCGCGCTGCTCGGCGGCATCATTCTGAACCTCATGCCCTGCGTCTTTCCGGTGCTCTCGATCAAGGTGCTCTCGCTCCTCAACCACTCACGCATGGGCTACCGGCAGCGGCATTTTCATGGCCTCGCCTATACCGCCGGCGTGCTCGCCTGTTTCGGTGTCTTTGCGGCGATCGTACTTGCGGTAAAAGCAGGCGGCGCGGAACTTGGCTGGGGCTTCCAGTTTCAGTCGCCGCTCTTCGTGCTGCTGCTCGCCTACCTCATCTTCGCAGTAGGCCTGAGCCAGTCTGGCCTGATTGCCTTTGGCGGGTCGCTCTCGCGCCTCGGCGCTTACGGCGGCAACGACGGCTACGGCATGAGCTTTCTGGCGGGAGCGCTTGCGGCAGTGGTCGCGACGCCCTGCACCGCGCCCTTCATGGGCACGGCACTCGGCTTTGCAGTTGCGCAGCCCGCGCCGGTCCTGTTCGCGATCTTCCTGGCACTCGGCCTCGGCTTGGCACTGCCTTATCTGCTGCTCTGCTATTTCCCGGTGCTTCTACGCTTCCTGCCGCGGCCGGGACCGTGGATGGAACGGCTGAAGCAAGCGCTCGCCTTCCCGATGTACGCGACTGCGATCTGGCTGGTCTGGGTCCTGGCACAACAGGCCGGAGCGAACGCTGTCGCTGCGGCGCTGGTTGGTATGTTGCTGATCGCGTTTGGCGCATGGATTTTCACTTCAGCTGGAAAAAGCTGGCGTATTGCAAATTTCTCCCTTGCAGCGGTTTCGATCGTCGCAGCGCTCGCAATCGGCGTATATTTCGTGAAAGACGCGGCAGCTCCGGAACAGACCGCCGATGCAAACGCGCGTTACGAAGCCTTTTCGCCAACGCGGCTCGAAGAGCTGCGCGCGCAAAATCGCCCGGTCTTCGTCAATCTCACCGCCGCCTGGTGCATCACCTGTCTCGTCAACGAACGCGTGGCGCTGGAGCGCGCAAACGTGATTTCCGCATTTGAAGCCGCGAACATCGCGTACCTCAAAGGCGACTGGACCCATCGCGATCCGGCGATCACGCAGATGCTTGCGAAGTTCGGACGCAATGGTGTGCCGCTTTACGTCTTCTATCCTGCGGGTGCTTCCGCGCAGCCGGTCGTACTTCCGCAGATTCTGACGCCTGAAATTGTCTTGCGAGAAATCGGCCAGTCCAAGACTGCCCGCATCGAAAACTGAAGAAAGGGAGAAAGCATGATCAAGAAACTGATCGCAACCGCCGCCCTCACAACAATACTCGCGCTTCCCGCCACCGCCTCGCCCGATATCGGCAGGGAAGCGCCGAACTTCACCGCCCGCACCGCCGACGGCAAGATGCTCGATCTTAAATCGCTGCGCGGCAAGATCGTGGTGCTTGAATGGACCAACCACGATTGTCCGTATGTGAAGATGCACTACGGCGCGAACAACATGCAGTCGACGCAGAAGGCCGCAACCGGCCAGGGTGTTGTTTGGCTTCAGGTTATTTCCTCGCCACAGGGCAAGCAGGGCTTCCTCGAAGGGCCTGCTGCAATCAAGAAAAACGAAGAACGCAACGCCGTGCCAACGAATGTCGTGCTCGACCCGGACGGCAAGGTCGGCTCGCTCTATGGCGCGCAGACCACACCGCATATGTATGTGATCGATGCCAAGGGTACACTTGTTTATAAAGGCGGCATCGACAGCATCCCGTCCTATCGCGCGGACTCGCTCCCGAAAGCCGTGAACTATGTGCGCGAAACGCTGGCCGCGATCGCCGCAAACAAGCCGGTGCCGAACCCCTCCACGCGCGCTTATGGCTGCACGATCCACTACGGCTCGTAAGCGCAAGCCAAATCAACAGAAACAGAAAGCCGGCACCCGAAACAGTGCCGGCTTTTGCGTTTGGAGGGGGACGGAATTCTTGCGAATGACTCGCAGGAATCTTGACATTTCTGAGCCGGAAGCTCATCTTGTTGCAAGTAATTCGCAATTGCAGCAGAGGATGCCTCGCCTTGCGCCGCGCACTTTCCGCACTGGTTTTCGCCGCTGCCGCGGCCCTTATCTGGCCCACTGGTGCCGCAGAGGCGCAGCAGAGGCCGCTCAAGGTCGTCGCCACAGTCTCGATGCTTGCGGACACTGTCCGCGCCGTCGGCGGCAACCGCGTCGAGGTCACGAGCCTGCTTGGCGAAGGCGTGGATCCGCACACCTACCGCCCGACACGGGCCGATATCGCGCGCCTCAGCGGTGCCGATCTTGTCGTCGCAAACGGCCTGCATCTGGAAGCGCAGCTGGATGAGACGCTCAAAGCCCTCGCCCGTTCGAAAACCGTGCTGTTCGCAGCAGAGAAAATTCCGCCGTCGCAATTACTCGCTGATGAGGACTATAAGGACCGCAAAGACCCCCACGTCTGGATGGACCCGAAGCTCTGGTCACTCGTAGTTGAGGCGGTGCGTGACGCGCTGATTGCACGGGATCCAACTGCACGTGCGACGTATGAAGCGGGCGCAAAAGCCTACATCGCCGAAATTCAGCGGCTCGACGGTTACGCCCGGAAAATTCTCAAGACCGTTCCGGAATCCACGCGCGTGCTTGTCACCGCGCACGACGCATTCAGCTATTTTGGCCGCGCCTACGGCTTTGAGGTCGAAGGCATTCAGGGCCTCTCGACAGAGAGCGAAGCGGGCCTGAAGCGCATCGAAGAACTCGTGTCGCTTCTTGTAGCGAAAAAAATCCGCGCCGTGTTCGTCGAAAGTTCGGTGCCGGAGCGCAACATCCGCGCACTGGTCGAGGGTGCACGCGCACGCGGACACCATGTCGTCGTCGGCGGCGAACTCTATTCCGACGCGCTCGGCGCTCCCGGCAGCTACGAAGGCACGTTACTCGGCATGCTCGACCACAACGTGACCACGATCTCGCGCGCACTGGGCGGCGAAGTGCCTCCACGCGGCCTGAACGGAAAACTCAAAGCAGGAAGCTGAAGTGCTGGCTCCTTCCCCATCCAGCGGCTTATCGCCGGAAATGAAAACGATTCCGCCGCTCTCAGTTCGCGATCTCACGGTGCAATACGGCGGCCGCACCGCGCTCGAACGCTTTAGCTGGGACGCGCCTGAGCGCGGCCTTGTCGCAATCGTCGGCCCGAACGGCGCGGGCAAATCATCCCTCCTGAAAACGGTGCTGGGGCTCGTTCCCAAAGCGGGCGGTAGCGCGGAGATATTTGGAAAGCCGGCATCCGAACGGCGTGACGCGATCGCATATGGTCCACAGCGCGCGAGTGTCGACTGGGATTTTCCGGCAACCGCAGCCGATGTCGTCGCGATGGGCCTCTACCGCAAGATCGGATGGCTGAAGCCCGTGCGCACGAGCGACCGCGCAAGCGCCAGGCATTATCTTGATATGGTTCGCTTGGGCGAATTCGCCGACAGCCAGATCGGCGCATTGTCGGGCGGCCAGCAGCAACGTGTTTTTCTCGCTCGTGCGCTCGCGCAGCAGGCAAAGGTTTTTCTGCTCGATGAGCCCTTCGCGGGCGTGGACGCTCTCACCGAAGGCGTAATGGCTGGCGTCTTCCGCGACTTGCGCGAAGCCGGTGCGCTTGTAGTCTGTGTGCATCACGATCTATCCAGCGTGAAGGAAATTTTTGACCACGTCGTGCTCCTGAACCGGAAACTGATCGCGAGTGGCCCGGTCGCGACTACATTCACGCCCGACAACATCGCGCGCACCTATGGCGTGCCGCTGTCGCTGAATTCCAGCACATGAGCGAACTGCACCCGCTCCTTGCCATTCTCCTGCTGCAAGCCGGCTACAACACTGTCGTCGTGATGCTAGGTGCCGCGGCCCTTGGCGCGGCGACCGGGATCGTTGGCGTATTCGCGATGCTCCGCCGCCGTGCGCTGGTTGCCGACGCGGTCGCGCATGCAACGCTGCCGGGCGTGGCACTCGGCTTCATCGCGGCGGTCGCACTCGGCTTCTCCGGCAAGAACTTGTCTTTCTTGATGGCAGGCGCTGCAATCACCGCGGTCCTCGCCGCGTTATCCATTCAGTGGATTGCGAGCCGCACGCGGCTTACCGAAGACACCGCAGTCGCAAGCGTGCTCGCCGTATTCTTCGCGCTTGGCATTGTGCTGCTCACGGTCATTCAGACGTTGAAAACCGGCGGCCAGGCCGGCCTCGACATTTATCTACTCGGCGCAACTGCGGGCATGCTGCGCGAAGAGGCGATTACGCTCGCGGCGTTTTCGCTGATCGTGGCACTGGTCGTCGCCGCACTCTTCAAGGAACTGACACTGATTTCTTTCGATGCCGACTATGCCCGCGCGCACGGCTTCCCGGTGCGGCTCCTCGACCTTGCCGTGCTCGGCCTCGTGCTTGCGGTGGTCGTGATCGGCCTGCGCGTAGTGGGCCTCGTTCTGATCGTGGCACTCTTGATTACACCGCCTGCCGCCGCGCGATTCTGGAGCGATCATACTGGCCGCATGACCCTGATCTCCGCCGCTATCGGCGCGGTTTCCGCTTATGTCGGTGCCGCGATCTCCGCGATCAGCCCGGACACGCCGACAGGCGCCGTGATTGTGCTGGTCGCCTTCGCAATACTTTCGTTCAGCGTCTTTTTGGTTCCGCGCGCGGAATCTTCATTCGCGCGGTCGGTGCGAGAAGATTGCGGCGTGCATCATGATCTCATTTCTTCAGATCGATCTACCCGCTCTTCTTGTCGGCACGCTCGCCGCGCTCGTTTGCGCGCTCATCGGGAATTTTCTGGTATTGACGCGCCAGAGCATGCTGGGTGATGCCATGGGTCACGTTGTGCTGCCTGGGATTGTTATCGCTTTCGTACTTGCGGGAAGCACAGCGGCCTGGGTGATGCTGGCGGGCGCGTTCGGCGCAGCGCTCTTTTCCGCGATGCTGGTGGAGTTTTTTCGCCGCGTCGCGCGCATCGAAGGATCTGCGGCGCTCGGTTCGGTCTTTACCGCGATGTTCGCGCTTGGCGTGCTGCTGCTCGAACAGAGCGGCGTCGCGCGCACGAGCTTCGACGTGCATCACATTCTTTTCGGCAACATCGAAACTGCGATCTGGCCGGCGGCAACCGGCTTGAGCAGCCTGTTCGATCCGGTCGCGCTCACGAGCCTGCCGCCGCAACTCGGACGACTTACATTCGGACTTGTTGTCGTCGCCCTCGCCGTCGTTGTGCTGTTCAAGGAACTGCGCGTCGTCAGCTTCGATCCCGACTTTGCCCGCACTATCGGAATTTCGCCGCAGCTTATCGGCGCGCTCGTGGTCTCGCTTGCCGCGCTCGCAGCCGTCGTATCCCTCTCCGCGGTTGGCGTCATATTGCTGGTCGCGATGATGGTCTGCCCAGCCGCAACTGCACGCATGTTGACCGACGACTTGAAAACGCAGGTTTGGCTCTCGCTCCTGTTCGCACTCGCGAGCGGCGTGTTCGGTTACGCAATTGCAGTGCTCTTGCCGCTTGCCTTCGGCTACGAGATTTCCTTCGGCGCGGCAGGTACGATTGCGGTGGTGGCGGGCCTTTTCCAAGTCGCCGCCATGCTGTTCGGCGCCAAGCGCGGGTTGCCCAAGACGGCCTAGCGACGTGGACGCGAGCGGCGCCTTCCGCTAAGCATCCACCACTGGCATCCCGGGGGCACAGCGCCAAGATCCATGCTGTTTTACGAGCCGTTTTTCGCGCTATTCGCGTTCCCCGCATTCTACGCCGTTTACCTCTGGTTCAACGACCGCGCACGCGCCAAAAAGTGGGCGCTGATCCTCGGCTCGGTAGCCTTCTACACTTGGGGCGAGCCGCTGTTCGTGCCGGTCGTACTGGCGTCTTCGCTGCTCGACTATATCCTTTCCAAACGCATTGCGCCGGGCCGCGCTGAAACCTCGCGCAAATTCTGGCTCGCGCTCGCCGTCGTAAGTAACCTCGGCATTCTCGTCTTCTATAAGTACACCGACTTTCTGATCGCAAACTTCAACACGCTGCTCGCGCCTTTCGCAGGCTCGCAGCTTCCGCTCCTGAAAATCGCACTCCCGATCGGTGTCTCCTTCGTCGTGTTCGAGAAGATCAGCTATCTGGTTGACGCCTATCGCGGCACTTCGAAGCCCGCGCGCAATTTCTCGGATTACTGCCTGTTCGTCTTCATGTTTCCGAAGCTCCTCGCCGGCCCAATCCTCAAATATCACGAGATGCAGGACCAGATCGCGAATCCCGCGACGGTCACGTGGAACGACGCTTGGGAAGGCTTCCTGCGCTTCGCACGCGGCATCGCAAAGAAGCTCTTGATTGCCGACACCTGCGGCGCATTCGCGGATCAGGCCTTCGGTGCAAATGCGGCTTCCCTTAGCACCGGACAAGCCTGGCTCGGTGTCGTCTGCTTCACCTTGCAAATTTATTTTGACTTCTCTGCCTATTCCGACATGGCGATAGGGCTTGCGCGCATGCTTGGCTTCAAGCTTCGCGAAAACTTCAACATGCCCTACACCGCGCGCTCGCTTACTGATTTCTGGCGCCGCTGGCATATTTCGCTGACCACCTGGATACGCGACTACCTCTATAAACCGCTCGGCGGCAATCGTGGCTCGGCTGCGCAAACTTACTTCAATCTTTGGATCTGTTTTCTGCTCTCCGGCATCTGGCATGGCGCGAGCTGGAATTTCGTATTGTGGGGCGCCTATAACGGTCTCTTCCTAACCCTCGACCGCATGTTCCTGATCCGCTGGCTGGAGCGCTCCGGCGCGGTGATCTCGACCATGGTCACGCTGTTCATCGTGATGATCGGCTGGGTGATCTTTCGCGCCACCTCAGCCGAGCATATCGGCGCGTATCTCGCGGCAATGTTCGATTTCACGCGCGCAGCCTCAGCGCTCGAAGTTCCGCTGGAGGTGCCGCTTGCGGTGCTAGCCGGGAGTTTCCTTTCGCTGTTTCCGGCAACACGGCTCTACGCACCACTGGCACGCAGTTATGAGCGTAATGCATATTTGCAACGCATCGCTGCTGCCGCCTTGGTCGTGCTCTATGTGATCGCAATTGCCCGTGCCTTTGCGGTCCCCTTCACGCCATTTATCTATTTTAGGTTTTAGCGATGGCGCTGCTTCGTCTCCCCTCGCTGACCCGCAGACAACTTTTTGCGCTGACGCTCGCATTCTTGCTCGCCTTGCCGGCCGCGACCGCATGGAACCTGTTTGCGCGCGGCTTTGCGCCGAAACTTGAGTTGCGGATCGGCCGCCAACTTCGCGGCGTCGTCGAACCGCCCGCCCGCTTTCATTGGTCGTGGCAAGCTTTCGCGAATGGCCAGAACCAGAAAGCGATCGCTTACGAGGTGACGCAGGCTATTCCCTTCCGCGCCGCCTTCATCCGCATCAACAACCAGATTCGTTACAAGCTGTTCGGCCAGTTTGGTGCGCCTGGCGTACTCCGTGGCGACAACGAACAACTGATCGAAAAAGCTTACCTCGACGAATACTGCTCTCGCGATCTTGCGGCCATTGATTCGTCGCTGAAGAAATGGGCGTCGCAACTGAGAGAGCTGCAGGATTTCTTCACCGGGCGCGGTCACACGTTCATTTACTTGATCACGCCGTCAAAGGTAGCGCATTTTCCGGAGGCCTTTGTAAATCGCTATCCGTGCAAGAGCCCGCGGAACGACCGTCTCGGCAAGGTGCCGCTGTTCGTGCGTATACTTAAAAATGCCGGCGTCAATGTCGTCGATGGGGCGACGCTCACGCATTCGATGAAAGGCAAGTATGAGTTCGGCATGTTTCCGCAGGGCGGCGTGCACTGGAACCAGCTTGCGGTGGCCTATGCAGCGAATTCCTTGATCGAGGAAATCAACCGGCAGCGCAAAAGCGCCCCGATCGCTCCGCTCAAATGGAGCTATACGGTTTCGAACGTCGCCACTGGCGAGGATCGCGATCTTCTCGATCTACTGAACGTCCTGATGCCGAACCCGCGTTACGTGGTGCCGAAAGTCACCTTCTCTCCGCGCACATGCGGCCCTGAAGCGAAGCTCGACGTCGCGGTAGTCGGCGGGAGCTTCATTCACGTACTTTCCGAAACGCTCACACGTCATGCCTGCCTGCACGACTTGAAAAGCTACAACTATTTATACGGCGGACTGCGCGGCGGACCCAATTACGAAGTCATTCAGCGGCGACTTTCGGTGAGCGAAATCCTGCCGATTGCCGACGCCGATATCGTAATCCTCGAAGAGAACGAGTCGATCTTCCCTCGTGAAGTCGGCCACGCAACCGAGCTCTACAAGCGGCTACTCAATAAGAAGTAGACTAGCCGCGGAAGCGGTTCGACTTCGGGAAGCCCTTCGGCGCCAGACGACCCGCGTCAGCGCGACTGCCGCGCCAGTCGCGGAGCTCGCCCTTCGTCAACGTGAATTGCCGGTTGGAAGAGTCGGTCCAGGTCAAGCCTTCACCGAGATTGAACATCTTGGCATCGGACAGGCCGCCATCTTTGTAACGCTGCAACTTCACACCCGCGCCGCGGCCCATCTCAGGCAAATCTTTCGCCGGGAACACCAGCATCTTCCGGTTCTCGCCGATCGACGCAACATGATCGCCGGTGGCCGGAGCGATCGCGACCGCCTTGTCCGGTGCCTTTACGTTCAGAACCTGCTTCCCTTTGCGCGTGGTTCCGAGCGCGTCCTCGATCTTCACGACAAAGCCCTTGCCAGCTTCTGATGCGATCAGGAACTTTTGTCCCTCGACATACGGGAATACGACAACAATTTCGTGCCCTGCTTCGATTTCGACCATGAGACGGATCGGTTCGCCATGGCCGCGGCCGCCCGGCAGCCTGCCGGCGTCCAGCGTGTAGAAGCGCCCGTTACTCGCAAACACCATGAGCTTCGACGTCGTCTCGGCGGGAAACGAGAATTTGAGCTTGTCGTCACCTTTGAATTCGAGATCGGCGACCTTATCGGTATGGCCACGCAGCGCGCGGATCCAGCCCTTCTCGGAAACTACAACCGTGATCGGTTCGCGCGTCAGCATCGATTCCGCGACTGCCGCCTCATCGATTTCCGCCGCGGCTTCGAAGCCGGTGCGACGCTTGCCGAGTTCAGTCTTCGGTCCGAACAGATCTCTTACTTCCTTGATCTGGTCGGAAATCTTCTTCCACTGGCCGACCGGCGACTTGAGCAACTTTTCGAGTTCGGCCTTTTCCTTCTTCAGTTCCGCATGCTCGCCACGGATTTCCATTTCCTCGAGCTTGCGCAAGTTGCGCAGGCGCATATTGAGGATCGCGTCCGCCTGCACGTCCGTGAGCTTGAAGCGCTTCATCAAGACCGGCTTCGGCTCATCCTGCGTGCGGATGATCTTGATCACTTCGTCGAGGTTCAGATAGGCGATCAGGTAGCCGCCGAGAACCTCTAAGCGATGATCGATGATGCCCAGACGATTCTTGGAGCGGCGGATCAGTACGTCGCGGCGATGGTCGAGCCATTCCCGGATCGCTTCCGCAAGACTGACCACGCGCGGCGTAAGCCCGCCCATGAGCACGTTCATGTTGAGCGCAAAGCGGCTTTCAAGCTCGGTGAGTTTGAAGAGCTGCTCCATCATCAGGACCGGATCGACCGAGCGTGAGCGCGGTTCGAGCACGATGCGGACGTCCTCCGTCGACTCGTCGCGCACGTCCGCGAGTAACGGCAATTTCTTGTCGGTGAGCAGTTCGGCGATCTTCTCGATCAGCCGCGACTTCGGTACCGAGTACGGAATTTCGGTGACGACCACGACCCAGCCGCCGCGGCCGGTATCTTCCTGCGTCCAGCGTGCGCGGACGCGGAACGAGCCGCGCCCGGTGTTATAGGCTTCGCGGATCGTCGCCTTGTCGTCGACGATGATGCCGCCGGTCGGAAAGTCGGGGCCTCTGACGAATTTCAAAACTTCGCGCGGCTGCGCCTTCGGCTTCTCGATCAGGAACAGCGCAGCTTCGCAAATTTCGGCCGCGTTATGCGGCGGAATGGATGTCGCCATGCCGACCGCGATCCCCGGTCGAGCCGTTTGCGAGCAAATTCGGGAATGCGCCGGGGAGCACGATCGGCTCCTGTTCTTCGCCGTCGTAGGTAAGACGCATATCGACTGCGTCTTCGTCGATGCCTTCGAGCAGCAGGCGCGCGACATCGGTCATACGCGCTTCGGTGTAGCGCATGGCCGCCGCGTTATCGCCGTCCACGTTACCGAAGTTGCCCTGCCCGTCCACGAGTGGATAGCGCTGCGCGAAGTCCTGCGCGAGGCGCACCAGCGCGTCGTAGACCGACTGGTCGCCATGCGGATGGAATTTGCCGATCACGTCGCCAACGACGCGGGCCGATTTTTTGAAGCCCGTGCCGGGATCCAGCCGCAGGATACGCATCGCATGCAGAATGCGGCGGTGAACCGGCTTCAGGCCGTCGCGCGCATCGGGCAGCGCGCGGCCCATGATCGTGGACAGCGCATAGGAGAGGTAGCGCTCTTCCAGCGCTTCCTTGAGTTCTACGGGCTCGATATTGCCGCCGCCGCCACCGGGCGCGGGAGGAGCGATTCGCTTGGTCATGATCTAGCGGTACTCAGTCGCGGCGTGCTGTTCAACCTTCAGGCCGCCCGCATGCGCCTGACGGCTGCGACAAGAGAGCCCCGAGCCTCCGGAAGCTGAAGCCCCCGCGGCTCCAGCACATGGACGGTCAAAAAATGCCCAGTCAGCGCGAAAGCGGCTCCGATATCGGCGGAGGTGACGCTTACCCCTACTTCACGAAGAAAAGACGGCAGCGGCAAGAGGCGCTCCCGCCACTCCTCCCCCGGCGGACCGGCACACCGCCTGGCCGGACTTCGGCGAGACATAGATCAGGTCGCTCGTGACGCCGGTCGCGGCACAACTGGAAAGGTCGAGCCCGAAGCCGAGTTCCGAGAGCAGCAGCAGCTCGAAGCGTGCGATCAGCGACGCCGCTTCCGGCTCGTCGATCCTGTCCAGGATGTATTCGCACATGACGAAGAGATCGGCATGCGGATCGCGCTCCGGCAGGAGCCGCAGGAGGGCTGCGATTGTCTGCAAGCCGAAGCTCGCGCGTGCGGCCATCATCATGCGGTCCGTGCGCGACTGCGTGATTTCCAAAGTGTAATTGCCGAGTTGCTCGTCCAGCCGCGCACGCCACACCGCGCGCACGCTGTTGCCCGGCTGAAGCAAAGGCGTCTTCTTCCGCGAACCGCCACCATAGACGAGTCCGAGATGACGGCCATGATCGGCGGTCATCAGTTCCGCGACGGCGTGACCCTCGCCATAACGGCGAAGCCCAAGAATGATGCCATCGTCGGTCCATTCCATCGGCTATTCTTTCGGAAACTCCAGTCCGATCCCGCGATAGCGCTCCGGATCGTCGCCCCACCCCTCACGCACCTTTACGTGCAAGAAGAGATGCACCCTCTTCTCGATCTCCGACGAGATTTCCTTTCGGGCATCCATCGAGATGGATTTCACCATCTTCCCGCCCTGCCCAAGCACGATCTTCTTTTGCCCGTCGCGCTCGACATAGATCGTCTGCTCGATCCGGACGGAGCCGTCTTTGAGCTCCTGCCACGAATCGGTTTCGACCGTCGATTGATAGGGTAGCTCCTCATGCAGCCGAAGGTAGAGCTTTTCGCGGGTGATTTCGGCCGCCATCAGGCGCATCGGCACATCCGAAATCTCGTCCTCCGGATAAAGCCACGGCCCCTTCGGCATTGCGGAAGCAAAGTAATCCCGGACATCGGAAATGCCATCGCCGTTGGTGGCCGAGATCATGAAGGTCCGCTCGAAGCGGACGAGTTCGTTCGCTTCCGCGGTCAGCCCCAACAGCTTTTCGCGGTCGATCAGGTCGATCTTGTTCAGGATAAGAATCTTCTGCTGCGGCACTTCCTTGAGCTTGCCGATAATCTCTCGGTTCTCCTCGTCGATACTGCGCTGTGCATCGATAAGGAGTGCCACGAGATCGGCATCCGTCGCACCCTGCCATGCCGAGCCGACCATCGCCCGGTCAAGCCGCCGCTTCGGCGCGAAGATGCCGGGCGTATCGACGAAGATCACCTGCGCCGCCCCCGCCATGGCAATGCCGCGCACCGGCACGCGCGTCGTTTGTACTTTATGCGTGACGATCGAAACCTTCGCACCGACCAGCGAATTCAGGAGCGTCGATTTACCGGCATTCGGCGCACCGATCAGTGCGACGAAGCCTGCGCGTGTTTCTTCACTCATGGGTCAATATGCCTTCGCGCGCGAGCATGGTGGAGGCCGCAGCCCGCTCCGCATCGCGCTTCGATGGCCCTACTCCTTCGGCCGGGATGATCCCCGGCAATTCAAGCGAAACGCGAAACAGCGGCTTATGATCCGGGCCGGTGCGTTCCACTTCGCGATAATTCGGCACCGGCAACCCGCGTCCGAGCGCCCACTCTTGCAACACCGCTTTGGCGTCCCGAGGCGCTTGCGCGGAAGCCGTCATCAGCGGGCGCCAGTAGCGCTCGATCATCAACTTTGCCGGTTCATAGCCACCGTCGAGAAAGATCGCACCCATTACCGCTTCGCAAGCATCGCCGAGAATGGAGTGGTTGCGCTCGCCGCCCGCGTTGCGCTCCCCCGCGCCAAGGTGCAAATGCGCACCAAGGTCGAGGAGCAGCGCGACCTCGACACAAGTTTCGTTGCGCACGAGCGCGGTGTGACGCTGCGAGAGTTCGCCCTCCAGATTTCCGGGAAAGGATTGAAAGAGCATGTCTGCTACCGCGAGGCCGAGAATGCGGTCGCCGAGAAACTCGAGCCGCTGGTTGCTCGCGTGTTTGCGTCCCGTCACGAAGCTCTTGTGCGTCAGCGCCTGTTCGAGCAGCGCCTTATCCTTGAAGCGATAGCCAAGCCGCTCCTCGAGTGCGGAAAGGTCGTTCTGTTTCCGCTTCATCGCACCCGACTTACCTCACCCAAGAGAAAATCCGGCCCCAGCGCACATCGAACGGCCAACGCCAGAGTTCGTAGATCGCCGTGCCCTCGGCAAGCGAGAAGAAGATGATCTCGGCGCGGCCGATGAAATTCTCGAGCGGCACAAAGCCGACGGCGGACTGCACACGGCTGTCGGTAGAATTGTCGCGATTGTCGCCCATCATGAAATAGTGGCCGGCCGGCACATTGTATTCCGGCGTGTTGTCGTAATAGCTCTCGCCAAGATCGAGGGTCTCATAGGTCACGCCGTTCGGGAGCGTCTCGCGCCAGCGCTTGATGGGTTTGCCCTTCTCGCGCGGATCGTCATTGGCCCAGTTTGCAACCTGCTCGCGCTTCACCGCCTGCCCGTTGATGTAAAGCTGACCGTTATTCATCTGAATGCGGTCGCCGGGCATGCCGATCACACGCTTGATATAATCGGTGCCTTCATCCTTCGGATTGCGAAACACCGCGACGTCGCCGCGCTTAGGAGTCGCGGCCCAGATGCGCCCCTCGAACGGGATTAGCGCAAACGGCACGGAAAACTTGGTGTAGCCATAGGAGAACTTCGAAACGAAAATGTAATCGCCGACGAGCAAGGTCGCCTTCATCGAACCGGACGGAATGTTGAACGGCTGAAACAGCAGCGTGCGGATGACGAGCGCAATGACCAGCGCCTGAAAGCCGATGCTGATGAGTTCGCCTAACCCACCTTCTTTCTTTTCGGTCGTCGCGCTCATGTGCTGAACATTTCTCCGGGAATTATTAGGCCGCGCCCGTATAGACGGGGGGCCTAAGCGAGGCAATGCGGCTAACGGGAGGCTTTCGGGACCGCGGATATAATAACGATGGCTTGCGCCAACGGTCCCTCGTCGGTGATGGTGAGGTCGATCTGCGGCTCGAAACCCGACGGAATCAGGGCGTTCAGCCGCGCCAATGCGCCGCCGGTAAGCCGCATGGTCGGCTTGCCCGAAGGCAGGTTTACAACACCAAGGTCACGGAAAAACACACCCGCCCGGAAGCCGGTGCCGAGCGCCTTGGCGCAGGCCTCCTTGGCAGCAAAGCGCTTGGCGTAGGATTCCACCGAACGCTTGCGCCGTTCCGAGCGCTCCCGTTCCTTCGGCGTAAAAACTCTGTTGAGAAAGCGCTCGCCAAAACGCGCGATGGACTTTTCGATCCGCCGCACGTCACACAGATCCGAGCCCATGCCGATGATCATCCGGGAACCCCGACGCGTGCGCGGCCACGCGCCATCGCGGCCAGCATGTTCTTGATCACAGCGTCCATACCGGTGAACACGGCCTCGCCCATCATATAGTGACCGATGTTGAGTTCGGCGATTTCAGGAAGCGTCGAAATTAATTCCGCCGTTTCGAAGTCGAGCCCATGGCCCGCATGAACTTCCAGCCCGAGCGAAGCTGCGAGTTGCGCGCCGGCAACGAGACGCTTGAATTCGTCGAGCGAACCCTTCTCGTCGTCGTGTATGACCGCTTCGCACCAGGTGCCTGTGTGCAATTCGATCACCGCCGCGCCAGCCTTTGCCGTGGCTTCGATCTGCGCCACTTCGGGCGCGACGAAGAGTGAAACGCGGCTATGCGCCGATAAAGTCTTCACCACGTCGCGGAGCGCTACCCCGCCTGCAATGACATCGAGCCCCCCTTCGGTGGTGCGCTCAGCGCGCTTTTCCGGGACAAGACAAACCGCGTGCGGCGTCAAACGTTGTGCGATCCCGACCATCTCGTCCGTGGCCGCCATCTCCAAATTAAGCGGCGCGGCAATTTCTTTCATCAGGCGCTCGACATCGAGATCGACAATATGGCGGCGGTCTTCGCGCAAATGTGCTGTGATGCCATGCGCACCGGCGGCAACGGCCGCCCTCGCGGCACGGATCGGGTCAGGATGATAACCGCCTCGCGCATTACGAAGCGTCGCGACATGATCAATGTTGACGCCAAGTCGAAGCGGCATTCGCTCAACCATTGACGCGCTCCGCTGCCGACACGACTTTCTTGGCGCGAAGCTGCGCAATAATGGCATTGAGATGTTTCAAATCGAAAACCTCGACATCGATCACCATGCGCGTGAAATCCGGCGACTTACTTCCCATGCGAATGTTGTCGATATTGCCGCCGTGTTCGCCGATGACGGAGGCAACCTGCGCCAGCGAGCCCGGCTCGTTCTTCGCCGTCACTCCAACCTGCGCCGGAAAACGCTGCGGCTCCGCTTCCTCCACGTCCCAGCGCACGTCGAGCCAGCGTTCGGGCTGATCGTCGAACTCCTTCAGCGCAGGCGAATGGATCGGGTAGATCGTAATGCCCTCGCCGGGATTGAGAATGCCGACAATACGATCCCCTGGCACCGCGCCGCCATTCGGCGCGAAGCGCACTGGCAGTTCGCCATTGATGCCACGGATCGGAATTGCGGATGACTTTTCTTCTTTTCCTTTTTCCGGGATGCGGAATTTCAGCGAGCTTGCACGCCGCAACCCGAACCAGCCACCTTCGCTTTTCGGAGCCTTCGCGCCGGTCACGCGCTCGGCGCGCCATTCCGGGTCCACGGCGCGCAACACGTCGTCGGGCTTGATCTCTCCCCGACCAACCGAAGAGAAGAGATCATCGCTGGTCGGTCGCGCGAGACGCGGCAGCGCGGCCTGCAATTTGTCCTCCGAGAATGGCAGCGACGCTTTCGCAAACGCCCGCTCCACCATCTTGCGGCCGAGGCCGGTATATTGCTTGCGCACCGCCGATCGCGTTGCGCGGCGGATTGCAGCGCGCGCCTTACCGGTGATGACGATCGCGTCCCATGCCGCGGGCGGTGTCTTCGCGTCAGAGCGGATGATTTCCACTTCGTCGCCGGTCTGCAATTCGGAAACCAGCGGCGCGACCTGCCCGTTGATCTTGCAACCGATCGCGCTGTTGCCGACATCGGTATGAACCGCATAGGCAAAATCGATCGGCGTCGCCTTGCGCGGCAACGCAATCAGCCGGCCATTCGGCGTGAAGCAAAATACCTGATCGTGGAACAGTTCGAGTTTGGTATGCTCGAGAAACTCTTCCGGGCTCGAACCCTCCGCCAGCATTTCGATGGTGCGGCGAAGCCATGCATAGGCATTCGAGTCATGCGGAAGGATCTCAGCCCCGCCCGACTTGTCACTGTCCTTATATAACGCGTGCGCCGCGATCCCGTATTCCGCGACCTGTTCCATATCGTTCGTGCGGATTTGCAGTTCAACGCGCTGGCGGCCAGGACCGACCACCGTGGTGTGCAACGAACGATAATCGTTTTGCTTGGGCGTAGAGATGTAATCCTTGAAACGGCCCGGCACGAACGGCCACTTCGTATGCACGATGCCGATCACCTTATAACAATCGGCGACCGTCGCGACGACGACACGAAAACCATAGAGGTCGGACAATTGCTCGAAGCCGACCGCCTTGCGCTCCATTTTTCTCCAGATCGAATACGGACGCTTCTCGCGTCCGCGCACCTTCGCCTTGGTGCCCGCGAGGCGAAGCTCGGAAGTCAGCTCTTCTTCAATAGCCTTGATCAGACCCGCATTCTTTTCGCGGATTGCCGCCAACCTGCCCTCGACGGAGCGAAAAACATCCGGCTGCAACTGGCGGAAGGAAAGATCTTCGAGTTCCTCCCGCATGTCATGCATGCCCATGCGGCCTGCAAGCGGCGCATAGATATCGAGTGTTTCCTCGGCAATGCGGTTACGCTTTTCCTCAGGAACGAACTTCAGCGTCCGCATGTTGTGCAGGCGATCGGCAAGCTTCACGAGAAGAACCCGCACGTCGTCGGCAATCGCGAGAAGAAGTTTCCGTAAGTTCTCCGCCTGTGCCGCACGCTTCGATACGAGATCGAGTTTTTTGATCTTTGTTAAACCCTCGACCAGGGTCGCAATGTCCTTGCCGAACTTCTTGCTGATCTCTGCCCGCGTCGCCTTGGTGTCCTCGATGGTGTCATGGAGCAGTGCCGCGACAATGGTCGCGTCGTCGAGCTTGAGATCGGTCAGGATCGCAGCGACTTCCAGCGGGTGCGAGAAATACGGATCGCCCGAGGCGCGCACCTGCGAGCCATGCGCCTTCATGGCGTAGACGTAGGCGCTGTCGAGCAGCCCCTCGTCGGTCGCAGGGTTATAGCGACGAACCCGGTCGACGAGTTCGTACTGGCGCATCATGCCTTGAGCTCGTGTCCCCAGAATCTGGGGACCGGGCGGCAAAATAGCATTCGGAGAGCCGCCCGGCGAATAGCCAGAGCGAAATAGGCTAACGGTTTTAGACGCTTAGCCTTCGTCTTCTTCGGTCTGTTCCGGCGGAACCAGGCCCTGGAGGCCGGCGAGCAGCTCTTCCTCGCTCATACGGTCCATGACGGCGTTGTCATCCGAGCCGCCCGTACCCGGGATCATCGGCACTGCCTCGGGCTCCGGCTCGTCCACTTCGGTGTACTTCTGGAGCGAGTGGATCAGGTCTTCCTTTAGATCGCCAGGCGATACGGTCTCTTCGGCGACCTCACGGAGCGCCACGACCGGGTTCTTGTCGTTGTCGCGATCAACCGTAATCGACGCGCCCGACGAAATCATGCGGGCGCGATGGCTCGCGAGAAGGACGAGGTCGAAGCGGTTTTCAACCTTATCGATGCAATCTTCAACCGTGACGCGTGCCATCGGCGTGGCTCCAATCGAGGTATGTCTGGATTCAGGTTCGTATAGCGCCAGTCATGCGCCGGATGCAAGCAGTAGTAGCCAGCGCGTCGAAATGCCCGTTGCGAGTGCTTTCCTCTCGCCGCAATAGGCTGCTAGCCAGTGCTGGCCCGGCTATTTCGAGGAACGGGCAGACCAAACACCTTTTGGAGTCCCGGGGGCCCCGCCCAATGGGCCGCAATTGCAGGATTGAATGATGCAGCAAGTAGCCGAAAAGACAGCTCTATTTATTGACGGCGCGAATCTCTACGCGACCACGAAGAGCCTCGGCTTCGATATCGACTACAAGCGCCTGCTCAAGGAGTTTCAAAGCCGCGGGAATCTTCTTCGCGCCTTTTATTACACGGCCCTGATCGAAGATCAGGAATACTCCTCGATCCGCCCGCTCCTCGATTGGCTCGACTACAACGGTTACACCGTGGTGACGAAGCCGGCGAAGGAATTTACGGACGCGATGGGCCGCCGCAAGATCAAGGGGAATATGGACCTTGAACTTGCCGTCGATGTGATGGAACTTTCCGACCACCTCGACCATATTGTACTCTTCTCCGGCGATGGCGATTTCCGCCCTCTCGTCCAGTCGGTGCAGCGCAAGGGCGTCCGGGTGACCGTGATTTCGACCATCTCCACCCAACCACCGATGATTGCCGACGAACTGCGTCGGCAGGCCGATGTTTTCATCGACCTGCAAGACCTCTCGGAGAAAATCGGCCGCGATCCAGGTGACCGCTCCGCCCGCATGCAGAATGCGCCGAGCTTCCTGCAACGCCCGGCTACCAGCGAAACGCAGGACGCTTGAGCGAGGCGATCGCCAATCTGGCCGAACCCGGCCGCGATTGTCCGCTCTGTCCGCGGCTCGCCGGGTTTCGGAAAGCAAACCGCAAGCAGTATCCGGGCTATTATAACGCTCCGGTCCCCTCCTTTGGGCCGGCCAGCGCGCGCCTCTTGATCGTCGGCCTCGCGCCCGGATTACACGGCGCGAACCAGACTGGGCGGCCTTTCACCGGCGACTACGCCGGCGATTTGCTCTACGCGACGCTCAAAGAGTTCGGCTTCGCCAAAGGCAATTACGAAGAGCGTCCGGACGACACGTTAGAGTTGATAGACACCCGCATCGCCAATGCGGTCCGCTGCGTGCCGCCGGAAAACAAACCGACCGGCGACGAAATCAAAACCTGCCGCGTGTTTCTCACCAGCGCCTTCAACGAAATGCCGAACCTGAAGCGCATCGTTGCACTCGGCAAGATCGCGCATGATTCAGTCGTGGTCGCACTCGGCGCGAAGATGGCGTGGCACAAGTTCGGTCACGGCATGATCCATGATTTCGAAAATGTCCGGCTTTTCGACAGCTATCATTGCTCGCGCTACAACACGAACACCGGCGTGCTGACGCCCGACATGTTCCGCGAAGTGTTCTCGAACGTGCGCGCGAGCTTCGGCGCGATTGCTTAACCCTTATCGCGCATCACGCGGCCGCGCTCGCGCTGCCAGTCGCGCTTCTTGTCGGACTCACGCTTGTCGTGCAGCTTCTTGCCTTTGGCGAGCGCGATCTCGACCTTCGCCATGCCGCGCGGATTGAAGTAAATCTTGAGCGGCACGATGGTCATGCCCTCCCGCTCGACTGCGCCTACGAGTTTGTTGATCTGCCGCTTGTGCAAAAGCAGCTTTCGCGGCCGCTTGGGGGCGTGATTGTTGCGGTTCGCCTGCAGGTATTCCGGAATATTGGAGTTCACGAGCCATATCTCGCCGTCCTGCGCATCGGCATAGGACTCGGCAATCGTCGCCTTGCCGTTGCGCAGCGACTTGATCTCCGTTCCGGTCAGCGCGATGCCCGCCTCGAAACTCTCGCCAATGGCGTAGTTGAAGCGGGCTTTGCGGTTGTCGGCGGCGACTTTGAGCTTCGGCTCGGCCTTCTTGGCCATCGCGAGACCTAGTTCAGCAATCCGGCCTGCACCATCGCGCCGCGGATCGCTTCCTTCGCCTTTGCTGAGGCCGGGACCAGCGGCGAGCGGACGATCTCGTTACAGCGACCGAGGAGCGAAAGCCCCGCCTTCGCGCCGGCAACGCCAGGCTCGAAGAAGATCGCGTCATGCAGCGGAATGAGACGGTCCTGAACGGTCAGCGCCTTCGCATAGTCGCCCGAGAGCGATGTGTTGTGCAGTTCAGCACAAAGCTTCGGTGCAACGTTTGAAGTGACCGAGATGCAGCCATGCCCGCCCGCGGCATTGTAGGCGAGCGCCGTCATGTCCTCGCCCGAGAGCTGGACGAAATCCGGCCCAAGCGCATGACGCTGCTGCGAAACGCGGCCGATGTTCGCGGTCGCATCCTTCACACCCGCGATATTCTTCAACTCGTATAACCGCTTCATCGTATCGACCGACATGTCGACCACCGAGCGCGGCGGGATGTTGTAAATGAGAATCGGAATCCCGATCGCATCGTTCACCGCCTTGAAGTGCACATACATCCCCTCTTGCGTGGGCTTGTTGTAATACGGCGTGACCACGAGCACCGCGGACGCGCCGGCCTTCTCGGCGTGCTTCGCGAGCGAGACAGCTTCTACGGTGTTGTTCGAGCCCGCGCCTGCGATCACCGGCACGCGGCCCTTGGCCTGATCGACGCACCACTCGACGACCTTGTGATGTTCGTCATGCGAAAGCGTCGGGCTCTCGCCCGTCGTGCCGACCGGCACCAACCCTTGCGTGCCTTCCGCGATCTGCCATTCGACAAGATCGCGGAACGCTTTCTCGTCGAGTCCGCCATTCTTGAACGGCGTGACGAGAGCGGTAAACGATCCCCGGAACTTCACGGCAGATACTCCTGATTGGGCCCGGCAGGGGCAGGGCGAAGCGCCTGAAATAGCGCGGAAAAGGGTCTCACGGAAGGCAATCCGGCCTTTTTCGGCTGCCTTTCGAGGGCCATATCGCTACAGTAACCATCGATTCATACAAAGCAGTCCATTTCGGGGGTTCGGGACAAGAGGAGACAGGATGCGACCGCCATTCGGCCGCGTCATTGCAGCCATATTCATTGCCGCGACCCTGCTCGCACCGGCTGCGCATGCGCAGTCGCCCGGCGATACGGCTGCGGTGAAGAAAGCCCTCGCCCTCCTCAAGGACGGCAATTTCAATCAAGCTATCGCGCAGACCGCGAGCGTCAACGACCCCGCCACGCGCGAGCTTGTCATGTGGCTCGCGATCCGCCTCACCCCAAAGGACGTGGGTTTCGAGCGGACCCGCGATTTCATCCGAAAGAACCCAAACTGGCCCAGCATGACGCTGGTTCGCCGCCGCGCGGAAAACCTGCTGCTCTCCGAAAAGCGCGACGCAAAGGAAGTATTCGCCTATTTCGGCCACACCCAGCCGGTTTCCGGCGAGGGTATGATTGCGCTCGGCCGTGCGCTGCTCGCCGTCGGCAACCAGGCCCACGCCGTACCGTGGATCCGCCGCGCCTGGCGCGAAGAAGAAATGACAATGACGCTCGAGCAGGAGATCATCGGCCAGCACGGCGGCCTGCTCACGAATGCGGACCACAAGGCCCGCTCGGACCGGCTGTTCTATCTTGAGAAATTCGAAGCCGCGCAGCGCAGCGCAGAGCGCGCCGGCAAGGACATCGCCGCGCTCAGCCGCGCGCGTATTGCGGCTATGCAGCGCGCGAGAAATGCGAACGCGCTGTTGAGCGGCGTCCCGGCCTCGCTCCAGAAGGACGCAAGCTATCTCTATGCCCGCGCTTATCTGAAACGCCGCGGTGACGATGCCAAAGGTGCCGCTGAACTGCTGCTGCAGGCGCCGCGCATCGCCCCGAATACCCCGGACGCGGACGACTGGTGGCGCGAGCGCCGCTTCCTCGTGCGCTCGCTCCTGGACGACAAGCAGTATCAACTTGCCTATCGCGTTGCGGCGGCGGCGGCCCTGCCCGAGAACGACATTCTAAAGGCCGACATCCATTTCACCGCCGGCTGGGTCGCGCTGCGTTATCTCAAGGACCCGGCAACCGCGAAGAAGCATTTCGTGCAAGACGTCGGCACATCGCAGCCCTTTTACATCGCGCGTGCGCTCTACTGGCAGGGGGCCGCGCCGCCGAAGCACTGCACGATCCGATCGGCGCAAGGCCGCCTATCTGCTCGCCGCCCGCCATCACCTTGTTTTTTACGGTCAGCTTGCGCGCTCGAAGCTGAATATGCGCGAACTCCCCTTCCGTCCGATGCCGCAGATTTCGGATGCCGAACGCAACCAGTTCAACGCCAATCCCGTGTCCCGCGCGCTCAAGCTTCTTTATGAAGCCGACATCGACGATCTCGTGATCCCGGTTCACATCGACCTGATCGATCGCACGCCGACCGGGGCGACGGCCGCGCTGCTCGCGGAAATCGCGAGCGCGCATAAGGATGCCCGCGCGCTCGTCATCATCGGCAAGCAGGGCCTGGATCGTGGACTCCCGGTCGATACGATCGCTTTTCCGACCAGCGGCATCCCGGACCTACGACCATCTCGGACCGCAGATCGAGAAGGCACTCGTTTACGCGATCTCGCGGCAGGAGAGCGAGTTTCAACCTTATGTCGTGTCTCCTGCGAACGCATACGGCTTGATGCAGGTCATTCGCCCGACCGGCGCCGGAATCGCGAGGCGCCTCGGCATTGGCTTCGACTTCGATCAGCTTCAGGGCGATCCGGTTTACAACGTAACGCTGGGCTCCGCCGAGCTCGGCCATCTCATTCAGAGCTTCAACGGCTCCTATGTGCTGACCTTCATCGGCTACAACGCCGGCCCCGGCCGCTCCCGGCAATGGATGAATGCACGCGGCGACCCCGCGGCGGTCAGACCGAAGCGATCGTCGACTGGATCGAGCGCATTCCGATCACGGAAACGCGGCTTTATATCCTGCGCGTGCTCGAAAACTTGCAGGTCTATCGCGCGCTGCTCACGAAAAAGCGCGTCATCGAAATCGAGACCGATCTCGCACGCGGCAACAGCGCGGGCTTGGACTGTCGGGCGGAAAAAAAAAAAAAAAAAAAACCTTTCCAAGGTTCCGATTAAATGAATAAAATCAACGACTTATATCTATCGACGCCGGATGGCTTGAAGCTCCATGCGCTCGAAGCCGGGCCGCAAGACGCATCGCGCCTTCCTGTTGTCTGCCTTCCAGGGCTGACACGCACCAATGAAGATTTCCGCGAATTACTCGAAGCACTCGCCTTCGATGCGAACGCGCCGCGCCGTGATCGCGCTATCCTCGCGCGGCCGTGGCCTGTCGGAGCACGATCCGAAGCCCGAGAATTACGCAATACCGGTCGAGTTGAACGATCTGCTTTCGGTCCTCGATCAGGCGAGAATCGCGCGCGCGATTTTCGTCGGCACCTCACGCGGCGGAATACTCACGATGGCGCTGACCGCGGCAAAGCCGCAGGTAATCGCCGGTGCCGTGCTCAACGACATCGGCCCCGTGATCGACATGGCGGGCCTGCTCCGCATCCAGTCCTACGTCGGCAAGTTGCCGAAGCCGAAAGACTGGGCGGACGCCGAACGGCTACAGAAGTCGATCATGGAGAATGAATTTCCAGCGTTCACGCCGGAAGACTGGTCGCGTTATACGCGACTGAGCTGGCGGGAGACCGCAAACGGGATTGCCGGCAGTTCAGACCCGCTGATCTCGTTCAACCTGCGCGAGATCGACGCGAGCACGCCCGCGCCGCCGATCTGGCCGCTGTTTGAGGGACTCGCGAAAGCTCCCCTGCTCGTCTTCCGCGGCGAGCACTCCGATCTGCTCTCGCGTGAAACGGTCTCGCAGATGAAGTCCCGTCATCCGGACATGACAGCGATCGAGATCGCCGGCGTCGGGCATCCGCCGGTATTCTGGGACGAGATGACGATCGGGCCGGTGCGAGCGCTGGCGGCACGGTGCGACGCGCAGACGAGCTAGAGCGCGCCGTTGTCTAAGCCAGAGCCGAAGAACCAAGGCGCGGAACAAACAAAAACCCCGGCGGTTTCCCGCCGGGGTTTTCGCTAAATCAGACTTGCGTCAGATTAGAAGGTACGGGTAACGCGGAACCAGGTCGCGACCTTGTCGGTCTCGACGTTGTTCGCGTCGGTTTCCGTGTAGAGCACGTCGAGGGCCAGCGTCAGGTCCTTCACCGGGCTCCACTTCAGGCTGTGGCCGTACTGAACAACCTGCACGCTGCCGAAGCCGCCTGCGAAGAGGTTGTAGGCTTCGTTATAGCCAGCGTGGAAGTTCGACTGGACGGTCGGGGTCCAGAAGTGACGGTACTGCACCATCACCGACGAAGCGTCCGTCAGCGAGCCAACAGCGCCAGAAGCGTCCATCACAGCTGCGAAGCCAGGACCAGCCGGACCAGCGTAGCCGATGCCGATGCCGCCGATGCCGCCGTAGGGCGAGCCCGAAAGACCGGTGTATTCCACCGCGCCTTCAGACCAGACACCAACGATCTTGAGGCTGTCGCCAGCGCCAAGCATCGGGAGCTTGATTTCGACGCCAGCGCCGATTGCATAGCCCCAGTCATCGCCAGCGATCCAACGGGTCTGGTGAGCCGCACCCATGATCTGGGCGGAACCCCAAGCCTGATCGAGGCGAAGGTTACCAACGATGTCCGGCGAGTCGTAAGAAGTCGTCATCGGACCGGCGTTGCCGACGCGGGTGGTCGACTTGTCTTCGATACCGATCGTGGCCGAGAGACCATTGCCGAGGTTCGCGGTGTAAGCGAACACGTTGGTCCAGTTCCACGGATTCGAAGCAACCGACAGCGTCAGGTAGTTCGAACCGAAGTCGAAGAACGAGTTCGCAGTACCAGCCGTGAAGCCGGCGAACTGGATGAACGCGTACTGAATGAACGAGCCGGTGTTCACTGCGAACGCAGCTGCGCCGGCAGGGCCGGTGCCGCTAAGCTGCTGGAAACCGCCCAGGATGTAAGCGCGGAGCGTGCCGTAAGCCGTCGCCGTGCGTGCGTCCAAGGAGAGGTAGCCACGCGAACGCCAAGCCATGGAGTTATCGGCATGATCCCAGCCGTTAGCACCGTGGCTCAGGTTCGTGATCGCGCCGTTGGCATGGAAGCCAACTTCAGCGAACACAAGACCGCCAACCTTCAAGCAAACATCGGTACCCGGAATGTAGTAGAAACCCGGGCCGTACTGCGGGCAGATCTTCACGTAACCGACCGGCTTGGCCTTTACGGGAAGGTCTGCTGCCTGCGCCCCAGCCGAAGCCGCAAAAGCGACTGCGGTGCCGAGGATGAGGCTTTTCACCATCTTCATCGTGACCTCCAAAGAGTCATTCTCTCTCAAAAATTGCCTAGAGGAGCGGGTCTTTACTCTGGAGGGCTGACGCCCCTTAGAAAAAGTGCCCAAATTCCCCGCGAAACCACCCAGACCGACTTTGCGACCGCCTCGAACTTTTCTTAGTCCGTACTCGAAACTAGCAATCAGCCGTCAAACCCGGACGGGTGCGACGCAAGGTTCCCCCCACTTGGGTCTCCCCCTCTGTCGCGAGGAGCACCCTAGCGATTGGCACTTTCCGTTCAATTGGAATGACGCTTTTGGGGGCACCCGGAACTCGCTTTCCCCGATTGTGTTGCAGAAACGCAACGGTCGCCATTCCGGAACATCAATGATTTCAATGAGTTAGAGGAATCGGCCGATGGCCGCCGAAGACCCCGGTACCGGCCGGTCATCACATGAAAACGCACGAAAATGGCTGATTTTGAATACGCTGAAGGCAGCGATTCTCAGGCAGAGGCGCGCCGTCCCGCATCTGCAAACGCTTTCACGCCCTCTGTTTCGATCTTGGCGACCTGAAGCAAGGCCTCTATCGCGGCATCCAGTTCGGACGCTCTCGTGTTCAGGCCACTGGCAAGCGCGAAGCGCTTCGCGCGCTTCGCTTTGGGTCTGGGAGATCGAACCCGCGACCGTCTGCATCGCTTCCGCCACCGAATTGGCGTGACTGGAGGTCCGGCTGGAATTCTGCGCGATGCTGGAAGTCGCCTCGGCCTGCTGATCGACCGAGCCGGAAAGCGCTTCGACCGTGGCCGCGATCTGGCCGATGCTCTCGCCGCAGGCGGCGATCTGCGCGACCGAGAGCTTCGTCGCTTCCTGGATTTTCTCGATCTGTTCGCGAATTTCTTCCGTCGCTCGCGAAGTCTGGGTTGAAAGCGACTTCACTTCATTCGCAACAACCGCAAACCCTCTGCCCGCCTCGCCAGCCCGTGCGGCCTCAATCGTCGCATTCAATGCGAGCAAATTCGTCTGCGAGGCGATCTGCGAAATCAGACCGACAACCGAACCGACCTTTTCGACCGACTCCGAGAGCGAACCGACGATGCCGTTCGCGCGGTTGGCTAGATCGACCGCCTCGAATGCCATCCTCGCGCTGCGCGTTGACTGCGCTCTGATCTCGCCGATGGAGCTCGAAAGTTCCTCGGCTGCACTCGCCATCCAGTCGGCATCCCGCGCGCTGTTGCCGGCGACATCGGCTGCCAGATTGGCGTGCTGGTTCGAATTCTGCGCAAGCACTGACAGCCGCTGCGAGGAAGCCCCGAGTTCGCTCACGGCGTGAGCGATGGTGTTGCGCACCTGATCAACGGTGGTGCCGAAACGCGTGATCGCGCCTTCGAGCCGGTCGCTGCGTTCCGTACTTTCGTTCACCGCAAGTTCGTTGTGGCAGGATACCGCGTTGGCGGCGTCCATCATGCAAAGCCGGTTCATGATGTCGCCGAGCTCCGCGACCTTTTTGCCCGCGTAAAAGTATCGCTTCCGCGCGATCATAAAAAACGCGGTTCCGATCGCACGGATAATGGCAAATCGGGCCCGCACATCGAGCCCGATGCTCAGTTCATAGCGCGCGCGTTCGTAGGCGTCTTCTACCCACGCCTCGTCGAACGGCTGCGTGAAAAGCCGCTCGAGCGTCACTTGCGAACGCTGCTTGATGTCTTCCCGGTTGTCCTGAAGGGCCTGCGCAAAGAACGGAACCACGCTGCTACCGCGGTCGATCACCGCATCAACGGCACGACCAACATAGGGAGACAGCAGCTTCCAGAGCTGCGCCCTGCGCGCGCGTTCTTCCGGCGTCTCGTTCACAAAACCGTAAAGCGCGAGCCGCATCTCGAAAGAGCTAGGTATCGTCACGACCGCCTCGCCTTGAAGATGACGGACCTTGCGCTCCCGGCGATTTACAAATCGTTAACTATCCGAGGATGGCGCTTACAGCTGTTCGAGCTTTTCCAAAAAGGTCTCGGTGGGGTGTCCATCCGGCAGCAGCCCGAACTTCACCTGCAAAACCCTGATCTGGTCGCGTAGGTCGAAGTCGATCTGTCCGACCACGTTGTTCACGGGGTAACCCTTGGCCTGCATGAGCTTCTGCATCCGGATTCGTTGCTCGCGATTGAGCGGAATCACCTGGGGCCACTTGGCGCGATAACCGTCCATACCGCGCAGCCGGTTAGCCGTGCCCGCGACCGTCAGCGAATAGGCATCCGACAGGTTGTAGCGCTTGATCGCTTCGTAGTTGCCGGTCACGACAAAGCCCGGCCCGCTCGCGCTGCTTGGAAAGAACAGGATACCCTCGCCGCTTGCGGGAAACTTGCCGCCGTCGGCGCGGCGCACGCCGAGCACGGCCCACTCCGCGAAGGTGCGGCGGCTGATGCGATAATCGAAATCGCGCGGAATAGTGACCTCGTAACCCCACGGCAGCCCCGGCTTCCATCCGTGCTCACGCAGATAATTGCCGATCGAACCGAGCACATCCGGCGTACGCCCCAGATATCGCGGCGCCCGTCGCCGGAAAAATCCACCGCGAACTTCAGAAAGCTCGACGGGATGAATTGTGGCTGTCCCATCGCGCCGGCCCAGGAGCCCTTCATCTTGTCGCGTGTGATGTGCTCCTGTTCCAGAACTTCGAGCGCGGCAAGCAACTCGTTACGGAAGAAGTCGCCGCGATAGCGGGCATGCGCAAGTGTAGCGAGCGAGCGGATCACGTCCTTGCCGCCGCTGAACGAGCCGTATCCGGTCTCTAGCCCCCAGATCGCGACGATGATCTCTTTGTCGACGCCGTACTTCTTCTCGACGGCCTCAAGCGTCTGCGCCCACTTCTCCGCGTTGCGTTTGCCGCTTGCGATCAGGTTCGCAGTCAGCCTATTCTTCACATAGTCGCCGATCGGCCGGACGTATTCCGGTTGGCTCTTCGTGAGCCGCAGCACTTCCGCGTCCGGCGCAATTCCGCGAATAGCGCCATCGAACGTTTCGCGCGAAACGCCGCGCTTTTGCGCATCAGGCCAGAGTGAAGAGAGAAAGTTCCGGAACGGCGGCGCGGCTTCCTGCGCGCAAACGGGCGCGGCCAAAGTGAACGTAAATAGCGCACACAACGATATGAGTCGCTTTGCGAACATCCGGCTTTTCTGCCCTGCCCGCGGAAATTTTCCAAGCCGAGTTCCAAGCCGAGCGAAATATTCCGCTGGGCTCGACGAACGACGCGGCCCGCTACGCCAATCTGCCGCCCACTGTTCGCCGTTTATTTCTTGGCGAGAAAGCTGTGCTCGAAGGAGAAATACAGGATCGCGCCGTAGCTCGTCGGCTGCCCGCTCGTGAATGCGATCGGCATGCCCGCACCAAGCACGAGCTGCCCTGCATCGAGGTTGAACGCGTAGCGAAGACCCGGCGAGATCGTCAGCGTGCGGTCACGCACCAGCGCGCCGGTGTCCACCGTCTGCTCCCAGTCGTGAACGACTTCGAACATGAAATTCAGTTCGCGCGTCGCCGCGTAAATCACGCTGCCGCCAAGGAAGTAGCTATTCGTGGAAAAGCTGGCGATGTCGAACATGCGGGTGTAGCCCGCGTTCGCATGCACCGACACGCGGTCGCTGATGATTTTCGAGAACGGCAGGTTGAACTGAACACCGCTTGAGCCGTCCCCCAGCCCACGGCGCTCATCGCCCGACGGAACGATGAAGCTGGCGCGCGGCGCAAATGCCGGCCGGGTCATTGTCTCGGTCCACGCCTGATAGCGATAATTCAGAAACACATCGCCGAAGCCGCGCGCGCGCTGACCGCCCGAGCGCAATCGCGAATAAGGAATCGAATAGGAGAATTGGTGGTCCTGGCTGAACACCGGCCACTCCTGCGTGAAGGCAAGATCCCAATCGCGCCCTTGCCTCCGCAGCACCAGAATGTGCTGCACGACGCCTGGCTCCTGATTGTAGGCCTCTTCGATGAGGAAGGAGTTGTCCTGCAACGCTTTCGCCGGACGCAGATCATCTTCTGCCGCAAAAGCCGGGCTGAAACCTACAAGTGCTGCGATAAACGCAGAAACCCCAATCAACCGTCCCAAAACCGCAGCCCCTAGTTGCGAACGACTTGCAACTAACTTGGCAGGTTCCCGGCTAGGCGTCAATTTGGCTAATAACGAAATCTGGCGGAGACGGAGGGATTCGAACCCTCGATACGCCTTGAGAGCGTATAACGGTTTAGCAAACCGCCGCCTTCAGCCACTCGGCCACGTCTCCGTTATGCGAGCTATGCCGGAGCGATTGTTCCTTTGCAAGAACTCGCCACCGCCAACGCGCGGTCAAAACGAGCGCGACCATTTTCGCGAAAAAGCTCCGAACGAAGTCGCGATTCGCAGGTTGTCTCAATAAGAAAGGAGTTCGGCAGCCCGGCGTGGGGCTTTTTTGTTGATTCATACTCACGCCTCATTACGAATCTAGAACGATTGCCGTTACCGTTATGTGTGGAATATCTGGCGAAATACGAAGACGCGGTGACGCCGCGAGCGCGGCAGTCACCGAGGTCATCTCAGGCAATCTCAAACATCGTGGGCCTGATGCGGGCGGCGTGTATGCGAGCCGCAACGTTGCGCTCGGCCATCGCCGTTTAGCCGTTCTCGATCTTAGTCCCGCGGCTGATCAGCCGATGGTCGATCCTGAACTCGGCCTCGCTATCGCGTTCAACGGCTGCATCTACAATTTCCGCGAATTGCGAACGCAGCTCGAAGCCAAGGGTTATCGCTTCTTCACCGATGGCGACACCGAAGTCATTTTGAAAAGCTATCATGCGTGGGGCCCGCGCTGCGTCGAGCGCTTCAAGGGCATGTTTGCTTTTGCAATCATGGAGCGCGAGAGCGGCCGTGTGGTGCTGGCGCGTGACCGGCTCGGCATCAAGCCGCTTTATTATACCGACAGCAACGGACGTTTCCGTTTTGCCTCTACTCTGCCCGCGCTGCTCGCGGCAGGCGGCGTCGATACCAGCATCGACCCGGTAGCAATTCACAATTATCTCAGCTTTCACGGCGCGGTGCCCGCGCCGCGCACGATCTTCAACGGCGTGAAGAAGCTTGCGCCTGCGAGCCTGCTCACCGTCGACCCGGATGGCACGAAGCGCGAGGAAATCTATTGGCGCTGCCCGGTGCGCTCGCGGGATCGCATCCTCACGGAAAGCGAGTGGACGGAAGCGGTTCGCGCATCGCTACGCACCGCCGTTGATCGCCGCCGCGTCGCCGACGTGCCGCTCGGCGTTCTTCTCTCAGGCGGTCTCGACTCTTCCCTGCTCGTCGCACTGCTTGCCGAAAGCGGGCAGAAAGACTTGCAAACCTTCTCCATCGGCTTTGAAAGCGTGAACGGGCTGAAGGGCGACGAATTCGCCTACTCCGATCTCGTCGCGAAGAAATTCGGCACCAAGCATCACCGCATTCCGATTGCGACTTCGCGCGCAATCCCGGCGATGGAAGGCGCGGTTTCTCAGATGTCGGAGCCGCAGGTCAGCCACGATGCGATCGGCTTTATATGCTCTCGGAAGAAGTCTCGCAGCACGTCAAGGTCGTGCAATGCGGTCAGGGTGCCGACGAAGTTTTCGGCGGCTATCACTGGTATCCGCACATGCTGCGCTCGAACGATCCGGTCAGCGATTACATGCGCGTCTACTGCGAGCATAATCACAACGAAATCTCCGATGCGCTCGATCCCTCGCTCGCCGGCGGCGACTACAGCCGCGATCTCGTCGAGAATTATTTCGAAACTGCGCAAGGCGAGCGCGCGATCGACAAGACGCTGGAATTAGACCAGCAGATCATGATGATCGATGACCCGGTGAAGCGCGTCGACAATATGACCATGGCGTTTGGCCTGGAAGCGCGCACGCCGCTATTGGACCACGAACTCGTCGAATTGGCTGCGCAGATCCCGGCCGAAATGAAGATCAAAAACGGCGGCAAGCATATTCTCAAGGAAGCCTCGCGCGGCCTCGTGCCGGACGAGATCATAGACCGCAAGAAAGGCTACTTCCCCGTCCCCGCGTTGAAATTCCTGCGCGGCCCGATGCTCGACTTCGTGCACGGCGTGCTGAACGAACCGGCGGCGAAGACGCGCGACATCTTCCAGCGCGAATACATCGACCGGCTTCTGAAAAACCCCGAGCGCGAATTGACTGCGAAAGGCAATTCAAAACTCTGGCAGGCAGCACTCCTTGAATACTGGCTGCAAATTCACACCGGTCAGCCAAAGGCTGCGTGAAACAAAAACCCTGGCGCAAAGGCCGGGGTTTTTCATTTCAGAAGGCTCAAGCGATTACCAGCGCATGCCGATCAGATCGAGAATACCCGCGCGATAGTTCACGCCGAACTTGATCGTCGATGCGGTCAGGTTCGCGGTATCTGCATTGTCGGTGATCTTGCCGAAATCCGCATAGAGATATTCGAGCTTCGCGGTCCAGCGCGGGCTCCACATATATTCCATGCCTACGCCTGCGGCCCAGCCGAGATAGAAGCGGTCGGTGACGGTTGCGTTGTAGTTCGCGTCTGCATGCGCCCAGGCGAGACCGCCGGTGCCGTAGACCATCAAGCGATCCATCGCGTAGCCGAGACGGGCGCGAACGGTACCGGTCGCGTCGACATCGACGGTGGCCGCCCCGATCGTCTCCTTGAGCGAACCCCAGGACGAGTCAGTTTCGAGACCGAATACGATGTTGCGCGAAAGCTGCCAGTTGTAGCCCGACTGAATACCGGCAAAGCCGCCGGTCGGCTCAAGTGCGGTAGCGGTCGCGTCGAAATTGCCCCAGCCATAGGCAGCGTGAGCACCGATATACGGACCGGACCAGTCGTTACCGCGGCGCACGGGAGCCTTGTAAGCGAGCGGCGCGTCGTAGCCGAGCGCGCTCACGGGCATATTCGCAAAGCGATAATTCAAACCAAGACGAATGGTGCTCATCGTCATGTCGGTAACGGCACCAGCCGTCGTCGACGTGTCGCCCAGATCGGCAAAGAGATACTCGACCTTCGCAGACCAGCGCTGGTTCAGTGCGTATTCGACGCCTGCACCGATGACATAACCGATCTGCGGGCGGTCGAAGCGAAGACCTGCGGCCGGAACGGCGACATTCGTGTCGGCCCAAGCCGCACCCGCAGTCGCATAGTAAAGCCACGGGCCGTTTGCGTAACCGAGGCGCGTTCGCGCGGTACCGAATGCATTCACATCGAAGAAGCCGGTGTTCGCGGCAACGGGACGGCGGCCCGCGAGGTCGCCGTAAGAAACGTCGACTTCAAAGCCGAGCACCCAGCGCGATGTCAGGTGACGATTGTAGCCGAACTGCAAACCGCCAAAGCCGCCATCGGGACGGAAGTTCGTGACGACACCGCCGAGTGCAGTGTCGTTCTGCGCCCAAGCGTAACCGCCGTGCACACCGACATAGACGCCTTCCCAAAGCGAAACGATGGGAGCCTTGGTATAAACCGGCTGAGGCGCACGAACCGGAACATCAGCCGCAGCCACTACACTCGTCAGCGCAAAAAGCGCGACACCACCCAACAGAAACTGCTTCGGCCCGACCATTGAATCGCCCCGTCCTTATATTTTGATGCATGGGACCCGTTCTGACCGCCGCGGTCAACAGAAACGGGCTTTTCCCGGGCAAATCAGCCCCGGTGTTGCCTCCCAGCTACAAAAAGCAGAAAGGGCTGGCGCTTCTGACGTCGCCGGTCCCTTTCCACGAACAGTCCCCGCCCCAAAACCCCAACGGAAGCAGCTATTTCGTCCTGCGAAAAACCCTAGTGCGAAGTCATCCATTCGCGCGCCGCGCGCTGGGCGACCGCAATCTCATCCGCGTTCATCTCAGCGGCGAGTTCCTGCCGGCAGGCGACCGCATCTCGGTTGCCGCGGGCCGCAGCCAGGTTGAACCACTTATGGGCCGAGATCCTGTCCGCATCGACATCGCGGCCGTATGCGTAGGCCAAGCCCAGCTGATAAAAAATGTCCCCTGCCATATTGGCCTGGCCGATTGCTGCCACTTCGAGTTCGAGAAGCCGCGCCATCTGTCCGTCTCCCGTCAATTCCGCGGCTTGATCGGCCGCTTTGTCCCAACGGGCATTTCCCCTACCCGTGACGCATAAGATGCACGGGGAATTTGAATCACATCCTAAGTATCAGACTGAATGAAAACTGAACGAAATCAGAAGCTTGCAGTCATTTCGGAATTCATTAAGCAACCAACCGCTTGAAGATCATGACTCCGTGAATGCGCGGAAAGCTTCTGGAAAGGCTGCTGCTTGGGACTCTGGTCACCATCAGACACGGAAGGTGATTGAGATTTGCGCGAGCGGCCGGAAGGAGCGCCTTACTCACGCCCCATCAGACACTATTTCTGTTGTCACATACCCTTCATCAGCGAACGGAAGCATTCAGCGACATGAAACTCGCCCGTCTTTCCCTTGTGGCTGCGCTCTGCGCATTCGCCTTCCCCTCCATCGCGCAGGACGCCGACAAAGTTGCAGGTGTCTGGCAGAGCCAGAGCGGCATCACCCGTGTAAAAGTATTGCCTTGTGGCACCGGCCTGTGCGGTCATGTTGTTTGGCAGAAGAACCCCTCGAAGGATGTCCATAATCCCGACCCATCGAAGCGCGAGCGCCCGATCGTCGGCTTGCAGCTTGTCTCCAACATGAAACCGGTCGGCCCCGGCGAGTGGAGCGGTTCGATCTACAACTACGAAGACGGCAAAACCTATCAGGGCAAAGTAAAAGCCGCAGGCAACGCAATCGAGATCGGCGGCTGCGTGATGGGGGGCATGATCTGCCAGTCCAAGACCTGGACCAAGGTGAACTGAGAAAGTTCCCAAGCGGACGCTACGTCAACAACAGAAATCCAAGCGGGGCCGTAGCGCCCCGCTTTTGTTTCTGCGCTTCGCATGCTTACGATTGGCGACAACAACAAAATGCTGGAGGACACGCAATGAAACTCAAGCTCGCCCTGGCAGCGCTAGCGCTCGCCGCACTGACACTCCCCGCTTCCGCGCAGGACGCCACCGGAACCTGGCTGACGGCCTCCGGCGAAACGCGCGTTCGCATCGCGCCGTGCGGCGGCAATGTCTGCGGCACGATCGTCTGGGTGAAGAACACCGGCGCGAAGGACGAGAACAATCCCAACGCTGCGCAGAAGACCCGCAATCTTGTCGGCGTCAACATGATCCAGATGAAGCCCGCAGGTGACCGCAAGTGGTCGGGCACCCTTTACAATCCGCAGGACGGCAAAACCTACTCCGGCACGCTCACCCAGAACGACGCGAATTCGCTCTCGCTTTCGGGTTGCGTCGCTGGCATCTTCTGCCGCTCACAAACTTGGACGCGCGTGAATTGATGTCTTTTCAAGTGTTGATACGAGCCCAAGCCCTCGCGCTTGGGCTCGCTGTTTTCGCCGATGGCGCTCGCCTGCGACAAGGCTGTTTCCAACGACCGCATCGCAAAGGTCGTAGCAAAGGGCGACGTCGCACGCCCGACCCGGGTATCGGACGGATTCGCGATCGAAGTGACCGAAAAATATTGGTCCGCTGCCGACGCAAAACAGAAGCAGGAACTCGCCGCCGATGTTGCCTGCTCTGTCGGCTCGAACACAATCAGCTTCACGAAAGACCGGAGCGTTCTGCAAACCTTTCGCGACGGCAAGGCGCAGTAACGCTCACCCTCCAACGTAAAAGCGGTAGTGCAGCTTTCGCACCTGCTCGGCCAGTTCCGGAACCGGTCCCTCGACGGCGACGTGCGGCGCAATTTCCTTGATCGGCAGTGCGCTCACTGGCGGCGATCCCAAACCGAGATCGCTAAGCCAGCGAACAAGCTGCTCCGACGAACTTGCGTACACAATACGGCCGAGCCCTACCCAACCATGCGCGGCAGCACACATCGGGCAATGCTCACCTGATGTATAGACGGTCGCTTTCACGCGCGCGTCCTGCGTCATGTTGTTCGCCGCCCAACGCGCAAGCGCAAACTCCGGATGCTGCGTGCGGTCGCCACCGGCGACGCGGTTGCGGTCTTCCCGCAGGATGCGCCCCGCGCTATCGGCAAGCAGCGAACCGAATGGCTCGTCGCCGGCATTGAGCGCCTCCTCTGCGAGTTCGACGCAACGGCGAAGCAATACGATGTCGAGGTCTTTCATGATTTGCAATTTACAGGCGCGGTAGCGCGCCAAAGCCCTTTACGATCACAGGTCCGGTCGGTTTGCCCGTAGGCGAGCCGCCTGCCGGCTCCAGCGTGATCTCGTAGAGCTGCTGTTGTCCGGTCGGCAGATCGGCGCGGTGGAAGAGCGCTTGCCGCGTGCGCTCGATCAGCCCGACCGAGATCGGTCCCTTTGCCTTGTCGAACAGCGTCCAGACTTGCAGCGTCTTCCCGCTCGGCACCTCGAAGTCGTGGATCGGAATGACGTTGATCCGGCCATCGTAGTGAATCTCCGCGATCGCGCCTGGCACGCCTTCCGGCGTCAACATGACTGCAACGATCTGCGGCTGCGGCGTCGCCCTGCCCGCGAGCAGACCGACCGAAACCGCAAGCAACAAACTCGCGAGCGCGCCCGCGAAGCTCGCACCGCGCCAGAAGCCGAGACTCCACCACAGCCTTTCGCTGAAGCCTGGACCGGTTGCTTTTGCAATCTGCTTGCCGCTGAGTTGCGCTTCGATCTTTGACCACAACGCGGGCGGCACATCTTTCGGCGCGACCCCGTTGTCGAGATCGGCGAAACGTGTTTGCCAGCGCGCAACGTATTGGCGCAAAGCTTGTTCGCGCGGTAAGCGCCGCTCGAAAGCATCTCGCTCCGCGCCATCGAGCACGCCCAGCACATATTCGCCCGCCAGCAGGAAGTCCTCGTTCGGATCGTGCGCGATCATGCCATGCACTCCCGAAGCGCGATCAGGCTGCGGCGCAGCCATGACTTCGTGGTGCCGAGCGGCACCTTCAATTTCGCTGCGATCTCGCCATGCGACATTCCCTCGACGAAGGCGAGCAGGATGCCCTGTTTCCGTCGCGGTTCCAGTTCATCAAGGCAGCGCTTCAGCGCGCTGTTGTTGGCGAGCCGCTCATAAGCATTCTCGTAATCCGCGCCCGCATCGACCGCTGCATCCAACGCATCTTGTTCGGTCGGTAATTCACGGCTGGTATCGCGCAACATGTTCAGTGAGCGGTTGCGGACGATCTGAAATAACCAGGCGCGCCCCGATCCGATGGAAGGGTCGAAACGCGCAGCGTTCCGCCAGATCGCGACGAAAGACTCCTGCACCACTTCTTCCGCGAGTTCCCGCCGTTTCACGATCCGTGCGGAAATCCCGATCATCGCGCCGGCCTCGCGGCGATAAATCTCCTGCAAGGCAGCGCGGTCGCCACGCCCGCAGGCAACAATCAAAGCCGAATGATCGTCGTTCTTGTCGCTCAAGAATGAAATTCCAACTTGTTGCCAATGCAGCCCATGGCAAGCGGTGAAACGAGGAATTCTCCGGTTACCGTTTGTACCCCACGATTGGAGCGCCGCACCAGCACGCATCAAAAGCTCCGTTTCACGGTGAAAACACGGGGAAAGCGCATTCCGATGCAGCTCCAAAATTTTTAGGGCTCGTGCATCCGGGCAAGTGCCCTCGCGTGTTCCCCGCACGAGAGCCCCCGCTCTCCCGAGAATTTGAAAATAAACCCAGGGAGTTCCCCATGTTCAATCGCAAGAGCCTGATTGCAGCGGTAGTCGTCGCAGGCAGCATCGGTTTTGCGTCCGCTGCCTCGGCGCAGTCGATCGTCGCGCTGGTCGGCAACAACACGCTGACCGTCATCGATTTCAAAACCAGGAAAGCGACCTCCACCGTGCAGGTGAAGGGCGTGCAACTGATCGGCATCGACGTCCGTCCCGCCGACGGCGCACTCTATGGTGTCACCACCGATGGCAAGGTCGGCACGCTGGATCCGAAGACCGGCGTCTTCACGAAGAAAGCCGATCTCTCCGAGAAGCTCAAAGCTGGCGGCGTCGCCATTATCGATTTTAATCCGGCCGCGGATCGTCTTCGTTTGATGAGTTCCGACGGCACCAGCCACCGCGCGAATGTCGATGACGGCAAGGTCACGGTCGATGGCTCGCATAAATATGCCGATGGCGATGCGAACAAAGGCAAGACCCCGCGCGTGATCGCCGGTGCCTATTCGAACTCGGTAAAGGCACGAAGGAAACTGCGCTTTACAACATCGACGCCGCGAACGGCGTGCTCGTTCGTCAGGCGCCGCCGAATGACGGCGTGCTGAACACGATCGGTTCGCTCGGCATCAAGATCAATGGCCCGGCTGCATTTGACATCGTTGCAACCGGCGAAGGCCAGAACGACGCGTGGCTGCTCACCGGCGGCACGCTCTACAAAGTCGATCTGAAGACCGGCAAGGCAACGGCCATGGGCGCGCTCGCGATCAAGGGCCAGGTCAACGACATCGCTTACCTGAACTAGTCAAAGCCAAAGCTCTCTCCCACCTCCGGAGGAGCCTGCCGGCCGCGGGGCCAACCCACCCATCCCGGATCTTGCGGCCGGTTCTATTCTTGCTCCCTACCTATTCCCACCTTGCTGGAAGAGCAGTTTGAACGCGGCTTTATCTTTGGTCGCATCGATTACAGTTGAGGGGTCCGGCTTGATCGCCATGCCGCGCTCGACCGCCGGACGCGCCATCACGCGGGCGAGCCACGCCTTCACGTTCGGGAATTCGTCCGGGTCCTGTCCCTGCCGCTCCCACGGCCGGGTCCAGCCGACGCAAGCCATGTCGGCGATCGAGTAGTCGCCGCAGATATAATCGCGCCCTTCAAGCTTCTTTTCGAGCACGCCGTAGAGACGGCGGCATTCGTTGGTGTAGCGCTCGATCGCGTAGGGAAGCTTCTCTGGCGCATAGAGCCGGAAGTGATGCGCCTGCCCCGCCATGGGGCCAAGGCCCGCCATCTGCCAGAACAGCCATTCGTCCACCTCAACCCGCTTGCGCTCGTCCTTCGGATAGAACTTGCCCGTCTTGCGTCCGAGATACTGCAAGATTGCGCCGGACTCGAAGACGGAGATTGGCTTGCCTCCGGGGCCGGCCGGATCGACGATGGCGGGCATGCGGTTGTTCGGCGCGATTTTCAGGAATGACGGCTCGAACTGCTCGCCCTCTTCTTTTTCGTCTTACGAACCACAGGAGGTACTCCGCTCTATTCAGCATCCGTTCAGGACGAACATGGCCATCTGGACTATGCCGCAGATCTGGAAGCGGCAACACGCGGATTGGCAATGCTGCCCCGCATGTTTTCAGCGGCCAATTCGGGTGTATGCTTCCGGCACCCAATTTTTGGGGAGGAAACTCCATGTTGCATCGATTGATTCTTGCTCTCGCTTTGATCGGATTCCTCGGCGCGGTAACGCTGCCGAGTTACACCTCGGCGCAAACGACCACGACCGAGGAAAAGAAAGACACGAAGAAGGCGAAGGCTACCAAGAAAAAAGAAGAGAAGGCCGACACTAAGGCCAACACCAAGACCGACGATCAGAAGACCAAGACGACCACCGATAAAAAAGCGCCTTCGGCAAAGCAGCTTGCAGCGCGTAAGAAATTCGCTGACTGCGCGCACTCGTGGGGCGACCACAAGAAGAAGACCGGCGAAAAAGGAAAAAAGGACTATCAGGACTATATGTCCAAGTGCCTCAAGAAAGAGGATTGATCTTTCGCTTTCTTTTCAATCCACCATCCGGCGAGGCGCTCCCTCGCCGGATTTTCTTTCGGAACCTGACATGAGAGCGAATTGCGCATCGGCTTCCTGCTGTTTCCGAACATTACGCAACTCGCCCTCACGGGGCCGCACGAGGTGCTTTCAAAGCTACCGGCTGCGGAGGTGCATCTGATCTGGAAAACGCTCGAGCCGGTGAAAGCGGTCGGCGGACTTACGGTACTGCCCGACACAACCCTCGCAGAATGTCCGCAGCTTGACCTGATCTGTGTGCCCGGCGGCCCCGGAATGACAAGCCTGATGGTCGATGAAGAAGTGCTCGCGTTCTTGCGCAAGCAAGCGAACGGCGCGCGTTATGTGACTTCGGTGTGCACCGGTTCGTTGGTACTCGGCGCGGCCGGGCTCTTGAAAGGCAAGCGCGCGGCGACACACTGGATGGCGATGGACATTCTCCCTGTCCTTGGCGCGATCCCGGTCGCAGACCGCGTCGTCATAGACGGCAAGTATATCTCAGGCGGCGGCGTCACCGCAGGCATCGACTTCGGGTTGAAGGTAGCAGCCGAAGTCGCGGGCGAAGACATTGCGAAACAAATTCAATTGCAGATCGAATACGACCCCAAGCCGCCTTTCGACAGCGGACATCCCCGCTCCGCCGATCCGACTTTGGTTGAGAAGTTGAAGAAATTCGCCGAAGGCATGACGAACGAGCGCCGCAGGAATGCAGCGCTCGCCGCCGGACAATTCGACCAGAAGACTTAAGCGCGCGACGCCGCCGGAATGACGTCCGCCGGCTTGCCGTAACCCGGCAAGGCTTCGATCCGCGCTTTCCACGCCGTGATGCAGGGATACTTCGAGAGATCGAAGCCGCCGTCGGCGGCATAGAAAACGCCCGCATAGACCGAGATATCCGCGATCGTCGGCTTGCCGAGCGCGAGCCATTCGTTGTTCGCAAGATGCGCTTCAAGCGTAGCCAGCCCCGACTCACCTTCCGCCTTGAACGCATCGACCACCGCAGGTTCCGCCTTGCGGATGCCGAGCTTGTAGGCCCGCGAGCGGAACAGACCGGGGCACAGGCGGTCGAAGTCCCAGAACATCCATTCGTTGATACGCACGCGCTCGAGCGCATTCTTGCCGCCGAACTTGCCGGTCTTTTCAGCCAGGTACTCGAGGATCGCGCTCGACTGCACGATGTATTCGTTGCCGTCCTGAAGACAGGGTACATTACCGAAGCGGCTCTTCTTCATGTATTCCGGAGTACGGGTGCCGCCACCCGGCAAATCGACCAATTCAAACGTGAACGGCTCTTGCATCAGCGCAAGCGCAAGCCCCACGCGATAAGACGGCCCCGAACGCGGGTGCGCATAGAACGTGATCTTTGACATCGGCGTGTCAACTCCCCGTAAAAATTATTCGCACATAGTCCCGGAACAGAAGTATCTGACGCGGGACAATTGTCGAGTCCTTGCGCGTGCAGCCGAGCACAAAACCACCCTCCACCATTGCGGCGACGGTATCGGCAAGTGCATCACAGCCTGAAACAAAACAGCCGGCGAAACCGCCGGCCGCTTTTTCAGATGCCGAGCTTCTTCTTCAGAATATCGTTCACGGCCTGCGGGTTCGCCTTCCCGCCAGACGCCTTGATCACCTGACCGACGAACCAGCCGAGCATGGTGGGCTTGGCCTTCACCTGCTCAACCTTGTCCGGGTTCTTCGCGATGATATCGTCGACGACCTTTTCGATGGCGCCGGTGTCGGTCACCTGCTTCATGCCACGCTTCTCGACCACCTCGCGCGGGTCGCCACCCTCTTCCCAAACGATTTCGAAGAGGTCTTTGGCGATCTTGCCGGAGATCGTGCCATCGCCGATCAGATCGACGATCGTGCCGAGCTTGCTCGGCCGAGATCGGACTCTGCTCGATCGTCTTGTCTTCCTTGTTCAGGCGGCCGAAAAATTCGTTGATCATGAAATTTGCGGCGGCCTTCGGATCGCGGCCTGAAGCCACTTCCTCGAAAAACGCAGCCGTCTCGCGTTCCGCGATCAAGACGCCCGCGTCGTAAGGCGAAAGGCCGAAGTCTTTCACGAAGCGCGCTTTCTTCTCGTCGGGCAACTCCGGCAGATCGGCTTTCAGTTTCGCAATGAAAGCGTCGTCGAATTCCAGCGGCAGCAAATCAGGGTCCGGGAAATAGCGGTAATCGTGCGCCTCTTCCTTGGAGCGCATCGAGCGCGTCTCGCCCTTCGCGGCATCGAACAGCCGCGTCTCCTGATCGATCTTGCCGCCATCTTCCAGGATATCGATCTGGCGCCGCGCTTCGACTTCGATCGCCTGTCCGATGAAGCGGATCGAATTCACGTTCTTGATTTCGCAGCGCGTGCCGAGCGGGTCGCCGGGTTTGCGCACCGAGACGTTCACGTCGGCGCGAAGGTTGCCCTTCTCCATGTCGCCGTCGCAGGTGCCGAGATAACGCAGAATCGTGCGCAGCTTCGTGACGTAAGCCTTGGCCTCCTCCGCCGAGCGCAGGTCGGGCTTCGACACGATCTCCATCAGCGCAACGCCGGAACGGTTGAGATCGACATAAGACATCGACGGATGCTGATCGTGCAGCGACTTGCCGGCATCCTGTTCGAGATGCAGCCGCTCGATCCCGACCTCGAACGACGAGCCATCCTGCATATCGACGGTGACGATACCTTCGCCGACCACCGGATGCTTGAACTGGCTGATCTGATAGCCCTGCGGCAGATCGGGATAGAAATAATTCTTCCGGTCGAACACCGACTTCTTGTTGATCTTCGCTTTCAGCCCGAGGCCGGTCTTCACCGCCTGCTCGACGCACTTCTTGTTGATGACCGGCAGCATGCCCGGCATCGCGGCATCGACCAGCGAGACGTGCGAATTCGGCTCGCCGCCGAATTCGGTGGAAGCGCCGGAGAAGAGCTTTGCGTTCGAGGTGACCTGCGCATGGATTTCCATGCCAATGACGACTTGCCAGTCGTGCTTGTCGCCTTTGAGAAGTTTTGGATTACGGACGGGTGCGTTCATGGCGCCCCTTCTAGCAAATTAGTCGGCGCGCTCAACCCAGCAACCAGGGCAATAAAAGCGGCACCAAAATCGCCGTCAGCACGCCGTTCAAACCGAGCGCGATCCCGGCAAACGTGCCCGCGAGCGGATTGACCTGAAATGCTCGCGCAGTCCCGATGCCGTGAGAAACCAGCCCCGCCGCAAAACCCCTCGCCGCGTAGTTCTTGAGCCGCAGCGCATTCATGAGCGGCGTCACGATGATCGCGCCGGAAATGCCGGTCATGATCACCATGACAGCGGTGAGCGCGGGGTTCCCCTGTATCTGCTCCGCGACCCCCATCGCGATCGCGGCGGTCGCGGATTTCGGCGCAAGCGCGAGCGTCGCCAGCTTGCTCAGGCCAAACCACTTCGCAAGCAGCACCGCGGAGGTGATCGAAATCACCGAGCCGACGATAAGCGCAACGATCATCGGCACGAACATCCGCTTCACTTCCGGCAGATGCCGGTAGAGCGGGACCGCAAGCGCGACGGTCGCGGGGCCCAGAAGAAAATGGATGAATTGCGCACCAGCGAAGTACGACGGAAATGCCGTCTTCGAGAGCACGAGCAGACAGGAAATGAAGACCACCGAAACTAAAACCGGATTCGCGAGCGGGTGCCGTCCGCATGCCGCCGAGATCGCGTCGGCCGCGATGTAGGCGACCAGCGTCACCGTCAGCCACAGCAGCGTGCTACCGGAAAGATAAACCCACAGATCGACGAAATTGATCATCGCTGCTTTCTTTCCGGCGCTTCGCTGTCGATCTTCATCAGCTTCGCAAGTGCCGCGAAAGTAACCGCAGTCGCCGTCAAGGAAAGCGTGATCGAAACCAGAATGATTGCGAGCAGCTTCCAGCCTTCCGTGCCGAGCAGCGGAAGCTGCTGCACCACGCCAACGCCGGCCGGCACGAACAAGAGCGAAAGATGTTTGAGGATCCCGTCGGCCGCAGCACCCGTCTCTTGCGGCAGCGGCAACTTCGTCACGAGCCAGACGAACAACAGCACAAGACCGATCACCGGCCCCGGTAGCGGCGAACCGACAGCGCGCACCAGCGCCTCGCCTGCGAGCTGAAGACCGAGCAGAACCGCGAATGCGTGAAGCATTTTAATCTCTGTAACGAATCGTGAGCCACGCGATATTGGACAAGCTCTGCGTTTGGGGCGGCCTCTTTATTTGCTCCACCACTTCTCCGGCGTCATGCGGGGCCCCGCGGCTTGCTCGATGACGTGTCCGAGCGCGAAGAGATCTTCTTCGCCGAATGGTTTGCCGATCAACTGAAGCCCAAGCGGCAGCCCGTTGCGATCGCGCCCTGCCGGTACGGAAATACCGGGTAGACCGGCCATATTCACGGTCACCGTGAAAATGTCGTTCAGATACATCTCGACCGGATCGCCGCTACCCTTCTCGCCGATGCCGAACGCGCCCGATGGCGTCGCCGGTGTCAGGATCGCGTCGATCCCCTGCTTCCACGCATTGTCGAAGTCCTTCTTGATCAAGGTGCGGACCTTTTGCGCGCGCAGATAATAGGCGTCGTAGTAGCCGGCCGAGAGCACATAGGTGCCGATCATGATGCGGCGGCGCACTTCCTTGCCGAAGCCGGCAGCGCGCGTCTGCTGGTACATGTCGACGATATCTTTGCCCGGAACACGCAGGCCGTAACGCACGCCGTCGTAGCGCGCGAGGTTCGACGACGCTTCGGCAGGCGCGATGATGTAATACGCCGAGAGCGCATACTTCGTGTGCGGCAGCGAAATATCGACGATCTCGGCGCCAGCCGCTTTCAGCCACTCGCGACCCTTGTCCCACGGCTCGTCGATCTCGGCGGGCATTCCTTCGACACGGTACTCCTTCGGAATACCGATCTTCATGCCCTTCACGCTTCTGCCGATCGCCTTCTCGTAGTCTGGCACCGCCTTGTCGGCGGATGTGGAATCTTTCGGATCCTGTCCGGCCATCGAGCGCAGCAAAATTGCCGTATCCTGCACCGTGCGCGCGAACGGTCCCGCCTGATCGAGCGAGGATGCGAACGCGACGATGCCCCAGCGCGAACACCGCCCATAGGTTGGCTTGATGCCGACGATCCCAGTGAACGCGGCAGGCTGACGGATCGAACCGCCGGTATCGGTCCCGGTCGCACCTAAGCAGAGGTTCGCGGAGACAGCGGCGGCGGAACCGCCGGACGAGCCACCGGGAACGAGCGGCTTGTCATCGCCTTTGCGCCGCCACGGCGAGATCACATTGCCAAGCGCGGAGGTTTCGTTCGACGAGCCCATCGCGAATTCGTCGTTGTTCAACTTGCCGAGCATCACCGCGCCGTCGCGCCAGAGCTGCGAGGTCACCGTGGATTCGTATTGCGGCACGAAGTTCTCGAGAATTTTCGAGCAGGCAGTCGTGCGCACGCCGTTCGTCGCGAACAAATCCTTGATGCCGAGCGGGATGCCTTCGAGCGGGCCGCCTTCGCCTCGTCCGAGTTTCGCGTCAGAGGCCGCCGCCATCTTCTGCGCATGCTCCGGCGTTTCCAGAACATACGCGTTCAGCACGCGCGCTTTTTCCATCTCCTTGAGATGAGCGTCCGTGAGATCTTTCGCGGAAATCTTCTTAGCGCGAAGCTGGTCGCGCGCTTCCGCGAGCGTGAGCGAGGTTAAATCTGCCACGCCTTACTCCACCACTTTGGGGACTTGAAAAAAGCCGTCGTCGGTCGCCGGCGCATTCGCAAGCACGCGCTTGGCGTAATTGCCATCGCTCACCACGTCGTCGCGCATTTTCAGCTTCATATCTTCGACGCTCGCAGTCGGTTCCACACCGTCCACGTTCACTTCATTCAACTGCTCGACGAAGGCGAGCATGTTGTTGATCTCGCCGCGCAGGTGTTCGATCTCGTGGTCGGCGACGGCGATCCGCGCCAAATGCGCGATCCGCCGCACGGTCGCGGCATCGACGGACATGAAAAACTCCGAGAAATCAGGGCCGCAGGGCTATAGCCAGCGTGCGCAGCATTGACAACCGTGCTGGCCCGCCGTGCGATTTTCGCCACTGATCCCGTCACAAAATGCGCGTTAGGATCGCCGATCCGGTCCCCGACCGTGAAAGCCGTCCGAAGAACACGCCAAAAACGCACCAAGGAATCCGTCCATGCCTCCCAGCGATGCCAAAAGCCGCCGCACCGCCGCCCTCGCCACGCCGAGCGATCTCAAATCCAACGCCATCAAGGACATTGCAGCCGCGCTGGCCACGCTGCTCGCAGATGTCTTCACGCTTTACGTGAAGACGAAGAACTTTCACTGGCACGTCTCCGGCCGTCATTTTCGCGACTATCATCTGATGCTGGATGAACAGGCCGCCCAGGTTTTCGCCATGACCGACGAGATCGCGGAGCGCGCCCGTAAGATCGGCGGCACCACCATTCGCTCCGCAGGCCACATCGCGCGACTGCAACGGCTCAAAGATAACGACGCCGATTATGTCACCCCGCTCGACATGCTCGCCGAGCTGCGTGAGGACAACAAGCAACTCGTTTCCTACATGCGCGCAACCCACGCGCTCTGCGACGAGCACGGCGATATCGCGACCGCAAGTCTGCTCGAAAACTGGATCGACGAAACCGAACGCCGCGTCTGGTTCCTGTTCGAATCGACCCGCACCGGCACTACCGGCGAAACCTGATCCGGATAGCGGCTCGACGAAATTTCGCCGGGCCGCTGCCGTCAGACTTCGACTGCCTTGCCCTTCTCCGGCACCACGACCTTCACGTCGCTCCCCTTCATTTCAGCGACGAATTTGTCCGGTGTCTGCTCGATGATTGGAAACGAGCCGTAATGGCACGGGATCGCGGTCTTCAGCCCCTTGAAGAAACGCTTCATCGCCATCCCCGCGACCTTGCCGCCCATGGTGAAGCGGTCGCCGACCGGCACCATCGCCACTTGCGGCTGATGGATTTCGTTGATGAGTGCCATATCCGAAAAAATGTCGGTGTCGCCTATGTGATAGACGGTCGGCTCGCCCGCCGCCTTCACGATGATCCCGCCGGGATTGCCCATCACCGCAAACTGCCCGTCCTCGATCATGGTCGAGGAATGGTCGGCGCGTACGATGGATACCGTGAAGCCGCCCTGATCGGTAGTGCCGCCAATGTTCATCGGGTCGATCTTCTTCACGCCTTTCCCGTTCAGCCACACGCAGATTTCGAAGTGGCTCACGACCGGAATGTCGAGCTCTTTCGCAATGTCGGCGCTGTCGCCGATGTGGTCGGAGTGACCGTGGGTCAGGAGAATATGCGTCGCGCCCTTAGTCGCCTCTTTCTTGTCGCCGCCAAAAGCGGGATTGCCGGTGAAGAACGGATCGATCAGCACCGCCTTACCCCCGAAATCGAGCCGGAATGCCGAGTGACCGAACCAAGTGACGCGCATCGCTTCCTCCAATGATTTTTTGTTGGAGCGAGTATGAAGCCCTGCGCATGGCGCGGCAACGCCGCCCATGCTACCGCCTCCCGGCCATGCCCGCCCGCCTCTGCGAAATCGACGACCTTCCCGCCCTGCTCGCGCCGAACGCGCGGCTGATCGGCTTGGACCTCGGCGAAAATACGATCGGGCTTGCACTCTCCGACGTGAACCGCACCATCGCCTCGCCGCTGGAAACGCTGCCGCGCGGCAAGTTCAAGGCGGATTCCGAAAAGCTGCTTGGGCTCGCTAAGAAATTCGACGCCGGCGGTCTCGTGATCGGCCTGCCGAAAAACATGGACGGCACCGAAGGCCCGAGCGCGCAATCGGCACGCGCGTTCGTGCGCAATCTCACGCCGCTGACGGAACTTGCGATCGTGTTCTGGGACGAGCGGCTATCCACGGCCGCGGTCGAGCGCACGCTGATCGAAGCCGACGCTTCGCGCCGACGCCGCGATGAAGTCGTGGACAAGGTTGCCGCCGCTTACATTCTGCAAGGCGCGCTCGACCGTCTCGGCTATGGGAAGCGTTGATGCAAGCGGTCTTCAATGCCCTCGTCCCCGTTTTTCTTCTCGTTGTGCTGGGCGCGTTCCTGAAGCGCACGCTGCTGAAAAACGAGAACGCGTGGGATTCGCTCGAAGACCTTACTTATTTCGTGCTGTTCCCTGCGCTGCTGTTTCTCGCCACCGCGACCGCGGATCTTTCGAAAGTACCGATCTGGGGAATTATCATTGCGCTTGTAACCGCGATCCTCGCAATCGCGTTCCTGCTTCTCGCCTTGCGCGCGCCGTTGCAGCGCGCCTTCAGCTGGTCCGGCCCGTCCTACACCTCGGTCTTTCAAGGTGCGGTGCGCTGGAACACCTATATCGCGGTCGCCGTTGCCTCCACGCTGCTCGGCGAAATTGGGCTGGCACTTGCGGCGGTCGCGCTCGCGAGCATGATCCCGCTGATCAATGTGCTGAGCGTCGTCGTGCTCGCGCGTTACGCGCCGAATTCGCCCGCGAACGTAAAATACGTTTTCGTTCAGCTCCTGCGCAATCCGTTCATCTGGGCCTGCGCGCTTGGCGTCGTGGTGAACGCGGCTGGCGTGCCGCTACCGAAAGTCTTCACCGGATTCATGAACGTGCTTGGTCAGGCATCGCTCCCGCTCGGGCTGATGATCGTCGGTGCGGGACTTAACCTGAAAACCGTCGCGAAAATCGACGCGGCGGTGCTGATCGCTGTCTGCGTGAAGATGCTGCTCCTGCCCACAATCGCAATCGGCACCGCCTATTTCGTGGGTGTAACGGGCCCCGCGTTCGCAGTGATCGCGATCGCTTCTTCGGTACCCTCCGCGCCGAACGGCTACATGCTCGCGCGGCAAATGGGCGGCGATGCGCCGCTGCTCGCGCGCATTCTTACGATTCAGATTTTCGTGGCGCTATTTTCGATCCCGGCAGCGCTGTTCGTTGCCGCATATTTGGGTCTCTGAAAAAGAAAACGGCGGGCTTTCGCCCGCCGCTCTCGATAACCGGAAGTCCGGTCGATTTAGCACCAACCCCAGTAGCCCTGACCCCGATACGGACCGGTCTGGACCCAGCAGCGCTGACGCGGCTCTTGATAGTAGCCGTAGGGCTGGTTGTAGTAGTTATTATTCTGCGCTGCGGCAGCGGCAGCAGCGGCACCGAAGATGCCGAGTGCTACAGCCGGGCCGACCCAGCGGTTGCCGTGGCCGTGATGATGATGACGATGACGGCGCTGCACCTGCGTCGCCTGATTATCGACAACGCCATTGAGGTTGGCAGCCGAAGCAGCCGGCGCGGCGTAAGCGGTATTGATTTCGCTCGCGGCAGCCGAGATGAGCACAGCAGCAACAAGCGCCAGCACGAAATTGGAAAGCTTGAACGTCTTCATGGTCTGTAAGCCTCGCTAATGACACGCGTAACTTGCGCGCTTGGGGTAGAATTTCGCCTCACCGGCATGAACCAAACCTGAATGGACTGCGGCAGTCCTGTGACGGGGACAATATATAAAATCCCTTATGCCGCAAAGAGATGACCGGGGTATCCGGGTAAACCCCGGTCACGTTCTCGTTATTATTTGCCGCGAAATCCGCCAGATCGTCCCAGCTACCAGGCTGATTACCGTTCGGCTGCGCGTAGTGGTAGCCATACGGCTGCCGGTAATAGCCATAGGGCTGCTGATAGTAGCCATAAGCCGGGCCATAACCGTAGGGTTCGTCGTAATAGTAGCCGCGGTTCGAAAGCACCGCACCTGCGACAACGCCTGCGCCGAAAGCGCCCAACCCAATTGCAAGGTTGCGGTTGCGATGGCGGCGCCACTGTACGGTCTCGGTCACGGCGGGAGCCGCGGTCTTCAGCGATTCAAAATTGGCGCGAAGCGGAGCGGCCGATGCCGACAGCGACGATGCGCCCGCGAGCAGAACAACAGCGGCGCTGGAAGTGAGAGCAAAGCGGGTAACGGTCATTTATTTCAAGGCCTCATCCTGGCCGCGTTCGCGGATGATCGAGGCTCCGCGAAACGGCTATTAGAACAAGATTTCCGGCGGGACAGCTCAAGCTGCCCGGTGGAAACAACGATCGATCAACCGCTCAACGCTTTGCCCCGGCATTGGGTTCCCGAAGCTGCGGATGGCGATTCCGCCCAGCCTCCGCTCAGCAAACGTTTCCGCGATCGATGTCGGCGCCGATTTGGCGAGCGCAGCCGCCGCGGCAAGCAGCGCTAACAACTCCGTGGTGCGCCGTGCAAGCGCTTCGCGCTCGGGACTGAGCAGTCCGGTCTTGACGATTTCCAATGCCTGCGAGGCATTCGGCAAATCGCGGGTTGCTTTCCCGATCGCCGCAAGCACGCGTTGCATCGCTTCTGGTTCGCGTGCCGCACCCCGCAAAAGATCGAGCGCCATGACATTGCCCGAACCTTCCCAGATCGCATTCAGCGGGCTCTCGCGATAGAAACGCGCCAGTGGTGCTTCCTCGACGTAGCCGTTGCCGCCGAGGCACTCCATCGCCTCGTACACGAAACCGGGTGTCGCCTTGCAAACCCACATCTTCGCCGCAGGCGTCACGATACGCGCGAACGCAGCTTCGTCCGGATCGCTTGGCGATTTGTCGAACGCCGACGCAAGACGCAGCGCGAGCGCAAGCGCGCCTTCCCGCTCGAGCGCAAGATCGCCGAGCACCATCTGCATCAAGGGGTGGTCAGCCAATTTTTTCTGAAACACGGTGCGATAGCGCGTGTGATGCACGGCATGACGCAGCGCGCCCTGCATGATGCCGAGCGAGCCGGTAACGCAATCGAGCCGCGTGAGCTGCACCATGCCGATGATGGTCTTCACGCCTTCGCCTTCCGGCCCACAGCGTTGCGCATAAGCGCCTTCGAATTCGACTTCGCTCGACGCATTCGAGCGGTTGCCGAGCTTATCCTTCAGCCGCATCAGGCTGAGCGCGTTCGGCGTGCCGTCCGGCTTGTGCCGAGGAACAAGAAAGCAAGTGAGCCCGCCCTTCGCTTGCGCGAGCACTAAAAACGCATCGCACATTGGCGCGGAGAAAAACCACTTGTGTCCGGTCAGGCGATACGCGTCGCCATCGCGCTCCGCGCGCGTCGTATTCTGGCGCACATCCGTGCCGCCCTGTTTCTCGGTCATGCCCATGCCGAAAGTGACGCCGCGTTTCTCACCAGGCGCGATGAAGCGCGGATCGTACTCGCGCGAGCGAATGCGCGGCAGCCATTCGCGTGCGAGCGACGGCTCCGCGCCCAGCGCGCCGGTCGCTGCGTGGGTCATCGTGACAGGACACAGGTGCCCCTGCTCGACTTCGCTTGCGAGATAATGCCGCGCGGAGCGCGCGACATGTTCGCCGGGCACCAGCGATCCATCCGCCGCCCAGACCGACGAATGCACGCCCGCCGTGATGCTCATCTCCATGAAGCGGTGATAGGCCGGATGGAATTCGACGACGTCCGCCCGGTGTCCCTGCCGGTCGTGGGTGCGCAGCTTTGGTGTGTATTCGTTGGCGAGCCGCGCTAGCTCCGCCATTTCCACCCGCCCGAAGGCCGCGCCGAACCCGCGAAGCGACACCGCTGACTTTCCGGCACCGAACGCCTCGACCGCTCCCGCAAGCGCCGCATCACTGGAATAAAGGTCCACATCGCCCATCGGCGGCGACTGGTTGAAGACTTCGTGGGTCGCGAAAGGTGACGTTACGGACATGGCGCGTCTTTCAGCAGTGGACCATTAATCTAACATGGCAATCGCCGCTTGCGATGCGCGAGCGATGGGTCTATGCGCTTGCCTTTAATGACAACTCGCAGTCCTTCTAGTTTCGCGCTGGCGCACCGCCATTTGCTGGGCATCGAAGGCCTTTCCCCTTCCGACATCACCGGCCTCCTCGATCTCGCCGAGGAATTCGTCGATCTGAACCGCCAGGTCCAGAAAAAGCGCACGACCCTGTCCGGCCGCACGCAAATCAACCTCTTCTTCGAAGCCTCGACCCGCACGCAAAGCTCGTTCGAACTTGCCGGAAAAAGGCTGGGCGCCGACGTGATGAATATGTCGATTGCGTTCTCCTCGATCCGCAAGGGCGAGACGCTGCTCGACACCGCACTGACCCTCAACGCCATGCACCCCGACATGATCGTGGTGCGGCACGCGGCGTCGGGCGCAGTCGAACTGCTCTCGCAGAAGGTCGAATGCTCGGTGATCAACGCCGGCGACGGCGCGCATGAGCACCCGACCCAGGCGTTGCTCGACGCGCTCACCATCCGCCGCAACAAGGGAAAGCTGAACGGCCTCACCGTCGCGATCTGCGGTGACATCGCCCATTCGCGCGTCGCGCGCTCCAACATCATTTTGCTGAACACGATGGGCGCGCGCGTGCGCGTGGTTGCTCCATCGACGCTGCTGCCCGCCGGCATCGAGCGCATGGGCGTCGAAGCGCATCACGATATGCGTGAGGGTCTGCGCAACGCCGATATTGTCATGATGCTTCGCTTGCAGCGCGAGCGCATGGGGGGGGCGCTGATCCCTTCGTCTCGTGAATATTTCCACTACTGGGGGCTCGATCCCGCGAAACTGAAATTCGCAAAACCCGACGCCCTCGTCATGCACCCCGGCCCGATGAACCGCGGCGTCGAGATCGAAAGCTCGGTCGCCGACGGCGCGCAATCCTTGATCCGCGAACAGGTCGAGATGGGGGTCGCAGTGCGCATGGCGGTGCTCGAAGCGTTAGCGCGGAATTTGCCGAACGCATGATCGCCCGCAACGAAAAACGCCCGCTCCTGCTCGCGAACGCCCGTGTGATCGATCCGTCGCGCGACATGGACCAGCGCGGCGACGTGCTGGTCGCGGATGGCGTGATCAAGGAAGCCGGCAAGAACATCCGCAGCTCCGGCGCGCCGGAAGGCACCGAGATCATCGACGTGAACGGTCAGGTCGTGGCACCCGGCCTGATCGACATGCGTGCCTTCATTGGTGAGCCCGGCGCCGAGCATCGCGAGACGTTAGCAACCGCAAGCCACGCCGCTGCTGCCGGCGGCGTCACCACCATCATCTGCCAGCCCGAGACCGACCCGCCGATCGACGATCCGGCAACGGTCGATTTCGTGCTGCGCCGCGCCCGCGACAACGCGATCGTGCACATCCATCCGATGGCGGCGCTGACGAAAGGTCTCGAAGGCAACGAGATGACCGAGATCGGTCTCTTGAAAGCCGCGGGTGCCATCGCCTTCACCGAAGGCGCGAAAAGCGTGATGAACGCCAACATCTTCCGGCGTGCCCTCACCTACGCACGCGACTTCGACGCGCTGATCGTTCATCACACCGAAGAGCAGAACCTCACCGGCTCCGGCGTGATGAACGCGGGCGAGTTCGCTTCGCGGCTCGGCCTCTCCGGCATGCCCAAAGCTGCCGAGACCATCATGCTCGAGCGTGACATTCGTCTCGCCGAGATCACGGGCGGACGCTATCACGCAGCCTCGATCACCTGCGCGGACTCGCTCGATGTGCTGAAGCGCGCGAAAGATCGCGGGCTGAAAGTCACGGCGTCGGCCTCCATCAATCACCTTGCGTTGAACGAGAACGACATCGGCTCCTACAAGACCTTCCTGAAGGTCCGCCCGCCGCTGCGCGTCGAAGCCGATCGCGCGGCACTCGCCGCCGCGGTCGCCGAAGGCCTCATCGATGTCATCATGTCGGATCACGACCCGCAGGACGTCGAAGTGAAGCGCCTGCCCTTCGCAGAAGCCGCTTTCGGTGCAATCGGCCTGGAGACCATGCTGCCAGTCGGGCTTCGCCTCGTGCACGACGGCTCCATGACGCTGCCTGCGCTGATCCGCGCGATGTCCACGCGTCCGGCCGAACTGCTCGAACTTCCGGGCGGCACGCTCCGCCCCGGCTCGCCCGCCGATATCGTCGTGTTTGATCCGGATGTGCCCTGGGTCGTGAATCGCGAATTGCTGAAATCGCGTTGCACCAACACCGCCTTCGACGAAGCGAAACTCACCGGCCGCGCCACACACACCATCGTTGCCGGACGGACCGTCTACGAATACGTTTGAGCCAATGAGCGCAACCACGGTCCTTCTCGTCGATTTTCTGCTCGGCTACGCGCTGGGTTCGATCCCGTTCGGCTTACTGCTGACAAGATATGCAGGACTCGGCGACGTCCGGAATATCGGCTCGGGCAATATCGGCGCTACCAACGTGCTGCGCACCGGCAACAAAGCGCTCGCCGCCGCGACGCTTCTTTGCGACATGCTCAAAGGCACGGTTGCGGTTCTGATCGCTTCGCGCTTCGTCAGCAACGAATGGCCGCTGACCACCGGCACCGGTCCGGTGATTGCCGGGGTCGGCGCCGTCATCGGTCACATGTATCCGGTATGGCTGAAGTTCAAAGGCGGCAAAGGTGTCGCGACATTTCTCGGCGTACTGCTCGGCATTGCATGGAAAGCCGCACTCGGCGCGGCACTGGTCTGGCTCGTGGTGGCCTTCGCCTCGCGTTACTCATCGCTCGCAGCGCTCCTCGCAACTGCCGCAAGCCCGGTAATTCTGTACTTCCTCGGTTACCCTCCGGTCGCAACGCTATTTCTTCTGATCGCAGTACTCGTCTGGTGGAAGCACAGCGAGAACATTCACCGTCTGCTTGCGGGGAATGAATCGAAGATCGGCTCGAAAAAGAAGGCCTGAAGGACGCGATTGTCTTCCGCGGTAAAATCGCGGATCGTTTCGGCCCATGAAAAACGGCGACGTTTTCCGGCTCACGGAAGACCAACGGATCGACTGGCTCCGCCTGATCCGCGCCGAAAACGTGGGTCCCCGCACCTTCCGCATTCTGATCAATCAGTTCGGCGGCGCTGGTCCTGCCGTGCGTCTTCTTCCCGAGCTTGCACGGCGCGGCGGCCGCACGCTCGTGAAAATCCCGGCGCGCGAAGAAGCGGAAGCCGAGCTGGCGGAGGCAGCCCGCCTCGGGGTGCGTTACGTCGCGCTCGGTGAAACGGGCTATCCGAAACTTTTGCGCGAGATCGACGATCCGCCGCCGTTGCTGGCCGTGCGTGGCAATAGCGAGGTCTTCGCGCGGCCTTCGATCGCAATGGTAGGTGCACGCAACGCTTCCGTTGCGGGCACGCGGTATGCCGCTTCGCTTGCGCGCGAATTCGGCGAAGCAGGCTTCGTCGTCGTCTCAGGCCTTGCGCGCGGCATAGACGCCGCCGCACATCGTGCTTCGCTCCAGAGCGGCACGATTGCGGTACTCGCGGGCGGGCACGCGAAACCTTACCCGGCTGAAAACGCGAAGCTCCTCGAAGCACTTGTCGAGAACGGCGCGGCTGTCAGTGAAATGCCGCATCGCTGGGAGCCGCGTGCGCGCGACTTTCCGAGACGCAATCGCCTGATCTCAGGCCTGGCCGCCGGAGTCGTGGTCGTTGAAGCCGCCGAACGATCCGGTTCGCTCATCACGGCCCGCCTTGCCGGCGAACAGGGGCGCGAAGTGTTCGCCGTCCCCGGCTCGCCTGCCGATCCGCGCGCGGGCGGCACCAACCGGCTCATCAAACAAGGAGCGACTCTCGTCACCTCGGCCACCGATGTGATCGAGAACTTGAAGCCAATGCTGGGGCTGACCAGCGTACCGGTGATCGCGCGCGAGCCGGAGGTCATCGTCACTGTCGATGCCAGTCCGGGTGGCGACGAATTGCGCGAGCGGGTGGCGATGCTTCTGGGCAGCGCCCCGGTAACGCTCGACGACCTTGTGCGTGAGTCGAAAGCCAGGACTGCGGACGTGCAGGTCGCCCTTCTGGAACTGGAACTCGCGGGACGGATAGAGCGCCACGGCGGTGGGCTCGTCTCGCTGATCTGACCTTGGGCGATTCGTCTGCTGCCGCCCGGTCAGTCGCCTTCCGAACGCTCGACAGCCTCCATCCGGGCCAGATCCAGGAGGTAGGACAACGCCGCAAGGTTGTGCCAGCGGGCCAGGCGCACCATCTCAGCAGTCAGCACGGCGATATAGGCCGCAACCTCTTCGGGCTTGCTTTGACCGCTTCCTGCACCCTTTTCCGTCATGGTCCGCCTGCAAAAGACCGGGTATGACGAAACTAACCTATGGGTTGAGTTATATCAATATTCCCGCATAGCGGGTATTTCTTGAGGCCGCCTTAATCACTCCTCTTTAGGGAGGCGATTTGACTAAGCCGGCTGATCTCACCATGTTCCCGCCGCCGCGCGGAGCCGCGGACGTGTTTTCCTGTTCGCGATAAACCTTCGGACGCTGAATGAACGTCGTCATTGTCGAGTCGCCCGCCAAGGCGAAGACGATCAATAAATACCTCGGAACGGATTACGAGGTATTCGCGTCCTATGGTCATGTGCGCGATCTGCCGCCGAAAGACGGCTCGGTCGCCCCCGACGACGATTTCAAGATGATCTGGCAGGTGGACGGCAAGGCGCAGAAGCGCCTCTCCGAAATCGCCGCCGCCGTGAAAGGCGCTGACCGCCTGATCCTCGCTACCGACCCTGACCGCGAAGGCGAAGCAATTTCCTGGCACGTGCTCGAAGTGCTCAAAGAAAAGCGCGCTCAAGGACCAGAAAGTCGACCGCGTCGTCTTCAACGCGATCACGAAGGCTGCCGTGCAGGAAGCGATGGCGCATCCACGCGAGATCGATCACTCGCTGGTAGATGCCTACCTCGCGCGCCGCGCGCTCGATTACCTCGTCGGGTTCACGCTCTCCCCCGTCCTCTGGCGCAAGTTGCCCGGTGCGCGTTCCGCGGGCCGCGTGCAGTCGGTGGCGCTGCGCCTCGTTTGCGACCGCGAGCGCGAGATCGAAGCCTTCAAGCCGCAGGAATACTGGTCGGTTGCGGCGGTGCTCGCAACGCCGCGCGGCGACGCCTTCGAGGCGCGCCTTGTCGCGGCTGACGGCAAGAAGATTTCGCGCCTCGATGTCGGCTCGGAAAAGGAAGCGCGCGACTTCGAAGCTGCGCTGAACGCCGCGAATTTCAAAGTAGCGTCGATCGAAGCCAAGCCCGCGAAGCGCAACCCCTACCCGCCGTTCACGACGTCAACGCTGCAACAGGAAGCAAGCCGCAAGCTCGGCTTCGCGCCGTCGCACACCATGCGTCTCGCGCAGCGGCTCTATGAAGGTATCGAGATCGACGGCGACACTACCGGTCTCATTACCTATATGCGTACCGACGGCATCGATCTCGCGCCGGAAGCGATTGCAGAAGCGCGCGCCGTGATCTCGTCGGACTACGGCAAGAATTACCTTCCCGACAGTCCGCGGATCTACAAAAATAAATCGAAGAACGCGCAGGAAGCGCACGAAGCGATCCGTCCGACCGATCTGCGGCGTCACCCGAAAGAAATGGCGCGCAAGCTGGATGCCGATCAATCCAGACTCTACGAATTGATCTGGACGCGCACCCTCGCCTGCCAGATGGAAAGCGCCGAACTCGAGCGCACCGTCGTCGAGATCGAAGCGAATGTCGCAAGCGGCGCCTACAAGCTCGTGAATTTGCGCGCGACCGGCACGGTCGTGAAGTTCGACGGCTTTCTCACGCTCTACAACGAAAGCCGCGACGACGACTTCGAGGATGAAGATGCGCGCCGCCTGCCGGCGATCAACGAGGGCGAGCAGCTCAAGAAGAACGAACTCAAGATCGACCAGCATTTCACCGAGCCGCCGCCGCGCTTCTCGGAAGCCTCCCTCGTCAAGCGCATGGAAGAACTCGGCATCGGCCGTCCTTCGACCTACGCGTCGATCCTGCAGGTGTTGCGCGACCGCGGCTACACGCGGCTCGACAAGAAGCGCATCATTCCGGAAGACAAGGGCCGCATTGTCGTTGCGTTCCTGGAGTCTTATTTCCCGCGCTACGTCGAATACGACTTCACCGCCGATCTCGAAGGCAAGCTGGATGAGATCGCAAACCACGAACTCGACTGGAAGAAGGTGCTCCGCGAGTTCTGGACCGGCTTCACCGGCGCAGTTGCCGAGACGAAAGATCTTCGCATCAAGGAAGTCATCGACGTCCTCGATGCGCTCCTGAACGAGCATAACTTCCCGCCGAAAGCCGATGGCTCCGATCCGCGCGCCTGCCCGCAATGCGGCACCGGCCGCCTCGGCCTGAAAGTCGGCAAGTTCGGCGCCTTCATCGGCTGCTCGAATTATCCCGATTGCCGCTTCACCCGCGCGCTGACCGCGCCCGGCGAAGGCGAACTCGCGGCGACCAAGGAACTCGGCGAAGATCCCGAGACCAAGAAGATGATCACCGTGCGCTCGGGGCGCTTCGGTCCGTACATTCAGCTCGGCGAGCCAGAAGACACCGGCGAGAAAACGAAAAAGGGCGGAAAGCCCATAATGACGAAGCCGAAGCGCGCGAGCATTCCGAAGAATTTCGATGCGCACGAACTCGACTTCGATACCGCGATCAGCTTGCTCTCGCTCCCGCGCGAAGTCGGCAAGCATCCCGAGAGCGGCGAACCGATCGTCGCGGGCTACGGGCGCTTCGGTCCTTACGTGAAGCATCAGGACACCTACGCCAGCCTCACGGATGGCGACGAAGTGCTGACCGTCGGCCTCAACCGCGCCGTCACGCTCATTGCTGAAAAGATTGCACGCGGTCCGGGGCGCGGACGCCGCAAGCCACAAGGCCGTGCACTTGGCGAACATCCGTCCCTCGGCGGCCCGGTGACGCAACACGAAGGCAAATACGGCCCCTACGTGTCGCACAACAAGGTCAACGCAACAATTCCCGCTGCCACCGATCCGGCGACGATCACGCTTGAAGAAGCAGTCGCGCTGATCGACGCGCGTGCGGGCAAAGGCGGCAAGAAAACCAAGGCCGCAGCAGCGCCTAAGGAAAAGAAGCCGAAAGCGACGAAAACAAAAGAGAAGAAAACAAAGAAACGAACGGCAGCGGCGAAGAAACCGCCGCCAAGCCGAAGAAGAAAGCCGCGGCAAAAAAGAAAGCCGCACCGAAGAAAAAGAAAACCAACGGCGCTGACGAAACCGCGAAGACGGAAGAATAGTTTAGCTTCTCGTCATCGAGATGGCTGGGCCGGTCCCTGCCATTCACGGCGCCACGACGAGAGCTAAATTGTCCAAGAAACCCAAAAAAAATTCAAAGACCCCGAGCCGCACGGCGCGCTGCCGTCGCGGGCGGAAATCGTTGCGTTCATTTCCGAGCGCGGCGGCGACGTGTCAAAGCGCGACATCATCCGCGCCTTCCGTCTCGACAACGCCAGCAAGGTCGAATTGAAGTCCCTGTTGCGCGATCTGAAAGACGACGGCGAACTCAAAGGCCGCCGCCGCAAGGTGAATGTCGCGGGCGAAGTCGGCGGCACCGTGCTCGCGAGCATCGTTGCACGCGACAGCGACGGCGAGTTACTCGCGGAACCCCTGGAGTGGGACGAAGCGGAATTCGGCGCGGCCCCGCGCATCCGCCTGAACTTCGGCAGAAAGCCGAGCGGAGGCCCTGCTCCCGGTATCGGGGATCGCGTGCTGCTGCGCACGCAGCGGACGCATGACGAGGAAGACGCGCCCTACACTGGCCGCGTCATCAAGGTACTCGAGAAGGCGCAGAAGCAGCTTCTCGGCATCTATCGCAAGTTCGCGCACGGCGGCGGACGACTGATCCCGGTCGATAAGAAATCGCTGGGCCGCGAGATTGCAGTCCCGCCGGGCATGGAGAACGGAGCGGAAGATGGCGATCTCGTAACCGCCGATCCATTGCCGCAGCGCGCCTTCGGATTAATGACCGCCAAGGTGCGCGAGCGCCTCGGTTCGATCAAATCCGAGAAAGCCGTCAGCCTGATCGCAATCCATGCCCACGGCATTCCGAATAACTTTCCGAATGCCGTAATCACCGCAGCGGAAGCGGCGAAGCCCGCTTCACTGGAAGGTCGCGAAGATTGGCGCGATCTTTCGCTCGTCACTATCGATCCGCCGGATGCGAAGGATCACGACGACGCCGTGCATGCGGTCGCCGACGATAATCCGGAGAACCGCGGCGGCTTCGTGCTGACCGTCGCGATTGCCGATGTCGCGCACTACGTGACGCCCGACTCCGCGCTCGATCGCGAAGCGCTTATTCGCGGCAATTCGGTTTATTTCCCCGATCGCGTCGTGCCGATGCTGCCCGAGCGCATTTCCAACGATCTATGTTCGCTACGCCCGAACGAAGATCGCGCGGCGATGGCCGTGCGCATGGTGATCGACGGCAATGGCCGAAAGCAGCATCACTCTTTCCATCGTATTCTCATGCGCTCACACGCAAAGCTATCTTATCAGCAAGCGCAGGCGGCAATCGATGGCAAGCCCGACGACACCACCCAACCCATTCTGAAGGACGTGCTTGCGCCACTATGGGCCGCCTATCGTGCTCTCGCAAAAGCGCGCGATGCGCGCGAACCGCTTGCGCTCGATATTCCCGAACGCAAGCTGATCCTCAATCCAGACGGCACGCTGAACCGCGTAACTCGCCCGGAGCGCCTCGACGCGCACCGGCTCATCGAAGAGTTCATGATCCTGGCGAACGTCGCAGCTGCGGAAACAGCCGAAGCGAAGCGCACGCCGATCGTCTATCGCGTACATGATGGTCCTTTGCTCGAGAAGGCAGCCGCCCTTCGCGATTTCCTGCATTCGATCGGCATGACGCTGCCGAAGACGGATCAGCTCCGGCCTGCTCTCTTCAACAACGTGCTCGCGCGCGTGAAAGACACCGAATACGAGCGGCTGGTGAACGAAGTCGTGCTACGCTCGCAGGCGCAGGCGGAGTACTCCGCGAACAATTACGGCCACTTCGGCCTCACGCTCCGCCGTTACGCGCACTTCACCTCCCCGATCCGCCGCTACGCGGATCTGGTCGTGCACCGCTCGTTGATCCGCGCACTTAATCTTGGCGATGACGGCTTGCCGAACGGCATCACGCCGGAGAGCCTGGAGGAAATCGCCGCCCGCATTTCCGCAGCCGAGCGCCGCGCCATGGCAGCCGAGCGCGAAACCGTCGACCGCCTGATCGCGCATTTCATGGCGGACCGCGTCGGCGCGCATTTCCGGGGCGTCGTCGCTGGCGTCACCCGCGCCGGTATCTTCGTGAAGTTGGACGAGATCGGCGCCGACGGCTTTGTGCCAGCGCGCACTATCGGTAACGAGTTCTTCGCCTACCACGAGGCGCTGCAAGCCCTCGTCGGCGACCGTACCGGTGAGGCTTACAGGCTTGGCGACATCGTAGAGGTGAAGCTCGTCGAGGCGGTTCCCGTGGCCGGCGCGCTTCGCTTCGAATTGCTCTCCGAAGGCCGCTACGACCTGAAGACCACCCGGAAAACACGTAGTGACGGTCGGCATGGCCCGCGAGGCAGTCATGCGCCGGGCGAGCGGCAAAACGCCCCGAAGCGTGGCAAATACGGGCGCCCGGTGTCACATAAAGGTGGCAAGCGCGGCAAAGGTGGCGGCCAAAAAGGCGGCAAAGGAAAAGGCAAAGGGCGATGAGCGAAAAGCGCAATCTTGGACAGGCAATACGGCGCGGTCTTCTCGGACGTTGTCCGAACTGCGGTCAGGGCAAACTCTTCCGCAAATTCCTCAAGGTCAACGACGAGTGCCCGGTCTGCCATGAGGAACTCCGCCACCATCGCGCGGACGACGCGCCCGCGTACCTCGTCATCCTGATTGTCGGTCACATCGTCGTGCCGCTCGCGCTTCTCGTGGAAAAGCTTTATCAGCCGCCGCACTGGCTCGCCTTTTCGATCTGGCTGCCGTTGACGCTGCTCATGTCGCTCGTGCTGCTTCAGCCGATCAAGGGAGTCGTTATTGGCTGGCAGTGGGCGCAGCGCATGCATGGCTTCGATCCGAACCACAAGGACGAGATCGAAGCGATGAAGGACGCCCAATGACTGAACTCGAGAAGCAGCTTGCCGGGCGCGAGTTCGTAAAACTCGGGCCAGGCACTGGCGTCTCGGTAAAGCCCAAGGATGCCGCGACGCTCATCCTGATTGATCGCTCTGACAAGACGCCGCGCGTGCTCATGGGCAAGCGTCACCACAGTCATAAGTTCATGCCCGGCAAATACGTTTTTCCCGGCGGCCGCCTTGATGCCGCCGACCGCGCGATCAAGCCGCTCGACGATCTCCCCCTGGATTGCGCGCGCCGTCTCGGCCAGCATGTCGCGAAATGGAGCGAGAGCCGCGGACGCGCGCTGGCACTCGCCTCGATCCGCGAAACCGCGGAAGAGACCGGCCTTCTCATCGGCAAGAAAGACGCAAACGTGACGTCCAGGGCGGAAGCCTGGTCGCCCTTCGTAAACCAGGGAATTCGTCCTACTCTTTCGGCGCTGACATTCGTCGCGCGAGCAATTACCCCGCCGAAAAATCCGAAGCGCTTCGATACCCGCTTCTTCCTCGCCGACCGCCAAAGCATCGGTGCTGAGATTTCGGGAATCGTGACCGCCGACACCGAACTTGTCTCGCTCGATTGGCTGACCTTCGACGAAGCGCAGGAGGTCAAACTGCCGAACATCACGAAGGTTGTTCTGAAGGACATCGCCGAGCGGCTGAAAATCGGCCAGATCGCCCGTCCCGCGCCCTTCTATTTTTACAAAAGCGGCGGGTTTCACCGCAAACTGTTGGACTGAATTCCGTGACCAAGGGCGAAGCGGAAAAGGCAATTCGGCAGCTTTGCCATCAATGGCGAAGAGCGGAGGGCTTTTCCCATACCGCAGCAAACGACCTCAACTTCTCTGCATTTTACGACTGGCTCGCGCGAAATCACGGCGCCCAACTGGAATTTAAGACCACGACCGACGTCAGATACAATGTTCAGATGTGGTTCGATCGGGAGTTCCGCCGGCTATAGGGCGGCAAAATCCAATCCGGGGCTTCCTCGGCGCCTTCCTTGACTTCTGGGGATTGGCCGCTAGGTTGCCGCCAAATTCGGGCCCAAGAGACTTTCTAAGGCCCCTACTTTCAGGACATTTGAAATGGCGAAGGCAGTCACCCTCAAGATCAAGCTCGTCTCGACGGCCGACACCGGCTACTACTACGTGACGACGAAGAACTCGCGCACGCAGACCGAGAAGATGGTCAAGAAAAAGTACGACCCGGTCGCGAAGAAGCACGTCGAGTTCAAGGAAGCCAAAATCAAGTAACAAGACCAGCTTCCGAAATCGCAAAGACAAAGAAAGAAGGCGCCCGAAGGGCGCCTTTTTCAGTTTTAGTCCGCTGAGAATTAGGTGGCCGGCAGGCAAAGAAAGAGGAGGCCTCTCGTCTCGCACCTGCCGGCCGAACCCCACGGACCCAGGAGATGCGGCGGACCTGAGCATTCCGTAGGGTTAGCTGGTAGTAAAAACGTGTTTTGAGCGTAGCGCCTCGCCTGCCAAAAGCAATATAAATCAAAGGCTTGGGCGTCCGAATCGCGCGGTTACCTTTAAGGATAACCTTACCGGGGGAACCCCGTTAAGCGCCCGGGCCTCGAGAAGCCCCTAGGCGGCGTCAGCGACGACACGGTTCCGTCCGTCGCGTTTGGCCCGATAGAGCGCCTCATCGGCCCGCTTCAGGATCATCGCGGCGGTGTCTTCGGGGGTGGAGCGTGCGGCAATCCCGATCGAGATCGTGACTTCGATCGATTTCTGCCCATTGTTGATTGCAAAATGATCGCCTGCAACCCGGCGGCGGATGCGCTCGGCGACCATGGTCGCAACCCCGATATCGGTGTCGGGCATCACGACGACGAACTCCTCCCCGCCATAGCGGCAGGCAAGATCGATCCCGCGGATACACGTACGGAGGCGATCGGAAAAATCGCGCAGCACATCATCGCCCGCATCGTGGCCATAGCCGTCGTTGATCGACTTGAAATAGTCAATGTCGAGCAGAAGCACGGAGAGCGATTTACCGCGCGCGGCGGAACGATCGACCAGCGTCCCGACATGGCTTTCCATGTAGCGCCGGTTGTAGAGACCCGTAAGCGCGTCGGTAACGGCCAACTCCATCGAGGTCATCACGCTGTCGCGCAGACGCTCGGTGTAGCGCTTGCGCTTGATCTGGCTGCGCAGGCGAGCGACGAGCTCATTCTTGTCGATGGGACGGACGATATAGTCGTTAGCACCGAGGTCTAAGCCGCGCAGCAAGCGCGCCTGATCGCCCGGTTCGGTCATGAGCAGGATCGGCAGATGCCGCGTGCGCTCGAGCGAGCGCACCTGCCCGCACAGCCGCAGCGCATCGAATTCCTGGAGATCGAGGCTCAGGAGCAAAAGGTCGTAGCCGCCTTCGGCAATCCGGAACAGCGCCTCTTGCGGGTTGCTCTCTACGTCGACCGTATGTTTTCCGACCAGTGCATCGTGCAGGCGTTCCGCCGACGACTGGCGGTCGTCGACGATCAAGATCTTGCCGCCCTCGCCGGTTTCGTTGACGGTGTCTGCGATGTCGGCCGTAACGCCGATCTCGTGCGAAGTGACGGCGCGCATGCGCAACTCGTCGATCACCATCTTGAGGCGCGAGAGCGAGCGCACGCGCGTAATCAGCACGAGATCGTTGACGGGCTTGGTGAGGAAATCGTCGGCGCCGGCCTCAAGGCCACGCACGCGGTCGGATGGCTGATCGAGCGCCGTCACCATGATAATCGGAATATGCAGCGTCGCGGGCGAGCTTTTCAGCCGCCGTGCGGTCTCGAAGCCGTCCATGCCCGGCATCATCACGTCGAGCAGGATGATGTCGCAAAGCCCGCGTTCGGCGATATCGATCGCCTCCGCACCGCTCGTTGCGGTGACGACCTCGAAATATTCGGCGGACAGCCGCACCTCAAGAAGCTTGAGGTTGGCGCGGACGTCGTCAACGATCAAAACGCGGGCACTCATTTCGTCTTAATCCTTCGCGAAATGGCGCACGGTTTCGAGAAATTTGGATACCGAAATCGGCTTCGAGAGATAGGCTTCGCAACCGCCTTCGCGGATGCGTTGCTCGTCGCCCTTCATCGCAAAAGCCGTGACGGCGACGACCGGGATCGCGCGAAGTTCCTCGTCCTCTTTCAGCCACTTCGTGACTTCGAGGCCCGAGACTTCGGGAAGCTGGATGTCCATGATGATGAGGTCGGGACGATGCTTGCGCGCAAGATCCAGCGCCTCGATCCCGTTGCGGGTCTCGATGGTCTGGTAGCCATGCGCCTCTAGGAGATCGTGGAAGAGCTTCATGTTGAGCTCGTTGTCCTCCACGATCAGGACAGTCTTCGCCATCCCGTCACTTCCCCGTCCACGTGGCGCGCCATTCTGGCACGCCTCAAATTACATCCCCGAATCGCTTGCTGACGTTTGAATGATCGCGCAAACCATCTGCAAACTCGATCACGCCGGCAGGCCAAAGGCAGGCTTGCGCCGTTCGACATGGAGATGCTTCTTCCGGCATCTTCGAACTCCAAGGTAAATGGCAATCCTTACGGAAGTGAAAATGGCTCTGGGACGCGGAAAATCATCCCTAACGAAACAAGAAGCCGAGATGATCGGGGTTGCGGGCTTAAGCTACCTCGCGGCCGAACCGGAGCGTATCGGCCGCTTTCTCGCGATCACCAGGCTCGGCCCTGAGAACGTGCGGGCCGCGGCGCGCGACCCCTCGTTCCTGCCTGCCCTGCTCGACTATCTTCTCGCTAACGAAAAAGACCTTGTCTCGTTTGCAGAGGAGATGAACCTCGATCCGGCGAAGGTCAGGGCTGCGCGGGACATGCTTGCACCGCCAGCGGTGCTCTAGCGCTTCGCGGGAGACTTGGCGCAGGGCTTCTGCGGAAGCAGTTCAACGCTCTGGAGCTTCCCTTTCAGCGCGAAGTTTCCATAGTTCAGCCTGAGCGCGCCCGAAACCCCGTTCTCGTAGAGATCGAATGAAAGCGTGTAGGCCGGTACGCGATCGGCGCGGCCAGCTTCGAAGTAGCTTGTCGCTACCGGGTAGCGTTTGAGTTTGGCGAGTTCCGGATAAGGCGCGGGCGTCTTGTCGTCATGCAATCTTGCTTCGCCGATTACGGTGAGCGTCTCGTAGATTTTCCTGCCGTCCGGCGAACCGTCATAGATATTCGCAGAGAGCAACTTCTCGCCGCGCTCGGCCGCTTCCAGCATCGCGCGCGTGTGCTGTGTCGGAAGATAGATTTTGCCCGGCAGCGTGAAGTTCGCAGCCTTCGGTTTGGTAACACGAACGCTAAGCGTGTCGTTCTTCTGCCGTGTCACCGTACCGGTAATGTCTTCCCTGATCTGCTCGTTGACATAGTTCTGCGTTTTGAAGCGATAGCTCGTGGATGCCGCGTTCTCCCAGCTTTCGCTGCGAAGATCGCTGACCGTTTCCTGCCCCTCGCCGGTATCGAGCGCCGTGACCTGACGGAGCGTGATCGTATAGCCTTCGCACTGTGTGCCGGTGAGCTGAAACGCGATCCGCCCACGCGCCTTATCGACCTGCGTGCCGGGCTTTTCGGCATCGAGCATCAGATCGTAAATCGCGCGATGCGCGGTTAATCCCGCGGCAGACGCACTGCTTCCCAGCAAGCCGACAAGTACAACGGCAAAGACGGAACGGCTGCAAAGCATTCGTGACTCCGGGAGGGGCCTGCCTTGCGCGTCGCAAAGCTATCGGCCAAGACTAAGGCGAACGCGAAAGGATTAGCATGGCTAACGAAATCGAACAGCGATTGCAAAAGCTGGGGGTCCAACTCCCGTCACCCGCGGCACCCGTCGCCAACTACGTCGGCGCGGTCGTCGCTGGAAATCTGCTGGTCGTGTCTGGCCAGCTTCCGATCGGCCCGAACGGGATCACGGTTAAGGGCAAGCTCGGCGCAGGCGTTTCGGAGGCTGAGGGAAAAGAGGCCGCCCGTCTCTGCGCGATTAATATTCTGGCTCAAGCCAAGGCCGCCCTCGGCGATCTCACGCGCATCAAACGCTGCATCCGGCTCGGCGGTTTTGTGAACGCGGTGCCGGACTATCAGACCATTCCGCAGGTCGTTAACGGCGCATCCGACTTCATGGTTGAAGCGCTCGGCGACGCCGGCAAGCACGCGCGCTACGCGATTGGCGTCGCACAACTTCCGCTCGATGCGCCGGTCGAAGTCGAAGCGATGTTCGAGATCTCCTGAATGGAACTTGATTGGTTGACGGCCCGCCCGGTCGCGCACCGGGGTCTGCACGGTAACGGCATCATCGAAAATTCGCTCTCTGCCGCCGCGGCGGCGATTGCCGCGAACTACGCGATCGAAGTCGATCTACAGCTTTCATCTGACGGAGAAGTAGTCGTCTTTCACGATGACACGCTGGAACGTCTTACCGCGGAGCATGGCGGCGTCAGCACGCGCACTGCCGCGCAACTCAAAGCCATAAAACTGAAAGACAGCAACGACACAATCCCTTCTCTGGACGAACTGCTCGGGCTTGTGGCCGGAAAAGCGCCGCTCGTGCTTGAGCTAAAGAGTTCGTGGAACGGCAACACGACCCTCGCCCGGAAAGTTGCCGACCGGCTCGCGAGTTATGACGGCCACGTTGCCGTCATGTCTTTCGACCCCGATCTCGTAGTAGCGCTGCGCAAGCACGCGCCTAATCTACCGCGCGGCATCGTCGCCGAACGCTGGTATCTGCACCCGCACTGGAATTTCCTGACGCGGGCACGAAAACACTATCTCGGCCTTCTGCTGCATTTGTTTCGTACCAAACCGCATTTCGTGGCCTACGCGCAGTTCGACCTCCCTGCGGTCGCGCCGCGGATCACGCGCCGGATATTTGACATGCCTCTATTGACCTGGACCGTACGCATCGAGCGGGAGCGCGAACGCGTCTCGCCTTGGATCGACCAGATCATTTTTGAGCATATCAGACCCTGAATTCCCGCCCTTGAGCCGCCGCTAAGATCGGCGACAATAGATCAATGGCTGAATCCCCAAAATTTCAGGTGCGCGTCGAAGGCTCGATCAAGTCGATCGACGAACGCGTTTGGGATTCGTGCACCAAAGGATTCTCGGCGTTTGCGGAATCAAATTGCGAAGCACCTGAATCATTTTCTCAAGCACTTGAATCAACACTTGAAGACGGATTTCCAAACCCTTCTAACCCATTCATTTCCCACGCCTTTCTAGCTTCGCTCGAAAACTCGAAGTCGGTCGGCTCGCGTAGCGGCTGGCTTCCGCAGCATCTCGTGGTCGAAGACGAGAGTGGCAAAATTTACGGGGCCGCACCCTGCTATCTGAAAGCCCACAGCCAGGGCGAATATGTCTTCGATCATGGCTGGGCCGATGCCTACGAGCGCGCGGGCGGCAGTTATTACCCCAAGCTGCAAGTCGCCGTGCCATTAACACCCGTCACCGGCCCTCGCCTGCTGGTAAAAGCCGGTCCGCATGCCGATGCCGCGCGCAACGCACTGGTCGCCGGCATGGTTGAACTCTGCAAAATGCGAAAAGCGTCTTCGGTTCACGTCACTTTTGCGCAAAAGAGCGAATGGAATTTCCTGACGAGCGCCGGAATGCTCGCCCGTACCGACCGCCAGTTTCACTGGTATAATCGAGACTACAAAACCTTCGACGATTTTCTCGCGGCGCTGTCCTCCAATAAGCGCAAGACCATTCGCCGCGAGCGGCGTGAGGCGCTGGAAAGCGGTGTCGAGATTGTCCGCCTCACAGGAAGCGATCTGACGGAATCCGTCTGGGATGCGTTTTTCGATTTCTACATCGACACCGGATCGCGCAAATGGGGCAGCCCCTACCTCACGCGCGAGTTTTTCTCGCTGATTGGCGAGAAGATGGCGGACGAGATTTTACTCGTCATGGCAAAGCGCCACGGAAACTACATCGCAGGCGCACTGAACTTTCTCGGGCAGCACACAATCTATGGCCGCAACTGGGGTGCGATCGAGCATCATCCCTTCCTGCATTTCGAGGTCTGTTATTATCAGGCGATTGAGTTCGCGATTGAGCGCGGCCTTAGATCAGTCGAGGCTGGCGCCCAGGGCGAGCATAAACTGTTACGGGGGTACGTACCCGTGCCGACCTATTCGGCGCATTACATCGCGAACCCGGCGCTGCGGCGCGCAGTCGACGACTACCTTGTCCGCGAGCGCGAGTTTGTAGAAGCCGAACGCGAACAGCTTGCGGAAGCCGTGCCTTATAAGCGGACGACAACTTGACGGCGACGATAAGCGCTGCAAACTCAGAACGATGATCGAAAAGCGAGAGCAAAATGGCCGAATACGACAACAACAACATCTTCGCGAAAATCCTGCGCGGCGAACTTCCGGCGCAGAAGGTCTATGAAGACGAGCACACCCTCGCCTTTCTCGATATCATGCCGCGCGCGCCCGGCCATACGCTGATCATCCCGAAGAAGCCTGCGCGCAATCTTTTCGACATCGATCCGGATTCACTTGCCCACGTAATCAAGACCGCTAAGAAAATCGCGATTGCCGGCAAGAAAGCGTTCAACGCCGACGGGATCACCATGCAGCAGTTCAATGAGGCCGCGGGCGGCCAGGTCGTGTTTCACCTGCACGTCCATATCATCCCGCGCCACAAGGACGTGCCGATGAAGCCTGCGGCAAGCATGATGGAAAAACCCGAAGTGCTCGCGGAACACGCTGCTTTATTGAAAGCAGCGCTGACTTAGGGCGTGATCCCGAAAAGTGAAGACCGGTTTTCGGACCTGGTCACGCGCAAAAAAAATCAACGAAACAGAATCGCACCGCCGATAATCGCGATTTCAGCAACGATGACTCCCGCGAATACCGACTTCCGGAACAGGAAGTAAGCCGCGACCCCTGCCGCGATCGTTGCAAGGCGCAGCCACAATGGTACGCCGGCGAGATCGCCGCTCGGCGCGAGCACGAGCCGCGCAATCACGCCGGCGAGTAAGGCGGTCGCGACCGCGCGCACAAAGATCAGCGCTTCGCTGTCCTCATTGATCCGGCGCGAGAACAGCACCGCCGCGAAACGAAACACGTCCGTCGGCAGGAATCCCGCGAGGATCACGAGTAGATAGGCATAAAAGATGGGATCGGACAGACTCATGCGCGCGTCCTCCGCCACCGTCCGATGCCGTAAGCCGCACCACCGCCGATCAAGCCTATCCAGAGGAGTTCGTACGCGCCGCCGAACTGGGCGAACACCGGCGCAAGAATCAATCCGAAGCCGAGCGCCAGCCAGTCGACGGAGTCGCGTGCATTGCGGACGAGTTGCAGCAAAAATACGATCGGCGTGAGAAACACAAGACCGTTCACCAGCGCCTGCGGCAGCGTACCGGCAAGCAGGTAACCCACCAAGGTCGCAACCGCGCTTCCCAGCACGAAGACATTGGAAAGCCCGAAGAAGAACGGCATGCGCGCTTCGACCGGGATCGCCGGCATCAATCGTATACTTTCCACCCACGCACTGACCGCCACGTAATGGGATGCGAGCAGTTGCGTCCCGAGGCCGCTTTTCCCGCGGATCATCGGCATGACCGACGCGACCAACGGAAAGAAGCGGACCGACGACAGTCCCACCGCGAGCGCGATCACGGCGATTGGACTGCCTGCTGCAAAACCACCGACGAGGATAAGCTGCGCGGGCAGCGCCCAGATTACGAGCGTCGAAAGCAGTGCCGCTCCGAGCGGAAAGCCGACGTCGCGGATCAGGCCGCCGAACCCGATGAAACTCGCGAACAGCACGACGCCCTGAACGGAGAGCACGGCTGCGCGCACGCCACGCCAGAACCAGACGTGCGGCGCTTCTTCGGGCGTCGGAGCGCCGGTTTCTGTCTGCTCGGTCACGGGAATGTCGCGGCAATTGAACGCCTGCGACAAAACACGAGCGGCGCGCCTCTTACAAGCGCGCCGCCCGCATCTCTGAATTGACTGCTATGGCCTAGACGTTGACCAGCGGCTTCGGCCCGGCATCGCCGGAGCCATCGCCCTTCTTGGTCTTACGCGAACGCTTGGGACGCTTTGCGACGTCCTCTTCGGGTTTGGGCGTGACCGGGCCTTCCGGATACTCGAAAGCCAAAACCGGCTTGCCCTCCTCCTCGCGAACGATCACGCGGACATGGCCGCCGTCCTTGAGCTTGCCGAACAGAACCTCGTCGGCGAGCGGCTTCTTGACGTTCTCCTGGATCAAGCGGGCCATCGGCCGTGCACCCATGGCTTCGTCATAACCGCGGCCAACCAGCCATTTCTTTGCCTCGTCCGAAAGCGCGATCGTGACGCCGCGGTCGGCGAGCTGGGCCTCCAGCTGCAGCACGAACTTCTCGACAACCTGTCCGATGATCTCGGTGGAAAGATGAGCGAACGGAACGATCGCGTCCAGACGATTGCGGAATTCCGGCGAGAACAGCCGATTGATGGCTTCCGCATCGTCGCCTTCCCGCTTCGAGCGCGTGAAGCCGTAGGCCGCCTTCGCCATATCGGCAGCGCCAGCGTTCGTCGTCATCACCAGAATGACGTTGCGGAAATTCACGGACTTCCCATTGTGGTCGGTGAGCTTGCCATGATCCATGACTTGCAGGAGCACGTTGAACAAATCCGGATGCGCTTTCTCGATTTCGTCGAGCAGCACAACGCAGTACGGGTTCTGGTCGACACCGTCCGTCAACAGGCCTCCCTGATCGAATCCGACATAGCCCGGAGGCGCACCGATCAGGCGCGAGACCGTGTGGCGCTCCATGTATTCGGACATATCGAAGCGCAGCAACTGCACGCCGAGCGACAGCGCGAGCTGTTTTGCGACTTCGGTCTTGCCGACGCCGGTTGGGCCCGAGAAGAGATAGGCACCGATCGGTTTCTCCGGCTCGCGCAGGCCCGCACGCGCGAGCTTGATCGCAGCGGTTAGCGCGGTGATCGCCTGGTCCTGCCCGAACACTACGTTCTTCAGGCCGGTTTCAAGGTTGGAGAGAACAATGGCGTCGTCCTTGGAAACCGTCTTCGGCGGGACGCGCGCCATGGTCGCGACTGTCGCCTCGATTTCCTTGATGCCAATCGTCTTCTTGCGCTTCGATTCCGCAACCAGCATCTGCGCAGCACCCGACTCGTCAATCACGTCGATCGCTTTGTCCGGCAGCTTGCGGTCGTGGATGTAGCGCACGGAAAGATCAACCGCCGCCTTGATCGCGTCGTTGGTGTAGCGGAGCTTGTGATAGTCCTCGAAGTAAGGCTTCAGCCCCTTGAGAATCTCGACAGCGTCCTCAGGAGACGGCTCGTTGACATCGATCTTCTGGAAGCGGCGCACGAGCGCGCGGTCCTTCTCGAAATGCTGGCGGTATTCCTTGTAGGTCGTCGAGCCTACACAGCGGATCGCGCCGGAAGCCAGAGCGGGCTTCAGCAAGTTCGAGGCATCCATCGCGCCGCCGGAAGTCGCGCCAGCGCCAATGACCGTATGGATTTCATCGATGAACACGATCGCGTTCGGATGTGCCTCGAGTTCTTTGATCACCTGTTTCAGGCGCTCTTCGAAATCGCCGCGATAGCGCGTGCCAGCCAGCAGCGAGCCCATGTCGAGCGAGAATACGGTCGCGCCTCTGAGCACCTCCGGTACGTCTTCGTTGACGATACGAAGCGCAAGGCCTTCCGCAATCGCGGTCTTGCCTACGCCGGGGTCACCGACATAAAGCGGGTTATTCTTCTGGCGGCGGCAGAGCACCTGAATGGTGCGCGCAATTTCACTCGCGCGGCCGATCAGCGGATCGATCTTGCCTTCCTTCGCCTTCTTGTTGAGGTTGACGCAGTAAGCTTCCAGCGCGTCGGCCTTCTTCTTCGGCTCCTCACCCGGCTTCGCGTCGGTTTCTTCTTCCGCGCCGCGAACCTGCTTGCTCTCGTTAACGCCCGGACGCTTCGCGATGCCGTGACTGATGTAGTTGACGGCATCGTAGCGGGTCATCTCCTGCTCTTGCAGGAAATAAGCAGCGTGGCTTTCGCGCTCCGCAAAGATCGCAACCAGCACATTCGCGCCGGTGACTTCTTCCCGGCCCGAGGACTGTACATGAATTACCGCGCGTTGGATCACGCGCTGGAAACCGGCGGTCGGCTTGGAATCTTCGCCGGCTTCGACAACGAGGTTTTCAAGCTCGCCGTCGATATACTCCACCAAATTGCGCTTGAGTTTTTTCGATATCGACGTTGCAGGCGCGCATGACCGCGGCTGCGTCCTGATCGTCGAGCAGCGCCAGCAGCAGATGTTCGAGCGTCGCATACTCGTGATGACGCTCGTTCGCCTGCGCTAACGCGCGATGCAAGGAATTCTCGAGACTGCGCGAAAAAGTCGGCATCGGGTCCTAACATTCCGGGTGATTCACCGGCTCCAGAGACGGAAAGTCTGCCGGTGGTTGGGCGGGATGTCCACTATCTAAGTCGCTGGAACCGGAATACAATAGGTGCAGATCGGGGCGATTTTCCGCCAGCTTACGCCACGTTAACGAAGCCGCCCGCCTATTTCTTTTCCATGACGCATTGGAGCGGATGCTGATGCTTCCGCGCGAAATCCATTACCTGCGTTACCTTCGTTTCGGCAACTTCATAAGTAAAAATGCCGCATTCGCCGACGCCGTTCTGATGAACATGAAGCATGATGCGGTTTGCGTCTTCGCGCTGCTTATTGAAGAACCGCTCCAGCACGTCTACCACGAACTCCATCGGCGTGTAATCGTCGTTTAGGAGCAGCACACGGTACAGGTTCGGGCGCTTGGTCTGCGGCTTCGTGCGCGTGATGACGGAAGTGCCGGTGCCGTCGTCGCGGCCGTTCCGGCGGTCATCCGTACCCTTCGCCATCCGCGATAGCGGCGGGAGAGCCGATTTTCAAAAGCACCAGTCACGACGTTGCGTTTCCGAAGAAACCGTCCGGCTGCGCTCGCGCCGGAACCATATGGTTGAAAGGGCCAGACTCTGGCCCACGCATAATATAGGGCACAGTTTCACCATGCCAACGGCCATTCTGTGACACGGAGGGTATTTCTGTAATGCGGAAGGTATTTCCTAACCAAACCTTAGAATTGAACCTGACCGAAAGCGGAAAACCCCTCAAATTTAAGGCCATTTAGAAATTCTGCGGATTCTGCGCTCGGTTTACCGAGGATTTCCTATGGGTTCGCTTCTTATCTCGCTCCGGCGCTTTTGGTCAGGCTCGCGTTCACGCGCAGGCAACGTCGCCATCATTTTCAGCATCGCTATTGTCCCGATCATCGGCGGCATCGGCGCCGCCGTCGATTATTCGATGGCCAACGCGAACCGCTCCTCCATGCAGAAGGCACTCGACGCGACCGCGCTCGCGCTCGCCAAGTTGATGCCGCTGTCGCAGGCCCAGCTCAACGAGAAAGGCTGGCAAATATTCACCGCGAACGTCGGCACGCTAAAGGTCAGCATGCCGCAGTCCGGACTCGTGATTACAACTCCGATGGTCGGCAAAATTCAACTGGTTGCGACCGGTCAATATACGCCACAGATCTCCGGCGTCATGGGTGTGCAGGCTTTTCCGGTCGCGGTGAGCACTGAAGTCCAGTGGGGCATGAAAAAGCTCGAGCTGGCTCTTGCGCTCGACAACACCGGCTCGATGGACTGGAACAACAAGATGACGGAGTTGAAGAAGGCTGCGAAGAACCTTCTCACGACGCTTCAGAACTCCACAGCGAGACCCGGCGACGTCAAAGTTTCGATCATCCCATTCCACAAGGAAGTGCGCCTAGACACTTCGATTTTCACCCACCTGAACACGTGGCTGAAGTGGGAAGACTGGGAAGACGCTAACCAGACCTGCACCGGGAAAAAGAAGAAAGAGGTTTGCATACCAAATCTGCGTACCACTTGGGACGGTTGTATTATGGACCGCGATGAGCCGTACGACGCCAGTGACGCCGATCCGACGTCTAGCGCTACTAAATTTCCCGCAAAACAGTGCAGCTATTCGCTCGCGCCCATGTTGCCGCTCACCAATGACTGGACCGCGCTGAGTAACACGATCGACTCAATGAATCCTGACGGCAACACGAACGTATCGATCGGGCTTCAATGGGCATGGCATTCTTTGACTTCCGGTGACCCCTTCACGCAAGCCGCTGCGCCCGCCTACGATCTGAGCAAATACATTATCCTTATGACGGATGGCGAAAACACCGAGAACCGCTGGACAAGAAGCTCATCGAGCATCGACGCCCGCACCGCCGCTACTTGCGCTGCCGTCAAGGCAGCCGGTATCAAAATCTACACGATCCGTGTGATCGATGGCGATGCCACGCTGCTGCGCAACTGCGCAAGCGATCCGTCGATGTACTTCGACGTGCAGAACGCGACCCAGCTTACGAGCGTGTTCAATTCGATCGGCGCGACGCTCGCCCGGTTGCATTTGTCGCAATAATCGACAACGCAACGCTATAACCGGGGATCGCTAAAATCATAGCGATCCCCTTTTTCGTTGCGCTAGCCTTGGCGCTGCAGCGGAACGTGCAAACATCAGGCTCTATAGGACCAGGATGATCGGCAGAGAACTTGCGAGCCCGCAGCACCCGTCGCAATAAGAATCGTTAGAACTTTAACGATCTCATTTTCATCTCGATAACCGGGTTCGATGCTGCGCCCCGAATAGGAACGCCTGCCCTCGTCTTTATGAGGTTCTTGAAAGACTCGGTTAAAAATCGAAGCGCAGGGTCTCCCACGAAACCGGGAGACTGCCATGGGTATTTTTCGGCGCTTTCTGAGCGGCGATGAAGGCCGCAAAGGCAATGCTGCGATCCTGTTTGCGCTTGCACTCATTCCGTTGGTCGGCGCGACCGGCGCCGCGGTCGATTATTCGATGGCAAATGCGAACCGCAGCTCCATGCAGAAGGCGCTGGATTCGACAGCGCTCGCACTCGCAAAACAGATGCCGCTCACACAGGCGCAGCTCGACACGCAAGGCTGGCAGATTTTTCAGGCCAGCCTCGGCAAGGTCAGCGTCAGCATGCAGCCGAGTGACCTGAGAATTACCACGCCCGCCACGGGCAAACTCGTTCTGAACGTCTCAGGCCAGTATCAACCTTCAATCTCGGGGGTAATAGGCATCAACAGCTTTCCAGTTGGCGCACATGCTGAAGTGACCTGGGGCATCAAGAAGCTCGAAGTCGCGCTAGCGCTCGACAATACTGGCTCAATGTCCTCGAACAACAAAATGACGGAGTTGAAGAAGGCCGCGAAAAACCTGATCGACACGCTGCAGAAAGCTGCGAAGAATCCGGGCGATGTGAAGGTGTCTATCATCCCCTTCCATGTGCAGACCAAGGTCGGCACGGCGAAGATCAACGATTCCTGGCTGCGCTGGGACATCTGGGAAAATGAGAACGGCAGTTGCAACCGGTCGGGCTCCAATTCAGCTAGCGCCTGCCTCAACCAAAATGTTTGCACGCTTTCGCAATACACGAGGCGCAGCACCTGCCAGGACAATGGCGGCAGTTGGGTTCAGGCGACCTGGACTCCCGCGAACAGAAACACCTGGACCGGTTGCGTCGAAGACCGCGATCAGAATCACGACGCGCTGGATACCGCGCCGACGACGACGGAAACCAAGTTTCCGGCGATTCAGTGCTCGTACAGCCTCACCGAGATCATGCCGCTTAACTACAACTGGAGTGACCTCAAAACCCGCATCGACTCGATGAATCCCGATGGAAATACCAACGTCACCATCGGCCTAGCCTGGGCCTGGCATTCGCTGACGCAAGGCGATCCGATGACCGAAGCGGCGGCGCCCGCGCCCGATCTCAGCAAGTACATCATCCTGCTCACGGACGGCGACAACACGCAAAATCGATGGGGCGGTAACAGCGGCAGCGCCATCGATAACCGCACATCCCTCGCCTGCACGAACGCAAAAGCCGCCGGCTTTCGAATCTATACGATCCGCGTAATCAACGGCAACGCGACGCTCCTGCGCAACTGCGCAACCGATCCGTCGATGTATTTCGATGTAAACTCGGCAAGCGAACTTGAAGCGGTTTTCAACGCGATCGGTGGCCAGCTAGCGAGCCTGCACCTCTCGCAGTAAGGACCCTGCGCGGAACGCCAAAAACAAAAAGCCCGGCAGCAATGCCGGGCTTTTCGCTTTACTCTTTACGCAACGCCTACTTGAAGGTCGCGAACTTCGAGAACGAGTTTTCGAACGGCTTGTAGGCGTCCTTGGCTACGTCGCTGTAAAGCGTGCCGAGCTTGGTCGCTTCCGCAACGAAAGCTTCATAGGCACCCTTGAAATAGGTGGTCTGCACTTCGATCGCCTTGTCGAGCGACTTTGCACCGATCAGCTTTTCGAAGGCGGCCGAGCCTTCTTCGAAGGACTTCTTCGAGTAATCGGCGACTTCGACGGCAATCGCCTGCGCGCCCTTCTGGAACGACGCGAAGCTCTGGGCGGCCAGTTCGGCGTTGTCTTTGCTCAGCTTCTGAAACTCTTCAAATTTCTCGATCATGGTAATCCCCATCGCGCCGCATCGGGCGCACCCAATTTCCTAGACTTTCGAGGCGATGCATTTGCGCGCCGCTAGATGCCTAAATAGTGCGCCGCACAATAAAGTCAACAAGAATATTGCACTGCAAAATACCATTAGATTCAACGCCTTCCATGAAGCGGCCTGATTTCAGCGGATTCTTTCGCACCGCAAACGGGAGTTTTACCCTTTCATAAGGCCCAGCCCCTAGGTTTGGCAGCTTCGGGCGCCCTCATGAGAGGCGCCGTATTGGGCAATCGGCCGGTTGGGCCCACCACCGGCATACGAAGGCACGGGACGGGCGTATGTGTTTTGCGTACTGGCGATCCCCGCACGGGAAGCGGGCCGCCTTGGCAGTCGCTGTAACCCTGGTCGGCGCATTCCTCCTCATCTCGACGGTGGACGCGGAAGCGCGTTCGCGGAAGCGTCAGCGTCCGGCTGGCGCCTGGCAGGCCGGCTTTGCGGCGATCGTGGTCGACGCCAAAACCGGTAAGATTCTTGACGAGGAGAAGCCGGACGCGCTTCGGCACCCCGCCTCGCTGACCAAGATCATGACGCTCTATCTGCTCTTCGAGCAGATCGAACAGGGCAAGCTGCATCTGAAATCTCGCCTGAACGTTTCGGAATATGCGTCCGAACGGCCGCCGTCCAAGCTCGGTGTGCAGGAAGGCACCACGATCGCCGTTGAGGACGCGATTAAAGCGCTGGTCACACGGTCGGCGAACGACGTCGCGACCGTGATTGCGGAGAATATCGCCGATGACGAGGATGCTTTTGCCGCGCTGATGACGCGCAAGGCGCGCGCGCTCGGCATGACCAATACGGTTTTCAAGAACGCATCCGGCCTGCCCGACCGCGAACAAGTCACGACCGCGCGCGATATGGCGACCTTGGGCCGTGCAGTGCAGGATCGCTTTCCCTCGCTCTATCGTTTCTTCTCGACGCAGTCTTTCGTGTGGCGTGGCCGCGTGATCGCGAACCACAATCGCCTGCTCGGCCGCGTGACCGGCGTTGACGGCATCAAGACCGGCTACACCAACGCTTCCGGCTTCAATCTTGTCACAAGCATTCGCCACAAGAACCGCCACGTCGTCGCCGTTGTACTTGGCGGACGCACGGGCGCATCGCGCGACCAATATATGCGCGAGTTGATCTCGGATAATCTCGACGACGCCACGACAGGTCCACGCTCTGCCCCTCTTGTCGCCGAAGCGCCGGCACCGCAGCCGCAGCCGCAGCGCGTGGCACAAGCTCCGAAACCCCAGCCACAGGCAAAAGCGCCGCAGAAGAGCGATGAACGGAAGCCGCGTACCGTCCGCGCAGTAACGGTGAAACAGCAGCCGGTCGTTGTCGCCGGCTCTAACCAGCCGATCCGCCCGATCCCGGTAAAGACGATGCCGCTCGATGCGGAAGGCAAGATCAAGGAACAGACCGCCGCGCAGGCGAACGTATTAGCTTTCTCAAGCTTAGGTGCCTCGAACGTCGTCGCCGTTCAGATCACGCCGAACCCTGGCTCACAGCCGATTGTCGTTGCCGAAGCCCCGCTGGAACCACAAACACCGGTACAGGCGCCCGTGCAGGCGTCCATTACCGGCGCACTCGCTTACAACGAAACCAAGCCGCATCCGCTGGCGCAAAGCCCACAGCTACGTCCGGAGCCGCAGGCCGCGCAGACCCCTCCGCGCGAACTGAGCGAAACGGAAGAACTCGAAATCGAGGCGCAGGCAATCGCCGCCGCGGCCAAGGAAGACAAACTTACGCCGGTCGCGCCCAAGAGCACACCGCGCCGCCCGCAAGTCGCCTCGACCAGCCGTATTCCGGTTTCGGCTCCTGTTGCGGCGCCAATTGCCGACGAGGAAGCCGATCCGATTCCAGCAGCCGCCAAGACTGGCTGGTCGATTCAGGTCGGCGCTTTCCCGAATGCAAAGGCGGCTAAAGAGCGCCTGAACGATGCGAAAGAGTCAGCGACCGCCCTGCTCGCCAAGGTAACGCCCTATACCGAGAAGGTGTCGAAAGACTCCACTAATCTTTTTCGGGCACGGTTCGCGGGCTTTAAGTCTGAATGGCACGCGAAGCGTACTTGCCAGACCCTGCTACGGCACAAATTCGATTGTATCGTAGCCAAAAACTAAAAACTGACCGGAGCAAATCCGGCGGGAGACGTCACTCGAATGAAGCGTAAGTGTTGCGTGGAGTTTAGTGATGACGGCGGAGCAGAACTTCCTTGGCCTCGTTGACGCGGGCAGCCAGGTACGTAGACCCCCCTTGGTCGGGGTGGAGTTTCTTCATGAGCGAACGGTGGGCCCGGCGGATCTCCGCATCGGTAGCGCCCGCTTCAAGCCCCAGGATCTGATGCGCCTCTTCTTCGGTCATCGGGCCATGGCGCGGCGGCTCACGGCCCCCAAGACCCGTGTCTTCATCGACGTCCTCACGCCAGCCGGGCGTCCGGCGGTCGAGATAAGCTTCGAGTAAAGCACGGCTTTCCGCATCGAACTCGTCGCGCAGCGAAAGCAGCGCCGGCGGGTCGAGCGCGTCCAGCGGCACATTCTCGTATTTCCCCTTGAGTACGCGGCCGCGCATCTCGCCGGTGTCGTGATCCAGTTCCATTTCCACGAAATCGGCACGCACGCGCGACACCTGCCCCGTCGTGCGCTGCGTGCGTGCAGTCCAACTCGCTGGAGTTTGAATCCATCCGAGCAGTCCCGCGCCGAAAAACGCAACCGGAACGGCAAGAAAGAACTGGCCCCTAAAGGTCATGAACGCCGCGAGCGCGAGAGAGGCAAGGCCGCCGATCGTGCGCACCAGTTTCGCAAGTTTCTTGGGATCGCTGGACGAGACCATGCGCCCAACGAAAATCAGCACGAAGAGCACGGCGAGGCCGAGCAGAAGTGTCGGAATTCCCATCAGCGCATCTGCTCAATCAGTTTGACGGCGCCTTGGCCGCCCCGCTTGGAAAGATCCCTGAGCGCCTTGTGCCCGCCCGCGGCGTAAGCCGCAGCCGCCCGCAACAGTTCGCGAAGCTGCGAAGCCGCGCCTGCATCGAACGGACACCACGCGCCTTTGGTGAGGCGCGCAATTTCGCGGTACGCGTTCTCCGCCACTGGATCGCTGCCCTCCTGAAACATGAACGCCGGGGTGCCGAGTAAGCCGAGTTCGCCCGCAATTGCGCACAGATCATCGATGGATTCCTCCATCGCATCACCGACATAAACCAGCGCGTCGACCTTCGCGTTCTTGCTCTCGGCGCGCACGTGCTCGAGCACGCGGCCGATCTGCGTATGACCGCCCTGGCAAGCGATGCCGGCCATCACCTCACCGAGACGCTTGGGATCGGAATTCCACTTGAAGCACGGCATTCGCGAAGCCCGCGGAAGTAGATGAGTTGCACGTCCAGGCCGCCAATCACGCCCGTCTCTTCGAACATCTCTGCCTGCAACCTGCAGGGCGAGGTCCCAGGTCGGCTGGCGACTCATGGTGGCGTCCAGCGCAAAGGCAAGCCGACCGCGCCTGCCATCGGTGCGCGGCCCAAGCGTCTTGGCTTTCGCTAAAAAAGCGTCGATCTCGCCCCGCGCAGAGGCACGCTCAGGCGTTTTCGTCTCGAAGGTCGTCGGGCGCTTATCTTTGGTACCGGCCATACCCCATAGATCGGGTGTTTCGGGCGCTCGCGCAACTGGCGGGTTGCCGCGTCAATCCGCGAAGAAGTCGGTGCCGTCCAACGGCTGTTTCGAGACGCGAAACCACTCGGCCCGCGCGTCGGCGCGACGTCTGCCCCGTTCGTTAATTGGGAGGAGCAGCGTGTCAATCAGTGCCCGCACCTCGTAGCGCGCCGCGAGGTGCGACATGTTCGGTTTCGACCCCAGTGTCTTTTCGTCGAGAACATCCAACGCTGTGAGGCCACGCGGAAACAGTTCGCGATAGACCACGCGCTCGCCAAATCCGACTGCATGCCGGAAGTTCAGGCGCTTCGAGAGATCGTTCAAGCCATCTGCGAAGTTGCGGCCATTGCGTGTATCCAGCTGGCCCACGCGATTTCGCATGACGATCCAGTCGGCTTCATCCTGATCCACCATGCGCCGTTGGCGGCGCGCTTCACGCACAACTTCCGCATAGTGGCTGGTCGCAGTGATCTCGAAGCTTTCAGCATCGATGCGGCCAAGCACGTCCATGTCTACGAAGCTGTCGTTGAGCGGTGTGATCAAGGTGTCAGCCATCGCATGCGCAAGCCGCATCAGGTAGCTGTCCGTTGCCGGTGTATCGACGACGACAAAATCGTTGTGTTGCTCGATTGAAGAGATCGCATTCGCGAAACGCGCAAACTCCTCAGCTTCATTCTCGTCAAGGCTTCGGCCATTCGCACGCGCGATAGAATGCAGTTCGGGAAGGTGTAGGCCGAGCTTTGATTTTTTCGACCATGCGCGGCGATTCTCGATATAGCGGCTGAGGCTCAACTGACGGCTGTCAATATCGATCGCAGCGACCTTCTGGCCCGCTTGCAGAAGAGCGACGATGACGTGCATCGCCGTGGTCGTTTTCCCCGAACCACCCTTCTCGTTCGCAAGCACGATGATATGCGCCGTCTTCGCCGTAACTGGCGCGGCGCTCATCCCTGCGACTCTTCCTTCGATACCCATTGACCGCTCTTTATGCGGTTACTTCCCACGCGAGCGTATCCTCCAATCTCGCGACTGACCGGGTCAAGCAAATTGAGGGGTAAGATGAACGATTGGCGCGCATTGCAGCATTTTGCTACTTTTGCGTCACAGGTTCTGAGGCGCGGGAGGCGCAAGACATGGCCAAAGCCGCACGTAAATCGCGGCCCCGCGTGGTGAAGACCGTGAAGGCGCTCCGCGAGGCACTCGCCGACTGGCGAAAGAAGAAAGCACCGATCGCGCTCGTGCCCACCATGGGCGCTTTGCACTCCGGTCATATTTCGCTGGTCGCGCTTGCGAAAAAATCAGCGAAAAAGGTCGTGGTCTCGATTTTCGTGAACCCGACACAATTCGGGCCGAACGAGGATTTTTCCCGTTATCCGCGCACCATCGAAGCTGACCTCGACAAGCTGACGGCTGCCGGGGCCGATCTTGTGTTCATGCCCGATCCGAAGGAAATATATCCGGACGGGTTCTCAACCATGCTGAAGCCGACCGGCCCTGCTGCCGTTGGGCTCGACGACAAGTTCCGCCCCGGACATTTCGATGGCGTCGCGACCGTCGTTGCCAAGCTGTTCACATCCGTGATGCCGGACATCGCAATTTTCGGCAACAAGGACTACCAACAGCTTCAGGTGATCAAGACCATGGCGCGCGATCTGCATTTGCCGGTGAAGGTCATCGGCGCACCGATCGTCCGAGAGAAAGACGGTCTCGCCCTCTCCTCACGAAACGTCTATCTGTCGCCTTCCGAACGCGCAGCCGCGCCCGTTCTGCATCAGGTGTTGAAAGCATCCGCGAAAGCAATTGCCGCCGGAGAAGACCCGGAAACCGTCCTCAACCGTGGACGCGCGAAAGTCGTGTCTGCCGGTTTCAAGCTCGATTATTTCGAAGCGCGAGACGCCGGCACCCTCGCGAAGCTAACGCCGCAGCAAGCCAGGCCGAAACTTCGCCTGCTGATCGCGGCGAAAATCGGCAAGACGCGGCTGATCGATAATCTCGCGGTTTAGCTGTTCGTCTTCGGCGCTGGCGCGTTGGGGCATGGCGCTCTGGACCATAGCTTGCTCCCATTTTTCAGGAAGGACAACGCGCGAAGCGCCGGTTTGGTTTCAGAGCAAGCCGAGCTCGCCCAGTTCCCGGCGCATCTCCTCGGACATCGCCGTGGCTCCTTTTGCGCCTTTCTCGAGATCGGCTGGCGCTTCATTGGCCTTCAAATAACGCCATCCTTGAAATGCACTGCGCGGTTTGGGCAGCACCGGAACAAGTTTCGGATCCATGACGATCCGGCAGCGCCTGATACCTTCTTTGTCCGTGAACTGGCGTAGATCGATCAGCTTCTGTCGGCAAGAGACAACACCTTGATCACCCAGTAGAGCGAGCCGCCGTCCAGGAGCGCTTCTTTCTGCGTCGGCATCATTCGTGGGGTGTGAATGTGCTCGATCGGCTCTTTCTTCTTTTTCTTCTGCGCTGTCCGTTCCTTGATCCACTCGTCCAGTTCACGAATGGAATCGACTCCGACACAGAGCTTGATCAAGTGTAGAGGCATGTTCTCTTACTAACGAAAGTTCTAATTTTTCGCACCCATCCACTCGCGCAACCCACAGGTTGACCTGACGCATGGATGCGTGTCTGCTTAAGGCATCAGCAGTTATAGCGAGGAGGAAATCATGGCCGTTGCAAAAGTCATTGAGATCACATCCGCTTCCAAAAAGAGCTTCGAAGATGCGATCCAGGTCGGCATCGCGCGCGCTTCCAAAACGGTGAAAGGCATCGAAAGCGTCTGGATTCAAGAGCAGAAAGTCACCGTCAAAAACAACAAGATCGAAGAGTATCGGGTGAACATGAAGGTCACCTTCCTTCTGAACTGAAGCCGTTTCAGGCGCCAGCCTTTGCCCCCGATTTTTTATCCGGTTCGATCAATACGAGTTGCGCGCCTTCGCTGACTTGATCGCCTGCGGCCACGGAAAGCTCCGCGACGATACCGTCGGTCGCAGCATCAAGGGCGTGTTCCATCTTCATGGCTTCCAGCACCATCAACCGCTGGCCCTTCGTAACCTTGTCGCCCTTCGCGACAGAGACGCTCAAGACCTTGCCGTGCATCGGCGCAGAAATTGCGCCATTTCCCGCTGCACGTCCCAGATCAGCGTTTGAAGACTGCGCAAGCTTCACGCTCGTTTGCTTGCCTTTGCGGATCGCGATCAGCATTTCACTGGCCTCGACAAACTCCGCCGGCGCGGATGCAACGCCGTTTATCGAAACTTGCAAAGACTTTCCGCTCTGCACCACGCGCGCGACAAAGCGTGCGCCATTCACGAGAACCGCAACCGGAATATCGCGTGTAGCGCCAAAATCGTAAGCATCCTCTGCGCTCCACGGAGAGCGCTGCAAAGCTGCCGGTAATTTTCGGACAGCTTCGTTCTGCTTCGTTTGCTCGCGACGCATGAACTCTTCGACGGCAAAAGCAGCAGCGGAAAAATCGATATCGCCCGCCTTCGTCAGCGCCTCGAGATTGCGCTCGATGTAGCCGGTATCGACGGTGCCCGCGCGCATCTCCGGGGAATCCGCAAGCGCTTTCAGGAATTCGACATTACTGCGCGGACCCGAAACCACGGTGCCGCCGAGCGCTTCCGACATCCGCTCGAACGCCTGTTCGCGTGTCGCACCATAGGTAATGAGCTTCGCAATCATCGGATCGTAGAACGGGGTCACTTCCCCGCCCGCTTCTACGCCGCTATCGACACGAATACCGTTGCCGCTTGGAAAGCGAAGCGCGGCGAGTTTCCCGGTCGACGGCAGAAAACCGCGCACGGCGTCTTCAGCGTAAATACGCGACTCTACCGCGTGCGCGTGAATCTTGATCTTGTCCTGCGTGAGCGGGAGCTTCTCGCCCGCCGCGACAAGAAACTGCCAGTGCACAAGATCGGTATTGGTGATGAGTTCAGTCACCGGGTGCTCGACCTGCAACCGTGTGTTCATCTCGAGAAACCAGATCGCGTCCGCGCGCAGCCCGTCCGAGCCGTCCGCGAGAAACTCCACCGTACCTGCGCCAACGTAATTGACCGCACGCGCAGCCTCGATCGCGGCCTTCGTCACGTGCGCGCGAACATCTTCCGGCATTCCCGGCGCCGGCGCTTCTTCAATTACTTTCTGATGCCGGCGCTGGGCCGAGCAGTCGCGCTCGAACAAATGCACAATATTGCCGTGCGTGTCGGCGAAGACCTGCACTTCGATATGGCGCGGGCTTGCAACGTACTTCTCGATCAGAACATCGGGGTTACCGAAACTCGATTCCGCTTCGCGCTTCGCCGCTTCGAGCGCGTTTTCGAAGTCGATCTGCTTGTCGACGCGGCGCATGCCCTTGCCGCCACCGCCCGCAGCTGCCTTGATGAGAACCGGGTAGCCGGTCTCATAGGCCTTCCGTTTCAAAAACTCGGAATCCTGTTTGTCGCCGTGATAGCCGGGCAGCACGGGTACATTCGCCGCCGCCATCAGCGACTTCGCCTCGCCCTTCAATCCCATCGCGCGGATCGCGGCAGGCGGAGGGCCGACAAACACGATGCCGGCCGCGGCACAGGCTTCGGCAAATTCAGCGCGCTCCGAGAGAAAGCCGTAGCCAGGATGGATGCAGTCCGCTTTCGCGCGTTTCGCGGTCTCGATGATCTTGTCGATCACAAGGTAGCTTTCGCGCGCGGGCGCCGGACCGATCGGATGCGCCTCATCTGCCATCTTCACGTGCAGCGCATTGCGATCGGCGTCGGAGTAAACCGCGATCGTCCGCATGCCCATCGCTTTGGCGGTGCGGATAACCCGGCAAGCGATCTCGCCGCGATTGGCAATCAGGACTGACTTCAGGGGAAAGGATTTGGCGTTCATTTTGAGCGCCATACTAAGCATGATCCCGAAAAGTGGGTACCGGTTTTAGGACAGGATCATGCGCAAAAACCGGGCTGGCGCTACCGCCAGCCCGGAGCCTCGCATTTCAAACGGTTAGCGGCCGAAGATGCCGAACGGCGAGCGGTTCTGCTGCGGCGGCGGAGGTGCCGGTGTTGGCGTGGGAGTATCGTCGTCATCGTCCGCCTGAGGCAGCGTGGCCGGATCGCGGCGGCCAAGCACACGCGGCAGTCCGCCGACGGGCTCGGGCGGGCCCTTCCTTCTGGCCTGTGGAGGCGTCTGCGGCTGCTGTTTCTGCTGGGCAGCGGGAGCCGCCTTTGGTCGAGCTGGAGGCGTCGCCTGCTGGTTCTGCGGCAACGACGCAGGCGTTGCTGCGGGGCGCTCGTTCGTATTCGCGGCCGGCGGCTGCGTCTGCCGTTGTGGCGGCAGGATCACCGGCGCCGTGGAAGTCTGGCCGTTCGGCGTGTGCATGCGGGAAAGCGAATCCCAGTTCGGCAACTCGTCATCGTCCGGTGTCGTACCGAGCGTACGCAGCGGTGGCATCGCGAGCGACTCGCTTATGCTGATACCGGGTCCGGTCTTTGCCCAGGTCTCTTTGTACTTGTTCAGCAAGTCATCGAACTTGCGGCCGGCCAGATTTGCTTTGACCTTGTCGGCGTCCTTGAAAATTCGAAACCGCGGGCAGGAATTCGGCAAGCACTTATGCTCGGTCGCGAGGATGTGCGCGACAATGCCATACGGATCCGCTTCCAGCGATTTTCGCAGATGGTCGAAGCGGTCGAGAAACGCGGGTTCGCGCGTGGAATAAGTTGTTGCATCGTAGAGCAGCGCGACGCGGTCCGCGGTTACCGCGATTGCGGACGTAATCCGCTGCGGCTCGGCGAAAATGGTTTTCTCGCACGCTTCATCGAGCACGGGCGATGCGGCGTTGAGGCAGCCAAGCACCGAACCCGGCTGGCTGGCATGACTAAGCAGCGCCGCCGCGCGATCCTCGACCGCCTTGCGCTCCACGAAGCGCGAATTGTTTTCGTATTGCTTGAGGCCAAAATAGGCCGCACCGGCGACGACGGCGACCAGCGCAAGTTGCGCGAGTGTGGCAAGACCGCTCGTGTCGCTGCGCGGGCGCATGACAAGGATAAGGAACAGAACGAGTCCAAAGCCGGCTGCGGCCACCGCCCAGCCCGGCAAGGTCATCGTCACCCCGGAGAAGAGGTCGTTGAGGTTCATTTTTCGATCTTACCGCATCTGACGCGTAGCCCGAAGGCCGCACGAAGCCTGAGAAAATAAAGACAAATTCTCCCCCGCCAAGGCTTTTTTCGTTACCGCGAGCCCCCACCGGCCTGTGCCAGAGCGGCACAGAATTCGCCGCCCTGCGGGGTCAGATCGTGACCTGGGTTACCACTTCCACCACCCGCTCCGAGGGGATCTGGAAGTAGTTGGTCGCATCGTCCGAACTGCGGGCGAGCGTGATGAAGAGCTTGTCCTGCCAATGTGGCATCAACGAGTTCTTCGCGGGCTTTAGCGTGCGGCGCGACAGGAAAAAGGACGTCGACATGATGTCGAAGGTCCAGCCTGCCTTGCGGGCGATCGCCAGCGCCTTCGGAATATTCGGGCTTTCCATAAAGCCGTAACGAATTCGGACGCGGGAGAACGTCTTGCTCACCGCTTCCAGCTCCACCCTCTCCTCCGGATCGATGCGGGGCGTGTCCGCTGTGACCACGGTCAAAATCACGTTGTGCTCATGAAGCACTTTGTAATGCTTCAGACTGTGGAGAAGCGCGGTCGGCGCGTTATCCGGATCGCTCGTAAAGAATACGGCGGTTCCCGCCACACGATGAATCTCTTTCTTGTCGAGATTCTTGACAAGCGCTTCCAGCGGCACTTCCTGCCGGCGTGTTTTCTCGAACAACTGCCGCGAACCGCGACGCCAGGTCAGCGTGATCAGCAGAATAAAGATCGCGATCGAGAGCGGCGCCCAGCCGCCATCGTGGAACTTGAGAAGGTTCGAACCGAAGAACGCGATATCGATGATGAGTAGCGGCACCAGCAAGGATAAGGGATGCCGGCAGACTCCACTTCCAGATCCTGCGGACGACGACGAACGACATCAGCGTCGTCATCAGCATCGTGCCGGTAACCGCAATGCCGTAGGCGGTCGCGAGCGCGCTCGACGTATGGAAGATGCCGACCAGCAGAACGACGCCGATCAGCAGGAACCAGTTCACGCGAGAGAGATAGACCTGCCCGTAATGAGACGCCGAAGTATGCCGCACTTCGAAACGCGGCAACAAACCGAGCTGGATCGCCTGTTGCGCGAGCGAATATGCGCCTGTGATCACGGCCTGGCTTGCGATCACGGTCGCGCAGGTGGCGAGGAACACCATCGGCAACAGCGCCCACTTGGGGTAGAGCAGATAGAACGGATTGCTGATCGTCTTCGGGTCGTGCAGCACAAGGGCTCCCTGCCCAAGATAATTGAGCAGCAGCGCCGGCAACACGAGCCAGAGCCACGCATCCTTAATCGGTCTGCGCCCGAAGTGGCCGAGATCCGCGTAGAGCGCTTCCGCGCCGGTCACCACGAGAACGACCGCACCAAGCGTAAAGAGCCCGATCAACCCGTTACTGAGCATGAACACGATCGCGTGGTGCGGGCTGAACGCCGCCAGCACGACCGGGCTGTCGGCGATATGAATCAGCCCACCGATTCCTAGTGCGAGGAACCAGACCACCGTAACCGGTCCGAACAGCTTCGAGACGCTTGCGGTGCCGCGGGACTGCACCGTGAACAGCGCGATCAGGATCACGAGCGCGATCGGAACGACGAAAGGTTCGAGCCGCGGCGTCGCGATTTTGAGACCTTCGACGGCGGAAAGCACCGACAGGGCCGGCGTAATCATGGCGTCGCCGTAGAAGAGCGCTGCACCGATCAGGCCGAACATGAGAATAAGCGGACTGGATCTTCCGAGCCCGCGCTGCGCGAGCGCCATCAGCGCGAGCGTGCCGCCTTCGCCGTTGTTGTCCGCCCGCAGGAGGAAAATCACGTATTTGACCGTGACGACGAACAGAAGCGCCCAGATGATAAGCGAGAGCAGCCCCAGCACCGTCGCCTGGCTGACGACGCTGACGGCTTTATGCGAACCGGTCGCTGCGACAATTGCTTCGCGAAAGGCGTAGAGCGGGCTGGTTCCGATATCGCCGTAGACGACGCCGACCGCGCCAACGACTAGAGCAAGATGGCTTGGTTTGACGGTAGATTCGTTGGGTTCGGCCGGAACTGACCCGGAATCCGCGTCAGAAGGGTTCATAGCCATGATTATTCGCTTCTCGCACTACAACTGCCGGAACGGGGCGGGCTTCTAGCATCAAGCCGCCAGAACTGTCCCATGTATTTTTACCATGGGACGGCCCCCTTTGCATGTCGCTATCGTAACGGCAACCTGACGTTACAGACCCCCCGGAACCTCCGCCTAGCCTGAGCGTTATCTGCCCGAAAAACGGGAGATTCCTTTATGCGTTTCCTTCTCGGCATCTTCGTCGGCGCTGCACTGACCGTACTGACGGTCTATGTCGTCGACAATCGCGCTGCCATCGTCGGTGTTGAAAACACCGCCTCCACTCGCCACATGGTGAACTGGGACATCGTTTCCCAAAACTGGAACCTGTTCTCCGATCGCGTGAAGGGCGAATGGCGGCGCCTCACGACCAGTTGAACTGTGGTGGCGCAGATAACGCGCTAGATTTTTCTTCCCCGCCCGGAATGGCGCCCCCCGGCATTCCGGAAAATGCCAGAAGCCCGGCTTCCCCCGGCCGGGCTTCTTTTTTTCTTGCACAACAGGCAGACGTCACACCCGCTGCCGCATCGCCTCCGAACTCATCTTCGTGAGATCCGCTTTCTCTTCAGCGGGATCGCTTTTCGTCAGCGTGTTTTGATTCATGCCTTCGAGATGACCGGCCGCGCCGGCATGCTTGTCGTCTAAGCAAGACCCTTCCATGTGTCCGGCGATTTTGTTTTTGACTGCCATCGCTATTCTCTTTTTAAAAATTGGCGCCCTCTCCTGGAGAACGCCTTGGATGGCGAGGAACTCGCGGCAATCAGACGGCATTGCGCGCTGCATCCTCGAGCGAGCGGGTAGCTACCCCGAGCGAAAATAAGCTGTTCCCTTTTCGCTTGCCGCGAGACGACGTTCACAGCAGACTCGGGTTCCAAGGCCCAAGCCAAGGGCCACGATAAGGGGAGACATGGATGAGTATTTTCGGAAGCATCATGGGCGCGATCTTCGGCAAAAACGAAGTGAAGGCCGACGGCACACCGGCGGGCTCCGCAGCACTGCCGATGGTGGACGTTGAAGCGATGATGGAGAAGCTCGCGAAAGACAGCGGCCGCCCGTCGAACTGGCGTGTTTCGATCGTCGACCTGATGACGCTCCTGAAGCTCGATTCGAGCCTTGGTTCGCGCCAGAAGCTCGCCAAAGAGCTTGGCTACACCGGCAATGTGAACGACACCGCGCCGATGAACATCTGGCTGCACCAGCAGGTGATGACCAAGGTCGCCAATGCCGGCGGAAAGATTCCGTCTGACATCAAGACCGCCTGATTGCCTCGCTAGGTTCTGAAGCGGCCCTTCCCGCACGGGAGGGGCCGCTTCGCTTTTTAAGGATGAGTACGTGCTTAAGCGCTCGCACTGCTCTCGCCGTTGACCACCGGCTGCACCTGCGGCCAGAGCTTATCCGCCGCCATGTCGACCAGCTTCGCGCCGTTTGTGTAGCCGAACGTATCGAGCACGAACGACTTGCCATCATTGGCAAGCACGCGGATGCGATCGACTTCGAGCCAGGCGGATCGCTTCGCGCGCTTGAGTTCGAAATCAACCCCCGCAACGCTTAACGCGGTCCATGGGTAAGACGCACCCTCGACGGTAAGCGCGTCCGGACTGACAGATATTTTGGTGCCCATGGCGGGAAGATCGGCGAGACGTCCGGCGGATCGCTCGCGCCAGCGCCGGATGTCCCGGCGGTGAAAATAAGCAATCAGGAAAGCAAAGGCCAAGACGAACAGGAAGGTGAAGAGGATTACGCCGCCATTTTGCGCCTTGCCCATGCTGAGGAACCAGCCAAGGAGAAGCGCCGGATAGATGATCCCATAGGTCCACCAGAGCGACCGCTTGTAGCGTTTGGTCGCCGCCTTCTCGTCCAGCGCCGCCCCCTCGACCGGACGCTTGGGCTGACCGCGCAGCCTGATACGCCTCTCGATTTTTTTGCCCCACCGGCTATTCTTCGCCGTCGATCATAATCTTCATAGCAATAGCCCCCGGATGCCCAAGCATGGAAACGAGCCGCGCGCCCCACGCGGCCAACCCGTTAGTTCTAGATCAAACGGAAACGCCGGCAAAACCTTCCTGCACCAGGCGCGCTACGGCGCACAAGATTGTCATGTCCCGCCCGCTTCTGCCGTCGCGGAAATCCGGTACCATCCGACAACGATGGCCGGAGGCGGCGCATAGACCCGAAATACACCGACGTGGACGTCACGTTGCAGTTCGCCCGGCAGAAGGTCACCGCAGTGGAGACACACTGGAACGCCTTTCACGACAGGAGAGAAGCCGGCAAAAGACCCGCTCGCACAAGCATCGTGGCCGGGGCCGCCCCGGCCCTATCGGGGTAGAATGGTCGACGTAAACGCGCGCCTGGTCTGGAGCCGCACCAAACTGCACCGCAAGCGGATGATCATGTTCGCGATCGGCACCCTCGCCGCTGTCGTCATTGTGTTACTTGCCGACAGCCCGCGGGAACGCTGGGGCTTTGGCATCGCGGGTTTCGTTTTTTTCTGTTTTTGCTTCTACGACATCTACAAGATGATGGAGCCGAATTCGGCACTAATCGAACTCCTGCCGCAGGGGATCATCTATCGCGTCACGACCGAAGACTTCATCGTGCCGTGGAATGAGATCAAAGGTGTCGACACCATCGACATTCATACGGCGTTTGGTGGACGAGCCGAGACTTATCCCGGCGTGACAGTCATTCTCGTTTCAAAACTCTTCTACGATCGGGTGGTTCATGTCGACACGCTGATCATGCGCGGCCCCGGCTGGGGTGCCTGGTTCGTGCCGAGAGACGCGAACACAATGCACATAGCGCTGCATCATCACACAATTCCCGCGAGCGCAGACACAATCAAGCGAGAGGTCGAAGAACGGTGGAAGGTGTTTGGGAAGACCTGATCTCTCGTCATGGCCGGGCTTGTCCCGGCCATCTCGATCATCAAATCGCTAAACTATCTCCGAGTACAAATCTTTCCATGCCGCGTTTCCAGCGTTGATCAGATTAACCTTCCAAGCCCGCGGCCAGTGCTTGATATTTTTCTCGCGCTGAATCGCGCCCGCGATTGAATCATGCGCCTCGAAATAAACGAGGCGTCCCACGCCATATTTCTTCGTGAAGCCGCCAACTGTCTTGGCGCGATGCTCCGCGACACGGCGAGCGAGATCGTTGGTAACGCCGGTGTAGATGACTCCACCCGGCCGGCTCGCAAGGAAATAGACATATCCCTGTCGCATCGTCTGAGTGTCGTGAATCGAGATCGCCGGGACAAGCCCGGCGATGACGAAAGAGTTTAACTCACATCCTCTTCGCGACTTCCTCAAGCATCACTTCCGTCGCGCCGCCGCCGATCGCCTGCACACGCGCGTCGCGGCTCATACGCTCGATCGCACTTTCGCGCATGAACCCGAGCCCACCATGAAACTGCACGCAGTCGTACATGACCTCGTTGACGAGCTCGCCGCAGTAAGCCTTCACCATCGAGACTTCTTTCGTGGCGTCAATCCCCTGCGCGTCCAGCCACGCTGCGTGATAGACGAGCTGCCTGCCCGCTTCGACCTTGCCGGCCAGCTCCGCCAGCCGCTGGCGGATCGCCTGCTTGGACCATAGCTTTGCCCCGAAAGCTTCGCGGCTCTTCACCCAGTCAAGCGTGAGATCGAGCGCGGCCGAGGCCTCGCCGATGCACATGGCGCCGATGGTCGTGCGCTCGTTCTGGAAGTTCTTCATGATCGCGTAGAAGCCGCGGCCCTCCTGCCCAAGGATGTTCTCGATGGGTACGCGACAGTTCTCGAAGGAAAGCTCAGCAGTATCCGACGAGCGCCAGCCGTGTTTATCGAGCGGGCGCGCGACGGTCAGCCCCGGTGTCCCCTTCTCGACCAGAATCATCGACACGCTCTGCGAAGGCTGCGCCTTCGGGTCGGACTTCGCCGCGACACAATAAAGATCGGCGTGCACGCCGTTGGTGATGAAGGTCTTGGAGCCGTTGATGACGTAGTGATCGCCCTCGCGCCGCGCGGTCGTGCGAATGCCTTTCACGTCCGAGCCGGCACCGGGCTCGGTGACGCATACCGCGACGATCTTCTTGCCGGCGACAACATCCGGCATGAACCGGTCCTTCATCGCCTGCGATCCGGCGTTGAAGATGTGCACCGAGGCCATGTCGGTGTGGACCAGCACCGTGATCACGAAGCCACCGAAGGTGGAACGCCCAAGCTCCTCCGCGAGCGCGACCGTGCCGAGCGTATCCATTTCCGAACCGCCATACTCGGCGGGATAACGAATGCCGAGGAAGCCGAGCGCGCCCATCTTCTGGAGCACTTCGCGCGGAACGAAGCCCTGCTCTTCCCACGTGAGACCGTGCGGCTTCACTTCGTTCTCGACAAAGCGACGGACCTGCGCGCGAAGCTGCTCGTGTTCTTCGGAAAAATAAATGGAGCGTGTGGGCGCTGCGGCTTTATCGAGCATTTTCTACATCCTGCCGTGCATCGCCATCGAATATATGGGGGTTCCTTGTCGTGCTTCCATCAGAACCGATCATATGAACTGCGCCCCCCCCAGAGGGAAACTAACGATAGAGAAAAATCATTGAGAGATAATACTTGTCCGAACTCGGGAGGGAGAATCAGTAGTTTTCTCTCCCACTCCTCTTGCTCCAACTTGTTCAGCCACCCTTCGGGGGCGGGATGATGCTTCCACTTGAATTGGACATCGTCTCGATGAACTCCAATCCGCCACAACAATATGGAAAGTAAGTCGTAGATCATTACTGCATTGACTGCGACAGCAATGCTGACGAGCGGCCACGCGTACTCAACAAACGCAAAAAGTGTTTTGCGAAGTTCCCGGATATTTTTTGACCGCAAAGAAGATATAAATTGGGATGAGAATTACAATTGATGAAATCAAAATACTCGCTACGATCTTGGTTGCTTTTAGCAATTGATCGTTGCTTAAGAAAATCATCGCTTGCGCTCATCGTCACATCCGGAATACGCCGAACTTGGTCTCTGGAATGGGCGCGTTCAGCGCCGCGGCTAACGCAAGAGACAACACGCGCCGCGTTTCCGAAGGCTGGATGATGCCGTCGTCCCAGAGCCGCGCGGTCGCGAAATAGGGATCGCCCTGCTCTTCATATTGCTGAATGATCGGCGCCTTGAACGCGGCTTCTTCCTCCGCGCTCCATTGCTTGCCTTCGGCTTCGATATTGTCGCGCCGCACAGTCGCAAGCACGGAAGCTGCCTGTTCTGCGCCCATGATCGAGACGCGCGCATTCGGCCAGGTGAAGAGGAAGCGTGGGCTAAACGCGCGGCCGCACATGCCGTAGTTTCCGGCGCCGTAGGAGCCGCCGATGATCAGCGTCAGCTTCGGCACGGCGGCGCAGGACACCGCGGTGACCAGCTTCGCGCCGTCTTTGGCGATACCGCGGCCTTCATATTCGCGCCCAACCATAAAGCCGGTGATGTTCTGCAAGAACAGCAGCGGAATTTTTCGCTGGCAGCACAGTTCCACGAAATGCGCGCCCTTGAGCGAGCTTTCGGAATAGAGAATGCCGTTGTTCGCGATGATGCCGACCGGCATGCCCGAAAGATGCGCGAAGCCGGTGACGAGCGTGGTGCCGTAAAGCGCCTTGAACTCGTCGAAGCGCGAGCCATCCACGAGCCGCGCGATGATCTCGCGCACATCGAACTGCTTGCGCTTGTCTGTCGGGATAACGCCGTCGAGTTCGCTGGTCGGAGGCCGGCTCTTCGGCATCTAATAACTCGATACCCGCCCCGCTTCGCGCGGCAAAGTCGCGACGATATTCCGCACGATCCTGAGCGCATGCTCGTCATCCGCGGCCAGATGATCGGCGACACCGGATTTGCGCGCATGCACGTCACCGCCACCGAGATCTTCCGCGGAGACGACTTCGCCGGTCGCGGCTTTCACGAGCGGCGGACCGGCCAGAAAGATCGTACCCTGGTTCTGCACGATCACGGTTTCGTCCGACATGGCGGGCACGTAAGCGCCGCCCGCGGTACATGAACCCATGACGGACGCGATCTGCGGAATTCCGAGCGAGGACAGCGTCGCCTGATTGTAGAAGATGCGGCCGAAGTGCTCGCGGTCGGGAAACACATCCGGCCATTGCGGCAGGTTCGCGCCGCCGGAGTCCACGAGATAGATGCACGGCAAGCGGTTCTCGCGCGCGACTTCCTGCGCACGCAGATGCTTCTTCACCGTCATCGGATAATAGGTGCCGCCCTTGATCGTGGAATCGTTCGCGACGATCACGACTTCGCGGCCCGACACGCGGCCGATGCCGGTGATCATCCCCGCGCCGTGGATTGGCTCGCCATACAGACCGTTCGCAGCGAGCGGAGAAAGCTCCAGAAACGGCGCACCGAGATCGAGGAGCCGCAGCACCCGCTCGCGGGGCAAGAGCTTGCCGCGCGCTGTGTGGCGCGCGCGGGACTTTTCGCTGCCGCCAAGCGCGGCCTCCGCGCGGCGGGCTTGCAGCGCGTCGCAAAGCGCCGCCATGGCCGCGCTGTTGGCTTTGAAATCGGCGGAATGGGGATCGAGCTTGCTTATGATTTTTGTCACGGACGTTTCCTTGGCCCGAAGGTGCCGTGAGCACGCGCGGAAGGCAACCGTCTGGATGACAGGCTAAAGTGCGTCGTAGTGCGTGTGCGCCCAGGTCTCTTTCAGGGCCGCTTCCTTCCAGCGTTTGAAGGAATCGAGGTTGTGGATCGCCTCCACGTATTCTTCGCAGGGCTCGTCGAGCCGAACGCCATAGGTCCTGAGCCGGCTCGCGACCGGCGCAAACATGCAGTCGGCGGCCGAGAACGCGCCGAGCAGGAAATCGCCCCTCGCCCCGAAGCGCGTGCGCGCGTCAACGAAGATGTCGCAGATGCGCCGGATGTCGGCCTGCACATCGCCGGCGATCCCGGCTTTCGGCAGCACCGGCGTGCGCTTCAAATTCATCGGCATCGCTTTTCGGAGCGGCACGAAACCCGAATGCATCTCGGCGGAAACCGAACGCGCAAGCGCGCGTGCCGCCGGGTCTTTCGGCCACAGATCGAACTGCGGGAATTTGTCTGCGAACGTCTCGAGAATCGCGAGCGAATCCCAGATCGTATTGTCGCCGTCGATCAGGATCGGCATTTTCCCGGCGGGCGAGTACTTTAAAATCTTCGCCTTCGACGCCGGATCGTAGATGTTGAGGACCTCTTCCTCGAACGCGATATCGTGCTCGGCGAGCGCGAGCCACGGCCGCATCGACCAGGAGGAATAGTTCTTGTTGCCTAAGATGAGCTTGAGATTCATGCAGGCAATATAAAGCATGAACCCGAAAAGTGGGAACCGGTATTCGGGATCGGATCATGCCCGGAAAAGCAAAACGCGCGGGGCGTTTGTCACCCCGCGCGTCAAAATTGGTAAGCCGCTTATTGCTTGTTGCGCACCATCGCGTCCACGCTGAGCGGACCGCCACCGGCGGCGGAAAGATAAAGACACGCAAAGCAGAACATGATCGCGAGCGTGCCACCATTCAGGATCGGAAAGAAGTCTCTGCCAGCGTGGCCAATGAAATAGGCGCACGCCATCAGACCCGAAAGCACAAATGCCACCGGGCGGGTGAACAGGCCGATCGTGAGCAGCGCACCGAGTACGAGTTCGAGCGTACCTGCATAGCCGCCGGGCCACGACGTTATGGTCACGTCCTTGAACATGGGTACTGCCGGATACTTCAAAAGTTTCGCCATGCCGAACTGCAAAAGGCACAGACCGGTCATAATGCGGAGCAGACTCAGAATCTGCTGACGCCACTTCGACATAAAGTCTTCCATCAAGGAATCTCCAGTTAAGTTAGGTGGACAATCCGTATCAACTTCGATCGCAGGTCAATGCTATCCGTGCAAATCTGACCTTGCCGATATGCTTGTAAAACCGCTTTCTTGCGCCGATGAGCATGCGAGAGCAAAAGTGCGTAGCGCGAAGGCCGCACGTTCCGTTTGAGATCAGTCTGTTTTAGGACTTGTTGCGTACAGCAGCATCGACGCTCCAGGGTCCCGGCCCGGCTGCACAGATATAGATGAAGACGAATGCATACAGAGCTGCGAGTTCGCCGCCGTTGACGAGCGGGTGAATGCCTCTCGGCATCATGTGCCAGCCGAAATAGGCAACAGCGCAGAGGCCCGAAAGAATGAACGCCACCGGCCGCGTGAACAGCCCGATGAGCAGAATTGGCCCCAGGATGAGTTCGATCAGGCCAGCGTAGCCGCTCGGCGAATTCCAAATCACCTTGTTGAACGGGTGCTCGGGATACGCGAGATGCTTTGCCGTCCCGTGCGCAGTCAGCATCAGGGCCGCCGCGATCCGCAGGACACTCAGGAGTTGCGGTCGCCACGGCGCCAGAAAGTTTTCCATTTTCGGTCAGCCCCTAGAGAATTCATACGCGCTAGAGTCGTATCAACTTTCGTCTAAGGTCAATATAGGCGGGTAAAAGTAACCGGGTTTCTACGCTGCATCACAGCATGAAATTGCGCAGCGCGGCGCGGCGCCTCATTTTTTCTCTTCGCGCTCGTCCATTTCGACCGGCCCGCCCTCCTTCTTCCATTTGGAAAAGCCGCCTTCGATGTGTGCGACGGGTTTGAGACCCATGTGCTGCGCGGTCTGCGCGGCAAGCGCCGAGCGCATCGCACCTGCACAGAAGACCACGAACTTCTTCTCTTCCGCAAAGATCGGCTTCTGATACGGGCTCGCCGGATCGATCCAGAATTCGAGCATCCCGCGCGTGCAGGGAAACGCGCCGGGGATGCGACCCTCGCGCTGGATCTCGCGAATGTCGCGGATATCCACGAGCACCGCGTCTTCGCGCCCGACCAGCGAGAAGGCATCCTTGACCGGAATCGTTTCGATTTCCTTGTTGGCTTCGTCGACCATCTGCTTGTGGCCGAGCGTGATCTTCTGCGGCATTCGAATTTCTCCTTCATGACAAACTAGACGTGCGCCCGAACGGGTCAAGTTGCCCGGGTCCGGTGCGAATGGCACCCTCGCCGGGTAACGGAATCAATGCATGTTCGGATTGACCAATCTCGATTTGCTCTCACTCGGCTGGTTCATGCTGGCCTGGGCGATCCATGCCTATGTGGTCGAGCGTTCCAATTGGCGGAAGAAAAGTCTCAATTACCGGATGGACCTTTCGCGCCGCGACTGGATGCGCGCGATGCTCGGACGCGAGGTCCGAATCGTGGACACGCAAATCATGGCTTCGCTCCATCAGGGCACGGCCTTTTTCGCGTCCACCTCGCTGTTTGCGATCGGCGGCGCGTTGGCGCTGCTGCGCTCCTCTGGCGAGGTGATGGATGTTTTCCGCACGCTGCCTTTTGCTTTGCCGACGAGCCACGCGGTGTTCGAAATCAAGGTGGTCGGGCTTCTCCTGCTGTTCGTCTATGCATTCTTCAAGTTCGCCTGGTCATACCGCCTGTTCAATTATGTTGCGATCCAGATCGGCGCGACGCCGCCGGCGAAACAATCGAAAAGCAAGATGGCGCTCGCGCACGTCGATCGCATCGCACGCATGATTACGATTGCAGGACGGCACTTCAATCGCGGCCAGCGCGCGATCTTCTTTGCGCTCGCCTATCTGGGCTGGTTCGTGAACGGTTACGTATTAGGCTTCGCCACCGCCGCGGTGCTGTTCGTCGTGCTCATGCGCCAGTTCGGACCAACCGCACGCTGGCTGTTCGACGAATAACTACGCGACCTTCACTTCTGGCACCACAGTCGAGCGCTGCACCAGAAAATCCGAGATAAGTCCTGCCGTCGAAGGATCGAACAGCAGGCGGCGATGGCCGAGCTTTTCGAGTGCGAGTAACTGCGCGCCAGGCCAGCTCGCGGCCCACTTCTGGCCGGTAATGAAGCGGACCATCGCATCGTCCTTCGAATGCACGATGAGCGCAGGAATTTCGAGCTGCGCCAACTTCGGCATAAGTTCGATTTCCTCCGGACGATAGCCAACGACGCGCTTCAATTCTTCGAACAGCTTTTCCTTGCTCTCCTCGCTCATGCCGAAGCGCTTGGCGATGGCATTGAGCATGTAGGTCGGACCTGTCGGCGCTGCGACAACAACCGCGCGCTCGACGTCCAGCCAGCCTTCGGTGATCGCGAAAGTCATTGCGGCGCCGCCAAGCGAATGCCCTGCGACTGCGCGAATAGGGCCCATCGCCTCGGCAACGCCGGCGACCGCTTGTGCAGCCAGCGGAATCGTGGACTGCGTGCCGCCCGACTTGCCGTGCGCCGGAAGATCGAAGGCGACGACTGCATGCCCACGCTTCACGAGTGCGGCGATAATCGCATCGAAGCAATGATGATCGTCTTCCCAGCCGTGCACGAGCAGCACCGCGGGGCCCTGCCCCCAACGCCATGCTTGTACCCAGGTATCGGAGACAAGACCGATGCCGCCGCCGACAGCAATTCGCATCGATTCATCCGGCGGCGGAAGGTCGGGACGCTGCCGCGCGATCAGCAGCGGGCGTTTGGGGTTCAGGAAATTCTGCACAAAACGCTTCTGAAAGCGCGCGGGTGCGATCCTGGCGTAGCTACGCAGAAGAAACATGCGCAAGGCGCCGTTCAAATTCGGAATGCTGGAGCGTGCCATGATCAGGCTACTTTCAATGGAGGATTTTTCATCAATGCTTCGAAAGCGTGCATCGTGTCCTTGCGCGCAGCCGGATCGCGCATCAGGCGGAAGCGCAGCAGATGCGAAAGCGCAAGACCGTCGATCGCGGCGACCATTGCTTTCTCGTCGGCCTGCGGGAGCGCTACATACACGAGACGGCGCATGAGCGCGTAAAGCTGCGCGTTATGGTTCGCGGCCTGCTCGCGCACCGGGCCCGGCACATCATCAAACTCAAAATGAGCGGAAAGGATCGGGCACCCCCCGCGCCCGGAACCGAGACTGGGATGTTCGATCCAGCCGAGCCAATTGTTGAAGAAAAGTCCGAGACGCTTTGCCTTATCTTTCTCTTCGCGGATCGGCTCGATAACGACTTCGGTAAAGCGCTCGGCCGCGCGCACCAGCACCTCGACCTGCAAGGCTTCCTTGGATTTGAAGTGTGCGAAGAGACCGCTCTTCGACATGCCCAGCCGGTCCGCGAGCGGGCCCAGCGTGACCGCACCAATGCCACCTTCGCTCGCGAGCGCGGCCGCCTCGTCGAGAATGCGAACGCGAGTGCGCTCGCCCTTGGTGACGTCCGGGCCCGGGATTCCACGCCCGTCCCCCGTCTCGAGGGTCTCACCCCGTTTGAGGGCTTTCATGATCATGCCCGATTAATAGCACGACCGTTCGTTTTATTAAAGGACAGAGCAGCCATGAAAAAACGGGCGGCTGGCGGGCCGCCCGCTCGCTATCGGTTGGTCGGACTTCGAATTCAGCCCATACCCACATAAACGGCTAGGCCAGCCACGATGGCAAGCGCACCGCCGGTCCACAGCGCGGTGGACACAAAGCTCTCGTTTTCGGGACGGTCTTGCTTCGGATCCATGATCTACCTCCTGATCGGGGTAATACGAGTCCTAAACGCGCTCAGCGTACTAAAGTTCTAGGTCTTTCGTATAATATTTTATCGGTCCCATTTCGGCGCCCAGGACGGGTTGACCATCCGGCCGTCCGGCTTTGCGAGACCCCGGATTTCCAACATTTCGGCCGGCGAAAGCTCGAAGTCGAAGATCTCCGAATTCTCGGTGAGGCGTTCGACCTTGCTGGTGCGCGGGATCGCGACAATCCCCTGCTGCGCCAGGAAACGCAGGCACACCTGCGCCACCGACTTCCTGTGCGCCCGGCCGATCTTGGCCAACACCGGATCGTCCCCCGCCTTCCCGCGCACGATGGGCGAATAGGCGGTGACGGAAATGCCGTTCGCCTTGCACGCCGTAATCACCTTCGACTGATCGAGATAGGGATGTAGTTCGATCTGGTTGGTCGCAATCGGCTCGGTCGAATACTGCACCGCCTGATCGATCAGCGCAGTCGTGAAATTCGAGACGCCGATATGTTTCGTCATGCCGTCGCGCTTTGCCTTGCACAGCGCGGCGATGGTCTGGTCGAGCGGCACCGAAGAATTCGGCCAGTGAATCAAAAGCAGATCGACGTATTCCAGTTTCAGGCGCGCGAGACTTTCGCGCGTGGAGCGCAACAGATCCGCGGGAGCAAGCTGCGTCCACCATACCTTCGTAGTGACGTGAAGCTCCTCGCGCGGCAAACCGGAATTACGAATCCCCTCTCCGATTTCGCGCTCGTTCTCGTAAGCCTGCGCGGTATCGACATGGCGATAGCCGAGCGCAATCGCCTGCCGCACGATGCGCGTACAAACATCGCCGCGAATATCCCAAGTACCGAGACCGAGGAGCGGAATGTTCGCGCCGTTTGCGGGTGCGGACTCGGTGAAGGGCATTTCGGACTCCTACTTTTTCCTAGAAGCCTCATACCGCGCTTTGGTTTCTTCGTTCGGCGGATAAAGACCCGGCAGCTTTGCGCCCTTCAACACTTCGTCGGCGGCCCAAGCCTCGAACGCTTCCTGCTCGACAGCGTCCTTTGCGACCGCCTCGACCAGCTTCTGCGGCACGCAGACCGCGCCGTCGTTGTCGGCCACGATCACGTCGCCCGGAAACACCGCAACACCGCCGCAACCGATCGGTTCCTGCCAGTTCACAAAGGTAAGCCCCGCAACCGAAGGCGGGGCCGCAACGGCCGCGCACCAGAACGGAAAGCCGACCGCCTTCACGCCGTCTGCGTCGCGCACCGCGCCGTCGGTGACGAGACCCGCAACTTTCTTCACTTTCATGCGCGCGACCAGAATGTCGCCGAATATCCCTGCAGTCGTGATGCTCATTGCATCCGCAACTGCGATCACGCCTTCCGGCATGTCTTCGATGGCACCGCGCGTCGAGCGCGGGCTCGCCCAGCTTTCGGGTGTTGCCAGATCCTCGCGCGCAGGCACAAAGCGAAGCGTGAACGCTTCGCCGACAATGCGCGGCGTCCCCTCGATCAGCGGCTTCGGCCCGCGCGAAGCTGGAGCGCACGCCTTCTTCAGCAGCACCGTCGTCAGCGTCGCGGTGGAGATTTTTTCCGAGCGTCTTTTTCAGGTCGGCCGAAAGCGACATGGTCTTGCTTCCCATTAGATACCAAGAAGATTCGTAAGATAGATCGCGCGGCGCGCGGTTTCGATGTTCATGCAGTTCGCGCCAAGGGGCGTCGCGAGGGTGCCCTGAATGATTTCGCGATAGAATTCGCATTGCAGCTTGCGCGATTGAATCCAAACGCGCTGCATGTCGCGCAGTGCGGTTTTCAGCTTGCCATCCAGTTGCTCCTGCAAGCGGCGGTAGCTTTCGTTCAGGATGTCGTCCCAGACCAAATGCTCGCGCTGATAGCATTGGATCTGTCCGAGCGTGGACTGCCCGTCCGGCCGGTCGAGACATGGATTAGCGATGATGCCGATGCATCGCTCCGGGCTCTCGTTCCTCGAACCTTGTTCCTTGATGCAACTCTGGATCACGCGAGAATCTTCCGCGAGCAATTTCAGCTGCGCATGAGCCGTGCCCGTGAGCGTGACGAACGCAATCAGGAAAATGGCAATTCTCATTTTGTTGCCCCTGCTTTGTACTTCTCATAGCCGTCGCGCCGAAGCTGGCAGGCCGGGCATCCACTGCAACCATAGCCCCATTCGTGCTTGTTAGTGCGGTCGCCCATATAACAGCTGTGCGTTTCCTCGATCACAATGTCGCTGAGCGCCTTTCCGCCGATCCGCTCCGCCAGCTCGAAGGTCGCAGCCTTGTCGATCCACATCAGCGGCGTGTGCAGCACAAACCGCCGATCCATGCCGAGACCAAGCGCAAGCTGCATCGCCTTGATGGTGTCGTCACGGCAATCGGGATAGCCCGAGTAATCCGTCTCGCACATACCGGCGACGAGGTGCCGCAAGTCGCGGCGATAAGCCAGCGCTCCCGCGAAGGCAAAGAAGATCAGATTGCGGCCGGGCACGAAGGTTGAAGGCAACCCGCTCTCCGACATTTCAATCTGCACGTTGCGCGTGAGCGAAGTTTCGGAAATCGCGCCGAGCGAGTCGATGTTGATGACATGATCCTCGCCGAGACGCGCCTTCCATTTCGGATCGAGAGCCTTGAGCCGCTCCAGAATGCGCGGACGCACGGTCATCTCGATGCCGTGACGCTGGCCATATTCGAAGCCGATGGTTTCGACGCGCGGAAAGCGCGTCAGCGCCCAGGCGAGCGAAACGGTGGAGTCCTGCCCGCCCGAGAAAAGGACCAGCGCGTTTTCGGAAGTATCTGGATCAGCCATGCAAGGCGCATGACTATCACGTCCCTCGCGAGAGCCAAGTCCAATCGGAAGGCAGCTATTTCGTCTTCTCGAATAGTTCCCGCCCGATCAGCATGCGGCGGATTTCCGAGGTTCCAGCGCCGATTTCATAGAGCTTGGCGTCGCGCAAGAGACGCCCGGTCGGGTAATCGTTGATATAGCCGTTGCCCCCCAGGCACTGGATCGCATCCAGCGCGATCTTGGTGGCGTTCTCCGCCGCAAACAGGATCGCACCGGCGGCATCTTCGCGCGTGGTCTCGCCTCGATCGCAGGCACGCGCGACCGAATAAACATAAGCCTTTGCTGCATTCATGGTGACGTACATGTCCGCGAGCTTCGCCTGCATGATCTGGAAGGTACCGATCGGCTGGCCGAACTGCTTGCGCTCATGGAGATACGGTATCACGGCATCGATACACGCCTGCATGATGCCGGTGGAGCCGGCCGCAAGCACCGTGCGCTCGTAATCGAGACCCGACATCAGCACGCGCACGCCTTCGTGCAGCCCACCGACGATATTCTCCTCCGGCACTTCGCAATCCTGAAACACGAGTTCGCAGGTGTCGGAGCCACGCATGCCGAGCTTGTCCAGCTTCTGCGCGGTCGAGAACCCTTTCATCCCCTTCTCGATCAGGAAGGCGGTGATGCCACGCGGGCCGGCGCTCGGATCGGTCTTGGCGTAGACCACGAGCGTGTCCGCTTCCGGCCCGTTCGTGATCCACATCTTGTTGCCATTGAGTACGAAACGATCACCTTTCTTTTCGGCGCGCGTCTTCATGCCGACAACATCCGAACCGGCACCCGGCTCCGACATCGCGAGCGCGCCGACATGCTCGCCGGAAATCAGCTTGGGGAGATATTTCTTCTTCTGGTTGTCGTTGGCGTTCTTGCGGATCTGGTTCACGCAAAGATTGGAATGCGCGCCATAGGAAAGCCCGACCGAGGCGGAGGCGCGGCTGATCTCCTCCATCGCCACGCAATGTTCGAGATAGCCGAGGCCCGAACCGCCGAACTCTTCCTCGACCGTAATGCCGAGCAGCCCGAGGTCGCCGAGCTTCGGCCACAGGTCGCGTGGGAATTTGTTGGTCGCATCGATCTCGGCGGCACGCGGTGCAATTTCTTTCTGCGCGAAAGACAATGCGGTTTGCCGAAGCATGTCGGCGGTTTCGCCGAGCGCAAAATCAAGACCGGGTGCGCGGTTCGGGATCATGTTACGCTCCTTGCGCGGCGTCTAAGGCTGCCCGAGCTTTCTCCATTGCTTCAGGCGGGAATGCGCGCGATTTATGCGCGTCGCGGTCGAAACAGACACAAAGCAATTCGCAGGTCGCCGCCACCTGCCCGCTCTCACGGTGAATCATTTCGTGGCGGAAGCGCACCTTCTTCTCGGAGAGATCGAGAATTCGCGTGTGGATTTCGAGCACATCGCCCGGCATCAATTCTTTGCTGTAGTTCAGTGTCTGCTCGACAGCTGCGATCCCGACCGACGTTTCGCGCAACATCGAGGGCGTGACGCCAATGTTGAAGAAGAAGTTCCAGGTCGCAGCATCGAACTTCTGCACATAGTAGGCGACGTTCAGGTGGCCCATGTGATCGGTCTCGCCGGGATAGACCGTGCCGAAATATGTTGTCTGCGCGCTCATGTGGCGGCGCCCTGCATTTCGCCTTTGCCTTCCAGAAACATCATGGTGGCGAGCATGCGGCCGATTTCGGTTTCCGTTCCGTCTTTGACGGCAAAAACCGCGCTCTCCGCAACCGTCAGCGTGCGGCCCGGGCGGATCACACGGCCGCGCGCGATGAAACGCTCTCCCGCAGCCGCAGCCATCATATTGTATTTGAATTCGACCGAGAGCACGCCCGCTTGCGCTGACATCAACGTCGATGAAGCAATGCCGCAGGAAGTATCCGCGATCGACGTCACCACGCCGCCGTGCAGATAGACGTTCTGCTGACAAAGATCGTCCCGGTAAGGCAATTCGATATCGCATGCGCCCGGCGCGAGCAGGACAATGCGAGCGCCGATCATACGCATGAAGCTCTGCCGCTCGAAAATTTCGCGCGACTTCTTTTCCCACGCCGGATTGCGCGGCTCAAAGCGCGCAATGCCTTCGCGCGAGCTTGTGCCCGGCATCGGCCTTCCCCCTCGTAAACGTCAGTTTCTTATTAGCTTTATTTTCCATACGGTAGCGTATGGTATTTTCACGGTCAATCGGCTAGGCATAAGCCATGCCGCCGTCAGCCCGCGTGAAGAAGCTGCCGCGCCTCGACCGGCGCGCATGGATTGCCGCCGCATTCGCTGAGCTCGCAGCCCACGGCTGGGGTGGCGTGCGGGTGGAGCCGATTGCGGCCACGCTCGGCGTCACCAAGGGTAGCTTCTACTGGCACTTCACGGATCGCGACGCGCTGCTCGCGGCGATGTTCCTGCGCTGGGCCGAAGGACGCGTCCGCGCAATCCGCAATGAAACGCAGGACGATAGCGATCCGCGTGCCCTGCTCTATCGCCTGATTGACCTCTACGCGCGCGGGCCACATGCGCAGGGTCTTGCTATCGAGCTTTCGATCCGCGGCCTTGCCCGCGCCGACAGCCGTGCCGCCGATGCGGTCGCGATGGTTGATAGTGAACGTCTCGTGCGGGTATCCGCGCTATTCGCAAAGCTGGGCAGCAAGAACACGGAGAGCGAAGCGAAAGCGTTTCTGTTCTACGCGTTCGTGTTCGGACAAAGCCTGATCGCGGGCCGCCGCGACGCGGGCCTGCGTGCCGCCGCTTCTTCTCTGATTGTCGAGTAGCCTTACGCCCGCTGGTGTCGGCGACCCGGATTGCGCAGTAGCTCGCTGATTTCCGCCGGAAGAATTGGTTTCGAGAGCATATAACCCTGGATTTGCTGGCAGCCAGCCGCACGCACGAAGCGGTGCTGCGCCGTCGTTTCCACACCTTCCGCGGTGACAACAAGCCCAAGCGCACGGCCGAGACGCGCGACGCACTCGACGATCGCCGCGGCGTCTTCCTTCACCCCTAAATTCTGCACGAAGCTCTGATCGATTTTGATCTTGTCGATCGGGAAGCTGCCGAGATAGCCAAGCGAAGAATAGCCGGTGCCGAAGTCGTCTATTGCGAAACGGATTCCGAACTCGCGCAATTCCTGAAGATCGAACAACACTTCGTCGTTCGCATTAAGCAGCATGCCTTCGGTAATTTCGATCTCTAGGCGGCGCGGGTCGAATCCGGTCTCCTCCACCACCCGCTTCACGCGCTCGGCGAGGTTGGAATGCCGGAAGTTCGACGGCGACATATTCACAGCGACGGAAATCTCCGGCCACTGCGCACCATGTTCGCAAGCCTTACGCAGCACCCATTCGTCTAACCTCACGATCAGACCAGACTTTTCAGCAACGTGAATGAAGTCAGCCGGCGGCACCAGACCGCGCTCGGGATGTTGCCAGCGCACCAGCGTTTCGACGCCCTCGAGGCGCTCGCCATCCGCCGAGTAAAGCGGCTGATACACCGTAAAGAATTCATCGTGCCACATGGCGCGTTCGATATCACGCTCGATCGCGCGGCGGCTTTGCAGCACGGTCTCATCGGCGAGTTCGAACATGCGATAAGTACCGCGTCCTTCAGCCTTTGCCTTATAGAGCGCGATATCCGCGCGGCGGAGCAACTCTTCCGGCTCCGTGCCGTGATCCGGCACCAGCGAAACTCCGAGCGTCACACCAACATGCAGCATGTGATCGGCTGCATTCACCGGCTGACGCACGGTTTCAATGATGCGCGCGGCAATTCTGCCGATCTCGTCGGTCTGCGAAATGGGCGCAAGCACGGCGAACTCGTCGCCACCGAAGCGCACCGTCATGCCTTTGGAGCCCAGGATGCCTTCGATCCGTTCGCCGACCATTGCGAGCAATTCGTCGCCGACCGGATGGCCGAGCGTATCGTTGATATACTTGAAACCGTCGAGATCCAGAAAAAACAGCCCAAGCTTCTGCCCTGGCGTTAGCTTTGGTATCTGGTCTTTTAGCGTTTCGACGAGCCGCACACGGTTTGCGAGTCCCGTTAGCGGATCGCGATACGCCATTTCGACCGCGCGCCGCTCGCTGATTGCAAGCTCCTGCGTGGACTTACGCATGGTACGCAGTACGATGAGCGTTATGAAGCCGAAGAACAGCGTGATTACGCCAAGCGATGGCGCGATGCGCGCAAGGATGGCGCTGCCCGGCCGATAGGCGCGCCAGTATAGCCAGGCAGAGGTTTCGCCGCCTTCCATCGGCACCTCAAAAGCGAGTTCGCCTTCTTTAGCGCGTTGCGATCGATCGACCCGGATTCCAGTGATCGCCATCTCACGCTCGATTTCGCGGACCATGTGCTGATCGAGGAATGCGACGACGGCGACAATCGGGCTTATCGAAACCGCGCTGTCACCACGCATGGAAAGCGGCGGCGCAGCGACAGCCGCAATTATTGCCGGCCTGTTATCAATGCGTGTGAAGATCGAACCATAGACCGGCGCAGGCGGCGGAATGGTTTCACCCGCCGCGGCGAGCAGATCTCCGATTGCGATCGCTCCTTCGTAACTCGTGCGAACATCGCCGATCAATTTGATCAGCTTCTGATCGACATCGAACTTGGTTAGATTCGAGACAAGCTCACCGCCTATATTGGAATAGATCGGGTTATCTTGCGCGCCGAATACGAAAGCGAGGTCATAAAGGCCGCCTTGATAAAGGCGCCCGCCAAAATGGCGATGCAGCCAGCGTGCTTGCTCCGGCGTCGACTCGGTCAATGAGCTCTCATTGATCGTGATTCCGGTGAGATCGCTGCGGATGCGCGTATCGATGCCGGATAAGGTCGCCTTCAGAAGTTCCTGTTCGCGGGAGACGGCGCTCTCATCGACGCGCTCGGCGACGAGGAATGACAGCGCCCAGCAGCGCTGCCATCGCCGCGGCCACAAGCAGGCCTACGACGGCGACGAGCTGGTCACCGACCCAGCGTTTATCGAGAAGCTTCCCCATGACTCTCATGCTTCTTTTGGGGAACGCTAGGCCCACGCTTCTTAATGTGGGGTCAGCGGGTAACGCAAAGCGATCTTACTGGTTAAGCGCCGGTTAACCGGAGCTTATCCGAGCCGGAACCACCAGGTTGCAAAGCCGAGAAAGGAGAAAAAGCTGAGTACATCGGTGACCGTGGTGACAAATACCGCGGAAGCCACAGCCGGATCATAGCCCGCACGTTGCAGCGCCAGAGGAATAAGCATGCCCGCGAGCCCCGCCCCGCACATGCTTAATACCAAGGGCGCGGCGATGACCGCCCGGAGATGCACGTTTTGAAACCAGAACGCCGCGACCGATCCCAGCAATACCGCAACGGCGATGCCGTTAAAAATCCGACGGCAAGTTCGCGCAGCGTAATGCGCGGCGCGTTATGCCCGGTCAACTCGCTTGTCGCGATCGCCCGCACGGTAACGGTCATCGCTTGCGTCGCCGCGTTGCCGCCGAGCGACGCCACGATCGGCATCAAGACCGCGAGCGCCACCATCTGTGCAATCGAGGTCGAGAAGAAGCCGATGATCGCAGCCGACGAAAACGCCATGACGAGATTGAGCACGAGCCACGGCAGCCGCAAACGTGCGGTGTAGAACAAAGAGTCCGAAATTTCTTCCTCGCGCGAAACGCCGCCGAGCGCCTTGATGTCTTCCGCTGCTTCTTCCTCGATGACGTCGACGACGTCATCGATCGTGAGCACGCCGACCAGTTTGCCGTCGTCATCGACCACCGGCGCAGAGACGAGATTGTACCGCTCGAAGGTGCGCGCGGCTTCTTCCTGGTCGGCGGTCGCCTGCACCACGCGCCAGTCGCCCACCATGATATCGACAATCTTCACTGGACGCTGCGAGCGCAGCAACTTGTCGAGCGGCACCCCGCCAACGAAGCGCCGATCTTCGTCGACGACGAAGATCGCATAGAACGAATCCGGCAGATCGGAATCCTCGCGCGCGTAATCGATGGTCTGACCGACAGTCCACTCCGGCGGCACCGCCAGGAAATCGGTCTGCATGCGCCGGCCGGCGGATTCCTCGGGATAATCGAGGCCGCGCTCCAGTTCCTGCCGCTCGTCATCCGGAAGCCGCTCGAGAATCTCCGCCTGGTCTTCTTCCGGAAGGTCTTCGAGAATTCGGACGGCGTCGTCTGAATCGAGGTCGCGCATCCCCTCGGCAACGATCTCGTTCGGAAGCTCTTCGAGAATTTCCTCGCGGACGATGTCGTCGACTTCGGTCAGCGCGGTGAAGTCGAAATCGGTGCCGAGCAGTTCGACCAGTCTGGAACGCTGATCCGCCGGCAGCGCCTCGATCAGGTCGCCGAGATCGGCTTCATGCAGATCGCCCGCGAGCGCCCGCACCTGCGGCCCGTCGGCGGTCTCCACCGCGCGCGACAAGGCATCCAGAAAGTCGGCGGAGATCTGCCCTTCCTCGCCGCGAAGCGGCAGCAGGAGGTCGGCGTCGCGCATGCCGGCGGGGCTTTCGGCCACGGGCATTTGGCGAATCTCCTTGTCGCGAGGAATGCAGTTACTTTCGTTCTAGGCAGCGCGTTTCGCGAACGCAAACGGCCCGCCTTGCGCGATTTGCCGCGCCGCGGGCCGTCTGATCGTTCGAAAGCCTGGTGCGGTCGAAAGGACTCGAACCTTCACGGTGTTACCCGCTACCACCTCAAGGTAGTGCGTCTACCAATTCCGCCACGACCGCAGGAACCAAGCCGCGAGGGCTTAACAAAATCGCCTCGCAGCCTCAAGCCCGATCCGTCATTTAGCGTATGCTCGTCCGCGATTTAGCGCATAGTCGCCGGGCGCGGCAGCAAACGGGTCACAGAGACGGCGATGGCGCTGCCCTCGACCACGACCATGCCCTTGGCGACCGGCATGTTATTGGCGAGAATCGTCACTTCATCGTCCTCGGTGGCGGTCAGTTCGATAATGGCCCCGCGGCCCATGCGCAGGAGCTGGTGGATGGGAACCATGGATTCGCCCAGCATTACCGATATGTCGCACTGAACGTCGTCGATCTTGGCCACGGGCACCTTCCCCCTGAAATCCCGGTAAAATCAGCACATTTATGGTTAGCGAGAGGTTAATAGAGCCGGCCCGGAGCCCCTGAAACCGTCATCGAGTGGTGGTTTTCCGAGGGGCAAGTCGCCTATCCGCAGGCGCTGGCCGCGATGGAAGCTCGGGCAGAAGCCATTGCGCTCGGTAAGGCTCAGGAACTGGTCTGGCTGCTGGAACACCCGCCCCTGATCACGGCAGGCACCAGTGCCGACGAAGGCGAATTGCTCGTCTCAGATCGCTTTCCGGTTTTCAAAACCGGCCGCGGCGGGCGCTACACCTATCACGGCCCCGGCCAACGGGTCGGTTATGTGATGCTCAACCTGAAGGCGCGCGGCGGCGATGTGCGCAAATTCGTCCACGATCTCGAAGAGTGGCTGATCCGGACGCTGGCCGCTTTCGACGTCGCCGCGGGACGGCGCGAGGGACGCATCGGTGTCTGGGTCGCACGGCCCGACAAAGGCGAAAGCTTCGAGGACAAGATCGCGGCGCTCGGCATTCGCGTCCGCAAGGGCGTCACCTTCCACGGCGTCAGCCTGAACGTCGCGCCCAACCTTTCGCACTTCTCCGCGATCACGCCCTGCGGAATCTCGGAACAACGCTATGGCGTGACATCGCTTGCCGATCTCGGCGTGAAGGCCAGCATGGCGGAAATTGACGAAGTTCTGCGCGCGAAATTCGCCGAGGTATTCGGCTAAATCTCGTCCGTATTCCAGTCGCCCTACTCCGCTCAGACCGTCGGCAGTGTTGCGAATTTCTCGCCCGCCGGGCGGAGATTGAGTAATCCCGGATCCGCGCTGCTGACGTCGACAGAGATGATGCGAGACGCCGGCGGTCCCTCGCGGCAGGCTTCAATCAGTCGATCGACGTCGCCCTTTTGGCCGAACACCACCGCTTCCACCGAACCATCGCGACGATTTCGAACCCACCCTTCAAGTCCGCGTGTTTCGGCCTCAAGTTCCACGAAGGCGCGATAGCCGACACCCTGCACAATTCCCTTGATGGACAGATGCACGAGTTGTTTCATCTTGCGCGCCTTGCCAGTGCCGGTCCCTGCTTCTCAAGGTAAGCGACGTAATCCGGCGGAAGGTTCCACTCCCTCGCCGCGGCAACGATTTTCTCGACATAGCCGGGCGGGCTCGCGCCGGTCTTGTCTCCGCTCGCAAGATAAATCAGCGCGCGCAGCAGACGATCATCATATTTGATCGGAAGTTGTATGGCGCGATAAAGCCCGCCTGCAACGTCTTCGTAACGGTCGAGTGCCGCGATCTCTTTCGGACCGACTTTCCAGAGCACGCCGTGCACGAATGAACCCGGCCACGGAATGACGGTGGCAAAACCCGACGCCGCAATCACGTATCTATATGAGCGCAGCGAAGCGACGCCATATGCTTCCGCTTGCGGGCAGAGACACGCCATGTGCGCGCGGTCCATGTTCGAGCCGTATGCAAAATAAAGACGTGGTGTCACGCGAAGGGCTGCGGCTCGATCGCCCCTTTTGACGAAAAGAGAAGATCGGGAACGTTCATCGCGTCAAGCGAATTCCAGAATGACCGCATCCACTGCCAGGCTGTCGCCCGCTTTGACGGCGATCGATTTGACGGTTGCGTCGCGCTCGGCGCGGATCACGTTTTCCATCTTCATCGCTTCAACGATGGCGAGTTGATCGCCCGCCTGGACTTCCTGGCCTTCCTTCACGGCGATGGAAACGACAAGACCCGGCATCGGGCATTTCACCACCTTGCCGCTGTCGCTGGTCTGTTTGACCGGCATCAGCTTCGCGGCGGCCGCTTCGGTTTCGGTATAGACGTAAGCGGTTACTTGCGCGCCGCGGAAAGCAAGCCTGAACCCGTTCGGAACCGGCCGCACTTGCACGGCTACATGCTCGTTATCGACCGCTCCGGTCCAGACCGCCGTGCCCGGCTTCCAGTCGGATTTCAGCTTTACGAATTGCGTGGTCTCGCCGTCGGCGAGGAAGTTCACCTGAATGCTGTCGCCGTCGCGGAAGACTTCAAGCGGATACTCGGCGGCATTGAGCCAGACCGCGCGGCGGCGGTCGCGCTGCACCAGACGGCCCATCATCTGGCCGGAAATCTTGCGCTTGCGTTCGCCCATCACAAGATCGGCAGCGGCGGCGACCGATGCGATCACGGTCGCGACGTCGCCGACCGGGGCGACGCCCCTAAAGCCTTCGGGATATTCTTCCGCGATGAAGCCGGTCGAAAGCGCACCCTTGCGCCAGCGATCGTGCTGCATCAGCGCGGCAAGGAACGGAATGTTGTGGCCGACGCCATCGACCACGAACTCGTCCAGCGCCTTCGCCTGCGCGTCGATGGCCGCAATGCGCGTCGGCGCATGCGTGACGAGCTTGGCGATCATCGGATCGTAGAACAGCGATATCTCGCCGCCTTCGTAGACGCCGGTGTCGTTACGCACCATCGCCTCGCCCGACTTGCCTTCCACTGGCGGTCGATAGCGCGATAGCCGGCCGATCGAAGGCAGAAAGCCGCGATACGGGTCTTCGGCATAGATGCGGCTCTCCACCGCCCAGCCGTTCAATTTCACGTCGCTCTGCTTGATCGAGAGCTTCTCTCCCGCGGCGACGCGGATCATCTGCTCGACCAGATCGATGCCGGTAATCATTTCCGTCACCGGATGCTCGACCTGAAGCCGCGTATTCATCTCGAGGAAATAGAACGAGCGGTCCTGCCCCGCGACAAACTCGACAGTGCCCGCGGTATCGTAATCGACGGCCTTTGCAAGCGCGACCGCCTGCTCGCCCATCTTCTTGCGCGTCGCTTCGTCGAGCAACGGCGACGGCGCTTCCTCGATGACCTTCTGGTTGCGGCGCTGGATCGAGCATTCGCGCTCGCCGAGATAGATGACGTTGCCGTGCTTGTCGCCGAGCACCTGGATTTCGATGTGGCGCGGATTGACGATGAACTTCTCGATGAAGACGCGGTCATCGCCGAATGAAGATTTCGCTTCGGACTTCGCGCGCGTGAAACCTTCTTCGACCTCTTCTTTGGAGTGCGCGATGCGCATGCCCTTGCCGCCGCCGCCGGCGGAAGCCTTGATCATCACCGGATAACCGATCTCGTCGGCGATCTTGATCGCGTGCCTTTCGTCTTCGATCACGCCGAGATAGCCCGGCACGGTCGAAACTTTCGCCGCTGCCGCCGCTTTTTTGATTTGATCTTGTCGCCCATCGCGTCGATCGCGCGGACGTTCGGGCCGGTGAAAGTGATCTTCGCTTTCTTCAAAGCCTCGGCAAATGCCGCCCGCTCGGAAAGAAAGCCGTAGCCCGGATGCACCGCGTCGGCGCCAGTCTGCTTGCAAGCCTCGATGATCTTCTCGATGACAAGATAGGACTGCGCCGCGGGCGGCGGACCGATATGAACAGCCTCGTCGGCCATCTCGACATGCAGCGCGTCTTTGTCGGCGTCTGAGTAGACGGCGACCGTCGCAATACCCATGCGTTTCGCGGTCTTGATGACCCGGCACGCGATCTCGCCGCGGTTGGCGATCAGTATTTTCTTGAACATGCCCCGCCCGGACTTAACGCAAACCCTGATCTGGTTTGCGGCGCAATATAACCTTTGTCAATCAGGCTTCATACAGGCTTTACGGAAAGGGCTTCCACCCCGCCCAGAAATAGCAGGACACCGGCCGCCACCACGAGCATGACCGCAACCGGAATGCCAATGGCCGCCAAAAGATAGGGTGCAAAAGGCCGCCCGGCGGCACCGACCCCGATGAAAAACTTGAAGATGTTATTCGCCGACACCGCGAGCACGATGCCGAGCGCTGCCACGGCAGGACTGATCGACCCGGCGCCGAGCCGGGCGAGCGAAACCGCGGCCGCATCGGCATCGACCGATCCTGAGATCAGCGCGGTGATGAGGCCGCCGGCGGTACCAAACCATGCCGAGAACACTTGGACGGCGAAGGTAACGGCACCGATAAGCGCCGCTAACATCAATGTCTCGCGCAACGAAAACGGATTGCGAAGCTCGAAGGATTCTTTCGCCCGCTTCTTTGAGCCGCCGAGCACGAACAAAAGACCGGCGGTCAGCGCGGCCAGCGACCCGCCCGCAAGCGGCGCAGCGACCATGAGTCCCGCTGCGCGATTCAGCGCGTAAACGAGCAACAGCGTTTTTGCGAGTGAGATCGCGGTTGCGATCGCGACGCTCGCAGCGTGAAAGCGAAGACCATTCTTATCGGCAGCAGCGACGCGGGATGCCGCGAGCGTGACTGCTGTCGAAGAGACAAGCCCGCCCGCCGCGGAGGAAATCAACGTCCCCTCCCTGCGGCCCAGGGTTTTCACGGCGACATAACCGAGGAAGGACACGGCCGCGAGAATGACCGCGAGCAACCAGACTTGCCGCGGATTGACGCCGCCATAAGGCCCGAAGCTCTGATCGGGAATGAACGGCAACGCGAGAAACGTCATCGCAAGCAAAATGACCGCGGCGCGCAGCTCCGGCCATGTCACTTTCTCAAGCAATCCGTGAAGTGGTTCGCGGGTGACGAGAATGACCATCATCGCGACGCCGATCGCAGCGGAAATATTTGCGTTACCCAGCAACGAGTAAACGCCGAGTCCAAAGGTCGCCATGGCCGCAACGACGGTGGTGAACCCGAAATTCTTGTCCGCGATGTTCTCGCGCATCCGATACCACGCGAACAGTACGGCGAAGACCGCAAAGACGACGGCGACGAGTACAGCACCCGCGATTTTGTCTTCGAACGCACGCGCCGAAAGGCCGATAATGCCGCCGAGCAACCCGATCAGCGTGAAAGTGCGGATGCCCGCGGTGCGCGTGCCACCATGCGCGTTTCGCTCGCGCCAGCCGCGCTCGATGCCGATCAGAAGGCCGATCAGCGTCGCAACGGCAAGACGGCGAACGAGGTCGAGCTCCTGGAAAAAATTGAAATCCAACAGCGTGATCCCGGGGCTAATGAGCAGCCACGCAAGCTACCACGACGGCCTTCTATAAGTCAGGCGGCGTGATTGAAGAAACGCCGCAACGACGGATCCGGTTCCGTGCGATATCCGATCAATGTTAGCAGCGCATGTTCGGCGGCGGTCGGCTTGCCGTCCCGCATGATGCGCGAGGAGAGCCAAGCGCAGTGCTCGGCGGCGATATTCTTGCCCGCGTCGCGCCCCGGTTCGCGCGCAAGCGCTCGTACACGTGGCAGCGTTTCGCAGCCCGATGCCCCCATCAGAAAATTCGCGATCGCGCGAAACATGAGATCGTCGAAAGACCGATGATTGGCGCCACCGGCGACCGTATCGTGCAGATCAAATAACGCTTCGGCTTCTTCGCCCGTGACAGCCCCCGTCCCGGCTTCGAGTATCCGGCGCAGCAAGGCGACATCGGTGCCATCCAGAGCTTGCGCGCGTGCCCATAATTCGCGGATCGCGAAAGCAGCAAGCGAAACCGGCAATACATCGGCAAATTTGATCGTTCGCACCAGCGTCTCGATGCCGCCGCGGGTAGCGATGCGTCCGCTTGGCGCGACCGCATGCATGAGCCACTCGGCTTTTTCAGCCGTTAGAACGCCGTACGGCTGCGACCGGCGCAGCAGGTGATCGGTTACTGCTTCGGCCATGAAGCCGTGCCACTCCGGCGCCGGATCTGGGCACTCCCGATCGAATGCGATCAGAGCCTCGGCTTCGTTCCGTCCGCTCACACCCTCGGGATAGACCTCGCGCAGAAGCGAAACCACATCCGAAGCATGGATATGCTTCGTCGCTTGCCGAAACGCTTCCATAACGACCCCGGAACGCTACCAAATACAGCGTAAGTCTCGGATAGTTATGGTTTCCAAGAGTTTAATGGACGGCCATGCGGGCGGTGAAATTTGCGCCAGATGGTGTATGGCCGCCCTGCATTGCCGGAATGCGCCGCCGCAATCGCCGCTTGCAAGCCTTATAGCCGTCGGCGGGTCGCCCATATGGACGACTAATAATCGTTTGGAGAAAAAGACATGGCAAAGAGCGCCGGACTGCATCACATCACCGGAATAACCGGCGACGCGAAGAAAAACTTCGGCTTCTATACGAAGACGCTCGGCCTGCGCTTTGTGAAACGGACCGTCAACTTCGACGACCCGAGCGCATGGCATCTCTATTACGGCAACGAGACCGGCGCCCCCGGCTCCGCGCTGACCTTCTTCCTCTGGCAGGACATGCCGGCTGGACGCCAGGGCATGGGACAAGCCGTGGAAGTCGCCTATGCGGTGCCGAAAGGCTCGCTTGGCTTCTGGAAGAAACGCCTCGATGCAGAAGGTTTCGCGGCGAGCGAGAGCGAGCGCTTTGGCGATAAGTTACTTTCCCTATCCGACCTCGAAGGCATGAAGATCGAACTCGTCGAAACCGCGAGTGCCGCGAACGCACCGGCGTGGGGCCAAGGTCCCGTCCCGCTCGAACACGCGGTACGCGGATTTTCCGGCATCACGCTGCGGCCTCATAACGGCACGCGCACCGGCGAAGTGCTCCGCGACGGCTTCGGCTACACCGACGGCGGCAAGGACGGGACGCACCAGCGCTATCTCGGCTCCGCGGACATCGGCGCGCATATCGATATCGTTACCGGCACCGACCAGCCTCGCGGCTCGCAAGGTGCCGGCACGCTGCACCACGTTGCATTCCGCGCGAAGGACGATGCCGAGGAAATGGAAATCACAAACCGCATCCGCAATTCTCTACGCATCGACACCACCGAGCAGATCGACCGGATGTATTTCCATTCGATCTATTTCCGCGAGCCCGGCGGTATTCTGTTCGAGATCGTAACCGACAGCCTCGGCTTCACCTGGGACGAGCCGAAAGAAACGCTCGGCACCGCGCTGAAGTTGCCGCCTTGGTACGAGAAAGATCGCGAGCAGATAGCGAAAGCGCTGCCGCCGCTGGAATGAACCATCGCCGCCCCGGCTACACCCGCGGGCGGCGATTTCAATTTGCGCTTGCGCCCCCGCCAAGAACTCAGGGGCACGATCGTCGTGAACAAATAGACGGCGAAAATCACCAGATGGACGACGCCCTGCAACACGGTGGTGCGGCCCGTCCCCAGTGATAGCGTTGCGACCAGAAGCGTCAGCGCAAGCAGCACCATTCCTTTGTTGTCGAGGCCGAGCACCAGTGTCATGCCGCTCCCGAGCGCGACCACGACCACGACTGGGATCGTCAGCCCGATGGTGGCAAGCGCGGAGCCGAGCGCGAGATTGAGGCTCGTTTGCAGTCTGTCGAGTTTCGCTGCCTTCAAGGCGGCAATGCTTTCGGGTAGCAGCACGATTGCGGCGATGATGATGCCAACCACGGCCTTGGGTGCGCCGGCAGCAGCGACCGATGCTTCGATAACGGGTGAAAGCGCTTTGGCAAGCAACACGACCGCGCCGAGACACACAAGCAGCAACAGTCCGCTGACCATGGCTGTCGTCTTGCTCGGCGGCTCTGCGTGCGCATCTTCATCGCTCGCGGCGTCTCCCGGCGGCAAAAAATAGTCGCGATGCCGGACCGTCTGGACGAGGACGAAACTGCAATATAGGATCAACAATACAATCGCGATAAGGACGAGTTGGCTTGACGAATAGACCGGGCCGGCTGCTGTCGTCGTGGTATTTGGCAGGATCAGTGTGAGCGCCGCCATGGTTGCCAGCGTAGCCAGCGCGGCGTTTACGCCGTAAAGCCCGAATTCCTGCTCGCCATGCCGCGTGCCGCCAGTGAGCAGGAACAACCCAACCATGCCGTTGAGAATAATCATCGTCGCCGCAAAGATGGTATCGCGCGCCAGCGTGGCGGCAGCATCCCCTGCCGCGATCATCAACGAGACGATGAGCGAAGCCTCGATCACCGTAACCGCAAGCGCCAGCACCAGCGTGCCAAAGGGCTCGCCAACGCGATGCGCCACGACTTCGGCGTGATGCACCCCCGCCAGCACGCAAGCGACCAGCGCGGCGGCAAGCAACAGCAGAAACATCGGGTGCACGACGAAGATCGAAGCGGCAAGCAGCAGCCAGCCGACAACAGGCGCGATCCAGGTCGCTATAGGAAGATGATCTCGTAGCATGACTACCTTGGCATGTTTGGAGCCGGATGCCGCTTCGGCCCTGACGTAAAAAATGCTCGACGTGCGTTTCGGCTACACGTTCGATTTAGAACAGGCGGCAGCCTGAAGACGAAACCATATAACCCGCGCAGCCAAGAGCTTTCAAATCTGACCGTCACCAATATGGCCGAACTTGATCCAGCTATCCAGAATCACAGGCGCCGAGCACGATCGCTGAATACGCGAGCCACGCCCGCGCATGAATGCAAAGAAAAAGGGCGCAGCTTCTGCTACGCCCTTTTCCCGTTAAAGCGGTTCCCAGGAAGGATTACGCCGCTTCTTTGTTCTGCTTCGTATTGTCGTTGTAATAGTAATTCGCATTCTTGCCGAGCACGAGACGCCGCAGCATGCGGCGCATGCCTTCGCTTTTGCGCAGCGGTGAGACCGTCGCCTGCACCGTGCGCATCATTGCAAGCTTCAGCGCGTCGAGCGCAGGATGCGCGTCGGGAGCGGCCTGCGGCAGTCCCATGCCGCGCAGCATCGAATTAAAGACATAAAGATCGTTGCGGCGGCGCACAGCTTTCGTCTTCCATGTGATCGCAAGCGAGATCGAGTGGCTGTCGGCGGTGCGAACCCAATGCGGCCACTGGTACGGCACGAACACGCCATCGCCCGGGAAGAGCTGGTGCGCGACGCCCTTGGCGTCGAACTTCGGATCATACTTGATGTTGCGATGCTTGGTGGCCGAGGCTTCGAGTTCCTCGACCGAGGCAATCGAGTGGTCGCGATTGTCATAGACGTGGAAGAACTTCTCGCCGTGAATCTGGACGAAGAAATTGTCTTCCGCGTCGGTGTGAAACGGCGTCGTCGAGTTCGGCGACGACACGAACAGGAAGCCTTGAATATCTTCGAAGCCGGCTTCATCGAGCGAGTTGTGACCACGCGCCTTCGCAACTGAAAGGAGCGCCTGCTCCAGAATATTGCGGTACGCCGGGTGCCGGTCGACGCGCTTCAAGACCATCCAGGCACCCGCCGTCTCGATGCTTTTGACGACTTCTTCCGGCGACAGATCGACCGCCTGCACTTTCTTTGGGTCCTGGCCGATCTCGGCTTTACCGGAACTGTATTCGATCTGGTCGCGCGGCAGCTCGCGCACAAGCTTCACGATCTCAGGCAAGGTCAATAGCGGGTTGCCAACCAGTTCGTGCTTGATACGGAACGGAAGGTTTGGAAATTGCTCGAAAATCTTGGCGTCGGTCGGTTGAACCATGCTCATGACGATTTCTCCCTGAAGGCGCGATAGCGATGCACGATCCGGCGCGCGCCTTCGCGCAAGGCGCGCCGTACGGAAATGACGAAAGCGAAGATCGGCGCGGACGGAGCCGCGCGCAGCGGAATGAGCGTCTCGGACAGTGCGAGCCTGCCCTTCCAGATATGGTTGATCATCGGATGATCGGCGGCTGCGGTGGAATCCACCGACTTCACGCGTTCATCCGCACAGAAGTGTTTGGTGAGATCGAGCGTCAGTTGCACGCCCGGCGAGCTTTTCGAAAGCTTCTCGTCATAGGCGGTTTTGAAAAAATAGGCGCGTGTCCCGTGACGAACGACGAGCCCGGCGGCGACCACATCCGCCCCACGCGTCAACGTCGCAACCTCGAGTTTTCCCTGTGGGCCGAGCTTGCGCACGGCTTCCTTGATGAAGCGCGAGAGGCCTTCCTGCGCACTGAGTGCCGTACCGCGTTTGCCCTTCCAGCCGGCGGCCTCGAGCTTCATAAACGCTTCGAGCGCGATCTCGGTTTGCTGCGGCGAGACAGAAATCGAAAAACGTACTTCACCGTCGTCGGCAAGACGGTTGCGCTGGCGGCGCAGCTCTTTCAACTTCTTGGAGCCGAGTGCATCCTGAAGTAAGACGTCGGCGTCAAGCGTAGCATCGAGCAACGCGCGCTCCTCGCGATGAAGCACGCGGATTGCGCGGCTATTCCTTCCAAGCGCGGTACGGAGCGCTTTCGCCGCCGGACCCTCTTCCGCCAGAATGGAAATCAAAAGCGCATGCGCGCCTGACTCTTTCGCCGCCTTCAGCAAACCGTTCGCAGCCTCTACGGCAAAATCCTTGTCGAGCAATGGTGTGGCAAGCGGTGCATATCCATGCCAGGTGACAAGCGCCGGTAGTGGCAGCTTCAGCGCGCGCCAGGTCGAAGTCACCGGCAGAAAGCCGATCAGTTTTTTCTTCGCCGGACTGTCCCAGGCGAGCAGCGCCTTGATGTCATGATCGCCGGGCACATGGCGCGTGACTGCGAGCGCCCATTCGGGGGAATAGAAGGCATTCGGCTCGATTGCACGTTCGCAGAGGCTCGACCACGCACTGACCGGAACCGCCGTCAGATCGACGAGTTCCACGGCACGAGCGGTATCTTCGGCGCGAGCGTACGGAGCATCGCGGGTCAGATCGAAATGTGTATCAACCAAGGACAGCTTCCTGCATGACACCCGGGAAGCTGCAAAAACGTGGCCATCCTTCCGTGCCGGAAGTAGCCACCTATTCGCGCGTCCCTGCTCTTCTTATTGAGGCGCAGGCTAGCGATGAGCGCTTAAAGAAGCCTTCGGAGATCACACGAAAAATGGTGAACGCCGCGCGGACGAACGGCAGCGCGGCTTTGCGCAATGAATCAAAGGTAAATGGATTTGCGCGGTTTTTATTGACCGTAACGCTCGGTGCGGATTGAACCCGGTTCGACACCCGCGCCAATCAACGCCTCGCTCGCCACGGTCACGAACGGGTTGGAGCCGCAGACGAAGGCCCGCTTGACTGGCGATTGCAGGCGCGAAAGCACTTCGTCCATCATCGGCGCATCGATGCGGCGTCCGTAGTCGTCTTGCCGCTTTGGTTGCTCCCGCGTGATCGTCAGTACGAGTTTGAAAGCGGCATTCTTTCCATCGAGCGCGAGCAACTCGTCGCGGAAGATCACATCTTCCCATAACCGGGCAGACAACAAGAGCAGCAACGGCACATCCGATCGTTGGTTCGCATGATGCCGGATCATCGACATCAGGGCGCCACGCCTGAGCCTGCACCGGCGAGCAAGATCGGTCCCCCATCGCTAACCTGCCAGATGAAATGCCCGCCAATCGGCGCGCGTAGTTCGATCTCGTCGCCAACTTGCGCGACTTCGTGGAAGAACGGCGATACTTCGCCGGTCGCGAGCTTCTCGATTGCAAGCTCGATGCTGTTTGGATTCTCCGGCGCCGACGCAATCGAGTAAGCGCGCTGTGCGCGATAGCCGCCCGGCGCGGTGAGCCGCACTTCGACATGCTGACCCGCGCGGAACGAAACCGGCACCGACGGCGTGAAGAAAAAGCTCGTCACGGTCGGCGTGCGCTTCTCGATCTTGCTGATCGTGACCTTTTTCCAGCGGATCGCAGGCGTAGTCGGCGACGCGGTTACTTCAATCACCGGAATAACGCTGCTCGCGCCAGGGATCGCCATACATGTGGTAGCCGCGTTCTTCCCAGAACCCGGCGGTGTCGCGCTCGGTGAATTGCAGCGCATTGATCCACTTCGCGGACTTCCAGAAATAAAGATGCGGCACCAGAAGGCGCGCGGGCCCGCCGTGATCGGGCGTGATCGGCCGACCGTCATAGCGCGTCGCAACCATCGCTCTGCCGCCAATGAGATCGGCGGCCGGCACATTGGTCGAGTAGCCGTCAAAGGAATGCGCGAGCAGAAATTGCGTAGGCGCGTCGATGCCGGCGGCCGCGAGAATGTCGTCGATCATCACACCCTGCCACGCCGTGTCGAACTTCGACCACGTAGTCACGCAATGAATATCTCGCGTCAGCTTCGACTGCGGAAGCTGGTTGAACTCGCTCCAGTTCCACTTCGCGACCGGACGCGGGCCATGCTTCAGCGTGAAGGTCCAGTTTTCGAGCTGCACCTGCGGCGTCGGTCCCGGCCGAGAGCACGGGAAAATCGGCGGTCAAGACCTGCCCCGGCGGCAGCCGCTCGGCTTCCGTCTTGTCGCGTTGCTTTCCTGTAAATCCACGCGTGACGGTCATTGAAATCGTCCAAACATCGGCGCCGACTCTATCTCCACCGACCTGCCGGAACAACTCACGACGGCGTAACCGGTTGTGCGCTTTTGCATCGCTGGCGCGAACCGTTAGACTTGCACCAACAAGAATCCGGAGGACTATGAAGATGGACGTCCGCGCCGCAGTTGCCGTAGAAAAAGGAAAGCCGCTCGAAGTCACGACGGTGCAGCTCGAAGGCCCGAAAGTCGGCGAAGTGCTGGTCGAGATCAAGGCGACCGGCATATGCCACACCGACGAGTTCACGCTCTCGGGCGCGGATCCTGAAGGCATCTTCCCTTCGATTCTCGGTCACGAAGGTGCGGGCATTGTCGTCGATGTCGGCCCCGGCGTTTCCACGGTGAAGAAGGGCGATCACGTCATTCCGCTCTACACGCCCGAATGCCGCCAATGCCCGTCCTGTCTTTCGCGCAAGACCAATCTCTGCACCGCAATCCGCACAACGCAGGGCCAGGGCCTGATGCCCGACGGATCGTCGCGTTTCTCGATGGGCGGCAAGAAGCTCTATCACTACATGGGCACGTCGACGTTTGCGAACTATACGGTGCTGCCCGAAATCGCGGTCGCGAAAATTCGCGAGGACGCGCCGTTCGATAAAGTCTGTTACATCGGCTGCGGCGTCACTACCGGCATCGGCGCGGTGTTGAATACCGCGAAAGTAACCCCTGGCGCGAAAGCCATCGTGTTCGGCCTCGGCGGCATTGGGCTGAATGTCCTCCAGGGCTTGAAGCTTGCGGGCGCCGATATGATCATCGGCGTCGATCTCAATCCCGAGCGCAAGGCATGGGGTGAGAAATTCGGCATGACGCATTTCGTCAACGCTGCCGAAGCCGGCAAGGATCTCGTCCCTCACCTCGTCAATATGACGAAGACGCCGGCCGATCAAATTGGCGGTGCGGACTACACCTTCGACTGCACCGGCAATGTCACTGTTATGCGCCAGGCGCTGGAAGCATGTCATCGCGGCTGGGGCGAGAGCATCGTCATCGGCGTTGCGCCGGCGGGCGCAGAAATCTCAACGCGCCCGTTTCAACTCGTGACCGGCCGCGTCTGGAAAGGCACCGCCTTCGGCGGCGCAAGAGGCCGCACCGATGTGCCGAAGATCGTCGACTGGTACATGGACGGAAAAATCCAGATCGATCCCATGATCACGCATACGATGCCGCTATCGGACATCAACAAAGGATTCGATTTGATGCACGCGGGGAAATCCATCCGCAGCGTCGTATTGTTTTAAACGAGGGTTTCGTGGAACAGGCGTTCACACTTGGCCAGAAGCATTTCGCTTCTTTCATCGGCATCGAGATCACCAAGAGTTCCCCCGATCTCGTCGAAGCCAGGCTGACGACGCGAGAGGAATTATCCAACCGCAGTGGCTTCCTGCATGGCGGCGCGATTATGGCGATGGCCGACACGCTTGGCGGCGTCGGCACCACTGTGAACTTGCCGAAAGGCTACCGGTCGGTGACCACCGAGAGCAAAACGAACTTTCTTCTGGCAATCCCGATTGGCGAAACCGCGCGCGCGGAGTGTACTCCGGTTCATCGCGGCAAAACGCTGATGGTTTGGCAAACCAAGATTTTTCGTGAGGACGGTAAGCTCGCCGCGCTGGTCACACAATCACAGCTTGTGATTGCACCAAGGGAGCCTGCCTGATCAGGCGATGTCTTGCGCGGCATCTTCGGAGCCGGGATCAATACGCCTGTACCATTGCTCGGACTAAATAAGACGCCGCAGAAAAGTGTCCGGCCAGCAACAGAACGCGTAGCGTAAACGCGCCTCAGGCTCTGATCTTTGCAACCTCGTTCGCGAACGCATGTACGCGCTCGCGAATGCGCAAGGTCTGGCCGGTAACGGAAGCGGCCGATCCGTGCAGCTGCGAGGCCGCCCGATTGGTCTGATCCGCTACGGTCTCGATCTGCACGACCGACTGCGCGACTGCGCCGACACCTTCCGCGACCGAAGACACATTACCGGCGATCTCGCGTGCCGACGCCACCTGCTCCTCGACCGAATCCGCGATCTGCGTCGAGAAGCGGTCGAGTTCCGCAATGACAGAGGAAATTTGCTCGATTGCGAACACCGATTTGCCGGTGGCCTGCTGCATGGCCTCGATACGGGTGGCAATATCCCGGGTCGCCCCGGCTGTCTGTGCAGCGAGCGCTTTAACCTCCTGCGCGACCACCGCAAAGCCGCGGCCCGCGTCACCCGCTCTTGCCGCTTCGATGGTCGCATTCAGCGCAAGCAGATTGGTCTGCGCGGCGATTGCGGAAATCAAGCTCGTTACGTTGCCGATTTCGCCGGCGACTTTCGCCATATCGTCGATGGCACTGCTGGTCGCTATGGCCTGGCTAACAGCCTCTCCTGCAAGACGCGATGACTCCGACACGTCCGTACCAACACCGGCGATAATCTCAGCCAGCGACTCGCCCGCCTGCGCGACGGTCTTCACTTGAATGGAAGTCTCCTCGGTGATCGCGGCAACCTTCATGGACTGCGTGCTCGCGGTTTCGGCAGTCGAACCGAGGCCTTTTGCGTTACTTTCCAGTTCCTGTGCCGCGCCATGAAGAGCGTCGATGGATTCTGCGATTTCACGCTCGAAACGGTGAAGCAGCTTGTGAAGTACTTCGCTTTGCTCGGCCGAAATCGCGAACTCCCGCTCGCGGCGGTCCGCGATATTACGCAATTCACTGGCCGCGCTTTCCGCGTTTCCGGTGGCGGCGTACGCAGCGCGGAAAGCACGCTGCATCATGACGGCGATCCCGATCAGCATCGCCGTCTCGATCACGACGACAACCGCATGAAACGCCACGCGGAAGAAATCGCTACCACCGGGGAATATCGCGCTTGGCAATGCGTAGTTCAACGCGAGATGATGACCCGCGATCAGCGATGCCGCGGCAAGAAGTACGCGCCATTCGCAAAAACCAGACAGCATCGCCAGCAGCGCGAAATAATAGAAATGCGCTTCGACCTGCCATGGATGTTCTTCGAGGAGATAGACGAACAGCGAGGTATGCCCCACCAAAGCGATCGCAACCGCAATCGCCGTTGCCAGTTGCGGCCGCTTCAACAACAGGAATGCGGTCGGCAGCAAAGCCAGCGCAACGCCGGCGACCAAAGCTACGAAAGCGTCATGACCCACAATCCAGGCCGTCACCGCAAGCACCGGTATATGCAGCCATGCGACGCAGATCAGCGCAATCGTGACTTTGTTTTGAAATTTCTCGAGGCTGTTCATGTGTCTTCAAACTTTGTTTTTTGCAAAGGGCCTCATGCAAGCCGCGAGCGCGGCCGGATCCGCGACGAACCATGCGCCCTTCTCGCGCGCGCGCCGGGCGTAGTCGTGATCTTCGGTCTCGATGATTGCGATGAAGTCATAAGCGCCAAAGCGCACAAACCGGCCACCTGCCTCGGCGGCAAGCGCGAGCGCCTCTCGAGCGCTTGTCCATGGCGCGAAGATTACCGCCACGCCCGTAGATTCTTTTTTCGGAGCTAGCGACATCGCGGCCACGAGACCGAAACTGAAAAGCGCGGCTGCTGTTAAAAGCGCCACATCGAACCAGCGGGGCCGAGATGAAGAGGGAAGCTGCACTTCGATACCAAATCAGAACAGAGGTATCTGAGTAGACAATGTTGGGTTAACGACGGTTTACCAAGCCACCATGCTTAGCGCTTGATGCGCTTCAAGATGCCGCAGGCTCTGCTTTCCAGTTCACCAGCAACACGCCTGCCGCGCAAAGTGCCATGCCTGCAATCGCAGCGAGTCCCAATTGCTCGTTGAACAGGAGATAGGACATCACCGCCGTGACGGCGGGCGTAAGATAGAACAGCGAGGCCACGCGCGTTGCCGCCGAACGGCGGATCATAATGTAGAGCAACACGACCGCGGCGCCGGAAAGCACGATCACGAGCCATGCCAGCGCCAGGATAAACTCCCCGGCCCAGTTCACATTTCGCGGCTCCAGCAGAAACGCGCCGATCCCCGCGAAGATTGCGGCGGACGCATACTGGACCGGCATTGAGGACAGAAAATTCACGCCGCCGCCGAAACGCTTCTGATAGAGCGTACCGACCGTGATCCCGACGAGCGAGCCGACAATCGCGCTCCAGCCCCACCACGTCGTACCACCCGAAACCTTGGCCTGCACCACAAGCCAAAGCCCGATCAGGCCCAGGATCAGCCCGCCCCATTGCAAAGCCGAGACGCGTTCGCCCAAAAAGCGGTTCGCGAGGGTTGAAGTCAGGACGGGTTGCAGGCCTACGACCAGAGCCGCGATCCCTGCCGGCATCCCCTGCGCCATCGCAACGCAAACGCCAGTCAGATACATGCCATGCACGAGCACGCCACTGACGATCGAGTGCTGGATTGCCCGCCCGCGCGGAAGCGGCGCGCGCATGGCAAACGCAAGCAGTGTGATCGCGAGGGTCGCGAAACAGAGCCGGATTGCCACGAAGGTAATGGGATCGGTGTGCGGCAGCGCGTACTTGTTGCAGATAAAGCCCGTGCTCCAGAACAGCACGAACAGCACGGGTGCTGTTTTGACGATCAGTTCGAAGGAACGGGAAGAGGTTTCGGGCATTGTCCAGAACTAGGCAGGCTGGCCTTTTTGCCAGCGGGGCTGCCCGAGATCAATGACTTAACGAGGGATTAAGAAACGGCGCGCAACATGCTGGGAAATGAGTGTACCTGAGCCCACGGACATGGAAGAGCGCCGCCATCTGCCGCGCCACCGCACTTTTTTGCAGGGGCGTGTATTCTACAATAACCGCCACCAGAGCGCGGATTGCATCATTCGCGAACTGACGGATGACGGCGCACGTCTTTCGTTCACCGATCCGGTGGCCCTGCCCCATGCTTTCGAGCTGCACATCCCGAACCGCGATCAAACAGCTCGCGTCGAAACCGAGTGGAATCACGGGACCGAGATCGGCGTGAGCTTCGCAAAGACGGACGCGCACGGTGCGGCGACCATTGCCCCGGCAATCAACGCCGCCACGAACGAGCAGAGCCCGCTTGAGCGCATCGAAAAGCTTGAGAAAGAACTCGCGGCGCTTCGCCGCCGCATCTCCGAAATTGAGATGAAGAGCAGCTAAGCCTTCTCGTTTCCGATCCCCGACAAGAGATAGCCGAGCAGCGCGCCGATCAGGGCGCCAACCGCGCTTGGTTCCAGTACCCGTTCGAGGCCGAGGATCAGAATCAACGGCGCGAGCACCGATATCGCGAGCAGCTGGATGGTCCGGATGCTGACGGGACCGCTGCCTTGCTGAAGGCGCTGATACAAGACCGCACCAATCGCAAGCGTAATAGTCAAAGCCGCGATGATCTCGATCCAGAACCGCGTTGCCTGCATAGTAGCATTCATGGAAATCCTCCTGTTTAAAGCCCCGACTCGGCGATACTATCCCCACATACAAATGCGGCCCCTGCGCGCGCTACGAAGGAACCGGAATGATCGACCTGTACACCTGGACAACGCCGAACGGACGAAAAGTTTCCATCGCACTCGAAGAAATGGGGTTGCCCTACGCGGTTCATTCCATCGACATCGGCAAGGATGAACAGTTCGCGCCTGACTTCCTCAAAATCTCCCCGAACAATCGCATCCCGGCCATCGTCGACCGGGATTCCAATTTTTCGCTGTTCGAGTCGGGCGCGATCCTGATGTATCTGGCCGAGAAAACCGGTCAGTTCATGCCGAAGGACACACAGTCGCGCTATCGCGTGGTCGAATGGCTGATGTGGCAGATGGGCGGCGTCGGACCGATGCTCGGCCAAGCCCACCATTTTCTGAAGTATAACGTAGGCAAGGCTCCGTATGCCGAAGAGCGCTACGGCAAAGAGGCAAAGCGCCTCTACAAAGTTCTGAATACGCGGCTGGAAGGCCAGCAATTTATGGCCGGCGATTATTCGATTGCCGACATTGCGACTTGGCCGTGGATTTCGCGTTTCGAATGGCAACAAATGGATTTGAATGACTACCCGAACGTGAAGCGCTGGTACCTCGAGATTGCCAAGCGCCCGGCCGTCATCAAGGGCTATGCCGTGCCGAAAGACGCAGGACCGATCCCGCTGCCCAAATGAGCAACCCAAGCCGTATCGCTTCTCTTTGGCGCGGCGAGGAACCCCTCGCCCGCGTCTTCTGGGAATATATGATCGGCTGGGCGACGGTACTCAATCTTATCGCCACTGGAGCTGCACTTGCTGTCTTTGCAAAAGACGGCCCGCTTTGGCTGGGTCTGCTTCTGCATTTTGCTGTCGTGCCGTTGAATATATTTCTTGTCGTATCGGTCTGGCGCGCAGCCGCGCGCGAAAGCGGTTCCATATTCGCGAACACTGCGCGCATTGGCAGTGCGGTGTGGTTCGTCATTATGATCGCGATCTAAGGTGTCGGTCTTCGCCTTCTCAGCATCCACAACGCGAAGAACAAAAAGATAATCGCAGGAACAATCCAGAACGCGCCCATAGAAATAAGATTGTCTCCTTCCGGCGTGACGCAACCCGGCTTCGCGGCAGCGACTGTCCGCGATGGGGGAAAATCCTTGAAAGCGTTACCCCGCATCCTCAATCAGGGATGGTAGATGCCGGCGAACGCGTTTGTCGAGACGAACCTGTAGGCTTCGGCTGCGTTAGCGGAATGCTCCGCGCGCCGCCCATGCAGCGAACAGCAGCATCAGCATGAGCCCCACAAGCTCCCAGTGAATGATCTTGCGGAGCCGCTGGATCTTCGCGGGATCGACCTGCGGAACCTTCCCTGCCCGTGTTTCCTTGCGCCAGCGCATGAACTCAATGGTTGGAATGATAGAGATCAGGCCAACGGCCACGAAGATCGCCATCTTGGTGAGGAAGGCGTGGTTGGTCAGATAGTAATACCAGCCCTTCTCGAAGAAATAGACGCGAAGGCCACCGATGATGAGCACGGCGCCCGCGGCTGCGCCGTACACGCCGTCATATACCTGCAAACGTCGCGCGCTCTCCAGCGTAAGCGGTTGACGGAGCAAAATCATTTCGATGGCGAGCGTCACGAACAGCGCGACAAAGGCGAGATGATGCAGGAATGCAAATGTAATCGTCATGGCGCGAACTCCGTTGCGACCTCTGTTCAGGAGTATGCTAAATTCCCGAGCAAAATGGGAGACGGCAAATGCACGAAGGAAAACGGAGCGGCAGCAAGCTCGACGTGGACGCATGGCTCGCGCTGACGCGCGGCGCGCGCATGATCGCGCTCGATCATCCGCTGCAAAAAGGCATGCCGATCTATCCGACCCACCCGCCCTTTCATATCACGCTGAACAATCGTCACGGCGACATCCATCGCGGCTGCGGCTTCTCCTCCTCGAACGAACTGATCATCACCAGCACCCACACCTCGACGCATATCGATGCGCTCTCCCATGTCTCCGAGAACGGCAAGCTCTACGGCGGCGTCGATGCAGCGGAAGCGCAGCAAGGCACGCAATTATTCAAAGAACATGGCGTCGAGACGATTGCGCCGATCTTCCGGCGCGGCGTGCTGCTGGACATTGCAAAGACGAAGAACGTCGAAGCGCTCGCCGCCGCGGAAGAAGTCACGGTCGCAGATCTGGAGGGCGCAGTGAAGAGCGCGAATGTCGCGATCCATCCCGGCGACGTGATCCTGCTCCGCACCGGCTGGACCAGACATTGGACAAATTCGAACACATATCTCGGCCTCGACAGCAAGGGTACGCCCGGCGTCGCGGCGAGCGGCGCGGAGTGGCTCGCCTCCAGGAAACCGTTTGCCGTGGGCAACGATACCGCCGGCTTTGAACAGATCGTCCAGACCGACATCACCATGGACGCGCACCGCATCCTGCTCGCGCAGAACGGCATCCACATCATCGAGAATCTCGACCTCGAAGAACTGAGCCAATGCGGGCGCGCAGACTTCGCGTTCGTGACGCTCCCGCTCCGCATCAAGGGCGCGACCGGATCGCCGCTGCGGCCGGTGGCGCTGGTTTAATCGTGAGCTAAGCCGGAGTAGTTGCTTGCTCCAGTTCGGGAACCATCTCGGTGCCAGTTACGTGCGTTGCGAGCAGCGATTTGATCGGCGCTCCTGAAAAATGATTGCCATATTCGCCGATCGCAATTGCGTGAAGCTGAAACCGGAACTCGGGATTCTTGAAAAGGGATTCCAGCTTTCGGAATTGACGAGGCTCCTTGCAAAGCTGGAAGCAGAATTCGCACGCACTAACCGGTGCAAAATCGAGCTCGCCGATCTCATCGAGATAGTCTCTTAGAAAATCAAAACCGAGAATCTTGATTGTCAGAAAAAACTCATCCGACAGAAGACGAGCTTTAACCGCCGAAGAAGGCTCACCCAGGATATTTCCAAAATCCAGCGCATGCTCCTGCTCCAGCGAAACGATGCTGTTGCAGCAAGGCGTGACGCGGCCACTCTCGAAAATATGCGGGCCTGAGGAAGGACAAAGTCCGAGCTTTGCTTCGCGCGGAGTGGAACGTGCCAATTCCTCCCGAAACTCCTCTGCCCGGCCATAGGGCGCAAGCAACGCGTCTTCCAGATCTTCCCGATCGCAGAAATCGAGTATTTTGGCGCGCAGTTCCCGCTCGTCGTCTTTCGTTTCCGCATGCCCCGTCAGCCTGACATGCGTGAGAAGACCGCGCTCCCTGCCCGCGCGATAGGCGTTCGCTATAAAATCGACGGAGACGTACTGCTGATGAAACACATCCGAGCTGATGGTCAGGGAGTGTAATCCGGGGACTTTGTTTAGCATTTCCGCCGCCGCTTTCGGCGTCTTTGCCCAATAGCCGCTGGTAATCGCGCCCGCGCGTACCTCGCGCTGCACGCAAAGCTCTAAAAACAGCTTCATGCCCGCAAGATCGTAGAACGGCTCTCCGCCAGTCAGCGTGACATGCCGGGCCTTCGGCCAAAGGTCGAGAAAGCCCGCAAAGTTTTCGGCGAGGCCCTGAAAGCCCTGACGCGATTTCGGCGAGGAATTCGAAATGCAGTGCCCGCATTGAAGCGGGCACGCATTCGTAATCGAAACCGCGAGATGCCGGCCATAGTCCGGCAGTTGATCGCTCGCCATGATCGATCCTCAGGGCTCGATGGTCTTGATGACTTCCTTGATGAATGCTCGCGTATCGAGATTGTTCTTCTTTGCGTAGTCGTTCAGCTGAATCTTGAGATTCTGTTCGGAAATGCCGAGCGCCTTCGAGCGGTTGTTTGGGTCTTTAAAGAAAGCGTCCGGATTCGTCGTGATCTGTTTCAATTCGCCATCACTGAGATTTTTGGTTTGCGCGATCGCTGTCCCCGCCAGGCCAATGCCGGCGCCGGAAACCCCGATCGCGGCAAGAGATTTCAGCGATTTGCGGCGCGTTACATCGATGCCCTGATCGTTCTTTGGAAATGCTTTGTCGGTCATGAAAATCCCCTATGCAGCGGGCGAAAATACCAATTGCCCGCATAGGTTGTATTGTGTATTCATGCTCCCATTAATTGTAAATAGCCTGACTGAAATTATTGCGAGCGAGGGGGTGGAGGCGCGGTGGAAATCGCGGCAGCCCGCGTTGTTGCCGTTTGCGTTGCCGTTCGATCAGACTTCGTGCGAACCAAAATCCTCCTTGGTAGTTATCGGAGACTCCGAACACCGGAGAAGGAGGACTCCCATGCGCAATACGATTATTTCCGCCGCCCTCGCCGCGGCTTTTGTTGTGGGCGGTGCCGCCGCCTGGCAGGCGAATGCTGCTGCCTTCACGAAGGGTGGCGCGCCCGATGTGACGTCGCAGACCGAACAGGTCCGCTGCTATCGCAACGCGCCACGCGATGGTTGCGGCTGGGGCTGGTATCGCGGCCGCCGCGGCCAATGCCGCCCCTGCTAATTTCTGATTTCAGTCAGAAATAAAAAACCCCGTCGGGAAACCGGCGGGGTTTTTCTTTAGCGCGCAAGCACGTGGCCTCCAGGCCATTCGCGGATAAAAGTACTACGTCTTCCCGCCAATATCGGAGTGAAACTAAGGTTTCCCGCTCGACGCCGACGGCAGATAGTAAGACCGAAGGCGCAGCGCCACGACCGCAAGCGCAAGGATAAGGATCGCGCCGGCGGTGAGCAGCGTTTCCATCTCGGGTACTTTGTGCGTGGTGACGACAACGACGACATGGCGCGTGACGGCCGTGATCGCGACATAGATCAGAAAGCGCACCGGCATGCGATTGGTCTTGAAATAGATGCCGACCATCGCGCCGATCTCCAGATAGATGAAGAGCAGCAATAGATCCTCGATAGAGGCCGTGCCCTTGTTCACCATCGCGAGAAACGTCGCGACCGCGGCCCACACGGTCGAAGCACCGATCGCAAACAGCCCGAGCAGATGAAAGCCTTCGACCAGCAAGTTGCCAGCGTGGTTCACGAAGTGCCGCACGCGCGCCTCCGCCGCCGCTTCGCTCACATGCGCGGGTTTGTTCTTCACCATCTCGCTCTCCTAGCTTCCAGAGCGTATTTCTACGCGATTGCGCAGGCCCGCGTCATTCTGCGCTGCGACGAGACGCGGAATTGCCCCGGCCGCACGCGTAATCCACACTCGCGGAAATCACACCATCAGCAACGGGGGAAGCATGTTCACACTCCGGCGATTCGGATTTTGCTGCGCGCTCGGCATGAGCATGATTGCAGGCACTGCCGAAGCCAATGTTACGGGAACTTACGGCTGCCGCTTTTACGTCGACGGCAAGGTCTATGTGGAGTTCCGCATCGACGAAATCCGCCACGCGCAATGGGCCGAACACGGCATGCTCACGCGCGGCGCGAACAAGCCGATCCGCACGGATGTCGATGTCGAGGAGAATGCCTCGACCAAGGAAGCGCTGCATTTCCGCCTGCCGGAGCAAAAGGCTGAGATCGTGGTCGCGAACACGCTGGAGTTCGCCAACGCGCGTTATTCCGGGCCGACGCGAAAAGATTTGCCCGGCGAATGCGAACAGGCCGACACGCAAAACGCGTTGAACCGCTGGTTCATCGAGCGCGCGCGCGAGCGGAAGAAAGGAGCCGTTAGCGCGCGGGCTTTCGCCTATAGCGAGTGCCCGACCAATTTGCCGATGAGTGCGGTCGCCGCCATCGCAACCGCACCCCAGAAGGTAACACGCGCGGCCCCCTTAAGAAGGTTTGCGCCGCCTGCATGTGCACCCAGCGCGCCAAGGATCGCAAGAAAGCAAAGCGTGCCGCCGGAAATGATCCAGACGACGTGCGAAAGCGGCGCGAATATCGTAAGCAGCAAGGGCGCCGCCGCCCCCACCGCGAAGGTAATCGCAGAAGTGATAGCCGCAAGCACCGGCTGCGCCGCTGTGATTTCGGTAATACCGAGTTCGTCGCGCGCGTGCGCGCCGAGCGCATCCTTTGCCATCAATTGTTTTGCGACTTCGAGTGCGAGCGGCTTCTCCAGCCCGCGCGCGACATAAATGTCGGCAAGCTCGTTCAGTTCAAATTCGGGCTGCTCTTTCAGCTCTCGCGTCTCGCGTGCAAGGTCGGCCTTTTCGGTGTCGGCCTGAGAAGAGACGGAGACATACTCGCCTGCCGCCATCGACATCGCGCCCGCAACGAGACCCGCGACACCCGCGATCAGCATCGCAGTACGGTCCGGTGTGGCTACCGCAACTCCGACGATAAGACTTGCGGTCGAAATGATACCATCGTTCGCGCCAAGCACCGCCGCGCGCAGCCAGCCGATACGGGTTGAGAGATGGGTTTCGTCGTGTGTTTTCGTACGCGGCATGGCTGGCTCCTTGGAAACTGGCGGCATGCGAACGCTGCGCGCGGCCTCGATCGGGGTCAAGCGCGCTCAATTCGCCGCCGCAACCGCGCACTCATTCCTCATCACCGGACTTGTCCCGGTGATCAACGCATTTCTAGTTTCCCGTCAGTATAGGCGTGGATAGTCGGCACAAGGCCGCAAGTAAAACTCCAGTTCGTCAGTAGAAGGAGTTTCCTGGGAGGTCACCCTCTCACACCGGCAGATTGTCGTGCTTCTTGCGCGGCTGTTCGACCTGTTTCGTCTTCAGCATGGCGAGCGCGCGGGCGATGCGCCGCCTAGTTTCGTGCGGCTCGATCACTTCATCGACATAGCCACGCTCGGCCGCGACGAACGGTGATAGAAAGCGTTGCTCATATTCCTTGGTGCGCTCGGCGATCACCGCCGGATCCTTATCCGCGCGGAAGATGATCTCGACCGCGCCCTTCGCGCCCATCACCGCGATCTGTGCCGTCGGCCAGGCATAGTTCACGTCGCCGCCGATGTGCTTGGAGGCCATCACGTCATAGGCACCGCCGAAGGCCTTGCGCGTAATCACGGTGACGAGCGGCACGGTCGCCTGCGAGTAAGCGAACAAGAGCTTGGCGCCGTGTTTGATGAGGCCGCCATATTCCTGCGCCGTGCCAGGCAGAAAACCCGGCACGTCCACGAGTGTCACGATCGGAATGTTGAAGGCATCGCAAAAGCGCACGAAGCGCGCGGCCTTGCGCGAAGCGTCGGCGTCGAGCACGCCGGCGAGCACCATCGGCTGGTTCGCAACAAAGCCGACCGTTCTCCCCTCCACGCGGCCAAAGCCGGTGACGATGTTCTTCGCGAACGCTTCCTGAATTTCGAAGAAGTCCGCTTCGTCCGCGAGCTTCATGATGAGTTCTTTGATGTCGTAGGGCTTGTTCGGATTTTCCGGGACGAGACTATCGAGCGAAGGCTCGATGCGCTCGGCGTCGTCCGCGCTCGGCCACTCCGGCACACCCGCCTCGAACGATGAAGGCAGGAAATCGATCAGGCGGCGCATCTGGAGCAGGCACTCGACATCGTTCTCGAATGCACCATCGGCGACCGACGAGCGCGTCGTATGCACCTTCGCGCCGCCGAGTTCTTCGGCCGTCACCGTTTCGTTGGTCACGGTCTTCACCACTTCCGGGCCGGTCACGAACATGTAGCTCGTGTCTTTGACCATGAAGATGAAGTCGGTCATCGCCGGCGAGTACACGTCGCCGCCCGCGCAGGGGCCCATGATGACGGAAATCTGCGGGATCACGCCGCTCGCCGTGACATTGCGCCTGAATACTTCGCCATAGCCGCCGAGGGCCGCCACGCCTTCCTGAATGCGCGCCCCGCCCGCGTCGAACAGGCCGATGATCGGCGCGCGGGTCTTCAGCGCGAGATCCTGAATCTTGGTGATCTTCTGCGCGTGGCTTTCCGAGAGCGAGCCACCGAACACGGTAAAGTCTTTCGCGAACACGAAGACCTGCCGGCCGTTCACCGTGCCCCAACCGGTGACGACGCCATCCCCCGGCACCTTCTGCTTGTCCATCCCGAAGTCGGTCGCGCGGTGCTGCACGAAGGTGTCGAATTCCTCGAACGAGCCCTTGTCGAGCAGGAGCCCGATCCGCTCGCGGGCGGTCAGCTTGCCGCGCGCGTGCTGCGCGACGATGCGCTTTTCGCCGCCGCCGAGCTTGGCTTCCGCCCTGCGGACTTCCAGCGCTTCGAGGATATCTTTCATTGCTTGCCCCTATCGACCAATTGCCGAGCCCGTGCGGCACCTTCGCCTTGGTATAGCACGTCATCGAAATGATATACCGGCAACGGCCCCCAAGAAAAATGGGGAAGCGATACGGGCCGCTGGGGAAGAAATATGAAGGTCTGCATTTACGGCGCCGGCGCCATCGGCGGCTATGTCGGCGTGCTGCTCGCGAACGCGGGCGCGGATGTCTCGCTGATCGCGCGTGGCTCGCATCTGGAAGCCATGAAGTCGAACGGCCTGACGCTGAAAATAAACGGCGAGACCAAGAACGCGAGGGTCAAGGCGACCCACGATCCCGCCGAACTGCCGCCGCAGGATTACGTGATCTGCGCGCTCAAAGCCCATCAGGCCTGGGAAGTCGCGGACAAGCTCGCGCTGCTCTGCGGACCCGATACCGCGGTCGTCACCATGCAGAACGGACTGCCGTGGTGGTATTTCCATGGCTTCGAAGGCCAGTACGCGAATCGCCGCATCGAGTCCGTCGATCCGGGGGACCGGCAGTGGCAGGCGATCGGCCCCGAGCGCGTCATCGGTTGCACAGTGTATCCGGCCGCGGAAATTGAATCGCCCGGCGTCATCAAGCACATCGACGGCGACAAGTTCGGCTTGGGCGAACCGACGCGCAAAGTGACTGAGCGCGTGAAGCTTTCCGAGATGATGACCAAGGCGGGATTGAAAGCGCCGATCATTCCCGAAATCAGGAACAACATCTGGCTCAAGCTCTGGGGCAATCTCTGCTTCAACCCGATCTCCGCGCTCACGAAAGCGACGCTCGATGTGGTCGCGACCGATCCGGGCACGAGAGCTCTGTCGAGGAATATGATGCTGGAAGCGGAGAAGATCGGCCGGCGCATCGGCGTGCATTTCCGTGTCGATGTCGAACGCCGTATCAACGGCGCCGCCCGCGTTGGCGCGCATAGGACTTCGATGTTGCAAGACGTCGACAAAGGCCGGCCGATTGAACTCGACGCCCTCCTTACTTCCGTGCAGGAATTGGGCCGGCTCGCCGAAGTCGATACGCCGCATATCGATGCGGTGCTGGCCCTCACGCAGCAGATGGGCCGCGTTGCCGGGATTTATCCGACCTTCCCGGAGGAGACGACCAGCCATCAGGACGAACGGGTAGACTAAGCGCGAATTGAGCGGGCGGCATTCGTCGCCTACTCTGTTCCCGTGACTCACATCGATTCAGACGCACCCAAGCATTCCCTTGGCGAGGACATCTTCGCCATCGTCAGCGGCACGCTGTTCATCTCGTTTGCGGTCGTCCTGTTCAAGAATGCGGGGTTGCTTACAGGCGGCACGTCGGGGATCTCCTTCCTCGGATTTTATCTCGCGGGCATCCCCTTCGGCCTCGGCTTCTTCATCATCAACCTGCCCTTCTACATTCTCGCGCTGATGCGCATGGGCTGGCGCTTTACCGTGAAGACGTTTTGCGCGGTCGCGCTCGTCTCGGTGATGTCGGAAACACACGGGCTTTTCCTCACGATCGGCAAGCTCGAGCCGTTCTATGCCGCGATCGTGGGCGGCCTGATGCTCGGCATGGGCTTCATCGTGCTGTTCCGCCATCAGGCGAGCCTCGGCGGGGTCAACATCCTCGCGCTCTATCTGCAGGCCAGATACAAAATTCCGGCCGGCAAATTTCAGCTCGGCGTGGACCTGGTGGTTCTCGTTATTTCCCTGCTGGCCGTGGACTGGCTACTGGTCGCGGCCTCCGTTATCGGCTCCGTGGCGATGAACCTCGTGCTCTGGGTTAACCATCGCCGCGACCGCTATGTGGCGTGGTCCGCCGCCTGAAAAATCTTCCCTGCCGTCATTGAACCGTCACAAAACGCGCCTATATAGCTCTCATCGGACTTCACGGAGCCTAACCCCTCACCACGGATGTACTGGGAGGCGGCCTAAAGCGAAGATGTGGAGACTGGTTGGCCCGCCCGGCAGCAATGTCCGGCGGGTTTTGCTTTTTTGGCTACTGTTTCGGTAAGGCACCGAGTTGCGCCAGCAGCGACTTTGCAATCGCTGTGCGCGCGGCGATGTGCTTCTCCTCGTTCGGATCGAGGTTGAGCGCAAAGATATACGCCTCCTCCCCGCGCTCGACCCAGCCGACCAGCCAGCCGATCTTGTCATCGCCGGAGGGAATCCACCCCGTTTTGCCGCGCAAGATCGCGTTCCCGATTTTTTCGAGGAACATGATGTCTTTCACGATCCCGGCGTTCTTCGGATGTACCGGCAGCTTGCCGATATAGAAGCGCTCAAGGAATTCGACCTGCTGCAACGCGGAGATGCGCAGCTTGCCGTCGAGCCAGAACGAGTCCTCGTTGCCGCCGATGTTGCGGTTGCCATAGCCGAACTGCGAGATATAGACGCGCATGCGTGTGGCAGTCACCTGTCGCGCAATCTCCTGAAACTGCCAGACTGCCGACGCGCGAAACCCCGAGCGCAAAGTTTGGTCCTTGTTCCACGCCTCCAACTCGCGCTTCACGCCATCCCATTTGAACACGGGATGCTCTGCGTCCTTCACCACGCCGGTCTCCAGCGCAATCAGCGCGTTCGGGATCTTGAAGGTGGACGCGGGAAGAAAGTCTTTCTTATGCCGCTCGGCGTTGACGACCGTGATGCGGTTCTTCTTCGTCTCCAGCATCACGAAGGTGCCTTCGGTGCCGATATCCGTGAAGGCTTTGGCAAGCTCGTCGCGCACAATCACCTGCCGCTCGGGCATCTGCGCGAGCGCCGGGGCCGCAAGAATGAACGCGAGAGCAGTCAGAAGAAATTTCATTGCACGAGCTTTGAAGAACAAGAACACGACACTCCGGCGCTTAAGAAGGCTTCGCCACCGCCTTCTTGTTGAACTGCCAGATCGCGATCGCAATACCGAGCGCGGAAACGCCGCCGAGCAGGATCGCGAACGGGTTCGGCCCGAGCCGCTCGAAGAACTGCGTATAGAAGTGGATCGCGCCGAACACCGCGCAGACGTTCACCACCCAGCGGCGGTCGTTGCGCATCGCCCAGACCGCGAAAGCGACCAAGGCGAGCGCCCAGCCGATCACGAAGTAAAGCCGCGGAATGGTAAGCACATTCTCCTTGGTGTGCCCCAGCACGCCGGTCAGTTGTTCGAGCCGGTCACCCCAGAGCGAGCCGATCCAGAAGCCGAAGTTCACGAGCAGGATCGACACCCGCGCCGCCATCAAGGCGAGCCGTTCGTAAGCGGCGCCGGCCATCAGCGACACCTGATAGCAGGCGAGCGTGATCAGGCTGAACGCGATGATGGTGAGCGTCGGCTCCTTGATGCCGAGGAAATAGCTCGCGTGAAAATAGCCGGTACGCGCACCGAGCACGGAAGAAAGCGCGAGCACGCTGAGCGCGATCAAAAGCCCGCTGCGCGCGATGACGCCGGCAATGGCAAAGCCGATGGCGCCGCCGAGAAACGCCCAGACCGAACCCTCGGTCATATAGACCACGCCGCCACCGAGGCCGAGTCCGCCGAGAATAACGCAGATGTTGCCGAGCACGCCCCACTCGAGGCGGGAATAGTGCAGCAGCACGAGACCGAAACCCAGCACGATTGCGCCGAGAATAATGCCGGTGAGCGCATCGGGGATGAGCGCGATCGTGCCGATCGCGACTGCGATGACGCCAAATCCGATCAGGATGTTGAAGGCGAGCGAGCCGGTCGACTTGACCGAAAGCCGCTTCAGCTTATCGGCCTCGGCTTGCGTGATCTCGCCGTCCTCAAGAAGCTGCGAAAGGTCGAGCACAACTTTCATGGAATCCCCCGGCTTGCCCCGCGGCTACATAGCATGACGCCCGGTGACGCGGTATCGTCGCCCATCACATCTTCGTGCCATCGCAAAGGAACTGCATGAACGCGCCCGTCTCCGCCGTTGCCGGCCTGCCGCGTATGCTGCTGAAGGCGGAAGGGTTCGCGCTGTTTGCGATCTGCGTCTTTGCCTATTGGAAGCTCGGCGTAACGTGGTGGCTGTTTGCCGTACTCATTCTTGCACCCGATCTCACGATGATTGGCTACCTCGCCGGACCGCGTTTCGGCGCGCATCTGTATAATGCGGGGCATATCACGGTGATGCCGCTGATCCTCGGCTTTGCCGGCCTCTACACGGACTCTGTCGTGGCAATGGCCGCGGCATTGGTATGGCTCGCGCATATCGGCATTGACCGCATGCTCGGCTTCGGCCTGAAATTCGAGACCGCCTTCAGCGATACGCATCTCGGCAGGATCGGGAAAAGCTAGCGCAAGAGCGAAAGCATCGTCGCGGCAGCACTGAACTCGGCGTGACGCGCTGCCAGCCGCCGCTGCGCCTCGTCATCCTCGCCCCACTGGCTGATGCTCCACTGCTCGTCCACATGTGCCGCATTCCAGGCTTCGTCGCCGGAAAGCGCACCATTCGCGAGCGCAAGCGCGATCAACGCAGAGCCGCCGATATTGGTGGCGCTCGCAGCGGCACCGAGTGCGAAGGGACGTGAAAGTTTTTCGGCAGCCTCACGTACAGCGGCAAGCGATTGATCAGGCTGCCGCACATGAACGATGCCTTCCGCCAGCGCGAAGCGTGCGTTCAATTTTGACGCCGCCCAGTCCAGCACAGGGTTCCAGCGCTCATTCTGCAATGCTACGAGGCCTTCGGGTTCTCCCGCGCGATAAAACACAAGATCGCTCGCGGAGTATTGCACGATCTCGTCGATCACCGGCTGCGGCGCGGCCGCGATGGCGTCGATCGCAAGATTGGCAAGCCGCGTCAGCGGAAGCTTCGCGGGGTCGATCTCGCCTTCGATCGCGTTCCACTCTGCGGCTACCGCCAAGGCGAGCGCTTTATTAGGTAGCGCAAGCGTCTTGCGCGCGGGCGTCTTCGCGGATTTTCCGTCGAGCAGCACCGCGAATGTGCCATCCGCTTCGCCGGCGGTGGCTTCTTTATAAAAGCGCTTCGGCAAAGGCGCCCGCATCGCGGCCTGCGCGCGGCGCATTGGATTGTTCTCTTCGCTCATTCCTCAGGCGCATCCACGATCGGATCATAGGACTTCGCATCGAAGCCGAGCAGATTCCAGGATTGCTGCATATGCTGCGGCAACGGCGCGGTAACGTCGATCACGCCCTCGCCCTTCGGATGCGGGATCACAAGACGGCGCGCGAGCAGATGCAAGCGATTCTGCATGCCGCCAGGGAACTCCCAATTCTCGATCGAGAAGTATTTCGGATCACCGACGATAGGATGGTTGATATGCGCGGTGTGCGCACGCAATTGATGCGTGCGTCCGGTAACGGGCTTGAGCGAAATCCAAGACACTTTCTGCGCCGCCTGTTCGACCACCGCATAATACGTGACAGCGTGGCTCGCTTCGTCTTCGCCATGTTTTGCGACGCGCATCAGCTCGCCGCCTTCGCCCGCGCCTTTCGCCAGATACGTCGAGATGCGGCCTTGCCGGGGTTTTGGCACGCCTGCGACCAGCGCCCAGTAAATCTTTCGCGCGGAGCGCGAGCGGAAGGTTTTCGCAAGTGTCGCCGCGGCAAGCCGCGTCTTCGCGATCAGCAGAATGCCGCAGGTGTCCTTGTCGATGCGGTGTACGAGCCGTGGCTTCTGCCCATCCCGGCCGCGCAAGGCCTCGAGCAAGCCGTCGATGTGCCGCGTGGTACCGGAGCCGCCCTGCACCGCAAGCCCGAACGGCTTGTTCAGCACCATGACCTCGCGGTCTTCATATAATGTGATGGACTTCAGGAATGCAGCGTCGGATCTGGCGTCGCCCATCTTCGAGGGCGCTCGCGCGGAAGTGCCGACACGCGACGCTTCCGTGCCGGTGCCGCTGGTCTCTTCCTTTTCGCTGCGCGTAAGCGGTGGCACGCGCACTGCCATGCCGGGCTCGAGCCGTGTATTCGTTTTCGCCCGTCCGCCATCGACGCGCACCTGCCCGGTGCGCAGCAACTTCTGTAAATGCGCAAACGTAAGATCGGGGAAATGCGCCTTGAACCAGCGGTCGAGGCGCATCCCTTCTTCGTCGGGTTTTACTTTGCGGGTTTGAACGGGCATCGGATCACGTAAACGAACGTACGAGCCACAGGCCTGCGAAGATCGCGGCCAGCGACAGCACAACAGAAGCGATGACATATACGACCGCGAGCATGGTGTCGCCCCGCTCGAACAACAAGACGAAGTCCAGCGAGAACGCCGAAAAGGTCGTGAAACCGCCGAGAATGCCGGTCGTGAGAAACAGCCGCAGCGAGTTCGTCGTATAGTTGTCGCCGCGAAATGCGAACCCCGCCGCGACCGCGCCGATCAGGAACGAGCCGATCACGTTCACCGCGAGCGTGCCCCACGGAAACTCCACGCCGAACCAGCGCGCAGCCGCGATATTGAGGCCATGCCGCAGCCCGGCGCCGATGCCGCCACCGGCGACTACGAGAAAAAGAGCATACATACGAGTCGCCCGGCCAAAATCCGCCCGGAACCTATTCTCCGCGGCAGGCGTTAGCAATCTCGGAGAACCTGTCCATTTTTCGCGGAGTGAACGCGCGAACGACGCTCGCCTGCTTTGCCTCTCTGCTTCCGATTTCGGCTCTGCTCTTCAGCGCCAACATCGCGCAGCCGCAGTGGTCCGGCACTGAGGCTCCACCCGCGCCGGCGGCCCGCGCCGCAGATTTCCGGTGAGCAGGAGAACCAGATCAGGGCTTCGGTAAAAGCGCGAAAGTCGACCATGTCGCGAAGCTCGCGGTTCCCCTGACGGTCGGCGCCAGCGTACCAAGGAAGCTGCACTTCTACCCCTTCCCCAAGGAAGCGGCTGAAATCGCTCCGCAATATGGCGGCTATTTCTCCGTCGTGGCGGCGAAGAAAATCATGGTGACCAATCCGTTAAGCTACCGGATCGACGCGATTTTGCGGGTTTAAGGGAAAACCATCCAAAATAAGGAACCTGGTGTTAAGCGCCTGCGTTTATCTCACCGGAACGGCCAACCAGCACCCGAGGAGGCAAACATGCGGCATTTGATGATGACCATGACTGTGCTCATGGTGTTTACGTTCGGCATGAGCGCCTCGATGGCGCAAACGAGACAGGGCCCGAGCGAGATCTGCGTGAACTCGCCGCAGATTCAGGCCTAGGCAACACAGATACCGAATCTGAATACGTCGAAGGACTCCTACGAGCAGAAGACGTAGCTACTTCTTCTCGCGCAGCTTCGCCCAATACTCCATGCGCTTCTTCAATTCCCGCTCAAAGCCGCGTTCCACCGGATGGTAGAATTCCTGACGGCCTAGCTTTTCCGGAAAGTAATCCTGTCCTGAGAACGCGCCATCAGCGTCATGGTCGTATTCGTAGCCTTTGGAATAGCCCTCTTCTGCCATGAGCTTGGTCGGCGCATTCAATATGTGTTTGGGCGGCACCAGCGAGCCGGCTTCCTTCGCGGCGCGCAGCGCGCCCTTATACGCGACGTAAGCCGCGTTCGATTTCGGGGCGGTCGCGAGATAAATCACCGCCTGCGCGATCGCGAGTTCGCCTTCTGGGCTACCGAGAAAATCATAGGCGTCTTTCGCCGCGTTCGCGATGCTGAGCGCCTGCGGGTCGGCAAGACCGATATCTTCCACCGCCATGCGCACCACGCGGCGCGCGATGTAGAGCGGATTTTCGCCCGCGTCCATCATGCGCGCGAGATAATAAAGCGCCGCGTCCGCATCCGAGCCGCGCACGCTCTTATGCAATGCCGAAATCAGATTGTAGTGTCCATCCTGCGACTTGTCGTAGATCGGCGCGCGGCGCTGCACGATTTCCTGCAAGCGCTCTGCATTGAACACTTCGCCTTTGCGCGCGGCGCGCCAGACTTCTTCCGCAAGCGTCAGTGACGCGCGCCCGTCGCCGTCCGCCATGCGGATCAACGTCATCCGCGCTTCTTCGTCGAGCGGCAGTTTCTTCGCTTCGATTTCTTCGGCGCGCGAAAGCAGTTCACCGATTGCTTCTTCATCCAACGACTTGAAAACGAGCACGCGGGCGCGCGAGAGCAACGCCGCATTCAATTCGAAAGACGGGTTCTCGGTCGTGGCGCCGGTAAGCGTAATGGTGCCGTCTTCCATGACCGGCAGGAACGAGTCCTGTTGCGCGCGGTTGAAACGGTGGATCTCGTCCACGAAAAGCAGCGTGCCCTTCCCGATGTCCCGCCGCGCGCGGGCGGCGTCGAAGACTTTCTTGAGTTCAGCCACACCCGAGAAGATCGCGGAGACCTGTTCGAAGTGCAGATCGATCTCGCTCGCCAGGAGCCGCGCGACCGTGGTCTTGCCTGTGCCAGGCGGGCCCCAGAAGATCAACGACCCGAGCGTGCGCGATTCCAGCATGCGCGTGAGCGCGCCGTCCGGGCCGATCAGCGTTTTTTGCCCGACCACCTCGGCAAGGTTACGCGGGCGCAGCTTGTCCGCGAGCGGACGCGGCGCGTCATCCGCGAACCCGGCCGCTTCGAACAGGCTCGAGGAAGCGCCCGATGTTCGCTTCGCGCTCATCCGCGCAGCACGACGTTCCGCCGCTGCCCGCCGCGCGAAATGACGAGACGCCACTCGCGCGCTTCCCGTCTCGTAGCGCGTTCGAGGTCGCCCGTGCTTTCAATCTTGAGCCCGTTCACTTCAAGCACGATATCGCCGGGACGCAGGCCCACGCGCTGCGCACTCGAGCCGTCCGCGATATTGATGATCACGACGCCTTCGGCCGAACCGGGATCGGCACGCAGTCGGTTTGCAATTTCCGCCGTGAAGTTCGATACCCGCGCGCCGGAGAACGGCGAGCGCGAGGTAATCTCGATCTCATCGGCCTCGCGCTCTGGCGCCGCTTCGAGGCGAATATTCAACGAAACGCGCCGGCCGTTACGCTCGACACCGAGCGTCGCGGTGCTGCCGATGTTCTTCAGCGCATAGCGGTAATTCAGCGCCGCCGGGTCATCCACCAAAACGCCGTCCACTTCGAGAACGACGTCGCCCGCGCGCAGACCTGCCTTGGCGGCTGGACTATCCGGCGTAATGCTCGCAACCAGCGCGCCGGCCGGCCGCTTCAAACTCAGACTCTCCGCGATCTCCGCCGTCACCGGCTGCAAACGCGCGCCGAAATACGGGCGCTGCACCAGCTTGTTGCCGGCCAGCGCGGACGCGATCACGACCTTCACCATATTGACCGGGATCGCAAAGCCGATGCCGTGCGAACCGCCCGAGCGCGAAAAGATCGCGGTATTGATCCCGATTAGCCGTCCGTTGATGTCGACCAGCGCACCGCCCGAGTTGCCGGGATTGATCGCGGCGTCGGTCTGAATGAAGAACTGGAAATCAGTGATGCCAACACGCGTGCGCGCGGTCGCCGATACGATGCCTTGGGTTACGGTCTGGCCGACGCCGAACGGGTCGCCCACCGCAAGCACGAGATCCCCTACTTCGACCTCGTCGGAGTCCGCGATCTCGATCGGCGCGAACTTCTGGTTCGCGTTCTGGATGCGCAGCACCGCGAGATCCGAACGCGGATCTCGCAGCACGACTTCGGCCGCGAATTCACGCCGGTCGCCGAGCGCAATACGAATTTCGTTCGCGCCTTCGATCACGTGATGATTGGTAATCACGAGGCCGCTTTCATGCACGATCACGCCGGAGCCAAGCGAGCGCTGCACGCGCTCCATCGGCATTCCCTGCGAAGGCGTCCCGCCGAAGAACTTGCGGAAGAACTCGTCATCCATGAACGGATTGTTGGGCCGCTGCGTCGTGCGCCGCAGCGCGTAGACGTTGACGACCGCGGGCGCGGCCTTCTTCACCGTCGCGGAAAAGCTGAGCGCGATCTCGCCGCGGCTTACCGGAACTTGCCGCTGCGCGTGTGCGCTCGCAGGCAAAAGCACGATCAGGGAAAGCAGTGCGAGCGAAAGCGGACGGATCATCATCATGTTACCCTCGGCTACGGCATGCATGCACACGCAAGCGCAACACGCCGGAAATTACGTTGTCTATATACCACGGCAGCGGCTGTAGACCTGTCTGTCACCAAATCTGGGTGAAACTGTAACAGACGCTTCCTAGCGCAATCCGCGCGAGGCCGGAAACCGGCCGGTTTCACGAAACGTTCGGTGGGGCAATCCGGAGACTTCAGATTCGAACAGACCCGAAGCGGACGCGCTCCGGGGTTCTTCGCTTCGCTCTGCGATGTTTTAGAAGTAGCGATTGATGGCGAGGCGCGCCATGTGCACGTCGACGTAATCCGAATAGAGCGGACCCGCACAGACAACCGTATTACAGGCCTCGGAGCTGCCGAAGGACATGAAGAGATACTCGCCCTTCAGCGTCCAGTTGCGCAGCACCTGCACTTCGATACCGGCGCCCACCACCGGGCCGGCTTCAACGGCGCTGCCGGTTTGCAAGCCGACAATCCCGAACTTCATATTCGCCGCGGCGATACCGCCGCTCACGAACACGAGCGTGTTCGGCATAACGAGATAACCGACGCGGCCACGGAACGAAAGGATGTGCGTGATTTCCGTCTCCGCAGGGAAGCAAAAACAGACCGAATTGGCATTGGAGGACCTGATGCTGGTAAAGACAGCATCACCTTCGAAGCCGTAGATCCAGCGACCCGACTGCCAGTTGAAACCCGCGTTCAAACCGCCGAACGCATTCTTGCCGTCGAACTCCCCGCTCATGAGGCCGAAGAAGGGGTCCGACCATTCGGTGAAGCTTTGCGCGTGGCCGAAAACCACGCCGGCATAAAATCCGGTCCAGCGATTGGCAGGTGCAACCGGAATTTGCGGCGTGCCGCTCTGCCCAAAATGCCGGTTCACGCCAAGGCGAAATATATGCGCGTGGAATTTGTCGCTCTCGACACCGACAAAACAAAACGCGATGTCGCACGCCTTGCCGCCATCAATGCTCGCGAAGATGTACTCGGCTTTGACCGTCCACTGCGGCGCGACCTTCGCTTCGATGCCGCCACCCAACGCGTAGCCGATCCCGGTATTCTTTGCCGATGAAAAGAGAATATTGCCGTGCGTGAACTTGGCGGCGGCAAGGCCAGCCGTGCCGAAGAGCAAAAGATTGGGATTGAGCAGATAGCCGACGCGGCCGCGGAGGGTCGCGATCGCATTCAGGTCGGTCTGGCAATTGAGAGGGAAGCAGGAAATGGCGCCATAGGTTGCCGCTTGCAGCTCAGAAAAAGACCAGTCGCCTTCGACGCCGTAAACCCAACGGCCATTCTGCCAGTTCTTGCCCACGGTAATGCCGAGCGCGTTGCTCGCACCGGAAAAATCGCCGCTTGTGAAGCCGAATGGATCGCTCCAGCGCGTGTTCGCGTGGATATAACCGGCGTTCACGCCGATATAGAATCCGTCCCAACCGCGAAACTGTGGTCCGATATTGGTGTCGATCGCCCCGGCGGTACCCCACCAGAAAACGGACGCGAAAATCCCTGCGACCGCCGCACTCACCCGTCTCATCACGCCCCCAGCGCCAGCGTCCGGGGCGGTTCTCCACCCTCGTTTTCCGCAAGCAAATGGGACTAAGGCAGGTTCAGGGGAGTGTCGTCAATCGGGCTTCGCGCCCTATCCGGAGCTTACATCCGGGTTTGCCAGCCGGCCGGAACGAGCACCGCGCGCTGTGCGATATCGACCGTAATCCGGGGCGGATAGCCGCTCTTCTCGCCGCTCGGCAACGGATTGCGGATCGGGCTAGGCCCCGTTACCCGCTCGATCGGCTCGACCACGCGTGCGCCGAGCGCCTGCGGCGTGGGAACGCCGACGCCAAGCACATCTACCTTCTGGTCGCGGGTCCGGATGATCGAGACTTCCGCTGAGACCGGCGCGAACGAGGCTGCGACGCACGAGAGGCGCAAGGGATCGTTGCCGCGCGGAATGCCGATCGCGGACTTCGAAAGCGAGACGTGGCCGTAAGAAGTATTGCCGACGAAAACTTCGCACTCCGTCGTCGGCTGCGTGAACACGAAGGTTACGATATCCTCGCTGTTGGTATCGAAGGTCGTGCAGCCGGCGCAAACAAGCACCAGCCCCGCAACAAGCGGTCCAAACAAACGCGCGAACACCAGTAATCCCCTCGCCGAATCCGCCCCCGAGACAACTTAGCCCCAATCAGGGCAAAAATCGGGTTCCGCTGCCAGTTCAAGCAGTTAACGGCTGAAAATGCCTGTCGGGACAGCAAACCGCGCGTATCCGTCGCGCAAAAAACCGGCCGGTGAGCCGGGGCGGATCGAGAGGCCGCGCATTCGATTCAAGACAAACAAAAACCCCGGCACGATGGCCGGGGTTCTGCCGATGTTGAATGCGTTGTGGCGTCAGACGCCCGTCCCGCGGCGCTTTGCGATCATTCCGTAGACAAAGAGAACGAGGATCGCGCCGACAGTGGCGCCAATGAAACCCGCACCTTGGCTCGCGGAATACCATCCGAGTGCCTGACCGAGCCAGGTCGCAACAAACGCGCCGACGATTCCGAGAATCGTCGTCAGGATGAAGCCCGAAGGCTCGTTGTCGCCCGGCATGATGAACTTCGCGACGACGCCGGCGACGAAACCGATGACGATGGTCCAGAGAATACCCATGTTTATCTCCCTTACGCGCTGGCTTCGGACGGAATGCGTCCCTGCGGGGTGTACTTGTCGACCGCGTCCGGCAAGTCACGGGAAAGACGCGAAAGCAGTTCTTCCTTCGACAGGCCGGTCTGTTCGGTCAGTTCCTTGATCGTGTCGGCGCCGAGCGCCTTCTCGAGATCGGTTGCGTTGCAGGACTTGTTGGGGCCGGTCTTGACCCACGAGTCCGCGGTCTCGCCCTGACCGTTCTGCTTGAAACGGTCGAGCAATTCGCCGAGACCGCCGGTCAGGACGCCGCCGACACCCGCCCCCTTGGGATCGAGACCGAGTTTCTCCAGGAGTCCGCCGACGCCGCTTTTGCCGTCCGGGCCGGGCTGGTTCAGCTTGCCCAGCGCGTCCGCGATCTTGTCACGATTCTGGAAGCCGAAAACGGCGAGCATCGCGAGCAATGCCGTCATCGATGGAAATCCGCGTGAAGCCATTTTTACATTTCTCCCATGTGGCGGGTGAACGGATGGACCCGCCTTTTGTTCCAACTAGGAACTTGCGCCAGGAATGCAACGTTTCCGAGACAATAAAAAACCCCGGCGCGAAGGCCGGGGTTTTGAATTTCTGGATTTGAAGCAACACTTAGGCCGGAACGGCCTGCTGCTGCTCGTCCTTCGGCTGCGTCTTCAGCCATGCTTCGTGACGGGCGAGATCTTCCTTGCCCTTCGCGCTCTCGTCGCGGTCGACGAATTCGATCACGGCGACCGGCGCCATGTCGCCATAGCGATGGCCGGCCTTGATGATGCGCAGATAGCCGCCGTTGCGCGACGCATAACGCGGCGCGAGCACGTCAAAGAGCTTCTTCACGGCGTCGCGGTCGCGCATCTCGGAGATGGCCTGACGGCGCGCGTGCAGGCTTCCCTTCTTGCCGAGCGTAACCAGCTTCTCGACGATCGGACGGATGTCCTTCGCCTTCGGGAGCGTGGTGACGATCTGCTCATGCGTGATGAGTGACGCCGCCATGTTGGCAAGCATCGCCTTGCGGTGTTCCGGGCGGCGGTTGAAGCGGCGATTGGTTTTTCCGTGACGCATAGTTCTTTCCTCCGAAGCGCTTTGCGCGCCTCAGTAATGATCCTCGAAGCGCTTGGCTAACTCTTCGATGTTCTCCGGCGGCCAGCCCTGCACTTCCATACCGAGATGCAGACCCATGGTCGCGAGCACTTCCTTGATTTCGTTCAGCGACTTGCGGCCGAAGTTCGGGGTGCGGAGCATTTCCGCTTCCGACTTCTGAATGAGATCGCCGATATAGACGATGTTGTCGTTCTTCAGGCAGTTCGCCGAGCGAACCGAAAGCTCGAGTTCGTCCACCTTCTTGAGCATGGCCGGCGGGAACGGCAGTTCCTGGATCGGCGCAGCTTCCACCTCGCGGCGGGGCTCTTCGAAGTTGACGAAGATGTTGAGCTGGTCCTGGAGGATGCGCGCGGAGTACGCGAGCGCATCTTCCGGCGTGATCGAACCGTCGGTTTCGACAGTCATGGTCAGCTTGTCGTAATCGAGGATCTGGCCTTCGCGCGTGTTCTCGACGCGGTACGAAACCTTGCGCACCGGCGAGTACAGGCTGTCGACCGGGATCAGGCCGATCGGCGAGTCTTCCGCGCGGTTGCGGTCGGACGCGATGTAGCCCTTGCCGGTGTTGACCGTGAATTCCATGCGGATTTCAGCGCCGTCATCGAGCGTGCAGAGCGCCAGGTCAGGGTTGAGCACCTGAACGTCGCCGACGGTCTGAATGTCGCCGGCGGTGACAACGCCCGGACCCGTCTTCTTCACGATCATGCGCTTCGGGCCTTCGCCCTGCATCTTGATCGCGATGTCCTTGATGTTCAGGACGAGATCGGTGACGTCTTCGCGCACGCCCGGGATCGACGAGAACTCATGCAGCACGCCATCGATCTGCACCGAGGTAACGGCGGCACCCTGAAGCGAGGAGAGCAGAATACGGCGCAGCGCGTTGCCGAGCGTAAGGCCGAAACCGCGCTCGAGCGGCTCGGCGACGACGGTCGCGAAACGCTTCGGATCGGTACCGCCCTGCACGCTGAGCTTCTCGGGCTTGATCAGCTCCTGCCAGTTCTTCTGGATCACAGTGGTCATTCGTGTGTCCTTTTGTGCGGGGCAGTTGCCCCGCGACCCGCGGCGAGCGCGGCAATCATCGAAAACCGGCCGTAGCCGGACGAAACTTAACTTAAACGCGCCGGCGCTTGCGCGGACGGCAACCATTGTGCGGGATCGGAGTCACGTCGCGGATCGACGTCACGGTGAAGCCCGCAGCTTGCAGCGCGCGAAGCGCCGACTCGCGGCCCGAACCCGGACCGGAAACTTCCACTTCGAGGGTACGCATGCCGTGCTCGGATGCCTTCTTGGCTGCATCCTCGGCGGCAACCTGCGCCGCATACGGCGTCGACTTGCGCGAGCCCTTGAAGCCCATCGTGCCCGACGACGACCAGGCAATCGTGTTGCCCTGCACGTCGGTGATGGTGATCATCGTGTTGTTGAACGAGGCCGCGACATGCGCGACGCCGGCCGCGATATTCTTGCGCTCGCGCTTGCGGACGACTTTTGCTTCTTTCGCCATGACGGTCCTGTTTCTCTATTCTCGTTCGAGCGCTTAGCGCGTTGCCATCTTCTTGCCGGCGATCGCCTTCGCCGGGCCTTTGCGCGTGCGCGCGTTCGTATGCGTGCGCTGACCGTGGACCGGCAGGCCCCTGCGGTGACGCAGACCGCGGTAGCAACCGAGATCCTGCAAGCGCTTGATGTTGAGGGTCACTTCGCGGCGCAGATCGCCTTCGACGAGATAGTCGCGGTCGATCATTTCGCGGATCTGCAAAACTTCCTGGTCGGTGAGCTGGTTCACGCGGCGCTCGGCCGGAATCTTCAACTCGTCGACGATCTTTTTTGCACGGAGCTGACCGATACCGTGAATGTATTGGAGCGCGATGATTACGCGCTTGCCGGTCGGAATGTTGACGCCTGCGATGCGGGCCATCGTCTCTTCTCCATATGGGCCGCCCAACGAAAGGCGGCGCGTGGGTTGACCCGCGTCCGGTGGAGGCCGGCCCTTGCGGGTATTACAATCAAAAAACTGGCTTCGCCCCGAGAGAGCGGCCAGTCTCTAACCGATTGGAATGCCGTGCAGATAGTTCACCAAGCGGTGCAAGTCAACCGCCCTTAGCAACTTTCATGCCCTCGCTAAGCCTTGGAAATACTTAAGAAAATCGAACCGGCTATGGGCCCGCAGCTTCAAGTCAGCAACCGATGGAACATGGCTGTGAGTCGCGGGGCTTTCGCCCTCTGCATAGCCCTAGGAGAGCGCCTTGAGCTTCGCCTCGATCACCCCGGAAACGTCGTCGATCGGGAGCATACCGTCGATTTCCAGGAGCGTGCCCTTCTTGCCGTAATAGGCTGAAAGCGGGGCAGTCTGTACCCGATAGGCGTCCAGGCGCTTCTTCAGCGCCTCCGGATTGTCGTCCGCCCGCACTTGCTCTCCCCGCGCGGTCATCTCGGCGATTCGGGTCTCGATGCGCTTGAGCAACGCGCCCTCATTCACCTTGAGTTCCACGACTGCGTTGAGCCTGATTCCCTTAGCCGCCAGGAGCTTATCCAGCGCTTCAGCCTGTGCGACCGTGCGCGGGAACCCGTCGAGGATGAATCCGTTCTGGACGTCCGGTTCTTTCAGCCGGTCGTCGATAATCGCAATCACGACCTCGTCCGGAACAAGGTCGCCGCGCGCCATGATGTCCTTGGCCTTGAGGCCGACCGGCGTTCCCGCCTTTACGGCCGCGCGCAACATATCGCCTGTCGACAGGCGGGTGATGCCATGACGTTCGATCAGGCGATCGCCCTGCGTACCCTTCCCCGCTCCGGGAGGTCCAAGCAGGACGAGTCTCATCTCCGCGCTCCGCGCAGCTTCGACTTCTTGATCAGGCCTTCATACTGGTGCGCGAGCAGATAGCCTTGCACCTGCGCGACCGTATCCATCGTCACCGAGACGACGATGAGCAGCGACGTGCCGCCGAAATAGAATGGCACCGCGGCGTAAGCGACCAGGAATTCCGGCAACAAACAGACCAGCACGAGATACGCGGCACCAACGACGGTGATGCGCGTCAGCACGTAATCGATGTGCTTGGCGGTGTTCTCGCCCGGACGAATGCCGGGAATGAAGCCGCCGTTTTTCTTCAGGTTGTCCGCGGTCTCGACCGGATTGAAAACAATCGCGGTGTAGAAGAACGCGAAGAACACGATGAGCAGCGCATAAAGCGCCATGTAACCCGGGCGGCCATGGCCCAGCACCGTGGTCAGCCACTGCAACCACTCCGGGCCGGAGCCCGCGGTGAACTGCGCGATCGTGACCGGCACCAGCAGCAAGGATGACGCAAAGATCGGCGGGATCACGCCAGACGAATTCAGCTTCAGCGGCAGATGCGAGGACTGACCCTCGAACATCTTGTTGCCGATCTGACGCTTCGGATACTGCACGAGCAAACGCCGCTGCGCGCGTTCCATGAACACGATGAAGGTGATGGCGGAGATCGCGACCAGAATGATGAGCAGGATCAGCGCGGTCGAAACCGCGCCGGTGCGGCCGAGATCGAGCAGTCCCGCGAGCGCCGCCGGAAGCTCGGCGACAATGCCCGCGAAGATGATCAGCGAAATGCCGTTGCCGATACCGCGTGCGGTGATCTGCTCGCCGAGCCACATCAGGAATACAGTGCCGCCGGTCAGCGTGATCACGGTGGTAAGGCGGAAGAACCAGCCCGGTTCGGAGACGATGCCGCCCCCGCCGCTCTCAAGACCGACCGAAATGCCGTAGGCCTGCAACACCGCAAGCACGACGGTGAGATAGCGCGTGTACTGGTTGATGACCTTGCGGCCCTGCTCGCCTTCTTTCTTCAGCGCTTCCAGCGTCGGCGAGACGGTGGTGAGCAACTGGAGAATGATCGATGCCGAGATGTACGGCATGATGTTGAGCGCGAAGATCGCCATGCGCTCGACCGCGCCGCCCGAGAACATATTGAAGAGACCGAGAATGCCGCCACGCGCCTGATTGAAGGCGCTGGTGAAGGCAGCCGGGTCGATGCCGGGCATCGGAATGAACGTGCCGAGGCGATAGACCAGGAGCGCAGCCAACGTGAAGTAGATGCGCTTCTTCAGGTCTTCCGCTTTTGCAAGCGCGCTGAAGTTCAGATTTGCCGCGAGTTGTTCGGCTGCCGACGCCATATTTGCTCCGATCCGCCCCGACTAATTGTTCGAAGAATAGAAATCAGGCCTTGGCCGCCGATTCCTTCTTCGGCTTCTTCTGCATCTTGCCCGGCTTTTCTTTGTCAGCCTTCTTGATGACAAGCTGCTTCACCGAGCCGCCGAGCTTCTCGACTGCCGCGATCGCCGATTTCGTGGCGCCCGCAACTTCGAAGGAAAGCTTCGTCTTCAGTTCGCCGCCGCCAAGGAGACGCACGCCGTTGCCGGCGCGGCGCAGCACGCCCGCCTTCTGCAGCGAGTCGGCGGTGACGATGTCACCTTCCTTGATCAGCTTCGCTTCGACCGCCTTCTGGATGCGGTCGAGATTCACTTCGTTGTATTTCACGGCGAAGATGTTGTTGAAGCCGCGCTTCGGCAGGCGGCGATGCAGCGGCATCTGACCGCCTTCGCGGCCCTTGATGCGCACGCCGGTACGCGCCTTCTGACCCTTTACGCCACGGCCGCCGGTCTTGCCTTTGCCGGAGCCAATGCCACGGCCGATGCGCATGCGCTCTTTGCGCGCGCCTTCGTTGTCCGCGATCTGATTGAGTTTCATCGCCTAACCCTCACTTGCCTTCGACGATCCGCACCATGTGCGCGACCTTCGCGACCATGCCGCGCGTGGCCGGGGTATCGACCAGCTCGCGCTTCTTGCCGCGCTTGTTGAGGCCAAGACCGATCAGGGTCTTTTCCTGCTTGCCGTCGCGGCGGATCGGCGAACCGAACTGCTCGACGGTGATTTTCTTACCGGCCATCGCGGTTCTCCCTTAGCCTTCCGCCGACGCTTCGACGTCGGTGTCGCGGCGGCGCGACTGCAAGGTCGAAACCTTGATGCCGCGGCGGGCAGCGACCGAACGCGGGCTGTCCTGATTCTTCAGCGCATCGAACGTCGCGCGAACCATATTGTACGGGTTCGACGAACCGAACGACTTCGCAACGACGTCCTGCACGCCGACGGTTTCGAACACCGCGCGCATCGGGCCGCCGGCGATGATGCCGGTACCGGCCGGAGCCGCGCGCAGCACGACCTTGCCCGCGCCGTGATGGCCGTTGACGTCGTGATGCAGCGTGCGGCCGTCGCGCAGGTTCACGCGGATCAGCGCGCGCTTCGCGGCATCGGTTGCCTTGCGGATCGCTTCCGGCACTTCGCGCGCCTTGCCATGACCGAAGCCAACGCGGCCCTTCTGGTCGCCGACAACCACGAGTGCTGCAAAGCCGAAGCGCTTACCGCCCTTCACGACCTTCGCGACGCGGTTGATGTGGACCAGCTTGTCGATCAAGCCATCGCGCTCTTGGTCGCGATCGCGATCTTTGCCCCGGCCTCGTTTGTCGTCTCTTTCGCGTGCCATGATGCTGTCCTTAGAAACTCAATCCGCCTTCGCGCGCCGCGTCGGCGAGTGCCTTAACGCGGCCGTGAAAGCGATAGCTGCCGCGATCGAAGATGACTTCCTTCACGCCTTTCGCTTTCGCGCGTTCGGCGATCAGGCTGCCGACCACCTTCGCGGCCTCGACATTCGCGCCCGACTTCAATTTGCCGCGCATGTCCTTCTCGAGCGACGAAGCGGACGCGAGCGTCACGCCCTTCGCGTCGTCGATGACTTGCGCATAGATGTTCATGCCCGAACGGTGAACCGACAGGCGCGGGCGGCCGTAGGCCGAAGCCTTCAGCGACCGGCGCACGCTGGCTTTGCGGCGCTTGGAGCGTTCTGCAACTGATGCCATCGTGTTCCCCGTTACTTCTTCTTGCCTTCCTTGCGGAAGATGAATTCGCCTTCGTACTTCACGCCTTTGCCCTTGTAAGGCTCCGGCTTGCGATAGGCGCGGATTTCGGAAGCGACCTGACCGACTTTCTGCTTGTCGATGCCGGAGATGACGATCTCGGTCGGTTTCGGTGTCACGATCGTGACGCCGGCCGGCACCTGATAAACCACGTCGTGGCTGTAGCCGAGCGAGAGGTTCAGATTCTTGCCCTGCATCGCTGCGCGGTAACCGACGCCGGTGATCTCGAGCTTGCGCTCGAAGCCCTTGCTGACGCCGGTCACGATATTGTTCACGAGCGAGCGATAAAGACCCCAGGACGCCTGATCCTGTTTCTCTTCACCCTTCTTTTCGAAGGTGATCTGATTCTTGTCGAGCTTCGGCGCAACGTTGTCGTTGAGCACGACCGAAAGCTCGCCCTTCGGACCCTTCACCTTAATCGTCTGGCCGGTCACGGTAGCCGTGACACCGGACGGAATGGCGACTGGGCGTTTGCCGATTTTAGACATGTTCCCGGTCCTTCCTCAGAACACCGTGCAGAGCACTTCGCCGCCGAGATTCTGCTCGCGGGCGCTGTGATCTGCCATCACGCCCTTCGGCGTGGAAACGATTGCGATACCGAGACCGTTGTTGATGCGCGGTAGCGCATCGACGCACGCGTAAACGCGGCGGCCCGGCTTGGATACGCGTGCGATCTCGCGGATCGCAGGCCCACCCTCGGAGTACTTCAGTTCGACATCGAACTCGGTACGGCCATTGCCGAACTCGGTGGTGGAGTAGCCGCGGATGTAACCTTCGTCCTTGAGCACGTCGAGAACGCGCGCACGGAACGAAGAACCGGGCGTCAAAACGCGATCACGCTTGCGCATCTGCGCATTGCGGATGCGGGTCAGCATATCGCCGAGAGGATCGTGCAAAGCCATTTTTGATCCCTCCCCTTACCAGCTCGATTTCACAAGGCCGGGGATCAACCCCTTGGCACCGAATTCGCGAAGCGCAAGACGCGACATCTTCAGCTTGCGATAGGTCGCGCGCGGACGGCCCGTCACTTCGCAACGGTTACGAATGCGCTCTTTCGCCGAATTCTTCGGCAGCTTCGAGAGTTTCAACACCGCTTCAAAGCGATCCTCGATGGACACTTTCTTGTCCATGACGATTGCCTTGAGCTTCGCGCGCTTCGCAGACGCGTTCTTCGCCATCTTGCGGCGGCGATTGTTCTTCTCGATCGAACTTTTCTTGGCCATTTCTGCTCCTAGGATCCGCGTTTGAAGCCAGGCTTCACTGCCGGAAGGGAAAGTTCAGAGCCACGAGCAAGGCCCGGGCTTCGTCAATGGTCTTCGCCGTCGTGCAGACGGTGATGTCCATGCCCCAGACCGACTCGACCTTGTCGTAGTCGATTTCCGGGAAAATGATGTGTTCCTTGATGCCGAGCGTGTAGTTGCCGCCCTGGTCGAAGCTCTTCGGATTCAGGCCGCGGAAGTCGCGCACGCGCGGCAGCGCTACCGTCACCAGACGATCGACGAATTCGTACATGCGGTCGCCGCGCAGCGTGACCTTCGCGCCGATGCCGATGTGTTCGCGCAGCTTGAAGTTCGCGATCGCCTTGCGGGACTTCGTGATCACGGCCTTCTGCCCGGCAATCGCCGTCAGGTCGTTCGCAGCCGAGATCACCTTCTTCTGGTCGCCGGCGCCCTCGCCCACACCCATGTTCAACACGACCTTGTCGAGTTGCGGCACAGCGAACGGATTCGAGTAGCCGAACTGCTCGACGAGCTTCGGACGGATATTCGTTTCAAACGTCGTTTTCAGACGCGGAATGTAGCTCTTTTCAGCCATCGATCGTCTCTCCCGAGCGGCGCGCTACGCGCATCTTCTCGCCCTTGACTTCTTTGAAGCCGACACGGGTCGGCTTCTTCGGGTCCTTCGGATCGGCAAGCGCGAGATTCGAGATATGAATCGGCGCTTCCTTCGAAATAATTCCGCCCTGGTTCTGCGGCGTCTGGCGCTGGTGGCGGCGAACGATGTTGATGCCGCGCACGAGCGCGCGCGCCTCAGCCGGGCGCACCTCGATCACCTAGCCCGACTTACCCCTTGTCGCGGCCTGTGAGCACAATGACCTTGTCGCCCTTGCGGATCTTCGCGGACATCACAGCACCTCCGGTGCGAGCGAAATGATCTTCATGTGGTTCTTGGCGCGGAGCTCGCGCGGCACCGGTCCGAAGATACGCGTGCCGACCGGCTCCATCTGGTTGTTGATGAGGACGGCGGCGTTGCGGTCGAAGCGGATAACCGAACCATCGGCGCGGCGCAGCTCCTTGCGGATGAGCACGACCACGGCCTTCATCACTTCGCCCTTCTTCACGCGGCCGCGCGGGATCGCTTCCTTGACCGAAACGACGATGATGTCGCCCACGGTCGCGTACTTCCGCTTCGAGCCGCCCAGGACCTTGATGCACATGACACGGCGCGCGCCGGAATTGTCAGCGACGTCGAGGTTTGTTTGCATCTGAATCATAAAGGCACCTTTATTCTTCTTCGCCGCTTACGCGGGATGTCTCGTTCGTTAGGCTTTTTCGTTTTCGACAACGATCCAGCGCTTCAGCTTCGAAATCGGTTTGTGCTCGGATATCGAAACCTGATCTCCGATCTTGTATTTGTTGCTCTCGTCGTGCGCGTGGAACTTCTTCGAACGGCGCACGGTCTTCTTCAAAAGCGGGTGTGTGTAGCGGCGCTCAACCAGAACGACGACGGTCTTGTCCTGTTTGTCGCTGACGACGGTGCCCTGCAATACGCGCTTCGGCATCTTACTTGCCCTTCTTGGCGCCGGCGGCGCGCTTCTCGCTCGCGACGGTCGAGAGCCGCGCAATATCGCGCCGCACCTGCCGCACCCGCGAGGTGTTTTCCAACTGACCCGTCGCCTTCTGGAAGCGCAGGTTGAACTGTTCCTTCTTCAGCTCCGTGATCTTTTCGGTGAGCTGATCGGGAGTAAGCTGACGAACGTCTTCGACTTTCATCTTTCAATCTCCCTTTACTGAATGCGCGCGACGAAGCGCGTCTTGATCGGAAGCTTGGCAGCGGCGAGGCGCAGCGCTTCGCGCGCGGTCGGCTCATCGACGCCGTCGAGTTCGAACATGATGCGGCCCGGCTTGATGCGCGCCGCCCAGAATTCCGGCTGACCCTTACCCTTGCCCATGCGGACTTCGGTCGGCTTCTTCGATATCGGAATATCCGGGAACACGTTGATCCACACGCGGCCCGCACGCTTCATGTGACGGGTCATCGCGCGGCGGGCAGCTTCGATCTGGCGCGCGGTGACGCGCTCCGGCTCGAGTGCCTTCAAGCCATACTCGCCGAATGCGAGCAGCGTCCCGCCCTTCGCGGTACCGCGGATGCGGCCCTTGAACTGTTTGCGGAATTTAGTGCGCTTGGGTTGCAGCATGTTCGTTACTCTTTATTCCCGTTAAGCGGCCTGCTCACGGCGCGGGCGTCCGCCCTCGCCTTCAGCAAGCTTCTTGTCCTGCGCCATCGGATCGTGCTCGAGGATCTCGCCCTTGAAGATCCAGACCTTCACGCCGCAGGTGCCGTAAGTCGTGAACGCAGTAGCGGTGCCGTAATCGACGTCGGCACGAAGCGTATGCAGCGGCACACGGCCTTCGCGATACCATTCCACGCGCGCGATTTCGTTGCCGCCGAGACGACCCGAAGCAGTTGATACGGATGCCTTCGGCACCGAGACGGATCGCGGACTGCACTGCCCGCTTCATCGCGCGGCGGAACGCAACGCGGCGCTCGAGCTGCTGTGCGATCGAGTCGGCAACGAGATGTGCGTCGATTTCCGGCTTGCGGATTTCGAGAATGTTGATGATGACTTCAGAGTCCGTCATCTTCGAGATCTGCTTGCGCAGCTTGTCGATGTCCGCACCCTTCTTGCCGATGACAACGCCCGGACGACCCGAGTGAATGGTCACGCGGCACTTCTTGTGCGGACGCTCGATCACGATGCGCGCGACCGCGGCCTGCTTCAGGTGCTTCATCAGGAAAGCGCGGATCTTGATGTCTTCGTGCAGGAGCTTGCCGTATTCGTTCTTGCGAGCGAACCAGCGCGAGTCCCAGGTGCGGTTGATGCCGAGCCGGAGTCCGGTCGGATTAACTTTTTGTCCCATCAGGCGCTCGCTTTCGCTTCTGCTTTGGGTTTCGATTTCTTCTTCGGAGCCTGCGCCTCGGTCTCACGAACGACGATCGTGATCGAAGAGAACGGCTTTTCAATCGGCGACGAGCGGCCACGGCCACGCGACGTAAAGCGGTGCATGGTCAAGGCCTTGCCGATATAGGCTTCAGCGACGACGAGGTTATCGACGTCGAGCTGGTGATTGTTTTCGGCATTCGCGATCGCGCTATCGAGGCACTTCTTCACGTCCTTCGCGATGCGCTTCTTCGAGAAGGTCAGGTCGGCAAGCGCGGAGCCGACCTTCTTGCCGCGGATGAGACCCGCGACGAGGTCGAGCTTGCGCGGCGACACGCGGAGATTGCGCGCAATCGCCTTCGCCTCGTTATCCTTCAGAACTCGTTTGCGTGATGGTTTGCCCATGACTTTTCTCGATTAAACCTTCTTCGCCTTCTTGTCGGCGGCGGTGTGTCCGGTGAAGGTGCGGGTCGGCGAGAACTCGCCGAACTTGTGGCCCACCATTTCTTCGTTAACCGATACCGGAACGTGCTTCTGGCCGTTGTAGACGCCGAAGGTCAGGCCGACGAATTGCGGCAGGATCGTCGAGCGGCGGCTCCAGATCTTGATGACATCGGCACGGCCGGACGCGCGGGCTGCATCTGCCTTCTTGAGCAGATAGCCATCGACGAACGGACCTTTCCAGACTGAACGGGACATCGGTTACGCCTTCTTCTTCCGCGCGTGGCGGTTCGCAATGATGAACTTGTTGGTGCGCTTGTTCTTGCGCGTCTTCTTACCCTTGGTCGGGAAGCCCCACGGCGTGACCGGATGACGGCCGCCCGAGGTACGGCCTTCGCCGCCGCCATGCGGGTGATCGACCGGGTTCATCGCGACGCCGCGGTTACCGGGCTTCTTGCCCTTCCAGATGTTACGGCCGGCCTTGCCGACCGACGTGTTCATGTGATCGGGGTTCGACACCGCGCCGACGGTCGCGAAGCAGCGGCCGTGCACGAGGCGCTGTTCGCCCGAGTGCAGACGCATGATGCAATAACCCTGGTCGCGGCCGACGATCTGCGCGTAGGTGCCGGCGGAACGGGCGATTTGACCGCCCTTCCCGATCTTCAGCTCGATGTTGTGCACGATCGTACCGACCGGCATGTTCTCGAGCGGCATCGCATTGCCCGGCTTCACGTCCACGTCTTCGCCGGCGATAAGCTTGTCGCCCGGCGACACGCGCTGCGGCGCGAGAATGTAAGCGAGTTCGCCGTTATCGTACTTCAGTAGCGCGATGTAAGCGGTACGGTTCGGATCGTACTCGATCCGCTCGACGGTTCCGATGACGTCACGCACCGCGCGCTTGAAATCGACGTTACGCAGCGAACGCTTATGACCGCCGCCGCGGAAGCGGACGGTGATGCGGCCATTGTTGTTGCGCGCACCGGTCGAACTCTTGCCGACGGTGAGGCTCTTTTCCGGCTTGCCTTTGTGCAGGCCAGTGCGATCAACACTGACGTACTGCCGGAGGCCGGGGGTTACGGGTTTATATGTTCTGAGTGCCATTTCGTTTTACCTCAGAGGCCCGTCGTGATGTCGATCGTCTGGCCTTCGGCCAACGTCACGATCGCTTTTTTCACGTCGCCCTGCTTGCCGGGACGGCCCTTGAACATCTTGTTCTTGCCCTTGCGGGTAAGCGTGTTCACGCGCGTCACCTTCACCTCGAAAGCTTTTCGACGGCGTTCTTGATTTCGGTCTTGGTCGCGTCGAGGCGGACCTTGAATACGACCTTGTTTTTCTCGGACGCGGCAGTGGCCTTTTCGGTCACGACCGGCGCGAGGATCACGTCGTAATGGCGCGGTTCTTTGCTCATTTGAATCGCGCCTCCAGTGCGTCGAGCGCAGCCTTAGTCAGAACGAGCTTCTGGCGGCGCATGATGTCGTAAACGTTGATGCCCTGAACCGGCAGCACATCGATTTCGTGCAGGTTGCGCGCGGCAAGACCGAAGTTCTTGTCGATCTCGGCGCCGCCAATGATGAGCGCATTCGAAAAGCCGAGCTTTTCGAGATTCTGCACCAGCATTTTGGTCTTCGGCTCTTTCAGCGTCGGCTTCCGAGAGCACGACGATCGAGGACGCCTTCGCCTTGGCCGAGAGCGCATGCTTCAGCGCGAGCTGACGCAGCTTCTTCGGCAGTTCGGTTTCGTGCGAGCGCACGACCGGACCGAAGGCACGACCGCCGCCGCGGAACTGCGGCACGCGGGCCGAGCCGTGACGGGCATTACCGGTGCCCTTCTGGCCGTACATCTTCTTGCCCGTGCGCCAGATTTCCGCACGGTTCTTCACCTTGTGCGTGCCGGCGCGGCGCTTGTTGAGCTGCCAGTTGACGATGCGATGCAGAAGATCGGCGCGAACTTCGAGACCGAAGATCTCGTCGTTCAGCTTGATCTTGCCGCCCTCTTTACCGTCGAGCGAGACTACGGAGAGTTCCATTATGCGCCCTCCTTCGCTTCAGTGGCTTCCGGAGCGGGAGCAGCATCGGCGGCAGGCGCTTCAGCTTTCGCTTCGGACTCTTGTTCGCTTCGTCGGCGAGACGGAACTTGCCCGGCTTCGGCGCTTCCTTCGGAAGCGCCTTCTTCACGGCGTCGCGCACCATGATCCAGCCGCCCTTCGAGCCCGGCACCGCGCCTTCGACAAGGAGCAAGCCCTTCTCGACGTCGGTGCGGACAACCTTGAGGTTCAAGGTGGTGACGGTGTCGTCACCCATGTGGCCTGCCATCTTCTTGTTCTTGAAGGTCTTGCCCGGATCCTGACGGCCGCCGGTGCCGCCGATCGAGCGATGCGCAACCGACACACCGTGCGTTGCGCGCAGACCGCGGAAATTCCAGCGCTTCATGCCGCCCGCGAAACCCTTACCGATCGAGGTGCCCGTCACGTCGACGAACTGACCGACCACGAAATGATCCGCGGTGATCTCGGCGCCAACCGGGATGAGCGCGTCGGCAGGCACGCGGAATTCCGCGAGCTTGCGCTTCGGCTCGACCTTGGCGACGGCAAAGTGGCCGCGCATGGCCTTCGACACGCGCGAAGTGCGGCGGGTGCCGACGCCAAGCTGGAGCGCGACATAGCCGTTCTTTTCCATCGTGCGATGGCCGACGACCTGGCAGTTTTCGAGTTTCAGCACCGTCACGGGAACATGCTCACCAGCGTCGGTGAAGACGCGGGTCATTCCCAGTTTCTGTGCAATCACGCCGGAGCGCATGTGACTTCCTCGTTCCTACTAGAGCCTTAGAGCTTGATCTCGACGTCGACACCGGCGGCCAGGTCGAGCTTCATCAGCGCGTCCACGGTCTGCGGTGTCGGGTCGACGATGTCCAAAAGGCGCTTATGGGTGCGCATTTCGAACTGCTCGCGGCTCTTTTTGTCGATGTGCGGAGAGCGGTTCACGGTGAACTTTTCGATCCGCGTCGGCAGCGGGATCGGGCCACGCACTTGCGCGCCCGTGCGCTTGGCAGTCGCCACGATCTCGCGCGTAGAAGTGTCGAGAATGCGGTGGTCGAAAGCCTTGAGGCGGATTCGAATGTTCTGGCCGTTCATCGCTTACTCCGGGGTATCCCCGCGTTAAAAATTATAATTCGTCTCGTTACGCTGGGATCACTCAATGATCTTCGCGACGACGCCCGCACCGACGGTACGGCCGCCTTCACGGATGGCGAAGCGCAGCTTCTCTTCCATCGCGATCGGAACGATCAGCTGCACTTCCATCGACACGTTGTCGCCAGGCATCACCATTTCCGTGCCCGCAGGAAGCGTCACGATGCCGGTCACGTCGGTCGTGCGGAAGTAGAATTGCGGACGATAGTTCGTGAAGAACGGCGTGTGACGGCCGCCCTCTTCCTTCGTGAGGATGTAGGCTTCGGCCACGAAGTCCGTGTGCGGGGTAACAGAGCCGGGCTTGCAGAGGACCTGTCCGCGCTCGACGTCCTCGCGCTTCGTGCCGCGAAGAAGAATGCCGACGTTGTCGCCAGCCTGACCCTGATCCAGGAGCTTGCGGAACATCTCGACGCCGGTCACCGTCGTCTTCACCGTATCCTTGATGCCGACGATCTCGACTTCCTCGCCGACCTTGATGATCCCGCGCTCGACGCGGCCCGTCGCAACCGTGCCGCGGCCCGAGATCGAGAACACGTCTTCCACCGGCATCAGGAACGCGCCGTCAACCGGACGCTCCGGCGTCGGGATGTATTCGTCCACCGCCGCCATCAGCTTCAGGATCGCGTCCTTGCCCTGCTCGGGGTTCTTGTCTTCAAGCGCCATCAGCGCCGAGCCCTTGATGATCGGGATCTTGTCGCCGGGGAAGTTGTACTTCGAGAGCAGCTCGCGAACTTCGAGTTCCACGAGGTCCAGAAGCTCCGGATCGTCGACCATGTCGACCTTGTTCATGAACACAACGATCGCCGGCACGCCGACCTGACGCGCCAGCAGAATGTGCTCGCGCGTCTGCGGCATCGGGCCGTCGGCCGCCGACACAACCAGGATCGCGCCGTCCATCTGCGCCGCGCCCGTGATCATGTTCTTCACATAGTCGGCGTGGCCGGGGCAATCGACGTGGGCGTAGTGGCGGTTCGCGGTCTCGTATTCGACGTGCGCCGTCGAAATCGTGATGCCGCGCGCCTTCTCTTCCGGCGCCTTGTCGATCTGGTCATAGGCCGTGAACGTCGCACCGCCGGTCTCCGCCAGCACCTTCGTGATCGCCGCCGTCAATGACGTCTTGCCATGGTCAACGTGACCAATCGTCCCGATGTTCGCATGCGGTTTGTTGCGTTCAAATTTTTCCTTGGCCATCTTGCTCTCCGTTCAGCCTAAGCGGCGAAGTCCTGTTGAATTCAAATGCGAAAGGCTCAGGCGTATTTTGCCTGAACCTCTTGCGCGACGTTGTTCGGAACTTGTTCGTAGTGGTCGAATTGCATCGTGAAGGTTGCGCGCCCCTGCGAGAACGAACGCAGGTTGTTCACGTAACCGAACATGTTGGCGAGCGGCACCATCGCGTTGATGACGTTGGCGTTGCCGCGCATGTCCTGACCCTGAATCTGGCCACGGCGTGAGTTCAGGTCGCCGATGACCGAGCCGGTGTAGTCTTCCGGGGTCACGACTTCGACCTTCATGATCGGCTCGAGCAGCACCGAGCCGCCCTTTTGCAGACCTTCGCGAAGTGCCGCGCGCGACGCGATTTCGAAGGCGAGCGCCGAGGAGTCGACGTCGTGGTAGGCGCCGTCAACCAGGCGAACCTTGAGATCGACGACCGGGAAGCCGGCGAGCACGCCCGCACCGAGCACGGACTCGAGGCCCTTCTCGACGCCGGGGATGAATTCCTTCGGCACCGCGCCGCCGACGATCTCGTTCTCGAATTCGAAGCCCTTGCCGGGCTCGTTCGGTTCAAGCTCGATCTTCACGCGCGCGAACTGGCCCGAACCGCCCGACTGCTTCTTGTGGGTGTAATCGACCGTGGCCGGCTTGCTGACCTTCTCGCGATACGCAACCTGCGGCGCGCCGATGTTCGCATCGACTTTATAAGTGCGCTTCAGGATGTCGACTTTGATGTCGAGATGAAGTTCGCCCATGCCCTTGAGAATGGTCTGGCCGGATTCCTGATCGGTCGAGACGCGGAACGACGGATCTTCCGCCGCGAGCTTTGCCAGCGCCACGCCCAGCTTTTCCTGGTCGGCCTTCGACTTCGGCTCGATCGCGATTTCGATGACCGGCTCGGGGAATTCCATACGCTCGAGAATGACCTGCTTGTCCGGATCGCAAAGCGTGTCACCGGTGCGGACTTCCTTGAGACCTGCGAGCGCAACGATGTCGCCGGCATAGGCTTCCTTGATGTCTTCGCGGTTGTTCGCATGCATCAAGAGCATGCGGCCGATGCGCTCTTTCTTTTCGCGGGTCGAGTTGACGACGCCGGTGCCCGAGACGAGCACGCCCGAATAGATGCGGCAGAAGGTGATCGTGCCGACGAACGGATCGTCCATGATCTTGAAGGCAAGCAGCGCGAGCGGGTCGGAGTCGTTCGCCTTGCGAAGAACTTCGTTGCCCTTGTCGTCCTCACCCTTGATCGCCGGAACATCGACCGGCGACGGCAGGTAAGCGACGACCGCGTCGAGCAGCGGCTGCACGCCCTTGTTCTTGAACGCCGAGCCCGCGAGCACCGGATAGAAGGCGCTGGTCAGCACGGCCTTGCGGATCAGCTTGTGAAGGGTCGCCTCGTCCGGCTCAACGCCCTCGAGGAACTTTTCGAGCGCTGCGTCATCGAGTTCGACCGCAGCTTCGACCAGCTTCTCGCGGTATTCTTTCGCCTGATCCAGCATGTCCGCCGGAATTTCAGTGACGTCGAACTTCGCGCCGAGCGATTCGTCATGCCAGACGATCGCCTTCATCTTCACCAGATCGATGACGCCTTTGAAATTTGCTTCAGCGCCGATCGGCAGCTGGATCGCAACCGGCTTCGCGCCGAGACGCTTCACGATGTCGTCGAGACACTTGAAGAAGTCAGCGCCGATCTTGTCCATCTTGTTCGCGAACACGATGCGCGGGACTTTGTACTTGTCGCCCTGACGCCAGACGGTTTCGGTCTGCGGCTCGACGCCCTGGTTGCCGTCGAGCACGCACACCGCGCCGTCGAGCACGCGCAAGCGAGCGCTCGACTTCGATCGTGAAGTCGACGTGGCCGGGGGTGTCGATGATGTTCAGGCGCTTGTCGGCCCAGAACGCGGTAGTCGCAGCGGACGTGATCGTGATGCCGCGCTCCTGCTCCTGCTCCATCCAGTCCATCGTGGCGGCGCCATCATGGACTTCGCCGATCTTGTGCGACTTGCCGGTGTAATAAAGAATCCGCTCAGTCGTCGTCGTCTTACCGGCATCGATGTGCGCCATGATGCCGAAGTTGCGGTAATCTTCGATTTTATGAAGGCGAGGCATGTTCGTTCCTAAACCGGTTCTGCGCGTTACCAGCGATAATGGGAGAAGGCGCGGTTCGCTTCGGCCATGCGATGCGTGTCTTCACGCTTCTTGACGGCGTTGCCCCGGTTGTTGCTTGCGTCGAGGAGCTCCCCCGACAGACGATCCACCATCGTCTTTTCGTTACGTTCGCGCGCCGCGTTGATCAGCCAGCGGATTGCGAGCGCCTGACGGCGATCCGGACGAACTTCGACCGGCACTTGATAGGTCGCACCACCGACGCGGCGCGAGCGGACTTCGACCGACGGCGCGACGTTGTCGAGCGCGGTCTGGAAAACGGTAAGCGGAGCGGTTTTCGCTTTCGCTTCGATCTGCTCGAGCGCACCGTAAACGATGCCTTCGGCGACCGACTTTTTGCCCTCTTTCATCACCGCGTTCATGAAGCGGTTGACGACAACCGAACCGAACTTCGGATCGGGAAGAGTTTCGCGTTTTTCTGCGCGGTGGCGACGTGACATGACTCGCGATCCTTACTTCGGACGCTTCGCGCCGTAGAGCGAACGGCGCTGTTTGCGGTTCTTGACGCCCTGCGTATCGAGGACGCCGCGGAGAATGTGGTAGCGAACGCCGGGAAGATCCTTCACGCGGCCGCCGCGGATCATGACCACCGAGTGTTCCTGAAGGTTGTGGCCTTCGCCCGGGATGTAGCCGATGACCTCGAAGCCGTTGGTCAGGCGCACCTTGGCGACCTTGCGAAGCGCCGAGTTCGGCTTCTTCGGGGTCGTCGTATAGACGCGCGTGCAGACGCCGCGCTTCTGCGGGCTCGACTGGAGCGCCGGCACCTTATTTCTGTAGCGCGGCGGCGTCCGTGGCTTGCGGATCAGCTGGTTAATCGTAGGCATTCGGCCTTCATCCTCTTGTCGCCAAAGCCGCGTCCGGCCCGGCAGCATTAAAAACGAGCAAACACAACGCGCGCCCTTTCCGCGGGATTCGCGAAAAAGCGCCCATTTGCTTGCACAGAGGACCGAGTACGGGTTGCCCCGCTCGGTCATACACCCTGATCTGACGTCGTGTAGTCAGAGGCAGCGTCTCGGAGCCCTTGATCTGCGCTGTTGCGCTAATCCGTAGTTCCGACCGGCCTGCCGCGTAATTGGCCGGGTTTTAGACTCGCGAGTCGGGTTACGTCAAGGCGAAAAACCCTTGGGAATCGCGGGTTTTGCGACATCGCGCTGCACTGCACTGTCATATGCGGCCGAAACCCGCGCGCGGCGCACCAAAGCGAGTCGTTCCTACTCTGATACCGCTAAATCAGGCCTATTGCGGCTGCCACTCAGCCCCTTCGTTCCGGCAGACCACCCCCTGGAACGTAGGATTCGCGCCCCCATCGTTCTGGTGATGCACGATATGAATGAATCGGCGGCAGTGGCGTTTCCCGCCTTCGTGCGGGAGAGCAGCCCGGCGATAATCGTCCCATAAGCGCCATTCGGGCCTTTCCAGTGAAGGCCTTGCGTGCCCCAGTCGCTCGAAAGCACTGCCTGCTCCGCGTCATAGGCGGCGAGCTTGTCTTCGTAGCTCAATAAATCGGTTTCACGCTTCGCGATGATGCCCGGCAAGGCCACCGGCTGGGCAATCGGGACGGCTGTATTTACAGCGAGCGCGGCCAAACCGGCGAGCAGCAACAACAAGCGCTTCTTCATTTCTCGCGTACCGACCACCTGCCCTCCCAATCGCGGCACACAGTGCTGTCGAAGGTCGGGTTTACGCCGCCGTCTCCCGGATGCCGGATAAGATGAACGAGTCTCCGGCACCCACCCATCCCGTAAACGCTCGGGAACTCGCTGCTGATAATGATCAGCCCGGAAGCCCCGTCCGGGCCGCTCCATTCGAAGCCTTTGATGACTTCGTCGCGGTCGAGCGCGTCGTGTTCCGCCTTCGCGGCGGCCTGCCGATCCGCTTGTGTCAACGCAGCCGTCTGCCGCGCGGCAAGCGGCTCTCCCGCCTGAGCCGGCGAAAGCAAAGCTGCGAAAACCGATATGAATAAAAACCAGAAGACACTTCGGTTCATGGCCTGTTGATACACACAAACCCGAAACAAATAAGGGCCGCTCATTCCAGCGGCCCTCATCTAAAGTCGACGGATTACGATTGCCCCTTTGGAAACTTCCCCCGGCATCCAATCAATAAGTGCAATAGGCAGGACTATGCCGGCGAACGAATTCTAACAGAACTTCGCACACTTGCAGCCGTCATTCGAAGTGAACGCGTTCCGAAAAGAAAACGGCCCCGTATCTCTACGGGGCCGATAACTTTCGACTGATCGTTATGCGCGGACGAATTACTCCGCCGCGGGTAGTGCAGGAGCCGCTTCCAGCTTCTCCTTGTCGCGCTCGGCGACGATGAGATCGTCGCGCTTGGTCGCAACCGTGCGCAGATGCGCCATCGCGGCACCGGTACCGGCCGGGATAAGACGACCGACAATGACGTTTTCCTTGAGGCCTTCGAGCGTATCGACCTTGCCGTTGACCGCGGCTTCGGTGAGGACACGCGTGGTCTCCTGGAACGACGCTGCCGAAATGAAGGAGCGGGTCTGGAGCGACGCTTTGGTGATGCCCAAGAGCACCGGATGCGCCGTCGCCATCTTCTTTCCTTCTTCCTTCGCCTTGGCGTTGATCTGGTCGAACTCGATCTTGTCCATCTGTTCGGCCTTGAGCAGACCCGTCTCGCCCGGATCGGCCACTTCGACCTTTTGCAGCATCTGGCGAACGATCACCTCGATGTGCTTGTCGTTGATGCCGACGCCCTGCAACCGATAGACCTCCTGGATCTCGTTCACGAGGTAAGCGGCAAGCTCCTCGATGCCCTTGATCGCAAGAATGTCGTGCGGCGCGGGATTGCCGTCCACGATGTAATCGCCCTTCTCGACCGTGTCGCCGTCCTGCACGTAAACATGACGGCTTTTCGGAATGAGATATTCGACCGGCTCAAGCTTGGTGTCGCTCGGGATGATCGAGAGGCGATACTTGTTCTTGTAGTCCTTGCCGAACGAGATGACGCCTGCAGTTTCCGCAATAACCGCGGAGTCTTTCGGCTTACGCGCTTCGAACAACTCCGCGACACGCGGCAGACCGCCGGTGATGTCGCGCGTCTTGGCGCTCTCGAGCGGAATACGCGCGAGCACGTCGCCGGCCTTGACCATGGCGCCCGGATCGACCGAGAGGATCGCGTCCACGGGAAGCGTGTAGCGCGCTTCCGCGCCGGAGCGGCGAAGCTTCAACTTCGCAAGCGCGCCTTCCGCACCCTTGATCACGACAGCCGGACGCAGCTCTTCGTTCTTACGGCCTGCACTGCGCCAGTCGGTGACCATGCGCCGCGAGATGCCCGTCGCTTCGTCGACCGTTTCGGAGAGCGACGCGCCTTCGACGAGATCTTCGAACGCAACATGCCCTTCGACTTCGGTCAGGATCGGACGCGAGTACGAATCCCACTCCGCGATACGCTGACCGCGCGTGACCTTCTCACCTTCGTCCACCTTCACGCGTGCACCGAACGGAATGCGGTGCGTTGCGCGTTCGGTGCCGTCCTGATCGACGATAATCACGGACATCGTCCGGGTCATCGCGATCATGTCGCCGTCCGAGTTCTTCGCAAGCTCGCGGTTCTTGATCTTCACCGTACCTTCGAAGTTCGATTCCACGAACGACTGCTCGGCCAGCTGCGCCGCGCCGCCGATGTGGAACGTGCGCATCGTGAGCTGCGTGCCGGGCTCGCCGATCGACTGCGCGGCGATAACGCCGACAGCTTCGCCGAGGTTGACCGGCGTACCGCGGGCAAGATCGCGCCCGTAGCACTTGCGGCAGATGCCCGTGACCGTTTCACAGGTGAGCGGCGAGCGGATGCGGACTTCCTGCACCTTGGCCTTGCCGATCTGATCGACGAGCGGCTCATCGAGCAGCACGCCCTTCTTCACGACGACCTTGCCGGTCGCCGGCTCGGTGATGTCTTCCAGCACCGTGCGGCCGAGAATACGACTCGGCAGCGAGGCAACGACGGTGCCCGCGTCCACGATCGCACGCATCTTGATGCCCAGCTTCGTGCCGCAGTCTTCCTCGGTGACGATGCAGTCCTGCGCGACGTCGACGAGACGGCGCGTGAGGTAGCCCGAGTTCGCGGTCTTCAGCGCGGTGTCGGCAAGACCCTTACGGGCGCCGTGCGTCGAGTTGAAGTACTCGAGCACCGAGAGACCTTCCTTGAAGTTCGAGATGATCGGGCTCTCGATGATCTCGCCGGAAGGCTTGGCCATCGGACCGCGCATACCCGCGAGCTGCTTCATCTGCTCCGGAGAACCACGCGCACCCGAGTGCGACATCATATAGATCGAGTTGATGGTCTCGCGCCCGGACGCGTCTTTCTTCACGGACGAGATTTCTTTCATCATCTCTTCGGCGATGCGCTTGGTGCACTTATCCCAGGCGTCGACCACCTTGTTGTACTTCTCGCGCTCGGTCGTCAGACCGTCGTTGTACTCCTGCTCGAATTCCTTGACCTGCGTGCGGGTCGTATCGACGAGTTCCCACTTCTTGGTCGGGATGACCATGTCATCCTTGCCGAAGGAAATGCCGGCCTTGAAGGCGTGATGGAAGCCGAGCGCCATGATGCGATCGCAGAAGATGACCGTCTCTTTCTGACCGCAGTGGCGGTAGACCTGATCGATCATTCCCGAGATTTCGCGCTTGGTCATGAGCTTGTTCACGACGTCGTAAGGCACGCGATGGTCGCGCGGTAGCACTTCGCCGAGCTTCATGCGGCCCGGCGTGGTCTCGTAAATCTTCGAGACCTTGTTGCCCTTCTCGTCGACCGTGACGAAACGGCCCTTGATCTTGGCGTGCAGCGACACGGCACCGGAGGTGAGCGCGTGCTCAAGCTCGCCCATGTTGCCGAACATCATGCCCTCGCCCGGCTCCTTCTCGCGCATCAGCGAGAGGTAGTAGAGACCGAGCACGATGTCCTGCGACGGCACGATGATCGGCGAGCCGTTCGCGGGATGCAGGATGTTGTTGGTCGACATCATCAGGACGCGCGCTTCCAGCTGCGCTTCAAGCGACAGCGGAACGTGCACGGCCATCTGGTCGCCGTCGAAGTCGGCGTTGAAGGCCGCGCAAACCAGCGGATGCAACTGGATTGCCTTGCCTTCGATCAGTGTTGGTTCGAACGCCTGAATGCCGAGACGGTGCAGCGTCGGCGCGCGGTTCAGAAGAACCGGATGCTCGCGAATGACCTCGTCGAGAATATCCCAGACTTCGGGCTTCTCTTTTTCGACGAGCTTCTTCGCCTGCTTGACCGTGGTGGACAGACCCTTGGCTTCGAGCCGCGAATAGATGAACGGCTTGAAGAGTTCGAGCGCCATCTTCTTCGGCAGGCCGCACTGATGCAGCTTCAGTTCGGGACCGACGACGATCACCGAACGGCCGGAGTAGTCGACGCGCTTGCCGAGCAGGTTCTGGCGGAAGCGGCCCTGCTTGCCCTTGAGCATGTCGGCGAGCGACTTCAACGGACGCTTGTTCGCGCCCGTGATGACGCGGCCACGGCGGCCGTTGTCGAACAGAGCGTCGACGGCCTCCTGCAACATGCGCTTTTCGTTGCGGATGATGATGTCCGGCGCCTTGAGCTCGATCAGCCGCTTCAGACGATTGTTGCGGTTGATGACGCGGCGGTAGAGATCGTTGAGATCGGACGTCGCAAAACGGCCGCCGTCCAGCGGGACGAGCGGGCGCAGATCCGGCGGAATGACCGGAACGACGGTCATGATCATCCAGTCCGGCTTGTTGCCGGAGTGCTGGAAGGCCTCGATCAGCTTCAGGCGCTTCGCGAGCTTCTTCGGCTTCAGTTCCGAAGTAGACTCTTTGATTTCGACGCGCAGGTCGGCCGCGATCTTGTCGAGGTCGAGCGTCTTCATCAGGTCGCGAATGGCTTCCGCGCCGATCTTCGCTGTGAACGAGTCGTCGCCGAACTCTTCCTGCGCCTTCAGGTACTCTTCTTCCGAAAGCAGCTGGCGGTCCTTGAGCGGGGTCAGACCCGGCTCAAGCACGACGTAGTATTCGAAATAGAGAATGCGCTCGAGATCCTTCAGCGTCATGTCGAGCAGAAGGCCAATGCGCGAAGGCAGCGATTTGAGGAACCAGATATGCGCAACCGGCGCGGCCAGTTCGATGTGGCCCATGCGCTCGCGGCGCACGCGCTGCAACGTGACTTCGACGCCGCACTTTTCGCAGATGATGCCCTTGTACTTCATGCGCTTGTACTTGCCGCACAAGCATTCGTAGTCCTTGATCGGGCCGAAGATGCGCGCACAGAACAGACCGTCGCGCTCCGGCTTGAAGGTACGATAGTTGATCGTCTCCGGCTTTTTGATTTCGCCGTAAGACCAGGACAGAATCTTCTCCGGGCTCGCGATCGAGATACGGATCTGATCGAAAACCTGGGCCGGCGTCTGCGGGCCGAAGAGATTCATTACCTCTTGGTTCATTACCTTCTCCTTTTTCCGGGTGAGCGGGCGTCCCGCTGCCGGAGGATCAGTTCAAATTGAAATTCAGAACGAAGCTGACGCGGGGAGCGAGCTCCCCGCGCCTGCCTGTTACTCTGCCGGCTCCGCCGGAGCCGCCGTCTTGCCCTTGGTCGACACGAGATCGACGTTGAGGCCGAGCGAACGCATTTCCTTGACCAGCACGTTGAAGCTTTCCGGAATGCCGGCCTCGAAGTTGTCGTCGCCGCGGACGATCGCCTCGTAGACCTTGGTGCGGCCGGCTGTGTCATCCGACTTCACGGTGAGCATTTCCTGCAGCGTGTAGGCTGCGCCGTAGGCTTCGAGCGCCCAGACTTCCATTTCGCCGAAGCGCTGACCGCCGAACTGCGCCTTGCCGCCCAACGGCTGCTGGGTAACGAGCGAGTACGGACCGATCGAACGCGCGTGGATCTTGTCGTCCACGAGGTGATGCAGCTTCAACATATAGATGTAGCCGACAGTCACCTTACGGTCGAAGGCATCGCCAGTGCGGCCATCGTAGAGCTGCACCTGGCCGGAGCTTTCCAAGCCCGCAACCTGAGCATGTCTTCGATGTCTTTTTCCTTGGCACCGTCGAACACCGGAGTTGCCATCGGAACGCCGCGGCGCAAGTTCGTGCCCAGTTCGAGCAAGCCCTTGTCGTCGAGCGAAGCGATGGTTTCGTCCTTGCCGTAGATCTTGGACAGCGTCTCTTTCAACGGCTTGGCGTTGCCTTGCGCCATGTATTCATCGACCGCCTTCGAGACGAGGCTGCCCAAACCGGCGCAAGCCCAGCCCAGATGCGTTTCGAGAATCTGGCCGACATTCATGCGCGAAGGCACGCCCAGCGGGTTCAGCACGATGTCGACCGGCTGACCGTCCGCGAGGAAGGGCATGTCCTCCTGCGGCACGATCTTCGAGACGACACCCTTGTTGCCGTGACGGCCGGCCATCTTGTCGCCCGGCTGCGTCTTGCGCTTCACCGCGACGAAGACCTTGACCATCTTCATCACGCCGGGCGGGAGTTCGTCGCCGCGTTGCAGCTTCTCGACCTTGTCGAGGAAGCGCTGTTCCAGCCGCTTCTTCGACTCGTCGTACTGCTTGCGTACGGCTTCGATCTCGCCCATCAGCCGTTCATTGCTGACTGCGAACTGCCACCACTGCTGGCGCGGATACTCGTTCAGCACTTCGCGCGTGAGCGTGGTGTCCTTCTTGAAGTTCTTCGGACCCGCGGTCGCTTCCTTGCCGTCGAGCATCTCGGCGAGACGGCCGAACACGTTGCGGTCCAGGATCGCCTGTTCGTCGTCGCGGTCCTTGGCGAGACGTTCGATTTCCTCGCGCTCGATCGCAAGCGCACGTTCGTCCTTGTCGACGCCGTGACGGTTGAAGACGCGGACTTCGACGACGGTGCCCTGCACTCCCGGCGGAACCTTGAGCGAGGTGTCGCGAACGTCAGCGGCCTTTTCACCGAAGATTGCGCGCAGCAGCTTTTCTTCCGGCGTCATCGGGCTTTCGCCCTTCGGCGTGATCTTGCCGACCAGGATGTCGCCGGCGCGAACTTCCGCGCCGATATAGACGATGCCGGCTTCGTCGAGATTCTTCAGCGCTTCTTCCGAGACGTTCGGAATGTCGCGCGTGATCTCTTCGGGTCCGAGCTTGGTGTCGCGCGCCATCACTTCGAATTCTTCGATGTGGATGGAGGTGAACACGTCGTCCTTCACGATCCGCTCGGAGAGCAGGATCGAGTCTTCGAAGTTGTAGCCGTTCCACGGCATGAACGCGACGAGCACGTTCTTGCCGAGCGCAAGTTCGCCGAGCTCGGTCGAAGGACCGTCAGCGATGACGTCGCCCTTGCGCACCTGATCGCCTACGCGAACCAGCGGACGCTGGTTGATGCAGCTGTTCTGGTTCGAGCGCTGGAACTTCATCAGGCGGTAGATATCGACGCCCGACTTGGTCGGATCGAGATCTTCTGTCGCGCGGATGACGATACGCGTCGCGTCGATCTGATCGATGACGCCGGTGCGGCGGGCCGCGATCGCAGCCCCTGAGTCACGCGCAACCACGCCTTCCATGCCGGTGCCGACGAACGGCGCTTCGGCGCGGACCAGCGGGACCGCCTGACGCTGCATGTTCGAGCCCATCAGCGCGCGGTTGGCGTCGTCGTTCTCAAGGAACGGGATCAGCGCCGCGGCGACCGAAACGAGCTGCTTCGGCGAGACGTCCATGAAGTCGACGCGCTCGACCGGAACCGGCAGCACGTCACCCTGATGACGGCAGATGATCTGCTCGTCCATGAACTTGCCGTTCGCATCGAGCGCAACATTCGCCTGCGCGACGTAGTACTTCCCTTCTTCCATCGCGGAGAGATAGATCACCTCTTCCGTGACGTGGCCGTCTTTTACGCGGCGATACGGCGACTCGATGAAGCCGTACTTGTTGATGCGCGCGAAGGTCGCGAGCGAGTTGATCAGACCGATGTTCGGGCCTTCCGGCGTTTCGATCGGGCAGATGCGGCCGTAATGCGTCGGATGCACGTCGCGGACTTCGAAGCCCGCGCGCTCGCGCGTCAGACCGCCCGGTCCGAGCGCCGAGAGACGCCGCTTGTGCGTGATCTCGGAGAGCGGATTGGTCTGGTCCATGAACTGCGAGAGCTGCGAGGAACCGAAGAACTCGCGCACGGCGGCGGCCGCCGGCTTCGCGTTGATCAGGTCCTGCGGCATGACGGTGTCGATATCGACCGACGACATGCGCTCCTTGATGGCGCGCTCCATGCGGAGCAGGCCGAGACGATACTGATTTTCCATCAGCTCGCCGACCGAACGCACGCGGCGGTTGCCGAGATGGTCGATGTCGTCGATGTCGCCCTTGCCGTCGCGAAGGTCGAGCAGCGTGCGGATGACGGCAATGATGTCTTCCTTGCGCAGCACGCGGATCGTGTCCGGCGCGTCGAGATCGAGGCGCATGTTCATCTTCACGCGGCCCACCGCGGAGAGATCGTAACGCTCCGGATCGAAGAACAGCGAGTGGAACATGGCTTCGGCGGAGTCCACCGTCGGCGGCTCGCCCGGACGCATCACGCGATAGATGTCGAACAGCGCTTCTTCGCGCGTGTTGTTCTTGTCCACCGTAAGCGTGTTGCGGATGTAAGCGCCGACCGTGACGTGATCGATGTCGAGGATCGGAATCTCTTTGTATCCGGCCTCGTCCAGCGTCTCGATGACCTTCTCGTCGATCTCGGCACCGGCTTCGACGAAGATTTCGCCGGTTTCCGGATTGACGATGTCTTGCGCGATGTACTGGCCGTAGATGTCTTCGTTGGTGAGCTTGATCGCTTTCAGGCCCTTGTCAGCGAGTTGACGCGCCTGACGAACCGAAAGCTTCTTGCCGGCTTCGATCACGACTTCGCCGGTGTCGGCGTCGTGCAGATCGACGATAGCCTGGAAGCCCTTCATGCGGCGCGGATCGAACGGCACGCGCCACGCGCCGTCCTTCGTGCGCTTGTAGGTGATGATCTCGTAGAACGTGCGCAGAATTTCTTCGGCGTCGAGACCGAGCGCATAGAGCAGCGACGTCACCGGAATCTTGCGGCGACGGTCGGTGCGCGCATGCACGATGTCTTTCGCGTCGAACTCGATGTCGAGCCACGAGCCGCGATAAGGAATGATGCGGGCGGCAAACAGGAGCTTACCCGACGAATGGGTCTTGCCCTTGTCATGATCGAAGAACACGCCGGGCGAGCGGTGCATCTGCGAGACGATCACGCGCTCGGTGCCGTTCACGATGAAGGTGCCGTTCGACGTCATGAGCGGTATGTCGCCCATGTAAACGTCCTGCTCCTTGATGTCCTTGACCGACTTCGCCTGCGTTTCCGGGTCCACATCGAACACGATGAGGCGCAAAGTCACCTTGAGGGGAGCCGCGAAGGTCATGCCGCGCTGGCGGCACTCGTCGACGTCATACTTCGGCGGCTCGAATTCGTATTTCACGAACTCAAGCATCGACGTGCCGGCAAAGTCGGAAATCGGGAACACCGATTTGAAGACCGCCTGCAATCCGTCGTCCGGACGGCCGCCCTCGGGCTCGTCGATCTGCAGGAACTGGTCGTAGGACGCCTTCTGAACCTCGATGAGGTTCGGCATCTCTGCCACTTCTGCGATTTTCCCGAAGAATTTGCGAACCCGCTTACGGCCGGTGAAAGTTTGCGCCATTTCTTTCCTCGCTCAGGTTCGGCGGTCGCGCGCATCCGCGCCACTCGCCTTCCGCTATTGGTTCCGTTCGAAAGAACGGAAAAGAATCTCGTCCGCTAATTTCAAGCGGTAGTGCCGGGCGGCGAAACCGCCGCCCGACTTACGCAAGCACTTACTTGAGTTCGACCTTCGCGCCGACTTTCTCGAGCGTGGTCTTGATCTTTGCAGCTTCGTCCTTGGAAGCGCCGTCCTTGACGGTCTTCGGCGCGCCTTCGACGAGGTCCTTCGCTTCTTTCAGTCCGAGGCCGGTAAGCGCACGGACTTCCTTGATCACTTCGATCTTCTTGTCGCCCGCGGCGGTGAGCACGACCGTGAATTCGGTCTTCTCTTCAGCCGGAGCAGCGGCAGCGCCTGCCGGACCTGCAACCGCAACCGCGGCAGCAGCCGAAACGCCCCACTTTTCTTCAAGCATCTTTGCAAGCTCAGCCGCCTCGAGGACGGTGAGCTTCGAAAGATCGTCAACGATTTTTGCCAGATCGGCCATTTGTCAGTTTCCTTATTTAGGTTCGAACCAGAATGTTGCTACCCGGACCGCCTCACGCGGCGTCCTTCGCTCCGTAGGCTCCAAACACCCGCGCCAGCTTCGCAGCCGGTGCGTTGGCGAGCTGTGCGATCTTGGTCGCCGGCGCCTGTACGAGGCCGATGATCTTCGCGCGCAGTTCGTCGAGCGACGGCAGCGAGGCAAGCGCCTTCACTGCGTCGGGGTTCAGAGAGGTTGCACCCATCGCACCGCCAAGGATCACGAACTTTTCGTTCGCCTTGGCGAAGCCGACTGCAACCTTCGGCGCTGCAATTGGGTCATCTGAATAGGCGATGACCGTCGGTCCCTTCAAAAGGGGCGCGACATGCGCAACGTCGGTGCCTTCCAGAGCGATCTTGGCGAGGCGGTTTTTCGCGACCTTCACGCCGGCCCCCTGCTTCTTCATCTGCCGGCGCAAGTCCGACATCTGAGCAACAGTGAGACCGGAATAATGAGCCACCACGACTGCACCAGCCGACTTCATGGTCTGGTTGAAGCTCGTGACGAACTCGCGCTTTTCCGCTCGGTCCACTTTCACTTCTCCGGTTGACGGCGCGGGATCATTCCCGCTCCGCCGGCTTCGACAATGCCGGCCCGTCCTTCACGCTGTTGGGCGTAAAGAGCCAAGCCGGCGCTCTACTGCCCTGTCCCCGTTCATTCAGCTTTCGCCAAACGCGCGGTCTTTGGTTCGAACCGTTCAAGGCGCCCGCATGCATATGAGAGCGAAAATCCCGGTCTTCCCCGTCTATTGCTGGCCCTCGCGGATTAAGCTCACGCATCAGAAGCGAAAGCACCGGCAGTCTCGGACAGGACCACCGGCAGAACCGAAGTTTTGCCGGTGTCTCACCGCACGACATCAAAATGCCGCGCGGAAACTCGTTTAGGCGAGCGCGGTATTCGGCTCGACGCGAACGCCGGGTCCCATCGACGATGAGACCGCGATCTTCTTGATGAACGTGCCCTTCGAGCCGACGGCTTCGCCTTGGAAACCGCGTCCACGAAAGCGCGAATGTTCTGCGAAAGCTGCTCGGCCGAGAACGACGCCTTGCCGACGCCGGCCTGCACGATGCCAGCCTTCTCGATGCGGAACTCGACGGAGCCGCCCTTCGCACCCTTGACCGCGTTCGCGACGTCCATGGTCACCGTGCCGACCTTCGGGTTCGGCATCATGCCGCGAGGGCCGAGCACCTTACCGAGGCGGCCGACGAGACCCATCATGTCCGGGGTCGCGATGCAGCGATCGAAATTGATGTTGCCTGCGTTCACCTGCTCGAACAGGTCTTCCGCGCCGACGACATCGGCGCCCGCCTTCTTCGCTTCTTCGGCCTTCGGACCCTTTGCGAACACCGCGACGCGCGCGGTACGGCCGGAGCCGTTCGGCAAGGTCACGACGCCGCGGACCATCTGGTCGGTCTGCTTGGCGTCGACGCCGAGGTTCATCGCGATCTCGATGGTCTCGTCGAACTTCGCTTTCGCGCGGTCCTTGATCATCTTCACCGCTTCGTCGAGCGCATAGAGCTTCAGCGGCTCGATGCCTTCGGTGGCTTTCTTGTAACGTTTGTTCTTTGCCATGGCGCTTACCCCGTCACCGTAAGACCCATCGAGCGCGCCGAGCCTTCAATCATGCTCGCAGCGGCTTCGACGGTGTCGCAGTTCAGATCGACCATCTTCTTCTCGGCGATCTCCTTGATCTGCGCGCGGGTTACCGAACCGGCGTTCGACAGACCCGGCGTCTTCGAACCGGACTGAATCTTCGCGGCCTTCTTCAGGAAGTAAGAGACCGGCGCCGATTTCATCTCGAACGTAAAGGAGCGGTCCGCATAGATCGTGATGGTGACGGGAACAGGCATCCCCTTCTCCATCTGTCCGCTCTTGGCGTTGAACGCCTTGCAGAATTCCATGATGTTCAGGCCGCGCTGACCCAAAGCAGGGCCGATCGGCGGGGCCGGATTTGCGGCGCCCGCAGGCACCTGCAATTTCAAATAACCAGTAATTTTCTTCGCCATCGTCTTCTCCAGTTACGCAAGGCAAGCCCCGCGTTCAGTGTCGTGGTGCGGCCCCAGGCAAACGCGGCGTTGCGTAAGCCCTGCCTCCCACAATGCCACTCAGGTCTTTTCGACCTGCGTGAATTCCAGTTCGACCGGGGTAGCCCGGCCAAAAATCGAAACGGCGACTTTCAGGCGCGAGCGCCCGTCGTCGACTTCTTCCACGGTGCCGTTGAACGAAGCGAACGGACCGTCCGCCACGCGCACCTGCTCGCCGATCTCGAACGTGATCGAGGGCTTCGGCCGCTCGATGCCTTCCTGCACCTGCTGCAAAATGCGCTGTGCTTCGGCGTCCGGAATCGGGCTCGGCTTCTTGCCGTCGCCAAGAAAGCCGGTGACCTTCGGCGTGTTCTTGATCAGATGGTAGACTTCATCCGTCATCTCGCACTTCACGAGCACGTAGCCCGGGAAAAACTTGCGGTCGGTATCGATCTTGCGGCCGCGGCGAACTTCGACGACCTTTTCGGTCGGCACCAGAACGTCTTCGATCACGTCCGTAAGACCGCGGCTCTGCGCCTGCTCGCGCAAAGATTCGGAAACCTTCTTCTCGAAATTCGAGTAGGCGTGAACGATGTACCAGCGCTTGGCCACTTGCTTCTCCGTCAGCGCAGGAGGTTCAGGAGGAAGTTCATCCCGAAACGGATGATCTGATCGGCAAGCAGAAAGAAGATCGCGGCGACCGTCGCCATCACGAACACCATGATGGTCGTCAGAATCGTCTCGCGGCGGGTCGGCCAGGTGACCTTGGAGGTCTCCGCCCGCACCTGCTGCAAAAATTCGAAGGGTTTGATCGCCATTTTCTTCGCCGTCGCCTTTGTGCCCCGCGCGTTATTGCGCGATGTCGTTCTTTCTCGCCCTGCTTCGCTTGCTCGTGCCGCCTTTTCTTGGCTGGCAGGAGTGGAGGGACTCGAACCCCCAACCCCCGGTTTTGGAGACCGGTGCTCTAGCCAATTGAGCTACACTCCTCCGCAAGCGGGAAAGGCGGCAAAAAGGCCTTAAGGCCCGCCGCGGGGGACTAATGCAGTATCAGGTCAGCGTTTGCAAGGGGCGAATGGTGCTGAATATAGGGCCGATTTGGTCATTTGTAAGGGCTTATGCCCCGTCACCTTCGGGTTTTGCCCGCAACGCTCCCCACGCCGATTCGGCAGGGCCGAAAAGCCCCGAAAAGCGACATTCTGTGTTGTGGGTCACACCCACGGCCAGCAGCCTTGCCTACCCTCTTCCCATCGATGACCCCACCATTTCATCCGTCACCCCCACCAAACTAAAGGGGCGCCCCAAAAGGCGCCCCTCTTTCTTTATCCAACCGATTCTCGGCTGGCGCTTATTCGATGATCTTTGCGACGACGCCCGCACCGGGCGCGCAGGCGGTTTACCGCCTCCGCGCCATTCTTAGATTCGGTTGTCGCTAACGGGCTCGCTGCTCAAATCACTCAATGATTTTCGCAACAACCCCTGCTCCAACCGTACGGCCGCCTTCACGGATGGCGAAGCGCAGCTTCTCTTCCATCGCGATCGGCACGATCAGCTGCACTTCCATCGACACGTTGTCGCCAGGCATGACCATTTCCGTACCAGCCGGAAGCGTCACGATCCCGGTAACGTCGGTCGTGCGGAAGTAAAACTGCGGGCGATAGTTCGTGAAGAACGGCGTGTGACGGCCACCCTCTTCCTTCGTCAGAATGTAGGCTTCCGCCGTGAACTTCGTGTGCGGCTTCACCGAACCCGGCTTGCACAGAACCTGGCCACGCTCGATTTCTTCGCGCTTGGTGCCGCGCAGAAGAATGCCGACGTTGTCGCCAGCCTGACCCTGATCCAGGAGCTTGCGGAACATCTCGACGCCGGTCACCGTCGTCTTCACCGTATCCTTGATGCCGACGATCTCGACTTCCTCGCCGACCTTGATGATCCCGCGCTCGACGCGGCCCGTCGCAACCGTGCCGCGGCCCGAAATCGAGAACACGTCTTCCACCGGCATCAGGAACGCGCCATCCATCGGACGCTCCGGCTGCGGAATGAACTCGTCAACCGCCGCCATCAGCTTCAGGATCGCGTCGTGGCCCTGTTCCTTGTTCTTGTCCTCAAGCGCCATCAGCGCCGAGCCCTTGATGATCGGGATCTTGTCGCCCGGGAAGTTGTACTTCGAGAGCAATTCGCGGACTTCAAGCTCCACGAGATCCAGCAGTTCCGGGTCGTCCACCATGTCGACCTTGTTCATGAACACAACGATCGCCGGAACGCCGACCTGACGGGCAAGCAGAATGTGCTCGCGCGTCTGCGGCATCGGGCCGTCAGCCGCCGACACAACCAGGATCGCCCCGTCCATCTGCGCCGCGCCCGTGATCATGTTCTTCACGTAGTCCGCGTGGCCCGGGCAATCGACATGCGCGTAATGGCGGTTCGTCGTCTCGTACTCAACGTGAGCCGTCGAGATCGTGATGCCGCGCGCCTTCTCTTCCGGAGCCTTGTCGATCTGGTCATAGGCCGTGAACGTCGCACCGCCCGTCTCCGCAGAATCTTCGTAATCGCAGCCGTCAAAGACGTCTTGCCATGGTCGACATGACCAATCGTCCCGATGTTGCAATGCGGTTTGTTGCGTTCGAATTTTTCCTTGGCCATGACTCGGTTAGTCCCTGTTTTTCCTGTCTAAACTGGCGAAAAGGCCGCCGTTTGCGCGCTCGATTAGAACGCTTTGGCCTGCGAGGCAACTAGTTGCCGATAAAGGCCTGTCCGGTTTTTAGCCATTGCGCGAGGGCTCTGCCGAAATTGGTACTCACCCGCACGATCGCCTCTTCGGCGACGACGTCCACCGCTACGGCGCCAAGCCCTCCGCCCGCGTAGGCCTGACTTGTAAAATCGGAGGTCAAGAGAACTTGCCCGGTCTTGCCGTCGGTCAGCGTGATATCCGCTGCGATAATATTCTCGCCGCCGATCAGTATCCGCTGTACGAGCGAAGGCACTTCGAGGCGGCGAATGACCACTTTCAGGCGAGCGGGCTCCGTGCCGCGAAATGCCGATTTCACCTGCGATTCGATTAAAGAACGGATTCTCCCGCCGGACCTTTTCTCCAGGAACGCGAAGCGTCCTTCATTGGTGTCTGGGTGTCCGCTCTGCGGCAGGGTGCGAAAGACATCGGGCCAGTTGATGTACGCATTCGGGGCTAAACTCACATCGACGCGATCGATACGCAGTGCGTCTCGTTTCGTTTGCGGGAGATTGTTTTGCGACATCGTCGCACAACCCGCGAGCAGGACCAGAAGCGGCAATAACGCCACCGAAAAACGAATCTAACCATCGTCTCGAAAAACCGGTTTGAAAAAATGGAGCGGGTGAAGGGAATCGAACCCTCGTATTCAGCTTGGAAGGCTGCTGCTCTACCATTGAGCTACACCCGCGAATTCCGCGGTCTTTTAACGGGAACGTTACGGAACGCCAAGTTCGGATCAGGGACTTCGCCTGGCCGTCATAAAACCCAGAAAAACGGGACATTCCGCCTGTTTGATAGCCCTTAGTCCGCCCCTCCCGACAGCAACGTACTTTGCAACGGCGCGGTTACGAGGGAGCCCGCGGCATCGAGCAGAAATACCCCGGCATTGGACAGCGCCGGCTGCTGCGCCAGCTTCGGATAAAGACCCGCGAGATAGACAAAGCGGTCGTGGCCAAGTCCGTCCGTGGATGAGAGTTGCGAAATATCGATCACCTGCACCCGCGCCTGCGCGACCGCCTCCTGCACGCGCGGGTCCTTGACGTCGATAGCGCCGACGCGAGCCACCGAACTCGAAAGAAGTCTGGACGCGCGCAGCGCGCGATCGTCCGCCGCAACCAGAATTTTCATCGGCGGCGTAAGCGGCCCGATGACCTTCAACTGTTGCGCAAACACTTCGACATCGATGTCGGGCGCAGCCAGCGCGACCTCGGTCCGGCGAATGACGTCATCTCTTCGGGCGAGACGAAGCGAACGCAATGTCTCGATGGTGAGCCACGCCCCCATGCTGTGTCCCGCAAGCCGTATCCTGCGGACATTCGCATCTGCCGCAAGGCCGACAAGCAGTGCGGCGAGATAGTCGCGCGAGAACGTCACCGCTTCCTTGTCAGCGACATACCCGCTGACGCGCGCTTGCGACGGCCATGCGAACAGAACTTGCGGGGTGTCGATACCGGAGTCGGCTGTCACCTGCGCAAGCCGGAACAGCGATTCCTGAAAGCTATTGTTGAAGCCATGCACAAAGACCGTCACGTCCTGACGTCCCTTGCCGCCTTCGAATCGTCTGATCGCATCCATGAAGGAAGCGCTGGTCAGCACGCGCTGACCGACGACCACGAAGCCGCTCTGCCCGGCAATGCCCGCGACTTCGACGCGGCCCGCGCGATGATCCGGCGGCACGGCAATCGTGAACTCGGCGAAGTTCAAGCTCTGTGCTTTGTTGCTCGTGAATATGTTCGCATCCGGCTCCTCGCGGGCACGGTTCGTCGCGACGAAAATTTTCACGAATTTCGATCCGGGAGGTGGCGCAACCGTCGTCAGCGTCTCCGGTCCGGGCCGCGACCCGCAACCGGCAAGCAGCATCGCAAACAGCAATACGCAGATTGCCGCGCCAGTTCTGCCGTTTGTCGCTTTGCCGTAGAAAACCATCCGCCCACCCCGGCCCCATGGACCGCTGATACGTTTCTCTAGCATCGCGAGCGCGACGGTACAGTCCGCAGTCGCCCAGCATCGTAGAAAGAACAGAAAAGGCTGGTGGGGGAAGCAGGACTCGAACCTGCGAAGGCATAGCCAGCGGATTTACAGTCCGCCCCCTTTGCCGCTCGGGACACTCCCCCGGAAAGCCCGGGTTTCTCTCAATATCGAGTAGAAACTGACAGGGCCCCGCGACCGCGAAGCCCAGCGGCGGGACTTATGGTTGCCGTCTTTGGGGGTGTCAACCCTGTGAAATCGCTTTAGTTCGGCAGGGCTTAGCCTTTCGCATTCGCGAATTGCCAAGGTGCCGTCGCGGGGCCTAGATGCCGCCTTCCAACAGGCAATACCAATGGCCGATCGCCCTCGAAGACCACAGAAGAACAAAGCCGCCCTCACCGGCCGGCGCACCTTTGGCGCCGACGGCCGCAAAGTCGCGCTCGACCACACCATTTTGTACGGGTGGCATCCCGTCTCCGAAGCGCTGAAGAACCCCGCGCGCCGCTTTCGGGTGCTGATCGCCACCGAAAATGCGCTGCGGCGTCTTCAGGAAGCGAATATCGAGCTGCCGGTGCAGCCGGAGATCGTTCGCCCCGACGCCCTCGACGCGAAGCTGACGCCGGATGCCGTGCATCAAGGCCTGTTCGCAGTAACGGATGCGCTCCCCTCGCCTGGCCTGCATGAACTAGCGCTCGATAAGCTCGTGCTGGTGCTCGATCAGATCACCGATCCGCACAACTTCGGCGCCATCGTCCGCACCGCTGCGGCTTTCAACGTTTCTGCGATCGTGACCACCGCGCGGCACTCGCCGGAAGCGACCGGTGTGCTCGCGAAATCCGCCTCCGGCGGCTTGGAGCATGTACCGATTTCGCTCGTGCAGAATCTTTCGCGCGCCATGCACGAATTAAAGGAGCGCGGCTTCACGCTCGTCGGTCTTGCCGAAGAAGGCGAAACGGATTTGAGCGAAGTCGAACTTCGCGCGCCCGTGGCCCTCGTACTTGGCGCGGAGGGCAAAGGCCTGCGCCAGCTCACCCGCGAAACCTGCGACGTTCTCGCGCGCATCGATCTCACCGGCGCAATCAAGAGCCTTAACGTCTCGAACGCGACCGCGCTCGCGCTTTACATTGCCGATCGAGCGGTGCGCGAAAAATAGCGGAGTCCGACGGATGTCATTCGGCACATGGTTGAATGCACCACTACGCCGCGCCCACCGGGCGAATCGCCTGCTCGTTCCGTTTCTCGTTTCGATCGCGATGGTTGGACTGACAACGATCGCGATCGCGCTCATCCTGAAGCAGATCAATTTTCCAAACGTAGGCATCATCTACCTGTTGCCCGTTTTCGTCCTCGCCATCCGCTGGGGTTTCGTGCCGGCGATGTTCACGGCACTGATCAGCGTCGCGGCGTCCGCGTTCTTCTTTTATCCGCCGATCTTCAATTTCCAGGCTCACAGCTGGGACAATCAGGTGGATCTCATACTGTTCGCGATCGTTGCCGGATTCACGAGCCATCTTGCCGGACGGTTGCGGAGACACGATGAAATCGATCGTCTGCGCGAAGCACTGATCGGATCCGTTTCACACGAACTGCGCACGCCACTCGCATCCATTCTCGGTGCGTCGTCGGTGATTGCGGAATCGCCGAACGTAAAAAGCGATCCCCATCTCGCAACGCTTGCGAATGTTGTTCGCGAAGAAGCCGACCGGCTCAATCACGACATTCAGAATCTGCTCGATGCAACGCGCATCTCGAGCGAGGGAATCCGGGCGAAGCGCGAATGGATCGATCCCGCGGACATCGTGAACATCGCGATCGAGCGGCGGCGGCGCAATCTCGCTGGCCACAAAGTCGTGGTGAAACTCGCGGACGCCTTGCCGCTGTTCGAAGGCGATGCAGTCCTGTTCGACCAGGCGCTTGGGCAGCTTCTGAGCAATGCCGCGAAGTATTCGCCCCCGAATTCCGAAATCACCGTCGAGGCCCGGCAACAGGACGGCTTGCTTGAATTTCGCGTCACCGACCGCGGCGCGGGGCTGACCGGCGAAGAGCGCGAACGCTGGGGCGAGCGCTTCTATCGCGGCCAGCGGCATCTTCAGACAACGACCGGCTCCGGGCTCGGAACCTGGATGGCCAAGGCCTTCATTGAAGCGAGCGGCGGAACCATCCAGGCCATGAGCGCGGGGCCCGGCCTTGGTTGCACCGTAATTATCAAGCTGCCTATACCGGACCAGCCGCCGCAGGAGGCCGATACCCATGCAGACGATTAAGACCAATCCCGCAGTTCTCGTAGTGGATGATGAGGCTCAGATCCGCCGCTTTCTACGCGCCGGCTTTGAGATGGATGGCTTCTCGGTGCAAGACGCCGAGAACGGAAACGACGGCATTAAGAACGCAACCCGCCGGCCGCCGGACTTGATTATTCTCGATCTGGCATTGCCGGATATAGACGGCTCCGAAGTACTTGCGCGCCTTCGTGCGTGGTCGAACGTGCCGGTGATCGTGCTTTCGGTGCGCTCGAGCGAAGACGAGAAGGTGAAACTCCTGCAACTCGGCGCGGACGACTACGTCACGAAGCCCTTCGGCATGGCAGAATTGCTCGCGCGCTCGCACGCAGCGATCCGCCGTCACACGCGCAACCAGAACGGCGATCCGGTCGTCAACCTGGGCCGGCTGTCGGTCGACATGGGAAACCGCGCCGTATTCCTCGACGGCGAACGGTTATCCCTCACCCGCAAAGAATTCCGGCTACTCCAAATTCTCGCGCAGCACGCCGGTAACGTCGTCACGCACGGGCAACTCCTGAATGAAGTATGGGGCGCCGGCCACGATCAGGATTCGCATTACCTGCGCATCTTCGTTCGCAAACTTCGTCAGAAAATCGAAATCGATCCGACCCAACCGAAGCTGTTGTTGACCGAACTTGGGGTCGGCTATCGCCTCTCGACGGACGACATCGGCAAGGCAACGCAGCACTAAGCGGCCCGCCAGCCATGAAAAGAAAGCAGCGCTTCAGCGCTGCTTTTTTATTTCGTCGGAACGAATGAAAAAATAACCGCCAAAATCCACATGGCGATCGAGATCATCGCGGTCCACTTTGCGAAAGTCAGATAGGTTTCGTGCATGGCCGTTGAGATCGCCCATTGCGCATAATCGAGCGGCGGGCGCTGATCCTTTCGATGTAGAGCCACATCTCCGTATTCCGGCAGTCTTTCGTGAGCGCGAACCGCGCTTTAAAGATCAGGACAAAAGCCATGATGGTTGTGAGAAAGCCGCCCGCTTGAAAAGCGAGCTTTGGCTCGAAGGACATGCCGGTCATCACGCAGAAAATGCCGAGCGAAGCGAAAAGGCATGCACGCATTACCGTGTGATACGCCAATTCCCTGATCTGCTGCACGCAAAGCCTCCGTGCATGTCTAGGCCCATTCCAGCACTATACTGAAAGCCATTCAATGATCCCGTCACGACTTTGTGAACCGCGACGGTCCGCGCGCCCCTCGGACGCTCCTGACATCCGGCAAATGCCAAAAACTCAAAGTCCGATTTGAAGGAAATTCCCGACCGCCGGCAGCGTCAGCAAGGCCGTGCAGGCGAGCCAAATCCAGAGCGAGACCGTGGTCGAGTCATCCTTGGCACCGATAAAGCGCTCGTAAATCGCGGCCGGAATTCCGCCAAGGATTATGGTTGCCGTCGAGAGCATCAAGGAGGTGAAGAAAGCGATCGCTGGCGTCGAGGCAAATAACGGCTCCGCCATCAGATAAACGGAAAGCTGAAAGGCCAGAAAAAACAACGGATTGAAGATGCCGTTGACCATCCCGAAAAACGCGATGCCGATATAATAAAAACTGTGCTCTCTCATCACGCGGCCTTTCCGAAAAGGCCGAACGCGAAGAACACGAGCAAGAGCGCCACACGTAGCCAGAACATCCAAACAAAACCGAACAGCCAAAGCACGACCGGCGCCGTCGCTTTCGGCGTGACGGGGGCTATCAGCTTCAGGACGGGATCGGTAATCGCACGGAATCCGCGCCAGATATAATTTTTGGAATCGTGCTCGACAAAAAGCCCGAGCAGCGCGCGGCCCAGCATCGTGTACATCACGGCTGCCAAAACGAAATTTGGCACGTTGAAGTACCACAAGCTCCAGAACGACTGCTGCATTACGCTCTCTCCCGGCCCGGCTTTAATTTAGCGCAAAAGGTAGTTTGCGGCCCTCAAAAAGAACGGGGCTCGGAAAACCGAGCCCCGCCCTGCTTGACGCCTTCTTAGTGAGGCTTAGTCCTTTTCCTGCAGGATCGTGCGACCGCGCGGTTTGCGGATTTCATCGACGAATGCCTGCATTTCCTTTGACGGCGCTGGCGTCATCAAGCTCACGATGTAGATCAGCGCGAAGCCGACCGGCATGCCGATCAGACCTGCGGCGATGTTCGTGAGTCCGAACCAGCCAACTTTGCTTGCCAACGGATGGCTTGCTGCAACCCAGCTGTCCATCGCGTTCGGCGCAGCCATGGCCTTGGCCATATCGGCGATCAGCGGAGCGCCGGCCGGATTGGTCAAGGATGACATGCCGAGATACGACACACCGAAGCCGGGGAAGTAGCGCGTTACCACGAGGTACAGCACCGCGATCCCGAACCCGCCGATGATGCCTGCGACCGCGCCAGCAGCGGTAGCACGCTTCCACCAGATGCCCATGACGAGCGCCGGGAAGTTGCCAGCCATCGCAAGCGAGAACGCCCATCCGACCATCGCGAGAATGTCAGCGGGCCGTGTCGATGCCGTAGCTGCGGCTGCAACCGCAACGATCACCAGCAGGATACGAGCAACCGACAACCGCTTCACCGTCGGCGCATTCGGATCGATCATCTTGTAATAGATGTCGTGCGAGAGCGCGTTGGCGATAGCGAGCAGAAGGCCGTCAGCGGTCGACAGCGCGGCGGCAAGACCGCCGGCCGCGACCAGGCCCGAGATCACATACGGCAGACCCGCGATTTCCGGGGTCGACAGCACGATCACGTCGGTATTGATGACGAAGTCTTGCAAGCGCACGACACCGCCGTGGCCGGCAATCGCCTTACAGGCATCGACGATGGCTTGCAGGGATGCAGCGTTCTTGCCGCAAACCTGGATCAGGCCAAGTTCGCCCCAGGTGAACATCCACGGGCGGATGTCGGCAATCGGGCGGCCGATGATGTTCGTATACACCTCGAGCTTCGAAAACGCCGCATAGGCCGGCGCCGAGAAGTACAGGAGGAAGATGAAGAACAACGACCACGCCACCGACTTGCGGGCTTCACGCACCGACGGGGTGGTGAAGTAACGCATCAGGATGTGCGGCAGCGAAGCGGTGCCGACCATCATGCAGAGAATGATCGCGAAGAAGTTCAGCTGCGTATAGGTCAGCCATGGCGTGATATGCGGCTTGAGATTGGCCGTGGTCGCCAGACCGTCCTTCAGCATCTGCGCTTCGCGTGCCGTGATATCCGCGATCGCCTGTCCGTAGGTCAGTTCCGGAATCGGAATGCCGTACTTCTTGGTGGACAGGATGACGATCGGGGTCAGGTAGGCGACGATCAGCACGATGTATTGCGCGATCTGCGTCCAGGTCACCGCGCGCATGCCGCCCAGCATCGAGCAGAGCAGGATGCCGAGAAGACCCACGAACACCGCGACTTCGAAAGGCATGCCGAGGAAGCGCGAAGCGATAATGCCCGTGCCGAAGATTTGCGCCGTCACATAGGTGAAGGAACAGGCCACGAGCACAAGCACTGCGAGGAAGCGGGCAAAGTTGCCGCCGAACCGGAACGACATGAAGTCAGGCACGGTGTAGGCGCCGAACTTACGCAGATACGGACCGACAAGAACCGCCACCAGCACGTAGCCGCCGGTCCAGCCGAGCACCCAGGCAAGGCCGTCATAGCCTAGCAGGAAGAGCGTGCCGGCCATGCCGACGAACGATGCGGCGGACATCCAGTCCGCGCCCGTCGCCATGCCGTTGTAAAACGCCGGAACCTTGCGGCCCGCGACATAATACTCGGACACTTGGGCAGTACGCGAGAGGACGCCGATGATGGCGTAAACGGCAATCGTGAAGAACACGAAAAGATAGCCGAGTATTTTGTTCGGCACACCGACCTGTTCGAGGATTGCGAGGAAAATCACGAAGGCAAGGAAGCCGCCGGTATAGAAACCGTAGACCCTGCCAAGATTATTTAGAAAGCTGCCGTCGTTTGATGTTTGCGTAGCCATATTCAAATCCCCCTCAATCTTCCGCTACGCCGAATTCGCGGTCGATCTTGTCCTGTTGTTTTGCAAACATGAACAGCTGAACCACGAACGCGATCAGCGAACCTTGCGCGGCCATATAGAAGCCGAGCGGGAAGCCCAAGATGACGATCTTGTTGAGCGCGGGTGCGAAAAAATGAATGACGTAGCCGAAGAAAAACCAGATCCCGAGATGCATCCACATCAGGTTGGTCGTCTTGCGCCAATGCGCCTCGTCATTGGCCGACGTATCTTTGTTTGGTGCCATAAGCCGATTGCCCTCCCGGTTTTGGGCGCGCATGCGCCCAGAAATGCCTATGCGGGGAGAGCCGGCTGATAAGCCGGTTCAAGTGCAGCACTCCCCAATTTGCCGCCCGCCTGCCACACGATCTTTTCGTCGCGTTTACAGAGCGATTTGCAAAGTTAACATCGGGAATGCGGGTCAGCTTCTAAGACTTTCGACCAAATGCTGTGTTTTACCCCTTTGAATTTGCTAGTGTTTATATCGTTCGCAGTTGCGAAACTGAACGACCGCAATGCAGCGATCAGAATCGCTCTGGAGTAGTTGGATGGGACTTTTCGATTTTCTGCTGCGTAGAAAACCCAAAATCCGCACGCCAGATGAGCTCGCCGACTTCATCGACGAGAACGCAGCGTTCCTCGTCCAGAAAGGGATTTACGATTACTCGCGTGCGCGATCGTGCCACTTCTCGAAAGTGATGCTTGCCGACGAAGGGTTTCAAAAGGCGCTCAATCGAGCACGCTGGCGGGCCTTTCCGCTTGGCCTGGCGATGGTCGGTGAAACGGTTGAGACCGTTCTCGTCGAGCATTCGCGCGATAATCGCCGCAACGAACTCGATCCCCTCATCAAACTCGTATTGTCGGTCTACGACCGCTATCCGTGTCCGCCTGAAATAGAAGAAGAAGAATGGCAGCTCGCACGCGCCGATCTCTCGTTGCATCTGGAGCGGCTTTCGACGCATCCGCCAAAGCGGATTAACGACATTCCCGTGCCGTTTGCAGATCGCTATTTCGCGATGATGCCGTTCGACAAGCAGTTCCTCACGCCCGACGCACCAACCGCGCGGGGCTTCATGCAATTGCAATTGATCACGGTGCGCGACGAATTCATCGAACGGCTCGACGCAATCGATTTCGTCCGGCAATTGCAGCGCGCCTGAGTCCGGCACGAGCCGAACGGCGTAATACTTTAGCCGCGCCGGATATGCTAGTTACGTCGATTTTATAAGTAACGGCATCATCATTACATTTCCCCTGCTCGCTTCTTGACTAGCTTCGCCCCCGAAGGGCGAAGCAATGCAGAGAAGAAAATTTGAGGCGCTGTTTGCGCGTGGCACAAAGGTCAGCGAGCGCGAAATCATCGCGCTTCGTAACGAATACCTTCTTCGGATCAGCAAGATCGTGGCGAAGGATGCGTTTGCCCCCTTCGCAGCCAAGGCGGACGAACTGCTGAAAGCGCGCTACTGGTCCAATGCGACCTGGCGTGAACGCGAAAAAATTCTCGATACCGTAAGTTGGCTGCTTCGCGTGCACGCGCCGCGCTGAGAAATTTACGCAGCCAATACACGCGCTGGAAGAAGCGAAATAATCCGGACAAAAGCCTCGCGTAAGCTTCGAATTATTTTCGCTTTTATTATTTGTTTTCCAGCGCCTACCGCGCTGCACATCATCCTTTCGCCTAAGACGACTTGGTATCGCGACCGCGCGTTACGCCCCGCGTAGCGTCTCGGTTGAAGTCGCAACGTGGAAATTCTCCGCGCTGCGACTCCGACTTCGTTCAACAAGGGGGATACCTATGGCAACCGCCACCACGGCAAGCGCCAGCGCAAGCAAGATGACCGCGTCCGAAAGGAAAGTGATTTTCGCTTCGTCGCTCGGCACCGTATTCGAATGGTACGATTTCTATCTCTACGGATCGCTCGCCGGCATCATCTCGGCGCAATTTTTCTCGGGCGTTAACCCGACCGCGGCGTTCATCTTCGCGCTGATGGCATTCGCCGCTGGCTTCGCCGTTCGCCCGTTCGGCGCGCTGTTCTTCGGCCGTCTCGGCGATCTCGTCGGCCGCAAATACACCTTCCTCGTCACCATCGTGATCATGGGCATGTCGACCTTCATCGTCGGCATGCTTCCGAACTACGCAACATGGGGCATGGCGGCGCGGATCATTTTCATCGCGTTCCGTCTCTTCCAGGGTCTTGCGCTCGGCGGTGAATACGGTGGTGCCGCGACCTACGTCGCGGAGCACGCTCCGAACGGCAAGCGCGGTCTCTACACCTCGTGGATTCAAACGACCGCGACGCTCGGCCTCTTCCTCTCGCTGCTCGTCATTCTCGGCACGCGCACGTGGATAGGCGAAAAGGAGTTCGCTGAATGGGGCTGGCGTATTCCGTTCCTGGTCTCGATCATCCTACTCGGCGTCTCGGTCTGGATTCGTCTTGCCCTGAACGAAAGCCCGGCCTTTGCGAAGATGAAGGCTGAAGGCAAAGGCTCGAAGAGCCCGCTCGCCGAAGCGTTCGGCCGTTGGGAAAACGCCAAGGTCGCGCTGTTCGCGCTCCTCGGCGGCACCGCCGGTCAGGCTGTCGTCTGGTACACGGGCCAGTTCTATGCCCTCTTCTTCCTGACGCAGACGCTCAAAGTCGATAGCGCGACCGCGAACATCATGATCGCGCTGTCGCTCGTCATCGGCACGCCGTTCTTCATCGTGTTCGGCTGGCTCTCCGACAAGATCGGCCGCAAGCCGATCATCCTCGGCGGCTGCTTGCTGGCGGCGATCACCTACTTCCCGGCGTTCGGCCTCCTCACCCACTACGCAAATCCTGCGCTCGAAAAGGCGTTGATTTCGTCGCCGGTGACGGTGGTTGCGAATCCCGCGGAGTGTTCGTTCCAGTTCAACCCGGTCGGTACCGCGGCGTTCACCTCTTCGTGCGATATCGCCAAGAGCTTCCTCGCCCGCAACTCGGTGAACTACAAGAACGAAGCCGCTCCGGCGGGCACCGTCGCGACCATCAAGGTTGGCGACAAGACCATTTCGTCCTTCGCGGGCACGGGTCTGCCGGCTGACCAGATGAAGGCCCGCACCGCGGAGTTCACGAAGCAGATCACCGACGCAATCCGCGCCGCCGGTTATCCGGCTGCCGCGGATCCGAAGGCGACGAACCAGACGATGCTGGTGATTGTTCTCACCTATCTCGTGCTGCTCGTGACCATGGTGTACGGCCCGATCGCGGCGCAGCTCGTCGAGTTGTTCCCGACCCGCATCCGCTACACGGCGATGTCGCTGCCGTATCACATCGGCAACGGCTGGTTCGGCGGCTTCCTGCCGACGACCGCCTTCGCGATGGTCGCGGCGACCGGCGATATCTACTACGGCCTGTGGTACCCGATCGTTGTCGCGGTGATGACGCTCGTCATCGGCTTCTTCTTTGTGCCGGAAACGAAAGATCGCGATCTTTCGAAGTGGCACTAGGCCAGACAAAAACGGGGCGGTGGTAGCACCCGCCCCGCTCTATCCGCTGAAAGCCCCGGCCTTTGCGCCGGGGTTTCTATTTGTCGCCTTTATTTGTCGCCCTGTGGCGCGGGAATAACGGAAGGACCCTGCGGCCGATACGGCGGCGGCAAATCCGCCGGCTCGTTGGATTGCGTGCTCCAGCTGCGGTTGTAGCGCGGACCCGGGGTAGAAGGCTGGCGCGTCGCGCGTGAGCGATACGCAAAGGGGTCACCCCCGTTGGACGGGTAGTAATGGCTGCGCGGCGCATACCGCGTGGAATAGTAATGTGCGCCCCAATACTCCGCGTAAGGCAAGAGGTTGCCGGCCCCCGCGAGGCCCCAGTCGCCATAGACGACCGTGCCATCCGGGTGGATCACGGGGCGTTTGTCGGCCCCTGCCGGCGCGGCAATGGCGACGGCAAAGGTGACGAGCAGAATAAGACGCAGCATGGCGGCGATATCCCAATATCGGCGGCCAGCCTGCCATCGCGGCCGTTCCCGCGCGGTTACCGGACATTCAACTCTTGAAACTATGGTTAGTGCCTTGCGTATGCCGGGAAAGCATCGCAAATCCCCGCCTTATCAACGGGTGAGCCGGCGTAGCACAGCGGTAGTGCAGCGGTTTTGTAAACCGAAGGTCGGGAGTTCGATCCTCTCCGCCGGCACCAGTTTCCGATCAGAGCGGCTTCTGAAACACCAGAATGACGCCGCGCGTGATCAAGTCCTCGAACGTGATGTCGTTGCGGAAGCGGCTGATGTTCTACAGCACTTCGCCGGCGTCCGCGACGACCGGATTCTTTCCGGCTGGATTGTAGACCATCCGTTCGCCGAACTTCTCGCGCCAGGTCAGTGCGACATTCGGATCGTTGTTGTAGAGCCGCTTCGTGCCGAGCACGACGAGGCCGCTATTCTGCGCGGCCTTCACTTGCTGAGCGAGCGTCGGGCGATGAATATCGAAGTGGCCCCACGCCTCATCGACAATAAAGGAAAGATGCGGCTTGAACTGCTGGTAGTAGCGCAGCGTGTCTTCTTTCGTCAGACGCTGCTCGAAGAACGGGAAGCCACCGCCGAATACTCCGCCGCTGTCTCCGATCTGGCGCCCGCACCAACAATAAGGTGCGAGTGTCGCGAAAATTCCACCGGGATTGAGCGCATCCGCGATCTTGGGGATTGCGCTGGTGTGATCCCACATCCAGAACGACATGTAGTTCATGATGAAGTCGTAGCGCTTCGAAAGCGTCTTGCGCCAGTCGCCGACGATGAACTCGTCAACCTTCGGCGTGCGCTTGAAGCTGAAATTGTAGTAGTTTTTAAAGGACGGCGTATTGACGTGCTTCTTGTCCTTGAGCCGCCGCGCCTTGCCGAGCAGGCGATCCTGTATCTTGTAGGCACGGTATTTCCAGAGCGCGCGCTTCAGCTTCTGTGTGAGCTGTGGATCGGCGCCGTCGGCGACGTCTGCGACACTTGCATGTTCCGCGTAATGCCCGCGAAACAGCGAAGCATGAATACCTTCTGCGCCCGCGATGTCGAGCACCGTGTCATAGGTCCGGTTCAGAAGCCGCATTTCGTCGAGATAGTCGATCAGAAGTGTGAAGGTGATGAGATCGCTCGCGATCTTCTTGATCCCGACCTTGGTGGTCGTGTTCTGTTCGTGAAAGCGGTCGCTCGCGTAACTGTTCTCGGCAATATCTCTGACAAAGGCTTCGTCCGCGGAAAGCGGGTATAGCTTTTTCTCGATCGCAAGATCGACGGGAATTTTATCACCGAAGCTGGTTTCGAAGTATTCGGCCATTGGAAAACCTGTGCTACGTCCGCGTATCAGCCGCTATCTCGACAAGTCAAGATAGGCGGCATCGAGTTTCCGTACTGCGCGATCGACCAGAAATTTATCGCAGATCGCGGCCTGCGCCTGCACGACACCGAAATCGACCCCGCTCCAGCGGCCGAGCACCGCGTCAAGCACTACAGCAAGCGACGCTGGATCATACGGCTCGAACAGTATTGCTGCGCTTAGCACCTGCTCGATCACACCCGAGCGGCTCGACAGCAGCGGCACGCCAGCGGCCAATACCTCGATCGCCGCCATGCCGAAGGTTTCCATGCGCGACGGGTTGATGACGAGGTCGTATGTGCGCACGAGATCGCGAAAGCCTTCGACCCGGCCGAGAAAATTGCACTGTATTTTCGAAAGCCGCGCAAGTTTGAGATCGTTATACGCGGGGTCGGGAGAAACGCCAGTGAAATCGAACGCGGCGGGAAGCGCCACGCCTTTCCCTTCCAGCAGATGAAGCGCGTCCGTGAGATCGGCCCACCCTTTCCAGTCGAGTGGCGATCCGACCACTAGAACGCGTTGCGGCGGCAAAGATGCTTTCAGCTTTGGCGGCAAGAACTCGTCGGCATAGATGCCGTCGTGAATGAGTTCGATATTCTTGGCGCTTTCCCAGCCTTGCGCGCGGTCGCGGAATTCGTCGCCCACTGCGCTTAGAAACTGATATTCGCCGCAGCGATACTTGCGATAGTCGTCTTCAGTCATGCCCGGCGAGCGCAGGAACATCGCGCTACCAGCGTTGAAATGCGCCGCGAGCTTCAGGCCGAGCAAGCCTTCCTGATGGTCGTTCGCGTGAATGATGGAAGGCCGTAGCCCCCGGACCCCGAGCTTCTTCACAACCTCGCGGGCGAAGACCGCGTTTCCGAACAGCCGGCCCGAGAGCGAGCGCGAGCGCGGAAACTCCTGTTCAATGACCGCAACCCCGTAGCGTGCGCATTCCGCGGGCAGCCAGCCGCCCGGCGAGCACAGCAAGACCGGATTCCACCGGCGCATCCCTTCATGCCGCAACAGGCGCATGAGGCAGGTCTGCGCGCCCGCGCGATGCGTCCGGTTTTGGATGAACAGTACCGTATCGCTCACGGCGTTCACCGCGCCGCGAATTCGACGACTTTAGCGTCGAGCGATTTGAAGCCGGCAGGTACCGCGAAAATATTCTGGTAGCCGAACGTCTCCAGCATCGCGTTGAACTTGAAACGCACTAGCCGATCCGGAAACACTTTATAAGTATGATAGCCTGCGTCAGCGAGCAGCGCACAGGCGTCACGCAGCCGCGAGCCGGCGCCGATCCAGAAGTCGCTATATTCGAACTGAACGAGCGGACGCTTCACGCGCAAGGTCTGTGTGAACCCTTGCAGCACGTGAAAGTCATGGCCGTCGCAGTCGATCTTCAAAAGATACGGCTTGATATCGGCGGCGCCGAAGACTTCGTCACCCGTGGTAATCGCAACCTTGTGCGAAACGATTTTCTTGGACGAGTCCGGGACTTCCTGCGCATCGCCGCGGTAGTTCTTGTACATCCTGCCGCCGCCGCCAATCTCGAAGATCTCCGCGGTCCCGCCGGAGACGCCTGAAAGCACGCGCTCGACCAGTTCCACTTTCCCGATTGCGGCGAAGCGGCTTTCAATTTTCCGTGCATATGCCGGGATCGGCTCGACGCAGTAATATTTTGAAATCCCGGCAGCCGACAGTTCCTCCATCGCAACGCCGGTCCAGTCGCCGATATTGGCGCCGACATCGATTGCGGCATTGTAGGCAGAAGCTTCCGGTAACGACGCGACGAGCTTTAGCAGCAAACGCTCGCCGTTCGCGGCGAAGCGCGTGTCGTGCTTAGGCTCGAGGCCGAAGGCCCGCGCAACTTTCGCTTTCGCTTTTCCGATTTCGCGCAGAAGCATGAAACCGCCTCGCTCCCGCTAGAAAATGTTTTTCTTGCGCAGATACGCAATCACGCCGTCGGCAAGAACTTCGGAATCGGATTCGGCGGTTTTCAGGATCAATTCCGGATTCTCGGGCGTCTCGTAAGGCGCGTCGATACCGGTAAAGTTCTTGATCTCGCCGCGCTCCGCCTTGGCATAGAGCCCCTTCGGGTCGCGCTGCTTGCAAAGCGCGATCGGCGTATCGACGAATACTTCGAAGAAATCGTCCTTGATGCGCTCGCGAGCGGCGAGCCGTTCCGCGCGATAAGGCGAGATCAGCGAGACCAGCACGACAATCCCCGCATCGGCAAACAGCCGCGCGACTTCGGTCGTGCGCCGGACGTTTTCGACGCGGTCGGCTTCCGTGAAGCCGAGATCATGATTAAGACCGCCGCGCAGGTTGTCGCCATCGAGCACGTAAGTATGGACGCCAGCTTCGCTCAGCTTACGCTCGACATGACTTGCGATCGTCGACTTGCCCGCGCCTGAAAGGCCGGTGAACCACAGCACCGCGGGCTTATGTCGCTTCAGCGCCGAGCGTGCCGCGCGATCGACTTCCAGCTTTTGCGGATGAATGTTCGATGCACGGCGCAGCACAAAGCTGATCATGCCCGCGCCGATGGTCGCGTTCGTCATGCGATCAATCAGGATGAACGAGCCGGTATCGCGATTCTCAGCGAACGCATCGATCGCGATCGGTGCCGTGAGGGCGAGATTCACAAAGCCGATTTCGTTCGAGTTAAGCGCGGTCGCCGCGATATGCGCGCCGCTGTTCACGTCGATCCGGTGCTTGAGCGCCGTCACTTCAGCCGGCACCTTGCGGCTGCCGCATTTCAGCAAATATGAGCGGCCCGGAATCATCGGCGCATCCGAAAGCCAGAGCACGTGCGCCGCGACCTGATCGGCGACGTTCGGCGCAGTTTGCGGATGACAAAGCACGTCGCCGCGGCTTGCGTCGATCTCGTCGCGGAACGAAATCATGGCCGCGTCGCCTGCAGTCACCGCGTTGGTGTCGGCGCCGCCGCTGATGATCCGCGCAACGATGGTGGATTTCCCCGAGCCCGCGACCATCACCGGATCGCCTACTTTCAGCGTGCCGCCGCGAAGCGTTCCTGCGAGCCCGCGAAAATCCAGGTTAGGACGGGACACCCACTGCACCGGCATCCGGAACGGCAGCGCATCCCGCTCGCTTTCGATGTCGACTGTATCAAGATGCCCGATCAGGGTCGGCCCGTTGTACCAGCTCGTCGCTGCGCTGCGTTGCACGAGATTGTCGCCCTTCAGCGCCGAAACCGGAATCGCAACGATGCTGCGAAAGCCGAGATCGCGCGCAAACTCGCGGAATTCGCGCTCGATGCGTTCGAACACCTCCTGCGAGTAATCGACGAGGTCTAACTTGTTCACCGCAAGCACGACGTGGCGCGTGCCGAAATGCGAAACGATCAGCGCGTGACGGCGCGTCTGCGTGAGCAGCCCTTTTCGTGCGTCGACGAGCAGGATCGCAAGGTCCGATACCGAAGCGCCGGTCGCCATTTTGCGCGTGTATTGCTCGTGGCCGGGCGCGTCGGCGACGATGAAGCTTCGCTTCGGCGAGCGGAAATAGCGATACGCAACGTCGATCGTGATGCCCTGCTCCTGCTCGGCCTCGAGACCATCAAGCAGAAACGCAAGATCGATGTCTTTGCCGGCGGCCTTCGCTTCCTTCTGCAAGGATGCAAGCTGATCGGTCGGCACCTGTTCGAGATCGTAAAGCAGCCTGCCGATCAGGGTCGACTTGCCGTCGTCCACGCTGCCGCAGGTGAGAAAACGCAGGAGCCCGGGGCCCGCGTCCGCGGTGGAAGGCTTCGCCGAAGTTGCACGGACCATTTCCATCAGAAATAGCCTTCGCGCTTTTTGCGCTCCATCGACGCCTTCTCGTCATGATCGATCATGCGCGAGACGCGTTCGGAGGTGCGTGCTTCGGTCAGCTCCGCGAGAATGTCGTCGAGATTGGCAGCACCGGATTCAACCGCGCCGGTCAGCGGATAACAGCCGAGCGTCCGGAAGCGCACGAGACGGTTCTGCGCGGTTTCGCCGGGCAGAAGCTTCATGCGCTCGTCGTCGAGCATCAACAGCGCGCCGCCGCGCTCCACAACCGGACGTTCTTTGGCGAAATAAAGCGGAACGACCGGAATATCCTCGGCGTGGATGTATTGCCAGACGTCGAGTTCGGTCCAGTTCGAAATCGGAAACACGCGCATCGACTCGCCAGCGGCGAGCTGACAGTTGTAGAGATTCCAGAGTTCGGGCCGCTGGTTCTTCGGGTCCCAGCCGTGGCGCGAGGAGCGGAACGAGAACACGCGCTCTTTGGCGCGGGACTTTTCTTCGTCGCGGCGCGCGCCGCCGATCGCGGCGTCGTAGCCGCCCGCTTCCAGCGCCTGCTTCAGCGCTTCGGTTTTCATGACGCGCGTGTAAGCCGAGGATCCCGAGTCGAACGGATTAATGTTGTCGCGAATGCCGTCCAGATTGGTGTGCACGAGCAACTCGACGCCGAGCCGTTTGGCGGTCTCGTCGCGAAACGAGATCATCTCGCGGAATTTCCACGTCGTATCGATATGCATCAGCGGGAACGGCGGCTTGGCGGGATAGAATGCCTTCATCGCCAGATGCAGGATGACCGACGAATCCTTGCCGATCGAATAGAGCATCACTGGCCGCGCGAACTCGGCCGCGACCTCACGCAAAATGAAAATCGATTCCGCCTCGAGCTGGACAAGTCGTGGGGTTAGCTTGGAACGCATATAAAGTCAGCTCTTTGCAGAAATTGTGCGCAGAGCTTCCAATTCCGCTTTTGCCGCAGCGACATCGCGCGGCAGGATGGATTTTCGGTAAGCCTTGTACTTCGGAGCGTAGCGCTTCTTCATCAGAAGATGCTTGAACAAGAGAAACGGATCGTAGTGATACGCTTGGCCCACTGCCTGATAGGTACGAAGCTTGATCGCGCGCCTGCTATCGGCGGCAGTCAACTTTGACCAGTCGGCCGGCTGTTTCGCGCGAACCGCATCTGCGATGATCGTCGCGATGCGATGGCATGACAGCCCATCGGCAGAGCCGCACCACTTCTCGAGATGCTTCACGCGCAGCTCCTTTTTCTCAAGCTGTTCGGGCGCGCCAATGTGATGCGCGATCATTTCGGGTAGCTTTTCGTGACTGTCACATTCGAAATTCAACTGTCCGTGAGCTTCGCGATACAGCAGAGGGTTTTTGTCGAACACTAGTTCGATCGTCGGCTTCTTCGCGATCCAACTCTCCACCGCTGTGGTGCATGATTCGCACGAGATTTCGAGATCGCAGTCGAGGATCAGTGACGTAATCGTGGTCACGGGGTCGTAAACAAGATTGGCTTTGCGCTCTGCGGGCAGCTTTTCCATCCAGCGCTCATAAAACGAGCGGTCTTCGTTCGGATGTGGCCGCAACAGCACCTCGAACCGGCCGTCGTCAAGCAGCGCCTCGAGATAACGCGTGATCTTGTTGCGGCTGCTCCAGTGCGACCCGATCGCAGCCGGATATAGTTCGATGCCTTTTATTTTCTGCTGGGTTCCACCGAACAGCATTTCCTGCTCGCGCGCATTGTTGTGCAGTCTCGCGAATACAAAGTTGGTGCAGAACAGAACGCGAGGTTTCTTGCTCGTGCGCGGCGGCGCAGGCGGCAGGCTGTTCGACCACGGCTTGAAGAAGAAATCGAAGCGCGGCACGCCGACCACATGCACGTTTTGCGTCTTGTCCGATCCTTCCGAAACCAGCGCCGCGCGGTGCTGCGCGTTCCAGCAGAAAAAGTGGTCGACCTTCGGCGAATGAAAATGACCAGACATGAACGGCCGCCACTCGTCGTCATAGACGAACCCTTCGTTCGGCAGAACGGAAACGAGAATTCCCATATCGGCGAGATGGCGCGACCACCCTGCAAGATGACTCGCGTTTAGATGATTGAAGATAATCATGCTCGGCTGGTAGGCGCCGACGACGGCACGAAACGCTTCGAGCGGCTCCAGACGGCAAGGAACGCCCATTTCTTCGAGCTGATGTGCGATCAGCGCAGCCATCTTCAGATCGCGAACTTTGTTATCCACGAGTAAGACCACCGGACCCGGCTGGCTACTTGAGGAGGCGGCCGCGTGACCGTTCACTTTCATCTCTACCGGGTCCAACTGATCTAAAATCCCTGATTTACGGGCCTTTCCGCGCGCAAATTAGGGTGGGAGGCATTCCTATATAGGCTAGCGACGGGACTTCCAAATTTACGTCTTAGCTGGCAGCGCCTTGACGAGCCTTGCGTAAGTGGCGGAAAACGCGGCGGAAATCCGTGGGGAAAGAAGCAGCGTGGACAGTTTCGACGAGCGATCGCGCGCTGAAATCGGCAGCCGGATGCACAGTTGGGCCACCGATCTTTTCCCGATTTGTAGGAGCCTGACCGGGGCTGGCGTCCGCGATACCCTCGCCTATCTCAAGAAGCTCCTACCCGATCTCGATCGCCGCTCGATGCCGAGCGGCACTCCGGTGTTCGACTGGACCATCCCAGACGAGTGGAACATCCGCGACGCCTATCTCGAACATGAAGACGGCACGCGCATCGTCGACTTCGCGAACAGCAATCTTCATGTCGTGGGTTACTCGCAGCCGATGGATGGCTGGTTCGAACTCGAGCAACTTGCCGATCACCTCTATTCGCTGCCCCAGCAGCCGCACGCGATCCCCTACGTGACCTCGTACTACAGGAAGCACTGGGGATTTTGCCTAACACACGAGAAAAGATCGTCGATGAAAAAGGGCCGCTATCACGCGGTCATTGATGCGACGCTTGCGCCCGGCGTCCTCAACTACGGCGAGTTAATCTTGCCCGGCGCCCGGATGGAAGAGATTCTTCTGAGCACGTATATCTGCCATCCCTCGATGGCGAACAACGAGCTTTCAGGCCCGGTTGTTGCCGCCGCGTTGGCGCAGTGGCTGAACGCTAAAGCCGACCGCCAGTTCACCTATCGGATTGTTTTCATTCCCGAGACGATCGGCGCAATCGCCTATCTCAGCCAGAACCTGGAGCAGATGAGGGCGAATACGGTTGCGGGCTTCGTTCTCACCTGCATGGGCGACGAGCGGGCTTATTCATTTCTTGCCTCTCGCCTCGACGGCACGCTTGCGGATCGCGCCGCGCGGCATGTGCTGAAGCACCATGCACCAAATTACAACTCTTACACTTACCTAGACCGCGGCAGCGACGAGCGGCAATATTGTGCGCCAGGCATCGATCTTCCGGTCTGCTCGATCATGCGCTCGATGTATGGTACCTACCCCGAATATCATACGTCGCTCGACGATCTGAAGCTGGTGACATCGAAGGGTCTCGCGGGTGCGTATGAAGCTTTGTCTCTTTGCCTGACGACACTCGAGCAGAACCGAAATTATCGTGCGACGGTGCTCGAGAGCCGCAACTCAGCAAGCGCAATCTTTACCCGACAGTGAGCCGCACGGGCGACTACGCCGACGAAACACGGATGCTGAAGGACATTCTTGCCTATAGCGATGGCAATCACGATTTGATCGCGCTTGCCGAACGTCTAAATCGTCCGGCAGGGGTCGTTGCGCGCAGTTGCGAACGTCTCCACGCAGCCGGCCTGCTCACTTACTGAGTAAACGCGTCATGCCCGATTACGTTTTTCTGACCGGACATCGCAAAGGCGGCACTACGCTCCTGATGTCGTTGTTTGACGGGCACAAGCGCGCGATCTCATACCCCTCGGACGTCGGGTTGCTTTACGCGTACTTCCCCGTCTTTACCGGTAACAAAGACGCAACCGCCGAGGAATTGCGCACGCGCATCGATCTGGTGCTTAGTGAAACGCTGAATGCGATCAAATCCGAAAACAATCAGGCGCAGATCGATATCGCGCGCGTGATCGAACTCTTCTGGAAATACTTTGGCAGCGGCAACCTCCTCAGCCGCCCTGCCGTGCTGGATGCGCTCGGCAAAGCATGGTGCGAATACTCAGACGCACCAATTAACGACACCACCGTGATCTTCAAGGAAACCAGCCAGGCCGTATTCCACGAAGACCTCATTCAGGCGCTTCCCGCTCTCAAGATGATCAATCTCGTGCGTGACCCGCGCGACAATTACGCCGCCCTCAAAGCTGGTGTGACTAATTATTACGCCAAGCTCGGCGAGAACGAACTTGAGACATTAGCGAGCGTTATCAACCGCTGCCGTATGGACATGATTGCCGCGCGCACTAACACGACGTTGCATCCGAAGAGCTTCGCCGCGGCGCGCTTCGAAGACCTCGTCGCTGACCCGAAGCCGGTTCTCGAAGCGCTTTGCCGTTTCCTAGGCTGGGAATTTGACAACGCGATGCTCTCACCGACCGTCATGGGCGTCGCGCAATCTGGCAATAGTCACGAAGGCAAGGCATTTTCGAACATCAGTGCGGATAACGCCGGCGCATGGCGCAAACGCATTTCAGCCGAAGAAGCGAAAGTAATCGAATACTGGTGCGAGCGCGAGATGCAGGATTGGAACTATGCGCTGGCTTTCGATGCAGGTGAGCGGCAGCGCGCCTTCGCGACATTCTATTCCTGGTACAATGCGCGCTATTTCTTCCGTGACCTGTTCCGCAAGTCTTGAGCGGCACTACAGGTCGAAAGCCGTGATCTCCGCAAACTGCGTGGCCGACAGCGGCTTGATCGCCAGATCGGGCGAGCGCCCGAACACCATGCAGTCTTTCAGCACGCCTTCATCGATCACGCAGGCACCGTTGCCGAGCACGACGTTACCCTCAACGCGCACCTCTCCGAGCAGGCTGCTGTTCGGATACATATAAAGATTTCCCTTGATCTCGGGATAGGTCTGCTTGTTGTTTCCGATGTTGCAGTTCTGGGAAAAGACGAGCGATGCTCCCCTATCGAACTTTGCGCGACCTACAACCGTGCCCAGCGGGTGGTCGCAGAACCATAAATTCGGCAACTCGACTTCGTAATAGAGATCGACGCCGCTCACGATTCTGAGCAACGAATATATTCTGTCGGCCTTCTCGCGGTCGCCCGCGACGAACGCCGCACGCGACAGATGATAGAGCACTATCGTATACTGTGCGTTATTCGCGACCCGTAAGACCGGCCCGCCATCGGCTGAAAAATACTTGTTGCGGATTCGTGCAAACTGACCTTCGAGACGAGCATAGACATCCGGAAGCGAGCTTTGCACGTTACCGAATTCAACACCGACAATTTGGAGCTGCACCTTCAGATAGTCTTCAAAGGCTTGCTGGTTGGGCTCAATTCGCAAGGACATCCGTCACGTCGCAATTTGCCAAGATTCTGATAGTCATTAGAATATATTGCGGCCGTCGGCCAAAGTCGAACCCTTGAAACGGCATCGACATCAATCCCTTAAGCGCTCCATAGCCATCGATGCTTTTCAATTCCTACGAGTTCATCTTCGCCTATCTCCCTGCCGCGCTAGCGGGATTCTTTCTGTTCGCGCGCTTCGGCGCCCGTTACGCTGCGCTTTGGCTGGCGCTGGCCTCAGTCGCCTTCTATGGCTACTGGAATCCGAAATTCGTGGCGCTCCTGCTAGCTTCGGTCGTACTCAATTATGTCGCGGGATACCTAATCGCAAAATCCGAAAACCGCATAAGGGTCGCTGTCGCCGCCTTTGCCATTGCTGTCAATTTGCTCATTCTTGCCTACTTCAAGTACGCAAACTTCTTTCTGTCCACGCTAAACGATGTCTCTGGCAGTCAGGTGGGGAGCGCTTTCGATCATTCTGCCGCTCGGCATCTCGTTTTTTCACGTTTACGCAGATCGCATTCCTTATCGACGGTCACCGGAATATCGCCCGCGAATACAACCCGATGCATTATCTTCTGTTCGTTACTTTCTTCCCACATCTGATTGCAGGCCCGCTCCTGCATCACAAACAGATGATGCCGCAATTCGCGGAAGCCGAGACCTACAAGGTCAACTGGGAAAATATCGCGGCCGGCACCGTCATCTTCGCGATGGGACTCGCGAAGAAAGTATTGATCGCAGACAATCTAGCGCCGACCGCCGACCGCATTTTCACGTCCGCGCATAACGGTGCTGCCGTCACCTTCTTCGACGCCTGGGCCGGCACGCTTGCATACACATTCCAGCTCTATTTCGATTTCTCAGGCTATTCCGACATGGCGATCGGGCTCGCGCTCCTCTTCAATATTCGCATGCCCCTAAACTTCGTGGCCCCCTATCGCGCGCTCAGCATAGCGGACTTCTGGAAGCGCTGGCACATTTCACTCTCGACATTCCTGCGCGACTATCTCTATATCCCGCTCGGCGGCAATCGGTATGGCGAGCAGAGGCGCTATCTCAACCTGTTAATCACCATGGTGCTCGGCGGCCTCTGGCACGGCGCGGCATGGACCTTCGTGATCTGGGGGGCGCTGCACGGCCTGTTCCTATCGCTCAACTATCTTTGGCGCAGCATGAAGGCACGCCTCGGCATGCGGCCGAGCAATTCAATGCTAAGCAAACTCGGCGCATGGTCACTCACATTTCTTTGCGTCTGCATCGCCTGGGTTTTTTTTCGCGCGGAAAACATAGCGGACGCACGCGCCATACTCGCGGGCATGGCAGGCATGAACGGCCTCTCGCTGCCGGTTAACCTTGCATCATCCGACATTGCGAAGCAGCTAGCGCAAACCTTCTCGATACCGGTCTTCGACGGCGGCCTCGTTCCTTTACTCGATTCAAGCGGCAAAATCTATCGCGAGTTTCGCATCGTGATTATCGTCGCTGTCGTTATTGCATTTGCAATCCCTGCGATCGATCTGGTGTCCAAAAATTTTCTCCAGGACACCGCAGATAGCCCTAGGTATTGGCTCGCTCGCGGTTCTTGGACCACGCCTGCATTCTATTCGAACCGATACCTCACAATTGCCTTCGGCATTCTTCTCGGGATTACGTTCGCGTACATCCAGAAGGATACACCGTTCCTGTACTTCCAGTTTTGATAGGCGCGCGGAGCATGTATCGCTCATTCATCACTCGTGTCCTTTCGACCGCGCTACTCGTCTTTCTGATTCCGCTCGCTTTGTCAGAGTTTCTCAGGGGCCGCTTCAGCGAGTTCGAAGCAGCGGATATCGCTGCCATACAAGCGAAGTCGCCTGACGCGCTTTACTTAAGCGGGCTGGATCAGGACGTATCCGGCTATAAGCTCGAACTTACCAAGCTCCGGCGGCCCGACATCGTCGTGATCGGCTCATCCCGCGCGATGCAGGTGCGGAGCGAGTTTCTGAACGGCACGCTCGTGAACTGGGGCGGTGTCGCGCGCACCATCGGACAACTGCATTGGGCCGCGCAGGAGATCGTCGAGTTGAAGAACAAACCGAAGGTCGCGCTAGTCTTTCTCGATCCCTGGTGGTTCAACGAGCGCTATCTCGATGGCCGCGATATCTTCGTGCTTCGCGAGCAGAGGGTGGGCAACGTATTCCGTACCACCTACGTACTAGGCAATCGCGCGCTCAGACACGGTATCGCCACCCGCCCCGACCGGCTCGGCATGGCGGCGATCCAGTCCAATCAGGGCTACGACGGCGACGGCACTTTCCACTATCTCGCCCGCGTGACGGGCGTGGAAAAGACCGAGGACGTGAACTTCCGGCGAACGCTCCGTATGATTGGCGCGCAGGAGGACCGCTTCGTCGGCAGTGATGAACCCAATCCTTACGCAATCAAGCGCTGGCATGAAATCCGCGCGCTCCTCGAAAAGAACGGAATCAAGGTGGTGGCCATAGTTGCACCGATGGCGCCCAGCGCGATCGACCTCATGCGCAAGAACGGCAAACACACCCTCTACTTTGCGCTCGCCCGAATGCTCGGCAGCGATATCGCAGACTTCATCGATCCGACTGCATTTGCGGGCGCTGACAATTGCGAGTTCCTCGATGGCTTTCATGGCGGCGAAGTCAGTTACGCTCGCATGCTAGTCACGCTTGCGCAGCAGAGACCTGATATCAGCTCCGCCATCAACACGGACTTCCTGCGCGGATTCGTAAAAGAAAATTCCGGCCTGACCTCGCCCATAACGATAAAAAAATACGGCGGCGGCAAGCACGAGGTCGATTTCGGAGGCCACGGATGCAAGCGTTAAGACAGGCGATAGGCCGGCCTTGAGTTAACGGCCGCCGGGCGTGTAGGAATCACTTGCCACGCGCCAGCTATTAAGGACGCAATGACGACGGCAATTATCATGCAGGCTCGCATGGGATCTTCTCGCTTGCCGGGCAAGGTTCTGGAACGGATCGGCGACAAAACGACGATCGAACACGTCGTTTCGCGCTGCTTGCGCGTACACAGCGCGGACGCTATCGTTTGCGCAACCTCTGATCTCTCCCGCGACGATGCGCTCGCGGAAGTAGCACAGCGTGCTGGCGCAATCGTTTTTCGCGGAAGCGAGCCAGACGTTCTCGGACGCTACGTGAAGGCGGCCGAGCTTGTCAGCGCCGACATCGTGATGCGAATCACCGCGGATTGCCCCTTGATCGATCCGGAAGTTTGCAAGGCGCTTCTCGCGTTGCGCGAGCGCGAAGGCGCCGACTACGCGTCGAACGCAGAGCCCCGCTCCTATCCGATCGGCCTCGACTGCGAGGCATTTACGTTTGCCTCGCTAGCGGAATCTGGGGCGAAAACATCCGACCCGTTCAACCGCGAGCATGCGACCCAATGGCTAATCGGCGCTGCTCACCTAAAGAAAACAAATCTCCATTCTGGAAGACCGGAACTTGGGCATCTGCGCTGGGTGCTCGATTATCCCGAGGATTTGCAGTTCATGCGCGCTGTGTATGCAGCTCTTCCGCCGCAAAGTTCGGGATCCATGGCGGATGTTCTGGAAGTGCTGGAACGCAATCCAGAGATTGCCGAGATCAACCGGAAACATGTCATCATTCCGGATGGAATTTGAATGACGACGATCGTTTTCCGCTGTGACGCTTCTTCAACACTCGGCGCCGGACACGTTGCGCGCTGCCTCGCGCTCGCGGATGCGTTTGCACACGCTGACTACAAGATTCTTTTCGTAACGAGAAAAGGGTCAGTGAACGCCGCCCCGAATCTCACCCGGTACAATTATGTCGAAATCGAAGGCAATGAAGCAGTCGAACTCGACCGGCTCGGTTCGCTGGCAGACGCGAATGACACCACTCTCGTCCTCGACCATCGCGAACGCCATATCAACTACGAGAAGGCATGCAGGAGGTTTGCATCCCGCATTCTCGTCATCACGGATTTCCCTGACCGACCGCATGACTGCGATGCGCTAGTAGACCAGACCATCGGACGCCAAGCGTCCGAATACGTGGCCCAGGTACCGAAAACCAGTACGGTGCTGACCGGGTCACAATACGCACTTGTCGGAAAATCATTCGTATCACTTCGCGATCAAGCGAAGTCTCGCCGCAAAGCGGGGCCGGCGCAGCGTATCCTGCTCACCTTCGGCGCAACCGACCCGTTCAACTATCTCGGCCGTCTACTCCCAGCATTACTCGAACACGCACGGGGTTTGAAAATCGACATCGCTGCGGGCTCGCGCCCGCTAGATGACATAAAGGCGGTTTGTGATGCGCATGCGAATCGGATCTCCGTCTTGCGAGCCCCGAACGAAATGCCGGGCGCGATACTGGAAACAGACCTCGCTGTCGGCCTCGCCGGCGCGAGCGCATGGGAGCGCTGCGTGCTCGGGCTTCCCTCCGCTCTCTTCATCCCGTCCGATTACCATCTTCTTGCGACCGAACGGCTCGCTGCTACCGGCGCCGCGCAAGTTGTTGGCGGAAACGACTTCGAACCCGCGCATGCCGTCCGACGCATCGTGACGCTCGCGCAAGACGAAGCGTTGCTCACGCGGATGAGCGATCGCGCTTTCGCTCTCTGCGACGGCAATGGCGCCGCCCGTATCGTTAACGCGGTGCACTAGGCTGGCTGTGGAAAACGTTCTATGAGTTGCCTCTCTCGGGACACGAACGAAATGTACGCGCACAGCGAAAACGAGCGCAGCCTTTGGGATAAGTGGAACGCTGGTGGCGGGCCACAATATCCGCGCGACGAAGTCGTCCGCTTCTTCTTTCGGCGCTTCAAGGATGAGAATAACCGCAAGAAGACCCGCGCGCTCGATCTCGGCTGCGGCGGCGGCGTGCATACAGTGTTTCTGGCGCAGAGTGGGTTCGAAACAATGGCCTGCGACATCTCGCCGGAAGGCGTGAAGAAGACTGAGCAGCGCCTTGCACGCGAGAAAGATAAAAGCCTCCGTGCCGATGCTTTTGTCGCATCGATTGAAGAGATCGATCTTCCGTCCGCATCACTGGACGCGATCCTGAGCGTCGGCGTTTTCGAATGCACCCTGCCCGGTGTCGTGGAAATCGCAATGCCAAAAATTGCAGATCTCTTGCGTCCCGGCGGCGCGGGGTTCTTTATCTTTGCGTCCGACAAGGACTACCGCGTCGGCAGCGCGCAGAATCCGTATGTTCGCCGCGGATTCACGGAAAGCGACGTCCGCTCTATCTTCACAGCCAGCTTTGCAGAACTGGACATCAACCGCATAATCCGCACCGAGCAAAATCAGTCCATCGAATTGAACGAATGGATGGTTACCGCAACGAAATGACCGTATGAAATCCTTCGACGACATCGCAAGAGCCAACGCCGAGCATTACGACCGCCTGCTGCGTGAAAGTGGCGACACGCACGCGGCCGCGCAGTGGGCAGACCAGCCGACGCAGGATCTGCGTCTGAAAATTCTATGTGAAATCGGAGACCTGAAACCGGCGAAGGTACTCGACTTTGGCTGCGGCATGGGGCGGCTTTACGAGCTACTCTCCGCACAAGGCTTCAAGGGCGAATATGTCGGATACGAAATCGCGCCGAATCTTGCAGCTGCGGCGCAGAAAAAACACGCGAGCGCCCGCTTCGAGTGCCGAGACATTCTGAAGAATGGCTTGCCGGAAGATTTCGACTACGTGTTGATCAGCGGCGTCTTCAACAACAAACACAGCGCATCCAGCGAGTATGTGCAGGCCGTGCTGAAAACGCTGTTCGCCCGCACCCGCAAGGGTATTGCCTTCAACGGCCTCTCAACCTACGTCGACTATCTCGCCGAGAACCTCAATTACATGGACCCGATAGAAACCTTCGCGCGCTGCAAGGCAGGGCTTTCCTCCGCCGTCACGTTGCGTCACGACTATCAGCTGAAGGCGAATGTGATCCCTTACGAATTCACGATTTATGTATATAAGAACGGCTTGCCGCTTCCGGCGAACCAGACCGCCAGCCAATAGAAGTCATGTCGTTAACTTTCGAAATTGCAGGCCGCAAGATCGGCCCCGGCTATCCGACCTATGTGATCGCAGAAATCTCCGCGAACCATAACGGCTCGCTGGACCGCACCAAGAACCTGATCGCGCGGGCGAAGGATGTCGGCGCAGACGCTGTAAAGATTCAGACCTACACTGCCGACACCATGACAATCGCGCATGACGGTCCGGGCTTTGTCGTGGAAGGCGGCCCATGGAAGGGTCGCAACCTGCATGAACTTTACGACAAGGCGCACATGCCGTGGGAATGGCACGCGCCCTTGTTTGAGCGCGCGAGGGAAGTCGGAATTACGCTGTTCAGCACGCCGTTCGACTCTTCCGCCGTGCGTCTGCTCGAGGGCTTGCAAGCGCCGGCTTACAAGATCGCTTCGTTCGAGCTCACCGATATCCCGCTGATTGCGGAAGTCGCCCGCACCGGTAAACCGATGATCATGTCGACCGGCATGGCGAGCCGCGAAGAAATCGCAGATGCCATCAACGCCGCTAGGGGCGCAAACGCAACTGGCGTCGTGCTCCTGCATTGCGTTAGCGGATATCCCTCGCAACCAAGCGAAAGCAATTTGCGGAACATCGGGAATCTGGCCGAAACTTTCCAAGTTGTCGCAGGCCTCTCCGATCACACGCTCGGCAGCGCAGTATCCGTCGCTGCGGCGGCACTCGGCGCATCCGTGATCGAAAAGCACTTCACGCTGCACCGCGCCGACGGCGGGGAAGACTCGCATTTCTCGCTTGAGCCGAAAGAGTTCAAGCGTCTTTGCGAAGAGGTGCGCCAAAGCTGGGAAGCCGTGGGCCAAGTGACCTTTGAAAAGCAGGCCAGCGAGAGCGGACACGCCGACTATCGCCGCTCGCTTTACGTGGTCGAGAATATCGCGGCAGATGAACCTTTCACCACGAAGAACGTGCGGGCAATCCGTCCCGGTTTCGGCCTCGCGCCCAAGCATTACGATCGCGTGATCGGAAGCGTCGCGGCAACGAACCTTTCGCGCGGCACGCCCTTGAAGCTCGAACACCTGAAGTCAAAATAGCGAAGATGTCCACGAAGAAAATCGCGATCATGCAGCCGACCTACCTTCCATGGATCGGCTATTTCGCCTTGATGGACACAGTCGACGAGTTCGTCTTGCTTGACGACGTTCAATTCGCGCGCAGAAGCTGGCAGCAGCGTAATCAGATCAAAGGGCCTGCCGGCGCGATCACGCTGACTGTACCAGTCTTGAAGAAGGGTAAGCGCGACCAGCTTGTGAACGAAGCAGAGATCAATGCAGAGATCGATGAAGCGAATAAGCACGCACGCTCGATCCAGCTCGCTTACGCTAAAGCGCCGTGCTGGTCGAAATACGGTCCCGGTTTGCTCGCGGAGATCGTGAAGCCGCGCGCCCTGCTCGCCGATTACAACATCGCGCTGATCGAGCGCGTTCGCGACGATCTCGGGGTCAAGACAAAGCTGCTGCGAAGCTCCACGCTGCCGATTGACGGCAAGCGTGAAGACCGCCTGGTTTCGATCTGCGAACAGCGCAGCGCCGGGATTTACATCTCGCCGACGGGCTCGTCGGACTATCTACGCGATAGCAACGCTTTCCAGCGCACAGACATAGATCTGCTTTATAACGACTACAAGCACCCGGCATCGTATCCACAGTTACATGGAGAATTCGTTTCGCATCTTTCTGCGATCGATCTCCTGCTCAACTGCGGCGAGAGGGGTCTGGAAATTCTTCGCAGCGGTATCAATCTCGTCGAAGCGGTGAAATTCCACGCACGCTAGGGGCGCGGTCATATCTCCTTGCCGCAGAGCTTGCTGAGCGTACTCGCGACAAACGAAACATCTTCATCCGTCATCGACGGATAAAGCGGGATGGAAAGACAACGCGAATAATAGGCATCCGCACCCGGCAGCGTGCGCTCGCCATAACGGTCGCGGTAATAGGGCTGGCGATGCACCGGGAAGTAATGCACCTGTGTGCCGATGTTCGCGGCGCGCAGTGCATTCATGAACTTCGAACGCGTAGTGCCGAGCTGTTCGAAATCGATCAGCACCGCATAAAGATGTAGCCCGTGTGGATCGTTGCCGCGCGGCGCAGGCTTGAGCGCGGGCGCAAGCGGCGCGAGCAGCCGGTCGTAAAGCCGCGCAATTTCCTCGCGGCGCTTGATGAAGCGATCGACCTTCTTCAATTGCGAGATGCCGAGCGCGCAGAGAATGTCTGGCATCCGGTAATTCCAGCCGATCTCCGGCATCTCGTAATACCAGGGACGCTTCTCGCCGTTCTCAAAGCCTTCGTCGCGTTGCTGCAATTCTTCCGCGGCATGAACCATGCCGTGGCTGCGTAATTTGCGCATGCGTTGCGCCGCCGCCTTGTCGTTTGTCGTGACAACGCCGCCCTCTCCGGTCGCGATCGCTTTCACCGGATGCGTCGAGAAACACGCGAAGTCCGAGTATTCGTTCGCACCCACCGACGGCACCCCGAGCGCGTGACACGCATCCTCGGTCAGCGCGATGCCGTGTTTCTTCGCAATATTCGCCAGCGAGCGCATATCGCAGATGCGGCCATTGAGATGAACCGGCACCGCGGCCTTGATCGCGCGGCGATACTTCTCGGCCGCCGCGATGGCTTCTTCGAAAGTCGCTTCCGTCAGCAGGCCACTGTCCGGATCGACGTCGGCGAAGAACACCTCCGCGCCGGTCATGCGGATCGCGTTGGCGCTTGCAAGAAACGTCAGCGTCGGAACGATCGCCGTATCGCCGGGCCCGAGGCGTGAGCCCATCGCCGCCAAGTGCAACGCCGCCGTACCGCTGTTACAGGCGACGGCATGGGCCGCCCCGCTCGCTGCCGCGAACTGCTTTTCGAACTCCTCGACCAGTGGGCCTGTCGTCAGAAAGTCGGAACGCAGCGCCGCGGCGACCGCGGCGAGATCGTCGTCTTCAATGGTTTGCCGCCCGTAAGGCAGCATACGCTCGCTGCTCATGCCGCCTTACGGCCGATCAGCCCGTTCAGAAGTGCTGCATCCAGCCACTCGGTGTTGATTTCCGACGAGTACCGGAATTCTTCGCCTACGGGTTTTGCACCCGCAGCCTTCAGATGCTCGCTGGACCACCGCGGCAACACCGGGCAGATCACATAGCGGTCGTCGAGCTCGATCGTGAGCCGCGCATCGTCTTCGGTGATCATCACTTCGTGCAGCTTTTCGCCGGGGCGGATGCCGACGATATCGTGCGGCAAGCCGGGCGCCATCGCGCGGGCAAGTTCGGTCATCTTCATCGAGGGAATCTTCGGCACGAACAACTCGCCGCCATTCATGAGGCCGAGCGACGAAAGCACGAAATTCACGCCCTGCTCGAGCGTAATCCAGAAGCGGGTCATGCGCGGATCGGTGATCGGCAGCGCCTTGGCGCCCTTTGCAATCAGGCCATCGAACAGCGGCACGACCGAGCCGCGCGAGCCGATCACATTGCCGTAACGCACCACCGCGAATTTCGCGCCATCGCGGCCGGCGAGATTGTTCGCAGCCACCATGATTTTGTCGGAAGCGAGCTTCGAGGCGCCGTAAAGATTGATCGGGTTCGCAGCCTTGTCGGTGGAAAGCGCAACGACCTTCTTCACGCCGTTACGCAGCGACGCCTTCACGACGTTTTCCGCGCCATGCACGTTCGTGAGGATCGTTTCGAACGGGTTGTATTCGGCAATCGGAATGATCTTGATCGCCGCGGCGTGCACGACATAGTCGATGTCGCGCATCGCGAGTTCGAGCCGCGAGAGATCGCGCACGTCGCCGATGAAATAGCGCATGCGGTCTGCCGCGTTAGGGTGCGCAGCCGCGATTTCGCGCGCCATGGTGTCCTGTTTCTGCTCGTCGCGCGAGAACACCACGAGCCGGCGCGGCGCGTTTTTCGTGAGCAGCGTGTCGACAAAAGCCCGCGCGAAGGAGCCAGTGCCGCCGGAGACGAGCACCGGCTTTCCGGACATATCGAGCGCGGGGAGGACAAACTTATGATGAACGGCCGTCACTCTTAGCCTCGAAATTTCAATGGGTTAGACCGGAAATCCGCCTTCCGGCGCATGCGGACAGCCTATAGCAAGGCGAAGCGCTTTTGACCACAATACTTCCCGGCTCTGGTGAATGCAGGGTCCGGAGATGCCGGAACGACGGTCCGCACGACGATTGTGGGAGTTCTGGCGCTGCTGGTCCTCGCCGCTCCGGCGAGCGCCGACCCGTGCAGAAAGATGTGGGAGGACGGCCGCGCGATACACGCCGATTTGCAGCGCAAGGCGATCGACGAGCTCGGCCGCAAGGACTACGACGCTGCCTGCAAGACCATGCGCGATCTCACCCGCATATCAAACGCCATGCGTGAATACGCCGAGCAGCGATGCCGCACCAACGAGCCGGCAAAACGCCGGTTCGCCGCCACCGACAACATTGCGGCCCGCACCAGGGAAATCTGCGCGCAGGCCAGCCAGTAATCAGTAGCCCCGCGAGTGACGGAGCATAGCGCCGAGCACGTTGGAATAGTCGTCGGTCCAGACCCACTGCTGCGGATCCACGTTCTCATCGTTCCAATGCCTGGCCTCGTCGAGCGCGCCGAAATCCTCCGGCTTGTTCACGATCGCGCTGACGGTGCCCGAGAACTTGTAGTCTTCGTCGCTGACCTCGGTATCGCCTTCGGTCGTGTTGTGAGTGCGGACCACCATGCCGTTCGCGGCCGCGATGCCCGCGACAACGGACGCGAGTTCAAGATGACGGTTCGAGATGTGCATGACGAGGACGCCGCGCGGCGCGAGTTTGCGTTTATAGATTTCGACCGCTTCCTTCGTCATCAGATGGACCGGAATTGCATCCGAAGAGAACGCGTCGATGACGATGAAATCGTAGCTCCCGTCCGGAGCGTCGGCGATGGTGAGCCGAGCATCGCCGAGCACGATCTTCGCGTCCGGTGCGCATTGCTGCAGGAAGCTGAAACCGTAGCGCGAAGGATTGGTCGCGATCTCGATCGTGGTGGGATCGATCTCGTAATAGGTGACGGAATCCTTCTCCTGCTTGTGACAGGCGAGCGTGCCGGTACCCAGGCCCACGACTGCGTAATTGATCGGCCCGTTCTTGTTCAACCTCGCCTGCGCCACTGCCTGTGCGATTGCTGCGGACTTATAATAGTAGGTCGTCAGCTCAGGTCGGCCCGAATAGGGCTTGAAGTCATTGGTCATCATGCGCTGCGCGCCGTGAATGGTCGTGCCATGCAGAAGAACACGGAAGCGGCTGTCATAGCTGTCGGTGACCTTGTGCACGCCGAAGAAGCTTCGGAGCGTATGGCGCGTGCGCGAGTCGATATTCTCGTAGGCTTTGATAGTGAGGAAGCACAACGCGATGATGTACGCGTACTTCACCGAGTCGAACGAGATCAGGATCGATGCGACGAGCAGCGCGCCGATCACCCACTTCATGTAGGTATAAGTGCCTGGTGCAAGATCGGAGAGCAGCGGCACGCGATACCCGAACGCAGGCGCGAGTGCCGCCGCGGCAACGATCGCAAGCGCGAGCCAGAAGAAGACCGTCGCGTAGCGTCCGGTCGGCCAGATCCAGCCCGGACGGCACAACAGCGCGAGCACGATCAGGATCGGATACTCGGCAACCCAGTTGAAAATCTGCGGTGCAATGAGCGCGGCCGCGATGCCTCCGAGCATGCCGCCCGCCGACATCCACATATAGAATTCGGTGAGATACGCGGGCGCCGGACGCAGCCGCGCGAGTTCGCCATGACAGACGAGCGCGGTGAAGAAGAACGCCGCGATGTGGATCGTCAGAATCCAGAAGATCGAATCGAAGCCTTCGAACACCTGGCTCGCGATCAGCGCGGCGATGAACAGCGGCTGCAAAATTACCGCGGCCTGATGCACGTAAGCCGCAAAGCGCGAGAACACGAGCACGTAAGTCAGGAGATAAAGCGCGAGCGGCACGACCCAGAGGAACGGCACTGCCGCGACATCGGTCGAAATATGGCTGGTGACCGCGATCAACAAGCCCGACGGAATCGCAGCGAGTGCGACCCAGACCGCAGCCTCTGACCAGGTCGGCTTGCCGGCGGTCTCGCCTTCCGAAGCCTTCGCCGCCTTTAGGTCTTTCGTGTTCCAGATCAAGTACCCGCAACCCGCGATCAGCACAATCAGGAGAACGAACCCCGCCGACCAACCGAACGTCTGCTGCTGCAAACGCGTAAGCGGCTCGACCGCGAACGGATAAGCAAGCAGCGCAAGGAAGCTGCCGACATTGCTCGCGGCATAAAGAAAGTAAGGATCCTTCGCCGCCGGGTGTGCGGTTCGCGCGAACCACGCCTGAAGCAGCGGACCATTTGCGGAAAGCGCGAAGAACGGCAGACCGATCGAGACCGCGAACAGGCCGAGCAGCCAGAACGCCTCGCCGGATGCCGGTGGCTTGGTCCATCCGCTCGCGATACCGAGCGGCAGGAACAGGATCGCCGCCGCCATGACGGCGATATGGATCATGACCGCCTGCCGACCCTGAAGATTACGCGTCAGGAAATGCGCATAGGCATAACCGGCGAGCAGCACGGTCTGGAAAAACACCATCGCGACCGACCACACCGCCGGCGTGCCGCCGAGCTTCGGCAGCACCATTTTCGCGAACATCGGCTGCACGAAGAAGAGAAGTGCGGCGCTGACGAAGATTGCGAGCGTAAACAGCGGCAGCAGGATTCCGAGCGCGGACGCTTCGCCCGATTTTCTTTCGACCGGAGCCTTGGCCGCGGCGGCCGCCTTCTTCTTGGCGGGCGCCTTTTTCACGGCGGGGGTCTTCTTCGCGTTCATGCAAATTCCTCGAGGTCACTGGCTCCGCGAGGCGGAACCCCTTCGATACGGCGTGAAAGATCGCCGCCGTCTTCTACAAAAATTGGGCTTGTTTGGCTTCCGGACCGGAAGTTTGTTCGCTCTACGGCTGAACCCCAACCGGATAATCCGCCGGGGCAGCGGATAATCGCGGAAGGAGCGATTCCGGTCCAGCCCCGCTTTTCCGCAGCGCGGCGAATAAGCGTACAGGCCACCTGCCGTTGCATCGCCGCAATAAAATTCCTGTTAAAATACCTCGGGAGAGTCCCGCCGGAACGGGGCCACCGCAGGGAGCAATTTATGACCGAACTTTCACGCCGCACCGTGCTTGCTGGCAGCACTGCCGCCGCCGGAGCACTTTCGCTCGCACCGGGTTTCATCGAAGCATTCTTCAATTCAGCAATGGCGCAATCAGCGAGTTTCAATAAGTACAAGGTCGGCGCGATCGAAGTCGCCGGTCTCGCGGACGGCGTGAATACGTTCCCCCTGCCGGACCGCTTTGTCGTGAACCAGTCGAAGGAGCAAGTGCAGAAGGCTCTGGCCGCAGCCAAGCTGGACACCGAGAAGCTCAGCATTCCGTTCAATCCGGTGGTCTTTAAAAACGGCAACCGCATCGTTCTGATCGACGCCGGCATGGGTCCGGCCGCGAACGCGCAGAATCCGAACGTCGGCAACACGGTGAAGAACCTCACCGCCGCCGGATACGATCCGGCAAAGGTAACCGACGTCGTGATTTCGCATTTCCACGGCGATCACATCAACGGATTGCTGAACGGCACGAACCCGACTTATCCAAACGCGCAGGTTCATGTGCCGGCAGCAGAGTGGAAATACTGGACCGACGAAGGCGAAGTGAGCCGCGCACCCGATGGCCGCAAACCTGCATTCGCGAACGTGAAGCGGGTTTTCGCCGACGGTCTTAAGAACAAGGTCACGCAGTATCAGCACGGCAAGGATGTCGTGCCGGGCCTGATGGCCGTCGCCACCACCGGTCACACGCCGGGCCATACCTCTTATATCCTCGGCACCGGCAATGACCGCGTCTTCGTTCAGTCCGACGTGACCAACGTCCCGTCTCTCTTTGTCGCCAATCCGGGCTGGCACGTGCAGTTCGATCAGGATGCAAAGCAGGCGGAAGAAACGCGCCGCAAGACATACGACATGCTCGCGAAAGACAAGATTCGCGTGCAAGGCTTCCACTTTCCCTTCCCGTCACTAGGCCGGATCGAGAAGACGAAAGACGGCTATCGTCTTTCGAACGCTTAAGTCGGGTTACATCGGATCCGGAAGGCCGCCAGCAATGGCGGCCTTTTTATTTTGCCAGAAAATTTTCTTCGTAATGCTCGACGACCGGAAACGGATCGTAGAAGTGGTGCAGCGCCTTGCGCCACTCCTGAAAGCGATCCGACTGCCGGAAACCAAGCGTGTGATCCTCGAGTTTCTCCCAGCGGACCAGCAACAGGTAATTCGAAGGCGTCTCCATCGAACGCTGCACGCTGATGTCAATAAATCCCGGGGTTGCGGCAATGAGCGGGCGCGCTTTGCGCATCGCTACTTCAAATGCGTTCTCCTGCCCCGGCTTCACATTCAATATCGCGGCTTCTAAAATCATTTCTTCCCCGCTTTCCGCGCGTGATACGTCAGCGCGAGCGCGATGCAGTGCGCGAGCGCCTTCTCGTCGGGCTTCTTGTTCACATCCAGAACGATGGCGCGGTTGCCCGAAAACTCGAACTTCTCCGGATAAAGTTCTCGAAATGCCGGGACGAGACCGGTCTGGCAGTGGAAATAGAGCGCGTACTTCTCGTCGCTGTTCTTCATGCGATCGATTCGAATCGTACTGCCGCTTCCCGACTTAACCGTAAGAAAGCTCGCCTGACCCCACTTGAGCGCTTCTTCGAGCGGACCGACGCCTTCGGTCTTCGTCGCGGTCTTCAGAATGAGACTGCGCAACGCGCTCAACTTGCCGCGCAGCTTCGGCGCATAGTCTCGATACACTTTCGCGACTTCGCCGGGAATGTTGTCTCTGCGCTTCTTCATCGAATCCACCGCATCGGGGCGGCGATCTTCGCGCCAAGCCATTTGCTTGTCTTGCGGAGAATTGACTCGACCGCCGTTACCGCGTTTAGATGAAGACTGATGACGGTGTTCTGCGTGGCGCAAGCCGCAAAGAACATGGGAATACGGTGTGGATCGCGTTTTTCAGGTCCGAATCCGTAGCTGCCCCCGCAACTGTAAGCGCTAGCCCTCGCTTCAAGTGCCACTGGACGAACAGTCTGGGAAGGCGGAGCGAGACGCGACGACCCGCGAGCCAGGAGACCGACCGCATCAGTCACCCTACCGGCGCGCGGGGCGTGCGATCGGTGCGGACAACCGCAGCGGTGACACGTGAAGACGTGAACCGTTGCGGGGGCGCAGGTGGGGCTGCATCTCGAACAGGCTTGTCGAAGGAACGGGGCTTTTGGCCTCGCGCTTTTGCGCGCCTCCGCGACTTGTCCAACGACAGTCAATGGGTCCTATCCATGTTTCGCTTATCCGGTGTGCGCGCACTCGCGCTGATCGCACTTCCCTTCTCGTTCTCTACCGCGCAAGCGCAGACCATCGCGTTGCCGGACCTCGTAATCTCCGCAAACCAGACGCCACAGCCGGCCGATCGCGTCGGCGCCAGCGTCACTGTGTTGCAAGGCACCGAGTTGCGCCGCCGTGGCGTCGAAACCGTCGCCGATGCGCTGCGCACCGTGCCCGGCGTGCATGTCAACGCCGCCGGCAATAAAGGCGGGCTTACGCAGGTCCGCATTCGTGGTGGCGAGGCAAATCACATTCAGGTCGTGATCGACGACGTTCCGGTCGGGCGTCTGGACGGCGGCGATTTCGATTTTGCCGATTTTCTGATCGACGATATCGACCGCATCGAGATCGTGCGTGGCCCGCAGTCGGGCATTTACGGCGGCAACGCGCAGACCGGCGTGATCGCGATCTATACGGTTTCCGGCCGCGGGATGAAAAAGCCTGAACTCACGTTCCGGACCGAAGCCGGCACGCAGAACAGCTCGCTCCTTAGCACGACATTGCGCGGCTCGAACGGTGCGCTTTACGGCGCTTTCAGTTTCCAGCACCGCGACACCGACGGCCATAACATCTCGCGCCTCGGCAACGAGCGTGACGGCAACCGCGCCTTCACTGCAAATGCAAAGATCGGCGCGGATATTTCGGAACAGATCAACATCGAAGGTGTGATCCGCCATACCGACCGCAAGGTACAGTACGACCCCGAAATCGTCGTTCCGATCGACGACCGCTATGCGCAGGACGTTCAGCAGAATACGCACGCGCGTATCAACCTCAACACGCGCTCGTTCGACGGCATGTTCGTTCAGCGCTTCGGCTATTACGTGCGGCAGGAAGATCTGACCTCACGTTGCCCGACCTGTTTCACGACATTCCGTGCGACCAACACCAAGGGCAGTGGCGCTGATTACAAGGGCGTCCTGAACTTCAATGTTGGCAGCGTACAGAACACCTCGACCTTCCTGCTGGACTGGAAGAACGAGCAGTATCTGGTCGGCGGCACGAGCGCGGAGCGCGACCGGACCGGCCTCGCCTTCGAACACATCATGAATTTCAACACCGGCCTCACGGTCTCCGGCGCGGTGCGTCACGACTTCCACGACGTGTTTCAGGATTTCACAAGCTGGCGCGTCGCCGGCTCGCAGAAAATTGGCAACGGCACGCGCATCCACTCGAGCGTCGGCACCGGCATCACACTGCCGACATTTTATGAGCAGTTCGGATTTGGCCTGACATTCGTCGGCAATCCTACGCTCCGGCCGGAAACTTCGCTGGGTTGGGACTTCGGCGTCGAGCAGACTTTCCTAAACGGGATGTTGGTCGCGGACATTACATATTTTTCGGTCGACGCCGAAGATGCGATCGTGAATTTCGGTATCACCGCAAACAACGCTCCCGGCACGACGAAACGCCGCGGCGTGGAGTTCACCGGGAAATTCATTCCCTATAACTGGCTCACGCTGGAAACGACGTACACCTACACCGATACCGAGGCCCCGGACGGCCGCGACGAAATCCGCAAGCCCAAGCATTCCGCGAGCTTCGCCGCGATCATCAGCCTGCCCGATAACAAGACCAAGGCCAGCGTCATCGTCTCGCATAATGGAAAGATGAAAGACGACGCCTTCATCGGTTTTCCGCCGACGCGCGTAACGCTCGACAATTACACGCTCGTCAACGCGATCCTGTCTTATCAGGCGACACCGAATACGCAGTTCTACATCCGGGGCGAGAACCTGCTCAACGAGCGCTATGAGGAAATTTTCTCGTATCGCGCGTCGGGAGCCACCGGCTACATCGGCATGCGGATGAAATTCGGCGAGCTTGCGCCGCAGATCGATTACTGAATAAAGAGGGCCGGTCCAGCGACCGGCCCTTTCATTTCCAGTCAAGCCTTGCGCGAAATTCCCTGCCCGTTCGACTCGGAGATGATCCAGTCGATGTAAGCCCTGTCGCCACCCTCGGCGGGAAGAAACAGGATCGCGGGCGTGTCGAAGCTGTGATTGTGCTTTACTTCCTTGGCGACCGCTTCTTTTTGCGTGTCTTTCGTCTTCACGATCATCACGACTTCTTCGGCATTCTCGACCTTGCCCTGCCAGCGATAGATCGAGCGCATGCCCGGCAATATGTTCACGCAGGCCGCGAGGCCATTTTCAACCAGTAACCGTCCCGCCTGCTCCGCCTCGACAAGCGAAGGATAGGTCGTATAGACGAGAACCGGCCGATCCATTGCCGCACTCCTTTTGCAAAATAGCGTACCGATGACCGCCTCACGCTACGACAAGATCGCTTTCGTCGCGAGTAACGCGCCAGACGCGATGGCCGCGCGCGAGCGGCTCGCCGATCTCTATGGCGACGCGGCGCCCGCTGAAGCCAATGTCGTGGTCGCGCTCGGCGGCGACGGCTTCATGCTTCAGATGCTGCACACGTTCCGCGACTCCGGCACACCAATCTACGGCATGCATCGCGGCACCATCGGTTTTCTGATGAACGAGTTTGGCGAGGACGGCCTGCGCGAGCGGCTGGCCGTCGCCCAGAGCAGCAAAATCCATCCGTTGATGATGGAAGCCACCGACGCTTCGGGCAAAGTCCATCGCGCGCCGGCACTGAATGAGGTCTCGCTGCTGCGGCAGTCCTATCAGGCCGCGAAACTCCGCCTTCACGTCGACGGCAAAGTCCGGATGGAAGAACTGATCTGTGACGGCGTGCTGGTCGCGACCCCGGTCGGCTCGACCGCCTATAACCTTTCCGCACATGGGCCGATCCTGCCGCTTGCGGCCCCGTTCCTCGCGATCACACCGATCAGCCCGTTCCGTCCCCGCCGTTGGCGCGGCGCACTGGTGCCGGACCGTGCCGAGATCGAGATCGAGATCCTCGAGCAGGACAAGCGCCCGGTGAGCGCGGTTGCGGACCATTTCGAGGTCCGCTCCGTGGTCCGGGTCGGCGCGCGCATGGACATGCACTCCACGGTCGAAATGCTGTTCGACCCCGGCCACAGCCTCGACGAGCGCATCCTGAACGAGCAATTCGGCTATTAGCCGAAAACGGGATTTCAACCGAATATTAAGTCTGCCGGGCGCTAATTGGCCCGGTATCCGCGTTCGGCCCCCCGGCCTAGGCCTTTGAAGGCCCCGGAGCCAGGCGCGCCATGATCCGGATCGACTTCAACCGACTGAAATTTCTGATCATCGACGATAACGCCCATATGCGGCGCATCGTCCGCCAGCTCTTGCATGGTTTCGGCTCCCGCGAAATCTTCGAAGCTGAAGACGGCGCCGCCGGTCTCGAAGCTTTCACCGCGCTGAAGCCCGACATCGTCATCACCGACTGGGCCATGCCGCTCTATGACGGCATCGAGTTCACGAAAACCGTCCGCGGCTCGAATTCGCCAGTCACCCGCTTCGTGCCGATCATCATGCTCTCCGGCCATTCCGAAAAGCGCTGCGTGATCGAAGCGCGCGATGCCGGGGTCACCGAATTTCTCACGAAGCCTGTCGCCGCGAAATCGCTGTACGAGCGAATCTTGAGCGTCGTGCTCGCCCCGCGTCCCTTCATTCGGACCAAAGACTATTTCGGCCCCGATCGGCGCCGCACCACCAACACCAAATATACCGGCCCCGAACGCCGCAAAGGCACGGAGGATGCGGAAATCATCGAAGTCGCTCCGATCGACAACCGCCTGCAACAGCAACAACAGCGCAAACAGGCGGAAACGGCTACCGCGGCCCAGCGTCCCGACACGGCCGCGTAAGCCCGAATGGAATTCAGGAAAGCCAAATTATGGCCGAGCAGATGCAAGACGCAAACCCGCCAGAGAAACACTTCGACGATCATTCCGTCATCGTGCCCCAGCACAAGCTGAAGCAGGTTGTCACGCATGCGCGCGGTTCGACGCAAATCGATATGAGCGCCATCGACCGGGCCGAAAACGCACTGGACGAAATCCGGAGCCAGTTTCCCGAGTGGATGAACATGGAATGTCAGCGCATCGATACCGCGCGCAAGATAATTCACGAGCAAGGGCTTACCCGCGCGACCGTCGATGCTCTGTTCATGCCGGCGCACGACATCAAGGGCGGCGCAACCACGCTCGGTTTTCCGCTCGCCGAACGCATCGCGACCAGCCTCTGCCGCCTGCTCAAGCATGTGCCCGAGCCGGCGCGGCTCCCGCGCAATTTGATTGATCATCATGTCGATGCAATCCGCGCGGTGGTACGCGAGGATGTGAAGGATGTGAGCAACCCCTACGGCGTGGAGCTGGCCGAGCGCCTCTCCATCATGACCGAGACATTTCTCGCGGCGGAGCTGAAAGAAGGCTACGCGAAAATCGCTGGCGACGCGGCTCCCCGCCTCGTCCTGCCCAAGGTCCCGCCCAAGATCTCGCCCAAGATCTCGCTCAAGCGCAACTAACCGGGATTACGCCGCGGCGACGAGATCGGCCGTGAAGTGCCGCGCTTCGTCACGCGCGGCTTCCGCCGCGAAACGGCGCAAAAGAGCATAAAGCTCGTCGAGCTCGCCGAAAGATTCCGGCGCGTAGCGCGCGATCACCTGCTCGACCATGCCGCGCCCGAGCGCGGAATAGCCCGGCGCGCCGGAGAATCCCATCTCGTGCACGACTTCGATGGCTGCGCGGAATGCGCCGAACGCGCCTTGCGGCAGGCCCGCACGCTCGAACAATGCACGGAAGCCGTGACCCGAGCGGTCGCCCAGTACCGAAGAAATGCGCGACGGCGAAAGACCCGAGAGCTCGGAAAGCGCATCGACGAGAAAGCGCGTATTCCCCGAAAGCAGCGCACGCAAAAGCAGCGCACCCGTAAGCTGTCCGCTATTGGCAAGATGGCGCACGAGTGCTGCCACCTGCTCCGGTGTCTGCCCGGCTGCAATCGCGACGGTTGCGCGGTCGCACGCTTCGCGCGCAACGGATTTCGCGCGGTCTTCCGGCAGCCATTCTTTATGCGTGACGAAACGCGCGAGCGTGTCAGCGAGCGTGGCGACCAGCGCTTGACGTGTTTCCGTCGGCAGATCGTCGCGCGAAAGCAGATCGTCGCGCACGACGGCAAGATGGCCGTATCTTTCCGCGATCCGCGAAAGCGTAGCACCGGTGAGATAGGCGGCCGGGTTTTCGAGAAGAGCGAGACAGGCAGCGGCGGAGCCGACTTCGGCAACCGCGGCCGCGACGGAGCGAGAAAGCATTTCGCGCGAAGCGATCGCGATCTGGAGGCGTTCCTTCCCGGTTGCAGCAAGATCGACGAGTTCGACATCGAGCAGCGCGGGCGAGCGCTCGACGATAATTTCCGCGATATCGAGTTGATCCTGACACAAGCCGATCAGCACCGTGCGCGGCGCGTATTCGGAAGTTGCAATCGCCTCCGCGAGCGAACGGCGCACCTGCGGCGACGGATCGTCCAGCAAAACCGTCATCGCAGCTTCCGCCGCCATGCGATCGCCGCTCGACAGGTCGGCGTAGAGATACGCTCTTGCTAAAGCGCTGGTCGCGTCGGCCCGCTCGCCCGGAGGCGCGGTCTGGATCCACTTGAGAAACTGACGAACGATCATCCCGGCCTCGCGAAATTGTTACGCGAAGCCTAGGTGTGCGCGCTTAATAAAGCGTTCACCCAGAATTTTCAGGTTTCGTTAAGGAGTGGAGCGCTGTCAGGTCGTGCGGCGCAGGAACGGATTGACGCCGCCCCACAACGAGCGGACGTCCTGCGAGATCGGCGCGGTGGTGTCGTTCTGGAATAGGCCGCGGAAAATCGGCGCATCATTCTGCGCGGCCGGCGGGTTCGCGGCGGCGACAGTCTGCGGCGGCGTAATCGGCGTGGGCGCCTGCGCGGTGATTGTCCGCGTCATCGGTGTGACTATTGGAGCGAACGCCGTAGCCATCGAAACGTTCGGCTGCCTCGCCGGCGCAATCGCATTGGCGGCCGGCGCCTTGCGCGGCGAGAAGATCGCAGCGATCCGGTTCAGAAGGTTCGGAATTGGTGAACTGTCTTCAGTTGCCGCCGGCGGATTGGCGATCTGAAGGTTCGCAACAGCCGTCGCGGGCGCGGTATTGCGGATATTATCGTGCTTGGAAACCAGCGCACGATAGGTCTCTTCGATGCTGCGCGGGCCGTTTGAATTATAGAAGATCGATTTGTTCGCACGCGCCGCTTCCGGAAATGCGGCCACGGCGGATGCGTTCGGATTGGCCGCGCGAAGCGAAAGGAAACGCTTCGCGCCGCTCGCGCCCAGGAAATGCGCGATGTAAAGCTCGCCCTCGGTCGGCTGACGCCCGATCACGCTCTGGATTTCGCTCGCGTTGCGCTTCGAGAATGCCGCCGCCATGGCCGAGGCGATTTCCGGATTGTCGCGCAGCTTCAGAATTTCCGCGCGAACCATCGGATCGCGGACGACGTAATTGCCGCCGGCCGTCTTCTCGATCTGGTTCGCCTGCGCTTGCAACCCGAATGCCGGGCCGTCTTCTTTCACGGTCTGGAGCCAAGTCGTCTCGATGAACTGGAATAGCCCGCGCGCGGACGAGGTCGTCGCTTGCGCCGTCGGGTTCAGCGCGGATTCGCGGTGCGCCGTCTTCAGGAGATAGTCGAAGGAAATGCCGGTTTGCTGGCTCGCCAAACGGATGGCTGCTGTTACGCGCTCACCCGAGTTAAACAGCGAGTCCAGAAACATGATCGCGAGGTCCCCAATCTTCTGCGATTCGCACCGCCGAAAGACCAGCTTCGAACTTGGCGTCTTATGGTAAACGGAATCTTAACGACGGAATCCGGGAGAGAAACGATGGCATCCGAGGCAGCCCGCCACCCCGCGGTGGCATGTATTTCGAGGACTTTCAGGCCGGCACCCTGATCGAGCACCGGCTGCGGCGGACGGTCACGCAGATGGACAACATGTTGTTCTCGAACATGACGCTGAACCCCCAGCCGCTCCATATCGACCGCGAGTTCTGCGAGAAGGAGACCCAGTGGGGCCAGCCGCTCATGAACTCGCTGTTCACGCTCGGGCTGATGATCGGGATTTCGGTCAACGACACCACGGTCGGCACCACGATCGCGAATCTCGGCATGACCGACGTGAAGTTTCCATACCCGTAGGAATCGTGGACTTCCACCACCGCACCTATAATCAGGACGGCAAACTCGTCGCCGAGTGCAAGCGGCAGGCCTTCATGCTCAAACGAAAGATCAATGTCTGATGCGTTCCCTTCTTTTCGTTCCCGGTGACGCGCCGCGCAAACTCGAAAAAGGGTTGGCCAGCGGCGCCGATGCGCTCCTGCTCGATCTCGAAGATTCGGTAGCGATCGATAATAAACCGAAAGCGCGCGAGATCGTGTCCGAATATCTGAACGCGAACATCGGAAAGAAAGAACGCCCTCGCCTTTTCGTGCGCGTTAACGCGCTCGATACCGGCATGACGGACGCCGATCTCGACATCGTGATCGCCGCGCGTCCGGACGGAATTCTGTTTCCGAAAAGCCGTCACGGCGGAGACGTCACCCATCTGGACGCCAAGCTCACCGCGCGCGAAGCGCTGCACGACATTAACGAAGGCTCGACCCGCATCCTGGTGCTGGTGACCGAAAGCGCACAGGCGCTGTTCGGACTTCACAACTATCGCGGATCGAGCAAACGCCTCGACGGCATGACATGGGGCGCGGAAGATCTCGCCGCCGATCTCGGCGCGGAAACCAACCGTAACGAGAGAGGCGACTACACCGATCCCTTCCGCCTCGCTCGCGCGCAATGCCTCTTCGCGGCGGTCGCCGCCGAGGTGGCACCGATCGATACGATCTATCCGAACTTTCGTGACGCCGAAGGCTTGAAGCGCGAAACGCGCGAAGGCCGCCGCGACGGCTTCACCGGCAAGATGGCGATCCATCCGGATCAAGTGCCGGTGATCAACGAGATTTATACGCCGAGCACGGAGGAAATCGCCAAAGCGCAACGCCTGATCGCTGCGTTCGAGACCGCGGGCAACGCCGGGGTAATTTCGCTCGACGGTCAGATGTACGACCAGCCGCATCTGAAACGCGCGCAGCGGTTGCTCGCGCGCATTGCGAAGTAACAAGAGCCAGCTTGCGCGCGGTGCACATCCACAGGCGCCTTCGCTTTGCTGGGTGCAAAGCTTGCCCTCGCTGAGCGTTAACGCCGGACGCTAGCGCCGCTCGTCCGGCCGCGTCATCTGGAACAGATCGGTCACGACCGAATAATCGCGATAGCCGAGACGCGCGATCGGCTTCATCGCGGCCGAGTCAAGAATACCGTTCTTGATGTATTGCTCGTCGATGTGAATGCCGACGACTTCGCCGAACACGGCATAATTATCGCGCGGTCTGCCGTCCTGCCCCTTCATCTGCACGATCTGGGTCGCCTTGCATTCCAGCGCACACGGCGCTTCCGCAACACGCGGCGGCACAACCAGCTTCGAAGGCGCGGGCGTCAGTCCCGCAAGCTCGAATTCGTTGACTTCGTGCGGCACGCTTGCCGAAGTCCTGTTCATCGCGTCGCGCAAATCCCAGGTCGCGAGATTGCAGACGAACTCCATGGTCTCGCCGATGTTCGCGACAGAATCCTTGAAGCCTTCGCTCGCGAACATCACCATCGGCGGGAAACTCGCGACCCCGTTGAAGAAGCTGTAGGGCGCAAGATTCACGTTGCCCTGCTTGTCCACCGAACTGATCCAGCCGATCGGGCGCGGCGCAACGATGGCCTTGAACGGATCGTGCGGCAGGCCGTGGTTGCGCTTGAGCGGCTCGTAGAACATCAGCGCTTGCTCACGATCTGCGAGAGATCGGGCCGTGGCCGCTGAAACACTTCGCCCTTCGCTGTGCCGATATGAATGAAACCGACGATCTGCTCGTTGTCGGCAAGACCGAACAATTCCTTGCTCGACTTGTCGAACGCCGCCCAGCCGGTGAGCCAGTTCGCGCCGAAGCCCAGCGCGTGCGCAGCGTTCAGCAAATTCATGCTGGCGGCACCCGCGGAAAGAAGCTGCTCGATGTCCGGCACTTTCGGATTTGGCGAAGTCTTCGAAACGACCGTCACGATCAAGGGACTGTTGGTGAAACGAAGCCGTTGTTTCTCGGCTTCCGCATCGTTCGCGTTCGGCTTGCCGGCACGGAAGTTGGCAATAAGTTTTTCGACGAGCGGCGCGCGGGTTTCGTGCGGATGCACGATGAAGCGCCAGGGCACCATCTTGCCATGATCGGGCACGCGAGCTGCGATCGTGAGAATCTCGTTGAGCTGCGCCTCGTTTGGCCCGGGCGGAACAAGGTCCGCCGCCTTTGGCGAAGCGCGGGTCTTTAGGAGTTCTAGAGCGTTGGACATCTGGATTCCGGTCTCGAAAAAGCCGGGGAGCGGTAGCATGGGTCACCACACTCTCCAACGATGAGCCGGGCAAGGCCCGCCCTCCCGGCTTGCATTCAGAGGCTTCAGGACTAAAACAACCGCCATGACGTGCTTATCCCGCTTCCGCGCTCCGCTTGTGGCCTTGCTGGTCTTGGCTTTAGGCGCAGGTACGTCCTCGGCGCAGTGGTTTCAGGGTCCGAACCCGCCACCGACGCCGCCCGGCAACATTCCGAACCCGCCGCAGCCCCAGAACCCGCCCGTTCCGCTTGCGCCTGCTGCCCCGGCACCACAGCAGCAGCCAGCGCCACAGCGCCCGGCCGCCAAGGAAACGCCGCCGCCTGCGAACGCACCGCTGCGTTATTCGCTGAACCTTGCTGCGCGCTATTCCGCCGAAGGGCAGAATGTGACGCGCGCCCTGCACTGGCGTATTTTCGTCGAACGCCCCGGCGCCGCGCAGCCGCTGTTCATGGTGAGCGAGTCGCAAGATGCCTCGCCGACCTTTTCTCTGCCGCCCGGAAAATATGTCGTGCATGTCGCTTACGGGCTCGCGAGTTTCACGCGTCGCGTTGACGTCACCGAAAACCGGCGCGAAACGCTGGTGGTCGCCGCCGGCGGATTGCGATTACAGGGCCGCGTCGCGGATGCGGCCATCGCGCCGGCAAAACTGCGCTTCGACGTCTACGAAGGAAACTTCCTTCAGCGCAGCGACGGCAAGAAAAAAGGCGCCATGCGCAACGAGCGCCCGCCGGTCGTGCGCGGCGTCGTGCCCGGCGATCTCGTGCTGCTGCCCGCTGGCACTTATTATGTGCAGTCCACCTACGGCGAAGGCAATTCAACGATCACGGCCGACGTCCGCATCGAAGCAGGCCGTCTCACCGACGCAATCGTGCATCATCGCGCGGCACAGATCACGCTCCGTCTCGTACATGCCGCGGGCGGCGAAGCGCTCGCCAATACTTCCTGGTCGGTGCTGACGCCCGGCGGCGACTCCATCAAGGAGTTCATCGGCGCCTTCCCGTCGATCGTGCTTGCCGACGGCGAATATGTCGTGGTCGCACGCCACGACGGCAAAACCTATCAGGCGAATTTCAAAGTGCTGGCAGGCCGCGACCGCGAAGTCGAAGTGCTGGCGCGCGCGGACAATCAGGCGCAAACGCCGCAACAATCACAGACGAAGCAGTAGCGGTCCGCTTTCAGACCGAAGAGCCGTCAGGGACGCCCGTAGAGTCTGTTCCAGCGCGGGTCCCACGTCTGATGGACCAGGATGCCGCCGATACCGAACGTCCAGCAACCCACGATTCCCGAAATTGCTTCTCTGGGGGTCAACTCGCGATTGAGAACGAGCGTCGCGCCGATCGGATAGAGCGCCGAGCAAGCGACACCGAAGCCGACATAGCCACCCCAGAAAGAAGAACCGGAGTTCGGCGAAGAACTGGAAGGGACCACCGGCGGGGCCTTTGGCGCGCCCTGCGAGACGGCTTTCGGTGAGAGAAAAGGAAGCGCCAGCGCGAAAGCGCAGGCCATCGCAATATTCGCAAGAACGTACTTTTTCATCTGACCCTCGATGTAGTTCTCCCGCATCGAAACTATAGATTACTCTCCCGCCCAGAGAAATATCCTTAATTCATCATTAATTTCCGGCCGGCCCGGGCAAGCCCGGCGAAGAGCGAAACGGCTCACGCCGCCTCGTCGTCCTGCTCCCGCTTCAGATCCGGGGCAGTCGCTTCCGCGACGAGCGCCGCAAGCGCGGCCTCCAGCGGCATCGAAGATTGCGCTTGCGAGCCAAGACGCCGGATCGAAACCGTGCGCTCCTCCGCTTCCTTTTTGCCGACCACAAGCAGCACCGGAATCTTCGCAAGCGAATGCTCGCGGACCTTGTAGTTGATCTTCTCGTTGCGAAGGTCGACCTCCACGCGCAGGCCGAGCTTGTAGGCGGCCCTGAACACATCGTTCGCGTAAGCGTCCGCTTCCTGCGTGATCGTGCAGACCTTGATCTGCGTTGGCGCGAGCCACAACGGGAAATGCCCGGTGTGATGTTCGATGAGAATTCCGGTGAAGCGCTCCAGCGAGCCGCAGATCGCGCGATGCACCATCACCGGGGTCTTCTTGCCGCCGTCGGCGTCGATATAGAATGCGCCGAAGCGCTCCGGCAGGTTGAAGTCGACCTGCGTCGTGCCGCATTGCCAGTCGCGGCCGATGGCGTCCCGCAGCACATATTCGAACTTCGGGCCGTAGAACGCGCCCTCGCCCGGATTGATCGCGGTCTTGATGCGGCCGTTCGATTGATCGGCAATCTGTTTGAGCACCTTCTCCATCACGGCTTCCGCGTGATCCCACGACGCATCCGCGCCGACACGCTTTTCGGGGCGCGTCGAGAGCTTCACCGTCAGTTCGCCGGTGAAACCAAAGTCGTCATAGGTCGAGAGGATGAGATCGTTGATCTTCAGGCACTCAGCCGCGAGTTGGTCTTCCGTACAGAAGACGTGCGCGTCGTCTTGCGTGAAACCGCGCACGCGCAGGAGCCCATGCATCGCGCCCGACGGCTCGTAGCGATGCACGACGCCGAATTCTGCGAGACGAACTGGAAGATCGCGATAGCTTTTCAGTCCGTGCTTGAAGATCTGCACGTGGCCCGGGCAGTTCATCGGCTTGATCGCGAACCAGCGCTTGTCTTCGGCTTCGTCACCGGCCGACTGCGCCGCGAACATGTTCTCGCGATACCAGTCCCAATGCCCGGATGTTTCCCAGAGCGACTTATCGAGCATCTGCGGTGCGTTCACTTCGTCGTAATCGCCGCGCAAACGGCGGCGCATATAGGCGACGATCGACTGAAACAGCGACCAGCCCTTCGCGTGCCAGAACACGACGCCCGGCCCCTCTTCCTGAAAATGGAAGAGATCCATCTCGCGGCCGAGCTTGCGGTGGTCGCGCTTCTCCGCCTCCTCGAGACGATGGATGTAATCGTCGAGTTGTTTCTGGTCCGGCCAGGCAGTGCCATAGATGCGCGTCAGCATCGGCTTGGTCGCGTCCCCGCGCCAGTAAGCGCCCGCGACTTTCATCAGCTTGAACGCGGTGCCGATCTTGCCGGTCGAGGGCATATGCGGCCCGCGGCAAAGGTCGAACCATTCGCCCTGCTTGTAGATCTTCAATTCCTGATCGGCGGGAATGCTTTCAACCAGCTCGACCTTGAAGTTCTCGCCCTTGTCCTTGAAAACCTGTTTCGCCTTGTCGCGCGTCCAGACTTCCTTGGTGAACGGTTTGTCCCGCGCGATGATCTCCTTCATCTTCTTTTCGATCGCGGGGAAATCTTCCGGCGTGAACGGCTGGTTACGGAAGAAGTCGTAATAGAATCCGTTTTCGATCGACGGGCCGATGGTCACCTGCGTGCCGGGAAAGAGCTCCTGCACGGCTTCCGCCATCACATGCGCGGCATCATGCCGGATCAGTTCCAGCGCGCGGATCGTCGCGCGAAACGAATTCGATTTTTGCATCGCGGTTGATCGGATCGGCGAGATCCATGACCTCGCCATCGAGCGCCATGGCGACCGTTCGCTTGGCGAGCGAAGGGGAAATGCCCTTCGCGATATCCAATCCGGAAATTCCGTTTTGAAATTCGCGGCGTGCGCCGTCGGGAAAGGTCAGCGTGACCATCTTCGTCCTCCTGCTCACTCCTGCAAACCCAGCGAAGGGCGTATCTCCCCCGAACTTTTCATTTTACCGGCGGCGACTCGTTGGTCCCGCGCCAGCGCCCGTAGCGCCACGGCATATACCAGCGCGAACGCTCGGGTAAAGCCGCGGGCACGAAATCGAGCCCGGATGTTCCGAACGGACCACACCGGCAGAAGCGCGAGAACGTCATCCAGCCGCCGGCCCAGAGCCCATGACGCGCGAGCGCCTCGTCGCCGTATTCCGAACAGGTCGGCAAATGCCGGCAGCGAAATCCGATCAGCGGCGAGAGCGTGTAGCGGTAGCCCTTGATGAGCACGCGGCCCGCCTGCCGTGGCACTTTGGCGGCGCGGTCGAACAACGTGTCGAGGTCGGCTGCCATCATCACGAGACAGGCTTCACGCCCGCTTCGTATTCGCCATCGACCAGAATGAAAGCCATCCGGCAGTTCGCGCCCGAACGGTTCTGCCAGGCGTGGATGGTGCCGTTCTGGACAACGACATCGCCGGTTTTCAGATCAATTTCTGTGTCATCCAGTAACAGAGTGACGCTGCCTTCGAGGACGATTCCGTAGTCCACCGACTGGGTCCGGTGCATGAATGGATGCCGCTCGTAGAGCTTCGGGTCGGTCACCGGATGCAGCCCCATCAACTCGAACAACTTCCCCGCGAGTTCCATCGGCGGCTTTGGCTTGCTCGAATCTTCAGGCGGAAAGTCGATGACGCGGATGATGGTGCCGCGCGATGGCGGCGGCACTTTCACCGGCCGGTCCTTGGTCGGGTCGCTGCTGGCCGCGATCTTCGCCGGCGAGGATTGCGTATTCCACACCTCAAAGAATGCGAGCCCCGGCACTTCCGGCCGCGCGAAAGTGACCGGCGGTTCGCCGTCCTCGACCACCACCGCCTTGCCGTTCGCGTCGTGTCCGGTGACGACCCTGCGCATTCTTGGCGCCATGCGTTTCCCCTTTATTTCCGGCCTATTTGGCGTGCTTCTTCTCGATCTGGCCGATCGCATCGACCACCGCGTCGAAGGTCAGCAACGTCGAGGCGTGACGCGCCTTGTAGTCGCGCACCGGCTCCAGCACCGCGAGGTCGGCCCATTTGCCGGAGGGCGCCGGGCCGTTCTCTTTCAGCATCTGGTACATCTGGTCCCGGACCGTCCGGAGTTCGGCGGCGTTCGCGCCGACGACGTGCCGGGCCATGATCGAGGACGAGGCCTGCCCGAGCGCACAGGCCCGGACGTCATGGGCGAAGTCGGTTATCCGATCTCCTTCCATCGCCAGATCGATGGTCACGGTCGAACCGCACAACTTGGAATGGGCGGTCGCGGAGGCATCCGGGTGTGGCAGCCTGCCGCTTCTCGGTATGTCCGCGGCGAGTTCCAGGATCCGTCGATTATATACGTCGTTCAGCATGATCGGCCTTAGCTTTACTCCGCGAATTTGCCGGAATCCAACACCAGATTTCCTTCACTGCTTGCGGGAACTAATGTACGGGGGTGCAGGTTTTCACGAGTGCTTGCCGCCCGTTAGAAGGCGGAGGGTTTTCGGGAAACGGCCACAAAGGCGTCTTTCGCAAGTCTTAAGTCCCCGGAAAAATAGGACCAGATAGCTCGGGTTGGAAGGCACCCGGCTGATGGGAAGAAATGTGCCTCCTGCATAGCCGCCCCTCCGCCCGGAGGCCGGACTGCAAAACTTAAAAGTAGACCGGACGACGGGCGTCGACCGGCAAATGGAGAAGACCAAGATGGATGCCGTCGTCACGTCGCTGCACAAGCAGCCGGATGCAGCACCCCAATTAGCACCGGTAAAGCGCCCTTCTCGCGAAGAAGCGGAAGCTGCAGCGCGTACACTGATCGCATGGATCGGTGACAACCCGAACCGTGAAGGCCTGCTCGATACGCCGCGCCGCATGGTGAAGGCATACGAGGAAGTATTCGGCGGCTACGGCGAGACCCCGGAAGAAATTCTTGGCCGCACTTTCGGTGAAATCGGCACCTTCGACGATCTCGTCGTCGTGCGCGATATTCCGTTTCACTCGCACTGCGAGCATCACATCATGCCGATGATCGGTAAGGCGCATATCGCGTACTTCCCGGTCGAGCGTGTTGTCGGTCTGTCGAAATTCTCGCGCTTGATCGAGATCTTCGGCCGCCGCTTGCAGACGCAGGAGCATCTCACCTCGCAGATCACCGACGCGATCGACGAACATCTGAAGCCGCGCGGCTGCGCCGTGATGATCGAAGCCGAGCATATGTGCATGGCGATGCGCGGCGTGCAGCGTCAGGGCGTATCGACCGTCACCACCCAGTTCACCGGCGTCTTCCGCGACGATCCGGCCGAGCAGGTACGCTTCTTCACGCTGGTGCGCGGCAGCCGCAAGGACTAAGCGCCACCGAAGCAAAGTTAGAAACGGGCCCGTTCGCGGGCCCGTTTTCTTTTGCGCCGTGATAAAGGACCGGTTTTGCGGCGGGTCTCCCCAAAAAATAAGACAGGTTACGACCGTTAGGACCGATTCCGATGCACGACAAAGAACTCGAAGAAGGCAACACCCTCACCCCGCGCTTCGACGCCAACGGGTTGATCAGCGCTATCGTGACCGACGAAAAGACCGGCGAAGTGCTGATGCTCGCGCACATGAATGCCGACGCGCTCAAGCGCACCATCGAGACGCGCGAAGGCTGGTTCTGGTCGCGCTCGCGCAAAAGCCTCTGGAAGAAGGGCGAGAGCAGCGGCAACGTCTTGCGCGTGTCTGAGATGAAAGTTGATTGCGACCAGGACGCGGTATTGCTGAAAGTTAGCGTGACCGGCGACGGCAAGACCTGCCACACCGGCCGCCGCTCCTGTTTCTATCGCGCGATCCCGCTCGGAGGCGGCAACACGACGCTAACCTTCGACTAAAGCCACACGTGCTATGACGCGATCCTGCCAAGTTTCGTACGTAACACGCTGCAATGCAGCGACGGTTCCGCAAGCACGTCGGGAACTTCGCAAATAAGTGCAGTGTTATGGGTCGCAGCCATGTTCTTGAATGTGTTCAACCGGAAGTCCGCCGAACAACCGAACGAGAATATCCCGGTTGATCGCCACGAACCGAAAGCATCGATTCCGAAGATCGGGCTTGCGCTTGGCGGCGGCGCCGCACGCGGCTGGGCACATATTGGCGTTCTTCGCGTACTCGAAAAGGCTGGCATTCGCCCCGATGTGATTACCGGCACCTCCATGGGCGCGCTCGCTGGCGGTGCATGGGCTTCCAGCCGTCTCGATCAATTGGAAGAGTTTGCGCGTTCGATGACCAAGCGGCGTATGTTCGGCTTTCTCGACTGGCGCATCGGCGGCAACGGACTGATTTCCGGCGGACGTTTGGCAAAATTGCTCGAGCTGAATTTCGGCGAGTCGATGATCGACGATCTTCCGGTCAAGTACGCCGCGATCGCGACCGAGCTTTCGTCGGGCCACGAAATCTGGCTGACACGCGGCAATCTCATTCAGGCGATGCGCGCAAGCTACGCGCTACCCGGCATTTTCACGCCAATCAAAATTGGCGGACGCTGGCTCGCCGATGGTGCGCTGGTGAATCCGATCCCGGTCTCAGCGGCGCGAGCGCTTGGCGCCCGCGTCGTGATTGCCGTGAATTTGCATTCCGATGTTTTCGGCAAGGGTACCGTCATTCAGGACAGTGGCCCTTCGGTATCGGAAGATGCGCCCCTTCCCGCCCCGGCAACGACGCCCCGCCGTCTGTTCGGAAACGTATTCGGTTTTCCGCGGCAACGCATACAGACGCCGGTCGATGGACCGCGCGGGATTTCGAGCGTGATGATGGATGCCTTCAACATCACGCAGGACCGCATCTCGCGCTCGCGCCTCGCCGGCGATCCGCCGGACGTGATGATCTCGCCGCGCCTGAACGGCGTCGGGCTGTTCGAGTTCTACCGCGCGGAAGAAAGCATCAAGGCCGGTGAAGAAGCCGCCGAGCGTGCGCTCGCGAATATCGCCGAATCGGTCGCGGCGTTGAGTCTAACCTGCGCTCATAACGCCCACCCCCCCCCCCCCCCCCCCCCCCGCCGCCCCCCCCCCCCCCCCCCCCGCCCCCCCCCCCCCCCCCCCCCCCCCCCCCCCCCCCCCCCCCCCCCCCCCCCCCCCCCCCCCCCCCAACCCCCCCCCCCCCCCCCCCCCCCCCCCCCGGGGCCCCCCCCCACGCCCCCCGGACACCCCACAAAAAAAAGGCGGCCGTTCCCCCCCCCCCCCCCCGCTACCTGTGGCCCCCCCCCCCCCCCCCCCCCCCCCCCCCCGTCGGCCCCCCCCCCCCCCCCCCCCCCCCCCCCCCCCCCCCCCCCGGCCGGGGCCCGGGGCCCACCCCCCCCCCCCCCCCCCGGCCCGCCGGCCGGATCAAACCGCGCATGGGGAATTATTTCGCCGTCGCGATATACTCTTTGAGGTGTTCGCTTTCGCGCTCCATCTCTTCGAGCCGCAGCTTCACCACGTCGCCGATCGAAATCACGCCGGCTAACGTGCCGTTCTCCACCACCGGCATGTGGCGGAAGCGGCCCGTCGTCATCACCTGCATGATGTGCTGGATCGGATCGCCGGGATTGCAGGTTTTTACCGCGGACGTCATCGCCGAAGACACGGGTTTCTCGAAGCGATTGCTGTCCTTGTTCGACAGCAAATGAACGATATCCCGCTCCGACAATATGCCGAGCACTTCGTTCTTCTTTCCGGTCACGATCAATGCGCCGATCCGCTGTTTGGCGAGCAGCGCGATCGCATCGAGCAGCTTCTTTTCCGGCGCGATGGTCACGACATCGGAGCCTTTGAGATTTAGGATTTTGCGAACAGTCATCGAGTCCTCCGGAGAGAAACGCGGCCGATAGACAGCGATGATTGGCTGATTTTGGTTGCATCGCAAGTTGCGATGCAGCGGCAAATTTTCAGTGCAGCGTCGGACGCCGCACCGGGTCGAACAGCGGGAAAAGCAAAAGTCCTGCCACAAAACCGCCGACGTGGGCCTCCCAGGCGATCGTGCCTTCGGAATAGCCGGTCAGCGCGCTGGTCGCACCGAACAGAAAATTCAGCAAAAACCACACCCCGAGAAATACGAGAACCTGGCGGTTGCGGAGCGAGGCGAGCAAGGGCGAAGCCGGAACGCGAAAGGCCTCCGGTCCCGCGTTGCGCCACGCGCCGAGCGGCCCGCCTGCTTCGAACGCAAAACGAACTGCCGCTGCCATCGCACCGGAGATCGCAGCCGAGGCACCGACGAGCGGCGCGATGTCATTGAGGTGCGTGGCAAGATGCACCGCGGAGCCTGCCGCGGCGGTCACCGCGCTGAAGGCGAGAAAACGAACTGCGCCGAAGCGCCAAGCGACCGCGCTTCCGAACGCAAGAAACCAGATCAGATTGACCGCAAGATGCATCGCATCGCCGTGCAGAAATGCGTAGGTGACGAATGTCCAGACATCGGCGGCGAACCCGCCGGGCAGCAATCCGTTCAGCACCGGCACGTGGCTGTAGCGCGCGGGCAGAAACGCGGTCCACAGCAGCACGTTCAGGTCGGTTTCCTGCGAAAGAAACTGCCGGACCACATGCACCGCGATCAGAACCGCGCAGAGCACAACGATAACGGGAGGAAGGTTGAACACCGGCTCGCGGCGGCGCTCCGCTTCCAGGGGAAAGTTCTGGTAATTCACGGCACCCCCTTAGAGCGCCGCGCTCGCACGGGCAAGGTTTCGAACGGTTGAGGCCCATCCGAAAAGAAATAGGCCCGCGAAATCCCCATTTCGCGGGCCGGTCACGTCCCCAGATCAGATATTCAGTTTGCGCGGGACCGCTTTGTTGACCACCAGCACCGCTTTCGAGGTTCGGTGGCCGGCCCGCGAATGCGAAAGAGCCTTGAGCCATTGCCACCATAGCCGCTGGGATCGGATACGAAAGCGAAAGCGCTCGTTAACCCTACCTCGCGCGGCCTGTTGATCACCCAACATACGGCACAGCCCCTGCTCCGTAGCCGTGGCACCGTCCCAAGATGCAACGGGCGGATCGCTACGACTGGGGAACTAACGATATGAAACATCCGTCAGCGCGCGCTTTGCATGCGTATTGGGATCGCCTGCGAAAGGGCCGTGCCGCGCCGGAACGCGCCGAAATCGATCCGGCCGAGATCGGCCGTCTCCTGGGCGATATTTTCCTGCTGGAGAACAGCGATAACCCGCGGCACGCCGTTCGCCTTGCCGGAACGCGGCTTTGTGCGCTGATCGGCCACGAATTGCGCGGCCGCAGCTTTGGCGCCTTCTTCGCTGCCGAGGACCGCGCAACGCTTTTTGGGCTTCTGGAAGCCGTGGCCGACGGCCAAACGCCGGCCGTGGCAAGCCTTGTCGGCGAAACCGACGATAACAGGACCGTGGATCTGGAAATGGTGCTTTTGCCCCTGCGCCATCGCGGACGGACCCACGCGCGAATGCTCGGTTCGATCGTTCCGCTCGATGTCCCATATTGGACCGGCACCGCGCCGCTCGCGCGGCTTCGGATCAAAACGCTGCGGATGATCTATGCCGCCGAGCGTGAAGAGGGCGATTTCACGGGCCTGCGCGTGGCAGGATCTTCACGGCTGCGGGTCGTGCAAGGCGGTTTGAGTTAACCACGCCACGAAAGCGCCTCCGCTCGATACGAGCTGTTAACCACGGCTACCTTACGGTTTCGCCAATTCTCGCGAAACCCGGCCAGCAAAATGCGTCAATTGAACAGAGCGGTTACCCTGCCCCTGAATCAGGAGCGCCGCCGCAGCCAGCGTGTAAAAATCGACCTCACGGGTCGCTATATGCTTGCCGATCGCCGCGAATTCACTTGCCGCACGCTCGACATGTCCCCGGGCGGCGTCGCCTTGATCGCGCATGCGCAGCCGCGTCCCGGCGAGCCGATCGTGGCCTACATCGATCACATCGGCCGGCTCGAAGGCCATTGCGTGCGCCTGATCGAGAACGGCTTTGCCATGACGGTTCAGGGCACCATCCGCCGCCGCGATAAACTCGCCGATCAGCTGACATGGTTTGCAAACCGTAACACGCTCGGCCTGCCGGAAGACCGCCGCCATGAGCGCTTCACGCTGCGCAACCCGCGCTCGATGCTCACCTTCGCCTCCGGCGAAAGCGTGCCCGCGCGCGTGCTCGACGTATCGCTTTCGGGCGCCGCCGTGCAGGCCCGCGACAAGCCGCCGATCGGCACACCGGTGACGCTCGGCCGCACGCCGGGCCGCGTTGTGCGCCATCTAGAAACGGGTTTTGCGATCGAATTCGCACGCGTTCAGACCGTCGATACATTGGAAACCAATATCGCGCCCGACGATCTTTGACCCGGACACGAAATTCCAATCCGCGAAAAGGCCGCCCATCGAGGCGGCCTTTTTCTTTGCCGCCGGTTCTTTGCCGCCGACGTGGATCGATAAAATTTTAGACAAATGCGTTTCAAACATTTCGAAAATTCGAGACTGATTTTCGGAAAGAAAGCCGCAACTTTCGTGGCGCGAATTAGACGAGTCTCAAAACGTCTCTGCCATCATCGCCTCAATAAGAAAAACGGGTTTGGGGCGTCATATGGTTGCGTATCAGGGTATCGGCGTGCGTGCCGCGGTCGTGTTGACCGCGTTCGCCGCCATCGCATGTGGCGGAGTCTCTTCCGCGCATGCGCAGAAGAAAATGCTTTTTGTTGCGGTTGGCGAAAATTCGCGTCCGCCGATTGGTTGGGTGCAGTTTTGCGAAGCGCGTCCGTGGGAATACAACGTCTCGCGCATGGAGCCGCGCGACGTGCAGTTCACCACGCAGGCAAAGCGCGAGCTTGAGCGCGTCAATCGTTTCGTGAACGAGCGCATCAAGCCGCTGACCGATCTCGAACATTATGGCGTCGTCGAGCGTTGGACCTATCCGGAAGATGGCTACGGCGACTGCGAGGATTACGTCCTTCTGAAACGCCGCATGCTGATGCAGCTTGGTTGGCCGCGCTCGGCCCTGCTCATCACGGTCGTCCGTGACAAGAAAGGCGAAGGCCACTCGGTGCTCACCGTCCGCACCGACAAGGGCGAGTTCATTCTCGACAATCAGGTCGAGGAAGTCCTGCCTTGGGCCGACACCGGCTATCGCTACATCAAGCGCCAGGCACAGCACGACCCGAACCTCTGGGTCTCGCTTGGCGACGATCGCCCGACGCCGTTCGTCGCGGCGCGGTAAGTGGATACAGGAAACGCAGGCCCGGTCACGTCCCCACCCCTCCCCGTCCCCTGACCGGACATGCGGAGGCCAGCTTCGTCCCCCCGAAGCTGGCCTCACTTTTTTGAGGGCTGACAGTGCATTGGATGGGAAATCGCGAACGGAATTGTGAAGTGATTGCCGGTTCTTTCACCTTGCCAAGCTGTGGTGCAGCCAGCAAAATTCCATGGATTCTCGTCGTGCTTACGGGAGGTCGCATGCGTGCAATGTTTTCGGGCTTCGCGGCTCTTTGTCTGATCGCATCGCCTGCGTTCGCGCAGAGCACGATCAACGCGATGTCGTCCGGCAAGATCGACGTGGACGCGCCCTGTCGTATCCCCTTCGAAAAACTGAAAGACACCAAGACCGGCCTTCCGTTCGAGCTTTCGGCCGCGATCAACGAGAACGACAAGCTCGCGGACAATATCCGCAATCGCTACGTCGTCGCTGATTTCAATACGGCGGATGAGAACGGCATGTGCAAAGGCGTGAAAGAATATCTTTCGCGCATCGACCAGCTCTCGGAGTTTCCGCGGCTGCGCCGGATCGCGGCAGAGCGCGACGTGGAGTTCACGTCGCTCGCGAACGCCGACCTCGCAACGCTCACGAAAAGCGAGGAGACGCTTGAAAGCTATGAAGCGCTCGCCAACGAGATCGAGGATCTGAAAAACTATCTCGCGCAGGTCCAGCGCTTCCAGACCGACCACATCGTCAAGGCCCGCGTCTATAACGGTTACTGCGTCGGGCAGACGCTGAACTTCTGTGAAATCCAGAACGGAAAACCGAAGCTGGTCTACCGCTTCATCACGTCATCCAGCCGCTGGCAGCAGCGCCCGGACAACAAGTACTACGCGCCGATCAACGTGATTGCGAAGCGAAACTGGAGTTCGGACCGCCGCTACACGCCGGCCGACGCCAAGCGTGACGAGCGCATGGGCGGCGGCGTCCCGCACATCGCAATGTTCGAAAACGGTGGCAACCCGATCGAGATGCCGAACTTCCTGCACTTCCTCCCCGACAAAGGCTACGTCGGCGAGCGCGCGAACGGCATTCACCAGATCGCGGGCGGCCTCGATTCAGGCGGCACCTTCGGCGCGCCGGTCAGTCTCGGCTGCGTGCGTCTGTCGAAATATCAGGCGAAGCTCGCGCGCTGGTGGACCCCGCGTCAGGCGAAATTCTTCATCTATCTGGAAACCGCCGGCTACCGGAATTACGGCGACGCAAAGACCGCGATGGCAAGGGGTTACATCAATCCGCCGCCGGTGGACCTGACCAGCCATCCCAATCGCCCGCCGGAACCACCGATCGGTTTCTTCTCGCTGTTTTCTTCGCGCTGAATTTTCCGGCGCGCTGAATCAAAAAGCCGGCTTCGCAAGAAGCCGGTTTTCGTTGCCGGGAACTCAATCCCGCCCCGCTTGAAACTCGCGGCGTATTTCGGCCAGCGCAGATAATAACTCGCCGCGGCGAGCTTCAGTCCGTTCGCTGCTTTCTCGTCCAGCGTGCGCACGACTTTCGCCGGCGCCCCCACGATCAATGAATTGTCGGGAAACTCTTTGCCTTCGGTCACGAGCGCGTTCGCGCCGACGATGGAATTCTTCCCGATCTTCGCGCCGTTCAGAACCGTCGCGCCCATGCCGATCAAAGAATTATCGCCGACCGTGCAGCCGTGCAGAATTGCGCTTATGACCGATGGTGCAGCCTTCGCCGATCTTCATTGGAAATCCGGGATCGGTATGCAGCACGCAGCCGTCCTGAATATTCGAGCGTACGCCGACTTCGATCCATTCGTTGTCGCCGCGCAGCACCGCGTAAAACCACACGCTCGCCTCTTCCAGGAGACGGACTTTGCCGATCAAGGTCGCGTCGGGCGCGATCCAGTACTTACCGCTGGCCGGCAGGTCCGGGCGGACGCCTTCGAATTCGTAGAGAGGCATTGATTTCTCGCGGACAATGATTTCGCGTGAACCATGCCACGCGAGCGGAAAAAGTACGAATTAGTTCGGCAGGCCGGCGGCAAAGCGCAACGCCTCGATCGCGGCCGTGCCCGCGAACAGGCTCCAGAAGCCCGCGATGATGGTCGCGATCATGACAAAACCGACGTTGCGGTCTTCGTACTGACAGCCGCGCACGGTGTTGCGGATGATGATGAAGGGCGCGGCGAAGACCAGAAACGGAATGGCGGAGAGCGCGCGCAGCCGGGTCTCGTTCAGGAGCCGAAAACTCGCCGGCCGCTCGGCAAAAACCTGATAGCCGGAGCACAACAACCCGGCGAAGCAAAAGCCGAACGCGAGCGCATACAACGACTGCAATGCTGCTTGAGAAATCACGCGACGCCACCCAACAAATGGGCTCTTTGGCCCATTGGCGGCGAGGTTAACGAACTCTTAACGGGCGGTGCAAGCCGTTTCCGGCGACAGCGTTAACCGGCGGTCTTACTCTTCGGGCTCCAGATCGATATCGAGCACGGCCATCTCGAAGGTCCAGGAGCGGCCCGAGGCGTCATCGCGGAACAGCACGGCGATGTACTCATCGTCCAGATAGATTTCCGAAGAGTCCGTCTTTTTCGGGCGCGGCACCACGCGCAGTTTCTGGTTGCCGAACTTGCCGCGCACCGCTTCGTTCAGGTTCGGATTCACCGCCGGCATTTCGATCGGCACGGTGACGTTGAACGAGCGATCGCCATCCTCGTCATCCAGCGTGACGCGGCCGATCGGCTCGTCGCCCAGAATAACTTCCGCCATGTTTTCGACCCGCGCCCGCGTGGCCAAACCGATTTCGGGGTTGAGCATGCGGCGAAGATAATCCTGCAAGCGGTCGAGTTCGGCGCGGTCCACGAGAATCTCCGGGAAAATTACGAAGGCGCGGGCAACCTACCCGCGCCTTCTAGGATCCGGCAAGCCGGAAGAAATCAGATTGCTTCGCCCATGAAGGGCATGTCGAACATCTGGTTCATCGAGCGCGCGGGCTCCGAGTCCTGCAGCCCGCGTCACCCACAACACGCGCGGGCACGCCGGCGACCGTGACATTTGCGGGAACCGGCTTGAGCACGACCGAGCCGGCCGCGACACGCGCACAGGAACCGATTTCGATATTGCCGAGCACTTTTGCGCCCGCGGACAACAGCACGCCGCGCCGGATTTTCGGGTGGCGGTCGCCCTGCTCCTTGCCGGTGCCGCCGAGCGTCACCCCTTGCAGGATCGAAACATCGTCGTCGATCACCGCGGTCTGACCGATCACCACGCCGGTCGCATGATCGATGAAGATACCTTTGCCCACTTTCGTATTCGGATTGATATCGACGCCGAACACCGACGATGACTGGCTCTGAAGGTAGAGCGCGAAGTCCTTGCGTCCGCGATGCCACAGGTAATGCGCAAGGCGATGCGCCTGCAAGGCGTGGAAGCCTTTGTAGTAGAGCACCGGCTCCAGATAGCGCGTGGTCGCAGGATCGCGTTCGGCGACTGCGATGATATCCGCGCGCATGGCCGTGCCGATCGAAGGATCCGCCTCGATCGCCTCAAAGTAAGCCTGCGCGATCAGCTCGCTCGACACGTCGCCGGAACCGAGCCGCGCCGCCACCCGATGCGCAATCGCATGCTCGAGCGAGTCGTGGTTCAGAACGGTCGTGAAAATGAACGACGCCAGCGCCGGCTCGCGGCGGGCGCACTCCTCGGCCTCCTCGCGCATGCGCGACCACACCGGGTCGATTGCCTGGACGCCTTGAGGAAGTTTTTTATGCAGGGCCATAAGCGCTGCTCCGGTTTGACTGACGGTGAATGGGGTTGGCTGCTTTTAGCACACAATCTATGAGGGGGTGATACCCTTCAAACTGTTAGTAAATCCCGTAGTTCCAGCCATGCATTCTCCGCAACCCCTGAGTCAGCAAGTCCGCGCCGAGATCAAAGGCCCGATTGGTTACCTGATCATTGATCGCCCGGAGCGCAAGAATGCGCTCTCGTTCGACATGTGGAAGGAAGTAGCAAAGCTGATTGGCGAGTTCGGCGCGAACCGCGCGCTTCGGGTCGTCGTTCTGCGTGGCGCGGGCGAACTTCCTTTCTGCACGGGCGCCGACATTTCCGAATTCGAGACCGTGCGCGCGAATGCCGAAGGCGCGCGGGCCTATGAAGACGCAAATGTGGTCGCTTTCGACGCGATTGCCGCCTCGCCGCTGCCGACGATCGCGATGATCCGCAGCTTCTGCATGGGCGGCGGCATGGGTTTGGCGGCTGCCTGCGATCTTCGCATCGCCAGCGAGAGCGCCGAGTTCGCAATCCCGCCCGGCAAGCTCGGCCTTGCCTACCCGCCTTCCGCAATCCGCTACATCGTCGCCGCGATCGGCGCATCGAACGCGAAGGATCTGCTCTACACCGCGCGCCGCGTGAAGGCGGTGGAAGCGGAAAAACTCGGCTTCATCAACCGGCTGGTCGCGGAAGATGCGCTGGAATCGGAAGTTGAGAAACTTGCGAATTCGATTGCAGAGAATGCTCCGCTTTCACTCAAAGCAGGCAAGCTCGCGATCAACCATGCCGCCGGCTACGGCTTTGACGGCGGCGCACAGGCGGTCAAGGACGCCGCCGAGCGCTGCTTCGACAGCGCCGACTACAGCGAAGGCCGCAGCGCCTTTCTCGAGAAGCGCAAAGCGCAATTCAAGGGCGAATAGCGGCGGATTTTCCTCCGAAATGCTGCGCTGAATCTGAATCGAAATCTGAAGTGCGCGAACGCTGAAAAGACTCGGCTTTTTCCTGAATCTGAATCTCAACTTGAGCTGAATCTGATTCAGAACGTGAAGCCGGTTTCGCGAAACCTGCAAATCAGCCGTCGCCGGCAAGCGATTCAAAAGACTCGCGAATTTGGATCGCGCGGCTATTCGGGCAGTTGCGAGAGAAAATCGACGATTGCCGCCGAAAAAACGTCGTTGCGGTCTCCGGCCACCATGTGGCGGGCGCCGGCAACGTCCACGAATTTGGCCTGCGGAGCGAGCGCGAGAAACTCCTTCACGTGCTCTTCCTTGACCAGCTCCGACGATCCACCGCGCACCAGCAGCGCCGGGATGCGCAGGTTGCGAACCGCGTCCACGCGCTCCTCTTCATAAAGGTGCCGCTCCTCGCTGACCGGGTGCGGACCATCGAAGAAGCGCGGATCCCAGTGCCAGAACCAGCGACCATCGCGCTGGCGGAGATTCTTGCGCAGACCATCGGTCGAGGACGGGCGTGGACGATGCGGCAGATAAAGCGCGACCGCGTCCGCCACTTCGTCGATGGTCGCAAACCCCTCGAACGACTTGCCGCGCATGAAATCGCGAACTCTGGAAGCGCCTTCGGCATCGAAACGCGGCGTCACATCGACCAGCACAAGCGCCGCGAAATTCGGCGCGCGTTTTTCGTGGAATGCCATGCCTTCGGCGAGCATCCCGCCCATGCCGCCGAGCGAAGCACCGACCAGCACCGGCGGCCTGCCGAAGCGCTTGGTCAGTTCCGTGGAGACGGCAATCGCATCGCGCGCAAAATCCGGCGCCGTGTACCTGCCGTCTTCGATCCAGTCGGAGTCACCACGACCGCGCTGGTCGAGCACAAGCGCCGACCATCCGGCTTTCGCAAGCTCCTGCGCAGTGCCCGCGAAGGCATGCCGCGTCTGCCCGCCGCCATGCAACAGCAACACCGGCCGCTCGCCTTTGCCGTAGAAATCGCCGGCGAGTTTGTTATTCGCGGAGCCGGTAAACGTTTCCGTACGAGGTGCACGCTCGAGCATCACGGACGCTCCTTCAGAAACCCGATCACGGCCCTCTTGAAGCCGGGATCGCCGACCGTGCGCATGTGATCTTTGCCGTCGAGCGAAACGAGCTTCGAATTCGGAATCAATTCGGCAAGCTCCTCGCCGGAACCGGCGATGACATCCTTGGTGCCAACCACGATCTGCACCGGCACGCGGATTCTTGCGGTGTCCTCGCGCGGCACGGTGCGCTGGTGTGAGCGCGAAAGTGCGGCAAGCGCCTTGAGATCGCTCTTGGTCTTCTCGGCGAAGTCGCGGAATTCGAGACCGACCTTGTCGGTCACTTCGTCCCGGCTCGAAGCCTCCAGCGCGTGGGCAACAGTATCGCCGCTCGACACGTTTTTCGTGAGGTGAATGCCCATGCCGCCCAGCGTCGCGGAACGCACACGCGCTGCGTAATGCGCGGCGATATAGGCCGAGATACGCGCGCCCATCGAATAGCCGACGAAGTCCGCCTTCGGCAGATTCAGGTGGTCGAGCAACGCAATCACATCTTTCGCCATTTCGGCGATGTGATAGCGCTCGGTTTCATAAAATTTGGTGGATGCGCCGTGCCCGCGGTTATCGAGCGCGATCACGCGGTAGCCGGCGTCCGTAAGCGGCTTGATCCAGCCCGGATAGACCCAGTTCACTTCCTTGGTGGAAGCAAAGCCGTGCACCAGCACGACCGGGTCGCCCGCGCCCTCGTCGAGGTACTCGATGGTGGTTCCGTTATGCGTAAAATTTGGCATTGCGGGCGTTGGTCTAGCCAGCCAGCACGGGATTCGCCAGCACCAACCCATGCGTTCAAAGCATGACGCTACGACACGCTATCGAATTTCATGAAGATTTTAGCGCGCGGCTGCGGCCGGGCGTGCCCAAAACGGCTCCGACATCCACCGCAGGGAACGAACGGCCCAATGACGGCGCGGCGCTTGCGGCTCCGTCCTGCGGGATGGCCACAGCCAGCGCAATACGGCTGCGCAGAAGCTGACCACCGCGATCACGAAGAACACGAGACTACTCGCCGCGCCCACGACCCAGCCGGCGATTGCCAGGGCACCTGCTCCGAGCGCAATCGCACCACGGCCGAGCGTCTTGAAGATCGCGAGCGTGGAGCGGCCCTTCTTCTCGGCGAGCACGCCGGCTTTGGCGATATCGCCCACGTTGTCCGCGTGCCGCATGCTTTCCAGTGCAACGCGGGTTCCCGCGCGGCGCTGGATTTGCGCGACATCGGTGAGTGCTGCCGTCACGCGGCCGGTGCGGCGCGCTTTGAGCAGCACCGTCACATCGTCGGCGAGCTTGGCGGAGAGCTTGCCGGTGCGCCGCGCGACTTTGACGAGCGTAGAACCCACGCGCGCGGGTGCCGCCGTACCCCAAGTGAAATACGTGACGCCCGTGACGGCAAGACCGGCCGCGGCAAGACCCATGATCAGCGGATCGGCTTCCATGCCGCGCGCCCAGCGCGAGCCCTCGCGCACCATGTCGCGAATGTCGCCGAAGACGAGAAGATCGCCGGTCGCAGCACCCGCGAAGCCGGACACATCCTGCGGCTCGCCGGTAATGAAACCATGCGCGAAGTTATAGATGCCGCGCTTGGTTGCTTCGCTGGTGGAGTTCGCCTGCTCGACACGCGCGAGCAGATCCTTCGGCAGTTCGATTGCGCGCTCGCCGGCAAGCGCGACGAAACTTGCCGCGAGTTCCACGTCGCCGGTTTTGAGCGCCTCTTCAATCTCGCGCGTGGCAGCAGCCGCGTCGAAACCCTTGAGGCGCAAATCCGCGAGCTTCGAAGGGTCCTTCTCGGCCGCAACCGCAAGTTCCAGCCCGCGCCAGGCTTCGGGCAGCGCGTAGACCGCGCCCGCCCCGAGAGCGGCGACAAGGGCCAGACGGATGAGCAAGCCTTTCATGCCGCCACATATGGGGGCAGATTGCGGCAAAGCGAAGGGCGGCGGATTCACCAATCAGTCGGCGCGGTTAATGGGCCGGTCGAGGGTCCAGTCGTAGGTTCCAAGATCGCGCTCGCGCACCGCCTCCTTCCAGCCGACCGTCTCGGCCCGGCGCTTGAACGCCATGCCTTCCGGCGAGTGACGCGTGATGCCGTCGAAGATGGTGGCAAACATCTGCGTCGTCTTGAGGCCCATGTTCTCGTAGGCCTGATTGATCATGAGCTTCTGCATCATGAGTTGGTTGATCGGAACCGAGGCCATGCGCTCAGCGAGCGTATCGACTTCGCGGTCGAGTTCTTCCGCGGGCACCGCCTTCAATACGAGTCCGAGTTTTTCTGCTTCCTTGCCGTCGATCTTGTCGCCGGTGAACAGCATGCGTTTCGCGCGCTCCATGCCGAGGCGATAGACCCACATCGCCGTCGTCGGGCAACCCCAGACGCGCACCGGCATGTAACCGATCTCGGCATCTTGGGCCATGACGATCATGTCCGAGCACAGCGCGATGTCGGAGCCGCCGGCCACCGCGAAACCGTGCACCTTGCAGACGACCGGGCGATACGAGCGGAAGATCGACATGAACTTTTCGGTGAAGCCCATCATCAACTGATAGTCCTTCATCGGATCCCACGGCATTTCCTGCACGCCGGGATTGCTGCCGCCCTTCTCTGCGAAAAGAGAAAGGTCGTAGCCCGCGCAGAAGGCCTTCCCCGCGCCGGAGAGCACGATCACGTGCACCTTCGGATCGGCGTTGGCCTGCTCGATTGCCGCGGCCAACTCACCCGGCAACTCCATGTCGATCGCATTCATCGCTTCGGGGCGATTGAGCGTAACGCGGGCGATGCGCCCGTCTTTTTCGTAGACTACGCGCGGCATTTTGGTCCTCCCGGATCCGTGGTCCGATTCTAACATTCGCACCCGTTTCAGCGGCGCCCCTTTGCGAATGTTAGACTCAAAGGACCACTGGCAAATTTAAGTAGCTAAGCGAGTTCGCAGCGCATGAACCGCGAATGTCAAATCCGCTCTATTAGTGCTTGTTTCAGCGCGTATTATGCCGCTATGGTGCGGCCGCAAATCAAGGGCAAGAACACAAGAGCAAGACCATGGCTGCTTCCGTCGTTCCGCACTTCCACAACGACGCGGGAATCCCGTGATCGAAATTGGTGCGCATAAATTCCAATGCGTCGGCGCGAACCCGCCCTACGACCACCCGCATGTCTATCTCGACATGGGCTCGGAACAGGAAATCATCTGCCCTTATTGCTCGACGCTCTATCGTCACAATCCGAAGCTGAAAGCCGACGAAGCAAAGCCCGCCGAGTGCGCTTACCGCGCGCCCGCGGCCGTCTAACTTTCCTCCGCCCGTGTCGCGCTCGCGCACGGTTCTGGTCGCAGGCGCCGGCATCGGCGGCCTCGCCGCTTCGATTGCGCTCGCCAATAGCGGCTTTCGCGTTCTCGTCTTCGAGCGTAACTACCAGCCTGATACGTCCGGCGCAGGCATTCAGCTTTCACCCAATGCAACACGCGCGCTGAAAACGCTCGGCGTGCTCGACACGCTCGCGCCGAACGCGATCGAGCCTTCCGAACTCGTTGTCGGCAACGCGACCAGCCGCGCGATCCTGGCCACCATGCCGCTCGGCACGGCGATGCAGGACAAATTCGGCGCGCCTTATCTCGTCTGTCTGCGCGCTGACCTTCATAACGCGCTCGCAAAAATAGCCGGCAGCCATCCCGATATCGAGCTGCGCTACGGCAGCATGCTGACGGACTTCGCAAGCCACAGCCGCGGCGTCACCGGCCAGGTCGAGCGTGACAGGCAAACCGAAGAAATCATCGGCGCGGCCCTGATCGGCGCCGACGGCATCCGTTCGCAAATTCGCACGCACCTCTATCCCGGCACGGCTCCGCGTCACGGCGGCATGTCGGCATGGCGCGCAACGATTCCGATGGACGCGCTGCCGGAAGAAACGCGCGGCAAGAAGCAGGTTCGGGTCTGGCTCGGTCCCGGCGCGCATCTCGTGCACTACCCCGTCGCGGACGGCAAAGAGATCAACCTCGTCGCCGTCACTACGGACGCACAGATGACCGAATCGTGGGGCGAAGAAGCCGCCGCTACCGATGTCGTGCGGCGCTTCTCCGATTGGAACGAAGTGCCGCGCGGCGTGATCGCTTCCGCATCTCAATTTCGCCGCTGGTCACTCTATGAAGCGCCGCTGCTTTCTCCCTGGGGCAAAGGCGTGGTTACGCTGCTTGGCGACGCCGCGCACGGCATGTTCCCATTCATCGCACAGGGCGCGGCAAGCGCGCTCGAGGATGCCGTGACGCTTGCGGACAATCTCCGCGGCGCGGAAGACGTCGCCTCCGCGCTTCGCAACTATGAGCGCAATCGCATGCCACGCACCACGAAGATGCAGAGCGCGGCCCGCAATGTCGGCCGCATCTATCATATGCCCAAGCCCTTCAATTTCGGGCGCGACATGGTGATGGAGCGGATCGGCGGCGCTGGTCTGCTACGCCAGAACGAATGGATTTATCGCGGCTAGCCGCGACGGATAGCCAGATCGAAACGCGCAAAGAAACCGAAGAAGAAAACTAGGTCCGCCCGCGCGTAGGCAGGATCAGGATCAGCGCGGCAAGCACGAAAGCCGTGCTGAGATAACCGATCCCGGAGTAAAGTCCGCGCGCGAACAGCAGTCCTCCGAGCGCAGAACCGATCGCCTGCCCTACATAAAGCGCGGACGTATTGAGCGCGACCGTCGCACTCGAAAGATGCGGTCCCGCCGCGACCAGCCGCGCCTGTTGCAGGGCATTGAACGCGGCAAAGCCCAGCCCCCAGAACGCTACGCTCGCGAAAATTGTCGCGAGCAATGCGGAGTCGAGCGCCCAGAAGACGATGCCGACCAGCAGCGAACACATGAAGATCACGGACGTCTTCAGCGGCCCGATCTTCCCCGCCAGCCGCGCCGCGATGACATTGCCGATGAACCCGCAAATCCCGAACAGCGAGAACATCAGCGCGATCAGTTCGGCGCCGCCGCCGGTGCGCATCCGCGTCAGCGGATCGAGGTAAGTAAGCAAGGCGAATTGCCCGCTGGTTTGCAGCGTCGTGATCGCAAGCAGAAGCAGCATCAGCTTGTTGCGGCCGACCTCAAGCCAGCTTTGCAGCGAGAGCGGCTCGCCTAGCAAACCCGGCCGCAGCGAAACGTAATTCATCACTGCCGCAGCAGCGGTAATCGCCGCGCAAGCCGCATGCATTTCGCGCCAGCCGATATATTGCGTGCCGAGGTTGAGCGCGGGCAGACCAACCGCGACGGCAAGCGACCAGCCCAGAAAAATGAAGGAGATGGAGCTCGCGCGTTTCTCCACGGGGACAAGAAGCGCGACCGCGTTTGCCGCCTGCGGCGTGTAAACCGCGGCGGCCGCGAGCATGGCGACCCGCGCCGCAAGCAGCGTCCAGAAATTCGGCGCGAGTGCGGAAAGCCCGTGACAGATCGCGGTGATCAGCATGACCACGGAGAGCAGCCTGCGCCGGTCGATACGGGTCGTGACCCACGCCATCACCGGCGAACCAATGCAAAGCATGATCGCGCCGGCAGTCACGAGAAATCCCGCCTCGCGGATCGAGACCGAAAGATCCTTGGAGAGCACGGTGATCATGCTCGCCGGCGCCATCACCGCAAGACCGGTCGCGAAATTGCCGAGCAGCAGCGCAAACAGCGCGAGTTGCATGTTCGCGCCCGCGCGCGGTTGGGTGGAGGTATCGGTCATTTCAGGAATTTGCTTCGTAAAGTCTGTGTAGCGTTGGCCGTCGCCTTGTCCGCGGGGAAAAAAGATTCGATCGCCAATTCGGAGAGTGGCACATCCACCGGCGTGCCGGACACCATTGTCGTGCTGAAAAGCGAGAACAACTGTCCATCTGCTTCCCGCTCCATGGGAAGCACGACTTCCGGATGGCTGATCTTCGCAGGCGGCGCACCGGGCTCTCCCGCCTTGCGGTACATCGCCGGCTCGTCATGAAGTGCCGCGAGCGCGAGATACGGCTCGTGGCCTTTCAGAACCAGTTCGACGGCTTCGCGCGCACGGTCGACCAGCGTCATGCGGCGGCGCTGGCGCCATTCGCGCAACACCTCACCGGCGGGTTTTATCTGTGCCATGCACGAGACCTATCGCGGAGCGGACGTTTGCTCCATTCCCTGTCAGGTAATCCTTTGCAGCCCGCTGCGACGCGACTACGCTATCTGACGAAAAAGCAAATACATGAGAGGCATAAAGTGGCAGGCGATTTCGACGGCAAGGTAATTCTGGTCACCGGCTCTTCCACGGGCTTGGGCGCGGCAATCGCAATCGGCGCGGCCAGGCGCGGCGCCAAAGCCGTGGTCGTCAACTACGCCAATAGCGCCAGGGAAGCGGAAGAAACCGCGGACCTCTGCCGCAAAGCCGGCGCGGAAGTCGCGGTCGTGCAAGGCGATGTCGCGGAAGACGCCGACTGCAAAAAGATCGCGGAAGCCGCGGTCCAATTCGGCAAAGTCGACGCGCTCGCGAACAATGCCGGCACCACCAAGGTCGCCGCCAATCATGGCGACTTGAACGCACTCTCCAAGGACGACTTCTTCCGCCTCTATGCGGTGAACACCGTCGGCCCGTTTCAGATGCTGCGCGCAACGCGCGCGCTCCTGGAAGCCGCGCCGAAACCGAGCGTGCTGATGACCTCTTCGATCGCCGCGGTCACCGGCGTCGGCTCTTCGGTCGCCTATGCCGCGAGCAAGGGCGCGCTGAACACGATGACGATCACGCTGGCCCGCGCGCTCGCGCCGAAAATCCGCGTGAACGCGATCTGCCCCGGGTTCATCGACACGCCGTGGTTTGCAAAAACCGTGAACGAGCAATTCCGGGATTCGCTGCGCGAGCGCGTGATTGCGAACTCGCCGCTGAAAGTAGCGTCAACCGCGGAGGACGTAGCGGACTCGGCGCTGTTCTTTCTTTCCGACGCATCGCGCAACGTGACCGGCGAAACCCTGCTGGTCGATGCCGGCATGCATCTGGGTTTCGCGCCGCTGGTGGCGCGCTAGCGCGATCCGGGCGCCGTCACGCGGCGCCCGGATAAATCGCCTACAATACGAAGTCGGCCGCACCCCAGCTTATGTTGTGCACGGCATTATTGATCTGAATCGAGAAGTCGGCGCGCGTGTCGGTATCGGTATTGACCTCGACGATGTACCCCCCGGCCGTCGTCAGCACGCGGACTTCACCCGCAGCGCCGGTGAAGGCCTGATTGGTACCGAGGAACGACAACCCGCCAATGCCGGAGAGATCGATCAGATCGAGAGCATCCTCGAAATCCGTGATGACATCGCGCGTGGCTGTCGTCGTGCCGCTATCGGACGCCTGCAGGAAGAAGAACGTGTCGGCCCCACCAGCACCGGTCAATACGTCTTTGCCCGCGCCGCCGACGATACTGTCGACGCCATTGCCGCCGTCGATGGTGTCGTTGCCGCCGAGACCATAAATGACATCTGCGCCGGACTTGCCGGAGAGTACGTTGGCAAGTGCGTTACCGACGATTTCATCGCTACCTTCGCTGCCGGAGATATTCTCGAAGTTGCTGATCGTATCGCCGTATGCGGTCGCGACGTTCTTCGCGATCGCGCCGGACAAGAGGGGCAGATCGCCAACACTATCATCGTGGTCGACGCTATCGATATTGATCCTGAGCGCGGTCAGCGAACCTTCCGCTGAATAGGTGTCGATCCCGGCACCGCCATCGACGGTGTCCGCCTCCCCTGGAACCGGGCCATTGGCAAAGAAAATGTCGTTACCGCCGCCGAGCGTATAGGTATCCACGCCGTCTTCGTCGCGAACAGTCTCGCTGAAGTTGCCGCCCTGGAACGTATCATTGCCTTCGCCGAGCGAAATCTCACCGAGCATGATGCCGTGCTTGCTGCCGACAAAATTCTGCACGAGATCCGAACCGGCGCCGAGATTGATGCTGTCCGTGATCGTGCCGGCATTCCTGATCGTGACCGCGCCCATTGCCGTAACGCTGCCGTCGAGCATCTTGTTATTGATCAAAAGATTGACGCCGCCTACAAAGAGGATGTCGCCTGCAATCGCGCCATTATTCGTGATGGTAGCACTACTACCGGTAAACAGCAGATCGTCGTTTATCGTGCCGCTGTTCGTCACCGTATCGATACCGGCGCCGGAAACGACGCCTGAGATCGCGCCGGTATTGGTCAGCTTGTTCGTGCCGCCGCCGAGATCGACGGCAGCAAGTTTTCCGGCATTCGTGATCGTGTCGTCGCCATTGCCTGCATCGAGCAGACCGGTGACGCTACCGGTGTTTTTATTATTGAGAATGTCGGCGCCGCCTTCCAGCTGCAGCGACCCGATCAAACCTGAGTTTGTAACGATATCCGCGTCGTCACCACCGAGGGCACTGTTAATCGACGCGCCCTTCGCATTGGTCAGCGCATCATTGCCACTACCCAGCTGAACGGTGAAAATAGTCGCGTTGTTCGTGACCGTGTCGTTGTCCGCGCCGGTATCCAGCGTGTTGATCGATGACTTCGCGTTGTTCGTGACCTTGTCGTTTCCGGCTCCGAGCGAAACATTGACCATCAGGGACGAGTTTGTCAGCACGTCGGCGCCCGCGCCGGTCGTGACGTTCCCCATGTTTCCGGTGCTGTTGTTGGTGATCGTAAGCGCGCCGACCGATGTTACCACGCCCAGAATGCTGCCGAAGTTGCTCAGCGTGTTCTTGCCGTCGCCAAAGTTTATATCGAAGAGACTGGACTTGTTGGTAACGGTGTCCGTATCGCTCCCGAGCATAAGCGTGCCGGTGATCTGGCCGTTATTCGTGAGGACGTTCACGCCGCCGCCCAGATTGGCGTTGGTAACCGTCCCGCCGTTAGTCCAGACGTCCGCGCCACTTCCCGCGGTTAGCGTCCCGATCGCACCAAAGGTAATAATCTTATTATTCCCGTCACCGGCATCAAGCGATGCGACGGAATCGGCATCCTTACCGAACGTAATCGTGTCATTGCCGTTGCCGGTGGTGATGCTTGTTGCAGCACCCGGCCCATTGAAGAGCAGCTTGTTATTGCCGTCTCCGAGACTAATCACGGAGCCGCCGGTTATCGTGGCATTATCGTCGCCGGAGCCGGTCGCGACACCGCCGCCCACGCTTAAAACCACAAGCGTATTCTTGCCCTCGCCGAGATCGATAGTGCCTGTAACTCCATTGAGCTTCACGACGTCATCGCCAGTGCCGGTCGTGACATTGCCGTCGATCAGGCTGCTCGCGGTCAGCGCATTCTTGCCGTCGCCGAGAGCGACGCTCCCGACGACAGAGCCTTTCAATGTCACGCTGTCGTTACCCGCACCGGCTGAAATATTTCCGGTAACCCCCGAGCCATTCGTCAGCTTGTTGGTACCATCGCCGAGATTGATATTGCCCTGACCGAGAGCACCGATAGAGACGGTATCGTTGCCGATACCGAGCGTGATCACACCTGCATTGCCGCTTACGGTGAGCTTGTTATTACCGTCGCCGAGATTCGTCGCGCCGACATTAGCGGCCGTGACGGTATCGTCGCCGAGTCCCGCCGTGACGCTACCCACATCTGCCGCAACGAGCGTGTTTCTGCCGGCGCCGAGCAGCACGTTGCCAATGACATTGCCGCTCAGTTTGAAATTGTCGTCTCCCGTACCGCCGGTCAAATTTCCGGAGACCGCCGACCCAGTGTAAGTGTTTCTGCCGTCGCCGAGCTGCGCGTTGCCGGTGACATCGCCGGTCACTTTGAAATTGTCGTCTCCTGCACCGCCGCTCAAACCGCCGACGACCGACGACGCAGCGAAAGTGTTCTTGCCGTCACCGAGAGTGACCATGCCGGTCGAGCCGCTGATCTTGATCGAATCGTCTCCGGTCCCGGTTGTAAGCTGGGAAATGCTGCCGTTCACGGTTAGCGAGTTTTTGCCATCACCCAGATCCAGCAGGCCCGTTGCGTTGCCCGTAATCGTGCCCCGGTCGTCGCCATCACCCGTCGTGATTGCCTGCGCCTGACCGGTAATCGCGAGCGTGTTGTTGCCTTCGCCGAGGTCGATGATGTCGGACGCGTTGCCTTTCAGCGTGAATTTATCGTTCCCGCCTCCCATTATCGTGATGGAAAAAATGTTGCCGGTCAGGGTCGCCGTGTTGTTACCGCTGCCAAGGAACAGCGCGCCGGCCGTGTCGCCCACCACGCTCACGGTGTCGTTGCCCGTACCGGTTTGAACGCTTGAGACGCCGCCGGCGGAAATCGTGATCCTGTGGTTGCCGTTGCCCGCCTCGATCTGTCCGTCCATACCCAGCTTGAGCGTAATCGTGTCGTCGCCAGTACCGGCGAAGACATTATCGGTCAGGCGCGTATTGCTGACGAGTGTGTGCTTGCCTGCGTTGAGGTCGATGGCCTCGGTGATCGTGCCGTTATTCGTGATCTTGTCGTTGCCGCCGCCGATTGTAATGTCACCGTCAATCAGCCCCGAATTCACCAGCGTCACGGTCGCCGGGAACGCAGCAGTGATATTGCCTGTGATCGATCCGGTCGCGTTGTTTGTCAGACTATGTATGCCGTCCGTGTACCTGATGGAGTCGAGCCCATGGATCGTGCCGCTGTTGACGATCTGGGTGGCGGTATCGGTCTGGATTGCCTGGTCGTTGCTGCCGATACTGCCTTCGGTGCCGATGGTGATCTTGCTGACGCTGGGATTACCGAATGCAACCAGCAGACCGAAATCTTCGCCAAAGAGCGAACCGTTGATGGTAGTGGTCCACGCCCCGCCATTGGTGAGCACCGCGGCCACGCCATTAGTCCCCGTAGAAATCAGGTAGGCGCCGGCATCGACGATGAGGGTATTGGATCCCGCCGGGCCTCCTTCGAAGGCGATGTCGCCGGGTCTCGATCAAATACGCTGTCGTCCGCGGTGATTTTGAACGTGGCCATTGGCTATCCCCCTAAATCCGGTTGGACGGAATTCCACCGATCCGACCGGACGTTGCGAGAGAACACGGCCCATTTACGTCGTAAAACAGCCCGATCGCACAGAATGGCGCGGAAAAAGCCCGATCGCGCAAATGTGTGCCGGCAAAGCCACAGCTTTCATGTCGGCTTATTCGAATACTGGCGAAGCGAGAGCGTCAGGCGATCTTAATTTCTTCCTCGACCTCATGCTTGAGGCCGACCGCGTCGATCGTGAGCACAACTTTGGCTTGCAGCTTTTCGCTGCACTTGAGTTTGCCGCTCTCGATTGCTGCGCGCACCGCCTGCTCGATTTCGCGCTGCGAAGTGACGCCGACGACTTTCAAAAACTTGCGAAGGCTGATGTTGAAGTTTTCTTCGTTCATTTTTTTGCTCCGGGCACGAATGCTTTGTCCCGGAAATATATGATTTGCTGGCTGGTGGCGAGAAGTTTGCCGCCGCGCGTCCAGAGCTGCGCGGTCTGATCGTCGTAGCCTTTGTTGAAGACATTCGCATCGGCAACGCCGAGCACATAATCCTCGCCGGCTTCGGCGAGGTCCTGCTCGTCGCAATGAAAATAGGTCGTCATGGAAACCGTGCCGAGCGTGATCAGCTTGCCCAGCACCTGGAAGGGCCGCGCAAAGAACGCGTCGCTCATCGACATCAGCGAGACGAAATCCAGCTTGCGGACCGGATTATCGCGCATCCAGACCTCGGTGCGCGGGCTGCCGAGCGGCGCGTCTTCCTTCGGACGCATCACGGGAAAACCGCTCGCAAAACGCATGTCGAAACGGTCGATCCAGGCGAGCGGAGATTTTGCCTTCGGCGGGTCGATTTCTTCCGGTGTTTTTACGGGTGGCATTTTTCCCGTGGTAAGCGCGAAACCTTCCGGCCGCGAAGCGAAGACGAGTGTCGCGGTCGCGACCACATCCTCACCCTGCATCATGTCGACCGAGAAATGCTGCGTCGAGCGGTTGGTGCGCTTCTCGCTGACGAGAATATCGAACGCGCCTTTCGCGACCGGCGCGCAGTAGTTCATCGTCATCGCAAGCGGAAGATTTTGGCGTGCCGGATGCTGGATCGCCGCCTGCAACAGCGTCGCCGCGGTCACGCCGCCGAAAGGTCCGGTGAAATTCCAGTAGTCGTCCGAGGTTGCACCTTTGAACTTGTCGCCGGATCGCGCAAGCCTGGTCGCCGCATCTAACGGATGCATCGAAAGTCTCCTCATTACGTTCGCAAGATTTAGCGCGGCAGCTCCCGCGCACCAATTGCATCGGGCGGTAATCGGCCAAAGCCGTATCGGGCGCAAGGGTGACGCAGCGTCAATCCGGCTGGAAAAATTGCATCGCGCTAGCTTCGCTGATTGCGGCTTCGCCGTAACTTTATCTGGACCATCATCATCGCAAACCTGGCGTCGGTAATCGGCTCCGTCGCGCCGCCTGACAAGTCACCGCCGCCGGCGCGGCTCACATCCGCACCGCCGCTTGTCGCGCCGGAACCGGCACGATAGCTTCGATGGATGATTGCCCCGGCCGTTCTTCTTGCCCTTAACCTGGTTCAAGCGCCGGTCGCTTGCGACTGGTCGATGCGGCCGAGCGGAAGATTCTATATCTGTACGGCGCAGGAAAATCGTAGCACCGCGATCGCGTTCATTTGCGACGACGGCACGAAAGGCATCAAGCAGATCTTTCTTTCAATTCTCACCGGCAAGCAGGGCATCAGCGGCCGCATGCGCGTGACCAATGCCGGCAAGGAAGTGCTGGTACCGATGCAGGGCCTGCGCAGCGGCTTGAACGGTTTCGTCTCGCCCGCCGTGCCGGAGGCGTTCGAAGCCCTGACGAAACTGATCGAGACCGCGAAAGGTCCGCTGTCGCTCACGCCGGTCGATACGCCGGATGTCCCCGCCACTTCCATCGACGGCGCTGCGATCAGCAATGCACTCAAAACCGTGCGTGCGGCGTGTAAGGGCGGATAGGCGTCCTCCGAGAGTCGTTTCCGAGCTTCGTCAGGCGCCTTGCGACGCCGAACGGTAAATCACGTCACGCGCGCGATCGAGTACTTCCTTCGGCACATTACGGCGCTGCAAGCCGAACTTTTCGATTCTTTGATCCATGCTCTGCAAGCGCGCGGCCCATGAAACAGCCTCGCGTTGCCTGCCGGCGGCCAGCGCTTCGGCCCGTGCTTTCGCCGCTGTATCGCGCAGTTCAAAAGTCTTGGCTTCCATCAGCGCGGTTACCGCGACCCGATCATCCGAATGCATGGCGAAGCCTCCTCGATTGCGAGGAAGGTATCTGAGTCTCACGGCGCACAAACAGATCTGTTTTCTTGAAGCCGCGAGCAAGACCTGCTAGCCGAAACCGGAGAATCGATGTCGCCGAATCGGATGCGAATCACGCTGAAACGATTCGCTGCGAATCGCAAAACGCTTTTGCATTTGCGTAAGTGCGGGTTGGGAAAATGCCGCCCGCGCGACGCGTCGTCTCGCGCGTTAAAGATCGCACGCGAGAACATTTTAAATTCAGACAAGTCTTTAACTTCAGACAAGTCTTCATATTAGCGCAAGTCCGCTGGTGCCGGCGCCCGGACTCGAACCGGGACAGAGGTTTCCCTCCGAGGGATTTTAAGTCCCTTGCGTCTACCATTTCGCCACGCCGGCAACGCGGGGCGGACCATAATCCGCCCCTGTCCACTTGCAACCAAAGTGGACAAGAACGCAGCGTGCATATTCGGAAAAATTGCTTAATATCGGCGCATGAGTTGGACCCCCTCGGAAGACCCCATCCTCGGCGACAAGCGCTCCTGCGACGCGCTTGATCTCGTCATCGTGCCCCGCGTACGCGATCTCGGCGGCTTCGAAGTGCGCCGCGCGCTGCCCCACGGCAAGCGCCAGATGGTCGGCCCCTTCATCTTCTTCGACCAGATGGGGCCGGTGCAGTTCATTGCCGGGCAAGGCATGGATGTGCGGCCGCACCCGCATATCGGGCTCGCCACCGTCACTTATCTATTCGACGGCCGCATCATGCATCGCGACAGCGAAGGCAACGCGCTCGAAATCACGCCGGGCGCGATGAACCTGATGACCGCGGGCAGCGGGATTGCACATTCCGAGCGCACGCCCGGCGACGCGCGCGCGTCGGGCCAGAAGATGTTCGGCATCCAGAGCTGGATCGCGCTTCCGAAAGCAGCCGAAGAAGTCACGCCCTCGTTCCAGAATTTTCACGCGGACGATCTTCCGATCATCGAAGACGGGAGCATGCGTGCGCGCGTAATCGCCGGAAGCACGCTCGGCAGGAAGTCCCCGGTCGGCATGCATTCGGAATGGTTTTACGCCGAGGTCGTGCTCGATGCGGGGGGTACCGCCCCGCTGGATGCCGACCACGAGTAACGCGCGATCTATGTCGTCGAAGGCGAAGTCCATATCGCAGGCGACTAGTTCGAATGCCCACGCCCTCTCCTCTTCCGCCCCGGCGACTGGATCACCGTGCGCGCGAATACCAGAACACGCATGATGTTTCTCGGCGGCGCGGCGCTCGAAGGCCCGCGCTACGTTTGGTGGAACTTCGTCCATTCCAGCAAGGAGCGCATCGAGCAGGCGAAAGAAGACTGGAAGACCGGCCGCTTCAAGCAGGTCCCGGACGAGACTGAATTCATTCCGCTGCCCGAGCGATAAGCGGCACATAAGCCGCGCGCCGCTCCCCAAGGAAACACCAAATGCTTTTCGAGACGACGATTGCGGGAAGCCTGCCGAAGCCTGCGTGGCTGGCCGAGCCGAACAAACTCTGGGCGCCATGGAAACAATCCGGCGCCGCGCTCCTGGATGCCAAGCGCGACGCCACCGTGCTCGCGCTGAAAGAACAGGAAGACGCCGGCATCGACATCGTCACCGAAGGCGAGCAATCGCGGCAGCATTTCGTGCACGGCTTTCTGAAAAGATCGAAGGCATCGATTTCGCGAATAAAGTCGAGATGGGCATCCGCAACGACCGCTATAAAGCGATGGTGCCGCAGGTCGTCGGCGAATTGGAAACTCAAGGGCCGCGTGCACGAATACGAGGCGCGGATCGCGCGCGCCCATACCAAGCGCAAGCTGAAGTTCACCATGCCTGGGCCGATGACCATCATCGACACCATCGCCGACCGCCATTACGGCGACCGCGTGAAGATGGCGATGGCCTTCGCCAAGCTCCTCAATCAGGAAGCACGCGCGCTGGAGGCCGACGGCGTCGACGTGATCCAGTTCGACGAACCCGCCTTCAACGTCTACATGGACGAAGTGACGCCGTGGGGCATCGACGCACTGCATGTCGCCGCCGAAGGGCTCGACTGCACCACCGCCGTTCACATTTGCTATGGCTACGGCATCGAAGCCAACGTCGCCTGGAAAGAGACGCTCGGCGACGAGTGGCGCCAGTATCAGGATATTTTCCCGGCGCTCGCGAAAAGCAAAATCCAGCAGGTTTCGCTCGAAGCGCGCAACTCCAAGGTCCCGATCGAACTGATCGGACTGCTCGAAGGCAAAGACATCCTGATTGGCGCGATCGATGTCGCCTCCGACCAGATCGAGACGCCGGAAGAAGTCTGCGCCGTGATCGAGCACGCCATGCGCTATGCGCGAAGGATCGCATCTTCCCGGAACCAACTGCGGCATGGCGCCGATGAAGCGCGAGATCGCGTTCGCGAAGCTCGCCGCCCTTTCGAAGGGCGCTGCATTCGCGCGCCAGCGCTACGGCTAGACCGTTTGACGCAAATCAATTCATTTTCCCGGAAGCTCCGAAATATGCACGACTTCAACCTTGGGGAACTGTCACGAAAGTCAACGTCGGACCTATCGATCGCGGCTCCGCATCGCCTCTTGGGCCTCCCGTGCTGCTCGGTTTCGCCTCGGCTACATTCTTCCTGGAACGGGATGGAACTGGGCCGGCTGGATCGGTGTCGTGCCGATCCTGACTGCCGCGTCCGGCTGGTGTCCAGTCTATAGGCTGCTCGGCATTTCGACCTGCCAGCGCAAGGCGTAACGGTATCGCGCGGGTTCAGCGCTCCGCCCGCGCGAACACGCCGTCCATCAATTCCGCGACCTTCTTGCGCTGTTCGACCTTGTTGCCGCTCTTGATCGCGCCTTCGACGCAATGGCCGACGTGATCGCGCAGGATTTCATCCTCGACCTTGCGCAGCGCTGCGCGCACCGCCGAGAGCTGCGTCAGGACGTCGATGCAGTAACGGTCGTCCTCGACCATCCCCGCAAGGCCGCGCACCTGCCCTGCAATTCTGTTGAGGCGTTTGAGCGTTTCGGCCTTGGCTTCCTTTTGCATGGGGTCTATATACCCCCCTAGGGTATATACCGCAAGGGCCGGAAAATGACCGATCATCACTATTCGCACCACGATCATGCGTCCCCGAAAGGCTGCTGCTCCGCGCACGAAGCGCCGAAGACGCAAGGGGTAAAGGATCCGGTCTGCGGGATGACGGTCGATCCGCACACGGCGAAGCACCGCCACGAGTATCGCGGCCACACCTATTATTTCTGCAGCGCAGGTTGCCGCGAGAAGTTCATCGCGAACCCCGAGAAATATCTGTCCGATCAGCCGCGGAAGGAAGATGTGCCCGAAGGCACGATCTATACCTGCCCGATGCATCCCGAGATCAGGCAGGTCGGCCCCGGCGCCTGCCCGATTTGCGGCATGGCACTCGAGCCCGAACTCGTCTCGCTCGACAGCGGACCGAACCCCGAACTCCTGGACATGACACGGCGCTTCTGGATCGCCGTCGCGCTCACCATCCCCATTCTGTTTCTCGAAATGGTCCCGCATCTGACCGGCATCAATTTCGTCGATGCGAAATACAACGGCCCGCTGCAATTCCTGCTTGCGACCCCGATCGTGCTCTGGGCCGGCTGGCCGTTCTTCCAGCGCGGCTGGGCGAGCCTCGTCTCACGCAATCTGAACATGTTCACGCTGATCGCGATGGGCACCGGCGTCGCGTGGCTGTACAGCGTGGTCGCGCTGTTCGTCCCGTCAATCTTCCCGGCCGCCTTCCGCGACCACCACGGCAACGTCGCACTCTATTTCGAAGCGGCGGCGGTCATCACCGCGCTCGTGCTGCTCGGTCAGGTGTTGGAGTTGCGCGCGCGCGAACAGACTTCAGGCGCGATCAAGGCGCTCCTTGGACTGGCACCCAAGCAGGCGCGCAAGCTGAACGATGACGGCACCGAAGAAGACATCGCAGTCGATGCGATCGTTGTCGGCGACAAGCTCCGCGTCCGCCCCGGCGAAAAGATTCCGGTCGATGGCGTCGTGCTCGAAGGCCACTGCACGATCGACGAGTCGATGGTCACCGGCGAGTCGATGCCCGTCACCAAAGCGAAAGGCGCCAAGCTGATCGCCGGTACCGTGAATCAGAGCGGCGGTCTCATGATGCGCGCCGAGAAAGTCGGCCGCGACACCATGCTCTCGCAGATCGTGCAGATGGTGGCGCAGGCGCAGCGCTCGGCAGCCCCCATTCAACGCCTCGCCGACCGCGTTTCGGCGTGGTTCGTGCCGCTCGTGATTCTTGCGGCGGTGCTCGCCTTCGTTGCCTGGGTGATCTTCGGACCCGAGCCGCGCTATGGTTATGGCCTCGTCGCTGCCGTCACCGTGCTGATCATCGCCTGCCCTTGCGCACTCGGGTTGGCGACCCCGATGTCGATCATGGTCGGCGTCGGCCGCGGCGCGCAGATGGGCGTACTCGTAAAGAACGCCGCGGCGCTGGAACGCCTCGAGCGCGTCGATACGCTCGTGATCGACAAAACCGGCACGCTCACCGAAGGCAAGCCGAAGCTCACGAAAATCGTATCGAACGCGTTCAACGAAAACGAGTTACTCCGTCTCGCCGCAAGTGTCGAGCGCGCGAGCGAGCACCCGCTTGCCCATGCCATCGTGAACGAAGCGAACGCGCGGAATCTGCCGCTCGCGGAAGTCGGCGATTTCGACCCGCCTACCGGCAAAGGCGCGATCGGCTGGGTCGAAGGAAAGCCATCACGCTCGGCAACAGCGCCTTCTGAAAGAACGCGGCATCAATACGAGCGAGTTTAGCCAGGAAGCGGATCGTCTTCGCCAGAACGGTGCGACCGCCATCTATGTCGGCGTCGATGCGAAAGCAGCCGGCGTGCTTGCGATCAAGGATCCGGTGAAGACGACCACGCGCGCCGCCCTCGACGCATTGAAGAAAGACAAAATCCGTCTCGTTATGCTCACGGGCGACAACGCCATCACCGCGCGCGCGGTCGCAAGCGAACTCGGCATCGATGAAGTGGAAGCCGATGTGCTGCCCGATCAGAAGGCGAAGGTCGTCGAAAAGCTGCGCGCCGAAGGCCGCATCGTTGCGATGGCCGGCGATGGCGTGAACGATGCGCCGGCGCTCGCCGCGAGCGGATGTCGGCATCGCGATGGGCACCGGCACCGATGTCGCGATGGAAAGCGCGGGCATCACGCTGCTCAAGGGCGACCTCATGGGCATCGTCCGTGCGCGGACTTTGTCGGTGGCGACGATGAAGAACATCCGGCAGAATCTGTTCTTCGCGTTTCTCTATAATGCGGGCGGCGTGCCGATCGCGGCGGGCGTGCTGTATCCGGTGTTCGGAATTCTGCTTTCGCCCATCGTCGGCGCCGCCGCGATGGCGCTCTCTTCGGTCAGCGTGATCGGAAATGCACTCAGGCTGAGGCTTGCGAAGATATAATATCGCCTCATCCTGACGAGCGGACCGAAGGTTCGCGTCTCGAAGGATGAAGCCATCTCATGGTTCGGGACGCATCGCTTCGCGATGCTCCTCACCATGAGGTTTACTCCTTCCCCCGGATCGGCGGCGCATAGGCCAGCGTCGTATCCCAGGGGAAGTAAATCCAGGTGTCCTGCGAGACTTCCGTGATGAAAGTGTCCACGAGCGGACGGCCGAGCGGCTTCGCATAGACGGTTGCGAAATGCGCTTTGGGGAGCAGATCGCGCACGACCTTCGCGGTCTTGCCGGTATCGACGAGGTCATCGACCACCAGAATGCCCTGCCCGCCTGTGGCGAGCAGCTTTTGCTCGATGCCTTTGACGACTTCCGGCGTGCTTTGATTTTTATAATCGCGATAGCTGACGATGGAGATCGTCTCGATCAGCCGCACATCGAGTTCGCGCGCGACAATCGCGGCCGGCACGAGGCCGCCGCGCGTGATGCAGACGATCGCCTCGAACGGACCTGCCGAGTGCAGCCGCCAGGCCAGCGCCCGCGCATCGCGATGAAACTGGTCCCAGGAAACCGGAAAGGCCTTTTCCGGCCCGCCTTCTGACACGATCATTCCGTTACGCCCCCGCGTATCCAGGCCGGATTTATCCGGCTTGGTTCAGTCGAAAACCTGTCTCGAGGACTAGCGCAAGTCTGCGACGAAATCGAACCGGGCAGCGAGCCCGTCCGCAGCTTTTGCGGTGCGTATCAACAGCTCTTTGCGGAACAGGAAGTCGCGGCTATTGCCCGGCTCATCCGGAAAATAGAGTTGCGTGGTCAGGAGCCGCGCGCCCGGCGCCTGCACCTTCACATGATAGTGGCGCGTCCGCCCCGGATAGAGCCCCGGCTGGATGGTCTGGAAGGCGTAGTGCCCTTGTGCGTCTTTCCGCACGAAGCCGCGCAGCCGGAAGCCTTTGTTGTCGTCCTTGCCAGCATCATCGGCTTGCCACAGATCGACCACGGCATTGGCGACCGGCTTGCAACCGCGCGTCAGCACGAGCCCGCCGAGCGCAACCGCGACACCCTTCATGCCGGGCTCACGCAGGCTTGCGCGTTCCGGCACATTCGGCGTGTAGAACGGCCCTTCGGTCTGCCGCGGGGTCACGTCATGCGCGTCGCGGCATTCGGGCGTCGGCGGCAATTCCGCGCCTTGCGCGAGCGCGAGATTGCTCGGCAGCGCGAAGCCGGCGAGCGTAAGCCCGCTTCCGATCAGAATGTCGCGGCGTGAGTGGCGGGCCATCGGCTTGCTCCTCGTTGTTAGCTGGCTGCGAAGCTAGTGAAGCATTGCCGGGAAAATTAAGGCGTTGCTTTCGCGGCTTTCTTCGCTTGCAACGCGGCAAGGATCTCCGCCGACATCGTCTCGACATCCGCTTTCGCGGCGGCGAGCTTCGCCGCATCGCGCGAGCGCACAACCACGCGCGTCGCAAAGCCCTTCTCGTTCATATAGGGATAAGAGCCGATAGTGGTCTCGGGATGCTTCTTCTGCACTTCGCGTAGCTCGGTCGCGATGTCGCCTTCCTTCAGTCCTGCATCGATCGTTTCCGACAAGACTTTCGCGCCGGTTTTCAGTTGCGGCACGACATGATCGAGCATGGCGCGCATGATCGAAGGCACGCCCGCCATCGTGATCACGTTGCCGATCCAGAAACCCGGCGCTTTCGAAATCGGATTGACGACAAGCTCCGCGCCGGCGGGAATCCGCGCCATGCGCAGCCGCGCTTCGTTCAACTCGCCATCGGTGAAGCGCTCTTTCAAAAGTGCGACCGCGCGCGGATCGTGATCGATACCGACGCCGAAGGCTTTGGCTACCGCGTCGGCGGTTATGTCGTCATGCGTCGGCCCGATACCGCCGGTTGTGAATACATAGGAGTAGCGCTTCCGCAGCGCGTTCAGCGCGGCGACGATTTCTTCTTCGACATCCGGTACGAACCGCACCTCGCGCAAATCCACGCCGATCGACGTCATCGTCTCGGCGATGTGGCCGACATTCGTGTCTTTCGTTCTGCCGGAGAGCAACTCGTCGCCGATGACCAGCACGGCAGCGGTAACAGGATTTTCCATGCGGATTCATACCCAATCTCTTCGGAAATATATTTCCGAAACGCCAGATCTCGCGTTTGACGCATGAATTATCTTGCTTGATATTTCGGAGAATTACAAAGAACGCCCGGGGAAGCGCCGTGAACATGCAGAACGCCAAACCGCCGTTCCGTGCGGTCAATTTCGCGCCGGTCTCGGTCGATCGCGTCGATAACGCCGACGGGTCCATTCTGCTGCGCTCTCGCGCGAAGCTACCGGCCTTCAACCCGTCGCTTGCCGCCCTCTTCCGCCGCGCAGTCGAGAAGGCGCCGTCACAACTTTATCTCGCCGAACGCGCGGGCGACGGCTGGCGCAAGGTCACTTACGAAGCGGCGCGCAAGATCGTGGATGCGATTGCCTCCGCGCTCCTGGAGCGCGGTCTCTCCGCCGAGCGCCCCGTCGTCATTCTTTCCGGCAACGCCGTCGATCACGGCTTGCTGACGCTTGCCTGCGAGCATGCCGGGATACCGGCCGCGCCCATCTCGGTCGCCTACTCGCTGCAAAGCTCCGATCTCGCGAAGATCAAATATATCACCGAGCTGCTCAATCCCGGTCTCGTCTATGCAGCGGACACTGGGCCCTTCGCCAGGGCTCTCGCGATTGCAGGCGCGAACGCCGAGATCGTCGCGAGCAAGAACTCCGCAAATCTTGCGAACGTAACCTTGTTCGATCAACTCGCGCGGACGAAGCCGTCTGCCGCGCTGGAGAAAGCAGTCTCGTCGATCACGAAAGACACCATCGCAAAATTTCTCTTCACCTCCGGCTCGACCAATCTCCCCAAAGCCGTCGTCTCCACGCACGGCATGTTGACGGCCAATCAGGAAATGATTGTCGGCGCCTGGCCCTATCTCGAAGAGAGCCCGCTCGTGTTGTGTGATTGGCTGCCGTGGAACCACACCTTCGGCGGCAGCTTCTGTTTCAACCTCGCGCAGCGTCTCGCCGGCACGATGTATATCGACGGCGGCAAGCCGGCGCCGGGACTTGCCGAAATCACGGTACAGAACATCACCGAGGTTTCGCCCACGACCTATTTCAATGTGCCCGCGGGCTACTCCGCGATCCTGCCGCATCTGGAAAAGGACGACGCGCTCGCGAAGAAGTTCTTTTCCCGCCTCCAGATGATTTTCTATGCCGGCGCGTCGCTGCCGAAAGATCTTTGGGAACGGCTCGAAAATCTATCGATCAAGGCGACCGGCACGCGCGTGCCGATGACGACGGCCTGGGGCACCACCGAAACCGCTCCGCTCTCTTTAATGCAGCATTTTTTCGCGGACGGCCCCGGCGCGATCGGCGTGCCGTGTCTTGGCGTCGAGACCAAGCTCGTGCCTTCCGGCAACAAACACGAAATCCGCGTGCGCGGCCCGAACGTCACGCGCGGCTACTGGAAACGCGACGACCAGACCAAAGCCGCCTTCGACGAGGAAGGCTTCTACAAATCCGGCGACGCCGTGCGCTTCGCAGACCCGAACGATCCCGACAAAGGCCTCATCTTCGACGGCCGTCTGGCCGAAGACTTCAAGCTCACCAGCGGCACCTGGGTGCAGGTCGGCATGCTTCGTGTCGGCGCGATCGCCGCCTGCTCGCCCGCCATACAGGACCTTGTGATCTGCGGCGAAGGCCGCGAACATATCGGCGTGCTGGCCTGGCTGAACGCCGCGGGCGCCGCGAAAATCGCAGGCGTCGAGCCGTCCACGCCGCTTTTTGAGCTATCGAAGCATCCGAAGGTGCTCGCACACGTCACGGATGCGCTCAAAAAATGGAACTCGGCGCAGTCCGGGCTATCGACCAGAGTCGCGCGTGCCGTTCTGCTGCCGGACGCACCCTCGATCGACGCCAACGAGATCACCGACAAAGGCTATATCAATCAGCGTGCGGCGCTGGAGCGCCGCGCGGCTGAAGTCGAGCGGCTGTTTGCGAACGGCCCCGGCGACGCGGTGATCGTCGCGATTTAGCCGTCCGCTGCCGGAGCGCATATTCTTTGAGCGGGCTGCGTAAGCGCTGTGCGCTGCCGCCTTTTGCGTCAAACGCCATTGGCTGTCATGATTGGGTACAGAATCTCGGAGCCGGAATTGTCCTTGCGTAATCCTTCCTTCTTTGACGAAATGCGTGCACCTGACGGTTCCGGTGCGTCCCGCCTACCAGCAGCTTGCGCACTGGCTCGATACAGTCCCGAAAGACGTACTCGACTATCGCCGCGAGGAAGCGGAATTCATCTTCCGCAGGATCGGCATTACTTTCGCGGTCTATGGCGAAGCCGCCTCCACCGAGCGCCTGATCCCCTTCGACATCATTCCGCGTATTCTCAACCGCGGCGAATGGCAGAAACTCTCCCGCGGCCTCGAGCAGCGCGTCAAAGCGCTGAACATGTATCTGCACGACGCATACAATAAGCGTGAAGTCCTCCGCGCCGGCGTCATCCCGGAAGATCTGGTTTTCGGAAACCCGGTGTTCCGTCCGGAAATGAACGGCCAGCAAGTGCCGCACGACATTTACGTAATGATCGCGGGCATCGATATCGTGCGCGTCGATCCCGATAATTTCTATGTGCTGGAAGATAATGCGCGCGTGCCGTCCGGCGTGTCCTACATGCTGGAGAACCGCGAGATCATGCTGCGGCTGTTTCCGGAATTGTTCGTCGATCATCCGGTCGCACCGGTCGAGAATTATGCGGACGATTTGCTCGCAACGCTGAAGTCCGTCGCGCCCGTTACTTCATCTGGCGAGCCCACGGTCGTGTTGATGACGCCGGGCATCTACAACTCCGCCTATTACGAACATTCGTTCCTGGCCGACAAACTCGGCTGCGAACTCGTCGAAGGCCGCGACATGTTCGTGAAAGGCGACATGCTCTACATGCGCACGACCGAAGGTCCGAAGCGCGTCGATGTGATCTATCGCCGGGTCGATGACGACTTCATCGATCCGCTCGCCTTCCGTCCGGATTCGATGCTCGGCGTTCCGGGGCTGATGTCGGTCTATCAGGCAGGCAACGTCACGCTCGCGAACGCGGTCGGCACCGGCATCGCCGACGACAAGGCCGTCTACAGCTACATGCCCGACATCATCAAATTCTATCTTGGCGAAGAGCCGATCCTAAAAAATGTCGAGACCTGGCGCTGCCGCGAGCCGGATCATTTGAAATACGTGCTCGACAACATCGAAAAGCTGGTCGTGAAGGAAGTGCATGGCTCCGGCGGCTACGGCATGTTGATCGGTCCCGCTGCCGACAAGAAAACGATCGAGAACTTCGCCGCGAAAGTAAAAGCGTCGCCCGAAGGCTTCATCGCGCAACCCACGCTCGCGCTGTCGACCTGCCCGACCTTCGTCGAGGAAGGCATCGCGCCGCGCCACGTCGACCTGCGGCCCTTCGTACTCACCGGCCGCGACAAGACGCGGATCGTGCCGGGCGGCCTGACGCGGGTAGCGCTCTCGAAAGGCTCGCTCGTCGTGAACTCGTCGCAGGGCGGCGGCACGAAAGACACCTGGGTACTGGATCGCTGAAATGTTGTCGCGCACCGCAAGCAACCTCTACTGGCTCTCGCGTTACGTCGAACGCGCCGAATGCCTCGCGCGCATTTTGGACGCCACCTACCGTCTCTCGGCGCTGCCGCAAGGCTACGGCAGCCAAACCAACGAATGGGAATCCGCGATTGCGACGGCGGGATCGGCAGCTTCCTTCAACGAAAACTACAAGGAAGCGAACGAGCGCAACGTCACCGAATGGCTCGCGTTCTCGCCGGAAAACCCCGCCTCGATCCGCAACTGCCTGGAGATTGCGCGAGCGAACGCGCGCTCGGTCCGCACCGCGCTCACCGGGCAAATGTGGGACGCAATCAACTCGGCCTGGCACGAATTGCACCGCTACGATCCGAAGCGGATCACGCGCGAAGAATTCACCCGCTTCCTGAATTTCGTTACCGAAGCTTCGGTGCGTTTCGACGGCACTTCGTTCCGGACGATGCTGCGCAACGACGCATACTGGTTCTCGCGCCTGGGCTTTCTGGTCGAACGCGCAGACGCCACCGCCCGCATCCTCGACGTGAAGTATCATGTGCTGCTCCCGCGCGAAGCACAGGTCGGCGGCCCGCTCGACTATTTCCAGTGGGCATCGATCCTGCGTTCGGTCTCCGCGCGCACGAGCTATCACTGGGTCTATCGCGACAGCGTAAAGCCGTGGCTGGTTGCGGATCTTCTGATCCTGAACCGGCAGATGCCGCGTTCGCTTGCAAGCTGCTACGAAAACATCAACCGCTATCTCGACGACCTCGCCCAGTTTTACGGACGCCATGGCCAGGCGCAGCGGCTCGCGCGCACAACCACCAGCAGGCTCGAAAACGGGAAAATGGAAGACATCTTCCAGTCCGGCCTGCACGAATTCATCACGCAATTCCTGATCGACAACAATCGCGTCGGCAACGCGATCGGCGATCAGTATCTGATTTGAAGTGATGCGCCCGCGCACCTATTTTGTCGTCATGCCCGCGCTGGTCGGGGCATCCGCGCCTTGACGACATCAAATGCAGCCAAGCGTTGATGGCCGGGACAAGTCCGGCCACGACGAGGAAATGAAATGCGAATCCGGATCGCGCACGAAACCGCCTATCGCTACGACACGCCTGCGACCAAGGCGATCCAGATTCTGCGTCTGACACCACGCAACCATGACGGACAATATGTCGTGCGCTGGCGCGTGGAGGTTTCCGAGGACTGCCGCGTCGAACCGCGCGAAGACGCTTTCGGCAATATCACGCACACCTTCACGGTCGACGGACCGATCTCGGAACTCTCGGTGCGCGTCGCCGGCGAGGTCGAGACGCACGATACGGATGGCATCGTGCGCGGCACGCGCGAGAAGTTCCCACCCTCCTTCTATTTGCGGCAGACCGACCTCACCACGCCCGACAAAGCCATCGTCGATTGGGCCGACGAGATCAGCGGCAAGGGCAGCCGCGCAGCGCTGGATTCCCTGCACGCGATGCAGAGCCACATCTATTCCAACTTCAAGTTCGACGTGGATGCGACCGCCACCTCGACCACCGCGAGCCAGGCCTTCGCCAACAAGCACGGGGTCTGTCAGGATTACGCGCATATTTTCTGTTCCGCCGCGCGTCACCTGAAAATTCCCGCGCGCTATGTCGGCGGCTACTTCCTGCGCGCCGATGGCATCGTCGATACCGAATCCGGCCACGCCTGGACCGAAGCATTCCTGCACGATCTCGGCTGGATCGCCTTCGATCCCGCGAACGGCATTTGTGCCACCGAGGCCCATGTCCGGGTCGCCGCCGGCCTCGACTATCTGGCCGCGGCGCCCGTCCGGGGCACCCGTTATGGCGGGCTCGGCGAGGACATGGCCGTGAAAGTCACGGTCGACCAGGCGGGCCGCCAGTCGCAGCAGCAATAATCCTTAGTCATGTGCCGAACCCGCCCTTGCCGCGGTGCGGCGGTTGGGCATACTCCGCGCCCGGTGCCTCCGAAGAGTTGAGTCGATGACGTATTGTTGTGGAATTCTGGTTCGCGACGGGATCGTGATGATCGGCGACACGCGTACCAATGCGGGTCTCGACAACATCTCGACCTTTAGGAAGCTCCATCTGTTCGAGGAGCCGGGAAAACGCGTGATGGCGCTCGCCTCCGCCGGCAACCTCTCGGTTTCGCAGACGGTCGTGAGCCTGTTGTCGGAAGGCGTCGTAATTCCCGAAACCGGCGAGCGCAGACGGCTCGCCGACGCTCCGACGATGTTTGAAGCAGCCCAGCTCGTCGGCCTTGCCGTGCGCACGGTCTACGAGACCGACGCGAAACTCATGAAGGACTCGGAGATCAATTTCGACGTCTCCTTCCTGTTTGGCGGTCAGATCGAAGGGCGTCGTTTGCGTCTCTTCATGATCTATGCCGCCGGCAATTTCATCGAATGCACGACCGACACGCCGTATTTGCAGATCGGCGAGCACAAATACGGCAAGCCGATCCTCGACCGCGCGGTGCATTACGAAAGCGATCTCTATGATGCACTGAAGATCAATTTGATTTCGATGGATTCGACCATTCGTTCGAACCTTGCCGTCGGTATGCCGATCGACATTGCGGTGATCCGGCGCGACGCACTAGCCATCGAATTGAATTACCGCATCATGCCGGGTGAGCCGTATTTTACCGATTTGCGCGAGCGCTGGTCGGCGGCGCTCCGCGAGGCTCACATCGCAATCCCCAGCCCGCCTTATGCAACGAGCCCCATCGAAACGGCGTCCATTCCGGAACCGATCGACGCCGCGCCGCCCAGAACAGGCGCGCATGCCAACGCTGCAAACATGCAATTGACCGCGGGCCAGCCTGCGGCGAAAGTTCTGCAACAGCAGAACCTGAAACCATAATACCGGCGAAAGTCCGGAAATTTCAGGGAGTGAATGGCGATGGCAGCTTCGCGCAAAATCGCGTTGGTCACGGGCGCGGGCTCGGGCATCGGACGCGCGTCGGCAGTCGCGCTCGCAAAAGCCGGTTTCAATCTCGTCATTGCGAGCCGCACCAAGGCCCAGCTCGACGAAGTCGCGAAGGAAATCGCCGCCGCCGGCGCTGAATGTCTCGTGGTGCCGACCGACGTCGGCGATCCCGCGCAGGTGAAAGCACTCTTTGCCAAGACCAGGGAAAAGTTCGGCCGTCTCGACGTGGTCTTCAACAACGCCGGCCGCGGCACGCCGCCGGTGCCGCTGGAGAACGTAACGCTCGAAGACTGGAACTCGACCGTCGCCGCCAACCTCACCGGCCCCTTCATCTGCACGCAAGAAGCGTTCAAGATCATGAAGGATCAGAATCCGCGCGGCGGCCGCATCATCAACAACGGCTCGATCTCCGCTTACGCGCCGCGCCCCTTCTCCGCGCCTTATACGTCGACCAAGCACGCCGTCTCCGGCCTGACCCGCGCCACCGCGCTCGATGGCCGCGCCTATGACATCGCCTGCAGCCAGATCGACATCGGCAATGCGGTGACGCCGATGACCGAGCGCATGGCGAACGGCGTGTTGCAGCCGGATGGCACGACCAAAGTGGAGCCGCGCGTTGCGGTCGAGCATGTCGCCAACGCCATCGTCTACATCGCCTCGCTGCCGCTGGACGCGAACGTGCTGTTCATGAACGTGATGGCGACGAAAATGCCGTTCGTGGGCCGCGGGTAAATCACGGTAAATTATCGTAGATTTATACTTTTGACGGCATTTGTCTGTTGAGATTTCCGGGTGTATGAAGCTGCAAACCCCGAAATCCAACGGAGAGCGTTATGAGCTGCTGCGACGAAAATCTCGCCAGCGTTCCCAAAGGCATCAAGTCGAGCAAGGGAAATCGCAGCCCCGGACGTTTCCCGGCGCTCCGTCCTGAAAGGCGTGGCCGTGGTCGCGGGCGCGCTTTCCGCGACGGGTTCGGCAACCGCGCAGACGCTGAAACCCGTGAAGCTCGCCTATTGCAGCCAGATCCTTTGCGGCGTGCCGTATGAAGTCGCGCGCTCGGCCGGCTACTGGAAGAACCAGGGCCTCGATGTCGAACTGATCTATACGCGCGGCGGCAGCGCCGCGATGCAGGCGCTTGTCGGCGGCGCCGTCGATTACGCGGCGACCGCGCTCGACGTCGCGATCCAGGCTTACTCGAAGGGCGCCGACATCAAGCGTTTTGCGGTCACCGGCCGCCTGCCCTTATTCGCGCTCGTCACGACGCCGAAAGCCGCGGACAAAATCAAAACCGTCAAGGATCTCGAAGGCAAAACCGTCGGCGTCTCCGCGCTCGGCAATGCCGATCATGCGCTGATGCTGTTCCTGCTCAAGCAGGCCAACGCCGACGTGAATAGCGTGCAGTTCGCGACCCTCGGCGTGAATCTGTTAGAGGCCGTGCGCCGTGGCGATGTCGATGCCGGTCTCGTGCAGGAGCCCGCACTCAGCATTCTTCAGCAGGCCGGCGCACGCGTGATCGTGAACGCGATGGACAGCGACGACGCCAACAAATTCCTCGGCGGCACCTACGAATTCATGGGTGTCGCAGTGCGCGGCAAGGAATTCGAACAGCGCCGCGAAGACATGACCAAGCTCGTGAAGGGTCTGGCCGATGCGCTGAAAGGCCTGCGCACGCTTTCCGGCGAGCAGCTCGTATCGTCTTTCCCGAAGGAAATGACCACGGGCCTCGACACCAAGCAGCTCGGCGACATTCTCGTGCGCTATCGCAACTCGCTTTACCCCGAAACCGTCGGGATCAATGCCGATGCCGCGAAGCGCGTTGCGAACAGTCTGACCGTCGGCGGCCTGATCAAGGCGGACACGAACATCGGCGGACTCCACGACACCTCCATCGCCGGAGGGTAGTTCGACTTGCGCGTCAGTAATGTTTCCCTCTCCTACGGCGGTGAGCCCGTCCTCGAGGGGGCAAGTCTCAAGGTTGGCAGCGGTCAATTCGTAAGCCTCGTCGGCCCCTCGGGCTCCGGCAAGTCTTCGCTCCTGCGTGTCGCGATGGGGTTGCAGAAGCCCTTCGCCGGCTCGGTCGACCTCGAACTTCCGAAATCGGATATCGGCATTCTCTTTCAGGACGACGCGCTCTTGCCGTGGCGGACGGCACGGCAGAATGTTTCGCTCGGTCTTCGCTTTCGTGGCATGGCAAAACAGCAGGCGTTGCAGAAAGCCGACGAGTGGCTGGCAAAGCTCGGCCTCGAAGGTTTCGAAGACCGCTACCCGCGTCATCTCTCCGGAGGCCAGCGCAAGCGCGTGGCGCTCGCGCAGGTGCTCGCGCTGGAGCCGAAACTTCTGCTGATGGACGAGCCGTTCGCGTCGCTCGACGCGATCGTGCGCACCAAAGTCATTCAGGACGTTGTGCAGCTCGTCGAGCGCGAGAAGATCGCAGTGCTCCTCGTCACCCACGATCTCGAAGAAGCGATTTCGCTCTCCGACGTCGTCTACCTTCTCTCGCAGGGACCGCGCGCCAGAATCTCAAACGAGTACAAGATCTCTATTCCGCGTCCGCGCGATCTGGTCCGCGCCCGGCTGCATCCTTCTTATGCGCCGCTGCTGGAAAAACTCTGGAACGATCTCTCCGACGAAGTCCAAGGCAATGGCAACGGCCACGTTGCCAAAGGCCCAATCTACATGGCGGCGGAATGAGAACCCTTCTGCACCCGCGCTACGCGCTTCTGCGCCAGTTGGCGACGCTTGGCATCGTCATCGCATTCTGGGAATACGCCGGCACGCTGGGCTGGCTTAATCCGCTTTATATGCCGCGCCCCTCCGCGATCGGCATTGCGCTGCGCGACCTGTTTCTCGACGGTCGCATCTGGCCGCATATGCAGGCGACCTTCACCGCGGCCTTGGGCGGCCTCCTGCTCGGCGTGCTGGCAGGTATCGTGCTCGGCATCGTTGCCGCCCTCGTGTGTCTGCTCTCGGAATTGATCGAGCCGATCATGCTGGTGCTGAACGCCATCCCGCGCGTGATCCTGGCGCCGCTCTTTATTATCTGGTTCGGCATCGGCCTCGGCTCGAAGATCGCGCTTTCCTTCGTGCTGGTCGCGGTCGTGATTTTCTTCAATGTCTTCGGTGCGGTGAAGAACGTCGACCGCAGGCTGGTCGAGCGCATCGTGACGTTGGGCGGCGGCCGCTGGTCGCTTCTGCGCCAGGTGTATCTGCCTTCGATCACCGCCTCGGTGTTGCAAAACCTGAAGGTCGCGATCGGCTTCGCGTTCACGGGCGCGGTGGTCGGCGAATTCGTCGGTGCAAGCCGCGGTCTTGGTTATCTGATCTCGTTTGCGCAGAGCACCTACAACGCGGCGCTCATGATCGCGCTCGTTCTGCTCATTCTCGTGGTCGTGCTCGTGATTTTCGCGCTCGCCAATCAGGCGGAGAAGCGCCTGATGCAGTGGCGCTGAGATGAATGCGGAAGAATGCACGGCTGGCTGTTGCGGGGCCGCGCGCCGCCGCACCGTCAGCGACTGCTTCGACCGCGGCCTGCGCCGCAATCGCACCGAGCCTTTCGACATCCGCGGCCAAACGATGCGCGACGCGAACGCGCTCGAAGCGCAGTTCAGCCTGAAAATCGCAGACGGGCTGATCGAAGCGGTACGCTTTAAGGTCACATCCTGCGTCGCGCTGACGGCTTACGCCGAAGTGCTCGCGGAAGAAGCGGAGAAGCTCTCGCTTACTTCCGCGAATGCGATCACGCCGCTCGCGCTGATCGATCTGCTCGAAGGCGTTCCCCTCTTCCGCCGCGACCGCGCGAACCTCGCGGTTGCCGCGCTTCGTTCCGCGATTCAATCCGCATTCCTTCTTCAAACAGGGGTTATGAATGAAAGTCGCTTACATCTTCGCCACGCAACGGCATAATATTTCCTACGTGCTTGCGAAAATGATCCTGCCGCAGCTCGAAGAAAACCGGCACGGCGTCGACGTCGCCGGCATGTTCTTCTTCGAAGACAACAACTACGTGCTCGTGAAGGGAAACCCGATCGGCGAGCGGCTGAACAAGGTCGCGAAAGCCAAGGGCATGTTGCTGATGGGCTGCGACCAGTGCTGCTACGAGCGCGAAATCGCGGATCAGCTGATGGACGGCGTGCCGATCGGCTGCTTCCCGGATCTCTACAAGGCGCTCTCCGGCAACATGCCGGATCAGGTGATTACGCTTTAGTTTCACCTTTCGTCATTTTGATCGTCATGGCCGGGCTTGTCCCGGCCATCTCGATTCTCAAGGTAGTGCCCTGTTCAGCGAGATGCCCGGCACAAGGCCGGGCATGACGAGGAAAATTGTTTTCCCGGCCGCCTCACTCCCGCCATGGACTAGGATTATATTCATATTAATCCTGCTCCTCTGCCGAGGGGCGTTTCTAGGGCGCTAGCCACGCGGAGCGGGAATGCGGTTGGCCGCAGCGTGTGACGCACACACGGGGGTCGCGGCGGCTGAAGTCGTCTGGTTCCGGCGAGCCTTCCCGCTCGCCACAAGGACCTTCCTTGGCGGCTTCGTCTGGAAAGCGTGCCAACGCCGGTACTGCAAAGCCGAGAAGGTCCGCCAGCGGAGGATAGCTTGGTCAGTCCTCCGGGGGTCAGACGAAGGAAAGCCGAAGACCAACTGCGCGCGGGATGCCGGTTTCGCCGGTTTCGCTCGCGGTAACGAGACGTCTCTGCACTTTCCACCTTTTGTGCAGAGAGCCGTGATGTGCTTCTGGCGCACGCGGCATCCCGCGCGCCCTCGGAATTTCGAGGGCGATCTGCTCACGCCCCGGGGCGCAAACCCGCGGGAACGATGGCGGCTGCGCTAATTCAACAAATACTCGCCCTGCACCGCCCGGAACTCCGACGGCTTGATCAGCCGCGCATGCGCGACCGTCACCGAATGCAGCGGGCCGGCCAGTTCGCGCGTCCAGAATCCGAGGAAGCGCGACAGCGTCGGAAATTGCGGAAACAAGTCGTATTCCTGCCATACGAACGTTTGCAGCAGATGCGGATGATCCGGCAGCCGGTAGAGAACCTGGGCGGTTGTCAGCCCATAGCCGTCGAGCTGCTTCTTGAAGTCTTCCGAGGCTTTATTCATCTGACATCCTTAATGCCGATGGGTGCCACAGGGTTCGCTGCTTCTGCCCGAAGCGCAAGCGAAATTATAGAAATATCTGTTTAGAATCAAAGCACTAGCAGCCACCCTCCCCGGCGGCTAACAACTTAGGCGAGTCTTGGCACTCGAACTCGCCCAGTGCCAAAAAAGTTGACTCCGAGCCTTGAAGGTCGGAGAACGCGGCCCCATCTGGCGCTCAGGCGAGACACAGGGGTCTCTGTGCGCCGATCCAATTCGCTACAAATTTCAAGGTCTTGGAGGACTACTAATGAAATTCCGTCCGCTGCATGACCGTGTCGTCGTCCGCCGCATCGAGGCAGACGAGCGCACCAAGTCGGGCATCATCATTCCGGATTCCGCGAAGGAAAAGCCTGCCGAAGGCGAAGTGATCGCCGTCGGCCAGGGTGGCCGCGACGAAGCCGGCAAGCTCATCCCGATCGACATCAAGGTTGGCGACCACATCCTGTTCGGCAAGTGGTCCGGCACCGAAGTGAAGATCGACGGTGAAGATCTCATCATCATGAAAGAATCCGACGTTCTCGGCGTGATCGAAAAGACCGCGTCCAAGAAGAAGGCCGCGTAAGCGACCTCGTCGAGACATCAGGAGTAAAAAACTATGGCTGCTAAAGAAGTAAAATTCTCGGTCGAAGCGCGGGACAAGATGCTCCGCGGCGTCGACATTCTCGCCAACGCCGTGAAGGTCACGCTGGGCCCGAAGGGCCGCAACGTCGTGATCGACAAGTCCTTCGGCGCACCGCGCATCACCAAGGACGGCGTCACCGTCGCGAAGGAAATCGAACTCGAAGACAAGTTCGAGAACATGGGCGCACAGATGGTGCGCGAAGTCGCCTCGAAGACCAACGACCTCGCCGGTGACGGCACCACCACCGCCACCGTTCTCGCCCAGGCGATCGTGAAGGAAGGCGCCAAATCGGTCGCCGCCGGCATGAACCCGATGGATCTGAAGCGCGGCATCGATCTCGCGGTCGAAACCATCGTCGCGGACCTGAAGAAGAACTCGAAGGCCATCACGTCGAACGAAGAAGTCGCGCAGGTCGGCACGATCTCGTCGAACGGCGACAAGGAAATCGGCAAGTTCCTCGCCGACGCCATGAAGAAGGTCGGCAACGAGGGCGTCATCACGGTTGAAGAAGCCAAGTCGCTCGAGACCGAACTCGATGTCGTCGAAGGCATGCAGTTCGACCGCGGCTACATCTCGCCCTACTTCGTCACCAACGCCGACAAGATGCGCGTCGAATTCGACGATGCCTACATCCTGATCAACGAGAAGAAGCTCTCCAACCTGAACGAACTGCTCCCGGTTCTGGAAGCCGTCGTGCAGTCGGGCAAGCCGCTCGTCATCATCGCCGAAGAAGTCGAAGGCGAAGCGCTTGCGACCCTCGTCGTGAACAAGCTCCGCGGCGGCCTCAAGGTTGCGGCGGTGAAGGCTCCGGGCTTCGGCGATCGCCGCAAGGCCATGTTGCAGGACATCGCGATCCTCACCGGTGGCACCGCGATCTCGGAAGATCTCGGCATCAAGCTGGAAAGCGTTCAGCTCAACATGCTGGGCCGCGCCAAGAAGGTGATGATCGACAAGGAAAACACCACGATCGTCAACGGCGCCGGCAAGAAAGCCGACATCGAAGCCCGCGTCTCGCAGATCAAGGCGCAGATCGAGGAAACCACCTCGGACTACGACAAGGAAAAGCTGCAGGAGCGTCTCGCAAAGCTGGCTGGCGGTGTTGCCGTCATCCGCGTCGGCGGCGCGACCGAAGTCGAAGTGAAGGAAAAGAAGGACCGCGTGGACGATGCCATGCATGCGACCCGCGCGGCCGTGGAAGAAGGCGTGCTGCCGGGTGGCGGCGTTGCCCTCCTCCGCTCCGTGAAAGCGCTCGCGCGCCTGAAGCCGGAGAACGACGACATGCGCACCGGTGTTGAGATCGTCAAGAAGGCGATCCAGGCTCCGGCTCGTCAGATCGCCCTCAATGCGGGCGAAGACGGCTCGGTCATCGTCGGCAAGATCCTCGAGAAGGATCAGTACTCGTTCGGCTTCGACGCGCAGTCGGGCGAATACGTCGATATGTTCAAGAAGGGCATCATCGACCCGACCAAGGTCGTGCGCACTGCGCTGCAGGACGCCGCTTCCGTTGCTTCGCTCCTGATTACGACCGAAGCCATGGTTGCCGAGCTGCCGAAAAAGGGTGGCGCAGCTGCTCCGGCGATGCCGGGCGGCGGCATGGGCGGGATGGATTTCTGACGCAAGTCGGAAATCCAGAGCCGCCCATCATCTAAAATTCCAAAGCCGGCAGGGCCATGGGCGGGTGGTTTGACGCCAGGGAAACCCCACAGCCCGGCTTTGGTGGCGGGATGGATTTCTAATCCGCTCTTCCAAATACAAAATAAGAAAGGCCGCTCTTCGGAGCGGCCTTTTTACTTACGCCGGCTTGCCATTCCGTAAGAGCTTCAGGGTCTTGTAGACGTACTCATTGGCCGGCGTCGGCACACCGAGTTTCCTGCCAAGCTCCACGACCTTGCCTTGCAGCCAGTCGAGTTCGAGCCGGTTGCCGCGCTCGAGATCCTCCAGCATCGACGCTTTAATGTGTGCGCCAATACCGCCTGCGACCCGTATCAATTTTTCAGCCTCCCCCGCGATCTCGACACCGGATTTCACACCAACGGCTTCCGTCTCGCGCATCAGACTCTCAAACAGTGCGCGCGTATCAGGGTCAGCAAGGATTGGCCCCATCGGGCTCCGCGTGCTTGTCGTCGCGCCGGAAATACCAACGAGAAACACGAACTTCTCCCAGAGGCTCTTGCGGATGCTCGTCGAGAATGTCGCTTCGACTTTCGCCTCCCGCATTTCATCGACAAGCGATTGCAGCCGCGCATCCTCTCTCCCATCCAGAAAGCCGCAGCGAAAATTTGCGAACGCGCCTTTATGTGAAATCACGCCGGGCGAGGAAATTACCGCCGAAATTCTCGTCGGCGCAGCACAGACAACATCGCCGAGTATTGGCGTGAGGCGGTCCACGGAATCGATGCCGTTCAGCATCGAAAGCACGCGCGTATCCTTGTTCACGAGCGGCTTTGAAAGCTCGCCAGATTTTTCCGTGTCCCAGAGCTTCACCGCGAACAACACAACGTCGACAACACCGACCTTCTTCGGATCGTCCGTCACCTTCGCAGCCTCGATATGGATGTTTCCGACCGAGCTCTCGACGTTCAGTCCGTTGCGCTCGATCGCTTCTTTGTGTGCGCCACGCGCAATGAAGTGCACCTCATGTCCGGATTCGGCCAGCCGCCCGCCGAAGTAAGCTCCCAAAGCACCCGCCGCCATCACTGCTACGCGCATTGCTCTCTCCGGAAATTGACGCGCGCTTATGGCACGAAAAAGGGTGTAGCCGAACTCGGAACAGTCACTACTAAAAAAGCGTCAGCCGACTTTGGAAGCTCACCCTGTTCTCATCCGTCATGCGGAAACGTCAGACCGTGAACTTACCGGCCTTTGCGTCGGCATAGCGCTGATTAATCACATCCCAGTTCACGACGCTCCACCACGACTTGAGATAGTCGGCGCGGCGGTTCTGGTAGCGCAAATAATAAGCGTGCTCCCACACATCATTGCCGAAGATCGGCATGCGGCCATACATCAGCGGATTGTCCTGGCCGGCCCGGGTCTCGAGCGCGAGCTTGCCTTCCTTATCGGAAGTCACAAACACCCAGCCCGAGCCGAACACGCCGCCGCCGCGTGCGTTAAACTGCTCTTGCAGCTTCGCGAAGTCGCCGAATGCGGCATTGATCGCAGCCGCGATATCGCCACTCGGTGCGCCGCCCTCTCCGCCCATGATCTGCCAAAACATCGAATGGTTGGCGTGGCCGCCGCCCGAATTACGAACCACGGTGCGGATGCCTTCCGGAAGATTTGCGAGCTTCGCGAGCATTTCCTGAATTGGCATTTTGAAGGCTTCGGCATTCGCCTTGGCCGCTGCATTAAGATTGTTCACAAACGACCGATGATGGGCGCCGTGATGGATTTCCATCGTTCTGGCGTCGATGGCCGCTTCGTTCTTGTCGAAAGCATAACCCAGCAGCGGCAGTTTGAACGGACCTTCTTCCTGCGCGAAAACATAGTTCCTGCTAAGAATGGTGTAAGCACCCACGGCGGCAGTACCCGTCATGAGGGCACGGCGATTGATAGCAAGCATGAAAACCTCCCAAGGATTAATGTTGGCCGCGCCGCGGCATCGCTGCATAACCGGCCAGTATTGCGGCAACACGGCAGATAAGCGGATGGTTTCATTCTCCGCATTTTTGTGAAGGACAGGGAGTAAGGTCGAGATGGCTTCCTTATTCACGATTGGTTACGAGCAGACCCCGCTGGCCGACGTCATCGACGCGCTCAAACGCGCCAAAGTGAAGATATTGGTCGATACCCGCGCCGTTGCCGCTTCCCGGCGGGCGGGGTTCTCCAAAAAAGCACTATCGGCGGCTCTCGACGAAGCCGGCATTGCTTATTTGCACTTCCAGAAACTGGGCACTCCATCGGAAGGCCGCGAAGCGGCACGCTCCGGAAATTACGACAAGCTCTGGAAGATCTACGGCAAGCACATCAAAACCAAGCCCGCGCAAGACGAGCTTGCCGAGCTGAACAAGCTTGTGGAAGCAGGCAAGAAAGTCTGCCTCTTATGTTACGAGCGCAAGCCGGAAGAGTGTCACCGCAGTAAGATCGCGGAGCTGGTGGCAAAAGAAACCGGCGCAAAAGTTGTCGATCTGTTTCCGGGGCACTTCATCTGATGGCAAAGCAAGGCAAGATTTACGCGGGCATCGGCGGCTGGACCTATGAGCCCTGGCGCGGCGTATTTTACCCGAAAGGTCTCGTACATGCCAAAGAACTCGAATATGCGAGCCGCCAACTCACCTCGATTGAAGTGAACGGCACATTCTATCGCACGCAAAATGCGAAAACCTTCAAGAAATGGGCAAGCGAAGTACCGGACGGCTTCGTGTTCGCACTCAAAGGGGTGCGTTATGCCGTGAACCGCCGTGTGCTTGGCGAAGCCGGCGACTCCATCAAGCGCTTCATGGATAGCGGCGTTACCGAGCTTGGCGACAAACTCGGCCCCCTGCTCTGGCAGTTCGCCCCAACCAAGAAGTTCGACGAAGCGGACTTCGGAAAATTTCTTGAGCTGCTGCCGCAGAAGTTCGATGGCCGAAAGATACGCCATGTCGTCGAGCCGCGTAGCGAAACCTTCTCGACACCCGCCTTCATCAAGCTGGCGCGCGAGTTCGGCGTTTCGATCTGTTACACCGATCACATCGACTACGTGAACATCGCCGACATCACCGGCGACTTCGTCTATGCGCGACTGCAACGCGGCAAAGACAAAGTGAAAACCGGTTATCCGCCGAAGGACATCGAAACTTGGGCGAAGCACGCGAAGGTATGGGCATCAGGCAAAGATGTTGCAGCGCTCCCGCACGCTGATAAGACTAAGCCCGCCGCCAGCCTGCGCGACGTCTTCATCTACTTTATTCACGAAGGCAAAGTACGAGCCCCTGCGGCAGCGCAAGAAGTTGATCAGGACTCTGAAGTGATCAGTCCAGCGTCCTTCTGAATCTTGTCACCGCAATCGTCGTGGCGACCAGCATCAGAATAAACAATGCGAATACTTCATATTCCAGCTCCGCAAAGCCGGAGCCTTTCAACATGATCGAACGCACGATGCGAAGGTAATGCGTGAGCGGCAGCGCTTCGCCGATCCATTGCGCCCATGTCGGCATGCCCGCGAAGGGGAACATAAAGCCCGAGAGCAGAATGTTCGGCAGGAAGAACATGAATGTCATCTGGATCGCTTGCAGCTGGTTCTGCGCGATCGTCGAGAACGAGTAACCGATCGAAAGATTGGTCGCGATGAACAACGTCGACAAGAGCGCAAGCAGAAACAGGCTACCGAGGATCGGCACGCCAAACAACAGCACGCCAAAGCCGATAATCAGCGCCGCCTGCGCGAAACCCACCATGATGTAGGGAATGATTTTCCCGATCATGATTTCGAGCGGCGAGATCGGCATGGAAAGCAGGCTTTCCATGGTGCCGCGCTCGACCTCGCGCGTCACCGAAAGCGCGGTAAAGATCAGCATAGTCATAGTCAGAATCGTACCGACAAGGCCGGGCACGATGTTGAGCGAACTCGACGCCGCGGGGTTGTAGCGCGCATGGGCCCTGATCTCGAACAGCGGCTGCGTCTGGTCCGGCAACATGCGCTCGTTGATCAGCGCGAGTTGCACGATCCTGTTGAGACTGCCAAGCGCAGTGCCGGAGGCGACCGGGTCGGTAGCATCCGCCGCGACCAATAGCGCTGGCACATCCCCTCGCCGCAACGCGCGCTCGAAACCCGCCGGAATTTCGATGGCAAACAGGACCTTCCCCGAGGCAAGCACCTGGTCGAATTCTTCCGTAGTGGAAAGCCGGTGCGTGATTTTGAAATACTGCGTGCGCTCGATCGCAGCGAGAATTGTACGGCCGACATCGCTGGTTTCCTGCAACAGCACTGCAGTCGGCAAGTTGCGCGGGGTCGTGTTGATGGCATAACCAAACAGCACAAGCTGCATGACCGGGATCATCACGATCATTGCGAACGACACGCGGTCGCGGCGAAGCTGAATGAATTCCTTCGTCAGCATCGCTTGCACGCGGCGCCAGAAGCCGGGCCGTCGAATGGTGTCCAACCAGCTCATTGGAAATTGTCCTTCGAGCGATTCATTAACTCAATGAAGACGTCCTCGAGCGAAGGCTCAGAACGCGTCCAGACAAATTTCTTGTCCGCGCGATAGGGCTTGATCGCTGCTTCCAGTTTTTTCTCGTCACGCCCCGATACATGCAAGCTCGTGCCGAACGGCGCCACCATGTCGATGCCCGGCTTGCCGTCGAGTTCGGCGAGCAGGCCATTCAGGTCACCGCCACCGACGTTGTAGGTCGTGAGCTTCGACTGCTCGATCACCTGATCGACTGTGCCGTGCGTCAGCAACTCGCCATAGGCAATATACGCGATCTCGTGGCAACGCTCGGCTTCATCCATGTAATGCGTGGACACGAGAACAGTGAGACCGTCATTCGCAAGTGCGTGAATCTCATTCCAGAATTCGCGCCGCGCTTTCGGATCGACGCCTGCGGTCGGCTCGTCGAGCAGAAGTAACTGCGGAGAAGGCAAGGTGCAGGCGCCTAGCGCAAGCCGTTGCTTCCAGCCGCCGGAAAGCTGTGCCGCCAGCTGCTCCTCACGTCCGGTGAGACCAAGCCGCTCGATCATGTCGCGCGCGGACTTCGACGGCGCGTCTAACCCGTAGATGCGCGCGACAAACTCGAGGTTCTCGCGCACCGAAAGGTCCTGGTAGAGCGAGAACTTCTGCGTCATGTAGCCGACGTGGTTTTTGATCTGATCGGCCTCGGTACGAATATTGTAACCGAGGCAGGTGCCCTCGCCGGAGTCCGGGGTGAGCAGCCCGCACAACATACGGATCGTGGTGGTCTTGCCGGAGCCGTTCGGCCCGAGAAAACCGTAGATCGAGCCGCGCTTCACTTGCATCGAGAGATCGCGCACCACGACACGGCCGTCGAAGGACTTTGTCAGCCCCTTCACATCGATCGCAATGTCGGACGTGTTTGGCATTACTTCTTCTCGCGCGGGGTCACGGACACACTCACCGGCAGACCGACGCGCATTTCCGCGGGCCTTTCCGGCAAGGCTTCGACCAGAAACACGAGCTTGCTTCTCTCCTGCTCGCTATAGATCACCGGCGGAGTGAATTCGGCCTGCCGCGCAATAAAGCTGATCTTCGCATTCTGCGCGCTGCAACCGTCGCAATGGACCGCAACCATATCGCCGATCGAAATGCGTGGCAGCAGGGCTTGCGCAACGTAAAAGCGAACCTTCACATTGTCTGGCGGCAGCAGTGCGATAATCGGGCGTCCCGCGACAACGAGCTCGCCCTCGCGAAAGTACACTTGCTGCACGACGCCGGTCACGGGACTGACAATCGAACGCCGTGTAAGCCGTGTCTGCGCCGAGTTCAGCTTCGCTTCCGCCTCGCGCAGCAGTGCCTGCGCATCGTCATAGGATTTCTGCGTACCGGAATTCGTCTTCACCAGTTGTTCGGCGCGCGCGAATGCCGCACGCGCGTTCTCGAGTGCGGCACGCGCCGCAACTTCGTCCGCCTTCTGGAGATCAGCCTCGAGCGAAAACAATGGAGCCCTTTTCGTTACACTGTCGCCCTCACGGACTTTCATCGTTTCGATGCGACCGTTCTCGTCGGGCCCGACAAAAATCAGATTGGCTTCAATCCAGCCTTGAAAATTTTGATTGCCGTTCTGTCCGCACGCAGCAAGCAAAACGAGGGCTGGAAAAAGATAAAGTATGCGGAACCGCTTCATGGCCGCTCTTCCTTGTCGAATAGGTTTTCAATATGCGCATGCATCAGCGCCTTGGCATCGAGGGGTTCGAATTTGTCGAACATCGACTTCCACATGATCGAGGTCAGTGCCGGCGCGATAATCAGTTGCGGAAAGCGTACCAGCATATCACTCTTGAGTTCGCCTTCCCGCACAGCCCGCTGCACACGCGCGCGCAAGGCGGAAAGACCACGTGAAATCACTTCGCGAAAATAGAATTCAGCGAGCTTCGGAAAGCGCGGACCCTCGGTCAGAATGAGCCGCACAATGTCCCTGCGCGGCGTTTCAGTTACCTGCTCCACGAAAAGATCGGCGACGCCGTGCGCAAGCTCCCGTAGGGGCACTGGCTTCGTACGACCGCTGCCGCTTGCAAGCACGGCTTCGAGCATACCCATGACCGGACTGATCTCGGCGCGCAGGAGTTCCTGAAACAGCGACTCCTTGTCCTTGAAGTAAAGATAGATCGTACCCTTCGCGACCTTCGCGCGTCTGGCCACATCATCGAGGCGCGCGGCGGCAAAGCCGTTCTGCGAAAACTCATCCAACGCGGCTGCCAAGATCAGCTCGCGCTTGTCGCCTCCACGCTCCTGTGGCCGCTTGGCTGGCACTGCCGGTTTCGCCTTCTTGCTCGCCCTGGTATTCATTACCTGAATATGACTGACTAGTCAGTCATTCGTCAAGTAACAACCGGAGGAAGAAAAATGTTTTATATTTCAATAGGATACAGATCGAAAAGCCAATCACTCGCCGCAAGCGAACGGCAAGTCGCGCGTGATCCTCGTCGTACCTGAGGTCAGCGTGACTTCGATAAGCCGGCAATCAAGGCCGCTGAAGAACTGCGCGCGATAGCTGACGCCGTTGTCACCGACATATACGTCCGAGATATTCCATGTGTTCAGCATCTTCTTCGTTTTGCGGTCTCGCAGCACGAGTTGCGCCAACCTACCCTGCGCGAAAACTTCCCGGCCAGTTCTTGACTCCAGTTTTACGCGGACCAGAAAGCCGGAAAACTTGCCGCCTTCGTTACCTTTCCACTGCGCGCTGAAGTTCCACGCGCCGAACTCCTCGAGCGTGAAAACATTCGGCGAAAGCTCGCCGCTCGCCTCGAGGAACAGGTGCACGGAGAAATCGACGGCGCGGGCACCGTCACGCAAGTTTTTTTGAGTGCTCTGTGCGGCAGCAAATCCGCCGAGCAGAAAAAGCGTGATAAGCGCGGCCGCAACACGGCCCTGCATAATGCTACTCCGCGGGTTGCGTCGAAGCGAGGTGCGACTCCGCACGATTGGCGAGCAGTGAGATTGCGATGGTGGCGATCATAAACAGCACCGCGAAAATTGCGGTCATGATCAAAACAAGGCCGAAGCCACCCTGCCCGTGCAGCGCCGCAATCAGCGCGACGGCCAAGCCGCTGGAAATGAATGCGAGAAAAAAGCGCACCGCAAACACACGGCCGCGCCAGGCGTCCGCAGTGTAGCGCGCAATCACGACGTCGCCGACGGTCACCTGTGCGTAGATCGCGGCAATCGAAAGTGCGAGCGCGGCCAGAAGCATCGGCCCCGTCGCGTAGTAAGCCCACACCACGCCGATCACCTGCAATACCCCGATAACGGCGAGCAATACATGCGGCGCAAACCGCGAGACCAGCCGCCCGACCGTCAATTGCGCGATGCCGCCGAACAGAAGCACGCCCGTTGCAACCGAGCCGAGCAGCACGAGCGGAATATCCTTTGCCATGCCCTCGTCCACGATCTTCGGAATAGCGATCGTCAGAATGTTGAAAATGATGCCGCCCGAAAAAGCGAGCAGTGCGAAGAACGCAAACACCGAAATCATCATTGCGCCGGCAAGCGGCACTTCCGCCACCTTCGCGCGAGAACCGGCTTTCTCTGTCTCTTCCTTGGTCAAATAGAGATAGGCGACGCCGATCACGGCGCAGATCACCGCAGGAATAACGAATGCTGCGCGCCAGCCGACCGACGCCATCAGCGCCGCGGTGACGCCCGGCGCGAGCGCAACACCGAAATTTCCCCAAACGCCGTTGGTTGCAAAATCGCGGCCGCGGTCGCGGGCGTTCGTCACCAGCATCGGAATGCCAACCGGGTGATAGATCGCGGCAAAGATACCAAGCAAAAGAAGCGCGCCGCCGAGCCAATATACATTGGGTGCGGCCGCGGCCGCCGCCATCGAAATCGCACAACCGAAGAAGAAGATCGCCATGATCTTGCGGCGGCTCCAGTGATCGGCGAGCCAGCCCCAGGGCAACGAAAACAAACCAAAGGCAACAAAGCACGCGGTCGAAAGCGCGATCAGTTCCGCGTAAGAGCGCGAAAGCGCAGCCTGAAGACCAATCACCACCGTCGGAAAGACGAGGAGTACGTAGTGATCAATGAAGTGCGCGATGTTGATGAAGCGGAGATGGTTGCGCGTATCTTCCATGGCGTTCTCTTGTTTACAGCAACTTATAGCCCGGTTTGGATAGCGCCGCTCTCCGTCGCCGAGGGCCGCCCATGTCTCAGGGCCATGACTCTCCGAACCTTGAGCCTCAGGGCGAAGACAAAAATCTGCAACTAGAGGCAATACAATACCCCAATTCTACTTCCGATTGCAGTCTGCAATCGGGGTTTTGTGGCCGTAACGGTGCCCTTCACGAAGAATTCTGCCGCTAAGCGGGTTCGGCAGCCTGTTTAGCGTCAAGGCTGACAGCGCCCAGGAACCGCATGACAAAATGCGCGGCCAATCGCGCGGTTCAAGTCCTCATTGCTGCGGCCGCGATCGCCACAGCAAGCGCAGCGCCTGTTTCTGCCCAATTTTACGAGCCGATTCTTTTCGCCTACGGCGAACTTACCCGCCCGCTGAACTATATGCGGGGCCGCGCGAGTCCTTATTTCGATCGGAAGGCCGATTTCTTCGGCGGCATCGACGCGGCGAAAGCGACGACCGTTGCCTGGATGGGCGTGACCTACGCGCCGATAGGAATGCTCGCCGAAGATGGCTGGCGTGTTCGCTTGATGGGCGGCGCGGGCAAGTACTCTTATCAAGCTGCGGTCGCACCCGGCGGCATCAATTACGCGCACGCATTCTCCGGCGAAGTGCTCGGCGGCTATCGCAAAACATTCAGGAATGTCTTTGGCCAAACGCTTTACGTCGGCGTGTTTGCAGGCCTGCATTACGAAGATCAGATTCTAGTTTATTCCGATCCCGCCAACCCGGCGCGTGGCAGCGAAACCGGAATCAAGGGCTCGTTCGAAGTCTATGCGCGCGTTTGGGAGCGCTACATCGGAACCGTTTTCGCCTCCGCTTCCACGGTTCACAAGAAATATCATGGGAAGACCGCAATCCTTTATGAACTGACGGATCGTTTAGCGCTGGGCGGAGAGATCGCGGCCATGGGCGACGCGCGCTATAGCGAAGAACGTGCTGGCCTCGTCGGCTCACTCACCTGGAATAAGAGAATCATCACCCTATCAGCAGGCGCGCTTCAGAACTCTGGCCGTGGCGACGGCAGCTACGTGACTTTGTCGGTCTATTCACCGTTCTAGGCGCGACGGTCATAAAATTCCGAAAAGGCTTCCAGCGAAAGCGGTGCAGGACTACATTCGCCGCGACTCTTTCCTCTTATTCTTGTTCGAGTATGGGCAACACCTCTTCCGGCGATCTTCTCGGCCCGCTCTTCGCAACCGCGAAGATGCGCGAAGCTTTGTCTGATGTCGCAACGCTTCAGCGCATGCTGGATGTCGAAGCCGCGCTCGCGAAAGCAGAGGCTGCAACCGGCGTCATTCCGAAATCAGCTGCTGCTCCCATAGCCGCCGCATGCCAGGCGAAGCGCTTCGACATAACGGCGTTAGGCATTGCTGCCGGCAACGCCGGCAATGTCGCGATCCCGCTCGTGAAAGCGCTGACCGAAGCCGTCGCGCAACGCGACAAGCAAGCGGCGCGTTTCGTGCACTGGGGCGCGACCAGCCAGGACATCATTGATACCGCGACGGTGCTCTCGCTGCGCGAAGCGTCGCATTTGCTCGAGCGCGACCTTGCCCTCGCGGTCAAAGGCTTCGTTTCGCTTGCGAAGAAACACCGCAAGAGCGTGATGGCGGGACGCACCTGGCTGCAACAGGCTCTGCCGGTAACGTTTGGATTGAAAGCCGCGGAATATGCGGCATCACTCGCGCGCGCGCGGACCCGCATGCTCGCGGCCGTTGCCGATGCATCCATGCTGCAATTCGGCGGCGCAGCGGGAACGCTCGCTGCATTCGGCACGAAAGGCGCCTCGGTCGCACGCGCGCTCGGCAAAAAGCTCGATCTCGCAGTGCCTGCTGCTCCATGGCACGCACACGGGGACCGCATTGCCAACGCGGCATCCGCGATCGCGATTGCAATCGGCGAATGCGGAAAGATCGCACGCGATGTTTCGTTATTGATGCAGACCGAAGTCGGCGAAGTCTCCGAACCAGCGGGCGCTGGACGCGGGGGCTCTTCCACCATGCCACAAAAACGCAATCCCGCCCTCTCCGCGCAAATTCTTGCGGCCAGCAATCTCGCGCCAAGCCTTGCCGCTTCGCTGCTCGCCGGCCTGGTGCATGAGCATGAACGCAGCACCGGCGGTTGGCAGGCAAGCTGGTTCGCGTTGCCGCAAATTCTCTTGATCGCTTCCGGCGCATTCGAGCGCACCGCGCAGATCGCTACCGGTCTTGAAGTCGATAAGGAGCGCATGCGTGCCAATCTCGAAATCTCGAATGGATTGATTATGGCCGAAGCCGTGCAGTTCGCACTCGCCGCGAAGCTCGGTAAGTTGCAGGCGCATGAACTGGTCGCGAGCGCATCGAAACAGGCTTTAAGTAGCAAACAGCATTTGAAGGACGCATTGCGCGCGCTTCCCGAAGTCTTGAAAATCTTGCCTGGCAAGAAGCTCGACGAACTGTTCGAGCCCGCGACCTATCTTGGCGAGACGCAGAAGTTCATCGACGCGACAATCGCTGCCGCCGAGCGTTCGCTCACGAAATAACCAGGAACAGTAAGAGACAAGCAATGCCCACGCTCGACGTGAACGGAATCAAGGTCAATTATCAGATCGATGGCGTGGAAAACGCGCCGGTGTTGATGCTCTCGAATTCGCTCGGCACCAGTTTGCACATGTGGGACAAGCAGATGCCGGCGCTCAGCAAGCGCTTTCGCGTATTGCGTTACGATACGCGCGGCCACGGCAAAACCGATGCGCCCTCCTATCCTTACACGTCTGCGATGCTCGGCCATGACGCCGTCGCGCTGATGGACGCCCTGAAACTTCAGAAGGTCCGTTTTTGCGGCCTTTCGATGGGTGGCATGATCGGCATGTGGCTCGCCCGCAACGCCCCGTCACGCATCGAGCAGCTCGTGCTCTGCAATACCGCGGCGAAATTCGGCCTCGCCGAAATCTGGAATCAGCGTATCGCAACCGTGCGTGCATCCGGCATGAAGACGATCACGGGCTCGGTGATCGAGCGCTGGTTCACGAAAGAGTTTTCCGGAAATTCTCCGAAAGACATCGATCCCATCGTTGAAATGCTGCACACGACAAAGCCGGAAGGCTATGCCGGAAACTGCGCAGCGATCCGCGACGTCGATCAGCGCTGGGCCATCGGCGACATCAAAGTGCCAACGCTCGTGATCGGCGGCAAACACGATCCCGCGACGCCCTACGAAGCCGCCGAGTTGATCGCAAAGCGCATTCCCGGCGCGAAGCTCGTCGGCCTCGACGCAGCACATCTTTCCAATATCGAGCAGCCAGAAGCCTTCACGAAGGCGCGCGACGAGTTCTTGAAGGATTGAAGACATGGACGAGCGCGAACGTCACGAAAAAGGCATGAGCCGGCGCCGCAAGGTGCTCGGCAATAAATGGGTTGATCGCGCGGTCAGCAACCAGAACGACTTCAACCGCGAGTTTCAGGATCTGATCACGCGCTATGCCTGGGGCGAGATCTGGACGCGTCCGCATTTCGACGACCGCACGCGACGCCTGATCGTGATCGGCTCAATGGTGGCGCTCGGCCGCTGGGAAGAATTCCGTCTTCATGTCCGCGCGGCCATGACCGAAGGCAGCTTCACCAAGGACGATATTAAAGAATTACTCTTGCAACAGGCGATCTATTGCGGCGTGCCGGCGGCGAACACCGCCATGCACGAGGCTGCGAACGTCTTTGCGGAGATCGAAAAGGGCTAATGCGTGCCGCGAGAGCGTAGGGACGCCTCGCGGAATGCCTGCGGCGTAGAACCGGTCTGCTTCTTGAAGAAGCGCGCGAAGTGCGACGGATCGGCAAAAGCGAGATCGTAGGCAACCTCGCCGATGGTCAGATCCGTGAACACAAGCTGGCGCTTTGCTTCGGTGAGCAACCGCTGCCGCAACAAATGTCCTGCAGTCACGCCGGTCGCGCGTTTGACGTGATCGTTCAAGCGATCCGCGGTCATTGCGAGCTTGCCCGCATAGAACCCGATCTGCCGCTCCGAGCGGAAATATTCTTCGATCAGGCGGCGTAGTTCCTCAACCGTTGCATCCGCGGGCGCAAGCGTAATCGAGCCGGAGAGTTCGCGGCTCGCAGCCAGCCTCGTGACTTCGACGCCGATGAGCGCGAGCATCGCGCGCATCGCGACCTCGTGTCCCTCCCGGCCCAGAAACTCTTCTTCCAGTAGATCCCGGCATAGCGTCGCGAGACGCGCGACTTCGGGTTTGGCGACCGGCATCAAGGGCTGGGCGGCGATATGTTTCAGGCGCGCGAGCGCGACATTCGCTTGCTCGCCGAGCGACTCGGTAACGTCTTCGGTGAAGTTGATGACGTAGCCTTCTGTCACCTTGGGCTTAAAGCGAAAACCGTGCGCCACCGTCGGCGCGAGCAGCATCACCACCGGCGCCTCGAAACTGATCGACTCCGCTTCGAGATCGAGCATGCCACCTCCCTGCTCAACCAGCATGATCTGGAACAGGTTGCGGTGACGATGCGGCGCAATGGTCCAGTTGTGCCCGGGCGAACGATGCGTCAGCCGCTCGATATGAACGAAATCGAACGCCTGATCGTCTGGCGGGTCGCCGTAGAGATGGAACAGAGGGAGTGTCGCCCGCTTCATGGGCAGAAAATAGGTCAGCTAGGCAGTAAAAGAAAAGCACTACCTTGCGAAAGGCTTTACGCGAAAAACCCCGCGATGAAGCCGGGTTTTCCTTCCGCCATGGGCGTTTCTAGGGCTTCTGCTGCTGTCCGCCGTGGATGGTATATTTCTGGAGTTACCTCGCCTGCAACGCGAACCCGCACTTTCCCGCTTCGTTCCCGGAACTTTCACGGGTTTTGCGTCGGTGCCCGGAACACAAAACGGGACAGCGCAACACTGCGATTTGGAGACCGGCCGCGCTTCAAGCTAGTTTCGGATCAGGGCAAGGGGACCGCGTCGCCAGAAGTGCGGAGAAATGGCAGATGGAGTATTTCCTCCAGCAATTGATCAACGGCCTCGCGCTCGGCTCGATCTACGGCCTCGTCGCGATCGGCTACACGATGGTCTACGGCATCATCGGCATGATCAATTTCGCGCACGGCGACATCTTCATGGTCGGCGCGTTCATCGCGTTGATCGCATTTCTCATTCTCGTGGCCATCGGCATCACGGCGATCCCGCTTGCACTCTTCCTCGTGCTGCTGATCGCGATGCTGCTGACCGCGCTTTATGGCTGGGCAGTCGAGCGCATCGCCTATCGCCCGCTACGCGGCTCGTTCCGCCTTGCCCCGCTGATTTCCGCGATCGGCATGTCGATCGTGTTGCAAAACTACGTGCAGCTCGCACAGGGCGCCCGTGTCAAAACGCTGCAACCGCTGATCACCGGGGTCCATACGCTTTTTGATTTCGGCAATCGGCTCGTCGTGCAGATTTCGAACATCCAGATCTTGATCATCCTGACCACGTTTGCGCTGATGACGGGTTTCTCATGGCTCGTAGCCTCGACCAGCCTCGGGCGTGACATGCGCGCCTGCGAGCAGGACTTGAAGATGGCGGCGCTGCTCGGCGTCGATACGAACAGGACAATCTCGCTCACATTTCTGCTCGGCGCAGCGCTCGCCTCGGTCGCGGGCATCATGTACCTGCTTTATTACGGCGTGATCGACTTCCACATCGGCTTCGTTGCCGGCGTGAAAGCGTTCACCGCGGCCGTGCTCGGCGGCATCGGTTCGCTGCCCGGCGCGATGCTCGGCGGGCTGCTGATCGGCCTGATCGAAACGTACTGGTCGGCGTACTTCTCGGTTCAATATAAAGATGTCGCCGCCTTCTCGATCTTGATCATCGTGCTGATCTTCATGCCGACAGGCATTCTCGGCAAACCGGAAGTCGAGAAGGTATGAGCGCGGCAAGGTCCGAAAAATCTTCGGTGCTTTCGCACGCACTGAAAGATGCTCTGATCGCGGCTATCGTCGCCTTCGGGTTGTTCATTCTGCTTCTGGGTTTCCTGATCGACGACATGCGCGGCCCCGGGCAACTCATAGGCCGTCCTGTGCTGCTCGCGAGCGTTGTCGGCATGGTTTTCGTAGGCCGTTTTCTGATCTCGCTGCTCTATTACAACGCGCCGGCGCTTCGTTATTGGCTTGGCGCCATATGGGCGGCGATCAGCGCTTTCGCAAGACAGTACAAGTGGCAACTCCTGGCGCTGATGTTCGCCGCGGCCGCGTGCTGGGCTTTCTACTCGCCCCGCGATTGGCCGCTGATCCTGATTATCATTGCAGCGGTCTTCATCGGCGTTCGCTTCGGATTCAGCGCGGCACTGCTCGTCGTCGCCATCCTCTTTCCAGTGACGTTTTACAACAACCCCTACTACCTCGGAATCGCGATCATCATTCTGACGTATGTGATGCTCGGCTGGGGCCTGAACATCGTCGTCGGTCTCGCCGGCTTGCTCGATCTCGGCTACGTCGCCTTCTACGCGGTCGGCGCTTATTCCTACGCAATCATCGCGCAGACTTACGGCTGGTCGTTCTGGGTCTGCCTGCCCCTCGCCGGCGTATTCGCGGCTTTCTTCGGAATTCTGTTGGGCTTTCCCGTCTTGCGATTGCGCGGCGACTATCTCGCAATCGTGACGCTCGCCTTCGGCGAGATCGTGCGCATCGTCCTCCTGAACTGGGTTTCTTTCACTAACGGCCCCAACGGCATTGGCTCCATTCCGCGCGCAACATTCTTTGGCATTCCCTTCAATGCAACCGACGAAGGATTTGCCGCGCGCTTCGGGCTTGAATTCGACCCTACGCACCGCACGGTGTTCTTGTTTTACGTCATTCTCGCGCTCGCCTTGCTCACCAACTGGGTCACGATCCGGTTGCGGAAACTGCCGGTCGGCCGCGCATGGGAAGCGTTGCGCGAAGATGAAATCGCGGTCCGCTCGCTCGGCATCAACCCGACCAACACCAAGCTCACGGCCTTTGCCATCGGCGCGATGTTCGGCGGCTTTGCCGGGGCGTTCTTCGCGACACGTCAGGGTTTCATCAGTCCCGACTCCTTCACCTTCCCCGAGTCCGCACTGATCCTTGCGATTGTCGTGCTCGGCGGCATGGGTTCGCAGATCGGCGTTGCGGTCGCAGCGACGGTGATGACCGCGAGCTTCGAGCTATTCCGCGAGTTCGAACAATTCCGGCTGGTGATCTTCGGCTTTGCAATGGTCGGCATCATGGTCTGGCGCCCGCGCGGCCTCGTCTCGACCCGCGATCCAACCGTATTCCTGAAAGAGCGAAAGACGATTTCGGCTAACCATGTCGCGGAGGGCCGCGGCTGATGACGAGCGAGCCCATCCTTATCCTGAACGAACTCACCATGCGCTTTGGCGGCCTGCTCGCCATCGACAACCTTTCATTCAGGGCCAAGCGCGGCGACATTACCGCGCTGATCGGCCCGAACGGCGCCGGCAAAACCACCGTCTTCAACTGCATTACGGGATTCTATCAGCCAACCTCTGGTTCGATCCACATCACGCATGATGACGGTGAAAAATTCGCCCTGGAGAAGTTGCCGGACTTCAAAATCGCGCACCGCGTCCATGTTGCGCGAACCTTCCAGAACATCCGGCTCTTCCCCGGCATGACCGCGCTGGAAAATTTGATGGTCGCCCAGCACAACACGCTGATGCGTGCATCGGGCTTCACGATTTTCGGATTGTTCGGCTTGCCTATCTATCGCCGCGCGGAGCGTGAAGCGATTGAACTCGCGCGCCACTGGCTTGCGAAAACACAACTTACCGATCGCGCCGACGATCCCGCCGGAAGCCTGCCCTATGGCGCGCAACGTCGCCTCGAGATCGCGCGCGCGATGTGCACAAGGCCGGTGCTGCTTTGTCTGGACGAGCCGGCGGCGGGACTGAACCCACGCGAATCCGACGAACTGAACGTCCTGCTCCGTGCGATCAAAAGCGAGACGAAAACCTCAATCCTGCTGATCGAGCACGACATGAATGTCGTCATGGAAATTTCAGATCATGTCGTCGTGCTCGATCATGGCAAGAAGATTTCCGAAGGCACGCCGGAATTCATCCGCAACGACCAGAAAGTGATTGCCGCTTATCTCGGCGTTGAAGAAGACGCAGTCGAAGCCGCGGTGCGCGCATGAGCGAGCCGCTACTCTCGATCAAAGGCGTCTCCGCCTTCTACGGCAACATCGCAGCGCTGAAAGGCATCGACGTCGAAGTAATGCCCGGCGAGATCGTTACCATTATCGGCGCGAACGGCGCGGGCAAATCAACGCTGATGATGACGATCTGCGGCGACCCGCAAGCGCGCGAAGGAAATATTATCTTCGAAGGGCGCGACATCACGCATCTGCCGACCTACGAAATCATGCGCATGAAAATCGCCCAGTCGCCCGAAGGGCGGCGGATCTTCCCGCGGATGACCGTGTTCGAGAATCTGCAGATGGGCGCTGCCACGGCGGAAGGCGGCGACATGAAAGCCGACCTCGCGCGCGTCTATTCGCTCTTTCCGATCCTGGAAAAACGCTCGAACCAGCGCGGCGGCACGTTATCAGGCGGCGAACAGCAGATGTTAGCGATCGGCCGCGCATTGATGAGCCGGCCGCGGCTTCTGCTGCTCGATGAGCCGTCGCTCGGTCTCGCGCCGCTGATCGTCCGGCAAATCTTTTCGGCAATCCGCGACCTGAACCAGCGCGAGAAGCTCACGATCTTTCTGGTCGAGCAGAATGCATTCCACGCGCTTAAACTCGCACACCGCGGCTACGTCATGGTCAACGGGCGGATCGCCATGCAGGGAACCGGGAGCGAACTTCTCGAACGGCCGGAAGTCCGCAGCGCCTATCTCGAGGGTGGTCGGTAGAAATACGGCGCGTAACGCTCACATAAAAACCCGTGACAACCCACAAATTCCCGCCAAGAATGGCCACAACTAATCCGCAACAACGCTTTGTTTTTCAGAGGGAGAAACTATGAAAAGCGCACGTCTCGTTGGCTTGGCAGCCGCCGCCGTTTTGGCGACCGGCACAACCGCTAACGCCCAGATTACCGTTGGTGTCGCCGGCCCAATGCCCGGTCAATACGCCTCCTTCGGCGAGCAACTCCGCAACGGCGCGACACTCGCACTCGAAGACATCAACGCTGCGGGCGGCGTCTTGAAGCAGCAGCTCAAGCTCGTCGTCGGCGACGACGCCTGCGACCCGAAGCAGGCGCGCGCAACCGCCGACCGTCTTACCGGTCAGCGCGTGCCGGTCGTGTTCGGTCACTTCTGCTCGTCGTCCTCGATCCCGGCGTCGGAAGCCTATGCCGAAGGCAACGTGCTTCAGATTACGCCTGCGTCCACGAACCCGACCTTTACCGAGCGCAAGCTCTGGAACGTGTTCCGCACCTGCGGTCGTGACGACCAGCAAGGCGCGCTCGCAGGAAAATATCTCGCCGACAACTTCAAGGGCAAGAAGATCGCGGTGCTCGACGACAAGTCGACCTCTGGCGCGGGTCTCGCGAATGAAACCAAGAAGGCACTGAACGCACTCGGCGTCACCGAAGCGCTGCGCGAATCCTATACCCAAGGGGACAAGGATTTCACCGCCCTCGTCTCGCGCATGAAGGCAGCTGACATCGATATCGTTTTCGTCGGCGGCTATCACACCGAGTCTGGCCTGATCCTGCGTCAGATGCGCGATCAGGGCATGAAGACGCTGCTCATGGCGGGCGACGCGCTCGCGGACAAGCAGTTCGCCGCGATCACCGGCCAGCACGCTGGCGGCGTGCTCATGACCTTCGGCTCCGATCCGCGCAACCGTCCTGCGGCTGCCGAAGTCGTGAAGAAGTTCAAGGCGAAGGGCATCGACCCGGAAGGCTACACGCTCTACACCTACGCTGCGATGCAGATCTGGGCGCAGGCTGTTGCCAAGGCGAACACCACCGACCCGAAGAAGGTTGCAGAGACGATCCGCGCCGGCAAGTGGGACACCGTGCTCGGCGAGATTTCCTATGACGCCAAGGGCGATATCACCGTCACCGACTACGTGATGTATCAGTGGAAAGCTGACGGCACCTATGCCGAGATGAAGATGTAAGCTGCTTCAAGCTGAGCACGAAGAGCCCGCCGGCAACGGCGGGCTTTTTTGTTTCCCTTCATCCGAAGGCGGAGAGCGCAGGAAACATCTCAAGCAGCCAGAAGCTGAACGTCGTGATCCAGCCGGTAAGAAATGCGATGCCGGTCAGCACCAGAAACGCACCCATGATTTTCTCGATCGCGCCGAGCTTGGAGCGTATCTTCGAGAAGAAGCCGAGAAACGCGTCGAGCGCGAAGGCGGCGACGATGAACGGAATGCCAAGGCCCAGCGAGTAAACCGCGAGCAACCCTGCCCCTTCGAAACCGTCTGTTCGCTCGCCGCGACCGCGAGAATCGCTGCAAGCACCGGGCCGATGCAGGGCGTCCAGCCAAACGCAAATGCGAGCCCCATGATGTAAGCGCCCCACAAGCCGATGGGCTCGTTGGGTTGTAGGCGCGTCGTGCGATACAGGAACGCGATGCGATAGACGTCGAGGAAGTGCAAACCCATCGCGATGATCGCGATGCCGGCCGCGATTGTGAGCCAGTAAGACCATTCGCGTAAGAGACCGCCGATCGCGGAGGCCGTCGCGCCGAGCGCGACGAACACCGTCGAAAAACCGAGCACGAAAAGGAAAGCCGCCGCGATTTCGCGCCTTGCAACACGCGAAACGCTACGGCGGGCAGCGAGTTCGTCGAAGCTCGTGCCCGCAAGATACGCCAGATACGGCGGCACCAGCGGCAGCACGCAGGGCGACAGAAAACTGAGAAGGCCCGCGAACAGCGCGGCGGTGAGCGAAACTTCGGTCATGCGCGGACTTCATGCGCGGGCGGCACGCGAGAAGCAAGTCCGCTCGCCAGATCGTGATGCTTGCCCGATAAGCCTTAATCGGATTGAGTTTCGCCATGAAGAATCTGATTACCGATGTCGCAGGCGTTCTTGTTGGCCATGCCGACGACGCAAAGCTTGCGTCGGGTACAACCGCTATAATTTTCGAAGAACCCACGGTGGCAAGCGTCGACATTCGCGGCGGCGGGCCCGGCACGCGCGAGCTCGATCTGCTCGATCCGGTCGCCACCGTCGATCACATCGACGGACTTGCGCTATCCGGGGGCTCGGCCTTCGGACTCGACGCCGGTGCGGGCGTACAGGCGTGGCTCACCGAGCAGGGCCGCGGTTTCGCGGTCGGCCCCGCGCGTATTCCGATCGTGCCCGGCGCGATTTTGTTCGATCTCTTTTCGGGCGGCGACAAAAACTGGGGCCGCTTCCCGCCCTATCGCGATCTCGGTTACGCGGCCGCGAAGAATGCTCGGCAGCGTCGGTGCGGGTCACGGCGCGAGTACGCAAAATCTCAAAGGCGGCATCGGCTCGGCTTCCGCGATCACCGAGGGCGGCCATGTGGTCGGGGCCATTGCTGCCGCGAATGCCGCCGGCCGCGTGACGCTTGGTGACGAAGGCCACTTGTTTGCTGCCGCATTCGAAGAAAGTAAGGAATTTGGTGGACACGGCTTTCCGAGGCAGCCGACGAAAATTTCAACCGCGCTGAAAGGCGATCTGCGCCAGAACACCACAATCGCAGTGGTCGCCACCGATGCCGTGCTGACAAAAGCGCAAGCGAAGCGCCTCGCCGTGATGGCAAGCGCCGGTTTCGCAATGTCGATTCATCCCGTCTTCACGCCGCTCGACGGCGATGCGGTGTTCGCGGCTGCGACCGGAAAAAAGCCGCTCGCTGATCCCGTGCGCGATCTCGCACGCCTCGGCGCGGTTGCCGCGCAATGTCTTGCACGCGCGGTCACGCGCGGCGTCTATGAAGCGTCAAGCCTTCGCTTCGCCGGCGCACAGCCATCGTGGAAAGACAAGTACGGCCGTTAGTTTTTCAGGAAGCGCTCAGCGGTAAACGGCGCGGGATCAACGAAAGTCGCGGCACCCGTCATCATTTCCGCAAGCAGCCGTCCCGAAATCGGGCCGAGCGTCAGACCCGAATGGCCGTGACCGTAATCAAGCCACAGCCCTTTCTGTCCTGGCGCGCGGCCAATTACAGGGCGAGAATCCCAGAAACAAGGCCGCGCTCCTAACCAGGGCTTCGGTTCCACCGGTTCGCCGAGCGGGAAAAGATTCTTCGCATAAGGCATCAGACGATCGATCTGCACCGGTGTCGCCGGCGCATCGCGATGCGCGAACTCCGCACCCGTCGTCAGACGAATGCCTTGCTCCATCGGCCCGAGAATGAACCCGACTTCGGCGTCCAGCACCGGACGGTTCAGCGATGCGTTGCCCTTGGCGGCAAAGTGCCAGTGGTAGCCGCGCTTCACCGCGAGCGGCAGATCGACGCCGAGCGGCTGCAGAATGTCGGGCGACCAAGGACCAAGCGCCACCACCGCTTCTTCGGCATGAACTTCACCCTCGTCGGTAGTTACCGACCAGCCACCATTTGCGCGCTTCAAACTCTTCGCGTCACCTCTGGCGTTCTCTCCGCCGAGCGAAAGGTAATGCGCGTTGAAGGCGCGCGAGACGGCGAGCGGATTGGAATAACTAGCAGCCTTGGGCCACAGCACGCCGTGTTTGAACACCGGCGAGAGCGAAGGCTCCAGCGCCAGCGATTGCTCGACGGTCAGCTTTTTGTAGGGAATTCCATACTCGTCTGCGAGCGTCAGTTCCTTCGCCATTTTTTCGAGCGCGTTGTCGCTCCGATAAACGCGAAGCCATCCGGTATGGCGCAGATAACGCTGCGCGCCCGCTGCCTGTACCAGCGCTTCGTGCTCCGCCAGCGCATTCTCGAACATGGGGCGCATTATGCGCGCAGCGGCCTCAAGCCCCTCCGGGGTCGTCGCTTGGCGCACATTCCAGAGCCAGCGCGCAATCCACGGCAGGAAGCCGGCATGATAATTCGCTTCGGTCGCCAGCTTCAGCGCGACGCGCGCCAGCGCCCGGATGCTTCGCGGAAAAGGGTACGGGAAGAGCGTATTGCCCTCGATGATGCCGGCATTGCCATAGGACGTGCCTTCGCCCGGCCCCTGCCGGTCGACGAGCACGGTCGAGACACCCCGCTTTTGCAGATGAAGCGCCGCCGAAATGCCGACGATGCCTGCCCCGAGAATGATTACGTTTTTCTTTTGGATCATAGGGTATATCTATTAATCGATTCCAGCAGTTTCTAGCTCTTCTTCGTGTCATTCGCAGGCAAATCACGCGCCCAGCAGCTAAACTACGGAAAGAATGCAAATTCTTCACGCCGGAAGTCATGAGCCTTACATCTAGTCTTGAATGGCTCGGCCGGCAGGGCACAAGAGTCGCAGCGGCCAGCATCCTCGTTGGGCTCGCGATTCCGCCCCTCGCGGCTGCCTTGAAGCCAATCTTCACTGCCGCAATTTTTCTCCTGTTGGTCTTCGCCTTTCTTCGGGTCGATCCGTCGGCATTGCGGGCGCGATTCAAGGCCCCGCTCCTTGTCGCGATTGCCTGCCTCGGCATCATGGTGCTGACCCCAGTGCTGTTCGGGCTCGCGCTACCGCATACCGGCATCGACAAACTCGGCCCCGGCGTCGCGCTGGGGATGATGATGTACCTCGCAGCCCCGCCGATCATGTCCTCCACCGCCTTTGCGGCCATGCTGCGGCTCGATACCGCGCTGACGCTCGCGGTCCTGATCGTCGGCACGGCGGCTACGCCCCTGCTCGCCCCGATGATCGTTTCCTATTTCGCAGGCAACGCGCTCGATCTCGATGTCTCGCAACTCGTGCTGCGGCTGCTCGCAATTCTCGGCGGCGCCTTCATCACCGCGCGGCTGCTGCGCTGGTGGCTTGGCAACGAAAAGATCGCGGCGAACAAAGGCGCGATCGACGGGATCAATGCGATCTTGCTGTTTCTGTTCGGCGTTACCGCGATGGACGGCGTCACAGCCCGCGCGATTGCCGAACCGTCACTGGTCGCGGCACTCACCGCACTAACCTTCGCAATCGCCATCGGGATTTACGCGCTGACCACGCTCCTGTTCTGGCGCGAGGAGCTCGAAAAATCCCTCGCACTTGGCTTTTCCTCCGCGCACAGGAACATGGGTGTGCTGGTTGCGGCGGCCGGAAGCGGCCTCCCGGAACTGACGTGGATTTACTTCGCGGTCGCCCAGTTTCCGATCTATCTGCTGCCCGCGCTCGCGGCCCCGGTTGTTCACCGTTTGCTGGAACGGCGGTTGCCGGGCGGCAAATAGCCGTGTTACGGGCACCTCTTGGAGCCGCTGAAATGCCGACTCGTCCGCTTTTGATTGCACCTTCCATTCTGGCCGCCGACTTCGCAAAGCTCGGCGAAGAAGTGCGCGCCGCCGCTCAGGCCGGCGCCGACTGGATCCACGTGGACGTGATGGATGGGCATTTCGTCCCGAACATTTCGATCGGCCCGGCGATCGTGAAAGCGATCCGCCCGCACACCAAGAAAATCCTGGACGTGCATCTGATGATCGCGCCAGTGGACGCGTATCTTGCGGCTTTCGCGGAAGCCGGCGCTGACATCATCAGCGTTCACGTGGAAGCGGGCCCGCATCTGGAGCGTTCACTTTCGGTCATTCGCGACCTCGGCAAGAAGGCCGGTGTCGTACTCAATCCGTCGACGCCCGAAAGCGCGATCGAATACGTACTCGACAAGGTCGATCTCATTCTTGCCATGAGCGTAAACCCCGGCTTCGGCGGCCAGAGCTATATTCCCTCCGCCACCGCGAAGATCTCAAAACTGCGCAAGATGATCGGTGACCGCCCGATCGATCTCGAAGTCGATGGCGGCATCACCGCCGAGACCGCGCCTTTTGCCGCTGATGCCGGCGCGAATGTGCTCGTCGCTGGCTCCGCCGTCTACAAAGGCGGCCCCGATCAATATAAGAAAAATATCGACGCGATCCGCGCCGCGCAAAAGCGCGCCGCAGCATGAGTAAACAATGATCCCGCGCTATAGCCGCCCCGAGGCGGTACAAATCTGGTCGCCAGAAACCCGCTTCAAAATCTGGTTCGAAATCGAAGCACACGCCGCCGACAAGATGGCCGAGCTTGGCGTCATCCCGAAGGATGCCGCGAAGACGATCTGGGCCAAGGGCAAGGACGCAAAGTTCGATATCGCACGCATTGACGCGATTGAGCGCGAGGTGAAGCACGACGTCATCGCCTTCCTCACGCATCTGGCGGAAATCGTCGGTCCCGAAGCACGCTTCGTCCATCTCGGACTTACGTCGTCCGACGTGCTCGACACCTGCCTCAACGTGCAGCTTACCCGCTCGGCGGACTTGCTGCTTGCTGACCTCGACAAGCTGCTTGCAGCGCTGAAAAAACGAGCGGTTGAACACAAGAACACCGTCTGCGTCGGCCGCTCGCACGGCATCCACGCCGAGCCCACCACCTTCGGCCTCAAGATGGCGGAAGCCTACGCCGAGTTCTCGCGCGGCAAGGAGCGCCTGCTGCGCGCGAAGGAAGAAGTTTCCACCGCAGCCCTCTCCGGCGCGGTCGGCACGTTTGCGAATATCGACCCGAAGGTCGAAGCCTATGTCGCGGAAAAAATGGGACTGAAGGTCGAGCCAGTCTCGACACAAATCATCCCGCGCGACCGTCACGCGATGTTCTTTGCGACTCTCGGCGTCATCGCCTCGTCGATGGAACGCCTCGCTACCGAAATCCGTCACCTGCAGCGTACCGAAGTGAAGGAAGTCGAAGAGTATTTCTCGCCGGGCCAGAAGGGCTCGTCGGCGATGCCGCACAAGCGCAATCCAGTGCTCTCCGAAAATCTCACCGGACTCGCGCGCATGGTCCGCGCCTATGCCATGCCCGCGATGGAAAACGTCGCGCTCTGGCATGAGCGGGACATCTCACATTCTTCCGTCGAGCGCATGATCGGCCCCGACGCGACCGTCACGCTCGATTTCGCGCTGAACCGCCTCGCCGGACTGATCGAGCAACTCGTCGTCTATCCCGAGAACATGAAGCGAAATCTCGAAATGTTCGGCGGGCTCGTGCATTCCGAACGTGTGTTGCTGGCGCTTGCCCGTAAAGGCATGGCGCGCGAAGACGCCTATCGCCTCGTGCAGCGCAACGCGATGAAAACATGGGATGCAGGCAGCGACTTCCAGCAATCGCTTAAAGCCGACGCCGATGTCGGCAAGCTGTTGAGCGCCGCGGAGATCGACGCCTGTTTCGATCTCGGCCACCACCTCGCGAACGTCGACACGATCTTCGCGCGGGTCTTCAATACGTAAGTCTTTGGCAAGAAAATCTTCGGGAAATAAAAAGGGCGGCCCTTCGGCCGCCCTTTCTCTTTTAGTTGTTGTTTTGCTTCTGCTTTGCCGGCGGTGCATTTCGCTGCGGCTGCACGTTCTGCTTTTGAATATTCTGCCTCTGGGTATTCTGCGGTTGCACGTTCTGCTTCTGAAGATTCTGCTTCTGCATATTCTGCGGCTGCACGTTCTGCCTCTGAATATTCTGCTTCTGCAGATTCTGCGGTTGCACGTTCTGCTTCTGCAGATTCAGATTCTGCGGCTGCACGTTCTGCTTCTGAAGATTCTGTTGCTGCCAGTTCTTCTGCTGCTGTTGCTGGATGGTCTTTTGCTGATCCTGCTTCAGATTCCTCTGATCCTGCCGCAGTTCTCTTCTGTCCTGCCGCAGCTCCCTGCGATCGTCGCGGAAGTCTTTCTTCTGATTGCGTAGGTCCTGCTTCTGGTCGCGCAGATCAAGCCTCTGTTCGCGCAACTCGCGCCGGTCGATTCTCAGGTTCCGCTCCTGACGAATGACATTGTTCTGGTCCCGCAAACGTTCGCGCAAGCGGTCGCGGTTATTGTCTTGGCGGAGCAGGCGCGACTCCGGCCGGCTATGCGTAACGGCGCTCGAAATCGCGCGCGTATGGCCGGCGGCTGCCGAGGTCTGCGGATTATGAAAGCTGATGCCCGAGACTTCGCGACGGTGTCGTTGTTCGCGCGACTCGTCGCGGGAATGCACGGCTGCGCGCGAATTAAAGCGGCCATGGAAGCCGCCGTAATAGCGAAAACCGAACGCAGGCCCGTAAGCATATTGGCGCTCGTCATCGTAGTAGTAGCCTTCGAAGCCCGTGATATACGCCGGCGGCGGCGCGGGCCCGAAGACCTGCGGCGGATAGTTGTTACCCTCGCCAAGACCGATCACGTCGCGGTTCATGAAACCCTGATACTCTTCCCAGCTCACGTCGCACCAAAGATCATCACAGCGCTGCACGTCGACGACCGTGCCTTCAGGCACGACAATCTGGACCGGATATTCGATGCCAGGCCCCCAGCGCAGATTGATGTTGGCAGGCAAAGCGAGCGGGGCCGCGGAGGCGGCGCCTGCGGTGAGAAGGAGGGCAGCGGCGGCAAGGACCGGACGCTTGGCAAACATCGGCGTTTCCTTTCGACGGCGCACACTGCGCCGATCAACGAACATGGAATCTACACTCCCGGCTCCGAAAAGACCCGTGAATTTGCAGCAATCTAGGTGAATGAATATTCAGCGCGCGGCCATCGCTCAACCGCGCGCTGCATCGCGAAATCTGTCGCGATTATTTGCCGGCTTTGATTTCCGCCGCGGCCTCGGCAAGGAGCGCGCTCATCTTTGCGCGGATATCCGCGTCCGAGATGCTCTGCTTACCCTTGGCGTCTAGATCGCCGCGCACCTTGCGGAAAACGTCATCGTCGCCCGCCTCTTCGAAGTCGGCGGCGACGACCGATTTCGCGTAAGCCTCGGCTTCCGCTCCGGAAAGACCGATCTGTTCTGCGGTCCAAGTGCCGAGCTTGCGGTTGCGGCGCGCGGTGGCCTTGAATTTCTGCTCTTCGTCGAGCGCGTATTTCTTTTCGAACGCTTCTTCCCGCTTATCGAACGTGCTCATCGGTCGCCACTGCTCCCCGGATTTACTGTGGGCTGCCGTTGAATATAGGCCGCCCCATCCTATTTCAACTGCGTCAATCGGCCATTCCCAACGCTACGGGTAGCCGGGAATTTGTGTTGCCCAGATCGTTCAGATAGGGTCGAACCAGCTTGGAAGGCGGGCGGAGTCGCTTGTTTTCCAGCCGCAAAGCCCCGGTTTTCCAGACGATTTCGTTATGTTTCCGCCCGGAGTTCCGGTTCGATATGGATTTCTTGAAGCCACGGTACACCCCTATGAGCCGCCGCCGCCGCATTTACGAAGGCAAGGCCAAGGTCCTTTACGAAGGCCCCGAGCCCGGAACGCTGATTCAGCATTTCAAGGACGACGCGACCGCGTTCAACGCGAAAAAACACGAGATCGTTGACGGCAAAGGCGTACTCAACAACCGCATCTCCGGAGTTCGTCTTCCAGAAGCTGAACGAGATCGGCGTGCCGACGCATTTCGTGCGCCGCCTGAATATGCGCGAGCAGTTGATCCGGGAAGTCGAAATCATTCCGCTTGAAGTCGTCGTGCGCAATGTCGCCGCCGGTTCGCTGGCGACACGCCTCGGCATCGAGGAAGGCACGCAGCTGCCGCGCTCGATCATCGAATTCTATTACAAGAACGACAAGCTCAACGACCCGATGGTCTCCGAGGAGCACATCACCGCCTTCGGCTGGGCCACCACGCAGGAAATCGACGACATGATCGCGCTCGCGATCCGCGTGAACGATTTCCTCTCCGGCCTGTTCCTCGGCGTCGGCATCCGTCTCGTTGATTTCAAGATGGAATGCGGCCGGCTCTGGGACAACGATATGGTCCGCATCGTCGTCGCCGACGAGATCAGCCCGGACTCCTGCCGTCTGTGGGACATCAAAACCGCCGACAAGCTGGACAAGGACCGCTTCCGCCGCGACATGGGCGGCCTGATCGAGGCCTATACCGAAGTCGCGCGCCGTCTTGGCATCATGTCGGAGAACGAGCCGCCGCAAGGCACCGGCCCAGTGCTGGTGAAGAGCTGAGGCGTTGCGCTCGTCCGCCGTATTTCTGATGTGGATGTTTGGCGGGGGCGATTGCCCCCGTCTCCCTTTACGCTAAAGGGTTCGAGAGGAAAGGACTTCCGATGAAAGCCCGCGTCACCGTCACCCTGAAAAATGGCGTCCTCGACCCGCAGGGCAAAGCCATCGAAGGCGCGCTGAAGTCTCTCGGCATCGAAGGCGTCGAAAGCGTCCGCCAGGGCAAGGTGTTCGAGATCGAACTCGCCGACGGCGACAAGACGAAAGCCGAAGCCGCGCTGAAAGCGGCCGCCGATAAATTGCTCGCGAATACCGTGGTCGAGAATTATAGGGTCGAGGTTTTGAGCTAAACCGATGAACGCCGCAGTCGTTCTCTTCCCCGGCTCCAATCGCGAAGGCGATGTCGCAAGCGCGATCAAGCGCATCTCCGGCAAGGCCGCGAACATCGTCTGGCACGCCGACAGCGACCTTCCCGCCGACACCGATCTTGTCGTGCTGCCTGGCGGATTTTCCTACGGCGATTATCTGCGCTGTGGCGCCATTGCGGCGCGCGCGCCGATCATGGATGCGGTCCGCGCCCATGCCGAGCGCGGCGGCTTGGTGCTCGGCATCTGCAACGGCTTCCAGATCTTGTGCGAGGCGCAGCTTCTTCCGGGCGTACTCCAGCGCAATGCGCAGCTTCGTTTCATGTGCAAGGAAGTTTTCCTGCGCGTCGAGCGCTCCGACACGCCTTACACCCGCCGCTACAACGCAGGCGACGTATTGAAAATTCCGGTCGCGCATGGCGAAGGCAACTACACGGCGGACGAAGAGACCATCAAGCGCCTCGAAGGCGATGGCCGCGTGCTGTTCCGTTACGTCTCGCCCGAAGGCAAAACCGATCCGAAGTGGAATCATAACGGCGCGACCAATTCGATTGCCGGCATTCTCTCCGAGAAGCTCAACGTGCTCGGGCTGATGCCGCATCCGGAAAATCACGTCGATCCGCTGATCGGCCCGACCGACGGCCGCGGATTGTTCGAAAGCATCAAGACCGTCCTGGAGGCGGCGTGAATATTTCCAACGCAATCAAGATAACGCCCGAACTCGTCGCCGAGCATGGTCTCAAGCCAGACGAGTACGAGCGGATTCTGAAACTCATCGGCCGCGAGCCGTCGATCACCGAACTCGGCATCTTCTCGGCGATGTGGAACGAGCATTGCTCGTACAAATCATCGAAGGTGCACCTGAAGACGCTTCCCGTTACCGGCCAGATCGTCATCCAGGGTCCCGGCGAAAACGCCGGCGTCATCGACATCGGCGACGGCCAGGCTTGCGTCTTCAAGATGGAAAGCCATAACCACCCGTCGTTTATCGAGCCCTATCAGGGCGCGACAACGGGTGTCGGCGGTATTCTGCGCGACGTCTTCACCATGGGCGCCCGCCCGATCGCATGCTTGAACGCGCTGCGCTTCGGCTCGCCCGATCATCCCAAGACACGCCATCTCGTTTCCGGCGTCGTCGCCGGCATCGGCGGCTATGGAAATTCTTTCGGCGTGCCGACGGTCGGCGGCTCGGTCGGTTTTCATTCGCGCTATGACGGCAACATTCTCGTCAACGCCATGGCGGTCGGCATCGCCGACGCCGACAAGATTTTCTACGCCAAAGCCACCGGCGTCGGCCTGCCCGTCGTCTATCTCGGCTCGAAGACCGGCCGCGACGGCATCCACGGCGCGACCATGGCCTCCGCCGAATTCGGCGAAGGCGCCGAGGAGAAGCGCCCGACGGTGCAGGTTGGCGATCCCTTCGCGGAAAACTTCTGCTGGAAGCCTGCCTCGAAATCATGGCCAAGGGTTGCGTCGTCGCGATTCAGGACATGGGTGCGGCCGGCCTCACCTGCTCCGCTGTCGAGATGGGCGCGAAGGGCGATCTCGGCATCACGCTCGACCTCGAGAAGGTCCCGGTGCGCGAAGAAGCGATGAGCGCTTACGAAATGATGCTCTCCGAAAGCCAGGAACGCATGTTGATGGTGCTCAAGCCCGGCAAGGAAGCCGAGGCGGAGGACATCTTCAAGAAATGGGGCCTCGACTTCGCCATCGTCGGCTACACGACCGACACGCTCCGCTTCCTCATTCGCCACAACGGCGAGGAAATGGCGAACCTGCCCATCAAGGAGCTTGGCGATCAGGCGCCGGAATATAACCGCCCGTTCACCGAGCCCGCGAAACTTCCCGTGCTTGACGCCGCCTCCGTGCCGGCGCCGAAGTCGCTCGGCGACGCACTCGGAAAACTCGTCGCCTCTCCCGACCTTTGCTCCAAGCGCTGGGTCTGGGAGCAATACGATCATCTCATTCTGAACAACACCGTGCAGCGCCCGGGCGGCGATGCTGCAGTCGTGCGCGTGCAGGACGGCCCGAAAGCGCTTGCGCTCTGCACCGACGTGACGCCGCGCTATTGCGAGGCCGACCCCTTCGAAGGCGGCAAGCAGGCGGTCGCCGAATGCTGGCGCAATCTCACCGCAGTGGGTTCGACCCCGCTTGCGATCACCGACAACCTGAACTTCGGCAATCCCGAGAAGCCCGACATCATGGGCCAGTTCGTCGGCTGCATCCGCGGCATCAAGGAAGCCTGCCTTGCGCTGAACTTCCCGGTCGTGTCTGGAAACGTCTCGCTCTACAACGAGACGCATGGCCGCGCGATTTTGCCGACCCCCACCATCGGCGGCGTTGGCCTGCTCGCGGACTTCCAGGACTCGGCTTCGATCGCGTTCAAGTCTTCCGGCGAAGCAATCCTGGTGCTCGGCGATACGCGCGGCTGGCTCGGCCAGTCGGCTTACCTCGCGACCATCCTCGGCAAAGAAGAAGGCGCGCCGCCGCCGGTCGATCTGGCTGCGGAAAAGCGTACCGGCGATTTCGTGCGCGACCTGATCGCCAAAGGCCGCGTCACTGCGGTCCACGATTGCTCGGATGGCGGCCTGCTGGTCACGATTGCCGAGATGGCGATGGCCGGAGGAATCGGTGCGACGCTTGAGCTTTCTCCGGGCGGCATCCCGCCCCATGCTTTCTGGTTTGGCGAGGATCAGGCGCGCTACGTCGTCACGGCGCCCGCGCTGGCCCTGCCGGAAATCGAGGTGGCGCCAAGGAAGCCGGTATCGCTGCCCTGCGCCTGGGCCTTACCGGGGGCGAGCAATTGACCTTGCCCAGCGAACGCCCAATATCTGTGGCTGAATTGAAGAAGCGGCACGAATCCTGGTTGCCGGACTACATGGCGGGCAAGAACTGACGGCCCGCGCGGAGGAGCAGACGGCAATGGGCAAGGAAGCGGGCATGGAAGCCGCGGAGATCGAACGCCTCATCAAGGAGGCGCTTCCGGACGCATCCGTCGAAATCCGCGATCTCGCCGGCGACAATAATCATTATGCCGCCACGGTTATCTCCAATAGCTTCAAGGGTAAGACCCGCGTGCAGCAGCATCAGATGGTCTATGCGGCCTTGAAGGGACAGATGGGTGGCGTGCTGCACGCCCTCGCGCTACAAACCGGCACCCCGGAAGGGTGAGCCAAGGACAATTGAGAGCCCAAGGACATTCGAGAGCCCATGAGCATTCAGGATTTCATCAAGAACGAAGTCACCTCCAACGACGTCGTGCTGTTCATGAAAGGCACGCCGCAGTTCCCGCAATGCGGCTTCTCCGGCCAGGTCGTGCAGATCCTCGACTATGTCGGCGCGCCCTATAAAGGCATCAACGTGCTCGACAGCGCGGAACTTCGCGACGGCATCAAGCAATACGCTAGCTGGCCGACCATTCCGCAGCTCTACGTGAAGGGCGAATTCGTCGGCGGCGCGGACATCGTGCGCGAAATGTTTCAGGCCGGCGAATTGCAGAGCTTCATGAACGAAAAAGGCATCAAGGTCGCTGCGAAGGCGTAAGATCGTGACCCGCCCATGGCGGGAGAGGCGCAAAAAAAGCCGCCCGAGACGGGCGGCTTTTTCTTTTTCGTCTCTCGCGAAATTAACGCGAGTAGAATTCGACCACGAGATGCGGCTCCATCTGGACCGGGTACGGCACCTCGGTCAGAACCGGCACGCGCGTGAACTTCGCGCTCATCTTCGAATGATCGGCTTCGATGTAATCCGGCACATCGCGCTCGGCGAGCTGGGTCGCTTCCAGCACGATCGGGAGCTGCTTCGACTTTTCCTTGATCGTGACGACGTCGCCCGGCTCAAGGCGCATGCTCGAAATCGTCGCCTTCTTGCCGTTCACCTGCACGTGGCCGTGGTTGATGAACTGGCGCGCAGCGAACACGGTCGGTACGAACTTCGCGCGATACACGAAAGCGTCGAGACGGCTCTCAAGGAGACCGATCAGGAGCGCGCTGGTGTCGCCGCGGCGGCGAACCGATTCTTTGTAGATGCCAAGGAACTGCTTCTCGGAAATGTTGCCGTAATAGCCCTTGAGCTTCTGCTTCGCGCGCAGCTGCACACCGAAGTCCGACGGGCGGCCCTTGCGGCGCTGGCCGTGCTGGCCCGGACCATATTCGCGGCGGTTGACGGGGCTCTTCGGGCGGCCCCAGATATTTTCGCCCATGCGGCGGTCAAGCTTGTGCTTGGCCGAGTGACGCTTCGACATCGCAAATCCTCTTCGCGTTTGGATTGCGCCCTCCTTTGCGTGCCCTTTTGGAGCAAGCCGACAGGCGAACTTCCGAGCGCGGGAACCTCTGAAAATCAGGGGTTTCGATTAGGAAGCCCACCACGGGTGCGGGAAGTGCGTGGGGATAAAGGGTCGAGCGGGACCTGTCAAACCGGCTAGTACCCACTTTCCGAAGTTCGTGATTCCTCTCGGCAACCCCTTCAGACGGAAGTATGGGCTAGGAGTGAGGCCTTGCGGCAGCCCCAATCCCAAACCTTTTCAAGGCTTTAGCCAGCTCCGGGCCGGGCGCTTTGCCGCTCGTGAAGTGGGCCCGCACCGGCTCCATCAGCGGCAGGCCCGGCACCGGCAAGCGACTCGCGACCCGCCGCGCGATCGCGGGCGCCGGGTCGAGCCACTCCACCGGCCACGGCGCGAGCAGCTTCAAGCGATCCAGCAACAGCGGATAATGCGTGCAGGCCAGCACGACCGTGTCGGTTCGCGTTCCGTCCTTCACGAAAGCAGGGGCGATCTCTTTTGCAATCGCTTCATCGGTCGCCTCCCCGCCACGCAAATAGGCCTCGGCGAGCGAGGCCAGCCATTCGCTGCCGACGAGATCGACTTTGCAATCGCCTGCGAACTCTTCGATTAGCGCGCGGGTGTACTCGCGCTTCACGGTGCCCGGCGTCGCGAGCACCGAAATGCGCTCGGTCTTCCACTGCGCACAGGCCGGCTGGATCGCCGCAACCGTGCCGACGAAAGGGATCGCGTGCTTCGCGCGAAGCACGGGAAGCGTCAGCGTGGACGCTGTATTGCAGGCAATCACCACGAGCGCCGGCTTATAGCGCGCAATCAACTCGTCCATCACGGAAGAGACCCGCGCAATCAGCGCATCGTCCGCCAGCCGGCCGTAGGGAAACACCTCGTCATCCGCGGCATAGATCAGTTTGAGATCTCGCCGGAGCGCCGAAATCTCGCGCAACACCGTGAGCCCGCCGAGTCCGGAATCGAAGACCAGAACGGCAGGGTTGGCGGGAATCGGCGCGCGGGCGTTCATCGCTCCCGATTCTAGCGCGGGCGCGAAAACTTCACCAATCGCGAACCCGCGAAACGCGGTTATTTCAATTGCACCCGAAACGTCATCGAAGACCCAACCGTGATCACATCCTGCTGCGCATGCCGCTGCCGGTTCACGTTCACGTTGATGTTTTCGAGACGGCATTCGGTAGCCAGCGTCTCTTTCAGCACCGTGCATTCGCGCTCCGCGATGCCGTAGAGCGCGCGCCGCGCGGTCTCCTGCGCCTTTACGGCGTCATCGCCGTCGCCGAACGGCCCCGGCACGGAATAATTCACGCTCACCTGCACCCGCACTTCGCGCAGACCAAGCGTCTGCGCGCTGGCAAGCGTGGTCGAAAAAAGGATGCCCAATAAAAGAACGAAACGGATCATGCACGCGCTCCCTTGCTTCGTTCTTCTATAGTTCGTCGCATGTTCCGCGCCGATTAATTCGATCAACGAGAATTATGCGCAACGATTCAGGATTGAGTAGGAGAAGTTAAGCGCATCGCCTCTTCGACGCGCGCGAGCAACGGATCGAGTTCCCGCTCGTTCGAATTTATCTCAACGATCCGATAGTTTCGTGCGCTTAACCATGCATGCCGCGTTTGGCGTATCGCGAGCGCCTCGCCATCCTCGTCGGCCGGCACGATCTCGAGGATCAGCCGCAAATGCTGCGCGAGAAAATCCGTGACATGCGGGCCGATTGGAACATTGCGCTTGAACTGCCCCGCGAAGCGCTTGTCATTGGTCAGCGCTTTCCAAAGATTGCGCTCGAGTTCGGTCGGATTGCGCCGTAGCAGCCTGGCCAAGCCCTTGCCGGGCGCGGTGCCCGAAGAAACTTCAGCGCCCTGCCGGTTCAGCAGATCGCGCAGCAACTCCGCCTCTCCGCCGCGAAGAATCCCCCGGTCGCCGGCCCTTTTGCGCCTTGCGCGAGCGTGCGCACGACGCCGTGCAGCGTCTGCATGTCCTGCTCGGTGGGATTGAGGCGCAGGAAAATGTTGCGCAAGTTCACGATCATGTTGTCGCGCTTCTCGGGCGGCCGGAAGAATTCGTGGCGCTCGAGCTCGTTCACGACGGTCGCGAAGAACGCCTCGAATTTCCCCTTCGCCGCCGGCGGCGAGAAATTCGGCATTTCGAACGGAAGCGCGTTGCCGCTCGCCAGCTTATAGAACTCGTAAGCGCAGATGATCACGGCCTGCCCGAGATTGAGCGAGGCGAAGGCCGGGTTCACCGGCAAGGTGAGGATCTTGTTAGCTAACCCGACCTCATGGACCTCGAGCCCGTTGCGCTCGCGTCCGAACACAAGCGCGGCCTTATTACCGGCTTCGACATGAGGAAAGAGATCGCGCGCCGCCTGTTCCGGCCCGACGACTTCCTTGATCTGGTCGTGCTGGCGCGCGGTCGCCGCGATCACGAGCGTGCAATCGGCAATCGCCGCATCGAGCGTCGGATAGAGCTTGGCTTCCTCCAGAATGCGGTCGGCCCCGGAGGCGGTGCGGCTCGCGTCCGGGTTCGGCCAGCCGTCGCGCGGCTTCACGAGGCGCAGCTCGGACAGCGCAAAATTTCCCATCGCACGCGCGACCGCGCCGATGTTTTCGGCGAGCTGCGGCTCCACCAGCACGATCACGGGACCTTTGGTCCCGATCCATTCCTTCGTTCTGTCCGTTCCCGCGCCGGGCATTTGATAACCTAGTTTCCTGCAAATTTCAGCCGCTTCGGGGAGCCCTTTAGGTCATGGCGAAAATCAAGGTCAAGAATCCGGTCGTCGAACTCGACGGAGACGAGATGACACGGATCATCTGGCAGCTCATCAAGGACAAGTTGATCCACCCTTACCTCGACATCGACCTGCTCTATTACGACCTGTCGGTCGAAAAGCGTGACGAAACCAACGACCAAATTACGCTCGACGCCGCCGAAGCGATCAAGAAGCATGGCGTCGGCGTCAAGTGCGCGACCATCACGCCCGACGAAGCGCGCGTGAAGGAATTCAACCTCAAGCAGATGTGGAAGTCGCCGAACGGCACCATCCGCAACGCGCTCGGTGGCGTCGTTTTCCGCGAACCGATCATCTGCAAGAACGTCCCGCGTCTCGTGCCGGGCTGGACGCAGCCGATCATCGTCGGCCGTCACGCCTTCGGCGACCAGTATCGCGCGACCGACACGCTGATCCCCGGTCCCGGCACGCTTAAGCTCGTGTTCGAAGGCAAGGACGGCAAGAAGATCGAGAAGAACGTGTACGAATTCGCGGGCTCCGGCGTCGCGCTCAGCATGTTCAATGTTGACGACTCGATCCGCGACTTCGCCCGCGCGTCTTTCAACTACGGCCTTGCGCGCAACTATCCGGTCTATCTCTCGACCAAGAACACGATCCTCAAGGCCTATGACGGCCGCTTCAAGGACATCTTCCAGGAAGTGTTCGACAAGGAATTCAAGGCGAAGTTCGACGAGAAAAAGCTCGTTTACGAACACCGCCTGATCGACGACATGGTCGCGGCCGCGATGAAGTGGTCGGGCGGCTATGTCTGGGCCTGTAAGAACTACGACGGCGACGTGCAGTCGGACACCGTCGCGCAGGGTTTCGGCTCGCTTGGCCTGATGACGTCCGTGCTCACGACGCCGGACGGCAAAACGGTCGAAGCGGAAGCCGCGCACGGCACCGTCACGCGCCACTATCGCCAGCATCAGAAGGGCCAGGAAACCTCGACCAACTCGATCGCGTCGATCTTCGCCTGGACCCGCGGCCTTTCCCACCGCGCGAAACTCGACGGCAATGCGGAACTTGCGAAGTTTGCCGCCACCCTCGAAAAGGTTTGCGTCGATACGGTCGAAGCCGGCTTCATGACGAAGGACTTGGCGCTTCTCGTCAGCGCCGACCAGAAATGGCTCTCGACCGAGGGCTTCCTCGACAAGATCGACGAGAACCTGAAGAAGGCCATGGCGTAAGCTGAATCTGAATCAGAACGAGAAGCGAAACGGCCCGGAATGACTCATTCCGGGCCGTTTTCTTGAATCGGATTCAGCAATCGAAGCGCTTGAATCTCTACTTTAACTTTAAGCGGAAAGTGCCGATTCTATTGCCTTCAGCGCGTCATTGGCCTTGGCCCCATCCGGGCCGCCGGCCTGGGCCATATCGGGCCTGCCGCCGCCGCCTTTGCCGCCCATGGCTTCGGCACCCTTGCGCACCAGATCGACCGCATTGAACTTCGAGGTGAGATCGGCGGTGACGCCGACCACGATCCCGGCCTTGCCGTCACCAGTGACGCCGACGATCGCGACCACGCCCGAGCCGACCTGCTTCTTGCCTTCGTCGGCGAGGCTTTTGAGATCCTTGATCTCGATCCCTTCGACCGCGCGGGCGAACAGCTTCACGTTGCCAACGTTCTTGATGGCATCGGCCGCATCGGATTTTCCGCCGCCACCCATCGCCAGCTTCTTCTTGGCATCGGCAAGTTCGCGCTCGAGCTTCTTGCGCTCGTCGAGCAGCGCTGCGAGCCGCGCCGGCGCTTCGGCGATCGACGATTTGAGCACACCCGCGGTCTCGTCGAGCGCGCTGCTTTCGTCGCGCAGCAAGCGGCTTGCGCCCGCGCCCGTGGACGCCTCGAGACGGCGCACGCCGGCCGCGACGCCGCTCTCGGAGGTGATCGCGACGAGGCCGATGTCGCCGGTGCGGTTGACATGCGTGCCGCCGCAGAATTCGACCGACCAGCCGAGCGCATTGCCGCCCGCCGGCATCGCCCATCGCGACGACGCGGACCTCATCGCCGTATTTTTCGCCGAACAACGCGCGCCCGCTGCACGAGCGTCATCGAGCGCCATCACGCGTGTCGTGACCGGCGAATTTCTGAGCACATAGTCGTTCGCCATTGCCTCGATCTTCGCGATTTCGTCCGTCGAGATCGGCTTTGGGTGCGAGAAGTCGAAACGGAGGCGATCCGGCGCGACCAGCGAGCCTTTCTGCGCGACGTGATCGCCGAGAATCTGGCGAAGCGCCTCGTGCAGCAAATGCGTCGCGGAGTGATTGCGGCGAATATCGCCACGGCGCGCGTGATCGACTTTCAGCTCCAGCGCCTTGCCGGCTTCCAGCGTGCCTTCCTCGACTTTGCCGAAGTGCACGAAGAGGTCGCCGGCTTTCTTCTGCGTATCGGTGACGCGGAATCTTACCTTTTCGCCGATGAGCAGCCCGGTATCGCCGACCTGACCGCCGCTTTCGCCATAGAACGGCGTCTGGTTGAGGACGACCGCGCCCTCCTCGCCCGCTTTGAGCGACTTCACTTCGGCGCCGTCTTTCACGATCGCGCTGACCACGCCTTCGGCGGATTCGGTCTCGTACCAGAGGAACTCGGTCGCACCGAGCTTTTCCTTGAGCCCGAACCAGACCGTCTCGGTCGCAGCATCGCCGGAGCCTTTCCAGCTCTCCCGCGCTTTGGCCTTCTGCTTTTCCATCGCGGCTTCGAAGGCCTTGATGTCGACACTGATACCGCGGGGTTTAAGCGCATCCTGCGTCAGATCGAGCGGGAAGCCGTAGGTGTCGTAGAGGGTGAACGCGGTTTCGCCCTTGAAGCTGTCACCTTTCTTGAGCGACTTCGACTCGTCTTCCAGCATCGCAAGACCGCGCTCCAGCGTCTTGCGGAAGCGGGTTTCCTCGAGCTTCAGCGTCTCGGTGATCAGCGACTCCGCGCGCACCAGTTCCGGATAGGCCGCGCCCATTTCACGCACCAGCGCAGGCACCAGCCTGAACATCAGCGGGTCTTTGGCGCCCAGCAGTTCGGCGTAACGCATGGCACGGCGCATGATGCGGCGAAGCACGTAGCCGCGTCCCTCGTTCGAAGGCAGCACGCCGTCAGCGACGAGGAAGGACGAAGCGCGCAGATGGTCCGCGATCACGCGGTGCGCCGCGCGATTGTTCCCTTCCGCCTTCACGCCGGTCGCTTCTTCGCTCGCACGGATCAGCGCCCTGAAGAGATCGGTGTCGTAATTCGAGTGAACGCCCTGCATGATCGCGGAGACGCGCTCCAGACCCATGCCGGTATCGATCGACGGCCGCGGCAGGTCGATCCGCTGCTCGGGCGTGAGCTGCTCGTACTGCATGAACACGAGGTTCCAGAACTCCAGAAAGCGGTCGCCGTCCTCGTCGGGGCTACCCGGAGGGCCGCCCTGCAATTTGTCGCCCTGATCGATGAAGATCTCCGAGCACGGCCCGCACGGGCCGGTGTCGCCCATCGCCCAGAAGTTGTCGGACGTGGCAATGCGGATGATCCGGCTCTCGGGGAGCCCCGCGATCTTCTTCCAGAGGGTAAAGGCCTCGTCGTCGGTGTGGTAAACCGTGACCAGAAGCTTGTCCTTCGGCAGATCGAAATTCTTGGTGCAGAGATTCCACGCAAGCTCGATCGCGCGTTCCTTGAAGTAATCGCCGAACGAGAAGTTCCCGAGCATCTCGAAGAAGGTGTGATGCCGCGCGGTATAGCCGACGTTGTCGAGGTCGTTGTGCTTGCCGCCGGCGCGCACGCATTTCTGCGAACTGGTCGCCTTGCTGTAGGGCCGCTTCTCGACGCCGGTGAAGACGTTCTTGAACTGTACCATGCCGGCGTTCGTGAACATGAGCGTCGGGTCGTTACGCGGGACGAGCGGCGACGACGGCACGATTTCGTGCCCGTTCTTCGCGAAGTACTCGACAATTGCCGACCGGATTTCGTTGACGCCGCTCATGATTTTCTAGCTTGCCGGAGAAGGACTTAGGAGCCCGTTTCTCTAGCCGAGCAGATCGTCCGGGTCGAGCGGGCTGAAGCCGCGACAAGGGCGCCAGAACGGAGCGACGCGGTCCCTTGCCCGGGCGGGGAAGCCAATGGGCAAGGAAACCGCGTCCCGAAACCGGATCGCCGAGGCGGGGCGTCCGGGCATTACCGAGGCCAAACGCTTCCTTTGGATTTCAGCCTTCCACCGGCACGCGGGCATACGCTTGCAGGTGGCGGCGGCTTCGCCGCCCGGCGGGGACGGGCATGAACCCGGCCGGAGCGGCTAAATCCGGGGAAGCAGCGGCAGGGCTAAATCAGGCCTCGGCTGCTTCGTCGGCGTCGTCGACATCGTCGTCGCCCGCCTGATCGAGAATTTGTTCGGCGACCAAGCCGGAGTTCGCGCGCACCGCGGCTTCGATCGCAGCGACGATCGCCGGGTTCTCTCGCAGGAACTGCTTCGAGTTTTCACGGCCCTGACCGAGACGCTGGCTGTCATAGGAGAACCAGGCGCCGGACTTTTCGACCACGCCCGCCTTGACGCCGAGATCGATGATCTCGCCCATCTTGGAGACGCCCTCGCCGTACATGATGTCGAACTCGACCTGCTTGAACGGCGGCGCGACCTTGTTCTTCACGACCTTCACGCGGGTCTGGTTGCCGATGACTTCGTCGCGCTCCTTGATCGCGCCGATGCGGCGGATGTCGAGACGGACCGAGGCGTAGAACTTCAGCGCGTTGCCGCCGGTAGTGGTTTCTGGCGAGCCGTACATGACGCCGATCTTCATGCGGATCTGGTTGATGAAGATCACCATCGTGTTCGACTTCGCGATCGAGCCCGTGAGCTTGCGGAGCGCCTGGCTCATCAAGCGAGCCTGGCTGCCGGGCTGCACGTCACCCATTTCGCCGTCGAGTTCGGCCCGGGGCACAAGGGCCGCCACCGAGTCGACCACCAGAATATCGACCGCGCCGGAGCGAACGAGCGTATCGGCGATCTCGAGCGCCTGCTCGCCGGTGTCCGGCTGCGAAACCAGTAAGTTTTCAATGTCGACGCCGAGCTTCTTGGCATAGACGGTGTCGAGCGCGTGTTCCGCGTCGATGAAAGCGCAGGTGCCACCGAGCTTCTGCCCTTCGGCCACGGTGTGGAGCGCGAGCGTGGTCTTGCCCGAAGACTCCGGTCCATAAATTTCGATGACCCGGCCGCGCGGCAAGCCGCCGACGCCGAGCGCGATGTCGAGGCCGAGCGAGCCGGTCGAGACGACCTGAATGCCGGCCGGCTTATCGCTCTTGCCGAGCTTCATGATCGAGCCTTTGCCGAAGGCGCGTTCGATCTGAGACAGGGCGGCGTCCAAAGCCTTGGATTTGTCCACGGAATTGCCTTCTACGACTCGGAGGTGAGCTGCTGACATAACACGGTCTCCCGATGCCCTGAGACCTGCCGTCTCCGGGGTCCCGCCCTTCCAGAACGGAACAAGGACAATGTACCTTGTTTGTTCTCTGTTCGCAATACGTTCTAATTGGGTTGTGGAGGATCAAGAACCACTATGGTTAGCGGATTCTTAACATCGGGGCGGCCTGCTCCCGTGGCCATCCCCCCCCGGGCCCCCCGGGGCCCCCCCCCCCGCCGGGGGGGGGGCCGGCCCCCTTTGGTTTTGCCCCCCCCCCCTCCCCTCCCCCCGGGTCGCCCCCCTGCCCGGGGAAGCCCCCCCGGGCCCCGCCCCCCCCCCCCCCCCCCCCCCCCCCCCCCCTTTTCCCCCCGCCCCCCCCCCCCCCCCCCCCCGGGGTCCCCCGGTGGAAATCCCCCCCGGGGGGGGCCGGGCTCGGACCCGGAAAAAACCCCCCCCCCGCCCCCCGGGTTTTTCCCCCCCCCCCCGGGGGGGGGGGCCGGGGCCCCCGGGGCCGCCGCCCACCCCCCCCTTTTCAAACCCCCTACCAATCGGCGATCGGATCTTCCTCTCACCGCCCCAGCATCATCCGCGACACATTCTCCGCGATCATCATGACCGGCGCGTTGGTGTTGCCCGCGATGATCGAAGGCATGATCGAGGCATCCACCACGCGTAAGCCCTCGACCCCGCGCACCCGCGCCTGCGGGTCGACCACCGAAGCCGCGTCCCGCCCCATCCGGCAGCTTCCGACCGGGTGATAGATCGTCTCGGCTCGCGCCCGGATATCCGCGATCAGCGCCTCGTCCGTCTGCGCCTGCGGCCCGGGCAATAGCTCTGCCTTGATGTGCCGCTTCATCGAAGGCGCATCGAGCACGCGCCGCGCGAACTTCAGGCCGTTCAGCAACACGCCGATGTCGTCGGGGTGGCTGAGATAATTCGCCTCGATGCGCGGCGGCAATGTGGGGTCCCTGCCCGCAAGCCCGATGCGCCCGCGGCTTTTCGGCAAGAGATCGCAGACATGCAGCGTCACGCCATAGCCGAACGACGTCTTCCGCCCGTGATCGCGCAGGAGACACGGCAGGAAATGAAACTGCAAATTCGGCCGCTCGCGTGCGGGGTCGGATTTTGCGAAGCCCCCAGCCTCGGCGACGTTGGACGTGAGTTCGCCTTTCCTGTGCCTTGCATAGGCCCAGGCCGAACGGATCACGCGCGGCAGTAAACCGGGCGCGACGCCGATCGCTTCGCGGCCGCGCGTCGAAGCGAGCACGCCGATATCCAGATGATCGGCAAGATTGGCGCCGACTTCGCCCGCATCATGCAGGACGTCGATGCCATGACGCGACAGTTCCGCGCCGGGGCCGATGCCGGAAAGCATGAGCAACTGCGGCGAGTTCACAGCACCGCCGCAAACGATGACTTCGCCACCCGGACCGCAGAAAAATATCGCGGCCCATGACACGCAACCCGATTGCGCGGCGATTTTCGAACAACACGCGCTCGACCTGCACGCCCGTTTCGATCGAGAGATTCTCGCGGCTGCGCACGGGATCGAGAAATGCCCGCGCGCTCGAGAAGCGCTGGCCGTCCTGCTGCGTCACCTGATAGAGCCCGACGCCATCCTGGCTCGCGCCGTTGAAATCGGAATTTTCGGGCAACTGACATTCGATTCCCGCCTGCACGAAGGCGCGCGACAGCGGATTGGGGTGCACGAGATTCGAAACCGTAAGCGGACCTTTGGTCCCGTGATGCGGGTCCGAAAGCGCGACATTGCCTTCCATCGCCAGAAAAATCTCGCGCACGCGCTGCCAGCTCCAGCCAGACCCGGCTGCTTTCGCCCAGCCGTCGTAATCCGCCGGATGGCCGCGCATATAAATCATTGCGTTGACCGAACTCGATCCGCCCAGTGTCTTGCCGCGCGGCCAGTAGAGCCTGCGGTTATTGAGTTGCGGTTCCGGCTCGGTGTCGAAATCCCATTTGATGCCACGCGTTTTCGCGAGCAGCGCAAGGCCGAGCGGAATATGAATGAGCGGGCTTTTATCCGGCGGGCCCGCCTCGACCAGACACACGCGCTTGCTGGAATCTTCGGACAGGCGGTTCGCCATCACGCAACCCGCCGAGCCGGCGCCGACGATAATGACGTCAAACATGCGCTAACCCAAAATGCGCCTGGCGAGATCGATCAGCCGTTTGGCCATGCCTTCATACGGCGGGAACACGAGCGGCAATGCCGAGAAGCGGTTTTGCAGAACCGCGCGCTCATGGCTGAAGGCGCGAAAACCATTGTTACCGTGCGAAGCGCCGATGCCGGAATTGTTGACGCCGCCGAACGGCAGTCCGGCGTGGCTGTAATGCAGCACCGTGAGGTTTACGCCGACCCCGCCCGAAGAAGTCGCCTTGAGGATGTGATCGACCCGCGCCTTGTCGCGGTCGAATATATAAAGCGAGAGCGGTTTCGGCCGCGCATTGATCCGCGCGAGCACCGGCTCGATGTCGTCATAGGTTATGACCGGCAGAATGGGGCCGAAAATCTCCTCGCGGTCGATTTCCATTTCCGGCGTGACCGCCTCGATCAGGGTCGGCTCGATCGCGCGGCCTTCGACGCCGCCACCAGCGAGCACCTTCGCGCCTTTCGTCTTCGCATCGTCGAGCAATCCGGATACGCGCCGCGCATGCTGATCGTTCACGATTTTTGCCAGATGCGGGCTGGTCGCGCCGCTGCCGTAAGCGTGCGCGATGCGCGCACGCAACGCGGAGAGAAAACGATCTTTCACCGACGCGTGCACGAAAAGATGATCCGGCGCGATGCAGGTCTGCCCCGCATTGATGAATTTGCCGAAGGCAATCCACTTTGCGGCAAGATCGATATCCGCGCCCGGCCCGACGATGGTCGGCGACTTGCCGCCCAGTTCCAGCGTGACCGAAGTCAGATGCTTCGACGCCGCTTCCATCACGATCTTGCCGACCGCGGGACTGCCGGTGAAGAAGATATGATCGAAGGGAAGTGCAAGCAGCGCTTGCGACACATCCTTGCCGCCTTCGATAACGGTCACGAGATCGGCCGGAAACGTCTCCCCGATCAGCCGCGCGATCAGCGCCGAAGTCGCGGGCGTCATTTCCGATGGCTTCACGATCGCGCTGTTGCCGGCGGCGAGACACGACACCAGCGGCTGAAGCGCGAGGTTGAACGGATAGTTCCACGGCGCAATGAGCAGACAGACGCCGCGCGGCTGCAGCACGATCCGCGCCGAGGTGCCGAGGGTCACGAGCGACGGCGAGACGCGCTTGGGGCGCATCCAGCGCCGCAGGTTGCGCAAGGTGTGGCGGATTTCCTGCGTCACGGGGAGGATTTCGGAGAGAACGACTTCCGCTTCGGGCTTGCCGAAATCCGATTTCAGCGCGGCGAAGATGGCCGCTTCGTTTTCGCGGATGGCACGGGACAGATTTTCGAGCGCGGCACGGCGTTCCGCATATCCGAAATTGAGCCGCCGCTCCTCGACCTTCGCGCGTTGTGCGGCGAAGGCCGCATTAATGACGTCGCTGACCCGCGCGCTGTCCATGACCAACCCTCCGGCTAAGAGACGATTCTACTTATTCGGCAGCCGGTCAAACGCGGGCACGCCTTCCGCGATCAGGTGAAACGGCTGCCTGTCGACCGTATAGATCGCGATCTTCGGCCCGCCATAGCCCGCCGCCGGATCGTCGAGCGTGCCGATCTTGAGCACGATCTGCGGCAAGCCCGGCCGTCTCGTAAGAATATGCGTGCCGCACGTCTCGCAGAATTCGCGCGTGACGGCATTCTCTAGATCGGGCCGCGTGAACTGCTTCGGCGTGCCTTTTGTGTAGGCGAAACCTTCCAGCGGCATCAGCATGAACATGTTCGGCGCGCCGCCCGAAATATACTGGCACGCGCGGCAATGGCATTGCGCCTTCAGCATCGGCTTGCCTTGCGCGCTGTAGCGAAGCGCGCCGCAATAACATCCACCTTCGAGTTTTCCGCCTTCGCGTTTCATGACGTCCTCGCCCGTTTCCGCTAGCGCCCTCGTGAAAGATTTCAGGCGCGGCCCGGCTAATCATCAATCAGGAAGCCGAACCGGGCGCACGTCAATCGAAAGTCTGCGTCTACCAATAAAAAGAACGCAGGCATGGCGGGAAGCCCCGCCATGGATTTTTTGTGTGTCAGGAAGACGCTGCGATTTTCTCTTTTTTCATAATGCGCGCACGCAAGACCTCCGGCAGCGGCGCGGCTTTGTGCGCGGTCTGATCGGCATTCACCCAGACCGCTTCGCCCGTGGAACGCACATTGCTCTCGCCTTTTCCGAACATCGCGAACTTGAAAACCATGGACGAGCGGCCGAGTTTTTCGATCCTGGTGCCGACCTCGATCTGCTCGTCATAACGCACGGGTGCGGCGTATTCGACCAGCGCGCGCACCGTATGAAAACCCGTGTTGTGCTTTGCTTTCTCGGCATTCCAGTCGAACGGCAGATCGCGCAGATATTCGATGATGCAGGTGTCGAAATATGCGAGATAATTCGCGTTGAACAAAATGCCTTGCGCGTCTGCCTCGTAATAGCGTACGCGAAATGGCGTGAAATGCGAAAAATCGCTGCGTTGCATTGTCAGAATTCTCCTTGACTCAACTTTAGCGCCGCCTTTCAGCCGATGGAAATTCGGTTCCATCCACCGCGTTATATCGATATAGCGCTACGGCTGAATCCGTTGAGAAGAAAAGTGCGCTGGGAATAAAAGAATGACATGGCAACAAGCAGCCAGCTTCGGCCTGATTGTGCTGATGATGGCCGCCTTCGTCTGGGGGCGTTTCCGCTACGATCTGGTGGCGATGGTAACGCTGCTTTCGGCGGTGCTGATCGGTATCGTTCCGGCGGACAAAGCCTTCTCCGGGTTTTCCGACGACATCATCGCAATCATAGCGAGTGCGCTCGTGGTCAGCGCAGCGGTCGCGCGCTCCGGGATTGTCGAGCGCGTACTGAAACCGATTTCGCCCTACCTCACCAACACGACCATTCAGGTCGTCGTGCTTTCGGGAACGGTCGCGGCCCTCTCCGGTTTCGTGAAGAACATCGGCGCGCTCGCGATGCTGATGCCGGTCGCCTTCGCGATGGCGCGCAAGAACGAAACCTCGCCTTCGGTTTATCTGATGCCGATGGCGTTCGGCTCGCTGCTCGGCGGCATCGTGACCCTGGTCGGCACATCGCCGAACATTCTCGTCTCGCGCGTGCGTCAGGAGATCACCGGCGAACCGTTCTCGATGTTCGACTTTGCGCCAGTCGGAGTCGTGCTGGCAGTCGCAGGCATTGCATTTCTCGCGGTCGGCTGGAGATTGCTGCCCAAAGGCCGCAAGGGCGCCGCCTCGATCGAAGCCGCCTTCAATCTCGAAGGCTACACGACCGAAGCCATTGTGCAGCCGAAGACTGAAACGGTCGGAAAGACAGTTGGCCAGATCGAAAAGCTTTCCGGGCAGGACGTCGAAGTCCTGATGCTCGTGCGCAAAAGCGGCCGCCGCTACGCGCCGAACGAAAACATGGAATTGCGCGCCGGCGACATACTCTTGCTCGAAGGCGAACCGGTAGCGCTGGAGCGTGTCGTTGCCGACGCAAAACTGAAACTCGCCGCTGCCAGCCGCCAAAAATCGAAAAGGAAACCGACACGCCGGCGACGATCTTGGCGTAATGGAAGCGGTTGTCACCGAAGGTTCGGTGCTCGCCGGGATCGAATGCGCAGCAATCCAAACTCTATCACAAACATGGCGTGACGCTGCTCGCAGTCAGCCGCGCCGGCGCGCGGCTCACTTCGCCGCTTCGTTCGATGCGCCTGCGTGCGGGCGATGTCGTCGTCCTGCGCGGAGGCCTTTCCGATATGCCTGAAGCGCTCGGCGAGCTAGGTTTGCTGCCGCTTGCCGAACGCTCGCAGCCGCTCGGCAATACGCGGCGCAGCACCATGCCAATCATCGTTCTTGCGGTTGCGATGCTCCTGGTCGCGTTGGGCTACCTCCCGATCGCGATTGCCTTCTTCGGAACCGCGGTCGTGTTGCTGCTCATCCGTTCGCTCACGCTGAAGGAAGCCTATGCGGCGGTGGAATGGCCAATTCTGATTTTGATTGGTGCGCTTATTCCGGTTTCGGATGCACTGCGCTCGACCGGCGGCACGGAAATCATTGCCAACCTGCTCTCGCGGACCGGCGACTATCTCAACGGCTACACGGCACTCCTGCTCATTATGGCTACCGCAATGGCGGTCACGCCATTCCTGAACAACGCGGCAACCGTGCTGGTGATGGGCCCGATTGCGGCAGCATTCGCGACCAAGCTCGGTTATCGCCCCGAGCCGTTCCTGATGGCGGTAGCGATTGGCGCGGCATGCGACTTCCTGACGCCCATCGGCCATCAATCGAATACGCTGGTGATGGGACCGGGCGGCTATCGCTTCGGAGATTACTGGCGATTAGGTGCGCCGCTCTCTTTGCTCGTCCTCACGATCGGCGTGCCGCTGATCGCGCTGTTCTGGCCGCTCGCGCGCTTCGCCCGCCCCCCCCCCTCCGGGGGCCCCGCCCGGGGGGGGGCCTCCGGGCGCCGGGGGGGGCCGTCTTTGGGGTTTTTTCGCCCCCCCCCCCCCCCCCCCCAGGGCGCGTCCCCCGCCCCCGGGGGGGGGGGGGGGGGGGGGGGGGGGGGGCTAAATAGCGCGTGATCCCGAAAAGTGGAAACCGGTTTTCGGATAAGATCGCGCAATTAAAAGTACCCCCCCGCGGCCCGCCCCGCCCCCCCCCCCCCCGCCCGGCCCCGCGGCCCCCAACCCCCCTCAAACTTTTTCGATCCAAGGGACGCAGATCCATTTCATGCGTCCAGGCGCTGCGGTGCTGGTTGTGCAGATACCAGTAGTTCTCCGCGATCTGGTCGGGATCGAGAATCCCATCCTGTTCTTTCAGCTTGTAGCGCTCCGGAAACATCTCGCGGATGAAAGCAGTATCGATCGCGCCGTCGATCACGACATGCGCGACATGGATGCCCTCCGGCCCGAGCTCCCGCGCCATGCTATGCGCAACCGCGCGCAGCGCATGCTTGCCGGCGGAAAATGCGGAGAAGCCGGATGAGCCGCGCACACTCGCCGTTGCGCCCGTAAAAATAATAGTGCCGCGCTTCCTCGGCACCATGACCTTCGCAGCCTCCCGCCCCATCAGGAAACCGCCGAAACAAGCCATCTCCCAGACTTTGAAAAAGACGCGCGAAGTGGTCTCGCGGATCGGGAAGCGCACATTCGCACCGATGTTATAGACCGCGACTTCGATCTCTCCGACGTCGCGCTCGATTTCCTCGAACAGTGCCGCGACCTGTTCTTCTTTCCGCGCGTCGTTCCCAAAGCCCCGCGCCCTGCCGCCTTCGGCTTCGATATGCTTGACCAGCGGCTCCAGCTTGTCGGCATGCCTGCGCGTGACGCAGGCGACATAGCCTTCCTTCGCAAAGCGCCGGGCAATCGCGCCGCCCGTCGCGTCCCCTGCACCGATCACCAACGCTACTTTATCGGCCATGCTGTCCTCGTTTCTTGACAGCGTGGCGTCTCACGCGGGAGCCTGTCAATTCAGGCGTTGTAAAAGCAGCCATGCACGAATGCGGGAGGAAGCCGTGAAACGTCTCGAGTTCTTTTTCGATTTCGGCAGCCCGACGACTTATCTTGCCCATACGCAGATGCCGGCACTGGCCGGGCGCACCGGCGCGGAAATAGCCTATCGGCCGATGCTGCTCGGCGGCGTGTTCAAGGCCACCGGCAACCAGTCGCCGGCCGCGATCGCGGCGAAATCGAAATGGATGGCCGGCGATCTGAAGGCTTTCGCCGCGCGGTATGGCGTGCCCTACGCACGCAACCCGTGGTTTCCCATCAACACCATGATGCTGATGCGCGGCGCGGTCGCGATGCAGAAGGAGAACCGCTTCGCGCCTACGCCGATGCGATCTTTCACGCGATGTGGATCGAGCCGCAGAACCTGAACGATCCGCAGGTCATAGGCATGGTGCTCACCAAAGCCGGCTTCGAGCCGAAACATCTCCTTGCGGCAATCGAACATCAGCCTGTGAAAGACGAACTGCGCGCAAACACCGAGGAAGCGGTTTCGCGCGGCGTGTTCGGCGCGCCGACCTTCTTTGTCGGCGACAGGATGTTCTTCGGGCAGGACCGGCTGGATTTTGTCGAGGAAGCGCTGAACGCAGCCTAATTCTGCTGCAACTCTTCCTTCACCGCCTTGACCAGGCCCGGAAGATCGAACGGTTTCGGCGGAAGCTGAACTCCTCGCCCGGCAGCTGATCCGCGAGCCCTTCGAATAGCCGGAAGCGAAGATCACCTTGGTCTTCTTCAGGTTCGCCTTGCGCATTTCCTTGAGCATGGTCGGGCCATCCATGACCGGCATCATCACGTCGGAAACGATGATGTCGATATTGCCGCTCTTCTTTCTTCGCGATCTCGAGACCCTCTTCGCCGTCGACCGCTTCCAGCACGGTGAAGCCGCGCATGGTGAGGGCGTGCGACGCGAAGCGCCGCACGCCGTCTTCGTCTTCGACCAGCAACACGGTGCCGCGTCCGGTCAAATTCACCGGCTTGGATTCCGCCGCGACCTTCGCCTGCGCGGCATCGCGCGCAGCCGTGATTTCGTTTTCGGTCGGAATGTAGCGCGGCAGGAAGATGCGGAAGGTTGCGCCCTTCCCCAGTTCGCTGTCGACGTAAATGAAGCCACCCGACTGCTTCACGATGCCGTAGACGGCGGCAAGACCGAGGCCGGTGCCTTTGTTCTTGTCTTTAGTCGTGAAGAAAGGCTCGAAAATCTTGGCGCGCGCTTCAGGCGCGATGCCGGTACCGCTATCGGCAACCTCGATCATCACGTATTCGGCCGCGGGCATGCCGTCATATCTGAACTTGTGGGAGTCCTCGGCCGCAATATTCGCGGTACGGATTTTCAGCGTGCCGCCGTTCGGCATTGCGTCGCGGGCATTTGCCGCCAGGTTGATCAGCACGCGCTCGAACTGGTTGATGTCGGCTTTTACCGGCCACAGGTCGCGGGCGTAATTCGTCTCTAACTTCACCTTCTCGGTGGCAACGCGGCGCATCAAGCCGTTAGCAAGATCGGAGATCACGTCGCCCGCATGCAGCATTTCGGGGACGAGCGTTTCGCGCCGCGCAAAAGCGAGCAGTTGCCGCACCAGCGCCGCTGCGCGCGTGCCGTATTGCCGGATCTGGTTCAGCTCCTGGAAGCCCGGATCGGTCGGCCGGACCTTGACGAGCATCAGGCTGGCGTTGCCGATCATGGTAGTCAGCACGTTGTTGAAGTCGTGCGCGATGTAGCCCGCGAACTCGCCAATCGCTTGCATCTTCTGCGCCTGCGCGAACGAGAGCTCCAGCTTCTTCTCCTCGCTGGTGTCGATGGCATGCACGATCGCGGCCTCGCCCGCCTCGACCGTGTCTTCTTCCACCGGCGTCACGAAGAAACGCGCGAAGTGCCCTTCCTTGCCTTCGAGCGGCAATTCGACTTCGTGCGGCGCCGTGCTGCCCTCGATCACGCCGCGCAGCAGCGCTTCGAGCTTTCGTGCGCTGCTCCTTCGACACAAAAGAGAATACTGTCTGCCGCGCGCCCTTATCGTCGTCGGCGGAGCCAAACAGCCGCGCGAAGGTCGCGTTCGAATTGATGATCCGTCCCGCGCGGGCGACCGTCGCAATCGCCGCGGGCGAATTATGGAAGAAGCGCGCGAAGCGGACTTCAGCCGCGCGCAACGCATCCGGCTTGTCATCGGTCTTGGCGCGCGACAACACGAGTGTGCGCGAAGCTCCGGGTGTGCCGTCTGAAGCGAACGCCACGCGATGCATCAGCCGCACCGGCAGGCTCGTGCCGTTCTTCCTGCGAAGATCGATGTCGTGCACTTCGGTCTTCACTTCGCCCGGCGCGGGGGAAATGTTCGTGAGCAGCGCCGCGCTCGTGCCTTGCACGAGATCGGTGATCTTCAAGCCGTCCGCGCCGATTTCGGCAATGTCGTAGCCGAGCCATCCCGCGAGCGTGGTGTTCAGGTAGCTGACGCGGCCCTGCGCATCGGAAGAAAAGAATCCCGCCGGCGCGTGGTCGAGGAAATCGATCGCATGTTGCAGCGACTGGAATGTGCTTTCCTGTTTTTCGCGCTCGCGTGTGATGTCGGCGATGGTCCAGCTCGCGAGCTTTGCCTGCCGCCCCTTGGTGCCGAGCGGACGCGAGCGAATGCGAAACCAGCGCGCACCGTTTCCTTCCGCACTCGGCACACGGATTTCCTCCGCATGCGAACGGCCGGACTGGACGGCTTGCGCAAGACGATAAATTGCGTCGGCGACAGTGGGGTCGCTCGTGAACAGCCGCTCCACCGGCCGCACATCGTCGGGATGTTCGGCGCCGGTGAGTTCGAGATATGCGCGGTTCGCGTAGAGCACGCGCCCCGAACCATCGACGATGGAGATGCCATCGCTCCCCGAATCCGCGAACGCCTTGGTAAGGTCGTTGCGGGTCGCGCGCCCTGCGAATTCGATCACGCCCGACGCATAAGAGAAGAGCGCGAACACGCCGATCACGGCGAGCGCGGCGAGCACCGCAATAATATAGGGGTCCGCTTCGTCGCGACCGAGGAACAGCAGGAATACGGCGGTCGAAACCAGCGCGAAGGCGACCACGATCACAAGCCCGATCGAGCCCGTGGCCGGGATGCGGTCGACACCGGCCGCTTCGTCGTCGTGAGGCGTCATTGGCGCCATTTCCCGCGATACCCCGCTTTCCGTCATACCGGTTTGCCTGAGAACTCCTTCGCTCCGCAAGCTCATCTCCTGAACCCGACGTTCCGGGCCGAATTGCGCAACTTCATGACGTAGCCGATGAGCTCGGCAACCGCCTTGTAGTGTTCGACTGGAATTTCCTGCTCCACATCGACCGATTTAAAGAGCGCGCGCGCCAGCGGCGCGTTCTGCACGACCGGAACGCCGTGCCGGTAGGCGACCTCGCGGATTTTGAGCGCGATATTGTCCTGGCCTTTGGCAACGCAGATCGGTGCGCCCATCCCCTGCTCGTATTTGAGCGCCACCGCGAAGTGGGTCGGGTTCATGACGACCACGGTCGCTTCGGGAACTTCCTGCATCATGCGCTTCCTCGAGCGCGACTGCCGGATTTGCCGGAGCTTTGCCTTGATGGTCGGGTCGCCTTCCTGCTCCTTGAATTCCTGACGCACTTCGCGAACCGACATGCGCTGCTTCTCGTACCAGCTATGCTGCTGCCAGAGATAATCGGCTATCGCGACCAGCGCCATGATCGCGGTCACCGCCGCCATGATCTTCAATGCGAGCGTGAAGGTGACGCCAACGGTCAGGCCGAGCTCGCCATTGATCAGGAGGCCCATCCGCTCGATTTCGGACGAGCCGATCACATAGATCACGCTGCCGACGATGCCGAGTTTCAGGAATCCCTTTGACGAACTGCACGAGCGCGTGTTTCGAAAAAATCCGCTAAGGCCGCCGATCGGTGAGATGCGATTGAGCTTCGGCGCGAGCGGTTCGGTGGTCCACAACAGGCGATGCTGCACGACATTGCCGACAATCGCCGCGAGAACGAGTATCGCCATCAACGGCCCGACCGCGATCAGCACTTGCATGAACAGCCGCAAGATCGCGCGCATCACAAGCGAGGGGTCGGTCGCAAGATGCAGATTGCCGAGCACATCGCGGAAAGCGATGGCGAGCTTATTCACCGCCTGCCGCCGAACATGAAGAACGCAACGGTGGCGCCCAGCAAAAAGAAACCAGGTGTTGACTTCCTGACTCTTCGCGACGTCGCCGCGATTAATCGCATCATCCAGCCGTTTTGCGGTTGGGTCTTCTGACTTTTCGGTATCTTGCCCTTCGCTCTCGGCCATTGCGCTCCCCTATCGCGCAATGCCGAGCAGCACGGTCTCTAGATGCCCGAGGAAGCCGAGCATCACCGCGCCGATGAAAGCGGCAAGCATCGCAAACCCGACCATGATCGAGATCGGAAGACCCAGGAAGAAAACCTGCAACTGCGGCATCAGCCGCGCGAGAATGCCAAGGCCCAGGTTGAACAGAAGACCGAAGACGAGAAACGGCGCAGCCAACTGCACGCCGATCTTGAACGCGCCCGAAATGATCGACAGCATCAGCTGCGTCACGTCGCTCGTCGGCAGAAACTCGCCCGGCTTGAACAGCGTGTAACTATGGTCGAGCGCGCCAATCGCCAGATGGTGCATGTCGGTCGCGAAGATCAGCGCGACCCCGAGCACCGCGAGCAAGTTGCCGATGATGATGCCCTGCTGACCCTGGTTCGGATCGACCGCCATCGCGAAACCGAGACCCATCTGGTTCGCGATCGTCGCGCCCGCGACTTCCAGCGCCGACAAAGTGAGCCGCGCGGTCAGACCCAGCACCGCGCCGATGATCACTTCCTGGATCAGCAGTGCCACGATCGGGCCGAAGTTTGCCATCGGCACGGTCGGGTAAATGCCGCGATAGATCGGCAGCATCACCAGCGTCAGCATCAGCGCAATCACGAGCCGGATGCGCATGGGAATGCCGCGCTCGCCGATGCCCGGCATCAGCATCGTCATGGTGCCGAGCCGCGCGAACATGAGGATGAAAGTGACCGCGAGCGCCGGAAGAAAGGAGATGTTTACGGTCAAGGCGCGGATTCCCGGTGTCAGCCGGTGATGATGCGGCTCGCGATGCGGCCCATGTAGCCGTGAAGAACATCGCCCATGAACGGCAGCGCGACGATCAATGCGATGAAGATCGCGATGATCTTCGGCACGAATACGAGCGTCATTTCCTGAATTTGCGTCAGCGCCTGCATGAGCGAGATCGCGACACCGACCACGAGCGCCACGATCATTAACGGCCCGGCGACCCACAAGAGCGTCCAGATGCCGTCGCGTGCGACGTCCAATACTTCCGCGCCATTCATCAGATCGGCATCCGCATGATTTCTTCGTAGGCCTGGATCATCCGGTCGCGCACCGAGACCAGCGTCTCGACGGCAACCTCGGTTTCCGCAACCGCGGTCACGACATCGACGAGATCGCCTTTGCCGTTCGCGGCGGCGACTGCTTTCGCATCCATCTGCGCGCCCTTGGTCGTGATATCACCAAGGACGTTCTGGAGCATCTGACCGAAGCCGGTCTCCGACGTATTGGTTTCGTAGGGCTCTGCGCCGCGCGTTGAAGCGCGGCATAGGCATTGGCGGCAATTGTTGGCGTGGTCATTTTTGCGCCCTCTGAATTATGCTCTGAGAATATCGATGGTGCGCTGAATCATGCGGCGCGTGGCGGAGATCACGTTCAGGTTCGCCTCATAGGATCGTTGCGCCTCGCGCATATCGACGGTTTCGATCAGCGAGTTCACGTTCGGGTATTTGACGTTGCCGGCCTGATCGGCGGCCGGATGTCCGGGTTCGTTTCTCACCGTGAACGCCGATTGATCGGTCCGCACGTTGCCCATGCTGACCACCGTCGCTTGCAATTCGCGGTCGAAATTGGTGCTGAAGGTCGGCACGCGGCGGCGGTACGGGTCGCCGTTCGGCGTTTGCGCCGTCGAATTCGCGTTCGCGATATTTTCCGAGATGACGCGCATGCGGCTCGACTGCGCGCGAAGCCCGGTTGCCGCGATGAAAATGGAGCGCATGAAATCCATGACGTGTCCTCACCGTTTCCCGATGGCAGCCTTGATCAGCCCGAGCGAGCGCGAATAGAGCGTCGCCGCGGTCTGATGATCGACCTGGTTTTGCGCGATGCGCATCATCTCTTCTTCGAGCGATATGTTGTTGCCGCGCGGCGTCACTTCGAAAGCCTTGTTGCGGTCGGACTGAAAGCTCGGATTGGTCTGCGAGACCCCCGCGAGATGGCCGGCATTGGTGGAAACCATCTGCGCCGAGGTCGCCGCCTGAAGCTGGCGCGAGAAATCCTGCGGTCTGAGGTCCCGACCCTGGTAACCGGGTGTTTCGGCATTTGCGACGTTCTCGGCGAGCAGGCGCTGGCGCGTCTCCAGCCAGCGCATCCGGGTCTTCAGCATCGAAAACAGTGGGAGTTCGGTGACGGCCATGGCGAGAATCCGGAGGGCCCATGCGCGGGCCATTAGGCAAGTCTTGCCGGGCTTATGGTTAACGCGCGGTTAAGAGCCGCCGGGATCGGCCCCTGGGGCCGGGCCCGGCCCTCTGAATGCCTTGATTTTCTTGCTTCTCGGTGGCCGGCGTTAACTATTTATTAGGCATAGGGACGGCATTTTTTGCCCGGCCCGTTAAGGAAGGGGCGTATCGATGTTGGACTCTTTATTTGGTGGTCAGCTCGGCACCGTGACGAAGTTCGCTATCGCCTTCGTTCTCGTGCTGGGCCTCATCGGCATTACCGCACTGATCCTGAAGCGCTTCGGCGGCGGCATGCCGACTTCCGGCGGCGGCCGTAATCGCCAGCCTCGCCTCTCCGTCCTCGATTCCGCGGTGGTGGATTCCAAGCGCAAGCTGGTGCTGGTCCGCCGCGACAACTCCGAGCACCTTCTTCTGATTGGCGGCCCGACCGATGTCGTCGTGGAAACCAATATCAACCGCGCCGGCCCACAGGCGACGCAGGGGCGCGCACGCGGGATTCCGCAGCAGGACATCGACGCGCTCGAAAGCGCGCTCCTGCCCGAACCCACGTTCGAAGACCTTCCGCCGCCGCCCGCGCCGCGCACCCCACAACCCACACCTCGCCCGCGTGAATTGGCACCCCGTCCGCAGCTAAGACCGCAGCTCGAACCGATCGACAACCTTCCGGTTGCGCCGCCGCTCCGCCCCGAGCCGCAGCCCGAGCCCGCCGCCTATTCGCCTCCGCCGCCCTTGCCGCCGCGCCCGGTCGCACATCCATCCGCTGCCGCACCGGCGCCAACCCCACGGAGCGATACGGACTACTCGGACATTCAGCAGAAGATGGAAGCAGCGCTCCGCAAGCCCGCTTCAGCGCCCGCGCCGCGCGCACCGGCCGCTGCACAAACGCGTCCAGCGACGCCGCCGATGCCGCAGACCCGCCCCATGCCGGCGTCGCCCGCACCGGCCATCAGTCAGCCGACCGCTCCCAAGCCCGCAGCGCAGGAAACGCCAAATCCGTTCGACAGCTTAGAGGCGGAAATGGCGAGCCTGCTTGGACAAGACAAGAAAAGATAAGATGAAGCGCAGCCATGCCGTCGTAATCCTGATCTTCGCGCTCACGCTCGCTACCACGGGCTTAGTCAGCGCACAGGACATCAGCGTAAACTTCGGCAATGGCACGGGCGTCACCGAGCGGGTGGTGCAGCTCGTCGCGCTGATCACCATTCTGTCGCTTGCGCCGGCGATCCTCGTCATGGTGACGAGCTTCACGCGCATCGTGGTGGTGCTCTCGCTCCTGCGCACCGCGATCGGCCTGCAAACCGCGCCGCCGAATGCCGTGGTCGTGAGCCTTGCACTCTTTCTCACCGCCTTCGTCATGGGCCCGGCTTTTCAGACTGCCTATGACACGGCGGTGAAGCCGGTACTCGCCGGCGAGATGCAGCCGCAGCAGGCTTTCGAAAAAGGTGCCGCGCCGTTCCGCGCTTTCATGCTGAAGAACGTGCGCGAGAAGGATCTCGCACTCTTCATCGATCTTTCGCGCGAGCCGAAGCCGGAGTCGGCGGAAGCAACCCCGCTTCGCATTCTCGTGCCCGCCTTCATGATTTCGGAGCTGCGCCGCGCATTCGAGATCGGCTTTCTGCTCTTCGTGCCGTTTCTTGTGATCGACCTTGTGATCGCATCGGTGCTGATGTCGATGGGCATGATGATGCTGCCGCCGGTGATCGTGTCACTGCCGTTCAAGCTGATCTTCTTCGTGCTGGTAGACGGCTGGAGCCTGGTCGCGGGTTCGCTGGTGCAGAGCTTCGGGACGTAACAACGCATTGCCTCGTGGTGAGGAGCGATGCGAAGCCGCCCCCCCCCCCCCCGGGCCCCCCTCCCCCGGGGCGCCTCGCTCCGCTCGGCCCCTCAGGATGGGGGCAAACGCGCGCTCAACTGCTCCGGGCCCGCCGGCATCTGTGCCGCCGGGAATTTCGCCCGATACATCTTCAAGAAAACCGCGAGCGAGTCGACATTCGCGAGAAACTTCGTCGCAGCGCTGATGGCGCGCGGATTGGGATTGGCCGCGATCTGATCGAACGCCGCCTTCTCCGGTGCGCCGTCCATCTTGGCAGCAAATCTCTCCTTGAGCCGGGTGAGGCTTAGCGCTTCGCCGGCCAACGCATAAGCAAGCCCCGCGCGCAACACATCGCTACGCTCGATTTCGTCGAGCGGCCCATCCTGTTTCCAGCGCTCGCCAAGCATCAGCTCGATCGCTTCTCCGGCCTGCCGCCAGCGCTTTGCTGCCCAGAGCACATCGCCGCGCAGCCGGTCGGCTTCCGCGCCCTTCACGCTTGCGAGCACATCGAGCGCCGTATCGAAACGGTTCGCACCCATAAGCCCGCGCGACTCCAGCAGCAGCCGCTGTTCGCGCAAGTCCTGAGGCAAATCCGCGAGCCGGGTCGCGGCGAGAATGGCAACCGCCTTCTGCGGCTTGCGATTCATCAGATGCACGATGGCAAGACGCGTCGCGATCTGCGCCTTCGCAGCGCCCGTGAGCCGGAACTGCACCTGATGCTCAAGCAACTCCGAAGCCTGATCCAGGAGATCGACCGCGACAAGACGCTCGGAAAGGCGGCGGATCAGTTCGTCGCCGCGGCGGCCGATCGGCGTCAGCTTCGAGAAATCGTAATAGAGCGCAAGCGCTTCGATCGACGGCAAAGCGTCGGCCTTGCCGGAGAGAAACAGATCCTCGAACACCACGGCCATTTCATTCTGGAACGTGCGCGTGACCGGCATGTTCGGCTGCGCCAGCAGCGCCGCGTCTAGCAGGCGGAACGCTTCGCGGTAACGCGCTTCCTGGACATAGAGCCGCGCCAGCAAGCGGTTGGATTCAAGTTCGATGCGGTCGCCACGCCAACTGAACGCGAGCGACTCCAGATGATCGATCGCCTTCGGCCGGTCGTACTCGCCGCGCGCGAGCTTCAACTCGATTTGCTTGTAACGCGCTTCGGCGGCGGCAGCTCCGTCATTGGTTTTCGCCGCCGCGTCAAAGAGCGCGGCCGCGCGATCCGTGCGGCCGACTCCTTCAGACATGCGGGCGGCAAGCACCGTGAATTCCGCCTTCATGTCTTCCGGCACTTCGGTGCCGTCGAGATCGTTCATCAACCGCCCGGCCTCGTTGAAATCGCGTACTTCCACCGCCGCGCGCAAGGCAGCGAGCAGCACCTGCCTTTGCAACTCAACCGGAAGCATTTTCAGCGCAGCACTGCCGGCACGAAAATTCTCGCGCGCTTCCGCCCACGCGGAAATTTCGGAATAAGCAACCGCGCGTAGCAAGGCCGCTTCGTGCGATTCCGCAAGCTCGCCATGCGTGAGATTTTCAAGTGCCAATGCCGGGCGGCCGATCATCAACTCGCTCAAGCCACGCAGCAGGTAGAAACTGCCGCCAATCGGCGCCTTCGAATCTTCGCGGACAATCGTGTCGAGCGTGCCCTTGGCCTCGGTGGCAAGTCCGTGCGCGAGATAGAAGGTCGCCAAACTCATACGCGAGACGTGCCGCTGGTTTGCCGGAGCCTCGACGGCCGCATTCATGATTTCAGCTTCGCGCGGGGCGAAACGGCGATTGCGCTCCGCTTCCCACAGCATCGCATCGAGCGGCGAGGAAGCAGATGTGCGCACCGGACGCGCGTTATTCGCCCGCGGCGCCGTCGAAAGCACGAGTCCTTTCGGTCTGCCGATCGAAACATGGTCCGGCCCCGGAACGACTTCGAGATCGTCGGCGAGCGGTTGCAGCGCAACGCCGTGCGCCGACGGCAACAGTTTGAACTCCAGGAAGTTCTGCCCCCGCAGAACGCCGCGCACGGGCGCAAGCACAGTAACGGCCCGGATGTCGTCGCCAATTTCCGGATCGTCGATGGTGTGTACTTTTCCTTTCGCCGCGCCTTCGATCGGAATCGCAAGCATCGCGCCGTTCGCTTCGGCCATGCGCTGGGCGAACAATGGCCGCGTTACGCCGACCACGGCATCGCCGAAATGCACGGTCCAGCTTTGCCCATCCGACTCTGCGCTGGTCAGCCAGCCGCCCTTGAGCTTCAGGCGAACGACCTTGCCGTTTCCGGTATCGGCCACCGACACATCCGAGAAACTGCGCGTGTGATCTGCGATCAGCTCGCTGACATTGATCTCGCGTTTGGTGTCGAACACCATCCATATGCGGTCGCCACGCCGGAACACCGCCGAAGCGATCGGCTCCTTGAATGGAAAGAATATCCGCACGCCATTCGGCGCGAGCGTGACGGTGGCACGTACTTCGCCCGTTTCCGGCGCAGCCAATTCGGGTTTTACCGCTTCGGCAACAGGCGCTTGCGGCAACACGGGCGTCGGCGCGGCTTGCGCGGGTTTATCGGCAGGCTGCACCTGCGGCGGAACTTCCGCCTGCACATTGGCAGGTGGCGTCTGCTGCACTTCGCCGTGCAATTGTTCTGGCTTCGCCGGCGAGCCCGTCATGATGTCGGCGACGAACGCGCTGGATTCGCGAAAATGCCGCAGCGTCGCATTCGGTGCGAGGACGATGCGCACGACCGCGGTGCTGTCCGTGTAATCGGCGTCTAACGAGATCACGCTCGGCGGCAACGAAACGAGCGCATCGCCGAAGTCGATCTTCACCGGCGCGTTGAAGGTGATCCTCACCTCCTGCCCTTCCTGATCGGCCGCGATCTGGATCGGTTCGCTGGTCGTGAAAGCGTAGCGGGAAAATCCAGGCGCTTCGCCGAAACGGACCTTCACCGGCTGCCATACCCGGGGCGCCTGTTCGACACGCGCCTTGCGCTCCGCATCGCGTGCGCGTTTCGCAAGATCGTCCACGACTTCCTGCGGCAGGCCCGGCGGCAACCCGACCCAGCTCTCCGGAAGCATGTCGACGAAGAGCTTCTCGCCGGCTTCCATCGTGTTGACGGTGATCTTCTGCGCGAACGCGATGCGGACCGCGCTGCCGTCAGGATCGACGCGCGCGGCCTGCACGAAATCCTTGAACTGACTTTGCACGCCGTCGATCGAAACGCGGACCGGTTTCGCGAAGCGGATCACCAGCACATTGTTCGCAAGCTGAACGTCGGTCTTGATCTCTTCCGGAAACGTGAAAACGAGACGCGCGAAGCCGCTCTCCAGCGTCGCCGCAAGATCGGTTGCAGCCGGTTGTGAACGGGGCTGCGAAAACGCGGCAAAAGGTGTGACAGCCCATGCCGCTGCGCCGAGCGTTACCAAGAGTGCGCGCGCATTTATCCGCAAGAACGCAAACATAATATGTGGGTCCGCGACGAGTACTTCCTGCGGAAACCCTAGGCAAACAGCGTTAATGCGGTATTAGCGAGCGGAAATGCTTAACGATTTCTTACTTTTTAACGAGCGGGCGCTTGCTGCTGCTTTGGCTGCGCCTGCGTTTGGCGTTGCGGCGCCTGCCTGGCGGGCGGAACCGGCATATTTACGCGCGGCAGATCGGAAGGTGGCATTGCCCGGTCTGGCGAAGCTCCGCGCGCAAGCTCGACCGTGAGCTTTTGCGCGGCATCCGGATTCATGACCGCGAGCACCTCGGAGAGTTTCGTGGGCTTCATCGCCTTGGCGATACCCACGAGGACCGGCACGTCCAGTTTTTCGAAAATCCGCGCCGCTTCCTTGGGTTTCATGTTCTCGTACATCGTGACGAGATTCTTCATCTTCGAACCTTCGTTCGGATTCTCGGCCGCCGTCGGATTTTCCAGCGCGCGCAATTCGTTCATGCGCTGCTCGAGGCGCTGCTCGGCCTCTTTGATGAGGCTCTCGCGCAATTCCAGATCGCGCGCCTTGGCATCAAGTTCCTTGCGCCGCTCCTGCAAGCGCTCAAGCAGAGCCTTCTGCGCCGGAGAGGCATCGCCCGGCACGCCGACATTGATCCCGGCCGGCGTTTCCGGTGCGCGCGGCGGTGCGGGCGGCAGTTCCTGCTCTACCTTCTTCGGCTGCTCGTCCTTCTTGGGTGCCGCAGACGTGAATTCGAGATCGGTATCCGGCACGTTCTGCGCAACCGGCGCAGGCGTCGCGGCGACGGTCATAACCTGCGGCCCGCGCGCAGTGGAAAGGATGCCGAGCCCCTTGATTACGAGCAGCGCCGCTGCTGCGAAAATAACGACAGGGATAAGCCGCAGCCGGGTCATGTTGCTTCGCTTACGCTGCCTGGCCGGCGGCGGCCGCGCGCAGCCGCAATGCGAGGGCTTGCGCCGCTTGCGCCGTCCGGTTTGGCGAACGCGGCTGCGCTTCCTCGCGGGGGAACTGCTCGACATTCGCCGGCGGCGCTTCGCGCTGGCTCTGCTTGGCCCCGGCGACTTCCGCGATCTGCACGATGCGGTCGAGCACTTCTTCGCCGCGTGCAATCTGGTCGTCGAGATCGCGCGTGACGTTGATCGAGGCGCGCAAGCCCTCGCCCAAGGTTGCGTTGGTCTGCTGCGTGATTTCGCGCAGATTCCTAATCGCGCGCTCCGCGAACTCGGTTGCCGTGATCAGTTCGGTAATCGTGCCGCGCATCATGGTCTCATCCGCTCGTAGCCGCATGAGCTTCTTGTTGAGAATGAAACAGTAGCCGATGGTGAGAACGAGCAGCACCGCAACGAGAGTCTCAATCACAAGTCCGTAAAAAGAACCGGTCATGCCCCCTCCATCCGGCTCGATAGCGCGCCGGCCTGTTCAAACATCGCCATGGTGGTTTTCGAGCGCCGCAGCGGCTTTGCCACCTTGACCGCGACGCGATCGCCGATGCGCCCCATCGTTCCTTCCGAAAGCACGGCATCGCCGCAACGCACTTTTACGAGCGTCTCCGGCCGCACATCCAGCATCAAGGTATCGCCGACCTCCAGATTCATGATCTGCCGGAGTGGCATCTGATCTTCATAAAGCACGGCGTCGACTTCGATCTTCGCGTGCCAGATCTCGGTCGCCAGATGCCCTTCCCAGATCGGATCGCGGCCGAACTTGTCGCCCATGAAGTTCTGCAAGAGCAGTTCGCGGATCGGCTCGATCGTCGCGTAAGGCAGCAGAATCTCGACGCAGCCGCCGCGGTCTTCCATGTCGATGCGCAGCCGCACCAGGATCGCGGCATTGGTCGGGCGCGAGATCGCCGCGAATTTCGGATTGGTCTCGATGCGGTCGATATCGAAACTGACTGGCGAAACCGGTCGGAACGCCTGCTCGGCATCGCTGAGCACAAGCTCCATCATGCGCTTGACGAGACCCGTCTCGATCGTCGTGTAGGGACGGCCATCGACCCGCACGGTATGCGCGCCCCGCCGCCCACCGAGCAGCACGTCGATCCTCGCGTAGATCAGCGAGGACTCGACGGAAAACAGGCCGAAGTTATCCCACTCCTTCGCTTTGATGACGCCGAGAATGGTCGGCAGCGGAACCGAGTTGAGATATTCGCCGAAGCGCACCGAAGTGATGCGGTCGAGCGATACTTCGACGTTGTCGGACGTAAAATTGCGCAGGCTAGTCGTCATCAGCCGCACGAGCCGGTCGAAAACGATTTCGAGCATCGGCAGACGCTCGTAAGAAACCATCGCCGAGTCGATGATCGCGCGCAGGCCGTTCTGGTCGGCGAAATTGATCTCGTCGAGCCGGAAGCCGAGAAGATTATCGATCTCTTCCTGGTTCAGCGCGCGTTCGACAGCGGCTTTCGCGTCGACGTCGCCGGGTGAACCTTCGACCATCTTTTCCCAATCCGCCGCAACGTCCTGGTCGTTGGGCTTGGGCTCGGCCTCTGTGATATAGGTGTCGTCCATGTTCTCAAACCGTCACTGAACGACGACTTCCTTGAAGAGCACTGCCCGGATTTTCGCGGGTGTGATCGCGACATTGATCCGGCGCATCAGTTCTTCGCGCAGCCGGTAGAGTCCCGCCGACCCTTCCAGGTCGACCGCGCGCAATTCGCGCAGATGTACCTGGAACGCGTCGACCACACGCGGCATCGCCGTCTTCACGGCGTCCTGTGTTTTGCTGTCCGCCATCTCCAGCGTGACCTTCACGCGCAGATATTGCGGGCGCTCGCTGGTCGCGGCGAGATTGACCGTCATTTCCGGCAGATCGAAATAGACCAATTTCACGACTTCGACCTTGTCGGCGGGTTTGCCGCCGCTGAAGAACATGAAGTAACCGCCGATCAGCAGCAGAAGCACGCCGAGCCCGGCGCCGCCGTAAAGGAAGAGCTTCTTCTTCGATTTTTCCGGCGCGGTTTTCTTGCCTTCACCTTCGTCGGCAAGATCATCCGCCAGTGCGGCCTCGGCCATTTTGCGCTCCCCACGCCGAACCGCTCCCGAGGTTCAGCCATAGGTTAACGCTAGGGCCGATATGGTTAACGAAATCTAAAAGCCGGCAATTTCTGCCGGGCTGAAGGTGCCGGGCGGCACCCTCGGCTGCTCCATTTTTATCAAGCCATTGAAATAATTAAACAAAACGTCTTGGCACGGCTCCTGCTGAGTACTGGCCGGATCGCCCCGCTGGGGAGCGTCGTGGCGGTCCGGACTTGGGGAGCGGGTAATGGAAAATGCCCTTCTGGTTGGACTTTCACGGCAGGTCGCGCTTCGGCGCGAGCTCGACGTGATTGCGAACAACATCGCGAACATCAACACCACCGGCTTCAAAGGCGAGTCGATGATGTTCGAGCAGTTTCTTGACCCGACCGCGCGCCACGAACATTTTCCCGGCAACGACCGCCGGGTCGCCTTTCGTGCTCGACCGCGCGACCTTGCAGGATTTCAGCCAGGGCCCGCTACAGCGGACCGAAGGCCCGCTCGATGTTGCGGTCGACGGGCCCGGCTTCTTCGCGATCCAGACCGCGAATGGCGAGCGCTACACCCGCGCCGGCAACTTTCATTTGAACCCGCAAGGGCAGCTCGTCACGAACAACGGTCACCTCGTACTTGGCCAGGGCGGGCCGATCGTATTCGAGCCGACCGACACCAACATCGCGATTGCCGCCGACGGCACTGTTTCCGCAAGCAACGCCGCCGGCCAGATCGGCGAGCGTGGCAAGCTCCAGGATGGTGACCTTCGCGAACCCGGCGCAACTCACCGTACAGGGCGACAACTTGTGGGCGCAGGTGCGGGAGTCACCCCGCAACTGGCGCCGCCAACCACCCGCGCGGTGCAGGGCACGCTCGAAAAATCCAACGTGCATGCGGTGAAAGAAATGAACCGCATGCTCGAGGTCACCCGGGCCTACACCACCGTTTCCAACATGCAGCAGCGCACCGACGAGCTTCGCCGCAAGGCGATCGAAAAGCTCGCCGAGGTCTGACGGAACTAGAGGAGAATAGACGATGCGCGCTCTTTACACCGCCGCCACCGGAATGATGGCGCAGGAAATGAACGTCGAGGTCATTTCCAACAACATCGCGAACATGCGCACCACCGGCTTCAAGAAGCAGCGCGTGGAGTTTCAGGACTTGATGTACCAGAACCTCCGCCGTTCCGGCACGACGACATCGGATCAGGGCACGCGTCTGCCTGCCGGCGTCGACATCGGCGGCGGCGTCAAGGTCGTTTCCACGCCGCGCAACATGAACCAGGGCAACATCTCGATGACCGAGAAGGATCTCGACGTCGCGATCCGCGGCGAAGGCTTCTTCCGCGTCACCCTGCCCGACGGCCGCACCGCATACACACGCGCCGGTTCTTTCGAGCGCGACGATCAGGGCCGCATCGTGACACCGGAAGGTTATCTGCTCGATCCGCAGATCACGGTCCCGCCAACCGCCACCGGCATCACCATCAACCAGCAAGGCCAGGTCTCGGTCACGATGCCGAACCAGACGCAACCGACCGAGCTCGGACAAATTCAGCTTGCCCGCTTCGTGAACAAGAACGGCTTGCAGCCTATCGGCGACAATCTCTTTCTCGAGACGGCATCGAGCGGCACGCCACAGCTCGCCAATCCCGGCACCGACGGCACCGGCAACCTGCTCCAGCGGCAACTCGAAACCGCGAACGTGAACGCGGTCACGGAAATTTCCGATCTGATCGCCGCGCAACGCGCTTATTCGATGAACGCCAAGGTCGTCGCGGCAGCTGACGAAATGCTGCAATCCACCGCGCAAATGATCCGCTGAGGAGAAACGCAATGAGATTCTTCAAAGCTATCGTTCTGCTCTGCGCGGTCGCTTCGCCATTCGCGGCCTTCGCGCAAAGCGCAACTCCCGCGCTCAAAGCGGAAGTTACCATCACCGGCGATTTCGTCCGTATCGGCGACATTCTCGACAATGCCGGCGCGAGGGCAAGCCAGCCAATATTCAGGGCGCCGGAACTCGGCGGCCACGGCACGATCCAGGTGCACCGCGTGATGGAAGCGCTGCGCGCCCATGGCGTCATTGTCGTCGACACAAGAAATCTCACGGAAGTGCTCGTCTCTCGTGCGAGCCGGAGCGTGACGTTGAGCGATCTCGGACGCGCCATCGCAGAAGCGGCGGCCAAGCGTTACGAGGTCGCCAACGCCTCTGATCTATCGGTCACCTTCGACCGCACCATGAACCCGCTGCAAGTCGAACCGGACAACGCCGAAGCGCCACGCGTCGTCAGTATCGTGGTCGACCAGCGCAACAACCGTTTCGAAGCGCTCATCGATATGCCCGGCTCGATCGCATTGCGCCGCGCACCGGCCCGCTTCACCGGCTCGCTCGTGGAAACGATCGAGGTCGTGACGCTGGCACGGCCAATCCCACGCGGCGAAACCATCCGCGAAAGCGATATCGTGGTTGAGCGGCTGATCCGCGCCGATGTGCAGACCGACGCGCTGACCCGCACCGAACTTGTGGTCAATCAGGCTGCGCGCCGTGCGCTCCGTTCAGGGCAGACGCTGCGCGCCGCCGATCTCATGAAACCGCAAATCATCAGCCGCGACGACGCCGTCACCATCGTTTTCCAGACCAAAGCGATCACCCTCACCTTGCGCGGCAAGGCCATGGGCAATGGCGCCGAAGGCGAAACGATTTCCGTTCTCAACCCGCAATCCAAGCGTCTCGTGCAGGGCGTCGTGACGGCACCGGGCGTCGTGACCGTAAACGAAACGCATCCCGTCACCACGGCGGCCGTCAACAACGCTTACTAAGCGCGAAAGAGTTCGAAAGAGGTAGTGATGAGCAAGTTCAAAGTAATCGTTCGCGCGAGCAGCGTTGTGCTTGCCGCAAGCCTGCTTGGCGGCTGCCCGGCAATCGACAAGATTTCGAACATCACGCAGGCGCCCCCTCTCGCCGGTGACCAATCCGACCGCGCAGCCGAACTACCGTCCGGTCTCCATGCCGATGCCGGAGCCGGTACCCGTGGCCTATTCGCCGAATTCGCTGTGGCGAAACGGCAGCCGCGCCTTCTTCAAGGATCAGCGCGCGCATCAGATCGGCGACATTCTCACGATCAAGGTGAAGATCGCGGACAAGGCGCAGCTCGACAACGAAACCAAACGCGAGCGCTCGACCAACGACGACTCCGGCATCAGCAACCTGTTCGGGCTCACGAAAATCCCGTTCACCAAGCAGGCAATTCCGAACCGCCTGCTCACGACGGATCGACCACGAGCAGCGACGGCAAGGGCAACGTCAACCGGCAGGAAATCCTCCAGACCAGCGTCGCGGCCGTCGTCACGCAGGTGCTGCCGAACGGCAACCCTCGTGATCGAAGGCAAGCAGGAAGTGCGCGTGAACTTCGAAATGCGCGAGCTGATCGTCGCGGGCATCGTGCGGCCGGAAGACATCGAAGCCGACAACACGATGGACTCGCAGAAGATCGCGCAGGCGCGCATCTCCTACGGCGGCCGCGGCCAGATCACCGACATCCAGCAACCGCGGTGGGGCCAACAGTTCTTCGATCACATCCTGCCATTCTGACGAGATCCGTTTCGCGCGAGCTTCCCCAACCAAAAGCGCGCGAAGCGTAAGCCGGCCGAGGCTCCCCCTTGCGGCCGGTTGAGTAACGGCCCCCGCAGCTCCCCCGCGGGGGCCGTATCTTTTTCCGCGTGTACGTGGAAAAAGCGGCTTCCCACCTGCGTGCAACGCTCTGTTTACCTCAAGCATGGAGTCTGCCGCCTTCAGTGCAGTTGCGTGAAGGGCGTCCCATGAAAGACCGAGACGATAACGCGGACTATCTGTTCCGCTTTCTCGACCATCGTAATCATCTCCTGAAATCGAAGACCGAAGTCTGCCTCGACGACGCCGACGCCAATTCGCGCGGCAAGCACAATCGCGGCGCCTTCCGCGCGATCGAAGTCTATAAGGACGAGCGTTTCGTCGGCCGCTGGGAAAAAGCGGACAACTGATCGCGGACGAACGCCGCCCTTCTCCCGAAGTCCGGACGCCCGGCCGCGTTGGAACCGGTTTGACAACCCGGCGCGCGCGCCGCTCAATTCAGGCGGCGGCGCCTTGGAGGGGAGCATGACCGATTACGAAGCGCGCTACGACGGCAGGCCCGCTCCACGCGGCCCCGGTTTTCTCGCCGCATTCATCGGCAAGGCCATTCTGCTCGCGCTCACCATCGTGACCGTCTGGCTGCTCTACGGCTATCTGTTCGCGTTCCGGCTCGACTTCCTCGGCTGGAGCTACACCAAGCTGCAACCGCTCACGAACTTTCTCTACATGCTGGTCGACAGCTATTTCCCGGACAGTATCCGCTACAAGTTTCGCGCGGCGATCACCGACGACCTCGGCCAGCGCGCGCTGTTCCTGTTGCTGCTGACGGCGGCCGTGGAGCTCACGCTCTACACGATCTATCGCTTTGTCAGATTTCTCTTTTCAGGCTCGCGCTGAAAAGAAAATGGCCGGACAGGTCCGGCCATTCGATCCTTACTCGTCCCGGTAAACTTTTTCCCGGCGCTCGTGGCGCTCTTGCGCTTCGATGGAGAGCGTTGCGATCGGACGCGCCTCCAGGCGCTTGAGCGAAATCGGATCGCCGGTCTCTACGCAGAAGCCGTAGCTGCCTTCTTCGATCCGCTCGAGCGCGGCATCGATTTTTGCGATCAGTTTGCGCTGACGATCGCGCGCACGGAGCTCAATCGCGCGATCAGTCTCCGAAGAGGCACGATCGGCGAGATCCGGATGATTGACGTTCTCTTCCTGCAAGTGCTGAAGCGTCTGCTTTGCTTCGCGCAGGATATCGTCCCGCCAACGCAGTAACTTCAGGCGGAAATATTCCTTCTGCCGCTCGTTCATGAACGGCTCGCCGTCGGTCGGTCGGTAGTTGTCGAGCAACACAACCATAGAACGTATCCCCTTACCGCTATTCCCAAGCAGCCACGTGGCGAGGCTTATGACCGCCTCGTCCGAATTTTGGGCCGGGCTTATAGCGATGGCCTCCCCCCGCTGCAATGGGCGGCAGACTTGCGGATAGGTCCGAAACGTGACGGGAGAATTACGGGCAGAAAGTCTCGCCACAATCAGGCGGCCTTTGGTGTCCGTTTTGCAAGTTCGACGGCGACGCGGAGCTCGATTTCGCCCAAGACCTGATCAAGTCCGGGCGTTCCGCTCTTTTCTGTAAGTTCCGCGAGTTTTCCCCGCAGACGGCTGAGCGTGTCCCGCCGCAGATCGGCAGCCAGAAGTTCCGCCTTGAGTTCGTCGAGCAGATCGAGTGCGCTCTTGCCCCGGCGGGCGAAGCGCTTGCGCCGCTCGCCGGCGTCTTCGACTCCCTGCAAGGCAAGAAGTGAGTCGAGACCGCCTACGCCGCTGGCGGCGGACGCAGCCGAAGACTTGGAGGACGATGCCGAGCTGTCGAGTGTGAAGCTCCCGGCCGCCCCCGTCTTGCGGGACGCCGATGTGGCAGCGGTACCGTTGGTCTGGTTCGGGCCTTGGATGCGCATGACCCAAAGTCGCGCTGCCATGGTTAACGCGCGGTTAATCACCCGGCAGTTCTTGCCGTGCGGGACGGAGTTCTTTGCCGCAAGGAAATTCCGGCGCTGCTCCGCGATTCAGAAAAGCGAGTCGGATCAAACGCTTAGGTAAGCGCTCAGGTTGGCACGCGCTTCGCAAAGGGATTGGAGGTTTCAACCATCGACCCGCTGGGGAGCCCTGTCGATGACTAAGACGATCCAATTGCTGTTCGGCATATTGCTCGCGACCTTGGTCGCGAGCCAGGCAAATGCCGCATCGCGCCTGAAAGATCTCACCGACGTCGAAGGCGTTCGCGAGAACCAGCTTATCGGCTACGGCCTCGTGGTCGGCCTGAACAACACCGGCGACTCGCTGAACAATTCGCCATTCACGCGCCAGAGCTTGCAGGCGATGTTGGAGCGCCTTGGCGTCAACATCCGCGGCGCGCAGCTACGCACCGGCAACGTCGCCGCCGTGATGGTCACAGCCAATCTGCGTGCCTTCTCTACGCAGGGCACCCGCCTCGATGTCGTGGTCTCCGCGCTGGGCGATGCCAAAAGCCTTCAGGGCGGCACGCTGCTCGTCACTCCACTCCTCGGCGCGGACGGCAATGTCTATGCCGTTGCGCAAGGCACCGTCGCGGTTGCCGGCTTTCAAGCTGAAGGCGATGCCGCGAAGATCATTCGCGGCGTGCCGACCGTCGGACGCATTTCAAACGGCGCGCTGGTCGAGCGCGAGATCGATTTTGCGCTGAACCGCATGACGACCGTGCGCCTCGCGCTGCGCAATCCGGATCTGACGACGGCAAAGCGCATCGCCGGCGCGATCAACGATTTCATGGGCGCGCCAGTCGCCGAACTGGTCGATCGTGCGACGGTCTCCCTCACCATCCCTCCGAAATACAAAGGCAATCTTGTCTCGCTGCTGACCGAGATCGAGCCGATCGTGGTCGAGCCGGATCATCCTGCGAAGGTCGTGATCGACGAGAGATCCGGCATCATCGTCATGGGCAGAGACGTGCGCGTCTCCACGGTCGCAGTCGCGCAAGGGAATCTCACCGTTACGATCACCGAGCAGCCGCAGGTGAGCCAGCCCAATCCCTTTACTCGCGGTCAAACCAAGGTTGTCCCGCGCACCAACATCCAGGTGCAGGAAGACGGCCGCAAGTTCGGTCTCGTGACCGAAGGCGTGTCGCTGAAAGATCTCGTGGATGGTTTGAACGCGCTTGGCGTTGGTCCGCGTGACCTGATCTCGATCCTGCAAGCCATCAAGGCCTCCGGGCGCGATCCAGGCAGAAATCGAGGTGATGTAATGGTTGCTCCCGTCATGGCCGCATTGACCGCCGCGAGCGCGGTCTCGGATGCCGTCGAAAAGCTCTCTCCTGCCGCGCTTAAGAAGACCAAGGACGCGGCCCAGCAGTTCGAAAGCGTTTTTAACCAACATGCTCGAAGAAATGTTCTCGGGCATCCAGGAAGAGGAAGGCCCGCTTGGAACCGGACCGGCACAGGGCGCATGGCGCTCGATGCTGACCGAGGAATACGCAAACACCATCGCAAAAAGCGGCGGCATTGGCGTAGCCGATCAAGTCCAGCGCGAACTCATAGCCTTGCAGGAGCGTAACCGATGAACGACGAAGTGAAACGGATTTCCCAGGCGATCAAGAGTCGCGATGAAGCTGAAATGCTGCTGCGCCGCATCGGCGATTCCATGGTCCGTCTTGTCCAGATTTTCGAGAAAGAGACGAAGCTGGTCGAAGCCGGCCAGATCGCGAGCGCCGCGCAACTCACACAGGATAAAACCGACCTCGCTGCGGTCTATCTGCGCGAGATTGAACTGCTGAAGTGCAATGCGGGCTTTATCGGCCAGACCGTGCCGGTACTGGTGGACGAACTCCGCCGCGCGCACCAGACCTTCCGCGAAATTCTGAGCCACAATCTGCGCGTGGTCGCGACCGCGCAGTCGGTCGCTGAAGGCATCATGCGCGGCGCGTCCGAAGAGGCGGCCCGCAAGGCCTCGCCCCAAGGCTACGGCGCAAACGGCAAGGTTGCGGCTTCGCGCACCAACCGCCCGGTAATGGTCAGCCGCGCAAGCTGACCCGCTGAATCAAACGCCTACCCCAAACGCCGGCCGAAAGGCCGGCGTTTACTTTTTAACCAATCGTTAACCAAAGAAACCCAGCGCCGCTGCGCCATTAGGTTGCAGCAGTAAGAAATTGTTAGCCACGTTTGTTTACAACCGGACCCTAATAGCAGGCGCCTTGAAGCGCCCATTTCGAATGTGAACGAGGACCGTTGTCATGGCGAATGATGTAACTCTCTCCAAAGGCGTCCGCGCTAACCTGCTTTCGCTGCAAAACACCGCGGAAATGATGGCCAAGGTGCAGGAGCGCCTTTCAACGGGCAAGAAAGTCAATTCGGCTCTCGATAGCCCCGTCAATTTCTTTACCGCGGCGGGCCTGAATGCCCGCGCCAGTGACCTCTCCACGCTGCTCGATGCGATCGGCAACGGCGTCCAGACGCTAGCCGCCGCCGACAAAGGCATCACCGCAATTTCGAAACTGGTCGAAAGCCTGAAATCGACGGCAAAGCAGGCGATCATCGCCGGCTCTGACGTTACCTACGCCCAGAACATCCAGAGCGGCGCGCTCGCAAACGATGCCGCTGTCGCGGCCGTCGCGGCCGGCTCCCTGACCATTCAGGCAGGCTCCGGCGCGGTGCAAACGATCACCTTCGGCAACGGCGTCGGTGAGGTTGATACGATCGCCGAACTGCAAGCCGCGATCGGCGCGTTGAGCCTGCCGGCCGGTGTTGCCGTCAGCTTCAATGGCTCGAATGAAATCGAAATCGACTCGACCTCGGATCAGCCGATCACGATTGGCGGCACCGGCGCGACGCTCACCGCACTCGGCCTGACGTCCGGAACCACACAGCCTGTCGCCACGGTCGGCGCGCCGAACGCAACGCGTGCATCGTTGCAGAACGACTACAACGAGCTGCTCAATCAGATCACCCAGCTCGCGCAGGACGCTTCGTTCAACGGCGTCAACCTGCTCGATCAGGACAATCTGACCGTTACGTTCAACGAAGACGGATCGAGCTCACTCGTCATTCAGGGCGTCGACTTTACCGCTGCCGGCCTTGGCCTCACCCCCGATCGCGGGCGACGGATTCCAGGTTCCCGCCAACGTCTCCGCCGCCCTCGCGCAGCTAGACGCGGCAACGGCAACGCTTCGCTCGCAGGCCTCGGCCTTCGGCTCGAACCTCTCGATCGTGCAGGCCCGTCAAGACTTCACGAAGAACCTGATCAACGTGCTGGAAATCGGCGCTGACAACCTCACGCTGGCGGACACGAACGAAGAAGGTGCGAACCTTCTTGCACTCCAGACCCGTCAGTCGCTGTCCACGACCTCGCTGTCGATGGCCGCGCAAGCCGACCAGAACGTGCTGCGCCTCTTCCAATAATTCAGCGACATATAAACGCATTTATATCGGCGGGGCTTCGGCCCCGCCGTTTTTGTTAGCGCGCGCTTTATCGAAGCACTGACGCGCAACCTTAACCTCTCGTTAAGCGATTCATACCGCTGCGCGGAAGTAACGAGGCGTTAGTAAGCCGCGTGAGACAAACTCGCCCCGGTCACCAGAATGGTGGCCGCTGAGTACTGTGTAACTCCTAGGAAGGATTGACTATGGCTAGCAATATCACTCTCTCGGCAGGCGTACGTGCAAACCTGCTCTCGCTGCAGAACACGGCGGAAATGATGAGCTCCGTCCAGCAGCGTCTCTCGACCGGCAAGAAGGTCAACTCCGCCGTCGACAATCCGGTGAACTTCTTCACCGCGGCTGGCCTCCAGGCCCGCTCCGGCGATCTGTCCACCCTGCTCGACAGCGTCAGCAACTCCGTTCAGACGATTGCCGCCGCCGACAAGGGCATCTCGGCGATCACCAAACTGATCGAATCCGCAAAGTCGACCGCCAAGCAGGCGCAGACTGCAACTGAAGGCACGATCGCTTATGCCGGCTCCGTCACCGGCGGCGCCATCGCGGACGATGCTGCCGTGGCTGCACTCACCGGCAACCCTGACGATCCAGGTCGGCTCGGGCGCCGTGCAAACGGTTGATCTGGCTTCTGGGACCACGCTCGCAAGCCTCACGGCCACCCTCGAAGGCCTGGACTTGGGCGCTGGCATCTCGGCGACCCTCGGTGTCGGCAACGCGATTACGATCACCTCCACCAGCTCGGAGACGATCACGATCGGCGGCACCGGCCGCCGGCGTCGGCATGACCGCGGGCACAACTACGCCGACCGCCACTGTCACGACGCCGTCGGCAACGCGTTCGTCGTTGCAGGCTGACTACAACTCCCTGCTGACGCAGATCACGCAGCTCGCCGCTGACGCTTCGTTCAACGGCGTGAACCTGCTGAACGGCGACAGCATGAACGTTGTGTTCAACGAAGACGGTTCGAGCTCGCTCAACATCGCTGGCGTGACCTTCTCCGCTTCAGGCCTCGGCCTTAATGCGCAGTCGGGCGACGGCTTCCAGGTCACTGCGAACATCACCGCGGCGATCAGCGCTCTCGACTCTGCAACCACGACGCTCCGCACCCAGGCTTCGACCTTCGGTTCGAAGCTCTCGATCGTGCAGGCCCGTCAGGACTTCACGAAGAACATGATCAACGTTCTTCAGGTCGGTGCTGACAACCTCACGCTTGCGGACACGAACGAAGAAGGTGCGAACCTTCTTGCGCTTCAGACCCGTCAGTCGCTGTCCACGACCTCGCTGTCGATGGCCGCGCAGGCTGACCAGAACGTGCTTCGCCTCTTCGGCTAAGCCATCTGGAGCTAAATACCTTCGGAACGGCGGGGCTTTGCCCCGCCGTTTTGCTTTTCGGATGTTGAAAGCAGGCCCGCTTTCGCGCACCGTCTTCTGGGTATGCGGGTGCTCTTGATTCGGAGGAACGAGCGATGGGCCTCAAAGTCGAACTGCGGCCGGGCGAGCGGATCATCATCGGGGATTCTATCGTCACCAACGACGACCAGCGGACCCGCCTGATTATCGAGGGCGATGCCCCGATCCTTCGCGAGAAGGACATCATGACGTCCGAGACCGCGGACACGCCCTGCAAGAAGATCTACCTGGTCGTGCAGCTCATGTACCTCAGCCGCGACCCCGCGGTGCACCATGACCTGTATTTCAGCCTGATGAAGCAGACGCTCGAGGCCGCGCCCAGCACCAAACCTTACTTCGAGCGCATCAATAATCAGATATTAACCGGAAATGTTTACAAGGCACTGAAGGAAACTCAGTCGTTGATTGAGTACGAAAAGGATTTGCTCGCGAATGCATAACGCGGCCAGCGCCTACGGGAAAAACGCCCAGCAAACCGGAAACCCTCGCGAGTTGGAAGCGCAGCTTTTGATGCGCGCCGCAGCAAGATTACAGGCCGTCCACGACGGCTCACTCGCCAGCAGCGAAGAAGTCGTATCGGCGCTTCGCTATAATCGCCGCCTCTGGATCGTATTCGGAGGCTCCGTTGGCCGCCCCGAGAACCCGCTGCCGGTTCAACTGAAGCAAAATCTTGCCAACCTCACGAATTTCATCGTCAAGCACTCCATGTCGCTGGAAACTTCGACCGAGAATTCCGCCGCCAAGGTTGGCGTGCTGATCAACATCAATCGCGAAATCGCAGCCGGCCTGCGCGCGCAGCAGCAGGCGGCGTAAGCGCCTCCAAACGGAATAGATAACGCCGCGACGGGAAACCGCCGCGGCGTTTTTCTTTGCCGCTCGCTTATATGTATTTGGTCAGCGACAGCTGGGATAGCATCGCCGTGACCTGAAGCGATGCCTGCATGCGCGTGTTCAGCGCGAGCAGCTTCACGCTGATCTCTTCGTCAGAGACGTTCTCGACGCTGTCGATCATATTCTGCAAGACCGGCGCTCGTTGCGTCAGCCGGTCCTTCGCCGCCTTTGCCGAAAGATTGGCACCCGCGATCTCGGTCTGGATCGCTTCGATTTTTTGCATGCCAGCAGGTATGTCCATCGACGCGCCGACGCGGCCGGCAAGCGCATAGTAGCGCTCGCGTGAAATGTCGTCTTCGCCGGCGAAGCTGGCGGCAGCGAACACCGCCGTGTTCTGCACAACCCAGCGAATACCTTCCTCATTTGCGCGTGCGCCGTAGTCGACCGTGATGGCGTCGTCGATCCGCGCCGTCGAAGTTGCGCGCGCTGAATCCGTGCCGTTATCGCCTATGTACCAGAAACCGTATTCGCCGGCGTGCCCGCGATAAGCCCGGTCGCCGTATCGAACGGCGGACCGTCGACACGGAGCGGCGGATTGGCGGCGTCCGTTGCGAAGTACTCATTACCCGCCTGAATTGCAGACGCGGCTGCGAGGTCCGTTTGTGCAAAGCGCTGAATTTGCGTGTCCAACGCGGCGGTTATGTTGGCAGCCGTGTCGGCTGGCGTCGCACCAATCAGAAACTGGTTGGGCTTCGGCGGACTGGTCGTCGTTGCAGTCAGCTCGATCGCGGTCGATGAACCATCGGGAAGGGTGAACTGTACGCGCACGGTTCCGCCCTCCGGCGGATTGGCCGCGCCAAGATCGATCGAAAGATTGGGCAGCGTATGCGCGATTGTCGCGCCGAAACTCGACGTCGCACCCGCAATCTTGAAGCCGAACGGATGACCGGGATCGTCTTGGATGGAAACGACAGAGCCAGCGGCCGGGTTTACCACAAGACGCCCGCGTCCGTCGGCGCCCTGATCCGCCTGTAAGCGCTCCGAAATGAGCTGTTTCAAACCCGCGCGCGCGCCATCACCTTCGATAATGTTCGCGTAGGTATCGACTGCGGGTGTTTCGGTGGCACGGCCGGAGAAGAGATAGCGTCCGCCAGCGTCTCCATTCAGCAACGTCAGCATTTCGCTGAGCCGGCCCGATGCGGAACGCTGCGCGGCGGACTGCCCGCCGCTCACCAGCTCATAATCGAATGGGGCGAAGAGATCGGAGCGGGTTTCGTCGCGCAAATCTCCGATGCGTTGCAGCGACGTATTCATCAGATTAACGCGCAGCCCGACGCTGGAGATCGTCGTCTTGAACGTATCGGTTCGCGCGAGCTGCGCGCGCATGTTCAGCACAAGCCCGCTGTCGAGGCCAAGACCGCCATAGGTCTCGGACTTCTTGCCTGTGCCGAGCTGCCGCTGAAGTTCCGCAAGCTGGTCGCGCATCGAGGAAATCGTGCGGGACGCCAGCATCGTGGTCAGGCCTACGCCTGCAATTGAAGACATCGCTAGATCCTGATCAGCATGTCGAACATTTCTTTTGCCGCCGTCATGACACGGGCATTCGCTGCATAAGCATTCTGCAACGTGAGAAGCCGCGCCATTTCAGAGTCGATGTTGACGCCAGAAGCGGCCGCCACTCGTTCCTGCAAAGAAGAGATGACAATGTCCTGGCCGGCTTTCAGTCTTGCCGCATTCTCCGCTGCCGTGCCCTGCGTCGTGATCGACTGCTGCACGAAGCTCACAAGCGTGCCTGCATAAGGGGTATTGGACCCGCCGATGCCGGTCTCGGGCGAATAGAACTGCGTCGCCGCAGTAATCCGCTCCCACAAGAAATCCGGCCGCGTGGAGTCGCCCGGCAGCGTACCGGATGCGAATTGAATAAGGCCCGCGGGATCATCCAGCAACGAAGCGTTCACGGCGATGCGGCCCGCGAACCCGACCTTCTGTTCGCGTCCGCCGGAAATTGCATCGGTGTAGAACGACGAGCTGCCGCCATCGACAAAAAACGGCAACGTCGAATCGCCCGACGTTATCGCGGTCGTGGTGACGTTGGCGCTCAATGAATTGATGTTGACGTTGTCTGCCACGCCATCGTCGAGCACGCGCAGGATGGTTCCGCCGCCCGGATTGTCGAACTGAACATCCGGACCGAGCGCGGCATTCAGCGCGGCAAGAGCGCCTGCGACACCACCCGAGAAATCGATACCGATGACTTCGTCGCCGGGATCGGCGGTCAGCGAATTCGAAAGCGGAAGCGAAGACGGATCGTCGACGCGCACGATCGTAATCTGCCGCGTCGTCGGCCCGGCATTTTCGGTGAAGGTCAGCGAAATCGAATTGCCGTTTAGCAAGCCGGCAAGGTCGGCCTGAAGGCCGGTTTGCGGGCCCACACTTGCAGCAGTGCTCGAAATCGTCCGGTTCGACATCGCGAACGCAAGCGTATGCGCGATCTCGTCGAGCTGCGCTTGTGCTTTCACCAAAATATCGTCGCGCAGTTCGACCAGACCCGCGATCTGTCCGGACCGGATCGCTTTATCGGCAATCAGGTCCATGGAGCTTCCGTTTTGCGACACCAGCTTGATCGTTCCAGTGGAACGCAGGGCATCATTTATGTTCCAACTGGATTGCGCGCTGAGCGGACGCTCATCGAAAGAAAGCTGCGCAGCCTGGCGATCGAACAGGCTGATGCCGGAGGTCATGAAAATCGCGACCTGCTCGCCACCGACGCTGACGACACGAATATCCATCAGGCTCGCAAGCTCATCGATGGCCTTGTCGCGCTCGTCGAGCAGGCTGCCGATTTCCGTATCTTGCTGGGTCAGCGCGTTGATCTGGGTTGAAATGCTCTCGATGTTCTGAAGAAGCATATTGACGCGATCGATGGAATCTCCAATGCCGGCTTCCGCCTGATTGCGCATCATCTGGATGTCGGCGGACATCTGGTTGAGCTGCTGCGCGAAAACCTGCGCTTCGTTGAGCACCGACTGGCGCGCGGCGATCGATTGCGGATCGGAAGCAAGCCCCTGCAACGAGTTCGTAAAGCTGTTCAGCCGGGTGTCGAGCGCATTCGTTCCGCCGGGCACGCCGTAAAGCCGGTCGATCTGGCTCCGGAACTTGGAGATCATATTGATGTATGACGAGCCCGCCAGCTCGGTGCGTAGCTGCCGCTGCGCATAGATATCGAGCTCGCGATTGACGCTTGCGACCCGCACGCCAAGACTGGCGCCACCGGCCGCGACGGCCTCCAGTCCCAGCGTCTTGCGCGTGTAGCCCGGCGTTTCCGCGTTGGCGACGTTGGTCGCAACGACGCTGATGCCGGTCTGTGTCACCCGCAGACCGCTTAACGCCGACGATAACGCCTGTGTCAGGCTCATTGCACTTTACCCGCCCGTGATCCGCCTTTAGCGGATCATGTTGATCGTTTCTTGCAGCATCTGGTCAGCGGTGGTCACGATGCGCGTGTTCGCGGCATAGGCCTGCTGCGTAACGATCAGCTTCGTGAATTCATCCGCGATGTCGGTGTTGGAGCCTTCCAGCGATTTACCGACGATCTGGCCTGACGCACCATAAATGGCTGGTCCCGACTCCGAGGTCGCTTCAAAGGCGCCGCCATCGAGGCGCTTCAAGGCGTTGTCGCCAAGGAAGCTCGCGAGCGGAATTTCGGCGATGTCGATCGAGCGGCCGTTGGAGTAGCTCGCAACGATGCGGCCTCTGTCGCTCACCGCGATGGATTGCAGCTCGCCCGCCGCATAACCGTTCTGGTTGAGGAGGTTCACCTTCGCGACACCGTTGGCATCTGCGAATTGCGTAACGCCGGACGAGCCATGCGACAACACCACATCGCCAACGACAACACCGTCAATCGTCAGGCTAGAGAGTGTGACTGCCGGGATGTTCGGCGTCAGGACACCACTCGCATTAAATTCGTAAACCTGACCAGCGTTGCGCCATGCCACATCGCCTACACCTGCGTTGGAGTTTTCGAGATAGAAAAGCTCCCAAGTGTCGTCGCCGCCGGATGCCGCGGAGTCCGTTTTGGCCCAGCGCATCTGCACATTCATTTCGTTACCGAGCGAATCGTAAACCGTGATGGCGCCACCGGCGACCGACTGTTCGAGAAAGGTGTCGACGTCGGCGCCGAGCACAGTCCCCGTGCCGGCCGTTAGCGGGTTCGCGCCAAACCCACCCGGGTCGAGGAGTTCGCTACCCGGCGTATCTGGTGCGTTGCGGTAAGCCTGCGTGCGCGGAAGACTCGCAAGGTTCGCGCGATATTCGACGATCGTCGTGACCTGTGACGGGAGGAAATCGTTGGTGAATTGCAGCACTTCCGGAACCGAGGCCGACCGTGTTTCCGGTCGTCGCGTCGATCGGCATCGCTTTCAGATAGTAACCCGAGCCGTTGACCAGATAACCGTTTCTGTCGAGCTCGAAATCGCCGCGGCGCGTGTAGAGATCGACGCCGACGAACATCGGGTTTCCGTCAGGAAATCCTGCGGGCTTCTGAACGACGAAGTAGCCGTCGCCCTTGATCGCCATGTAGGTATCGACGCCCGCGGTCTGAATATCGCCCTGCACGTTGTTGGTCTGGCGGGAGAGTGCGTTGACGCCGCCGGAGGTCTGGAGCTTCGCGCTGGAGCTCGCGACCAAGTCGGCAAAGCTCGTATCGACGCGCTTGAAGCCGGTCGTCTGCGAGTTCGCGATGTTGCCCGAGATGTTTTCGAGCGCGAACGATTGCGCTTGCAGGCCGCCGACCGCGGTCGTCATTGCGCCGAAGATACCCATAACTCTTCCTCCACCAGTGCGGCCGCGCGCATGCGGGCCCCACAGACCAGTGGCAACCGCCATGCCAGTCCGGCGTAGCACCTAAGCTATTGATTTTACTGAGTTATTATCCGAGACTACGGGGCCTTACCAAGGCAGGCTTTGCCGTCCGGCAAGTTCTGCCGGGCGGAACATGGGCGAAAGGACGGTTCGTCCCCGCGCCTTGCCGTCAATGATCTTGCCCAATAGGGTGCGCCGCCTTGAGAATTCCCGGAGCCCGAAATGCGTTTTGAAGGTACCAAGAGCTACGTCGCTGCCGACGATCTGAAAGTTGCGGTCAATGCCGCGATCGCGCTTGAGCGCCCGCTCCTGATCAAGGGCGAGCCCGGCACCGGGAAAACCGTTCTCGCAGCCGAAGTCGCACGCGCAATCAAGGCGCCGCTCATCGAGTGGCATATCAAGTCGACCACCAAGGCCGCGCAGGGCTTATATGAATATGACGCGGTGGCGCGCCTGCGCGACAGCCAGCTCGGCGACCCGCGCGTCTCCGAAATCAAGAATTACATCAAGCGTGGCAAGCTCTGGGACGCTTTCACCGCCGCCGAACGCCCGCTCCTCCTGATCGACGAAATCGACAAGGCCGACATCGAATTCCCGAACGATCTCCTGCAAGAGCTGGATCGCATGGAATTCCACGTCTACGAAACCGGCGAAACGATCAAAGCCGCGAAGCGCCCGATCATCGTCATCACCTCGAACAACGAAAAGGAATTGCCGGACGCATTCCTGCGTCGCTGCTTCTTCCACTACATCCGCTTCCCCGATGCCGACACGATGAAAGCGATCGTCGAGGTCCATTTTCCCGGCATCAAGCAGCGTCTCGTCGCCGAGGCGCTGCGCATGTTCTACGAAATCCGCGAAGTGCCGGGACTGAAGAAGAAGCCTTCGACCTCCGAACTGCTCGACTGGCTGAAGTTGCTGATGGTCGAAGACATCGGCCCGGAGACGTTGCGCGAGCGCGATCCGAAGAAGCTGATCCCGCCGCTGCACGGCGCGCTCCTGAAGAACGAGCAGGACGTGCACCTGTTCGAGCGGCTCGCCTTCCTCGCGCGCCGCGAAGGCTGAATGTGGGTTGGCTGGCCGCCACTCTCTTTATCTTTGGCGGCCTCGGCATCGGTTACTGGCTCTACCGGCAGGAACCGAAGACAAGCGCGGAGATAAACCTTACGGCCGGTGACTACGAAGACAACGCCAATACGGACGCTGACGGAAGCGGCGGAGACGGTGGCGGCGATTAAGCCGCTTTCTTCCGTCGCATATCGTCGATCCGGTCGCGCAGCTTGCGCTGCCACCAGTTGATCTGCGCGTAAGTTTTTCCGAACCAACCGCCGGCCCAGACCAGACCAAACGGGATAAAGAGCCGCCAGCGGTCGTCTTTCTCTGCGATCGCGGCAGCGATCACTTCCCCGGCCATCGCGGTCGTATTTAACCCCTGTCCGCCGAACGCGCTCGCGATCCACGCCCCCGGCCGCAGCATGCCGATCTGCGGCATCCGGTGAATCGTGAAGCCCATGACGCCGCTCCACGCGCGTTCAATGGCAATGCCGGAAAGCTGCGGGAAAACGGAAAGAATACGCTTTCTCAGTTGCTCTTCGAGATCGGCGGGCTGCTTCAGGCTCGTGGAAATTCCCGCGCCCCACATCAAGCGATCACCGATCACGCGAAAATAGTTGAAGGCGTGGCGGTCGTCCTGCACGCAGCCCGCGTAGCGAATGACTTCGGCAAGCTTTGTGCCTGTGGGCCGCGTCACGCCGAGATAAGTCGCTACCGGCAGAATGGTGCGCGCAAGATCGGGGAAATCGCCAACGGGCAAGTCATTCCCTGCAAACACCACATGTTCGGCACGGATCGTTCCGCGTGGCGTGACAATGATTTTCCGCACGCCATCGATGTCTGCGTTGAGCGCTGCCGTGTTCTCGTAAATCTTTCCGCCGCGCCGCTTGATTTCTTCGGCGAGCGCGATCGCGAGATTAAGCGGATGGACGTGAAATGCACCCGCGTCATGAAGCCCCTGATAATACTGCTCGCTCGACATCGCTTCGCCGACCCGTTCCGTGGGCCAGAATTCCATGTCGTGTGCGAACTCGCGCGAAAACCAGTCGGCTTCGCGTTTCATACCTTCGGCGTCATCGTCGCAGGACACGCGTAGATAGCCGGGCTTCATGTTCACCCCGGGGAAACCCAAAGCCGTTTCTTCGCGCACAAGCTCGACGCCCATGCGCGAAAGCCCATAGAGCGCGCGCGCATGATCGAAACCAACACGACCTGCAATCGCGGAGAGATCTTTGTTGAACCCTGCCGACACGAAACCGCCGTTGCGCCCCGAAGCGGCACCGGCAACGGCATTGCGCTCGATCAGCACCACGTCCTTGTGCCGCTTTTGCAGCGCACGCGCGGTCCACAGTCCCGCGAAACCACCGCCGATGATGCAAACATCGGTGTCGATGTCGTGGACAAGCTGCGGTCTCGCCGCGTAGGACGATGACGTTGCCTCGTAATAGGTCTGTGCAAGTGTCATAGGAATAAGGCAGGTACGGTACGAACCTGATAGATACTCCCGCCCCGGCTGTCGAGGGAAACACATGCGCCGTCTCCTGCTTTTACGCCACGCCGAGGCCGACTGGCCGGACGGTCTTACCGATGCGCTACGGCCATTGAGCGAGCGCGGCGAACGGGATGCGCCAACATTGGGCAAGGCGATATTGCGCGCGGGGCTGGTGCCGGATTTTGCATTGATTTCGGCCGCCGTTCGTACCCGGCAGACCTGGGACCTCGTCACGCCGCACCTCGGCAAAGAAGTGCCCATGCGTGAAGAAGACGGCCTCTATGGCGCCGCCGAGAAAACCTTACTCGACTTCGCGCAACGAACGCCGGATGAAATCCAGACGCTACTGCTCTGCGCCCACAATCCCGGGCTTGAACGGCTTGCGCGCAGCTTCGCCAAATCAGGCGACGCCGATGCCATTCGCCGCGTGGAGAAGAAGTATCCGACCAGCGGACTTGCCGTAATCGAACTGCCGGTCCATCGCTGGAAAGACGCAACGCCGCCCGCCGGAAGACTCGAAATGTTTCTGACGCCGGCAAGCCTCGCCGGCTGAAGTCAGCCGTTCGGGAGCACGTCTTCCGGTATTGCATCGGGCGTATACTGGCGCGGACGATTGCGCTTCACGATGTTCCAGATCTGCCACAGAAACCACGCGCCGATCAGCACAATAATCCCGGCCAACATGTACTGCGCGGCGATGACGGCCTGGACCGCGATATAGGCAACAGCCAGAACCGTAGCCAGCGCGAAAATAGCGGCAGGCCACCAGCGCCAGGCAGGAAATCCAGCCTCGTAGACGCAGTTCGCTTTGGCGGCGCTCATCCGCCGGTGTAACTCGCTGATGAACCGGACGTAGTCGCCGCCCTGGTTTGCCATATCGACAAGCGAGCGGGCCGAGACCGAGTAAATGGTGAGTTTCGGCGCATTCAACGGCCAGATCTCGGCAATGAAGCGTGCGTTCGCCATGTTCGTCGGCTTATAGCCGAGCCGGATTCGCTTGATCATGTGATAGCTGACGCGGCCGCTTCCTGGACCGATCACCCAGTCCAGCGAATCCTGCGTGAGCGCAAGCTCATGAACCATGCCCATGAGCTTCGGCTTGAAAACATAGATGTATGGGTTTTCTTCGGATGACATCGCGCGTGCTTTTAAACCGCGCGCGGGAACCATGCAAAAGAATTCGGAGCGCGGTTTGCGCGCCCCGAATTTTTACTCCGCGTTACCAGGGATAATTGCCCGGCTGCTGCAGAGGATAGTAGCGATGCCGCGGCCGATAATGCGACCTGCCGTAATAGGTTGGGTAATACGGGTCGTAGTAGTAATTGCGGTAATGGCGGCGATTATGTTGCCGTGCCGCGATACCGGCCGCGACCGCGCCGAAGATACCAAGAGCAACCGCCGGACCCACATGGCGGCGGCGCCAGCGGACATCTTCGGTGTGCTGCGGCACGGACTGCTTTACGCTGTTCTGGCTCGGCGCGACGGGAGCCGCGATCGCCGGAACCGATGGAATCGCGAACGTAGCGAGACCGACGGAGCCGGCCAGGCCGATCGCAGTGATTTTCTTGCGCAGGGTGTTCATCAGAACCTCCTTTTCACCACGTGAGTGCATGAATGCATGAATTTAGTGACGCCTTACCCGCGTTCAATAGCGATAACGCGCGGAACCAAGTATTGTTTCATGAACGCCGGTTCAGCTACACGCCGCGTTTTCGCCACAGCGGGCTTGCGGCGGGAAATCGGTTTTTCCTGCACGCGCTTCGTGTGAAACTGTCCTCAAGAAAGTACGAAAGCCGGAGACCGCCGATGAGCCACGACCTGAAGAACCCGCTCACGCGCCGCGAGATAATGATTGGTGGCGGCTTGCTGGCCGGCGCGAGCGTTTTTCCCTCGCCGCTCCTCGCGAAAATGCCATTCGCAAAAGCGCAGGCCCCCGGCTTCTTTCGCCGCAAGCTCGGCAACTTCGAAGTTACCGCGGTGCTCGACGGCGACCTCGAACTGGAGCTGAAACTTTATTCGGGCGACGCCGCCGAGATCGCGAAGCTCTCCGCGCAAAGTTACCAGCCCTCGCCGCCCCGTGCGCATTGCAATGCTTTCGCCGTGAATACCGGCGACAAGCTCTATCTTGTCGATACCGGTAGCGGCGTGTTGATGGGATCCTCGCTCGGCCGCGCCGTTGAAAATCTCGTGCTGGCGGGCATTAACGTCGATCAGATCGACGCAATCCTGCTCACGCATCTTCATCCGGATCACTTCGGCGGGATGACGATGGAAGGCCGCCCGGTTTTCAAGAACGCGGAAATCTACGTATCGGAAGCCGACGCGAAATTCTGGCTAAGTCCCGAAGTCGCGGACAAAGCGCCGCCGGAGATGAAACAGTTCTTCACGATGGCGATGGATGCGATCAAGCCTTATGCGCACCGGCTGAAACCATTGCCCAAGAACGGCGAGATCGCACGCGGCGTTTCCGCGATTGCCCTTACCGGTCACACCGCCGGACACACCGGATATCTGTTCGCTTCGGAAAAAGAACAGCTTCTGGTCTGGGGCGACATTATACATAACGCAGCACTGCAATTCACGCGGCCCGAGATTACGCTCGCGTTTGACACCGACCGGACGCAAGCGGCAGCGGCGAGAATGCGCGCTTTCGATATGGCGGCAAACGACAAGCTTCTTGTCGCCGGAATGCATCTTCCCTTTCCCGGCCTCGGCTTTGTCGAGCGGAATGGAACGCAATATCGCTATCATCCGGATTTCTGGAGCACGAAGCTCTAGTAAACGCTGCGTATTTTATTGCTAGAGCGCGTTTGCGCAGATTTGCATGCGTGGATCGCAAACGACGCATTGTATAAAAAGGCGAACTTCGCAATCGCGCCATGTTGCGAACGCATTGCGTGGGAAATGCTCAACAGTTTTGCACCGAGATTACGACTTTGGTCGAAAAATCTCTCTCCTATGCGTTCGCGCAACGGTCCTTTGCGATCGCGCTGGCGCTTCGAGACAGTTTTTTTCGCGCGCGATTTCTGCTCACAGGTTCGTGATTCAGCAGCGCATCCAAAATCCAGATTCGAGGGATTACCTCCTGTCACGCGGCGCTCAAGAACGAGCTCCCGCGTCAACAAGGAGATTCCCATGAAGAAGATCGTTTATGCGACGCTCGCCGCCGCCACCCTGTTTGCGTCCGTCGGTGCCGCTTCGGCGCAGTCTTATCACTGGCAGAAAGCGGACCTTTCGCTGAACACCGGCGGCGCGTCGGCGGGTTACAACCAGACGATCGCGAGCTTCGACAGCATCAAGTAAGACGCTTTCCGAAAGCGGCCGGCGGCACAACGCCGGCCGTTTTTCTTCACGCCTGCGCACTTCGCAGCGCGAAGATCTGCCGGTAGATCGAACGATCCACTACCTGCATGAAGGCAAGCCCTTCTGCGAGCACGTTCTCGTCGAGCGCCTCCAGCAGCAGCATCGCTTCGAATGCGCTGTCTCCTTCGCGCATCGCCTTTTCGTTGGTCTTGATTTCGGATGCGGCGCGATCGACCTCGAAGATCCGCGTCGCCGCGATCCGGTCTGCTTTCGCAATTTCGGAAGCGGCGGCAAGATAATTCGCCAGCTCATCCCCGGCGAACAACACCGGCGCGATCCACATCGCCTCGCCGGCTCCGGACTCGAACGCGATGCGGCCGCCGCCGCGCATGAAATTTTTCAGGCGGGGCATGACGCGTTGCGACCACGGCGTCGGCGCGTTCAGCCGCGCAAGATAAGCCTCACTCGCAACGACGCCCGCATCCCGCAGCCGGTAAAATATGAGAAACCGCGCGCGGCCTTGCGCGTCCGTGCGAAATACCCGCATGGCAAGAAAGCCCGGCACGGAGAGTCGCTCCTGCGCATGCTCGCGGGTGAGCCAATGCAGGTAATCGGTCTCGTCCGCGGGATCGACATCGCTGAAGATTGCGAGAAAGCCGTGGTTCATGTCCGCTCCTTGCGCGCAGTACTAGCACGAGAGCGAGCCGCATTCGCCGGACTTCGGTAGCCGGACCGGCACCCGCCGTCTGCGAAGCAGACAAGAAAAAAGCCCGACCTTTCGGCCGGGCTTTCTTGTCTTTGCGCAGCTTCGCGTTAGGCGTTCTGCAAGTTCGCGGCGGCGTTCTTGCCACGCTCGCTCACGACGTCGAACTTGACCTTCTGGCCTTCGTTCAGCGTGCCCATGCCCGAGCGCTCGACGGCCGAGATGTGCACGAACACATCCTTGGAACCGTCATCCGGCTGGATGAAACCGAAGCCTTTTTGCGTGTTGAAAAATTTCACTGTGCCTACCGGCATTTTAGTCTCCGTAATCGCCCAAGGGGCAATGATTGGCGCCACGCCGTTTGCACGGCACCTTTTCCCGATTCAGCGATGTCATGGATAAAGCTCATGGAGCTAGTCAGGCCAGTACAGCTGTAGATCGAACCGGCGCGATATGCACTCTATTTGGCCAAATGACAAATCGCCCCGGGAAGCAAGGGCGTCCGGCGTTTTGCCGCCGGACGCATGACCACTGTCTTTCGCTTACTTATCGTCGTCATCCTCGTCATCGTCTTCGCCGGAATAGACCTGCTCCTGCAAATCGAGCACCGCGTCGCGCAGCGCCTCAAGGACCGTGGCGAGCGCTTTGGGGTCCGCGCTGCCCGCATGCAGTTTTCCAAGCGCCGCCTCGAATTCCGCGCCTTCGAGGGGATTTTCGTCGTCAGCCATTGCCGGTCTCCATTGAATAAGTTGTCGGGCAGTTTCCGCCAGCCGCAAGTCAGGAGCAAGTCAGGAGCAAGACGGGGCAGCGGGCGCGCGTCCGGCGCGGTGAAGGCGTGGACCCCGGCACCCGATGTCGGGCTTACCCGACACCGGCATATTTGCGTGGCGGGCATGACGAGGAAAAATCCGCGACACGCAACCGCTAGCGACTGCATCACATAGCTGGTGCAGTATTACCGCCGCCATTTTTAATTTGGCGGATTGAAGCCGCGCGAGAATAATGAATGAGGGAGGAAATCATGCGTCTCGTTCATCTCGTCGGCTTGCTCGCGTTTGCCCTGGCCGGCTGCGCGACGGTCACGCGCGGCACGGAAACCGATGTTGTCTTCGAGTCCAGCCCGGCGGGCGCGGAAGTGCGGACGCAACTGGTCGATATGTGCTCGCTGAGCGAGTGCCGCGTCGAAAACCTGAACGACCCCAGCGCGCCGCAGCCGACGTTGACGCCGCCCGTCCCCGGCCCGAACTGCAACACGCCTTGCAGCGTGCGCGTATCGCGGAAGCAAGCGATCGTCGCGACCTTCACGAAGGCCGGCTACGAGCCCACGACCGTGAACGTGCCACTGCGCATGGCCGGCGCAGGCGCGGCGGGTCTTGCGGGAAATATCCTGATCGGCGGCGTGATCGGTGTCGGCGTCGATGCCGTCACCGGCGCAACGCTGGAGCATTATCCAAACCCGGTTGTCGTGACGCTAAGGCCGCTGGCGCAGGCGCCAGCGGCGAAGGCGAAGAAGAAGCGGTAGGCGTTGCCCGACAGGCGAAAAAGCCCCGGCGAAAGCGCGAGGCTTTTGTTTGGAAGCCACGCCTAGCTTCCTGTTTCATGTTCAGCTTTGCTTCCTTGCGGATGCGCTTCCAGAACTTACGCTTGGCCGACTTGCGAAGACGCGGCGGCCAAGTAGTGAAACGAACGCTGCGACGACAAAAGCAATCATACTCAAAGCCACCTCTATTTTTCCGCAAGACATGAGGCACTCCATGAGAATTATCTCATGGCAGCCACACCTCTATTTCCGCGTAGATCGAGCTTCAGCGCACCAACTCCCGCATCGCTTCATTCGTCTCTTTCAAAGTGAGTGGACATACATGCGGCCCAAGAAAAACAACAAACATCTCAGCTCTGATTTAATTCTAGAGGTAATGTAGGAGGGATTGATCCTCTTCAACTGAACGCTCCAATATACTTCGGTTAGTTCTTCCATTTTTTCATTTGGAGCATTTTATGAGATTATCTGAGAAAGAACGCGCAGCAATCATTTCGGGAGCGGCTGTAATGGTAGCCGCAGTTGCCTCCAAACAACCAAGTGCCCCTGAAGCTCTACAAACGATTCAAAACCATACACGTGATGCGATCGCCTATATGTTGACGGCGATCCGAGAGAGAATGCCAGAGCACTAATCCTAAAGGAGTGAGGTGAATAAACCAGTTCACCTCACCAACTCCCGCATCGCTTCGTCCAAGCCTTCGAGCGTGAGCGGATACATGCGGTCGGAGAAAAGCTGCCGCATCATGCGGATCGATTGTGTGTAGTCCCAGTGCTCGCGCGGCACCGGGTTCAGCCAGACCGCGTGGTGATAGATGTTCATCACGCGCTCCATCCACACCTGCCCCGCCTCTTCGTTCATGTGCTCGACCGAGCCGCCCGGCATCATGATCTCGTAGGGGCTCATGCTCGCGTCGCCGACGAAGATCACCTTGTAGTCGGACGGGAATTTATGCAGCACGTCCCAGGTCGGCGCGCGCTCCGAGTGGCGCCGCACGTTCTGCTTCCACACGCTTTCATAGAGGCAGTTGTGGAAGTAGAAGGTCTCGAGATTCTTGAACTCCGTGCGCGCGGCGGAGAACAGCTCCGAGCATAGCTCGATGTGCCAGTCCATCGAGCCGCCGATGTCCAGGAACAAAAGCACCTTCACGGCGTTGCGCCGCTCGGGCCGCATCTGCACATCCAAAAAGCCGTGGTTCGCGGTTTCGCGGATGGTGCCGGGAAGATCGAGCTCGTCGGCGAGGCCCGTGCGCGCGAATTTGCGAAGGCGCCGCAGCGCGACCTTGATGTTGCGCGTGCCCAGCTCGACCTGATCGTCCAAATCTTTGAACTCGCGCTTGTCCCACACTTTGACGGCGCGGTTGTTGCGGTTCTTGTCCTGCCCGATGCGGATGCCCTCGTGGTGATAGCCATAGGCACCGAACGGCGACGTGCCCGCGGTGCCGATCCATTTGTTGCCGCCCTGATGGCGGCCTTTTTGTTCTTTGAGCCGCTCGGCCAGCGTCTCCATGAGCTTGTCCCAGCCCATCGCCTCGATCTGCGCTTTTTCTTCTTCGGTGAGATATTTCTCGGCGAGCTTGCGCAGCCACTCTTCCGGAATCTGCGCGGTGCCGGCCGCGTCCGACATCAGGTCGAGACCTTGAAGACATGACCGAACACGCGGTCGAACTTGTCGAGATTGCGCTCGTCTTTGATGAGCGCCGCGCGCGAGAGAAAATAAAAATCCTCGACCCGGCGGTTCGCAAGATCCGCGTCGGAATTGAGCGCCTCCATCAGCGTTAGGTACTCGCGCACCGTGACGGGCAGCCCGGCGGATTTCAGCTCGTTAAAAAAATTGATAAACATCGGAAGTTCCGGTTTGCGGCCCGGTATTTCTACCGCGAAATGCCGCATCCGGTTAAGGATAGCGGACGATTAACCGCTCCGTCAGCCCGCATGCAAGGAATAATAAGGCGCACAAGGGCTACAAAAGCCCGGAAGCACCACCACACAAGAAGACGATGCCGGTAGAACTCGCGCTCGAACTCCTTGCCACACTGGAATCCTTCCCCGAAATCGCGGCGGGATTGGGCGAGAGCGTGCGCCGCGCGGCCAAGCCCGAGCGCGCGACCGGCGACGCCGAAATCTTCTCCGGCGCGGACGCGCTCGACGCCGCGAGCCCCGAGTGGCGCGCGATCGAGCGCGAAGGCGCGCTCTCCACGCCATTCCAGTCTTTTGCCGTCGCGGAAGCCGCGATGGCCGCGCATATCAGTCATGGGCATGAGCCGCACATCATCGTCGTGCGTGAACATGGCGCGACGGTCGCAATCCTGCCGCTGGTGCTGACCTCGATGGCAGGCGCGCGCGTGCTGCGCTTCTTCGGCGATCCGCTCATTCAATATGGCGACGCGGTATTGTCGCGCGCGGGCAACGAAGCGCACCTCATGCAGGCATTACACGCCGCCGGCGAGATCGGCGCGGATGCGGCGCTGCTGCGCAAGGTGCGTAACGACGCCAAGCTTTCGCCGCTGCTCGCCCGCCGCGCGCATGTAAGCCAGGTCGAAGAAGCGCCTTATGTCGATCTGCGCCGCGAGACTGGCCTGCCGCCACGCGACATGCGCGAACTCCGCCGCTATCGCCGCCGCCTCGCCGAACAGGGCGAGGTACGACTGAAAATCACCCGCGGCGGCAGCGCGTATCATTGCGTTCGCACCGCGCTGGAACGCAAGCGCGACTGGCTCACAGCGAAAGGTTTTCACCTCGTCCGTGATCGGCGACCCGCACTGGAGCGCGTGCTGGCTCGCTCGTGACCGAGCACGCGAAACCTCGGCCTGCGCCCGGCTTGAAGTCGGCGGCAAGCTTGCCGCGATCGAAGTCGCCGTCACGCACGGCAAGCGCTGGCACGCATTCCTGGGCGCGATCGATCCTGCGTTCGCCAAATCCGGCCCCGGTCAGGTGCAGATGGCCGACACCATCGCGCATGCACGCGAACAGGGCTTTCTCGCCTACGACCTCCTCGCGCCGGCGGACCGGTTCAAATGCGTGATCGCCACCGGCGCGGTCACGGTATGCGACTATGCGCTGCCGCTCTCCTTGCAGGGTGAGGTCACGGCCCGCGCCTTGCGCTTCGCGCCGCAAGCCAAATCGCTGCTCGGCAAACTGCCCGCGCCGATTTCCGGCCTCCGGGAGGGCGGCGAGAGGAGGCCAGGATGCGCCTTTTTCCGCCTGCGGGAAACCATTGCGTGCGGTGCTTCACCGCAGGATCTGTTCCCATTTTGTTTCTAGTACTGTCCCTCGCCTCCCTCGAAATCGAGTCGGCAGACACGGGCAAATATGGGCCGTTTCAGCTACCTCACCATCGACTTCAACTCGTATTTTGCGAGCGTCGAGCAGCAGATGAATCCTGCGCTCCGCGGCAAGCCGATCGCCGTCGTCCCGGTGATGTCGGACACCACGAGCGCGATTGCCGCGAGCTATGAAGCCAAAGCCTTCGGCGTAAAAACCGGCACCCGCATCTGGGAAGCCAAGCGCATGTGCCCGGGCCTGATCCTCGTCCCCGCGCGCCACGAGCTTTACGTCGACATCCACGAGCACCTCAAAGAAGAAGTGCAGAACCATGTTCCGCTGCTCTCCACCGGCTCCATCGACGAATTCACCTGCAAGCTGATCGGCGACGAGTGCGAACCTGCGAACGCGCGCAAGATCGCGCTGAATATGAAAGCGGGAATCAAGAAAAACGTCGGTGCGTGCCTGAACTCGTCCATTGGCATCGCGCCGACGCGGCTTCTCTCGAAGATCGCGTCCGACATGCAGAAGCCGAACGGACTGACGCTGCTCGAACAGAAGGATTTGCCGCACATTCTGTTTCCGTTGCAGCTTACCGACTTGCCCGGCATCGCTTCCAACATGGAAGCGCGGCTGCACCGCGCCGGCATCACGAGCATCGAGCAATTGCTCTCGCTCGAACCGAAAGCCGCGCGCCACGTCTGGGGTTCGGTCGGTGGCGAGCGGTACTGGTACGAGTTGCATGGGATCGACGTACCGAAAAGCGATGAAGGCCGCCGCTCGGTCGGGCATTCGCGCGTGCTGGCGCCAAAAATGCGCGGCAAGGATGATGCGCGCTTCGTCGCGCGCTCGCTGCTGCTGAAGTGCGCGACCCGCATCCGCCGTCTTGAGGTCGTGGCCGGCGGTTTCGGCCTCGCCGTGCATCCGGATTACGGCAGCACGAACCGCGAACCCATCGTTCACGAGAGCAAGATTTCGCCGACGCAAGACTCGTTCACGCTCCTGCAATATCTCGATCAGTTCTGGAGCGAATTGCCGAAAAAGAGCGGTCCCTTCCGCAAAGTTTCAATCTGGCTCTATCACCTCTCCGACGAAAGCAAACGCGCCCGCGACCTCTTCGTCGAAACGCGGCCCGACGGTTTCACCAAGAAGGAAATTCTCTGGCGCTCGGTCGATAAACTCGTCGCACGTTATGGCCGCGAAACCGTGACGCTCGCTTCACAGAAAGATCTCGGCTTGCAATATCTCGGCGCGAAGATCGCGTTTACGCGCGTGCCGGACGCGCAGGAATTCCGCGAGTAGGCCTAGCGATTGGGCCGCTGCTTGGGCCGCTGCTTGGGCTTGGCGAAGCGCGCGTCGTAGCGCGGATTCTGGTAGCAGGCGCCGAAGCTCGTGCGCGACGCCATGCACTGCTGATAGGTATAGGCCTCACAGCGCATGACGGTATCGAACGGTCCGGGGCCGATCCGCTCGTCGCGGCACCACATGTCGTAAGGCGCCCGTTGCGCCTGCGCAGGAACCGAACAGAACGAAATGAAAGCGGCGGCGGCCAGAAGCAACAATCGCATTGCCAATTCCTCCGATGACTTTTCTGCATAGCGTCCAAAATTTGAATGCCGGCTGAACGCAAAATGCGGCCCAAAGTTTCATGCGGCGAACCGGGCATAGCGGGAGCCGCATGCGCGCCGCGAATTCTATCGCTGACTGATGAAAACCCTTATCCCCGGCGCAGAGCACGCGCGGTCAGGTCTTCGCGATCCGATCCAGAATGTCCGCCAGCGCTTCCGGCGCGGTCACATGCGGCGAGTGGCTGGCATCCATTTCGAAGGTTTGCCAGCCCTCTTTTTTCGCCCGCTCGAAAAATGGGCGGAACGGATCGCCGGGATTGTGACGCTGCGCGTAGATATAACTGCGCGGCATTTGTGGCTCGCCGTTCTCAAGGAGTAGCGGCTCCTGAAAACACGCCAGCGGCTGGTGCACGCGGCGCGGGCTGATCCAGTCGATGTCGCGCGGACTCGTATCCGGCGGCGGCGGCGAAGGCGGCAGCTTCCAGCCGTCGATCACGCCAGCGAGACGGCGCTCGCGCTCTTCGGGGGTAACGAGATCGAGCACGCTCTTGCCGTGCGTCGGCACGAACGCGTCGAGATAGACGAGCTTTGAAATACGCTCGGCGGCAAGATCGGCGACACCGGTCGCGACCATGCCGCCGTAAGAATGGCCGACCAGGATCGCGTCACGCACGTCTTCCATTTGCAGGACGACCAGCATGTCCTGCACGTGCGTCTCGAGACCGATCAACGATGTCGCAAGATGCACGCGGTCGCCAAGACCCGTGTAGGTCGGCGTGATCAGCTCATGGCCCTTCGCGCGCATCAGCGGGTGCATTTTCTTCCACACCCAGCCCGCCGACCAGGCACCATGCGCGACGATGAAAGTGGCCATGCTTTTTCTTTCATTTCACCCTTCGAGACGCGAACCGCCGGCTCGCTTCTCGGGGTGAGGACTTGGTTTGCTGCCTCATCCTGAAGAGGCAGCGAAGCCGCCGTCTCGAAGGATGAGACCGGAAGTTAAACCCCGAGCTTCTTCTGCAAACTCGAACTTGTCGTCGTGTATTGGAACACGAGGCGCTTGTCGGGGAAAATGATCTTGTGCGCAGCTTGCGACATCAGCGCGGCCTCGTGGAAGCCGGAGAGAATGAGCTTCAGCTTGCCGGGATATACATTGATGTCGCCGATCGCGAAAATGCCCGGCTCGCTGGTTTCGAACTTTTCGGTATCGACAACGATCCGCTCGGCATCGAGTTTCAGGCCCCAATTGCCGACGGGCCCCAACCTGATCGTCAATCCGAAGAACGGCAGCAGCGCGTCGGCATCGATGTCGAAGGTGGAATTATCTTCGCGGCGCGCAATCACTTTTTGAAGCTTACCATTCTCCCCTTCAAGGCCATGCAACTGGCCGAGCTGGAAGTCGATCTTCTTTTCGGCAACGAGCGCCTTCATCTTGTTCACGCTGTCGGGCGCAGCGCGGAAGGCATCGCGGCGATGGAGCAAGGTCAGCTTCTTCGCAAGCGGCGCAAGGTTCAGCGTCCAGTCGAGCGCAGAGTCGCCACCTCCCGCGATCACGATGTTCTTGCCGCGGAACGCTTCCATCGAGCGCACGAGATAGAACACGGACTTGTTTTCGTATTGCTCGATGCCGGCGAGCGGCGGCTTCTTCGATTCGAACGAACCGCCACCGGCCGCGATCACCACGACCTTCGCTTCGATGGTGCCGCCGATATCGGTCTTCAGGCGAAAACCGCCCTCGATGCGTTCGAGCGATTCCACGCGCACGCCATATTCGAAGGTCGCGCCGAACGGCTTGATCTGCTCCAAGAGGTTATTGACGAGGCCTTGGCCCGTCACCATCGGCAGGCCCGGAATGTCGTAGATCGGCTTCTCCGGATACAGCTCCGCGCACTGGCCGCCGGGCTTATCAAGAATGTCGATGACATGGGCCTTGATGTCGACGAGGCCGAGTTCGAAGACCGCGAACAGCCCGACCGGCCCCGCGCCGATGATGACGGCATCCGTTTTGACGATTTCGCTCATATTTTCCGGGATTTCATTGTGATAATTCGCGAAAGCTGCGTGGGATATAGGGCCAGCCACCGATAAATCGCAACTACGATCAACGCAGAGGCACTAGTCTTTTCGCATGACGAAGCCCGAAACCCGCATGGATTATGGCCGCCGCATCGCGCGCGTGACCGATCACATTGCCGAGAACCTCGACGGAAATCTCACGGTCGAGCGGCTCTCGGAAGTCGCGTTCTTCTCGCCGTTCCACTTTCACCGCATTTATCGCGAGGCGACCGGCGAAACGCTGGCCGATACCGTGCGCCGGCTGCGGCTGCATCGTGCCGCAGTCGAGCTGACGCGCAAGGAGGCTCCGCTCGAGCGCATCGCAAAGCATGCGGGCTACGGCACGCTTGCCGCTTTCTCGCGCGCATTCGCCGCCGACTATGGCGTGCCGCCCGGCGCCTATCGCCTGCGCGGGAAACTCTTGCCTCCAAACCCGAAGAAGCCTCATGCCATGACAGCGAACTACCGCGTGGAGATCGCCCCGTTCGGAGGCGCGCGGCTCGCTTCCATCGAACATCGCGGCGACTACCAGAACATCGGCAACAGCTTCGCGAAGGTGCAGATCTTCTTTGCCGCGCACAAACTTCCAATATCGCGCTCATTTGGAATTTACTTCGACGATCCGGAAAGCATTCCTGAAAAAGAGCTGCGCGCGGAAGCCGGATTGCTGACCGGCGCGAAAATTCCGCCGCACGACAGAATCCTCGAGGTGAAAATTCCTGAAATGCTCTGCGCGAGCGTGCTGCACAAAGGCCCCTATGCGGAGCTTGAGCGCGCCTATCGGCATCTGTTTCGCGACTGGCTGCCGGCGAGCGGCTACGAGGCCGCCGACTTTTCCTGCTTCGAAGAATATCTGAATGACCCGCGCGAAACGCCGCCATCGGAACTCCTCACCCGCGTCCATCTTCCTCTGAAAGGTGACCTATGAAAATCATGGACAGCTATCCGCTGATTACCGCCAAAGACATGCGTGCGAGCCGCGACTTCTACGTGAAGCACTTCGGTCTCGGCGTGATCTTCGAATCCGATTGGGTGACGATGCTCGGCGACACCGGGACCGGCAAGATCGCGATCGGCTTCATGACCCCCGATCACCCGACCAACCCGCCCGGTCCTGAAGCGTTCGACGGCAAGGGCGTGATTATCACGATCCAGGTTCGCAATGCCGCCAGGACCTGCGCCATCCTGAAAGAGCAAGGCGCGAAGATCTTCTACGACTTGAAAGACGAGCCTTGGGGTCAGCGCCGCTTCACGCTCACCGATCCCTCCGGCGTGATCATCGACGTGGTCGAGCAGACGCAGCCAGCCGAAGGCTGGTGGGATCAATACATGACGGCCGCTTAATCGGCATTCACGTAAACGTGGATTGCCAACGCCGCTAAGCCCGCGCAATCTTCCCGTGTGAAGAAGCTCGCGAGCCTGACATTCGAGAAGCAGCGGCGCCTTGCGCTGCTGCTTCTCTTTTTGCTCGCCTTCGTTAGTCCCGCCGCCGCGCAAAATACCTTTCGCGAGGAGCTTCGCGTTCCGATGCCGGAGGCGGGCGAGCGCGGACTACAGACGTTGCTCATCCGGCCAGCGCCGGCGGGCCGTTATCCGCTCGTGGTCTTCAGCCACGGCGCGCCGCGCGATGCCGATTACCGCCGCAAGATGTCGCCGTTTCAGTCGTTGCCTGTCGCCATGGAGTTCGTCCGCCGCGGCTATGCGGTCGCAATTGTCATGCGCCGCGGCTATGGCACCTCGGGCGGAAACTATTCCGAAGGCGTCGCGTGCGAGCGCGACGGCAATTTCACGGCGTCCGGTCTGACTTCAGCCGCGGACCTTCGCGCGGCTTTCGAGTTCCTGGCCAAACGCGCAGACATCGATCCGAACGTGATGATAGCGGTTGGCGAATCCGCGGGCGGCTTCAGCTCGATCGCGCTTTCGGCAAATCCGCCGCGCGGGCTGGTTGCCGCGATCACCTTCGCTGGCGGGCGCGGCTCGACCGGACCGTTCGAAATCTGCCAACAAGAAAAACTCGTTCAGGCTTTCGCGAATTATGGGCGAACATCGCGCGTGCCCACGCTCTGGATTTACGCCGCGAACGACACTTTCTTCGAACCGCGCGTCGCGCGGCAATTCCATGAAGCCTTCCGGAACGCGGGCGGCATCGCAGAATTCATCGCACACCCGCGTCACGGCGAAGACGGGCACAATTTCATTTATCGCGGTATCGCGCTCTGGACGCCGTATATCGACGACTTCCTGCGCAAGAACAAACTGCCGCGCGCACGGGACTTGCTGCCGATCTCGGTTTTGGTCCTGCAAGCGCCGCCGCAATTGGACGAGAGCGGGCTGCGCGGATTCCAGGGACTTTCTGCGCGCAGGTCCCAATAAAGCCTTCGCGGTTTCGTCGAACGGCTCTTACGGCTGGCAATCCGGCATGAACTCGCGCAATGACGCGATCGAGCGGGCACTCCAAAGATGCAGAGAGTTTGCGCGCGATTGTATGCTCTATGTCGTCAACGAAGAGATCGTGAAACGGCTCAGCCCTGCTGCTCCGGGGTCTTCACGATGAGCCCGTCGAGTTCCTCGGTCACCTTGATCTGACAGGAAAGCCGCGACGTTGGCCGCACGTCGAAGGCGAAGTCGAGCATGTCTTCTTCCATCGGCGAAGGCTTGCCGACCTTCTCGGTCCAGGCGTCATCGACATGCACATGACAGGTCGCGCAGGAACACGCACCGCCGCACTCGGCCTCGATACCGGGAATGCCGTTGCGGATCGCGGCTTCCATGACCGTAGTGCCGGGATCGGCATCTACCGTGCGGCTGGTGCCGTCGTGCTCGATGTAGGTGATTTTGGCCATTCTGCGTGAAGAAGCTGCGATGAAGGGGAGGACGCGCCCGGTAAAGGGCCGCACCCTATATAATGTGCCGTCACGAAATGCGAGCCTCGATGGCCCTCAGCTTTTCGCGATCAGCGCGGCTGCGGCATTATGTACGTCGCGGAGGCGTTCCGCGAGCCGCTCGATCGCCCCGTTATCGCCCTGCTCCAGCTTTTCCGCTTCCTCGGCGACCAGAAATGCGCCGATGCCACGCGCAGCACCTTTCAGCGCGTGCGCGGCTTCCGCCCGCGCCTTGCCGCCGCTGTCACGGATCGTGTCCATAAGCTTGTCCGCCTGCGCATCGAACAGGCCGAGCACCTCGCGCTGAAGCGCGCGATCGCCGAACGTCGCGGTTTCGAAATGCTCGATATCGATAGGCGGTTCCATGGTGCCGTTATCGCAGCCGGCAGGTAAACACCGCCTCAAGCCCCGGACATGCGCTTGCGTCTGGCGGGATCGATGCCGAGTACGCGGTAGCCCTCGTCGGTCAGCCGGCACACCAGCCAGTCGGGGTGGATCGGGTTCTTGCTCCAGGGTTCCGCCCAGCCATGCTGGATGCAGGCGCGGATCGTGACCTTGGGGATTTCCTGACCGACCTCGTCGAATAAAGGCAGCTTCCCGCCCGGCTGGTTAACCCCCCGCTGGAGGTAGCGGCGCTGCGCGTCGGAGCCCCCGGCATCGCTGTGCCAGGGCTTGGGGCCTTGCCCGTCGAGCTTCTTCCCCCGCGCCATTGCTCATTTCGTATGGTGAACAAGACGTTAAGCCATTAACGATGTTTCGAGACTGGGCTGGATTGCCGTTCCTTTTCCACACGCCTACGCGGTAAGATAGCCCAGCGGTGGACCGGAGTCCCGGCCGGCCGGTATTTCTTCCTTTTTTGGAAGATATGCCGCCTCGGGAACCTAAGAGCGTGGCGGTCCTTTTAGTAATTTCCGGCCCGAGCGGCATGTTGCCGGTCGCGGTATCGAGTACGGACCGGAGGCAAGTCGTGAAGAACAAGAAATCCCAAGACCCGACCGAGGCAGCGCTGTCTGCGATAGAAGACGCGTTGAACATCGGCAATGAAGCCCCAGAGGTGACGCCGCCGGCAACTGCCGAGCGCGAACCGCAGCGCCGCGAAACGCCGCGCCGCGATCAGCGCACGCAGGAGCCCGTCGGAGAAGTTTTCGCGCAGCGCTCGCGCGGCACCCGTGAGCGTCTGCCGCGCCCGGCCGCGAACGACGACCGCCCGTCGGTCGGACAGATTCTGCAAGCCCTTCACCGCAAGCCATCGACCGCTTCGGTCTTAGTCGCCCTTCTCGGTTCGATCGTGTGGATCATCGGCGGCGCGGCGATCGCCGCGACCCAATACCGGACCGATACCGGCGCGGTGATGCGCATTGCCGAAATCGCAGTGCAGCCGAGTTTCGTGCCGACACTCGCCGCGATCTTCCTGCCGCCGCTTCTTTTCTTCATGACGTCCATGCTGGTCCGCCGCTCGCAGGAAATGCGTAACATTTCGCGCGCGATGACGGAGGTTACGCTGCGTCTTGCCGAACCCGAAGGCGTCTCGACCGATGCCATCGTCTCGGTCGGCCAGGCGATCCGCCGCGAAGTCGCGGCCCTCGGCGACGGCATTGAGCGCGCGGTCGCGCGCGCGTCCGAGCTTGAATCCATGGTTCGCGGCGAAGTCGCAACCCTCGAGCGCGCCTATGACGAGAACGAAAACCGCGTGCGCGCGCTGGTCGGCGAACTGCATGGCGAACGCGACGCGATCGTCGATCATGCCCGCGCGGCTGCGCGACTCCATCTCAAATGCGCACGAAGCATTCTCTTTCGACGTGCAGAACATCGCCGACCGCGTCTCGAGCGCCCTCGACAACGCGACCGGCCGCATCACCGACAACATCATGCTCCGCGCCGAAGACGCGCGTGCGCTGCTCGTCGAATCCGGAAACACGATCATCGGGACCCTCACCGAAAAGAGCGACGACGCGACGACGCGCCTTCTCGAGTCCGGAAACACGATCATCGGGACCCTCGCCGAAAAGAGCAACGACGCAACGACGCGTCTTCTCGAATCCGGAAAAACCGTCGTGGAGAGCCTCTCCGACCGAAGCGCCGAAGCGACACAGCGCCTGACCGAGGTCGGCGTGCAGATCGCCAAGGCTATCGCCGACCGCAACGATAAGGTTTCGGAAGCGCTTCAGCAGTCGACCGACCAAATGCACACGAAGCTCGCGGAGCGCGCCGCCGGCATCTCGGAGATGATCGCCGCAAGCGGCCAGACCTTCGAGAACACCATCGGCCAGCAGTTGCAGAGCCTTGCCGACAACGTCGCGGTGAAGGGCAACGAGATCGCAAACCGCATCTCCGCCGACACCGGCTCGCTCAGCCAGGCGATGACCGAGAGCGTGCAGACCTTCGACACCACGGTGAGGGCTTACGGCGGCAATGTCGTCAACGAGATGAAAGCCGCGGTCGCGGGCGTTACCGAAGCCTCGCGCGACAGCCTCGCCCTGCTCGACGAGCGCGTGGCCGCCAAGGCCAGCGAAGTCAACGAAGAGATCGAAAAGCGTATCGCGCAGATCGAAGTCACCCTCGACGACCGCTCGCGCTCGCTCAACGAAATGCTCGCAGTCCGCACCAACGATTTCTCGACGACGATTACCGAGGGCTCGAAGGCCGCGACCGAAGCCGTCGATAGAAGCGTCACCGGCATGGGCGAGTATTTCGCTGCCCGCACGGCGGAAATGGCGGCAACACTTTCCGAGCGCGCCTCCAAGATCGACGAAACGCTCGGCAACCGCGCGATGCAGATCACCGAGACACTGGATACGCGCGTCAACAAGTTCGAGGAACTGATCGTCAATCGCCTCGAGAACGTGACCAGCACCATCGAGCAGAAGAGCATCGCTTCGACCGACCTCCTGGTCGAGCGCGTGAACTCCGTGAACGACCACATCCGCAGCACCGCGGAACACGTCGAAAAGCGGATCGGCGATACCTCGATGCAGGTCGAGCGCAACCTCACGACGCTCGCCGACGGCATCACCAAAAACTTCATCGAGCGCGTCAATAACATCACCGGCGCGCACGAAACGTTGCGCGCGGAAGTTCGCGATATCATCGCCGAGCTGGGCCAGACTCACAGTCTGCTCCAGGCCTCGATCGACACCGCCTCCTCTATCCTCGGCCCGATCGAAGGTAAGATTGCCGATCGGATCACCGCCTTCCACCAGACGCTCGACAACGCGATCAATGCGACGCGCTCGACCGCGGACAGGATGGATCACCAGATTCGCGAATTGAACGACTCGTCGAACGGCGTGTTGCGCGACGTTTCGAGCCTGGCGATTCGTTTCGAAGAGCAGGTCCGCCTTGTCGCCGCGACCAGCGATTCGCTCAATCAGACGCACAAGCGCATCGACGACGGCCTTACCAGCCGCCGCGACACGATCGAGCAGATCACGACTACGCTTTCCGACCGCACGGGCGAGCTGGAAGAGCGCCTCACCCGCTTCAACAAGATGCTCGAGGAAACCTTCTCGCACGCACAGGACAAGGCGCAGGACGTCGCCCGCATGGTCGCGGAATCGACGGCGACCGCCACCCAGTCCATCGCGCGCCAGTACGAACTGATCCGCAACTCGTCGGGCGAAGAACGCGAGCGCACCAACATCGCGCTCAAGGACACCTATGACGAAGCGATGCAATCGGTGAACGCCATGTTCTCCGAAGCCAACGCCCGCTTCCTCGAGGCATCGCGCGATCTGCGCGAAATCTCCGAAGACATTCAGCGCACACTCGATACCACGCGCGAGGAAGTCCGCCGGACCGTGTTCGAACTGCCGACCGAAACCAAGGAAAGCGCGAACGCGATGCGCCGCGTCGTTGCCGACCAGATCAAGGCGCTCTCCGAACTCAACGACATCGTTGCCCGTCACGGCCGTCACGCCGAAGCGCCGACGGCCTATGACTACCGCGAGGAAGAGATGGCCGCGGTTGGCGGACGCGCGCCGCGCAACGCCCTGCCGCGCCCGCACTACGACGACGGCGGCGACCTGCCGCCGGCACCGCCAGCGCGCATGCGCGAGGAAGCGCCTGAGCCGCGCCGTCCGGAGCGCAAGCCGGCCGACCGCAGTGCGCGGTTTGACGAGGCATTGAGCAAGAAGATGCGGGCTGCCGAACCGGAACCGGATGATGCGGCAGGCGGCATCGATTCACTCGACTCGCTCTCGATCGACATCGCCCGCATGATCGATCACGAAGCAGCCGCCGAAGCGTGGGAGCGCTTCAAGCGTGGCGAGCGTGGCGTTTTCAACCGCCGCCTCTACACCAACGCCGGCCAGAAGAGCTTCGAGGAAATCCGCAAGAAGTATCGCCGCAACGCCGAGTTCCGCGAAACCGTCGATCGTTACATCGACGAGTTCGAGAAGCTCTTGGAACAGGTTTCGCGCGACGAGCGCGGCCAGACGCTCACGCGGACCTACCTCACCTCGGATACGGGCAAGGTCTATACGCTCCTCGCCCACGCTGCCGGCCGTCTCGGCTAAGGCGCAAGCGAACACAAAATAAAAAGCCCGCGTTTGTCGCGGGCTTTTTTATTGTCAGAGATAGGCGACGAGCCGCCCGAGCGTTGGCACCGCAAGCCAGATCAGAATGGACAAGATCGCCTGCGCTTTTGCGATCGCAGTTGCATTGCGTGCCCAATCCGCGAGCCGCGAATTCCAGAGCCTGCGAAACAGGAGCGCGTTCGCGATCCCAAGCGCCAAGAGCACGAGCTTCGCCCACATCAGATTGTTCTTTGAAAGCGAGACGGCGTCTGAGACGTAGAGCGCAAACCCGCTCGGCAACGCGATCGCAAGCCCGGCAACAGCAAACGGCGTCAACAGCCGTGACGCGCCGTCTGCCGGAACCGAAGTTGCAAAACCGAGAATGCGAAAATCGAGCGCAAGGATCGAGCCGACGATCAGCCCCACGCCCAGAATGTGAAGCACGTTCACGAAGGGATAGACGTAGGCCCCGCCCCTGACGGCGGCGGCGAAGCCGGAATCCTGCAACGCCTGCGCCCAGTGGGCGGCCTCCATCAGCGTAGCTCGACCGTCTTGCCGTTTGCGGTGATGCGCTCGGCGCGGATCTCCGCCGTGCCGTCCTTGCGCGCATAACCTTCGACGATAACGACCTTGCCGACTTCGATGTCTTCGCGCTTCAAGCCACGCGCTTCCATGCGCGAAACCGGCGCGAGCACGATGTCCCATTTCTTGCCATCGCGATTCATGACGATGTCGGCATGCGGATTTTGATACTTCAGCGCGAGCACCGCCCCTTCGAGCTTGATCAGCTTGCGGTCGTCATAACTGCCCCAGCCGTGATGCGCGGCCGCGGCACCGGCGAGCGCAACGGCGCCAACGAGCGCGAGAACCCATTGCTTCATATTGCGGCTCCTCTAGATCGAGTGTCGTAAGATAACGCCTAGATCCGGCGCGAGGTCCACTTCACCATCTGGACCAGCACATCCGAGAAGGCCTGATCGAGCGCGAGCGTCGCCGGCTGTCCGGAAGTCCCGCCGGCCGCGACCCGCGACGTGAGCACGGTACCCGCCGCGATCCGGCCGCCGCGCTGATAGACGATCTTCACCGACAACTCGACCACCGCCAGCGGGCTTTCATACGCCTGAATGCCAAACTGACGGATATCGACGACCAAGAGATAGTCGGCGTTGACGCGATCCTGCGTTTTCGCGACCGCGCGGATGCGGGTCGAATTCTCGAAGGACTGCACGATACGCGCCTGCATAAGCTTCGGCAGGCGGTCGACCCATTGCGCATCGGAGAGATAGGCGACCTCGCCGGGATTGGGCGCGATGACGACTTTCTCCGTGTCGAGAATTTGCAGCGCAGTCGGCTGCTCGATGGCGAGCAACCCACGGGCGCGCCGCGGCAGCGAACCGAAGTTCGTCGGCGCCGTAAGATCATAGGTCGGCGTCGGATTGTTGCCGGTACCGACCAGCCCGCCGAGCACGCCACCGCTACAAGCGCTGAGCGTGAAAGCCAGCACAAGACAAAGCGCGGCCCTTGCCGCGCCCGGCGCCCTCGACTTCAACCCGTTACCCAATTCCACTTGCAACTGCGTTCTCGTGAATGATCGTTATTATCGGTATTGCGGCACGGTGCCGCCATTATTGAACAGGAATTGCCGCGGATTGCGCTCGATATTGCGCACCAGACGGTCGATTTCCCCAACCGCGCGCCGCGCATCTCCCGCAAGCGAACGGAACTCGTTGAGCGTCGGCGCCGCCTGATTGCCGATCGTATCCGCGGCCTTCTTGATCGAATCCGCGGCGGCCTGCACCTCCAGCAGCGTGTCGTTGGTGCGAACCTGCAATACACCCGAAACCTTGGTCAGGTTGTCGATCAGCACGGCGATATTCGCTTCGTTCTTCTTCACGAGTTCCTGCAACTGGATCATCAGGTCGCGCGCCGCCTGAAACGCGTCGGTCGTGTTCGTGGCGACGAGCCGCGGTGGACGATCGCCCCGCTGCGGCTGCTTGAGCATCGGCGCGGTAGGCGCGCCACCAGTGAGCGCCACGGTCGCGATGCCGGTGAGGCCCTGGTATTCGAGCGTGACCTTGGTGTCGGTGCGAACCGGCGTGGTTGAAGCGATCTCGACGATCGCGACCACGGCGCGCGGTATGTCCGGAACCAGCGCCAGGCTCTCCACTTCGCCCACGCGGATGCCGTTGAAGTTGACAGTCGCGCCGCGGCGCAGCCCGGCCACCGGGCTATCGAAATAGATCTCGTATCGGGCCTTCTGCTCGCCGGTGCCTAGCCGCTGGAACCACCAGACAAAGGCGAATACGCCGACCACAACGGCCAGCGTGAATACGCCGATCATTACGTAGTTTGCGCGCGTTTCCATCGTCCGGTTCCGCTCCTAGCCCTTCTTCCCGTTCAGCCTGCTCGAAGCTCGTTTCCCGTGGAAATAGGCCCTAAGCCAAGGATGATCGGATTTTAACATGTCCTCGATTGGGCCCGTGGCAATGATTTTCCCGTCGGCGAGGGCCGCAATCCGGTCGCATGCGTTGTGAAGGCTGTCGAGGTCGTGGGTTACCATGAAAACGGTAAGCCCCAAAGTCTGCTGGAGCGCCTTGATCAGGTCGTCGAACTCGCCCGCCGAGATGGGGTCGAGGCCGGATGTGGGCTCGTCCAGGAACACGATTTCGGGATCGAGCACGAGGGCACGGGCAAGCGCCGCGCGCTTGATCATGCCGCCCGAGAGTTGGGACGGATATTTCTCCGCAACGAAAGCCGGCAGGCCGACCATCTCCAGTTTCGCGATCGCGATCTCGTCCATCAGTCGTTCCGACAGGTCGAGATACTCGCGCAGCGGAAACTGAATATTCTGGCGCACGGTGAGCGAGGAGAACAGCGCACCGTGCTGGAACAACACGCCCCAGCGGCGCTCGATCGCCTGCAATTCGTTTTCGTTGAGCTTGTCGACATCGTGCCCGAAGACCTCGATCGTGCCCTTCTGTTTCTGCACGAGCCCGATGATCGTGCGCATGAGCACCGACTTGCCGCCGCCGGAGGCGCCGACGAAGCCGAGAATTTCGCCGCGCTTCACGTCGAGATCGAGACCTTTCAGCACCGGATGATCGCTGAACGACACCCAGACGTCGCGCACGCGGATGACCGGATAATTATCGGGCACTTTTTGCGGCCGCTGGGCGGGCTGCGATGCTGTTTCCACGTTCGCCATGCCGATCACCAATCAACGCTGGCGAAGAAAATCGCGAACGCGCCGTCGAGCACGATCACGAGGAAGATGGATTTCACGACCGACGCCGTCGTGTGCTCGCCGAGCGACTCCGCGCTGCCCTGCACGCGCAAGCCCTCGACGCAGGCGACCAGACCGATGACCGCGCCCATGAACGGCGCCTTGATCATGCCGACCCAGAACGTCGACCACGAGATTGCGTCGCGCAGACGCTCCAGGAAAATTTCCGGCGAGAAGCCGCCATAAATCCAGGCGGTCACCATGCCGCCGGCGAGTGCCGCCATGGAGCCGAGGAATGTCAAAAGCGGCAGCGCGATAATGAGCGCGATCATCCGCGGCAGGATCAGGATTTCCATGGGATCGCGGCCCATGACGCGGAGCGCGTCGACCTCTTCGCGCATTTTCATGGAGCCGAGCTCGGCGGTGTAAGCGCTGCCCGAGCGGCCCGCGAGCATGATCGAGGTAATCAGCACGCCCACTTCGCGCAGCACGAGGATGCCGACCATGTCGACGACATAGGTTTCGGCGCCGAACTTGCGGAAATGAAAGATGCCCTGCTGGGCGAGAATGCCGCCGATGAGGAAAAGGATAAGCACGACGATCGGCACGGAGCGGAAGCCGACGCGATCGAGATGATGCACGACCGAAGTCATGCGGAACGTCCACGGCCGCACCAGCACGCGGCCGGCGGAGACGACGCTCGCGCCGAGAAACTGCACGAACTCCCTGGTGTCCTTGACGAAGCCAACAACGATCTCGCCCAGAACGCTGAGCTTGCCGGCGACCGAATGATCACCCTGCTCTTCGCTGTCTTTGCCGGTGTTGGTCTGCTGCACTTCATCAAGCAGGATTTTGTAGCGCGGGTTTAAGCCCACGATTTCGGCGCTCGCGCCCTTGCCTTCGAAATCGCGGCGCATCCGCTCGAGCAGCCAAGCCCCCGTGGTATCGAGCTGCTCGATCTTGCTGGCGTCGATGGCGACGCTTTCGATTTGCCGCGTTTGTTCTCGATGTCGGTGACGAGGCGCTCGGCCTGCCCGGCAAAGGACGAAATCCAGCGCCCAGCCGCCGCAAGCACAAGCTTGCCGGCTTCTTCCGTCTGACTGAGGGAAACAACGGCCTGCGCTGCCAAAACGTTACTCCAACCCGCTACAAACCCCGGCCACTTCCGGGGTTCCGCCTGGCTGTTTATTACTTACCACAGGGGCACCATGTGGCCCGCCGGGCTGCTAAGTTCAAGAAAAGAGTGACATTTATGCCTCGCCGGCTGGAGTTCCGCATCGAGAAATGGCCGATTTCGGGGGCCTTCACGATCAGCCGCGGGGCCAAGACCGAGGCGGCCGTCATCGTGGTGGAAATTTCCGAAGGACCGGCCACCGGGCGCGGCGAATGCGTGCCCTATGCCCGCTATGGTGAGTCGCTGGAGAGCGTGGCGCAAGAGATCGAGCGACTCGCGCCCGAGATTGCACGAGGCATGGACCGCGCCGCCTTGCAACGCGCTATGCACGCGGGCGCAGCCCGCAATGCCATCGACTGCGCGTTGTGGGATCTGGAAGGCCAAGCGTGAGGCGACGGCATCGCAAAGCTCGCAGGACTTGCGGCACCCTCGCCCGTGACAACCGCTTACACGTTGAGTCTCGACACGCCGCAGAAGATGGCCGCGGCGGCAAAGGAATCCGCGCGGCCAATTTTGAAACTGAAAGTCGGCGCAGCGGGAGATTTAGAGCGCTTACACGCCGTGCGCGCCGCGGCGCCCGATGCAATGCTGATTGTCGACGCCAATGAAGGCTGGAGCGCGAAAAATCTGCGCGAAAATCTCAAAGCCTGCGCGAAGGAAAAAGTTGCGCTGATCGAGCAACCTTTGCCCGCGGACGACGACGATGCGCTGCGCGGCATCGATCGCATCGTGCCGATCTGCGCCGACGAGAGCTTCCATGACCGGACCAGCTTCGCGAAGCTCGACGGAAAATACGACGCCGTGAACATCAAGCTGGATAAAACCGGTGGCCTGACCGAAGCAATCCTCGTCGCGCAGGAGGCTGAAGCGCGTGGCATGCAGATTATGATCGGTTGCATGGTTTCGACTTCGCTCGCGATGGCGCCGGCGCTGCTGCTGGCCAACCGCGCGAAATTCATCGATCTCGACGGGCCGCTGCTGCTCGCAAAAGACCGCGAACACGGTCTGCGCTATGAAGGCTCGACCGTTTTTCCGCCAACGCCCGCGCTCTGGGGCTGAACCCAGGCGAGCACCGCAAGCACGCAACCGAACGCCGCGATCAGCGACGAGCCGAAGAACGCGTAAGCGCCGTATTGCGCGTAGAGCGGGCCCGCTGCGAAGGTCGCAACCAGCATCGCAATGGCGACGGCGGTCGAAGAAAATGCCTGCGCTCTGCCTTGTGCACCCTCGCCGCCGCTCTCACCCGCGATCGCAACCATGCCAAGAAATGTCGCGGTGAAAGTGAAGGCGTGCATCATCATGAGCGGGACCAGCAACGCCTGCGGCGGATCGAGCGCGGTCAGCATGAAGCGCACGATCGAGGACACGCCGCCGAGCAAAATGAGTCCGATCGGCGAAAAGCGTTTCAGCATCACGGTCGCGAAATAGAACACGACAACTTCGGCGGCGACGCCTGCGCCCCAGAGAAATCCGATAAAGCTCGAGGAGATGCCGCTCGCTTTCCAGTGCACCGAACCGAATGTGTAGAGCGCGGCATGGCTCGACTGCACGAGAGCCGCCGCGAACACGGCGAGCAGTACCCGCGCGCTGACCCTTGGCGGCGCGGCGGCGGATGCCGCGCTGGGCGTGTCCAGCCGCGGTAGCATCTGCACTGACGCCGCGAACAGCACGAGCGAGCCCGCAATCAGCCAGACGACGGACGCAGGTGGAAGCACTTCCAGCGCGGCACCGAGCGCGATATTCGCGCCGATGAACGAGACCGATCCCCAGAGCCGCGCCCGCCCATAATCCACGCCGCGCTCGCGGGCGAGCCGCACGCCAAAGGCGTCCGTCAGCGGAAATGCCGGCCCCCAGAACAGCGTCGCAAGGGCCACCAGCAGCAGCACCGCACCCATGCCGGGGAATGCCGCCATAAGTGCGAAAGCGAACGCCGCTCCAAGCCCTAGTACCGCCAGGAAGCGCCGTGGCCGCCCCCAGCGATCCGAAAGAATGCCGGCGACAGGGTTCGCGAGCAGCCGCACCCCCATCGGGATGCCGATCGCGATTCCGATGGCCTCCGGGGAGAAGCCCAGAGAGGCAAGAAACACAGGGAAGAACGGCAGATAGAAGCCGGGCGCCACGAACAGCGCCGCATAGACCGCCGAAAGCGTGGAACTTTTTGATGCGTCTGGAAGCGTGCGGCTGGGCGTCAGAATCAGACAAGGGTTATCTTTCGTAAGTGATTCATCGTTCATGACCTTGGTTCATGACCTTGCGCCTCGACTTCTAGCCGATCCGGACCCTCAATGCCGCTTCCGCCTGCAAACCAGATCATCTCCGAGACCGATTTCGAGGCAATCGAAGCGGCGGTGAAGGAAACCGCGCGTGGGCGCTGGTTTCTTGAAGAATTCGCACAACGCAATCGAAACGCCGACACCAAGCTGGTGCTCGATGCGATCCAGCGCTTGCAGCGCTCGGTTCTTGGCGCGGACACGGCGCCGGTGCAGCCGCTTCCCGTTATCCGCGAAGACCTGAACGAGATCGAGCGCACCGCCGAACAGACCCGCAAGCGCTTGCGCGAGATGGATGCCAGCCGCCAGCGCGATGGCAATCTCGGTGACGAACTGAACCACATCGTCAAAGATTCCGCGCAGGCGATCTCCGGCGTGCTCTCGGACGCCGAACGTATTGCCGAGATTTCTTCGACCATGCGCGCGCAAGGCGTTGCCGAAAATATCTGCGACCAGCTCGACGGCCTATCTGAACACATCAATACGGCCTGCGCGTTTCAAGATATGACGGGGCAACGCACGCAGAAAGTTGGCCTTGCGATCAGGCAGATGGAAACGCACGTTCGCGAACTCGTGCAGCTATGGCAGGCGCAAAGCCCCGCGCAGGCCCCCACGAAGAACGAACTGCTCAGCGGCCCCGCGCGCGAGGGCGAAGGCTTGATGCAGGATCAGGTCGACGAATTGCTTTCGATCGACCTGAGCCAGGACATTTTCCGGGACGAGAAAGCGGCGGCCGCCGCAAGCGTGCAGCCGAAAACGCAAACGGCACCGCAAGCAGCGGTGCCGTCGAAGCTCGTTTCAAACCCGGGCATCGAAAAGCTGAAGCCCGAAGAGCGGCTCGCGCTGTTCTCCTGAGCGCCTAGCGGCCACTGCCCGTACAAAACTCGACCAGAATTTTGCACTTGTCGCCGCCATCGTTGCGGCAGTTGCGCAGTGCGCGGCGCGGACGCTCGTCCCTGTCATAGCCGCTCACCCAATTGACGATGACGTTCTTGGCGTCTTCGTTGCGGGCAACCGCTACGCACGCGTTCTCGTACACGCGCAAAATCTGACAGCCCTTGCCGTGCTTGTTGCATTCCGCGAGCGCCAGATCCTGCGCCTCGTCGATCGTCTTATAATTATACGAGTAGCCATAGGCTCCGTCCGTAGCGATCGCCAAGGCGCCGAATGGCGACTGCGCTTGCGCGGCGGAAAAAGTGCCGGCCGCCAAAAGAAATCCAGCCGCAAAAAGAAACTGCTTCAAACCGAAACGGGCCATCGTCTTACCTCCATTACTTAGAACTTGGCGGCAAGCCTAAGTCCGGACGCAAAAACCTGCAACAAGAACGCCGATCAATACCCGGTGATCGCGCGCGCGAAAATCTCCGGGTCGGCGTTACCGCCGGACAGGACGACAGCGGCGACCTTGCCTTTGACGTTCAGCTTTCCGGCAAGAACCGCGGCAAGCGCGACCGCCCCGCCCGGCTCCACTACGAGCTTCAACTCCCGGAAGGCAAAGGCCATCGCCGCGAGCACTTCCTCGTCGCTCGCAGAAACGCCCACGCCCGAGAGTTTTTTCGTGATCTCAAAAGTCAGCTTTCCGGGGTCGGCGGTCAGGAGCGCGTCGCAGATCGAGCCCGTGACGCGCTCGTTTTTCTCGCGCTTGCCTGACAAGAACGAGCGGGCATGATCGTCGAACAATTCCGGCTCCGCGGTCACGACCCGCGCAGCGGGATGACGCGCTTTGATGCTGAGCGAAATGCCGGCGGCCAGTCCGCCACCCGAAGCGGGCATCGTGACGATCTCCGGTGCGAGCGAAAGCGCGGCCAGATCGTCCGCAACTGAAGCCGATCGTGCCCTGCCCGGCAATCACATGAAAATCGTCGAACGGCGGGACGAGTACCGCGCCGCGCTCGGCGGCGAGCTTGCGCGCGATCGCATCGCGGTCCTCGGTTGCGCGGTCGTAGAGAACCACCTCGGCGCCATGGCCTTTGGTGCGCTCCTGTTTCAGCTTCGGCGCATCTTGCGGCATCACGATCGCGGCGCGAACCCCTGCGATCTTCGCAGCGAGCGCGACCCCTTGCGCGTGGTTGCCGGACGAGAACGCAACGACGCCGCCCTTGCGCTCCTCCGGTGTCAGCCGGGAAATGCGGTTATAGGCGCCACGAAACTTGAAAGAGCCGGTGCGCTGCAAGACTTCCGGTTTGAGGAAAACCTTCCCCCCGGTCGCTTCGTCCAGCGCATCGCTGCGCAGAAGCGGCGTGCGCACAGCGACCCCCTTGAGCGCAAGCGCGGCATCTTCGATGTCGGCGGCGGTGGGAAAATTTATGTCCGTTGATGAATGCATGGCGCGGAACTTATGCGCCAATGCCGCCGCTGTCACGCCGCTGTTTCAAGTTCCTCGCACAGGGGTCCCATGCAGTCCGCAAAGAGGGCTTCCCGAAAGCTACCGCCCAGTTTCGCGCCATATATGACACCGGCGATTGCCGGCGTTGACGCAACATCAGATAAACAGCACCGCGATCGAGAGTACTAAAATTACCGCGAGCGAATAATTGAAGATGCGACGCTTCCTCTCGTCCTTCAGCATCGCAGAAATCGCAACACCAAACAGACACCACAACACTAGCGAGGGGAACGTGACGACCACCGAGATCAGCGTGAAGGTCGCAACTTCCCAGAGAAATGCATGGGTCGATAGTCCCGGTGTCGTGAAAGCCGCAATTGCACCGAGCGCGATCGACCATGCTTTCGGGTTCAGCCACTGAAAGAAGAACGCTTCAAAGAAGCCGACCGGCCGCGCGCTGCCCGCCGATTCCGGCGCGTTCGCGCGCACAAGCTTCCACGCGAGATAAAGAAGAAACGCGGCGCCGACATAACGCATCGCGCCATGCAGCCACGGCGCAACTTTGAAAACCTCGCCAAGTCCGAGACCGAGCGCGGCAAGCATCAAGGGGTAGCCGATCGACACACCCACCATCTGCGGCATCGTCCTTCTAAATCCGAAGGTCGCGCCCGACAGCGTTGAAATGGTGTTGTTCGGCCCCGGCGTGATCGCGCCGGCGAGCGAGAATAGCGAGAATGCGAGCAACTGTTCTGGCAAAGCCGGCGTTGTTTGCCACAAGACGCGCGTTGATGCCATGCGGCGGCGCGCATTGCAGGCCATCGGGAATTGTCTTTAGCTGGACCCGGATAACGACGAGGAATCGCGATGCTGGCGAGCGGGCATTATCTGGAAATTCTGGGTCACCTCGGCGCCGCCTGGGTCGCGGGCAGCCTCATCGGGCTCGAGCGGAGCTTTCGCGGCCGCCCCGCCGGGTTCCGCACCCATGCGCTGGTATCGCTCGCCTCCGCGCTCCTGATGCTGATCACGGCTTATCCGCAGGACTGGCTGCCAAGCGGCGCGAGCAATGCCGGGGTGAACACCATTCTCGACCCGCAGCGCATGGCGCAAGGCATCATGACCGGCATCGGCTTTCTCGGCGCGGGCGTGATCTTCAAGGAAGGCCTGACGGTGCGCGGACTGACCACCGCCGCCTCGATCTGGATTACGGCAGCGCTCGGGATTCTCTACGGCGTCGGCTACTTCTTTCCGGCGATCCTCGGCACCATTGCCGTGCTCGGCACGCTGCAGGTTTTTCGCTCGATCGAAACCTGGATGCCAAGCCAGGCTTATGCGCACTTCATTCTGCGCTTTCCCCGCGCCCGCGTCATGACCGAAGACAAGGTGCGCAAGATGATGGAGCAGCACCACTTCTCCGTCGCCAACATCAATTACCGGATGGAGGATAACGGCAAGACGTTCGAGTACCGCATGACCATCCAGACCACCGAGAAGAATGCGATGGAGCGCCTCGCCATCGCGCTGCGCGAAAGAAAGGACGTGCTCGAATTCCGCATCTCGCCCGCGGGCGATTGAACGCGTGCGAATACGTGCATGAAACACTTCCACCCTTGTCATTCATCGGCGCGGTCAGCATATTCCGCGCGCAAAAATCCTGGAGAGACCACCCCATGAAACTCGTCCGCTACGGCCCCGCCGGCAAAGAAAAGCCCGGCATCATCGACAAGAACGGCAAGCTCAGGAGTCTGTCGAAGATCGTTCCTGACATCACGCCGGAAACGCTTGCCGCGGGCGCGATCAACAAGATCAAGAAAGCGAAGATCGAAAAGCTGCCGCTCGTCTCCGGAAAGCCGCGCCTCGGCTCTCCGGTCGGCAATGTCAGGAATTTTCCCGCGATCGGCCTGAACTACGCCGACCATGCAGCGGAAGCCGGCATGCCGATCCCGAAGGAGCCGATCATCTTCTCAAAGGCGCCGAACTGCATCGTCGGCCCCAACGACAACGTGATGATCCCGAAGGGCTCCACCAAGCTCGACTGGGAAGTCGAGATCGCGATCGTGATCGGCAAGCGTGCGCGCTACATCGAAGAGAAAGATGCCGTGAAACACATTGCGGGCTACGCGGTCTGCAACGATGTTTCCGAACGCGCGTTCCAGCTTGAAGGCACCGGCCAATGGCTGAAGGGCAAATGCGCCGAAACCTTCGGTCCGCTCGGTCCGTGGTTAGTAACCACCGACGAGATCAAGGACCCGCAGAACCTCGGCATGTGGCTCGACGTCAACGGCGTGCGCAAGCAGACCGGCAACACCAAGACGATGGTCTTCTCCTGCGCCTTCATCGTCGCTTACGTCTCGAAGTTCATGGTGCTGGAGCCCGGCGACGTGATCACCACCGGCACCCCTCCGGGCGTCGGCATGGGTATGAAGCCGCCGGTTTTCCTCAAAGCCGGCGACGTGATGACCCTCGGCATCGACGGCCTTGGCGCCCAGAAACAGAAGGTCGTCGCGTTCAAGAAGTAAGCAATTGCGGCTGCCCGAGGCGAAAACTTGGGCAGCCGGTTTCTTGAGCGCGAGAGCCCCAGCGAATAGGCTCTTGCTGACTCTTAAGAGGGACCCTTCCGATGAAGACCGTGCTTCGTGCGCTTACCTTTATTCTGCTCTTCGCGCCCGGCGCGGCCCTCGCCCATAGCGGCGCTGCCGGTCACGACCACGGTTTTGCATACGGATTTCTGCATCCGCTCGGCGGGCTCGATCATCTGCTGGCGATGATCGCGGTTGGCCTGCTTGCCGCGCATCTCGGCGGACGCGCGCTGTGGATGGTCCCGCTCTCCTTCGTCATCCTCATGGCCGCTGGCGGCGCGGCCGGCTTTGCCGAAATCCGCCTGCCTTACGTCGAGCTTCTGATCGCCGCGTCGGTCGTCGTCCTTGGCCTGCTCGTCGCCTTGCGCGCGAATATTCCGCTCGCTGCCGCGATGCTGATCGCAGGCTTCTTCGCGATCTTCCACGGCCACGCCCACGGCGCGGAATTGCCGGATGGCGGGTCGCCTTATCCTTATGCGGCGGGGTTCCTGCTCGCGACGGCGCTTCTGCATCTCGCGGGCATCGCGCTCGGTATCGGACTGACAAAACTCTTTGCGAGCGGCGTAGGTCGGCGCATCGTACAGGCCGGTGGCGGCGCGATGGCGCTTGCGGGCGTCGTGTTGCTCGCACGCGTATTCTGATCTGTCATTCGGCAGATATACCGTGACGCGATGGTTAGCTACGCACATAGAACAGCGTTCAGCGTTATCGCGTTCGCGCTTCTAGTAACGAACAGCGCCCACGCAGCCGGCGGCGCTTACGCCGTTGATGACGCAGCGGTTGACAGCATCGGAAGTTGCAAGGCGGAAGCATGGTTTTCCACCTCCGATCATTCGCCCGCGAACCGCACCGCTGTCATTTCGCCGAGCTGCACCATTGGTATTTTGAATCATCGATTGGAAACGAGCGCCACCTTTTCCCGGATGCGCACCAGCGGCGAATATGGATCGAGCATCACCATCAAGGGTAAGACGCCAGTTCCCGGGTTCGATTTCAACGCCAACAACACATTCGGCATCGCGGTTACCGCCAGCGCTTCATACAACATGACTTCCGATCGATACGGCGCCGTTTCGGTGACGCTTCCAGTCTCCATCCGCATCAGCGAACCGCTCGTTCTGCTCGCGAACTTCGGCCATTCTCATGATCAATTTTCAAATACTTCGTCTACGAACTGGGGCGCGGCGTTCGAATTCAACCTGAAACCGCTCGGGTTCGAAAAACTAACTCTGATCGGCGAGACGTTCGGCAATGACCGCGAGCGCGATCCCCGCGCGCAGCTGGGCTTTCGTTTTACGCCTGCGAGCAAAATCGATCTCGACTTGATTTACGGTCACAGGCTGACCGGCCAGGCAGACAATTGGCTGACAGCCGGAATGACGTTGCGTTTCTAGCTCTTTCCGGTTTTCGCCCAGAACTGATGGAAGTGATGCACCGGCCCGCGGCCGGTGCCGATACCCAGATTCACGCCAGCCCTCAACGCGCCGGTGATGTAGTTCTTCGCCGAAGCGAGCGCATCATGCAGCGTCAAGCCCTTTGCCAGTCCCGCCGTGATCGCCGATGAAAGCGTGCAGCCGGTGCCGTGCGTATGTTTTGTATCGATGCGCTCCGCGGTAAACCGGCGGACACCGGAAGGCTCGATCAGCAGATCGACCGCGTGTTTGGTCTCTGCATGTCCGCCCTTGACCAGCACCGCTTTGGCGCCGAGCGCAAGCAGGGCTTCGCCCTGCGCCGCCATTTCGTTCTCATGCTTTGCGAGCGGCTGATCGAGCAGCACCGCGGCTTCGGCGAGATTCGGAGTGATGAGATCGGCGAGCGGAAAGAGCACGCGCTTGATCGTGTCCACGGCTTCCGGCACCAGGAGCCGGTCGCCGGAGGCCGCAACCATCACCGGGTCGAGCACTACATTCCTCGCGCGATATTTTTTGAGGCCGGCCGCGACCGTCTCGATGGTCGCCGGCTGCGACAGCATGCCGATCTTGGTGGCGGACACCTTGAGGTCCGAATAGACCGCATCGAACTGCGCGGTCACGAATTCCGGCGGCACATCGTGGATGCCGGTGACACCTTTGGTGTTTTGCGCGGTCAACGCCGCGATCACCGAGGCGCCATAAACGCCAAGCGCGGAGAAGGTCTTCAGATCGGCCTGAATGCCCGCGCCGCCGCCTGAATCCGAGCCTGCAATCGTGACCGCTATCGCAACCATTGTTCCTTCCTCGCCTACTAACGGCAAGCTATGGGACGAAACTACCCGGTTCAAGGGTTCGCGCTTGCAACTCCACGCGCTTTTTGCTCCCCTCGCCCTCCAGGTCCCGCCGGAGGCGTCGCATGATTCCGTTTTTCGTCCAGATCAAGTGCCAGCTTGGCAAGTCCTACGATGTCGCCAACGCGCTTGCGGACACCGAGATCGCCTCCGAGGTCTATTCCACCGCGGGCGAATTCGACCTGCTTGCGAAGTTCTATGTCGATGACGGCATCGATATCGGCCACTTCGTGAACGAGAAAGTGCAGATCATTCCCGGCATCCAGGACACGCGGACGATCATCACCTTCAAGGCGTTCGGCTGATCACTCGACCGGCGGGCCAGCCGGAGGCGCACTCGCCTCTTTTTCCTTCTGCCGGTTGATGCCGAGCGCACGCTCGCGGAAAATCACAAACAATCCCGCCGCCACCACAATCGCAGCGCCGACCAGAACGATTGCGTCCGGCAGTTCTGCGAACATGAAATAGCCGAGCACAACCGCCCAAATCATCGCGGTATAGGAAAATGGCGCGACGACCGAAGCCGGCGCGTGGCGATAGGAATTGGTGAGCAGAATCTGCGCCACGCCGCCGAAGATGCCGATGGCGAACAGCGCAAGCGCATCCGCTGGCGAGGGCCATATCCAGGCCCAGGGAAACATCAGCAAACCGCACACGGCCGCGAACAATTGAAACGAGAACACAAGCGACGCCGTCGTCTCGACATTGGTCATCGCGCGTACTTGCGTCATCGCAGCAGCGGCGAAGAACGCACCGACCAATGTCATGAGCGCGCCGATCGTGGCGGATGAAGTCAATTCGCTTTGGCCCAGATGCGGCGAGAGCATGATGATAACGCCGATGAAGCCGACGGCGACCGCGCTCCAGCGCCAGAAGCGCACAACCTCGCCGAGGAAGATTGCCGCAAGTGCCACGGCAAACAACGGCGTGACGAACGAGATCGCCGTGGCGTCCGCGAGCGGCAGCCGCGCGAGACCGAGGAACAGCAGCACCATCGCAAAAATGCCGGTGATGGCGCGCGTGAAATGCCGCAGCGGATGCTTCATCTTGAACGCGGAGCTTAACTCGCGCCGCCATGCGAGCATGAGCATAAGCGGGATCAGCGCCAGGAAGCTGCGCGCAAAAACCAGTTCGCCGATGGGAATGCGGTCGCCGAGATAGCGGACAAGCGCACCCATCAGCGTAAACAGAAACGTCGCGCCAAGTTGCAGCGCAATGCCAAGGAAGACGTTCATGAAAGCGCAAGGCCGGTGAGTATCTACCTATGCCCGGTCGCATGCCGGAGATAAACCCCCGGCAACGCATACCTCTATGCTGCGAACGCTATTGCCGCGCGGACTGGATCGCCTGCCACACCTTCTGCGGCGTCGCGGGCATGTCGATATGGGTAATACCGCAGCCGCGATGCAGCGCATCGACGACGGCATTCATCACGGCGGGGCAAGAGCCGATCGCGCCAGCTTCCCCTGCGCCTTTCACGCCAAGCGGATTGGTCGTGCAAGGGACGTTCTTCGTTTCGAAGGTGTAATTCGGAACGTCGATCGCGCGCGGCAGCGCATAATCCATGAGCGACGCCGAAAGTAATTGCCCACTCTCGTCATAGACCGTGTCTTCCATGATCGCTTGGCCGATCCCCTGCCCGATGCCGCCATGCACCTGCCCTTCGAGCAGCAGCGGATTCAACGTGACGCCAAAATCATCGACCACGACATAGTTCGCAAATTCGATATGTCCGGTCTCCGGATCGATCTCGACCTCGCAGACATGCGTGCCATTCGGATAGGTCGGCGCGGGCGGAATAAAATTCTTCTCGACACCAGTAAGCTGGTCGGCGGAAACGCCGGGCTTCGCCGCAAGCTCCGCGAAGGAAAGCGCGCGGTTGGTGCCACGCACGCGGGCCAAGCCATCGGCGATTTCGACGTCGTCCGGCTTTGCGTCCAGATGTTGCGCGGCGAGCGCCTTCAGGTTGCCGGCAAGCTTGATGGATGCCTTTTGCACCGCCGAGCCGCCGGTCGGCATCGAGCGCGAACCGACTGTGCCGCCGCCCATCGGAATCAGATCCGTGTCGCCGGTGATCACGTTGATCTGCTCGAGCGGCAGACCAAGCTGGTCATGCACGAGTTGCCGGAAGGTCGTCGCGTGACCCTGGCCGTTGGCCTGCGTGCCGACGAATACGGTAGCGGTGCCATCCTTCTCGATCCGCACCGTTGAGGTTTCCGGCGAGGTCTGGCCGCAGGCTTCGATATAACTCGCCATGCCGATCCCGCGCAGCTTATTGCGTTTCCGCGAGTCGGCGTAACGCGAAGCAAAACTCTTGTATTCGGATGCTTCTAACGCGCGCGTCAGATGCTGGTTGAAGTCGCCACTGTCGTAGACACGGCCTGTAGAAGTCTTGAAGGGCATCGCATCTTTGCGGATGAAGTTTCGCCGGCGGATTTCCTCCGGCGGGATACCGGTCGCAAGCGAAACGGCATCGACCAGCCGCTCGATCAGATACGCGGCTTCCGGGCGGCCCGCGCCGCGATAGGCATCGACCGGCACGGTATGCGTCCAGACCGCGCGCACACGGCCATAGATGACTGGAATGTCATAGACGCCCGTCATCATGGTCGCGCCGAGATAAGGGATGTAAGGCGCGACTTCCGAGTAATACGCACCCATGTTCGCGGCACAGTCGAGCCGCATCGCGAGGAACTTACCGTCCTCGTCGATCGCCATTTCGGCGACAGTGATGTGATCACGGCCTTGGTTGTCGCCGGTGAAGTGTTCGCTGCGGTCGGCGATCCACGCGACCGTGGCTTTGAGCTTCTCGGCGGCGAGCGCGGCCAGCGCATATTCGCGATAGGCCGGCGCCTTGGTACCGAAACCGCCGCCGACGTCGTGCGTGAGCACGCGCAGCCGCTTCGGGTCGAGCTTCATGATCCCACAGACGCTATTGTGGATCATATTCGCGCCCTGGCTCGACACGGTCATCGTGTAACGATCATCCGCGCCATAAGACACGACCACGCCGCGCGTCTCCATGAAGTTCGTCACCAGCCGCTGGTTGACGATCTCGATTTTCACGCTCTTCGCGGCGGCTTCGAACGCTTTCCGCGCCGCTTCCACGTCGCCGACATCGGCGATGTAAGCGTTGTTCTTCTCCCGGCCCGGCCACACCAGCGCAGCGCCGGGCTTCGCAGCATCGCCGGTGTGGGAAACCGCGGGCAACGGTTCCCATTCGACTTCGATCGCTTCCAGTGCGTTACGTGCGGCCGAAACCGTGTCCGCGACGACAAACGCAATCGCGTCGCCGACATGCCGCACTTCGTCGGTGCAGAGCACTTCGTACGGCGGGACAAAACAGGACTTCTCGTCGACCGGCTTGATGAAGGCGGCGGCGCGGCAGGCAAGATTGGCAAAATGCTTTACATCATGTGAGAATGAGCTTCACGCCGGGGATCGCTTTCGCGGCGTCCAGACTCACGATCTTGAACTTGGCATGCGCATGGGGCGAGCGGAGCACGGCCGCGCGCAGGCTTTCTTCCGGCATGCAATCGGCGACGAACTTGCCCTGCCCCATAACGAGCGGCGGATCTTCGAGACGCGTGTGCGGTTGCCCGGCCCCGAATTTCAGCGGACGCATGCAGTTGGCTCCTTCAGGACTTGGCGCGCACCGGCCGCGAGGACGTAGCTGGCGGCGGCGCCTTGCGCCAGCCGATCCGGCGCGACACCACATAGAATACCGGCGTGAAGATCAGGCCGAAAATCGTGACGCCGAGCATGCCGAACACGACCGGCGTGCCGAGCGCCTGACGCAGCTCGGCGCCCGCGCCGGTCGCGAGCATCATCGGCAACACGCCGAGAATGAAAGCGAGCGAGGTCATGATGATCGGGCGAAGCCGCAATCGCGCCGACTCGACCGCCGCATGCATTGCGTCTTCACCGCGATCCTCGATCTGCTTTGCGAATTCAACGATCAGAATCGCGTTCTTCGACGCCATCGCGATCAACACGATGAAGCCGACCTGCGTGAGGATGTTGTTGTCCTGCCGCCAGATCAGAACGCCGACGATTGCCGCGATCAGGCACATCGGCACGATCATGATGACCGCGAGCGGCAACCGCAAACTCTCGAACTGCGCCGAGAGCACGAGGAACACGAATACGGTCGCGAGAATAAACACGAAGACCGCGGTATTGCCCGCGCGCAACTGCTGGAACGCGAGCGTCGTCCATTCAAACGAATAGCCCTGCGGCAGCACTTCCTGCGCGAGCTTCTGCATGATCTGGATTGCCTGTCCCTGGCTGTAGCCGGGTGCAGCCGCGCCATCGAGCTCGGCCGCGGGATAGAGATTGTAGCGCGGGATTCGGTAAGGCCCGGACTGGTCGCGCACGGTCGTAAACGAACCGAGCGGCACGGTCGCGCCGGATGCGTTGCGCACCCGGATTTTCAGAACGTCCGCAGGATCGAGCCGGTCGCCCGCCTCCGACTGCGCGACCACGCGGTAGGTGCGCCCGAACAGGTTGAAGTCGTTGACATAAGACGAGCCGATATAGGTTTGCAACGACGAGAACACGTCGGTGATGTTGACGCCGAGCAACTGCGCCTTCTGCCGGTCGATATCGAGATAGAGCTGTGGCGTCTGCGTCTCGAACAGCGAGAACACTTGGGCGACGCCTTGCGTCTGCGCCGCGCGCCCCATCATTTGATAGACGACACCCTGCAATGCAGCCGGCCCCTGCCCCGAGCGGTCCTGAATCATCATTCGGAAGCCGCCGGCATTGCCGATGCCCTGCACCGGCGGCGGCTGCACGACGATGGTCAGCGCCTCCTGAATCGGCGCGAGCTTCGCAAACAACGCCTGCTGAATGCCGGTGGCGGTCAGAGCCGCATTACCGGTGCGTTCCGCGAACGGCGTAAGCACCACGAAGATCGCGCCTGCGTTCGGCGCGACCGAGAAGGTCGCACCGGAGAAGCCGACGATATTAATCGCATGCTGCACACCGGGAACTTCGCGCGAAAGCTGGGTCGCACGCCGCATGACTTCATCGGTACGGTTGAGCGCGGCGCCCGGCGGCAATTGCACGGCGATGATCAGATAGCCGCGGTCCTGCTGCGGCACGAAGCCCTGCGGCGTGCGCGTAAACTGGAACAAGCCGAAAGCAACGGTCGCTCCATAGATAACCAGCATGATGCCGACGATCCGCACTGCGCGCGCGGCGAACCGGTTGTAGCGCGCGGCAATCCAGTCGAAGCCGAAGTTGAACCAGCCGAAGAATTTATTGAAGTATACCGCAAGGCCTTTCGGCTCCTCGTGACTGTGCGGCCGCAAGAGCAGCGCGCACATCGCCGGAGAAAGCGTCAGCGAGACAAGCAGCGAGATCGCTGTCGCGGAAATGATGGTCAGCGCGAACTGCCGGTAGAACTGACCGGAAATGCCGGTGACGAAGGCCGCCGGCACGAACACCGCGGCAAGCACGAGCGCGATAGCAACCAGCGCCCCGCCGACTTCATCCATTGATTTATGGGCCGCCTCTTTCGGTGCGATGCCGGCAGCAATATTGCGTTCGACATTCTCGACCACCACGATCGCGTCATCGACCACGATGCCGATCGCGAGCACCAGCCCGAACAGCGTCAGGTTGTTGATGGTGAAGCCGAACACCGTCATCAGGAAGAAGGTGCCGACCAGCGAAATCGGGATCGCCAGAATCGGGATCACCGCCGCGCGCCAGGTTTGCAGGAACACCACGACGACGAGGATCACGAGCACGACCGCTTCCAGCATCGTCTCGACCACGGCATTCACCGACTCCGAGATGAACTGCGTCGGATCGTAGATGATGTCGTACTTGACGCCGGGCGGAAACCGCTCGGCGAGTTGCTTCATCGCATCGCGGATGGCGGTCGCGGTCGAAAGCGCGTTCGAGCCCGGACGCTGGAATACCGCAAGCGCTACCGCTTCGTTTTCGTTGAGATACGAATTCGAGCCGTAATCCTGCGCGGCTAACTCAATGCGCGCGACGTCCTTGAGCAGGACGTTGGCGGTCGCGGTCGTCTTCACAACGATGTTTGCAAATTCTTCCGGGTTCGCGAGGCGCCCTTGCGTCGTCACCGCGATCTGGAATTCGCGCCCTGTTTCGACCGGCGGCGCATTGAGCACGCCGCCTGCGACCTGCACGTTCTGCCGCTGCATGGCGGCGACAACATCATTGGCAGTCAGACCCAGCGTCTGCATGCGGCCCGGATCGAGCCACACCCGCATCGCATAGTCGCGGCCGCCGAACACGGTGATCGAGCCGACGCCGTCGACACGCGTGAGCACGTCCTTGATCTCAAGGTTTGCGTAATTCGAAACGAACAGCGCGTCGCGCGATTTATCCGGCGAATAGAGATGCACGATCAGCATCAGGTCGGGCGACGACTTCGTCACCGTGACGCCGATGTTGCGAACTTCCTGCGGCAGCCGCGGGTTCGAAATCGCCACGCGGTTCTGCACCTGCACCTGCGCCTGATCGAGATTGGTGCCGATGTCGAACGTAACCTGAATCGTGAAGCGGCCGTCAGCGGTCGAGTTGGAAGACATGTAGAGCATGCCTTCGACACCGTTGATCTGTTCTTCAATGGGAGCGACCACGGTGGTCGCGACCGTTTCCGCGTTCGCGCCGGGATATTGCCCGGAGACATTGATCACTGGCGGCACGATTTCGGGATATTGCGCGACCGGCAGACGCAGGAAGCTCACCGCGCCGAGGATCACGATGATGATCGAAACGACGGATGCGAAGATCGGCCGGTTGATAAAGAAGTGCGAAATACCCACGAACCTGCGCCCCGATTACTTCTGTTTTTGTTTTTGCTGCTGTTGCGCGGCGGCTTTCTGTTCTTCTTCCGTCATCGGCGTGACTTTCGCGCCGGCGCGGGCGCGCATTAAGCCATTCACGACAACACGGTCGCCCGGCTCAAGGCCGCTGCGCACGACACGCAAGGCCCCCTGCAATGAACCCAGCTCGATATATTTCTGCCGCACGGCATTCTCGGCATCTACGACGTAAACGAATTTGCGGATCTGCTCGGTACCGATCGCGGAATCCGGCACCAGCAAAGCTTCGTACTCCGGCGAACCGGGCACGCGAATCCTGCCGAACATGCCCGGCGTGAACAGCGCATTCTTGTTCTGGAAGACCGCACGGCCGCGGATCGTGCCCGAGCTGGTGTCGATTACGTTATCGACAAAGTCGACAGTTCCATTGTGTTCGAAGCCTTTTTCGTCGAGCAGCCGTAACGCGACCGGCAACTTCGTGCCGCGCTCGTCCGCTCGTCCCGACTGTGTCGCAATGCGCTGGTAGCGCAGATAGGACGCTTCATCGAAAGAGAACTCGAAGCGGATCGGGTCGATGGAGACTACCGTCGCCAGCAAGCTCGTCGTGCCGGTGACGAGGTTGCCCGGAGAAACGCGGCGGTCGCCGATGCGGCCGGAAACCGGCGCGCGCAGTTCGGAGAATTCGAGATTGAGCTCCGCGGTCTTCAGTGCCGCTTCGGCCGCCTGCAAGGCGGCATCCGCCGCGCGCTTTGCCTGCACGCGCTGGTCGTAGAGCGCCTCCGCGATCGTCTTCTGCTGCCAGCGCGTCTCGGCGCGGGAGAGATCGGCGGCAGTCAAATCGGTCTGCGACTTTGCGCGCGCAAGATCCGCCCGCGCCTGCGCCACCGCCGCCTGGAAGGGACGCTGGTCGAGCGTGAACAGAAGATCCCCCGCTTTGACGAGTTGACCGTCGGTAAAGTGAATCTTTTCCAGATAGCCCGAAACGCGCCCGCGGATTTCCACCGCATCGACGGCCACGAATCGGCCGACATATTCATCGCGGTCCACGATCTTCTGCTGGGCCGGAGCGGCAATAGTTACGACAGGGGTCGGCGGTGGGGGCGGCGCACTCTGGCCGCAGGCGGCGAGCAAGAGAGCCAAAGAAATTGCGGCAACAGGAGCCGCGGAGGGGCGATACATGGATTATCTCTGGCAATGACGGGTCAGAGAATTCTTTACACGGCTGGGACCGGTTAGTCACATGCGCGATTGGACGGGTCCCGCTCAGGCCTTTCCGGCAGGCTCCACGCCGCGCAGGAGGCCACGCAACCATCTCCTGCCGAGCAGACCCCAGACCAGCGCAAGATAAACAGCGCCGCCCACGGCTATGAGCGCCAGAAGCCGCGCTTCCTCGCGGAGCGTCGTCATCCTCGCGAAGTATGGCGATAGAATCCATGCCGCGAAGTACAAGACGGCGGCGAGAACAAATCCGGCGGCGATGAGTCGCACGGAATTTCCAAAGGTGTTTTCTCCCGGATGCGCAAATCCGCGCCGCTTTGCAAACCAGACCAAGAGCAGAAGGTTGAGCCACGCACCCGCGGCGGTGCCTAGCGCAAGACCGACCTGCGCGAGCGGCCCCATCAGCGCGAACTTCAACGCGATGTTGAGCGCAACTCCCGAGAGCGCCGCAATCACCGGCGTCGTGGTGTCTCCGCGCGCATGAAATGGCGCCACGAAACTGCGCATCAGCACAAACGGGATGAGCCCGGTCGCGTAAGCGGCAAGCGTCCGCCCTGCCGCCGCCGCATCGGCCACCGTGAATGCGCCGCGCGCGAACAACGCGCGCATGATGAGTTCGGGAATAATGAGCGAAGCCGCCGCGCAAGGCACCGCGAGCAGCAGTGCGAACTCGATGGCTTTACCCTGCGAGCTGGCAGCGCCCTTCTCGTCCCCCGCAGCTAACCGCCGCGCCATCTCCGGCAAGAGCACGGTACCGACCGCGATGCCGACGACGCCAATCGGTAGCTGATGAATGCGGTCCGCATAATAGAGTGCGGAGAGCGCCCCCTCGGCAGGAAGGTCGCGATGATGGTGTCGGCGAAGAGTGCAAGCTGGACGCCACCCGCGCCAATAATTGCGGGACCGAGCGCTTTCAGAAACTTCTTCGTCGGCTCGTCCAGCTTCGGCATTTTCAGCCGAAGACCAAAGCCATGCTTCTCCGCGTCGCCAGCGACCAGCGCGAGTTGCAGAACGCCCGCGATCAAGACGCCCCACGCCGCGGCATGACCGGCGGTCGGGAAAAGTGCCGCGTAAGTCAGCGTGCCGATCATCGCGAGGTTGAGCAGCACCGGCGCACCGGCAGCGCTGGCAAAGCGATTGTTCGCATTCAGCGTGCCGGCGATCAGACTCTCGATGGAAATCAGCGCGAGATAAGGAAATGTGATCCGCGTCAGCGCGACCGCAAGCTCGAACCGCGAAGCATCCAGCCCCGGCGCAAGCAGCTTCACCACCTCCGGCGTGTAGACGAGTGCAACGACGAGCAGCACGACTTGCAGCACGATCATCGCGAGCGCGAGCCGATCCGCGAACGAACGCGCCGCTACCTTGCCGTCTTGCTCCAGTGTGCGCGCGTAAGCGGGAACGAAGGCCGCTGCGAAAGCGCCCTCCGCGAAGATCGCGCGGAAATGATTGGGCAAACGGAATGCAACGAGAAACGCGTCGGCGATCGGCCCGGCGCCGAGCACGGCAGCCATCACCACGTCACGGATGAAGCCGGTGATGCGCGATAGAAGCGTAAAGCCGCCGACGGTGAAAAAGCGCCGGATCATGCCGCGCGCCCCGGGCTTATTACGCGAGCGCCTCGCGCACCGCCGCGATCACGCGCTCCTGCGTCGGCTCGTCGAGATAAGGATGCATGGGGAGCGAGATAACTTCCGCCGCCAGCTTTTCGGTAACCGGCAGGCCGTTCCCGGCCACCAGATAGCGCTTGTAGGGCTCCTGCCGGTGCAGGGGCTTCGGATAATAGATCGCGGTCGGCACGCCGCGCGTCGAGAGGACGGCGGCGAGCGCATCGCGCTTTTCGACTCGGATCGTGTATTGCGCCCATACCGAACCATAGCCTGACGCAACTTCCGGTACGATGGCAACGTCCTTCAGGGCCGCTGCATAGCGCTGGGCCACGCGGTTGCGGGCCTCGATCTCGTCCTGGAAGATTTTCAGCTTCTCGATCAAGACCGCCGCCTGAATGGTGTCGAGGCGGCCGGTCATGCCGATGCGGACGTTGTCGTATTTGTCCGCACCCTGCCCGTGCACCCGGATCGAGCGCAGCACCTCGGCGATCTTGTCGTCGTCGGTGAAGACCGCTCCGCCGTCGCCGTAACAGCCCAGAGGCTTGGCCGGGAAAAAGCTGGTGGTGGTGAGCAGAGCCTGTGTGCCGACGCGCTTGCCTTTATAGGTCGCACCGAACGACTGCGCCGCATCGGAAATGACGAGCATGCCTTCGCGCTTCGCGATCGCGGCAATCGCGTCGAGATCGGCAGGCTGGCCGAACAGATCGACCGGGATGATCGCTTTCAGCTTCAAGCCGGCGCGCTTGGCGTCGGTAATTGCGCGCTCGAGGCTCGCAAGATCCATGTTGAAGGTCTTCTCTTCAACATCGACGAAGACCGGCGAAGCGCCGACACAAACGACCGACTCGGCGGTCGCGCAGAACGTGAAAGACGGGCAGAATACCGCGTCCCCTGGGCCTGTCCCGATCGCCATCATCGCCATGATCAATGCGTCGGTGCCGTTCGAGCCCGAGACTGCGTGCCGCGCGCCGCAGAAGGCCGAAAGATCGGCTTCCAGCTGACGGACTTCCGGACCCATGATGAACTGGCAATGCGTGAGAACCTTTGCGACCGCATCGTCGATGCTTTTGCCGAGACGCCGGCGCTGCGCGGCGATGTCGATGAACGGAATAGGAGCCTGGTCGGCGCGCATGTGCTGGTTCACGAATTCATTCCTGGGAGGGTTAGCCGGCAACTTTGCGCGGTCCGCGGCGAAACGCCGGATGCGGATCGGCAAGACAACGGATTGCGATTTCAAGAGACGCGACACCCTCTTCACCGGTAACGGCCGGCTGCTTCACGCCGCGCACGGCGTCGCCGAACGCCATTAGTTCGGCGCGCAACGGTTCGGTGTGACCGACCGAAAGATGGCGCATGCCGTAAGAGCCGTCCTTCTGGAAGCCGAAACATTCTGTGACGGTGCGGGTGAGCAAATCCGCCATGACATACTTGTCGCGCGTAGCGACCTGCACGGTGCGCGCCTTGAACGGCGTCAGCCAGTTCGTGTTGATGTGCGCGAGCACGCCGTTCGCGGTGCGGAATTGCAGGAGCGCGATGTCTTCGCGCTCGGCGATGACCGAGGAAATCTGCGGCTGCACTTCCGCGATTTCGGACTCCGTGAACCAGCGGATCAGGTCGATGTCGTGAACGGCCAAATCAATAACGACGCCGACATCCGACATGCGCGGCGGGAACGGGCCGACGCGGGTAATGCCGATCGAAAGAATTTCCTCGCCCGCGAGCGCCTGCTTCACTGCCTGCACGGCGGGATTGAAACGCTCGACATGGCCGACCACCAGCGTGACGCCATTGCGTGCGGCGGCGGTGACGATCTCGCGCCCCTGCTCGACCGTGGTCGCGATCGGCTTTTCGACAAGTAGCGAAACGCCGGCCTCGATGAGATCGAGCGAAATCTGATGATGAAGGTGTGTCGGTGCCGCGACGACAACAGCGTCCACTTTGTGGGCAACCAGGTCTTTATGATCGGCAAAAACTTCGACGCCTTCCGCCAGTGCCGCCGCCTGCGAGGCGCGGCCCGCATCGGGATCGGCGATACCGACGAGTTCTACCGCCGGTAACTCGGCGAGCACCCGCGCATGATTGCGACCCATGATACCGGCGCCGATGACACCGATGCGAAGATTGCGCTCGACTGCGCTGCTTTTGCTGGAAGCCACCACTACCCCTCGAAAGCCCCTGACCGTGTTGCAGCCGGGATACGCCCCTCAGCCGGGGGCGGGAACCCCTGAGGGCTCACAATTCGTGTCCTAGGGTTACAGCACCCTATTCGGCGGCAGTCTGGCGAAGTTTTGCACCGGGAAGATCGAGCCCCGCGGCGAGTGTGTCGTCACGGAACGCTTTCACGCCATCGAACGACAGATCGGCGGCGGTCTTGGTGCCGAGCGCCTTCAGCTTCTTCAAAATGTCGGCGGGCGCGGTGATGATGTGCGCGCCCATGTCGTTGGCCTCGATCACGTTCCACACTTCGCGGGTCGAAGCCCAGATCACTTCGACGTTCTTCGCCGCATTGGCGAGTTTCACGGCGAGCGAAACCGCGGGCTGATAATCGATACCGAGATCGGCGAGCCGGCCGGCGAACACCGACGTGCAACCCGGCGCATTCCCCGCGAGCGCTTCGGTCGCGCGTTCGACCTGTTCTTCGGTGCAAAGCACGGTAACGTTGATCTTCACGCCATCCTTCGAGAGATCGCGGATCGCGTCATAAAGCGTCTCGCCGCGCGTGTTGATGACCGGCAGCTTTACATAGACGTTCTTGCCCCAGGTGGTGATCAGCCGCGCCTGCGCAACCATCTCCGGGATATCGTCGGAGAGGACCTCAAACGAAATATGCCGGTCGGGAACCGCGGCGACCAGATCGCGCGCATAGGCTTCGTAGTCGGTTACCCCCGCCTTCTTCAGCAGCGACGGATTGGTGGTGAAGCCAGCAATATGCTTCTGCTTCGCCATCTCCACGATCTGCGCTTTTTCGGCGCCATCGGTGAACAGCTTGATTTTCAGCGAGTCGAGCGTGCGGGTGGTCATTGTCGGCAATCCTTTGCGCCAATCCTTGCGCTTCGTGCGAAATCAGGGCAATCCGTCCCGTCTTTCCGCAGTCATAGCAAATCCCGGCATGCTTTCCACCGACGATCTGAAGGCCCTCGAAGTCCTGCATCCCTGCCTGCACAAGCGCTATTCGGGGGTGACGACGACGATTCTGGCGGTGGCTCCGCAGATGGCGAAGCTCGCGAAAACGGCGCTCGTGGGCCTGCGCTGGACCGCGCCGGGCGTTCCCACGATTTCGGTAAAGGATGTGCGCAGCCTCGGCCGCTCTGTGCCGCCGACCAAACCCTTCCGCATCTGGCACGCACGCCGTAACGACGAGATAATCGTCGGGTTGCTGTTGAAAAAATTGCTCGGGCTTAAGCTCGGCATGGTCTTCACCTCGGCCGCGCAGCGCAAACACAAGCGCTTCTCCCGCTGGCTGATGAGCAAGGTGGACGCGATCATCTGCCCCTCGCCGGATGCCGCGAGCTATCTGACCTTCCCTTCTACTGTCGTGTTTCACGGCGTCGATGCGGAGCGCTATCGCCCGGCGGAAAATCGCGATGCCGATTGGGCCGCGACCGGCTTACCGGGAAAATACGGCATCGGCGTCTTCGGCCGTATCCGCGCCCAGAAGGGCACCGATCTCTTTATTGAATCGATGTGCCGGCTCCTGCCGCGCTATCCGGATTTCACCGCCGTCGTGATCGGCCTTGCCACCCCGCAAGAGAAAGAGTGGGAAGCCGCGCTGAAGAAGAAGGTCGAGGACGCAGGGCTGGCAAATCGCGTCGTGTTTCTGGGCGAATTGCCGGAGAACGACGTGCCGGGCTGGTTTAGAAAGCTGACGGTCTTCGTCGGCCCGCAACGTAACGAAGGCTTCGGACTGACCACGCTGGAAGCCATGGCAAGCGAACTCGCCGTTGTCGCAACGAAAGCGGGCGCCGCGCGGCATCTCGTTGAGGAAGACGTCACCGGCCATCTGGTCGAGATCGAGGATGTCGATACGTTGACGGCACGAACCGAAAACCTGATGAAAGACCCCAAGCGCGCGCAAGCATTCGGCAAAGCCGGCCGTGCGCGTGTGTTGGAGAAGTTCGCAATCCAGCGCGAAGCCGAAGGTATATATAAAGTCTATGAGCGCGTCTGGGACATGAAGAAAATCTGATGCCTGAAATTCTTTTCGTCAAAACCTCTTCGCTCGGTGACGTGATCCATCACATGCCCGCCGTCACTGACGCGCGCAAGAATTTCCCGAGCGCGAAGATTTCCTGGAGGGTCGAAGAAGCCTATGTGCCGCTCGCGAAACTGCATCCGGGCGTCGATGACGTGATCCCGGTCGCGATTCGCCGTTGGCGCAAGGCAATCCTGAAATTCTCGGACTTCACTAAAACATGGAATGAAGTCGGCCGGCTGCGCGCGAAGCTGCGTCTCAAGCGTTTCGACAAGATCATCGATACCCAGGGCCTCCTGAAGACCGTAATGCTCGCGAAGTGGGCGCGCGGCGAGCGCCACGGCTACGACGCAAAATCGATCCGCGAACCGTTCGCGTCCCGCTTCTATCATGTGAAGCACGCCGTCAGCCGCGAGTTGCACGCCGTCGACCGCAACCGGGCGCTGACAGCGGCGGCGCTCGGCTACAAGGTTGAAGGCAATACCGACTATGGCATCGACCGCAAGCGCATCGCGCCGGTCTCGGACGCGCCCTACGCTCTCCTTTTCCACGCGACGGCGCAGGAAAGAAAAGAGTGGCCTGAAGAGCGCTGGATCGAAGTCGGCAAGGCGTTGGAAGCCAAAGGCATCACGCCGGTGCTGCCGTGGGGCAACGACCGCGAACATGCGCGCAGCCACCGCATCAAGAACGCGCTGAAGAACGCTCGCGTGCCGGACAAGGCACCGCTTGGCGAAGTCGCGGGACTGATCGCAGGCGCGACACTCGTCGTCGGCGTCGACACCGGTCTCCTGCATCTCGCTGCCGCACTGGAAGTGCCGCTGGTCGCGATCTTTATTGCAACGAAGCCGGGTCTCTCGGGTCCTGTCAGCAGCGGCGCGATGACCACGCTCGGTACCGCCGGTGAATCGCCGTCCGCCGCCGAAGTGATCGCGGCGATAGACGCGCTCCCGCGATAAGCCTCATCCTGAGGACTAAATCAAACCCGCGCGAAGTTTGGCATCGCAAGCGCCCGCTTCACCGACTCCACCACACGCGCCGGTAAAACTTCCCGCATGCAGTTGTGATGCTGTAGCGGACAGACGTATTGCATGCAGTATTGGCAATCCAAGAGCGGCTCGTGCGTGATGAGTTCGGCGACCGGATTGATCGGCGCCCATTTCGCCGGATCGGTCGGACCGAACATGCCGATCGCCGGAACGCCAAGCGCGGCGGACACATGAAGCAGCCCGGAATCATTCGCAACGGCCGCACCAGCGAGCGAAAGGGCGATCACGCCGTCGCTTAGCTTGCCGCCCGTGAAATCGCGCACGCCCTGCCCGGCATGTTCGATAATTTCTTTTGCGAACGGCTTCTCGTCCGGGCCACCGATGATCCAGACTTCAACACCGCTTTGGGCAAGTTGCTTTGCGGTCTCTGCGTAATAGGCGACCGGCCAGCGCTTCGCTTCGCCGACCGAACCGGGCGCAAGCGCGACCGCGCGCGTGCCTTTTGCGACATTCATTCTGCCGCGCCACTCGCCGGCCTGCGCATCGGAGACGGAAAGCTGTGGCAATGGCCACTTGCCTGGCAAGCATCGCGTTCTTTGGCAGTGCCAGCGCGCAGGATTGATCGATCATGCGCTTGTGAATCTTCTCGTCCCAGCGAATGTCATTGAGAAGGAACAGGCGCCCTTCGCCGAATACGCCCGTGCGTTCCGGGATGCCCGCGAGCCAAGGCGCGAATGCCGCCTTCCATTTGCGCGGCATGATCAGTGCGGAGCGGTAGCCTTCCTGACCCAGGAGTTTCGCAAGCGCGAAGTTTTCGGAGAACGCCGCCTTCTTGCGCGGAATGTCGAACGTGATCGCCTTGCGCACGCCCGGCATGAACTGCGTGAGCGGCGCCGTCAGTTTCGAGGCAAGCATATCGACCGGCCGGTTCGGAAAGCGCTCGTTCAACACGCGCACGACCGAGTGGCAGCGGACGAAGTCGCCGATCCACATATAAGGCACGATCAGGATCGGCCGCTGGTCGAATTCTTTATTCATGACACTTCTTTGAAAAAACTAAGGGCGCCGCGCAAGTCTTATGGTGAACCATTCGTAAACCTTGCTGAATTCGCGGAAAATCAACCCTATCGCTTAGGAAGGCCGCAACCGCCACCTGTTATCCGTCTGCCGCAGAAACGGGACAAAGCGGACGGGCATGGCGATTCTGGTCACGGGCGGCGCCGGTTATATCGGCAGCCATATGGTACTCGCGCTCTGCGATGCGGGCGAGGAAGTCGTCGTGCTCGACGATCTCTCGACCGGCGTGCGCGCGAATGTCGATCCTCGTGCCCGCTTCGTGCAGGGCGACGTTTCCGACCCGCTCATCGTGATGCGCCTGATCGCCGAGCATCGTATCCGCGCGGTCGTGCATTTTGCGGCCAAGATCGTCGTGCCGGATTCGGTCGCCGACCCGCTCGATTATTATCTCGCGAACACCGTGAAAACCCGCGCGCTGCTGGCCTCGGTCGCTGCCGCGCATGTTCCGCATTTCGTGTTCTCTTCCACCGCCGCCGTCTATGGCGATGTCAGCCAGGAACCGGTGAGCGAAGCGACGCCTGCCGTTCCGGTCTCGCCCTATGGCGCGTCGAAGCTGATGTCCGAGTGGATGCTGCGCGACAGCGCACAGGCTTACGGCCTGAAGTATGTCGCACTTCGTTATTTCAACGTCGCAGGCGCCGATCCGAAAGGCCGCTCCGGCCAGTCCACGCCGCGCGCGACCCACCTCATCAAAGTTGCTTGCGAAGCCGCGACCGGCAAGCGCAAAGGCATGCAGGTTTTCGGAACCGATTACCCGACGAACGATGGCACCTGCATCCGCGACTACATTCATGTCAGCGATCTTGTAGGCGCGCACATGGATGCGTTGCGGTATCTGAAGAACGGTGGCGGCAACGCTGTAATGAATTGCGGCTATGGCGCAGGCTATTCGGTGCTGGAGGTAATTGAAACCGTGAAGCGCGTTTCCGGCGTCGACTTTCCGGTAGAGATGGCGCCTGCCCGTGCGGGCGATCCCGCCGCGATCGTCGCGAGCGCAGGCAAGATCCGGCAGACGCTGGGCTGGCAGCCGAAATTCGACAATCTCGAAACCATCGTGCGCCACGCGCTCGCCTGGGAGCGGAAGCTCCCGGCAAAGTCCGCAGCAGCTTAACCAAAACCTCCGTCTGGCTTGCCGCGCGCGCGCCTGCCATGGCACAAGCCTCGGGCCAGCGGAGAATTGCCGTAAATGCACATCACGATGATCGGCGCGGGTTACGTGGGCCTCGTTTCGGGCGCCTGCTTTGCCGATTTCGGACATAACGTCTGCTGCGTGGATACCGATGCCGCCAAGGTCGCGGCGTTGCGCGACGGCAAGATTCCGATTTTCGAGCCCGGCCTGGATGAGATCGTCGCGCGCAATGTGAAAGCCGGACGTCTCACTTTCACGACCAAAATCGCCGAGGGCTTGAACAAAGCCGAAGTCGTTTTCATCGCGGTCGGCACGCCGTCGCGCCGCGGCGATGGTCACGCGGATATTTCCTACGTACTCGCTGCCGCGCGCGAAATCGCGGAAACCGCGGCCAAGCCGATCGTCGTCGTCACGAAGTCGACTGTGCCGGTTGGCACCGGCGATGAAATCGAAAAGGTTGTCGCGGAAGTAAAACCAAAAGCAAAAATTTCGGTCGTCTCTAATCCAGAATTTCTGCGCGAGGGCGCCGCGATCGAGGACTTCAAGCGCCCCGATCGCATCATCATCGGCACCGACGACGAAGCGGCGCGCGAAGTCATGGCGGCGGTCTATCGTCCGCTCAACCTCAATCAGGCGCCTCTCTTGTTCACCGGGCGGCGCACCGCGGAACTGACGAAATACGCAGCCAACGCGTTTCTCGCGACCAAGATCACTTTCATCAACGAGATGGCGGACCTTGCTGAAAAAGTTGGCGCCAACGTGCAGGAGATCGCACGCGGCATCGGTCTCGATAACCGCATCGGTTCGAAATTTCTTCACGCCGGTCCCGGCTATGGCGGCTCGTGCTTCCCGAAAGATTCGCTTGCCCTGATCAAGACCGCAAACGATTTCGGCGCGCCTTCGAAGATCGTCGAAACCGTCGTCGCCGTGAACGACGCACGCAAAGCCTCGATGGCTGAGCGTGTGATCGCGGCGGCAGGCGGTTCGCTGAAAGGCAAAACCGTCGCCGTACTCGGACTCACCTTCAAGCCGAACACCGACGACATGCGCGATGCGCCGTCGCTCGAAATCGTACCCGCGCTGCAAGCCGCCGGCGCAAAGATTCGGGCGCACGACCCCGAAGGCATGGAAGCGGCAGCGAAACTTCTATCCGGCGTCACCTTCTGCTCCGGCCCCTACGAAGCCGCGAAGGACGCTTCCGTGCTCGTTCTGATCACGGAATGGGACGTCTATCGCGCGCTCGATCTTGCGCAGCTCAAGGCCGCGCTGCTCGCGCCGGTCGTCGTCGATCTACGCAATGTTTACGTACCCGCGGAAATGGCCGCCAAAGGCTTCCGCTACGTGAGCATCGGCCGCCCGCCGGTTTAGCGCGGCTTAAAGCCGGGATTTGCCAATCCCGTCCGGACACGGCAAAAGGCTGGGCATCCCGTCAATTCCAATGGTTTAGCCCCGAAATGCCGCGCATTCGTAAGGCCGTGTTCCCCGTTGCCGGTCTCGGTACCCGTTTTCTGCCGGCGACCAAGGCCATGCCCAAGGAAATGCTCACCGTGGTCGACCGGCCGGTGATTCAACATGTTGTGGACGAAGCGCGGGCAGCCGACATCGAGCACCTTATTTTCGTGACGGGCCGCGGCAAGGCCGTGATCGAAGACCATTTCGACCGCGCCTATGAACTCGAAGCGACGCTGGAAGCGCGCGGCAAGAAAGCCGAACTCGAAATCCTCAAAGCGGCGCAGCCGGGCGCGGGCGAAACCAGCTTCACGCGCCAGCAGTCGCCGCTCGGCCTCGGCCACGCCGTATGGTGCGCGCGCGATCTCGTCGGCGACGAGCCGTTCGCGGTCGTGCTGCCCGACGTGCTCGTACTCGCGAAGAAGAGCTGCCTCGCGCAGATGATCGACGCGCACAAGGAAACCGGCGAGAAATCGAATCTGATCGCAGTCGAGGAAGTCGCGCCGGACCAGACCCATCAATATGGCGTCGTCGGCATGGGCGCGAAGAAGGGCCCGGCGTTCGAGATCACGCAGATGGTCGAAAAGCCCGCGCAAGGCACCGCGCCGTCGAACAACATCGTGACCGGCCGCTATATCTTGCAGCCGGAAATCTTCGATGTACTGGAAAAACAAGAGCGCGGTGCGGGCGGTGAAATCCAGCTCACCGACGCAATGATCGCGCTCTCCAAGTCGCAGAAATTCTACGGCTTCAATTTCGAAGGCACGACCTATGACTGCGGCTCGAAGCTCGGTTTTCTCGCGGCGAATGTCGCCTTCGGCCTCGCACGCGAAGACATTGCGGACAGCTTCCGCAACGAACTGAAACGCATTCAGGCGAAGTGAAGGGAGAAAGGCGCAAGACAGCGAAACGCCCGAGACCGCACCGGCAGGCGGCTTCGGCGATCGCCTGAAATTCCGGCTTTCGGGAATTCTCGGTGAAGACGCCCGCGCGATCATTCCGCGGCTGGTCAGAACCGATGGCCGCCGGCACGCCAGGAAATACGCCTTCGCATTCTTGATGATGTTCCTGGTCGCCGCCGCGACCGGTCTTACCGCCTATTTGATGAAAGACGTCATCAACAAGATTTTCGTCGATCGCAATCACATGGCGGTCTGGCTGCTGGGCGGCGCGTTGATCGGGCTTTATCTGGTCAAGGGATTTGCCGGCTACGTGCAGGCGGTGACGCTCGCCAAGATCGGCAACCGGATCATTGCCGATTATCAGAAGCGGCTGTTCGACAACGTACTCGCGCAGGGCATCCCTTTCTTTGCCCGGCAACACTCGACCGAATTCCTGAACCGGATGAACAGCGGCGCCGCCGGCGCGCGCATGGTGCTCGATTTGCTGATCACCAGCATCGGTCGCGACATGCTCACGCTCATCTTCCTGATCGCCGTCATGGTGATTCAGGAACCGGTGATGGCGTTCGTCTGTCTCGTGATCTTGCCGGTCGTCGTGCTCGCCGTGCGCAGGCTGATCCGCCGCGCCCGTCAGGTCGTGAAAAGAACTTCATCGGCACCGGCAAGGTGCTGCAGACCTTGCAGGAAACGGTGCAGGGCATCCGCGCCGTAAAATCTTACAATCTCGAAGACAGAATGCGCACGCGGATGGACGAAAACATCCGGGATCTCGAGGCTGGCTTGAACACGCGCGCCCGCGTTGTATCGCGCACCGGCCCGCTGATGGAAACGCTCGGCGGCATGGCCGTAGGCCTGTTCGTGATCTACGCAGGCTTCAGCGTTCTGAACGGCGCCAAGATGCCGGGCGAATTCTTCTCAGCGATCACGGCGCTTCTGCTCGCCTATGAGCCGGCGAAGCGCCTTGCGCGTCTGAACCTCGATCTCGCGGCAAATCTCACCTTGTCGCGCTTCCTGTTCGACATTCTCGATTCAGCGCCGATGGAAGCAGAGCCTATCGCCATGCCTGCGCTGAAAGTAACGCGCGGTGAAATCGAATTCCGGGATGTGAGTTTCGAATATCGCGCGGGCGAGACGGTTTTACGAAACGTATCCTTCACCGCGGAAGCGCAGCGCACGACCGCGCTGGTCGGCACCTCGGGCGGCGGCAAGTCCACGGTCATGAATCTGATCGAGCGCTTCTACGAGCCGTCTTCCGGCACGATCTCGATCGACAGCCAGGACATTGCCGCTCATTCGCGCCACTCGCTGCGCGACCAGATCGCCTATGTGAGCCAGGATTTGTTCCTGTTCTCCGGCACGATCCGCGAAAATATCCGCCTCGGTAAACCCGGCGCGACCGATGAGGAATTCATCGCCGCCGCAAAGGCCGCGCACGCGCACGATTTTATCATGGGTTTCGAGAACGGATACGATACGCAGGTTGGCGAGCACGGCGCGCAGCTTTCCGGCGGCCAGCGCGCCCGTATCTCCATCGCCCGCGCCTTCCTGAAGAACGCACCAATCCTGCTCCTCGACGAGCCGACCGCGGCACTGGACGCCGAGTCCGAGAAAGAAGTGCAGCGCGCGCTCGACGATCTGCGCAAATCCCGCACCACGCTGCTGATCGCGCACCGGCTGCAAACGGTTATGTCCGCCGACAAGATCTGCGTGGTCGATGACGGCAGCATCGTCGAAACCGGCACGCACCAGGAACTGCTCGCGCGACGTGGCCGCTATCATGCGTTCTATCGTCTGCAATTCGACGACCGCAATGTTGTGAACGGTTAAGGCAATGACTGATTTGATCCGACCCGTAATCTTGAGCGGTGGCGCCGGCACACGGCTCTGGCCCGCCTCGCGCGAGAGCCTGCCAAAGCAGTTTCTGAAACTGCTGGGCGAGCGCTCTACGCTACAGGAAACGCTGCTGCGCGTTTCCGACCGGAAGGTGTTCGGCAAGCCGGTCATCGTCGCGAACCACGCTTACCGCTTTCTCGTGCGCGAGCAGATCGAAGAGATCGGCATGGACGCCGACATTATTCTGGAGCCGGCGCGCCGGGACTCCGGCCCGGCAATCGCCGCCGCCGCGCAATGGGTCGCAAAGACGAAGCCGGACGCGCTGGTTCTGGTGCTTGCCGCGGATCATGTCGTACGCAAGCCCAAACAATTCTTCGCCGTATGCAAGAAGGCCCGCGCCGCCGCGAAGAAGGGCAGCATCGTCACCTTCGGCATCAAGCCCGATCACCCGGCGACGGGTTACGGCTATATCCGCCCCGGCAAGGCAATTGCGAATGCGGCGCCTGCCCGCGCGGTCGAAGCCTTTGTCGAAAAGCCCGACGCGAAAACCGCCGCGAAATATCTCAAGAAAAAGTATCTCTGGAATTCCGGAAACTTCATGTTCCGCGCGGACGTGTTGCTAGAAGAATACGGCAAGCACGATGTTGCGACAGTCGCCGCCGCGAAAGATGCCATCGAGAAAGCTGGCACCGATCTCGGCTTCCTGCTGCTTGACGAGTCTTCGTTCAAGCGCACGACGAAAAAGTCCGTCGACTATGCCGTGATGGAAAAGACCAAGCGCGCAGCCGTAATTCCCGCCGACTATGGCTGGTCGGACTTCGGCGGCTGGAGTGCCGCGTGGTCGCTCTCCAAGCGCGATAAAGCCGGAAACGCCGCACGCGGGCCCGTTGCCGTAATCGACGCCAAGAACAATTACATTTCGTCGGACGGCAAGCTGACCACGCTCGTCGGCGCAGAGAACCTTGTTGTCGTCGTCACCGACGACGCCGTGCTGGTCGCAGACCGAGAACGCGCGGAAGATCTGAAGAAGCTCGTCGAAAAGCTCCGCGCCGAAAAACGCGAAGAAGCCGACACGCATGCAAAAGTGCATCGCCCCTGGGGCAATTATCGATCGCTCGACCGCGGCGAGCGCTATCAGGTGAAGCGCATCGTCGTGAACCCGGGCGGGCGCTTGTCGCTGCAAAAGCACGAGCATCGCGCGGAGCATTGGGTCGTCGTGCGCGGCACCGCGCTTGTCACCATCGGCGACGAAAAGAAGACGCTGAAAGAGAACGAGTCGGTTTACGTGCCGCTCGGCGCGGTTCACCGGCTGGAGAACCCGGGCAAGACTCCGGTCGAGCTGATCGAAGTGCAGTCCGGTAATTATCTCGGCGAAGACGACATCGTCCGTCTTGAGGACGTCTATCGACGCCCTGAGCGCGGATAACGCTCAAGCGTCTTCCCGCCAGATACCGAGCGCTTCCTGCGCCGGACGATCCGAAATCCCGAACAGCACCGCCTCGCCCTTCGCCGCATGCGAATAAGGCTTCCACGACGGCACGACGAATACGTCGCCTGCCTTCCAGTTGAAATCCTTGCCGTCGATCGTGGTCGTGCCTTCGCCCTCGACGCAGGCGAAGATTGTCCCGTCGGTCGAGCGATAGGACTTGCCCTTGAAACCTTTCGGCAGCAGCGACAGATGCGGGCCCATGATCGGCGTGGCCCAGCCGCCGGTCAGCGGATTGGCGTAACGAATGCGCGCGCCATGGCGCGGGTCGATTTCATCGCTATCGCGCATGCGCTCGAGGATCGGTTTCATCTTCGCGTAGGGATAGTTCACGATCGGGCTGCGATCCTTGCGGACCTGTGCGCCGTCGGGCAACACGCCGGACGCAAAGCGCGCCCAGCTATCGCCGTCCTGTTTCGTATTGGACTGCGCTTCGCGGTCGAGATGCTCGGAGAAGGCAGCGTCGAAAAAATTCACGGTCGGCAGATCGAGTACGTCCAGCCAGATCATCGGCCCATCGCCGTCGTGTCCGTGGTCGTGCGCGGCCCAGTTCGCGGTGATGATGAAATCGCCGCGCCGCATGACCGCGCGCTCGCCTTCCACCGCGGTGTAAGCGCCCTCGCCATCGAGCACGAAGCGAATGGCAGACGCGGTGTGACGATGCGCCGGTGCGACCTCGCCCGGAAGAATAAGTTGCAAGCCGGCGTAAAGTGATTGCGTGATCCGCGAGCGGCCGCGCATCGTGGGATTTTCGAGCACGAGCACGCGGCGCTCGGCTTCTTTCGCGGTGATGATGGAGCCCGCTTCCATCACCAGTTTCTTCGCATCGTCGAAATGCCAGATCGCGGGGACGCAGGGTGTGTTCGGCTCCTTCGGTACGAGACCTTTGAGCACCTCCCATAACGGCGCCATGTCGTGCTTCGAAATGCGGTCGTAATACGCTTGGCGGACAGCATCGGTCGCGGCGCTTTGCGTGCTCGCGCCCTGCATTGGGCCGGTCATCGGCGTTCTCCCATTCACGCGGTAGTTGTGAAATCCCACCATCCGTTGACCGGACTGTCAACGAAACCCTATGGTCAAACACGGCGTAAGAGCGATTTCTGCACGGAACACGGAAGAAAACTTTGCGTGCAATGCATTGCACGCATGGCGAGGATGGGTTCATGCGTTTGTGCCGCTACGACGACAATCGTCTCGGTCTGGTCGAAGGCAACGCATTGCGGGACGTGACGCGCACAGCCGAGCAACTGCCGCAGTTACGCTGGCCCTTCCCGCATGGCGATCAACTCATTGCCTCTCTGGAGGGCCTGAAACAGGCAATCCTCACCGCCGCCGAAGCCTCGCCGCGCAGGCTCACGAGCGAAGTAAAGCTGCTATCCCCGGTCGCAAACCCGCCACGCATTATCGGCACGCCGCTGAACTACAAGCTGCATGTCGATGAAACGGCCGATCCCGCGATCAATCACGGCGTGCATCTTGCGAATTACGATGGCTTCGAAACGCCGATCGAGAAGCACGGCTTGTTCCTGAAATCGCAGACCGGCGCGGTCGGTCCCGGCGAAGGCATCGAGATCAAGTTTCCCGGCCGCCGCAACGACCACGAAGTCGAGCTTGCGGTGATCATCGGCCGCGGCGGCAAGAACATCCCGCGCGAATATGCTTTTGACCACATCGCCGCCTATACCATCGGCCTCGACATGACCGTACGCGGAACCGAAGACCGCAGCTTTCGTAAATCCGCCGACAGCTATTCCGTGCTCGGTCCGTGGCTCGTCACGAAAGACGAAATCCAGCGGCCGGATCAACTGAACCTGCGCATCACGGTCAACGGCAAGATTCGCCAGAGCGCGAACACCCGCGACCTTCTTGTTCCGATTCCGGACTTGATCGCGCGCGTCTCAAACGTCTACGCGCTTTATCCCGGCGACGTGATCATGACCGGCACGCCCGAAGGCGTTGCCGAAGTCCAGCCCGGCGATACGCTGATCGCGTCGATCGATGAAATTGGCGCAATGGAAGTGAAGGTCAGATAATGCGCGACGAAGTTTCAGACCGGCGTATCATTCGCGAACTCGTCGAGAACTGGGCGGTGTGGCGCGACGCCAGGATTTGGGATCGCTTTCGCACGGTCTGGCATTCCGACGGACGCATGATGGCGACCTGGTTTCAGGGCAGCTTCGAAGAATTCATCGCGATGAACGACGCCGGATGGGCCAAAGGCGTACGCATCCTGCACTTCCTCGGCGGCAGTTCGATCGACGTCAAAGGCAATCGCGCGGTCGCACAAACGAAGATGACGATCTCGCAGCGCGCGCCGGTCGAAGGCGTGATCTGCGACGTCGTCTGCACCGGGCGGTTCTATGATTTCTTCGAGCATCGCGAAGGCCGCTGGGGGCTCGTGCTGCGCCAACCAATCTACGAGAAAGACCGGCTCGATCCAGTCGACCCTTCGGCCAGGCTCGAACTCGACAAGGAATTGCTCGCACGTTTCCCCGAAGGCTATCGCCACCTTGCCTATCTCCAGACCCGCATCGGCTATCATGTGAAGCCGGACATGCCGGGCATGGAAGGCACTGCGCTCGATAAGCTTTATCGGCGCGGCGAGAATTGGCTCGCGGGCGCGCCGATTGCTACGCCATGACCGAAGCCGCGCGGATCGCTTCCATTCCGGTCCAGGGGCGATGATTGATCGAAGCGACACGCCAGAGCGAATCGTCGCCCGTGCCCAGCTGATCGAGCCGCGTAATCGAACAATTATCGATCGCGAAGGCGAGCGCCGCGTCGGTCGATAGCTTCAGCGCATGCCCGATCGCAGCCTTGATCGTGCCGCCGTGGGTCACCGCAACGATATCGCGCCCGAAGTGCTCGCCGCTCAGCCGGTCAATGGCGGGCGCGACGCGCGCATAGAGATCATCGAAGCTTTCGCCGCCGGGCGCTTTCTCCGCTGCGGGCCCAAACCAGAACGGGTGCGAAAGATGCGCACGGGACGCAAAGAACTCCGCGCGGTTCAGTCCCTGCCACTCGCCCAGATGTTGCTCGGCGAATTCGCTGACCGGCACGCGGTTCTCCGCCGCGATATCCTTCTCGATCATCGCGTCGATGATGGCTTCCGCGGTCTGGTGCGTGCGCTTCAGATTGCTCGTGAACCAGGCCGCACCCCGCGGCAGTTCACGCGCCAGCGCATCGAATACATTGCGGTCGCTGGTATCGGAATCGACGTCGTTCTGACCATAGATGTTGACGGTATCGGGGACAGGCGCATGGCGGACCCACCACCAGCGCGTGACATGCGGAGATTCTTGATTCATGAGGCAGCTTCTAGCCTTAAAGCGAGCGCCCGATCAATTCCTTCATGATCTCGTTGGTTCCGCCGTAAATCTTCTGCACGCGCGAATCCGTCCACATCCGTGAAATCGGATACTCTTTCATATAGCCGTAGCCGCCGAAGAGTTGCAGGCACTCGTCCACGATCTCGCACTGCTTTTGCGTCGTCCACCACTTCGCCATGGCTGCGGTCTGCACATCGAGTTTCTTTTCCAGAAGCAACGCGGTGCAATGTTCGACGAAGCTGCGCGCGACGGTCGCTTCCGTCTTGCATTCGGCAAGCTTGAAGCGCGTGTTCTGGAAATCGAGCAGCCGCTTGCCGAAGGCTTTGCGGTCTTTCGTATAAGCGACCGTGATCTCGACCGCGCGCTCCATCGCGGCAACGGCCTGAATCGCGATAACCAGCCGCTCCTGCGGAAGCTGCTGCATCAACTGGATGAAGCCGAGCCCCTCGCGGTCGCCCAAGAAATTCGCCGTCGGCACGCGCACGTCATCGAAAAACAACTCGGAAGTATCCTGCGCATGCAGGCCGATCTTCTCCAGATTGCGGCCGCGGCGATACCCTTCGGCCTCATCGACCTCGACCATGATCAGCGAGACGCCCTTGGCCCCCTCCTTCGGATCGGTCTTCGCGACCACGCAGACGAGCCCGGCATGCTGCCCGTTGGTGATGAAGGTCTTCTGGCCGTTGATCACGTACTGATTACCGTCGAGTTTCGCGGTCGCCTTGACGGCTTGAAGGTCAGAGCCGGTTCCCGGCTCGGTCATGGCAATCGCAGCGACGAGTTCGCCCGAAGCGAGCTTCGGCAGCCATTTCTTCTTTTGCTCCTCCGAGCCGTAGTGGAGGAGATAGGGCGCGACGATGCCGCTATGAACGGCATTGCCCCAGCCGCCGACACCCGCGCGTATCTGTTCCTCGATCAGAATTTTCTCATGAGCGAAGCTGCCACCCGCGCCGCCGTATTCGTCCGGGATCATCGCGCAGAGCAGACCCGCCGCACCGGCCTTGTTCCAGATTTCGCGATCGACGATGCCTTCGCGCTCCCAGCGCTCGACATGCGGCACGCATTCGCGTTCGAAGAAACGCCGCGCGCTGTCGCGGAAAATTCTCAGGTCTTCGGATTCTGCGGTTGCATTCATGGCGTCACTCCCGACGCCAATGATGCCCGATCAGGCCGCGCCTAGCCAATGCTTCGGGTCGTGCGCGCGGGAAGTCCGCGTTTCCGTAAGGGCATCGCAGAGCGAAGCAAGACTGGAGAGATCGTGTACCGGCCGCAATTCGTCGACATGCGGCAGGATCGTGCGAATGCCCACGGCTTTGGCTTCGAAAGCTTCGAAGCGCAACAATGGATTGAGCCAGATCAGCTTGCGGCAGGAGCGATGCAGCCGGTCGATTTCGCGCTTCAACTCGCCGCCGCCCTCGCGCTCCAGCCCGTCGGTGACAAGCAAAACGGTCGCGCCCTGCCCCAGCACGCGGCGCGACCAGCGCTTATTGAACTCTTCCAGCGCCTGCGCGATCCGCGTGCCGCCGGCCCAATCGGAAACCCCGGCAGAGCAAAGCGCGAGCGCATCGTCGGCGTCGCGGGTTTTCAGCGCGCGGGTGACGTTTGTGAGCCGCGTGCCGAACAGAAACGTCGAGACGTTGTGCCGCTTCATCGTGAGCATGTGGAAGAATTGCAGCAACGGCCGCGAATAGTCGCTCATCGAGCCAGAAATATCGACGAGCGCGACCAGCGGCGGCTTCTTCCTGCGCGGCGCCTTGAAACGAAGTTCGATCAGGTCGCCGCCGGAACGCACGCTTGCGCGCAAAGTTCTTGCAAGATCGATCCGTCCGCGCAGCGAAGACGAAAAGCGCCGCGTCGTCACTTCGTCGTCCGGCATCCTGATCGCCGAAATCAAACGCCTCGCTTCTTCCAGTTCCGCCGCCGACATTTGCGCAAAATCCTTCCGCCGCAGAATTTCAGCGTCGGAAATCGTGCCGCGCATGTCGAATACCGTGTCCTGCTGCTTCGGCGGCTTTGCCGCGCGTTTTTGTAAACCCAGCGCCTCCTCGACGCGCCGCTGCGCCACCCGGCTTTTCACGCCGTCAGTACGCGTCACGGGAAGCATTTCGGCGAGCACGCGCTCGATCTGGTCGCGCCGCCAGAAGCGGTGGAAAGCCTCGTGGAAAATCGCATGATGCTCGTGCCGCTTGATCAGCACTGCGTGCAGCGTCCAGTAGAAATCGGAACGCGTGCCGATGCCGCCGGTCTCGACCGCTTGCAGCGCGTCGATCACCGCACCCGGCCCGATCGGGATGCCCGCGCGCCGCAACAGCCGCGCAAAAGCGATCAGGCGCTGGAAGAGTTGGCCCTCGGCCTTCATCCCGCGGCTTTCAGCCCCTCGCGCGAGGCGGAAAGAACGGTATCGATCTTCTTCGCGTTAAAGCGCTCGACATCATCCTGATACTTCAGCACGACGCCGAGCGTATCCCCGATCAGGTTGGGGTCTAATACCTGTGCGTCGAGTTCGACCAGTGCTGACGCCCAGTCGAGCGTTTCGGCGGTGCCCGGCGACTTGAACAGGTCTTCTTTCCGAAGCTGCTGCACGAAGGCGACGATCTCGCGCGAAAGCCGCTCGGGTGCGTTCGGCACTTTGGCTTTCACGATCGCAAGCTCGCGTGAAAGATCGGGGTAATCGATCCAGTGATAAAGACAGCGACGCTTCAAGGCGTCATGAATCTCGCGCGTGCGATTCGAAGTGACGATTACGATCGGCGGCGTCTCGGCCTTGATGGTTCCGAATTCGGGGATCGTGACCTGAAAATCCGCGAGCACTTCCAGAAGGAATGCCTCGAAGGCTTCGTCCGCGCGGTCGAGTTCGTCGATCAAAAGCACTGGCGCACCCGCTGGATCGGGCGAAAGCGCGTCCAGCAACGGACGACGGATCAGATAGCGCTCGGAGAAGACGTCTTCGGAAAGCTTTTCGCGGCTGGCGGTGCCTTCGGCTTCAGCGACGCGGATCGCGATCATCTGCGCCGCGTGATTCCACTCGTAAAGCGCGGATGCGGAATCGAGCCCCTCGTAGCATTGCAGCCGCACCAGCCTGCGCCCAAGCGCGGCGGCCAAAACTTTCGCTACTTCGGTCTTGCCGACACCCGCCTCGCCTTCGAGGAACAGCGGGCGGCCCATTCGAAGCGCGAGAAAGACGACCGTCGAAAGCGCGCGATCCGCAACATAAGCGCCGCCGGAGAGGAGCTTGATCGTTTCGTCGATGGATTTTGGTAGGTCAGCCATACACAAAACTAGCCTCATCCTGAGGAGCCTGCCACCGTCCTTCGAGACGGCAGCTTCGCTGCCTCCTCAGGACGAGGTGGCCGGCGTCTCGAAGGATGAGGCGAGCTTGCTTACTTCGCTGCCGCAACCGCGCGACGCGCCATCACGCCGATCAGATGTGCACGATACTCAGCCGTGCCGTGGAGATCCGCGATCATGCCTTTCGGCGGCACCTTGATGCCTTCGATGGCTTTCGCCGACCAGTCCTTGGCCAGCGCCGCTTCCATTTCCTTCACGCGGAACACGCCGCCTTCGCCGGCACCAGTCACCGCGACGCGAGCGCCGCCTTTGCTTTTCGAGACGAATACGCCGACCGACCAGCGCAAAGCGCGAGGCCGGATCGGAATTTCTCGTAGCCCGCCTTGTCCGGCACCGGGAAGCTCACCGACTCGATGATCTCGTCGCCCGCGAGCGCCGTCTCGAACAGACCCTTGAAGAATTTATCGGCTTCGATCTCGCGCTTGTTGGTCTTGATCGTGGCACCAAGCCCAAGCGCCGCCGCCGGATAGTCGGCGGAAGGATCGTTGTTGGCGAGCGAGCCGCCGATGGTCCCGCGATTGCGTACCGCCGGATCGCCGATCAGCGACGCGAGATGCGCAAGCGCAGGGATCGCCTTCTGCACATGAGGAGAGTTCATCACCTCGACATGCCTTGTGAGCGCACCGATGGTGACAGCCTTGCTGCTCGCCTTGATGCCGGAGAGGCCTTTGAGACCCGAAAGATCGACAATCGTGCTTGGGCTGGCCAACCGCAGCTTCATCGCCGGGAGCAGCGTCTGCCCGCCCGCCAGCAGCTTCCCGTCGTCCGCCTTCTTCAGAAGCTTGACGGCGGCATCGACGCTCTTGGGACGCTCGTAAGTGAATGCGTACATCTGTGCTCTCCCTTATTCCGCTGCGCGTTTCATGGCTGCGCCCTGCGCGGCCTTCCAGACCGTGCTGGGCGTCGCGGGCATCGGCACGTTTTCGTGTCCGACGGCATTGGTGATGGCGTTGATCAGCGCGACCGGCGAAGCGATTGCGCCGGCCTCGCCGCAACCCTTGATGCCGAGCGGATTGGACGGACACCTCGTAACCGTCGTGTCCACCTTGAAGCTCGGCAGATCGTCCGCGCGCGGCATGGCGTAATCCATGAACGAACCAGAGACGAGCTGGCCATCGGAACTGTAGGACGCGCCCTCGAGCATCGCCTGGCCGACGCCCTGCGCGATGCCGCCATGCACCTGGCCTTCGACGATCATCGGATTGATGATGATGCCGAAGTCGTCCACCGCCACCCAGTTCGCGATCGTGGTCTTGCCGGTCTCGGGATCGATCTCGACCTCGGCGATGTGGCAGCCCGCCGGGAACGTGAAGTTGGTCGGATCGTAGAACGCGCCTTCCTTCAGGCCCGGCTCCAGATCCTGCCCGGAGAACTTGTGCGCGATATACGCATGCAGCGTAACGTCGCCCCAAGCCGCCGACTTGTCGGTGCCCTTGACGGTGAACTTGCCGTCCTTGAACTCGATGTCGTCGGCGGAGGCTTCCATCAGGAAGCCTGCGACCTTCTTCGCTTTGACCTCGATCTTGTCGAGCGCTTTTGAGATGGCCGACATGCCGACCGCGCCGGAGCGCGAGCCGTAGGTGCCCATGCAGAACTGCACCTTGTCGGTGTCGCCATGGACGACGCTGACGGTTTCGATCGGCACGCCGAGCCGGTCCGACACAAGCTGCGCGAACGTGGTCTCGTGCCCCTGCCCGTGGCTGTGCGAGCCGGTGAGAACTTCGCCGGAGCCAGTCGGGTTCACGCGCACTTCCGCCGACTCCCAGAGGCCGACGCCGGCACCGAGCGAGCCGACTGCCTGCGAAGGCGCGATACCGCACGCTTCGATGTAGGTCGAAAAGCCGATGCCGCGAAGCTTGCCGTTCCGCTCGGAGTCCGCCTTGCGTTTGGCAAAGTTCTTGTAGTCGATGATTTCCATCGCTTTGGTCATCGACGCATCGTAGTCGCCGGCGTCGTAGGTCATGATGACCGGCGTCTGATGCGGGAAGCTCTTCACGAAGTTCTTCCGGCGAAACTCGGCTGGATCGAGCCCAAGTTCGCGTGCCGCCACTTCGACGAGCCGCTCCACCACGAAAGTCGCTTCCGGGCGGCCCGCGCCGCGATAGGCATCCACCGGCGCAGTGTTGGTGTAGACCGCATCGACCTCCGCATAGATCGCGGGGATCGCGTACTGGCCCGAGAGCAGCGTCGCGTAGAGATAGGTCGGCACCGACGACGAGAAGGTCGACATATAAGCGCCGAGATTTGCGATCGTCTTTACGCGCAGACCCGTGATCTTATGGTTGGCGTCGGTCGCAAGCTCCGCATGCGTGACGTGATCGCGGCCATGCGCATCGGTGAGAAAGGCCTCCGAACGGTCCGAGACCCATTTCACCGGCCGCTTCACGCGCCGCGCAAGCCCAGAGCGCGACGACCTCCTCAGGATAAATGAAAATCTTCGAACCGAAGCCGCCGCCGACATCCGGCGCGATCACGCGAAGCTTGTGCTCCGGTGCCATGCCGATGAACGCCGAGATCACGAGCCGCGCGACGTGCGGGTTCTGGCTCGTATTCCAGAGTGTGAGGCTGTCGTTGCCCTGATCGTATTCCGCGATCGCCGCGCGCGGCTCCATCGCATTGGGCACCAGCCGGTTGTTGACGATGTCGAGCTTGGTGACGTGCTTGGCCGAAGCGAAGGCGGCGTCAGTCGCAGCCTTGTCGCCAAGGTGCCAATCGTAAATCGTGTTGTTCGGCGCAACGTCATGAATCTGCGGCGCGCCGGATGCCTGCGTCTTCGCCGGATCGACCACCGAAGGCAACACACCGTATTCGACTTTCACCTTCTCGGCGGCGTCGCGCGCCTGGCCGAGCGTTTCGGCCAGCACGAGCGCGACCTGATCGCCGACGCAGCGCACCTTGTCGACGGCAATCGCCGGATGCGCGCCGGCCTTCATCGGCGAGCCATCCTTCGAAGAGACCGCCCAGCCGCAAATCAGCCCGCCGATCTTGTCGCCCGCGAGGTCGGCGCCCGTGAGCACCGCGACCACGCCGGGCATTTTTTCGGCAGCTTTTGTGTCGACCTTCTTGATGGTCGCGTGGGCATGCGGCGAGCGCACGAAATAGGCGCGCACTTCGCCGGGCCGCGAAATGTCCGAAGTGTAGTTGCCCGTTCCGGTGATGAAGCGTTGGTCTTCCTTGCGGCGTACTGCGGCGCCAATTCCTGTCGCGCTCATAACGTCCTCCAGATCCCTATGCGTTTTTGTATTATTCGGCAGCGCGGGCGGTTTTTCCTCCGCCTTTCATCGCTCTCGCGCCGGCACCCACCGCTTTGACGATGTTGTGGTAGCCGGTGCAGCGGCAGATATTGCCTTCAAGCTCCTCGCGGATCGTGCGCTCGTCGAGCTCGTTACCTTTGCGGTTCACCATATCGACCGCCGACATGATCATGCCCGGCGTGCAGAAGCCGCATTGCAGGCCGTGGTGCTCGCGGAACGCTGCCTGCATCGGATGCAAGCCCGCGCCGCTGGCGAGACCCTCGATGGTCGTCACCTTCGCGCCATCCGCGCTCACCGCAAGCATGGTGCAGGATTTCACCGCGGCACTATCGACATGCACGACGCAGGCGCCGCACTGCGACGTATCGCAGCCGACATGCGTGCCGGTCAGGCGCAGCTTCTCACGGATGAGTTCGACGAGCAGGGTTTCCGGGGAAACGTCAACGGAATGCGATTTTCCATTGACCGTAATGTTCACGGTCGCCATCGGGCGCACCTCCCAAAGCGGAAGAAACTCTAGAGGCCCCTCGGTCAATCAGCGATCGGCTGTTTACACAACCGAGATCGCGTTTCTTCTCTTTTTTAAAATTCGAGTTTGGGCCGTTTCCAGAGTAGCGGTCAAGCACTCGCTGGCATTACAGAAGTGCCGTCAATTATTTGTAATCCTGCAGCGCGTCGACAAAGTTTTCGAAGAAGCGATCGGCGGTCTTCTTCGCAGAGCCTGCAATCAGGCGCTGGCCGAGTTGCGCGATCTTGCCGCCGGTCGCCGCTTCCGCCTTGTACGAGAGCTTGCAGCCCTCGCCTTCTTCGGCGAGCGCAACCGAGGCTTGCCCTTTTGCAAAGCCCGCGACGCCGCCCTCACCTTCGCCGACGATCTTGTAGCCGTTGGGCGGCTCGATATCTTCAAGTTTGACCTTGCCCTTGAAGCGCGCACTGACCGGCCCAATCGACAATTTCACGGTCGCCTGAAACTCCGTGTCGGAGATTTTCTCGAGCGTCTCGCAACCGGGAATGCACTTTTCGAGGACTGCCGGGATCGTTCAGCGCCTTCCAGACGACATCGCGCTTCTGCGGCAGTTCGTATTCGCCAGCCATTTCAAGAGCCATTGTTTCTTCCTATCTTAAACGAACTGAACGGCTAACCCGCCGAGCGGGCCAAAGTCGGCGTGGATCGTGTCACCCTTCGCCGCGTGCACCGGCCGCGTGAACGATCCTGACAACAGAATGTGGCCGGGCTTCAGCGTGATACCGCGAGGCCCGAGTTTATTTGCAAGCCACGCAATGCCAAGCGCGGGATGACCGAGCACGCCTGCCGCGAGGCCCGTCTCTTCGATCTCGGAGTTCTTGTAGAGGATCGCGCCAGCCCAACGCAGATCGAAATCATCCGGCCTCATCACTTGTCCGCCGATCACGATACCGGCGGCCGCGCCATTGTCGGCGACGGTATCGAAAATTTTCCGTGGGTTGACGAGCCGCGCGTCGATGATCTCCAGCGACGGCACGACATATTCGGTAGCGCGCAGCACGTCGAATAGGTCGATGCCCGGACCCTTGAGGGGCTTGCCGAGCACGAAAGCAAGCTCCACCTCGATGCGCGGCACGCAATAATTCTCGTGCGGCAGTTTCGCGCCGTCTGCGACCAGCATATCGTCGAAGAGATGCCCGTAGTCCGGCTCGTTGATGCCGAGCGACTGCTGCATCGCCTTCGAGGTGAGTCCGATCTTGTGCCCGATGACCTTGCGGCCCGCTTTCAGCTTCGATTTCGTCACTTCCTGCTGGATCGCATAGGCGTCTTCGATGTCGATCTTCGGGAAGGTAACGGAAAGCTGCTTGCCCTGTTTCTTGGTGCGCTCCGCTTCGATCAGAATGGCGGCGGCCTTGCCGCGGTCGGATTTGGACAACATGAACTTGTACTCTTTTCGAACGTCGCGCCGACAATAAACCGAACCCGCTGCCCGCGCTATCTCACACTGTTCTCGCGGATGAAAGCAACGAGATCGGAACGCGTTGGCGCGAGAAAAGAAAGCAGCGGCGAAATTGTCCCAAGAATGGAAAGATGTCCGACACGATTGTACGTCTTCAGTATCGCCTTGCCATTTTTCTGCTCCACCCTCATGGCTAACCGCTCGGAGTTACCCGGATCGACGACAGTGTCATGCGCGGGCCGGAGCAGAAGCAGCGGTGGCTCGTCGCCATTTACATAGTGGATGGGTTGGGTCTTCGGCCGTTCGGCCTCCGGCCCGAAAATGATCTTCAACTGCTCGTCCTGAAGCGGCAGGAAGTCATAGGGCCCCGCAATGCCGATTGCACCCGACAGGTCGGCTTTGGGGTCGAGCCTGACCTCCGCCAACCAGCGGCGGTCCGTCGCGAGCGAAATAGCGTTGTAAGCGCCAGCCGAATGTCCGGCGAGAAAGAGCGTCAAAGCATCGCCGCCGAAACGCGCCGCGTTGTCCTTTGCCCAGCGAACCGCAAGCGCGGAGTCGCGCAGGAAATCCGGATAGATCGCGGGCGGATAAAGCCGGTAGTCCGGAATGACGACGACGATCCCTGCGCGCGCAAGCGCCGCCCCTATGAAGCGATAGATCGACTTATCGCCGTGCTGCCACGAGCCCCCATAGAAAAAGACGACCACCGGCGAAGCGCCGTCCACTTTGGCAGGCCGATAGACATCGAGCTTGAGCCGCGTCTTTACCAAAAGGAATGTCGCGTTCGGCCACGACATCCCCGCCCCAGGAAGCGGCATTTAAAACAAATCCGGGCCAGACGGCGAACGCCGCCAAAACCAGCAGCGAAACAAGAGCAACGATCCACACCCGCTTCATTCAATCCTGTCGATCCGGCTAAGCGGTTATACGATTTCTTTTTCGCACTGCACCAACAATCACCCGTATCGACCACAGTTGACTAGCGGCAGCACTTTTAAGACCCTTATCCGAAGGAAACAGAGACACTACTGGAGGCGGCAAAGGAAATGTCGTCGCAGGCGCCACAGATTGAGCGGCATGACGGCCGGACGAGGATCGAGGATGTGCTCGATCATTCGCGCTTCGCCGATCGCTGGATTGCCCGCGTTGTCCGCTCGCTGAAAGTCGGCCATCTCATCATCGAAACGCCCTCCGGCGCACGCGTGGAAGGCAGAGGCCCGGTCGAAGGCCCGCGCGCGACCCTGATCCTGCATAAATGGCGCACCATGCGCCGCCTGATGTTCGGCGGCGATGTCGGCTTTGCCGAAGCTTATATGGACGGCGACTGGTCGACGCCCGATCTTGCGACTTTGATCGAGCTTGCTGCGCTGAACGAAAAAGCGCTGAGCGAGGTGACCGCGGGCCGCTGGTTCAAGCGCTTCCTGCATCGCGTGAAGCACCTGCTTCGCGCGAACACGAAAAGCGGCAGCCGCCGCAACATCGAAGCGCATTACGATCTCGGCAACGACTTCTACAAGCTCTGGCTCGACCCGAGCATGACGTATTCTTCGGCGCTTTACGCAACGCCGAAGCAGTCGCTCGAAGACGCACAGGACAACAAGCTCGCCCGCATCATGGATCTGCTTACGCTGAACGGCGGCGAGCGTGTGCTCGAAATCGGCTGCGGCTGGGGGCGGCTTGCGGAGCGGATCTCCACCGAACGCAACGCACATGTGACGGGGCTCACCCTGTCGCCGTCTCAGCTTGCCGTCGCGAAAGAGCGCATCGCCAAAGCCGGCGTGAACGATAAAGCCGACCTGCGCCTGCAGGACTATCGCGACGTGACCGAGAAATTCGACCGCGTGGTTTCCATCGAGATGATCGAGGCGGTCGGCGAGAAATATTGGCCCGCTTATTTCGGCAAGATCGCGGAAGTCTTGAACCCCGGCGGGCGCGCGGTGTTGCAGGTCATCACCATCGCGGATCAACGCTTTGAGCTCTACCGCAGGAATGCCGACTTCATTCAGCGCTATATCTTCCCCGGCGGCATGCTGCCTTCGCACAGCGTGATGCTGCAGCAGATCAAACAGGCGGGGATGAAATTCGTCTCGCTCGAAAACTTCGGCCAGAGCTACGCCCAGACGCTGAACGAGTGGAACCGCCGCTTCCAGCGCACGTGGTCTGAAATCGAAGCCATGGGCTACTCAAAGAAATTCAAGCGCACCTGGGAATACTATCTTGCGTATTGCGAGGGCGGTTTCCGCTCCGGCGCCATCGACGTAGGCCTCTACGTGATGGAAAAGCCCGCGAATTGACCGCGACGGTCCATTTCGCGAAAATCACTTCGTGAAAACAAGCTCCTTCGGACCAATGCTGTCCGGCATTTCCATCATCGGTCAGGGCACCTGGAATCTCGAACTCGCGCCGCGCGCGGAAGCCGTGAAGACGCTCCAGCGCGGCATTGATCTGGGCATGACCCACATCGACACCGCCGAGATGTATGGCTCCGGCCGCGCCGAAGCGCTCACCGGCGAAGCGATTGCCGGGCGGCGGGAGCGGGTTTTCGTCGTCTCCAAGGTGCTGCCATCGAACGCCTCGCGAAAAGGTACGATTGCCGCCTGCGAGCGCTCGCTGAAAGCACTCGGGATCGATCACCTCGATTGCTATTTGTTGCACTGGCGCGGCTCTTATGCGCTGGCAGACACCTTCGCGGCATTCGAGGAACTGAAGGCAGCGGGAAAAATCCGGTCATGGGGCGTCAGCAACTTCGACACCGAGGATCTCGACGAAGCGCTTCGCGTCGCAGGCAAGGGCAAGATTGCCTGCAATCAGGTGCTCTATCATTTGCGCGAACGCGCGATCGAGCACGCTGTCATTCCATGGTGCGAGAAGAATAATGTCGCCGTGGTGGCTTACAGCCCGTTCGGGCAGATGGCCTCGCCTTCGCCCGCTTCGCCCGAAGGAAAGACGCTGGCGGAAATCGCGGGCGCGCATAACGCAACGCCACGGCAAGTCGCACTCGCATTTTTGACACGCAAGAAAAGCGTGCTTGCGATTCCGAAAGCCTCCAAGCTTGCGCATGCCGAAGAGAACGCCGGCGCGGGTGATCTTGCGTTGGCCGCCAAAGAGATTGAAATGATCGACAAGGCGTTTCCGCTCGGAAGGCCTAAAAGCCTGCCAATGCTCTAGTTATTTTTCGCGTGACCCTCTCCGAAAATCGGTTCCCGTTTTTCGGGATCACGCGCTACCCCTTCTGAAAGTCGCCCTTCTGCGGCGGCGCGAGCGGCGTGAACAGGCAGCGGTCGGGCTTCAGATCGACCAGCGGCGTGCCGTCGAGACAATCGAGCCCGCGCACGTAGACCGAATTTCCCTCGATCCGCTCGAACTTCACGATCGAAGTGCCGATCGGATTCGGCCGCACCGGCGAGCGCAATGCAAACGTGCCGTGCGTCTGGCCATTGCTTTTCGGGCTTTGCTCGACGAGATCACGCCGCGATTTGTCGAGCCAGTACAGCACTTCAAGCTGTGCAAAGTTCTCGACGCCCTTCAGACCAGCAACCCAGGGCTCGAAAATTTCGACGCGGCACACGGGGCCGTCGTGTCTTCCCTGACGCGGACATTCGAGCCGGTCGGTCCATGGCGTGTGAATGCGGCCAATAAAGACAATACCGGCATCCACCGGCTCCGGCGCGCTGACCGCCACTTCGCCCGCACGAATTTCGTCGCGTCTCACCATCAGGCGAGTATGCGACGAAACCGGCGGGGGTGAAATGCGGCTTAACGGAACAGCTTCTTGATGTAGTCGGCGCCGAGCCCGACCTTCTCGTAATGCGCCCTGCACATCGCGATGTAGTCGTGGACGTCGAAATAGCCGTTCGCCTCGCCCTTCTCATCCAGCCAGACAAGCGGCCCGGTGACCTGGAAGAACACCTTCATCGGGTCCTTGTGCTCGTAGGCAACGAGCGTGTGCCCCTCGCCCGGCGTCTCATACACGAAGTCGCCCGCGGTCGCGGTCCAGTCGTGCTCGAGATAGCCCCACTTGCCGGAGATCGTGTAGGCGAACACCTCGTGCGGATGATAGTGCCGGTTCACGAGACCTGCCGACTTCGCCATCAGAATATCGCACCACTTGTTCTGTGAAGGCGAAATCCAGAGCGGCCGCGACGAAACCGTTTCGGTGAACGGCACGTAATACCTCTCGTCGTCCGTCGGCGCGTTATGGGTGTAGACCTCCGGGAGCGCGTCGGGCTGAAACACTTTCGTGATCGGCTTCAGGTCCTTCCAGAATTCGTTCTTGGCTAACTCGGGCATTCGTTCCTCCTCTTGCGTGCTTTTGGCTTGCGAAATTTCAGACGTGCATACCGCCATCGGCCATGAAAACGCTGCCGGTCGAAAAGCTGCTCTCGTTGGATGCGAGAAACAGCACCATCTTTGCGACTTCCTCTGCCTTCGCATGGCGATGAAGCGGAATGATGGAGTCGAGCAGTTTCGTGCCGTCGTGGCCGGTGGCTTCTGTGATCCCGTCTTCGATGTTCTTCTGAAACGAATTGTCGATCGGGCCCGGCGCAACCACATTCACCCGGATGTTGCGGCCGGCAAGTTCCTTGGCAGCCGTGCGCACGAGGCCGATCACGGCGTGCTTCGACGTCGCATAGGCGCAGATGCCAGGATCGGAAGTCACGCCAACGACGCTCGAAGTAACGATAATGCTGCCACCATCGTTCATGAGCGGTTGCGCGTATTTGATAGCGAGAAACGAGGCGCGAACGTTGACCGCCATCACCTGATCGAACAATTCGTCGGGATATTGTGCGATCGGCGCAACCACGCCGGAAATGCCCGCATTCGAGAAAAGAATATCGACCTTGCCGAAGGTATTCACCGCGGCGTCGAGGTACTTCCTCGTCTCGACCGCATCGGATACGTTCGCTGCGCAGAGCGCAAACCTGTCGGAATATTTGGCGAGCGGTTGCACGGCTTCCGTGAGTTGCGGGTTGGTGCGGTCTACGAGCAGAACTTTCGCGCCTTCCACGAGCATCTGCTCGGTGCTGGCAAGACCGAGACTGCCAGCGGCACCCGTGACCACGCAGACTTTCCCGTCTAACCTGCCCAATTACGCGCCCCCCAGATATGCGCGCTGCACCGCCGGGTCGTCGCGCAGTTGCGCGGCCGTCCCCTCGCCTGTGATGCGCCCGGTTTCGATCAGGTACCCGCGATCCGCGACCTGAAGGCTGCGCTTCGCATTCTGCTCGACCAGCAGAATGCCGATCCCGGATTCGCGCACCTTCGTGAGCGACGAAAACAGCTCACCACAAACCAGCGGCGCAAGACCGAGCGACGGCTCGTCGAGAAGCAGAATATCGGGCGCCGACATCAGCGCGCGTCCGATCGCGACCATCTGCTGCTCGCCGCCGCTCATGGTGTTCGCGGCTTGCTTCATGCGCTGCGCGAGCTTGGGAAACAGCGAGATCGTCCGGTCGAAATTTTCTTTCTCTTTCGCGCGGGCGCGCTTTGCATAGGCACCGAGCATCAGGTTCTCGCGCACCGTCAGCTCGCCGAAGATGCCACGGCCTTCCGGCACTAGCGCGAGCCCCGCTTCGACGATATCGTTGGCGCGCATTTTCTGAATGTCGCGGCCCGAAAGCGAAACCTTGGCCGAAGACTTCGGCACGATGCCCGCGATCGCCTTCAGGAGCGAAGTCTTGCCTGAGCCGTTCGCGCCCAGGATCACGACAATCTCGCGCTGCGCGACCGAGAGCTTCACGTCATCGAGTGCGCGGTGTTTGCCGTAGGCAACCGAAAGTCCGGAAATCTCAAGCATCCGCATCTCCCAGATAGGCGCGAATGACTTCAGGATCGGCCAGCACGTCTTTCGGGGTGCCGTCGGCAATCTTCTTGCCAGCATTCATCACGTAGCAGCGATCGCAAAGCGAGCGGATCGCATCCATCACATGCTCGACCATCAGGATCGTGCGGCCCTCGGCGCGGAGCGAATGGATCAGCTCAATGCCTACCTGCAATTCGGTCGGATTCAAACCCGCGAGCCATTCGTCGAGCAAGAGCAACTCCGGCTGCATCGCGAGCGCACGGGCAAGCTCCAGCCGCTTCTGGTCGATATAAGTAAGCTCCGAAGTCATGACATCGGCCCGCTCCGCAAGGCCGACACGGGCCAGAAGTTCCTGCGCGGCAAGATCGGCTTCCTTGCCCCAGCGGCTCTTCGCGCCGAAGGCCAGACCCGCGATCACGTTTTCCTTGCAGGTCATGGAGCCGAGGACGCGCACGAGCTGGAATGTGCGCGCGACCCCTTCCCGCGCGATCTTGAACGCGGGCAGTTTCTCGAGCGGCCTGCCGCGCAACCGGATCGATCCGGCATCCGACTTCAACGCGCCGGAAATCAGATTGAGCACCGTCGTTTTGCCCGAACCGTTCGGCCCGAGCAGCCCGACGATCTCGCCCGGGCGCACTTCAAGCGCAACCCCATCGACGGCAACCAGCCCGCCGAAGCGGCGCGTCAGACCGGAGATCGAAAGCAGTGGCGCGCTCATGCCTTCGCTCCTTTTCGGCTCAGCGAAAGCTGCGCGCCTTCGATCAAACCGACGATGCCGCGCGGGATCGCATAGACGATCAGGAGGAACGCGATGCCAACCAGAATGCTGAAGTGGTTCGGGAATTTCGCGAGCAGAATTTCAAAGAGCATCACGAGCGGAATGACGCCGAAGATCGGTCCGTAGAGCCGATGCACGCCGCCGAGGAGCGCCATGATCAGCACCTGGAACGACACCACCGGATTGAAGGCAATCGCCGGATCGATATAGGTCCAGCGTGGTGCCATGATCGCGCCTGCGAGCGTCATGAACGATGCGCTGAACGCGAACAGCACCACCTTTGCCATGGTCGTGTTGATGCCGACGTGACGCGCGACCGCTTCGTCGTCACCGATCACGCGAAGCGCCAAGCCCAGTTTCGAGCGCTGAATAAGCCAGCCCGACAGCAGCACGATCACCGCAAGCGCCAGGAGTTGCCAGTAAATTTGCGCCGTCGTGATGTCGACGAAAACATAGCGGCCGAGCGTGCGGGTGACGTTGACCTCGTACCAGGTCACCAGCTGGCGCACGAGTTCCGCCAAACCGAACGTGAAGATCACGAAATACACGCCGGAGAGCCGTAGCGTGGACAAACCGACGAGCAACGACAACCCGAAGCCGATGACGAACGCGATCAGCAATACCAGTGGCCAGGCGAGTTCCTCGCCGAGCACCGCGACCGTGTACGCACCGATGCCGAAGAACGCGACGGTCGCAAGCGAAACATAGCGTGTCGGGCCCGAGAACAGCGTCCATGCGGTCGCCAGCACCGTGTAGCTCATGATGTTGATCGCAAGCGACAGCTGATAGCCGTTCGTGACGGAAGGCACGAAAGCGAGCAGCACGACGCCGGCGGCTAGCGCAGCGAGAATTGCGAGATTGCGCACGCTCATGACCGCCGCGCTCCGAACAAGCCCTGCGGGCGCAGCAGCAAAACGGCGATAAAGATGATGTACGTCGCGGCCAGCGTAAGACCCGGATCGATGTAGGTTGCGACGAATGTCTCGGTGAGGCCGAGGATCATCCCCGCGACAAGGCAGCCCATCAGATTACCGACCCCGCCCATGATCACGACGATCAGCGCCTTCATGGTGAAGACGACGCCGAGACTCGCGTTGAAGGTGAGGAACATCGAAACCAGCACGCCGCCCGCCGCAACCAGCGCGCCACCGAGCGCATAGGCGAAGGCGGCCGTTGCGCGAACATTGATCGCGACGAGAAGCGCGGAAACCGGATCGACCGCGACCGCGCGGATCGCAGTACCCGCGCGCGTGCGGGTCAGCCCGAGATACAGCGCGACGCCGATCACGACCGCAAAGCCGAGCGCGAGCAAACGGCTCGCCGAAACGGTCGCGCCGAAAATCTTCACCGGGATCGCAAGGAACGAGTAGCTGAAATAGTTGCCGCCGAAGATCGGGAGCATCACGCCTAGCGCGATGAACAGCAGCCCGAAGGTCGCGAGAATGGAGTCGACTTCCAACGCATCCCGCGAAGGCGCGCGCTTCACCAGCGGCATCAGAAGCACCTGATAGACCAGCCAGTTGATGATCGCGGCCAGCGGCACGATCACGAGCAAGCCGAGCAACGGATTGACTGATACGGCGGTGAACAGCCACAGCGCCGCGAAGCACGCAGCGACCAGCGATTCGCCGTAGGACAAGTTCATGATGCGCGCGACGCCGTACTGCAGCGTCAGGCCCATCGCGATCAATGCATAAATGCCCCCAAGCGTGATGCCCGAGAGCAGTGGCTCCGTGAACATGAACTCGATCTTCTGCTTACTCTATGAAAACGCAACGCGGCAGGCCGGGGAGATGGCCCGCCGCGTCACATGTTGCTCCGCTTATTTCTTCCAGGGAGCTTTCGGAACCCGGAGGTCCGCCACGCCCGGACGCTGCGGCGCAACACCAACATACAGCCCGTCCTGCCACTGGCCGAGCAGCCAGAACGCGTCTTTCGGCATATTGTTCTCGAGCTTGATCTTGCCGATGACGGTGTCGAAGGTGCCGGTTTGCAGTTCCTTGATGATTGCGGCGCGGTCGAGCTTGCCGACACGCTCGATCGACTGCTCCAGCATCTGCAACGCGGAGTAGCCGATCTGGCTGCCCCAGTAGTCCGGATCGCGGTTCACGAGTTTCCGGATCTTTTCGCGATACTCCATCGTCGCCTTGTTGTCCTTCGACCAGCCGCCGAGCGAGACAACGCCTTCTGCGTTGTCGCCGAAGCGCTGCGGGAACAGCGGGAAGAAAGTGCCGACGCCGGTGAACATCACCTTCGGCGCGTAGGAGGTCAGGCGCGCCTGATCGACGATCGCGACCGTATCCGGCGGATACGAGAAGGCGATAAAGGTATCAGCCTTCGAGCGCTCCGCTTCGCCGACGATCGGCGCCATGTCCTGCGTGCCAACCGGATAGCTCTTGTCGAACACGCGCTTGAAGCCGGCCTTTTCGAAGCCCGCGCGCGCGGCCTTCGAGAGGTCGGTGCCGAAGCCGTCAGCAACCGAAACCATCGCGATCAGGTCGTTGATCTTGCCTTCCTTGCGGAGCTTCACCAGGAGTTCGACCAGCGCATCGACATATTGCTTCGAGGTGCCGAGGAACCAGAAGCTGTTCGGCCAGCGCTTGGCGAGTTCGGGGGCGCGGTCGGTGACGGCGCTGAAGGTGATCTGCGGATAATTGTGCTTGTTGAAGGTCGGGCCGACCGCAAGATTGATGCCCGTGCCCCACGGCGGCAGCAAGAGATCGACCTTATCCTGCTCGATCAGGCGCTCGACCGCGCGCACGGCTTCTTCCGAGTTCGAACGATCATCGTATTCAATGACTTCGATCGGAATGCGCTTGCCGTATTGCTTGATCATCAAGCCGCCCTTGGCGTTCACTTCCTGAACCCAGAGCTGATAATTCGGAATCTGCGTGATGTTCGCGCCGCCCGCATTCGGGCCGGTCTTCGAGATCGCATAGCCGACCTTGATCGTTTTCGGCGCGGCGTTCTGCGCCGACAGCATCGGCGCGCTTAGCCCAGCGCCGCTGCCGCGCCAGGCCGAGCAGCAGTTTCGCGTTGAATTTCATGGCGTTCCTCCCTCTTGAAATTGTTGGGATGCCAAAAGTCAGCGCCCCATTTATTGGTGTACCAACCAGTTTGTGACAGGAACAGTGGTAAAATCGTGCTGCGGCGCACTCGTTCTGCCGCTTCCCGGAAATGTCCTAACGCGTTGAGTTCGTGTCTGGCAGCGCGGGGCACTTACGTTGCTCTTGCGGCCACTACGGGCGAAATTGCACCGTAGAATTTGCGCGAAGGAAAAATGAAAAATGGCTGCACCCAAACCGCCCGCCTTCGAAACGCTGAGCCTGCATGCGGGACAACATCCCGATCCCACCACCGGCGCGCGCGCCGTGCCGATCTATCAGACGACATCTTATGTGTTCCAGGACACGGACCACGCGGCGGCACTCTTTAATCTAGAGCGCGCGGGAAACATCTATACGCGCATCTCGAACCCGACGACCGCCGTGCTCGAAGAACGGCTCGCCGCGCTGGAAAACGGTGTCGGCGCGGTCGCGACCGCAAGCGGCATGGCCGCGATGCATCTTGCGATTGCAACGCTCGCGAATGCCGGCGACCACATCGTCGCGTCTGCTTCGCTCTATGGCGGCACGATTAATCTGCTCGCGCACACGCTGCCGCGCTTCGGCATCACCACGACGTTCGTGAAACCGCGCGATCACGCCGGCATCAAGACCGCGATCAAGCCGAATACCAAACTCGTGATCGGCGAGACCATCGGCAATCCCGGCCTCGAAGTGCTCGACATCCCGAAAGTCGCGGAAATCGCGCACGCCGCGAAAATTCCGCTGCTGATCGATAACACTTTCGCAACCCCATACCTCTCCCGCCCCATCGAGCTCGGCGCCGATCTCGTCATGCATTCGATGACGAAATGGATCGGTGGGCATGGCATCGCCATTGGTGGCGTAATCGTCGATGGCGGAAAGTTCGACTGGATCGCATCGGGAAAATTCCCGCAGCTCACCGAACCCTATGCCGGCTACCACGGCATCAATTTCGTCGAACAATTCGGCCCCTGGGGCTTCGTCATGCGTGCGCGCTCGGAGGGGCTGCGCGATTTCGGCGCCTGCATTTCGCCGACCAACGCATTCCAGATCATGCAAGGCGTGGAAACGCTCGGCGTGCGCATGGATCGCCATGTCGCGAATACAAGCGCCGTGCTGGACGCGCTTTCGAAAAATCCCGCGGTCGAATGGGTGCTACACCCTACCCCTCGCATCGCACGAAGATCACGAACTCGCGAAGAAACTCCTGCCGCGCGGCGCGGGCTCCATCGTGAGCTTCGGCATCAAGGGCGGGCGCGCGGCAGGCAAGAAGTTCATCGAAAGCCTGCGGCTGGCGAGCCATCTTGCCAATGTCGGCGACGCAAAAACGCTCGTGATCCACCCCGCGAGCACAACCCATCAACAGATGGACACGGCACAGTTGAAAGCCGCCGGCATCGGCGAAGAATTGATCCGCCTCTCGGTCGGCATCGAAAGCGCGCAGGACATTATCGACGATCTCTCACAGGCGCTCCGCGCTTCACAGAAGGCGTAACGCCATGCGGATCAATGTGAATGGATCGGAAGTTTTCGTTGCCACCGGCGGCAAGGACTTCGATGCCTCAAAACCGGCGGCCGTCTTTATTCATGGCGCTGGTTTCGACCACTCGACCTGGGCGCTCTACACGCGCTGGCACGCGCATAACGGTTTCGCCGTACTCGCGCCTGATCTGCCGGGGCACGGCCTATCCGGCGGCGAGCCGCTCGGCTCGGTTGAGGAACTGGCTGACTGGATCCCGGCCTTGCTCGATGCGGTTGGCGCGAAGAAGGCGCGGCTGATCGGACATTCGCTCGGCGCACTGATTGCCGTCGAAACTGCCGCAAGACATCCGGATCGGGTTGCGAGCCTTCGTCTGATCGGCGCGGCGACGGCCATGCCCGTCAGCGACGCTCTGCTCAGCGCCGCAAAAGCGAACTCACCGGACGCGATTGCGATGATGACGATCTGGGGCTTCGGCGCTCGCGCCGCGCTCGGCGGCAGCCTTTCGCCGGGCAACTGGTTGATCGGCAAGGGCGTGCGCGTGCTGGAGGCAGCAAAACCGGGCGTGCTGTTCAACGATCTCACGGCAAGCAACGCTTACAACGCCACGGAAGCCGCGAAGCGGGTGAACGCACCGACCACCATCGTACTAGCGGAGCGCGATCTGATGACACCCGCGAAGAACGGCAAGGCGCTTGCCGCGCTTATCCCCGGCGCGAAGGTCGTGATCCTCGCCGGCGCAGGACACATGCTGCTCGCGGAAAACCCGATGACGTGCTGAAGGCGATCGCGGCGTAAGCGGGACGCTAATCCTGCTTCTGCACATTCGCGCTGCGCGCCGGCACACCGAATTCGCTGCGGCAGACTTCCGCGAGCAATGCCACGCCTTCGCGAATCTGTTCATGCGAGGGACTGGCGAAACAGATGCGAATGCGGCTCTTCGAATATGCTGCATCGACCGACCACTCGGGGCCCGGATTGATCGCGACGCCGGCCGCAAGCGCCTTCTGATAAAGCCGCATCGCATCGACCTGATCGGGCAGTTTCACCCAGAGGAAGATGCCTCCTTGCGGGTCTTCGAATTCGGCGGCGGTGCCGAACTGCTCGTTTAAAGATTCCATCAGCGTTTCCAGCTTCGCGCGGAGCGCGCCGCGTAGCTTTGGCACATGGGTTTCGAAATGCGGCTTGCAGAATTCGGCAAGCACCATCTGCTCCAGCGCGCCGGAACCGGCATCGGTCTTGAGCGCGAGCACGCGCGATAGAATTTCCCACGGCGCTACGACGTAGCCGACGCGAAGCGCTGGCGCGACCGACTTCGAGAACGAACCGATATGCACGACACCGCCGGCCTTACTCATCGCGTAGAGCGCAGGCGGCCGCGTTCCGCTCCAGATCAAGTCGGCGTAGCAATCGTCTTCGAAAATCGGCACGCCGTATTCTTCCGAGAGTTTCAGTAGTTCGCGCCGCCGCCCCTCGCTCATGATTGTTGCGGTCGGATTCTGCACCGTCGGAATCGTGTAGATGAACTTCGGCCGTACCCCGCGCGTCTTGAGGCCGGCCAACGCGTCGTGAAGCACATCCATCCGCATGCCGTCATCATCGAGTGGAATGCCGACCACATTCACGCCCATGCGCGTCATGCGGTTGATGGAGCCCTGATAGCTCTCCTGCTCGTAGATCACGGTGTCGCCCGGCTCGCAGAACACGGCATTGACGAGATCCAGCGCCTGTAACGAGCCCGAGACCATCACGATGTCTTCCGCCGTGCAGGAAATGCCGGCGTCTCGCTTGAGCTTTTGCGCAACGAACTCACGCAGTGGGCGATAGCCCTGCGGACCGGTCTTGACCGTGTAATTCGAAAGCGCGTTCCCTTCGCGCGAAAGCACGGCATCGGCCGCTTCACGCAGCGCATCGACCGGAACTACATCGGGATCGTTGTTCCCGCCGACGAAGCTGAACCGCGGTGCGCCAGTCCATTTAATCGCGGGCGCAGGCAGGGACGCAGGAAATAACGGGGAAAAATCGAATGTACTGGAACGCATGAGAGAACCGTATCCTTACCAGCCGCGCAGCAGCGTTATTTCTTTTCCGCGTTCGCCGCCGCTTCGACATCGGCTTTGAAATCGCCGTCCTCAATGCCGCCCGTGACAAGGCGCGGATAGAGCCGCTTGAAATCGGAAACGATCTGCTCGAACGGCACATCGGCGCGCGGGCCGCGATCTTGCAGATACTCCATATGCTTGCGGCCTTCGGAGTCGAACGGCTGAAATAGAGAATCGTTCTCGCCGTCGAACTCGAGCGGCGCAAGTTTGGCGCGTGCGCAAAGCGCAGAGTCGAAAGCGGGCGTGGACTTCACCCATTTTCCTTCGATCAGCATTTCCGTGTAGGAGTGCCAGTGGAAGATGTCGGTCTGCACCAGATCGCGCAGCTTCTTGGAAGCAATGTGATTGCGCACATCCGCATATCCGGGCCGGGCGGCAATCCCAACCGCACGCGCACAAGCCGCAAGCAATGCCGACTTGCCTACACAAAATCCTTGTCCCGCCTTCAGGACGTCGCTCGCACGGAACTTCTCGGGGTTGGAATAGTCGAGATACGGATTGTACGAAACCGCGTCCCGGACCGCGAGATAGAGCGCGATCGCCCGCGCTTTCTCGCCACGCACGCCTGCGACCGCCTTTTCGGCGAAAGATACGATTTCCGGATTGTCGCTATCGACGAACTTTCCTGGCGTTAGAAATTCGGTCTGCGACATCGGATACCCTACGCAAGTGTGATTTTTTCTACCGCTTCGATGACCGATTTGTCGTCATCGGTCCAGACCATCTTGAGTTCGCCCGCCTCCTCGGCCTTGAAGCGGAATTCGAGATAGGGGTTCGCGGAAACGCCGGTACCGAGAGTCCAGACAATAACCGGCTTGCCGTTCAATTTGCACTCGAAGCGATTGACGATCTTCTGCGGCACAGGCTTGCCGTCTTCGGTTTTTCGAAAGGCGGTCTCCATGACGTGCTGTACAATGGTACGCACGGTGACGACTTCGCCTTTCTTCGGCGACTTGGTGCTCAGCCAGATACGCGGGGGACTCGACATGATCCTATCCTCCCGGTGCGCAGGCGCCGCTGGTCACGGTGACGGCCTTGCGCGTCATGAACACCGAGCCGTCGTTCATTTTTACAAATACGGTTACGTTTTGCGATTCCGCGAGCCGGATCCGCGTGGTGAGGTAAGGCACCCCAAGGCCGGGTTCGAATTTAAAGCTGCACACCTTCGGGCGCGGATTCTTGTCGGCGATGACCAGCACTTCGCTGCAATAGTTATCCGCCGTCATCGGGCTATCGACCTTGATGCCGAGCGGCACGGAGTTCGCGTTGTCGGCGGTAAAGGGGATATCGAGTTCTACCCTGCCGGCTACCGGCGGCTTCCCGCCGGTAAACTCGGCTACAATGTCATTCGCCTGCGCTGCCACGTGCGAACTCCGCAGCAGCGCAAATGCAGCAGCCGCCCAGCCGAACAGCACGAAAGTCTGGCGTCTCGATAGGGTGTTCATCTCGTCCTTGTCTTCGCACCTTCCGGATAGTGCAAGCGATTCAAGAGATAAGGCGTCTTCCGCGAAATAACGAGGCAGTAAAAATACGCCTTGCCTAAACCCCTATCTTCATTTCAGATATTCTAACGTAGAATGATTAAAAGCACATAATATTTATGTGTTTATCTTGGAGGGGGCTGGATGACCAGCAGACTGAAAACACTAGGCCTATTTTCCGCAGCCGCTTTGCTGCTCGCGAGCGGCGGCGCGCATGCGCAGGCGCTGTCTGCGGCTGATGCGGCCGTTCTCGCCGGTCCTTGCGCCAACTGCCACGGCACCGACGGCAAATCGAACGGGAAAATTCCGCCCCTCGCAGGCCGTCCTGCCGCAACGCTCGCCGCGATGATGAAAGCGTTCAAGGGCGAAACGCCGCCTCCGGGCACAACCATCATGAACCGCCTCTCCAAGGGCTACACCGACGAGCAGATCGAAGCGCTCGCCAAGCATTTCGCGGAGAAGAAGTAATGAGCACGAACATGATTTCTCGCCGCCGCACGTTGCAGCTTCTCGGCGGAGCCGGAGCTGGTCTCGCTTCGCTTTCGATGCCGGCCATCGCGCAGGGCGCGGGTGCGGGCCGCGTTGTCGTCGTCGGCGGAGGCTTCGGCGGCGCCACCGCTGCGAAATACATCAAGCGTGCAAACCCGAAGATTCAGGTGACGCTGGTCGAACCGTTGCAGCGCTACTACACCTGCCCGTTTACGAACCTGCATTTCGGCGGGCTGCGCACCTTCGAGCAGCAGGGCCACAACTTCAACGAACTGCGCGCGCTCGGCGTGCAGGTCGTTCATGCACTCGCAAACGACGTCGACAACAAGAAGAAGACGGTCACACTCGCGGGTGGCCGCGTGCTGCAATACGACAAGCTTGTGCTTTCGCCCGGCATCGATATTCGCTGGGGTGCCCTCAAGGGCTACGACCAGGCCGCAGCACAATTCGCACCACATGCCTGGCAGGCCGGGCCGCAAACCGCGCTGCTGAAACAGCAGCTCGATGCGATGCCCGATGGCGGCACGTTCATTCTCGTCGCACCGGAAAATCCGTTCCGCTGCCCGCCGGGACCGTATGAACGCGTCAGCATGATCGGCCATTACTTCAAAACACAAAAGCCGAAATCGAAAATCCTCGTGCTCGACGCCAAGGAAAACTTCTCCAAGCAAGGCCTCTTCCTCGACGGCTGGAAGAAAGTCTACGGCGAGATGATCGAGTGGGTGCCACTCTCCAAGGACGGCAAGGTCGTCCGTGTCGACGCGCGTGCGCGCGAAGTCGAAACCGAGTTCGGCAAGAAGCATAAAGCCGCCGTGTTGAATGTCGTACCGCCGCAGAAGGCCGGCTTCATCGCTGACCGTGCCGGCGTCTCTGCGCAAAGCGGCTGGGTGCCGATCAAGCCGGAAACCTTCGAGTCTTCGCAGGTTGCCGACATTCACGTGATCGGAGACGCAACCGCCGCGACGCCGATGCCGAAATCCGGCTTCGTTGCGAATGCGCAAGGCAAGGTCGCGGCTGCGGCAATCGTCGCCGCCCTCGCCGGCCGTCCCGCGCCGAAGGCCTCGTGGGCGAATACCTGCTACAGCCTGATCGCACCCGACTACGGCATCTCGGTCGCGAACGTCTACAACATCGCGGACGGCAAGCTGAACGAGATCAAGGGTTCGGGTGGCGTCAGCCCGCGCGAGGCCACGCCCGAATTCCGCAAACTCGAGGCGGACTACGGTGTCGCCTGGTACAACGCGATCGCCAACGACGCCTGGGGCACCAAAGCCTAAGCACTTGCGACCAATCAACCGGCCCAGTAAGCGAGAGAGATGTCTGCTTTGACAATTTCGCTCTGGGCCGGTTTCGTTATCGGCATTCTGTTCGGCATCACCGTGCAGCGCACGGGATTCTGCCTCAACACCGCTTTCCGCGGCCTGTGGATCACGGGCGACCGCAGGAAGCTTTCCGCTTTCGCGCTGGCGATGGCGATCGCGCTGCTTGCAACGCAACTTTTCGAAGGCATCGGCCTGATCGACCTGCGCCGCTCGATCTATCTGTCGGCGCCCTTGTCATGGCTCGCGATTCCGCTCGGCGGCGCCATTTTCGGCTACGGCATGATCGCCGCGAATGGCTGCGGCTCGCGCACGCTCGTATTGTTCGGCCAGGGCAATATGCGCTCGTTTGTCGTTCTGCTTTGTCTCGGCATCGCCGCTTTCGCAACGCTCACGGGCGTGATTGCGCCACTGCGCACGGCGCTCGCCACGCCGACTACAATTGCCTTCGACAAGCTGCCTTCGATCCCACGCTATCTGGAAACCTGGTTCAGCCCCCGGCACCGCAAAGCTGCTTCCTGCAATCCTGATCGGAACAATTCTGATCATCCTCGCGTTCAGAAGCCCCTCATTTCGCGGCAGTCCGCGCGACATCTTCGGCGGCCTTATCGTCGGTCCGCTGATCGCTGCGGGCTGGCTCGCAACCGGCTATTTCGGCCGCGACGACTTCGAGCCGGCGCCTATTGCGTCGCTGACATTCGTCGCGCCAATTGGCGAGACGATACAATACGCGATGCTGGCAACCGGCGCGCGGATGTCGTTCGGCACAGCCATCGTCTGCGGCGTTCTCCTTGGCGCACTCGGCAGCGCCCTGCTGTCGCGAACCTATGAATTGCAGGGCTTCAGCCGGCCCACACAGATGCTGCGCTACATGGCGGGCGGCACCTTGATGGGCGTGGGCGGCGCGATGGCGCTCGGCTGTTCGATCGGGCAAGGACTGACGGGATTTTCGACGCTCTCGTTCGGCTCGCTGCTCGCAATTGCGGGCATCGCGCTCGGCGCAACGCTGGCGTTACGCGGACCGCTACGCCTTCCCGATCTTCCGAAAAGCTAGCTGCCGTTGAACTTCGGCGCGCGCTTATCGACGAAAGCGGAAACCCCTTCGGCGAAATCCTTCGTCAGCGAGCAGCTCACGAAGGCATCGCTCTCCTTTGCAAGTTGCTCATGCAGCATATTGAGATGCGACTGGCGCATGAGTTGCTTGATCTGCCCGTAGGCAAAGGTCGGGCCTTCCGCAAGCCGTTGCGCGAGTTTTTCTGTCTCGTCGGCCAGTGAAGCCGCCGGCACGACCTTGTTCACGATGCCAAGGCGCAACGCTTCCTGCGCGTCGAACATGTCGGACAGAAGCGCAATCTCAAGCGCCTTTCGCAAGCCTACGACGCGCGGCAGCGACCATGAAGAAGAGCCGTCCGGACTGGTGCCGAGACGCGAATAGGCAAGTGTGAACTTTGCATCGTCCGCAGCCACGGCAAGATCGGCGATCAGCGCGACACTCAAGCCTGCGCCCGCCACCGGACCATTCAGAGACGCGATAACCGGACGCGGCAGTTCCGCGAGGATTTCCAATGCCCCGTGAAAGACATCAATAAGCTCGCGAAAAAATCCGGAAGACTTGGCCGCCTCGGACTTGAACGAACCGATGTCACCGCCGGACATAAAGGCGCGGCCTTCGCCCGAGATGACCACGACGCGATTCTTCTCGTCAGCGGCAACCTTCTTGCACGTATCCAGCAACGCATGAGCAAATTCCGCATTCAGCGCGTTCAAAACATGTGGCCGATTAAAGCGAATATGCGCAATGGCGCCATCGTTACGAAGCAGCACCGGCTGTTCAGTCGTCATTACTCTCTCCTACTCGTACTCGCGAACCCAGCTCGGCTTGCGCTTCCCGAAGAACGAGGCAAGGCCTTCCTGGCCTTCCTCGGACGCCATACGTTCTGCGATGTTCGCCGCTGTCGACGTCATCATCGCTTCGTCAAGCGGACGCCCAGAGACGTCGCGCACCAGCGCCTTGATGTCCACAATCGCGCCGGGAGCGCCTTGCAGCAGCATTCCCGCTATTTCTTTGCCGCGCACGGCGAGCGCCGCGTCGTCGGCGACGATTTCGTGCAGAAGACCAATCCGCTGCGCCTCCGTGGCGGAAAAACGCTCGCCGGTCAAAAAATATTTTCGCGCATTCCGCACGCCAATCGCCGCAACCACGTGAGGAGAAATCGTCGCAGGTGTCAGCCCCAAGCGTACTTCCGAAAAAGCAAAACGCGCCGACCCGGCGCCGATTGCAATGTCCGCCGCCGCGACCACGCCTGTCGCGCCTGCCATGCAGTTGCCGTGAACCAGCGCAAGCGTCGCCTGCGGCAGATCGCGCAGCGACTTCAGCATCCGCGCCATCGCTTTGGTGCCCGCGAGATTCTGCTCGCGCGGCGCCGCGCCCGCCTTGCGCATGTAATCGAGATCGCCGCCGCCGGAAAAACTCGGCCCCGCCCCTTTAATGACGACAACCCGGATTTCACGGCTGTTCTCGACGCGCTCCCACGCCGCGGCAAGCGAAGAGACTACTTCGTCGTTGAAGGCATTATGCACGGCGGGCCTGTTCAGCGTCACCGTCGCTACAGCGCCGCTCGTCTCGAACAGCGCGACGTCAGCATTTGCCATCATCACATTCCCATGTGCCGGGCCGCGAGATCTTTCATGATCTCCTCGGTGCCGCCACCGATCGCGTTCACTTTCACTTCGCGATAAATCCGCTCGACCTTCGCGCCGCGCATAAAACCCGCGCCGCCGAAAATCTGCACCGCCTCGGAAGCGCAGAAAGCAAGCGTCTGCGTCGCCTGGTTCTTCAGCATGCATAGTTCAGCAACCGGACTTTCGCCCTGATCCAGCGCAAAGGCGATGCGCTCCAGAAACGCCTGCGTCGCGGCGACGCGCTGCGCCATGTCGACGAGCTTGTGCCGGATCACCTGGTGCTTAACGATTGGCTTGCCGAACGTCTCGCGCTGCTTGGCATAGGCAAGCGCCTCTTCGAAGGCGACGCGCGCGAACCCGGTTGACGAAGCCGCCAAAAAAAGGCGCTCGTCGTTGAAGTTGAGCATGACTGCCATGAAGCCGCCGTTCTCGTGCCCTATCAAATTCTCCGCCGGCACGCGGCAATCGTCGAAGTGCAGCGTTGCGGTATCGGACGCCCACCAGCCCATTTTCTTCAGCGGCGTGCGCGAAAACCCACGCGTGTCACGCTCGATCAGCAGCAACGAAATGCCGCCAAGACCTGGCGCGCCGGTCCGAACCGCAACCGTGTAATAATCCGCTCGCATGCCGGAAGTGATGAACGTCTTCTCGCCGCGAACGATGTAGTGATCGCCTTCGCGACGGGCTGTCGTCTTAATGTTCGCGACATCCGAGCCGGCGTTGGGCTCGGTAATCGCAAGCGCCGAGATTTTTTCGCCGGCCAGCACGCCTGGTAACACCTTGCGTTTCAATTCCGAAGAACCGAGTTTCGCAATCGGCGGTGAACCGATGGTGTGGCTGAGGAGACTCGCGATGATTCCGCCGCTACCCGCACGAGCAAGCTCTTGCGCAGCCACGATCATATAAAAGCGGTCGAGCACGACCCCGCCGAACTCTTCCGGAAATCCGAGTTGCAATAGCCCGACCTCGGACGCCTTCCTATATAATGCACGGGGAAACTCTCCGGCTTCGTCCCACGCGTTCGCAAACGGCTCGATCTCGCGGGCGACAAATCGCGCAATCTGCTCGCGGAAAGCTTCGTGGTCCGCCGTGTAAAACGGCGACTTGCCCACGCCGGTATTCATGAGAGGCCCAGGAGGCGTCGCGCCTCGTCAGGACTTGCGATCTTGCGGCCTGCCTCCCGCGCGTATTGTGCAAGCGTTTCGATCAGCGGTCCGTTGGAGTTCGTCTTCTTTCCGTCGGGCAGATAGAAAGTGTCTTCGACACCCGTGCGAAGCTGCCCGCCTAGCTCCGCCGCTCGCCGATGCAGCGGCCAGATATTTTCGCGGCCGATCGCGGTGACACTCCACATCGCGTCGTCTTCAGCCAGTCTGGTAAGCAACGGCAATAGCTCCGGCTCTACAGGCATGCCGGACTCCACGCCCATCACGAAATTGTACTGCAGCCTGCCCTCATACATCTTGGCTTTGCGATACATCCCAACCGAACGCACGATGCCGGTATCGAAACATTCGAACTCGGGTCGCGTATTGCATTCCTTCATGACGTCGAGAAACTTGCCGACCTTGTCGACCGGATTGTCGAACAGGATCGGCGGCCATGCCCACCCGCCGTCCGATTTTACTTTCAGGTAATTCAGCGAGCCCGCATTGCAGGCCGCGATCTCGGGCCTTGTCGCGCGAATGCAGTCGAGCGGACCGCCGACCTCTGCGCCAACGACACCCGTAGTCTGGTTGATAACAATCCCCGGCACGGCCGCGCGGATTGCGCTCACGCAATCCGCCGCCACCTTCGGATCCCAGGACGGCAGGTGCCCCTTGCCGTCTTCTTGTCTGCGGAAGTGAACGTGAATCACCGAAGCCCCCGCATCGCGCGCGATCTTTGCTTCGCGCGCAAGCTCTTCCGGCGTTACCGGCACCGGATGCTGCTTCGGATCGGTGAGTACACCCGTGATCGCGCAAGTGATGATGGCAAGATCATTCATTTCAGTGCCTCGCCACCGGCGGCGCTTGTGTTGTTGCTTCGACTTCGATCTGCGCCAGCACCTGCCCCGGCACGACCTGATCCCCCGCATGCACGGAGATGGATTTCACTTTTCCCGCCGCTGCCGCAAGGATGTGATGTTCCATCTTCATGGCCTCCAGCACCATCAGCGATTGGCCTTCGGCCACGACATCGCCCGCGGATACCGAAACCTGCGATACTTTCGCGTTCAGCGGCGCACGCGCGATGCCGTCGCTGTCTTCTTCCCGCTTGCGCACCGGCTGACGGAACGTCTCGCGCATGAATAGATAATCCGCCGCCCCAGTTTGTAGCCAGAGCTCGTCGTCGCGCCACGCATGCGCAAACCCGGATTGAGAGTTATCGAAGGCCGTCCGCACATTCTCCATGCTGATCTTCGTACTGCCACGCGCCGAGGCCGCGGTTCCGCGCCGCAGTTCGCCGCCATGCGAAAGCCACCAGACGCGCGGCAGCGGCTGCGCGTTGCTCCAGCCACACCACTCTTCATTTATCGGGCGCGCGTCTTTTCCGTCAGCCAACCACGCCGCGAGCAGCCATGTATTCTCGCCGGCCTTGTCGGCGCGGCTCGCATCGTCCGGGAAATATTCGGGAATGAAAGCCGTGGACACGTCTTTTCCGTCCCGGAAGGCGGCGTGCCGCAAGAGCTTCACAAGGAAACTGCGATTGGTCGTGATGCCGAGCAAAGACGATTGCTCCAGCGCAGCGGCAAGTTTCTCGAGCGCTTCCTCACGCGTGTTTCCAAAGGCGATCACTTTACCGAGCATGGAATCGTAATACGGCGAGATCTCCATGCCTTCGCGCAGCATGACATCGAAGCGTGCGTCGCGTGCTTCCTGCCAGCGCAGTACCTTGCCAGTGCGCGGAAGAAAGTTCTTGGCGGGATCTTCGGCGCACAAACGCGCTTCGATCGCGTGTCCGATGAATCCAATTTCGCTCTGTTTCCGGGGCAGCGGCTCGCCGCGCGCAACCTGAAGCTGCCATTCGACAAGATCGAGGCCCGTGATCATTTCCGTGACCGGATGCTCGACCTGGAGCCGCGTGTTCATTTCCATGAAATAGAAATTGCCGTCCGTATCGAGCAGAAACTCGACCGTGCCGGCGCCGACATAACCGATCTCTTGTGCAACCGCACTTGCCGCAGCACCCATCTTTGCGCGCAGCTTTTCATCCACCGCAGGCGACGGCGCCTCTTCCAGCACTTTCTGGTGGCGCCGCTGCACCGAGCAGTCACGCTCACCAAGATGCACGACATTGCTGTGACTGTCGGCGAATACCTGAATCTCGACATGACGCGGGCGCTCTACCGCGCGTTCGAGAATGAGACGGCCGTCGCCGAAAGCTTTTTGGCTTCATTCGATGCCGCGCGCAGTTCGGTGGTGAAGTTTTTCGGAGTCCACTTTCCGCATGCCGCGTCCGCCGCCACCGGCCGACGCCTTGATCATCACCGGGAACCCGATGCGCCTTGCTTCTTCCGCAAAACACGTTTCGCTCTGCTCTTCGCCGTCATAGCCGGGCACCACCGGAATGCTGGCTTTCGCCATGCGCTGACGCGCGGCCGCCTTGTTGCCCATCGCACTGATCGCGGATGGCGGGGGACCGACGAAGATCATGCCTGCGTCATGGACGGCTTTTGCAAAGGCCGCATTCTCGGAAAGAAATCCGTAACCCGGGTGGACCGCGTCTGCACCACTCTCGCGCGCGGCCGCAATAATCTTATCAATAACGAGATAGGACTCCGCCGCCGCCTTCCCGCCGATGCAGACCGCCTGATCACAGGCCACGGCATGCGTGTTCGGCCCGTCAGCATCTGAATAGACCGCCACCGTCTCGATACCCATCGCCTTCGCCGTGCGCGCGATCCGCGCGACGATCTCTCCGCGATTGGCAATCAGGAGACGGGAGAGCTTCTTCATCACTGCGTCCGCGGCGGCAGGATGCCCATATACTTCGCGATGATCGAAAGCATGACTTCGTCCGCACCCGCTCCGATCGAGACCAGACGGCCATCGCGGAACAGACGCGACACCTGGTTCTCCCAGGTAAAGCCCATCCCGCCCCAATATTGCAGGCACTCATCCGACACCTGTCGAACGAGCCTGCCCGCCTTGAGTTTCGCCATCGAGGCAAGCTTGGTGACGTCGCCGCCCGAGACCAGCATTTCCGTCGCGCGGTAGACGAGCGCGCGCAACGCCTCCACCTCGCTTTGCAACTCTGCGAGCTTGAAGTGGACGGTCTGGTTATCGAGCACCGATTGGCCGAAAATCTTGCGCTGGCGCGTATAGTCGATGGTGTCGTTGATCGCGACCTCCATCATCTTCAGGCAGTTCGCGGCACCCCAGAGCCGCTCCTCCTGAAATTGCAGCATCTGATACGTAAAGCCCTTGCCCTCATCGCCGATGCGGTTTCGCTGCGGCACGCGCACGCTGTCGAAATGGATCAACGCAGTGTCGGATGCGTTCATGCCGATCTTCTTGAGCTTCTTCTCGACCGAGACGCCCTTCGTATTCATCGGAATGATGATGAGCGACTTATTCCGGTGCGGATCGCCGTCGGAAGTGTTCGCGAGACAGCACATCCAGTCCGCTTGCGTCCCGTTGGTGATCCACATCTTGCCGCCGTCGATGACATAGTCGTCGCCGTCTTTACGGGCCTTTGTCTTGATCGAAGAAACGTCGGAGCCGGCACCCGGCTCGGAAACGCCGATGCAGGATAGCAGCTCGCCCGCGATGGCCGGAGCCAGAAACTCCTTGCGCAACTCGTCCGAGCCGAAACGCGCAAGCGCGGGTGTCGCCATGTCGGTATGCACCCCGATCGACATCGGCACGCCCGCCGCAGCGGCAGGCACCAAGCTCTTCGGCCATGATGACGGAGTAGGGTGATCAAGCCCCGCACCTCCATAGGCCTCGGGTTTCGTGAGCCCGAGCAGACCGAGCTTGCCGAGTTTTTTGATGACTTCATGCGCGGGGTAAGTCTCGGCATTCTCCCACTCATCAACGTGCGGGTTCAGTTCTTCCTGCACAAAGCGCGCTATGGTGCGGCGAACCGCTTCGTGTTCCTGCGTGAACATGACTTTCTCCTCATTCAAGGGCGCGCGACGCCGAAGCTGGTCTGCCGTAATTTCCGCTTCTGCCCGGCACGGCAAATCGAAAGCGCAAAGCCGATGACATTGCGGGTATCGCGCGGGTCGATCACGCCATCGTCCAGCATGCGACCAGAGGTGTAGAACGCGGACATCTGGCGCTCGAAATTTTCGATCACCTTCTTGCGCAACGTCTCCAGCATCGGCGCATCTGCTCCGTTGCCCTTTGCCTTTGCCGCATCGGCCATGACGTTCACCATGGTATTCGCCGCCTGCTCCGCTCCCATCACTGCTGTGCGTGCATTGGGCCACGAAAACAGAAAATCTGGGTCGAAACCGCGACCGCACATCCCGTAATTTCCGGCGCCATAGGACGCGCCGCACATGATCGTGATCTGCGGCACGGAAGCGTTGGCGACCGCCTGAATCATTTTCGAGCCGTGCTTGATCATGCCCGCGCGCTCGGGCTCCTTGCCAACGAGGTAGCCTGTCGTATTTTGCAGATAGACGAGCGCGACGTCGCTCTGGCAGCACGCTTGAATAAAATGCGTCGCCTTGTTCGCGCCCGCCGGGTCAATCGGGCCATTGTTCGTGAGAATGCCGACCTGCTGGCCGTGAATGCTTGCGTGCAGACAGACGGTGCCGGGACCGTAGTCGGCCTTGAATTCGAGAATCTCGGAGTCATCCACGATACGCGCGGCGATCTCGCGCATATCGACGGGCTTCCTGCCATCCTTCGGCATAAGACCAAGCAGATCCTCCGCGGGAAGACGCGGCGCCTTCCCTTTCGATGTCGAAGGCAAGTCCGTGACAGTGCCGATGCTGCGCATGAGATCGCGCACGATGCGAATGCCATCCGCGTCGTTGTCCGCGAGATACTCCGCAAGCCCGGAAACCGTGCCGTGCATCTGCGCGCCGCCAAGTTCTTCGTCGGTCGCAATTTCTCCAGTCGCAGCCTTCAGCAGCGGCGGCCCGGCGAGAAACGCTTTCGCACGGTCGCGCACCATGACGACATAATCGGAGAGGCCGGTCATATTGGCCCCGCCTGCCGTCGATGAACCGTGCACCAATGCGATTACCGGATTTCCGGCCGCCGACAGACGTGCAAGGCCGCAAAAATTCCCGCCGCCGTGCACAAAGTCCTCGACGCGATAGCCGAGCAAGTTCGCGCCAGCGGACTCAACGAGATGAATAAAAGGCAGCTTGTGGTCGAGCGCAATTTTCTGCGCGCGCTGGAATTTCTCGAGGCCCATGGGCTGCAACGCACCGGCGTCGATGCCGGAATCATCCGCGATGATCAGGCAGCGTACGCCGGCGACGTAACCTATGCAAACCGCGATTCCGCTGCCTGGAATCGATGCTGCCGGATCGGACTTATCGAGCATGTAGCCGGAGAGCGCGGATAGTTCGAGCAGCGGCGCGTGCGAATCCAGCAACAATGCAAGCCGCTCACGCGGCAGAAGCTGTCCGCGTTTTGCAAAGCGCGGGCCCGCTTTGGCCGATGTATCGCGCGTACGCTGTTCGAGCATGCGCATTTCGGTGATCTGCGCGAGCATATATTCACGGTTTTCCGCGAAGGCGGCATCTTGCTTTGCGCGGGATGCGAACACCGGCATCGTTCAATCCTGCAAGACTTTTGGCGTTACCGCGCGATGGAAGCCATCATAGATTGCGTTCGGCTTTCGGCTGGGCGAAAGCGGCATGTGGCGACGCGCATTCGGCGCGCCACCATCGACCCGCAGACAAGTGCCGGAAACAAAGGCGGCACCCTCCGAAAGCAGATAAACGACCGCCGAAGAAACCTCCGCCTCGCGCCCGATGCGTGCGAGCGGCACATGATCGCCAAGATTGCGGATCATTTGCTGCATCGCTGGCGGATACGTATCGAGGCCGCTCGAAGCGATCCAGCCAGGCGCAACCGCATTCACCCGTACCGGCGCCCACTCGGCGGCGGCAGTTTCGGTGAAATTCAACATGCCGGCGCGCGCCGCACCGCTATGGCCCATGCCGGGCATGCCGCCCCACATATCCGCGATGATGTTCACGATCGCACCACCGCGGCTCTTCATGGACTGCGTGTAGCACTCTCGCGCAAACAGAAATCCGCCCATCAGATTGGTATTCAGCACCGCCTGCCAGCCATTCGCCGAAATCTTCTCAAGCGGCGCAGGGAACTGACCGCCTGCATTGTTTACGAGACTGTCGATGCCGCCGTGTTTTGACACGATCTCGGATACGGTTTCCTTTACGCGCGCCTCTTCGCGGATGTCACAGACGAAAAATCACTCTTGCCGCCGTCTTCGACGATTTCGTTGGCGACTTTCTCAAGATTCTCCGCGCGGCGGCCGATCAGGGAAACCTGCGCACCGAGAGCCGCGGCTTCATGCGCGATGCAGCGCCCGATTCCGCTGCCACCGCCGGAAACGACGATGGCCTGACCGGCCAGCAATCCTTCGCGATAAATCGAGCGATACAGCATCACGCCTCCTATCGCTTTGCTTTGCGAGGCAGCGAAACGATCTTTTCCGCTTCCCCAGTGCGCAAGCAGAATGTGATCGCGCGCTCCGCAAGCTGTTCGATCGAAAGATTTTGGTTCGGACGATACCACTGCGCAGTCCAATTCAGCGCGCCGAACAAAAACAGGCGATCGACATGGGTCGGCATCGACCACTCACCTGTCTTGCGCAGATCGGCAATGACCTTGTCCCACACCGCTTCGTAACGATCCTTGATCGCGACCACGCGCTTCTTCTCGGCTCGGCCGAGCGAGCGCCACTCATAAAGAAGGAGCTGGATGAAATGCTGATCCGGAAGAAGCACGATGCGCAAATGCGCGTTGACTAACTTCCGGAACTTTTCGCGCGGCGGCGAAGGATCGGCCGCGATCTCCTCCATGAGCGAAAGCGCCTGGCGCATTCCCTCTTCGATCACCGCAACCAGAATGTCGTGCTTGGTCTTGAAGTAATAGAACCAGCTTCCCGATTGAATTCCGGCAGCGCCGGAAATATCGCGAACCGTGGTCCGGTCGTATCCCTTTTCGCGAAACAGCTTGGCCGAAATTGCGATTAGCTCTGAGCGGCGGTCTTCTTCCGCACGCGCACCACGCGAACGCTTCGCGGCTCCCGAGACGCGGAACTTGTTCTGGTCCGCCATGACGCAAACTCCAAAGGCGAAGCGAGTTGCCGGCGCGAGTGAACGCGCCGGCATCCCTTACGGTTAGTACTTGACGTTCTCGTCGATCAGCTTGAAACGGCCACCCGTGACCTGATGCAGCATCACGACCTTCGAGCCCTGGCGTATTTTCGGGCCATACGCGATCTCCGGTCCGCCGAAAATCGAGCGGAACGGTTTCGCGCTTTCGAGCGCCTTGACGAAGGTATCGACATTGAGGTTCGGACCTGCGGCTTCAAGCGCACGCACGAAGACGTCGGCCATCACCTGCCCGTAGAACGCGCCGATGTTCGGATCGGCATTGAACTTCGCCTTGTAGCTGTCCCACCACTTCTGGACTTCCGGCGACGCGGTGTCGCGGTAAGGCATTACGAAACCGGAGGCGACATAGAGGCCTTCGGTCGCGCCGCCTGGTGCAGCCGCGACGATCTGGTCGAAGCTCGCGGAGGTCGCGACGAAGTCGACATCGGTCCAGCCCATCTTGCGGGCGGTGCCGTAAGGAATGATCGCGTCACGCACGATCACGCCCATCGCGACGATCTCGCAGCCCGCCGAGCGAAGCTTCGTGATCTGCGCGCTGAAGTCCGTATCGGTCGGGCGGTTGGTGGCCGTTTCGACGATCTGGAATTTCATCGTCTTCGCGAGGTCCTGCACGCCTTCCAGGATTTCCTTGCCGAAGTCGGTGTCCTGATAAAGCACACAGACTTTGTTCTTTTTCTTGGTCTCTACAAGATGCTTTACACCCGCACGAATCTGCTCGTGGTAAAGCGAGAAGAACACGCCAAACTTCAAGCGGTGAAAGGGCTCGCTCATCGAGCGGGCCGCGGTGACCGGTAAAAGATTCGGCACCCCGGCCTTGAGCTGATCTGGCAGCACCGCGTTGTTCATCGGCGTGCCCATGGCGGCTACGATCGCGAACACATTGTCCTTCTGAATCAGCTTGTTCGTAGCCTGTACCGCGCGCGGAATCTGATACTGCGCGTCTTCGACGATGTAGCGGATCTTGCGGCCGTTGATGCCGCCCTTCTCGTTTACTTCGTCGAACCGCATGCGGATCGCATTGGTCGAAGTAACGCCATAGGACGCGGCCGGGCCGGAAAGGTCCGTATGCGTACCGATGACAACCTCGGTCTTGCTGACACCGCGCACCTGCGCGGTCGCTATTGCAGTGCTGCCGGCTAGCGACACAACCGCCGCGCCCAGAAGCAATTTAGATATTTTCATGTTTCCACTCCCTGATCTCGTTCTTGTCGTTTCTTATTCACGCACCGGCATACATCTCGTCGATGAGTGTCTTGTACTTTTCGCTGACGAATTTTCTTTTTAGTTTCATGGTTGGCGTCAGCTCGTCGTCTTCGGCGGTCAATTGCTGATCGATCAGACGGAACCGCTTGATCGTCTCGACCCGCGCGAAGTTCTTGTTGACCCGCTCGATTTCGCTTTCGATCAGATCCTGCACTTCCTGGGTGCGGCAGAGCGAGGTAAAATTCGTGAACGGCACGTCGCGGTCTTGCGCATATTTCACGACGTTATCGTAATCGATCATGATCAAGCAGCTCAGGAACTTGCGGTTGTCGCCGATCACGACCGCGTCCGAAATATAGGGCGAAAACTTCAACTGGTTCTCGATCTCGGAAGGCGTAATGTTCTTGCCGCCCGCCGTAATGATGATGTCCTTCATGCGGTCTGTGATACGGAACCAGCCCTGATTATCCTCGGCGCCGACATCCCCCGTATGCAACCAGCCGTCGACGATGGTTTCCGCGGTCTTCGACGGATTGTTCAGGTAGCCCATGAATACGTGTGGGCCGCGCAGGAGAATTTCGTTCTCCCGGCCGAGCTTCACTTGCATGTTCGGCATCGATTGGCCGATCGTGCCGAGCCGCAATTGCCCCGTCGGCGGACAGGTCACGACGCCGACGCTCTCGGTCTGGCCGTAGACTTCACGCAGATCGAGTCCAACCGAGTGATACCACTTGATGAGATCGGGCGAGATCGGCGCGGCGCTGGTCACGATCCAGCGGGTACGATGCAGGCCGACCATCCGCTTCATGTTGCGCAGAACCAGAATATCCGCGAGCCAGAATGCTGCTTTGAGCAGCGCAGACGGCTCATTTCCTTCCAGCTTGCGCTCGACCACCCGATTGCCGACGCCAAGCGCCGCCTTATAGGCAAGCTGGCTGAGCGGCCCCGGAATCCCGCAGGCGCAGCACGAGCGTCGAATAAAACTTTTCCCACAGCCGAGGCACCGCGAAGAACACCGTCGGTTGCACCTCCTGCATATTTTCGACGATGGTTTCCGGGCTCTCGGCGAAGTTGACGACCGTGCCCGCCACGATCTGCCAGTATGCGGTGAAGGAGCGTTCCGCGATGTGGCAGAGCGGCAGGAACGAGAGCTGCTCGTCGCCTTCGCGCAGCTCCAGTACGTTTCCGACATTCATCATCTGAAAGAGAATGTTGCGGTGACTGATCATCGCGCCCTTTGGCGCGCCGGTCGTTCCCGACGTGTAGATCAGGATCGCGAGATCGCCGGACTTCCCGGTAGCGAGTTCTTTCTCCCAGACATTCGGGTTCGCGTTCTCGAAGTCGCGGCCAAGCTGCAGCAATTGCGCGAAGGAAATCACCATTGGATCAGAAAAATCGGAGAGACCCTCCTCGTCGATGACGACGATCTTCTTCAAACTTGGGCAACGGTCGCGCACCTCGAGGATCTTATCGAGCTGCTCCTCATTTTCGGCGATGAAGAAAACCGTGTTGCTGTCGCTGACAATGTACTGAACCTGCTTCGCGGAGTCGGTCGTATAAACGCCGTTCGTGACCCCACCGATCGCCTGCGTACCGATGTCGCTATAGAGCCACTCCGGCATGCCTTCGGCCATGATCGCGACAACATCGCCGCGCTTCACGCCGAGCGAGGCCAGCCCGAGGCCCGTATGCTTTACGTTCTCGCCATACTCCGCCCAGGTCGTGGAGCGCCAGATGCCGAGATGCTTGTAGCGCATCGCGATCTTGTCGCCGCGTTCGAGTACTTTCTTCCAGAAGAAACGCGGCATCGTTTCCTCGTCGATCACCTTCAAGATCGCCGGCTCGACCTCTACGCCGCTTATCGGATCGCGTGACAATGCAATGTTCATGCGTTTCCCCTTTAGCGCCACGTCTTGCGTTTTTTCCAGCGGCGCTTGCCGCGCACGCCTTCCTGCTTCATGCCGAGATAGAATTCCTTGATGTCTTCTTTTTCGAGTAACCGCGCACAGGTATCTTCCATCACGATCCGGCCGACCTCGAGCACATAGCCGTAATCGGCGGCGTGAAGCGCGACGTTCGCGTTCTGCTCGACCAGAAGAATTGTTGTCTTCTTTTCCTTGTTGATGCGGCCGACAATCTCGAAAATCTCTTTCACGAGCTTCGGCGAAAGACCGAGCGACGGCTCGTCGAGCAGGAGCAAGCGTGGTTTCGCCATCAGCGCGCGGCCGATCGCCAACATCTGCTGCTCGCCGCCCGACATGGAGCCCGCCGCCTGCGAAGCGCGCTCGCGGAGCCGCGGGAAGTAGCCGTAGACCTCTTCGATGTCGGCTTCGATACCGGAGTCGCTCCGGGTATAGGCGCCCATCAAAAGATTCTCGCGCACGGTCAGGAACGGGAAAATCTCCCGGCCCTCCGGCACATGGCCGATGCCGAGCCGCATCACGCGGTCCGGATCCATGTTACGGATTTCCTTCCCCTCGAAGGTAATGCTCCCCTTCTGCAAATCCATCACGCCCGAAATCGCTTTCAGGATCGTGGTCTTTCCGGCGCCGTTTGCGCCCAACACCGTGACAATCGAACCTTCGGGGACCTCCAGGCTTACGCCCCGGATCGCCATGATCGGCCCGTAATAGGTTTCGATATTGCGGAGCGTGAGGATCGGCGCACTCATCGTCAGGTCCCCAGATACGCTTTGACGACTTCGGGATGCTCCTGCACTTCGCGCGGCGTGCCTTGCGCAAGCACGCGACCGTAGTTCAGCGCAAGCACTTCATCGGAGACTTCGCTGACCAGTGCCATGTCATGCTCGACCATCAGCACGGTGATGCCGAGATCGTTCTTGATGTCATGAATCCAGAACGCCATGTCTTCGGTCTCTTCGGTGTTGAGACCGGAGGAAGGCTCATCAAGAAGCAACAGCTTCGGCTCCGTGCAAAGCGCGCGGCCGAGTTCGACAACTTTCCGCACGCCATACGGCAGGCCCGCGATCAGACTGTCGCGATAGTGTTCCAGATCGAGAAAGTCGATGATTCCCTCGACCTTCTCACGATGCGCAACCTCCATGCGCCGCACGGACGGCGTGAAGAATATCTCCGAGAAAAGATTGCTCTTGCGGTGCGAATGACGGCCCAGAAGCAGGTTCTGCAAAACCGTCGCATGCTCGAACAATTCGATATTCTGGAATGTGCGTGCGATCCCGAGCGCCACCACACGATGCGGCGGCACTTTCGTGATCTCGTTACCGGCGAAATGCAGCGAGCCTTGCGACGGATCGTAGATGCGGCTGATCAGATTGAAGAGCGTGGTCTTGCCTGCGCCATTCGGGCCGATGATCGTAAACACCTTGCCCTGCTCAACCGCAAAGCTCACGCCATCGACGGCTTTGATGCCACCAAACTGCACCGCAACGTCTTTTGCCGCGAACAGGCTCACCGGAAGCGCTCCGATTTCGTATAGGATTTCTGGCGCTTGAAGGTCGCGCGCTTGTAGAGCGGAAACAGTGAGAAATAGAGCTTGATCTTGCGCCAGCGGCCATAAATGCCGAGCGGTTCGAAGAGAATAAAGAGCACCAGGATCATGCCGAAGATGCCGGGTTCCAGTCCCGGCTGGCGTGCGACTGAAGCCGGCAGATAATCGCGCAGGATTGCGATCAATTGCGGGAGCGAACCCACGAAGAGCGCGCCATAGATCGCGCCGTGAATGGAGCCGAGACCACCGACCACGACCATCAGGAGTAACTGGATCGAAAGCAGGATGTTGAAGGCGTCCGGCGCAAGATAGCTGATCTTGTGCGCGAACAACGTTCCGGCAAGACCGGTAAGACCGGCGGAAACCGCGAAAGCGAGGGTCTTGTATGCCGCGAGATTGACGCCCATCGACTGCGCCGCGATTTCGCTGTCGCGAACCGCGACGAAAGCGCGGCCGACGGGCGAGCGCAGCAAATTGAGCGCCGCCCAGATCGCGAACACCAAAAACAGAAGACAAACGAAATAGAATGGCACCGTATCGGTGATCGTGACGCCGAAAATCTCCGGCTTCGGCACCGGGAAGCCTGCGAAGCCGCCGGTGACGCTATCCCAGCGCGACAGCGCTTGCTCAACGATGAAAGCGAAAGCGAGTGTCGCAATTGCGAGATAAACGCCGGTGAGACGCAATGCCGGAAAACCGATCATCGCACCAAACAGCGCGGAAAGCAGCGTCGCCGCCGGCACGGTGACAACAAGCGGAAAGCCCATCTTGAGAAGGACCGCGTGCGTATAGGCCCCGATACCGAGAAACGCCGCATGCCCAAGCGACACCAGCCCAGTGTAACCCGTCAGGATCATCAGGCCGACGCCGGCAATCGCGAGAATGAAGACGTAACTCAATTCTCCGAGCCAGAATTCGCCGAGCGCAAGCGGCGCCGCCAGAAGCGCAATCGCAAGCGCGCCATACCAGAAGCGATCAACATTATCGCGGAAGAGGTCGATATCCTGCTCGTAACGCGTCTTGAACTGGAAGCGCATCGTCTACACCCGCTTCCGTCCGACCGCGCCGAACATGCCTTGCGGATAGAAAATCAATACCGCGAGGATGACGACGTAGGCTGCGATGTCCTTGAAACCTTCCTTGAGATAAATGCCCGAGAACTGCTCGATGATTCCGATGATGATGCCGCCGACGACCGCGCCGGGAATCGAGCCGAGCCCGCCGAGCACCGCGGCCGCAAAGGCTTTCAACCCGATCAAACCGATATTGGGATCGATGAGCACGACGGGAGCCAACAGAATACCCGCAACCGCCGCGACACCCGCCGAAATCGCCCAGATCAGCGAGAAAATCCGCTTCACGGGAATGCCCATGTAATAGGCCGCAAGCTGGTTCTGCGACACCGCCTGCATCGCGATGCCGACGCGGGTGAAGCGGAAGAACGCATAAAGAGCGAGACAAAGCAGCGCCGTGCCAACGATGATCGAGATGTTCACATCCGCGATCACGAAGTCGCCGAACCGCATGACGCCACCCGTGAACGGCGTCTCGAAACCGCGCGTTTCCGTGCCCCAGATCATCGAGGCAGCTGAACGGAATATGAAGCCGAGACCGATCGTAAGCATCACGATGGCGAATTGCGGCTGGCCGATTACGCGGCGGAGTACGACGGCGTCCAGCAGATAAACGAAGATTGCCATGGCGACGATCGCGCCAAGGAAAGCGAGCCAATAATTGACGCCCGCTCCCGCAATCAAGCTCAACGCAACGAACGCGCCGAGCATCATGAGATCGCCCTGCGCGAAATTGACCATTTCGGTCGCTTTGTAGATGAGCACGAACCCCAGCGCGATCAGGCCGTAAATACAACCGGCCGCTGCGCCGTTGATCAGCTGCTGCGCTAACTCCGTCACGCTTCCTCCCCTCGCCAGCGATCTTTGTCGCCTTGGACCGCGAATACCGGTTGCTCCGGCTTTGTTGCGGCCTCGCCGCCGGAATTCTGGTCCCGTGCAGCGGAAGAAACGCTATCCCGCGCAAAAAGATTCAGTCAAGCGCTTGCTTGAATTTGTCACCGTGTCGCGATGCTGCGAGTGCGAAGGAAACGCTCTGCACAAGATCGAGTGCTTGAAGTTGATGCAGGCGCACAACATTTGGCGCTCCTGACATTTGACGCCGGGTTCGACATCTTCCGCTTCAGCCTGAGCCGAAAAATCTGACCCCTTCGCAGGATCCGCAAAAGGACCACCGCGAGGTGCAAGAAGATTTGCTCTGAAGAAATTGGTGGGCTGACCGCGACCAAACCTGCGGCTGGCGGCTTAGAAGTTTCTAGAATGGCTAGGCAATATTTCGTCTGGCGTCCTGCCGCACCATGTCCGCGGCCTTCTCGCCGATCAAAATCGCAGGCGCGTTGGTATTCGGCGAAACCATCGACGGCATAATAGAAATATCGGCGACACGAAGCCCTTCCACACCACGAACGCGCAGTCTGGAATCGACGACATCCATCGGACCGCTTCCCATGCGACAGGTGCTGATGCCATGCCAGGCGGTCTGGCCGGTCTGTCGAATATAGTCGATCAGGTCATCGTCGCTTAAGATTTCAGACCCCGGTCGCGTCTCGCAAACGAGATAAGGCGCTAGCGCAGGTTGCGCGGCGATCTCTCGAACCATGCGCACTGCGCGGCGGTACGTATCCACATCGCCCGGGTGCGCAAGATAATTCACTCTGATTGCCGGATCATGAAGCGGGTCGGCACTCTTTATATGGACGCTTCCGCGCGACTCGGGCCGAATCTTGAACACACCGATCGAGAAACCCGGGAAGGCGTCGATGCCGGCCTCTTTCGTGCGCGAGTACCGGTCCTTGCCGCTGATGAGCACAATCTGGATCTTCAGATCGGGACTTGCCAGCTTGGAGTCCGATTTCACAAGCGCGTGGACCGTTGAGGATGTGCCGCTCAACATGCCCTTGCGCGTCAGGACGTACTTCAGGCCTTCGAGATAACGGCGCCAAGCGCTCGTCATAATATCGTTGACGGTTATACGCTTCGTGCATTTATAGCTGAAGCGAAATTGAAGATGATCGCTGAAGTTCTCGCCGACACCCGGGAGATCGACAGCTACCGGGATTCCGTGCTGCTTCAGGATCGAAGCATTGCCGATGCCGGACAGCTCCAGGATCTGTGGCGTCTTGAGTGCGCCAGCCGCAAGAATCACCTCGCTCCGGCAATATGCCGTCTTCTTCACGCCGCCTTGCAGATACTCGACGCCAACAGCGCGCTTACCTTCGAGCAGAACCCGCGTAACCAGGGCACGGATTTCGATCCGCAAATTCTCGCGCTTGCCGGCTTCCTTCAAGTACGCGCGATCGGTGCTCGAGCGGACTCCCTTGCCGATGCTTTGTTGCAAATAGCCAACGCCTTCAAAGCGGCGGCCATTGTAATCGGGATTCGCGGGAATGCCGGCGTCCACATGGCCTGCAAATAAGCGTCCGACAAAGGATCGGGATCATACGTACCGCGGTTGAGAATCTTTACCGCGCCGCCGTGACCGCGAACCGCCGGATCGCCTTCCGGATAATCTTCCAGCTTTTTGTAATAAGGAAGGATTTCTTCAAATCCCCAGCCTTCGTTGCCCCAGCTTTTCCAGCGGTCGAATTCCTCGGGTTCGCCTCGGACCCATGCCGTTCCGTTCACGGCGCTGGAGCCGCCTAAAACCTTGCCGCGCGGCGTGTAGATTTGTTGCCCGAACAGTTCGGGCTCGGGCTCGGTTTTAAAGGGCCAGACATACTTTTCGTTGGTGAGGAGCTTGCCGACGCCAAGCGGAATGCGAATCCAGATAGAGTTCGGCTTGCCTCCCGCTTCCAGCAACAAGATCTTGAACGAAGAGATTTCGCTAAGACGCGCAGCAACCGCCGCGCCAGCAGAACCTGCACCTACAACAATAAAGTCGAATTCTTCGCGTTTCACTTGATTCACCGAAGCGACGTCCGCTTCAACTCTCTAACCATGAATACAGCCGCAGCACTTCGCCAAATATTCATGCGAAGCACCGAACCACAGGCAACGAAACGCCAGATGTAACGATGACACCACGCCCCGCGCCGAATATCAGGTATACGGTTCTAGCGCGCATCACATTATATATACTACATTCGTGAGGGACCCCACGTGGTCCACCTTGTAATTCCGGGAGACGGGCCTATTGCCGCTGAGAAGCCTACTTCGGAACAGTCTCAGAAGTGCTGTCGACGCTTTCCGGCCTAGCCGCTTTCCGTATTTTCGCTTCGGCTTCGCGCTTGCGATCGGCGCGGCCGGTGCGCTTACTTTCCTCTTCCTGAAGCTGCCGCTCGCATGGATGCTCGGCTCGATGAGCGCGTGCACCGTCGCGTCGCTTTTCGGCGCAAGGATAGCGGCGCCATCCGTTGTCGTTCCTGTGATGACGATTATCGTCGGGGTGATGCTCGGTGCGGGGTTCTCGCCGGGACTCATTGGGCAGTTTCACAATTGGCTGATCCCTTTGGCGGGGCTCGTCGCTTCGCTCTTGCTTGGAGGCCTCGCCTGCGTGATCTATCTGCGACTTGTTGTCGGCCTCAGCGCACCCGATGCATTTTTTGCTGGCATGCCGGGCGGGCTCGTCGAGATGGTCTACATGGGAGAACAGCACGGGGCGAACGGCAGAACCGTCGCCCTTGTTCATTCCTCACGCATTCTCCTTGTCGTCCTAACGCTTCCGTTTCTGGTTCAGATTTTCTCCGGGGTTTCCCTCTCCGCTCCGCAAACGGGCGGAGCTTCAATTTTCTCGGCTGGTTGGGAGAGCTACCTATTCCTCGTAGGCACGGGATTTGTCGGTTTTATCGTGGGCCATCTGCTGAAGCTCAGGGCAAAGTTCTTACTCGGCCCAATGCTTGTCAGCGCGGCAGTTCATATGACCGGCGTGTCGGACTTCAAGCCGCCCATCGAATTGCTCAACCTTGCACAACTCGTACTTGGCACAGCCATCGGATGCCGCTTTTCCGGAATGCCCCGCCGCGAAGTTTTACGCCTTCTCGCGTACTCGATAGGCTTCACAATACTCCTGCTCGGAATTACCGCCAGCGCAGCCGCCACGGTCAGCCGCATCACGAATTTCGGCTTTCTTCCATTGTTGCTGGCCTATGCACCCGGCGGCCTTACAGAGATGAGCTTAATTGCCTTGGCATTGCAGACCGAGGTTGCATTCGTGGCGGCGCATCACATCTTTCGAGTGTTTCTCGTAACCATCAGCGCTGCCTTGCTGTTCGGATGGACGCGCCGGAAAAAACCCGCACAAGACTCATGAAACGAGAGACCGGTGTAAAATTTTCGGCTGCAACACCTCTACGTTGCCGGTCTTCCGGGCAATACCAAGACTGGCAACTTCGCTAAACCGCACTTTACGCGCTTCCTCACGCACGATCTTCAACAGTGTTTTGACCGCGTTGGTCATGGGCCGCTGTCTCGACGTCACCGCTACGACCGTTGACGTTACAACAGGATCCACGAGTCTGGTGACAGCCAACTCCGCATCACACTTATAGCCATATAGTGCTGGCGGCGTGAGGATCGAGCTCCCGACCTTCGCTTGCACGAGGTCGAGGATTGTATTCAGGCCGTCGGCTTCGAGGACAACGTTGAGCTTGATTCCAAGCTCCGCTGCAACCTCGTCGATCCTTAGCCGCAGACCATGTGGCCGGCCCGGGAGTATCAAAGGGATCTTCTCAAGCCCCTCGAGCGATATCGAACTAAGCTTCTCAAATCCCTGCCCGCGCGGACTCACGAGTGTGAGCGTCTCGTCCCAGAGCTTCTCGCCTTTCAGCGTTGGATTCAACGCATCCTCATACAGAAGACCGACATCGACGCGCCCGTTCGCGACCCACTCGAGGACGAAGCCGGTGAAGCTTTCCACGATCCGTAGCTTCGAGTTAGGCGCCTCCTTTAAAAAGCGCTCGGCGACGACTGTGCCGAGCACTTTGGCAGCGACCGGCCCCAAACCGAGGATCGCCGAGCCGGCCGGATTGTTCGAAATCTCTGCGATCTCGGCCTGCGCCTGCTCTGCGCGCATGAGCATCGCTTTTCCGTGCTGGTACAGCCGCTCACCCGCCTCCGTCAGCAGTGCGCCGCGACCATTCCGGTCAAGGAGACGAGTTGCAAAGTGTTCTTCCAGACGCCGAATAGCGCGGCTCAGTGTCGGCTGCGGCACATTCAGCATCGCCGAGGCCTTGGAGAAGCCTCCGGAGTCGGCAACCTGGATGAAATAATGCAGGCCGTGAATATCGAATAGCGAGCCGAGTTCCTTTTCCTTGAACACACTCATGCCTGCGCTCCTATGAATGGGACGGTTACGGCCGGGCGGGCCATTACCGAAGCGAATAACAGGAATCCATTACTGCCAATTTCGTATACCTCTCCGCGCTGATACGCATTGCGTATCGAACACAAGGAAGACCAGCGATGGCGATCGAACCTTATGAGGTTTACGCAATCCGCTACGCACATCACGAGCGGAATGCGAGTGCGAACTTCCTTGGTGGCGATCCTCATGACGGCCCTATGCCTCTCGACTATTTTCTTTGGACGATTAAAGGAAATGGCCGCTGCTTCGTCGTCAACACGGGATTCGACGAAGTTATGGTGCGCAAGCGAGGACGTGAATTTCTTCTGAAGCCCGAGGACGGGCTGCGCTCGATCGGCATCCGGCACGATAAAGCCGAAGACGTCATTTTCACGCATCTACATCACAACCATTGCGGCACTCATCATTTGCTTCCGAACGCACGCTTCCATGTGCAGGAGCGCCTTTTACGGCACGCGCAAAACCAATGTCCGCTTCGAGATATCGGGCGGAGACCGATGGACGGCATATTTTCTTATCCACAATGAGGACTCTGGTATGGACCTGCAATTGAGTGGACGAACCTGCATCGTAACAGGAGCAAGCACCGGCATTGGCGCAGGTTGTGCACGAGTTCTCGCGGCACAAGGCGCTCGTGTCGCAATCGTCGGACGGCGCGAGAGCTTTCTCCGCGACGTAGCCGACAGCATTGCGGCCACAGGAGTGGAACGCCCGCTCCCGATTGTCGCCAACCTTCTCGATGCCTTTGCATCCATAAAAGTCGCCGACGAGGCACTTGCCGCGTTCGGCCATGTCGACATCCTCGTCAATTCGCTCGGTAATTCACGAACGCTCAAGCCAGATTCCAGCGATGCCGAGTGGGACGAAGCCATGAATCTGAACTTCACGTCCACCCGGCGCATGACGCAGGCGGTATTGCCGCAAATGCGCAAACAAAAATGGGGACGCATCATCAACATCACCGGAAGCATGGAGCCGCGCGCCACCAATGGCGCAACGGCTGCCAAGGGAGCCGTACACATGTGGTCGAAAGGCCTCTCATGTGATCTCGCCGCGGAAGGCATTACCGTGAATTGCATTCCGCCCGGCCGCATCAATAGCGAACAAATTCTTTCGCGCCTTCATCCTACTGAAGAGGCGCGGAGCGAATTCATCGAACGCTACATTCCCATCGGCTACTTCGGTGAACCGGAGGCTATCGGCGACCTCGTTGCCTTTCTTTCTTCCCCGCTTGCGCGCTACATCACCGGAGCGGTCATTCCAGTAGATGGTGGAATGCACGCATTCGGACATTGATCCGGTAAACGACGGCCCATTCATACTTCGCTCCGCTCGACCCCGCTTCAAAGACCGGTGACAGAAACACCCACAAGAACGACAGCCAGTATGACGGCTGTCGTTCCGACGATCGTCACGATATGCCGCCAACCCAGATCGAGAATTGCGCCGATCGAAGTGCCGAGCCCGAGCGCACCGATTGCGACGAGCAAACCCCAGGTGGACGCTTCCACCAGCGCTATTTTCACCGGAGCGTAGAGCGGAGCCAGCAGCGGCACGGTCGGCAGGATACTATTGAGAATACAGAGCGCCACGAAAGCGATTGCGAAAGTTGGAACTGGCACCTTCGCATCGCCTTGCAGACTGCCCGTGCCCGCAAGCCACCAGCCGATGCCAACCACAACGGGCAACAACAGAAACACGCGAAACAATTTTACGATAACCGCCGAGTTTCCAGCTTCTTCGGAAATCGAATAGCCAGCACCGACGACCTGCGCGACATCATGGATCGTCGCACCGAGAAAAATCCCGCTTGTGCGCTCGTCAAAACCCACCCACGTGCACAAAATCGGATAGAGAACCATCGCGATCGTCGAGAGTGCATTTACCGCGACGACGACGAACGCAATGTCCGCAGCCTTCCGGGGATAATTTGGAAGCACTGTTGAAGTCGCCAGAGCGGCGGATGCACCGCAAACTGCCGTCGAAGCACCAGCCAGCACCCCGTAGAACTTGCTCTGCCCGAGCAAGCGGGCAAACAAGACGCCGGACACGACGGTCGCCAGCATCGATATGACAACGACAAGTGCGGTCTTCCAGCCAAGCGCAAATATGTCTCCTAGCGCAATGCGAAGTCCCAGCAGCGCAACAGCCCAGCGCAACAGCGTTCGTACGCAGAATGCGAGACCCGGTTGGAACAGCGGCTTCGCGGCGACGAAGTGCAAGGCGATACCGATCAGCAAGGCGATAACCATTGCCGGTATCGGAAATATTTTCGCGACAAAGGGCGCGCTCAGCACGGCCGCAACCGCTACCGCTGCCGCAAGCAGCAGGCCAGGAATAAGCTGCCCAGGACTCTCGCGCGTGCTCGATAAATGCGCCTCGTTAGTTTTCACGATTGAAGTCCTGTTTGTAAAATGGATTGCGGTTTGTTTTCGGCAACGCTGTCATCGGCACGAGCTTTCGCAGCCCCGGGCAAAAGCATACCATCAAGGGATATTTGCGGCTCTCGGCCAGACACGAAATCAGCGACAACACGGCCCGACCCCATTGCGAGCGTGAAGCCGAGACCACCGTGGCCTACATTCAGGAAGAAGTTGCTATAGCCTGTCGGTCCGACCAGCGGCGTTCCACGCGGCGTTGCCGGCCGCAGGCCGCACCAGGGCTGCACCCGGGAAAAATCCGTAATACGCGGGAATGTTTTGCGCACAGCATCGAGTAAGGTCTCGATTCTATCCTCCGCGATACCCCGGTCATCGCCGCCGATCTCGACGAAGCCAGCAACACGCAGTGCGCCATCCAGCGGCGCATAGACGATCTTGTTGCGGTAGTCCGTGATACTGAGCCGCGGGCCATCGTCCGGTGACGCTAACGGCAAGGTGACGCTGTAGCCGCGCAGCGGATAGATCGGCAGGTCTATGCCGACGGGGAGCGCGAGCGCTCTGCTTTCTATCCCCGCGGCAAGCACATAGGAATCGCCATCGATAACACCTTGCGCGGTTTCGAGCCCAATGATGCGATTACCGAGAGAGCGAAGCCGTTTCACTTGTGTCGAGGCAAGTAAAGTAAAGCGCGGATTGGCGGCCAGAACCCGCTTCAATTCGAGACAAAGAAGATAGCAATCCGCCGTTTCCTCGCTCGGCGTAAAGATGCCGCCCGCAAGCTGCTCCTTGATGTCGCGAAGCGATGGATCCTGTTTGCAACACTCCTCGGCATCAAGCGCCTGCTGCTCGCAGCCCAGAGATCTTTGATATTCCAGCTGCCGCAGCGCCGACTGCCAGCTTTCCTGACTGGAGTAAATGACAAGCTTGCCGGTCTGCCGATATGCGAAGTTCAACGATTCCTTGCGCGCGGCTTCCTGAACAAGCTGGCGGCTATAGAAGGAAAGCGTCAGCAGGCGCTTAGTCGTAAGGCGGCTCTGCTCCCGCGAACAAGCACGCAGGAACGAAAAGAACCAACGCCACTGATGTATATCCAGTTGCGGCCGCACCCGAACAGGAGCGTTCCGGTGCAGAAGCAAAGAAGGAAGCTCCGCGAAAACTGCCGGGCTCGCCAGCGGTGCCACGTAGCTATAGCTGAGTTGGCTTCCGTTGCCGAGACTCGTGCGCCGTCCGATGTCGCGCTCCTGCTCGACCAGCACGACATCATGTCCCTGCTCGATCAGGAAATATGCGGTGCAAAGGCCGATGACCCCGCCGCCGACAACGACGACTTTCATGACGCAGCCTGCTCAGGCCCGGCCTACGAGGCCGTCTCGCATCAAATCGCGCAACGTATCCTCGAATGCTCCGAGGAAGAATTCGACGTCCTTGTCGGTATGCGCGAGCGAAGTGACCCCGCCCATGTAAGACATCAGCTCGACGCCACGATCGCGCAAACCGAGCTGATAGCCTCGCACCAGCTCCTTCGAGAGACCGCGGATCTGCGAGGGATCGAGTTTACCCACGCCGCCATCGCTATCGGTTTTTCCGAAGAAGACATGGAAGGTCGAGGCGTCGCCATAGGCAGTTCCAGCAACTTGATGCGTATCGAGAATGGACTTCATGCCCTTGCGGATACGGGCTGCCATTTCATTCGCATGTTTCTGCGCCTCCCCGGTGCGGACGACTTTCATCGCTGCGACCGCTCCGGCAGCAATGATCGAGCAGCCGTTGAATGTGCCCTTATGCGTAACACCTGGGCGCCGGCCGTTAAACGCAAAGGCTGGATCGAGCAGCCGCATGATTTCCTCGCGCCCGCCGACCGCTCCGCCGGGGAGACCTCCGGTTAGAATCTTTGCGAACGTCGTCAGGTCTGGCTTAATGCCGACCACCTGCTGCATGCCGCCGGGGCTCCAGCGAAAGCCGGTAATCACCTCGTCGAAGATCAATACGACACCATGATTGTCCGCGATCGAGCGCAGCGAATGCAGAAACTCCTGCATGAGCGGTACCGAACCCCAATTCGGCCCCGATACTTCGCAGATGATCGCGGCAACATCGTTGTTGGTTTTGAGAATACTCTTGACTGCGTCTGCTTGCGGCTTACTGACGATCGTCAGCTCCCGCATCGCGTCCGGAATTCCGCATGAGGCCGAGCGATCGTACGGTGCTACCATTCCGTACATCAGATAATCGTGCCAGCCGTGATAGTGCTGCTCGAAGCGGATGACTTTCGGTTTTCCGGTGTAGGCACGCGCAAGACGTAATGCGAGCATGGTGGCTTCGGTGCCCGATGCCGTGAAACGCAGCCGCTCCACCGACGGATACATACCCTTGACCAATTCCGCCCACTCGACTTCGAGCGGATGGCAGTTCGCGTAATAGCTGCCGAGCGGCACCTGCTGCTGTACGGCAGCGACTACATCCGGGTGGGCGTGGCCCAGAAGAAGCGAAGCGCTTCCCATCGAAAAGTCGAGATACTCTTTCCCCTCCACATCCCATTTGCGCGATCCTTTCGCGCGGTTGACGTAGATCGGATGGGGTTCGGTGTAGCGGTTCTCGTGGGAAATGCCGCCTGCGAGCACTTCTCTTGCGCGCTTGAAATACTCGGCTGAGTTCGCGGTCTCGACGGACATTGGAGCAACTCCTGGATGGGCTGGTGCACGCGCGTATTGCGAAAAGCGCACAAACAGCGGCGGTTAGAACTCTGGATCATGACCCCTATATCGTCAACTATTTTGTCGACAATTTTAGCGGGCAGGCTTCGGCATAGATCCTTTTTTGCGAAACGCTTACTGCTTGGATTTCCTGGTCTGAGTATCTTGATCTGTATTTCTTGGGCTTACGCGCGGGCGCGCGCTCCTTCCTCCCGAAGGCTCACGCAATCGAGCGCCGAGGATGGCAACACCGTCACGCGCCATTTCGGAGGAACGCCGAAGTGCAGCCGGGCTCCTCGATGATCGCAGGCCCTTCCAGCGCAAATCCCACGTTCATTGCGGTGCGATCATAGACCTTGCAGTCATGCTTCGCGCCATCGAACCAGACCGGACGGGTTTCGATGATCACATTCTTGCCGTCGCCGGACGGGAACATGATGTTCGGCTTGCTGACGAGCCCAAGGGCGACGAGTCTGATGGCGGTTGCCTGAATATCGTTATTTGCGTCTGCGTAGCCGAAGGTTTCTTCGTGGCGCGCTCGGAACGCTGCGAGCAGCGGTGCCCATTGCTTGTAGGACTGCTGCCACGGAATCGAGAGCGTGAAGGACTGTCCCGCATCGGAGTAGTCGCCCGTACTTGCAGCACCACCCCAGACCGAAACATAGTCACGACGGTGATCCGCAAGCATCTGACCGAAAGCGGAAAGATGCCCCGGCATCGGGGGTATCATCGCCCGCGGCAAATAGAGTTCGTCTGCAACAGGAAGAAGGTGCATGGGCCCTGCGCCGCCAAAGCCAAAGAGAACGAAGTCGCGCGGATCGTGTCCGCGATGTACCGATACCTCGCGAACCGCGCCGGCCATCTTCGCGACGGCAATGCGCAATGCGCTTTCGGCGAGTTCTTGAATGCCGTCCCCGCTTCTGCCGACCTGCTTTGCAAGTTCTTCCATTGCTTTGCGCGCGGCATCGACGGAGAGCTTCAGTCCGCCGCTGATCGCACGCTCCGAGGGCAAGCGTCCCAGCAAGAGGTTCGCGTCCGAAATCGTAGGAACCGTCCCGCCGCGCAGGTAGCAGGCGGGACCGGGTATCGCGCCGGCGCTCTGCGGACCCACTTCGAGCGTGCCGTCGGGCTGCGCCGAGATGATGCTCCCGCCGCCCGCTCCGATCGTATGAATGTCGAGTTGTGGCCACGCCAATGGAAACGCTTCGTGCTGGTTATCGTGCGACGTACGCGCCATGCGATTATAGATGAGCGCGACGTCCGTGCTCGTGCCGCCCATGTCGAAGGTGATGCAATTCGGCGCATCCGTCATTTCGCAGATGCGGATGGTGCCGTTCACGCCGCCAACCGGACCGGAAAGAAAGGTTGCGACCGCGCTTTTTGCCGCGCGATCCAGCGTCATCGCACCGCCGTTCGAGGTCATGATACTGACCGGCGCCTTCACACCGCGTTCGGCAAGAGCGGCCGTCAGCGTCTTCAAATAGTCGACGATGCGGGGCGTCAGATAAGCGTTCATGACGCAGGTCGAAAACCGTCCGAACTCACCCTTCTCGGGCAAAAGTATCGCCGACTCGCTTACCGGTATGCCCGGCAGAAGACGCCGCATGGCTTCGCCTGCCTGCGCTTCATTCGAGTCGTTCCGGTACGAGTTGACAAAACAGATCGCGACCGCGCCGACGCCTTCCTGTTCGAACCTTTCTGCGCAGCTGCCGAAAAGTCGAAGCCCTTGAGATCGCGGAGTACGGTGCCGTCCGCGGCGACACGCTCAGGCACTTCCAGCCGCAGCGAACGATCGATCAGCGGCATCTGTCGGTCGAACTTGATGTCGAACAGTCCGCCCACCAGACGGCGCGTCAAACCGATTTCGATGACGTCGCGAAATCCTTCCGTCGTCAGAAGGCCGGTCTTCGCGCCCTTGTGTTCAAGGATCGTATTGGTTGCGATGGTCGTGCCGTGCACGAACGCAATGATAGAGCCGAGGTCAATGCCTAGCGCGTGAAGCGCCTCGAGCACGCCGCGCCACTGATTGCCGGGAACCGAAGGCACCTTCGCAGAAAGCAGCGCATGATCAGTCTCGTTGTAACAAAGAATATCGGTGAACGTGCCGCCGACATCGATCCCGACAATATGCGATGCGGTTTTCATTGTTTTCGTCATATCCGTTTCATTCAATGGGTGACGGCGCGGATGGGACGAACTTCGACCGGGGCGCCTGCTTCGGCTGCCAGAAGCGTCAACGTGGCGGCGTCAACGCGCAGAACATTGTTAGCGCCGTCGACAATCCGCACCCATCCACGCATTGCGGCATTGCGACCCGTTACGATTTCTACCAACGCACCTTCATCAACCGCCAAACGATCCGCGGCAGCACGCGGCAATTCGAACAGGCGGCGGAAGCCGTCCAGCAATTCGGTGTTCACGAGTTGAAGCGGCAGAAGCACGCGCGAAGACTTGATTTCGTCACGCTTCTTGCGCGTTAATTCTGGATCGACGGTGCCGTCTTTCGAAATCGCAACCCCATAGCGGCGTAACGCTTCACCGGCGCTCAGATATCCTAACGATATATCTCTGCGCACTTTTTCCGGTATCGCGCTCCAGCGGATCGCCGTAACCTCCGCCCCCCGCCGTTTCCATCACCACGATGTCGCCTTCGTGCAACGCAAAGCCCGCGACTTTTCCGGGATGCTCGGAGGGCTTGACCTCCTGGTCATTACGGCGCAACGGCAAAGTGATTGGGCGCACCATAAGCGCCACCCAGCACGCCATAAGGCGGAATCATGTTTCGGTCGGAAAGAATTGAAAGCGATGCGCTGTCGCTAAGCACGCGGATGCAGCGGCGCATCCCGAACCCGCCTCTGTTCTTGCCGTCGCCGCAGGAGTTTCCCGGATGCCGTAACTCTCGACCCGAAGCGGAAGCGAGCTCTCGACCACTTCGATCGATTGCACCGAATTGAAGTCGCCGTCGGTGAACGCGCGAACGACCGTGCCGCCATCCAGATTCTGCGACGCGCCTGTGCCGCCTGCGGGATATTCGTAGAACAGAAACGAACCCCACTTCGGATCGTTGCCGCCGATCAACGTATGATTTGCCCCGCCCTTCAGCCCGCCGGAAATCATTTCCGGTACGGCCTGACCGAGAGCTGCGACCATCAACGAGTCGAGCAAGGCCTTCACTTCGACCATTCCGCCACAAGGCGCGGGCCAACGCGTTGATAAAGCTGCCAACTGGCGCGATCACTTCGATCGGCTCGAACGAGCCGTGATTGATTGATGTCTTCGGATCGAGAAACGCTTTGGCGATCGTGCAGACGGCGTTGGGAGCCATTGACGGGCCGACATTGGTCGGCCCTTTCGTTTGCGGCGAGGTCCCGGTGAAGTCCGCGATCATGCGGTCGCCGTCAATTGTAAGTTTCAAGCGAGCGACAATGGGCGCATGATCGTTGCCGTTGGATTCGATGTATCCTTCCGGCGTAGTAGACGCCGTCCGGGCAGGCCCTGATCCGCTCGCGCATCACCTGCTCGGCGCGGCGCATAAGTTCTTTGATCGAGTTAAGCAGTCTTTTCCACGCCAAAGCGGACGATCAGACGTTTCACATGCTCGGCCGCCTTGCGCGACGTTCCCAGCATCGTCTTGAAGTCGCCTTCGCGCTCGGCCGGATTGCGCATGTTCTGAAACAGCAATTGCAGGAACGGCTCGTTGAGCTTGCCTTTCTCGCAGATCCGCGTCGGAACGATGCGAATGCCTTCCTGCAAAATCTCGGTAACGCGTCCCGACAGGCTTCCAGGCGTCGAGCCGCCGACGTCGCCCCAATGGCAGCGCGCGGCCGCGAACAACACCAGCCTCCCCGCGGAGAACACCGGATAGAGCATCAGCACATCGTTGAGGTGCGTGCCGCCGGTGTAGGGATCATTGTGAAGGAACACATCCCCTTCATGAATGTCGTTGCCGAACACGCGAACGATCTCGCGCGCCGAATGCGGAACGGCAAAGATGTGCAGTGGATTGTCGTCGAGCGATTGCGCAAGCAATCGTCCGTCAGCGCTGACCAGCGCGCAGGAGAAATCATGACCTTCGTAGATGATCGAGGAATACGACGAGTGAATGATATTCGCGCGCATCTCCTTGACGACGGCAACGAGAGATTCGCGCACGAGTTCGAGGACACCGATGTCCTTGTTTTCCGCTGCGCAGCATCCTGCCTGGACATTGGCGCTTCCCCTTGGATTCGAAGGATTGTGATGCTTTTGTCGACAAAAAAGTCAACACAATTTTTGATGCGTGCGCCGCCATCGGGTGCCTCCGAGCGCCCGACGAATACGAAGAACTGCCGGTCTAGAAAATGAAATCGCGATAGCGGTCGATCGAATCTCTCGCAGTCGCAATAATTTTTCCCTTGAGGGCAGCAGCCGTCTCGGCATCACCGGCGGCAAGCGCTTTGGTCAATTTGCGGTGCAGATCGAAGCCGAGTTCCGCCCTGCCCCTGCAGCACGACGACCCGGCGCGCCATCACCTGGGTCCGGTCGCGAATGCGGTCGAGCATGTCCGTGAGAATGGGGTTGTTCGGTGCTTAGTGATCCGGCGGTTGAGATCGCCCAGAATGGCCTCATACTCCGTGTATTCTCCCTTCTTGAGCTTAGCCTCGATCGCCGGGTTGAAGCGCTTCAGGAGATCGTCCCATGCCCCTTTCGGCGCCGACTGTCGCCGCAAGTCTGGCCGCAAGCGCCTCGAGCGCTTCGCGCACGTGATAAAGATTGATCGCCTGCGACGCATCGAGATAAGCGACCATGGCGCCCCGATTGGGGACGCGAACGATCAACCCCCGCTGCTCCAGCGCGCCGAAAATTTCCCGCACATGCGCGCGCGAAAGCCGAATTCAGCGGCCATTTCCTGTTCCCGAAGCTTGCTGCCCGGGAGCAACTGGTGCTCTGAAATCCGGTTGCGGATGGTTTCGAAGGCATCCTTCCGGCTTTTGGCGGCTTTTGCCCTCTGCGGTTTCTTCGACATTTTGCGTCCCGGCTGCGCGGCGGTTCATAGCAAAAACGCCGGCCGTTTTCCAGCCGCCACGCGGCGTCAAAAGACGCGTGGCGCGGTAACGGAACCCGCTTAACTCGCCTTGGCGCCGGTGCGATGCGCGAACGGATCGCGACGGAAGCTGTAAAGCGCATTCGGATCAATCTGCACATCGACGACCGCAGGCTTGCCGCAGGCGAGCGCGGCCTCAACCGTGGAGCCGATATCCTGCGGCCGCTCGACGCGAAAACCTTTCGCGCCAAAGAGCTCCGCGACCTTGTCGTAAGGCGGGTTCTTGACGTCCGCGCCGATATAGCGGCCGCCGAAGAAGTCGCGCTGATACGCCTTCTCGGCGCCCCAGCAGTGATTGTTCATCACGATGGTCACGGTGTTGAGGCCGCAGGAAACCGCGGTGCTCAACTCCGTCATGGTCATGCCGAAACCGCCATCGCCCATCAGGCTCACGACCGGTCGATCGGGAGCCGCGGCTTTCGCGCCAAGACCCGCGGCATAGGAGAAGCCGACGAGGCCGAAGTCGAGCGGGCTCAGGAAAGCCGGCGGCTCGAGGTGGTAAAGCGCATCGGTCGCCTGCAGACAGAGCGTGCCCGCGTCGATGGTGACGATGGAGTTGGCCGGCAGCACGCCGCGAAGAACCTTGAATAAAGTCTGCGGCTGGATTGGCGTCGTCATCGCCGCACCCTTTTCGTCGCGCTCTTCAAGCATCTTCTTTCGCTTCGCCTGGAAGTCGCTCTTCCACTTTTCAGCCTTGGCGTTCCGCTTCAGGCCCTGAATCTCGCGCGTGAGCTGAGCCGCAACCTTCGCGGCATCCCCCCAAATGCCGATCGAAACCGGGAAGTGACGTCCGATCGCAGTCGGTTCGATCTCGACCTGAATGATCTTCGCGTTGCGATTGAGGTTGTCATACGAATAGAACGTCGAATTGAAGCCGAGGCGCGTGCCGAGCGCGAGAATGACATCGGCTTCGCGCGCCATATCGGATGCCACAACATTCCCACGCGGACCGACGCCACCCGCAAAGAGCGGATGATTATTCGGAATGGTGTCGCTATGGCCGGCCGCAGCAGCAACCGGCGCATTCAGAAGCTCCGCAAGCGCAAGCGTGGCGCCATGGCCCCTGCTCCACTTCACACCAGCGCCCGCCACAATCAGAGGCCGTTCGGCATTGGCAAGGAGGTTCGCGGCTTCCGCGATCTGGTCGGAATCGCCCTGGGGAGTAACCTGCACGCGATACGCCGCCGGGTCGCCGGGCGCCTCAAATTCCGCCGACTCCGAGAGGACGTCGCGCGGGAGATTCCAGTTGGACCGGACCAATGCGCGGCGTCATTGCGGTACGAAACGCTTCGCGGAACATTTCGGGAATTCGTTCGGTGCGATTGACCGTCCATGTCTTCTTTGTGATCGGCATCGCAAGCGACTGCTGATCGACTTCCTGAAACGCGCCACGATATTGATGCGCCGAAGAAAGCATGCCCGCAATCGCGATCACCGGCGAAAATGCTGCGGAAGCCTGCGCGAGACCCGTGACGAGATTGGTGACGCCGGGGCCGTTCTGGCCGGCAAGAATAACGCCTGCCTTCCCTGACACGCGGGCATAGGCATCCGCCATATGCGTGCCGGTACGCTCGTCGCGGATACCAATGAAGCGGACGTCGTTTGCGTCGTAAAGCGCATCAAACACCTCCATCGTCGCGGAGCCGATCAACCCGAATACGCAGCTCACATCCTCGGCACGAAGGGATTCAACAACCGCCCTTCCGCCCGTCATGGATTTCTTCACAACGTCCTCCCTTATCGCACGCATTTTCGCCGGGCGTTCCCGGCCATACGGCTCAAGCAGTGCAGGATGATGGATCGAGAAATATTGTCAACAAAAATGTCGCCAATACGCCCCCGCATCGAGGCAGCCGTTCGATCAAGCTCCGGCGGCGTGTTCCGCTGCGACTTCGTCCAGCCAGGTCAGCGCCTTTGTCACTTCAGCGAGCGGAGAGGCTGCCCCCATCGGAATCATCACGACCTGCTCCAGCGTTTCCTTCGACATGCCGGCTTTCAGGCCGCGCAACGCATTCGCAGCCGCGCGCGGCAAAGCAGCCGATCAGAATAAGTTCGCAAGTGTTGGCGTCGAGCGGACCCGACTGCATGATCGCGTCGCGCATCGACCGATAATGGATACCCGCCTGCTCGTTTACTTTACGCAATTGGATAGAAGGCAAATTCACCAGATCGGTTGGCATTGTTTTCTCCCTAAGTCAGGTGTTTTTCGCCGCGCGGGCGCGGAATGTTTCGAAATGACGGACACAAGCCAGCGCTTCGGCGGCCGATGTCAACTCGTCGAAAACGGGAAGCCCTGCTGCGACCGCACGGCGGCGATACTCACGCTTCGGACCCTCGATATCGGGATCACCGTCCGAGCGAAGAACCAGCACAACATGCATTCCCGAGCGATCGCGGGACTTCACACGCAAGATCGCGTTCATCAGGTTTCCGAGCATGTCGACATGCCGGAACGAGAGAACCACCGTCATGTTTACATGCATGACAAGGACGTCCGTCTCTCCAGCTTCTGCGATCGTGTCGAATATTGCCTCCGCCGCGCGGCCTTCGTCTTGCTGGAGCGCGCCCGCGGGGAGATCGATGGGATTGAGTACGCTCGAGCCCGCTGGCAGCTTTAAAGTTTGCAGCTTCGCAGCAACGCCAGCCTCGAACGGCGCAACATCGAACCCTGCTCGCGCCAACGCGTCGGTGCCCAGAACACTGGCACCGCCACCATTTCCAAATAACACAGCGCGCTTCGCCGCAGCGACGCGCGGCGGCAAAGATTGAAACGCAAGTAATGCATCCAGAAACGTGTCGAGTTCATCGACCAGCACCGCGCCGGTCTGTGCTGATAAGGCTTTCCATCCATTATCGCTTCCGGCTAGCGCACCCGTATGCGACGCGGCGGCACGGCGGCCTTGGCCGGTTCGCCCGCCTTTCAGGATCACCACCGGCTTCCTGGCTTTGGCAGCGCGAAGAATCTCAAATAGCTTTCTTCCGTCCCCCGCCCCTTCAAGATAGAGACCGATGACAGACGTTTCGGAAGAAGCGAGGAAGTATTCAAGGAGTTCGTACGGACGAACATCCGCACAGTTGCCGACCGTTACAAGCCCGCTGAAGCGCACACCCTTGTTCTGACCCCGGCGAATGATATCGACACCGAGGCCGCCGCTCTGGCAGACAATGCCGACCGAACCGGCCTCATCCGTCGTCCGCTCGGTGAACGTAACCCGCGCCCGGGGCGAATAAACGCCAAGACAGTTTGGGCCGATAACGCGCACGTTCGCTTCTCGCGCGGCGCGAACCAGTTCGTGTTCGAGTTCGTGCCCGCCGGAGGACTCGCTGAAGCCGCTGGACATGACCTGCGCGACCCGGACCTTGCCGGAAAACGAACGCAGCAGCGGCGGCACCTGCGGTGCGGAGACCGCGACGTAAGCATAGTCGATCGCCTCAGGTGCCGCGCTTACGGAAGTAAATGCAGGCATGCCTTCGATTTCAGCCGCAGACGGATGGATCGGGAAAATGCGGCCGGCGTATCCGAACGCCTTCAGATGCCGGATGAATCGATTGCCGCCAGAGACCGATGTCGCAGACGCGCCTACGACCGCGATCGTCGACGGCGCGAACAATGCATTGAACGAGGCTGCGTTCGACGCGGATACGGACAAGGCTTCAGCCCCTTTCCATGTTGCGCTGGAGAATAAATCGCGCGTCAACGGCGGTTGCCGAATCCGGCGTAACGATCAGCGGATTGATGTCGATCTCGGCGATTTCGTCCGCGTTGCGTGTCAAGAGGCCGTTTTCACCACCGATCTTCAAAAGAACCTCGATAATCGTATCGGTAGAAACGGGCGTCCGACCGCGCGCACCATGAAAGAGCGCAGCACCACGCAGCTCAGCGAGCATCTCGACGGCATCAAGGCGCGTGATCGGGCAAATCCGGAACGACACGTCCTTCATCACTTCAACGAACACGCCGCCAAGCCCCGTCATGATCATCGGACCGAACTCCGGATCGACGACGCCGCCGATCACCACTTCAAGTCCGGAGGCAGCCATCTCCTCGATCAACCAGCGCTGCGCAACGATGCCTTTCGCATTCAGCGCGGTATCGATCTCAGCCAATGCCTGCTCGACCGCGGCAAGATTCTTCAACCCGACCCGAACTGCGCCGAAATCACTCTTATGAATCACCTCAGCGGATACGACCTTCAGGACATAAGGCGGCCGCAGCGTTGCAATGGCTTCAGGGAGACCGGCAGCGCCCTGCACGACGCGGGATGCAGGAACACGAATACCGAACGACGCAAGTAGTTCTTTGCCCGCAGGTTCGTCGAGCGAACTTGTACCTTGCCCGCGCGCAGCCTTGAGAATCTCTTTGGCGTCAGCAGACATGTCGGATCACGTCTTGAGCGTGATGACAGCCTGACCTTCGCTCACCGGATCGCCGACCGCCACGAGTACTTCCGCAACGACGCCTGCGTCAGGCGCTAGCACCGGAATTTCCATCTTCATCGACTCGACCAGAATAACCGGCGTATCGGCTTCGACTGAATCGCCGACGGCGACCAGCACTTTCCAGATCGAACCTGTTACTTCCGAAATAACTTTAGTGTCCGCCATTTTTCCTCCCGCCTCGCTCAATAGCTCGTCGGCCAATTACTCAAAAGATGGCGCCCTACTTCGCTTCCCATCCGCGTGCGATGCACATCGAGCATCGAGATCAGGCATTCGCGCGTCTCGCGCGGATCAATCACGTTCTGCGTTTCGTAGAGTGCCGCGAGATTCCAGGCCGAAGTATCACGCGTGACCTGCTGCAACAGTTCCTCATATCGCACAGGGTCCTCTTCCTTCTTCACGCCGAAGAGAACGTTGACGCTGACTTCCGGCGCCATGAAGCCGAGATCAGCCGTCGGCCAGCAGATTACTTCATCGGAATTCCGGCCGCCGCCCATGTTCAGATAGGCCTGGCCATAACTCTTGCGCATGATCACCGAGACTTTCGGCACCGTGACGAGCGAGAGCGCGTTCATCCAGTTGATGATCTTGCTCGGCGCCGCCCGGCGCTCGCCCTCCAGCCCGATAAGAAAGCCGGGCTGGTCGACAAGAAAAACGATCGGGATATTGAAGCTATCGCAGAAGACCAGGAACGATGTCGCTTTGTTGCAGGCATCGACATCGATGGCACCGCCTTTGAACAGCGGATTGTTCGCAATTACCGCGACAGTGCGGCCGTTCAGACGGATGAGCGAGGTCGAGAGCGATTTTCCAAAACGCGGTTTGGTTTCGAATACGCTGCCGGGATCAGCAATCGCCTCGACCACCTTCCGCACGTCGTAAACCTTGGAGCCATCCGCCGGCACGATATCGAGAATCCGCTGCCCGCGGCCATCAGCACCCGCCGGAACTTCGTGCGTCGGCGGCGCTTCTTTGTGATGGCTCGGAAGATAGCTCAGATAACGTTTAATCGTTTCGATCGCCTGCTCGTCGCTATCCACGACAGCGTCGACAAGACCCGTCGTCTCGGAATGCAGTTTCCAGCCGCCGAGTTCTTCGGCATCGACCGGCTGGTTGATCGCCATCGAAGTAACGCGGCTGCTCGCCACCGCCATCAACGCGCCTTTGCGCATGACGACGAAGTCGGACATGCACGAATACCAAGTCGAAGACCCGTAACAGGAACCGAGCAGCGCAGAAACCCACGGCGACTGACGCAGCCGTTGATACTCCGTCGGATCTTGACCGAGAATTGCGCGCCCCTGCGCACCCATCCGATCCGGCATACGCGCACCGGTGGATTCGCCGAGAAATATAAGCGGCATACCGCTTTTGTTCGCGACCTCGCGCATGTGGCGAATTTTCTTGCCGTTCACCACCGAGCTCGAGGCGCCCATCACCGTCATATCGTTCGAGACGACTGCGACTGGCCGGCCATTGATTTTTCCGAAGCCGGCAATCTTGCCGTCGGCCGGCGTCTTGTCCCGCGCTTCGGGCAGATGCGACGTCGCAAACAAGCCACTCTCGACATAAGTGTCCTTATCGAGAAGCACATCGATGCGCTCGCGCGCGTTCATATGTCCCTCGGCGCGGCGGCGTGCGAGCTTCTCGGGCCCGCCCATGCCCAGCGCTTTTTCTTTGCGGGCGGCCAATTCATTCAGCTTGGTTTCGATCGTCATCAAATTCTCCGGGCCAGTCTGGGCCGCAAGCATCACAACATGTGCTGGGTCGGATGTCCGGCCCACATCTGCTCCTTGACGTAACGCGTATGAACATCGCCCGCGACGAAGTCCGGCTCGCCGACGAGACGCTTGTGGAATTCGATCGTCGTCGGCACGCCCACAATCTGGAATTCGCCGAGCGCTCGCTGCATGCGCGAGAGGGCCTCTTCGCGGTCCGAACCCCAGACGAGCAATTTCGCAATCAGGGAATCGTAATGAGGCGGCAGCTTATATCCGGGATAAGCATGACTATCGACGCGCACGCCAGGACCTGAGGGCATCGAATATTCGCTGAGCACGCCCGGACGCGGCATGAAACCTTTCTCCGGGTCTTCGGCATTGATGCGACACTCGATAACATGTCCGGAAAAGCGCACGTCATTTTGCGCGATCGGAAGCGGCTCACCGTCCGCGATCCGGATTTGCATTTTCACGAGATCAAAGCCCGTCAGCATTTCCGTTACCGGGTGCTCGACCTGAATACGAGTATTCATCTCGATGAAGTAGAATTCCTGCTTCGCCGCATCGACGATGTATTCAAGCGTGCCGGCGCTGCGATATCCGACGTGCCGCGCCAGCGCGACCGCAGACGCGGTCAGGCGTTCGCGCAATTGCGGCGTCAATGCGGGAGACGGGCTCTCTTCGACCAGCTTCTGATGACGGCGTTGAATAGTGCAATCGCGCTCGCCGAGGTGGACGATGTTTTTGCCATCTCCGATCACTTGCACTTCTACATGCCGGACCGGCGAGAGATATTTTTCGATATACAGCGCGTCGCTACCGAACGCCGCCGACGCTTCGGCCGCCGCGCGTTCGATGCTTTCCTTCAGTTCGCTCTCTTGCGAGACCACGCGCATCCCGCGGCCGCCGCCGCCCGCAGCGGCTTTGACAAGCAGCGGATAACCGATCCGCTTGCCGGTCTCGACGGCTTCCTCGGCAGACTTAATCGGGTCCGGGGAGCCCATCGTAATCGGCACGCCCGCCTCGGATGCCAGCCGCCGCGCGGCAGCCTTGTCGCCCATCAAACGGATTACCGACGCTTGCGGACCCACATAGATAAGTCCTGCCTTCTCACACTCTTCGGCGAACTCGGCGTTCTCTGAAAGAAAACCGTATCCAGGATGAATTGCATCGGCGCCAGACGCCTTCGCAGCTTCGATCAACACTTTTTGATTAAGGTAGCTTTCCTTTGAAGGCGCGGCGCCGACGCAGACGGATTTATCCGCGAGCTTCACTGCGAGAGATTCGCTGTCCGCTTCCGAATATGCCTGCACGGAAGCAACGCCGAGTTCGCGACAAGCGCGAATAATACGAACGGCGATTTCCCCGCGATTGGCAATAAATAGGCTTTTGATCCGCTTCATGACTGGCGCGTTCCCACCGAGCGTGGAGCGTTTAAGCCCTTGTAAAAGCTAGGGCTTTACGCTCACTAAATTCATCTATATGTATTAATATACGCTGTCGGCGGTAACGACAAGCGAATTCGCTCAGTCCACGCGAATCTCGCCGCCGATCGCATTGCGATATTCGTAGGCGTCGGTGCTCAGGAATGACTTGCGAAACTCGACTGGTCTGTTTCCGAACGCATAGGCGATGCGAATGACCGACAAGAGTGGCGAGTTTAACGGAACGCCGAGCCGCTCCGCGCGCCACTGGTTCGCGGATGCAGCATGCAGCCGGTCGAGAACGCGAAAGACATTGATGCCGAAATGACTTTGGTAGAACCCATACATCGTGGTTTCGCGCGCAACGAGGTGCTCCTCGCGCAAGCCGAAGTACAGTTTCTTAGAAAGATTGATCTCGTCGAGGATGACGGGATTACCGCCCATCAGCAGCAAGTTCACGATGCGGTAGATAGGGTCACCTTTCCGAAGCCCAAGCGCTTCGGCCGTCTCCGCATCTGCGCGCCCCTCCTCGAAGGAAAGCGTCTGCACAATAGGAATGACGCGCACCCCGTCCTGCCGGAACATGGGCCAGAAACGGTTCAGCATGCGCTCGGGACTGAGCGCCGCAAGAAATGTTCCACGCCCTTGCTGTCGAACGACGATATGTTCTGCAACAAGATCGTCCATCGCACGGCGCACGGTACCGATGCTGACATTATAATGCGCGGCGAGCTGTTTTTCAGTCGGCAGCGGATCGTTGGGACTAATGTCACCGCTGCTGAGCGTGCGCGTGACCTCGAGCTTGATACGCTTATAGAGCGAAATACCATCCTCATCGGCGGCACGGGATTTCTTACGCCCCTTGCTGTTGGTACGAGTTTTCTGGCGTGATTTTGCTTTCATGATGCGATCGCGAGAACAGATTTGAGAGGAAATGAAATGTCGAAATACCGTTGCATTGTCGCCGGATCGCTCGGCGTCGGCGGACGCGCACTCCTCGACGAGCTTGAATCGCGAAACGAATGGGACGTATTCGCCCTTTCCCGCCGCAAACCCGATTTCTCCAGCCGCGCGAATTTCATTTCGGTGGATCTTGGCAATCTCGACGACACGAAGTCGGCCGCCAAGGAGATGAGCGGAGCGACACACATTTTCTTTGCTGCGTACTCGCCGCAGCCAACGCTTGCGGAAGAAGTCGGCCCCAATCTGTCCATGCTGAAGAATCTCGTTACGTCCGTGGAATCGACCTCACCCCAACTGCGTCATGTAGCGATTGTGCAAGGAAGCAAATGGTATGGCAATCATTTGGGACCGTACAAGACGCCCGCGAAGGAGGACGACCCGCGCCACATGCCTCCGAACTTCTACTATGATCAGCAGGATTGGATCGAAGCGTATCAAAAGGGCAAACAGTGGAATTGGTCATCCTGGCGTCCACACGGATTCTGCGGGACGTCGGTCGGAAGCGCGATGAACCAACTGACCGGTCTTGCCATTTACGCGACGATCTCCCGTGAACTAGGTCTGCCATTACGTTTTCCCGGCTCTCCCGCTGCTTTCAAGGCGGTGTATCAGTTTACCGACGCTTCGCTTCTCGCCAGAGCCCTGCTCTGGGGCAGCGGAAAATCCTGCTTGTGCGAACCAAGACTTCAACCTTACGAACGGCGAATACGAACGCTGGGAGAACATCTGGCCCGCGATCGCAGAATGCTTCGCTATGCGCCCCGGGCCAGTTCAAACCATCAGCCTTTCGCGTTTCATGGCAGACAAAGAGCCGCTATGGGCGCGGATCTGCGAGAAGCATGACCTCAAGCCGTACCGCATCCAGGATCTGGTGAAATGGGACTTCGTCGATTGGGTCTACTCCGCGTCGTTTGATCAGATGTCGAGCCTTTCGAAAGTTCGCCGCGCCGGGTGGAACGAAACGCTGGATGCTGAAAGCATGTTCCGCCGCCTGTTCGGAAAGCTTCGCAGCGAACGCATCATTCCGTGAGATCCGCGCTACCTCTCGATCTTCAAAAGTTTGGCGGCGTTGTGCCAAAGGATTTTCGGGATGATGTCCTGCCGGTAACCGAGCGCAAGCAGGTCACGCACTGCTTCCTGCAAGTCCTTGGTCGGGTACGCCGAGCCGAACAGCGTCCGGTCTTCGAGGAACATGTTGGCGCCTTTGACGTAAGTATCCGCGCCGATCATGCCCACGGTCGCGCCGTAGAGATCCGGCGACATGTAGATGTTAGGACAAGCCAGCGCGACGACAACCATTTCTTCTGCGTAAGGCCAGGCTGCATGCGAGACGATGAACTTCACCTTCGGGTATTTCTGTGCGGCACGCTGGATCGAAACCGGACGCGACCAGTTGATGTCGTGGCCGCCGAGCGCGGAGAGCAACCCGGAGAGCGAAATCGAAACCGGAAGGTCGAACTCCTCGGCAATCTCGTAAATAGGATTGAGGCTTTCATCGTCGGACCAGCGCGGGCGAATGCCGGAGCCTGGCTCGATCGAAATGCCCTTGATGTTGGTGGCTCGCGCGAACTCGCGAACTTCGGCCAGCCCCTGCGGTATCGCTTCGAGATCAATACCGAGAAAGCCGAGGAAGCGATCGGGCCATTTCGCAACGGCTTCGACGATATCGCGGTTGGCGACGCCGCCGAGCGTGCCGGCACCCGACGCGGCGCGGCCCATCAACACACCGTATTTAATGCACGCGGAATCCATTTCCTCGAAAAGCATGTCGAGCGATTCAAGCCATGCGGAACGCGGTCCCTTGAAGCTGACCAGATGGCGCGGATAGTGCATCGCGGTTCGAAACACCGAACCCTTCGTCCATGCGGGAATCGGCGGACGCAGGCGCATATCGATAATCGGGGTGTACATGCTTAGCTAAGCCTCCCTATTACGGCATTTAATTTCTTGCGTGCGTAAGCGAGCAATTCCTCACCCAGCCTTCGAGCCAAAGGAGAAAGAGATGACGCAACGGCACATGATTCTTGTGATGTATGACGGCCCCACGAGCGCGGAGTTCATCGAATGGATGAACGGACCGCATTACGACGAAGTCAAAGCGACTCCGGGTATCGTCGCCGCACGTCGTTTCGAAGTTGCCGACGGTCCGGCCGGTCACCGCCGCTATGTTGCTATTCTCGAGACCGATGATCTCGAGAAAACGCTGGCGTGGCGGAACAGCCCCGAAGGCCAGCGCTCTCAAAAAGAGGCTAACGATTGGGGCGTGACGAACCGCTATTCTCTCGTCTGCAAACTCGCGCACTCGACTGTTCCCGGAGAGACTGCGTGATCAATACGGCAGATTGAGAAGCTGCGGCATGATCGTGGTGATCGACGGGAAGAATATCAGTATGAGCAATCCGAGGATCAGCACCGCCAGGAATGGTAGCAACGGCATAATCAGCTGCTCCATTTTTATCTTGCCGATACTACACGCCATAAGCACGCCGATGCCGGCCGGCGGGATGAACAATCCGATGCCCGAGGCCAGCACCACGATCGTCAGCCAATGAACCATATCGATGCCGAGGGAGCGAATGAGCGGCAGGAGAATCGGCACGAAGATAAGTACGGCCGGCGCGCCTTCCAGAATTGAGCCGACAAAGATGAAGATAAGCGCGGTAATAATAAGAACACCCCACGCCGGAATCTCTGCAGCTCTCATCCATTCCGCGACGGCCTGCGGAATCCCCTGGGTCGCCAGCAGATAGCCGAAGATCATGGCGAAGCCCATGAGGATCGAGATCAGGCCCGTGGCAATGCCTGTTTGAATCAGAGCATTGAGAATGTTTTTCCAGGTCAGGTTGCGGTAGACGAGTCCGCCGACGAGCAGCGAATAGACGACAATGATCGCCGCCATCTCGGTAATCGTGGCGATGCCCAAACGAATACCAATGAAGATGATAAGCGGAATGCCGAGCGCCAGTGACGCATCCTTCAAACCTGCCAACATCTCCGCGCGCGTATGCGTTGCGTCGCGCGGCATGTTGTAGATGCGCGCCTGAACGTAGATCAGACCGAAGACAAGCGCACCAACAAGCAGCGACGGCAGCAAGCCCGCAGCGAACACCGCGACGACCGATGTATTCGCAACCGCTGCAACGACCACCATCAGAATGCACGGCGGAATGAGAATGGCGAACGCAGACGATGCGCTGATAAGCGACAGGCTGTAGGGCCGTGGATAGCCCGCCTTCTCCAGAGGCTTCAGTGTCATTGCCGATACCGCCGAAACGTCGGCAACGGTCGAACCAGAAACGCCAGACTGCAACATCGTGCCAAGCACAACACCCATCGGCAGACCGCCGCGGAACCGGCCCACAAGTGTCCGGGCGAAATTGATCAGGCGCTCCGAAATTCCGCCCTGCTCCATTATCGTGCCCGCGAAGATAAACAGCGGAATGGCAAGCAGCACGAATGAATCCACGCCCATAACCGTGCGGTGCACGATCATGTTGAGCGGAATGGTGTCTTGGAAACCCAACACCAGGAGCGATGACAAACCCATCGCAAAGCTGATGGGCATGCCAATCGCGACAAGAATTGCAAATGCGCCGAGAAGGATAGCGATAGTCATGATCTCACCTACTCGCTCAGCCGCACGGCATCCGTGCCGATAGCGTCAATACGTGCGCGTTTTCCGCGCAACGTGTCCCACAAGTTGAAAATTGCGTAGATCGTCATAAGCACGCCCGCGACCAGAACCGCGAAGTAGAGCCAGGCGATGCTGATATCGAGTCCCGGAAGGCGCTGTAAAAACGAATAGCGGACCGTTATCCATCCTTGCCACGTGAAGAGGACGGAGAAAAAGAGGATGGCAGCGTCCTGGATGACTTCGACAACCCATCTCTGCGTCTTGGGCAGTTGGTCGACCGCCCAGTCCACCCCGATGTGGGCGCGATGACGCACGCCGACGGCGAACCCAAGAAATACAACCCAGATGAAAAGCAAGCGGGATGCTTCGTCGGACCACGACAATCCGATATCGAAAACATATCTGCCGATCACCGAAGCGGTGAGGAAAATGACCAGGACGGCGATCAACACCGCAAGAAGGACTTCCGGAATCTTCAAGACAAATATCCAGAATATCCGTTCGCCGAATGATTTTGGCTCGTCGGCCTGCGCGGGACCTTGAAGCATACAACCCCCCAACTGGCGTGAGACGTGTGAGAGGGCTGTTAAGCCCTCTCACATTCTACCTGCTCAGTCCGTTTTCTGCCTACTTGCTCAGTTCGTTTTCTGCGATTCGAGAACGAGGTCGAGCAGTTCCTTGTCGACGTTCTTATCGAACTGCTTCCAGATCTGACGGCCAGTTTCCCGCCAGACTTTCATTTCGTCTTCGGTCGGCCGATAGGTCTTCACGCCCAGTTTCTTCGCGTGCGCGCGGGCAGCGTCGCTGCCTTCCTGATCCAGCTTGTTCGCATAAATTTCCGCCTCTTTCGCGGCTTCCAGAACGATCTTCTGGACATCCGGAGCAAGCTTCGCGAAGCGTTCCGAGCGAACTGCAAGCGTCTGAATGCCGATCACCGCCTTGTTCTCGGTCGAGTATTTGAGCACTTCATAATGTTTGGCGGTCGAGAGCCACGTCGCCATCACAAACTCGCCATCGACGACACCTGAACCGAGCGCGTTGTACACTTCCGCCCAGTCGATCGCGGTTGCGATAGCGCCCCAATTACGGAACATCGCAATTTCAACCGGCGACGCAGTCGTGCGGAACTTCAGGCCCTTGAGATCCGTCGGTACGCGGACCGGCTTTCGGTTGTTGACGATGTCACGGAAGCCACCGTTGTCGAGCTGCATCAGAAGTTTGAAGCCAGCCTTCTCGAAGCGGGCCGCGATCGCCTGACCCGCCTTGCCATCGAGCGCCTTGCGGAAAGACGCCTCGTCGTTGAACACGTAAGGCAGATCCATGAACAACAATGCGTTCGTGAAAGCCGCCCAGTTCGCATTGGAAGCACCGGCGAAGTCGACGGAGCCGTTCACCATCGCTTCCAGAGCAGTACGCTCACTATATAGAGAGCCGGCGAGATAGGTCTCGACTTTGACCTTTCCTCCGGACTTCTGGGCAACCAGTTCGGCGAACTTAAGCATACCCTTGCCGATCGCCTGATCAGTTGTCGCACCGTGCGTCAGCTTCAGCACCATGGGCGCCTGCTGGGCAACGGCACCCGAAACGGAAAATGTTGCGGCGATTAGAACAGCTCCGACTGAAGCTGCCAGTTTCGATTTAAGCGATATCATCTTCAACCTCCCCTCGATGTTACATTCATTGTTGCGGCGGGTACTTTGCGTACCTCTTCTTGTTTACAGGCCTCGCGAATAGACGAGACGCGTATTCTTCTTTTGGACGTCCACGAAACGAACCTGCGGCCGCTTCGCTAATTCTTCGATCAATCGCGCGACAGGACTGAAACGCGGCGACGATATATTGAGTGGACCAGCGGCGAACATTTCGTCCGCCTCGCTGCCTGCAAACATGTAACGAAGAATGCGCTCGTCATCATCCGCCGCTGGATAGGCTTTGCGCAATGATGGCAGCGCAGGAGATAATGACTGAGGCTTCAGCGGAATCTTCGAAGATCCGTTGGCAACGATGCGGTCAAGCACATTCGGATCCACGGGCGCGAGCAATTTTCCAAAATGCCCCAGCGCATACATCTTCACTTCGTCGGGAACCGTACGATAGCGCTCGCCACCAACGACGTTCAGCATCGCCTGCACGCCGATGATCTGGGAGAACGGAGTCACCATGATCGGCCAGCCGAGATCGGCGCGTATCTGCACAATCTCCTGAAGAATTTCGTCGAAGCGATTCTCGAGCCCGGCTTGTTGCAGCTGGAACTTCCAGTTGGCGAACATGCCGCCCGGCATCTGGTGCATGTAATGGAATGAATCGTATTCCATCGGCGCGCCTTTAGCGAAGCCTTCCTGGTCAGCAAGCTTGGTCAGGTAATCGCTCACATAATCGATTTTTGTGCGGTCGACTTTCGTGTTGAATCCGTTCAGCACCAAATTCTTCAGCATCAACTGCGCCGACGGCTGCGCGGGACCGCTCGCAAGCGGCGCGATCGAAGTATGCAACTGATCGACGCCAAGCTTGATCGCTTCGAGATAAACGAGCGGCGCAAGACCCGTATTGCAATGGCTGTGCAATTCGAGCGGGCGGCCGCCCATCACCGCCTTTAGCGCTGGCACAAGCGTGCGTATCCGGTCGGGCGTAAGCAGCGCGCCGGAATCCTTGATCATGATGGCATCGACGTCGCCGCGCTTGATCAACTCCCGCGCCGTGCGCGCATAAACCTCATCGGTGTGCACGGGGCTTTCGCTAAACACCAGCGCACCAACCGAATACATACCGAGGCGCTTGGCGTGTTTTATGCTGACCAGCATATTGTCGACATCGAATAGCGCATCCAACGTTCCGACGACGCGAAAGCCGTTCGCGTGCAGGCGCTCGATCCACAATTCCACGATATCGTCCGGGACCATGCTGAAGCCGACGAGGCTCTTGCTGCGGCAGTATCCCCGCAGCGGCGTGTTGCGGAATTTCTGCCGGAATAGCCGCGCCTTCTCCCAGGGATTTTCCTTGAGATAGCGGACGCATACGTCGAACTGCACAGGCGCCATAAAATCGATCTGGGCAAAGCCCGCCTCGTCCATGGCCTCTGCAATCGGCAGCATCATGCCAGCGGTCATGCGCGTGGCCCAAAGGCACTGCTGCGCATCGCGAAGCGTCGTATCGATGATCTCGATCGTGCGCCCGGAGGCTGCCGCGGTATTCGCCACGGAACCCTTCGCTACTGCTTTTGCGGATCGTTCGGCTACGTTCATGCGACGATCCTAATCAGCCTTCACGAAGAACAACGGCTGATCGTCTTCAATCATGTCGCCGTCATTGACCGCGATCGACACGATCGTTCCTGAAACGCCGGCATTCACCGTCTTGAAAAGCTTCATCACCTCGATCATGCAAACCGGATCTTCAGGACCGACGCGCGTGCCAATTTCGACATAAGCGGGCTCCGTCGGCGAAGGCGCGCGGTAAAATCGTCCAAGCATGGGCGCACGGATCGCAATCGTTCCCGCTTCGGCCTTCGGCGGCGCTGACACAGGAATGGCAGTCTTCGTTTCCTGAACGGGAGCGGACAGAGCCGCGGGCGCGGGCTCGAGCACCACCGACTTCTGCTGTACGAAAGCGGTCGAATCTACACTCGCCGGTGCTGCGCCAAGCCCTTTGCGTACATGGAGCTTGAAGTCCGCAGTCTCGAACTTTACGTCGACATCGGCGAGCTGATCGACGATGCGGAGAATTTCCTCGACGTCGTCGTTTGTGAAGGCAGGAGGATTGGACATGATACTGTAGCTGGCCTTACGAATTTCTAATTCTTGGATGTTGCAGGCGCATCGACGACATTCACGAGATCGGCGAGATCTTCACAAGACTCCAGTGATCGCATCATTTCTACCGATTCCACGATTCGGTCTTCCGGCAGCAATCCCTCGACGCAACCGCGATACTTTTCGATGCACTGGTCGAAACTGAAAAGATTCGGCGGTTGCCCCTTCGAGAGTTGCGGCTCGATCGACAACTCCTTGCCCGCAACCGAGCGATAGGTGATCCGCGGCGTCCAGCCAGTCGGCGTCCAGCCCCAATCCTCGCGCACAACCATCCGCACTTTCGAGCGTAGATCGCGGAACTCGCGGCTTTCGATTTTTGCCATTGAAAAGCTCGACGGCAGAATGCGAGTTTCAAGTAGCGCCGCCGCCACCGCATGCGGAAGGCTGAATTGGGCTTCGATCTCGTTTCGCGGTTCCAGATACTGCACAACAGTCGGAAAGAACGCGTTCACCTCGATTACGATCTCGGCAATCGAGCCGGCAGAGATCCGGCCCGCCTCTTTCTGCTCCAGGGTGGACTCGATCATCCGCTGCAAGTGGTAGCAGCACGGGTACTGCTTGATGCCGACTTCCAGCAGACGATAGGGCCGTCCCCAGTCGTTGAGAATGCCGGCAGCATTATCGACCTTGCCCGCCGTGATCAGATTTAAAAGGCCACGCGGTGCTTCGAGCACATCGAGCTGACCGGTGAAGCCGTCCGCCGCAAGCAACGCCGCGGTGATGCCGTTACGCGCAGCAAAACCCATCTCGGCGATATGCGCCATAGAGCCCGTCTGATAACCGACGCCGCTGCCCTGCGACGCGGCAATGCTGAGCGCGTGAGCCGTGCGTTTTTCGTCGAGACCGAGAAGTCTCGCGGCAGCGGCCGCACATCCCAAAGCTCCCGCCAACGCAAGCACCATGTATCCGAGCCGCCTGGCCTCGCGGCATGCGATGCCGATCCGCGCTTGTGTCTCGTAAGCGACGACAAACGCTTCGAGCGCGGTACGGCCGTTCGAATGCAGATGCTGACCGAGCGCAAAATTGGGGGAAACAACGTGTAGCTGGAAACGGCTTCGGGAAAACTGTCGTCTTCATACTCCGTTGCATGGGCGTAGGTCGCATTGGCAAGCGCCGCCCACTCGACGGAAGTCTTGTAGTTTGCTCCAAAGACGCTTGCTTCCGCGGTTCCGCCGGCGCGCTTTACATATCGCGTGACAATGTCAGAGCCTGCGCTCTGCGGGCCCGCAAGCATTGCGCCGAGCGCACTCATCGTGAGCGTCTTGCTGTACGCAACGACGCTCTCCGGAATGTCATCCAGACGAGTATTCGCGACACGCTGCGCGATCTCTCGCGTTATCGGCGGAATTGGCGTCATTGTTTTTCTTTCTTCTTCGTCTGACGCGATGATATTTAAACATCTATATCTTTCCAAATCTTTTCTTCAGGCCGTACTGAAAAAATGTCCACAATCCAAACGACTGATAACTAGTTGTTATAATTGATATATTTGTCGTATTGTTATCTATTTCCGCATTGTGCGCGTAAAATTCAATTATATCTTTTTCTTGGTGTGCAGTGCGGTGACGCCACTGACTCCATGCAAACTTTCCGCAAGCGATTGCACATTTTCTTGCAGCTATGTGATTGCGGAATGCTTTGCGCTGCAAATCCCGCTGGCATCGCATCGCTCACATAGTTAGTGTGCGCTCACATGAAATCACCAACGAGGAAATGAGATGTCCACTGTCGATCAACGCAAGCCACTGGTTGCCGCTTTGTGGCCGTCCGTTTCCACGAATGCCGTGCAGGGAATTATCCGCAAGGCTTTGCTCGTTGTCGGTGGCAGCTTGCTGCTGACGATCTCCGCCAAGATCAGTGTGCCTTTTTATCCCGTGCCGATGACCATGCAGACATTTGCCGTGATTTTAATCGGCGCTGCATTTGGTTGGCGGCTAGGCGCGGCCACTGTGCTTTTCTATCTTGCACAAGGCGCCGCGGGCTTCCCTGTTTTCGCGGGAACGCCCGAAAAAGGTATTGGCCTCGCCTATATGGCCGGACCGACGGGCGGCTACCTTTTGGGCTTCGTTGCGGGTGCGATCGTGGCGGGCTGGCTCGCTGAACGCGGCTGGGACAAATCCTTCGTTCGGCTCACGGTCGCAATGTTTCTTGCGCACGTCACCATCTTTGTGTTCGGCACCGCCTGGCTCGGTGCGCTGATCGGCTACGAAAAGGCGTGGATGGCCGGCGTCGCCCCATTCTATCTTGCTACGGCATTCAAAACGCTTCTTGCGGCCGCGTGCTTGAAAGCCGGTTGGTTAATGGCGTCCCCTCGTGGGTAACGTGCGCCGCACGAATGGAGCACATCTTCAATCTACACCTATGACGCTTGCAGCTAGTTTCGAACAAAGCTGCACGCTGAAATCTGCGTTTCTGGAAAAGTGCTGAACTCCTGGAAAACCTGCTGCGGCGCTCGCTCGGGCCTCCGGTTACAGCAAGTAGCTAAGTTGTGTGCAGCCAAACGATGGGCACTATAGATCTAGTAGACTCGCCCACCGTTTGGGTTGCCATAGGCCTTCTCGCGTTTCTCGCAGGCGTGCTGCGAGGATCGCCGGTTTCGGATCTTCGCTAAATTGTACCCGCGCTTGGGATGGTCCTGGGGCCGACGGTCGCGGTTACGATTGCAACACTTCTCGAATGTCTCGCAACAATGTTGTTGTTCTTCCCGGCCCTGCAACATGCGAAAACTCGAGTTCTAATTCCACTGTCGTGTGCGGCCAGCGTGGCGATTCCTATCGGCCATATAGCCCTAACCTTCATGAACCCCTCGCTGAGTAACCTTCTCATCAGCTTCGCTATTCTCTGCATGTCTCTCTGGATGATCAACGGCAGCGCTATTAGATTTCCACGCGGATTGTCAGGGCGAATTTTTGCCGGCTCACTTTCAGGGTTTTTGACCGGCTTCGGCAGCGCGGGTGGCCCAGCATTAATGCTGTATATTCTTTCGGGATCCGAAACGGCTGAAGTGAAGCGCGCGAACGTCATTACGGCTTCCGGGATAGCGCTGATCGCCGCCGTTGCTTCGATGTACTATTTTGGCTTGCTTGAACGCCGAGCGTTAACAGGCGGCCTGTTGCTCGCGCCCATCTTCTTTGTTGGCGGCATAATTGGTGTTCAGATATTTAAAGCCGCGCCTGAAAAATACTACCAAAGGGTCGCCGTGAGTGCGCTCGTCGTGACTTCCTGTATTATGTTCCTGGCAAATCTCTTTCGTTTCACCGCTTGAAGTAACCCGCAGCAGCCCTGCTGCTTACATCGCAGTGATGATGCTGCACGCTGACAGATCATTGACGGCGCTTCTGTTCGGTTGCCGGCCGCCAGACCGACATGAGCGCAAAAATTGAGCGACGCCGAAAATACAGATGGATTTGGCGCGTTCGATCACGATTATTGACGTTCTTACGCGAAAACCCTTGGCGAAACGCAGGCGACGGTTCGACTTGCAGCATGCAAGTTTGTGGGAGTACCTCTACCCAAGAGTCCTGATGGTATGCTCATTCGGACAATAGCGACGCCAGTCTTGCGCATCGGGCGCCAGTTCCAGTTCATTCCGGCAAACTTCTTTCTTTCGGCAATTGCCGCAGACCCGCTGAAGGTCTTTCCAGACAGCAGGCCACTCGGCCTGAATCACGGCTGGATTGATCCCCTCTTGCGACAAACGCTTCGGCATCATCGCGGCATCGGCATGCAGCCGGTCGAGGCGGTAGAGGTCGTCTGTGGCAACGCCGATGTCACGCGCGATTTCATGAACCTGCCCGGCATCAAGCCTGTCGAGATCAGAAGGCTGAATCCGATCGCCAATGCGACGGAAGAATTTCCAGATGCTTTGAATCATGGGTTCATTCTCCTTCTTCATGTACGGAACACGCGTTCGCGCGTATTCCCGATACGGTTCATATCGCCATGGAGTGGCGCGTCCCGCTTCCTTCGAGATAGTGATCGAACACGCTTGCGACGACACGGGCGAATGGCTTTCCGGTATTGGTAATTTCGACGCGGCGGCCCGATCTGCGCGCGAGCCCTTGCACGGCGAGAAGATCGATCCGCGCAAGTTCGCGGGAGAAAATTGTCGGCAGCCGGTGCTTCTCGACCAGTCTGTCTATATCGACCCGGAAATTACACATCAGCCGCTCGATAATCTCGGCACGAAGGGAATCTTCGGCCGTCAGGGCGGCACCCTTGGCCGTTGCGAGCTTTCCGTAACGGACCTCCGCTGAATAGGTAGCCGTTGCTGAATGATTTTGCGCATAACCTTGCGGAAAGCGGCTGATCGCCGAAGCGCCCAGACCGATTAACACCGGAGATTCGTCATCGGTGTAACCCTGGAAATTTCGATGCAACCTGCCCTTCTTCGCAGCGACCGCGAGGCCATCACCAGGGAGCACAAAATGATCGATACCAACGGCTTCATAGCCGAGTTCGCACCAAGACTCGTGCGCAGCGATCGCCTGACGGTAGCGTTGCCCAGCGTCCGGCAGCGCACTGGCATCGATCAGCTTCTGTTGCTTCTTGAACCACGGCACATGCGCGTAACCGAAGATTGCAACCCGCTGTGGGTGCAGCCGTGCGCCCAACGTCGCGCTGAAACGCACATCCTCAACGGTCTGATGCGGCAAGCCATACATCAGATCGATGCCGATATTGCGGATCCCTGTCTTGCGCACGAGGGAGGTGGCCGCTTCAACGACTTCGAACGGCTGCACGCGGCCGATCGCGCGCTGCACCGCGGCCGAGAACACCTGTACTCCGAGATTGGCGCGATCTACGCCGATCGCTGCTAATGAGTCCAGAATCGCCGCATCAATCCGGCGCGGGTCGATCTCGATCGCATGTTCCACCATGCCATCGATGTCGAAATGCTTTGCCATGGCGCGATGAATGCGGCGGAAGCCGTCGGCGCCGATGATCGAGGGTGTACCGCCACCCCAATGAATACGGTTGACCTTACGCGCGCCGGAGTGGCGTGCAACCAGCGCGATCTCCGTTAAGAGATTCTCGACATACCGCTCGACCGGTTCTTGTCTTCTCGTCGCGTGTGTATTGCAGCCGCAATAGTGACAAAGCTCGACGCAGAACGGCACATGAACATAGAGCGAGACCGCGGCGTGCGCAGGCAACGCATTAAGCCATCCGGCATGAACGTCGGCGTTGACCGCCAAGCTAAAGTTCGGTGCCGTAGGATACGAAGTGTATCGTGGCACGGGGCGCGCGTTCGCATTCGCGGAGAGATCGGGCGCAGAATGAACTGCTAACGCCTTCGTTACCGGTTCGGCTGTAGCGCCCACGAGCGCCTCCTTTCTCTCACACCCAGGCTGGGAGCGGCTCAAGCGCGAGCTGATCGTTGATCGCCTTGACGCCTGCGATGTTCTCGACAGCGACAAGAACCGCCCGGCGCTCGGCCTCCGAACGGATCAAACCCCAGAGATTTACGGTGCCATCATTCACGGTAACGTCGATCAACATGACATTGGTCCAGGACTCGGCGTCGAGACGCCGCAAGATACTGGCGCGAATTTCCTCGTCCGCGACCGGCGACTGCTCGCGCTGCGACGCTGTCGCAATGACCCGAACCAGATCGCCACGCGTCACGATGCCGACCAGCTTTTCCTTATCGAGCACAGGCACGCGTTTGATGCGATGGAACTCGAGCAGTCTTGCGATTTCGGATAGCGCGGTATCCGGCGCGACGGAAATCACCTCATGCGTCATGAGGTCTTTCACTTTTCGGGCGTGTGTGTGTGCATATTCCTCGGCAAGCTGCACGCTGCTCGTGAACAGCGAAAGCCACCACGAGCGCTGCTTTTGCGTGCCTATTTCCGCACGACGGATCAGGTCGCCTTCGCTAACTAGGCCTACGACACTTCCATTCTTACCGACGATCGGCAGCGCACTGATGCGGTTCGCGACGAGCATCTCTGCGATTTCGCGAACGGTCATGTCCGCCGTTCCGGTAATAACGGGAGAAACCATCACATGCTTGGCTTGCATAACACCCTCCTTCGATAACGCCGATCATTCCGCCGGCATGCCGCGCGCACCTTGACGCCGGTCAAAAGAGACACGTTACAAATGCTCGACCGAGGTCACGCGATACGTATGAAGCAGATCGCCTTCGCGCACGGAGACGTACTCGCCGGTCACGAATTTTTCTTGCTGTAGATTGAACCCGGACTCGTCGGCGTTATCGCCGGCAATATCGTAGCGAAACGACCAGTTCCCGCCCGGCTCCCGAACGAGATGCCCGATATCTTTGTCATTCTCACGAAAGCGGACGACGCGACAGTTGTCGCGATAAGTCTTCCAGAGCCCCGCATCGAGATGCCTGCCGGCATCGAGCGGCGCCGTGATCAGATAGCCGGTGTTCGCGTCGCCTTGCGGATACCCCCGCTCGCGCGCAAGTTCGAGCCGGATCCGGTGAAATGCGCGCGGCAGCGGTGACATCGCTCGCCCCCTATAAGCGCATGCCACGAAACGCCGCGCGATTTTTGATCCGCACCTTCCGCGCGCTCGGCAGTTCAATGAAAGCTTTACGCTCCATGCAGGACAACGCGCGCGACACGGTCTCGATCGTGAGCCCCAGATAGTCCGCTATATCCTGCCGCGACATTGGCAGATCGAATTCGGTTCGATTGGCGGAACGATTCGCCATCTCGATCAGGAATGAAGCTACGCGCTCCTGCGCGCTGGACCGGCCGAGCAGAACCATCTGATCGTGCACATGATCCAGTTCGCGCGCCGCAATCTGCCAAAGCTCACGCGCGACAGCAGCATCGGTTTGTGCGAGCGAGGCGAGCGTCGAGTGCTTTATCGCCAGCACTTCCGTGTCGGCGATCGCCTCCGCGGCAAAGCGATGGCTGGCGCCCGACTCAAGTCCAAAAATGTCGTTCGGAAGATAAAACGCGCCGATCTGGCGGCGGCCGTCATCGAGTAGCTTATGTGTGCGGACAGAGCCCTTGAGCACTTTGTACACATACTCCGCCGGCTCGTCCTGTCCGTAGACTTCCGCGTTGCGCGCATAGGGAAGCTTCATTCCCATGAGTTTGAGCGAGGCTTCGAAGCCGCGCTCGGCGCTGGCATCGCCCTTTTCAGAGGGCTTCACGCGACGTCCGACATAGGCCGAATTGGAGACTTGCTGGGCATACGCGAGCATGGCTGGCTCTCCTTGATTACAGAGAACCGATACCAGGCCGCCGCCTCGCGATAAATTCAGGTCGATCACCTAAGGGATATTACGTAGGCGTGATTTTCCCTTCAAAATCAGGGTATTATCGGCGCCATGAACAAGCCCGTACGGCCAACAGGAAGTCCCTTCCGCTCGCTCGACCCGGCGGTGCGAAGCCCGTTGTCGCGCTACGCGGCGGTGATCCCGATTGTCGCACTCGCTTTTATCGTTCGTGCGACGCTTCAGCCGATCGTGGGAAACGACGCCTTGTTTCTCCTGTTCGTTCCGGCAGTTTTGGCGGCTGCGATCATCGGCGGATTCGGCCCTGGCATCGCCGCGACGATTCTCAGCCTCGCCGTCGGCAACATCTTCTTTCTCGGCCAGAGCGCCGGGCAAGCCGTACTGATATCGAACAGCATCGGCTTTCTCGCCTCGGGCCTTGCGATCGCAGCGTTCGGCGGCTGGATGTGGACAACGCGTCTCGCGGCAACTGCGCGCGAAGCGCATTTGAACTCGATTCTCGACACGGTTCCCGACGCCATGATTGTGATCGATACCAACGGCATCATCCAGTCCTTCAGCGCCGCGGCGGAACGCTTGTTCGGCTATGAATTGGCTGAAGTCCGAGGAAAAATGTGAGCGTACTCATGCCCTCTCCCTACCGCGAGACGCATGACGGCTATCTGGAACGCTACATGCGCACAGGTGAGCGCCGGATTATCGGCATCGGCCGCGTCGTCGTTGGCGAACGCAAAGACGGATCGACTTTCCCGATGGAGCTTGCGGTCGGCGAAATGATTTCCGGCCGCGATCGCTACTTCACCGGCTTTGTCCGCGACCTTACCGAACGGCAGAAAACTGACGCGCGCTTGCAGGAGTTACAGGCCGAGCTGGTGCATATTTCACGACTGTCCGCGATGGGCGAGATGGCATCCACGCTTGCACATGAGCTGAACCAGCCGCTGACGGCTATTGCGAACTATATGAAAGGATCGAGCCGCATCGCTGGCGAGATACAGTCCGAGCGCGCAGCACTGCTAAAATCCGCGCTCGACAAATCCGCCGAACAGGCAATCCGCGCCGGTCAGATCATTCGCAGATTGCGTGATTTCGTCGCGCGCGGCGAAAGCGAGCGCCGCATCGAGAGTCTTTCCAAGATTATCGAGGAAGCAAGCGCGCTTGCGCTCGTCGGCGCCAAAGAATCCGGAATTCGCATCCGCATGCGACTTGAACCGGGAGGCGACCTTGCACTTGTCGACCGCATCCAGATTCAGCAGGTGGTGCTGAATCTGGTGCGCAACGCCGTCGACGCCATGAGACAGAGTCTGCGTAAGGAACTCACGATCACGGAACATGTGCCGGCAGACGGGATAATAACAGTTAGCGTCGCGGATACCGGTCCTGGCATAGATCCGGACATCCGTGCGCAGCTTTTTCAACCTTTCATGACCACGAAACCCGACGGCATGGGTGTCGGCCTTTCCATTTCTCGCACGATCATCGACGCGCATGGCGGCAAGCTTTGGGTCGAGGACAATCCCGAGGGAGGCGCTACGTTCCACTTCAGCCTGCCGATCGCGAATATATCCAGAGACGAGGACAATGCCTGACAACCAGACGGTAACTGTATATGTGATCGACGATGACGATGCCGCGCGCGACTCGCTGCAATTTCTGCTGGAGACAGCCGGACTGCGCGCCGAAACCTTCGAAAACGCCGCTGCGTTCATGAAGCGCATGCCGAGCACCGACGCCGGCTGCGTCATCACGGACGTGCGGATGCCGGGAATGACCGGCATCGAGCTTCTAAAAACACTAAAGGCGCGCGCCTTTCCGCTTCCCGTAATTGTCATTACTGGTCACGGCGACATTCCGCTTGCCGTCGAGGCGATGCGCGATGGCGCGGCTGATTTTCTGGAAAAGCCTTACAACGACGAAGCGCTCTTGCAGTCGATCGAGCGCGCGATTTCATCGTCGAAATCGGCAGCGCAAGCGGACGATGCGAAGGCCGGTATTTTGCGCCGGATCGCGGAGCTTTCGGGGCGCGAGGTGGAAGTCGTGGCCGGGCTCATCGCCGGAAAATCCAACAAGGCGATCGCGATCGAACTCGACATTAGTCCGCGCACGGTCGAAATCTATCGCGCGAACGTCATGTCGAAAATGGATGTCGATAGCCTGCCCGCGCTCGTCAGAATGGCGATCGCCGCGGGCTTTCCCGGAGAGCGCTGAAGGCCGCCTCATCCCCGATCAACTGGGCGGCAGCACTAGCAATGAACGCGTGTCTATCCGCGGAATTCGCGCGTTTTGAAGTCCGCGTAGGCAAGTCCGATCATGAAGATCGCAAAATAGAGCCCTACAACCGCCAGCACGATCACTGTTTCGATTGGCATGCCGTCTTCCTCCAATGAGAAAGTCACCATGCCGCTGAACGCGTTGCACAACTTTGATGTCGATCAAATCGGAGCAACGGAAGCTTCGGCCCACCGTTTATCGAAATCAGGTGCCGGCTACGGCGTGCTCGAGCGCGCGGCGCAGGCATACCGTAGCAGGGTCGTCGGTGCGGGAAATCAAGCCAAGCAGCGTTAGCAATTCCTCGTCGGAGGCCTGCGACGCATAACGCTGCACGGCAGCGCTTGCGAACTCGCCGACCGCCTCGCCTTCTGCCGCGGCCAGCCGTTGCAGCCGCGCGACGAGAGAAATATCCCCAAGCGACAGGAGATATTCGGTTGCGGTCTGTTCGTCGGAGAAGGTTTTGAGAATGTCGCTCAGCAGCATGACCCGCTCCTAGTTCACGCGGTGGCTTTCTGCACCAGCAATCTCCATACCTTCGATCTTGGCATTGGAAACGAGAAGCGCGATGTACTGCGCGGCCGCACGGCGTTCGACGGATTCGCGCAGATAATTCCCGATCCGCTCGCGCACCGCCTCGAACGGCACTTGTCGACCCTCGATCTTTCGATCAAGCCGGATGACGTGCACCCCATAGCGACTTTCAACCGGATCGCTGGTCCCGCCAGTTTCAAGCGCAAGGAGCGCCTTCTCGAACTCCGGCGTCGTCTGTCCGGCTGTAAGTTGGCCGAGGTTTCCTTGCAGTTCCGACGACGGGCAATCCGAATGCAAAGACGCGAGCATGTCGAATTTCTCGGGAAAAATACGAAGCTCGCGGACGATGCCGTCAGCTTTGGCTTTCGCCGCGGCGAAAGCGAGCGTATCTCGTTTATCGGCGGCGATCAGAATATGCGCCGCTTCAAAGATTGCCGGCGACCGAAAGCGGGAGAGATTGTTCTGGTAATAACGCAGACACGCAGCCTCATCCGGCTCGGGTGTCACGACCTGCTGCTCGAAAAGCTGGCGGATCAGCGCTTCGTCGTCGGTTTCGGTGCGGCCGTCTTCGGTCTTTGGTTTCGCAACGATCAAGAGACGCTTTGCTTCCGCAAGCAGCAGATGCCGTATGACGAGCGCCTTGGCTGCGCTGTGCCAGGCATCGATCGGCTTCTGTGCCGGGTGGTGTTGTGCTTCCCGCGAAATTTCCGCACGCGGCACTTCCACACCATTCACCCGGACCGGCTTTGGCTTCGGCAATTCGATACTGTGTAATGAACAGGACATGGTGCCAACCTTCTCAAACGGGCCGCTTCGCCCGCACCGTATAGACTTCGCGCGCTTCGTCGCGAGTGACGAACGACTTGTTACGCGTGCGAACGACCTGATAGCCGCGGCGGCCCAAATACCAGACCGGCGCACTCCACACATGGACGAGCCGCGTGAACGGGAAGACGAGGAACAGCGTCATGCCGAGTAGAAGATGCGACTTGAAGATAATGTGGACATCTGCGACCTGCGCGGCGACGCCCGGCTGGAGCGTCAGAATTCCCTGCGCCCAGGTCATGAACTTCACCATTTCATGGCCGTCGAGATGCCCGAGCGAAACCGGAATCGTCGCAAGTCCAAGAACAAGCTGCGCATACAGGAGCAACAGCACGGCGATGTCACCGAAAGAAGACGTCTTGCGAATGCGGGGGTCGAACAGCCGCCGGTGCACGAGCAGCGTGATTCCGACGAAGCACATCACACCGGCAACGCCGCCGATCACAATCGCCATCCATTGCTTGAAGCCGTGCGAGATACCGAGCATGTCGAAAATCCATATCGGCGTCAGCAGACCCGCGAAGTGACCCATGAAGATCACCAGAATGCCGATATGGAAGAGGTTCGAGCCCCAGCTCAGCTGCCTGCGACGCAGAAGCTGACTCGAACCGCTACGCCAAGTGTATTGGTCATAGTCGAAACGTAGCCAGCTGCCGACCAAGAATACGATCAAACACAGATAGGGATACCAGCCGAACAACACATAGTTGATGGTGTCACGCATTCTGGCCTCCCGTGGAATACTGGATCACCGGCTTATTGCTCGGCACGGCAACGCCCGGCGCGGGACGCCGGCCCGCGCGAACCTTGGCGACGATTTCGTCCTTGCAGGAGGTGTCGGCACCGGGACCGAAGCGGACTTCCTCCTCTTCCCAGGCGGCATCGAGCGCCTCCAGATCGTCGGCATCTGCATCTGGCCTTGCGAGAATTTCCTGCACCGCTTCATATTTTGGAAGTTCCGCAGAAAGTGATGTCAGCGCCTGAAACACACCCTGATAAGGCGAACTGCGTTTCGCCAGACGCTCACCGATCGCGGAAAGAATATTGATCGGCTGACCCAGTAAGTCGGATGCCTCGCTCGGCGGCAACGTAGAAAGAAATTCGAGGAACAGCGGAACGAAATCGGGAAGCTCCGAAGCGCCGATTTCGAGTCCATGTTCGGCATAGTGGTTCTGTAAATCCACCATCGCCTGGCCGCGGTCGCGGCTCTCGCCGTGGATATGTTCGAAGATATGCAGCGAAAGCGAGCGCGTGCGGTCGAACAGGTCAGTGTAGCGTTCCTGCGACTCGTACAGATCGTCGTTCGCAAGAGCTTGCGTCAACAGTCTAAGCTGCTCGCGCGTACCTCTCGAAAGATTAGCGCAGGCATCGAGAATCCGTTCGATCTCAGGGATCGCCCCCTGCAATTCGCGCGAAGGATAGGTCAGTAGCGCGGATAGCGCTTTCAGGATGTTCATCACGCCACCTCCATCGGAGTCTTCGCCCGCTTCTTCGCGCCAAACAGATCGATTTCGTTCGATCCGGTCGAGCAACCATTGCCGAACGTGAAGCCGCACGAGCCACGGACGTCGTAGGCGTCTTCATCGAGCTCGCGGTGAGCGGTCGGAATTACGAAACGGTCCTCGTAATTCGCGATTGCCATGATCTGATACATCTCCTCGATCGCAAGGCTGCTCAGGCCCACGCGCGTCGCGATGTTTTCATCGATCACGCCATCGATCGTCTTCGCGCGCATGTAGGCCCGCATGGCCAGCATACGTTCAAGACCGAGCGCGACCGGCTCTTCCTTACCCGCGGTCAGCAAATTCGCGAGATATTTGAGCGGAATACGGAGCGAACGCACATCGGGCATCTCGCCGTCGTGGCCGATCTTGCCGGCGGCCGCAGCCGACTGGATCGGGGACAGCGGCGGCACGTACCAGACCATCGGCAGCGTGCGGTATTCCGGATGCAGCGGGAACGCGACCTTCCACTCCATCGCCATCTTCCAGATCGGCGAGCGGCGCGCAGCCTCGAGCCACGCATCGGGAACGCCGTCACGGCGCGCAGCCGCGATAACCTCAGGATCGCTCGGATCGAGAAAGACTTTCAGTTGTGCTTCATAGAGATCCTGCTCGTCCGGAACGCTCGCAGCCTCTTCGATCCGGTCGGCGTCATAGAGAATGACGCCGAGATAGCGGATACGTCCAACGCAGGTTTCCGAACAGACGGTCGGCTGCCCCGCCTCGATCCGCGGGAAGCAGAAGATGCACTTCTCGGATTTTCCGCTCGACCAGTTGTAATAGATCTTCTTGTAGGGGCATCCGGAGACGCACATACGCCAGCCACGGCACTTGTCCTGGTCGATCAGAACGATGCCGTCCTCCTCGCGCTTGTAGATCGCGCCTGAAGGACACGAAGCGACGCATGCCGGGTTCAGGCAGTGCTCGCACAGCCGGGGCAGATACATCATGGAGGTGTTCTCGAACTGGGCGTAGATGTCTTTCTGCACGCCTTCGAAATTCACGTCCTTGGAGCGCTTCGCGAATTCGCCGCCGAGGATTTCCTCCCAGTTCGGACCCCACTGATTTTCTCCATCCGCTCGCCGGTGATGAGCGAACGCGGGCGCGCGGTCGGAAACGCCTTCATCTCCGGCGCTTTTTGCAGATGCTCGTAATCGAACGTGAACGGCTCGTAGTAATCGTCGATCTCCGGCAGGTCGGGGTTCGCGAAAATCTTCGCAAGCACGCGCCACTTGGCGCCGATCCGCGGCTCAATCTTGCCGTTCTTCTTGCGGACCCAGCCGCCGTTCCAGCGCTTCTGGTTTTCCCAGTCTTTCGGATAGCCGATACCGGGCTTGGTCTCGACGTTGTTGAACCACGCGTATTCCATGCCCTCGCGATTGGTCCAGACGTTCTTGCAGGTAACGGAGCAAGTGTGACACCCGATGCATTTATCGAGGTTCAGCACCATTGCGATTTGCGCACGAACTTTCATTCCGCGGCCTCCAGTTTGGCAGCAGCTTCGGGATTGCTGGGTTGATCCGCATTCGGCTGATCCAGCCAATCGACCTTCGCCAGCTTGCGAAGGATGACGAACTCGTCGCGATTGGTGCCGATCGTGCCGTAGTAGTTGAAGCCGTAGGATTGCTGCGCATAGCCGCCGATCATGTGGGTCGGCTTCAGCACGGTGCGCGTGACCGAGTTATGGATGCCGCCGCGCTGGCCGGTCATCTCGGACCCCGGCACGTTCACGATCTTCTCCTGCGCGTGGTACATCAGGCACATGCCGTCTTTGACACGCTGCGAGACAACCGCTCGCGCCGTGAGCGCACCGTTCGCATTGTAGGCTTCGATCCAGTCGTTATCGGAGATACCGGCACTCGCCGCATCGTTTTCCGAAATCCACACGATCGGCCCGCCACGCGAAAGCGTCAGCATCAAGAGGTTGTCGGTATAGGTGGAGTGGATGCCCCACTTCTGATGGGGTGTGATAAAGTTGAGAACGATCTGCTTCTCGCCGTTCGGCTTCTTGATCGATGACCGGCTTTACGGTCTTCAGATCGACCGGCGGACGATAGACGCAGAGTGCTTCGCCAAACGCACGCATCCACAAGTGATCTTGGTAAAGCTGCTGGCGGCCGGAGAGCGTGCGCCACGGGATCAGCTCATGCACGTTCGTATAGCCGGCGTTGTAGCAAACCTTTTCTGACTCTAGTCCCGACCATGTCGGCGCCGAGATGATCTTGCGCGGCTGCGCGACCACATCGCGGAAGCGGATTTTCTCGTCTTCCTTCGGGATCGCGAGATGTGTGTGATCGAGGCCCGTGGTTTGCGACAGCGAGGCCCACGCCTTCACCGCCACCTCGCCGTTCGTCTCCGGCGCAAGCGAGAGGATCACTTCGGTTGCGTCGATGTCGGTGTCGATCTTTGCGAGACCGTTCGTGACGCCGGCATCGGTAACGACGCCGTTCAACCGCTTGAGCAACTCGACTTCGTGCTGCGTGTTCCACGACATGCCTTTGACGGCGTTGCCGAGCTTGTCCATCAACGGACCGAGTGCCGTGAACCGCTTATAGATGTTCGGATAGTCGCGCTCGACCACAGCGACCGTGGGCATGGTCCGGCCCGGGATCGGATCGGCCTCGCCTCGTTTCCAATCCTTGACGTCGATCGCCTGTGCGAGTTCGTTGGCGGTATCGTGCTGGATCGGCGTCAGCACGACGTCCTTCTCCACACCAAGAATTTCCGGCGCGACTTCGGAAAACTTCTTCGCGATCGCCTTATAGATTTCCCAATCGCTCTTCGCCTCCCACACCGGATCGACCGCGGCCGTCAGCGGATGGATGAAGGGATGCATATCCGAGGTATTGAGATCGTTCTTCTCGTACCAGGTCGCGGTCGGCAGCACGATGTCCGAATAAACGCACGTCGTGGACATGCGAAAATCGAGCGTGACCAGGAGATCGAGTTTTCCTTCCGGCCCCTTGTCGTGCCAAGCGACTTCCTTCGGCTTCTTCGTGCCCGCTTCACCAAGATCTTTGCCTTGCACACCGTGCGTCGTGCCGAGCAGATGTTTCAGGAAATACTCGTGACCCTTGCCCGAGGAACCGAGGATGTTGGAGCGCCAGACGAACATGTTGCGCGGCCAGTTGTCCGGATGATCGGGATCCTCGCAGGACAACTGCAACTCGCCCGACTTCAATCCTTTGGCGACATAGTCTTTCGCCTCGACGCCGGCTGCGGCCGCTTTCCTTGCGATGTCGAGCGGGTTTTGCCTGAGCTGGGGCGCCGACGGCAGCCAGCCCATGCGCTCCGCGCGCACGTTGTAATCAATCAACGCACCGTCCCATGGGCCTGGAGGTGCGGTCGGCGAGAGAATTTCCTCGACGCCGACGGTTTCGTAGCGCCACTGGTCTGTGTGTGCATAGAAGAACGAGGTTGAGTTCTGCTGGCGCGGCGGGCGGCCCCAGTCGAGCCCGAAGGCGAGCGGCAGCCAGCCCGATTGCGGACGCAGCTTCTCCTGCCCGACATAATGCGACCAGCCGCCGCCGGACTGGCCGACGCAACCGCACATCACCAGCATGTTGATGACGCCGCGGTAGTTCATGTCGCTGTGATACCAGTGGTTCATCGCAGCGCCGATGATCACCATGGAGCGGCCGTTGGTCTTCTCGGCGTTGAGCGCAAACTCGCGCGCCACGGTAATGATTTGGTCGCGCGGCACGCCGGTGATTTTCTCAGCCCATGCTGGGGTATAGGGCGCGTCGTCGTCGTAGGATTTGGCGACATTCGGATCGCCGAAGCCGCGCTCAAGGCCGTAGTTCGCGACAAACAGATCGAATACCGTCGCGACTAGCGCCTCTCCGTCTTTGAGATGCACGCGCTTCGACGGAACCTTGCGGACCAAAACATCAGGATGATCGGTGCCGGCAAAGTGATCGTGCTCGCGATTTCCGAAATACGGGAAACCGACATCGGCGAATTTATCCTTCGCAAGAGCGAGCGATAGCCGCAAATTGGTGTCGCGGCCGTCGGAGTCCTTCTCCTCTAGATTCCACTTACCCTTCTCGCCCCAGCGGAAGCCGACCGAGCCGCGCGGCACGACGACGCTTTCGGACGTTTCGTCGAAGGCAACCGTCTTCCATTCCGGATTGTTCGCTTCGCCTAGATTGTCGGCGAAATCGGACGCTCGCAACATCCGGTCTGCAACCAAACAGCCGTTCTGTTCGACGAGCTTCACCAGCATCGGCATGTCGGTGTATTGGCGAACATATTCCTCGAAATACTTCGCCTGTCGATCGAGATAGAATTCACGCAGGATGACATGCCCCATCGCCATGGCGAGCGCGGCGTCGGTGCCTTGCTTCACCGAAAGCCATAAATCCGAGAACTTCGATGCCTCGGAGTAGTCGGGGCAGATCACGACGGACTTGGCGCCGCGATAGCGCGCCTCGGTGTAGAAATGCGCGTCTGGTGTGCGCGTCTGCGGGACGTTCGAGCCCCACAAAATAAGAAATCCGGAATTGTACCAATCGGCGCTTTCCGGCACGTCGGTCTGCTCGCCCCAGGTTTGCGGCGAAGACGGCGGCAAGTCGCAATACCAGTCGTAGAACGACATGCAGACGCCGCCGATCAGCGACAGATAGCGCGAGCCGGCCGCATAGGAGACCATCGACATCGCCGGGATCGGCGAGAAACCGATGATGCGATCAGGGCCGTGCTTCCTGATTGTATAGGCGTTCGCCGCGGCGATGATCTCGGTGACTTCATCCCAGTTCGCACGCACGAAGCCCCCGAGGCCGCGCTTCGACGTATATTCTGAGCGCTTCTTCTGGTCCTCGACAATCGAGGCCCATGCCGCAATAGGCGTGCGCATTACGCGCGCTTCTCGCCACAGGCGCATAAGACGCGAGCGTACCAGTGGATACTTCACGCGGTTGCCGGAATAGAGATACCAGGAATAGCTCGCCCCACGCGAGCACCCGCGCGGTTCATGATTGGGAAGTTCGGGCCGCGTGCGCGGGTAATCCGTTTGCTGCGTTTCCCAGGTGACGATGCCGCCCTTGACGTAAATCTTCCAGGAGCAGGAGCCGGTGCAGTTCGCGCCGTGCGTCGAGCGCACGATCTTGTCGTGCTGCCAGCGCTTGCGATAGCCGTCTTCCCAGCGGCGATCTTCCGACGTCGTAATGCCGTGACCATCGGCAAAGGCTTCGCTCGCGCGACGAAAAAACGTCAACCGATCGAGAAAGGGACTCATTTCGAAGCTCCTGCGATTGCGAGCGAGGTTTTGGTGTTTCGTTCGACGTCGTAAAGAAGACCGCCACGGCGCGTGTAGACGAACCATGTGATGGCGATGCAGCTCGCATAGAAGATCAGGAATCCCCAGAGCGCCGCCTGTACGCCGCCAGTCATCGCGATCGAAGTGCCGTAGCTCTTAGGAATGAAGAATGCGCCATAAGCTGCGATCGCAGAGGTAAAGCCGATGATCGCCGCCGACTCCATCTCGACCTGCTTGTTGCGGTCCGCCGCGTTCGCACGCGGCATCAAGCGCTGCATTTCCTTGCGCATGATCGCGGGAATCATCTGGAAGGTGGAGGCATTGCCTACGCCGCTCGCGAAGAACAGCAGCAGGAAACTCGCGAAGAACCCGGTGAAGGCATAAGGCTGATCCTTGATGCCGAGGAAATAGAGCACCCCGAGAACGCCGAGCACCATGGTGACGAACACCCACAACGTCACGCGTCCTCCACCGAAACGGTCGGAAATCCATCCGGTTGCCGAGCGCGAGATCGCGCCCACCAGTGGACCGAGGAAAGCAAGCTGCAACGCGTCGACCGCCGGGAACTGCGTCTTCGTGAGCAGCGGGAATGCCGCCGAATAGCCGATGAAGGAACCAAAAGTGCCGGTGTAGAGCCAGCACATCACCCAGTTGTGCTTACGCTGGAAGATCACGGACTGTTCGGCGAAAGACGCCCGCATGGAGGCAATATCATCCATGCCGAACCACGCCGCGAAGGCAGAAACCGCGATGAACGGCACCCAGATGAAGCCCGCGTTTTGCAGGAAGATCCTGGCCGTCCTGCCGCCCTCGGTCGCAACCTGCGGCTCGCCACCGAGAAAACCAAACACCCCGTAGACGATCACGAGCGGGATCACGAACTGCGCGACGCTGACGCCGAGATTGCCGAGGCCTGCGTTGAGCGCAAGCGCGTTGCCCTTCTCCGATTTCGGGAAGAAGAAGCTGATATTCGCCATCGACGATGCGAAGTTGCCGCCGCCAAAGCCGCACAGAAGCGCGAGCCCGAGGAAAACGAAGTAAGGCGTTTCGGGATTGCGCACAGCAAAACCGATACCGAGCGCCGGAATCATCAGCGACCATGTCGCAAGCGTGGTCCAGAGCCGTCCGCCAAAAATCGGCGGCATGAAAGAATAGAAGATGCGCAGCGTCGCGCCGGAAAGACCGGGCAGCGCAGCGAGCCAGAACAATTGATCGGTCGTGAATTTAAAGCCGACGGCCGGAAGTTTCGCGACCACAATCGACCACACCATCCAGACCGCGAAAGACAGCAGCAAAGACGGAATCGAAATCCAGAGATTGCGGCGCGCGATCTTCTTGCCCGTCTTTTTCCAGAACGCGCCGTCTTCCGGTTCCCACTTCTCGATCAGCTTCGGGTTTGTGATCGCCGCGTGCTTCGGTTGGTGCACGCTCTGCAATTCCGCGAATTGTGGCAACGTCTTGCGCCTCTCCAGCGCAACACCGCTTTCCATGTTGCGGATAGCGAAGTGCATCCAGATCAGCGACACCGCCGCGATCACGAAGAGCAGCATGAAGCAGCTCGTCCAGATTCCGGTGAGATCGTTGAGCACGCCAAAGGCGATCGGCAGCACGAAACCGCCAAGACCACCAATCATGCCGACCAGGCCGCCGACCGCGCCGACATTGTTCGGGTAGTAAACCGGGATGTGCTTGAAAACCGCTGCCTTGCCGAGGCTCATGAAGAAGCCAAGGATAAAGACAAGAACGGTGAACCCGATCAGCCCGGTCGCGAACTCGAACACCAGTGGGCCGCGGGTCGTCTGCACCGCGTACGAAGTCGGCGGATAGGACAAAACAAAGGCCACCGCTATCGAGACCAGGAACGTCCAGTACATTACGCGGCGCGCGCCGTAGCGGTCCGACAAGTGCCCGCCATAGGCGCGAAAAATGCTCGCCGGGATCGAATAGGCCGCGGCGAACATCCCGGCGGTCTTGATGTCGAGGCCATAGACGCCGATCAAATAACGCGGCAGCCATAGCGAAAGCGCAACGAACGCACCGAATACGAAGAAGTAATAGAGGGCGAAGCGCCAGACCTGCACATTCCGGAGCGGCGCAAGTTCAAGCCAGGCGCTTTTCGGCTTCTCGCCGCGCGCGCGCCGCGCCTTCAGGACCGGGTCGTCGCTTGTCGTGAGCCAGAATATGACCGCCATGATCGCGATCGCGAGCGCCCAGACTTGCGCTGTCGTTTGCCAACCATACGCGACGAGCACAAATGGTGCGCAGAACTTGGTCACCGCGGCGCCGACATTACCGGCGCCGAAAATGCCAAGCGCTATGCCCTGCTTCTCCGGCGGATACCAGCGCGAAACATAGGCAACGCCGACCGAGAACGAGCCGCCGGCGATGCCGACGCCAAGCGCCGCGAACAGAAATTCCGTATAGGTCGTGGCCCAGGTCAGGAGATAGGTCGCGACCGCGGCCGCGAGCATAGTCGCCACATAGACAATGCGGCCGCCGTACTGGTCGGCCCAGACGCCGAGTATAATGCGGATCAGCGAGCCGGTCAGAATCGGCGTACCCACAAGCAGGCCGAACTGCGTCTCATTGAGATTCAGCTGCTGCTTGATGCTGATTCCGATGATTGCGAAGATCGTCCAGACTGCGAAGCACACCGTGAACGCGATCGTAGACATCCAGAGCGCTGCGTTCTGGCCTTTAGGCGCAACCGCCGCTTTGGTTTGCATTGCTATACCCCGATGAGTCGGCAAAATTCGGCATCGGGATAATGTCTGCGTACGCGTCGAGGCTATTGATATGCATCAAGGACCCGCCACCAAAATTAGCAAGATTCCACGTTAAAATTGGAAGATGAACGACGCAGATAACTTTCGCCGATTCATCGTTTTATAAATATCAATCGACGTCTTGCGGAAAGGCGCACTGAACAATGCGAGCGATAGATCTCGAACGGCTACGAGAACTACCTTTGTTCAAGAAAATGTCCGCTCGCCAATTCGAGCGGCTGATGCAGGTCTCTTCTCTTCAGCGCTACCCTCCGAATACATTATTAATATCCGAAGGAGAACGGCCTGACTTTCTTCACGTCCTGATCGAAGGTTGCGTCGAGCTTTTCGCCTCGCATAACGGCCGTCATACGACGATCGATATTGTCAAAGCATCGACGTTCATTTTTGCGGCCGTTATCCTCGACCAGCCCTATCTAAAATCAGCGCGTACACTGCTGGAATCGCGTATTCTTTTGCTTCCGGCCAAGGATGTGCGCGCGATTTTCTACGAAGACCCGGACTTCGCTTTCGCAGCTATTGCCGAAATTTCGAAATGCTACAGAGACTTGGTAAAGCTTCTTAAAGATCAGAAACTTCGGTCTACCTCCGAACGGCTCGCAAACTGGCTGCTTAGAAATTACTCGAAACATGGCGATGATTTAGTAGTCGCGCTGGAGTTCGAGAAAAAAACGCTGTCATCGCTTCTGGGTACGACGCCGGAAAACCTGTCGCGAGCTCTTGGTCAACTTGCAGCTGCCGGCGTGGTCACGTCCGGGCGGACGATAAGAATCACGGATAAAGAGGCTTTGGTGGCTTTCGCTAGCCCGTCACGCCTGATCGATGGAACGATCGGTTAGTTTGAAATAATCGCATTTTCACGCCGTTCCGATCTCGCGAAACCAGATGTACCGAGCCTAATGTCGCGACCGGTCCGGTGTTTTACCCAGGATAACAACGCTTGGACCTCGTCGATACCGCAGCGATCGAAAAGACCTTCGGCAAACTTTTGCCAAACTTCGAGATTTCTGCGCGGCACTCCGACGAGCGTCGGAATTTCAAGACTGACCGAAGCGGCAACAATCTCGCGCAGCCCGCCTCCCTCCGCTTCGCTGCGCCCGAACTTGTTCAGAATGAGCAAGTCAGCGCCCTCACCCAAAGCCGGCCCGATCAATGCAGCGGCTGATGCGATCGCTTCGCGATCCAACCGGCAACCGCCGGCGTGTTTTCCGCGATCTTTGGACAACTGAAATACCGCGGCGCTACCCAACTCTTCCAGTTCCATGTCGCACTTGGCGCGGTCACGTCGGAAGGTATTCCGCTGTACGAGCCCCTTAACTGAAACTCCCTGATCTCGAAGCGCATAACCAAGCTCAGATAGCACGCGATCTGCAACAATGCCGTCATCGTAGACGACAGCCAGAATAAGCCGGGCATTTCGAGTGAACATTGATCTCTCCTGCCCGCTATCTTTCAGGCTAGCAGCACGGCAGCTTTGATCAGCATCAATTCAGGTATCGACCGATGCAGATATCAGAACTGCATGCACACGTTCTCCAGGCGATCCATGCCAACAGCGACTTCGCTTTTCCGCGACGAACTCAAGATTGGCGTCTTGAATGTCTCGGATCGCGCAAGCGCCGGGATCTATGAGGATGTGAACGGACCGGCTATTGAGCAGTATCTCTCGGAAATGCTCACGAGTTCCTGGAGTTCCGTGCGCAGGGTCGTTCCGGACGGAATGGAGAGCGTCCGCGATAATCTGATCGATCTCGCCGATAACGAAGGCTGCGCACTTGTTTTTACTGCCGGCGGAACGGGTCCGGCGGCGCGAGACCAGACGCCGGAAGGAACAACTGCCGCCTGCTTCATACTCCTGCCCGGATTTGGAGAACTCATGCGAGCGATCAGCTTGCGCGAAGTACCGACTGCTATTCTGTCACGACAGACCGCGGGCATTCGCGGCACTACGCTGATCGTCAATCTGCCAGGCAGACCATCTTCGATTCGCGTGTGTCTCGACGCGGTTTTTCCAGCAATCCCCTATTGCCTCGATTTGATCGGTCAGCCCGGCATGGAGACGGATCTGCGAAAATGCAGGGCCTATCGTCCCAAACAAGCCGCCGAACTTGTTCGCTGATCAACGCCGCGGCGTGCAGAGAATGGGAGCATAAACGATCGCAAAACTGAGAAACGCGCCCGCCCAAGCAAGCCCGGACAACAAGATCAGAAGCTGGCCATATTCAGAAACTAGCGCACCCACAATCCGTAAGAGCGCACTGGAAACCGCCAACAAATAGATCAGCGTAACAGCTACCGAAGCAACCAAAACCCTGCCGGTGTGACCCAGACTCGCACGCGTCATAACTGCCAATATCATTGTGCCGGTCGCTCCGCCCGTCCAAGCGTGAATACCGGCACTCCTTGGGAGTTCCGCGAAGAAACTCAACCCCAGCAACACAAAGCCGAGCGGAATAAACGCGTATGCGACATGAAGCACGACAACGATCGGCTCAGTGACCGTGCGTTCTCCATGCCAGCGAACTAAACGCACAAACTGAATTGCTCCCGCGCAAATCAGCACGTAACCGGTGGCCATGGCGTAAGGCAGCAATATCCAGGATAACAGCGCCGCGAGACTTGTGGCGAGCGCGGCAACATCGACGCGCCCGAAGCTCGCAGGCAGTTTTCCTGCTTGCTGACGCATCAGCCAATTGTGCGTGAAACTTGGAACGATCCTGCCGCCGACGAGCGAAATAAGCATGATTATCGCGGAAATTCCCAAACGCGTTCCGTATTCGGCGCTTCCAAGATAATGCGACTCCAGATGAAAAGTGAGATTCCCCGCGGCGAATACGCCGACCACGCCGAGAACACGCAAATTTCGCCAGTTCTTTCCCACCACGATCTCGCGGCCAGCAACAGCGATCACAACAAAAAGAAATGAAATATCGATCGCCGCCGCAGCAAACCAGCCGATCTTTGTAGAGAGATACACGGCCAGCCTCCCAGCCACCCAGATCGAGAACAGTGCGAATAGTGGCACCCCGCTGATGGGAAGCCGGCCGGTCCAGTTTGGGATCGCCGTAAGCAGAAACCCCGCCACGATCGCCGGCACAAAACCGTAGAGCATTTCGTGCACATGCCAGTCTATCGGCGTGAAGACGCTCTCAAGCGCCACTCCGTAGCCGATCTGGATCATCCAAAGCGGGATCGCGAGACCCGCGTATGCACTGCCGAATAGAAAGAACGGGCGAAAGCCATAAGAAAAGAGCGCCAGTTCGGATTGCTCCTTCTTTTGGTCTAACGAAACCATCGCGTACCTTGTTGGGGGAATGCCCGCACGACGTGAAGGCACTGCCAAAACAACCTGCCGAGAAACGGGTCCACTGGCCTTGATCGATATCAATGGCATCAACCGAGAAGGCAGCGAGCCGTGCACGGAAAACGTGGAATCGCACCCAGTCGCTAGCTTCGGGGCAAAAGCTAATGCGTTCTCGAATCAATAGATTTCCCCGGAAGGGTCAATTGCGAAAGTTCGCGGGGAATTGATTTAAATCAAGAACTGGTGCGCCCGTATCCGTTTGATAATTGCTGGACTTTTTCTGCTCTGTCCCCCGCAACCCGTGACCTCCGAAAGGGCAAAGAGTTTCATGCTTGCGCAACTCACGAAAGCCGAACGCGAACGTGGACTTCTGATCTCGGTGGCCGTCGCACTATGCGGCCTTGTCATGGCGGTGCTGGGGAGGAACGACCCGCTCGGCATTCATGGCGCGATCGTTATTCTCGCCGGTTTGTTATGCGTCTTTGCAATTATCGCAAAGTTCTATGCCCCCGAACCGTCCGCCAGCCGCCTCGAAAACTATTACGACGACCCTACCAAGGTCGGAATTATTCTCTCGATGGCGTGGGCTGTCGTTGGCCTCTTCGTTGGCGACTGGGTCGCATGGCTGCTCGTATTTCCCGAACTTACATTCGACGCACCATGGGCGAGCTTCGGGCGCATCCGGCCCGTACATACCACCGCGGTGATCTTCGGTTTCGGCGGCAACGCACTGATCGCAACTTCGCTTTACGTTTTGCAGCGGACTTCGCGCGCGCGTCTTCCCGATCAGTTGAGCCCGTGGTTCGTACTTGCGGGATACAATCTGTTCTGCGTGCTTGCGGTCAGCGGCTATTTGATGGGTATCACCCAGTCGAAGGAATATGCCGAACCGGAGTGGTATGCCGACGTCTGGCTTGTCGTCGTCTGGGTCACGTACTTCGCAATCTATCTGCGAACGCTGGTCCGGCGGAAGGAACCGCACATCTACGTCGCCAACTGGTACTACATGGCCTTTATTCTGGTCGTTGCGGTTCTGCATATCGTCAACAATCTTGCCGTACCGGTTTCGATCGGAAACGCGAAGAGCTACTCGGTATTTTCCGGTGTGCAGGATGCCATGACCCAATGGTGGTACGGTCACAACGCGGTCGCGTTCTTCCTGACCGCAGGCTTCCTCGGCATGATGTATTATTACTTGCCGAAGCGCGCCGGCCGCCCGATCTTTTCCTATCGTCTGTCCATCATCAGCTTCTGGGGCATCACCTTCTTCTATATGTGGGCGGGATCGCACCACCTGCATTATACGGCGCTGCCGCACTGGGTGCAGACGCTTGGCATGACATTCTCGGTTATGCTGCTGGTCCCGTCATGGGCCTCCGCCGCGAACGCGCTGCTCACGCTGAATGGGGCCTGGCATAAGGTGCGCGACGACGCGACCCTGCGCTTCATGATGGTGGCGGCCGTCTTTTACGGCATCTCGACATTCGAGGGATCCTTCATGGCGATCCGCTCGGTGAACTCACTGTCGCATTACACGGACTGGACCGTCGGCCATGTTCACGCTGGCGCGCTGGGTTGGGTCGCGATGATCACGTTCGGTGCAATCTATGCGTCGGTGCCTTGGTTGTGGAAGCGAGACGGCATGCACTCCGCGCGGCTTGTCGAAGTGCACTTCTGGTTCGCGCTGATCGGGACCATTATCTATGTCTTCGCGATGTGGAACTCCGGCATCATCCAAGGACTGATGTGGCGGACCTATAGCGAGAGCGGCACGCTCACCTACTCCTTCATCGAATCCGTTGTGGCGATGCGCCCCTACTACGTCGCTCGCGCCATCGGTGGATTGTTCTTCCTCATCGGCGCGGTCGTCGGTTGCTACAACATCTGGATGACCATCCGGAACGCGCCCGCGCACGCCGCTGAGCGAGTCGATGGAAAACCAGATGCCGTGATCGCCGGCGCCAGACTACAGCCGGGAGAATAACCCAGATGTTCGGACTTCATTACAAGCTGGAACGCAAGGCGATTGGTATTGTGCTCGCGATTATCGGCGTCTCGAGCATAGGCGGCCTCGTTGAAATCGCGCCGCTGTTCACGATCCACAACACCGTGGAGAAAGCGCCGGACATGCGGGTCTATACACCGCTCGAGCTCGCCGGCCGGAACATTTACATCCGTGAAGGCTGCTACGCATGCCATTCGCAAATGATCCGCACATTGCGGGATGAAGTACATCGCTACGGCGCCTATTCGCGCGCGGTCGAGTCACAATACGACCATCCGATGCTCTGGGGCTCCAAGCGCACCGGGCCGGATCTCGCGCGCATCGGCGGAAAGTATTCCGACGAGTGGCATGTCGCGCACATGGTCAACCCGCGGCAGGTTATGCCTCAGTCCATCATGCCTTCTTACCCATGGCTGCAACTCACGGGACTGCGTGTTGACGATCTTCCGGGGCATTTGAAGGCTTTGCGTGCGGTCGGCGTCCCCTACACCGACGAGATGATCGCGAACGCAATCAACGACGCCTATGGCCAGGCTTCACCGGACTCCATCGGAGGCAGAAGAGCTTTTAAAGAGGTACGGAAAAGCGACGAATGTCCGCGCCTTCGACGGCAAGCCGAATGTTCTCACGGAAATGGACGCGCTCGTGGCCTACCTCCAGATACTCGGCAAGCTCACCGAAATCGCAAGCAAGACGACGGCGGAGTCGAAATAATGCCATTCACGCACGAAACGCTGGTCTGGTTCTCCAAATCCTACGGCTTGTTCTATCTGCTCGGGCTGTCACTTATCGTAGTCGTCTACGCCTATTGGCCGTCGAACAAGAAATCTTTCGATCAGGCCGCAGAATCCATTCTTGAGAGCGAAGACAAGCCATGGCGGTAAAAGAGCGGGATTCACATACCGGCTACATGACCACCGGTCATGAATGGAACGGGATCAAGGAACTGAATACGCCGGTGCCGCGCATCGTCTATTTCTTTCTGATTACGACGGCGCTGTTTTCGATCGGCTACTGGATTTTGATGCCAGCCTGGCCGCTCGGCGTAAGCTTCACACGTGGACTGCTTGGCATCGACCAGACGACGACGGTCGAGAACGCGCTGAAACAATCCAACATACAACGCGCATCGTGGACCAAGCGCATCGAAACCGAGAGTTACACGGCGATTCAGGCGGACGACGCACTGATGAAGATTGTTCGCCAGTCGGGAAAAACCCTGTTCGGCGATAACTGCGCGGTGTGCCATGGCTTGAACGCGAAAGGCAGCAAGGGCTTTCCCGATCTCACCGCCCGCACGTGGCTGTGGGGCGGCGATCCTGAAACGCTCGCAGAGACAATTCGCGTCGGGATTAACGCCGATCATCCAAAGACACGCATTTCTGAAATGCTAGGGTTCGGCCGGAATCAGGTGCTTAACCGGGCGCAGGTTGATGCCGTGATCGCTTATCTGCGAACGCTTCCCGGCGAAACAGAAAAAGCTCCTGCGCCCATCGCGCAGCTTGACGAAAGGCAGAAGCTTTTCGCCGCGCATTGCGCAACCTGTCACGGCGATGATGGGAAGGAAAACTTGCGCAAGGGGCGCCGGACCTGACCGACCGCAACTGGATCTATGGCGGAGACCCGCAATCTCTCTTGGAGAGCATCTGGCAGGGCCGCAAAGGCCAAATGCCGGCATGGGAACCACGACTCTCTGCCACCGACCGCAAGATTCTCGTTCTCTATCTTCTCGACCTTCAAACGAACCCACGGTGAGCGTAGTGGAGATCGTGAACACGCAAAGGAAAAGAGCATTGATCTGGCTAGCAGTCGGATTCGGCATCGCGCTTTTCCTCGCCGCAAACGCACATCTCGTTTACGTCGCGACGAATTCTCAACCCGAATGCGTAGCGCATGTCCGCGTAGGTGAAGGAAGCGGTCAGCAATTCAGCGCCGCGAAATCTTCGTGCCCGCCCGGATAATCACAAACCCTTTGTCAAATGAACCAGCCATGACAACAATTCCCGCACTCGTTCCGCCGACCCCAAAACAAAACGTCTGGAAACGCGAGCTGCGGCCGTGGGCCGCGTTCGGGTGGCTTGCCGCCGGCTGGCGCGACATGATGACTGATCCGCTGCAAAGTCTCGCTTATGGCGTGTTGGTTTTCGTCATCTCCATAATGGTGGTCGCCGGACTAATTATGTTTGGATGGGATTTTATCCTGTTTCCGGCCTTTGCCGGGTTCATGATCGTGGGGCCCCTGCTCGCAATCGGCCTCTACGAAAAAAGCCGGAAGCTCGCGACCGGTAAGCGCTCATCACTCGCGCAGATGGTCTTCGTGCGTCCAAAATCCGGTGGGCAAATTCTGTTCACCGGCGTTCTTTTGAGCCTGCTCATGCTTCTATGGATGCGCGCGGCCGTTATTGTCTATGCGTTGTTCTTCGGCTTACAACCCTTTCCGGGTCTCGATCACATCGCGAATATGCTGTTCACGACACCCGTCGGTCTTGTCATGTTGCTCGTAGGCAGCCTGACCGGCGGCCTGTTCGCCGCCTTCTCGTTCGCGATCAGCGCTTTCTCAATCCCTATGCAGCTTAACGAGCGCGTCGACGCACTGACTGCAATGGGGTCGAGCGTTGCGTTAGTGTGGAACAATCTTCCGGTCATGCTCGTATGGGGCGCAATCACGCTTGTGCTGTTTCTGCTTAGCCTTGCAACAGGAATGCTGGGCTTGATCGTCGTGTTTCCAGTAATCGGTCACGGCACATGGCATGCCTATCAGGCGATCCGGTCGCCAAATGCCGCATAAAGATAAGCGGGAGTTTCCGCCCAGATGAGTTGCTGCACCGCTGAGCTGGAAACCGCAAAAGCAACTAGCCGCCGCTCTGCGGCCGGCGAACTGATGCTCGCAAGCCGAAAGCTTTGCGACGACCTCCATCAGACGAATCTTTCCGTTCCCACGATCCATTGCGGCGGCTGCGTCCAACGGATCGAGCGCACCCTTTCGGCATTGCCGAATGTAAAAGCGGCGCGCGTCAATCTTTCCACGAAACGTGCTTCGGTCACCTGGAAAGGGAACGAGCCTCCGGCACTTCTAGAATGCCTGAAGAGCATCGGCTTCGATGCGCACCTGCATGACCCCGAGCCCGACGCTGGCAATCCCGGTTTCAGCGAAATGGTTCGCGCGCTTGCCGTCGCTGGATTCGCGGCGAGCAATATCATGCTGCTTTCGGTTTCGATCTGGTCCGGCGCAGCAGCCGAGACGCGCGACCTGTTCCATTGGATCTCGGCGGTGATCGCATTGCCGACACTCGCCTATTCCGGCCGGATCTTTTTTCGTTCGGCGTGGAACGCGCTGCGTCACGGCCGCACGAATATGGACGTCCCGATCTCAATTGGCGTTGCGCTTGCGTTCGGTCTTAGTCTCTATGAAACAATGCGGGGCGGACCACACGCCTATTTCGACGCCTCGGTTTCGCTCCTGTTCTTCCTGCTGATCGGCCGCACGCTCGACTACGTCATGCGCGACCGTGCGCGCGTCGCGGTGAAGAGTCTTGCCCGCTTATCCGCCCGCGGGGCGTATGTCGTGTCTGCGGATGGCTCAGAGCACTATCTCGCAATAGAGGAAATCAAGCCCGGCATGACACTGCGGATCATGCCCGGCGATCGTATTCCGGTTGATGGGACGATCGCCGCAGGCAAATCCGATCTCGACTGCTCGCTGATCTCCGGCGAAAGCGCGCCGCGAGCGGTAGCTACCGGCGACGCGGTACTCGCCGGCATACTGAACCTTACCGGGCCACTTACTCTCGTTGTGACCGCGGCAGCCAAAGACTCGTTTCTTGAGGACATGCTCCGCATGATGGAGGCGGCTGAATCGAGCCGCTCGCTTTACCGGCGCATTTCAGACCGGGCCTCGAGACTCTACGCACCGGTCGTTCACCTCGCGGCGTTTCTCACCTTCCTGGGATGGATTTTCGTGAGCGGCGATCTGCATCGCGCGATTACGATCGCAGTCGCGGTTCTCATCATTACCTGCCCTTGCGCGCTCGGACTTGCAGTTCCGATGGTACAGGTCGTGGCGGCGCGGCGGCTGTTCGAGCGCGGCATCATGGTCAAAGATGGAAGCAGTCTCGAACGCCTCGCCGAGATTGACTACGTACTGTTCGACAAGACCGGCACGCTCACAATCGGAAATCCGCAACTCGTTAACGACAACACGGATCAGGATACGCTCGCGCTCGCTGCCGGCGTAGCTACGCATTCGCGACATCCGTATTCGCGCGCGATCGCAGCCGCTGCCCTGCACAAACAGACAATCCCGCCTGCTTCGGTGACTGAACATGCAGGGAATGGCGTCGAAGCGAAGATCGGGAATGACGTATTGCGGTTGGGCCGGCCTGAATGGGCGCTTACCTCGAACACATCCATGCCGGCGAGCACAAGCGTAGTATTCGGGCGGAACGGAGAGTTGGTCGCATCCTTCGAGTTTACGGATCGTCTGCGCGACGACGCCGCCGAAGCAATCAAGCAGCTAACAGAAAAAGGGCTGCCAATTGAGATTCTTTCCGGTGACCGAGATCGTCCGGTGAAGCAAGTCGCTACGGCTCTTGGCGTTCCCTACAGCGCCGATCTAACTCCTGGCGATAAGATAGCACGCATCGCCGCGCTCCATGCAGCCGGCAGAAAAACTCTGATGGTCGGTGACGGGCTGAATGACGCGCCCGCACTCGCCGCCGCACATACGTCGATGGCTCCAGCCACCGCGGCCGATGTCGGTCGTAACGCCGCGGACCTCGTCTTCATGCATGAGAGTCTACTTGCGGTACCCGGCGCAATTGCAATCGCGAAAAACGCCGAGGCCCTCATTCGGCAGAACCTATTTTTCTCCGTTGCATATAACGCGATCGCGATGCCAATCGCCATTGCGGGGCTGGTAACGCCGCTCGTAGCTGCCGTCGCGATGTCGTTATCGTCGCTGATCGTAATCGCGAATGCACTGCGTCTGCGTGGCAGATGGACGGCTTTAAAGCGAGACAAGTCTGACGATTTCAAACGCCGCGTGGTGGAGCTTGGAGCGCAGGATGATCGATTTCTTCTTTCTGATCCCTATCGCCCTTGCACTTGGTGTCGCCGGACTGGGCGCGTTCATGTGGTCATTGAGAAATAGCCAATATGACGACCTCGACGGCGCTTCAGAGCGTATTCTGTTTGACGACGACAGGCCGAAACCTTAGCGCCGCGAAGACACGACCTTTGTTTCGGGCTCGCACAAACGTTCTCAGGCACAGTAATGGAGCATCTGGCGACATTACCCGAGGCGTCATCCAATGGCCGTCCACCTAACGAGCAGTCTATTGCGCGTTGCAGATTCGACGCATTTGCAACGCTTGAGCGAATAACCGCACCGTATAGACAGGCATTACCTATAGCACTCGCCTATATTTGAGAGGCTGGAGAGGCAATCTGCACTAAATCGTCGCGAACATTGGTAGGCGCAAAAAGACGCTCTTGGCCAGTCGCTCTGGGGGATGTCTGCGCTACACTATGGGCGCTGGCTAATCTGGTGGATTTCACAAACCAATGCAGTGGCTCTACACCCTCTTCTATACCCTTCTTGCAATTGCCTTCGCCCCCTATGTGCTGGGGCTCTTCCTGCCACGCCGGTTTTCGATTTCGCAGGAGGTCGTCGTGCAGCGGCCGGTAAGCGACGTCTTTGCCTTCATGCGGCTCCTAAAGAACCAGGAGCGCTACAGCACCTATGCGCAGGCCGATCCCAACATGGCAATCGAGTACCGCGGTACCGATGGAGACGTTGGTGCGGTCGTAGCGTGGAATAGCAATGACCGGAGCGTGGGCAGAAGCGAACAGGAGATCAAAGCCATCAAGGAAAAAGAGCGGATTGAACTCGAAATCCGCTTTCATGAGCCGTTCCAGTCCGTCGATCCGCTGATCACGGAGTTCGAAGCCATCGGGCCAAATCAGACACGAATCCGGAATACCTATTGCAGCAAGATCCGCTATCCCTACAATCTGCTGGTCTGGTGGGTCATGGCAAAAGCCCGGGAGAATATGCAGACTTCTTTGAACAATGCGAAAGCCTTGCTCGAAAAGCCGGCGCCGTAGAACTGACCTGCCTCAGCAGTACGCATTGTGGGCAGCGTGTGAAAGGCGCTAAACTCGGCCCGGTAGCTAGAAATATCTGGACTTCGAGAGCGGCGCGCGGACGCGCGAGCTTTCCAGCCGCGGCGCGGCATCCCCATCCTGGAGGTCTGTAATGAACGCGCCCTTAGTTCGTCTCACAAGCTTGGCTCATGGCGGCGGGTGTGGCTGCAAGCTGGCCCCGGACGTGTTGCAGGAATTGCTCGCCGGCCATCCGCAGATGAATTCCTTTGCGCCTCTCCTCGTCTGCAACGAGACGAGCGACGATGCGGCGGTCTGGAAGCTCGACGACAATACCTGCATCGTCGCAACGACCGACTTCTTTATGCCTGTCGTAGATGACCCGCGCGACTTCGGAAGAATCGCCGCGACCAACGCAATTTCGGATATCTATGCGATGGGCGGAAAGCCGATCTTCGCGCTCGCAATCCTTGGAATCCCGCTTGGAAAATTACCTGTCGAAATGGTGCGGGGTATTCTCGAGGGCGGCGCGAGCATTTGCGCGGAAGCCGGAATTCCGGTTGCTGGGGGTCACTCCATCGACACGCCAGAACCAATCTATGGTCTTGCCGTCATTGGCACCTGCAAGCCTGAGCACATCCGCCGCAACGCCGATGTAAAAGTCGGCGACGCCCTTATTCTGACAAAGGCGCTCGGTGTCGGCGTTTATTCGGCCGCACTCAAGAAAGGCGTTCTTTCCGGAGAGCAGTATGCCGAGATGATCGGCACGACGACGCTACTCAATCGCGTGGGCGGAGACCTTTCCAGCGACAAGGATGTGCACGCAATCACGGATGTAACCGGCTTCGGTCTGCTCGGCCACGCCGCAGAGATGGCGCGCGGTTCTGGCACCACAGTGGTTCTACACAGCGGCGAAATCCCCTATCTGGCTGCCGCGCGAGAGCTCGCTCAGGTAGGTCACGTTACCGGCGCATCGCATCGTAATTGGACGAGCTATGGCGCGAGCGTGAAGCTCCCAGCCGCCTATGCCGAGTGGAAGCAGCATCTGCTAACCGACCCGCAGACTTCGGGCGGGCTCCTGATCTCGTGCGCAGCATCTTCCGCCGAGCGAATTGTGAATCAGATTCGTAGCGCCGGCTATCCGGCAGCAAGTATCGTCGGTAAAATCGAAGCGGGCGCGCCGGAAGTTAGAGTCACCGCGTAGAGGGCCGCCGCTCAGCCACAACCTGGATAGGCTTCGCTTTCCATCCAAGCTTCGTAAGCCGCAGCAATTGCATCGCCGGTCACAAGATTCTTCTGCCAGTTTTCGGCGGCCGGGCATACCTCCAGCAGCCAGCCTGTCCCGTAACAGTCACTATTTACGAGCTCTGGATTGCGTTTCGCCTCTTCATTGACGGCGATTACTTTCCCGTCGAAGGCTGATCGCACCGAACCTATCCACTTTGCGCTTTCAAGCGTCGCAAACGCACGGCCCTGTTCAAATTCTGCGCCTGGACGCTTCGTGCTGAATACGATCACTTCGCGCGCCAGTGCGACCCTACCGTCGTGATCCCGGCTTTGATCACACCCTGCCCCGCCTCGCGATACCAGACGTGATGCTTCACATCGTAGAGAAGCTCATCGGGAAAACGACAGCCACGTACAACCGCCACGAAACACCTAATAGGTCAGCACGCGATATTCATCGCTCATAACGCGCTCGATCATGTCGGCCGCACTCATCATGCCGCTGCATTCCTCGATCAGATCGCTTTCTTTGGCGTCGAAGAGATCGAGATTTGCCGGGCACGCCCAGAACCGCGCGCCGTGGTCGCGCGCTTCCTTGATCCAATCCAACGCGGTCTTGGGATGGGCTGGCTTGACGCGCAACTCTTTTGCCACTCCCTTTATCATCAACTTTCCGGCCGTTGCCATGCAGACAACGTCAACCTCGTAATCCATCGCTGCCGCGATCGCTGCGTGATAGAACGGCGTTCCTAACTCCTCGCCGTTCCGAGGATCGGTGTTTGCGAGAACGATAAGTAAACGCCGCTTCACGCCCGGGCTCTCCCGGCTTCGGTTCTTCTGATCTTGTTTGGCCTGCTATCCTCACCAAACACAAATTGATCGCGTCCATACTCCTCATCGAACAGGCGATCTGCGAGTTTTCGCTCCGCATCGGAAAGATTCATGCGCTGCGGCGTAAAATTGAAATGGTGCGCGATCCCCACAGCAAGCGTTTGAAATAACTCCGCGTTATCTGGCCGCCGCCCCATCATGTCGGCAATGTTTATGACTTCGTGCGTGGCGGGCGCCCCTCTTGAACGCGAGTCGCGCAGAACACTCGACATCTGCTTTAGATCGACATCCACCAAAATCGAACCTTGGCAGACATAAGTCGCGCCATCGTAATACCCGCTAATACCGCATACCTTCTTCCCGCCGATCTCAACCTCGTTCTCTTTTTTGGATTCCGCTGGCAAGCCAAAGCGGGAAAGGGATGCGGCCAAAGCTTTGCCGATCTCGCTGATCGATCTGGTGATGCCGCCGCCAAAATCCCTCGTGCCGACGATAAAATCCCAGGTGACTACACCCCGGTCCATGTATATCGCGCCCCCGCCTGTAAGCCGTCGCGCGATTTCCACGTTTCGCTTCTCGCATTCGGCGACATTGATGCTTTCAAGGGGCTGATGCCTGCCGAGCAGTACCGACTTCGGGTAGCTGTATAGCCGCAACGTGTCTGGGCTTTCGCCGGCGACATGCAACTCTGCGATCGCTGCAGTGACCGAAATGTTGGCCCGTGCCGATTGCGGCTCTGTGAATACGACACGAACCTGTCTCACTGCGCGGAAGCCTCTTCGATCTTCATGCGTCGTCCCCACTTGTCGAAGAAGTGGCCTTCATTAATGACAAGACGATCCTCGATTATGCGCTTGTCCAGCAAGCGCAACGCGTCACGTGCCTTGATATCGGAAGCGTGAGCGCCGTCCTCGTCACGGAATGGCATGATGACGACCCCCTCCCAATTCACGCCCGCACCGCGCATCGCATCCGAGAATGCCAGCCAGTCGAGTTCATCGCCGATCACGTGCATGAACGTAGAACGAAGCGGTATCACTTCAAGCCCACCGATCGAAACCAACACAATCAGCGCGGTGAAGCTGCCATCCGCGAATTCGCGGGCGAGCCACTCATTGAAATCCGCGCCGGTTCGCCCCGGCTTAAAAGACTTCGACAAGCGGCAGCTCCGGCAGTTCCTGTTCCATAACCGTCATGAACGGTTTGTTCTGCGCTTGCGCATACCAACTCTCGAAACCGGCAAGCTCGCGCTCTATCTCCTTGAGGCTGCTGTCCGCAGCATCCTCTTTCGTCGCTTCCCATACGGCAAGCGTCACAGGGGCAAACTTCTGCACGCCTTCACGCTGAAACTCCGTAGCGCCCGTCCAGCCGATTTCGCGATACAAGGCTGCCGTGCCGCGCTCATTTGCTTCATCGGCGTCTTTCGCGCCTGAGACGGACGCAGCGACGCCTTTCATCAAGTTGAGGCGGCGGAATGCAAACGCACGCGCTTCTTCATGCTCCCGCATTTTTGCGACGATGTTACGCCGGAACTCGTCCTCCGCGACGCTCGCAGCGCCCGCCGCTTTATCGAGGTCAGTAAGGTAGGCTGCCGCCATGCTCTCGCTCATCGCGTACTACTCCGCTGTTTTGGCGGAAGAGAATGGGAGTCGAACCCACCAAGGACCGGCTCGCGGCCCTTCCCGGATTTGAAGTCCGGACGCCCCACCGGGGACGATGCTCTTCCAGAAGATATCACTGCGACGTCTGCTTCATCCGCGCGGCGGCGGAACAGATCGAGGCGGTGTTTATTGATACGACGCAGATCGCCGCGGCGAAATGTGACACCGTGGCGATCGAAGAACTCGAGAATCTGGATTGAGACTTTACGGCCGTTATCCAGCCGATCACGCAATTGCGCGGCGGTAAACTGACCGTCGGCGGTGCTTTGCGAGATCTCGGCACAGATCTCCACCATTTCCGCCACAGTGCCACGCAGGAAAAAATGATCATGCGCCACTTCGTCGACGCGTCCCATCCGACTTAATACTTTGAAAAACCTGCGGATTTCTGGCTCCTTGACCTGAAGCAGATTGGCGATGTCACGCACTCGCGGAGGCCGGAAACGCTCGGTCCCTGTGATGAGAGGACTGATCTTTTTCCAAAGCGCCTCGTCCTGTGGCGTCAAGCGCACTTCATGCGCCGGCAGCTTGATCCAGGATCCGTCGAGCACGATTTCCTTGGTATGAACAAGCGCGTCCAGCACGGCGGAGAAAGCTGGCGCCGGAAGCCGCGGCTCAAGCTGCAAGCGCAGTTTTTCAAAGCCGATCCCAGCGAGATCCGGATTTTCTTTATGAAAGACCTCAAGCGTTCCGCCGATCGCCCGCTTCAGGCGCGTCCAACTCGCCGGAGAAATCGCAAGCTCGGCTTTCGGTGTCCGTAGCTTGATCACACCCGCCGAAGAAATAAGACGAAGAATTTGCTCTGCGCCGAGCGCGCGATCGCGCGTGAACGTTGAAATTTCCGCATATCCCGGCCCACGGTCCAATAGCGCTCGCAAGGCTTCGTCGTGATCGCTGATAGCGTGCGCGCGCAGCTGCTCGATGCGCTCCGGGCTACGGCGCTTGCGTGCAGGCGCGCGCAGATCGAGAAACTTTCCGCCGGCAATCGTACGCTGCGAGGTTGTGTCGCGCAGAATAAACCGGTCCCCTGCGGCCGCCGCCACCGGCGACTCCAGTACCAGTTGAACGAGCGATTGCGTTCCCGGCGCGGCAGGCTCTTCGGATAACAACACGATCCTTGCGCCGACTTCCGACGAGGCGTGGTGAAGCCGCACCGGCATCCATTGACTCAACGGTTTCTGTTCGGATGCAAGAACACGAACGGAAGCGTCAATCCGGTCCGTCGGCGCGTGTAAGCCCGTATCGAGCACAACGTCGCCGCGGCTAACCGTGTCCTTCGTTACCTTATCGCCGGCAAGATTGAGCGCGCAGCGGTCGCCAGCCAGACCCTTCTCCGCGATACGGTTTTGCGCGTGGATGCTGCGAACGCGTGCGGTAATGCCGGAGGGACTAATCGTAACCGGATCGCCCACTGCAATCGAGCCTGAGAGCACCGTGCCGGTCACGACCGTACCTGTGCCCTGCAACGTGAAGGAGCGATCGACGGCAAGACGGAAACGCCCGTCGCTCGAACGCCGGCGTAACCTTACTGACTCGGCGAACAATCGTGTCCGCAACTCGCTAACCCCAGCGCCCGTCGTTGCCGAAACGGCGACAATACCGGCATCGTGAAGCCCTGTCGCCGACAGCACTTGCTTTGCTTGCGCACTCACTTCTTCGAGGCGCTCCGGACTGACGATATCCGCTTTCGTAACCGCGACAATCCCGTGTTCGATACCGAGCAAATCGATGATCGCGAGATGCTCTTCCGTCTGCGGCATCACGCCATCGTCGGCTGCGATGACGAGCAACACGAAGTGGATGCCTGTCGCGCCCGCCAGCATGTTGTGAACGAACTTCTCATGACCCGGGACGTCGACGAATCCGATCGTCGATCCATCCGGCCCATCGAGATACGCAAAACCCAAATCGATCGAGATGCCGCGCTTCTTCTCTTCCTTGAGCCGATCGGTATCGACGCCCGTCAGCGCCCGCACCAGCGACGTCTTGCCGTGATCGATGTGTCCCGCGGTGCCGATAATCATGATACCGGCTCCGGCAGCGGCATCTCCGCGAGCTTCTTTGCGCGATCCTTATCGGCATCGCTCATCGATGCGCGCACCGGGTCGATGAAGGGTGTCGCGAGTTGGCTTCCGCCATACTGCCCGCGCAGGAGCCACATTAGCGCAGAGACCGGATCGCGTGGCACACCTGCGCCGAGGTGATAGGCCGCGCCGAGCATCGCCTGCGCGTCCGCGTCGCCACGCGCCGCAGCCTTGTCCCACCACTTCGCTGCTTCCACCGCGTTCCGTTCGACGCCGAGCGCGTTGTGAAAGATGAGACCGAGACGTGTCATCGACGCGGCAACGCCTTGCGCGGCAGCCAGTTCGGCCCAGCGCCTTGAATCGGCCTGATCCGATGAAATGATCTCGCCTTCGAGGAGCATCCAGGAGAGCATGTCCTGCGCGGCTGCATCGCCCTGCTCCGCCGCTGCGCGGTAAAGTTCGGCGGCACGCGTGGGATTTTCCTCTACGCCTTCGCCTTTGAAGTGCGCGGCGGCAAGGTTACGCTGGCCGACGGGGTCGCCGCTCGCAGCTGCCGCCGTAAGCCACTTGATCGCCAGCGCAGGATCTCGGTCGACGCCGAGCCCTTCGGCGAAACACGCACCGATATTATTTTGCGCTCGCCCAACGCCTTGCTGCGCAAGCGGACCCCAAATCGAAAGTGCGGTTTCGTAGTCGCCTTTTTGCGAAGCCTCAAACGCAACCGCCATCTGCTCGGCGACATTGGTGCCGGCAGTTGGCTTTTCCGAAGCACCCGAAAACCAAGCCCTCATGCACCGATTTCCACGCGCAATGACGCAAGGTTCGCAACGAAGGCATCTTCCCTTTCAAGGCATCGCAGATCGAAGATCAGCGCCTGTCCTTCGATGCGACCAACAACGGGCGTCGGAAGCGCGCGGAAAGCGCTGGAAAGCGCGGCGATCGCGCCGCCGCCACGCTGCTTCGAGCGGATTAGAATGCCGAAGCTCGGAATTGTTTCTTGCGGTAACGAGCCGGAGCCGATCTGGCTTTCACAGGCGACGGTCGACACCTCGTAGCCTTCGCCGGCGGCATTGCTGACCGAAGGCAGCACCCGTTTCGCCAGCGCTTCAATATCCGCTTTCTTGCGCGCAAGCAGCCGCACCGTAGGCAGCGTAGAAACCAGACGATCCGGATCGCGGTAAAGCTGAAGGGTCGCTTCGAGCGCCGCGAGCCTGATCTTGTCGAGGCGCAGCGCGCGTTTCATCGGATTCTTGTTGATCTTCGCGATCAGCTCTTTCGTGCCGACGATGAAGCCAGCCTGTGGGCCGCCCAGCAGCTTGTCACCGGAAAACGTAACGAGATCGGCACCCTCGCTCACCGCCTCGGCGACAGTCGGTTCATGCGAGAGGCCATATTTTGAAAGATCGACCAGCGTTCCGGAACCAAGATCGTTGACCAGCGGCACGTTGTACTTACGTGCGATCTCTGAGAGCCGGTCAGCCTTTACTTCCTTGGTGAAACCCTCAATCCGGTAGTTCGATGTATGAACCTTCAGAATAAGGCCGGTTTTTTTGCTGATTTCGTTCTTGTAGTCCTTCTCATGCGTCCGGTTGGTCGTCCCGATTTCGACGAGTTTCGCGCCGGCGCGCGACATGATTTCCGGCATCCGGAATGCGCCGCCGATCTCGATCAGTTCGCCGCGCGAAACGATCGCTTCCTTGCCCTTGGCAAGCGTGTTCAGAACGAGAAGCACCGCTGCCGCGTTATTGTTGACGACGGTCGCGGATTCCGCACCGGTGAGTCCGCACAAGAGATCGCGGACAAGTTCGTCGCGTTCGCCGCGCTTGCCCTCACCAAGATCGAACTCCAGCGCAAGCGCTTCGCGCATTGCAGTCGTTGCTGCGGCGACCGCGGTCTCCGATAGAACCGCGCGGCCGAGGTTCGTGTGAAGCACGGTTCCGGTCAGATTGAATACGGCGCGCACCTTCGGCCGCGCCTCACGCTCAAGGTGAAGCACCGCGCTGCCAGCAATAGCGTCCGTTGTAATCGGATGTGCACCGTTACCGCGCATTTTCTGCCGCGCACTGCTGATGCTTGCGCGAACCGCGCGCACCACCGACGCGCGACCATATTGCTCGACCGCCGCAAAGGCCACCGCAGTCTTCAACACTTCATCGACGGAAGGAATTTGCCTGAAGTTGCCCGCGTCCTTGCGCACCGGCATCACCTCAGTAGCCGATCAGGAACGGGTTCACTCCGCCCCTTCGGAAGCCCAACTCCTGCACAAGCAGATCCAGTCCGAGGCTTGCGACGTCATCAGCGATCGGTTCGATGTCGCGGTTCTTCTGCTGGTACATCATCTTTACGTAGCCGCGGCAGTCTTCACAGATCTCAGCTTTGATCATGCCTTCGGAGCCCTCGACCTCCTGATAGTGCATTTTCTTGTTGGAGCCGCAGAGCGTGCACTGAACGCGGATGTAGTTCCAAAGCGTGCCGCATGTCGCGCACGAACAGAAGCGCGTGCCATCGGCACCGGTCCAGCCCACGATCATCGTGCTCGCGGGGGCACCGCCGCATGTTGGGCAAACGCCGTGGCCGATCTCAACCAGAGACTCGGGGTTAAGCTTCACGGCAACCCGCGCGTAATGAACCTGAAGCGCCGCCGCGACAAATATATGCTCGGCAAGCTCCTCGACCGGGATTGCGTCGGCCAGCACGTTGTGAACCATCATGTCGCGTGCGCGGCGTTCGATGGATTTGACGCGCGCTAGCGCTGCGCCCGCTTCCGTCGGCATCGCAAGCGGCTCCACCGCCGAGAGCAGCCACTCGAACGCCTGATCGAACGCAGGGTCCGGATTAAATGCGCTCCGATCGAGCGGCGGCATTTTGTGCTCTTTCGCGCGCTGGAGCGTATCGCTTGTGGGAATCGTCACATCGGGTAAGCCGGATTGAATGTCCGACTGCACCTGTGAAACGCCCGCCAGAAATTTCAGAGAGGATTCGAGTTGATGACCCGTCGCGAGCGCACGAAAACGCGCGGCGCGATCCGCGAACAACCTCGCAGGGTCGGGCAGCCTTACGAAGGGTGGCTTGGCAATATTCCCGATGATCGAAGGATCGGGCTGGACTTCGGTCGACATACTCACCTCACGAACCGCACGGGCCACGTGGCGCGCACTTCAAGAAAAAGGCGCCGGCAGCCATTTTAGCCGCCGGCGCCCAACGCCGTTAGAACCTTTACTTGCCCGAGACGAGTTCCCGTAGCCACTTCCGGTGGTGTCGCCACGCCCAACCGCCGGTGACGCGTCCCTGCGTCATGGCGCTGATCGTGCCACGCACCCAGATCGCCGCATAGACGTGGACGATCCAGACGCAGATCGCAGCCACCGCTGCGAGCGCATGAATCAGCACAGCCAAGCGGCGCTGTTCAACCGTGAAGTACTGACCAAAATACTGTTCCCAAATAACGAGGCCGCTCGTGATCAGCAGAATGATCAGGATCGACATCGACCAGAACACCAGCTTCTGGCCGGCATTGTATTTGCCGACTTCAGGCAGGTTTTCCTCGTTGCTCGTGACGACGTCCTTGATTTTTTTCAGCCAGACGTTGTCCGTCCGCTCCCAGAGATTGAGCTTCCAGAAGCGAATGAACAGACCGAGAAAACCGAAGAACAGCACAACGCCGATCCAAGGATGGATTGCGCGTGTGTTCGGACCGCCGCCGAACAGGCCGGTGAGCCAGTACAGCGACGGATGGAACAGCGCGAGACCGGATATGGCGAGGAGCACAAGGCTCCCCGCCGTAATCCAGTGATTGATGCGTGCGCCGCGGGTATAGCGGTCCACAGTTACCTGTGGACCTCTATGTACCGCATCGCCCGGGGCAACTTCAGTGCTTGCCATGACTCACTTCCCCGCTAAACGTTTAGCTTCCTGCTCGTCGTGATCGGTGACGCGATTGGGGCCCGCCACGATGTGGTGGAGGAAACCAAAGGCAGCCGTCAGACCGATCAGTGCAAGGCCGGCGTATTTGGTGCCACCCTTCCAAAGTTCGACGATCGGAGAGATCCGCGGATTGTCCGCGAGTCCCGCGTAAATGTTCGGCTTGTCGGCGTGCTGGAGCACATACATGACGTGCGTGCCCTGCACTCCCGGCGGATCGTAGAGACCCGCGTTCTTGAAGCCACGCGACTTGAGGTCGGTGATGCGCTTCTCGGCCCACTTCTTCATCTCGTCCTTGGTGCCAAAGACGATGGCCTGGGTCGGGCAAGCTTTTTGGCAAGCCGGTCCCTGGCCGACCGCGACACGGTCGGAGCAGAGCGTGCACTTATAGGCCTTGTTATCGACCTTCGAAATGCGCGGGATGTTGAAGGGGCAGCCCTTGATGCAGTAGCCGCAACCAATGCAGTTCGCTTTCACGAAATCGACGATTCCGTTCGAGTACTGCACGATTGCACCCGGTGCCGGGCAAGCCTTGAGGCAACCCGGGTCCTCGCAGTGCATGCAGCCGTCCTTGCGGATCAGCCACTCGAGATTGCCTGACTCGGGATTCTCATACTCGGTGTAACGCATCAACGTCCAAGTGTTCGGCGTCAGATCGTGTGGGTTGTCATAGACACCCACGTTGACGCCGACCTCTTCGGTCAAATTGTTCCACTCAAGGCACGCAACCTGGCATGCCTTGCAGCCGATGCATTTGGACACGTCGATCAGCTTCGCAACTTCGGGCTGCCGCTGCGCGACAGGCGTGATGCTGGATGCCGAGCGCCTGATCAGATCCTTATCGCCAAACTTTGCGTCGATCGGTTTGGCTTGCGGATTCGGAATAATGGTAAACATCGTTTTCCTCCTCCTTATGCCACCGGCCCAGCGATGGGCTCGACGTTGACGAGAAACGCCTTGAACTCAGGAGTCTGAGCGTTGGCGTCGCCGACGAAAGGCGTCAGCGAGTTGATCGGAGCGGCCTTCTTCGTTTCACCGATGAAGCCGAAGTTCAAAGGAAGACCGATCTGATGAACGGTTTTGCCGTCGATCTGGAACGGTTTCAGTCGCTTGGTAACGACTGCTTTGCCCTTCACTTCGCCACGGTTGGACCAGACGCGGACCATCCCGCCTTTCTTGATCCCCTTCTCCCTGGCGAGCTCCTCGGAGATTTCCACGAAGAACTCAGGCTGCGTGACAGCATTCTTTTGCACGCCCTTGGTCCAGAAGTGGAAATGTTCCACGAGCCGGTACGTGGTCGCAACGATCGGGAAATCCTTGGCATTGCCGAAGACTTCCATGTCGTTTTTGAACACGCGCGCCACCGGATTGCCCTTGAGTTTCGGGAACACAAGATTTGCAACCGGAGACTCGAACGGCTCCATGTGAACAGGCAGCGGTCCGTCCGCCATGGGGGCCGCGAAGAGGCGGGACACGCCTTCCGGGTTCATGATGAACGGCATCGTGCCACGCTCCGGCGGGATCGTCGGAACGAAGTCCGGAACGTCGGCACCACCCCAGCGCTTGCCATCCCAGAGCACGTACTTCTTCGCGTCGCTCCAGGGTTTTCCTTGCATGTCGGCCGAAGCGCGGTTGTAGAGAATGCGGCGGTTCGCCGGCCAGGAGAAACCCCAGCTACCGAACACGTTCATTCCCGACGGGTCCGAGTTGTCCCGGCGCTGTGCAAAGTTCCCATTGGGACCGTAGAATCCAGTGTAAATCCACTGGACGCCATCGGTCGTGCCGTCGTCCCGCATCTCACCGAAGCTCGCGAGTTGCTGACCTGCAGCGCGCGTAACCTTGCCTTCGGCATCCGTGAGATCGACGAGCGCCTTACCGTTAAGTTCCTTGGCAAGTTCGTCGGCTGACGGATCGTGCGGGTTCTTGTAGTTCCAGTCGACGGCCATAAGCGGTTCGACGCCTTTGCCGCCGTCTTTCTCATAGAGCTTCTTGATCCGGATAAAGAGGTCGGAAAGGATTTCGACATCCTTCCTCGACTCCGCATACGGATCAGCTGCCGGCCATTTCCACATGACGCAGCGGCTCGAGTTGGTGAAGCTGCCTTCTTCCTCGAGGAAGCTCGTCACTGGGAGCATGAACACTTCAGTCTGGATCTTGGCGGGATCAGAAGGATTGAACTCGCCGTGATTTTCCCAGAACCGCGCAGTGTCCGTCTCGATCGGATCCATGCTGACGAGGAATTTTAGCTTCGACAGCGCCGCACGGGTTTTTGCCGCGTGCGAGACCGACATCAGCGGATTGAAGCCCTGGCAGATGAGGCCAGAGGTCTTGCCCTGATGCATCAGGTCGAACATGCGAAGCACGTCGTAGGCGAGATCGAGTTTCGGCATGTATTGGTAGCCGAAGTCGTTCTCCTTCGTCGCCTTCGCGCCGTACATGCTTTTCAGGAAGCTGACGTAGAACTTGCGATAGTTCTGCCAGTAGCTCGTCTGATTGGCCTGGATCGGCTTGAACTGACGCTTCGTCAGATGCGACTCGAGCGTCGGCTCGCCGTCGATCGGCATTGCCAGATAGCCCGGCAATGACGCGGTCAGCGTTCCGATGTCCGTGATGCCCTGCACGTTCGAGTGACCGCGCAGCGCGTTGATGCCGCCACCGGGCACGCCGATATTTCCGAGCAGAAGCTGGATCATCGCCGCACAACGAATGTTCTGGGCACCATGCGAGTGCTGGGTCCAGCCAAGCGCGTACATGATCGTCATCGTGCGATCTTTGGTCGAACACGATGCCGCCCATTCGGCGACCTTCAGGAACTTGTCCTTCGGCGAGCCGGTGACGCGCTCGACCATCTCGGGAGTATAAATCGAGAAGTGCTTCTTCATGATCTGATAGACGCTGCGCGGATGCGAGAGCGTCTCATCCTTCACGACGAAGCCGTCAGGGCCCATCTCGTATTGCCAGGTCGCTTTATCGTAGCTCCTGGACGTCTCATTGTAGCCCGTGAACAGACCATCTTCGAAACCGAAGCCTTCCTTCACGAGGAACGAGACGTTCGTATAGTTTTTCACATAGTCATGCTGAATCTTGTCGTTCGTCAGCAGGTAGTTGATGACGCCTGACAAGAAAGCGATGTCGGTACCCGAGCGGATCGGCGAGTAGTGATCGGCCATGGCTGCCGAGCGGTTGAACCGCGGATCGACGACCATAAGCCTTGCACCACGCTCGGCTTTCGCCTCGGTGACCCACTTGAATCCGCACGGATGCGCCTCAGCGGCGTTACCACCCATGATCCAGACGACATCAGCGTTCTTGATGTCCGTCCAGCTGTTCGTCATTGCACCGCGACCGAATGTTGGGCCCAAACTGGACACCGTCGGTCCGTGTCATATCCTCGCTTGGTTCTCGACCTGTGGGAGACCCATGCCGCGGGTCACCTTCCAGGTGATCCAGCCGGTCTCGTTGGTGCAAGAACTTCCCGAGAGGAAAGCCGTCGTCGGCCAGCGATTGACCGTGACGCCGTCCTTATTCTTTTCGATGAAGTTTGCGTCGCGATCGTCCTTCATGAGCTTCGCGATGCGATCCATCGCGAAATCCCAGGACACCGCTTCGAACTTGTCGCCGCCTGCCTTACGATACATCGGCTGCGAGACACGGGTCTTCGCTTTGACGTAATCGATTGCGCCGGCGCCCTTCGGGCACAGCGTGCCGCGATTAACCGGATGATCGGAGTCACCTTCGATGTGGGTGATTTCCATCTTGTTCGTTTGCGCGTTCTTCGCCGCGAAGGCGATCATGCCGCAGCACACTGCGCAGTACGGACAGCTAGTCCGCGCTTCCTTCGTCATCGCTAGTTTGTAGGAGCGGATCGAAGCCGCGTGCGCGACTTCCGCCTCACCAAACCCGAGCGCACAAAGCGTCGTTCCCGCGATGCCGGCCCCGCCGGCTCGCAAGAACTGTCGCCTAGACAGCTCCATGTTCATCGGTTGCTTCCTTTGATAGCCCGCGCCGCGGGACGTCCCGAACAATTTAGAGTTCGTCGAAACAACCGTATTTTCGAACGCCTCCATAGTCAAACCTTGATCGGAAATTATGCAGCTCTGTGCAATGCAGCGACTGGGATCGATCTATTGGCAACGCAGTAAAAACTTCAAGAGCCTCCCATAGCGTAGGCCTATGGCGGCGAATTTTCAGGTGCATATTTATGCATATATTCCGCAATTGACTACGGCACAGGTTCGCTCAAATATTCCGAACAGTGAAATTGGCGGCTGCTCCCGAGTTTCGGGGCTGCGAGATGCGGATACCGGGACGCGATCCCTTACCCTCTCGGCCGACGGCAGACCCAAGGCCACTCAGGCAATCCAAAAATCACGCTGGTTCCGCGTGCGCACGAGATCCTGCGCAAGCGGGTCTTTTCGCCGTCATGGCGGAAAACTCGATTGGGGAGAGACCATGATTCGCTCGAAACGACCCTCAGCTTCGCGCTGGGCGGCAAAAATTGCGGTGGCCGCTATTGCCACGACCGCTTTCTTTTCACTGCCGGCCGAAACGCAAGCGCAGCAGCCGACCCTCACCTTCTCGGCTATTCCAAACCAGGATGAGACACATCTGCTGGACCGCTTCAACAAGATCGCAGCTTACCTTTCGAAAGAACTGGGCGTTCAGGTGAAGTACGTGCCGATGAAATCCTACGCAGCGGCCGTCACATCATTTCGCAACAATCACGTACAGCTTGCATGGTTCGGCGGAATGACCGGCGTGCAGGCCCGCATTGTGGTTCCAGGCTCAGTCGCAATCGTACAAGGCGAAGAAGACCCGAAGTTCGTTTCCTACATGATCGCGAATAGCGCGACCCGCCTGAAGGAAATGAAAACACTCGATAACAGCATCCGCGGCAAGACCTTCACTTTCGGCTCCAAGGCCTCAACGTCGGGCCGCCTCATGCCGGAATACTTCCTGCGCCAGCACTATAAGGAATATCCCGAGAAGGTTTTCTCGCGCGTCGGCTTCTCCGGCGATCACACAAAGACGATCGAACTCGTGGAGTCAGGAGCCTACGACATCGGCGTGGTGGACTACACGGTCTATAACGCGGCGGTGAAGAACGGAAAGGTCGATACCAAGAAGGTTTCGATCATTTGGACCTCGCCTCCTTATCCCGACTACAACTGGTCGATCCGCGGCGACGTCGAAAAGACATTCGGCCCGGGCTTTATCAAGAAAGTCCAGGATGCGTTCCTGAAGATGAAAGACCCGGAGCTCCTGTCAGCCTTTCCCCGCAAGAGCTTCATTGCGGCATCGAACAAGGACTTCCAGATCGTCGAGGATAACGCCCGCAAGCTGAAGCTGCTCGACTGACCATGAGTCTGATCTCGCTTACGCGCGAGACCATCGGCTGGAAAGCGCGCGATGTTCTCGTCGATATCGACCTCCACGTCGAACCCGGCGAGCGCATCGCGTTTCTGGGTCGCTCCGGCTCTGGAAAATCAACGCTGATCACGCACCTTTACCGGCGGCTCACGGCCGCCGGTAAAGCCGTCTCCCTTATTCCGCAGGACCACGCGCTCGTCCCGCCACTCTCGGTCTTTCACAACGTCTATATGGGACAACTCGACAGGCGCTCGACGTTCTACAGCATCGCGAACCTGATTAAGCCCTTGAAGAAAGAGGTCGGCGATATTCGCCCCATTCTTTCCGAAATTTCGCTTGAGCCAGAGATTTTTCAATCCGTGGAGAAACTCTCCGGCGGCCAGAAGCAGCGCACCGCAATCGCACGCGCTTTCTTTCGCGGCGGTGAAATCATCCTGGGCGACGAACCAGTATCGGCGATCGACGAAAAACAGTCGGCCCGTGTTCTGGAAGCGATCCGCTCGCGCTTCCAAACGGCATTGCTCGCCCTGCACAACGTCGATCTCGCTCGCACCTATTGCGACCGGATTATTGGTCTTAAGGGCAACAAGATCGTCATCGACGCGCCGGCAAAGAGCATAGAGCGCGCTGACATCGACTCTCTATACGCGGCATAGTGTAAGTGAGCGCAATCGGCAGAAGAGAGATCGGCCTGGGCGTCATTCTGCTGGCGGTCGCGCCTCATTCCATTCGCCGATCTTGCTGTTTCAAACCGCGATCCGCTCACGCATGTTCTGCGATTTCTTGGCGGATTTCTGCGGCCGGACTTTCTGAGCCTCAGCAACATCGGCTGGGCGGTCGCGTACACCGTCGCGTTCGGATTGCTTGGTGTCGCAATCGGCTCGATGCTCGGTCTTATCCTTGCACCAATCCATCATCTGCGCCCGGTTCGCGCACTCGCGGCAACGCTTCGCGCAATCCACGAGCTATTCTGGGCGCTTCTTTTTTTGCAGGTTTTTGGACCGAGCGCACTCACCGGAATAGTGGCGATTGCACTGCCCTACACGGGGGTTTTCGCAAAAGTGTACTCCGAAATGTTGGAGGAAGCTGACCGCCGGCCCGACGAACTCTTGCCGCCAAATACTGGCGCGGTCGTGCGATTTATCTATGCGCGCGTACCGATGGCGCTGGCTCCTTTCAGAATATACACAATGTATCGTGTTGAATGCGGCCTGCGGTCCAGCGCCGTGCTGGGATTTATCGGATTGCCGACGCTGGGCTTCGAGCTCGATACGTTTTTCAAGGTCGCCAAATTCGAGAACGTCGCCGCTGTTCTCATTATCTACTATGTGCTGATCGGCACGATCCGCTGGTGGCTGCGGCCGGTGTTGCTGCCGTTTTACCTGATTGGCTCCGCCGTTCTGCTGTTTTCGCTCGGCGGGCCGCCTTTCGAATTAAGCAATCTCCTCCGCTTCCTCACGAGCGATATCGTCCCGCAGCCGTTACGCAATGCGGACCTGTCGCTTGCTTCTACTTGGAGCGCATTCTGGACCTGGCTCAGCATGCTGCTCAGCAATCAGGCGTGGCCCGGGCTCATCAATACATTTCTCGTTACGCAGATGGCGCTCGCGGTCACGATGATCGTCGCGTTTCTCGGGTTTCCGCTGATCGTGCCGCGCCTGACCGGAAAGCTGGGCGGCATCGGCGGCAATGTGCTCCTCGTCGTCGGGCGTTCAACTCCCGAATACATGCTCGTCTATATCTTCTTGCAAATGCTTGGGCCCTCGATGCTGCCCGCCATCGTCGCGCTCGGCCTGCACAATGGTGCAATTATCGCGCACTTGCTGGGCCGGCAGGCGGAAGCGATTACGCCAAATCTGCGTCCGGACGCGCCTAAGGGTTTCAACCTCTATCTCTACGAATATGTGCCGCGGCTCTATGGCAACTTCCTCGCCTACTCGTTCTATCGCTGGGAAATCATTCTGCGCGAATCCGCGATCGTGGGAATTCTTGGTGTCAAAACGCTCGGCTTTTTCGTGGATGGAGTGATCACCGAAATCCGCCTCGATCGCGCCATCATTCTGATCGGGATTACAGTGCTCGCAACGTTCGTGGTCGATTGGATCGCGAGAGCCATCCGCAGGCGTTTCAAGCTCTCGATGAATGATCGAAACTCGAAGGAACGGGCTCTGGTAGAACCATAAAAATGACCGAAACCGTTCTGGATCTTCGCGACATCCGCTGTCCGCAAGTTGTGCTTGCGGCGAAGAAAGCGATGCGCGGAATTCCCGTCGGTGGAATTCTTGTGCTCGAATGCACCGACCCGCTAGCAGTGATCGATGTACCGCTTTATGTCCGTCAAACGGGGCAAGAATTGGTGACGGAAGAAAAAAACGGGCCATTGCTGATTTTCAAGATTAAGCGACTGACCTAACGGTCAAGTGAAGCACTCGATATATCCCGGCAACAGAGAAGCTGCGCGGCGCGAAAATCAGAGAGCCGGCTAATTCAGCTTAAGGCGCGGCGCGGATTGTCCCTGCTTCCGAAATGTCATAGCCCCCCAGTTCTTTTGCCCGCGCGGCAAAGTTCTCAGAACGCAAAAACAGAACCAAGTGCTGAAATGGATTCTTGAAATATTCCGCTTGCCTGACCGCAATATCGAACCGCTCCCACAGCAACGGAATGAACCCAAGTCCAAAATGCCGTTGCAACGGATCGCGTCGCAATGCCGCAATCGCCACGCCCGCGCGAATTGCCAGAGCTAAATCGTTTCCTGTCGAGCAAGGCGTGTCCGACGTTTTTAGATCGGAAAGCCTGTAGTCTGCTTTCGCCAGAAGCGCTTCCAGCAACAACTGCGCGCCCGCTCCTTTTTGACGCATTAAAATTCGCGGAGACTTGGAAACCAGATCGGAAATACTGGAGATCTGTAACGGGTTTTGCGGCCCAACTAAGATTCCCTGTTCACGTTGCGCAAAGGCAACCAGAACAGAATCGAAAAAACCGTATCGACGTTCGAAAGCGTCCTTATTGGCGTCGCCCTCCTCACTGGCGTGCAGGTGCAGTGCAGTAGCGACAATTTCTCCAGCCGCAAATCGCGTCAGGCCTGCTTCCGTTCCTTCCGACAGGGCAGCCAAGTGAGAGCCGCTTTCGCGAAGCGCCCATTCCAGCAAAGGATCGTGACTACCCCCGAAGATCGGCAACGGATCGGACGGTGAAGCGCCGTTTGATTTACTCAATCCTTCTCGAAGCCAGTTATCCAGCTCGTGCTTTGGAAAAAGCCATTTTCCCGTAACCTTTGTGCAGGGGATCGCCTGCTCGGCTACGAGTTCATAGAGCTTACGCTCTTTCAATCGAAGATAAACGGCTGCTTCGGCTGTTGTAAAAAGAATCATGCGCTCAACGGGGTTGAGATGTTTTGTTGATAGCACATTTTTATCGACGAATTGAAAGCTCCAACTGGCCGCAGGCTACGAACTGGGCTACCGACAAAGCGACAACCCTTGTGAAGAAGAAGCCTCATGACCTATCGAATTTCATACGGCTCACTGCCCGACAAGGGCTGGCGCTCTATATATGTAGTCAAGATCGAGGGGGAGCTTCTTGATGACGGCCAGGTCGCCGACCTGTCAGAAGATATGAGAGGCTATCTATTGTCTCGCGGTGAACCAACCGCCGAAATTGTTGTGTTGCAGGGCCTATCCCGCGAAACACTCAAGCTTTCCGGAGAAAATTACGCCGTTCGGCAAGTCCGAGAGGCGCTCTTCCACGCGCAAATAAGCTGGACACCGATCTCGCTGTAATTCCCGATTCGATCCTTGTTCCGAACGGCAGGCAAGCGAAAGAAAGTGTCCTGCAATCAGGATAGCGCGGCGGATCAACAGCTTCGGCGTGCGCGAAGCGATAGCCGATTTCATGCTCATACGCGGCACACCTGAACGCATCCGATCTGGCAACGGCGCGGAGATGGCAGCGAAGATCGTGCGCCGTGGGCTTGCAAGGTTGGCAGCAAAGACGATCTACATCGAAACCGGCCATTCCTGAGAGAACGGCAACCGCGAAAGCTTCCACGACAAGCTAAGGGACGAGCTTCTCAACGAGGAAATCTTCTACAGTCTGAAAGAAGCGCAAATCGTTCTCGACCAATGGCGAAAATACTACAACACCATCCGGCCGCAGTTATCGCTGGAATAAAGGTCTTCAGCACCACAGACCAAGAACCAATTCCTATCATCGCACGATCAAGTCATGCGGGTGCAATAGCCTCTCTATCGCGTTGTTACAAAATAGCAATTGGGTCATTCGAACCGATAAGATTTGGCGCAGAAGCCAACGAGTGTCGAAACCGGTACGCAGCCGATTTGCTACCTCTTAGGCCGGCCTGACAAACTCACATGCGCAGAAACAACTTTCCAGCCGTCAGCAAACTTCACCCACGTTTGCGACTGTCGGCCCATTTTCTCTGATGATGAACGTGTAAATGCGGCGTTGGCCACAGCCAACTTGTCTCCGTAAGTAGTGATTTCATACCGAACCAGAACGCGCGGCTGGCCAGCCGTATTTGCGGTTCGCCGAAATGTATGAATTTCGCGGAAAGACCAAAGTTCTTCGGTAATACCGAAACGGACGGTGTAGTCGCTTTCTAAAAAACTCGAGTCCAGCGTCTTTACATCATTTGTGTTTATCGCTTCCTCGTATGCAAGAAACTTGCTTCTGACCTCCGCGACAACATCCGCCTTATTTATCTCCACATCAGTTCTCCACGACTGTCGTGCATTGTACGTTCTTGATGTCCATCTCGTATTCCCATCCGATTACGGGGGGCCTGCAATAGTGCGCTAGCACGCCGGCGATGCCACATCGAGGAGCGATGTTTTTGCGCAGAAACTCAAAGACATCGTGTTCCGAGTAGGATTGCGTAGAAGTCGCGTCTGACCAGGACGATCCGAGAGATGCAATCCGGCGCTCCATCGCACGCATAACAAAATCTGCCTTTTCTTGCATAGCAGCCGCGGTGGTTTCGCCATGGCGAACCACGTCTTCCGGAAACCGGCCGCCCTCTGGTCAGTCCGAACTTCCCGCTACAACAAAGTTCCTATTTTTTAGGCTCTTGTCAGCAGGAACAGTAATCGAGAAGCTGAAGAAGCCCGGCTCCGACGGCGGGTTGATAACAGGTGCAACGTTCGAACGCGCGACCGCATTTCTCTGACCGTCGACCAATCCCCACTTCTGCAACACCTCAGCATATGGGCCATTAAAGTCGCGAAAACCGTCGATCGAAAGAGGCGCGGGCGAGCGCAATTCTACGGCGCAAAGCGCTGCAAGCGGCCGGCCCATTTTCTTTAGTAAGCCTTCGATCACTCTGAAACCGCTATCTACTGGCTCAACTTTGCGAAAGCGAAAATGCTCTACCGCAACCCGTCACTTCATCGCGAACAATTTTCTTTTAGTTTAGCAGTCTGGTGATTGAGAGCCAACCGCAACTGGAACCAACCCTCCCCGCGGGTTGGCCGAAGTTTAGAACGAACGGCGACTTAAAACCGTAAACTGCAGCAGGCTGTGCGGGCTAAATTATCAGCGCGGCCCTAGCCAAAGTATTGTCTTTAAAGTGGAAAAGGTTTGGTGGGCGCACAAGGACTCGAACCTTGGACCCGGTGATTAAGAGTCACCTGCTCTACCAACTGAGCTATGCGCCCGCACCAATCGGGCCGCGAGAACAGGTCTCGCGGAGACGGGCGGAGATAGCAAAGCACCCCCGCCCTGTAAAGCACGGAATCCCGGCGAACTAGCGCCGGAACCCCTTATTCCGCAAAGGCTTCTTCGCGCTTTTTCCGGATCGCAGGCAAAAGCACCAGGATCAGTGCGACCGCCGATACGATGAGCAGCGTCAGGCTGATCGGGCGCGTGAAGAACACGCTTGAATCCCCGAACGAAAGCCGCATCGCGCGGATGAAATAGTCCTCCATCAAGCGGCCAATGACGAAGCCGAGCAACAAGGGCGCGGGTTCGCAGTCGAGCTTATAGAGGATGTATCCGGCGACCCCGCAGGCCGCCATCGTGAAGACGTCAAACGGGTTGTTATTCACCGAATAGACGCCAATGCAACACATCGCGACGATCGCCGGGAACAGCAGCCGGTACGGGATGGTCAGGAATTTCACCCAGATCCCGATCAGCGGAAGGTTCAGCACCAGCAGCATGAAGTTGCCGATCCACATCGACGTCACGACGCCCCAGAACAGATCCGGCCTCTCGGTCACGACCTTCGGGCCGGGAATGATCGAGTGAATGATCAGCGCGCCGAGCATCAACGCCATCACCGGGTTCGACGGAATGCCGAGCGTCAGCATTGGAATGAACGAGGTCTGCGCGCCAGCGTTATTCGCCGACTCGGGACCCGCGACCCCGGCGAGCGCACCTTTGCCGAATTCCTGTGGGTTCTTCGACATCCGCTTTTCCAGCGAATATGCAGCGAACGAGCCGAGCATCGCGCCGCCGCCGGGCAGAATGCCGAGCATCGAGCCGAGCGCGGTACCGCGCAGGATCGGAGCCGCCATTTCCTTCAGCTCGGCCTTCGTCGGAATGAGATCGCGCCATTTCGAGCGGATCGCTTGCCGCGTTTTTTCGTCTTCGAGATTGCGGATGATTTCACCCAGACCGAACACGCCCATCGACAAGGCAACGAAATCGAAGCCGTCGGAAAATTCGGGCGAGTCGAAATTAAATCGCGGCGCGCCGGATTCGTTCGGGCCAACCATTGCGATCAGGAGGCCGAGCACAATCATCGCCAATGCTTTCAGGAGCGAACCCTGCGCGAGCACGACCGCGGCAACGAAGCCCATGAGCATCAGCGAGAAGTAATCCGCCGGCGCAAAACTGAGCGCTGCCTGCGCAAGAATTGGCGCGAAGGCGACGATCAGGAAAGTCGCAACGGTGCCGGCGAAGAACGAGCCGACAGCGGATGTAAACAGTGCAAGACCCGCCTTGCCTTTCTTCGCAAGCTGGTGACCGTCGATCGCGGTCACCACCGAGCCCGACTCGCCGGGCAGATTAATCAAAATGGCAGTGGTCGAACCGCCGTACTGGGCGCCGTAGTAAATGCCAGCAAGCATGATGAGCGCCGAAATCGGCTCGAGCTTGAAGGTAATCGGCAAGAGCATCGCGATTGTCGCGATCGGCCCGAGCCCCGGCAGCACGCCGATCGCGGTGCCGAGGAAAACACCGATGAAACAGTAGAGAAGGTTTTCCGGCGTCAGCGCCTGACTGAAGCCGAGGCTGAGATTGGCGCCAATTTCGCTGAAAAATTCCATGCGCGCGGCCTAGTAGCAGAGGTTCAACGACGTGGCAGGCACGCCAACGCTGAGAAAAAGGGAGCGGAGCCACGAGCCGCACAATGCGACCGGAAGACCCAAACCCCAGATGAAAACGATGTAGGAAAAGAACACGAGCACGAGCGCGGTGAGCAGCGCCGATTTCCACGTCCACTGCGTGCTCCCCATACAGGTCGCAATCGCGGTAATGGCAAGCGACGGTACGAAGCCAAGACCTTTTACCGTTGCGCCGAAAAAGATCACCGGCGCGGTGACGAAGAACATCGCGCGCCAGGGAACAGCACCGATCGGTTCGCCTTTGGTGCGCAAGCCGTTGATCAGAATCGCAACGGCAAAAACGAAAAGAAGCGAGGTAAGAATAAGCGGAAAATAGCCGGGCCCCGGACGACTCAACGAACCGATCCGAAGATCGAGTAGCCCCAGCGCATAAACTGCGACCACGCAGAGCAAAAGCACTCCCGCGTAGAAGTCTTTAGGATTTTTTACGCTCAGCATATGCCCCGCCCCTTGAAAGCAACCAGCCGGAGCAGCTGCGCGCCCCGGCTGGAGATTTCTTCTACACGCTTCTAACCGATCAGTCGGCGTAAACGCCGGCCGACTGGATCAGCGGACGCCACTTTTCGATTTCCGTCTTCAGCTTGGCCACAAGTGCGGCACCTGTCGCCTGATCCTGCGGCACCGGCTCAGTGCCGAGATTGGCGAAGCTTTCGATCACCTTCGGATCCTTCAACGCCTTCTGCAGCGCATCGGTCAGCTTGGCGACGACGTCTTTCGGCGTGCCCTTCGGCGCATAAATGCCGTGCCACACCGCGACTTCGAAGCCCGCGAGACCGGCCTGATCCATGGTCGGAAGCTCAGGCAGATTCTTCACGCGAGCCTTCGTGGTGACAGCAAAAGCCTTCACCTTGCCGCCCTTGATCTGGCCGGTGGTGTTCGTGGTCTGGTCGCACATCAGATCGACGTGGCCACCGAGGATGTCGTTCATCGCCGGGCCGGTGCCGTTATAGTTCACGGTGTTGAGCTGCTGCTTCACCGCGGCCTGGAACAGCATGCCGCAAAGATGCGACGCCGAGCCAATGCCTGCGTTCGCATAGGAAGTTTTTTCCTTGTTCTTCGCAATGTATTCGAGAACGCCCTTGAGGTCCTTCGCTTCGAAGTTCAGACGAGCGATCAACGACATCGGCGCGTCGGTAACGAGACCAACATACTCGAAGTCGTTCAGCGGATTATAAGCGAGCTTGCGATAGAGCGTCGGCGCGGTGGACATGCCGATGTGATGCAGGAGGAGCGTGTAGCCGTCCGGCGTCGCCTTCGCGACCTGACCGGCCGCGCGCGTGCCGCCAGCGCCCGCAAGGTTTTCGATGATGACCTGCTGGCCGAGGCTCTTGGACATCGCTTCGGCGACAAGACGCCCGACTGTATCGGTCGGACCACCGGCCGCGAACGGAATCACAAGCGTGATGTTACGGGTCGGGTAGTTCTGCGCCGAAGCGCCGGAGATGCCGAGCGCGAGAATTCCCGCGGCGGCGAGTAGCCACTTACGCATTGTCGTCCTCCCAATGGCGGGCACCTTAATCGGCGCCCCTGTTTTCGTTGTCTGCCGCCTTCCGTTTGGCGGCGGGGTAAGAGCATCATAGGCACCATCTCGCGCCCGTGCACGTCAAGCCGAAAAGCAGGACGCGCCGGTTAACATCGCGCAACCGCAGCATTTTCGCGTCCCCCTTTCGTATTACTCGATGACGTCGCCCGCCCGATTTGACTCTGGAATCCGGAGGGAATATTCGGGGCGAGTTTTGCGAGCGAATGTTCATTCGCTTTTACCGCATCGCAGCAAGGCGAGATTTGAAGGCCACTGCGCGAGGACGAGGACAATGCGCCGCGCCAGCACCCAGCTTCAGATGGACCGCAGGGAAGAAATTCTCGCGGCAGCCAAACGCTGCTTCTCCCGTAGTGGCTTTCATGGAACCTCGATGCAGGAGATTTGCGCCGAAGCGCGGATGAGCCCCGGCAGCCTCTACCGTTATTTCCCTTCCAAGGAAGCGATCATTGCCGGCATCGCCGAGCAGGACCGTGCCGATGTCGCCCAGACGTTCCGGGCCATCGCCGAGGCACCCGACTTCTTCCAAGCGCTTGCCTACGCGGCGCGCCATTACATCGTTGAAGAGTCCGTAGAGGAGATTTGCCTTCAGACCGAAATCAAGGCGGAGAGCCGCCGCAATCCTGAGATCGCGAAAATCTACGCGACGATCGAGCAGGACGTGAAATCGGGGATGCTCAACCTGCTGCGCTCGGCAGTCGCCCGCGGCGACATTCCATCTCACATCGATCTCGAGGTCGCAGCGACCATGCTGATGGCGTTGGTCGACGGACTTTACTGGCGCCGCGCAGTCGATCCGGAATTCGACGCGGAAACGGTGCTGCCGACCCTGCTGTCGGTGACGCATTTCCTGCTTACGGGCGAACGGAACACAAAGAATGAAATGGCGCGCCGTCCGGCCGCCGGGGAGTAAACCATGCACGGCAATCGCGAAAGCACGAAAAAGAATCTTGATGTCGCTTTGAAAGAGGTGAAGCAGGGATTCAAAACTATCGGTGGAGTATTCGGTCCACTGCGCCAGCGTGTCGAAGCGCTTTACGAGAAGAGCCCGCTCCAGGGCAGCAAGCTACTCGCGCTGGTGTTGGTGCTCCTCGCAGTGCTGTGGATCGGCTCTGGCATACTCTTCCCGCATCACGCGGCACCGGCAGCGACTGCCGCGCAGCACGCCGCGGAGAAATTCCGTGTCGCCGTCACGACCGTGAACGCGCAAGAGTATCAGCCGAGACTCGTGCTTTCCGGCCGCACCGAGGCCGACAAGAAGGTTGCGATCGTTTCGCGCACGCAGGCGATCATTACCGAGTTGCGCGTGAAACGCGGCGACACCGTCAAAGCAGGCGATGTGCTTGCCGTTCTGATGGACGACGGCCGCTCGGCGCAGCTTTCGCAGGCACGCGCGCTCGTACAACAGCGCAAAGCTGAGTTCGAAGCACGCACCAAGCTGATCGAACAAGGCAACCTGCCGAAGCTCGACGCAAACAGCATCGCAAGCCTGCTGCGCGCGGCCGAAGCTGCACTGGCGCAAGCCGAAGCCGAAGTAGAGCGTGTCCGCATTCTCGCCCCGTGGGACGGTGTCGTGAATCAGGTTAGCGCCGAACTGGGTCAGTATCTGATGATGATGCCGGGCTCGAACGGCAATGAAATCGCGCAGATGATTTCACTGAACCCGATCATTGCCATTGTCGAGGTTTCCGAGAAGAAGTTGAGCGGCGTCCGCATGGGGGAAGAAGCCGAACTCCGCCTCGTCTCAGGCGAAGTCGTAAAAGGTAAAGTGCGCTACATCTCCAAGAGCGCCGCAGCCACAACCCGCACCTATCGCGTTGATATCGAAGCGCCGAATCCCGGCAACAAAATTCCCGACGGCATCACCACCGAAGTCGCGATTTTGATGGCGCAACTGAAAGCGACCAAGGTCCCCCGCTCCGCATTGACCTTTTCCGCGCAAGGCAAGCTCGGCGTCCGCGCAGTGAATGCTGAAAATAAAGTCGTGTTCATTCCGATCGAACTCGTCGATGACGAGCAGCAATCGATGTGGGTGAAAGGCATCGCGGACGGCACGCGCGTGATCGTGCAAGGACAGGACTTCGTGCGCGAAGACCAGATCGTTGAAGCGGTCGCCGCCACCGACCAGCAAAACGCGCAGCGTTAAGGAATCCGGCGATGAATCCCGTCGATTTTGCCATCACTCGCGCGCGGCTCACCATCGCGACGCTAATTTTCCTGCTGCTTGCAGGCACCGTCGCCTATGTCCGGATCGCGAAGGAATCCGAGCCGGACGTGCGCATTCCGATCGTCTACGTGCAGCTCGCGCAGCGCGGCATCAGCCCGGAGGACGCCGAGCGCCTTTTGCTGCGTCCCGTCGAAACCAAGCTGAAATCCGTCGGCAACGTCAAGGAAATGCGCAGCCAAGCCTTCGAGAGCGGCGGCTTCGTGCTCCTCGAATTCCAGGCCGGGTTCGATTCCAAATCCGCGCTCGCGGATGTACGAGCGAAGGTCGATGAAGCCAAGCGCGACATGCCGACCGACATGGAAGAGCCGTTGGTGCAAGAGGTAAACCTCTCGCTCTATCCGGTGATTGTTGTTGCGCTTTCAGGCGATGTGCCCGAGCGCACGCTGCTGCGCATTGCGCGCACGACAAAGAACGCGATCGAACAAGCTCCGGGGGTGCTTTCCGCCGAACTGCGCGGTGCACGCGACGAGGTTGTCGAGATCATCGCCAATCCGGCATTAATGAAGAGCTACAACGTCTCCCTCGATCAGTTACTGCAAGTCACTCGCGCGTCGAACTCGCTGGTGGCTGCGGGCGCTCTTGAAGGCGAAACCGGCCGCTTCGCGGTCAAAGTTCCGTCGCTGATCGAACGGCCTGAAGACGTGCTTCGCATTCCGGTTGCCGCAACGGCGCAGGCCAGCATCACGCTCGGCGACATCGCGGAAGTGCGCCCGACCTTCAAGGATGCCCTCACCATCACGCGCGTCAACGGCCAGCCGGCCATGACCATCGAAGTGTCGAAACGCACCGGCGAAAACCTCATCAACACCGTCGACGGCGTGAAGAAGGTCGTTGAACAATTGCAGAAAACCTGGCCGGAAGCGGTCAAGATCTCCTATACGCAGGACAAGTCGAAAACGATCCGCATCATGCTGCATGACTTGCAGAACGCAGTCGCGACCGCGGTGCTGCTCGTCACGGTCATTATTCTGTTCGCGCTTGGCCTGCGCGCTTCTGTCTTTATCGGCATCGCGATTCCGGCATCGTTCTTGACGGGCGTTCTGGGGCTCTACCTCGCAGGGCTCACGATCAACATCGTCGTGCTGTTCTCGCTGATCCTCGCGGTCGGCATGCTGGTGGACGACGCGATCATCGTTTCCGAATTCGCGGAACGGCGCATGTCCGAAGGCATGGAGCCCCGCGCGGCCTATTCGCTTGCAGCAAAACGCATGGCTGCACCCGTGATCTCCGCGACGCTCACGCGTATCGCCGCGTTCTCACCGCTCCTGTTCTGGCCAGGCGTGGTCGGCGAATTTATGAAATACATGCCGATCACGCTGATCGCGACGCTGTTTGCCTCGATGGTTGTGGCGCTGATCTTCACGCCGACACTCGGCGCGCTGTTCGGCCGTGCGGCGCCCGTGCCACATGACGACCGCGTATCCGATAGCGGCCCCTATATGCGGCTTGTGAAGCGCGCAATCGGCAGTCCCGGCACGACGATCCTAATCGTTTTCGCGGTGCTGGTCGTAATTCAGCAGGCCTATGGCCGCCTCGGCCGCGGCGTCGAATTCTTCCCTGACGTCGAGCCTGATTTCGGTCAGGTCGTGATCCACGCCCGCGGCAATCTTTCGGTCGACGAAAAAGACCGCATGATGCGCCAGGTCGAGGCGCGCGTGCTGAAGTTCCCCGGTCTTTCGACCGTCTATTCCCGCATCGGCGACCAGCCGCGCGGCATGGACGAGCTTTCGGAAGACACCGTCGGCGTCATGCAGTTCGAATTTGCCGACTGGAAAACCCGTCCAACCGCGCGCGTGATCATGGATCAGATGCGGGAAGCGACGAAGGATCTTCCCGGTATCCAGATCGAGGTGACCGCCCCGCGCGCGGGCCCGCCGACCGGCAAGCCGGTGCAGGTGCAACTCTCCGCGCTCAACCCCGATCTTCTGCCGGCGGCGGCCGCGAAGGTAACGGCCGTTGTCGCGAAGCATCCACAGGTGCGCGATCTCGACGACGGCCAGCAGCTTCCGGGCATCGACTGGACCATCCAGGTGAATAAAGCGCTCGCGGCACAATATGGCGCAAGTGCTGCGACTGTCGGCAGCGCGGTACAGCTCGTCACCAACGGGCTGAAGATAACCGACTATCGTCCAGCGGAAGCCGACAAGCCCGTCGATATCATCATTCGCTTCCCGCCCGAGTTACGCTCGCTCGGCCAGATCGACGAGTTGCGCGCGCAGACCACCGTCGGCCACGTCCCGCTCGGCAACTTCGTGGAACGTGTGCCCGCGAAGAAGGTCGGCAACATCAAGCGTGTCAACGCCAATCGTATTATCACGGTGCAGTCGAACGTCGCCGCTGGTGCGCAAAGCTCCGTGGTGCAGCAGGAAATCGCAGCTGAACTATCGAAGCTCGACCTTGGTCAGGGCGTGTTGTGGAAGCTCAAAGGCGAGGACGAAGAGCGCGAAAAAGCCAGCGCCTTCCTCGTCACCGCGTTCGTTACCGCTATCTTCCTGATCTTCACGATCCTGCTTGCGCAGTTCAACAAGATCACTTCGGTGTTCGTCGTGCTGACGGCGGTCGTGCTTTCTACTTTCGGCGTCATGCTCGGCTTCATGATTATGGGCCAGCCCTTCGGCGTGGTCATGGGCGGCATCGGCGTGATCGCAAACGCGGGCGTGATTGTGAACAATAACATTGTGCTCATCGACACCTACGATCGATTGCGCGAGGAGGGCATGAAAGCCTACGACGCAATTCTTCTCACCTGCCGCGAACGTGCGCGACCAGTGGTGCTGACGGCGGTCGCCGCGATCCTCGGCGTCCTGCCGATTGCATTCGGCGTGAATCTCGACTTCGTCATGCGCGAAGTCGCTGTCGGCGCGCCGGCGACACAATGGTGGATCAATCTTTCCACTGCCATCGTGTTCGGTCTCGGCTTTGCGACCGTGCTGACGCTGGTCGTGACTCCTGCCCTGCTCATGGCTATCGAAAATATGGCGGAGTGGCGCAGACGCACCTTCGGCAAGAAAGAGCCAAAGCCAAAGCAGGGTGATGGCAAGATGGTGCCAGCCGAATAAAAGCAAAACGGGCCGCGCTCCCAAGTCGGCTTTAACCGACTTGGGCATTTTATATCCTGATCTCGGATAAATCAGAGATCAGAACGCGGCCCGTTTCTTTTTGCTTGATGAGTGTTTTTAGCCCGCCGCGGTCTGCGGGTTCACCGACTGCCGTTTCTGCGAGAGCTTGTTCAAGGCATTGATGTAAGCCTTGGCGGAGGCGACCAGCGTATCGGCGTCCGCACCGCGTGCGGAGACCTCCTTACCGCCCTCTTCCAGACGCACCGAGACTTCCGCCTGCGCGTCCGTGCCCTCGGTCACCGCGTGCACCTGATAGAGCATCAGCTTGGCCGTATGCGGCACCAGCGTCTTGATCGCGTTGAAGATAGCGTCCACTGGGCCGTTGCCGGTCGCTTCCTCGGTGACGACCTTGCCGTCGATGTCCAGACGCAGGGTCGCGCGCTGCGGACCTTGCGTACCGGCGACGACCGACAGCGACACGATCTTGATGCGATCGTGCGCCTGCGCGATTTCGTCGTCCACCAGCGCAACGATATCCTCGTCGTAGACGTGCTTCTTCTTATCGGCCAGCGCCTTGAAGCGGTTGAAGGCGTCGTGCAGCGAATTGTCGCCGAGTTCGTAGCCGAGCTCCTTCAGCTTCTCGCGGAAGGCATGACGACCCGAATGCTTGCCCATGACAAGCGAAGTCTTCGACACGCCGACATCTTCCGGCCGCATGATCTCGTAAGTCTGCGTGTGCTTGAGCATGCCGTCCTGATGGATGCCGCTCTCATGCGCGAATGCGTTCCGGCCGACGATCGCCTTGTTGTACTGCACCGGGAACGAGGTCACGGCTGACACCAGCTTGGAAGCGCGCGTCAGCATGGTCGCGTCGATGTTGTTCCAGTACGGATAGATATCGCCGCGCGTCCGCATCGCCATCACGACCTCTTCGAGCGAACAATTGCCCGCTCGCTCGCCGATACCGTTGATCGTGCATTCGATCTGCCGCGCGCCGCCTTCGACACCGGCGATGGAATTGGCGACCGCCATGCCGAGATCGTCGTGGCAATGCACCGAGAAGCGCGCCTTGTCGGAATTCGGCACGCGCTCGCGCACCGTCCTGAAGAGCTGCGCATATTCCGCCGGCGTGGTGTAGCCGACCGTATCCGGAATATTGATCGTAGTTGCGCCGGCCTTGATCGCGGCCTCCACGCACTTGCAGAGGAAATCGATCTCTGTGCGCGTGCCGTCTTCCGCCGACCATTCGACGTCCTCGACGTGATTGCGGGCGCGCGTGACTTGCGCAACCACCATCTCGAACACTTCCTGCGGCTCTTTCTGAAGTTTGTACTTCATATGAACCGGGGACGTGGACAGGAACGTATGAATACGCGGGCGGCGCGCATGCTTCACGGCCTCGGCACAGCGATCGATATCGTTGAAGGCCGCGCGCGAGAGACCGCAGATCACGGAATCCTTCGAACGCTTGGCGATCTCAGCGACCGAATGGAAATCGCCCTCGGATGCGATCGGGAAACCCGCTTCGATGATATCGACGCCCATATCGTCGAGGAGTTCGGCGACCTCGATCTTCTCTTCGAAGGTCATCGACGCGCCGGGGCACTGTTCGCCGTCGCGGAGCGTCGTGTCGAAAATCAAAACGCGGTCTTTTTCGCTGCGCTGTTTGTTGGCTTCGGGCGCGGCAGAATTCGGATTGTTCATGGCTCTGTTCCTCCTAGGCTTTGCGCCACTTCAGTGCGCTCCGGGGTTTCGTTCGTCTGATCCCCTGAGTGCCAAGGCGCGTGCGCCCAGCCGGCCCTCAGGGGCGGCGAAGAAGAAGGAGGCCCGGAATGAGAGCGGCGCCCGGGATCGTGCCGATCCGGGTGGCAAGACGCATATTGTGGAAGCTCATCATGGCGTCAGGCTTTGCTCTCGATTCGCATATCAACTTGGCGGACGGCGGTTAGCAATCCGTAAGCGACGGCCGGTTTCTACCGGCCCTCTCCGGCCCAGGCAAGCTGCAACTTTGCACAGCCAAAATAGGTCAGGGCTTTTGTCGTTTGATCCAGTCCGACACGGCATTGACGACCTGATCGTCGATCTCGGCGAAGCCATGCGCGGCACGTGCTTCGCAGGGATGCCCCGTTCCCTGTGGACCGTCGAGCATCAGGATGTCGAGTTTGTCGCCGCCGCGCCATCGCCGGAACGCTTCGATCGATGCCGGCAGCGTGAATTTGCATTGGTCTTTCTTGTTGCCAACGAGCAGCATCGGAATCTGCGCTCTGCGCGCGTTGCCTTGAATGGCTTTCTGAAAGCTCGGCTGGTTCCCGGCCGGCATCAGCATTGGCGCTGTAAGCACTACATAATCGGGCCGGTTCTTGCCTTCGGTCACGAGCAGCATCACGCCCGCGGAAACCGCGGCGCGGCTCGTGCCGACAACCACAACCGGCTCCGCGATCGTGCGCATGTAGGCCACCAGCGCACCGAGATCGCCGCCGTGCCGCGCGTGCCAGCGATAACCACTCACCGGCTTCCTTTCCGGACATTTCCAGTCCGGCGCGATGTCGGGGACAAGAACCGCGAAACCTTGCTTGAAATAATCGGCGCGCGTGCGAATGAGCTGATTGCCGCGGCCCCACTTGATCGCACCATCCGCTGCGATATCCATCTGGCCGTGGCCGCCAACCAGAAGGATGACACTCGCGACGGGCTGCTCCGGCTTCAGCAGGATCGCGCGGATCTTCTGGTTACGTGACGGGATTTCGACCGTCGGTTCGGCCGCGCTTGCGACAGCAGCCGAAAAAGTGGCGGCAAGAAAAACAAGTAAAACTACGACTGCGCGCATGGGTCACCTGTCGCTTAATATTGCATCAAGATTCATTTCGGTACAAATTCGCGATCATCAAAAAGGCATCCGGGATGAAACGCACCTTCTTCAGCTTGCCTATCCTCCTGCTTTGCGCGGCCTGCACGAGCACTTCGGCGCCGCCTCCGCAGCAACAGACTGCTGCGCCCGATCCGCAGATTGCTTCGCTCGAGCCGGCATCCGGCCCCGCGGAATGCACGCGGGGGATCAACCAGTTTCAACAGGTGATCGCTGCCGACGTTAGCACCGGTTCGCTCGACCGTAACGTGTTTCCGCGGATCGCGACTGATCTCGGCCCCGTGCGCGCGGTATGCGCTTCCGGGGACGCGGCTGGAGCAAACCGCGAGCTTGCGACAGTGAAGAAGAAGTACGGTTACCGCTGATTACTTCTCTTTCGAGAGAGCTTCACGCGCCTTTTTCATCTCCTCCAGCGCGGCGGCATCCACCTTCGGATAAGCCAGGCCGAGACCTTCAAGCGCTTCGTTCATGGCGTGTGCGACCACGAGCCGTGTGAACCACTTCTTGTCGGCCGGCACCACATACCAGGGCGCGTGATCGGTGCTGGTATTGCGGATCGCGTCTTCGTAAGCGTCCATGTACTGGCTCCAGAGCTTGCGCTCTTCGACGTCGCCCGCGTTGAATTTCCAGTTCTTGTCCGGCTCGTCGATCCGGTCCAGAAAGCGCTTCTTCTGTTCTTCCTTGGAGACGTTGAGAAAGAACTTCAGAATTTTTGTGCCGTTGCGCGCCATATGCTTCTCGAAGCCGCGAATGTCGTCGAAGCGTTCCTGCCAGATATCTTTTCCAGCCAGCATCTTCGGCAGACGCTGCTTCCCGAGAATCTCCGGATGCACGCGAACGACTAGCACCTCTTCGTAGTAAGAGCGGTTGAACACGCCAATGCGGCCACGCTCGGGCAGTGCAACCGTCGTGCGCCAGAGCCAGTCATGATCGAGTTCCGTCGATGTCGGCGCCTTGAAAGATGTAACCTGGCATCCTTGCGGATTGATGCCGGACATGACCTTATCGAGCACGCTATCCTTACCGGCGGCATCCATCGCCTGCAGGATCACAAGCAGCGACCATTGATCCTGCGCGAAAAGCATCTCCTGTTTCTTGGAGATTTCCTTCACCACGTCTTTCAATTCGTCTTTGGCTTCGTCCTTCGAAAGCGTGAGTCCGAAGCTGTCGCCTGGATTCATGTCCTTCAGCCGGAATTTCTCCGGCGCGGTGATCCGGTACTGAGACAGCATCTTTGCGCGATCTATCGTCATTTTGCGGATTCCTATCCAATCTTCTCGGCATGGAATTTACGCGCCGGACTGACAAACTCTTCCTGCGCCTCAATAAGGAGAATCTCCCGTGAGCCCTCCTCCTTCGTCCGCTTCATCAGGCCGAAGATAGACGAGGCTGCGCTCGACAACGCCTCCGCCGAAGATTTTGTCTTCAGGAGATGAAAGAAAAACAGCGCCGCGATAGCGTCGCCTGCGCCATTCACGGAAATATCGAGCAGTGGCGTCCGCAATCGGAAGATTCCGTCCGGCCCCGATGCAATGAGATCGATCGAATCCTTCGGCGTATCTTCGACATGCAGACTCGTGACCAGAATCGTCTTTGGCCCCACGTTGTGCAGCCGCTTCACCGCCTTCAAGGCATCCGAAAGCGCGGTTATTTTTAATCCGGATAGATAGTCGAGCTCGAACTGGTTCGGCGTAATGACATCGGCTTCCGGCACGGCCTTGCCGCGCATGAATTCCGGAATGCCAGGCCGCACGAACACGCCGCGTCCGACATCCCCGATCACGGGATCGCAGCAATACTGCGCGTTTGCATTCGCGGCTTTCACCTTGGCAGCAGCACCGAGGATCGCCTCACCGATCGCCGCGTCGCCCATATAGCCCGACAGCACGCCGTCGCATTTTGGCAATACGCCGCGCTCCTCGATGCCGGCCATGACGTCGCGAATAAGGTCCGCGCCAAACACTTGCCCCCGCCAAGCGCCATAACCGGTGTGGTTCGAGAACTGCACGGTGTGGACCGGCCACACTTCCGCGCCCAGACGCTGCAAGGGAAACGTCGCCGCAGCGTTGCCGACGTGGCCATAGGCGACATGGGACTGGATGGAGAGGAGATTCATTACGATCAACCATAGCTCCGATTGGACAGGAGCGCGTGTAGGATTTCCATTACCCCGCTATTATGTGAAACAGACGTGGAAAAGGAAGCGGGACAAACGCAATGCACTACTTCGAATCCATCGCAGCGGACGTGATCGCCTTCGTAAAGGCCAATCAGGGCTGGGCGCCGTTCATCGTCGCGCTACTGTGCTTCGCGGAGTCGCTTGCGGTCGTCTCCTTCTTCGTGCCGGCGACCGTGATGCTGGTCGGGATCGGCGGGTTGATCGGAAGCGCGGGCCTCGATTTCTGGCCGGTGTGGTGGGGCGCGGTGATCGGCGCGATCCTCGGCGACTGGCTCTCTTACGTGGTGGGCTACTACTTTAAGGACACCGCGCACCACCGCTGGCCGCTCTCCAACTACCCTGAATTTACGAAGAACGCCGACGTGTTTACGCAGAAATGGGGTGCGTTTGGCGTTTTCATCGGCCGCTTCTCCGGTCCGTTGCGCGCGTTCGTTCCGCTAGCCGCCGGCATCTTCGCCGTGCCGCACTGGAAATTTCAACTCGCGAATGTTTCATCCGCGATCGTCTGGGCTTTCATCCTGCTCGCGCCGGGATGGGGCCTCTGAAGACGATCTCGCCTTACGCGCAGTAATAAAAAAGACGGGCGGAGAATTCTCCGCCCGTTCTTATTTCATTTCGACGAAATTAAATCGGATAATGCGCATGACCCGTTTGAATGGTCATCCAGCGCAGCTCGGTGAACTCGTTGATGCCCGCGCGGCCGCCGAAGCGTCCGTAGCCGGAATCTTTCACGCCGCCGAACGGCATCTGCGGCTCGTCCGAAACCGTCGCCGAGTTGATATGGCAGATACCGCTTTCGATGCGCGAGGCGACCGCGTAAGCGCGGTCCACGCTGCCGGAGAATACCGAAGAGGAAAGCCCAAACTCGGTATCGTTCGCGAGCCGGATCGCTTCTTCGTCGTCGGTTGCCGGCACCACGGTGACAACGGGACCGAACGATTCTTCGCGATAGATGCGCATTTCCGGCGTGACCCGATCGATCACCGTCGGCGGGAACAGCATGCCGTTCGGCGTGCCGCCGGTCAGCACACGCGCACCGCGGTCGATCGCGTCTTTCACGAGATCGTGCACGCGCTTCACCGAGCGCTCGGATACAAGGCATCCGATCTGCGTTTCCGGATTGGCCGGATCGCCTACCTTCAGGCCTTCAGCCTTTGCGACCAGCTTACGGCTGAATTCGTCCATCACCGGCTTCTGCACGATCAGCCGCTCGGTCGACATGCAGATCTGCCCTTGATGCATGAAGGCGCCGAAGTTTGCCGCCGCTGCCGCGTCATCGAGATTGGCGTCGTCGAGCACGACTTGCGGCGCCTTACCGCCAAGTTCGAGCAACACGGGCTTGAGGAACCGCGCAGCGCTCTGCGCGATGATCTTGCCGACATGGGTCGAGCCCGTGAAATTGATGCGCTTCACGCGGGGGTCCGCAATCATCGCATCGACCGCGGCACCCGCGCCTTCGCGCGAAGTAGTAAGAATATTGATCGCGCCCGCTGGCAAACCGGCGGCCTCAAGCACTTCACCGATGATGCGATGCGTGCCCGGCGTTTCTTCGGACGCCTTCATCACGACCGCGTTGCCGCAGGCGAGCGGCATTGCGACCGAACGTACGCCGAGGATCATCGGCGCATTCCACGGCGCAATGCCGAGCACGACACCGACCGGCTGGCGCACGGCCATCGCGATCTTGCCCGGATGATCGGACGGGATGACTTCGCCGGTGATCTGCGAAACCGAGCTTGCCGCTTCGCGCAGAATGGAAGCCGCGAAGAGAGCATTGAACATGCCCCAGCCGAAGGTGCTGCCGGTTTCCGCGGTCATGGTCTTCGCTACTTCCGGCGCACGCGCGGCGAGAAGGTCTGCGGCCTTCCAGAGAATTTCGCGGCGCTTGGAGAGCGGCGTCTTCGACCATTCCTTAAAGGCGGCGGCGGCAGCACCCACAGCGGCAACTGCATCGAGCGGGCCGGCATCCGGCACGCGTGCGACGACTTCACCCGTAAATGGATTTTTCTTGTCGTAGGTACGGCCGTCCGCGGAACCGGCATCGCGCCCGCCGATTTTCATCGCGACATTCTGCATGAAACATTCCCCTGCAAAGCTTCGTTGTTGTTCTTGCCAGATCGTAGGCTTCCCAACGAATTTGACATTCTCGACCTCTGTTGTCGAGAACGGAAGCCGGTTTCGCCGGTACGCTACCGGGCCCTATGGTTAAACGGCTTGTGGATAGCAAAGGACTGGAAGATGACGCATGAGAAGGATCGCGCCGCCCTCGAGAAACTAAACCACGAGTATGTGAGATCGGTTCAGGATAAGGCCGTCGCGTGGTTCGACGCTCATCTTTCGACCGACTTCATGAACACCGCCTCCGACGGCTCGCTCGCGGACCGCGCAGCTTTCCTCGCGCAGATTGCAAAAGGCACCGGCGTTTCCAAAATTGCCGAGAGGGATGTGCTGATCCGCATTCTCGGCGACACCGCGATCATTCACGCAGCAACCGCCTTCACAGCCGATAGCGGCGCGAACGGCCGCGGGCGCTACACCGACATCTGGCAGAAACAAAGCGACCGCTGGTTATGCGTCGCGGCGCATGTTTCGCGGCGGGCTAATTAGTTTCGCCTCATGCGCGGGCTTGGCTCGCCATAAGGATATTAAAGGCCGCAACCGCTCGATCTTCAGGCGCTTTGCGATGATGCGATCCGACATCCGCACGGGCAGCGCGTTGATGATGGCGCGCATGAACTTGCCTGGCGTAATCGTGTAGCGCGTCTTCACGCTCGATCCTGTCAGTGCGTGGTGGATGAGCTTCGCTACATCCTCCGGCGGTAGCCCATTTTTACCGAGTTCCTGCATGAAGTGATACGCGGCTTCGATCGGCTTGCGATAGGCCGAGCCATCCATCTTCGAAAAATCCGGCGCTGCGCCCTTCCCCCAGATCGGCGTTTTGACGGGGCCCGGGCCGATCACGATGACGTCGATACCGAACAGCAGCATCTCGCGGCGAAGAGACTCCGAAAGCCCTTCGACGGCATGTTTCGATGCCGAATACGGTCCGGCAAACGGATTGCCGCGTTTTCCCGCAACCGAAGAGATCATGACGATCCGACCAGGCTCGCCCTTGAGCGAAAGATCAGCGCCCAGGAGTGGTGCGAAAGCCTGTGTTACCGCGACGAGCCCGATCACGTTCGCCTCGAACTGCTTGCGCCATTTGTCGAGCGATGTTTCGAGAAATGGACCGGACACCGCAATGCCCGCATTGTTCACGAGACCCGCGAGCGTTTGGCCGTTCAGCTCCGCGCGCACTTTCGCAGCCGCGACCTTGATCGCAGCTTCGTCGGTCACATCGAAGATCAGCGGTTCGAAATTCTCGCCGATCTCTTGGCGCAACCGCGCGCCGTCCTCGGACTTGCGCACGCTGCCATAAACCTTGAAGCCCTGCGCCGCGAGATACTTCGCGGTGGTTTCGCCAATGCCGGTCGAAGCGCCTGTGACGACAACACTTTTCATGCGCCAGCTCCCTTAAAATGAAACCGCCGGGCGGTGCCCGGCGATTTTGATCTTTAGTTCTTGCTCTTGTCCACGAGCGCCTTCGCCTTGATCCAGGGCATCATATCGCGGAGCTTGGCGCCAACCTCCTCGATCGGATGCTGCGCGAGTCTGGCGCGGGTTGCCTTGAACGAAGCCTGGTTGACCTTGTTCTCGAGCATCCAGTCGCGCGTGAACTTGCCGGTCTGAATGTCGTTGAGCACGCGCTTCATCTCGGCCTTGGTTTCGGCGGTGATGATGCGCGGGCCGGTGACGTATTCGCCGTACTCCGCGGTGTTCGAGATCGAGTAGTTCATGTTCGCGATGCCGCCTTCGAAGATCAGGTCGACGATCAGCTTCACTTCGTGCAGGCACTCGAAATAGGCCATCTCCGGCGCGTAGCCGGCTTCGACCAGCGTTTCGTAACCGGCGCGGATGAGTTCGACGAGACCGCCGCACAGCACGACCTGTTCGCCGAACAGATCGGTTTCGCATTCTTCCTTGAAGGTCGTCTCGATGATGCCGGCGCGCCCGCCGCCGATCGCCGACGCATACGAGAGGCCGAGATCGTGCGCGTTACCGGACGCGTCTTTGTGAATCGCGATCAGGCACGGCACGCCGCCGCCACGCAGATATTCGGAGCGCACGGTGTGGCCCGGGCCCTTCGGCGCGATCATGAGCACGTCAATGTCCGGGCGCGGCTCGATCAGATTGAAATGAACGTTGAGGCCGTGCGCGAAGAGGAGCGCCGCGCCTTCCTTCATGTTGGCATGCAGGTGATCGCGATAGATGTCGCCCTGCAATTCGTCGGGCGTCAGCATCATGATCACGTCGGCCCACTTCGCGGCTTCCGCGACTTCCATCACCTTGAGTTTTTCGCCTTCGGCTTTCTTGACGCCTTGCGAACCCTTGCGCAGCGCGACCGCGACTTCCTTCACGCCGCTATCGCGCAGGTTCAGCACATGCGCGTGCCCCTGGCTGCCATAGCCGACAACAGCGACCTTCTTGCCCTTGATCAGATTCAGGTCGGCGTCGCGATCGTAATAAACACGCATGGTCTTCTAACCCCCGTAAGGCGCGCGGCTTTTTCCGCTCGATGATGATTTCCGCCGGGGTTCTAAAGCATGGCCCCGAAAAGTGGAACCCGGTTTTCGGACCGGGCCATGCTTCAACTAAATGTACCGGCGATACCCCGCAACCCCCGCTAAAGCATGCCGAAATAGCGCAGCAATGACCGCAGCGCGAGGCCTATGACCAGGAGCCCGACCACGGCCATCAGGATGCGCGTCGGCGCCACCCGCGCGATCAATCCCGCGAACGGCGCGGCAATCAGGCCGCCCAGAATGAGCGGTACGACCGGCGACAGATCGGCAATTCCGATGGTGACGATGAAGGTCGCCGACGTCGCAACCGTCACGAAAAACTCGGTAAGGCTGACGGACCCGATGACATAGCGCGGCACATGGCCGGTGCCGATTAAAGTCGAGGTCACCACGGGCCCCCAGCCGCCGCCACCTATGGCGTCCAATGTGCCTCCCGTAAAGCCGATGATAGGCATGCCCCGCCTGCTCGCTTCGATTTCCGCGAACGCCCGAAAAGACCGGACCAAAATCAAAATGCCGATCAGAAGCAGATAGCCGTTCACGAATGGCGCGATGGCTTTCCCGTCTACGTTCGAGAGCACCGTCGCGCCGGCAATGCCGCCGATCACACCGGGAATGGCGATGCGTTTCACGATGCTCCAGGAAACGTTCTGCGCCGCCATGTGCGAGGCGCCGGATGCGGCGGTCGTGAATATCTCCGCGATATGGATCATCGCGCTCGCCTGTGCCGGCGCAACGCCAGTTGCCATCAAGACTGACGAACCGATCACGCCAAACGCCATGCCCAATGCGCCGTCTACCAGCTGTGCAAAGATTCCGATCGCCACGAATGTCCAGAAGTCCGCGCCGAATTCCATGATGCGCCCTTGGATGTAACTTCAGCCGAAGCACTAAACGCGCGGCGCACCGTTTCGATCCATCCGCAATCCCCACGATCCGACGACCATGGATGCGAGCAAACGCGAAACAAATGGCATCCGCATGGTCGGCGCAACCAGAATATCTCGAACGAACGGAAGCGCACGGCTATTGGATTGGTAGAACGGCGTGAACGCAGCGCTAAGCGCCTGATATAGTCGGATATGCAGACGGCGCTTTTTCGCATATCCCGCGAGTGCATGTGACATGTCCGCATGTTCCGTAAGCGCATCGGCAAGTGCCGCCGCATCAAGCATCGCCATGTTGGCGCCCTGCCCAAGTTGTGGACTGGTCGAGTGCGCGGCGTCTCCAATGGTTGCGACATTGCCGAAATACGGCTGCCGCAACGTGTGATGCGAATATCGCGCGAACACGAGCTGCTCTGCGCTGGAAATCCCATTTAGCAGCACGTCCGTCTCTGGCCACAACGACCGCACACGATCTTTCCAGGCATCAAGCCCTGCCTGCCGCCACGCCTCGAAATCCCGGCCGCGCAAACTCCAGAAGAACGTGACCTGATCTTCCGAAACGCCGCCATGGCGTCCGACCGGCAAGACCCCGATCATGACACTCGCGCGCTGGTAGCGTTGCTCAAGCGTGTTCGGTTGAAACCGGGCTGGCGGCATCGGCAAAGTCGCCCAAAGCGCGCCGTAGTCGAGTGACTCAGTGCGCAGCCGGTAGAACTGCGGCAGCGTCGGTGAGCGCGAGCCGAGCGCATCGACGACGAGATCGAACGATCCCACGCGTCTACCTTTGCTGTCGACAAGAGCGCCGCGGCCGCCGGAGATCATATCGATCGTCTGCAATTCAAAATTGGCTTCGAGCGCAATACCCGCACGCCGTACTTCGTTGAAGAGCACCTCGAACAGCGCACCACGATGTACCGCCAGCGCATATTGATCGCCGCGAAGCACGTTGTATCTGACATCGAGAACTAGACGGCCGGACGGCACCACGCGCCCGACGAAGCGATCGACACGATGCCCGCGCGCATGAATCGCTTCACGCAAGCCCAAACGCTCGAGCACGTGCAAGCCCGTCATCTGCAGCATCAAGCCCGAGCCGAGCGGCTTTGGCTCGCTGAAGCGTTCGAACAACGTAACGCGATGACCAGCGCGATGCAGGAACAGGGCCGCGGAAAGCCCGGCCGGCCCACAGCCGCAGATTGCGATATCGCGCACGGAGCGTTGCGCTCTTACATCCCCTCCGGACCACGCGCGATCGCGGCAATACCGGTGCGCGAGCACTCGATCAGACCGAGCGGCTCCATCAAAATCAGAAACTGATCGATTTTGTCGCTCTTGCCGGTCAATTCGAAAATGAAGCTCTCGGTGGTGGCGTCGATCACGCACGCACGGAATGCATCGGCAAGCCGCAGCGCTTCGACGCGCGCTTCGCCCTTGCCCGCGACCTTGACCAGCGCAAGCTCTCGCTCGAGCGCGCGCCCGCTTTCGGTAAGATCGACGACGCGATGCACGGGGACGAGCCGCTCTAGCTGATGCTTGATCTGCTCGATCACCATCGGCTTGCCGGTGGTCGCGACCGTGATCCGCGACAGATGCTTCTCGTGCTCGGTCTCGGACACCGTGAGCGAGTCGATGTTATAGCCGCGGCCCGAAAACAGGCCGATGACGCGTGCAAGCACGCCCGGCTCGTTATCGACGAGGACAGAGAGCGTGCGCCGCTGCTCGCGCTCGTCGGTTTGCGGTGACGGATAATGGGTGGTGGTCGGGATGACTGCCATATTCATTACACCAACATCTTTCCTTCTTCGGTGACCGCTTCGCCGATGCTTTCGGCGGCGTCACCCAGGATCATTTCGTTATGCGCGCGGCCCGACGGGATCATCGGGAAGCAGTTCTCGGCCTTATCGACGAGACAATCGAAGATCACCGGCTTGTCGACGTTGATCATCTCCTTGATCGCGTCGTCGAGTTCGCCGGGCTTCGAGCAGCGGATGCCGACCGCATGATAAGCCTCGGCCAATTTCACGAAATCGGGCAGTGCCTCTGAGTAGGATTCCGAGTAGCGACCGCCATGCAGCAGTTCCTGCCACTGCCTGACCATGCCCATGTACTCGTTGTTCAGGATGAATACCTTGACCGGCAGGTTGAACTGCACCGCCGTCGAGATTTCCTGCATCGTCATCAGCACCGACGCCTCGCCAGCGACGTCGATGACAAGCGACTTCGGATGCGCGAGCTGCACGCCGACCGCTGCCGGAAGGCCATAACCCATGGTGCCGAGACCGCCGGAAGTCATCCAGCGGCGCGGCTCCTGGAAATGCAGATGCTGCGCGGCCCACATCTGATGCTGGCCCACTTCGGTGGTGATGTAGGTGTCGCGATCCTTGGTCAGCTCATAAAGGCGCTCGACTGCGTATTGCGGCTTAATCACATCGCTCGATTTCGTGTAGTTGAGCGATTTGCGCGCGCGCCACTTGTTGATCTGCGTCCACCAGTCGGCAAGCGCCTTCTTGTCCGGCTGCGCGGAGGACGTGCGCCACAGCCGCACCATGTCTTCCAGCACATGCGCGCAATCGCCAATGATCGGAATATCGACCTTCACGTTCTTGTTGATCGAGGATGCGTCGATATCGACATGGATCTTTTTCGAATGCGGCGCGAAGGCGTCTAAACGGCCAGTGATGCGGTCGTCGAAGCGCGCGCCGATGCAGATCATGACGTCGCAATCATGCATCGCCCAGTTCGCTTCGTAAGTGCCGTGCATACCGAGCATGCCGAGCCACTGCGGATCGGCCGCCGGATAGGCGCCGAGCCCCATCAGCGTCGACGTGATCGGATAGCCGGTGAGCTTCGCCAGCTCGCGCAAGAGTACCGAAGCCTCGTTGCCCGAATTGATGATGCCGCCGCCGGTGTAGAACACCGGGCGCTTCGCGTTCTTCATCAACTCGACAGCGGCCTGGATCTTCGCCATGTCGCCCTTGAGTTTCGGCTTGTAGGACTTGTGCTGGACATTCTTCGCGCTGGTGTATTTGCCCTTCGCGAATTGAATGTCCTTCGGGATGTCGACCACGACCGGACCGGGGCGGCCTGAGCCCGCGATGTAGAACGCCTCGTGCAGGATGCGCGACAGATCGTTCACGTCCTTGACGAGATAATTGTGTTTCGTGCAGGGGCGCGTGATGCCGACCGTGTCGCATTCCTGGAAGGCGTCATTGCCGATCAGATGCGTCGGCACCTGCCCGGTGATCACGACGATCGGGATCGAATCCATCAGCGCGTCGACGAGGCCAGTGACTGCATTGGTCGCACCGGGGCCGGAGGTGACGAGCACCGCGCCGACCTTGCCGGATGAGCGGGCATAGCCTTCGGCTGCATGCACCGCGCCCTGCTCGTGGCGGACGAGGATGTGCTGCAATTCCTTCTGCTGAAACAGCGCGTCGTAAATCGGAAGGACCGCACCACCCGGATATCCGAACAGGTGCTTCACGCCCTGCTCCGCGAGCGCCTTCACCACCATTTCCGCGCCAGTCATCTCGTTGCTCATCGTCCGCTCCACCAGTTCGTCTTTGTTTCGGTTGCTCTCGTCCAGTATTTCTCGATGCCAAGAATCGAAAAGGGGCCCCGAAAGACCCCTTTGCGCACCACCTCACCTTGCCCGGCTTGTTCAAGCCGTGCGGGGGGTGCGCCCTCCTACTACGAGAATAATCTTGCTCATGGGTCTTCTATACCGTTCAAAAGTTGCGCGGACCCTAATGGCCCTCGCCAACGCCGTCAAGCGTTTATGCGCCTGCCTTATCCAGCCTGCAAGCCGGTTTTGTCGGCACCAGTTCTCACGGGATTGTGGCTCATCCCCGGTTTCAGACGGCTCGCCACCAGCCTAGCTTGGCTCCAAACGGAGCCTCGAGATTTGCCTTTTCTGCGCGAAAAAAACGGGACCCTCTCCCCGCACAAGCTGATCGCATTTACCGGCGCCTGCCTGCCTGCGCTTTATCTGCTCGGGCTCGCGATCAACCGCGATCTCGGCGCGCAGCCGCTGGTCGAGCTTACGCACCAGACCGGCGACTGGTCGGTGCGGCTTCTGTTTCTATCGCTCTGTATCAGTCCTGCGCGGCGGCTCTTTAATGCGCCGAAGATGATCCATATGCGCCGCACGCTGGGCGTCGCGGCGTTCTTCTACGCGCTCGCACATTTCCTGCTCTATGTGATCGACCAAAACTTCGCGCTCGGCACGGTCGCACGCGAGATCGTGCTCAGGCTGTACCTCACGATCGGCTTCGTCGCGCTCCTGATGATGACGGCGCTGGGCCTGACTTCGACCGACGCTTCGGTTCGCCGGATCGGCGGGGCACGCTGGGCGAAACTGCATCGGCTGAGTTATGCGATCGCCATTCTCGCGGTCATTCACTTCATGATGCAGAAAAAGCTCAACATCTACGAGCCGACCTGGATGGCAGGACTGCTCGCCTGGGTTGCTGCTTTATCGCGTCGTACAGAAGCGCGTGCATGACATGCGGCTGCGGCACCTGATTGGGCTCGTAATCGCTTCGGTGTTCTTCACGATCGCAGCCGAAGCGCTGTGGTACGGCACGCTCACTGGTGTGAACTGGCAGCGCGTGCTGCAAGCCAACCTGATGTTTCCAGATGCCGTTCGTCCTGCGTGGATCGTGTTCTTCGTCACGAGCGGGATCGTGGTCGCGACACTCGCCGCGCAATGGCTCTGGCCGAAGCAAAGCGCGCGGGAGAAATTACGCGCGGCCGAGTGACGTCAGCGCGTCTTCCGGCTTTACCCATCGAAACTCTGGAAGCTGGTTGCGAAACCACGTCTCCTGCCGCTTCGAATATTGCCGCGTGTCGCGCTTGCCCTCTGCCGCAGCTTCCTCCCGCGTCATCCCGCCATTCATGTACCGGATCAAAGCCGGCACGCCATGCGCCTTCAGCGCGGGCATGCGCGGGTCTAGCTGGCGCGCTTGAAGCGCCTTCACTTCATCAAGCGCACCTTGCGCAAGCATGCTATCGAAGCGCGCGTCGATGCGCCGACCGAGCGCTTCGCGCTCCGTTTCCAGAAATATCGCCTGATAGTCGCCGGCGTTCAGCACCGGCACGCCGGGCTCCTCACGCCATTCCGCAAGCCCCCTGCCTGTCGCTTCGACCACTTCGAGCGCACGCAGAACACGCTGCCGGTCGGAGACGCGAAGCGCCGATGCAGTGCGCGGATCACGCGCGGCGAGCATCGCATGCAGCGCTTCATTATCTGTCTTGTCGCCGAGATCGCGGACTTGCTGCCGCACTTCGGAGGGAACCTCCGGAACCGCCGAGAGTCCCTGCAAGAGCACGCTGAAGTAAAGCCCAGTGCCACCGATTACGACGGCTAACTTTCCGTTCGAACGCGCCGAAGCAATTTCCGCTTCGGCTTCGCGTAGCCAGCGGCCGGCGGAGTAAACCTCCTCTGCGCCGATATGCCCATAAAGCCGGTGCGGCGCGCGGTTCATTTCTGCATCGGTCGGACGCGCGGTGATGACACGCAGATCGCGATAGACCTGCATGGAATCGGCGTTGATCACGACGCCATTCGTGCGCGCGGCAACCTCCAGCGCGAGGGCGGACTTGCCGCTCGCCGTCGGCCCTGCAATAAGCACCGCGCTTTTCACCGTCATGGCGCTCATGTCTCACGTCGCTACCCTCGTTAGCAACCCGAAGCGACCCGCGGTCGATGCGACCGCGATCGCAAAAGCGCGCGCGCTGCTTCCGAACGCGATCTCGGAAAGCGTGCTTAACCCCGGAATTGCCGCCGACATATTCTTTGCGCCGGGACCCGACGCCCAAGAGCGCGAATTAAGCGATCTTGTCCGCGCCGCGCTCGCGCCCGCCCCGATCGACGTCGTGGTGCAGGAAACGAAATATCGCCAGAAAAAGCTCTTCGTGGCCGACATGGATTCCACCATGATCGACCAGGAGTGCATCGACGAGCTTGCGGACTTTGCAGGACTGAAAGCGCATGTCGCGGCGATTACGGAGCGCGCGATGCGGGGCGAGCTTCCCTTCGAGCCAGCGCTGCGTGAGCGCGTAGCTTTGCTCAAAGGCCTGCCACTTTCAGTGGTCGATGAGACCATCGAGAAGAAAATCACGCTCGCAGCCGGCGGCAAGGAACTGATCAAGGTGCTGAAGGCGAACAGCATCTACACCTGCCTCGTCTCCGGCGGCTTCACTTTGTTTACAAATGTCATCGCGCAAAAGCTCGGCTTCGACGAGAACCGCGCCAACGAATTGCTCGTCGAAAACGGCAAACTATCCGGCAAAGTGGCTGAGCCGATCCTTGGCCGTGCCGCGAAGCTATCCACGCTCCAGGAACTGACTAAAAAACTGAATATCCACCCGGAAGAAACCATCGCCATCGGCGACGGCGCGAACGATCTCGACATGATCACCGCTGCCGGTCTCGGTGTTGCAATTCACGCCAAGCCCGCGGTCGCCGCCGCGGCACAAGCGCGGATCGACCATGCTGATTTGACCGCGGTCCTGTATTGCGGCGGCTACAAAGCCTAGCCGCCAAGCCGCTGGATAGCCTGCCTGCTAAGCGGCCGGTTTGCGTCTCGTTTAATCGCATCGCGGAAATCGGCAAGCGCGGCAGCACGATTGCCGAGCTTCTCCAAAATCAGTCCTCGTTTCTCGTAATCGGCTGCCATGACACTATTGCCGCGAATAACGCTATCGAGATCGGCTTTGGCGCGATTGAGATCGTCGGTGCGCGTCGCGGCAACGCTGTCGGCGCGGCCGACATAAATATCCGCGCGCTCGCGCAGGTAATTCGCCTGGTTCGGAACTAACTTGATCGCCTCGGCATAGTCGTTCAATGCGCGGGGAAGTCGTTGCGGTAGCCGTGCGCGGCACCACGCCCTGCGTAATAAAGTCCGGTCTGCGGCGAGAGCCGGATCGCATCCGAATAGTCCGCGACTGCGGCGATGTAATCCTTCTTTGCAAGATTGGTTCGGCCACGCAGCGAATAGAAATAGGCGCTGCGCGAGTTCATCTGGATCGCGCGCGTCTGATCCGAAATCGCGCGATCGTACTCCTTCATGAAATAGTAGCCGTGGCTACGCTGCGCGTAGTTGTCCGGATCGTTAGGCTCGAGACGAATGGCTTCCGTCAGATCCGCGACCTGCTCTGCGTACTGATTCAATTCTCCGTTGCTCGCTGCACGCCCCTTCAGGGCCGATGCGCGCAACGCATTGTCGTTGCCGGCGAGCCGCAGCGCCTCGCTATAGGACGCCACCGCATCCCTGTGATTACCGTCGCTCGGGAGCTTCTCGGCGCGCTGAACCGCGGCAAGCGCGGTCGCGGCCGGTTGCGTTGTCTGCTTCTGCTGCTGCTTTTGGGGCTCTGTCTTTTTCGCGACCGGCAGCGGCGACTGCGAGGTAAACGAAGCGACCAGCACGCCGATAATAATTAGAGCAACAGTGGCAATCGCGGCGACGCCGATCCACGAGCGATTGGAACGCGGCGACATTTCGGACGGCCCACGGCGCGGTGGCGCATTGCGCACCGGCGCAGCGGCTGCCGGTGTCGGTGCCGCCACCTTCGCGCCGGGGTTGGAAAATCCCGGCGTCGGCATCGGTTGAACCTTTGTCGCACGTGTCGGCGCGACCACGGCGGCATTACCGCCATCGTCTTTCAAGGCTGCACGAAATTCCGCAATGCTCGAGGGGCGCTCGGCGGGCTTTAGCGACAGCGAGCGGTCGATGATATCGACCACGCTATGCGGAAGCGGAATGCGCGCGGTCTGTGCGGCCGAGAGGTAAGGATCGGCGCCTTTCAGCACGAGATCGCTCTTGCGCTTGTCAGAATCCACCGGCGGGGCGCCACTCACCGCGCGATAGAGCACCGCGCCGAGCGCATAGACATCGGCGCGCGGATCCAGCTCGGCCTCGTCGTCCAGTTGTTCCGGCGGAGAATAATGCTGCTTCGCGACACCGTAGCTTCTGCCCGTAGCAGCGCGGGTCTGCGCTTGCTGCGCAATGATCTTGATGGCGCCGAAGTCGATCAGCATCGGCCGCCCATCTTTGCGGATCATGATGTTGTCGGGCGCGATGTCGCGATGGATGAACTTTCTTGCGTGCACGTATTCTAGCGCTTCACAGATCGGGTCGAGCACGGCGCGCACGTCTTCGAAGGCGACGGCCGCATCTTTTCTCTGGAGCCACTGCTCCAGTGTTTCACCGTCCACCTGCTCCATGAACATGTAGCCGGTCTCGTTGGCCGGTACGTAGTTCAGTACGGTAACGATATTCGGATGCGTGAAATCGCAAAGCTCGGTGGTGGAGCGGCGGAAGCGCTCCAGTGCCCAGGAGACGACATCCGTATCTTCGCCGGAGAACACAACCTGGGTTGCGTTTTCGCGGGAAGCGATGCCGCGCGGGAAGAACTCCTTGATCGCCGCGCGCCGCCGCGTGACCGGATTGAAGCCCTCGTACGTGATGCCGAAACCACCGACGCCAAGCACGCGCACGATCTCGTAGCCGGATATCTGCGTGCCAATCGGCAGCGCGAAGGGATATTGCGGATCACTCAAGGCTGAACACCTAATCGCTGAATTGCGGATCACTCAAGGCTGAACACCTAATCGCTGAAGCGCGTCGCGGCTACGAGAGAGATTTGAATCGAGCCGCAACGCTTCGCGAAATTCACGGATCGCATCGTCGCGGCGGCCAAGGCCTTCGTGCGCAAGACCGCGGCCTTCGCGCGCAGTCGCGCGCTTCGGGTCGATCCGTACCACATCCGAGAAATCGGAATAGGCGGCAACGAAATCCCTGCGCGCCAGATTCACGCGGCCACGCCCGAGCAGCGCATTGACGTTGTCACGGTCATGACCGAGCGCGTCGGTGTAATCCTTCAGTGCCCGGCTGTGATCGTTGAGATCTTCATAGGCGCTACCGCGGCCTATCAGGGAGTTCAGGTGCGTCGGGTCCAACCGGAGCGCAGAGGTAAAATCATCGAGCGCGCGTCGCGGATTGCGGCTCGCGGCATAAGCCGAGCCGCGATTCGAATATGCCAAGACGAATTTCGGATCGATCGCGATCGCGTCGTTGAAGTGTGCGATGGCGCGGTCGTAATCGCGGCGGTCTGAGAACAGCAACCCTTTCAGGTTGAGCGCGAGGGAGTACTTCGGGTCGAGCCGCAGCGAATTGTCGATGTCGGCGAGCGCCTGCTCGGCGTTACCCCGCGTGCGCCAGACAATCGCACGATTGAGATAGGGGATGGCCGCATCTTTCGCATTCGGATCGATCTTGATCGCGGACGAATAGTCCTCGAACGCCCGGTCGCGGTCACCCAGATTGTAATAGGCAAGACCGCGGTTCGTGTAGGCGTTCATGAATTTCGGCTCGAGACGAATCGCGTCGCTGTATTCCTCGATGGCCGCGCGATAGTTTCCCTTGCGCCGCAATTCGTTGGCGCGGTTGAAAAGCTCGTTCGCATCTTGCGACGATGGCTGAGCCTGTTTCTGCGGCTGTTGTTGCTGTTTCTGTGTTTGTTTCTGCGGCTGCTGCGGGCGCGGATCATTTTGCGTGATCCGCATGCCGGTCATGCCTTCGAAGAAATTCACAAGCGGCCGGTGCAGCAGCACCGCGGCACCGCCGACGAAAATGAAAGCCACCGCTGCGATATTCGCGATGGAAATACCCTTGCGCACGACCGTAGGCGCAGCGTTTCCCGGTGGCGTGTAAGGCTGCCCGGAACCGGCGGAGCTCGATTGCGGCTGATAGGGCGGAGGCGAAGGTTCTTGATAGGCCGATACCGGCGACGGCACCTGCGATAGCGGCGCTGTCATGTCCGCGGGGGCACCCGGCGTGATCACTCTTGTTGCGGGCTCGCTCTTGTCTTGGTTTTCCTCGCTCGGACGGACCGCGAGCTTCTCTCGGAACTCGGCGATCGTTGCCGGCCGTTCACGCGGCCGCAGCGACAACGCCGCATCGATCGTTGTTGAGAACTCAGTTGGCACCGGCACCTGCGCCGCCTGCGCAAGCGGAATATAGGAATCCTCGCCCTTGAGCGCGGTATCGGTTTTGCGCTTGTCGGCATCGACCGGCGGCTTGCCTGCAAGCGTGCGATAGATCGTGGCGGCGAGCGAATAGATGTCCATGCGCGGATCGACACTGGCGCTGTCGTCGCCCTGCTCCGGCGGCGAGTAATTCGCCTTCAGGACACCGAAGCTTTTCGGGGACGGGCCCTGCGCGAGCGTCTGGTTCGCAATCAGCTTGAGTGCACCGAAATCGATCAGCACTGGGCGACCGTCGGCACGGATCATGATGTTGTCCGGCGCGATGTCGCGGTGGATCAGTCCATTGGCGTGGACATATTCGAGCGCCTCGAAAATAGGGTCGAAGATCGGTCCCAGCTCAGCCAGCACCGGCGGCGATGTCCGTGCCTTCAGCCAGTCTTCCAGCGTCTGCCCCTCGACATGCTCCATTACCATATACCCGGTGCCGTTGTCGGAGACGTAGTTCAGCACTTCGATGATGTGGGGATGCTTCAGCTTGGCAAGACGATTGGCGGATTCTGCAAAGCGTTTCAGCGCCCAGGACACGACCTCATCCTCCTGCCTCGAATAGGCGATTCGTGTCGCGTCGTCGCGCGATGCGATCCCGCGCGGGAAAAACTCCTTGATCGCGACGCGCCGTTCGGTAATCGGATTGAAGCCTTCATAGGTAATGCCGAAGCCGCCTGCCCCGATCGCGCGCACGACTTCGTAGCCCGTGATCATGGTTCCGGGCCGAAGCGCGAATGGCATTTCAGATGTACGCAAAGGACCGCCCCTGGGAAAATTGGTGCGGATGCTAACGGCTCAGCATTTCGCGCGCAAACGGGCTTGCGCGCCCCGCAGAACAACTCGTCGTGAGGTTCGGGAAGCTTACGGGATTGCGACGGCGACAAAGCGCTGCTCGCCGCCCGGGGTGAGCAGGAGCAAGAGCGCCGACTTCTTGCCGGCTTTCTTCAGGGCTTCGACCCGCGTGCGCAGTTCAGCGGCGGTTGTCACCGGCTCGCCGGATACTTCAAGCAGAACCACGCCGGCCTGCACATTCTGGTCGGCGGCATTGGACCCCGGATCGACGCCCGTCACGACCAGCCCCTTGATCGCCTCTCTCAGCTTATAGCGCCGGCGCAATTCTTCGCTGAGCACCGAAAGCTCGAGCCCGAGTGGCCGATTCTGCGTTTGCTTTTGTTTTGCCTGCGGTTCCGGCTCCGCCTTGGTTTGGCGGCTTGGCTTCTTCTCGGGCTCGGCGAGTTTGGCGACCTGAATCTTGAGCGTTTGTTCCTTGCCTTTGCGGATCACGACGACATCGACGGTCTTGCCAATCTCGCTACCCGCAACGATGCGCGGAAGGTTGCGCATTTCACGCACCTCCTGCCCGTTGAAGCGAATGACGACGTCGCCGGCCAGCATGCCGCCTTTCATGGCAGGGCCGTTGTCGCCCACCGCGGCGATCAGTGCGCCGCGCGCAGCAGGCAGACCGAGGCTTTCCGCAATCTGGTCGTCAACCGGCTGAATCGAAACGCCGATCCAGCCGCGCTGGATTTCGCCCGCCTCGCGCAACTGCTTGATCAGCGGCGCGACTGTATTTGCCGGAATGGCAAAGCCAATGCCGATGGAACCGCCGGTCTGCGAGAAGATCGCGGTATTGATGCCGATCACTTCGCCCTGAAGATTGAACAGCGGGCCGCCCGAATTGCCCCGGTTGATCGCGGCATCGGTCTGGATGAAATCGTCGTAGAGCGAAGACTCGATATTCCGGTTGCGCGCGGAAATAACGCCGACCGTCACCGAGCCGCCCAGACCGAAGGGATTGCCGATCGCAATCACCCACTCGCCGACGCGGGCCTTGTCCGAGTCGGCAAAGTTCACGGCCTTCAATGGCGCCTTCGGCTTCACGCGCAGCACGGCAAGATCGACTTTCTCGTCGCGGCCGATCAGTTCGGCCTTCAACTTCGTGCCGTCGGTGAAATTGACGATGATTTCGTCGGCTTCAGCGATCACGTGGTTGTTCGTGATTACGATACCCGATGGATCGACCACAAAGCCGGAGCCGAGCGAAGAAACCTTGCGCTGCCGCTTGGTGTCGCCGTCGTTCTTGTTCTTGAAAAATTCCTCGAAGAAATCCTCGAAGGGCGAGCCCGGCGGCAGTTGCGGCATGGGCACGCCCTGCGACGGGCTCACGTTCTGCGAGGTCGAGATATTCACGACCGCGGACTGCACGCGCTCCGCGACATCCGCGACGTTATCCGGGCGTGTCTGCGCGCGCGTGACATGCGGAGTTGCGAAAATGAAGGCCGCGGCGATTGCCGCGGCGCCTAGCCGAACGAGAAGTGGAGAACCGGTTTCGCGCGAAGCAAGCATGGAGAGCCTGTTCCTCTGGAAAAATCAGCGGGCGTGGCCGTAAGCATCAAAACTGCGCCCGAACGCCCTGTGACGCAAGCAGCGGCGCGCGAATTGGTTCCGGCAAATCCCGCAAATTCGCGTGAACTATCGCCGCACGAACCAGACGATGGCAACGCCGGCGATGGCTGCAATCAGACCCATCGCCCGCAAGGTGCCGTCCGGCGCATCCATCAGCGCCGCAGCCGCCCGCTTCGCGGCCCCCGGAAAGGCCGCGAGCGTGAGCCCCTCGATCGCGAGCAGGAGCCCGAGCGCCGCGAGGAAAAACGCCATGCGAAAATCAGCGCGCCGGCGCGGGCGCCACTACCGTGCCGCTTGGATTCTGGAAGTAACGGAAGAACTCCGAATCCGGCGTGAGCAGCATCCTCGTCCCTTCTTTCGTCAAGCCCAGTTCATAGGCCTGCATCGAACGATAGAACGAGAAGAAATCCGCATCCTTGCCGAAAGCGTCCGCGAAGATCTTGTTGCGCTGACCGTCGCCCTCGCCTCGGAGCTGTTCGCCCTTTGACGTCGCTTCCGCGACGATGACGGTGACGTCACGATCCGCTTTCGCACGGATGGCCTGGCTCGCCTGATTGCCTTGTGCGCGGATTTCAGCGGCTTCGCGCTGACGTTCCGTTTGCATCCGCTGATAGACCGCCTGGCTGTTCGCATCCGGCAGGTCCGCGCGGCGCAGCCGCACGTCCACGACTTCGATGCCAAAGTTGTTCTTCGCCTGGGCGTTCATGCCGTCCTTGATGCGCGACATCAGGTCGGCGCGGTCGTCGCGCACGACTTCGATGAAGGCGCTCTCACCAAGCACGCGGCGCAGCGAGGAGTTGAGAACCGGCGAGAGCCGCGAGTTCGCGCCTTCGACGGTCGCGACCGACTGATAGAATTTGAGCGGATCGGTGATGCGATAACGCGCGAAAGCATCGACCACGAGACGCTTTTGGTCGGAAGCAATCACTTCCTGCGACGGGCTGTCGAGATCGAGAATGCGCTTGTCGATCAGCACGACGGTATCGATCAGCGGCGCTTTATATTGCAGCCCCGGCTCGATGATGATGCGCCGCGGCTCGCCGAAGCGAAGCACGAGCGCCTGTTGTGTCTGATGGACAAAGAAAATCGACGAATAGACCGCGATCGCGGCAAGCGCGATCAGAACAGCGATGACGCCGGTAATCGTTTTCATCGGCGTGCTCCTCCCTGCGGCTGCTGCCGCAGCAATTGATCCAGCGGAAGGTAAGGCACGACATTCGAGCCCTTGCTGCTCGGGTCGATAATGACCTTGTCGATGCCGCCAAGCACGCGCTCCATGGTTTCCAAATACATGCGGCGGCGGGTGACTTCCGGCGCGAGTTTGTATTCGGAAAGAATGGAAAGGAAGCGTGCGGCCTGACCGCGCGCTTCAACCACGGTGCGCTCGCGATAGCCTTCCGCGGCCTGAAGAATGCGGGCTGCTTCGCCTCGCGCTTCCGGTACGACCCGGTTCGCATAGGTCTGCGCTTCGTTCTGGAGACGCTCGGCGTCCGCGCGTGCGGCCTGCACGTCGCGGAATGCGTCGATCACCTGCTGCGGCGGATCGACCTTCTGCATCTGCACGCGCGTGACGGTTACGCCGGCCTGATAGCCGTCGAGAATCTTTTGCATCAGCTTCAGCACTTCCTGCTCGGTCGCGGCACGCGCGCCGGTCAGGATCGGCTGGATCTGCGCACGACCGACCACTTCGCGCATCGCGGATTCGGCAACCGCCTTGATGGTCGATTCCGGATTTTGAAGATTGAAGAGATAGAACCCGGCGTTGTTGATGATCCAGAACACGGAGAAGTCGACGTCGACGATATTCTCGTCGCCCGTGAGGATCAGGCTTTCTTCCTGCACGTCTCTGGTCACCGTGCCGCGGCGAAAGTCTTCCTGCTGGCGGAAACCGATGTCGATCTTGTTTTCGAAGGTTACGCGCGGCGTGAGCGCGGTCTCGATCGGATACGGCAAATGATAGTTGAGGCCCGGCTGTGTCGTCTGCACGAACTTGCCGAAACGCAGCACGATGCCCTGCTCATCCGTATTAACACGGTAGAAGCCTGACAGGAGCCAAACGGCGATCACGCCGATCAGCAGGAGCAGTCCGGCGCGTCCACCGAAACCTCCCGAGCCCGGCAGGACATTCTTTAACCTGTCCTGACCGCGACGGATAAGATCTTCCAGATCCGGCGGCTGATTGCCGCCACGGCCCGGGCCCGGTTGTGGCCCCGAACCCCATGGTCCGCGCGGCCCTCCGCCCCACGGTCCGCCGCTCTGATTCTTCCAAGACATTCAAAAGCCTCCGGTCGCGCGGGCTTTATAAAGTGCCCGTTCGCGTGTTCGCGATGGTTATAGGGTAGCGATTGTGGCTGTTCAACGCGCGCACCTGTCGCGCATTAAATAGGCAGTCCGCAGCCTCTCCGCCACATAAGAGCGTGCTCGCCCGGCAGAATTTAAGAGCGTGCCCGCCCGGCAGAATTTAAGAGCGTGCCCGCCCGGCAGAATAATGTGTGCGGTAATGATCGAGCACAAAGAGCCGGATCGCGGAGGAGAGATTTCCCTGTTTCCGCTTCTGATCGACTTCCTGCACGACGTCGGAGAGCGTCACTTTACGCTCCGCAGCAATGTGCTTCAGCGCGTCCCAAAATCCGTCTTCCAGACTGACACTCGTTTTATGGCCGGCAATGACAATTGAACGCTTTATTACAGGACTCTTCATTTCTGACCTTCTCTATCTGCACGCGAATGCAGACTGAGAGAGCGCCTTCGTTTTTCCTCGAGCGTGGCGGCAAGCTTGCGCTCTTGCGCGGAGCGACCGAAGCTCGCACGGTTTTGCGCGGCAACGGCCTCTCCTTGTCGGCGCGCGCTTTGATTTGCGCACACGCCGCAGATTTACGATCTCGGCCATCGGCCGCACCCTCGTCCCATCCCCGGACGCAACAGAATCCCGGACGCTACAGAATCTTGTGTTCCGTTTGTTTCAACAGCAACAAACCTTAGTGACAATAATCATCTTCGCAAGTGACAATTCGTTCGGTATTGCATAGCGGTACTATGATGCTGAGCAACTCACCCGCAGCGCGAAACGAGCGCTGCATCGCGAAGAGCGGTAATGAGATACGCTCCAGCGAAATTTGAAAGACGAGAAGAGAAAAATGATAAAGACACGCACCGAAACCGACACCTTCGGGCCAATTGAAGTCGCAGCTGATCGTTATTGGGGCGCACAGACGCAGCGCTCGACGATGAACTTCAAAATCGGCGGCGAGCGGATGCCGAAGTCGGTGGTGCGCGCCTTTGGACTGCTCAAAAAATCGGCAGCGCTGACGAATAGAGAGCTTGGTTTACTCGACGCAAAGTTGTGTGATGCGATCTGCAAAGCCGCCGATGAAGTAATCGCGGGCAAACTCGACGATCACTTCCCGCTCGTAGTCTGGCAGACCGGTTCCGGCACGCAGTCGAACATGAATGCGAACGAGGTGATCGGAAACCGCGCGATCGAACTGCTCGGCGGCGTCATGGGCTCGAAGAAGCCCGTGCATCCGAACGACCACGTCAACATGAGCCAGTCGTCGAACGACTCCTTCCCCACCGTGATGCATGTCGCGGCCGGCGAAGAGATTACGCACAGGCTTATTCCCGCGCTCGAACACCTGCACAAGGCACTCGACAAGAAGGCCAAAGACTTCGCACACATCATCAAGATTGGCCGCACGCACACGCAGGACGCAACTCCGCTTACGCTCGGCCAGGAATTCTCCGGCTACGCCGCGCAGGTGCAGTCGTCGATCAGGCGCATTCGCGATTCATTGGGCGAGCTGATGCTGCTCGCACAGGGCGGCACCGCGGTCGGTACCGGCTTGAATGCGAAAAAAGGCTTCGACGCGAAAGTCGCGCAGAAGATCGCAGAGATGACGAAACTTCCCTTCGTCACCGCGCCGAATAAATTCGAAGTGATGGCAGCGCACGACGCCTATGTCGCAACCCACGGCACGTTGAACGCCTGCGCCACCGCGCTGTTCAAGATTGCGAACGACATTCGTTTTCTGGGCTCCGGTCCGCGCTCGGGCCTTGGCGAACTTTCGCTTCCTGAAAACGAACCAGGCTCTTCGATCATGCCGGGCAAAGTGAACCCGACACAGGCCGAAGCACTCACGATGGTTTGCTGCCAGGTGTTCGGCAACAACACCGCGGTCACGGTCGCGGGTTCGCAGGGTCACTTCGAACTCAACGTGTTCAAACCGGTGATGGCCTATGCGCTGTTGCAGTCGGTGCGTCTGCTCGGTGACGCCGCGGTTTCGTTCACCGACAACTGCGTCGCCGGTATCGAAGCGAACGAAGAACAGATCAAGGCGCTGCTGGAGCGCTCGCTGATGCTGGTCACCGCGCTTGCGCCGAAGATTGGCTACGACAACGCAGCGAAGATCGCGAAGACCGCGCACAAGAAAGGCACGACGCTCCGCGAAGAAGCGGTTGGCGGCGGCTACATCTCGAACGAAGAGTTCGACGCCATCGTGCGTCCCGAGAAGATGATCGGGCCGGAATAACTCCCGGCCCGTCCACCTTCCAGAACATTACAAGCCGGTAACTGCCGGCTTACGTAAGTTTCATTTGAAGATCGGCAGTAGCGCGACCATCATTCTCTCATCCGGAGAACATCTCCTTGGGAGAATTCGCGCTATGAAGAAATGGGTTATCGGCACAGTTGCCACTGTTGCTCTCGTCGGCACTGGCATTGGCGTTGCGGCCTACGCACACGGGCCGAAAAAGCAATCTTTTGAGGACCGCTTCGATCGCATGATCGAGCACGTCCAGCACAGTGGTGAAAAGCGCTGGCATGGACCGCGCCGCGCCATGAGTGCCGAGGACCGCGCCGCCTTCCTCGACGCGCGCATAGCTGGCGTAAAGGCTGGGCTCCAGCTCTCCGCTGAGCAGGAAAAGCTCTGGGGTCCGGTCGAAAGCACTGTTCGCGACCTCGGCAAGAAGTGGGGTGACCGCTTCGCCGCGCGTCGCGAAGAATGGCAAAAGCGCCGCGAGGCGATGAAGGATAACAAGGAACCACCCGCGATCGATCACGTCGATCGCCTGCGCAAGCGCGCCGACAACCTCGCGGAACGCGCAGCCGACATGAAGCGTTTTGCCGATGCGGCGCAGCCGCTTTACGCGACGCTCGATGAAGGTCAGAAGCGCCGCTTGCAGACGCTGATCGGCCATCGCCGCTCCGGCATGATGCATCGCTGGCACAATCGCGATCGCGATGACGGCCCCCGCCGCGGATAGTGAAGAGATCGGAAGCTCGTCGCTGACCTCCAAAGGGTCATTCTCTCCATCCTTGTAGCGACGCTTTCCGTAGTTGGGCCGCGAGTTGCCCCCCTCGCGGCCCAACGCTTTTTTTGTGTAGAAGACTCGCGCAAGAAGCGCGTCGCCGCCCCCTGTCCAACGTTGAGTCTTTGAAATGACAACCGAACTTGCCGCCCTCGTCTTCGCCATTCTGCTCGGCTTCGTACATTTATTTTTGGCGGCAAATGCCTCGACCAAAGTTCGTGGCGTAGATTGGAATACCGGCCCGCGCGACGAGCCGAAACAGCCGCTTGCCGGCGTAGCTGGCCGGCTCGATCGGGCATTCAGAAATTATCTCGAAACATTCGCTTTCTTCGCCGCCGCGGTGCTGATCGCACATCTCGCAGGCCGCCATAATTTTCTCACGAGCTACGGCGCGTGGATCTACGTGATCGCAAGAGCAATTTATCTGCCGCTTTACGCGGCTGGAATTCCATATCTGCGCTCTGCTGTATGGGGCGTCGGATTTCTTGGAACGATGATGGTTCTTACCGGCCTATATTGGCCATAAGCGTTCTCGGAGAAAATGCGACAACAAGAATTTACTGCTGCGGCTTGTAGAGGCCGCGCAAGTTTCCTTCGTTCCAGAATACGTCGTCCACGCGCCAGCCTTTCGGCGTCAGCATGAGTGCGAGCCGCACGGTGATCGTCTTGCCGAAATTCTTGAAGGTCGCAATTGCCGTCGCGCGATCATTGGCGGCATCTTGAATCGCGACGCTGGGATCGGTGATTTCCCAATCCTGCGCGTCGACGAAGGGATCGCCGTTGAGTAACGGCGCTTCCTGCAATTTCTCTGCTTCCTTCGCATCCTTGTCGATGAGGTCGGCGAGCGACGGCGTGAAATGAAAATCGAGAGATTCGCGCGTCGAAAGATCGAGGCCCGGCACGTTCTTGCCGAGATAGGACTTGTAGATATTTTCGACGAAAGTTTTCGGGTCGGGTTTCTGCGCGCTCACGGGAAGCGCCAACAGAACGACCGCCGCAAACGCAGCCAACCACCGATACTGCATGCTTACACCGCGACTGCCGCCTTGATCGCCGGATGCGGATCGTAGTTTTCGAACGAGATATCTTCGTAGCGGAACGAGAAAATATCTTTCACCGCCGGATTGAGTTTCAACTTCGGCAGCGCGCGCGGCGCACGCGAGAGCTGCAACTCGGCCTGCTCGCGATGATTGTTGTAGAGATGCGCGTCCCCGAACGAATGCACGAAGTCGCCGGGCTTCAGCCCGGTCACCTGCGCCACCATATGCGTGAGCAGCGCGTAGGACGCTATGTTGAACGGCACGCCGAGAAACACATCCGCCGAGCGCTGATAAAGCTGGCAGGACAATTTCCCGTCACCAACCCAGAATTGAAACAGGCAGTGGCAGGGCGCGAGCGCCATCTTCGGCACGTCGGCCGGGTTCCACGCGCTCACGATCAGGCGGCGTGAATTCGGATTGGTTTTGATCTCCGAGATCAGATCCTTGATCTGGTCGATGGCGCCGCCGTCGGGGTTCGGCCAGGAACGCCACTGCTTGCCGTATACCGGCCCGAGATTGCCCTGCGCGTCCGCCCATTCGTCCCAGATCGTGACGCCATTGTCTTTGAGATATTTGATGTTGGTGTCGCCAGCCAGAAACCACAACAGCTCATGCACGATGGCTTTCAGCGCGAGCTTCTTGGTCGTCACCAGCGGGAAGCCTTCGGAGAGATCGAAGCGCATCTGGTGCCCGAACACGGACAAAGTGCCCGTCCCAGTTCTGTCGCCCTTGGCAACGCCAGTCTGAATGATGCGCTCTACGAGATCGAGATATTGCCGCACGGGATTACCCTTTGAGTCGGGGATTGAGAGTACGCCCAAGGCTGAATCACTGCACCCTCAGGCCAGGGTTGTCCCTCTTAAATGCCCACCTGTTTATAATAGAATATGTGTTCTAATAATGAGAAAGAACACCCCGGCTATGCTGAGGTGTTCGAGGCCAACTTAGTCGGCGTAGTCGTAATCTTCGAACGGCGCATAGCGAAGAAGGTGGGGCGCGTACATACCCTTGCCAGATATTAGAATATGTATTCTAATATAGCAGATCTGGCTTTCCGCCGCCGAGCGCTTTCAAGCGATGGTGCGGGAGCAGATCGCGAACGCAAGGACGGAAGACGACGCGGTCGAATGCGCGCTGCTGACACCCCGCTTCGCCCGCAGCGATCACGCAAGCGCAGTCGTGATCAATTCCCACCGTCGCGAGGAATTCATCCGCGCCAACGCACCTGAAGAATATCGTGCACGCGCGGTGAAGCTGGGCGCCGAGCTGCGCGAAGGCATCGCACAAGCGGCAAGCCAGCTTCTTTCCGGTGATCCGAAGGCCAAGGAAAAGATCGCGGTTGCTTTGATCGGCATTCCGCTCGGCGCAGTGCGCATTTTCTTGCCACAAGCAGTACCGCCGGTCGAGGTCGACGCGACGATTGAAGCCGCAGTGCGCGCGGCACTCAGGAGCGGACAATGAAAATCTTCAACCGCCACGAAATCGAAATCGCGGCAAGCGAAGTCGAGATCGGCAAGTTGATCGATACGCTCGCCTCGGCGGACGATCTTTTATGGCCGCATTTCCGCTGGCCGAAAATGCGGCTCAATAAGTCACTCTCGGTCGGTGCGCGCGGTGGACACGGTCCGATCGGCTATTGGGTCGAGGAATTCGAGCCCGGCACCCGCATCCTTTTCCGTTTCCAGAACGCGCATTGGCTCTCGCGCGGGATCGAGGGCTACCACACGCTTTTCACGAAGCGCGACGACAATGGCACGAAACTGGTACACGAAATCGCCGGAACGATCAGAGGCCGTGCCCTCCTGCTTTGGCCGCTTACAGTGCGTCCGCTGCACGACGCGCTGATCGAAGATGGACTCGCCAGAGCTGCAAAACATTTCGACACGACGCACCCCTTCCCGCCCAAACTCTCGAACTGGGTACGTTTTCTGCGCTTTCTTGCAGGGGCGCGCGACATGCACACGGCTGCTCCGCAAGCTGCGCCATTGACGCGCCTCAAATAAGAGAGAACATTGTCCGCGTTCCGAGGGGTGCCCGGTTATCCGGGCTGAGAGAGTCCCTTTGAACCTGATCCGGGTAATGCCGGCGAAGGGACAGGACAATGCACAGGACGATACGTCCAACAACTCCCAATCCATTTTTGAACGTCGGCGCGTTCGCGCGCCGGCGCATTTGCGCGTGAAAGCGAGGGCCACCATGAACGTCCATGACCGCGAACTGAAGACACCGGAAGTCACGACCGGCAGCCTCCCCGCCTCGCGCAAAGTGTATGTGATACCGGATGCGGCACCAGATGTACGTGTGCCAATCCGCGAAATCGCGCTCTCGGAAACCGCCAACGAACCGCCGCTGCCGGTCTACGACACCTCCGGCCCCTATACCGATCCGGGCGTGAAGATCGACGTCGAGAAGGGTCTCCTGCGCGCCCGCGTGCAATGGGTGAAGGAGCGCGGCGGCGTCGAGGAATATGAAGGCCGCCCGCTCAAACCCGTCGATAACGGCAACGCCACCGGCAAATATCTCGCCCGTGCATTCCCGAATACGCCGAAGCCGATGCGCGGCGTGGGTAATGCGCCGGTCACGCAATATGAATTCGCGCGCGCCGGCATCATCACCAAGGAAATGATCTACGTCGCGGAGCGCGAAAATCTAGGCCGCAAGAAAATGCTGGAACGCGCGGAAAGCGCACTCGCCGACGGCGAACAGTTCGGAGGCAGCCTGCCCGCCTTCATCACGCCCGAATTCGTGCGCGACGAAATCGCGAAAGGCCGCGCCATCATCCCCGCGAACATCAATCACGCCGAACTCGAGCCGATGATCATCGGCCGGAATTTCCTGGTCAAAATGAACGCCAACATCGGCAACAGCGCCGTCACTTCCTCGGTGGAAGAAGAAGTCGACAAGATGGTCTGGGCGATCCGCTGGGGCGCGGACACGGTGATGGACCTCTCCACGGGGCGCAACATCCACAACACGCGCGAATGGATCCTGCGCAACTCGCCGGTGCCGATCGGCACCGTGCCGATCTATCAGGCGCTCGAGAAAGTGAACGGCGATCCGGTCAAGCTCGACTGGGAAGTCTATAAAGACACGCTGATCGAACAGTGCGAAGCAAGGCGTCGATTACTTCACGATCCACGCGGGCGTGCGCCTCGCCTACGTGCCGCTCACTGCGAACCGCGTCACCGGCATTGTCTCGCGCGGCGGCTCGATCATGGCGAAGTGGTGCCTCTCGCGCCACAAGGAGAGCTTCCTCTACGAACGCTTCGACGAGATTTGCGACATCATGCGCAAATACGACGTGAGCTTTTCGCTCGGCGACGGCCTGCGGCCGGGCTCGATCGCGGACGCCAACGACCGCGCGCAATTCGCGGAGCTCGAAACGCTCGGCGAACTCACGCAGGTTGCGTGGAAAAAAGGCTGCCAGGTGATGATCGAAGGCCCCGGCCATGTGCCGATGCACAAGGTCAAGATCAACATGGAGAAGCAGCTCAAAGAATGCGGCGAGGCGCCGTTCTATACACTCGGGCCGCTCACGACCGACATCGCGCCGGGCTACGACCACATAACCTCCGGCATCGGCGCCGCGATGATCGGCTGGTTCGGCTGCGCAATGCTTTGCTACGTGACACCGAAAGAGCATCTCGGGCTGCCGAACCGCGACGACGTGAAGACCGGCGTGATTACCTACAAGATCGCGGCGCACGCGGCCGATCTCGCCAAGGGGCACCCGCGGGCGCAACGGCGCGACGACGCATTGTCACGCGCACGTTTCGAGTTCCGCTGGGAAGACCAGTTCAACCTCGGCCTCGACCCCGACACCGCACGCGAATATCACGACGAGACGCTGCCGAAGGACGCGCACAAGGTCGCGCACTTCTGCTCGATGTGCGGACCGAAATTCTGCTCGATGAAGATCACGCAGGATGTGCGCGATTACGCGGCGACCTTGAACGAAAAACAAGAGGGCATGGCGCAGATGAGTGAAAGGTTTAAAGCACTCGGCGAGCAGGTATATGTTGATGCCGATACCGTGAAACAAAGCAACAAGGCGCTATGACCATGACCCACGTCACCTACAAGATCGTCCGTCACGATAGCGGCTGGGCCTACACGGCGAACGGCACGTTCTCTGAACCCTTTCCAAGCCGCGACGCTGCGCTCAAGGCGGCAAAACGTGCTGCACAGGAGCAGCGCACGCCCGGCGAAACCCATGTCATCGAATACGAAGACGAGAACGGTGTGTGGCGAACCGAAACCGCGTCCGGCAGCGACCGGCCCGACACGGATGTGAAAGGTTAGGCGAACGGATCGGGCCGCGCCTTTGGCCTCGTAGTCGGGTTTTTGTTTTAGCCACCACGCCGTTCTGTGAGCAATACTCGCTGCATTCTTCGCTGGTGGCTTCGTAGTCGAAGATGCAGATGACGAGGCAAATTTTCGGCATCTGTGATGCGCTCTCTTTGCAGGATACGGATCTCGAAGATCTAAAAATCTGACGCCGCAAGCAGCGAAAGATACCGGCGCCGTAGACCGCCTCCATTCATCTCCCATTCACCGCACGCGCTCGTGATTTGAATTCCCGCCCGAAGCGCACGATCTTCCGGTGCATGAAACAGCACCGTCGTTCGATCACTGCCACCGCCATTGCGCTGACGCTCGCCGCGTCTTCAGCGCTCGCCGGCACCTCGCGCGGCTTCGAAAACGGAGGCTACTTCAAGCGCTTCGATCCGGTCGTCGCCGAGTTCAACCAGAACGGCAACCCGTTTCGCATCGTCGGCCTGTGCCAGTCCGCATGCACACTGTTTCTCTCGATCCGCAATGTCTGCATCGAACCACGGGCGACGTTCCAGTTTCATGCCGGTAACGACGGCAACGGCAACATCTCCCAGTCCGCCACCGAGCACATGCTCAACGCCTATAGTCCGAAACTGCGCCGCTTCGTGATCGAGAACGGCTATATGCGCGACTTCACGTTCCACACGATCAGCGGCATCGATATGATCGAGAAGTTCGGTTATCCGGTCTGCAACGCGGAGCACCGGCTCGCCGATGCCGAAGACGAGCGCGACACCGGACAAGCCAGCAGGAGCGCCCGCACCAACGAAGGCAGCTTCAGGAACCTCGCGCGCCAGCCGCAGCGCACGGCGATGCGCGGGATGGAAAGCAGTTTCAGCCCGCGTTGACGCCTGCCGCTCTCGCGTCATCTCGCTGGGTTCTTCTTCCTCTACGTTTCCTCCGTAACGCGGGATTTCCGCGGATCGCCGCCCCGATTTCGCGCCGCACGCGGATCAAAAGGCCGCGCAGCGAGGCGGCCATATTCGTTTCAGGCACACCCCGAAAAGCTCCGCGAAATAAAGGGAACTCGTCATCACACGCACCCGTGAACGTCCCGCGTGACGGCCATCACACAGAGCCGAACCGCCCGCTCCTAAGGTCGCTCCAAGTCAAGGATGTGAAACCAAACCCTTTGGAGAAAATCATGTTCAGCAAAGTGATTGCAGTTACCGCCGCCGCCGCGCTTTCGGTCATGTTCGTCGCCGGCACTACCCAGGCGCAGCCTGCGGGCCGCCTCCTAGTCAACCAGCTTTCGGGCAAGTGCCTCGACGTTCCCGGCATCTCGAACCAGACCCCGGGCACGCCGCTCCAGCTCTTCGACTGCGAAACCAACGGCGTCGATTATTCGGGCAAGCCGTCCGATCAGTTCTGGGTCTATGGCTTGCAGGGCCAGATCCGCAACACGCTCTCCGGCATGTGCATCGACATCTCCGGCACCGACAACGGCAGCCTGATTCAGGTGGAAGCCTGCGACGCCACCAACGTCGCGCAGAACTGGATCGTTCGTCAGGACGGCTTCATCCAGAACCAGGCGACCGGCAAGTGCATCAATGTCAGCGGTGTCGCCCAGACCGCGAACCAGACGCCGCTTGCGCTTACCGATTGCGAAATCGGCCTCGCGCAGACCAACCAGCGCTGGCGCTCGTAACGCCTGACGAGTGGCGAACAAAAAAGGCGCTGCGGGAAACGGCAGCGCTTTTTTGTTTCTGGCTTCAAACTAGGCGGCGTTCCGCGCACCGAATAACTGGATCGGCGCTTTTCGCAACACGCCAAAAAGCGCGAGCACCTGCGCGGCACCCGCGAGCACCATCACCCAGAACCCCGGGCCCGTGAAACTCACTTCGAACAGCCCGCCGAAATTCTGCGCGAGCTTGCGCGCATCCGGCGGAATTTGCGCATAGATCGCGGCCGAGAATGCGAGCGGCACTGCGACCGGCAGCACCACGCTCGAGAGCCCCTGCACCGCCGCGAGCGCGCGTGCGCGCAAGCCCCACGCCTTCGCCGCGATCAGGAGAAGCGCAAACAGCGGCACCAGATAGAGCGCATAACCGATCCGCAGCGACCAGCGCAGCACTTCGGCGTTCTTTGCGTCGCGCTGCAGGTTGCGCTGGTTGCGGAAGCCGCGGCTGAGACTTTCGACCTTGCGGGAGAGATCGATGATCTGGCCGATCGTACTGCCGACGCCGGCAAGGTTCGCGGATTGCGCGCGCGTTGAACTTCCGCGCGGATCAGGCCCTGATCCGACTGCGCATTATAGTGAATGAGTGTCCCGCGCATTGATTACGCCCCCCGGGCGGGGGAACATGACCGGGCGCCGCCTCGCCTGCAATAGTGCCGATCCCTTGCGCGACAGCAGCGCGCGTTCGGCGATATAAGAAGCGCCGCAACACGGGTCCCCGATGAACGACGCAAACAACAAACCGCCTTCGACCGGCAACACGCTGTTCCTGAGCGGTGCGTGCATCGCGCTTGGATCGGTTGCGCTCCTGACCGGGCTCGGCGTGATCCAGACCGCCAACGCCGGGAGCACGTCCGGCAGCAGCCTCATCATCGCCCTCGGCGCCGGTGCCCTGTTCGTCGTCTTGGGGCTGACGGTGCTGGTGCGCGATCTTGGCGGCGCCCGGAACAATGAGGAACTGCCGGCCGACGCGCCTGCCTTCCTGCGCTTCTCGGCGAGCCTCTTGAACATCCTGTTGCTTGCGGCATTCGCGGCAGTTTGCAGCATCGTCGCGCTCGGGATGGTGCCCGGCCTTGCAATCCTGTTCCGCGTTTTCATGGGCGCATTTGCGCTCCTGCTCTGGTATGGCGTGATCTATCTCACGCTCGCAAAGCTGAAGCGCGGCCGCGCGGGCGGATAGTCAAAACAAGAAGGCCGCAGGCATGAAGGTTTCAAGACGCGCATTCGTCGCCGGTTCGCTGGCGTTTTCCGCGATGCCCGCATTCGCGCAGAAAGACGATGTCATCACGGAAGAGCTGATCTGGCGCGATCCCGCGATCCCGATCGCCGGAAATCCGAACGGCGATCTGACGATTGCCGAATATTCCGACTTCAACTGCCCTTATTGCCGGAAGGTGTTTCCGGTGTTGCAAAAGGTCGTGCGCGAGGACGGCAACATCCGCCATGCCTACAAGCTCTGGCCGATCTTCGGCCCGGCCTCGGTCTATTCCGCGCAGATGACGCTCGCGTCCCGCCCGCAGGGAAAATATGTGCAGGCTTATCATGCGCTGATGTCGAGCCCCTCGCGCGTGACCGAGGCTTCGACCGACAAGACGCTGGCCGCGATCGGCGTCGACGTGAAGCGTGCGAAGCAGGACCTGCAAAAGAACATCAAGGAGATCGGCGCGGTCTTGAAGCGCCATCACGCGCAGGCCGAAGGCCTCGGCTTTCAGGGCACGCCGTCTTTCATCATCGGAAAATTTCGCCTGTTCGGCGCACGCGACGAAGAAATCTTTCAAGCAGGCGATTGCGGATGCAAGGAAAGCGTTGAAGAACGGCTGACGGCTTCGGCTCGTTTCCGCCGGTGCACCGGCTTTGTTTTAAGAAGGCAGAATCTAGAGTTCCGAATTAAAACAGTTCAAATTCGCCGATCAAGGACGTGAGCCTCTGAAATTATTGTCGGCCGTGAGCGTCGCACGATCTTCGAGGTGCTTTCGCTTATAACTTTTTAAGCTTGACCGTGATTCTGTTCTCACTTGTGATTGCGATTGTCGCACGGAGTTGGAAGATCTTACTCATTGCAGCTGTAGCATTCACGATTGTGGAACAGATTGTTCTTTTTGGTATTGCCTTCACGATTTTCGGCCCGAGCTGGAAAAATAGCATCGCTGCATCCGGTTTCTTCGGTCCGGACTGAGCTTTTTTAGTGGTTGATCAACGTCGTCGGATTACTCAGGCGCTTGATTTGCTGCTTACCTGAAAATGAAAGCACCTTTGGCTGGCAGCGTGTTCTTCGAAATCCATGTTAAGGCAAGGATGCATCGGACTCATGTTTCATTTTCGCAAAGCCGATACTGGCGAAAATACAAAGAGACTTGCAACAACCGCAGACAGAATGCAAAGAAAAGCGCCCTTTCGGGCGACCTTTTCTTCTTCAATGGAGGTAACTCACTCCGGACGCTGTTCGCCCTTCGGCGTTTCGTCCGCAGGACGCTCCTTGCGCTCGGCCATGAACTGATCGAACTCGGTCTTGTCCTTCGCAAAGCGCAGGCGATCGAGGAAGTCCTTGAACTCGCGCTGCTCGTCTTCGAGCCGCTTCAGCGTCTCGCTGCGGTATTCGTCGAAGGCGCGGTTGCCGGAAGTCGGCGCGTAGTCATTGGCGTGGCCGCCCATCATGCGCGAGCGCATGCGATCCATCTTCCATTGCAACTTCTGCATCTTGTATTCGCCGCGCTCGGCATGGCTTCTGCAACCCATAGGTCCGCTCCCAAATCTTCCGGTGAAAATGATGAACGCGAGGGCGGCAAGGCCCAGCGGCCACCAGATGACGAAGCCCAGAACCATCAAGAAGACCCAGGCCAGCACTCCGAACTGATCGATCTTCATCGCGATAGGCATGTCGCTCTCCATTTGCGGGCCCGGCCTCGGGCCTTTCGTGTAAATGTAAATAACATTTACATTGGGCCGGTCAAGTCCCGGCACCTAGAAAATCTGGGGTTGCGGCGGAAAATTGCGAGAGGCTTTAGGGCTCGAGGCCCAAGCCTTTGAAATAGATCAGGGTTTGCGCTTCCAGCAGGTCTTCGGCGCTCATCGGCAGCGGCCGGCGGGCGGCGTCCGCGCGGGCAAAGAGCGACGCGATGCCGTGGGTCATCGACCAGATATGGAGCGCCACCATCAGCGCGGGCGGCCGACCCTTGGCCGGCATCTTGGCCACCAGCACTTCGGCCGCCGCGCGCAGTTGCTGGAACGAGCGGTCGGCAATCTCGCGCAGTTCCGGGTCGTTGCCGATCGCAACCCCGCTCTCGAACATCGCCGCGTAATAGGAAGGCTCCGTCCGCGCGAAGTTCAGGTAGGCGCTGCCGAGACGCTTGAAGGCTTCCGCCGGTGTTGGCTTCGCCTCACCCCATGCTTCGCGCAGCCGTTCGGAAAGCAGGAAGCCGCGCTTGGCGACATCGGCCATGAGTTCGTCGCGGTCGCGAAAATGGCGGTACGGCGCGGCCGGCGACACGCCAGCCCAGCGCGCGGCATCGGCGAAGGTGAAGCCCGCAGGCCCCTTCTCCTTGATCAATTCCAGCGCCGCGCGAACGAGATCCTCGCGCAGATCGCCGTGATGATAGCCGCGCGAACCGCCGCGCCCGCCATGTTTCCAACTCATGTGAAGGGCTTTTACATTGACGCCGTGCGCGCGTCGAGCATCGGTAATTTACCGCCACGCAAAGACCGGCTGCTCGAATTCCGAAACGCGCACGACACGCCCCTCGAGCAGTTCGCAGAACTGGTAGACGATCGCCGCCGTCGGCGCATGAAGGTGATAGCCCATCAGTTCGATGCGGATCACCGGCCGCGGGCTCTCCTTGATCGAGACGAAGCTCACGGTGTCCTTGGTCACGAACCCGTCGAGTGGAATGCGATAGACTTCGGCGACTTCCTCCGGACTAAGCCGGAGCACCGCGCTCTCCTGCGCCCAGACCACGACCGGCGTGATCAGGTAGCCCGAGCGCGTGGGAAAATCGTCGAGCGTGCCGAGCACGTCGCGCTCCGAAAGCGAAAGCCCGATCTCTTCCTCAATTTCGCGCAGCGCCGCCTGCACTGCCGTCTCGCCTTCGTCGCAGCGGCCGCCCGGCAGCGCGAACTGGTTGGCGTGGCGGCGCATGGTCGATGGCCGTTCCGTAAGAATGAACGCCGTGCGGCCAGTGCCGTCGCCTGTGGCAGCGAGGATCACCGCGACCGCGGCCCGCTTCAGCGCGCGTTGCTCGGCAATCTCCTGACGCGGAAAGGAAGCGCAGCGTGCGGCGACCAGCGACTTGAATGCGGCGTCGAAAAGAAAAGACAAAAATTGAACTTTCGGGACAGGAACAGAGGAACTTCCACCCGCACAAAGCGTTTTTTCGAGCCAAGGGCAACTGCTTCGGAGATTGAGCAGTCTTTAGCTGGGGTGAGCAGTCTTTAGCCGGGAAACGGGATTAAAGGAGATCACCATGCGTATCGCGATTGCGGCGGCAATTCTCGCAGTCTCTGCAAGCTTCGCTTCAGCGGATTTTTATGTCGTGCGGAACATGGAGACCGGGAAGTGCGCGATCGAGCAGGAAATGCCGTCTTCGGCTGCCACCCAAATTCTGCTGAACAACAAGTTCATGAACCGCGCGGATGCGGAAGCTGCGCTGAGGGCCGTTCCGGCTTGCAATTAACGGCGGAAGCGCGGGTCGTAGCGCGGATTCAAATAGCAGCGCTCGCCAGGACTGGTGCGAGACGCCATGCATTGTTGATAGGTATAGGCCGAGCAGATCATTGCAGTCGAACCGCCGCCCGTGATGACCTGATCGCGGCACCACATATCGTCACGCTTCTGTTGCGCGCCTGCCGCCGCCGGAAGCAACAAAGCCAGTGAGACAACCGCAAATATGAATTTCATTTTCATAATCCTTCTCCTCAATAGTTGGGATTGCGCTTGCGCCACGCAGCGTTGCGCGGATCATATTTGGGATTGAGATAACAAGTCTCGGTATGGCTCGTGCGCGAAGCCATGCATTGCTCGAAGGTGAAAGCCCAGCAGATCATGACCGATCCCCGCGCGATTCCTTGATCGCGGCACCACATGTCGTAAGGCGGGTTCTGCGCGCCGGAACGTTGCTGCGACTGCACGGTGGCAGGAGTCGCCAACGCGAACGCGGCGGCCAGAAGCAATAACTTTTTCATCCGCTTTTTCGTCAGTAGTTCGGATTGCGTCTGCGCCACTCGGCGTTACGCGGATCGTACAGCGGATTCGCATAACAAGTTTCGACATGGCTGGTGCGGCCCGCCATGCACTGCTCGTAGGTATAAGCGCGGCAGATCATGACCGTACCGCCGCCGACCCCCGTCTGAACGTCCCGGCACCAGGCGTCGTAAGGCGGGTGTCCCCGATTCTGCGCGTCGGCGGCTGTTACCGCGAGCACCCCGAGGGAGAGGATCGCAAGGAATAACGATTTGGCTTTCATGTCTGCCTCCTGAGCCCGAACAATACCGGCTCGGCTCGATGGTTCCGGATTTTACGCTTTTCTCGCCGTAAAGGTCACTTCACGTCTTGGCTAGTGCAAAAATGCCAAGCCGTGACACGGGTTTTGCAGCATGTTCCAATCGTCGTGCACGAGGATGGGGATTGCTGCTTTGAAAACGAGATCGCTGGCTGGATTGCTGCTCGCCGTGGCTTTCGCACTTGCACAAACCGGTCAAGCGAACGCCTGCGCCTGCTGCACCAACCCGGGGCAGCGCTATGTCGAGAACACCAAGCTCGATACATACCGGCGCAGCGTGATCGATGAAATCCGCTTCACGAAAGAAGCAACGCTTTTCACCGACGAGCGCGATTTTACGGACCTCAAAGGGATCGCAAGCCCAAGCGCGAAGCCTTATGCCTTTAGCGTCGCGAAGCAAAACGATCGTCTGGTTTTTCGTTTCGCGACGAGAAGCGCAATGATGGTGCACTGACGCTCGTAGTCCCCGACGCGGTCGCGGTGTTCGAGGTCGATTCACGCGACGCGGAATTCAAGGATCGAGAACTCGGACCTGCACTCTATAAAGAGTGGCGGCTGACTGCGCCCTTCGCCGGCACCGGCATCTTCAAAGCGGGCAATGGAGGCTATCAGCGCATCACGCTGATTTTGCAGGGGCGTGGCCGCGGTTGCACCGAAGCCTCGCATTTCACGCACTGGACGATTTCTGTGCACGGCCCGCTCGGCAACTATCTTTTCTACGGCGAACTGGAAAAGCAGTAACCCAAAGCCCGTCACAAATGCGTAATCCACCTCTTGCGGGAACCGTGACGGGGAAATGACGACTTTCGGCAACAAAGCGCAAACAAACATCCCGATACTCGCAGCAGGAGGCGTCGTGCTGCGCGGGCGCAAGAAGCCTTTGGTTGCCGTCGTGCAACTGCGTCAGCAAAAGACCTGGGTACTGCCCAAGGGCAAACTTCACAAAAAGGAAACCGCGGTTGCCGCGGCAAAACGCGAAGCGATCGAAGAGACCGGCCGCGATGTTGTCGTGTACGAGTATCTCGGCCAGATCAGCTACGTAAGCGGTAGTTCGCCGAAGATCGCGAAATTCTGGCGCATGGAAGCGCACGGGAAACCGCGGAAATTGATGAGCGATGTGCAAAGCGTGAAGTGGCTGCCGCTGAATAAAGCGGTCGCAAAACTGTCCCGTCCACGCGAGCGCAAGTTCCTGCAACGCGTGGGACCGAAGGCGCTCGCGGCTGCTGAGCGTGACAGCACGCGGACATCGCGCCTTGGACGGTTCTTCAGCCGCATAGCTTCCCGCGTAAGTCTCCTGCGCTTCTGGCGGTATTTACTCTTAATCTGAACAAGCAGACATTATCGCGCAGGAGCCGCGCCAATGTCCCTCAATCTTTATCTCACTTATCTTGCCGCCTGCGTCGTGCTGGTCATCGTCCCGGGCCCGACCGTTACCGTGATCATCGCAAACAGCCTGCGCTACGGCACACGCACGGGGCTTCTCAATGTCGCCGGCACGCAGCTCGGTCTCGCGGTGATGATCGGCATCGTCATTCTCGGCCTTGCTTCGCTGCTGGAAGCCATTGGCTGGTGGTTCGAAGTGCTGCGGCTTGCAGGCGCGGCCTACCTGATCTGGCTCGGCATCAAGTTGTTCCGCTCGGACGGCGCACTTGATTCGGCCGAGAGCGCACCAAGCCGCGCGGCGGATTCTTTTTCCAGGATTCGTGGTGCTGATGAGCAACCCGAAAATCATCGTGCTGTTTGGGGCGCTATTCCCACAGTTCATTGATCCGAAAGGGAACTATCTCGAACAGGTTCTGTTGCTCGGCATCACCGCCATGGTGACGGCGGCGATCTTCGATACGATTTACGCGATCACCGCAGGGCGCGCCGGCACGCTCCTGTCGCGCACGCGGGTACGGCTGCTATCGAGAATCTCGGGCGGGTTCCTGATCGGCGGCGGTATCTGGCTTGCACTGACCCGAGCGCGCTGATCGCCACCGGACTGTTGCCGAAAAATCCCGCCGTTGCTTGCGCGGCAATAGAGCCGTTGCATCGCGCCGCGTCTGCCATCATCATTGGTAGCAACGGCCCCAAAAGCCGGAACAAGAGCCGGGAAACAAGAACCGGAAAACAGGGACTATGTTGACCGACATACGCATTCTCGCCATCGCAACCTTTGCTGCTGCCGCCTCGCTCGCGATGCCGGCAAGCGCGGCTACGATCACGAGCTACAAGGTCTCCGGCTGGAGCATGGGCGCCTACACCAACGACCAGACCGGCCGCTTTTCGCATTGCGCGGCATCCGCGCAATACCGCAACGGGCTCCTGTTGCTGTTCTCGGTTACGGAATCCTTCCAGTGGTCGATCGGATTCTCCAACCAGGACTGGAACCTGCGGCAGGGCCGCGAGGTCGACGTCGACTTCCGCATCGACGGCGGACGCAACCATTCCATTCGCGCCAACGCGGTGACGAACAGACTGTTGCGCGGCAGACTCCCGGACAGCGTCGAGCTGTTCAATCAGTTCCGCTTGGGTTTGCGTATGGTCGTCAGCCTCAACGACAACGCGCCGGTGACCTTCAATCTCACCGATACCAATGTAATGCTCACTGAAATCTTGCAGTGCGCACGCAAGTACAAAGATTACACCGACCGCAGGGACAACCGGCGAAACGAAAGCGAACGCGACTTCGGCCCCAACACCAGAGACGACCGTCGTCCGCCTTCCAACGAGCGCGCCGGCTCCGACGGCAGCTTCCGGGAGAGAAGCGACGACAACCGGGTAGCGCGCACGCCGGAGCGCAACGAAGCGCCCCGCCCCGATCGCGAAACCACGCCTCCGCCCGCCAATACGCCTGCGCTCGGGCCTACGCCCGAATCGCGCAAGGAAGCGACCGAGATCGCGACTGACATTCTGCGCCGCGCGAACTTCACCTTCGAATTTCAGAAGCCGGAGGAGCTGGCCGGAAACCTGCGCGACAAGTATGACGCCGTGTGGCGCGCGGACGGCGTCCTCGGCACGCTGCGCATCGTGTCGGGCTCTAACATAGGTAAAATTCGCGGCGAATTAATCGCGGACGACGCCAACTCCTGCAAAAGCAAATTCGCTTCCGGTGCGCTACCCGCGATGAGCGGCTCGCAATCGCAGACGATCTTCACGTCCTGCGAAGGCGATAACCCTTGGTCGGTCTATTACATCGCGGTGCCGCGCCGCAAAGGCGGCATTTATCTGCTCGGCCTCGCCGGCACCGGCGAAGCGGCAGCCAAGCTTCAGAATGTCGCGAACGCCTATCGCACGGTCGCGCTGGAAGTTCTCGAGCGGTGAGCAGCGATAAGAAATTCCCGGAGAGCGTAAAGCCCGGCGGCCACATGCCGGCGGGCTTGCCGTTCTCCGAAGGCATGCGCGCGGGCGATCTTGTTTTTCTCTCCGGCCAGCTCGGCACGCTGCCTGGCAAGCTGGCATTGAACAACAAGACCGCCGAAGACGAATTCCGTCAGGTGATGGAGAACGTGTTCTCCACGCTGAAGGCGAACGGCCTTGGCGCGAGGAATGTCGTGAAGTGCCTCGTGATGCTCGCCGACATGAAGGACTGGCCCGCCTTCAACAAGATCTATCTCGAATATTTCGACGAACCTTATCCGGCGCGCTCGGCCTTCGGCGCAAGCGGTCTGGCGCTGAACGCGCGCGTCGAGCTGGAGGTGATTGCCATGAGGAGCAGCGAATGAGACTTGCGCTGATGTATGCCGCGATCGGCGCGCTGTGCCTGCTTGCCGCCTACGCCTCCGGCCGCGGCAACGGCGGGTTCTTCCTTTATGTGCTCGGCGGATCGGTTTCCTGCTTGCGGCTGCGGGGCAATATTTCAAAACCAAGCAGGGCAAGGGATAATTTGCCGCCCTTTAACCGCCACGCTGAAGCGCCTATATTCGGAGCGCCGGAGCAATCCGGCTATGGCGATAAACGCTCGTTGTAATAAACCATTCGGACCCGGGGGCGGTACCCGGCGCCTCCACCAAAACCCGGCACCGGCAAAGATTTCCGGGCTTCGGCGGGGGCGAAATAGGATCGACGAGGGTGTAAAGAGCGCGGCTTTTGCTCGGCATGGTTCCGCCGTTATCGGGCCATTGATAGTTGCGAATGACAACTATGCTCCGGTTGCTCAGGCCGCGTAAGCGGGTTTGATCACTGGGAATTAAGCCCTGAGGGTTAGCACTTTCAGGCGGGGTTCGGAGGCACCTGGCAACAGAAGCCTCCACTATTTCTTCTGTTCGCTGGCGCCCTCACCCGGAATCGGGTTCTATCCTTCGATGACCGATTTAATCCGCTACGACCTTCTCGCGCAGGACGCGCTTCGCGGCGTCGTCCGCAAAGTGCTGACCGATGTCGCGAAGGATGGCCTGCCCGGCGAACATCACTTCTTCATCGCCTTCGACACGCGCGCGCATGGCTTGCGCATCTCCGATCGCCTCCGCGCGCAGTTTCCCGAAGAAATGACCATCGTGCTCCAGCATCAGTTCTGGGACCTGAAGGTCGGCGATCACGCTTTCGAAGTCGGCGTGTCTTTCAACGGCGCGCCGGAGCGGCTCCTGATTCCCTTCGCTGCCGTCAAAGGCTTCTTCGATCCGTCGGTGCAGTTCGGTTTGCAGTTCGAGGTGATCTCGAACGAAAACGCCGAAGGCCAGACCGGGGAACTGAAAGTCGCGAACAATGACAAGACCGGCGACAAGCCGCTGGCGATGGCACCGACCAAAGGCGCCGCTTGGAGCCGGAAGTCGCTAAGCCCGCGCGCGAGAAGCCGGCGGACGAAAAACCGGCCGCCGAAAAAACCGACGCCTCCGGTGCCGAAATCGTCAGCCTCGACAAGTTCCGCAAGAAGTGAATTCGCTGCCGCTCGTTCTTGTCGTCGCCGTTGCGGAAAACGGTGTCATTGGCCGCAAGGGCCAATTGCCTTGGCGCATCCCCGGCGATCTCAAACACTTCAAAGCCGTGACCATGGGCAAGCCTATGTTGATGGGCCGCAAAACCTATGAGTCGATCGGCAAGCCCCTTCCCGGACGTACCAATATCGTACTGACACGGGACAAGAACTGGCACGCCGAAGGCGTGCTGGTCGGCCATTCGCTAGACGAAGTTGTAAGGCTCGCGAACGAGGACGCGCGAAAAACCGGCGCGCATGAAGTCGCGATCATCGGCGGCAGTTCGCTGTTCGAGGAAACGCTGCCGGCCGCAGCCAAGATCGAGCTGACCGAAGTTCATGCCTTGCCCGAAGGCGGTGTCTTCTTTCCATATTACGATCGCGCCAGGTTTCGTGAAACCCGTCGTGAGGGTCCGATGCAAGGCGAGAAAGATCAGTATCCTTATTCGGTCTTGACGCTGGAGCGAAAGGCCTAGTTCTGGCTTCTTGGCTGCGGCGCGGGCGAAATATTCGCGGGCGGCGGCAAGAGTGGCACGCTCTCAACTTCGTTCTTCGCGGGCTGCCGCTTTTTCTTCGCCGGCGCCGGACGTTCTTCTTGCAAATTGATGTTCTGCCCGCCGCGCTCGATTGCGCGCAACGTGATTGCCGTAATCAACGCTTTCGCATCGACCGTGCGCTCCGGCGCGTCGAATGGACCGGCCCAACGCACCATTGCCCCCGGCCGCACCGAAGAACCGCCGACAACCTCGATATTCAGAAGTGCGTCGACGCTGCGCTTGGGGATATTCAGCGAACCGGAAAGCCGAATTTCGATATTGCCAGCCTGCGCCTTGGCCGAGCCACTGCGAACCATGCCGTTCGTGATCACGAGCGGCGCTTCCAGCTTGGAGACTTTCAACGGCCCTCGATCCAGTACCGAGAGCAGCGCTTGCTCGATTTTCTTCTCGTCCGGCGCTTCTTTGACGGATGCGTGGACGCTCGACACCGCGGTAGCGTCGGTTCGCTCGATCTCGAGATTAGACAGCACAAGCGCACCGCGCCCGGAAAGACTCGCAATCAGATCGTCTTCCGTATTGCCGCTGGCGCCCAACGTCACCGCGGCAGTCAAAGCGCCACGCAAGGGTTTTGCCTGTAAAAGCTGTGCAAGCGCCACGTCCGCCAGGTCGAGCCTGATCTCGAGCACACGCGGAAGCGTATCGGCAACACGCAGCATGCCCGACACCCTTCCACCGGCAAGTTGCGCCTGAAAATCGTCGAACACTGTTTCGAACCGTCCGGCGCGGATCTGGAATGCCGCTTTCTGCAAAGAGACGCGATCCGAAACAGCCAGCGAACCGATCTCCATCTTCAATGCACCGGGAAAGTTCGCAAGCAGTGGGATGCCCAGCTCGACATACGAAACTTGGGCCTGGCCCAGCGCCAGCGCCAGCAGCCCCGCCGCATTGGCGCGATCGAGCGAAAGTGCCCCCGAGAATGGCGATACGTCTCCGGCGGGAAATGCGAGGCGCCCCGTGCCTTTCGAACCAGCCAGTTCGAAAGCGAGTTTGTCGAAGACGATATTGTTTCCCTCGCGAAGCAGATTTGCCGTTCCGCTCGCGGCCAGCGGACTGGCTGAGGCGCGGCTCGCGAGCACAAAAGCCTTGCGTAGATCGGCAGACCTGAAATTCAGCGCGAGCGCGGGGTCGAAGCGGCCCTGCGCGCCGAAGCCAAACTCGCCTTTGGCCGCGATCTCGGTCTCCGGCAGACGGAGCGTCGCATCGACCGGCTGGCGCGAGTTACGCAATGCTCGATATTGAACGCGAGCTGCGTCTCTCCTGATTTGACCGAAGCGCGCCAGCCGTCTGTTTGCCGGCGCAAGCGTCCCCGCTACGCGCAACGGAAATGCGACGCCGCATAGCGTGTGGCGATAGAGGCAAAATCCGCGCTGCCGGATAGATATTCCAGCACAACTGCAAGACCACTCGCCCTGATCGCCTCGGCCGAGAATTCGTAGCCGCTTTCCGTGCCGGGTGAACTTCTGGCGGTCAGCGAAATGCCGTCGAGATCGTCGACGGTCAGGTTCTTAATCTGAAAGCCGCCGTCCAGACGCGAAGCGGCGATACTTGCGCGTTTCAGCGGCTTATCGAGAAGGCGCGAATTCGTCGCAAGAAGATTGAGGTTGAACTTCAGGTCACCGGCGAGCGCAAGCACGGTTCTCGCAACCGGAAGCACTGCGTCGAAATTGCTACCTTCAGTTTCCAGATCGGCCAGCAGCACATGGCTTTGACTGTCTTTCCATGGCTGGGCCGCAAGCTTGCCGCCGATCTTCGTATTCTCTAAGAAAGCCTGGAGTCCACTGATCGAAACTTCCTCGGGCTTGTAGGCAAGCGTGCCTTTAAGACGCAGACGGAGAGGTCCATTGCAGCTTGGCTGCGCGTTCCTCACCCAGCAGCCAGCGCGCGAACAATTGCGGCTCTTCTGTTTCGAAGGAAAGAGGTCCCGAAAAATCTCCCTTCACGGTCTTTCCGGTAAGCGCGATCACCGCGCGGCCCGGCAGCCGCGCCTCCAGACGCTCGAACGCAATCGCTCCGCTCTGAACGCGAAGATTGGCGCGCACGTCACGCGAGAGCTGACCGCCGGCAAGAATGCCATCCGCAGAAATCGCGATCTGCGTGGGAAACGGCAATGCGCTGAGCAGCGCCCGCGCTTCGCCGATCCAGGGCAGCACATGCGCAGCGCCGTTTGCCGCCGCCTTCTGGCTGCCGAGATCCAGATCGATGCGTTTACTTGCAAGCGAAATCTCCAGCGCACCGCTCGCGCGCGGGTTCAACTTCGCTTCACCCGAAAGCGTGATCGGTAACTCGCTCTGCCCGAGTACAAGCTCGAGGTTGCCGAAACGAAGCTCGGCAGCATCGCCCGCGGCATCAGCCGAGATGCGCCAGGGCAATCCGCCGCTGCGTTGTGCGAGAATTGTCCGGCCTTCGAAACGCGGTGCGGCGTTCGCGAGTGTAAGCGTCCCCTCCGCTTCGAACGACGTCGCGTCCGCTGGCCGCTCCAGCGCAAGGCGCACCTTGCCTGCATGATCCGGCCCGAAGCGGCTCGACGACGCGCGCAATATCCAACGCATGCCGTTCAGGCGAAAGCCGCCATCGACCCGGAACGGTCCTTCGCGCGATACGAGTTCGCCGCGCGCGGAAAAATCGTCGGCAAGAAAGAGTGAGTTCGTGCGGCGGTCTTCGATGGTGAGCGAACCCGCTTCCAGCACAAAAGCGCTAACCGAAATTTCCTGTCCGGCGCTCGCGCCAGCGGGCAGTAAAAGCTTGCCGTCCTTCTCGATGACGAGCCGTATCGCGGGACGCGAAATAACAAACTCGTCTGCCTCGACGCGCCCGGAGAGTAATGCCGTCAACGACAGCGAACCGCGCATTTCATTTGCGCGAATGCCGCTGCCCTTTTCGGCGTCTCCAAGCGATACGTCGCGTAGAACAAAGGCCGGCGTCGGCAACAGTGTAAGATCGATATTGCCGGAGATGGTGACCCGCGTTCCGGCAAGCCCGCTTGCCTGTGCTTCAAGCTGCGGCCGCCACTCGTTCCAGTCGATGAAGAACGGCGCCGCGAACGCCGCAAGGATCGCAGCGATCAGCGCAAGCCCAAGCCCTAGCAGCGTTGTCTGCAAAAATTCAGCTCCGAGAATTTAGCACTACTTGGCCACGCGGCCCGGTCCACCAGCAAACGAATCCTAGCGTCCCGGTTGAGCGGGAATGGGGCAAGCCCTTTCTTGTCGCGGGCTAAAGCGCGACTATTTTACCGGGATTCATGATGTTGTCGGGGTCGAGCGCGCGCTTCAGCGTCCGCATCATCTCGACGACCGCCAGCCCATGCTCGGCTTCCATGTACTTCATCTTGCCCTGCCCGACGCCGTGTTCGCCTGTACAGGTGCCTTCCATGCGGTGTGCGCGTTCGGTAAGGCGGTCGAGGAATACTTTTACACGCGAAAGCTCGTCCTTGTCTTCCATGTCGATGACCAGGCTGACGAAAGTTACCGTCGCCGACATGGCCCACGATGGGGCCGAGCAGTTTCATTTCCTGCAAGTCTTTTTCGGTCTCCAGCACAGCTTCGGCGAGTTTCGAAATCGGCACGCAGATGTCGGTGGCGAGCGCCTTCGCGCCCGGGCGCAGCGACATCATTGCGAAATATGCATCGTGCCGCGCCTGCCAGAGCTTCGTGCGTTCTTCGGCTTGCGTCGTCCATTGCAACGGCCCGCCGCCGAACTCGGTCGCGATGTCGCCGAAGCGCTCGGTCTGCTCTTTCCGCCGGCTTCCGAACCGTGAAATTCGAGAAACAGCGTCGGCGCTTCGGCAAGATTGAGCTTCGAATAATTGTTGGTCGCCCGGATCGCCATGGCATCGATGAATTCGATACGCGCGACCGGAATGCCGGACTGGATTGTCGCAATGGTCGCCTGGCACGCGCCTTCCACCGACTTGAACGGGCACACCGCCGCGGAAACGGACTCCGGAATCGCGGAGAGCTTCAGCGTGAGTTCCGTGATGATGCCGAGCGTGCCTTCGGAACCGACAAAGAGCCTTGTCAGGTCATAACCGGCGGATGACTTTTTCGCGCGCGACGCAGTGCGGATCACTTCGCCGTTCGGCAACACGGCTTTCAAGGACAGCACATTGTCCTTCATGGTGCCGTAGCGGACCGCATTGGTGCCCGACGCCCGCGTCGCCGCCATGCCGCCGAGCGAGGCGTCGGCGCCCGGATCGATCGGGAAGAACAGGCCCTGATCGCGCAGATATTCGTTGAGCTTCTTGCGGGTCACGCCGGGCTGGATCACGCAGTCGAGGTCTTCGGCGTGGACGGCCAGAACCTCATTCATCTGCGCGACATCGATGCAGATGCCGCCCATCGGGGCGTTGACGTGACCTTCGAGCGACGTACCCGTGCCGAAGGCGATCACCGGCACTTTATGCTCGGCGGCAATCCGCACCGCATCCTGCACGTCTTCGGTGGAGGCGGCATAGACGACCGCGTCGGCGGCCTCGTTCGGCAGCCAGGTCGTCGTGTTGGCGTGCTGACGGCGGACCTCCATCGAGGTCACGACCTTATTGCCGAGCTTGGCGTGCAGCGCGGCGATAGCCTTCTCGATGGTTCCCGCGTCGACCCGTTTCTGGGCGGCGTTCTTCATTGGCGTCCTCCGGTTGCAGAGAACTCTAGCAAAGCCGTTTGGTGCTCGTCAGTCACGTCCGGCCTTGCGGGAGTGGAGAGTTCAAAGAATTGCCCAGAACCCGCCAAATCATTGCCGCTCCCAAACCTACAATGCATGATTGTACTCAGAACAAAGAAAAGATTCGGATGCTGCAACACCTCGACTTCGAGCCTGTCTTCTTCGCCCCGTTCGTTTCCTCGGCGATGACGGTCGAGCCCGGCTGGATCGATTATAACGGCCATCTCAACATGGCGTATTACAACGTGCTGATCGACCGCTCCGTGGACGAGGCGTTTTCCCTGGTCGGCCTCGGACCGGAATACGTGAAAGAGCGCGGCCATTCCTTCTTCACCGCCGAGTGCCATGTCCGCTATCTGCGGGAGCTTCGGGCCGGCGAGACGGTCCGCGCCACGATCCGGCTGATCGACTACGACGAGAAACGCATCCATTTCTTCTCCGAGCTTTATCACGCGCAAGAAGGCTGGATGTCGGCCACCTCCGAGCAGATGGCCCTGCATGTGAACATGAACTCGAAGAAGGTCTCGGCGCTGCCCGACGATGTGCTCGACCGGCTGGCCGCCATGAAGACCGCCCACGCGGCACTTCCCGCTCCGGAAGGCATCGGCCGCAGGATCAGCATGCCCAACAAGCGCAGCTAATTTGCCCGCCTGCGTGGCATTTCCGCCTACTGGTTAATCAAACATTACCGCAATCATGCAGGCCGATCAGATCGGTCATGCAACCTTACCTATTCTGGGTGCGTCGCAAAAGACTACATTGCAGTGCAATAAGGAATTACAGACCGGCCGGGCGGTGCCCCGGCATTGAAGCGGAAGAAGGAGAACTCCCATGGCCGCACTAACCTACTCCCCCAAGTTTGCTCCCGCTGCCGCCGCCGATGCGAAAGCCGGTAAGAGCTTCTGGGTCCGCGTCTGGGACCGCATTGTCGAGGCGCGCATGCGTCAGGTCGAGCGCGAGATTCGCGTCCATCTGAGCTACCTGCCGGCGGAAACCCGCGAATATTACAAGGATCTTCCGTTCCAGCGCTAAGCGGACCGGCATCGAACAAGAAACGCCCCGGCGAAAGCCGGGGCGTTTTCTTTATCAGGACCTATAATTTTGTAAGTGTCAGCGTCGTCCAGTTTTCGATGGTCTCGCTGCGGATCAGGCGAAAGCCAAGCGCCTGATAGCGTGTAAATGCCGCGAGCCCCTGACTCGGCAATAAACCGGAGAGAATGACGGTCGCACCGGGCGCTGCCAGCGAAGCAATCGGGCGCGCGAGGTGCTTCAGCACCGGCAGCAGGATATTCGCAAAAATCAGATCATAGGGCGCATATTGCGTGATCACCGGTGCGCTCAAACTCCCCGTGTGCAATACGCCGGCATAAGGCGAAGCACGGTTCACCCGCACATTCTCTTTCGCGACTGTCACGGACGGGCGGTCGATCTCGGTTGCGATCACCGGCGCCTGGAACGCGCGTGCAGCAGCGATAGCAAGAACCGCTGTCCCCGTCCCGACATCGAGGATGCGCCGCGGTTTTTCTACGCGAGCGAGCTTCTCCAGCGCGCGCAGGCAACCGAGCGTCGTGCCGTGATGGCCGGTGCCGAAGGCAAGCGCCGCCTCGATCTCGATACCGATTTCGTTGGCTTTGATCTTGTCGCGATCGTGCGAGCCGTGAATGGCAAATCGCCCGGCGCGGACGATCTTCAGACCTTCGAGGCTCGCGGCAATCCAGTCCTTCGCGGCAAGCGTTTCGTATTCGGCCTTCGCATTCGGATTTATTTCCGCGACCGCCGCCGCAACCGCGCTCTTATCCGGCAACTCCGGAAAATGCGCCTCGGCAATCCACGACCCGTCCGGCGCCTCGAATGCGCCGACTGCACCTTCGCCTTCAAAGAAGCGCTCCAGCAAGTGATCGGCGATACGTTTGGCGTCTGCTTCATCCGCGCGCACGCGAACGACATGACTTTCTGGAAATGCAGCCAAGCTCAAGCTTTCTTCAGGAACGAAGCCACCAGCTTCTTCTCGCCGGCCTTGTCAAACTCAACGGTGACCTTGGTGCCTTCGACTTCCATGATTTCGCCATAGCCGAATTTGTCATGGAAGACGCGCTCGCCAATGTCGAACTCCGCGGAAGGTCCGCTCGAGCGCGCAAGCACTTCGCCTTCGATGGTTACCGGATTGCGGCGGCCGGGCGGTTCGGAGAAACCGCCGCGCCGCTGCTGCGCGCGCTGCCAGCCCGGCGTCGAATAGCGGGAGGAAAATGCCTCGGCGCGCTCGAAGCGGCTTTGGATTTGCGCGGCGTAGCTGCCTTCGCCTTCGACCCGCTCGATATATTCGTCCGGTATCTCGGCCAGAAAGCGGCTCGGCATATTGGAGTTCCACATGCCGTGGGTGAGACGCCTCGATGCGAAAGAGATCAGCGCGCGTTGCTTCGCGCGCGTGATGCCCACATGCGCGAGCCTGCGCTCCTCCTCAAGACCTGAGAGCCCGGTTTCGTCCAGCGAACGCTGGTGCGGAAGAATTCCCTCTTCCCAACCCGGCAAAAACACCGTGTCGAACTCAAGACCCTTGGCCGAATGCAGGGTCATCAGATTGACCGCATCGACATCGCCGCCCTCGATCGTATCCATCACGAGCGAAACATGCTCGAGGAAGCCCTGCATATTCTCGAACTGCTCCATGGAGCGCACGAGTTCTTTCAGGTTTTCGAGGCGGCCGGCCGCCTGCGCCGATTTGTCGTTCTTCCACATTTCGGTGTAACCGGACTCGTCCAGCACCACACGCGCAAGCTCGGTATGCGGCGTCTTTTCGTTCGAGATCTTGTCTAGCTCTACGCGCCAGCGATCGAACTGCGCAATCAGATCCTGCAACGACTTGCGCGGCTTTGGTTTCAATTCATCGGTAGAAGAAATAACGCGTGCCGCTTCCAGCAGCGGAACCTCGTGCTGCCGAGAATAGTCGTGCAGCATCTGCATCGTGGTGTCGCCGAGGCCGCGCTTCGGCACGTTCACGATACGCTCGAAGGCAAGGCCATCGGCGGGCGAGACGATCACGCGGAAATACGCGAGCGCATCGCGGATTTCCTGCCGCTCGTAAAAGCGCGGGCCGCCGATCACGCGATAGGGCAAGCCCAGCGTGATGAAGCGCTCTTCAAGCTCCCGCATCTGGAAGGAAGCGCGAACGAGGATCGCGATATCGGAAAGCCGGTGCTGCTTGCGCTGCAACTGCTCGATCTCTTCGCCGATCTGCCGCGCTTCTTCGCCGGAATCCCAGCTATCGGTGACTTTGATCTTCTCGCCCGGCTCGTCTTCGGTGCGGAGTGTCTTGCCGAGACGGCTCTTGTTCTTGGCGATGAGGTGTGAGGCGGCACCAAGAATGTTCGCGGTTGAGCGATAATTTCGCTCGAGGCGGATAACTTTCGCGCCCGGAAAGTCCTTCTCAAAGCGCAGAATGTTATCGACATCCGCGCCGCGCCAGCCATAGATCGACTGATCGTCGTCACCGACACAGCAGATGTTGCGCGTGCCCTGCGCAAGCAGCCGCAGCCACAGATATTGCGCGACGTTCGTATCCTGATACTCGTCGACCAGCATGTAGCGAAAACGCTGCTGATATTGATCGAGCACTTCTTTGTTGTTCTGAAACAGCCGGAGGTTCTCGAGCAGCAGGTCTCCGAAGTCGACCGCGTTCAGCACCTTGAGCCGCGCCTGATAGGCGACGTAAAGCTCCTTGCCTTTACCATTCGCAAACGACGCGGCTTCGCCGGCGGGCACCTGATCGGGACCGAGCCCGCGATTCTTCCAGCCGTCGAGATAGCCCGCGAAGAAGCGCGCGGGCCAGCGCTTCTCGTCGATATTGTCGGCTTGCAGCAACTGCTTGATGAGCCGGATCTGGTCGTCGGTATCGAGAATGGTGAAGCTCGGGTTGAGCCCGACCAGCTCCGCATGACGGCGCAGGATTTTCGCGCCGATCGAATGGAACGTACCCATCCACGGCATGCCCTCGACGATATCGCCGACCATATGCCCGACGCGCTCTTTCATTTCGCGCGCGGCCTTGTTCGTGAAGGTCACCGAAAGAATGTTCGATGGCCGTGCACGGCTGGTCGCGAGCAGATGCGCGATACGGGTCGTCAGCACGCGCGTCTTGCCGGTACCGGCACCCGCGAGCACGAGCACGGGGCCGTCGAGCGACTCCACGGCTTCTTGCTGCTCGGGGTTCAGCCCGGCGAGGTACGGCGCGGGCCGCGAGGGCGCGGCAGCGCGAGGCGCTGGCGGCGATGCTCCATCGAACGGAAAAGGCTTGAACTGCGGGTCGGCCACGGGACTTTCGGATTGTTGTGATTCTGAAGAACAAAATGGCATCGCAAGTGCCATTTGGCGAGGGCGCAAGCCCAATTGCCGCGTCGAATACGGCTTAAATAGGCGTCCCGGACGCTTCCCGCTATATCCGGGAACCGAGCGCTTAAGTTACGCGAATGTTCGAAGCAAAATTCCAGACCTTCAAGGACGAAGGCGACAAGACACAGTCGGCGGCTCGCCTGCAAGCACTGCGTGCGGAGCTCGCGCGTCAAGGTCTCGACGCCTTCATCTTCGCCCGCGCCGACAAGCACCAGAACGAATACGTGCCGCCTTCCGAGGAGCGCGTGGCCTGGCTCTCGGGCTTCACCGGCTCGGCTGCGATTGTCGTCGTGCTGGCCGACAAGGCTGCGCTCTTCACCGACGGCCGCTACACCTTGCAGGCCAAAGAGCAGATCGACGGCAAGCTCTTCTCGATCGAGCACATGATCGAGAAGCCGGCCTCGAAATGGCTGGCGGAAAACCTGCCGACCGGCGCGGTGCTCGGTTATGACCCGTGGCGGACGACAGCCGATGGCGTGGAGCGGCTGGAGAAAGCCGCGAAGGAAGCAGGCGCACGGCTCGCTGCCGCCTCGGAAAATCCGGTCGATGCCGTATGGCGCGAGCGGCCCGCGCCACCGCTGACCCCAGTGGTCCTGCACGACGCGCAGTATTCCGGCGAAGAAGCTGCGGCGAAAATCGCGCGGATCCGCGACGTGCTCGCGAAAGACAAGATCGGCGTCGCGGTCTTGTCCGATCCTGCTTCGGTCGCATGGACCTTCAACATTCGCGGCAACGACGTCGCGCATACGCCGCTGCCGCTTTCCTGGGCGATCCTGCCGCGCGAAGGCGAGCCGCAGATTTTCGTCGATAGCCGCAAGCTTTCGAACGAAGTGCGCGACGCACTCGGCAAACTCGCCGACGTGCGTGAACCGCGCGAACTCGAAGTCGAATTGCATGAAGCCGCGCGTGGCAAGAGCGTGCGGCTCGATCAGTCCACCGCGCCCGCGAAGCTTGCGGAAATCGTGAAAACCGCGGGCGGCAGCATTTCCAAGGGTGCGGACCCGGTCACCAATCTAAAAGCCGTCAAGAACGAAACTGAAATCGCCGGCATGCGCGCGGCGCATTTGCGCGATGGCGCGGCACTCACGCGCTATCTCGCATGGCTGGACCGCGAAGCTCCCAGCGGAAAGATTTCCGAGATCGATGCCGTCGCCTTGTTAGAAACATGCCGCCGCGACACCGGAAAGCTCAAGGAAATCTCCTTCCCGACGATCGCCGGCGCGGGCCCGAACGGCGCTATCGTGCACTATCGCGTGACGGAAGCGACCAACCGCAAGCTCAAACCGGGCGAGCTGTTTCTGGTCGACAGCGGTGCGCAATATGAAGACGGCACCACCGACGTGACCAGGACGGTCGCAATTGGGAATCCCTCGCCGGAAATGCGCGCGCGCTTCACGCTCGTGCTGAAGGGCCACATCGCGGTTTCGCGCGCGGTCTTCCCGGAAGGCACGACCGGCGCGCAGTTAGATCCCTTCGCCCGACGCGCGCTGTGGGAAGCGGGCCTCGACTTCGATCACGGCACTGGCCACGGCGTCGGCAGCTATCTCTCGGTCCACGAAGGCCCGGCGCGCATCTCCAAGCTCGGCATGGCGCCGCTCTTGCCCGGCATGATTCTTTCGAACGAGCCCGGCTATTACAAAGCAGGCAGCTACGGCATCCGCATCGAGAATTTGCTGCTCGTCGAAAAGCGTAAAGCCGGCATCGAAAAACCGCTGCTCGGCTTCGAGACGCTCACCTTCGCGCCGATCGATCTTCGCCTGATCGAGCCTGCTCTGCTGACGGCCGAAGAGATCACCTGGCTGAACAGCTATCATTCAGAAGTGCGCGCCAAGATCGGCCCGCAACTCGACGCCGCTGATCGCAAATGGCTCGAACAGGCGACCACGCCGCTGAAAGCCTAGGCCGGGGAACCGGACGAAAATCCGGGCGTTCCTCGCTCCCGCATTTAGAGACGCGAGGTCAAAACATGCTTTCAACGATTCCATCGTTCGTCTGGTTTTTGATCCCGATCGGCGCGCTACTTCTTCCCAATCAGCGTGAACCAATCGTCTTCGCTTAACACCCTAACTCCGTGCTTCTGCGCTTCCTTCAGCTTGGAGCCGGCGCCGGGGCCCGCGACCAAATAATCCGTTTTTTTCGAGACGGAGCCAGCGACCTTCGCGCCTAACCGCTCGGCCATCGCTTTTGCTTCGTCGCGCGTCATCTGCTCGAGCGATCCGGTAAATACGACGCTCTTTCCCGAAACGGGGCTGTCTTTCGCGACCGCTTCCATCGGCTCAATGTCGATTTCGGCGAGCAGCGCATCGAGCGCTTTCATGTTCTTTTTCTCTTTGAAGAACTCGACCACAGCTTCGGCGACAATCTCGCCAATGCCATTGACGTTGTTCATCTCGGAGAACGCTTCTTCGTCGCCCTTGCCCGCGGCAACCGCAGCCCCGCGCAGCGCTTCCATTGTCCCGTAGTGACGCGCGAGCCGCGTCGCATTGGTCTCACCGATATGGCGGATGCCGAGCGCAAACAGCACGCGATTCAGCGCAATCTTGCGCCGCGCTTCGATCGAGATGAACAGATTGCGCACCGAGGTCGCGCCGAAGCCCTCTTCGTTCTCGAGCTTGATTTTTCCGTTGCGCTTTTCGAGCGTGAAAATATCGGCGGGCTGCCGCACCCAGCCCTTCTCGAAGAAGAACTCGATCTGCTTTTCCCCGAGCCCGTCGATATCGAACGCATTGCGCGACACGAAGTGAATCAGCGTCTGCACCGCCTGCGCAGCGCAGACGAGCCCGCCGGTGCAGCGGCGATCCACCTCGCCTTCCTCGCGCACGGCGTGACTGCCGCAGACCGGGCAAACTTCCGGAAATTTGTAGGGCTTGGCGCTTTTCGGGCGCTTTTCCATGACGACGCCAAGAACCTGCGGAATCACGTCGCCCGCGCGCTGGATCGTAACGGTGTCGCCGATGCGGACATCCTTGCGTGCAATCTCGTCTTCGTTGTGTAGCGTCACATTCTGCACGGTCACGCCACCGACCGTGACGGGCTCGAGCTTCGCGACCGGTGTCAGCTTGCCGGTGCGGCCGACCTGAATATCGATACCCTTGACGATTGTCGTTGCCTTCTCGGCCGCGAATTTATGCGCGATCGCCCAGCGTGGACTGCGCGAAACGAACCCGAGCCGCCCCTGCCAATCAAGCCGGTCCACTTTATAGACGACGCCGTCGATATCGTAGGGCAGTTCCGCGCGCGCTTCCTCGATCTTGCGATAGTGCTTGAGCAACTCGTCCACGCTCTTGCACTTCTTCATGAGCGCATTGGTCGGCAGCCCCCAGCGCTTCATCGCGGCGACGGATTCCGACTGCGTATCAGCGGGCAGTTCGCTCGCCTCGCCCCAGGTGTAAGCAAAGAATTTCAAGGGCCGCGTTGCAGTCATCTTCGGATCGATCTGCCGCAGCGAACCGGCCGCGGTGTTGCGCGGGTTCACGTAAAGCGGCTTGCCTTCCTTCTCCTGCCGCTTGTTCAGCGCGATGAAGTCGTCTTTCGTCATGTAGACTTCGCCGCGCGCCTCGAAGACATCGGGAGCGCCCTTGCCCTTCAGCTCTTGCGGGATATCTTTGATGGTGCGGATGTTCGCGGTGACGTCCTCGCCTTCCGCGCCGTCGCCACGCGTCGCGGCGACAACGAGTTTTCCCTTCTCATAGCGCAGCGAACAGGAAAGCCCGTCGATCTTGGGCTCCGCGGTAATGATCAATTCGTCTTTGTCCGAGAGCCGCAGAAAGCGCCGGATGCGATCGACGAAATCCGTTACATCCTCGTCCGTGAAGGCGTTGCCGAGCGATAGCATCGGCACCGCATGGCGAACCTTCTTGAATTTTCCCGAAGGTGCTGCGCCGACTTTGTTCGAAAGACTTGTAAGCGTGCGCAGATCGGGAAACTGTTTTTCGATCGCCTCGTAGCGTCTGCGGAGCGCGTCGTATTCCGCATCCGAGATTACCGGCGCATCGTGCTCGTAATAGCGCCTGTCGTGCGAGCCGATCTCAAGCTCCAGCCGGACATGCTCGGACTTTGCTTCCTTGACGGAGAGTTCTTCGACGGGCTTGGGACCGCCCGCTTTGGCTTTCTTTGCCATAACGGGATCAGGCCGCCGCGCCGGCAATCAAGCGGTCGGCTGCCTTGCGCGCTTCGTCGGTGACTTTCGCGCCGGATAGCATACGCGCGACTTCCTCGCGGCGGCGCGGATCGTCCAGCGGCACAATCTTGGTGCTGACACGCTTGCCGCCGCCGACCACGTCCTTCGCCACCATGAAATGATTAGATGCACGCGCAGCAACCTGCGGCGCATGCGTGACGGTCAGCACCTGCACTTTTTCCGCCAGCCGCGCGAGCCGCGCGCCGATGGCATCCGAAACCGCTCCGCCGACGCCGGTATCGATTTCGTCGAACACGAGTGTCGGCGCCGAGCCACGATCCGCGAGCACGACCTTCAGCGCGAGTAGAAAACGCGCAAGCTCGCCGCCGGACGCAACTTTCATCATTGGGCCGGGCCGCGCGCCCGGATTGGTGCGCACCCAGAATTCAACGCGGTCAAAACCGTCCGGCCCGGGAGACGCAGAATTGCTTTCGATCTCGCTGATGAACTCCGCGCGCTCGAGCTTCAAGGGCGGCAATTCCGCGTTCACGGATTTATCGAGCTTCTTCGCAGCCGCTTTGCGCGATGAAGACAATGCTTCCGCGGCCGCGCGGAAATCGCTCTCTGCTTTTTTCGAAGCCGCTTCGAGCGCTTTCAGCTTTTCCTCGCCTTTGTCGATGGACGCAAGATCGCCGGCGAAACGCTCGGCGACCTCGGTAAGTCTATCGACCGGCGAATTGTACTTGCGCCCTGCGGCGCGGAGCGCAAACAAACGCTCTTCATTGCGCTCCAGTTCCTGCGGATCGTAGTCGGCGAGACGCAGCGCAGCTTCAAGACCACCGCGGGCTTCTTCGATCGAGTTCAGCGCGGCTTCGAGTGCCTTGGCAGGACCGCCGACAATGTCGGCCGCTTCCTGCTGGCGCCGCTCAAGGCGGCGCAGAGCGGAAGACAGTTGCGGCACGGCGGAGTCATTACCTGAGATCGCATCCAGCGCATCTTTCAGATCGCCGCCGACTTTCTCCGCGCGCATCAGCGAAGCGCGGCGGTCCGCCAGCGCGGTTTCTTCGCCCGGCTGCGGCGCGAGCTTGGTGAGTTCATCGACCGCGTTGCGAACGTAATCTTCCTCACGCCGGGCACGCTCCTGGCGCGCGCGTTCGGTTTCGACTTCGATTTCCATTTCGCGCCACGCATTCCAGAGCGCGCGAACCTTGGCCGCCGCCTCTGTGCTGCCGCCGAAGGCATCCAGCAGCGCGCGGTGCGCCGCGGGATCGATCAGCGCGCGCTCGTCGTGCTGGCCGTGAATTTCGACGAGCTTGGCTCCAACCTCTCGTAAAATCTGGACGCTCACCGGGCGGTCGTTGATGAAGGCCCGTGTACGCCCGTCGGCAAGCTGCACGCGGCGCAAAATCAGATTGTCGTCGGCTTCGATTGCAAGATCGTTGGCGCGCAGGAATTCCCGTGCCGGATGCTTCCCCGGCAGATCGAATGCCGCTGCGACCTGTCCCTGCTCCGCGCCGTCGCGGACGAGCCCCGCGTCGCCCCGCGCCCCGAGCGCCAATGCAAAGCTGTCCAGCACGATGGATTTGCCGGCGCCGGTCTCACCGGTAAGCACGGAAAGCCGCCCGGAGAAATCGACATCCAGCCGGTCGATCAGAACGATGTCACGGATCGAAAGATGAGCGAGCATGAATACGCGCCGACCGGCAAAACCGATTCGGCCCAGTGAGAACGAAACGTGATTGAAGAATAGCCGAACCGAAGCGTCAATTCATGACGCTGGCGCCGATATTAACCGGCGACGCTCTTCCAGGCGCGGCTGATCCAGGAGCCCTTGTCTTCCCGCGGAACATTGCCGCCGGTGGTCACGAGGGCATAGGCGTCCTTGTACCAGGGGCTGTCCGGGAAGTTATGGCCGAGCACGACGGCCGCGGTCTGCGCCTCGTTGACGATGCCGAGCGCCATATAGGCCTCGACCAGACGCGCGAGCGCCTCTTCGACGTGGCGGGTGTTCTGGTACTTGGTGACGACCACCTTGAAGCGGTTGATTGAGCCGGTGAAGTTGCGGTTCTTCAGGTAGTAGCGGCCGGTCACCATTTCCTTGGCGGCGAGCTGGTCGCGCGCGACGTCGATCTTCTTGCGCGCACTGGTCGCGTATTCGGTGTCCGGATATTTGCGGATGACTTCGTTCAGCGCTTCCAGCGCCGTCTCGGTGCGGCGCTGGTCGTGCTCGATGTTCGGGATTTCATCGAACAGCGCGGAGGCCGCGAGATATTGCGCATAAGCCGCGTCCGCACTGCCGGGATGCAGCGCGAGATAGCGGCGCGCGGCGGCAACGGTTTCAGGATGCCTCTGGCCTTCGTAATAAGCGTAGGCCGACATCAGCAGCGACTTGCGGCCAAACTCCGAATAGGGGTGCTGGCGGTCGACTTCTTCAAACTTTTTGGCGGCGGCGGCGAAGTCCTTCTTGTTCAGAAGGGTGAGCGCCTCGTTGTAGAGAAGGTCAGCGGGCTGGTCGGGCAAAAGCTCGTCGTCTTTCTTGTCGCCCCACAGATTGCTGAGACTGAAGTCGCCCATGCTTGCGCAACCGGCGAGCGAGACGCCAAGCGGCAGGATCACGAGCAACCGGAGTGCCGTCCCAAAACCCGTGCGGCGTAGCTTGGTCAGAAGCATCGGTACTCGAACCTGCGAATGGCGGGCCATGTGGCCCGGTCTTGGTCAGCCTGGGAAATAGCGAAATCTGCCTGTCCCGGCTACGGCGCTATATGCCGAATCCGCCGCGATTATGGCTGAAAAAGTTAAGAAAGGTCAGCGCGATAGGCCGGGGCAACCTGCGCCCCGATTCCGGCGTGGCCACGGCGGCGCGCACGCACCGTTTCGGCCTCGACGATCGTCCAGGCCGAACGGTCGGCCATGAGGGCTGCGACAACGGCCGCATTGAGCTTGTGGCCGCCGCAGCGCGAACGATAACGGCCAAGGATCGGCAGGCCCGCCATCGCCAGATCGCCGACAGCGTCGAGCGTTTTGTGGCGGACGAATTCGTCGGCGTAGCGCAGGCCTTCCGGGTTCACGATCCGGTCGTCGGCGAGGCAGACGGTGTTCTCGAGCGAGGCACCGAGCGCATAACCGGCGCCCCAGAGCTTCGCGACATCGCGCATGAAGCCGAAGGTACGGGCGCGGGAAAGCTCTTCGCGGAAAACTTCCGGCGTGATCATACCGGCGAAACGCTGGCGTCCGATCGCGACGTGATCGAAGTCGATTTCGATCTCGACACGGAAGCCTGCGTCATAAGGCAGGAACTCGCCCATCATGCGGCCGTTTTCGACCTTGATGGGCTTCAAAATCTTGATGTAGCGGCGGGCCGCTTCCTGGCTCTCAAGGCCGACAGCGTCGATGGCTTCGACGAAAAAGGCCGAACTGCCGTCGAAGGCCGGAATTTCGTCGCCCTCGACTTCGACAATCGCGTTATCGACGCCAAGGCCCGAAAGCGCGGCCATCAGGTGTTCAACGGTGGAGCATTTGGAGCCGTTGGTGTCGCCGATTACGGTAGCAAAATCGGTGTCACGAACGGCTTCGGGGCCAACCGCGATTTTCTTGCCATGAAGCTTGAAGACGATGCCGGTATTCGGCGCGGCGGGCAGAAGGCTGATACGGGTGGGAGTACCGGAGTGGAGTCCGCGACCAGTAAGGTCAACGCGAGCGGCTAGGGTTGATTGAAACTGAACTTGCATTCCGCCGTACTAAAACCGAGTGACGAACGCGCCCGGCTTTTGCCCCAGTTGATTCCCCAGTGCCCAAGGCCACATTTCCCCGTGGTTTCTTGGATTTGGGGACACTACGCCCTCATCCCTTGGCTACAAGTCACGCTTTCTTACGCTTTGTTACGAAATATTGCCGGCATCAGGGCCATTTTTCGCCACGATTTCAATGGTCTGGCAACCCTACCGTTCCACAGCTTTCCACAGGCCGGCCAGTCCGTGAGCGGGCCTAAAAACAAGACGCCCCGGTTTTGCCGGGGCGTCCAGAATCGTGTGGTTCAGGCTCAGGCCTGGCGGCGGAGGAAGGCCGGGATCTCTAGATCATCCTGGGCTTCCGTCTGCCGTGCTGGGCGGCTGCCCGGATCGAGAAGGTCGCGCCCCTCCGGACGGCGAGAATGCGCGGGCTCCTGCGCGACTTCAGGCATCCGGCGTAGCGGTGCCGGGCGCTCTTCGCTGGCTTCCGCGCGGTCCTTGCGGCCAAGGCTCGAAGCGAGCTTTTCGAGCAGCGTCATCTGGCGCTTCTCGACCTCGTCCGGCTGCTCGTTGCGGGCACGCATCTGGTTCTGCACCGGCATCGGGAATTCCTCGATGCGGGGCATGCGCGGACGGTAGGACGGGCGCTCGGCCTGCTCCGGCACATACGGATCGAGATCCTGCGGCTCTTCGTTACGCGGCGCGAGGCGCTCCATTTCGTCCAGCAGCGGCTGGAAGAAGGTCGGACGGCGCTCGAGCGGGCGGATCGTCACGTCGTCGATTTCCGCCGCAGGCTCCACATAGTCGTCGGCATAATCTTCGTAGGCCTCATGCTGCGGCAATTCCGGCTGCATCGAGAGCGGAATGTGCGGAACATCGGCGGTGAAGTTGGTCGCGCGCACCGATGGCGACGGTGCCGGACGGCTGTGGTTGGAGAACGACTCGCGCTCACCCTGCGCCGCGACCATTGCATGGTCGATGCCGGTCGCAACCACCGATACGCGAACGATACCTTCCAGGCTTTCGTCGAAGGTCGCGCCGAGAATGATGTTCGCATCCGAGTCTACTTCATCGCGGATACGGGTCGCAGCTTCGTCGACTTCATGCCGCTTGAGATCGCGGCCACCGGTGATCGAAATCAGCAGGCCCTTCGCACCGCGCATCGTGGTTTCGTCGAGGAGCGGATTGTTGATCGCGTTTTCGGCCGCACGCAGCGCGCGCGCATCACCCGAGGCTTCGCCCGTGCCCATCATCGCCTTGCCCATCTCGCGCATCACGGTGCGCACGTCGGCGAAGTCGAGGTTGATGAGACCTTCCTTCACCATCAGATCGGTGATGCAGGCAACGCCCGAATAGAGCACCTGATCGGCCATCGCGAAGGCGTCGGCGAACGTGGTTTCCTTGTTCGCGACCCGGAACAGGTTCTGGTTCGGGATCACGATCAGCGTATCGACGTGCTTGGAAAGCTCGGTGATACCGGATTCCGCCAGCTTCATGCGGCGCGAGCCTTCGAAGTCGAACGGCTTGGTGACGACGCCGACGGTGAGAATGCCGAGCTCTTTGGCAACGCGCGCGATGACCGGCGCCGCACCCGTGCCGGTGCCGCCGCCCATGCCGGCGGTGACGAACACCATGTGCACGCCTTGCAGCATATCGCGTACTTCGGCGATCGCTTCTTCAGCGGCGCTCTTGCCGACTTCCGGGTGCGAACCCGCACCAAGGCCCTGCGTCGCTTCGAGACCCATCTGGATCACGCGCTTGGCTTTCGAGGATGTGAGCGCCTGCGCATCGGTATTCGCGACGACGAATTCGCAGCCCTGCAACCCGGCCGCGATCATGTTGTTGACGGCATTGCCGCCGGCGCCACCGACACCGAAGACGGTGATGTGTGGCTTCAATTCCCGGATGTCCGGCATCTGCAGATTGATCGTCATTTCGTCACCTCTTGCCGCGGCCTGGGCCGTGCTTACTGAACTCTCGTCACCGGAATACGCCGGCGCGTCATCATTGATCATCAGAAACTTTCCTTGAACCAGCGCCCCACGCGCCGGAGATAGGTGCCTTCGTGCGGCGCAAGCCGGCGCCGCGGTTCGAAATGTTCGCGCCCCGCAAATTGCGGATAAGCGGCAAGCCCCGCCACCACCGCGAAGGCCGGCGTGCGCGCTGCATTGTTGAGACCGGCAACCGCGCGTGGTTCGGCCACGCGCACGCTCGCACCAAACATGCGGCTCGCAAGTTCGCCGACACCGCCAAGTTGCGCGCCGCCGCCCGTAAGCACGATGCGCCGCCCGGTCAGATTCAGGATGCCCGCGGAAGAAAGACGCTGATGCAGCATCTCGAAAATCTCGTCGATCCGCGCGCGCGTGATCCGGATCACCTGCGCACGCGTGGTCGAATTGCCACGGCCATGCGTGGAGCCATCGATCGCAGGCACCATGATGATATCGGTATGATCAGAGCCACCTTCGATCACGTCGCCATAAAGCGTCTTGATGCGCTCGGCTTCCGCAAGTTTGGTGGAAAGGCCGCGCGCCAAATCCTGGGTCACGTTGAAGCTGCCGACCGCGATGCCGTCCATATGAACGCACGTATCGTTCACGAAGGCCGCGAGCGTCGTCGTGCCCGCGCCAAGATCGATCACGGTCGCGCCGAGTTCTGCTTCGTCATCGGAGAGCGCGGCAATGCCCGCGGCATAAGGTGCGGCGATCATGCCCTCGACCGAGAGATGGCAACGCTCGACACAGAGAATGAGATTTTGGAGCGCCGGATAATCAGCGGTCGCGACATGCAGATCGACCGCGAGCGTGCGGCCCAGCATACCGCGCGGGTCCTGAATGTTGGAAACGTCGTCGAGATGATAGGCGATCGGAATCGAGTGCAGCACCGCGCGGCCGTCCCGCACGGAATGCAAACTCGCGGCGTCCAGCACATGCGCAATGTCGCCACCTTCGACCGCGCTGCCCGGAACGCGCACGGAAGCGGCAAAAGATTCGCTGCCCAGACGCCCGCCGGTAACGGAAAGAATGACGGATGCGATCTCGACCTTGGCCGAACGTTCGGCCTGATCCACCGCGCGGCGGATCGAATCTTCGGCAGCCTCGATATCCACGACCGTGCCGGCCTTGATGCCATAAGCGCGCGTGTGACCGAAACCGATCACCTCGACCGAATGCGTGCGGTTGCGCGGCATCTCGCGGCCGCGTTCGGACTTCAGCTTTGCGATCACGCAAGCGATCTTACTGGTGCCGATGTCGAGCGCGGCAACGATAGTCGAGCGCTTGCCGCCAAGCGGCTTCATGCGAGGCGCGATCATGACGCCCCCTTCTTCTTCGCGGGCATGCGTGACGCGTCGTAAGCGGCCGCGGCGGCCTCCGACATGCGAACGACAACCTGGCCGGGGATGCGCAGGTCGACCATCTCGATGTCGCGCAAGAAAATTTTCTGGTCGCGCGAGAGCTTGGTCAGCGCCTCGAATGCAACGATCAGATTCTGTTCCGGCAGACGAACATCCACGCCGTTCGTCATGCGCAAATTCCAGCGCCGCTCGGCAACATAGACCGCACCATAAACTTCGGCCTTGATCGCGGGGAAGCGGTCGAGCACGGTAAGAAAATCATGCGCGGCTTTAGCGGCACCCGCGCCGACCACGAGCGGAAGTTTCTCCGGACGGTCCTTCACCTCTTCGAGCACGGTACCGTCGCGCGAAACGATGGCGAGTTTGCCGTCGCGCTGCCAGAGCGCAAATGCTTCGCGCTCGGTGACTTCGATCTCGATACGGTTCGGATAGAATTTCCGCACCACCGCATTTTCGATCCACGGATTGGTTTTCAGCTTGTCGCGCGCAACATCCGCGTTCAGTAGCACCACTGATGTATGCGGCGTGATGCCTGCTGCTGCGAGAATTTGGTCCCGGCGCAAGCGATTGTGCCCGCGCACGTCAGCCTCGGCAATTTCGAAGCCTGCGAAATGCGCGACGCGGTCGCCGACTTCGGTCGCGAACTCGTTGACGACCGGCATGTGCCCGCCGCGTATCGTGCCGTAACCGAGAGCACCAAAGACGATGCCGAGCGTCAGAAAAACTTCCGCGAAGCGAACTGATTTACGGTGCGAGAGATTGACGAGAACGCGGCGGAAGAAAAGGGAGAACTTGCTCGGGGACGCAGCGACAAGCACACCGGCCGGGGAAGCCCGGCGGCTCATCGGTTCAGGGAAGCGTCCTCTAAAATCCATCTCACCAGTCCGCCGAACGACATGCCGCGATATGCGGCAAGCTCGGGCACCAGCGAGGTCTCGGTCATTCCGGGTTGGGTGTTCACTTCAAGGCAGAAAAGCTCGCCCGAACCGTCTTCACGGTTATCGAAGCGGAAATCCGCCCGGCTAATTCCCCGGCAGCCGAGGGCGCGGTGCGCCTCAACGGCCAGAATCTGCGCTTTCTGGTAAATATTCGGTTTAATCCGAGCCGGAAGAATGTGGCGGGAACCGCCGGGGGCGTATTTCGCCTCGTAATCGTAGAAACGGGCGGTGGATCTGATCTCGATGACGCCGAGCGCCTCATCGCCCATGACGGCACAGGTGAGCTCCATCCCGGGGATGTAGCGCTCCGCGAGCAGAAGGGTTTCCCCGTGATGCCAGTCCGGGCGGGTCAGATCCTGCGGCGGATGCTGGTGGTCTTCGGTCACGATGAACACGCCGACCGAGGAGCCTTCGGCTACGGGCTTCAGCACATAGGGGCGCGGCAGCACATGGTCTTTGGCTGCCTCCGCGCGGGTGACGACCTTGCCCTCGGCAACCGGCACGCCGGCGTTTGCCATCACGATCCGCGCCTGGCCCTTGTCCATCGCAAGCGCCGACGAAAGCACGCCGGAGTGCGTATAGGGGATCCCGAGCACCTCCAGCACGCCCTGAATGGTCCCGTCTTCGCCGGGAACGCCGTGCAGCACGTTGAAGGCAACGTCCGGTTTTAAATCCGCGAGCACCTGCGCGACGTTGCGGGCTACATCGACGCGCGTGATGCGATAGCCCTCGCCTTCGAGCGCATCGGCACAAGCCTTGCCCGAGCGCAACGACACTTCGCGCTCCGCCGACCAGCCGCCCATCAGAACCGCGACATGTTTGCTCATGCGCCGACCTTATCGGGTGTGACGCCGATTCGCTTGATTTCCCATTCGAGCTGCACGCCGGAGTTCTCTTTCACGCGGCGGCGGACTTCTTCGCCGAGACCTTCGACGTCGGCGGCAGTCGCATTACCGCGATTGATCAGAAAGTTGCAGTGGAGCTCCGACACCTGTGCGTCACCGACGACAAGACCACGGCCGCCGGCGGCGTCGATCAGTTGCCATGCCTTGTGGCCTTCGGGATTTTTAAAGGTCGAACCACCGGTGCGACTCTTGATCGGCTGCGTCGCCTCGCGCCGCTCGGTGATGCTTTCCATCTCGGCGGCAATCTCTTCCCGATTGCCGGGCTTCGCCTGATAGAGCGCTTCGGTGAAGATGTATTCATCGGACACCGAGCAGTGGCGATAGGAGTAGCCCATGTCCGCGTTCGAGAACGTGACCCTCTCGCCGGAACGCGAGACTGCGTTCGCGCGGATGAGAACGTCTTTGGTTTCGCCGCCATAGGCACCGGCATTCATGCGCAGCGCACCGCCGATCGCGCCGGGTACGCCACGATAAAACGCAAGACCCGAGAGCGAAGCCTCAGCCGCGGCGCGCGCAACCTTCACGTCCGGAACGGCGACCCCCGCGCGGACCTTGGTTTCCTCTTCGATCACGACGTCGGTGAAGCCGCGCGCCATGCGGATTACGATCCCCGGCACGCCGCCGTCGCGCACGATCAGATTCGAGCCAAGACCGATGACCGTCACCGGATGATTGGGAACGCTCGCAAGAAAGTAAGCGAGATCTTCTTCATCCGCCGGCGTGAACAATACTTGCGCCGGACCACCCACACGAAACCAGGTGACTTCCGCAAGCGACTGGTTGCCGAGCAACCGCCCGCGCAGCTTCGGCGCGGCGGCTTGCAACTCGGGAAGCAGATCAGGAAAAGCCATTACTGCTTCGCAGCCAGTTCGCCGGGCAAAGCATAAGCCCATTGCGTGATGTTGCCAGCGCCTAACAGCACGACATAGTCGCCCTTCTTCGCAAGCGCCGCGACTTTTTCAGCGAGCTGCTCAGGACCGTCAAGCGGCACCACATCGCGATGACCGCGCGAGCGCATGCCGCTGACCAGTGCGTCGCGGTCGATACCTGGAATCGGCGCTTCGCCTGCCGGATAAACCGGCGCGACAATCACATGGTCCGCGTCGTTGAAGCAGGTGCAGAATTGTTCGAACAGCGCTTGCAATCGCGTGTAGCGATGCGGCTGGACGATAGCGATTACTTTGCCTTGCGTAGACGCACGCGCGGCTTTCAGCACCGCTGCGATCTCAACCGGGTGATGACCGTAATCGTCGAAGATCACCGCGCCGTTCCACTCGCCGGTTTTCGTGAAGCGGCGTTTCACGCCGCCGAAGCCCGCGAGGCTAGCGCGGATCTTGTCGTCGTCCATGCCGAGCTTGTGCGCGACCGCGATCGCAGCCGTTGCGTTGAGTGCGTTGTGATGGCCCGGCATCGGGAGCTTCAGGTTCTTGATGTGATGCTCGCGCTTTCCCTCGCGCGCCTGAAACAGCACGCTGAACTGCGCGATCCCGCCTTCGAGTTTCACGTCGACAAGCCGTGCGTCCGATTGCGGATTCTCGCCGTAGGTAATGACGCGGCGGTCGGCAATGGTCCCGACCATGTCCTGCACGACCGGATGATCGATGCACATCACGGCAAAACCATAGAACGGCACGTTCTCGACGAAGGAATGGAAAGATTTTTTTACGGCTTCGAACGTTCCGAAATGATCGAGATGTTCGGGATCGACGTTGGTCACGATCGCGACATTCGCCGGCAACTTCAGGAAGGTGCCGTCGGATTCGTCGGCCTCGACCACCATCCAGTCGCCGGCACCCAGACGTGCATTCGTGCCGTAGGCATTGATGATGCCGCCATTGATCACGGTCGGGTCGAAGCCTCCGCCGTCGAGGAGCGCAGCGACCATTGAAGTCGTCGTGGTCTTGCCATGCGTGCCCGCGATCGCGATGCAGGACTTCAGCCGCATCAGCTCGGCGAGCATTTCCGCACGGCGAACGACCGGCAGGCGCTTCGCGCGGGCGGCGATCAGTTCCGGATTGTCGCGCTTGATCGCGGAAGAGATGACGATCACTTCCGCGCCTTCGACGTTCTCGGCCTTGTGGCCGACGGCAACGCCGATGCCGTGTTCGCGCAGCCGTTTCACATTCGCGCTATCGGCGACATCCGAGCCGCGGACGGAATAGCCAAGGTTCGCGAGCACTTCGGCGATACCGGACATGCCGATGCCGCCGATGCCGATGAAATGGATCGTGCCGAGTTTGAGGGGAAGCTTCATGTATCCACGCCGGAGATTTAAGGCGCTACTCCTGCCACCTTCATGACCAGATCGGCAAGCCGTTCGGCGGCATCCAACCTACCCTCTGCCTTGGCAGCTTTCGCCATCGCAGGCAGCCGCGACAGATCGGTGAATAAACCGGTCAATTCAGAGGCAAGGCCCTCGGGAGTCAGTTCGTTCTGCCGGATCACGATCGCGCCACCAGCGGCGGCGAGCGAGGCCGCGTTGGCAAGCTGGTCATTGTCGATCGCATGCGGCAGCGGCACGAGAACAGACGGCCGACCGATGGCGGCAAGCTCCGAGACCGTGGACGCGCCAGAACGGGCGATCACGAGGTGCGAGGCCGCGATCTTTTCCGGCAAGCCGGAAAAGAAAGGCGCAAGCTCCGCTTTGATGCCGAGGCGGCGATAGACCGTTTCGGTCGCGGCAAGATCTTCTTCGCGGCACTGCTGGATGACTTCGAGGCGCGGATGGAGTTTTTCCTCGAGCAGGCCGAGCGCACCGGGCACGATCTCGCTCATCACGCGTGCGCCCTGGCTCCCGCCGAATACAACGAGCTTGATCGGCGATGTCTCGGAAAGCGCGGGATATTCCTGCTGTGCAGCCGCGACTACTGCCGGACGAACCGGATTGCCGGTGCGTGTCGCCTTGCGCTCCAGCGAAGACTGTACGGTGCGCGGATAGCCGGTCGCGATCGCGCTCGCGAATTTCGCAACGAGGCGATTGGCGCGACCCATAACGGCATTCGCATCATGGATCACCGTCGGAATGAACAGGAGTTTCGCCGCGAACATCGGCGGCAGCGTCGGATAACCGCCGAAGCCGACGACCGCGGCAGGCTTCAGTTTCCGCAGCAGGAAAATCGAGCGCAGCGTGCCGAAACCGAGACGAAATAGCGTCAACGCGAGACGAAACGGATTTCCGCCGCGCAGCGTATCGGCGGATACGACATGCACCTCGCCGGCCGGAAACTTGCCGAGATAATTCGAGACACGATGATCGGTAACGAGATCGACACGAAACCCGCGCGCGACCAGCACATTCGCCAGCGCCTCCGCGGGAAACAGGTGTCCGCCGGTGCCGCCTGCCGCGAGCAGGATCAGCGGCGCTTTCGCGCCGTCGCTCATGCGTGCGCGCCTCGCGGCACGTAATCTTCCTCGACGTCGCGCAGACGCGGATGCTTGCGCGTAAGCGCGATCAGCATACCCATACCGAAGGCAAGCGAGATCAGCGACGAACCGCCATAAGAAACGAACGGCAGCGTCATGCCTTTGGCGGGCACCAGATGCAGGTTCACCGCCATCGCGATCGACGACTGCAAGCCGAACAAAAGCGCGATGCCCGCGATCGCGAGCCGCACGAACGGATCTTCTTCCCGTGCCGCATGCCACAGCGCTCGGATGACAACGAACGAAAACAGGGCGACCAGGATCAGGCACAGCACGATTCCGAATTCTTCCGCGGCGACCGCGAAGATGAAATCGGCGTGCCCATCGGGAAGGATGCGTTTCACGGTACCCTCGCCCGGGCCCCTGCCGAGCCAGCCGCCACGCATGAAGGATTCAATCGCCGTGTCGATCTGGAAGGTATCGCCAGATCCCGGATCGATGAAGCGGTCGATGCGCGAGCGGACGTGATGGATCGAGTGATAGGCGATCACGAGCGCGGAGAGCGCGGCGCCGCCAATGCCAGCGACCCACAGCCAGCGCAGGCCGGAGATGAAGAACAGCGCGCACCAGACCAGCACGATCAGCACGGTCTGCCCAAAGTCGGGCTGCCGCACGAGCAGGAACACGACTGCGCCAAGAGAAGCCAGCGCAATGGCGGTCGACGGCATCTGCGGATTACGCCTTGCCTCGGAGAACACCCAGGCCGAAAGTACGACGAACGCGGGCTTCAAGAATTCCGAAGGCTGCAAGCTGAAGCCGAAAATGGAGAGCCAGCGCCGCGCGCCCTTGATCTCCGCGCCGATGAACGGCGTCAGCGCGACCAACACGAAACTCACGGCGAAGACGATGAGGGCGACACGGCGGATCTGCCGCGGGTCCAGGAGTGACGTTCCGATCAGCACACACGCTGCCGGCACGAGATAAAGCGCCTGCCGGTGCACGAAGAAGAACGGATCGACGCCGAGGCGCGTCGCCAGCGGCGGTGACGCCGCCAGCAGCAGAATGATGCCGAGAAGCACGATGGCGAACAGGGCACCCAGCAGCAGGCGATCCACCGTCCACCACCATTCGCCGAACAGCGTTCTTTGTGCGCGCGAAACCACGAGGCTCGTCCCCTTAACAGTCCTTAACGGACCATAGAGCGAACCAGTGAACGGAAAGTATCTCCCCGGACCTCGAAGTTCGGAAACTGGTCATAGGAGGCGCAGGCTGGGGACAAGAGCACGACCGGGTGCGGCAGGTTGGCCGCTTCCGCGTCTTTCGCCGCTTCGGCCAGCGCCTTGTCGAGCGTGCCGGAGACCATATGTGGAACCGCCCCCAGTTGCTTCGAGAAGCCTTCCGCAGCTTCGCCGATGAGATACGCCTTTTTGATTCGCGGAAAATAGCCCTCAAGACCGGCGAGCCCGCCTTCTTTGGGTTTTCCGCCGGCGATCCAGAAAATCTCGGTAAAACTCGCCAGCGCCCGTGCCGCGGCGTCGGCATTGGTCGCCTTGGAGTCGTTGATGAAGAGCACGTTGCCCTTGCGGGCGACTTCTTCCATCCGGTGCGCGAGACCGGGGAAGGTTCGTAGCGCCGCAGCGATCCGCTCGTAGGAAATGCCGAGCGCATTCGTAGCGGCAAAAGCACAAGCCGCGTTCTGCGCGTTGTGCGTCCCGCGTAAGGACCCGATCCCTGTGAGCGGCGCGGAGAAGAGATTCGCGCCAGCTTGTGCAAACGTGATGCGCTCGCCTTCGAGAAAAATTCCGTCAGAAAGCGGGCGGCGGACAGAAATACGGATAACGCGCGTGCCAGCTCGCTCCGCGCGGTCTGCGATCGCCGCGGACTGGTTGTCATCGACGCCGACGACCGCAGTGCCGTTTGCCTGCACGCCCGCGATCAACCGCGCTTTCACGCTCGCGTAGTTCTCGAACGTACCGTGCCGGTCGATGTGATCGGGCGAGAGGTTGAGCAGCACGCCGACCGAAGCATCGAGCGACGGCGAAAGATCGATCTGGAACGATGAGCACTCAATCACGTGGACGCGCGACGGCGATGGCGGATCGAGCGCCAGGATCGGCGTACCCAGATTACCGCCAAGCGCAACTTCGCGCCCTGCGCTCCGCAGGATATTGCGCGATCAATGCCGTCGTGGTCGACTTGCCGTTTGTTCCGGTGATCGCGACAAACGGCGCGTTCGGTGCAATCGCTTTGCGCTCGCGGCAGAACAACTCGATGTCGCCGATCACTTCGACGGCCGCGTTGCGCGCGAGCCCGACCGTCCAGTGCGGCACCGGGTGCGTAAGCGGCACGCCGGGCGCCAGCACGAGTGCCGCGATCCGACTCCAGTCAATCTCGCGAAGGTTCTTCGTCTCGATATTCTTCGCGCGGGCCTTCTCGACGCTCGCGGCCGTGTCGTCCCACGCGATCACGTTCGCGCCGCCCGCGAGCAGCGCCTGCGCCGTCGCGATGCCGCTTGCTCCCAAGCCAAACACCGCGACTGATCTGCCGCGGAATGTCGTGACCGGCGTCATGCGTCTGCGCCCCCTAGCGCAGCTTGAGCGTGGACAGGCCGACCAGCGCCAGCACGACCGCGATCACCCAGAAGCGGATCACGACCTGCGCTTCGGTCCAGCCGAGCTGCTCAAAGTGATGGTGAATCGGCGCCATCTTGAAAATGCGTTTTCCGGTGAGCTTAAAAGACACCACCTGCACGATCACCGAGACCGCTTCGAGCACGAATAGGCCGCCAACCACCGCGAGCACGATCTCGTGCTTGGTCGCCACCGCGACAGTCGCGAGCAACGCGCCGAGCGACAACGAACCGGTGTCGCCCATGAAAATCTGCGCGGGCGGCGCATTGAACCAGAGAAAGCCGAGCCCCGCGCCGATCACCGCGCCGCAGACAATCGCAAGCTCACCCGAACGCGGCACATGCGGAATACCGAGATAGTTCGCAAAGCCCGCATTACCGACGAGATAAGCGATCAAGGCAAAGCTCGCCGCCGCGATCATCACCGGCACGATGGCAAGACCGTCGAGACCATCGGTGAGGTTTACTGCGTTGCCCGCGCCGACGATGACGAAAGCGCCGAAGGCAATGATACCCCAGCCGAGATAGATATAGATTTCTTTCAGGAACGGCACCGCGAGCGAATACTTGATCTGCGGGTTTGTAATGCGCGTGATCGCGTAAAGCGCAATTGCAGCGATGATCACTTCGATCACGAGACGCGACTTCGCGGAGAAGCCCGCGTGCGTCTGTCGCGTTACTTTCAAGTAGTCGTCATAGAGACCGATCATGCCGAAGGAAATCGTGACGCCGAGCACGACCCATACGTAAGGGTTCGCGAGGTTTGCCCAGAGCAATACGGAGACGATGAGGCCAGACAAGATCATGAGCCCGCCCATCGTCGGCGTGCCCTTCTTGTTGATGAGATGCGACGCCGGCCCGTCAGCGCGGATTGGCTGGCCCTTGCCCTGTTTCACACGAAGAAGCGCGATGATTGTCGGACCGAACAGAAAGACAAACAAAAGCGCGGTGATGACCGCCCCGCCGGTGCGGAAGGTGATGTAACGAAAGACATTGAAGCCGGGGACGACGTCAGCGAACTGCGAGAGCCAATAAAACAAAAGTTTCTCCTTAAGCCGCGTTGCCGGCGGGGGCAGTCCCGTATTTTTGCGTAATCAACTTCGCGATCCTGCCCATGCCGCTTGCGTTCGAACCCTTGACCATCACCGCGTCGCCGCCCTGCAAAGCCCCTACGACCTGTGATTCCAGCGCCTCGGCGCTCTCCGCATAGCCTCCCCGTCTTGTGGAGGGAAGCGCGTCCCAGAGCGAACGCATCAGCGGCCCTGAACATAGGACGAGGTCGATTTTCCCCGCATCTAAACTTTCCGCGAGTTCCGCGTGACGGTGCGCCGCTTCAGCCCCTAATTCGAGCATATCGCCAAGCACTGCGATTCTACGGCCCTGTTTGCCCACCGGCGCACGCGAAAGCACATCAATTGCCGCGCGCATCGAGGCAGGATTGGCGTTGTAACTCTCGTCGATCAGCAGCCCTTCGCCGCCGGGGAGTCGCAGCGAAACCCTGCGGCCGCGGCCAGGCGGCGGCACGAGCTGGCCGAGTGCGAGTGCCGCTTTCGCAAGATCGGCGCCCATGAGCTTCGCGCTTGCGAGTACGGCAAGCGCATTCATCGCGAGGTGCTGGCCAGGCGCGCCGAGCTTGAACATCAGTTTCTCACCGAGGATTTCAGCGTGAACGGTGGAGCTATCTTCCTGCAGCGCAACTTCGATGAGGCGCGCGTCGGCTTTCGCGCTCTCGCCAAAGCTCACGATGCGCGAGACCTTCGCAGCCTTCGCCGCCGCTTCGAGACGGGCGAACTGACTGTTGTCGCGGTTGAGCACCGCCGCGCCGCCCGGTTCGAGTCCAAGGAAGATTTCTGCCTTCGCGTCCGCGATCGCCTCGATGCCGGAAAAGTATTCGAGGTGTACCGGTTCGATCGTGGTGATGATCGCAACATGCGGCTGCACGAGCTTCACGAGCGGCGTGATTTCGCCGGCGTGGTTCATGCCGATTTCGAACACGCCAAACTGGGCGTCTTGTGAGAGACGCGAAAGCGACAGCGGCACGCCCCAGTGATTATTAAAAGAGGCGCTCGACGCATGCGTCTCGCCGCTCGGGATAAGCGCAAGCTTCAGCGCTTCCTTGGTGCCGGTCTTTCCGGCTGAGCCCGTGACGGCGACGATCCTGGCATTCGAGCGGGCACGCGCGGCAGCGGCAATGTCGCGCATGGCTTGCAGCGTTTCGCGCACAACGAGAAGCGCGGCATCTTCAGGAAATTTCTTCGCCGACGATTCGTCGACGACCGCAAGCGAAGCGCCTTTCGCGAGTGCGGCTTCGACAAAGTCATGCCCGTCGAGCCGATCTCCCTTGATCGCAAGATAAGCTTCGCCTTCGCCTAACGTGCGCGTGTCGATCGAAATGCCGGCAACGTTTTCTTGAACCGTACCCTGCAAACGCCCGCGTACGGCTTTCGCCATTTCCTGCGCAGTCCAGAGCGGTTTGGTCGCGGTCATCATTGGCCTTTGAGCGCGGCTTTGACCGCATCGTGATCGGTATAAGGAATGGTCCGGTCGCGCAGGATTTGGCCGGTTTCGTGGCCCTTCCCGGCAACAAGCAAGACATCGCCAGCATGCAGATTGCGCACGGCCTCGCGAACCGCCTCGGTGCGGTCGCCGATTTCGGTCGCACCGCGCGCTTCTCTCAAGATTGCACGACGGATTTCTGAAGGCTATTCGCTGCGCGGATTATCGTCGGTGACGTAGATTTGATCGGCGTACTTCGCTGCCGCCGCGCCCATCAAAGGGCGCTTGCCGGAATCGCGGTCGCCACCCGCGCCGAATACGACCGCGAGCTTGTTCTTTACATAAGGCCGCAGCGCGGTCAGCGCGTTCTCCAAAGCGTCCGGCGTATGCGCGTAGTCGATAAAGATCGGCGCACCGTTCTTCTCGCCAACGAATTCAAGACGTCCGGAAGCGCCTTTGAGGTCATCGAGCGCAGCGAGTGTTCTCGCCGGGTCGCTGCCGGTCGCAATTACAAGTCCCGCGGCGACGAGTGCGTTCGAAACCTGAAATGCGCCGACGAGCGGCAACCTCACCGAATACTTCTTGCCGCTGGCTGCCACCTCAAGACGCTGCGCAAACCCGTCGATCGTCATCTTCGTAAGCTGGAGATCTTTGCCCGCACGCCCCACGGAGAAATAACGCAACCCACGCCGCTTCGCGATTTCCGCGACGCGCTCGGCGCCGTCTTCATCGGCATCCACGACCGCCGCCGCGCCTGCCGGCAGCAGCGTATCGAACAGCCGCATCTTGGCGGCACGGTAATCGTCGAACGTCTTGTGATAGTCGAGATGGTCGCGTGTGAGATTCGTAAACGCGCCCGCAGCGAGCCGCACGCCATCGAGCCGTTTCTGATCGAGCCCGTGCGACGACGCTTCCATCGCCATGTGGGTAACGCCTTCGCGCGCAAGCCGGTCCAGCAACTCATGCAGCGCGATCGGATCGGGCGTCGTCAGGCTTCCCGCCGTCTCTCCATTCGGCGTGACAAGCCCGATGGTGCCGACGCTTGCGGCTTTCTCTCCGAGCGCTGCCCATATCTGGCGCACGAAAGAAGCGACCGAAGTTTTTCCATTCGTGCCGGTAACGGCGACCATGGTCCGTGGCTGCCGCGGAAAAACCTTTGCCGCAGCAAGCGCGAGTTCACGGCGTACATCTTGCACGCGATAATAATGTAAGCGCTCGAGAAGCTCTGCCGGGCGAGCGCCTTCTCCTACGACGACCGTTGCGCCGCGCGTAGCCGCGTCATTGGCGTACTTGGCGCCGTCTACTTTCGTGCCGGGTATCGCGAAGAATACGAAACCGGCGGCAGCCTTCCGGCTATCCGAAGCAATGCCCGAAACCGTATTATTGCCGGGCAGATCGAGCCCGATCAGTTCGCGAAGATCAAAAGTCTGCGCCATGATCCATCCTGGAAGGGCGCGGATGCGCTAGTTCGCGGCGTTCCGCAACTGAAGCATGCTCTGCGCCGTCGGCAAATTCGTGCGCGGCTCGACGCCAAGCAGCGGCCCGATCCGCGCAATGATTTTGCCCGCAACCGGCGCCGCGTTCAAACCGGCGGTAGCCGCGGCAGCACCCTGCTCCCGCTGCGGCTCATCCAGCATCACAAGCACAAGATACTTCGGCTTGTCGGACGGAAAGATACCCATGAATGCGGTCAGCAGCTTGTTCTTCGAATAGCGGCCGCGCTCGACCTTTTCCGAGGTGCCGGTCTTGCCGCCGACGAAATAGCCCTCGACCTCGGCGCGCTTGGCGCTGCCGATTTCGACGTTGAGACGCATCAGGTAGCGCATCAGGTCGGAGGTCGACTTCTTGATCACCTGCGGCGCATTCGCTTTGGCTTCCGCTTCGCTGCGACGCAGGAAGGTCGGCTCGATCAGATGACCACCATTCACGAGCGCCGCGGTCGCCATCACCGCCTGCAACGGCGTCACCGAAAGCCCGTGGCCGAAGGCGATCGTCACGGTGTTGAGTTCGCCCCACGGGTTCGGAATGAGCGGCGCGGCGCTTTCGGGAAGTTCGGTGCGGAGCCGGTCCAGGAGGCCCATCTTTTCATGAAGGTTTTGTGCGCATCGACGCCGAGCGCAAGCGCCATGCGCGCCGAGCCGATGTTCGACGAATAGGGGAAGACTTCCGACGTCGAGAGCACGCGCCGCTGCGGATGAAAGTCGTGAATCGTGTGCTTGCCGTACTTCAGCGGATGCGTCGCATCGAAACGCGATTGCATATTGATCTTGCCAGAGTCGAGCGCCATCGCGGTGGTGAGCGCCTTGAAAGTCGAGCCCATTTCGAACACCCCGGTCATAAGCCGGTTGAAGCGCGATACGTCTTTCGGCGAACTCGGCTTGTTCGGATCGAAATCCGGCAGCGACACCATGGAGACGATTTCGCCGGTGTGTATATCGATCACGAGGGCGTTCGCGGCCTGCGCGCGAAAGCGGTCCTTGGCGACAATCAACTCATCGCGCACGGCCTGCTGCACGTCGAGATCGAGCGCGATCTCGACGGGCTGAAGGTTATGGTTGGTCGCAAAACCCGCGAGATGCAGCGCACTCAAACCGCGGCTGTCGATCCACTTCTCCAGCCCAAGAATGCCCTGGTTATCGACGTTCACCTGGCCGAGCAGATGCGCGGCCAACGGACCGTTCGGATAAACGCGTTTATATTCTTTCAGGAAGCCGATACCCGGCAAACCGAGCCGATGGATCGCGCGTTGCTGTTCGGGCGTAATTTCGCGGCGTAGCCATGCGAAGTAACGCTTCGATCTCAGCCGCGCGCGCAACTCGGAGCGATCAAGATCGGGTAACGTCTTGAGCAGAAGATCGGTCGCTTCATCGACATCGATGATCCGTTGCGGCTCCGCGAACAGCGAAGGCGTCCTCACATCCGTCGCGATCAGGCGGCCCTTGCGGTCGAACACATCCGGGCGCGCTTGCGCCGTGGCTTCCGCCGCCCGTGCTTTCGACGCTGCGGTTTCCGGCGCGATGCCCAGATAAACGAGCCGCGCTCCAATCACACCATAAACGCACGCGAATACGAGCAAGAGCAGAATAATGCGCGCCCGCGCGACACCCGCGCCCGCTTTTCGCAGCGAGAGATTTGACAAGAGTTTTCGGAGAGCCGCGAAATTACGCATTACTGTTGCTCCACGGAGCCTGTCGGCTCCTGATCGGGCACTTCATTCGAATTTGCCTGCGGCTCAGGCAGCGTTTGCAAAACGTCGCCGATGGGGTCGGTGGGCTTTGGCCGTTCCAGCAGCGTGCTGACACTGCCAAAACGGCGGGCTTCGACCGGCTTCATCTTCAGGTGACGCACTGCAAGCTCCTGCACACGGTCGGGCGAAGCGAGCTTCGACCAGTCCGCGCGCGCGGTCGCGATGCGGTCTTTTTCGTTGCGGATTTCATTGCGCAGCTTCTGCACCTGCTGCGCCTCGCCGGTCGCGCGATACTTGATGTCATAGACGTAACCGGCGCAGCCGATCAGGAACATCACCATCAGACAGTGAATGAGGCGCAACATCAACGCGCCTCCCCGTCGAGCGACGGCACTTTCGCAAGTAACGCTTCAAGCGGATCGCCATAATGCGCCGGCGCATCCGTGCGCTCGGCAACGCGCAGCTTCGCCGAACGCGAGCGCGGATTCATTCTCACTTCTTCCTCGCCTGCAACCAGCGCTTTGCGCTGCACTGCCTTGAAGCTGGAAGGCGCAACTTTTACTTCCGGCGCATGCCGCGAAGTCGCGGGCGCCTGCGAACGCGATGTAATGAACGTCTTCACCAGGCGATCTTCAAGCGAATGAAAAGAAATTGCCGCGAGCGTACCGCCGGTTTTCAGAAGTTGCTCGGCTGCGATCAATCCCTTGCCGATCTCGCCGAGCTCGTCGTTCACGTAAATGCGCAGCGCCTGAAATGTCCGTGTCGCGGCATCGATGTCGCCTGGCTTCGAGTGGATCGCCTCGCGCGCAATCTTCGCCAGCTCAGCCGTCGTCGTGATTTCTTTTTCTTTGCGCGCCTCGATAATCGCGCGTGCGACGAACTTTGCTTTCTTCTCTTCGCCGAGCGCGGAGATGATGCGCGCCAGTTCACGCTCTTCGAATTTGTTGACGACATCCGCAGCGCTGATGCCCTTTGCGCTCATGCGCATGTCCAGCGGCCCGTCGAAGCGGAACGAGAATCCGCGCGCGGCTTCGTCAAGCTGCATCGAGGAGACGCCGAAGTCGAACAGAATGCCGTCCACCTGATCGAAACCGTGGCGCGGCGCAATCTCCAGCATCTCGGAAAAATTCGCTTCGACCACCGTCAGACGCCCACCGAATTCACTGACGACCCCGAAAGAGCCGGCAACCGTGCGCGGATCGCGATCGAAGCCGAGCACTTTGCAATCGGCTGCTGCAAGCAACGCACGCGAGTGTCCGCCCGCGCCGAAGGTCGCGTCGATATATTTGCCGCCGTCTTTTGGTTTGAGGGAGGAAACGACCTCCCGGAGCATCACGGGAAGATGGCGAGCCGGTCCGCCAGCAGCGCCCGTTTCCGGGCGGCTGCGGCCCGCGATCATCCCGACGATGCTCCGGAAGGTTTCCCTGAAGCACCGAGTGCCCGCTTGAAGGCGCGCACTTTCTCGGTCGCTTCCGCTAAATGCGATTGGAAGCGCGCCGGCTCCCACATCTGAAACTTGTGCCCAAGACCCACGAAGGTCACCGCGTCCGAAATCTGCGCGTGCGCTTTCAGCGAGTCGGTCAAAACGATGCGGCCTTCCGAGTCTGGCTTCAGCGTTTCGCTGCGTCCGAACAAGGCCGCGGAGAATTCCTCGCGCTCCTCCGAGAACGGCGGATAGCGATCGATCAGGGATTCGATTTCCGAAATCAGCGCCGAGCCACCCGCGTCCACCGCCGGCCGGTCGAGCCCCGGATGACAATGCAAGCCTTCGTGCCCGTCGCGCGCAAGCACGGCACGGAACGGCGCGGGAATGGAGACTCTGCCTTTGACGTCCAGTCGCATCGTGAATGTCGACAAAAAGCGGTTCATCGGAACACCGAACGCAACGACACCACCCAACCCCGGAGGAACGTCCCAAGGAACGCGAACTCGGGAGCAGCGAGAAGCGCTCTCGCCACCCCACCGGATCGGCCTCAAACCGGAGCGGGATAATTTGGGATAACATGGGACCCTATGGTCGTCAACGAACGCGGCACGCCAAATGGAGAGAGGCCGCGCAAAAGCACGGCTTCTCCACAGGCGATTAACGCGCCGTAAGCCTTAAGATTCGGTTTGCGAGGGTACGGCCAGTGGCGCCGGGCGCTTCGGGAACAGGAGCCGTTGATAAAGCAGCCCGATCCCGACGAGCACGGCACCGAGGCCGATGAAGGACAACGCCCGCCAGACGCCCGTCAACCCCGCAAGGTCGATGAAGAAGACCTTGGCGATGGTGGCGAGCATGACCGCGGCTGACGCAAGCCGCACCGGTTTCGACTGCCGCACGATGCCGATCAGAAGTAGCAACACCGAGAACGCGAGCCACACGGCTGAGTACGTGTAGAGCTCAGCATCCGACGCGCCGAAGCGATCGAGTTGCGCCCCCTGAAACAGGAAGCGGACCTGAAGCGTGAGATAGGCCATCGCGAGCACGATCGCGGTGATGCCGGCGACACCGCGATAAGTTTCGTTCCGCGTCTTTTGATAGACCACCGCAAGAATGCCCGCGAGAACCGCGGGCACGAGATAGCCGAGCGTCAGAAGATTGATATAGCGCCCGCCCAATATCGGCTCGCCGGAGAAAAACGGATTCTGGAACGAGAGCAGACCGAGATAGATCGCAAGAAAGCTCAGGCCCGCAATAATGCGTGCACCAAGATCGTGCACGATGTTCTTCGTCACCATGCGCGTGCGTTCGAGCCCGATCGTCATCGTAAGGCCAACGATGACATGCATCGCAAGCTCGGCGAAGGGCGCGGCGTCCTTATAGATGTCGCCGCCGTTGATGTAGTGGCGGATCTGGAGCGAGAAGAAGAGCGCGGTAAAGAGAATGGCGAGCGAATCCGCGAAGCGCGACGGAAGATCGTCCGCGCGCTTGCGAAGCAGCCATCCCGCAACCCAGAACGAAATCGCCGGAACGCCATAACCCCACAGGAGCCAGTTGAAGATCGGCGTGGTGCCGAGATCGCCGCCGACGATGCGAGGGTCATACGCGATGCGCAGCATAACAAGCACGCATGCCGCGGCGGCCAGCCAGCGCAGGAACAGCAGCGGCCGCTTGCTCTCCACATAAGCGATACCTGCGGCCATCAATGCCAGCGAAACGGTGAGCCAGCCCTTTTCGAGCGCGAAGGTAAGCGCCAGTGCGAGCGAGATAATTGAACCTGTCGCAAAGATCGCTGCGGCGGACGCCGAGCCCGGGTTCGCCGCGCGTTTCGAAAGCGCTTCCGTTGCGTAAGCAAACAGCGCCGCGAGCGCGAGTGCGACCCCCGCGAACGGGATCGAGCGCTCCCACACCGCGATCCGGTAATAAAGCGCGGCCATGATCGCGATCGGCGCAATGACGGCCGCCGCAGCCCACAGGATCGACTGCGTTGTACTTTTCGTGCGCTCTTGCACGAGGAAACCGGCAGCGCCGAATAATGCAGCAAGCGCCCCGCCGAGCCACAGATGCGAACCGAAGGTTGCGCGCGGCAGCTCAGGAATGTTTCCGGCAAGCGGCCCAGGCGCTGCCAGCGGGCTTCCGACACTGATTTCCACTGCCCATTGCGCGATCACTAGCGCAGCAAGAATGGCAGCGGCCGGCACTGCACCTGTTGCCGATTCCGCGCGCCACGCAATCGCGATCGTTGCTGCGCAGAGAATAGCAAAAGCATAAAGCGCCAGCGTTTCGTGATTGCGCGCAACCACCAGGAACGCGACCGCCACCAGATAGCCGGTGAGCGCCCCGGAAGAAATCCCATCGACTTTGCCCGGCACAGCGGAAGGCCCGTAGTAAAGACCGGATACGATCAATGCGGCTGCGAGCGCATAGCCGACAACGCCGTGGAAGACATGCGGCATCAGCGCATCGCGCGCGAAGTCGTCGATACCGGGCAGCATCCAGAAGACTGCAAACCCGACCGCCGTGATCGCGAGCCAGCGCCACAGTCGCGCCCGCGCAAGCGCGAACGCCGCGGCGGTCACGACCGCGAGATAGATATAGAGCGCCCAGTAATTCGGCGCTTCGCTCGATACCAGCATCGGCGTAACGTACGCGCCGATCAGTCCGAGACCCGCGAGCATCGGGCCGTGCAGCAGCGCCGCGGCAAGCGTTGCGAGCGCAACCGCGCCAAGCGCGATGAAGGCGGCTGCCGGCGAAAGAAATCCGTAGAGCGCGTAAGCCGCGTACACGGTCGCGAATGCGACCGTCGTTCCGGCCGCGGTGAGAATGCTCGGAACATGGGCGGTCGGAACGCCCGCGACATCGGACTTGTTTTCTTTCCGCCGCATCCATTCACCGGCGGCAATCAGTGCCACCGCGAGCAACGCGCCGAAGAAAACGCGCAAGCCGGGACCGATCAACCCGGCTTCAATCGAATAGCGCACGAGGAAGATGCCGCCGAGGGCGAGAGCAAGTCCGCCGACCCACACGACCCAGCGCGTGCCGAACTGTTCTTCAAAACTGGTCCCGCTCGCTGGCTTCGACGCTACCTGCGGACGCGGGATGCGCGGCGGCGGCGCGGATGGTGTTGCCGACGGAGCGGCGGCTTCAACTGCCGGTGGCGTTGCCGGCGTACCGAGCGCCGAGGGCTTCTCGCCGACGCTCGCAGCCGGAGCCGAGGCAGCGGGCGCGCGAGGCGGACGTGGCGCCACGACGAGCGGCGACGGCGCTTCTATGCCGAGCTTCTTCTCGATCTCGCGCAAGCGAAGATCGATGTTGCGAAGCTGTCCGCCCTGCGAGAGCGATTTGAAGAAGGCGATGATTGCCATCACCGGCAGCGCAAGAACCAAGAGCCCCAGCAGCGCCCATTCCATCGGACTTCCCCGTCCATTCAAAGAGCTGCGATGCTATCGCAGTGGACATACGAAGCGAAGCCACCTCACCCCCTTGTGAAAGCGTGGCAGAAGTGGAATTGCGAGCTGTAGATAAGAAGAGCGAAAACCGCCGTGCAGAAGAACTTCGAACCCGATTCGCACTGCGTCACCGCAGTCTCGCCCTCGCCTAATGTGAGCGAGCGCGCCTGCGCGCCGGACATTCTGCTGTTGCACTACACCGGCATGCCGACCGGCGAGAGCGCCCTCAAATGGCTCTGCAATCCGGAAAGCAAGGTCTCCTCGCACTACTTCGTGGATGAAAGCGGCGCGATCACGCAACTCGTCCCGGAAAGTGTGCGCGGCCATCATGCCGGCGTCTCGTCATGGGAAGGCACCACCGACATCAACTCGCGCTCGATCGGAATCGAGATCGTCAACCCCGGCCACGAACACGGCTATCGTGATTTTCCCGAAGAGCAGATCGAAGCGGTGATTCATCTCTGCTTCGACATTGTCGCGCGCCACAACATTCGCCCGACGCGCGTGCTCGCGCATTCGGATGTTGCGCCGACGCGCAAACAAGATCCCGGCGAGAAATTTCCCTGGGAGCCGCTTGCCGAGGCGGGCATCGGCCACTGGATCGCACCGTTCGCGATCCGCGAAGGCGCGCTTCTCCAGCCCGGCGATAACGGTGCCGCCGTATTGGCGATGCAGGCCGCACTGGCGGAATATGGTTACGGCGTGCCGACAAACGGCGAGTTCGATGAATTAACCACCGCGGTGGTCACGGCATTTCAACGGCACTTCCGGCCAAGCCTCGTTGACGGCATCGCCGATCACTCGACCCTGCGCACGCTGGAGCGCCTGCTCGCATCGCGGCCAATTTGAGTAAGGTTCCGATCGCTGGAATATAACTGGAACTGGCTGGAACGATCTGCGGCAAAGCGGACGCCACGGGGCTTTTATTGGCGTTTTGACAGATTGTGGCCCCATTTCCCGTGGCATCTCTCGGCCAATCGATTACGGGGATCAAGGAATCCACTCAATATGAAACTATTCCGACTGGCGTTACCTATGGCAGCACTCGCCGCCGTAGTGAGCGTCTACCCTGCCGCTGCGGAAGAAAATCCTGTTCGCCAATTTCTGAACGACGAATTCAATACCGCGCAGACCGCCGACGAAGCGCCCGCCGCGGCGCCTGATCAGGTCGCGGCCATCGACAAGAATGCATGGGCTGGCTTGGTCCCTTCCGAGAATCCCAAACGACGCGCGGCTCTTGAGCCCGTGCTCGCGCCCGCTCCGGCTGGCGATCTCGCGCCGGTGCTCGCACTGGTCGACAAACATGCTTCCGCAAACGGTCTTCCTGCGGGTTTTGCCCGCGCGATCGTGCGGATCGAAAGCAATTTCAATCCGCGCGCGACCGGCCGCCAGCGCGAAGTCGGTCTCATGCAGATCAAGTTTGAGACCGCGCGCGGTATCGGTTTCACCGGCACGCGTGAAGAACTCTACGAGCCCGACACCAATCTGAAGTGGGGCATGAAGTATCTGGCGATGGCCTGGAAACTCGGCGGATCCACGCCCTGCGGCGCGGTGATGAAGTATCAGGGCGGCCATGCCGTGACTCAACCGAACGCCGCGAACCATGCGTATTGCGCGAAGGTAAAAGCGCACATGGCTTCTGCAAATTAAGCATCGAAGTATTTCGTTCACGATGCTCCGGCGCGGATGGAAACGTCCGCGCCATTTTTCTTGACCGCGCGCGAACACAAGCCCATCTAGATTTCGTCAGTCGGCCGGGCAGCCGCGGAGCGAAAGCTTCGAGGAAAGTCCGGGCTCCACGGAGAAACGGTGCCGGATAACGTCCGGCGGGGGCGACCCCAGGGAAAGTGCCACAGAGAACGAACCGCCGCGCTCCGCGGACCGGGTAAGGGTGAAAAGGTGCGGTAAGAGCGCACCGCGCGCCTGGTAACAGGAGCGGCACGGCAAACCCCACCGGGAGCAAAGCCAAATAGGGATGACGCGGCTTTACGCCGGTTCTCTTCGGACCAGTCATCCGGGTTGGCTGCTCGAGGCGTTTGGCGACAAACGCCCCAGAGGAATGGCTGCCACGTGGGGGCAACCCCGCCATACAGAACCCGGCTTACAGGCCGGCTGATATCAAGACTGAGAAGGCCCGGCGGGACGACTGCCGGGCCTTCGCCACTTCTGAGGAAAAGACAGGCAAAATTATCGGTGCCTAATTACCTTTTTCACAACCCTTTTCTCAGGAACAACCCTGATGGACAGGCGTTAATCAGCGGACTTCGACTTTAGGCTCATTTTTCCGCTTCCCACGGGACTCGCCGGCTGGCAGCCTTGGGACAAGTTCAACCAAAGGGGAGACGGAATATGCTTCTCACCCGCCGGATTGACGTACTGGCCATCTTCGCCTCGTTCGCCTTCATCGGAGCGATCCTGCTCGGAATGCTCTGAACTAGATTTGAGATTTCATAGATGGGACGCCGGGAAGCCAAAGCTTTCCGGCGTCTTCTTTTGCCGCAACGCTTGTTCGGCAGCCTCTCAGAAAAAGCGCGCGTAATCGTTAGGCTCGCGGCCCGATCCATTCGATGATGGCGTCCGCGACACGCTGCCAGCCGTCCTCGAGCATCATATCATGCGCGACATCCGGAAACATTTTCGCGGGCACGCCGTAGGACGTGGCGGTGCCGCTAACCTGTTCCGGGATAAAAATAGTATCGGCCGAACCTCCCATCACCATCAGCGGCGTCTTGATTCTCGCGGGCTTGCGTAGATCGAGCATCAGCATGTCGAGAAAAGCGCGATAGGATCTGTCCTGCATCCGCTCGCAGTAGCGCTGCACTTTTTCTTCGCTCATCGTTTTCGAGAAAAACGCCTCACGGACCAGCGCAGGCGTCTCGACCAGCGGGCGCAGGCTCAGAGTAACGTTGGCCCGCAGTACGATAAGCGGATGCTTCGCCGTCAGGCGCATTAAGGTCGAAAACACGCCGCCGGGAGGAACGGCCGCGAGCAGTACGGCGGCAGGCACCTGACGGGATTCCAGATATTTCTGGACGACGAAACCTCCCATCGAATGACCGATCAGGATTGGCGGCGACGACAGACTGTCCGCGACCTGCGCGACATCCTGCACATAGTCTTCAACGCTGTGCCAGCGCAGGCGCTCGCGTCCCTCGCTCGCGCCATGGCCGCGCAAACTAAGCGCGTGGGACGCAAAACCGCGCTCCGCGAAATAGTCGAGAAAACCTTCATCCCAGCACCAGGCTCCGTGCCAGGCGCCATGCACAAACAGGATCGGCGTAGGGTATTTCGCCGTGCCCACACCCTTTGAAATCAATTCGAGCTTCATGACCGCCACTCCCCGCCCGTACTGTAGCGGAGAGATCATTCGCTCGCATGAGCGCTATTCGGCGGCCTCACGCGGGATTCGGGCCGGATCGTAGGACAGAAGCGGCGCAAGCCAGCGCTCGGTTTCCGCAATGGTCCAGCCTTTGCGCTGTGCATAATCCTCGACCTGGTCGCGGTCGACACGGCCGACGCCGAAATAGGCGCTTTCCGGATGCGAGAAATAAAGACCGGAAACGGCTGCACCCGGCCACATCGCATAGGACTCGGTCAATTCGACGCTCGTCGCCTTGGTCGCATCGAGCAGCTTGAACAGCGTCGCCTTCTCGGTGTGATCGGGCTGCGCGGGATAACCCGGTGCCGGGCGGATGCCGCGATATTTCTCGAGAATGAGATCTTCGTTCGAGAGTGTTTCGTCCGGCTCGTAAGCCCAGAATTCCTTGCGCACGCGCTGGTGCATGCGCTCGGCAAAGGCCTCGGCCAGACGATCCGCAAGCGCTTTCACCAGGATCGCATTGTAATCGTCGTTCTTTTTCTTGAACTCGTCGGCTTTCTCGTCTTCGCCGATACCGGCTGTGACGACAAACGCGCCGATATAGTCCGGCACCTTCGTCTCGACCGGCGCCACGAAATCGGAGAGCGCAATATTCGGCCGCTTGTCGTCACGGCGCACCATTTGCTGACGCAGAGTATGAAAAGTCGCGATCTTTTCTTTACGCGTGTCGTCCTTGTAGACCGCGATATCATCGCCAACAGCGTTCGCAGGCCAGAAGCCGACCACAGCACGGGCTTCGAACCATTTTTCTTTTACAATACGGTCGAGCAGCGCAGTCGCGTCTTTATAAAGCGCGCGCGCAGCTTCGCCCTGTTTTGGGTCCTCAAGAATGGCCGGAAACCGCCCACTCAGTTCCCACGACTGGAAGAATGGCGTCCAGTCGATCAGCGGCACGAGTTCAGCGAGATCGTATTGGACAAACTCTTTGGTTCCGAGAAACTTGGGTTTGGCGGTCTGACCGCCATCGAATTCAAGCTTCAGCTTGTTCTTGCGCGCATCCTCGATCGCAAGCCTGCGCGTATCCTGATTGCCGCGGGCATGGGCCTCGGCAACTTTTTCATATTCCTTACGGACGGCGTCGAGTTCGATCACCCGCGTGTCCGGATTGATCAGCTTCGACACGACGCCGACGGCGCGGCTGGCATCCAGCACGTGCACGGCCTGGCTGCGGCGGTAATTCGGGGAAATCTTCACCGCCGTATGGACACGGCTCGTGGTAGCACCACCGATCAGGAGCGGCAGGTCGAAGCCCTCGCGCTCCAGTTCGCTCGCTACATGTGTCATTTCATCGAGCGATGGCGTGATCAGCCCTGACAATCCGATGATGTCGCACTTTTCCTTACGTGCCGTCTCGAGAATTTTCGCAGCCGGGACCATGACGCCAAGATCAACGATCTCGTAGTTGTTGCACTGGAGCACGACGCCAACGATGTTCTTGCCGATGTCGTGCACGTCGCCCTTCACGGTCGCCAGCAAAATCTTGCCGTTCGAGCGCGCGGTTTCGCCCGAGCGTTTCTTCTCTTCTTCCATATAGGGCATGAGGTAAGCGACCGCCTGCTTCATGACGCGCGCCGATTTCACGACCTGCGGCAGGAACATCTTGCCCGCGCCGAACAGATCGCCGACCACGTTCATGCCGGCCATCAGCGGCCCTTCGATGACGTGCAGCGGCTTCTCGGCGGCTTTGCGCGTTTCTTCGGTGTCTTCGATGATAAAATCGGTAATGCCGTTCACGAGTGCATGCGCGAGGCGCTTCTCGACCGGCCACGAGCGCCATGCGAGATCGACCTCCTTCTTCGCGCCACCACCACCGCTCTTGTACTTCTCGGCAAGCGCAAGCAAGCGCTCCGTTCCGTCCTCGCGGCGATTCAGCACCACGTCTTCGCAGGCTTCTCGCAATTCCGCGGGGATATCGTCGTAAAGCGCGAGCTGGCCCGCGTTGACGATGCCCATGTCCATGCCGGCTTTGATCGCGTGATAGAGAAACACGGCGTGCATCGCCTGTCGCACCGTCTCGTTGCCCCGGAAGGAGAACGATAAGTTCGACACGCCGCCGGAAATATGCGCGTGCGGCAATTTCTGGCGGATGATCTGCGTCGCTTCGATGAAGGCTACGCCGTAGCCCGCGTGTTCCTCGATGCCGGTCGCGACCGCGAAAATATTCGGATCGAAAATAATGTCTTCCGGCGGAAAACCGACTTCATCGACGAGAATTTTGTAAGCGCGTGCGCAGATCTCAACCTTGCGCTCGACGGTGTCGGCCTGGCCCTGTTCGTCGAACGCCATCACGACGACCGCCGCGCCATAGCGGCGCACGAGATGCGCGTGATGCCGGAAGGCGTCCTCGCCTTCCTTCATCGAGATGGAATTGACGATCGCCTTGCCCTGGACGCACTTGAGGCCGGCCTCGATCACCGACCACTTCGAGGAATCGACCATGATCGGCACTTTGGCGATATCGGGCTCCGACGCGATCAGGTTCAGGAAATCGACCATCGCTTTTTCGGAATCGAGCAGGCCCTCGTCCATGTTGACGTCGATGACCTGCGCGCCGTTTTCGACCTGCTCGCGCGCGACCGCGAGCGCTTCGTCATACTTGCCATCGGTAACGAGCTTACGGAATTTCGCGGACCCAGTGACGTTGGTACGCTCGCCCACGTTCACGAACGGAATTTCCGGCGTCAGCTCGAACGGCTCCAGACCAGAAAGACGCAGACGCGCAGGGAGCGCCGGAACGATGCGCGGTTTCTTGTTGGACGTGACCGCACAGATCGCGCGGATGTGGTCCGGCGTCGTGCCGCAGCAGCCGCCGACAATGTTCACAAGACCGGCGCTCGCGAACTCTTCCAGCATGCCGGCCATGAATTCCGGGCTCTCATCATAGAGCCCGAATTCGTTCGGCAGACCAGCGTTCGGATAGGCACAGACGAGCGTGTCGGCGACCTTCGCGATTTCCGCGATATGCGCGCGCATTTCCTTCGCGCCGAGCGCACAATTAAGACCGATCGAAAGCGGCCGCGCGTGCGCTACAGAATTCCAGAACGCTGTCGGCGTCTGACCGGAAAGCGTGCGGCCCGAACGATCGGTGATCGTCCCGGAAATCATGATCGGTAACCGTTCGCCGCGCTCGTCGAACAGCTTTTCGACGCCGAAGATCGCAGCCTTGGCGTTCAGCGTGTCGAAGATCGTCTCGATCAGAATGATGTCCGAGCCGCCTTCGACGAGCGCTTTGGTCTGCTCGTAATAGGCGTCCGCGAGTTCATCGAACGAAGTCGCGCGGAAACCCGGATTGGAAACATCCGGCGAGATCGAAGCCGTACGGTTCGTCGGGCCAAGCGCGCCCGCGACATAGCGCTTGCGGCCGTCTTCTTTCTCCACGATCTGCGCGGCTTCTTTCGCGAGCTTCGCGGCCTCGAAATTCAGGTCGTAGACAAACTCTTCCATGCCATAGTCGGCCTGCGCAATGCGCGTGGAAGAAAATGTATTGGTGGAGCAGATGTCGGCACCAGCACGAAAATACTTCAGCGAGATTTCGCGGATCGCATCGGGCTTCGAGAGATTGAGAATATCGTTGTTTCCGCGCACTTCGCGGTTCCACGCGTCGAATCGCGCGCCGCGATAGCCGGCCTCGTCGAGGTTCAACGCCTGGATCATCGTGCCCCAGGCACCATCGAGCACAAGGATGCGCTCCTTCGCGATTTCACGAAGCGCTTTTTCCGTCGCCGACATCTGAAACTTCGATTCACTCATTACTTTCAAATCCAATTACGCGGCAGCGGCGTTCGTTGCAGGGCGGATACCCAGGAGGTGACAAATTGCGTAGACCAGTTCCGAACGGTTCAGCGTGTAGAAGTGAAACTCGTTCACGCCGCGCCGGCGAAGATCATTGACCTGCTCGGCGGCGACCGTCGCGGCGACGAGCTTTCTCGTCTCCGGATCGCCCTCGAGGCCAGCGAAACGATCCGCGAGCGCGTTCGGGACATAGGTGCCGCAAACGTCGGCGAATTTCTTCACCTGCGCGAAGTTCAATACCGGAATGATGCCGGGCACGATCGGAATATCGATGCCGCGTGCGCGCACGCGATCGAGATAGCGGAAGTAGAGATCGTTGCCGAAAAAGAACTGCGTGATCGCGCGGGTCGCGCCGGCATCCACCTTGCGCTTGAGCAGTTCGATCTCGGCGTCCGCGTCGGCGCTGTCCGGATGTTTCTCCGGATAAGCCGAAACCGAAACCTCGAAGTTACCGACCTTCTTGATGCCCGCGATCAATTCGGGGCTGCCTTCATAGCCGCCGGGATGCGGCTCGTATTTTGTGCCGGCGCCGGTCACGGGATCGCCACGTAGCGCCACGATGTGTCGCACGCCGGCATCCCAATATTCTTTCACGACTTCATCGGTCTCGGCTTTGGTCGCGCCTACACAAGTAAGATGCGCGGCTGGAGTAAGCGACGTTTCGCGCAGCATGCGCGTGATCGTGCCGTGTGTGCGTTCGCGCGTGGAGCCGCCCGCGCCGTAGGTCACCGAAACAAAACGCGGCCTCAACGATGCGAGACGCGCAATGGAGTTCCACAGCGTTTTTTCCATCTCCGGCGTCTTCGGCGGGAAGAACTCGAACGAAACCTGAATGTCGTTACTCATCACGCAACCTCCCTGCCTTCACCCGCGAGTAAAATGCGCGGGTCGCGTGCTACCCAAACGGAAACCGTGAGCGCGCTTTCGTTTTTCTTTTCCGGCGCCAGCGCGCGGTGACGATCGAATTCGAGGCCCGCTTCCTTCAGCCATTCCTCGACCGTGTCCGGCGCAAAGCCGAGACGGCGATGCGCGTGTTCGTCGCGGAGAAACTCGAGCTGATGCGGGGCAAAATCGACAACCACAAGACGGCCGCTCGCGCGAAGCACGCGCGCGGCCTCGCGCAGCGCGCGCGCACCGTCATCGAGATAATGCAGCACCTGGTGCATCACGATCGCATCGAAGCTGTCGCGCGGGAACGGCAGGTTATAAAGATCGCCCTGCCGCACCGAGCAGTTCTTCAAACCCGCCTTGTCGAGATTGGCGCGGGCGAATTGCAGCATCTCCGGATTGAGATCGATGCCGACGCCGCGCGAGATCTCGGAACCGAATAGTTCGAGAATGCGGCCCGTGCCGGTGCCGAGATCCAGAAGTGAGTCGATGCGCTTGCCGGCGAGCGCCTCGCGCACCGCGGATTCCACCGCGACATCGGAGACGTGGAGCTTGCGAAGCTCGTCCCAGCGGCCGGCGTGCTTGCGGAAATAGTTTTGCGCTGCCGACTGGCGTGAAGCGCGCACCTGCGTGAGCCGCTCGCGGTCGCGCTCGAAGATCGGGTCGGCCGGGTCGGCCAGCGCAAGAATGGCATCCGCGAGCGGCGCGCCCGCGCCCTCACCTGCACGGCGGTAGAATGCCCAACTTGCCTCGCGGAACCGCTCGACGATCCCCGCCTCCGCAAGCAGGCGCAGATGCCGCGAGATGCGCGGCTGCGACTGACCGAGAATGTCCGTGAGATCGGAGACCGTGAGCTCCGCCTGATCGAGCAACGCAAGCAGCCGCAGGCGCGTGTCTTCAGCGGCAGCTTTCAGGCCACCCAGCAGCGCATAGAAATTGGAAGGCGCCTTTTTGCGAACCACAGCAAAAACCTCTTGCGGCATGGGTCGAAGCCCATTGCCCACCACATAAGGATATCTTTATGTGATTAAATCTGGGTAAGCAAGGCGGTTCCATCAACAGGGCATAAATATCGGTAATCCCTGTATTTTCAGGCTCGGAAGGCTCTTCTATGGTCGAGAGATGAGCATGGTTTTGAGCCTTTCGATTCCCGCGAGCAATGTGGCGCTGCCGCCGAAAGAGCGCGACCTGCGGCTCGATTTTTTTCGCGGCCTCGCGCTCTGGCTCATCTTCCTCAATCACATCCCCTCGAATTTCGTGGGCTGGTTCACGCCCCGTAACTTCGGCTTCTCCGACGCCGCCGAGATGTTCGTGTTCATCTCCGGCTACACCGCCGCCTTCGTTTATGGCCGCGTGATGATCGAGCGCGGCTTCACGGTCGCAGGAGCCAGGATTCTGAAGCGCGTCTGGCAGATCTACGTCGCCTTCATTTTCCTTTTCATGATCTATCTCGCGCAGATCTCCTGGGTCGCGGCGCGCTTCGAAAATCCGCTTTACATCGAGGAAATGAACCTGCTGCACTTCTTGCAGCGGCCAGAGATCGTCATCGTCGAAGCGCTGCTATTGCGCTTTCTGCCGGCCAACGTGGACGTGCTGCCGCTCTACGTCGTGCTGATGGCGTTCTTCCCGCTGATGCTCTGGATGTTGCTGCGCGCGCCCAACGTCACGCTGGCACTGTCGTTCGTGTTCTATCTGGCCGCCCGCCACTTCGGCTGGAACCTGCCCGGCTATCCCGACGATAAGAGTTGGTTCTTCAGCCCCTTCGCGTGGCAGTTTCTGTTCGTAATAGGTGCATGGTGCGGGATCGGCTGCGTGCATCAGATCGACCGCTTTCTGCGCTCGAAGCTGTTTATGATTCTCGGCGGCGCCTATCTGGCTTTCGCTGCCGTGTTCACCCTCGCGACCAACCTTTCGGCGGCTCTCGGGCTCACTTATGAATGGCCGGACTGGCTCCTGATCTTCCCGCTCGATAAGACCGGGCTCGATCCGCTCCGGCTCATTCACTTCTTGATTCTGACCGCGATCGTAGTCCGCTTCGTCTCCGCCGATGCCCGTTTTCTGCGAAGCGACTGGGCGCGGCCGTTAATCATCTGCGGCGAGCACTCCCTCGAAATCTTCTGCCTGGGGGTATTTTTATCGTTTACCGCCCATATTCTGATGATTGAGGTGTCGTCCAGGATACCCTTTCAGATCGCCGTAAGCCTTGGGGGCATCTTCGTCATGATTGCCGTTGCCGGCATCATGACGTGGTATAAGAAGCTACAAAGCCGGGCACCGAAGAAACTGGCGACTTAGACTTTAGTATAAAGCGTGTTCGAGGGGGTCCCTATGCGGACCAAGGCTGTTGGAGCGGCAGTATTCTTGCTCCTGCTCTCGTCTGGAATGGTTGCCGCGCAGGACCAACGCTGCGAGGCGCCGGATGCTTTTGTCGAGCCCTATCACAAGGCACCCAAGGCTGCGCTCTCACTCCGCTCCAATAAATCCCTCGACATTCTGATCGTGTCGAGCGCGCCGTCGCAGACGCGAATGGGCGACAAACTGCGCTCCTATCCGATGTTCATGGAGTCGGCGCTGAAAGAGCGCCTGCCGAACTACGAAATCCGGGTCGCTGTTCACGCCGAGCCGCGCAAAACCATCAAGCATGTTCTGGCCGCGCTTCCGCAAGCGCTCGAAAAGAATAAACCCACGCTCGTGATCTTGCAGACCGGCACCGTCGAAGCGATCGCGGGCGTCGATCCGGACAAATACGAGCGCGAGCTCGAAGAAGCGATCGAACTGATCGGCAAAAGCGGCGCAGATACGATCCTCATCAATCCGCAGTTCAGCCCGCGCACTTCTTTTGTGACGAACTCCGGCGCGCTGAATGAAAGAATCCGCCGGGTCGCCTCCTATTCGGATGTCTCGCTGTTCAACCGCTACGACATCATGCGCTACTGGAGCGAGAACGACGCGTTCGACTTCACTGCACTGAAAAGCGACGGCACCTATGAAGCCGTCCACCGCTGCCTCGGCCGCGTGCTCGCGGAATTCGTTTCCCGTGCGGCCTCTTTTCCGGAGATTGCGAAGCTACCGAAATGATAAAACGTAATCTCCTGATCGCGGCGGGCACGCTGCTTTGCCTCGCGCCCGTAGCTCACGCTGAATCTGTGCCGCCGCTGCCCTGCGCGCCAAACGCGGAATATACCCGCCTGTCCGGCGTACTGCCGCGTGTTGCCGCGCGGATCGCCAATCGCGAGCCGGTGACGATCGTCGCGATCGGCTCATCATCCACGGCCGGCGTTGGCGCCAGCAAGATCGACCACAACTATCCGACGCAGCTGGAGAAGCGCCTCAATGCGCGCTTTCCCAATGTCGTATTCCACGTAATCAACCGCGGCATGAGCGGCGCGGTCGATAGCCAGATGCTCGCCCGCTTCGAAGAAGACGTGCAGGCAGCTTCGCCCGATCTTGTGCTCTGGCAGGTCGGCACCAACGCGCTATTGAATTCGGACGGCATCACCAAGGAAGGCGACGTGATGCGCAGCGGCCTGCGCCGCATGCGCGCGATCGGCGTGGATGTGGTGCTGATCGATCCGCAATATGCGCCGAAGGTGCTGAAAGACCCCGACGCCGAACCAATGGTCGAACTGATCCGCGTGATTGCGCGGGAGGAAGGCGTGCCCGTGTTCCGCCGCTGGGCGCAGATGAAGGACTGGAAGGAAGGACGACACATCCCGTTTGAGATGTTTCTGTCCCCTGACCTCTTCCACATGAACGACTGGAGCTATGGCTGCTGGGCCGAAGCGCTCTCCACCGCGATCTCGTCGGCGGCGACGCCGTCCAGCACCCAGTTCGCGGGCCAGCCTGTTTTTCGTCCGTAACGAGCGGACCTATTTCTTCTCGGGTTGAAGGATGAAACAAGTCGTCGTGGCGTGCGCGTAAAGCTTGCCGTCCTTATCGACGAAGCGCCCTTCCGCAATCGCGGTGCGCGCACCTGAATGAACGATCTTCCCTTCCGCGCGCAATCTTCCGGTTTTCGCAGAAATACCGCGCACGAAGTTCAGCTTTACTTCCAGCGTCGTGTAGCCGGTGCCCGCGGGCAGCATGGTCTGCACCGCGCAGCTCATCGCGGAATCCATCAGCGTCAGCGCGACCCCGCCATGCACGGTGCCGATTGGGTTGTAGTGAAATTCCTTCGGTTCGACCTCGAAGACGACGAAGCCGGGCTCGACCACGGTCAGCTCGTAGTCGAGCGCGTCGGCGATCGGCGGGTTTGGAATTTTGCCGTCCCGGATCTGGCGGAGGAATTCCAGCCCCGGCATCGTCAACACAAGCCCCGCGCTCTCTTTCGGATCTTTCCAGCTGAAAGTCCGCGTTCGCTCGCTCATACGGCCATCTCCCCGGGCAATTGCATTGACTTATGCGTATATACGCTCATTATGAGCGCATATACTCCTTTGTCCAGAGGATCTGAATGGCCGCCGGAAACTGCCAAGCGAACGGATATTCATCGCTGCACCTGCACCATTCTGCGGCAGGCAGCGCGGGTTGCGACCCAGCATTTCGATGCAGCGCTCGCAACCAGCGGATTACGCATCTCGCAGCTCTCGGTGCTCACCACGCTCAGTTACGCCGGGCCAAAAACGATCATTGAACTCGCCAAAGTCATGGTGCTCGACCGCACTACGCTCGGCCGAAACTTGCGCCCGCTACAGCGGGACGGCTTCATTGCCATCGAAGCCGGCAAGGACGATCGCAGGAAAAAAAGGCTCGTGCTGACGAAGAAAGGCTCTTCCGTTGCACTGAAAGCAATGGATAGTTGGGGCGACGCGCAGACAAATTTCGAAAAAGCGATAGGATTGGAGAACACCATCGCGCTCTCGAAGCTGCTGCGGCAGGTCGTGAAAGCGGATTACGGAACACAAAGATAAGTCGAGTGAATGAGGGAATAATGAGCAAGCTGCAAATTATCGGCACGCCAATTTCGAATTTCGTACGCACGGCACGCATGGCCGCGCGCGAAAAAGGCGTCGAATACGAGTTGATCGAAATCATGCCGCGCACCGAGCAGGCGCGCGAATTCCATCCCGGCGGCATGGTGCCAGCCATGAAGCACGGCGACCGCCAGCTTTTCGAGTCACGCGCAATTACCCGCTACATCGACGAAGCCTTCGATGGACCGCCGCTAATGCCGCGCGATCCCTGGGCAGCCGCGCAAGCCGAGCAATGGCTCGCTTATGTTGCAACTTCGGTCGACAAGGCCGTGATCCGCGAACTCATTTACGCCTATTTCTTCTCGACGAAGCCCGACAAATCGCCCGACCGTGAAATCATCGACCGTGTGTCCAAGCGCATAGAGCGGCAGTTTCAGAGCCTCGGCAAAGCGGTCGAAAAAACGGGCTTCCTGACCGGCGACAGCTTCGGCCTCGCCGACATGTACGCGATGCCGATCCTCGGCCAGTCGCGGGTCACACCGGAGGGGAAAGCCGCGATGGAAAAAGCGCCTTCGCTCCTCGCCTATTACGAGAAGCACAAATCCCGGCCGAGCTTCGCGAACACCGCGCCGCCAAAAGGGAAGTGAGTATCGAGAACAAAAAAGCCCCGGAATTTCCGGGACTTTTTCTTAGCGCGTGAACTTCTTGTATTTGATCCGGTGTGGGATTTCCGCGGCCGCGCCCAGGCGGCGCTTCTTGTCCGCTTCATAATCCTGGAAGTTTCCTTCGAACCACTCGACATGGCTGTCGCCTTCGAAGGCGAGGATATGGGTCGCGATGCGATCGAGGAAGAAGCGATCGTGGCTGATGATGACGGCGCAGCCCGCGAAATCCTCGAGCGCCTCTTCGAGCGCGCGCAACGTATCGACGTCGAGATCGTTGGTCGGTTCGTCGAGCAGCAGAACGTTCGCGTGCGAGCGAAGCATCTTCGCAAGATGCACGCGGTTACGCTCACCACCCGACAGCGACCCGACTTTCTTCTGCTGGTCGCCGCCCTTGAAATTGAACGCCGAGACATATGCGCGGCTGTGCATTTCCCGCGCGCCGAGCTTAATGATCTCGTCACCGCCCGAGATTTCCTCCCAGACGTTCTTGCTGCCGTCGAGCGAATCGCGGCTCTGGTCGACGTAACCGAGCTTCACACTTTCGCCGATCTTCAGTTCACCGCCGTCCGGCTTCTCGGCACCTGTAATCATCCGGAACAGCGTGGTCTTGCCCGCGCCGTTCGGTCCGATCACGCCGACGATGCCACCCGGAGGCAGCTTGAAGTTCAGGTTTTCGATGAGCAACTGCTCGCCGAAGCCTTTGGTGAGACCTTCCGCGTCCACGACGTTCTGGCCGAGACGCTCCGCGACCGGAATGATGATTTGCGCGGTCTGCGGCGCTTTGTCGTTCTGCTTTGCGACAAGATCGTCGTAGCGCTGGAAACGCGCCTTGCTCTTTGCCTGCCGCGCCTTGGGGGAGGATTGAATCCATTCACGCTCGCGCTCGATCGCGCGCTGGCGCGCTTCTTCTTCGCGGCCTTCCTGCTCAAGCCGCTTCTGCTTTTGCACGAGCCACGAAGAATAATTGCCTTCGTAAGGAATGCCGCGGCCGCGATCGAGTTCGAGAATCCAGCCGGTGACGTTGTCTAGGAAGTAGCGATCATGCGTGACGATCAGCACCGCGCCCTTGTAGTCGCGCAGATACGCTTCGAGCCAAGAAACGGTCTCCGCGTCGAGATGGTTGGTCGGCTCGTCGAGCAGCAGAATGTCCGGCTCCGAGAGCAGAAGCTGGCACAGCGCCACGCGGCGCTTCTCGCCGCCGGAAAGATTGTTGACGTCGGCATTGTCGTCTGGGCAGCGCAGCGCATCCATCGCGAGATCGACCTGCGCATCGAGATCCCACAGGCCCTTCGCTTCGATCTGGTCCTGCAACGCCGCCATCTCGTCGGCGGTTTCATCGGAATAGTTCGCGGCCAGCTCGTTGTAGCGGTCGAGCAGTGCCTGCTTCTCCGCAACGCCGATCATCACGTTCTGGCGCACGTTCTTCGCGGGATCGAGCTGCGGCTCTTGCGGGAGATAGCCGACCTTCGCGCCTTCAGCGGCAAAGGCCTCGCCGGTGAACTCCTTATCGGTGCCGGCCATGATGCGCATGAGCGTCGACTTACCGGCGCCGTTGACGCCGAGCACGCCGATCTTCGCGGTCGGATAAAAAGAGAGGTGGACGTTGTCGAGGACCTTTTTCCCGCCGGGATAGGCCTTCGACAGCCCGATCATCTGATAGACATATTGCCACGAGGCCATGCGCCGCCGCGCTCCGTGTTTCATGTTCTCGGGAGAGTGCGGCGGCTATGTAGCGAGCGCTGGCCCCTTCGGCAAGGTTGGCGGGAGCGGCTAGTCCTGGCGGGCGCGGCGGCAGCGCAACGTCACTGCCTTGCCACGATACCGGCTTCGCGGAATCTATCCGCCGGGAGTTTGCACACCACCTTTTGGCGCGCGCGGCGACGGCAATTGCGAGTCGCTTTCAGGCGTCAGCGCCGGACGCTGCTGAAGCCCCTGCTCTTGCGCGCCGGGAAAAAGTTTAGCCGTATCGCCCCGCAGCATGTCGGTCTTGCCGGTTGCATATAGAATCGCCGCAACACCGATAAAACAAAGAACGATACCGAGAAGAATTTTCACCGGCGCCCATCGTCCCGCTCGTGCGGATTCGGTAATTGCAGGAGCGGACGTCTGCTGCGCCGGCACCGAATGCGTCTTCACCGCCGGCGTCTCAGTCTTCGCAATCTCCTTCTCGGAGATCGAAGCCACGCGCACCGCCTGCACACCGTCCGCCTGCGCGACGATCAACGTCGCGTTGTCTTGATAGTTGCGGTTATTGCCGATGCCATCGACTGCCTTGATCAACCCGTCCGCGACCGCGGCAACACCTTGCGGCAGCAGAGTGCGAATGAAATTCTGAATTTGCACCATCGAGAGCGTTTCGAGACCGTCGCTCGAGAAGATCAGCACATCGCCGGGAAGAATTTTCCGGTTCTCTATTTGAGGTGAGTGGCCGAAATCCTCAAGCCCGCGTCCAAGCACAGCAATGGTGATAGAGTCCCTGCCCTTGCGCGTCATCACGTCGCGCCACAAAGCGGGATCGCTAGAGCCGAGCGCCTCGCGGTCAGCGATCTCCATATAAGAGTGATCCGCATTCACGCGATGCAGCTCGCCTTCGCGATAGCGCAGGATAAGCGAGTCCCCGATGCTCACAAACGACATCGCGCCGCTTTCGACAAAGCCCGCGACCAGCGTCGCACCCATGTCCTTAAGACCCGGGTCTTTCGCCTGCCCGTCCGCGATGGCTTGGTTTGCCGCATTGAGTGCCGTCTTCAGGCGCCCCTCAGCACCGCCACCACCGGCAAAGAAGCTTTTTACGAAAGTATCCGCCGTGATCGCACTTGCAATATCGCCGCCGAAATGTCCGCCGATGCCATCGGCAACAAGCAACAGGCCGCCACTGGAGAGCATAACACCGGCATCGCTCGCAGCGATCTCGCCGGCGTCTTCTCCCTTCGCGTCGAAGACACGGAACGCATCTTCCTGCGTGTCTTTGCTGCCACGAATCGCGCGCGCAGCGGCCTGGAATTTCATTTCGCTTCTTCCCACGTGAAGTCCGGGCCGCAGAGCTGCACAAAGCGGAATTTGGTTTCGCCGATCGCGATCATGTTGCCGTCTGAAAGCGGCATCGGCGTCAGCACGGCCTCATCATTGAGATAGACGATATTCGCCTTACCCCCGTGATTGATATGAAAGGTCTGCCGCTTCGGTTCGAAGGTAATGAAGGCAGCACCCTCGTTCGAGATCGAAGCGTCGCCGAAGTCGGCGCGAATGCGCTGGCCGGACGCACGCCCGAGACTATTCATCCCGGCATAGATGTTCACCGCCTTGCCACGGCCCGGACCTTCCGTGATGACGAGCCAGCCGACCACCGGATCGAACCCGCCGGTGTCTTTTTCCGCCATGGCTTGGTGCGTGGGCCCACCATACCCTTTGATCATGGTTGGCCCAGCGCCGCCGCCAAGGCCCTCGGACATGACCGGCTTGGGGGCGGGATCTTCACGCGGCGGGATCGGCTTACCGGCCGGCCTCACTTCGCGGATGCGCGTCGGTGCCGATGCACCATCATCGTTTTTGTCGTTTGCCATTATCTCTCACCCTGTCCTGTCGGCTGCTTGCTGCGCCATTGACTGCTTTCTCGGGCATCGCGAAACAAGAAACCGTAATTTCCGGTCCCAAGTTTAATCACATCTCCGTCAGCAATTGTTCCGCTATCGCGGGGTACGCCATTGATCAGAATTGGATTCGGCTGGTCGCGATAGTCCTTCGATCGGTTCACGATATGAAAAGACCCGTCCGGCCCGATAGAAATCAGCGCGTGGTGCCGGGAAACGGTAAGCTCCTGTGCGTCGGTCACCACATCATTGTCCCGCTCCCGGCCGATGGCAATGCGCGCCTTTTAGATTGGAACGGTGCCGGGCTCGCCATTGAATTCGAGCCAGGCGATTGGCCCTGCTTGTCCGGCCTCCATCGGCCGGGCCTGCGCCGGAATTTCGGCTGCGTCCACTTCAACATGGGTCGGCGGTTCCTCATGAAGAAGTTGCGGCGTCGGCGCAGGCGCCACGGGTTCGGGCTCGGCTTTTGCAACACCTCTACGTGAAGAACGCCAGGCAAACCCCGAGATCAGAGAGCCAAACAAAAGAATTACCGTACCGATGAGAATTGCGGCCGTGCGTGTGAAGTCTTCGACGATCCACGATAACGCGCGGTGCAGAAAACCCTCATCTCCCATCGGCGTGGTCGGGTCGTTCCCGCTGCCGGGATTTGCGACACCCGCCCTGAGTACGACGGCGAAAGAGGTCGTAGCGCCTTGCGGATGACGTAACGAAACCCGCAAGGCCGGCGGCACGCCACGCGCAAGCGCTTCGGCTTCAACGATCACACCCGCATGCAGACGCGCGAGAAACTCGTTGCGACCGCGCGGTGTAAGCCCGCGCTGCGCGCCGGGTGTTTCGAAGAAAAAACCGCGCGTATCGCCGCTTAGCCGCCGCAGGGACTGCAAGTCGCGCACGTCGGCTGCGTTCTCGTAATAGCCGATCGTGACGATACGGACATTCGCCCGGTTCGCTTCCTGCGCAACCTGGTTGTGGCGATAGGCCGTGTCGTCGAACTTGCCGTCCGACGCAATTACGAGGACCTTGCGCGGCGCGTCGAACTGACCGAGCGTCTGCACCGCTTCGAGCGAAAGTCGGTATAGCTCGGTCGTATTCGCACCGGGACGAATTTTATCGAGCGCGGCCGCGACCGCCTTGCCGTCGCCCGTGAACTTCTGAAGAATCTCCAGCTTCGTATCGAACGCGGCAACGGCTACACGCTGCTTAACGGCAATCTGGAAAAAAAGTTCCGCAAGATCCTGTGTCGAGCGCCGAATGCTCTCGGCTCGCGACGCATTGCTGCGGTCTATGAGCAGCAAATATGCGGTCTCGTCCTCCTCGTGCATGAACGGACGGAAGGAAGCGGTCCAGGCATTTGCGGGATTGTCCCGCTCCGTGATTTCAATTCCTGTGACCGCGATATTATCGACGTAACGCACGTCGCAGCGAATCGTCGGCCGCGGCCCGGCACGATTGCCGCGACAGGAAACCGTGCCGTCAGGCACGCCGCGCAGGAGACGAATGTTCTCGATCGTGGTCGCGATATTGTCGCGAATGTTCGTCGCAGGCACGAAAGGCGTCTGCGATTGCGTGCCTCCCGGAAAACCGATGCAGGCGCATACGACGAGCGCCGGCAGCAGCTTCCCGCGGCTAGAACTCACATCCTACCCCATTCGCCACTCTTGAATCGCCAGCGGATCATGAAAATCTGAATCAGACCGAGGACCGCGACGAATGAAAGAATGAAAACGCAGCCGAAGTGAACCGTGAAGAGAAGGTAATTCTCCGACGTATGAAGCTCCGAGCGCGAGCGCGTGAAATCGAGAACGCCCCACCACACGAGCGCGAGCACGATCACGAATTCTATAATGGAAAAGAAGAAGAAGTACGCAAAAGGCCAGTCACGCTCCCAGCGGAATTGCTGCGCATAAAAATAAACCGGGTCCATCACGAGACCGACGAGCAAAATCAACGAGAGAATCTGGAACGGCAGGAGATCATAGTGCCAGCCGATGTACGGTAGCGCAGGGCTCCCCGGTCCGGCGACATAAAGCGAGAATAGAAACGTAATCGGCACGCCGATCCAGAGAAAAAGCAGAATTCTGGTCAACCACCGGCCCTTTAATGTCGGCACCATTGAAGCCCCCTACAATTCTTATTTCTATGCAACGACACAGGAAGACTTACGGCTTCGTGTTAGTGCACCATTTGATCCATTGCGAGAACGAGCGCAGCGGCCCGAACAGAGAAACGTTAGGCGCACCTAAAATTGCGAGGTGATCGACTGAGCGCAGCGCCGAATATTGCATGCCGAGAAACGTATCGACTCCGGGCTGCGGGCCGCCGAGCGTGATCTGTCCCGCTGCATAAGTGCGTCCGCTGCCGTTTCGCAGCGCCGCGATTTCAAAATCGGAGGTCACAAAGATGCCTCCGACCTTGCCGCCGCCAACGCCGAGCGTTCGCGGCAATTTATAAGTCTCAACGAGATCGCGCAGTAGAGGCGAATGCGATATATCTCCGATTAATCCGGTGCAATCGACCACATAGTCCGCGACTACTTCGACTGGTGGCTGATTAGGCTGCGCCTTCAGGCGCATCTGAATCTTCGGACCCTGATCGGTCTTCACGAGTTCGAGCGTCTCGAAGTGCCCGAACACCGGCTTGTACCAGCCATCGCCAAGGCCCAACTGGATGATATTGCGCCAATCACGGCGATCGGCGGTCGTCGTACCGCCAAGTGCCTCGTAAATCTTCAGGCGCTCTTCCGGCGACGCGCGATCGGTCTCGCGCAGCAACTGGCCGCCCCAGGTTCCCTTGGGCCAGTTGAAGGCCTGGTTCTCGATGTGGTTGTAAACGTAACGCTGCGCGCGCTTGTAACGATACCCTTCGTTCTTGGCGATCGGATTGCGCATCTGATGAACGATCGTGATGTTCTTGTTCTTACTCCGCGCTTCGTACAACCGCTGGATAATACGCGAGGCGACGATACCACGGCCGCGGACGACAATGGTTGCCGGCATCGAATTCTGCTCGATCGAGCGATAGACGACCTCGTGGTTCTCATAAGCATTAAAGACGCGCGCTTCTTCTGGAAAGCGCGCCTTGAAAGCCTGCAAGTCATCGGTGAAACGCGTCGCCGGATAGCCGGTCGAGATGTGCAGGAATTTACCGATCATGATGCGTTCGCGCACACCGCCGCGCGCCTGATCCTCCGGCACGCGATAGGCGACCGCATAGCGCTCGTCATTGGTCTTACGAATGCCGAGCACGCGGCCTGCGACGAACATCTCGCGCCAGCCAATACGCTGCGCTTCGCTGTCGATCGACTTGAACACTTCGCCGGAACGCGGCGTGAAAGTCTGCGCAAGTGAGGCTTCGCCGAAGACCTGGAAGATATGCGTAAGACCGCCGAAGCGAAATTCCTTCAAATCCTTCCACGTTTCCCGGCTCGCATAGCCAGGAAACCCCCAGATATTGTCCGGGGTGGACTGCGAGTTCGAGCGCAGCCGTTCATGCGGTGGAATCTGCGAATTACGGCAGAGCCGCTGGTAGTTGGCATAAGGCGTGACATCATCGCCAATGGCGCGAATGTCGTTCTTGCTCACACCGAAAATGCGCAGGTGATCGGCCCAGACGAAACTGCCAAGGCCCGCACCCACCGTGAGATAGGTACTCTCACCAGCAAAATATTCGCTCGACTTGATGTCAGATGCGGAAACGATCTCGCTCTTGAAGACATTGCGCGGGAAGCGCATTTCGTCCGGCGCGCTCGGCGCGTTCAGCGCAACTTCGATCGACTGGCCGCGCGGCGCGGGTGCCGGAGCGGGAGTGCCGCTTGCAAGCGCCCTTGTCGCATTATCCTGTGGGACATTGACCTTGGTTTCCGAAGCGCTCGCTGCGGTATGCGCAACCAGATGAATCTCGAACTGCGCGATGCGAATGGGAAGCGCACCATCCCAAGGCGAGATATCGACCTCGGTATCGCCGATATACGTGCGGTTGGTGCTGCCGCGATCGGACACCGCAATACCGTCCTCGCGAACGATCAGCGTGGCATGACGCTTCGAAACTTCAGGCGTGTCGAGCACGATCTGATTTTCGGACAACCGGCCGATGGAGTAGTCACCCGTTTCCGGGAGCGAAATTCGCTCGACTCGCTTCAGCGGTCCGTCGCCACGCTGGTAGATGTCGAGCAGGATCGGAAATCTGATCATGTTGCTTCAGCGCTTCTTTCTTACGGCGGCGATTTCGGTGACGCCCTCGGTAAGCCGGTGTCCGCACCACCGGCAGTTTCCGTGCGGATCGTATGGGTTGAGCAGACGGCAAGTGTGATTGTGACAGCGGCTCGCCTTCATGTCGGGGAGCAGGATGTCCACCGGCACGCCGCCGACGCTCACGACATCGAGCGGGCGCAGATCAACCTGCATGCCATTCTTCACCTGCGTGTGGTTGTTTACGACGACCGGCGCCTTCGCATCGGCCGCGGATTTCACGACGCCGAGTTTTCCGCCAGCATGAATGACGGCAATCAGGTTCTCACCTTCAAGCCGCTGACGACCGATGATGTCCTGAAAATTGGTGCCCGGCGTCATCGGCGCTTCCTCGAAGCGGATGCCGTTCGCGCTTTTCACGCATAGCAGCAGCGTCTCGCCGACCGGGAAAAGTTTCTGCTCGCCGCCGAGCCGGATCGCCGCGTAGAACGAAATCGGAATGCTGGGGTCGCGCTTGGCGCGCGCCACGCGAAACTGATGGCCGCGAATTTCAAAGCGGTCGCCGTCGTTGAATTCCACGGCCTCCCCCGTCTTCATCGAGCGGCCATTATAAAGAGTACCGTTGGTACTCTTGTCGACGATCTGCAAACGGCCACCGGAAAGCTCAATCACCGTGTGTACGCGCGAGACGGTCTGATCGTTGGGCTCGTGGCCGATGCGAATGCTGTTTCCCGTGCCCCGTCCGATTTTCAGTGGCAGCTTGTGGCGCCCTTGAGTCCGGGCGCCGTCCTTGATCATCTCGACGTCGACGAAGTCGTCCATGCTACTCGCTTCACATTGGCCGACAGAAACACGATTCCTGTCCGGCAGAGATTTGTTCGCGCTTTAGGCTAGAGGTCGGAGAGTGTCGGGGTAAAGAATACGCTCCGGCGCGAGACCGGGGCAACGGCGCCAGCTTCCCACGGAAGCCAAAAAGCCAAGATGCCACAAGGTTATTCGCCGGTTGCGTCCTTTGCCCGCTATACTTCCCGCCCTGTTCGCCAGCGCAGTTGTAGTTTGCTTCAGGAGGATTACCGGGGCCAGTCGAAATTTCGTGATCGAAAAGCAGCCCTAGCGCGGCCTTCCGAGCGGGCCCTGCGCTGCCCGGATCAGCCGCATCACGGCATCGATCATCCGCTCCTGCGCGCCGGTATTATCTTCATCCACAACCTCGATGTTCACATAAGCGAGATTGCGCAGCACTGCGTAGTTCGACAGGGAGCAGTCGTTCCGTTCGACATGCTCGTAAAGCACGTGAATACCGCTCGCATTCAGGGCGGCGACAAAACGCCCAAGTTGCGCATCTGAGCCGGGAGGCTCCTGTGACGCTACATATATAAGTGTGTCGTCCGGCGAGCGAGCCCGGATCGGGCGGGCGGCAGGAAACTCGGTGATGTTCGAGTCTTCCTTGCGCTCGATCCCGATCGAGACATTGCCCTTGCTCTTCTCTTCGTCAGGCTCAGGCACAATATCGAACCCAGGCTTGTTGGTATGCAGCGCAATCACCGGCTGGCCCTTCCGGCGCCAACGCATGTGCTGGCGCGTAAACTCCGGCGAGCGCGAGAGTTGCAAGCGGCACTTACCCTCGCCGCGTACCTGAAAATTCCGGTTCGGATCCTGTTTGCGCTTTCCAATCCGGTTGTACCGGTTGTGATTTTGCTCGACCGCAACCACCGTGCCGCCGTAGCGAAGCACGCCGTAGACCGCTGAATCGAACGCAACGTCCTCGTCGTCGTGAGGCACCACCCAGAGCGGCCCGTTCGGATTCTTTCTGTTCTGAATGATTTGCAGCACCCAATGCAGCCGGCCTTCGGTAAACACTTCAAGCCGCAGGCAAAGATCGCGGGAGGCAAGCGCTTTGCGATTGCGCGCCACATCCCCGTCCTCGTCGAATAGATCGCCTGGTGAGAGACAGGCGCCGGGTTTGGTCCGAACCGCCGGTGCATGCGCGCCTTGTCCCGACGCCCGCTCGGCTACAGGCAGCAGGAAAACCAGCAACAGAAAAAGCACGGCACGAAGCATGATTCTCATCACCCGGAAGACTACCACCCATGCCCGCGGGAGCCTTGCGCGACCGGGGGGCAAACGCCTATGTTCCCGGCATCCGAGGGGTGCCCGCGGTTGGGCTGAGATGGCGAGAAGCCAAACTCTTTGAACCTGATCCGATTAAGATCGGCGGAGGGACGGTAGATGCAGAAAGCAGCCCTACACGAAAAGACCGTAATCGCGCTCACCATCAATGGCGAGCGCAAGCAGGTTCGCGCCATAACGCCGCGCGAATTGCTCACGGAACTTGAGCTGGAAGGCGAGTTTTTTGCGATCGCCGTCAACCGGCGCGTAATCACCAGGACGCGCTGGGACGAAAGCATACTCCGCGACGGCGACAGTGTTGAAATCGTAACTCCCCGGCAAGGCGGCTAAAATGCTCGAACTCTATGGACAGAAATTTTCCTCGCGCCTCCTGATCGGCACCGCGCGCTATCCGTCGCTTGCTGTAATGCAGGAAGCAGTGAAAGCGTCGGGTGCCGAGATCGTCACCGTTTCCGTACGGCGCGAAAACGCGGGCGGCAAGGATGGCGACGCATTCTGGAACATTATCCGCGAACTCAATGTAAAAGTACTGCCGAACACCGCCGGCTGCTACTCGGTCGAAGACGCGGTCTCCACCGCCGAGCTTGCGCGCGAACTGTTCAACACGAAATGGATCAAACTCGAAGTGATCGGCGACAAGGCGACCTTGCAGCCCGACGTCGTCGGCACGCTGGAAGCCACGAAAATTCTTCTCGCCGACGGCTTCGAGGTGTTTCCCTATTGCACCGAGGACCTGACCGTCGCAAAGCGCCTGGCCGACGCCGGCTGCAAGGTCGTGATGCCGTGGGGATCGCAGATCGGCAGTGGCAAAGGCATCCTTCACGAGGAAGCTTTGAGGCGCATGCGCGCCGAGCTTCGAGGTGTCTCACTCGTGATCGACGCGGGCTTAGGCGCTCCGTCTCATGCCGCCAAAGCACTTGAGATGGGATACGATGCGGTGCTGCTCAACACCGCTGTCGCTGGCTCCGGGGACCCGGTGCGGATGGCAAAAGCATTTGCGCATGCACTCGACGCCGGACGTGCCGCCTTTGAAGCCGGAATGATGAAGCCGCGCGAAATTGCGCAGCCCTCGACTCCGGTCACCGGCACCCCCTTCGCGAATACTGCGAATGCGCGCTCATCCTGACCGCTTCTATCCGATTGTCGATACGGTTGCGTGGGTCGAGCGGCTCGCGAAACTTGGCGTGCGCACCCTGCAACTCCGCGCAAAGGACCTCGACGCACCCGCGGCACGCGAACTCGTGCGGGACGCGCTGAAAGCCGCAGACGGCACCAAGTGCGAAGTCGTGATCAACGACTACTGGCAGGCGGCAATCGCCGAGGGCGCCGACCACCTGCATCTCGGCCAGGAAGATATCGAAACCGCGGACATTTCGACCATCAAGAAATCCGGCATCACGCTCGGCATCTCGACTCACGATCACCAAGAGCTTGAGATCGCACTGCGCCACAAACCCGACTACGTCGCGCTCGGCCCGATTTATGAGACGACCCTGAAGAAGATGCCCTTCGCGCCACAGGGCTACGCGCGAATCACCGAGTGGAAAAAACTGATCGGCAAAATTCCATTGATCGCGATCGGCGGCATCAAGCTCGAGCATGCGAAGGATGTTTTCGCAGCCGGCGCCGATTCGATCGCAGTCGTGAGTGACGTCACGCAGAATCAGGACCCCGATCAGCGCATTCGTGACTGGCTTGCGCTTATTCGCGTCTGATTTTCGCCACACGCTCTAATGTGGGCATAACGACGCGCTGATTTCCGGCGCGAAAGTTCCCGTTTCGCGAAAGCTCCTCTTTCTCCCCACGCTCAAGACTCATTGCGGATTAGTTTTCTGCTCCGGCGGGGCAGAGGAGTAATACGATGGCGAGATATCCGTTCGCCGTGCTGTCAGTTCTTGCAGCAACGGCCCTATCCCTTGTCTCCAATTCCAGTTCAGCGATGAATGCGCAGGAGTTTTTTGCGGCAGAAGCTCGCGGTGAATATGGATCTCCGCGCGTACAGCGTCAGGCGCAACTACAGTACCGCGGACGAATCGCGGTTCCGCAACGAATACAGCAGACTGCGCTCGCGCAACCGAGCGCGTTCACGGGAGTAAACTTAGGCGGCTCGTGGCTCGCCTCGAATATGGGCGCCACGCGTCCTTCCGGCGCGCCGGGTGCTTGGTGCGGCTATGCCATGCGAATGGAAATGGTATCGCAAGGCTACGGCGACCCCGGCCCGCAATTCAATCTCGTGAGCAGTTGGTGCCGCGTCGGCTCGCCCCGCTCCGGTCGGTGCAGGCGGATCGATCTTCGTATCGCGCGGGCATGTGTCGAAGGTTGTTGCGGGCAATTGTCCGGCTGGCACCGTCGCCACCATTTCCGGCAATGCCACCGGCCGGCGCGTTTCGCATATGTGCGAGCCCCTTTCACGCGCGGTGTGCTCGCGCTGGCCAGGACGCGTGAACTCTTAAAAACTTACGGCGGGCGCGCCGCTGGATGCGCCCGCCGTAAACGGCAAGATCCTAGAACTTCGCCTGCACCGTTTCATTCTGGTCGTTTGTAATCTGGATGGCGCCCCGGATAGGCGCCTTGAGCTCAACCGGAGAAGTACCGGTCAGAATATTTTCGCCACGCGGAGCGAGCGTAATACGTTGCGGCTTCCCGCCGACCACCAGAACCGCCATGCCCTTGAAGCCTTTTGTTGCTACGGGATTCTCGCCGTGATCCGTGATGAAAACGTCGATCGTATTTCCCTTGACCACCGCTTCGGCATGATAATTTCCGGCGTCGGTTTGTTGTCCGCCGTTCTTTCCCTTCTCAGGCGCATGTGCGACTGCGGCAACACTCAGTGCCACCACACCCAACAAGGCGATTGCAATTTTCCTCATGTTCTTCTCCTCGATTAATAAGCTTCCGAATGTTGAGCACTACCCTGCCCGGCTTTCTCACTGCGAAGCCGCTCAAGTGATCCTTTACCGTAGCGAAGGAATAGAACGGGCGTGAGAACAGCATCTAGCAACGTGGCACTGATGAGACCGCCAAAGATTGTCACCGCCACCGGATGCAAAATCTCTTTGCCTGGCGCATGCGCATCGATCAGTAGCGGCACGAGCGCAACGCCTGCCGCCAGCGCCGTCATCAGCACCGGCGTGAGCCGGTCCAGCGACCCGCGAATGACGAGCTCACTCCCAAACGGAACGCCTTCGCGCAGCGATAGATTGATGTAATGACTTATTTTCAGAATGCCGTTTCGTGTCGCTATGCCTGTTAGCGTAACAAAACCGATCATCGAAGCGACGGATAGCGGTAGTCCGGCGATCCACAACGCCGCGACACTGCCAACCAATGCGAACGGAACGCTGCCCATGATGATCAAGGAGAGTATTGCGGAACGATAGCGACTGTAGAGCAGCGCGAAGATCAGCAGCAGAGAGACGAGAGACAGCGTCCCGATCGTTCTGCTCGCACTGCGTTGTGCCTGATAATTACCTTCGAGGACAGCATAGGAAGCCGTCGGCAGCTTCATCGAATCAATCTGCCGTTGAATCGCGGTAGCAATCGTCGCTACATCCGAGCCATCTGTATTCGCGAACACCGCGATCCTGCGCCGCCCGTTCTCGCGCAAAACCTGGTTCGGACCGTCGGTTTCACGGATATCCGCGATCTGCCGCGCAGGTATCCATCCGGTCGGCGTCTGCACCAGATAGTCGCCAAGTCCTTGCGTCGTTCTACTCTGGTCCGGAAGGCGCATGACGACATCGAAGCGCCGGTAACCATCGACAACGCGCGAAACGACGCGGCCGCTCGAAAGACGACTGATCTGCTCCACCACCGCTGCCGGCTGCACGCCGTAAAGCGCTGCCTTGCGGTAATCCACGCGGACTTCGAGGTGCGGGATCAGTGTCTGCCGCTCGATCTGCAAATCGCGTAACCCGCCAACATTTGCGAGCTTGGTTCGCAACTCCTCCGCCGAGCGGCGAAGGCTGTCGAGATCGTCGCCGAATATCTTGACCACGATTTCCGCACGAACGCCGGAAAGCATGTGGTCGAGACGATGCGAGATCGGTTGTCCAATATTCACCGTGACCGGCAATAGCGCTAGCCTCGCGCGAATTTCTGCTGCGATTTCCTCTTTGCTGACGCCGCGGATCATCTCGACTTCGATGTCGGACACATTGACGCCTTCCGCATGCTCGTCGAGCTCTGCGCGGCCGGTGCGACGGCCTACCGTTTTCACACCGGGAATTTCCAGAACCATGCGCTCGGCCAGTGCGCCGACGCGGCTCGATTCAGCGAGCGAAATCCCAGGTGCAAACGACATGTTTACCGTGAACGTGCCTTCATTGAAGGACGGCAGGAAGGTCCGAGGCAGTGCAACCACGCCACCGATAGCCACGATAACCAGAAGCGCCGCGGCCAACATCGCTATCGGTTGCCTTTGGAAAGCAAACTGAAGCAACGCCCGGTTCTTTTCTTTCAGGAACCGCACCAAGCGCCCTTCGCGCTCATGCCTTGCCTTCATGCCGGGCAACATGTAGTACGCCATGACCGGCGTGAGCGTGATCGACACGAACAGGCTTGCAAGGATCGAGATAATGTAAGCCTGCCCGAGCGGCACGAAGAGCCGCCCCTCTATGCCGGACAACGCAAACAATGGAATGAAAACCATGATGATGACCGCGGTCGCATAGACGATACCGGAGCGAACCTCCTGGCTTGCACTCACGACAACATCGAAAACACTGCGTGGTTCCGCGCTCGCAGCATTCTCGCGTAGGCGCCGGAAGATATTCTCGACGTCGACCACAGCATCGTCCACCAACTCCCCGATTGCGATCGCGATGCCGCCAAGCGTCATCGTGTTGATCGAAAGCCCGGCGTAGTAAAACACCAGCGCGGTGATCAGGATCGACACCGGAATGGCCGTCAGCGAGATCGCGGTCGTCCGCCAATTCTGCAAGAACAGGAACAGGACGATCGCTACGACGGCGATCGCCTCAAGGAGCACGATCTGCACATTGCGGATCGAAGTCGAAATGAAGTCGGCCTGCCGGAAGATGACCTGATCGAGCTTCGTGCCCTGCGGGAGCCCACCCGCGATCTGTTTCAGCGCGGCCTCGACCTCACGGGTGAGACGGATCGTGTCCACATTGGGCTGTTTCTCGATGGACACAATGACGGCCGGCCGGCCCATATAGCCCGCATCACCCCGTTTTACGCGGGGGGCGAATTCGACCGCCGCAAGCTGTCGCAGGTATATCGGCCCGTTACTATCGGAAGTCACGACGAGGTTTCGCAGGTCCTCGAGGCTCGTACTCCGCCCGATTCCGCGAATGAGATACTCGCGCGCGCTTTGATCGGTAAACCCGCCGCCGACGTTTACGCCGAACGATGTGAGTGAGCGTTCGATTTGCTCAGGAGAGACATTGAAAGAGCGCAACGCCGCCGAGTTTGGTGACACACGGAACTGCCGAACCTCTCCGCCCATTGGAATGACTTGCGCAACGCCTAGGATTGTCAGCAGCCGCGGGCGAATGGTGAAGTCGGCGATCTCGCGGAGCTCCATTGCCGAAATCTCAGGATTGGTGACCGCGATCATCAGAATTTGCCCCATCAGCGAACTGATAGCGCCTAGCTGCGGCGCGATGTTGGGCGGCAACTGCGGCACTGCGAGCGCGAGGCGCTCGTTCACCTGCTGACGGCTGCGATAGATTTCAGCGCCCCAGTCGAACTCCACATAAACGATTGAAAGACCAACTCCGGAAACCGAACGGACGCGCGTCACACCCGGCAGACCGTTCATCTGCGTCTCGATCGGAAACGTAATGAGCTGCTCGACTTCCTGCGGCGCATAACCCTCCGCCTCGGTCATGATCGAAACGGTAGAGCGATTGAGGTCCGGAAGGACATCGACCGGAAGCTGCGTAACCGCGAACGCGCCGTAAGCCATCAGCGCAACGGCGATAGCAAGTACCAGCACCCGGTTCTTCAGTGAACGGCTGACCAGAAACGTAAACATGGCTCAGCGGACCTGTTCGATCAGTTCGGCGCCGGACACGGCCACTCTGGTACGATCTTCGAGCCCGGCCGTAATCAGCACATGCTTAGCGTCCAGCGGCTCAACGCGCACTTCGCGCGCACGGAAACGCTCGGCGCTGATGTGCTCGAAAACAACATGCTGTCCGTTCGAAGCGCGGACAACCGCCGCACGCGGCAAAGCAATGCCGCTACGGCGCGTGGGCAGCGCGACAAGAACCGTCACGAACTGTCCGGCCCACACGCCTTCGGCTTTGTTTTCAACCGCGAAGTGCATCGGAATGGATTGGTTGCGGAGCACCGCGCCGCTGCCACGGAATGCGAGCGTGATCGCAATGCCTGCATCGTTCCGCGCCGACGCCTGCGTCACGGCGGGGATCGCATCGAAGCTGAGCGCCTCGACCCAAAGACGCGAAGGATCGATGATCTGAAAGACAACCGTATTGGGTTGCGTCAATTGTCCCGCGATGGTGTTGGCCTCGGCGATCACACCACTCACCGGCGCGACCAGCTCTTCCGGCTCGCGCCGAATTCTGTCGAGCGCTGCCTTTCTTTCTCTCAGGCTTTGCAGTTCGGTCCGCGCATCTTCGAGCTGCGCACGCGGCACCGCGTTACTTTCGACGAGCTTCTCGAAACGCGCGACACGGCGCTCGACGATTGCCATCTGTTGAAGAATTTCGCCTTCCTTCTGCTTCATGTCGGAGGCGTCGATCGCCTGGATCGGCGGCTCGACGTAAGCGAGCACCTGACCCTTTTCGACACGGGAGCCAAGCGCAGGAAAGCCGGTAAGCGGCGGCATCAGTCTGCCGGCCAAATTCGACTGCACATACCCGCTAGCGTTCGCGTCCGGAATTACGCGCCCCGGCAATTCGATAGTTTTCGCGTGCTCGCCGGCAGCGGTAATCGTGGTCCGCACGGACAGGATACGCTGTACCGGTTTCGGCACAAAGATACTGCCGTCCGGAAGCCGCTGCGCAATGTCGCGCGTGACTTGCACTTCCTTCTCGTCGCCATGATCGTGGCCCTCATCAGATAGTGCCGGACCCGCGAACGTCGCGAGGAAAAGTCCGGCAAGCACAAGCGATTTTGCCAGCAGCGCCCGGGGATAACGACGCGCCGCCACCACGCCCGCTCCGAATGCTACGATCGCAGCGAACAAGGAAACGGCGAGTGCCATCCAGAGAGAAATTCGGCTGCCGCCAGCCTGTTCCGCGGCTGGCGGGGCAACGGGCAATTGAGAGCGGCAATATGTCGACCTTGTCGCCGTGCGTAACCGTGAAAATCAGATCGTACTGCGCGGCGCCTTTGGCCCAAGGCGCAGCGAGCCGATAAAGACCCGCGCCAGCCGCTTCGGCAGTTTGCAGGCCCGCGGGCGTATCGATCTCAATGGTCGCCCCCTCGATCGGTTCATTCGTCGCAAAGCGGTCGAGATAAATCAGCAGCGCACTGTCGCGAAGCAGTGCAACTATTTCAAAATCGGCCGAATGCGCTTCACCGCGCGGCGTGGACGTCACCGCAACTTGCGGTGCGTCATTGTGGCTGTGCCCCTCATGCGCGCGAAGCGGCGCAGCGAGAAGAAGCAATGTCAGAACGGTAGCAGATAGCGCGAGACGCACTCGCATGACGGAATCCTTCGCAAAATGAACGGACCAGCCTCAAGGCGCAGATGCGCGAGGCCGTACAGCGATCAAGCGAAGGTTTTTGGAGGTCGCGTCAGGTCGGAAACAGCGTCGCGAATAAAGCCGGGCGCAATGCTTTCTCCGCTCAACCTTGAAGGGGGTAGCCTGTGAGAGTCTTCGGCGCCGACATCGATCGCCGCCGAGGCAGGACCGCCGCAAGCGCAGCAGCCATCACCATGCAGGCCATGCCCGTGCGGGCACTTGCCCGTGCGAACATCCTCCGCCGCGCTTACGGCTTGCCCGAAATGCAGGGTGCTTTCCGGAGCTGCATCAACTGCGGCCATTTCGGTTAACGCTGCATTGGTAGCCTGTGAGGCGCGGTGATGGCTCTGGTGCGCAAAAGCGTCCGCAGGCGCTCCAAACAGGAACGCCGCAACCATAAACAAGAAAATGAAAGCCAGCTTCTGCACGGCGTCTGCTTACAGGAGATTCTGCAGAAAGTCATTTACGGCAGGAATATGTGCAGCTTTGTTATACTGTATCGGAAATATCTCGTCTCTGGGGCTCTTTATCTCCCAATTAACGAACGAACAGCTGACTCTTGCGGCTCGCTTCGCGCCTTACGTGCCACCGCCTTTACCGTGCGCTCGAAGCAGTATCCGGAAATTTATCGCGGCGGCGTGCGGTGGCCCACGCAGAAGGTCACAGTTTCAGTCACTTCTAGGACTCTTCATCTAAGATCCCTTCAGCGTCACACATCAGAGCGCAAGCTTCATCGCCTAGCCGGACAAATACTTCGACGAAGTGCCCTAGCCTACTATGCGCCGCCTGATTGAACAGCCGCTTGCGCTGGCTGCGCGGTATCCGCGTCACCTCTGAGCGGTTTGGTCTCTCTGAGCCTGCTTTAATTACGATAATTACGATGGCCCCTTGCGATCGTAAAAAGCAATACCGACAGCTCGCTCGATCCCGCCGTGCTCGCTAGCCTTGGCATACTGGACAGAAGCACTATTTGCGCAAATCAGTAGTAGGCCATTAATGCATCAACCAAAAGCATTGAAAACATAGTAGCTTTGGCCAGAAGCTGGTCTAAATCTTAGTCTGCGCGGCATGCTATAATCATTGGCGGAAGCTTTCGAAACGCGGCAAATTTCACATCCCAGTATCAACGCGAAGTCCGATACCGTGAATCGTCCCAAGTCTAAATCCAAAAGCAAAAAACCAAGTAGTCCATTCAGCATAAGTGCTGTCTGGGTTCTGAATAATACGCGAACCTGGTTGCGCTCCCTGTCTGGTGTCGGACTTGCCCTGGGCTTCCTGTTCTTCGCCGCATCGCTGACGCCGACGTTGATTCCACGAACCTACTTTATGCAGGGCGTTCTTGCCGGCGCTTGCTTAGGAGTAGGGTATGCGCTCGGCGTGTTCTGGCGCTGGCTCTGGCGCTATCTCGAACTCCCCGAACCATCGACGCACACCCGTTTCGTGGTCAACTGTGTAGTCACGGCAGCTGGCGCTGGCATCGCACTCTATTGTCTTGCAATGAGCGCGGCATGGCAGAATTCGATCCGGAGCGCCATGAACATGACGCCGGTAGATACCGCGCATCCGATAAAACTCTCTATCGTTGCCTTGCTGGCGTTCTTCGTTCTGTTGCTGCTCACCCGGCTGTTCCTGATAGTCACGCGTTATCTAACCGAGCTCATTCGCATATTTATCCCGCGGCGTATTGCCAATGTAATTGCGATCGCACTGACCGCGATCTTCTTCTGGTCAATCGGCAACAATCTTTTGTTCCATTCCATACTGAGCGCACTCGATTCGTCCTATCGCCGGTTCGACGCATTGATCGAACCCGATAGCCCTAGACCAACCGAAGCCAGCAAAACGGGAAGCGTTGCTTCACTCGTGCGATGGGAAGAACTGGGACGTGCCGGCCGCGAGTTCGTGGCGTCCAGCCCGTCAGCGCAAGAGATCGCCGCGTTCACCGGTCGCCCTGCTCGCCAGCCGATCCGGGTTTATGTTGGCTTGCGCGGGGCCGAAACCGCGGCGCAACGCGCGGCACTGGCGCTCGATGAATTGAAGCGGCAAGGAGGCTTCGAGCGTTCGGTTCTCGTTGTGATCACACCCACAGGCACAGGCTGGATCGATCCGTCCGCGATGGGTCCCGTTGAGTATCTTCACGACGGCAACATCGCGAGTGTAGCGGTGCAGTACTCGTACTTGAGCAGCCCGCTGTCGCTGCTGGTTCAACCCGAATACGGCGATGAATCCGCACGCGCGCTATTCGCGGCAATCTATAAGTTCTGGACCACGCTACCAAAGGACGAGCGCCCCAAACTCTATCTGCACGGCTTGAGTCTTGGCTCATTCAACTCCGAAAAGTCGATCGAGCTTTTCGAGACGATCGGCGATCCTATTCAAGGGGCCGTGTGGAGTGGACCACCGTTTTCGAACCGCATCCGGCAAAGCGTGACGGCCAACCGCAATGCGGATTCGCCTGCCTGGCGGCCTACTTTTCGTGATAGCCGCATCGTCCGTTTCATGAACCAGAATGGTCCGGCAATACCGAATAGTGCCCCATGGGGGCCGCTGCGAGTCGTCTATCTACAATATGCGAGCGACGCGATCGCTTTGTTCGGATATCGATATGCATTTCGCAGTCCTGATTGGATGAATGCACCGCGCGGCTCCGACGTATCGCATGAGCTACACTGGTATCCACTCGTGACGATGCTGCAACTGGCGGCCGATATGGCATTTTCAACCACGACCCCAATGGGGGTCGGCCACGTTTATGCGCCGGAGCATTACGTCGATGCATGGCTCGCGGTAACGGATGTGCGCCACTGGTCGCCGGACAAAATCGCAACCCTCAAGAGTCATCTCGCCCGCATCGCGCGACTGCCCGTCGAACATCCGACGCCCAATGAAGCGCCATATAATAATCGCGGCGGATAGAACTATACTTCTAGCTAGACAATATCATGAGAAACATATCTGCCTGAAAGACATCTGGCGGCACGATCGAGGCGAGATTCTTCCTGCTCGAGGCCATGGCACTGGTTGCCTTCACGCGGACGATTTCCCCCACACTCCTCATCATATTTTCCGGAGTTCTTACGAATTAAAGCCGAAAACAACGTGACGCCGGGCGAAAGCGGCCCACTGAAAGCGCGCGCGCTTCATCTCGCGCAAGCTCAATCGGCAAAATTCTGGCAGTCTCGAATTGATCGACTGCCTTGAGATCCTTGCTACTCGGCTAAACCGTGCCCGAGGGTCTCGCGTTCGTCGAACACAAAACAGCGGCCCTGCCACTTGCTTTGGTCTTCCGGCACCTCTTCGAGATATTTCAGGATGCCGCCCTTCAAGTGGTAAACCTGCTCAAATCCCTTCGCGATCATATAGCTCGATGCTTTCTCGCAGCGGATCCCGCCGGTGCAAAACATCGCGATTTTCTTGTGCTTTTTAGGATCCAAGGCCGTTTCGACGAAATCCGGGAATTCTTTGAACGCAGCTGTGCCGGGATCGATTGCGCGTTCGAACGTGCCCTTTTCAAACTCAAAAGAATTACGCGTGTCGATAATAACGACATCGGGATCGGCTATCAGTTCATTCCAGTCTTTGGCATCCACATACGTACCGACGTTTTTAGTTGGATCGATATGCGGCGTTCGCATGGTCACGATTTCAGGCTTCACCTTGACCTTCATGCGCTGAAATGGCTTTTCCGCTGCGCCTGATGCTTTGAGCTCGAGCGCATCGAAATGCACGCGGATAAGATTTAGAATATTCTCCATCTGCACATCGCCAGCGGCAGCAATCGTTCCGTTGATGCCTTCGCGCGCTACAATCAGCGTTCCGCAGATCGCGTTCTCATCGCATGCGATGCGCAAAGCCGCCGCCAACCCTTCCGGGTCGGAGACGGCTTGAAAACGATACAGGGCTGCGACGCTCCACATGGGAAAGGACTTAGGGATTTCCGATACCTCCCGTCAACCGCAAGCGCACAGGCCACTTTCATGGAAGAAAACACGTTACGCGAACGTCTATGCAGACCCCCCTGGCGCGAGCAAATGCTCGACCGATGCCTCATAGACCCGGTAGACCCGCACCGGCGGCCCGAGCGACTCGCGCAGCATATCGACCAGAATCCTGTTGGATTCCACGATCCAGGCAAGCTCCATCCAGTCGAGATCGTAGCGCGCGAGATCCTTCAGCCAATGCTCGAACAGCAGCGCAAACAGAACGAAACTTCGCCAGCGGCTATGCGCGGCAGTTCTAATGCCAAGCAGTGGCATGCGGCCGGAACGGAATTTTTCAAACGCAAACGCATAAAGAAGCCGCGCCCAGTTGAGCGGGAACAGCTTCCCGCCGAACTTCGCGGTGATCTCGACGAGATTGGGCGGCCAGAAAATGAAGCCTTCCGGCTTTCCGTCGATGCAGATGAATTTCGCGTAATTCTTGCGGAAGAACAGGCGATAATCGCCGATCGCCCCGCTCAGCTCTTCTGCCGTGAGCGGAACAGCGCCCCAGCTATTCCGCGATCCTTCGTTGAAGATATCGACGATCGTTCGAATTTCTTCGTCGAAGTTCCGCTTATTCATATCCCGGATCGTGATCCGCGCATTGAAGCTCGTTTTCCGTGCGATCTTCATTAGCTGCCAGAACGCGGTGTCGGAAAGGCTCCCGGGCTTAAAACGAAATCCGAGCAAATCCCGAATACCTCGAAAGCCTGCGCGTTCCAGCAACGCCGGCTGCCACGGCGCCGCGTGCGGCATCGCCACCGACGCAGGCATGTCATAGCCCGAAACGAGCAAGCCGGACTCTTCGTTGATGGTTAGGCTGAACGGCCCGGTAACGCGCCGCAGCCCGCGAGACGAAAGCCAGCCTGCGGCGGCCGCGAGCAAGCGGCGACTTACCTCCGCATCGTCCGGTACGTCGTAGAAACCGAAATGGCCCGTCGCGTCCTGATAGCGCGCGAGATAGTTTTGATCGGCTTGCGCGCTGATACGCCCAACCGGGCGGCCATCCTTGTAGGCTACGAAAAACGCGGCCTCGCCATGCCCGAAAAAATGATTCTTTCGTTTCGAAACTCGCGCGCGCTCAAGCAGATCGAGACGCGGAACGAAATGACGGTCGTCGCGATAGACGAAATGCGGAACGTCTAGCCAATCCCGGATTGAACTGTCAGCCAGTTCGCGAACGACGATCTCGTTCATGTGCCCACAAAGAAAAATGCCGGCCAGTGAATTCTGGCCGGCATTCTATCTTGTTTTTTGAATTAAAAGCGGTAACCGAGATTGAAGGTGATCAGGCTCATCTCAAAGCCCCAGTTCGCTGCCGAAACGCCGCTCGGATAGCGTTCCTTCGACGTGCCAATGTACTGATACTTCAAGCCGGTCGTGATGCGGTCAGTCAGCGCGTAGTTCACGCCAAGACCTAACGTATACATGAAGTGCGTGTTCGAGGTCGTGATGCCGGTGTTCTGGTCAAGACCTTCCGCGTCAGCGACGCCCAAGCCTGCTTCAACATACGGCAGCCAGCGGCCGTAAGCCTTGCCGATCTGACCCGTGCCGTAGAGCGCCCAGTTCAGTTCACCATTTTGCTGGCCAGCAATTGCGACGACCGGACGTTGCTTCTTCGCATAAATCGGCGCGTTGAGCTGGAGGCCATAGACCCAGTCGTTCGCCATGTGCCAGCGATAGCCGACGTTAAGACCGACATAGCCGCCGCTCAGATCAGCGTTCGGGAAGATGCCTGCAGTGAGCGGGGTATTGACCGCCCCCCACTGAGTGGTCCGATTTGAATGTTAGTTTAGAGATTGCATTTGTGTCATCGGTTTTGTTGTAGGCCAGACGATGGCTTCAGGCGCTGGCGGTCGATACCCGAGCGATGAGTGCGGACGGACCGTGTTGCAGTGACGCCGCCAGGCTTCGATCATGATCTTCGCTTCCTTCAACGTGTAGAAGATTTCTCCGTTGAGCAGTTCGTCACGCAGCTTGCCGTTGAAACTCTCGCAGTAGCCATTCTCCCACGGGCTCCCTGGTTCGATGTGGGCGGTCTTCGCTCCAACCGTGGCGATCCATTGGCGAAGAGCAAGGGCAACAAACTCAGGGCCGTTGTCTGAACGTATGTGCGCAGGGACGCCCCGCGAGACGAACAACTCGCAGAGCGCCTCGATGACGTCAGTTGCCTTGAGCTTCCGAGCGACACGAATGGCCAGGCTCTCGCGGGTGAACTCGTCGATGATGCACAGCATCCGGAACCCTTTTCCGTCGTGAGTGCGGTCAGCGACGAAGTCGTAGGACCAGACATGGTTGGCTCGCTCCGGCCGCAGACGGATGCACGAACCGTCATTGAGCCACAGACGTCGCCGCTTAGGCTGTTTGGCAGGGACCTTCAGCCCCTCTCACATTGCCAGATCCGCTCGACACGCTTCTTGTTCACCGTCCAGCCTGCACTACGAAGCAGCGCCGTGATCCGGCGATATCCGTAGCGACCGTACCGGCTGGCAAGTTCAATGATGTCGGCCGTCAGAATGGCTTCATCATCGGGGATCGTCGGGATGTTTGCGCTGCGTCGAACGGTGTTGACCAAGAGCCCGGCACGCCCGCTCTCGGAGACCCCAAGCTCGGCCGTCACGTGATCGACACAGGCGCGGCGACGTGATGGGCTTAGAAGTTTCCCTTTGCAGCCTCAGCAAGAATAAGCTTGTCCAGTGTAAGCTCCGAGACGGCTCGCCGTAGACGACTGTTCTCAGTCTCCAGCTCCTTGAACCGCTTCACCTGGTCGCCCTTCAGGCTGCCGTACTCATTCCGCCAGCGGTAATATGTAACTTCAGTCACACCTATCGCTCGAACCGCGTCCGCAACCTGCCGGCCTTGCGCCATCAGCACATCGATCTACCGTAGCTTCGCAACAATCTCTTCCGCCGAATGCCTCTTCCTGGCCATCGATCTCATCCTCCACTCCGAAAATTATACTTCAGGGAGGACCACTTCAAAGGGGCAGATCAGCCCGGCAGGAGGACGATGGCGTTAAAATCGGATAGAGTCGGAGTCTGATTTACAGGCGATGGCCCGGAACAGGCTTTGAGAATGAGAAGTAAAGCTTTGCTGCCCGCTTTAGGAGCACACTCCGGAGACGAAACGGAACTTTCGCTTGACGCAGGACGAGACTCCTTTGCGCCAATGCGGAGTAAGCTGCCCGATTTCAGCCCAACCGATCTGCGGAAAACTCTTGCACTCCAAGTCGCGGATCAAATCGGCTGCTCAATCGTGCGCGAGGACATAGTACCCGGCGACCGGTTGCGCGAAGTAGAACTGGCTGACTCGTTTGAAGTCAGCCGCGCGACTGTAAGAGACGCACTGCGCATCCTCGAAAGCCGTGGACTTGTTACGATCGCATCGCAACGTGGCGCACATGTCACGTCCATGACCGAAGACGAATTGGCGGATATATTCGACATTCGGGCTGCGTTATTGGGACTAGCCTCCGGTAGCGCAGCAGTTCGCTTCAAGCCTGCAGACGGCCCTGCTCTGAAGAAGGGGCTGGATTTACTTGAGATCTCTCAGCACGATGCCAACGAGTACTTAAAAGCCACCACGGAAATGATCACCACGGTTTGTGGAATTTGCGGAAACCAACGGCTGACCGAACTGATTGGTAGTTTCGCTGTTCGTGTGCGCAGGTATTCGAGACTAGCACTCAGTTCCCCAACGCGCCGACGTCATTCACTACGAAGTTGGCGTCAAATCGTGAAGGCCATATCGTCGAATGACGCCAAGACTGCGGAACAGGTGCATCGCTCACTTACGCTTGAGAACCGTGTAGCTGCGCAGAAAGCCCTTAGGGAGCGCAAGGACGGACATAAATAAACTGATCGGTCCACTACGTGATCCGGTTTGCATGTTCGTTTAGAGACTGCGTTTGCAGCATCGGTTCTGCCACTGGCCAGACGATTGCTTCGGGGGTTGACGGTTTGCGTCTAAGCGATGAGTGCGAGCTGACCGCGTTGCAGTGACATCGCCAGTTTTCGATCACAATCTTAGTCTCCTTGCGCGCGTAGAAGGGTTTCTCCGTTCAGTAGTTCGTCGCTGGGTTTTCCGTTGAAGCTCTCGCAGTAGCCGTTCTCTCAGACTGACGGGCGAACGCGGCGATGCCTGCCGTCAAGGCCGCTTCGTCATCGGGGTCGTCGGATTTTCCGCACGTCGAACGATACTGCCCCAAAGTCCGACAGGTTCGTCTCTCTGCGACGCCAAACGCAGCTTTCACATGATCTACGTACGAGCGGCACGAGTAGCTTAAAGGAGAATGAAAAAATTAGGCAATTTCGCATTGAATGAAAACTATCTGCTTTTACCTACTGAAGCAGCTTTCTTCTGTCGCCGTTTCGTTTTCGCGTGCGCTACGCCCCAAACAAAACGTGCGATGCCGGGTCCGGAGTTTTGAAAGCGATGCGGCTGTGTGCTGGGGAAATGAAAACTGTCTCCACATTCCAGCGTGTGCAAGTCGTCGCCGATCAACAACTGCATTTCGCCTTCGATGATTAGCCCAAACTTCTCTCCGTCGTGCGTATAGGATTCTGCTCCCGAGCTCCCGCCCGGATCGAGCGTCACTTCATACACCTCGATCCGCATCGCAGAACTAGGACTTAATAGCTCCTGCACGACGCCAACATCTGGCACTCGAAGCCGCCTGCGTTGGTCTTTCCGTACAATATGACGTGAAGCAGCGTGTCCCTTCGACGAGGCGAAAAACCAGGAAACAGGAACCTCAAGCGCTTCCGCGAGCAGCCGCAGGGAGCGGAGCGACGGTGTCGATACACCCCTCTCGATCTGGCTGATCATACCGATCGAGAGTGAGACCTTATGGGCAAGTTCTTGGATCGAAAGCCGCCGATCCTGCCGAAGCTCGCGCAATCGCGCGCCGATCCAGACATCATTACCGAGGTTAGCGTCCGGTGCTTGACCCTCTTTAAAACTTCGCTTTGTCTTCACGCGAGCTCCCCAACAATTGGCAAGCACCTAATAGTCAGACGGAAACAGGTTGACAAATTATCAATTAGAGTGAAAATAAATGCAATTATTTTCACTCTGGATGAATGATGTCCGAGCTCCTTGAAATTGGCGTCGATATTGGCGGCACATTTACGGATGTGGTCGTGCGAAAGCCTGCGAAAACATCCGTTTTTTCAAGCTACCCACAACACGCACCGATCCGGGCGAAGCTGTAGTTGCCGCGCTGAAGCGGATGAAGTCGGACTGGGCGCTCAACGCAACTGATCTCGAGAAGTTTGCGCACGGCACGACGATCGCAACGAATGCTGTCCTCGAACGAAAAGGCGCTGCGATCGGAATCATAACTACCAAAGGCTTCCGCGATGTTCTGGAAATCGGCCGCCAGTCTCGTCGGCAAATGTATGACGTGGTGCTCGAACCTCAACCGCTTGTCTTTTTAGCTCCACGTCGTTTCCGGCAAGAGGTCAGCGAGCGCGTCGCTCCGAGCGGCGAAATCTTGACTGCGTTAGATGAGGCCGATCTGCGCAACGCCGCCGACAAGCTTGTGCAAAGCGGCGCTCGTTCAATTGCCGTCGTGTTTCTATTCGCTTTCGCCAACCCGGCGCATGAGCAGCGGGCGAAAGGCTGATTTCAGCGTGGTATCCCGACGTTTCCGTATCCATATCATCGGAGGTGGACCCGCACTTTCGCGAATACGAGCGAACGGTTGCAACGGCTTTCGATGCATATGTGAAACCGACGGTAGCCAACTATCTGGAGCGGCTCGAACAGTCACTTCAGAAGGAAGGCGTTGCAGCACCATTGCAGGTTATGCAGTCGCGGGGCGGCCTCACCGTATCAAGCGTTGCCCGCATGCGGCCGATTCGCCTTTTTCTATCTGGACCGGCCGGCGGCGTTGTCGGCGGTAAAATTGCCGGAGCATCCGCCAATACCGACAACATAATCACGATCGACATCGGCGGGACGTCGGCCGATATCGCGCTGATTAGCAAGCGCAAACCCCTCATTCGCCCGGAAGGCGTCATCGGCGACTACGCCGTGCGGGTCGCGATGGTTGACGTCAATACGATTGGGTCGGAGGCGGAAGCATCGCTCGCGTCGAAGGAGGCAGCTTACGTGTCGGTCCGCAGTCGGCCGGCTCCGAGCCCGGTCCCGCCTGTTACGACCGCGGCGGCACGCATGCAACCGTCTGTGACGCTTCCGTTGTTTTAGGTTACCTCGATCCAGATTATTTCGCTGGCGGCAGCTTCAAGTTGAAAGCCGACCTCGCGCGAAATGTACTGAAGAAAAATATCGCGGATCCGCTTGGCATCTCAATCGAAAAGGCAGCGTTGGGCATTCATCGCGTGCTGAACGCGCAAATGGCGGAAGGCATTCGCGCGGTGTCCGTGCGCCAGGGCGTCGATCAGCGCGAGTTCGCCTTGATGCCGTTGGGCGGTGCAGGTGGGTTACATGCCACCGCGCTGGCTGCAGAACTCAAGATGACGAAGATCGTTGTCCCGCGCATCCCCGGGGTGTTGGCTGCTGCCGGCCTGCTCGCAGCGCCGATCGAACACGAAGTCTCAACCGCGTTTTCAGTCCGCTTACTGGCCTGGTTGTTGCGGAACTCAATCATGCGCTGGTTCAACTCGATCAGTCCGCATCGCAACTGATGCGCGCCGAACGCGTCAAGACGAGTGATGTGACGATCTCCTACTACGCCGATATCTGCTTTATCGGCCAGTCTTACTCGCTCGAAATCAGTTTCAATCCGAACTCGGTCAAACTCGTAGAGCAGATCTATGAGGATTTCCTATCGGCTCATGACCGCGTTTACGGCCATTCGGTCCGCGAGCCGGCAAAGATCGTAGCGCTTCGCACGGTCCATCAGGCAGCGGGAAGTGACTCCATCGACGAAATGCGGCTCGCGCCATCCGCCTCGCCTTTCGATCTCGGTACGCGCCCGATCTGGGTGAGCGGCTTCGATAAAGCCGTCGAGGCACGCGTATTGAACCGCGAAGCGCTGCCCGCCGGGTTTTCGTTCTCGGGACCGGCAATCGTGCAGCAATCCGATACGACGACGCTCGTGGAACCAGGCTGGGAAGGCGTCGTCGACAGCGCCAGCAACATCATTTTGAGCCGAGGCTAAACGATGAAACAGCCGGATCATGGTCTCGACCCGATTACGGTAGAAGTCGTCCGTAACAAGATCGAGGGTATTGCCAACGAAATGCAGCAAACGCTGCTTCGCTCTTCCTTTTCGCCGATCGTCAAAGAAGGGCTCGACGCTTCGGCAAGCTTGTTTACGACCGAAGGCGAAACGCTGGCGCAGGCATGCGCAATCCCTGTGCATCTCGGAACGCTCATTCCGGTCGTCGCGAAGATTCTCGAACTGTTTCCAGTTAGCCAGATGAATGCCGGCGATGCGTTCATCATGAACGAACCCTACCTGGGCGGAACTCACCTGCCCGATATCGCAATTGTGACGCCGATTGTCACAAAAGACGGGCGTGTCGTAGCGATCTCGGCCGCGATGACGCATCACCAGGACATGGGCGGCATGTCACCCGGCTCAGTGCCGACGAATGCGGTGGAAATCTTCCAGGAAGGCCTGCGTATTCCACCGCTCAAGTTTCGCGACAAAGGTAAATACAACGAGACGCTCGTTGCGCTCATCCGGCAGAACGTTCGCATTCCGAATACCGTTATGGGAGATTTGAATGCGCAACTGGCGGCCTGCAACGTCGGCGCGCGCCGCGTTGGCGAATTGGTAGACGCGCTGGGTCAAAATATGGTTGGCGCAATCTTCGCCAATCTCCTCGAGAAATCCGAAGAACTCACGCGTTCGGCGCTTCGCTCGATCCCGGAAGGCACCTATTCCTACGTCGACTACAACGACAACGACGGCATTGAACTCGACAAGCGCATTCGCTTCGAGGTCGCCGTGACGATAAAGGACGGCAACTTTCACGTCGATTTTACCGGCTCATCAGCCCAGGTGCGTGGGCCCTTCAATGCTGTGCCCTCTGGCGCCTTGCGGCGGCATGCTTTGCGATCCGTGCGGTCACGGATCCAGCGATTCCGACAAACGCCGGTTGTTTCCGCCCGATCTCTCTTGAGTTGCCCCTCGGCTCGATCGTCAACCCGGTCGAGCCGGCGCCCGTTAACGCGCGGACCGCCACCATTAAGCGCATGGCCGGGTGCATCCTCGGTGCGCTCAGGCCGGCCGTTCCCGAACGCGTGCCCGCGGATTCTTCCGGAGAAATGCTGGCGGTCATGTTTGGCGGTTTGCGCCAAGGCGGCGATCCTTTTGTCATCGGCGAACTGATCGCCGGCGGCAGCGGTGCCGGTCTCAACTCCGATGGCGTGGATGTTATCGAAACGGACGTTTCCAATTGCATGAACCTGCCTGCGGAGGCCATGGAAATGGAAGCACCCATAAGGGTTCATCGGATCGCGTTACGGCCGGACTCGGGAGGCGCGGGGAAGCAGCGCGGCGGGCTCGGAATCGTGAAGGAGTACGAAGTTCTGGAAGGCGAGGTTCGATTTACCCATCGCGGAGAGCGGCACATGTGCGCCGCAGCCGGCAGCAATGGAGGCGAACCGGGCGCCATGGCCATCTCCGAAATTTTCAGGACAAACGGCCACAAGGAGGAAATCCCCTCGAAAATGATGGCCGTTCTTCAAAAAGGCGATCGGGTCGTCGTCACCACTGCGGGCGGTGGTGGCAACGGACAGCCTGAACGGAGAGATCAAGCTTTGGCGGAAGCGGATCTGAAGAACGAAAAAATCTCACGGCCTTTCGCCAGAACCTAAACCTTACACGGATTCCTCGGGACACTTACATGCCAAGCAAAGACAACACGAACCTGCCTATTATCGTGGTTGGGGGTGGAATCGGCGGAATTGCGACGGGCCTTGCGCTGTCGCGCAAAGGCCATGCCGTACAAATCCTCGAACAGGCGGCTGAGCTGCGCGAGATCGGGGCTGGCATTCAAATGCCTCCCAACGCGTTCAAGGCGTTCAAGGCGCTCGGTGTGCTGGAAGAAATACAGCGCGTCGCGGCGTATCCGGAGCGCCTTGTACTCGGCGACATGATGACCGGTGAAGCAGTATTTCAGTCGCCGATCGACGAAGAGTTTGTCCGCCGTTTCGGTTATCGGTACGCGCTCCTGCACCGCGGCGACGTTCTTGAAGCACTCCTGCGCGCCTGCCAGGCATCGCCGTTGGTCAAGCTTGCGACCAATAGCAAGGTCGTCAAATTTGACGATGTCGGCGATCGCGTGCTCGTCACTACAGCGGACGATAAAACTTACGAAGGCCGGGCCATGGTTGCTTGTGACGGCCTGTGGTGGGAAAGCCGCGCGGCATTGTTCGGACGCGAGAACCCTTCGACCGACCATTACGTGCTTTGCCGCGGCGTCGTTCCCGTGAAAGACATTCCTCAAGAACGCTATTCGCAATCGGTGACGATGTGGGGCGGCCCCGAGCTAGATTTCTTCCACTATCCGCTTCGCCGCGACGAAATTTTCAACATCGGCGCGAGCTATCGCGACCCTAGTGTAAAATTCGAGAATGGATATCCGCGCGGCAATCGCGACACGATGATGGAGCGTTTCCGTGATGCCTGCCCGCACGTCAAAGCATTGCTGGAGCACATTGATACTTCGAGAGCGTGGATACTTTACGATCGGCCGCCGCTCAAGGAGTGGTCGAAAGGCCGTGTTACGCTCCTTGGCGACGCCGCTCACCCGACCTACGTCTACATCTCGCAAGGCGCATGCATGGCTCTAGAGGACGCGGTGGTGCTCGCAGAAATGGTAGATCGTCATAGCTCGATCGAAGATGCGTTCCGCGCTTATCAACACGAGCGCTATCTGAGAACCGCACGGATTCAACTTACATCGCGGCAATTCGGCGAGATTTATCACGCTGTCGGCGTTCAACGGGAACTTCGCAATCACTTGCTTGCAACCGCCAACCCTAGAGCGCTGCACGACACTTTGGCGTGGGTGTTCAGCGGCATCTCTGGCGGAGAGGCAGCATAGCCGTTCCTGCGAAGTGGTTTCACGCATGGCCGGCTTTTCTCTATCCATCCCTACTAGCCCAGCGCTAAAAATGCTGGGCACTTTTCTGGGAATGTTTGCTAGTCGCCATGATCGAACCCGATCATCCATAGCTACCAGACCGCTATGAGCGCGGACGATTATTCGAGCGGCGTTGAAAATACAGACGAATTTGCTCCGTCTGATCGCGATTATTGACGTTCTTACGCGAATACCATTGGCCAATCATTGGCTAGAACAAGCTTATAGTCAGCCTGCCGCCTAGCACCGCCTAGAAACTTCTAAAGCGCCAGCTTAGTCCGGCACGCAGGGTATGAGTTTTTAAGGCGACGTCCGTGATACCGCCGTTGATTGCCGGCGTCGAATAGGAATGGTCTCCAAAATCGGCATAGAGATATTCCAAGCGAGCGATAAGGTTGGGATGCAGCGCGTAAGCCGCGCCTATGCCGGCAGTCCATCCCCACGCCGTATCGCTATATCCCTGCCAGCAATCATTCGTGCCTAATGCCAGAACGCATCCGCTGAATCTTGCATAAGCTGCGCCACCGGTCGCATAGAGAAGCGCAGAGTTGGCAGTGAAGCCAGCGACACCGCGCAGCGATCCCCTCGATTCACCTTTAAATATGCGCTGTTACCGAAACCCACAAAGGGCGCATCGTCGTCAGCACGAACACCCCATAAATCGGCTTCAATTCAAAACCCAACGTGACGCCGGCGCATGCCAGCGATAGCCAATGTGACCACCACCGAGAAAACTATTTGGTTTGATGTCCGCTGTAGCCGGAAGAGCTGGAACAGTGGTCGGCGATTTCGCGAACAACCCTCCGACATCGATGCCGGCATAGAATCCGCTCCAATTGACCTGCCGCTCCGCCGCAAACGCGCTGCTCGTCACAAAAAGCATCGCAAACGCAACAACCCCTGCCTTCAACATATTCTTGACCCCGTCCTCGAAATACCATTGCCGGCGCAATTGTTGCGGCGTTTAAGCCAGTATTCAGATCACGGAAAATAATAAATCCCCCACCTGGAGGACTTTACGCATCTAATAGCAATTGCCCAAAAGCAGAGCTGTTTGAGGTCCGCCACCTGGGGGATAGCCAGGTCAGCAGTTGAACCGAATATGATCCTTGCATCAGGACCGTTTCATGAAGTCCCCAGACCCCGCTGTTCTTTCAAACGTCATCGGTCAAATTTACGATAGTGCGATCAATTCCGAGCTGTGGCCTAGCGCGTTGGAGGCCGCGAGCGCGTTGTTCGGCGGAGTATTCACCTTCATCGCACTGTGGGCTCCTACACGCCGCGAGATCCGAATACCGGCTCACTGGAGCAACAATGAAGAGATGGTCGTCCGCTATAAGGCCATGCTCCCGAAAATGCCGTTCTGGGATATTATCTCGCAGTATCGCATCGGCGAACTTGCCTACAATCGTGAAATATGGCGGCGGACCGGCATCACCGAAAGCGAGATGCTTCAAGGTGAATTCTTCAAGTCTTTCGCAACGCCTTACGGCCTGCGCGACGTGCTCGTCGGCACTGTCATTAACGACGGCACCAACATCGGATCGATCTGCCTTCATACCCCAACAACACGCGATCTAATCGGCCCACAAGATCTAGCCGTGATGGAGATGCTGCTTCCACATTTTCGGCGCGCGCTTACGATCGGAAATTTGCTCGACATGAAGTCGATTGCACTTACGGGCATGACCTCGACTTTAGACGTTATGAATATCGCGGTTTTTTTGGTAAATGAAAACGCGCAGATCGTACATTCGAACAGAGTTGCCAAACAGTTGCTGGATGAAAAGAGTATAATTTCTACGAGTGACGAAACGATCGTAACGCATCTTGAAGGAGCAACGAGCGCACTTCATTCTGCGATCGAACGCGCTCAAGAATGAAGACACTCTGGGTTATGGCGGAATTGGTGTTCCGCTGCGCGTAAAGAATTCAAACTCGTCCGCAGCGATCGCTCATGTGCTCCCGCTGAACTCAGGAAACATGCGGCCAGCCATTCATCTGGGTGCCTCGGCAGCGGTTTTCGTCACGCGCACCGGAGAAACGGTGCAGCCCCCACTCGATATCCTCGCCGCACTTTTCGACCTGACGCCGACCGAAGCCCGCGTCATGCTCGAAATATCGAAGGGACGGAACCGGTCAGAAACCGCAGCCTTGCTTGGCATCGCTCCTTCGACCGTGAAAACACACCTTTCCCGTGTGTTCGAAAAAACACAAATGTCGAAACAACACGATCTTGCAAAGCTAGTCTCGCAACTCATGCCGCCGGTTCTTCAGCGCTAACCGTTCTGCGCTAAATCGCCGACGGAGAAGGCACTGAAAAAGTGGTGGGCCCGGCAGGACTCGAACCTGCAACCAGATCGTTATGAGCGCAGACGATATGTCGAACGACGTTGAAAACGCAGACGAATTCGGTTGGTTTGAACGCGATTTCAGCGTCCTTAGACGTATATTATTCACGAAACATTGGCGGATTCGGCTCAGACCGCAATGACCTTGAACAAGTCCTGACAATCTTTTTCGTTCGCGGGGTCGCCTTGCAGTACGATCTGACCCCGTTCTATCGCGACAAAACGATCACAAACTTTGAGGGCCAGTGCCACATTCTGCTCGACCAAAAGTATGGAGCGGCGCGATTTCTTCATCTCGGAAATCACGCCATAGATATCTTCCACGATCATAGGAGCCAGGCCTTCGCTCGGCTCGTCGATCAACAGCAGTTTCGCATCACCGACCATGACGCGAGCCATAGCCAACATCTGCTGTTCTCCTCCCGATAACGTTGTTCCGAGCTGCGTGCGACGCTCCTTAAACGAGGCAATCGCTGATACACGCGCTCCAAGGCCGCACGATGCTCAGACTTGGATCGGCCTGGAACCTGAAGAAACCCAAGCGTGAGGTTCTCTTCAACAGTCAGTCCGGGGAAAATTCGACGATCTTCAGGAACGAAACCCACGCCCAAACGACAGATCTCATCCGAAGCAGCGCCATTAATACGCTTCCCTTCAAAGGAAATATGCCCTTCAGACGGCTTAACCCAACCTGCGATCGTTTTTAGAAGCGTAGTTTTCCCTACACCATTGCGCCCAAAAATCCCGATAACTTCGCCGGCTTCGACGTTGAGACTCAAGCCATGAATGATGTGGCTAAGACCATAATGGACGTGAACATTCTGAACCGAAAGCATTATGCGTGTCCAAAATATGCAGCTTGAACTGCTGCGTTTGCCCGCACTTCTTCGGGCGTTCCTTCCGCCAACTTTTGACCCTGATGCATAACAAGAACGTAGTCCGATATCTTCATCACCAACCCGATATCGTGCTCAATAAGTAAGATCGTGACATCCTCGGAAAGAGACTTGATCAAGTTTGCCGTGTCTTCAGTATCGCCGTGGCTCATCCCTTGCGTGGGCTCATCCAGCAAAAGAATCTTTGGCTTACAGGCAAGAGCAACCGCAATTTCCAATCGCCGCTGTTCACCGTGCGACAAGGCGCCAACTAGATATTCAGCTTTACTCTTAAGATCGAAACGTTCGAGCAATTCTTGAACTCTTTTCGCAGCGATGACACTTGCGCGAATAGGCATCGCCCAGCGCGACTTTGGCTCGAGAATTTGGGCTGCAAGGCGAATGTTTTCAGCGACAGGAAGCTCAAAGAAGAGATTTGTTATCTGGAACGAGCGCGCCAGCCCCGCCTTCTGCATGGTATCGGGGCCGACGTTCCTAAATTTCTCGCCATCGACGTACACGGTGCCGGAGTTGGGACGCAAAAGGCCGCTAATCAAATTGAAAAGCGTGGATTTTCCTGCGCCGTTCGGACCGATTATCGTAGTTATTTTGTTGCGGACAGCTTTAAACGAAACATCGTCGACCGCACGAAGTCCGCCAAATCTGATCGATAGATTCTTTGCTTCGAGAATGTGCTGGTTCATTGCAAAGTCTTCCCGCCAAGGAGCTTTACGATTTTCGGACGAATGACACCCATGATGCCGTTGGGCAGAAAAATCACGACAATCATGAACAAAACGCCGATAACGATGAGGTGATGCTCGGTCCAACTGCCGACATACGACTTGATGACGGTGAGAATGACGCTTCCGTAGATTGCCCCTACAAGCGTTCCCACGCCGCCGGTTATTACCGTGATCACCGCGTTGCCCGAGGTCGCGAAGAACAGAAGCTCAGGCGACGCGAAGCCCCGCAACATCGGATACAAGGCGCCTGAGAGCGACGCTATTGTCGCCGCAAGTACGTAAGCAGCTAGCCGGGCGGATGTTGCATGGTATCCCAGAAACGGAATTCGCCGCTCATTCGCTTTCATGGCGATCAATAGGCGGCCAAACGGCGTGTCCAGGATGTACGCGGCGGCCAGATACAGAAGGCCGATATACGCAACCACGAACAGAAAGAAGCCTACGGGGTGGTCGCTGGAGATAATGAACAGCCCAAAGTTTATCTTCACAATCGGCACCCCGATCAAACCATCGGATGCCCCCAGCGAACGCGTATTGTAGATAATTTTTGCCACTACTTGCGCCATGCCAAAAGTAATTAGCGCGAAATAAACACCACGAACCCGGTTGGCGATTAAGCCACCAACGATGCCGACGAGAATGCCGGTCATTAGAGCAGCCGCAAAAGCTAACCAGAAAGACGGGATGGCGATCAGCGACACCGCGGATACATAGGCTCCAAGCCCAAAAAACATCGCTTGGCCAAGAGAAAGAAGACCCGTGTACCCAAGCAGAATGTCAACAGCGAGCGCCAATCCTGAAAAAATCAGCGCTTCTGTCGCGAGCCGCAAGTAGAACGTATCGTCCGTCCATGCACCGATTGCTGCGAATATCAGACCAACGACAAGAAGCATCAAAGCGAGCAAATGGCTCGCGCATCGAATTCGTAAGCGCGTCACGCATGACCGAGCCTCCCATAAAGCCCTTGCGGACGAACCATGAGCATGACGACCATAATTCCGAACACGATCGGATCGCTCCAAACTGGCGATATGTGAGCGACGCGATCGCTTGGACCTGCGTCAGAAATAAACCTGCGATGACAGCGCCGGCGATGGACCCCATCCCACCAACAATGACGACCGTGAACGCAAGCAGAATAAAATCGCGGCCCATCGTAGGAAACACCGAATAGATCGGCGCGAGGAGAACCCCGGCAATTCCCGCTAACGCTGCTCGAACGCAAACGCGATTGCGTAGACACGGTGCACAGGAACCCCCAGCGATGCCGACATGTCACGGTCAAAAGCAGCACGAACGATAGCGCCCCACTTTGTTCGATAAACAAGAATTGCTGTTGCGGCGATCACTGCCCCACCCGCAAGAATAAGAAACAACCGATAGTTCGGAATAAACACCCCAAAGATTTCAACTGATCCGCGAATGGGTGTTTCGATGCGATGCGGGTTGGGGCCGAAGATCAGCTTGATGACGTCTTCCAGAACCAACCCAAAACCGAAAGTCAGCAATAGCGTGGTGACGTGCCGATCCTTGGAGTTGAACACGCGTTGAATAAGCAGTCTTTCGACAATGTAGCCAATTGGCAGCATGATTAGCGGTATCAGGACTAGCAGCGCCCAGAACGGCACCCCCATCCAGTGCAATGGCAACGCGATAAACGCCCCGAGCGCGTAGAATTCGCCGTGAGACATATTGATCACGTCGAGCAGGCCGAAAATAATCGTTAGCCCCAGAGCGACCAAAATAACTGCGACGCCGAGAGTAAGCCCGGTCACGACTTGCGGGGCGAGTACGAACTGGACGTAATCGAGCACTTCGAACATGGGCTTCTCCCGGTGTCGCTGCTAATTTAGAACCGCGTGCAAACGTCGTCACCAATAGCGTCGTCGCCTGATACTTCGTTGGCGATGACAAATTTTCCTTTGGTGACTTTTACGACATACATTTTCTGGACGGCCTGATGGTCGCCCGCACGAATGGTCTTCTCACCCTGCGGAGTGTTCCACTTCAAGCCGCGAAGTGCATCCCGCATTTTGTCAGTGTCAGTCGAACCAGCCTTCTCGAACGCTGCTTTGTAGGCGAACAGCAAGCCGTACGAATCCGCACCGTAGAGATCTGGATCATTCTTGTAGGCAGCACGAAAAGCAGCAACGAACTTCGCGTTCTCGGGCGTCTTAATTTCTGCCGAATAGCCAACACCCGTAACAAAGCCCTCGGCTGCCGCACCGATTGCATTGATGTTTTGCGCACTCACTGTTCCAGACGCACCAAGAACAGTGAGGCTCTTAAGCAGTCCAAATTCCGCGAGCTGCGTGAACAAACGAACTGTGTCGTTTCCGGCAACGGAAGTGTAAAGAACCTGCGCACGCGCGGCACGAAGCTGACCGAAATATTGCGTGTAGTCTTTCGTATCGAGCGGAGCAAATACTTCGCCTACCGAGTTTCCGCCAACCCTGATCACGTTCGCTTTGAACGCGGCTACCGTTGAGCGGCCCATTTCATAGTCAGGTCCTAAAAAGTAGACTGTCGATTTTGGCTTCTCTTTTGCGAGCCAGGCAGCCAGCGCCGCCGATTGTTGGCCGGCCCGGGCGTTTACCCGGAACACATTCGGCGAGCAGCGATCCCCGGTGATCGAGTCCGCGAAAGATACCGTGGTAGCAATTAAGATACCCGAACGTTCGGCCAGCTGACCAACCGCAAGAGTCGAACCTGAGTTTACGGTGCCCGTTAAGAAGTGAACTTTGTTCACCTGGATGAGTTTTTCAGCTTTCTGCACGGCGACCGACGGGTTCGCTTCTTCGTCTTCAAAGATCAGTTCAATTTTTCTGCCTTTGACGCCTCCTGCGGCATTTATTTCGTTTGCAGCAAGCTCGATTCCCCAGCGAACCTGCTGACCAATGCCGGCATAAGTACCGCTCAGCGGAGTAACGACGCCGATTTTGATGGGCTCTTGTGCTTGCGGCACTGCACTGAGTGACGAAGCAGCCAAGACGGCTCCGGCCAAAATATATTTCATAAAACGCATAACTTCCTCCTCGTTGTTTTTTCAGTTCGCCGGCGCTTGGCGTTTGCCGGATAGTTAACTTCCCTTGAACTTCGGCGGGCGCTTTGCATGAAATGCATCTACGCCTTCGGCGAAGTCGTCGGACTGGCGAAGCCTGCTATAGCAATGCCCCTCCAGTTCGATGCCAATTGTCAGATTTGCGTCTTCTGAGTCATTCAGAAGCTTCTTCGCTGTTCGCTGTGCGAGCGGTGAGAACTCACGCAACTCTTTGACAAGCGAGTCAGTCGCCGATTCCAGCTTGTCGTCCGGAACGCATTCCGTGACGAAGCCCCAATCATACGCCTGCTTGGCCTTGATACGGCGGGACCGCATGACCACATCTTTAGTCCGCGTGATGCCGATCATATGTTGAAGCCGCGCCGAGCCGCCTGAACCTGGAATCTGTCCAAGACGCTGCTCGGGTAGCGCGTACTGCGCAGTTTCTGAGCCAATCCGGAAATCGCACGCGAGCGAAATTTCGAATCCGACCCCGAAACAATAGCCGCGGGCTGCAGCGATTACCGGCTTCGAGCAACGAGCTGGCGCTGCAATGTTCCATGCTAGCTTGGATACATGCTCTGGCGATGCCTGCATGAATCCGCGAATATTTCCTCCACTCGAGAAGTGCTCCCCGACCGAACGAAGAACAATCACGCGAACTTCATCGTCAAGATCGAGGTACTCAAAAACCAGACGTAGCTGATCGCGCTGCGCCATCTCAATAACGTTGTACGGAGGGCGGTCGAGAATGATGTCGGCGCGTTCTTGAGTTGGATCGATCTCCACACGGAAACCGTCAAGCTTCTCCAGACGAGGATCCGTGAACGATTTTACTTTCATTGCGTTGCTTCCTTCGTTTTCTGTAATTCTTCCGTGAATTCCCCGGCGACGAGTTTTCGACGCAGCAGTTTTCCTACTGGCGACTTCGGCACTTCAGTAACGAAGACGTACCGGCGGGGTCGTTTGAAATTTGCGAGGCCTGAGGATTTGCAGAACTCGTCCAGCTCCGCGTCCGAGACCGGGCCGGCGGCTGATGAACGCCGCTACGATCTTTCCCCAGCGTTCGTCCGGCAGACCGACGACCGCCACCTCGGAAACAGACGGGTGAAGCGACAGACAGCTTTCTATTTCAACTGGGGAGACATTCTCTCCCCCCGTTATGATCATGTCGTCGGCACGTCCGCTGACGAATAGATCGCCGTCTTTATCGAAATACCCAGTGTCGCCCGTAAAGTACCAACCCATCCGGAGTGCTTTTGAATCCGCCTCCGGCCGCCGCCAGTAGCCTTCGAAACTTTCGTCTCCGGCTAATAGGGCAATAATTTCTCCTTCTTCGCCTACCGCCGCTTCATCGTCGGGCGAAGTCGCAGAGAGTTTGACCACGCGCACCATCTGGTTAATGCCGGCACGGCCAGCCGAACCGGGCTTTGCAACCGCATCTTGGTCAATCGTGAAGGTGTAGATTTCGGAAGAGCCGTAATGATTCACGAACAATTCCGGCTCAAAGGCTTCTTCAAGTTCCTTGAGCAAGCCATCTGTCATCGAAGCCCCGGCGAAGCCGAGCTTTCGTACTGATCGAACGTTTTCTTTTACGAAGGACTGATTGTGAACGACGTCGTGATACAACGTCGGCACTAGATAGAGGTTCGGTATCTTTTCGCTCTGTATCAGTTCGAGCGCTCGCTTCGCGTCGAATCGTGGCAAGCAGACAAACGCACCGTTGATCAACGACATTGCGAGCAGAGAACGGACGCCCATGGTGTGATAAAGCGGCATTACGCCGAGCGTACGCTCGCAGCGGCCATACATATTCTGGGCAACATGCGCGAGAGCAGCCGCGCGTTCAGCTCGTTGTCGGCGGGGAACGCCTTCGGCTTGGCGGTGGTACCCGACGTGTAAAGCATTACAGACCAAGCATCCGGCGTTGCGGAAGGCATGGCGCTAGGTGCTTTTGCGCTACGAGGCTTTCAAAGCTGATATCTGCGAGTCAGGAACATCGATGGAAATTCGCCGACAGTCGCGAGCACGCGAAGACTGCAATACGGCATCCGAACTCACGGCCTCATAAACGATGGCCTTCGCATCGGAGTTTTCAATAAAAAAATCGATTTCGTCGAACTTGGCACGCCAATTCACCGGCGTGATGATGATTCCAGAAAACTGACATGCCCAGTGAAGCGTGGCTGCTTCCCAACGGTTCTGAAGCGCAGTGACCAAATGATCACCCTGCTTAAGCCCGAGCTTTTGAAGGCCACCAACAACCGAAGATATGCGCTGGTACCACTCGGTGTAATTTAGGCGGATGTTGCCGTCGACTATGGCCAGTGCGTTAGGTTCGCGGGCTACCGTGGCGATAAAACTCGTTCCGAGATCAAGCATCGTTGCCCTCACGAAGTTTCGCAGCAGCATCGAGCGCGGCGGCTACAATCGGGCCATAGCCAGTGCAACGACATATATGACCTGAAAGATACTCGCGGAGCTCATCTTCACCAGGATGGGTGTGTGTTTTTAGAAAAGCGTCGAGAGACATAAGAATTCCGGCAGTACAAAAGCCGCACTGAAGCGCATGATGCTTTCGAAATGATTCCTGGATAATTGATAGACGGCCGGGCTCCGGCGTGAGTCCTTCCACACTTTTCAAACTTGAACCGTCGACCTGCACCGCTAGCGTCAAACACGCGCGGGCTGGCTCGCCATCAATTTGAACCGTGCAAGCGCCGCACACGCCGTGCTCACATCCAACATGTGTTCCAGTCGCGCCGAGTTGATGACGTAAGAAATCAGTCAATAGAGTGCGCGGCTCAGCGAACCCTTCGACCGAAATACCGTTAAGTTCGAATTTGACCTTGTATAATGTGTCGGCGCTCACGCGATGCATTGGCGCGCCTCGCAAATTGTTCGTAGGCCCATCTGGCGGACCAACTGGCGACGGTATTCAGCACTTGCGTGTAAATCGTCCCGAGCTTGCAGCGACCAGGCAAAGTCATTCAGAATCAGTGCGGCTTCAGCATCACTCGCAGCCTGGATTTGAATTGAAGCTGGCCGGTCCGCGACTCCACCTACCGTCAATCTGACCTCTTTCGCATCTGCAACAGCAGCGCATGAAACAATTGCGAAATCTCCATGCCGCCGTCCGAACTCGTTGAACGCGTAGCCCTTTCCATTTTCTCGAAGAGGAAAGAGCACGGCCTCAATTATTTCATCATCGCTTCGCGCCGTCGTCATTGGCCCCACAAAAAGTCTGCCGCGGGCACTCGACGTTTTCCCCGTCTGCTTGAAAGCTCTGACAACTCCATTCAGCGCAACTAGCACCAATGGAAGCTCCGCACTCGGATCGGCGTGCGCGATCGACCCGCAGATTGTCCCGCGATTTCTGGTCTGGGCGTGCCCTACCCAAGGCAAAGCAGCAGCCAACAGGGGTTGCTTCTCAGCCAGGCGCGGCCAAGCCAAGAGCGCTGCTTGGCGAACGGCAGCCCCTACACGAATGGAACCAGCTTTTTCATCGATCTTCGAAAGTTGATCGATACGCATTATATCGACAACCGCGGATGGACGCGCGAGACGCATGGAGAGCATTGGAACGAGCGTTTGACCGCCCGCGATTACGCGCACATCGGGATTATCCGCGATCAACTTGTGAACTTGATCAATCGTTTCGACGTTGTAGTAATCAAAGCGAGCGGGTTTCATGAACGTCTCCCGAAATAGACGTTTGAACCAACTGGGAGATGACTCTCCTGGGTGCGACGCGCTAATGCTTCGAAAAATTGGCGGATAACAACTCGCTGCCGCATCGAGCAAGCGGCCACCAACAGCCGCTACCTTGCCGCCTATCTCGGCTTCGTAGCGTTAAGCCTTGTCCCCGTTTGCGTCGAAACAAGCTCAATGATTCCTTCGCCATTCGCTGAACCAAGCGCCCCTCGCGCGCTACCTTTCAACTTAACGGCATGGGGAGGGTTCAGATCAAACAGATCTACGCTGGCTTTGTAGCGACCTTTTACTGGCCCCACTCCCAAACTCACGTCAGCGACGAACCCGTGCACTCCGACTTTTTGGACGGAGTGCGCACCTGGGATCAGTGACGCAAGCACGTCCACATCAAGAAGCGAATTCCATACTTCCTGTGGCGGCAGAGCAATCTCGGCGCTCCCTTCGCCGTGAAGTGACTTGCCGCTTTTCGTCTTTGCGCAGCTTGAACGTTTCGCGCAGCAGGCTCTTCTGCGTGAATGTAAGGGCGATCTTTGCCGGCGTCAAAGGCAGATCAATTGAAGAAATGCCGAGTGCGTCTGCTACTGCATTGGCAATGCAAACCGGGGTGCTCATGCAATTCCCTCGCCCACTCCCCTTGGCTCCTAAAGGAGTAAATGGCGACGGAGTTTCCATATGAAGGATCACCGGCTCCGGCACTTCCATGCTTGCAGGAACCAGGTAGTCGGCGAATGTGCCCGTTAGAAAGCTCCATCGGGTGCGTAGGAGAACTCCTCCAGAAGCGCAGCACCGAGTGCTTGTGCAAAGCCCCCGGTGATTTGGCCGTTCACCATTGCGGGGTGAATAATCTTCCCACAATCATGCATCGTGACGTATTTATCGATCCGAACGGAGCCGGTTTCACGATCGACCTCAACACCGCAGAAATCGAATATATAGCCGTAGCAAAGAGATGAGTTGATCTCATCACTATCTGTCGGCGGTGTAAGCTGCGGGGGAGTCCAAAAAACAGTTTCTCGAATTGCCTGAGCATCATCAGGCACTACGCCAGGCGACCAATGGCTGGTTGAAGCCAAGCGAGAGAAACGATAGAGCGTTATCAGGATTGCGCCTGGAGTACACTTTTCCAGACGAGAACTCGATATCATCGGGAACTGCGTTTAATTGTGCGGCCGCACTTCTCGCCAGCCTGCTCTTTAACTTTAATGCAGCCAGGTGAGCCGCGCCGCCAACTGCCGCCGCGAAACGGCTTGCATAGTTTCCAGACGCAATCGACCAGGCATCTTTGCCCGTGTCCAAATCTGCGGCGACGCGCACATCGGCGATGTCAACGCAAAGTGCGTCAGCGACGATCTGAGTCAATACGGTTCTGTGACCTTGCCCTTGCGGTACAGACCCTACATGAACCGTGATTCCGCCGACCGGGTTTAAGGCGACGGTCGCCGTCGCTTGCGCGCCATTCTTAGGCCCCGCCTTTCGCCGTTCTTCCGGCGAAAGTGCGGTTGTGATGTAGCCCATGTTTGAAACACTGGGCTCTACAACTGAAGCAAACCCGATCCCGTATATCTTGCCGGCAGCTCGAGCTTCTCGCTGCTTATCTCTGAGAGCTGAAAGGCCGCCCTGCTCGACTGCAATATCAACGGCTTTGGCATAGTCGCCGGAATCCAGAAGCCCACCGCTCGCTGTGCGATAAGGAAAAAAGCTTGCGGGAATTAAATTACGACGAATTACGAGAACTGGATCAAGCTTCAGCTCGACCGCGTAGAGTGCATCAATCTCTCAAGAGCGTAGTAACTTGTGGCCCGCCGAAGCCGGATTAAGCCCAGTCGGGGTCTTGTTCGTAAGAACGACGCGATTTCGTACGGAGAGATGCCGGATATCGTAGGCGCCGCACAAGTTAGGAGTGCATCCGATAAAGGGCCGGCTCTGGAGCACGAATATGTGCGCCTACATCTTCGATTTGATCCCAATCGAGAGCGTGGATGCGGCCATCTGAGTCATAAGCTGCCGAAAGCACCGTGTTCCGGTTTGTCGCCGATACAGAGGCCGTTAAATGCTCCAGGCGATCTTCAATCCATTTAACCGGTTTGCCTGCTACCCGTGCGGCAATGCCCATTAGAATGATGTAAGGGAAGACTGCTTGCTTGGTGCCAAAGCTTCCGCCGGAGTCTGGCGGGGTGCGCAGACGAACGCGGTTTCCCGGCACGCGGAGCGACCGCGCAATAACCGCGAGAATACTGAATGGCCCCTGAAAGTTTGAGAGTACATCAAAGGCATCTTCGTTAGGGTCGTACTCGACGACGAGGCCGAAGGTTTCCATCGGCGTACAAGAAATTACGCGGATACTTGATCGAAACGCTGATCTTGTTCTCAGCATTCCTGAATGCTTCTTCGGGATCGCCGTACCGAAAAGAACGTTCGCTGGCGACGTTACCCTTGAGGCCTTCGTGCAGCACAGGTGACTGCGGTGTGACTGCGGCGGCAGGATCGACATTTGCTGGAAGAACTTCGTAGTCGACGTCAATTAGATCGAGACCATCTTCTGCAATGTATCGATTTTTGGCGACGACAACGGCGACTGGCTCACCAACGTATCGAACTTTCTCTACCGCAATTGGCCAGCAGGCAATCGGCGCTTGAACGCCGACAACCAGACTATTTCCGAGTTGCGTTACCTCGTCGGCAGTTATGACAGCGGCCACACCTGGGTGCGCACGCGCTGCGCTGACGTCAATCTTTAAAATCTTTGCGTGCGCATGAGGCGAACGCAGAATTGCAGCGTGCAAGGTCCCAGGGCGCTCGCCAAGATCGTCAATAAAGCGCCCTCGCCCAGTCAAAAGCGACGCGTCCTCGACGCGCTCGATTGAGCGGCCAATCCAAAGACCAGGCTTTGATGCAACTGTTGACACGAGGCGTTCCCTAAGCGCGCCTGCTCTTTCGGCAGATCACGGGGAACGATTACGAAATGGACTAGCGCGAACCAGTTTGGTGTTAGGTTCGTGGACGCTTGAAAAAGCCGATAGAAATGCGCGCGCGAAAGGCCGCACTCTTTCGCGATTAAACCAAGATCAATAGGAGCAGACGGAACCTCGCGCATTAAGTCGAGCGCGCGCCGTATACGCCAATCCATTCTTCCACGCTCGACGGCTAGTGCCGAAAGTGAATGCGAAGCTGTCTGCCATCGAGTGAAACGTTCGATCACAGCGATCATCAATTTTGCAAGCAGTTCCTCGTGCGTCGCAGTCGCTGTCGGCTCGGCAACCATTACCGTTGCCAAATTCATCGCCAACTCGCGAATTTCCGGACTGATTTGTCCACCTGGCTGCTCAAAAAGCGAGGGAGCGGTTGCGGCACTCCAGTTATGGCGGAACATCGTCAGCCATTTCGGCTCAATATAGAGCGCGAGAATTGTCGTTCTGGGGCGAGATCTGTCATGCACATAAGCATGAGGAACCCAAGCGTTTACAAGGACAGCCTGGCTGTCAGTAAGCTGAATGTGCTCGTCACCGACAGAGAATTGAGTATCGGCACCATCGACCTTGAGCAGGACGTGGCAGTGCGGGTGAGCATGGCGGACCAGACTCCGGTCCATGTCGAGCAAGGCGACACGGCCAAAATCACCATAGGCAATGCGCACAGCGGACGACATCAAAAAGACCCTAGCACTGGCCGCGACCATAAACGTTTTTCGGAAAAACGAATAACCTTTTCTAAGCTATTGAAATTACTATAGAATATGGATTCCACGAAAGGCCAACAGGATCAGTAATCACCCCGTCTTTGCAACTCCGTCCAGCAACATTCTGGCGTACCTGAAAGGTTCTCGACGACTTATCGGCCTTGGGAGAAGTACTGGTCGGACTCTTCAATGTGGCCAGGAAGAGAACGATGACCACCGCAGCGACAAGCGCACATAACAATCACGCTTTACTATCTGAATTCATTGTCCCGTCTTATTCGAAAATCGTTTCTGCATTCGGAAGATGCGGTGACACGCGAACGCTCCGACAGGCAGCAGAATATACATCTCGTTTTATGAGAGTCGATCGCTCGCGCGAGGCCGCGAGCACGATTGGCTGCCAGCGCAGCAAATTATTGGCGATATCATTGGCGGAACACGCCGCGAACGACGCCGCTCTTCAAAAAAGTAGCAGGCACCGCGGAGAAAATTGGCGGGCTCGGCTGGACTTAGACATGCAGCCAGGCCGCTACGAGTGCAGGCGATCGCCCGAGCAACGTTGAGAATGCAGACGGATTCGGTGCGTTCGATCGCGATTAACAACGTTCTTACGCGAGTATCGATAGCCGAACATTAGCGTGAGAGTTTTTATCGATCTGTTCTTCCGCGGCCAGCAAAGCCGAAGCTGGCACAGCAGTTTCGACCGGTTGTTTCGCTGCGGTGACGTAAATGTTCGACGCAAGTGCGAAGCATCTACCATCCCGCATCGCGCATCGCGCATCGCGCATCGCGCAAAAATCACGACGTGTTCTGTGGAAAGACAAGTCCGACGCTTACGCGTGCTAAGCCTTGCGTGCTGCGGTCTATAACAAGCGCCGCCGCGCTCTTTCAAACGCAGATTTTGATATCACTGCGCATCCGGCTTCTGCCGGATCTACCCGCTCTTGCCGTCAAAGGTGACTTGCTCTGTGCACAGCTCAGCAATCTCGTCTTCGCGAAAGCCAAGCTCCGCAAGCAGCTCAACACTGTGTTCGCCGATCCGTGGCGGATGCAGTCGAAATTCCGGTTGGGATGCGCTCCAGCGCGTCGGCACCTCGGACAAGCGTATCGAGCCTTCGCTGGGATGCTCCACATCGCGAAAGAACCCGACTGCGGCGAGTGCTCATCGTCGATCAAGCTGTCAATGCTGTGCAGCGGGCGTGCGGAATATCAGAGGTAGCCAGGACCTTCATCCATTCCGCCGTCGTACGTAGCGGAAAAATTTCGCCAAATAGCTGATACACTTCTTCGTAGTTCTTCGCCCTGACCGCGTGCGCCGAAAAGCGATCCGCGCGTTCTTGCCATGGTCCGTTTCCGATTGACGAGAAGAACGACTTCCACTGCTTATCCGAATATATCATGACGCAAATGTAACCGTCTTTGGTAAGATAAGGCCGTCGATCGCGTGCGAGCAGGCGTGAATACCCCGTGGGACCAAGAGGCGGCTCGAAAGTCCTGCCGCCCATGTGATCCCCCAGCACAAAATCCGCCATGGTTTCGAACATAGGTACTTCGATAGACTGCCCTTCCCCCGTTCGATCCCGATGGATAATCGCGGCAAGCACGGCATGCGCAGCACTGATGCCGCAAATTCTATCCACCATAGTCAGCGGTACGTAGGAAGGCTCCGATCCCGTTACAGTCGCGCAAACCGAAGGGATTGCCGCTGCACCCTGAATAATATCGTCGTACGCGGGCCGGCTGCCGTAAGGACCAGATTCAGCGTATCCGATCAGACTTACATAAACTATGTCTTGCTTCACCGCACGAATGTCGTCGAAGCCGATACCAAGGCGCTGCATCGCCGCGCCTCTGATGTTACTAATGAAGACATCAGCATCGGCGCAAAGCTTGAGAAGCGCCTGACGTCCTTTTGGTTTTTTGACGTCGAGAGCCAGACTACGCTTGTTTCTATTGGCGTGCAGGAACATTGCGCCCATTGCCGGACTGCGCATCGGCGCCGCAAGACGCATCACATCGCCTTCAAGCGGCTCGACCTTCACAACGTCAGCACCATAGTCGGCGAGTATTTTCGTCGTGACAGGCCCCATGACGACGGACGTCAGGTCGACCACTTTCATGCCTGCAAGTGGCCCGGCGCGGTTGCTTGGATTCGTCATCAATCGACCAACGCTACGCCTCGGCGCGCGCCTAGTGTGCCGGATGAACCGCGAAGAACTTGCGGTTGAAATGCCCGGGCGCCCCCCCGCTCCGGGCTGGAGCGCGACATTCTTCGCCACAGAAGAACACCGAATGCTCTCCTAGGGGACGTTTGTTGTAAGACCTCGCAGTCGAGCACGGCGAGCGCATCGACAAGAGCGGAACCCCATCGCCATCTCGATCCACTTATCGCTCTCGAACCTCTGCCTCCTCTTACAGTGCTGGAGGCAAACAACTCGGCCATATCTGTCTGATCATTCGACAAGACATTGATGCTCATGCGCTTGGTTCGGCTCATGATTTGATGGGTTCCGGTATTGCGATTCACGCATGCAACGAGTGATGGCGGATCTACCGTTAACGAACACACGGCCGTTATCGTCATCCCGCACCACTCACCCTCGCTGTTTGTCGCCAGGATGCACACGCCGCCGGCCAGCAAACGCATGCTCTGCTTAAATACGTCGGACGAAATTGACTGGTCAGCAGTCATGTCCGGATACTCCTTTGCGTTTGGCTTCATGCGCTTAACCTGCATTCAACGGGTAGTCCGCTGGGGTCAGGCGGTGGCGCTCGCGCGGGTTTTCTCCAAGATCGCCAGTCAGCGTGAACTGACCCATCAAACCCGAGACCGTGTCGAAGTCGATCACGGCGTGATGGCAGGCCGTCATGATGTCGCGGTAAGCGCGATAGACCGGATTGCCTTCGTAAAGACCGTGCGCGCCGGACACCACGTAGAGGCGGTCAATCGCACGACGGCAAAGCTCGACGACATAGGCGGAATCCCAACGCATCTGGATTCGGTCCTCCGCCGACATGGGAGCCTGATCGGCCTCGATCAGCTTGTCGAAGCGATCGCACATGTCTTCCAGCAGTCGTCGTGCCTGCGCGATTTCGGCCGCGGACTCTGCGACGCGCTTCTGCATGATCAGATTCTTCGCCTTGGCGACGCCGTGCGGCGTGGAGCGCACCGCAGTGGCCTCTATGAAAGCCTTCAAACCCGCTTCGGCCATGCCGAGAACGGATCCCGACAGCATTGCAGGCAGACCCGAGTAGACTGACAGTCGATAAGTCGGCGCTTTGGCATGGGGGCTTATGCCAAGGAAGGTTGGATACGTCGGCATCGCACGATGACTCGGAATAAAGGCATTCGTGACCACGAGATCCTTCGATCCCGAGCCGCGCATACCAAGCGTGAACCACGTGTCTTCGATCACGAGATCCTTGAGCGGAACCATGACATGATAATTCATGTACTCATCCGGCTTGGGATTTGTGAGCCGCGCGCCAACGATGAACCACGGGGAATGGTCGCATCCGCTTCCAAACATCCACCGTCCGGTAAGACGCCAACCGCCTTCGACAGCTTCGAGCACGCCTGCGGGCGCCAACGAGCCTGCAACGAGATTATCTGCGTCTCCTTCATAGACCTCGCGCTGACATTCCTCCGGAAACCGGCCGATGATGTAATCGTGCGCGACGCAGACCATCAGCACCCAGCTTGCCGCTGAGCATACGTTGCCGATTTCGGCGCAGGCTCGAATATGCACACTTGGCGAAAGCTCGTATCCGCCGAACTGTTTCGGTGTGATAGTGCGCGTAAGTCCGGACTCGCGGAGGGCGTTGGCCGCGTCATCAGCCAGACGCCGCATCTTGTCGCTCTCATTTGTCGACGCAGCAAGACGAGGAAGGATGGAACGGACCGCGCTCTTGTAATCGAATTCGGAAGCAGATGCGCTTTGTGATCCTGCTTTTGCTACTACTGCGGGCTTGTTCATTCCACGTCTCCTTGAACTATATGCCAGTTCTTGTTGAGGTATCCACCACGCTGTCTCAAAACTTGCGCAATCATGCGCTGCGAGTGCCGGTCGCTATGGCCTCGCAAGAGAGACAGAGAATTCGTAGCGTCGAAATTTTTCAAAAGTGCTGCTCGTCCACAACGACACTTGGCAACGGATCGCTCCCGAACGCATCGCGCAGCGACAACGACCGCAGCAAGTGCTCAGCCTTGGCAACACGATGTAAGTCTGATTGCACTAAGTCAAATTCATAGTTATAATTTGTTGCATGAAACGTAATAATGACGAGCTCGATCTCAACCTGCTGCGCGTCTTCTTCGCGATATGGGACCTGCGCAGTCTGACGGCCGCCGGCGACCGCTTGGGCCTGACGCAACCTGCAATCAGCCATGCCCTGCGGCGGCTGCGCGAACGTTTCGGCGACCCGCTTTTCGTTCGTGTCGCAAACAGGATGCTGCCAACGGATGCAGCGGTTCGTTTGCACGAGCCGCTCGATCTCGCCTTCGAACTCCTGAACCGCACACTGCAGAGTGGCGTGGCATTCGATGCGAGCGCTACCGAGCGAACTTTCAGAATCGCCATGTCGGACATCGCGGAGTTTCATCTTCCCACAATTGGTCAGCGAGCTATCGAGAATTTCGCCCTTTGTCCGCGTCCATATCGCTCCTCTTATCCCCCAGAGCCTGGCGAGCTCCATGCGATCGGGAGAGACGATCTTGCAATCGGCGCGATCAGCATTTCCGACAAGGATTTGACGAGTATCGACATCATGAAGGATCGATATGTCTGCCTTACGCGCGCCAGCCACGCCGTCGCAAAATCAAAACTGACGAGAGCTCATATTTCTCAACTTCGTTTTTTCTTTGCGCGAACTACGTCGTCTGTTCACCAGCTTGTAGAGCAGGCACTTGCGGAGGAAACCGGGAACCTGCAACATCGCGGTCCGTGGGCACTTCACCGCGGCGCCTGATATCGTGCGTCACTCGGATCTGGTCGCGCTTTCCCCAGACATCTGGCCTTGCAGCTAAACCCGCACGAATGAGTTCCGATTGCTCGATCTTCCGTTCGAACTGCCGCAGATGGAAATCAAGGTGCATAGCCACGCGCGATTTGCGAACGATACGGGCATCAAATGGCTGGCACAGACCAGCGCAAACATCCTCCGGAAGAGCCTCAGCAACGTCCGGGCAAGCACAGACAACAAAAAGCCGTCGCTCGCAAAGGCACCGAAGCATAGCTTCGTGCGATCCTATCCAGAATATCCGCAAGCTCCTCGGGAGCGGTGACGTGCGGCGAATGACTCGCATCCATTTCGAAGGTCTGCCAGCCCT
>JADJPN010000001.1 GCA_016713235.1 Hyphomicrobiales bacterium | reverse complement strand
GGAAGTCGCGGCTGTCGTCGGTAACGCGCGCAAGCTGGACGCCGCGACATGGGTTGCCCCCTTTGGCGCGCTTGAGAAAGTGCAGATCGACGATCTCGATTCGATCCGCGAGACCGCGCTCCATCTCGTCGATGGCTTCGAGGGCCACACCCGGGCCTTCGTGCAAATCCAGAACGGCTGCGATCACCGCTGCACCTTCTGCATTATCCCCTATGGCCGCGGCCCCTCCCGCTCGGTCGGCGCGGGCGAAATCGTTTCGCAGATCAGAGCGCTCACCGAACGCGGCTATCGCGAAGTCGTGCTGACCGGCGTCGATCTGACCTCATGGGGCGCTGACTTGCCCGGCACGCCGAAACTAGGGCTCCTCGTGCGTCAGATTCTGAAGCACGTTCCTGAGCTGCCGCGCCTGCGCATCTCTTCGATCGACTCCATCGAGATCGACGACCAATTCATGCGCGCACTTGCTGAAGAAGAGCGCCTGATGCCGCATCTGCATCTGTCTTTGCAGGCGGGTGACGATTTGATCCTGAAGCGCATGAAGCGCAGACATCTCACGCACGATGCGATCCGCTTCACCGAGGAAGCGCGGCGCCTGCGCCCCGACATCGTCTTCGGCGCGGACTTCATCGCGGGTTTCCCGACCGAAACCGAAGCGCACTTCGCGAACACGATGCAACACGCCGAGGACTGCGGCCTTACGTTTCTTCATGTCTTCCCGTTCTCCCCACGCAAAGGCACACCGGCCGCGCGCATGCCGCAGCTTGGCCGCGAGATTGCGAAGGAGCGCGCAGGGCGCCTGCGCGCGAAAGGCGATGAGCTCCTGCGCCGCCACTTTCAAATGAAGATCGGCAAATCGCGCCGCGTGCTGGTCGAGCAAAGCGGCACCGAGGGCCGCAGCGAGCATTTCATGCCTGTGAAGCTCGCGCGTAAGGAAGCGCGCGGCGCCATCGCGGAAGTACGCATTGCCGGGCACGACGAACGCGGATTACTTGCGGCATGAGAACCCTTAAATGAGCTTCTGGAAGCGTCTGACCGGCGGGCTCTCCCGCTCGGCCTCGAAAATCGGCGAAGGCCTCGCGCGCATCGGCATGCGCGGCGCCGACCCAAAGACCTTGCAGGAAGTCGAAGACCTCCTGATTTCGTCCGACATCGGCGTCGAGACCTCGATCGAAGATCGTGGCGGCGCTGAACGATGGCCGCCTTGGCGAGCGCTATGAGGAAGCCGACTTCAAGGCGTTGATTGCAAGCGAAGTCGAGAAGGTGCTGGAGAAAGTCGAGCAGCCCCTCGATGTCTCCTCGCGCAAGCCTTCGTCGTGCTCGCGGTCGGCGTGAACGGCTCCGGCAAGACCACGACGCTCGGCAAGCTCTCCGCGAAATTTCATGCCGAAGGCAAGAAGGTCACGCTCGGTGCTGCCGACACCTTCCGCGCAGCCGCGATCGAACAGCTCAAGCTCTGGGCGGGCCGCACCAATTCTTCCATCGTTGCGAAAGCGCAGGGTTCGATCCAGCCGGCGTGCCTTCGACGCGATGACCAAAGCGCGCGAGGAGAACGCGGACGTGTTGCTGATCGACACCGCCGGCCGCCTGCAGAACAAAGAAGCGTTGATGGGCGAACTCGAGAAGATCGTGCGCGTGATCAAGAAAGATCGACGAGAGCGCGCCGCATGCGGTGTTGCTCGTGCTCGACGCCACCGTCGGCCAGAACGCGCCTCTCAGGTCGAAGCCTTCAAAAGCAGACCGCAGGCGTCACCGGCCTCGTGGTGACGAAGCTCGACGGCACCGCGAAGGGCGGCATTCTTGTCGCGATTTCGGCGCGACACGGCCTCCCGGTACACTTCATCGGCGTGGGCGAAAGCGTCGAGGACCTGGAAACCTTCTCCGCGAAAGATTTCTCCCGCGCGCTCGTAGGGCTGAACGAGCCCGCTTGAAACCGCCGCAATCAAAAGGCACCAACGAAGAATGACCGACGCTGCTGCTCCGAAGAAACATCTCGCGCCGCTTCCGAAGCTTTTGCTCGATCTCGGACCGCTGCTGTTGTTCTTCTTCGCGAATTCTTACGGCGGGATTTATTTCGCGACCGGCGCCTTCATGGTCGCGACCGTGGTGACGCTTGCCATCAGCTATTATCTGATCCGCCGCTTTCCGGTGATGCCGATCGTGACGGCGGTCATCGTCATGGTGTTCGGCGCGCTGACGCTATGGCTCCACAACGACACCTTCATCAAGCTCAAGCCCACGATCATCTATGTGATGTTTGCGGTGGTTCTGTTTGTCGGCCTTGCCACCGGGCGTCCGCTGTTTCAGATCGTGCTCGACGGCGCATTGCACATGAAGGAAGAAGGCTGGAAGCTGCTGACGCGCAACTGGGCGCTGTTCTTTCTCGTGATGGCGGCCGTCAACGAATTCGTCTGGCGCTCCTTCACCACCGATCAGTGGGTCACGTTCAAGACCTTCGGCTTTCTGCCGCTGACCCTGGCGTTCGCGCTTTCGCAGGCGCCGATCATGGCGAAATACGCGATCAAGGATCCGGAGGCGAAGAGCTAGTTCGCGAGCGCCTTCTCGATTTCCGCAAGCAGCCTCGAATAATTCTCCGCCGTAATCGGGCCGACCTGTTTGTAGCGGATCGATCCGTCGCGCCCGACGAGGAAAGTTTCGGGCACGCCATAAACGCCCCACTCGATCGCCGCGCGGCCGGCCGTATCGACGCCGATCGCAACGAAAGGATTGCCGAGCTGCACGAGAAATCTCAGCGCGTTCGCAGGCTGATCCTTGTAGTTGACCCCGACAACGCGAACGCGATTGTCTTTAGCGAGCCGCACCAGAAACGGATGCTCCGCGCGGCAGGGCGCGCACCATGACGCCCAGATATTCACCAACGTGACGTTGCCTTTGAAAGCGGCAGGGTCGAGTGCGGGCGTATTCGCACCCTCGAGCGCAGGCAGCGCGAGTTGTGGCGCGGGCTTGTTGATGAGCGCGGACGGCACCACCGAATGATCGCCGCCAATGCGCGTGAAAAACACGACCGCCAGCGCCAGGAAAATGGCGAGTGGAATGAAAACGAACGCGCGGCGCATCTATTTCTTTCCGCGTGCTGGCTTCGAGCTCGGCGAGCTTTTTTTGGGCGCGATAGTCGAGCGCGATCCAGGCGGCCAGCGAGGAAAGCACGATAGCCGCGAAGCTGTAGGCCGTGACGACGAAGGTGAAGTGCGAAGCGGCCATCTCAACGCGCCTCGTTGGCCGCGAAGATCGTGAGCGTGCGCACGCGGCGGCGCAAAAGTTCGTTGCGCATCGCAGCCGTCAGCATGGCCGCGAACAGAAACGAAAAGCCGAGCGCGCAGATGAGCAGCGGATTGAGATAAGACGCGTGCATTGTCGGCCCATCGAGCCGGAACACGGAAGCCGGCTGATGCAGCGTGCTCCACCAGTCGACCGAAAATTTCACGATCGGAATGTTGATGAAGCCGACCAGCGTCAGGATCGCGACGGCCTTCGCCGCTTGCAGCGGTTCTTCGAACGCGCGCCACAGCGCGATGATGCCGAGATAGATCAGAAACAGCACCAGCATCGACGTGAGCCGCCCATCCCATTCCCAATAGGTGCCCCAGGTCGGACGGCCCCAGACCGAGCCGGTGACGAGACAGACCAGCGCGAATGCCGCCCCGATGGGGGCCGCCGCTTTCTGCGCGACGTCGGCAAGCGGATGCCGCCAAACAAGCGTACCGAGTGCGGCGATCGCCATCATCGTGTACACGCCAAGCGCAAGCCACGCCGTCGGCACATGCACGAACATGATGCGCGCGGTGATACCCTGATCGCGCTCCGCCGGCGCGTTGAAACCAAAATAGAATCCGATTGCGAGCAGTACCGCGGCTAAAGCCGCGAACAGCGGAATCATCCACTTCGCCATCCGCATGAAGCGGTTCGGGTTGGCAAGCTCGCTCACCTTCATGCGCGGCGTTCTAGGCATGGCGGCCTCGGGGAGCAATGCGGCGAAGACGCGTCATGCACCGCGCCCGATTCTGAGCGCCGCCGCGGCTGCAACAGGCCCGATCACGAAGGAGAAAAGCGCGAGCGCCAATAATAACTTGAACGCGGTTCCGAAAAACGAGGCTTCGGTAATCGCAACCGCCGTCGCCGCCGTGCCGAAAATAAGCACCGGGATCGTGAACGGCACGATCAGCACCGCGATCAGTAAACCCGCGCGCGGGAGTGTTGCGGTCAACGCCGCGCCGATCGACCCGAGAAAGGCAATCGCCGGCGTCCCGACCAGCAGCATTAGAGCCGCGGCGCACAGAGCATTGAACTCGACGCCAAGCAAAAGCCCGAGCAGCGGCGTGGCAATCACGAGCGGCAAACCCGTCGCCAGCCAATGTGCGAGCGCTTTTGTGAACGCGATCACTTCAAGCGGCAGCGGCGCGAGCAACAACAGATCCAGCGAACCATCTTCCGCGTCCGCGCCAAAGATACGGTCGAGGCCGAGCAGCGAGGCAAGCAGCGCGCCGATCCACAAGATCGCTGGCCCTATCGAAGTCAGCAGTTTCTGATCGGGGCCGATCGCGAACGGCACGACCATCACAACGCAGAGAAAGAAAATGACGCCGATTCCCGCGCCGCCCCCGGCACGGAACGACAGCGCAAGGTCGCGCCGGAGAATAGCCGCGACCGCGCGCATCATGCGGCGGCTTTCGCGTCTGTATCGAGCGCAAGGGTCCGCGATGCCGCCACATCGAGCGTGCCGTGGCTCGCCATCACCAGCATGCCGCCGCTCGCACGATGACCCGCGATGATTGCAAGAAGCGTCTCGCGGCCCTCCATGTCGAGTGCGGTGTCGGGCTCGTCCAGAAGCCAAAGTTTGCGCCGGATCGCGACAAGGCGCGCAAGCGCGAGCCTGCGTCTTTGCCCCGCGGAAAGCACGCGGGCCGGAAGCGAAGCGAGCGAGCCGAGTTTGAGCCTCGCCAGCGCGGCGTCCGGCGCGGCAACTTTGCTGCCATAGAGATCGCAGTAGAACGCGAGATTTTCCGAAACGGTGAGCGCTTCCTTGATCGCCGCCGCGTGGCCAACAAAATGCGTCTCGTCCCTGCGATCAAAGCCTGCGAAGGAAATCGTGCCGGCGTCTAGCGGCAAGAGTCCTGCGATCTGGCGCAGCAACGACGTCTTGCCGGAGCCGTTCGGCCCCGTAAGCAGCAAAAGTTCGCCCCGGAGAGCGAAAACGACACGCCGTCATACAGCGTGCGCCCGCCGCGCACACAGGAGATGCCGCTCGCGGTCAGCTTCGATTGAGCGCGACTTTCGATCAAGTCCGGCTCCATTGCCCTTGTTCCGAATAGTTCTATAAAGCGGCTTATCAGCCTTGGCACCGGACGAACAACGCCGCCGGCCGGTACGGGCTCCAACCCAGAACCCGTGGGAATTGCCGTGATCTCCTCGCTCGATAGCTTTAATTGCCGCCGCACCCTCAAAGTCGGAAGCAAGTCCTACATCTATTATGATCTCAAGGTCGCCGAGAAAAACGGCCTCAAGGGCGCGTCCAAGCTGCCCTTCTCGCTCAAGGTTCTCTTTGAAAACCTGATCCGCTTCGAAGACGGCCGTACCGTCACGAAAGACGACATCAAGGCGCTCGCCGCCTGGGGCAAGACGCGCAAGTCGAACCGCGAGATCGCTTTCCGCCCTGCGCGCGTGCTGATGCAGGACTTCACCGGCGTTCCGGCGGTGGTCGACCTTGCCGCGATGCGCGACGCGATGAAGGCGCTCGGCGGCGACCCGAAAAAGATCAATCCGCTGGTGCCGGTCGATCTCGTGATCGATCACTCCGTGATCGTCGATCACTTCGGCACGGCGAAGGCATTTTCGCAGAACGTCGATCTCGAATACGAGCGCAACGGCGAGCGCTACAAGTTCCTGAAATGGGGCCAGCTCGCGTTCAACAATTTCCGCGTCGTGCCGCCGGGCACCGGCATCTGCCACCAGGTCAATCTCGAATATCTCGGCCAGACCGTCTGGACGATGAAGGACCAGATGGTCGACCTGAAGTCAGGCAAACTGAACAACGTCGAAGTCGCCTATCCCGACACGCTCGTCGGCACCGACTCGCATACGACGATGGTGAACGGTGCCGCGATACTCGGCTGGGGCGTCGGTGGCATCGAAGCGGAAGCGGTAATGCTCGGCCAGCCGATCTCGATGCTCATTCCTGAAGTCATCGGCTTCAAGCTTTCCGGTAAGCTCAAAAGCGGCGTTACCGCCACCGACCTCGTGCTCACCGTCACCGAAATGCTCCGCAAGAAGGGCGTGGTCGGCAAGTTCGTCGAATTCTACGGCCCCGGCCTCGGCTCGCTCTCGCTCGAAGACCGCGCGACCATCGGCAACATGGCGCCGGAATACGGCGCGACCTGCGGCTTCTTCCCGGTCGATGACGAGACCATTCGTTTCCTGAGCGAAACCGCGCGGACCAAGGATCGCGTGAAGCTCGTCGAAGCCTATGCCAAGGCGCAGGGTATGTGGCGCAAGGCCTCGACGCCCGATCCGGTGTTCACGTCCAAGCTCGCGCTCGATCTCTCGAAGGTCGAGCCGTCGCTGGCCGGCCCGAAGCGCCCGCAGGATCGCGTGGCGCTCTCCAAGTCGAAGGCCGGCTTCATGAGTGCGCTCGAAGGCGAGTTCAAGAAGTCCGCGGACGCCACCGCCCGTTATCCCGTCGCGGGCAAGAAGTTCGACATGGGTCACGGCGACGTGGTGATCGCGGCGATCACGTCCTGCACCAACACCTCGAACCCCAGCGTGATGATCGGCGCGGGCCTTGTCGCACGCAAAGCCGTGAAGCTCGGCCTGAAGGTGAAGCCATGGGTGAAAACCTCGCTTGCACCGGGCAGCCAGGTCGTCGGCGAATATCTTGCGAAGTCGGGCCTTCAGAAAGATCTCGACGCGCTCGGGTTCAATCTCGTCGGCTTCGGCTGCACCACCTGCATCGGCAACTCCGGCCCGCTGCCGGAAGAAATCTCGAAAACCATCAACGAGAAGGATCTCGTGGCTGCGGCCGTGCTCTCGGGCAACCGCAACTTCGAAGGCCGCGTGAACCCGGACGTGCGCGCGAACTACTTCGCCTCCCCGCCGCTGGTCGTCGCCTACGCGCTCGCAGGCTCGATGCAGATCGATCTCGCGAAGGAGCCGATCGGCACCGACAAGAAGGGCAAGAAGGTTTATCTGAAAGACATCTGGCCCTCGCCGAAGGAAATCGCGACCTTCATCCGCCGCTCGATCTCGAAGAAAATCTTCGAGAAGAAGTACGGCGACGTCTTCAAAGGCGACAAATACTGGCAGGGCATCAAGGTCACGCCGACCGATACCTATAGCTGGGACAACAACTCAACTTACGTGCAGAACCCGCCGTACTTCGTGGCGATGAAGCGCGCGCCGGAAGCGATCACCGATATCGAGAACGCCCGCGTGATTGGCCTCTTCCTCGATTCGATCACGACCGACCACATCTCCCCGGCCGGTTCGATCAAGGCAGCTTCCCCGGCTGGCAAATATCTCACCGACCACGGCGTCGCGGTCGTCGACTTCAATCAGTACGGCACGCGCCGCGGCAACCACGAAGTCATGATGCGCGGCACGTTCGCGAATATCCGCATCAAGAACCAGATGGTGCCGGGCGTCGAAGGCGGCGTCACGATCCACTATCCGGGCGGCGAGCGCCTGCCGATTTACGACGCCGCGATGAAGTACAAGCAGGAGAAAGTTCCGCTCGTCGTCTTCGCCGGCAAGGAATACGGCACTGGCTCTTCGCGCGACTGGGCCGCGAAAGGCACCGTGCTTCTGGGCATCCGCGCCGTCATCGCCGAGAGCTTCGAGCGTATTCACCGCTCGAACCTGATCGGCATGGGCGTTGTGCCGCTCGTGTTCGAAGAAGGCACGTCCTGGCGGACGCTTGGCCTCAAGGGTGACGAGAAGGTCACGATCCGGGGCCTCGCCGATGGCCTGAAGCCGCAGGAAGTGCTGTCCGCGGAAATCACGTTTGCCGACGGCGCGAAGAAGAGCGTGCCGCTGCTCTGCCGCATCGATACGCTGGACGAACTCGACTACTTCAAGAACGGCGGCATCCTGCAATACGTGCTGCGCAATCTTGCAGCCTAGCAATCGCGCGATTTCGAAGGAAAGCCGCCGCTCACCCAATAGTGAGTGGCGGCTTTCGCTTATTCCTGCCTATCGTGTTTCTTCATTCGATAGGTTCATAATGCCTGTGCTTCGCAATTTCAGCGCCCTCGCGCTATTGGCGGCGGGGACGATATTTGCGTCCTCGGCTGCGCTCGCGGGCGGCAAGTCCGTGATCGAACTCTTCACGAGTCAGGGGTGCAGCTCCTGCCCGGCCGCCGACAAATTACTCGGCACGCTCACGCGCGAGCCCAATCTCATTCCGCTCACACTCGCGGTCGACTATTGGGACTATCTCGGCTGGAAAGACACGCTCGCGTTGCACAGCCACACCAAGCGTCAGCAGCACTACGCAAAAATGCGCGGCGACATGAACGTCTATACGCCGCAGGCGGTCGTGAATGGCGTGAAATACGCGGTCGGCAGCGACGCGAGCGAGATCAATGCAGCATTACGCAATCATCCGTCGAACCAAGCGGAAATTCCGCTTCGCGTAAGACGCGACGGCGAGAACATTTCCGTCGATGTTGGTCCCGGTCAGGGCAAGGCAACGGTCTGGATGTTATCCGTCCAGGGCAAAGTCGATGTGAAGATCGCCAAAGGCGAGAACAAAGGCGCGAGCGTCACCTACTTCAACGTCGTGCGCGCGTGGCGCAATCTCGGCGCCTATACCGGCGGCCCGATCAGAACTTCGGTGCCAGTGGCGGAGCTGTCGCAGAACGGCGCGGACAAGGTCGTAGTCTTCATCCAGAACGGAGCGGAAAATACCCCGGGCGCGATTCGCAACGCCGAGATACTCGCGCTGCGCTGACGAGAAACCCTCCGCCATAAAAGAAGGGCCTCTCGCAAGAGAGGCCCTTTGAATTTAGGATTTGAACCGCACGCGGTTGCAGCCAGACGGGCCGGCCCGAAAAAGCCCGGGGGGCTGGGGGGGCTGGGATTGACCGGAACTCCTTCAGAACCGGCCCTGAGGCTACGAGAGGAAATCTGGCGTCGCGCTTGGGCGCCGGGGGGGCCGAATTCGGGCGGCTTTATGATTTTTGCGCCCGCGCTCCGTCTCCAAAAAATGTAGTGATTCCATAGGCTAAAGAAACACTTGCGAAGTTCAGGCTGGCGCGATCATGACAAAGACGCGATAACCGACGGATCAGAAGGCGCTGCAATTTGAGCGAACTCGAACCGATAGCGTTTCCGGGACGGCCCGCCGCGCGCAGTCCCGCCCCCGTTCCGAAAGACACCACCTTCGACCGGCGCGAGCTTTTGCGCATTCTGGATCTTTATGGCCGCATGGTCGCCGCCGGTGAGTGGCGCGATTACGCGATTGCCTTCATGAAAGATCGCGCGGTCTTTTCCATCTTCCGCCGCTCCTCCGAACAGCCGCTCTACCGGATCGAGAAAAGTCCGGCGCTCGCGCGCAAGCAAGGCGAATACGCCGTGGTCAATGCCACCGGATTCGTGCTCAAGCGCGGCCACGACCTCGGCCGCGTGCTCGCGGTGATCGACAAGCGGCTGAGCGTCGTCAATTGAAGCGTAATCCCGAAACGTAGGTACCGGTTTACACGAAGGCTGCGGAAGGATCGCAAAAGCAAAAAGGCCCGGCGGTTAAACCGGGCCTTCGCATTTTCTATCGCTGTTCGCTTACTCGCGGTTGCCGAGCAACTGGAGCATGAACAGGAAGATGTTGAGGAAGTCGAGGTAGAGGCGCAGCGCGCCCATGATCGACTTGCGGCCCGATACGGTGCCGTCGTCGTTGGCATCGTACATGTTCTTGATGTCCTGCGTGTCGTAGGCGGTGAGGCCCGGCGAACACGAGGAGGCCGACGATCGAGATGATCCACTGCATCATCGACGATCCCAGCCAGATGTTCACGAGCGAGGCGATGATCACGCCGATCAGGCCCATGAACAGGAACGTCCCCATGCCCGAGAGGTCGCGCTTCGTGGTGTAGCCGTAGAGGCTGAGCGCGCCGAACGTGGCAGCCGCGATGAAGAACACGCGGGCGACCGAAGTGTGGGTGTAGACCATCAGGATCGTGGCGAGCGAAATGCCCACCATCGCCGAATAGATCCAGAACGTGAGCTGACCAGCGCCGACGCTCATCTTGTCGAGGCGGAAGCTCAGGAAGAACACGATTGCGAGCGGCGCAAAAATCACGACCCACTTCAGCGGGCTGACGAACAGCGTGTAGCCGAGCGGGGTCAGGAACATGCCGCGGGCAATGGCCGCCGGAACGCCGGCAGCCGTCCGCGCGGCCGCATTCGCGTCGCCGGTGACCGAGAGCATGTAGACGCCGAGCGCGAACAGGCCGGTGATCGCAAGGCCGATGGTCATGTAGTTGTAGACCCCGAGCATGTACGCGCGGAGGCCCTGATCGATCTCCGCCGCAGTGCGGGTAACGCCGCCATAGCGGGTGGCAGGATTAGTGTTGAGGTCGGACATCGAAGGTCCCTTTCTCCCTAGTGGCAGAACATCCAACGCCGGAAAGAATGTGTAGTTTCCGGCGCTTGTCCTGAATCCGCAGCGAATATGGTGCGCGCCAAATTCTCCCGCAAGTGAATTTGCGTCAAGGTTACGTGGCGAACTGAAGCGCTTGGGATTGCTGATAATTTTAGAGATTACGCAGCACCGGCGCCGGCTTCTGTCCAAGCGCCCGCCAGGTGCCGAGCAATCCAAGCCCGATCGTAAGAACTACTGCCGTAAGAGCCGCAAGCCCCGCAGCAGCCGGGTCGAACTGGAAACGGAAGTTCATGACATTCTCGACCACGAACCAGGCGGCGACCGCTCCGGCGGCCGTCGCGAAGATCGCGGTGGCGATACCCAGGATCGCGTACTCCGTCCCATAGGCGAGCAGGAGACGCGCGCGGGTCGCGCCAAGCGTCTTCAGGATGACCGCATCATAGACGCGGTTGTGATGACCGGCGGCAAGCGCACCGGCGAGCACAAGAATACTTGCAATCAGTGTGACCGAACTTGCCCCGCGCACCGCGACCGCAAGGTCGGCGACCAGTGTATTGATCGCTTGCAACGCCTCTTTGACGCGCACGGTCGTGATGGCCGGGAATTCATTGGCGACCGCGCGCTGCAATTCGATCTCTGCCCTCTGATCGCCGCCGTCGGGATAGGACAGCGTCGCCAGAATTGTATGCGGCGCGGCGCGGAAGGTGTTTGGCGAAAACAGCATCACGAAGTTGATGCCGAGACTTTCCCACTCCACCGTGCGCAGATTCGCGATCGTCGCTTCGATGGTGCGGCCCAGCACGTTCACCGAAACCTTGTCGCCGACTTTCAGGCCAAGGCCATCGGCTGCGCGCTTCTCGAACGAAACCAACGGCGGACCCGAATAGTCCTTCGGCCACCATTCGCCGGCGACCAGCGTTGAGCCTTCCGGAAAGGTCTCCGTGAAAGTGATGCCGCGATCCGATTGCAGCACCCAGGCTTGCTCCGGATCGACCTTCACCTGATCGGCGGGCACGTCTTTGACGCGCAGAATTCTACCGCGCAACATCGGCACCTCGGTGAGTTCGGCCGTGCCGCTATTTTGCTTGATGAAGGCGTTGAAGCGCTCGACATCCGAATTCGGAATATCGACGAAGAAAAAGCTCGGCGCGCTTTTCGGCAGCGATTGCGTGAGTTGCCGCCGCAGATTGCTGTCGATCAAGGTGAGCGTGACGAGGAGCGCGAGGCCGAGGCCCAGCGACAGCACCACCGAAGGCGTTAGCGCGCCGGGACGATGGATGTTCGCGAGCGCAAGACGAAGCGCGGTCGAACGAGGGCGCGGCAATCTTGCGGCAACCGCCATCAAACCCCATGCAAGCAATCGCAGCACGACGAAAATTCCCGTCGCGGCGACGATATAGATCAGCGCGATGCGCCGGCTTTCGGCGGTAAACAACGCAAGCGCCGCGAGCGAAACAATCGCAAGCACGACAAAAGCGATGTAGCGCGAGCGCGGGAGCCGCCTGCCTTGCTCGACGGTGTCGCGAAAGAGCGCCGACACCGGCACGTCATGCGCGCGGGCCAAGGGCCAGAGCGCAAAGGCAAGCGCAACCAGAACGCCGAAAGCGGTCGCAAGCGCAATCACGCTGAGATGAATGCCGGGCGCGAGCGGCAGCGGGATCAAGCGGCCGAACAACGAAGTGATCGCAAAGGGTAGCGCGATGCCTGCGATCACACCGATCGCAATGCCGATGATCGCGATGATGCCGATCTGCGTGAGGTAGATCGAAAACACCGTGCCGCCGGATGCCCCGACGGCTTTCAGCGTCGCGATATCCGCGCGTTTGCGCTCAAGATAATGCATCACCGCGTTGGCGACACCGACCCCGCCGACCAGAAGCGCGGTCAACCCGACCAGCGTGAGAAATTCGGCAAGACGCCGCACATTGCGCTCAAGCTGCGGCGAAACGCTCGAACGCGTGCGGACTTCCCAGCCTGCGTTCGGAAACAGATCGCGCGCCTGCGCCTGCATGGATTGAATCGCCGCATTGCTTGGATCGATGAGCCGCACCCGATAGCTCCAGCGCACGAGCGTGCCGGGCTGGATCAGGTTGGTAGCCTGCAAGCCTTCCTGCGAAATAATGAGCCGCGGTCCGAAGCCGACCCCGGCCGCGACGCGATCCGGCTCCTGCACGATGGATGCCGTAATGACGAAAGTTGCGTCGCCTATTTTAATTTCCGCTCCGGGCGTGATGCTGAGGCGCAGCAGCAGCGTCGATTCCGCGACCGCGCCGTAGCGATTGCCTACCTTCTGAAGCGCGCGTGCAAGCGGCACGTTCGGATCTAGCTCGACCTTGCCGTTCAGCGGATAAACGTTGTCGACCGCCTTCAATTCTACGAGTGTCGCAGCACCGTTTGTCACGCGCGTCATCGCGCGCATGCTTGCTATTTCCGAAACAGTGCCTCTGCCTTTCATGAAATCCATCTCGGCGGGATTGACCTGCCGGTGGATGATCGAGAACGCAATATCGCCGCCGAGAATACGCTCGCCCTCGCGCAGCATGCCATCGGACAGCGCGCGGGCGAACGAACCGACGCCCGCGATTGCGGTAACGCCGATCGCAAGACAGGCGAGAAACACCCCGAAGCCGCGCACGCCGCCGCGAAGCTCGCGCAGTGCAATCTTCAGCGAGACGCCAGCTTGAAAGAGGACGAGCCGCTCGCGGTGACTGCGCTCATGCGGTCGCTTTCGGCGCTTCGGCCTGCGCCTCGCCGGAGCGCATGCGGATCAGGCGGTCGCAGCGATTGCCGAGGCTGAGATCGTGCGTGACGATGACGAGCGTTGCGTTCTTCTCGCTCTGCTTCGAGAACAGAAGATCCATGATTTCCTTGCCGGTTTTCTCATCGAGGTTGCCGGTCGGTTCGTCCGCAAAAATGATGGCCGGCTCAGGCGCCAGCGCGCGCGCGAGCGCCACGCGCTGCTGCTCGCCACCCGACAACTGCGCTGGATAATGATGAATACGTGCGCCGAGACCTACGCCTTCGAGTTCGCGCTTCGCGCGCTCGAACGCGTCGGCACGGCCGGAAAGCTCGAGCGGCACCGCGACGTTTTCGATCGCGGTCATGGTCGGGATCAGATGGAAAGACTGGAACACGATGCCGACGGCATTGCCGCGAAATTTCGCGAGCTGATCTTCGCTAAGCTTGGTCAGTTCCTGGCCCGCGACCTGAACCGAGCCGGCGTCGGCGCGCTCTAGACCCGCCATGACCATCAGCAGCGTCGACTTGCCCGAGCCGGATGGGCCGATCAGACCGACCGCCTCACCTTGGCCAATTTGGAGCGACACCTTCTTCAGGATATGCACACGCGCGGCGCCTGAGCCGAGCTTCAAGTCGACGTCGGTAAGCCGAATTGCGGGCCCAGCGTTTCCCGATATCGGCGTGGAGATGTTCATGCGGATCAGTTTTCTCCGGCGCTTCTCTCGCGCCAACCCTACAAATAATCACCGGCGCGCCAAGCGCCAAATCTCCGGTCTCTATGCCGCAATCATTGTGGCTTTCTTGGTAGCGATCATTTCCGGGCCCGCGAACGCCCAGCCGGTTAGAATCGTGGCTTTCGGCGACAGTCTGCTTGCGGGCTTTGGCCTGCGGGCGAATGAGGCGTTCCCTGCCCAGCTCGAGAACACGCTCAAAAAACGCGGGCATGACGTCGAAATCGCCAATGCCGGCGTCTCCGGCGACACCACCACCGGGGGCTTAAGCCGCCTCGACTCGTCGATCCAGGACGGCACCGAAGCGGTGATTCTCGTCCTCGGCGCAAACGACATGCTTCGGGGCATGGACCCCGAAATCGCCCGCAAGAACCTCGACGAAATGATCAAGCGGCTCAAAGCCCGCAAGATCGAGGTGCTGATCGGCGGCATGCGCGCGGCGCCCAATCTTGGCCCCGACTATGCCGCCAAGTTCGATTCGATTTACCCGGAACTGGCGAAAGAACATGACATTTTGATCTATCCGTTCTTTCTGGATGGGGTCGCGGGCCAGCGCGAACTGAACCTGGGCGACGGAATTCATCCAACGCCGAAGGGTGTATCTCTCATCGTTGAGCGTATACTGCCAGCGGTCGAATCGCTGATCGAGCGAGTCAAGAAACGCCGCGGGTAGCTCCCATGCCGCGCCTCTTCACTGCGATCGAAGTGCCGAAGGATATCGGCATGATGCTGTCCATGCTCCGTGGTGGAATTCACGGCGCCCGCTGGATCAGCGCCGAGAATTATCACCTCACCTTGCGTTTCATCGGCGACGTCGACGAGCGCACGGCGAACGAAATCGCGGACCTGCTCGATTTCGTCCAGCGCCCTGCTTTCAACCTGACGCTGACCGGTCTCGACCAGTTCGGCGGCAAGAAGCCCCGAGCGGTCTTCGCCTCCGTGCAGGCCTCGCCCGCGCTGCTCGAGTTGCAGGCCGAGCACGAGAGGATGATGCAGCGGATCGGTCTGCCGGCGGAAGGCCGCCGCTTCACCCCGCATGTGACCCTCGCGCGGCTGCGCGATGCCTCCGTGATCGAGGTCGCGGATTATCTGGCGACGCGCGGCGGCTTCCGCCCGATGAGCTTTCCGGTATCGCGTTTCGTACTTTACTCTTCGCGCGCAAGCCAAGGCGGCGGGCCCTACATCGTCGAAGCCGACTATCCGCTGCGCGGCCGCGGCACCGGACTTGAATCCCGCTACGCCAGCGCCATCTAATAGACTTATGCGGCGGTTCCGCCGCTTAGGGGTGAGCGATGGCTACTTTCGACACGAACGCTTTCTTCGGCAGGTTCCGCGCCCGCAAAGGCGATGCTGCGCGCGTGCGCGAAGAGTTCTGGCCCAAGATGAAAGCCGTGGCCGCGAAAATCCCGTTCGCGGAAGACGCGGTCGCCGCCTATTACTGCACGCTCGACCGCGACACGCCGCTGCGCGTGCGCGGCACGCTGCTGGCAGCGCTCGCTTACTTCATCATGCCGATCGATTTCCTGCCCGACTTTATGCCGCTGCTCGGCTTCACCGATGACGCCGCCGTGCTGATGGGCGCGTTTCGGATGATCTCCGCGCACATCAAGCCGGAGCATCGCGAGGCCGCGAAAGCGGCGCTGCACGATCTCGATACGACGACGGCCTAAGGGAAGACCTAAGGGACGAGTACAATCTTCCCCTTCACCTTCCGCTGCGAAATCGCAGTAAAGGCTTCGACCGCGTCGTCGAGCTTGTAGCGTGCATCCAGATGCGCGGAGAGCTTGCCTTCGGCGGCGAGCTTCACGATCTCGTCGAGATGCTTTTTGTTGCCTTCCGGGTTTCTGCGCGCGTAATCGCCCCAGAACACGCCGACAATATCGCAGCCCTTGAGCAGCGCGAGGTTCAGCGGAATTTTCGGGATCTCGCCAGCGGCAAAACCGATCACGAGAAAACGGCCTTCCCACGCGATCGAGCGCAGCGCCTGCTCGGCATAGGCGCCGCCGACCGGATCGTAGATCACGTCCACGCCCTTGCCGCCGGTCAATTCTTTGAGGCGCTCTTTGAGGTCTTCTTTCGAGTAATCGATGACTGCATCGGCGCCATGCTGCTTCGCAAATTCCAGCTTCTCCGGCGATGATGCCGCGGCGATGACTTTCGCCCCGATCACCTTGCCGAGCTCGACCGCGGCAAGACCGACGCCACCGGACGCGCCGAGCACGGCCAGCGTTTCGCCGGCTTTGAGCTTCGCGCGATCTTTCAGCGCGTGAATGGTGGTGCCGTAGGTGATGATGAGGCCGGCGGCTTTCTCAAGCTCCAGCCCCTGCGGCACATGAATGAGCGCGCGGGCGGGAACTGAAATTTTTTCGCGCGCCGCACCGGTCGGCAGATTTCCGCAGACGCGGTCGCCGGGCTTAAAACCCGTAACGCCCTCGCCGATCGATTCCACTGTTCCGGAAAACTCCGCACAGGGAGAGAACGGCAGTTCCGGCTTGTACTGGTACTTGTTCTGAATGATCAGCGTATCGAAGAAGTTGAGCGAGGCCGCGGCGATCTTCACCACCACTTCGCCTTTGCCCGCGGTGGGCTCCGGAATGTCCTTGATTTCGAGCGCTTCCGGCCCGCCATGACGCACGCAAAGTACCGCTTTCATTGCTTTCTCCGTCCCTGACTCAAAGCGCATTTTGCGCGCCATGCTTTTGTCGGCGTCGATACCTAGATAAGCGCGGCCCTGGCCGCTCTGTTGGCAGCGGGCCGAAAAGACGGTTATTTCTAGATTGTGTAGCGGCGTTTGTCGCGGGGGCCGAACCGGCCCAACGGCAAAAAGGAATTCAAATGAAGTCTCGTCTGGTCTTTGCCGCGCTTCTTGGTGCAGCTCTCGCCTCGGCCGGAGCGATGCATTCCGCTGCGCAGGACGGCCAGAAGAAAGTGCCGGTAAGGACCGCGCCTAAAAAAGCGCCGGAGAAAAAAGAGACCCCGAAGAAAGAAGCGCCAAAAGCCGAACAGAGGAAGACAACGCCAGGCACGCCCGTGTTGATCGCGCAATACGGCGACTGGGGCGTCTACGTAAACAGAACCGCGAAAACTTGCTTCGCGCTGACGCAGCCCAAAGAACGCCAGCCCGTGAACGTGAGGCGTGATCCCGCGTACTTCTTCGTGACCACGCGGCCGAACGACAAGCTATCGAACGAGATCAGCATCATGACCGGCATGCCGCTGAAAAGGACGCCGAGATCGCCGTGACCGCGGGCGGCGCGAGCTTTCCGATGTACGTGAAAGGCCACGGTCTTTGGATTAAAGACCCGGCCAACGAGCCGAAGCTCCTCGACGCTTTGAAGAAAGATAACGAGATCACGCTGAAGCTGACGCCCGCGAGAGGCGCCGTCACCACGGATCGTTACTCGCTCACCGGCCTGTCGCAAGCCCTCGAACGTGTCGCGAAAGAATGCTCGTGAAACGCTCGCTCGCAGGACTGAATCGTACGCAACTCGCCGAAGCGCTCGGCGAAGCCGGCGTGCCGGAACGCGAGCGCAAGATGCGCGTCTCGCAACTCTGGCACTGGATTTACTTCCGCGGCGCACGCGACTTCGACGCGATGACGAATGTCTCGAAAGGATTGCGCGCCCAGCTTGGCGAAATGTTCACGCTCGATCGCCCCGAAGTCGTGGTCGAACAGGTATCTTCCGACGGCACGCGCAAGTGGCTCATTCGTCTTCCCGCCGACACGCCCGGAGAAAAGCCGCACGACATCGAGGCGGTTTACATTCCCGAAAGCGACCGCGGCACGCTCTGCATTTCGAGCCAGGTCGGCTGCACGCTGAATTGCTCTTTCTGCCACACCGGCACGCAGCGGCTGGTGCGCAATCTGCACGCTTCGGAAATCGTCGCGCAGATCATGATAGCGCGCGATCGCCTCGGCGAATGGCCCGGCATGACCCGCGCCGAGGGCACGGCATCGGAGCAAAACGCGCCGCGCCTCGTCACCAATCTCGTTTTCATGGGCATGGGCGAGCCGCTTTATAATTTCGACGGCGTCAAAAACGCGATCGCGACCATCTCCGACGATCAGGGGATTTCGATCGGCAAGCGCCGCATCACGGTTTCCACCTCCGGCGTCGTGCCGGAGATCGAACATCTTGGAAATGAAGTCGGCGCGATGCTCGCGATTTCGCTGCACGCGACGCGCGACGATCTGCGCGACGAACTGGTGCCGCTCAACAAAAAGTATCCAATCAAGGAATTGCTGGATGCCTGCCGCGCCTATCCGGGCGCCTCGAACTCGCGCCGCATCACGTTCGAATATGTGATGCTGAAAGACGTGAACGATACGCCGGGCGATGCCAAGGAACTCGTGCGGTTGCTCAAAGGCATTCCGGCCAAGATCAATCTCATTCCCTTCAATCCGTGGCCCGGCACAAAGTACGAATGCTCCGACTGGGAAACGATCGAGCAGTTTTCCGAAATCGTGTTCAACGCGGGCTATGCGAGCCCCGTGCGCACGCCGCGCGGCCGCGATATCCTCGCCGCCTGCGGCCAGTTGAAATCCGAAACCCAGAAACTTTCCGCACGCGAGCGCATGGCGCTCCGCGCCATGGCGATGACAGACTGATCGATGACGCTGCTCTTACGCTCCATCGTCATTGCCTTCGCTTTCCTCATCTCCTGCATGGTCGCCGCCGTAACGATCGCTTACGGCCTGATCGCGCCGGAGATTCCGGAGCTAAGGGGCGCACCGGAATTTGCGCTTTTGCTTCTGTTCTTCGGCGGCGCAGCCGGCGTGGTGACACCGTTTTATGTTTTCGCGCCATCCTTTGTTGCCATCCTCGCCGCGGAGATGCTCTCGCTGCGCTCGGTGCTTTATTATGCGATCGCCGGCGCGCTGATCGGCGCGCTCGCTTATTTCATGACGGATGTGAGCGCACGTATTGCCGGCAACGGCCCGGTCGTACCGATCACGCTGGAACTGCAATGGCCGACTGCCGCCGGGATTATCGCCGGCTTCGTCTACTGGCTGATCGCGGGCCGCAAAGCGGGCAGATGGAAGAGTGCGTGATCCCGAAAACGGAAAACCGGTTTTCGGACAGGATCATTGCAGAATCCCGATTTCGCCGCCCACGCCATCGCCGCTTCCAGCCGATCGTTACCCCAGAACAATTCGTTGTCTTCGGTAACGAAAGCCGGCGCACCGAATATCTTGAACTTCTGCGCCGCTTCCGTGTCTGCGCGCAGCGCGTCCTTGACCGGTTGCGTATTCACTTTCTCGAAGATCTTCGCCGGGTCTTCACCAAGCCCCTTCAAGACTTTCTCGATCACTTTCGGATCGGCGACGTCCGCGCCGTGGGCAAATTCCGCGTTGTAGGCTTCGCGCGTGAACGCCGCGCGCATCTCGCCCTTCAGGCAAAGCGCGACCCGCGACGGCAGGATGGAATGCGCCGGAAACGCCTTCGGCATTTTGAACTTCGGCAAGCCCTGCGCCTCGCATAGCCGCTCCAGATCGCGGCGCATGTAGCGGCCCTTGTCCGGATAGACATTGAAGGGCGACGTATCCCAGCCCTGCGCCTTGAAGATCGGACCGAGCAGAAACGGCCGCCAGTTCACGTCGACATCGTAATCGAGCGCGAGATCGTCGATCCGCATCGCGGCAAGGTACGAATAGGTCGAGGCGAATTCGTAGAAGAAATCGATTTTGGCCACGGGCTTTTTCGTCCGATTCTCGGCGCAAGAATAGCGTTAATGCGCGTGTCCGCGAGCGCAAAAGCAACAACCTTGCGAATGCCGATGGGCCGCATATAACAGCGAAAATTCCCTACCACGGGCGCAAAATGAAGAACGTAAAGAAGGTCGTGCTCGCCTATTCCGGCGGCCTCGACACCTCGATCATCCTGAAGTGGCTGCAAACGACCTATAACTGCGAGGTGGTGACCTTCACCGCCGATCTCGGCCAGGGCGGCGAACTCGCGCCCGCGCGCGAAAAGGCGCTGCGCGCCGGCATCAAGGAAGAAAACATCTTCATCGAGGACGTGCGCGAGGAATTCGTGCGCGACTACGTCTTCCCGATGTTTCGCGCCAACGCTCAGTACGAAGGCCTCTATCTTCTCGGCACCTCGATCGCGCGTCCCCTGATCGCGAAGAAGCAGATCGAGATCGCGCGCAAGACCGGTGCGGATGCCGTTAGCCATGGCGCGACCGGCAAAGGCAACGATCAGGTCCGCTTCGAGCTTGGCTATTACGCGCTCGAGCCCGGCATCAAGATCATTGCGCCGTGGCGCGAATGGGAATTCAAGGGCCGCGAAGACCTGCTCACCTTCGCGCGCAACCACCAGATCACCATCACCAAGGACAAGGAAGGCGAAGCACCCTTCTCGGTCGACGCAAATCTTTTGCACTCCTCTTCGGAAGGCAAGGTGCTGGAAGACCCGAACGTCGAAGCACCGAACATCGTGTTCCAGCGCACCATCTCGCCGATGGAAGCGCCCGACAAGCCGACGACGGTAAAGATCGGATTTGAGCGCGGCGATCCCGTTTCCATCGACGGCGAGAAGCTCTCGCCCGCGTCGCTGCTGACCAAGCTCAACGAACTCGGCCACGACAACGGCATCGGCCGCCTCGATCTCGTCGAGAACCGCTTCGTCGGCATGAAATCGCGCGGCGTGTACGAAACGCCGGGCGGCACGATCTTGCTTGCCGCGCATCGCGCGATCGAGAGCATCACGCTCGACCGCGGTGCCGCGCATCTCAAAGACGAAATCATGCCGCGCTATGCGGAGCTGATTTACAACGGCTTCTGGTTCGCGCCGGAGCGCGAGATGCTGCAAGCCTTGATCGACAAGAGCCAGGAACATGTCGAAGGCGAAGTCACGCTGAAGCTCTACAAGGGCAACGTGTTGATGGCCGGCCGTGCCTCACCGAAGTCGCTCTACTCCTCGACGCTCGTCACCTTCGAAGACGACAAGGGCGCCTACGACCAGAAGGACGCCGAAGGCTTTATCAAGCTCAACGCACTTCGCTTGCGCACGCTGGCGAGCCGCAACAAGAAAAAATGACCGCGCGCAAGATCGTCGGATTGCTCGTCTGTCTGATCGGCATTCTGGCCGGCGCGGCGTCGAGCGGCGCGATGATGGCGCTGTTCTTTGCCTATTATGGAGCCCCCGAGAACCCCGGCAGCGAGCGCAATATCGTGCTCGGGTTGGGCGCCGCCATCGGCGTATTGATTGCCTTCGGCATCTACAAGCTCGGCCGCAAAATCGCCGGCTGATTGCGCGGCCCGCGATACGCTCTATCTTAAGCGGATATTCCCGCGAGGAAGTCCGCTATGCTCTGGTCGCTGACCGTCGCCCGTGTTGCCGGCACCGCCGTCCGCATCCACGTCACGTTTCTCCTGTTCCTCGTCTGGATCTGGTACGCCTATTACCGTCAGGGCGGCACGCAAGCAGCCTGGGAAGGCGTCCTCTTCATCTCGCTCCTGTTCTTCTGCGTGCTTTTGCATGAGTTCGGACACGTCTTCGCCGCGCGCTATTTCGGCGTGAAGACCCCGGACGTGACGCTCTGGCCCTTCGGCGGCATCGCTTCGCTCGAGCGCATTCCTGAGAAGCCGTATCAGGAATTCGTGGTCGCGATCGCGGGGCCACTCGTGAATGTCGCGATCGCCGCCGCGCTGATCGCCTATCTCGGCACGACCAGCATCGACGTGCAGTCGCTTGCGAACATCGAAGACCCGAAGACTTCGATGGTCGTGAAGCTCGCCGGCGCGAATATTTTTCTCGTGATCTTCAACTTGATCCCGGCCTTTCCGATGGACGGCGGCCGCGTGCTGCGCGCCCTGCTCGCCACGCGCTTCTCCTTCGGCCGCGCGACCGAACTCGCGGCGATGGTCGGACAAGGCTTCGCGGTTCTGTTCGGCATCCTCGGCATTTTCGGCAACCCGATGCTGATCGTGATCGCGGTCTTCGTGTTTCTTGCCGCCTCCGCCGAAGCGGGTCACGCGCAGTTACGCGACGTCTCGCGCGGCGCGCTGGTATCGGACGCGATGATCACGCAGTTCCGCTCGCTCAATACGCAGTCCACGGTCGACGAAGCGACCAATGCACTCATTCAGACCACGCAGAAGGATTTCCCCATCGTCGATGGCGCGGGAAAGCTGCGCGGCGTGCTTACCCGCGACGCCATGATCAAGGCGCTCAAGGAAAAAGGCCCGATGTGCCCGGTGCTGGAAGCAACCGACGGCGAAGTGCCGACCGTCTCCTCCCGCGCCACGCTGGAGAGCGCGATCAAGGTGCTGCAAGAAAGCCGCGCCCCCGCGGTCGGCGCAACCGATAGTTCCGACCGCCTCATCGGCCTCCTCACCGCCGAGAATCTGGGGGAGATGATGATGATCCGCGCCGACCGGCCCAAGGATTACGAGGGGCCTGGCGGCGGCGTCTGGGTTAACTTCCTTCCGGTTGCCAAGGGGCTATGGGCCCCTATATACGGGCGCGAATCCGCGGGCCGATTGGGCCCGCGACGCATTTTCCGGACTTAAAATTATGAAACTTCGTAACATCGCGATCATCGCGCACGTCGACCATGGCAAAACCACGCTGGTCGACCGCCTCCTGCAACAGGCAGGCACCTTCCGCTCGAACGAGAAAGTCACCGAGCGCGCGATGGACTCGAACGATCTCGAGCGCGAGCGCGGCATTACCATTCTTGCGAAAGCCACCTCGATCCTCTGGAACGACATCCGCATCAATATCGTCGATACGCCGGGCCACGCCGATTTCGGCGGCGAGGTGGAGCGCATTCTCAATATGGTCGATGGCGTGATCGTTCTGGTCGACGCCGCCGAAGGTTTGTTGTTGTAGATTAAGTTCGTGGTGTCCAAAGCACTCAAGATGGGGCTGAAGCCCATCGTTGCCATCAACAAGGTTGATCGTCCGGACGCCCGCGCCAACGTAGTCGCGGGCGAAGTTTTTGATCTGTTCGCGGCGCTGGACGCGACCGAAGAACAGCTCGACTTCCCGATCCTTTACGGCTCGGCCAAGGAAGGCTGGATGGCGCCGTCGCTCGAAGGCCCCAAAGATTCGATGACGCCGCTGTTCGAGCTGGTCGTGAAGCATGTGCCGGAGCCGAAAGTGGAAGCCGGCGAGTTCAAGATGTTGGCCACCATTCTCGAAGCGAACCCCTATCTGGGCCGCATTCTCACCGGCCGCATCACGGCCGGCACCGTGAAACCAAACCAGACCGTGAAAGTGCTTTCGCGCGACGGCAAGGTGCTCGAGAACGGCCGCATCACCAAGGTGCTCGCGTTCCGTGGCCTTGAGCGGCAACCGGTCGATGAAGCCAGCGCAGGCGATATCGTCGCCATCGCGGGCCTCACGCAGGCGAACGTCGCCGACACCATTTGCGCGCCGGAAGTGACCGAAGCGATCGCGGCGCAGCCGATCGATCCGCCGACGCTGGCCATGACCTTCCGCGTCAATGACTCGCCGCTCGCCGGCACCGAGGGCGACAAGGTCACGAGCCGCATGATCCGCGACCGCCTGTTCCGCGAAGCCGAGGGCAATATCGCGCTGAAAATCGCGGAAAGCACCGGCAAGGATTCTTATGAAGTCGCGGGCCGTGGCGAATTGCAGCTCGGCATTCTCATCGAAACCATGCGCCGCGAAGGATTCGAACTTTCCGTTGCACGCCCAAGAGTCGTGCTGTCGAAAGATGAAGCGACCGGCGAAACGATGGAGCCGATCGAAGAGGTCGTGATCGACGTTGACGAGGAGCACTCCGGCGTCGTCGTGCAGAAGCTCTCCGAGCGCCGCGGCGACTTGATGGATATGCGTCCTTCCGGTGGCAATCGGCTTCGTCTCGTGTTTCACGTGCCGACGCGCGGCCTGCTCGGCTATCAGAACGAATTGCTCACCGACACGCGCGGCACCGCCGTGCTCAACCGCATCTTCCATGCTTACGCGCCGTACAAGGGCGACATCGCGGGCCGCCGCAACGGTGTTCTGATCTCGAACGATCAGGGCGAAGCGGTCGCTTACGCACTCTGGAATCTGGAAGACCGCGGTCCGATGATGATCGAGCCGGGCTGGAAAGTGTATCGCGGCATGATCGTCGGCGAGCACACGCGCGACAACGATCTCGAAGTGAACGTGCTGAAGGGCAAGAAGCTCACCAACATCCGCACGCAGTCGAAGGACGAAGCGGTGCGCCTCACGCCGCCGATCAGCATGACGCTGGAAAAGGCGCTCGCTTATATCGGTGAGGATGAACTCGTCGAGATCACGCCGAAATCGATTCGGCTCCGCAAGATCATGCTCGACCCGAACGATCGCAAACGCGAAGAGCGCAAGCGCGAGGCCGATAACGCCGCCTGATTCATTTTGGGACAGGTAGCCGCCTGAGTGTGGCCAATCCGCCGCGCTTTAGCGGATAAGTTAACCTCTCATTAACGAAACGCTTGAAACGGGGGCCTCACCCTGTTTCGATTGGGGCCATGAGCACGGTCCTGATCGAACTTCGCCGCGCGCGCTCCGAAGATGCGGTAGCGCTGGCGGAAACGCATGACGAAGCGTGGACGTCCGCCTACCGGGGCATGATTCCGGGGCCGGAGCTCGAGAAGCTCGTGCAGCGCCGTGGGCCTTCCTGGTGGGATGCGGCAATCCGGCGCGGCTCCCGGATCGTGCTTTTGAACTTCGGCGACGAGGTCGCGGGCTACGCGAACTATGGCCGCAACCGCGCGAAAAGCCTGCCTTACACCGGCGAAGTCTATGAGCTGTACCTGAAGCCCGAATATCAGGGTCTCGGGTTCGGCAGCCGCCTCTTCACCACCGCCAAGCGCGATCTGATCCAGTCGGGCCAGTCCAGCCTCGTGGTGTGGGCGCTTTCCGATAACGAACCGGCGATGAATTTCTATCGCTCGCTCGGCGGCAAGCCGATCGCGCGCTCGACTGAGCGCTTCGGCAACAAGGTGCTCGATAAAGTCGCGTTCGGCTGGGCGCGTTAAAGCGCAGGCGCTTCCAAGCCCGCCCGCGCCGCCGCCGCGCGCAACGTATTCACGAGCAAGCACGCAACCGTCATGCGGCCGACGCCGCCCGGCACCGGCGTGATCCATCCCGCTACGCCCAGCGCTTCTTCGTAAGCGACATCGCCGACGAGTTTGTTCTTCCCGTCCGCGCCCTGCACGCGATTGATGCCGACATCGATCACCGTCGCGCCCGGCTTGATCCAATCGGCCTTGACGAATTCCGGTTTACCGATCGCGACACACAAAAGATCCGCGCGGCGGCAGACTTCTTTCAAGTCTTTCGTCTTCGAATGCGCGACCGTCACCGTCGCGCTTTCCGCGATCAGGAGCTGCGCGAGCGGCTTGCCGACGATGTTCGAGCGCCCGACCACGACGGCATCGAGACCGGCGAGCGAGCCGTGCGCCTTCTTTGCCATGATGATGCAGCCCAAGGGCGTGCCGGGAACGAGCGAAGGCAATCCCGTCGCAAGTTTTCCTGCATTCAGCGGATGAAAGCCGTCGACGTCCTTGGCGGGATCGACCGCCTCGATCACGCGCGCGGTATCGATCTGCTTCGGCAACGGAAGCTGGACCAGAATGCCGTCTACTGCGTTATCGGCATTCAGCTTCGCGATCAGCGCCAGCAAATCCTGCTCGGAAGCGCTTCCCGGCAGTCGATGCTCGAACGAAACCATGCCGGCTTCGTTCGTGGCTTTTGCCTTGCTCTTTACATAGGCCTGGCTTGCCGGATCTTCGCCGACCAGCACGGCGGCCAGCCCCGGCTTGCGCCCCAGTTTCGCGGAAATCTTCGCAGCCTCCTGCGCCACTTGTCCGCGCAGCGCATCCGCAATCGTCTTGCCGTCGAGAATCTTTGCGCTCACGTTTGCTCTCGTGTGATTTTTTCCAGCGCTGAAGAAATCGCGTTCGCGTCTCCAGCAAGCCGCAGCGTTTTAACACGCGAAGCGCTGCCGCGTTCAAGCGATACGTTCGACTTCTGCAATTTCAGCGATTTCGCGACCAGCGCAATCACCGCGGCGTTCGCCTCGCCATCGGCGGGCAGCGCCCGCACGCGCAATTTCAGAACCGGTTGCCCACTCGCCAAGCGCTCGATTCCTTCGACGGCATCGCGCCCGCTCCTCGGCGTAACGCGCAGATCGAGAAGAACACCGCCTGCCACCGCGCGCCAAGGAGGCGCGTCATGTGCGCTGCGATCGTGCTCAGCGCGTGAACAGCCAGAACACGGTCTGGCGAACGAACATCAAGATCAGGATCAGGATGACCGGCGAAATATCGAGGCCGCCGAGATTGGGCAGCACGTTTCGAATCGGCCGCAGCAGCGGCTCGGTCAATTGATAGAGCGCGCCGGAGATGGCGCGAACCACATTGTTATAGGGGTTCACCACGTTGAAGGCGACGAGCCAGGAAAGCACGGCGGACGCAATCAGCACCCAGATGTAGAGCGTGATGACGGTGTCCAGAAGCCAGAGAAACGGGTTCATTCGGGAAGCTCCCCCTCGAAATCCGGGGACTAGATAGCCGTGCCGGGCGACGAAAGGAAGATGCAGGAACCCGCGTCCTTAACGCGGTTCTTGACACCCTTCGGAGGCCCGCCCTAGATGCCGCCTCGCCGGACCGGGGCCGTAGCTCAGTTGGGAGAGCGCTGCAATCGCACTGCAGAGGTCAGGGGTTCAACTCCCCTCGGCTCCACCAGCGGTCCTCTATAAATACGCCTGATGACCCGTATCCGCGCCGATCTGCTGCTTCTCGCCTGCGCCGCGATCTGGGGTTTCGCCTTCCTGTTTCAGAAGTCGGCGATGGACCACATCGGTCCTTTCACCTTCGTGGGCTCGCGCGCGCTGCTCGCCGCGCTGGTGCTGGCGCCCCTCGCCTATGTCGAGCACCGGCGCTCCACGATCCCGATCGCCGGCAATTATCTGCGGACGGGAATCTTCGCGGGGCTCGCCTTCGTTACCGCCGCGGTGCTGCAACAGGCGGGGTTGATTACGGCTTCCGTCACCAACACCGCTTTTCTCACCGCGCTTTATGTGGTGATCACGCCCTTCATCAGCTTTGCCTTGATGCGCGATCCGATCGCGGCGCCGATCTGGCTCGCGGTCGCGCTCTCCTTTGTCGGCACCTGGCTGCTCGGCGGCGGCGGTACGCTTACGGGCTTCGGGATTGGCGATGGACTCGTCGCGTTGTCCGCTGCGTTCTGGGCGCTTCACATGGTGATCGTCGGCATCGCCGCGCCGATGGGCCGCTCGATATTATTTTCGGTGATTCAATTCGCGGTGGTCGGTGTAACCGCGCTCGCGGGCGCGCTTTTATTCGAGACCGTCACGTTCGATGGATTGCGTGCGGCAGTTCCCAACATTCTTTATGTCGGCCTGCTTTCGACCGCGATAAGCTTTACGATTCTCACCTTCGCGCTGCGGGCAACATCGCCGTCCGAAGCGGCGATCATCATCATGACGGAGACGCTGTTCGCGGCCTTCGGCGCCTGGCTCGTTTTTAACGAAGGCTTAACGTATCTCGGCGCGTTGGGTGCAGCCGCCATTCTATCGGCGGCAATCCTCGTGCAGCTGCAGCAGGTCCGTAACGCAGACCTCAAGTGAGAGAGGGACGGCGGCTGGGGTCTTAGCCACCGTCCCCTAGGTACACGATGAACCGGCGACGCATTACCTGATGCCGGCTGGCATTCCTTCAGCAACAGCCTTGCCAAGTGATTACGCGTCACGCTCGCACCAGATGCGGTACGCCACGAAAATCCGATTCAATAGATTGAGAAGAGTTCGCCCCGCGATCAGCGCGGGCTTTCGCATTTTGCGGCGCTTTTCGCATTTTGCGAATTTTCGCCCGGCAAATTCATCAGCCCGGTCCAATGATCGAGAAAGCGGTCGAGCCAGACCCGCACTTTAGCGTCGTGCTGATAGCGTCCGTCGAAATGTTCGGTTCGGCTTTTTGCGCCGGGAAGCTCCAGCCGGTGTGCTGCGATCGTGGTCCAGCGGCACATCATCAGGTGCGTCACTTCGGGATGAAATTGCACGCCATACGCCGCTCGTCCGAAGCGGAACGCCTGATTCTCGAAGGCGTCGCTTGCCGCCAGCCGCACCGCGCCCGAGGGCAGCGAAAAGCCCTCGCTGTGCCACTTATAGGTATGGTCCGGCCATTCGAGCATGGCTCTGCCTTCCTCGGTTGCACGCAACGGGTAATAGCCGATCTCGGTGAGACCCTTCTCGTGAGAATCGACCTTGGCGCCGAGTTGCTTGGCCATCATCTGCGCGCCGAGACAGATGCCGAGGAACGGCTTGTCTTCCTTCAGCGGCACTTCGCACCATTCGATTTCGCGCTTGATGCCGTCGTGATCGTCGTTCGCCGACATCGGCCCGCCGAAGATCATGGCGCCGACATGGTCTTCCATCGTGGCGGGCAATTCGTCGCCAAGACAGGGTTTGCGGATGTCGAGCGTGAAACCGCGCTCGACCAGCAATCGTCCGACCCTGCCGGGGGTGGAGCGCTCCTGCTGCAGGATCGTGAGAATCTTTTTTGCCATCTTCGTCACGCGTCTATTTGGTCGCACGACGCGGCGCGCAGTTCAACGGCCGAAGCGGCATGGCGGCCCTAACGCGACAGCCGCGAAGCAAGCGACAGCGTCAGAGCCCTGGGCGTCAGCGGCGCGAGCGTTGTCGAAATCTCGTTGAGCACGCCAGGCACGACGACCCGCTGTCCGCGCTGGAAGCGCTCCCAGCCGCGCGAGGCGACGAAATCCGCGGATGTCATGGAGAGTTTCATGAGCCGCAAATCCTGGCCCTTGTTCGCACGACCCGAAAATCCGGTCGGAACCGGACCGGGACAAAGGCACGTCACGCGTACGCGGCCCTTGAGCTCGTACCAGATCGCCTCCGAGAACGAGAGCACATAGGCCTTGCTCGCGTAGTAGACCGCCATGTTCGGCCCCGGCTGGAACGCCGCGGTCGACGCGACGTTCATCACGCCGCCCTTTGCTTCGATGATTTCCGGCAGGAAACGCCGCGTGAGATCGGTCAACACGCGCACATTGAGATCGACCATGCCGATCTGGTCGGCGGCATCCAGCTCCTCGAACCGCCCTGCGAGCCCATAACCTGCATTGTTGATCAGCTCGAAAACCTTGAGGTTCTTTTGCTTAAGCGTATTGGCGAGCGCTTCGCCGGATGCAGGATTACCCAGATCGAGTGCGACGATTTCCGGGGCCGGCGCGCCGAGCGCGACGATCTTGTCCGCGACCGCTTTCATCTTGTCCGCCGAACGCGCGACCAGCACGAGTTTGCGTCCGGCTTTCGCCGCGCAATAGGCGAGTTCCTCGCCGATGCCGCCCGATGCACCGGTGATCACTGTGACATTGTTCATGCGCGATCTCCGATTCCGGCACGGACCCGACGGCGGATTTCCGTGCGGTCCTGCGTGGAAACATGCAAAAGCTCCGACGCGCGCCACACGATATTGTTCTCGAATTCGGTGAGCTTGCCGTCGGCATAGCCGATCAGAAACAGCATCTCGACGAGCTTCTTCTTGCCGTCGTCGTCGAGCGCACGATTGACCATACTTGTGAACTGGTAAAGGTCGATCGCCTCGCGATCCGCCGTCACCGCCGCTTCGATCATCGCGCTGGCGGCATCCGCCCCGACGTCGAAGCGCTGCGTCAGCGCGTCATGCAGCACGCCGCGCTCGGCCTCGTCGAAACTATCATCGGAAGCCGCGACATGAACCAGCAACGCCGCCGCCGACAGGCGATAATCGTTGTCGTCGAATTTTTTTCCAGCCTCGTCGTTTCCGGAGACTGCCGCGATCAGGTCGGCGAGAGATTGAAGCATGAAAAGCCCGGTCCATTGGAAGTCGGCGTAAGGCACAATACCATGAGCCGTTTTCATACCGGAAGCGCGGCTTCGAAAGGTCTCTGATGCTTTTGGCTCTTTTTCTCGGCGGCGCGATGACGTGCGTCGCTGTCTGCGTTCACCTCGCGGGAATCCTCACGCTTCTGCATTTACTGCGCCAGAATGCGGACCGGGCGGCACCGGCTGGGAGCAGGCAGGATATTGTTCGCCAGCTCGGGTTGATCGTCGTTGTGACCTTGGGCGTCTTCATCGTCCACGGCATCGAGATCTGGCTCTATGCTTTCGCCTACGTCATTTTCGTAGCCCTGCCGGACCTTCAAACTGCGGTCTATTTCTCCGCCGTATCCTATTCGACGCTTGGTTTCGGCGACATCGTGCTCGGACCGCGGTGGCGCATATTCGGCGCCTTTGAAGGCGTCACCGGGCTGATCCTGATCGGCTGGTCGAGCGCGTTTCTGCTTTCCGTCACGAGCCGGCTGCGGATGCTGGAGCACGACTGGGAGAAATACGCAGCACCCAAGGCCACGAAGCGGAAAAAGAAATAGCGCGGAAGAAAATAGCGCGGAGGAGAAGTGGTGCCGCAAACAGGATTCGAACCTGTGACCCCGTCATTACGAATGACGTGCTCTACCAGCTGAGCTATTGCGGCTTACCCTGGACGGCGACCTGATAGCGGCAGGGGCCGGTCATTTCAAGCAGGACGATTAAACCACCCGCGCAGCACCGATTTCGAGGCCTCTGCGTCCTCATCGCGCTCTGGATCCGGACCCGGATCGTCCGGCAGCGGCGGCTCGGCGATAACTGGCGCAATCGCGGGGCGCTTCGGCTGCGCACGTGGGCGCGCATCCTCCGGGACCAGAAGAATGTCCTCGGAGGGTTTGGCCGCCACCGAAGGCGCGATCGCCTGAACGGGAGCGGGCGCAGGCGCCGGCTCCGCAAAGCCCTGCTCGACGACATGTTCGAGAATTGGCCCGGCCGGCGCGACCGGCGGCTCTTTCCATTCGAACGCATCCAGCCTTCCGCTGAGCGGCGAAGCCGGAAGCCAGCGCTCGGAGATATATCCATCCGCGACCCACGCCAGATCGCGCTGCGCCCGCACCGCGCGCACGGTCCACTCGCGCGCCTTACCGTGATCGCCGTGCTCGAGCGCTTCGATCTCGGCCATCATCAGACACATGGCTTGCGTCGGGTTCGCAGCAAACGGCTGCAGCGCTTCACGCGCCGCTAAAAAATCCCGTGCTTCGATCGCGGCCCGCGCGATCGCGATCGCGGCCTCCGGATGATCGGGGTTTTTCTGCGCGAGCGCCTCGATGCGCGCGAGACGTTCCTTTGCCGAATCCTGCAAACGCAGGCCGCCATAGGATTCCGCGAGTTCAGGATGCGGCGCGATGGCCCACGCCTTCTCGATCACGCGCTGCGCGCGGCGAAGCGAACCGCTTTTTGCCTCGAGCCTTCCGGCGAGCGAAGCCGCCGGAACGAGAGACGGCGCAAGCTTCGCCGCTTCGCGCGCGAGCACCAGCGCCTTCTCGGCGTCGCTATGTTCGCTGACAAGGCCCTGCGCGGTCAGCAGCACCGCGCGGCGCCGTCTCATCGCCGATTTATCGATCGTGCCGGCTTTATATTCGCGCTCGACCGTCGCCAGCGCCTCGTCCCACTCGCCGCGAATGCTTTGAAATTCCAGAAGCGCTTCAGACGCCCACAGAATGCTGGCGTCGGATTTCGACGCCTCTTCCGCCGCATCCTGTGCCGCGTGAAAATCATCGCGCCGCCGGGCTTCGAGATAGAGCCCGCGCAACCCGAGAAGCCGCGTTTCCGGCTGCGCCAGCATCGCGCGGAACTCCGCTTCCGCGCGCGGCGCATCGCCGTCGAGCTGCGCCGTCTGCGCCGCGAGCAGCATCGCAAGCGGCTCGCTGCCGAGGATTTTTTGCGCTTCATTCGCCGAATTGCGCGCGAGTTGAAGATTGCCGGCCCCGACCGCGATCATGCCGCGTGAAAGCGCACGCCAGCCACGCTCTTCCCGGCGCGCGCGGAGGAACACCGACATGTTGCCGGGCGCCATCGCGAAGAAGCGGAAAATCGACCAGACGAAAATCGTCGCCACGAGCAGCGCAGCCAGCGCAACCAGCGCAACCGTGAAGCTCGTCGCAATGCGCCAGCCCTGCCAGGTCAGTACGATCTCGCCGGGACGCTCGACGATCCACATTGTGCCCAAAGCGAGCGCGGTGACGCCGAGCAGAAAGAAAACTATGCGTATCACTGCTTCGGGCGCTCCGCGGAAATCGCGGCCAGCGCCGCACTGATCAGACCCCTAATCGCGGCATCCGCGGCGCGGCGCTGTTCGGCCGCTTCAAACCAATCTTTTGCAAGCTCTCGCGACGACGGCGGCAACGCTTTGGCTTCATCAAGCGCTCCGGCGAGATCGCCACGCGCGAGCTTGCTTTCCATGCGCGCAACAACCGCGCCTGCGTCTGAACCTTGCGGCTCGCCAACCGGGCGCACTTCGACCAGCTTGCCCGCGTTGTTCCAGAGCCGCGTGAAGACGCCGCTGTCTTTCATCGGCGGCTGTGGATTCGCGAGCTTGGCTGCCAGCGGCTCGAAACGGTTTGAAAGTGCCGCGACCGTCGGCAAGCCTGCTTTCGAAAACTTGTCGAGTGGCGCAAGCGAAGCGGCGCGCTCTTTCAAAATGCCGCGCACCGCGCTCAACTCGCTGGCAAAGGGAGTCCCCGCGGCAACCGCATCGCGCAGCGCACCGAGCACCACCACTTCCACCGGCTGCGTCTCGTTTTTAGGCTCGGGCTTTGGTGCTGCGGCAAGCGTACCGACTTTTTCTTCGACCTGCGCAAGGCGCCGGTTGACTGCATTCAATTCCGCCGCGCTCGGCGCTTTGGCCTGTGCTTCCACGAGCTTTCTGACTTGTGCGATTTCGCCGCGCAGTTCGCCGGCCGCCGTTTCCAGCTTCGCGCTGCGCTCCGTAAGCGGCGCAAGATCGATAACCGGCGGCGTTTTGGTTTCCTGCTGCGTCAGGCGCGAGGATAGCTGTGCGATCGTATTATTGATGGCCGAAGACTCCGCGCCTTGCGGCGCACCGGATGAAAACAGCCACGACCCGAACAACCCTGCGGCAACACCGCACACCCCTGCGACGGCTAGCGCCGGCAGCATCGCGCGCCATTCAACCTTCTTCATATCGTTCTGCATCGGCTCGGCAGCATCGCCCTCATCCGTTGCTTTGGTCTCGGGCTCCGGCGGCGTCACGTCCTTGGCTTGCGCGTCGATGACCGGCGGTTGCCGCTTCGGCCGCGGATTCGGCCCGCTTTCCTGCTCGCGATCAGATTCGCTCATAACCAGCGTCCCGTATCCGACGTTTGCCTCACTTTACGGCACCTTCCGAGCAAACGTCGAATGCGAAAGGACGCGGGCAATCTTAGTTCTTAGTGATCCTTTGATTCTGACATTCGTAAATCAAGTTTGTCCCTATTCAATACGAATGTCGGAACCGGATTACTGAATTCTCCTCGCTGGCTCGCGTCTTGTCCAATTACGGTCCGAGCAATTCCAGAAGCGCGGTTTCTTCCGGCGCGGACGCGATCTCGGAATGTACCCCGAACAATTTAAGGGGTATTGCCACGGCGGAAGAAAAGCACAGATGCCGTGTCTTTCCTATATCGCCACCGACTCCTGCGGAATCGGCGAGACGCACGAACGCGGCGGCACTCCGTTCGGAGTAATGCAGCACAACATCGATCCGGCCTTCGCGGAAGGCACTGACGGTTTCCGGTTTCAGGCGCGTAGCCATTCGCGCGCGGTAGACGACCCGTGTTTCTACTTTGATTCCGCTGCGCGCGAGACGACCCGCAAGATCGCCCGCGAGATTTTCGCCAGCAAGATGCAAAACCCGCGCGCCTTTCGGAAGCTCGGCCGCCATCAATTCGCCGAGCGCATTCACTTCGCCCGCACCGGCACCCACATTCCGGAAACCCGCTTCGATTGCGACTTCCGCTGTGCGCGTGCCGACGGCGAAGACCGGAATATTCTTCAAATGATCCAGCGCGGCAGCGATCCGCACCGCGTTTGAACTCGTGAATGCGATCGCGGAAATGCCCGCGGCATCCACTTCGAATGGCAGCGCCTCGATTTCGATGACCGGGTCGATGATCGTGCGATGTCCAAGCGCCGCTAATCTTGAAGCCGTGCGCGCGGCGTCCAGACGCGGGCGTGTGACGAGCACGCGCATTTTCGCTTACCCGGTGAGCGCGCCGGCCGGCGCGCGCGCTAAAAGATACTCGCCCGCTTCCCTGCCGATCCGTTCCGCGTCGCGTATATTGCCCTCGTGCGAAACGCCGGCAAAGTCGCGGCCGGTCGGCGTAATGACGAGGCCGACAAAACGCAGCCGCCCGCGCTCGATCTTGGCGTGACCCGCGATCGGCGCGCGGCAGGAACCATCCAGCGCCAGCAAAAATGCGCGCTCGGTGACGAGCGCCGCGAAGCTTTCCGCATGCGTGATCGCTGAAAGCAGTGCTTTCGTTTTCCGGTCATCGCTTCGTGCTTCGATCGCGATGATGCCTTGTGCCACCGCAGGCGGATACCGCATCGGGTCGAGTACTTGCGTCGCATGGGCAGTCAGCCCGAGCCGCTGCAATCCCGCGTAAGCGAGGATGGTGGCATCGCACTCGCCCGCTTTCATCTTGTCCATGCGCGTCTGCACGTTGCCGCGCAGCAGGGAGATTTGCAGATCGGGACGAAGCCGGAGCGCGAGCGCCTGCCGCCGCACGGAAGCCGTGCCGAGTTTCGCGCCGCGCGGTAGCGTTTCCAGCGACTTTGCCTTTGTGCTCAGGAATGCGTCGCGCGGATCGGCGCGTGGCGGCGCCGCCGCGATCACGAGCCCCTCCGGCAAAATCGTCTGCACGTCTTTGGCCGAATGCACGGCAAGATCCACCTGCCCCGACAACAGCGCCTCGTCGATCTCTTTGGTGAAGATGCCTTTGCCGCCCGACTCCGCGAACGAGCGCTCGCGCTCCATGTCGCCGGTCGTCTTCAGCGCCACGATCTCGATGTCATCGGCAGCGATGCGGTGGGCCTTGCCGAGCGCAGCGCGCACCGCTGTCGCCTGCGCCAATGCCAGCGGGCTGCCGCGCGTTCCGATCCGGAGCTTTGTCATCGCTGCTGCTTTCTCGCTTCTTTACCGAGCGGAATAGCACTATGGGCGGGCTCACGAAATCCTGCTATTTGCCGCCTCATGCTTGTCCTTGGCATCGAAACCACCTGCGATGAAACCGCGGCCGCTGTCGTCTATCGCGGCGTGGACGGATTCAGCGATATCCGCTCCAACGTCGTCTATTCGCAGATCGCCGAGCACAAGGAATTCGGCGGCGTGGTTCCGGAGATCGCGGCGCGCGCCCATGTCGACGTGCTCGACCAGGTCATCGGCGAGGCGCTGACCGCCGCGCGGACGCGGCTGTCGGATTGCGATGCCATTGCCGCTGCCGCCGGCCCCGGCCTGATCGGCGGCGTCATTGTAGGCCTGACACAGGCCAAGGCCATTGCACTCGCGACCAAGAAAAAATTCGTCGCGGTCAATCATCTCGAAGCCCATGCGTTGAGCGTGCGGCTGGTCGGACGGGTCGACTTTCCCTATCTCTTGCTGCTCGCGTCTGGCGGTCACACCCAGCTCGTGCTCGTGGAAGATATCGGCCGCTACCGGAAGATCGGCGGCACCGTGGATGACGCGATCGGCGAAGCTTTCGACAAGGCCGGCAAAATGCTGGGCCTTGGTTATCCCGGCGGGCCCGCGGTCGAAGCGCACGCACGCCAAGGCGACCCGGAGCGTTTCGAATTGCCGCGCCCCATGTTCGGCCGCCCCGAGCCGGATTTCTCCCTCTCCGGACTGAAGACCGCGCTCCGTATCGAAGCAGAAGCGATCGCGCCACTTTCGGAGCAGGACGTCAACGATCTCTGCGCGAGCTTTCAGGCCGCCGTGCTCGACGTGATTGCCGACCGCACCCGCGTGGCGCTCAGGATGTTGCGTGACACGATTAACAAGCCGACTGCATTCGTCGTCGCCGGTGGCGTCGCCGCCAACCAGGCAATCCGCGAAGTGCTCGAGTCTGAAACTGCGCGGCTGGATACGCCGCTGATCATTCCACCGCAGGCGCTTTGCACGGACAATGGCGCGATGATCGCATGGGCCGCCGCCGAACGCCTTGCCCGCGGCATGGAAGACACCCTCGACTTCGCACCCAAAGCACGCTGGCCGCTAGCGGAAGAAAAGCAGACGGCATGAAGCGTATCGGCGTCATCGGCGCGGGCGCATGGGGTACCGCCCTTGCCAACGCGGCGGCAAAAGCGGGCCGTGACGTCGTGCTGCACGGCCGCGACCCCGCGCTGATCGACGCGCTGAACAGATCGCGCAGCAACGACAAATATCTTCCGGGCATTAAACTCGACGACAAGGTAACGCCGACCACCGATCTTTCGCGCGTCGCCGGCACGGACGCGATCCTGCTGGTGACGCCGACGCAGTCGTTACGCGAAACCGCAACACTGCTCGCGCCTGTATTACGCAGCGGTACGCCGGCAATCGCCTGCGCGAAAGGCATCGAGATCGGCTCCAAGAAATTTGTCACCGAGGTCATCGAGGAAGTTCTGCCCGGTGCCCGGCCCGCAATTCTGTCGGGACCCAGCTTCGCGGCAGATGTCGCTGCCGGTCTGCCGACCGCGGTCACGCTCGCGGCGCGCGATGAAACGCTCGCGCTGGATCTTGCGAATGCACTCAGTTCAAAAACGTTCCGCCTCTATCACTCGAACGACGTGCGGGGCGTAGAAATCGGCGGCGCCGCGAAAAACGTACTCGCCATTGCCGCAGGCATTGTCGCGGGTAGAAAACTCGGCGCGAGCGCCCAAGCCGCGCTGACGACACGCGGCTTCGCGGAGCTCGTGCGCTTTGCGCGTGCGCACGGGGCGAAACCTGAAACGCTCACCGGCCTCTCAGGCCTCGGCGACCTGATTCTGACCTGTTCTTCTCCACAATCGCGCAATTACGCATTCGGCGTTTTACTGGGCGATCACGGTTCCGTTAACGTTCACGGAAAGAAGTTGACCGAAGGTGTTCATACCGCCCCCGTTCTGGTCGAGGCGGCGCGGGCGATGAACGTGGAAATGCCAATCGCGGAAGCCATCGCTGCGGTTCTTTCCGGCAAGATGAACGTCGACGCGGCGATTGCCGGGCTGCTTTCTCGCCCACTGCGGCAGGAAGATTGAAGCTGGCGCTTCGTTAACGCGCTGGCGAATTATTTAGGGTAATAATGAGGGCCCTTCGCCCTGCGAGGTTTTATTTCAAATGCATTTTGTTGCGATCTGTCTTGATAAGCCGAATAGCCTTGAATTGCGGCTCTCCAATCGCGCCGCCCATCTCGATTATCTTCGCAAGCATACCAAGACCATTCGCACCTGCGGCCCGCTTTTGGACGACGACGGAGAAACCATGATCGGCTCCATGCTGATCCTCGATGTACCGAACCGCGCAGCCGCCGACGCGGTCCTCGCCGAAGACCCGTATAAGAAAGCCAGCCTGTTCATAAAGGTCGAAGTGCGCCCCTGGCGCTGGGTCATCGGCACGCCGAGTTGATTGGCGTCTGGCGGCTGACGGAGCTAGTCAGCCGTGGATGAAACGCGCTCGCATCTATCTCTGTTTCGTCGTTCTGCTCGCTGTCAGCACAAGCGTGCTGGTGATCGGCGCCGATTTCCTGAAATTATCGCGCACCCTTCCCGCGCTGGCGCCTGTGGACGAGCGCGCGGATAAAATCCTGATCGAGAAGTCGGAACGCCGCCTGACGCTCCTGCGCGAAGGCTACGTTCTGAAATCCTATCAAGCTTCGCTCGGCCGCGATCCTGTCGGACACAAGACACAGGAAGGAGACGGGCGAACGCCGGAAGGAAATTACTTCATCGACTTCAAGAACAGACGCAGCAGCTATCACTTGTCGCTGCGCATTTCTTATCCGGACGCCGCTGACCAGACCAAAGCACAAGCGCGCAATATATCCGCCGGCGGCGACATCATGATCCACGGCTTGCGAAACGGGCTGGGCTGGATCGGTTCATATCATCTCCTGCGAGATTGGACCGACGGCTGTATTGCGGTAACGAATAGCGAGATCGAGGAAATCTGGCGTCTCGTCGATCTGAACACCACGGTGGAAATCAGACCTTAGGAAAAAGGCGATGGCGTACTGGTTGATCAAGAGCGAGCCCGATACCTGGTCGTGGGACGAGCAGGTGAAGGCGGGCGCGAAGGGCACGGCCTGGACCGGCGTCCGCAACCACGCAGCCAAGCTCAATCTGATGCGCATGAAGAAGGGCGAGCTTTGCTTCTTCTATCATTCCAATGAGGGCAAAGAGATCGTCGGCATCGCCGAAGTCATCAAAGAGCATTACCTCGATCCGACCGACAAGACCGAAAAGTTCGTCGCGGTCGATGTGAAAGCGAAAGAACCGCTGAGAACGCCGGTCACGCTTGCGCAGGTTAAAGTAACCGCGCAACTCAAGAACATGGCGCTGATAAAACTCTCGCGCTTGTCCGTGCAGCCTGTTACCGACGCCGAATGGAAAGCGGTCTGCAAGATGGGCGGCGTGAAAGCCTGAAGCTTTCGAACGCGGAAGATTTCATTCGCGGCAATACGCGCCTTCGTCCGGTCCCGCACGTTCCGGAAATTTCGCTCTTTGTTGCCGACGAAGCGGTCCCGCTCTGGCAGAAGACCGAAGAAGAACTCGGCGAGATGGGATTGCCGCCGCCGTTCTGGGCCTTTGCCTGGGCCGGCGGTCAGGCACTCGCGCGCTATATCCTCGATCATCCCGAACGCGTGCGCGGCAAGCGCGTGCTCGATCTGGCGAGCGGCTCCGGGCTGGTCGCGATCGCCGCGAGCAAAGCGGGCGCTTCGCATGTCGTAGCAAACGACATCGATCGGTTCGCAATGCCGGCCATGAAGCTGAACACGGAAGCGAACGGCGTCGTGCTGGATATGGAAACCATCGACCGGCTCGATCCGCAAACCGCGCTCGAACCGTTCGGCACCGTGCTCGCCGGCGACATCTTTTACGAGCGCGACACGGCGGCCCGCGCGCTTTCATTCCTCCGGCGCATGAAGGCGCAAGGAGCAAATGTGCTGGTCGGCGATCCCGGCCGTTCGTATCTGCCCAAAGACTGCATGATCATGCTTGCCGAATACGAAGTGCCGGTGCTCCGCGATCTGGAAGACGCGGAGATCAAGCGCACCAAAGTGTGGACGCTTGGCTAGAGCTTGTGGCCGCGGTTGCGCAGCTCGTTCGTCATTTCCTGCTGCAATTCGAGCGCTACTTCCTGGCCGATCCTGTTTCCGATCATGAGGCTTTGCCGCGTGATTTCAGGCATTTTTCGAGAAATTTCTTTCCGGCGGCGGTCTCGTAGAATTTCGCGAGTTCGCGAAGCTCGGCGGCGGAGAAATGCATGGCGTATAGCTCGGCAGTCGCAGCCACCAGCTTGTCCAGTTTACCCGTGGCGCGGACGATCATGATCGGTACGAGTTTGTCGTATTCAGCGGCAACTTCGGGACGTCCCTGCGCAATCGCGGGCTTTAGCTGCTGCATAAGAAGCGGCAGGATCGCCTTGAACTGATCGGCCGCGCGCATGGTCACCAGAAGCGCTTTGGCGGCCGCGACCGCCTCCGGTGAAGACTGCTGCGATTGCGCGGGAATGGCGGCAAATACGCTGAGAACGGCGGCAAAAAACCAAGACTTGAAATGCATGGAAACGACCCCTGCTGACGCCCCGAACTCTAGCCGATCCGCGGGCTTTTCAGCAGACCGCCGACCAAAGTCGGAACCCGCGCGCCTTGAAGCGCCGGTTCCGCCCGGCGCATAATGCGGCCAACCAGAGCATGATCCCGAAAAGTGGATACCGGTTTTCGGAAAAGATCATGCTCCAAACAACAGGAGACGGGCTTTAAGCCCGCTCGCGTGGGGATTAAGGGAGGAATTGATGTCCGACGCCAAGATGTATGCCGTTTCACCGGAATGGAAGAAACGCGCCTGGCTGGATGAGGCCAAATACAAAGAGATGTACGCCGCCTCGATCAAGGACCCTGAGAAATTCTGGGGCGAGGAAGCGAAGAAGCGCATCGACTGGATCAAGCCCTTCACCAAGGTCAAGAACACCTCGTTCGAATACCCCGATGTCTCGATCAAGTGGTTCGAGGACGGCAAGACCAACATTTCCTACAATTGCGTCGACCGCCATCTCGAAAAGCGCGGCGATCAGGTTGCGATCATCTGGGAAGGCGACGAGCCGACCGACGACAAGAAGATCACCTACAAAGAGCTGCACGCCGAAGTCTGCCGCTGGGCAAACGTATTGAAAAAGCAGGGCGCCAAGAAAGGCGACCGCATCACGATCTACATGCCGATGATTCCCGAAGCGGCTTACGCCATGCTCGCCTGCGCGCGCATCGGCGCGATCCATTCGGTCGTGTTCGGCGGCTTTTCGCCGGATAGCCTCGCGGGCCGCATCGAGGACTGCACATCGAACATCGTCATTACCTCTGATGAAGGCATTCGTGGCGGGCGCAAGATTCCGCTCAAAGCCAACACCGACGCCGCCTGCGACAAGGCCGGCGGCGTCTCGTCCGTGATCGTGGTGAAGCGCACCAACGCGGCGGTAGACATGAAATCGGGCCGCGACGTGTTCTATGACGATGTCGCGAAAACCGTTTCCGCCGACTGCCCGTGCGAGGAAATGAACGCGGAAGATCCGCTGTTCATTCTTTATACGTCCGGCTCGACCGGCAAACCGAAAGGCGTGCTGCACACGACCGGCGGCTACTCGGTCTATACGTCGATGACGCACCAATACGTCTTCGACTATCACGACGGCGACGTCTACTGGTGCACCGCAGACGTGGGCTGGGTCACCGGCCACTCTTACATCGTTTACGGCCCGCTCCAGAACGGCGCGATCACGCTGATGTTCGAAGGCGTTCCCAACTACCCGTCGATGTCGCGCTTCTGGGAAGTGATCGACAAGCACAAGGTCAACATCTTCTACACCGCGCCGACCGCGATCCGCGCGCTGATGCAGGCCGGCGACGATCCGGTGAAGAAGACTTCGCGCAAGTCGCTTCGCCTGCTCGGCTCGGTCGGCGAGCCGATCAATCCCGAAGCGTGGGAATGGTATCACCGCGTGGTCGGCGACTCCAAATCTCCGATCGTCGATACCTGGTGGCAGACCGAAACCGGCGGCATCATGATCACGCCGCTGCCCGGCGCGATCGGACAGAAGCCGGGCTCCGCGACGCTGCCGTTCTTCGGCGTGCAGCCGCAACTGGTCGATGCCGACGGCAAGGTGCTCGAAGGCGCCACGTCCGGAAATCTTTGCATCACCGATAGCTGGCCCGGCCAGATGCGTACGGTCTACGGCGATCACGAGCGCTTCGTGCAGACATATTTCTCGACCTACAAAGGCAAGTACTTCACCGGCGACGGATGCCGCCGCGACGAAGATGGCTATTACTGGATCACCGGCCGCGTCGATGACGTGATCAACGTATCGGGCCACCGCATGGGCACGGCGGAAGTCGAAAGCGCGCTGGTTGCGCATCCGAAGGTGTCCGAGGCCGCCGTCGTCGGCTACCCGCACGACATCAAGGGCCAGGGCATCTATGCTTATGTGACGCTGATGGCAGGCGAGAAGGGCACCGAAGAATTGCGAAAGGAACTCGTCGGCTGGGTCCGAAAGGAAATCGGACCGATCGCTTCCCCCGATCTGATCCAGTTCGCACCGGGACTGCCGAAGACGCGCTCGGGCAAAATCATGCGGCGCATTTTGCGCAAGATCGCCGAGGACGAATACCAAAGCCTCGGCGACACCTCGACCCTCGCGGATCCAGCGGTGGTCGACGATCTGGTGAGCAACCGCCAGAACAAGAAGAGCGCTTAAAAGTCCGTCGAAAAATTCATAGCAACCTCATGGCCGGGCCGCACAACGTGCGTGACCCGGCCATCGCCTTTTCAGGCCCCTCAATTGCGGCCCTTTAGCCGGCCCGAAAACGATTTACGATAAAAGGTTAATTTCCACCGCGCCGGCCGCTTCGAAGCTACAGAAGTAGCCATGCAGAAGCTCAAGCTCACCCTGGTTCTGGTTTTCCTGTTCGGCCTCGTATTCGCGGCACAGGCCCGGGAAGTCGTGGCCTTCGACGATGCGCCCGCGGGCATGATCATCATCTCGACCAGCGAACGCGCGCTCTACCTCACGCTCGGGAATAACCGCGCGCTCCGCTATCGCGTCGCGGTCGCCAAGCGCGGCATGCAGTGGTTCGGCACGCGCCACATCGACGGAAAATACGTGAACCCGGCCTGGTCGCCGCCGCCGGAAGTGCGCCGCGATCATCCGCATATGCGCAGGGTCTACGAAGGCGGCGCGCCGGACAACCCGATGGGCGTGCGCGCGCTCACGCTGACCGGCGGCGAGTATGCGATCCACGGCACCAACCGCCCGAACTCGGTCGGACGCTTCGCGTCTTACGGCTGCTTCCGGATGTACAACGAAGACATCGTCGATCTTTACGAGCGCGTGCGCGTCGGCACGCCGGTGATCGTCACGCGCTAGAAGTCGCTAGCGATGCCTTTCTTCTCCCAGTCGCCGTAGCGCGAGGGTTCTTTCTCGCGCTTCGCGCCTTTTTCCAGCGGCAGCTTCGCCGCCGCCGCGTCGATCTCGGCACGGCGGGCTTCGGCTTCGGCAAGCGCGCGTTTGGCGGCGTCTGAGAGCGGCTTCTTTTCGGTCATGATCTTCAGGAACATTCCTTGTCGCCGCAGGTCAAGATACCCGGCAAAACCACCTCTTGCGGCAGGGGTTCGGGCACCCCATTGTTTTTGCAGGTGAAGGCGGCGCTTTCGCGCCAGAAGGGATGATCTTTCCATGAACTACATGAAAACCGCGATTTTGCTGGCCGGCATGACCGCGCTCTTCATGGGCATCGGCGCCTTGATCGGCGGCCAGCAGGGCATGCTGATCGCGCTCGTCGTCGCCGCCGGCATGAACATCTTCAGCTACTGGAATTCCGACAAGATGGTCTTGTCGATGAACGGCGCGCAGGAAGTCGACGAGCGCACCGCGCCTGAGCTTTTTCAAATGGTCCGCGAACTGTCGCAGCGCGCGGGCCTGCCGATGCCGAAGGTCTATCTCATGGACAACCCGCAGCCGAACGCGTTTGCGACCGGCCGCAATCCTGAGAACGCGGCCGTTGCCGCCACCACCGGCCTCATGCAGATGCTGAACCGCGACGAGATCGCGGGCGTCATGGCGCACGAGCTTGCGCACATCAAGAACCGTGACACGCTGATCATGACGATCACCGCGACCTTCGCCGGCGCGATCTCGATGCTTACCAATTTCGGCATGATGTTCGGCGGCAACCGCAATAACAACGGCATCGGCATGATCGGCACCATTGCGATGATGATTCTGGCGCCGCTCGCCGCCATGATCGTGCAGATGGCGATCTCGCGCACGCGCGAATATTCGGCGGACCGCCTTGGCGCGGAAATCTCCGGCCAGCCGATGGCGCTCGCTTCCGCGCTCAACAAAATTTCCGGCGCGGCACATGTAATCGAGAACGAAACCGCCGAACGTAATCCCGCGACCGCGCATATGTTCATCATCAACCCGCTCTCGGGCGCGCGCATGGACAACCTGTTCTCGACCCATCCGGCGGTCGAAAACCGGATTGCGCAGCTGCAGGAGATCGCGGGCGAAATGGGCGCCTCGCCGCGCACTGCCCCTTCCGCTGCACGCGCCCGGGTGTAACTGGACCGAAAGCGCGACCACGCGGTCCATGGGGTTAAATGGCAAAACGCCAGCAGAAACAAATTAAAGAAGTCGCGCCGGGCCTCACCGCCCGGCGCTTTGCTGCGGATGCCCTGCTCGCGATCCTGCACGGCCGCCGGGCGCTCGAAGACGTTTTCGAGCACGGCGAAACCGGCAAGCAGTTTCGTTCGCTCGAAGAACGCGACCGCGCGCTTGCGCGCATGATTGTCGCGACTTCGCTGCGCCGCGCGGGCACTCTGCAAGCCGTGCTCGAAACCTTCCTGAACGAAGGCTGGCCGGACGACGTGCGGGTGCACGCGATCCTGCTCTCCGCCGCCGCGCAGATTCTCCTGCTCGAAGTTGCCAATCACGCAGCCGTCGATCTCTCGGTCGATCTCGCGAACGAAATCCGCAACAAGCGCTACGCGGGCCTCGTCAACGCGGTGCTGCGCAAGACGGTCGCACAAGGCCAGGCCATTCTGGAAGGGCTGCCGCCGGAAACCGACACCGCCGAATGGATGCGCGAACGCTGGCGCGCCGCTTACGGCGACGAGACGCTCCGTGCGATTTGTCTCGCGCACCGGATCGAGCCGCCGCTCGACATCACATCGAAGGAAAATCCCGAAGCGCTCGCGCAAACGCTTGAAGGCATCGTGCTCCCCACCGGCAGCGTCCGCGTCACCGGCAAAGGCGCGATCATGCAACTGCCCGGTTACGACGAAGGGCAATGGTGGGTGCAGGATGCCGCCGCCTCGATTCCGGCGCGGCTGCTCGGGAATATCAGTGGACTTCGCGTCGCCGATCTTTGCGCGGCACCCGGAGGCAAACCCTTGCAGCTTGCCAATGCCGGCGCGCAGGTGACGGCCGTCGATCGTTCCGTATCGCGGCTGAAACGCCTTCGGCAAAATCTCGACCGCACCAAACTGAATGCCGAAGTCGTCGTTGCCGATGCCGCCGAGTGGGAAGCCGAACCGTTCGACGCCATTCTTCTGGACGCGCCATGCTCGGCAACCGGCACCATCCGGCGCCACCCCGACATTCTCTGGCAGAAACAGCCGGAAGACCTGGCGCAGGTAACGAAACTGCAAGCGCGTCTGCTCGACAACGCCGTCAGACTGCTGAAGCCGGGCGGTCTCTTGGTCTATTCGACGTGCTCGCTCGAACCCGAAGAAGGCGCGGCGCAGATCGAAAATTTACTTATGAGATATGCAGATCTCGAGCGCGTCGCCATCGCTCCGGACGAAGCCGGTGATTCGCGCGCCCTCACCGCAACAGGCGAGCTCCGCACGCTTCCTTCCATTTTACCCATGCCGATCCGCGGCTTTCGGGCTGCGACGGCTTCTTCGCAAGCCGCCTGCGCCGCAAATCTTCATCGTCAGGTAAGTAGACATGATTCCCGTCTTGGCTATGTTGGCCTCGGGATATTGGGAGTTACGAGCCGGCCGCACGAGCCGGTGAGCGGAAGGCGACTACATCCGATGGCGGAGCGAGGACGGCCTGCGCTGGGTGGCGGCGGATGGAGGGGCTGGTGGACGCGGATTGCCGCGAACCCGGCCTATCGCTGGCGCATTCGTGTGCCGATCCCCGAACGCCTGCTGATTGCCCCGCAGGACTTGCGCACCGGCGATCCCACCATTGCCACCGAAATCTACAGCGGCATTTTCAGTTTCGCGGGCAAGGTCGTCACCGCGGAAGGCCACTCTCCGTTCGAAATTCAGCCGCCCTCACGCGAATGGTCGGAAGTGCTGCTCGGCTTCAGCTGGTTGCGCCACCTGCGCTCCGCAGGGCTCACGCTTTCGCGTCAGAACGCCCGCGCGCTGGTCGCCGACTGGATTTCGCAGCACGGCGGCTCGCATCCTGTTTCGTGGGAGCCGGAGATCACCGCGCGCCGCGTGATTTCGTGGCTCACGCATTCGCCGCTTATTTTGCAGGACGCCGATCACGCATTTTATCGCTCCTTCCTGCGCTCGCTTTCCCGGCAGGTGCGATTTCTGCGTCGCGTCTATCCGGTTGCAGAAGCCGGCTATCCGCGTCTGCTCATCGCGACCGCGCTGACCTTCGCCGGCCTCTGCATGGCGGGCGAGGAGCGCTTGCTGCAGCAGTCCGCAAAGCGCCTCCTTCAGGAACTGCGGCGCCAGATACTTTCCGATGGCGGCCACATCAGCCGCAATCCGGGCGCGCTGATCGAGATCCTGATCGATCTCTTGCCGCTGCGGCAAACCTTCGACTCCCGCAATGTGGCAACGCCCGGCATTCTATCGTCTGCCATCGATCGCATGATTCCAATGCTGCGCTTTTTCCGCTTGAGCGATGGCACGATCGCGCAATTTAACGGTATGGGCGCGACACCGACGGATCTGCTCGCGGCCGTACTCGCTTACGACGAAACCCGCACCGTGCCGCTCCTCGACGCGCATCACTCGGGGTACCAGCGGCTGGAAGGTGGCGGCAGTGTCGTCGTCGCAGACACCGGCGCGCCGCCACCGGCAGCGCTCAGCTATGAAGCGCATGCGGGCTGCCTTTCCTTCGAATTCTCGACCAAGCGGCATCGCATCGTCGTCAATTGCGGGATGCCTGCGCGGAATCGCCATGGCTGGAGCGAAGCCGCACGCGCAACGGCGGCGCACTCCACCGTCACCTGGCACGACACCTCTTCGTGCAGATTCAAGCCCGCGCGAAACGGCGCTGTCCTGATCGCAGAAGGTCCGCGTGACGTGCGGATCACGCGCGGTGGCCGCGAGGATGCTGTCATCATCCGCGCGTCGCACAACGGCTATACGCGCGGCTTCGGCATCGTTCATCAGCGCTCGTGGCGGCTCTCGCCGGACGGCGATCGGCTCGATGGCGAAGATGTTTTCTCGACATCCTCGGGGCATGAGGTTCCGCCCGGCACGGAGGATGATTACGTCATTCGCTTTCATCTGCATCCTTCCGTGAAGGCGAGCCGCGTCAACGACGGCCGCACTGTGCTCCTGATCTTGCCGGGGCGCGAAAGCTGGCTTTTCACCGCTCCCAATATGCGCGTCGAGCTGGAGGAAAGTATTTTTCTTTCCGCAAGCGAAGGCCCGCGCCGCACCAGCCAGATCGTGATCGCGGACAATGCCCGCACCATTTCCAGGGTGATCTGGACCTTTGCACGGGCCGACGTGCCTGAGCAGCCGCCGCGTGAAACCGACGCGGATCCAAGGCTCCCGATCTAAAGGACCGCTAGCCGAAGGTTGTGCTGGATAAAGCGCGACCGCGCTTTTTCCGCGAAAAGCATCGTGCTATCGGCCTTGCCATGCCTGATCAGATCCGTGCCATCCGCCGCGCCTTGTTATCCGTTTCCGACAAGAGCGGGCTTGTCGATTTTGCAAAAGCGCTGACCAAGAACGGCGCCGAACTTGTCTCCACCGGAGGCACCAAGCGCGCGCTGGCCGACGCCGGATTGAAGGTCGCCGACGTCGCCGACCTCACCGGGTTTCCCGAGATGATGGACGGCCGCGTGAAGACGCTGCATCCGAAAGTGCATGGCGGCATTCTGGCAATCCGCGACAACGCGGATCACGCGGCATCGATGAAAGCGCACGCCATCGCGCCGATCGATCTCGTCGTCGTCAATCTTTATCCGTTCGAGGAAACCGTTGCGAAAGGCGCGGGCTACGACGATTGCATCGAGAACATCGATATCGGCGGCCCAGCCATGATCCGCGCCGCGGCGAAGAACCATGGCGATGTCGCGATCATCGTTGATCCGGCCGACTATGAGGAACTGCTCCACGAAGTTTCCGCGCACGGCGGCACGACTCTCGCTTTCCGCAAGCGCCTCGCCGCGAAAGCCTATGCGCGCACCGCTTCCTACGACGCTGCGATCTCGAACTGGTTCGCAAACGAATTGAAGAACGACGCTCCTACGTGGCGCAGCTTCGGCGGCAAGCTCGTCGAAAAACTCCGCTACGGCGAAAACCCGCATCAGCACGCTGCCTCGTACAAGGGTGGCGAACCGCGCGCGGGCGTGCTTTCCGCGCGGCAGTTGCAGGGCAAGGAGCTTTCCTACAACAACCTCAACGACACGGACGCAGCCTATGAATGCGTTGCCGAGTTCGACCCCAAACGCTCGGCCGCGGTTGTGATCGTAAAGCACGCCAATCCCTGCGGCGTTGCCGAGGGCGAGGCGTTGCTGGAGGCCTACCAGAAAGCGCTTGCCTGCGATCCGGTCTCCGCTTTCGGCGGCATTATCGCGACCAACCGTCCGCTCGACGCAGACGCTGCGAAAGCGATGGTCGAGATTTTCACCGAAGTAATCATCGCACCCGGTGCGAGCGACGAAGCGATCAAGATCGTGGGCGCGAAGAAGAACTTGCGCCTGTTGCTGACAGACGCCCTACCCGACCCGCGCGCAAAAGGGCTCACGTTTAAATCCATCGCGGGCGGTCTCCTGGTGCAGTCGCGCGACAACGCGGTTGCCGACGATCTGGAACTGAAGGTCGTGACCAAGCGCACACCGACCAAAGCCGAGCTTGACGACCTGCGTTTTGCTTTCCGGGTCGCAAAGCACGTCAAATCGAACACGATCATTTACGCGAAAGACAAGGCAACGGTCGGCATCGGTGCGGGACAGATGAGCCGCGTCGATTCCGCACGCATTGCCGCGCGCAAAGCGGAAGATGCGGCGAAGACCGCGGGGTTAGACACGCCGCTTACCAAGGGCTCTGTGGTAGCGAGCGACGCCTTCTTCCCATTTGCCGACGGTTTGCTATCGGCAATCGAAGCCGGCGCAATCGCGGTTATCCAGCCCGGCGGCTCCATTCGCGACGACGAAGTGATCGAGGCCGCGGACAAAGCCGGCATCGCCATGGTTTTCACCGGCGTGCGCCATTTCCGGCACTAGCTTCTGTTCGCGATCGCGTTCACGCGCAGCAACAATAATCCGCCAACGATAAAGAACAGCACCAGCACCGAGACGCCGGCCTTCTGGTTCAGCGTGAGCGCGGTGACGGTCGCAACCAGAAACGGCCCCATGAACGAGGTCAGTTTCCCGGAAAGCGCGAACAGCCCGAAGAATTGCGCAAGTTGTTCTTTCGGCGCGAGCCGCACCAGCAATGCGCGCGAAGCGGCCTGCAATGGTCCGGCCGCAAGCCCGATGAACATGCCGATTGCGATGTAGAGCTTCTCCGCGGCACTCGCGAACAACCCGGCATGCGGGTCGGCCGGCGTGACCGGGATCACGAAAAAGATCCGGTCGCGGTCAATCGACAGAATTGCAATACAAGAGAACAGCAAAATCAGAAGCGAGCCGAGAATAACCGGCTTTGCACCCAACTTGTCGTCCAGTCTTCCGCCGACCAGCGCGCCGACGGTGCCGGTAATCGTGAGCAGAATGCCAAAGACGCCAAGCTGAATTGCGCCCCAACCGAACGTGCCGGCTGCGTAAATTCCGCCGAAGGCAAACATGGCAACGAGGCCGTCGGTGTAGATCATGTTCGCGAACAGAAATGTTGCGGTGTTCTTGTGGCTGCGCACTTCGCGAAGCGTCGCGAATGTTTTGTCGATCCCGCTTTTGATCGCGGGCCCGAGCTTCAGCGCTTTCGAATTATCCGGCGTGAACAAAAACAGCGGCAGCACGAATATGATGAACCAGATCGCGGTAAGCGGCCCGATGAAGCGGTCGCCTTCGCGCGCGGCGGCGTCCAGCCCGAACGCCGGCGGCGTGCCGAGCAGCGTCAATCCGGTTTTCGGATTCGTCGAAAGAAACAGGAGCGCGAAAGCAAGCGAGACGAGGCCGCCGAGATAACCGGTCGCCCAGCCGAGGCCGGAAAGCCAGCCGATTTTATTCGGCGGCACCAGCGAGGGCATCATCGCGTTATTGAAGACAGTCGCGAACTCAAACCCGATGGTCGCGATTGCAAAACAGACCAGCACGATCATGACCGTGCTCGGATCGCCCGGCTTACCGAACCACAGCCCGATCGAACCCAGCACCAGAAGTACGCCGAACGCCGCGATCCAGGGTTTTCTCGAGCCGGTTGCGTCCGCGATCGCACCGATGAACGGCGACGTCAGCGCGATCACGATCCCCGCCGCGGCGGCGGCAAAGCCCCACAACGCCTGCCCTTCCGCCGGACTACGCGCGACCGCGGAAGCAAAATACGGCGCATAGATAAAAGTCGTAATCAGTGTCGCAACGGGCTGGCACGCCCAGTCGAACAAAATCCAGCCGAAGATCGCCCGGCGCGGTGCTTGCGTCATGCTCGGATAAAGATGTCCTAGGGAGCTAACTCACTAATCAAATTCGCAGCCACCGCGAGTTTAGACAAGGTAAGTCCCGACTCGGCAATTTCCTGCACCCCGCGGCGGGCGCGGTCGACATTGCCTTTGTGCGCCGCAACCCAGGCTTCGATTGCGCCGCGCCCGGTCTTACCGGTCTGCAACGCCGCGGCCACGATACGGCGCTGACTTGCGGAAATCCCGGCAAGCGCGAGATCGAAGGCCAGCCGGTCGAAATGGTCGGCAAGCTTGACCCCGCCACCGGCCGCCAGCACGCGATCGAGCCGGAAGTAATCTTCCGCTGCGAAATAGGTTTCGGCGACCGCAAGCGTCGGCTCACCGCTTTGACCCGCGATCAGGACGATGTCGCTTGCCGCGGCAAGCTCCGGGAGCCGCGCGATTCTTCCCGCAAGCGCTTCGGGCACTTGCTTGCCCGCGATCTCCGCCGTGCGGATTTTCAGTTGCGCGGCGCGTTCGGCCGGAAGCAGCGTTTCGATATTCTGCTCCACCGCGTCAATGCCCTCGCGATAATGCGCGACTGTCTGCGCAAGTCCGCGCGAGAAATCGGCATTGCGCACGAACCACACGACGCGGTCGAGCAAGAGCTTCTTCACGCTATCGTAGAGCGCGAGTTGCACGGCACCCGAAATCTTCGCGTCCAGCGCGTCGATCTTCCCGTTGAGATCGATCATGTGATAGCTATCGCGCACGGCGGCATAGGCCTTCGCAATCTGCGCGGCGCTTGCGCTCGTCTCTTCCGATACGCGCACGACGAACGCCGGCCCGCCGCGATTGATCATGGAATTGCCGAGCCGGGTCGCGATGATCTCGCGGCGCAGGCGATGGCCTTCTACCGCGTCCGGATAACGCTCCGGCACGGCATCGGGAAAATAGCGCAGCAGCTCTTCGTTAAAATATTCTTCGTCCGGCACATCCGACGCGACCAGATCGTCGAACAGGGTCAGCTTCGCGTAAGCGAGCGTAACGGCAAGCTCCGGTCGCGTCAGCCCTTGTCCTTTCGCCTGCCGCTCGGCGAGCGCGATATCGGATGGCAAATACTCGACCCCGCGATCCAGCAGGCCGCGCCGCTCGAGATTGCGCATCAATTGCATCTCGAAGCCGATATCGTTCACGCCTTCGCGCTCCACGAGCGAGACCGCGAGCGTCTGGAGATAGTTGTTGCGCAAAACAAGAGCCGCGACATCCGGCGTCATTTCGACAAGCAATGTATTGCGCGCCTCAAGCGAAAGCTTGCCCGCGCGCATCGGCGAGGAAAGCGCAATCTTCAGGTTCACTTCCACGTCCGAGGAGTTCACGCCCGCGGAATTGTCGATCGCGTCGGTGTTGAGCCTGACGCCGCGCTGCGCCGCTTCGATGCGGCCACGCTGCGTCATGCCGAGGTTTGCGCCTTCCCCCACGACCTTCGCCTGAACGTCGTTTCCGGTGACGCGGATCGCATCATTCGCGCGGTCGCCGGCCATGGCGTCGCTCTCGGAAGAAGCGCGCACATAAGTTCCGATGCCGCCGAACCACAGCAGGTCCACCGGCGCCTTCAGGATTGCGTTGATGATTTCGGCGGGCGTCGCTTCGCTCTTTGCGATCGAAAGCAGCGCCTGCATTTCCTGCGAAAGCGGGATGCTCTTTACGTTGCGCGGGAAAATGCCGCCGCCCTGCGAAAGCAGCGACTTGTCGTAATCCTGCCAGCTCGAGCGCGGCAGCGCGAACATCCGCTTACGCTCGTTGAAGGTAGCTTCGGTGTCCGGATTGGGATCGATGAAGATGTCGCGATGATCAAAGGCGGCAACCAGCTTGATCGTCTTCTCGAGCAGCATGCCGTTGCCGAACACATCGCCCGACATATCGCCGACACCCGCCACCGTGAACGGCGTTCTTGAAATATCGATGTCCATCTCGCGGAAGTGGCGCTTCACCGCTTCCCAGGCGCCACGCGCCGTGATGCCCATCTTCTTGTGGTCGTAGCCGGCGGAGCCCCCGCTCGCAAAAGCATCGCCGAGCCAGAAGCCATGCTCGATCGCCAGCCCGTTCGCGGTATCGGAGAAGGTCGCCGTGCCCTTGTCCGCGGCGACGACAAGATACGGGTCGTCCGCATCGTGACGCACCACATTCTCAGGCGGCACCACCGCGCCGTCCGCCGAAAGATTGTCGGTGATATCCAGCAGCGAGCGGATGAAGATTTTGTAGGACTCGGTGCCCTCCGCCATCATCACGTCGCGTGAAGGGTTCGCCGGCATCTGCTTCGGCACGAACCCGCCCTTCGCGCCGACCGGCACGATCACCGCGTTCTTCACCTGCTGGGCTTTCACGAGGCCGAGCACCTCGGTGCGGAAGTCCTGCGGCCGGTCGGACCAGCGGATGCCCCCGCGCGCCACCTTGCCGAAGCGCAGATGCACGCCTTCGACGCGCGGCGAATAGACGAAAATCTCGAACAACGGCCGCGGCAGCGGCAGATCGTCGATCTTGCGGCTTTCGAACTTGATCGCGATCGTCGGGCGCGGTCCGCCGTCTTTTGCGATCTGATAGAAATTCGTGCGCACCGCGGCGGAAATGAGGTTACCGAAGCGCCGCATGATGCGGTCTTCATCGAGGCTTTGCACGTCGCCGAGCGCTGCCTCGATCTTCGCGTGAATTTCCTTTTCCTTCGCCGCTCTAGCCTCGCCGCCCTCGCGCGGATCGAAGCGTGCATGAAACAACGCGACGAGATCGCGCGCGATGCCCGCGTGCTTGTTCGCCGTCAGCCAGAGATAGTCCTGGCTGTAAGGCACTGCGGCCTGCCGCAAGTAACGCGCGAGCGTTCGTACCAGCGAGACATCGCGCCACGGCATCCCCGCATGGAGCACCAGCGCGTTGAAGCCGTCGTTCTCCGCGCGGCCTTGCAGCACCGCCATCAACGCCGCTTCGAGACGCGCGTCCAGCGCATCCGCTTCAATCGTGTTGCCGTCCGCGCGCGCGAGCGTCATGTCGTGCAGCCAGACCGTGCCGCCGTCGGCTTCCTCGCGCTCGACGACATACGTGCGTTCGTCGATGACGCTGAAGCCCATGTTTTCGAGAAGCGGAACACGCTCGGAAAGCGGCAGCGGCCGCTCGCAATTCCAGACTTTGAGATTGACGGACTTCTTGTCCGCATCCGCGACGCGGTAGAAATTGATCGCGAGCGGCTTCTCCTTGGAAAGATTTTCGATGATGCGAACATCCGCGATCGCATCCTTGGGCGAGAAGGCTTCGCGATAGGCCGCGGATTGCGCGCTTCTGTATTTCTCTTCGATCTCTCGCGCTTTCTGCGGGTTGAATGCACCGGCAAGTTCCTGTGCGAACTCGTCGTTCCAGCTCCGCACGATATCGGCAATTCCCGCTTCAAGTTCCGCACGCGACGGATTGGGCGTCTCTCCGGCATCGCGCCCGATGATGAAGTGCACGCGCGTCAACGGACCGTCGGGAAAATAAGGATAGAACGCCGACACCCGGCCCTGATACGTTTGCGCAAGATAAGCGCCGATCTTCACGCGGATCGCGCTGTCGTAGCGTTCGCGCGGCACATAAACGAGCACCGACACAAAGCGATTGAAGCGATCGCGCCGCGACAATACGCGAATGCGCGGCCGCTCCTCGAGTTGCAGAATCGAAAGCGAGAACGAGAGCAGCGTATCGCGGCCGATTTGGAACAGATCGTCGCGCGGATAACTCTCGAGCACGTTAGCAAGCGCCTTTCCTGAATGACTTTCCGTAGCAAAGCCCGCGTGATCGAGCACATAGGCAGCCTTGCGCCGCAGGTAAGGAATTTTGAATACGGATTCGCGATAGGCCTGCGATGTGAACAGGCCGACGATCCGGCGCTCGCCGACAAGCTTGCCGCTCTTGTCGAAGCGCTTGATGCCGACATAATCCATGTGCGTGCGGCGATGTACGCGCGAGCGCAGGTTCGCTTTGGTGACGATTGCCGGCACCGGCAGCTTCAGAAACTCCCGCAATTCCGGGGTCGTGCCGACCGGCTGCCCGGCGCGGCTCAGCACGCGAATATCCTTGCGCCGCAGAACACCAAGGCCTGTCTCGTAAAGCGGCTCAAGCGAGATATCGTCGCCGCTTCCCATCACGACATTGTCGCGGCAGCCGAGAAACGTGAACTGGCCACCGCGCAGCCACTTCATGAACGCAACGGCTTCTTCGAGGTCTTCCTCGGGCAGCGGATGTGTTTTCTTCTGCAAGCCGTCGATCACTTCGTCGGCATATTCGAGCATTGCCGGCCAGTCCGAGACGGCCGTGCGAACATCATCGAGCGTAATGCGCAACGCTGCTGCGATCTTCGCGTGATGCGATTCATCCACGCGATCCGCGTGAATGTGAATGAAGCTTTCCCGCCGCGTTTTCTTGCCGTCTTTCGCAAGGCCGCGCCACTCTTCGAGCGCGCCGTTCTCCTTGCGCTCGAGCAGGAAAATCGGATGCGCTGCGAGCCGGATCGAAATTCCCTGTTCGCTGAGTTCGCCGCTGACCGAATCGAGCAGGAACGGCATGTCCTCGTTCTCGATCTCGATCACGGTGATCGCGGCAAGCCCGCCGCCTGTCCCGGACGGTTTAGGATTATAAATCTGGATGTCGGCCTTGCCCGGCGGGCGCGTCGCAAGATGCGCAAAGCTCTGCTTCGCAAGCAGCGCGACTTCTTCGGCACTGTAAGGAGCGATATCTTCAGGGGAAACCGCACCGAACAGCGCCACGACGAAATCCGCCGGCAGCTTGTTCGCAACTGCGATCTTCGTGGCTTCTTTGAGCAAATTCTCGGCGCCCGGCTGCTCTCCGGCTGCAAACTTCTGTGCGATATTCATCCGCCGTCTCCCTCTCCCCCGAGAGGACCGGCCGTTCTCGCGAAGCACGCGGCGCCGGTTCTCGTCAGTCTCTGCTTCCACGAACCCGCTGTCGAGGGCTGTGGTTTCACCCCGGCTTGCCGGCTGTTAGGCTCGCTGTAGACGCCAAAAAGGACACGATCATGAAACCCGCAAATAATCCCGCCGCGAATCGCGAAAAGGTCATGACACTTGAACTTTCACCTGTCGAACTCGACGAAGCGATGCAAGCTTATTTCGCGAAATGCCAGGAGAAGCTCGGCTTCATCCCGAACGTGCTCACGGCCTATTCGTTCGATCTCGCAAAACTCAAAGCCTTCATCGCGATGTCGGACGATCTCATGCTCGGCAAGTCGGGACTTTCGAAGACCGAGCGCGAGATGATCGCGGTCGTCGTATCCAGCGCCAACCACTGCCATTATTGTCTGGTCGCGCATGGCGCGGTGCTGCGAAAGCTCACGGGCAATCCCATGCTCGCAGAAACAATGGTCGCGAACTATCGCGCGGCGGAATTGGACGCGCGCACGCGCGCAATGCTCGATTTCTGCTGGAAACTGACCAAAGAGCCGTGGGCAGCCGGTGAGGAAGATCGCGCGGCCTTGCGCAAGCACGGATTTTCGGATCGCGATATCTGGGACATCTCCGCGGTTGCGGGCTTCTTCAACATGTCGAACCGCATGGCGACGGCCTCCGGCAACGAGCCGAACCCCGAATATTATTCGATGGCGCGCTGATCGGCGCGGGACGCGCTTGATCGGCAAGTCGTCCTCGCTTACTGCGCGAAGCGAGAGGTAAGGCCTTTGAAAGCTCTCGAATATTTTACCTGCCGCCGCCTGTTTGGCGCGTTTGCTCTGCTGCTCGCGCTTGGTGCGCCGGCGATTGCGCAACCGGCGACCGATCCCGCCACCGACATCGTGCGGATCGCAAAGACCATCAAGCCGGTCATCGCGAAGAACGGCATGGTGACGTCGCAGGATGCGATCGCGACCCGCGTCGGCGTCGATGTTCTCGAAAAAGGCGGCAATGCGGTCGACGCAGCGGTTGCGGTCGGCTTTGCACTCGCCGTCACGCATCCGCGCGCGGGAAATCTCGGTGGCGGCGGCTTTTTCGTGATCTGGCTTGCCGAAAAGAAGCAAGCCGTCGCGCTCGATTTTCGCGAAGCAGCGCCGCTTGCCATCGACGCAAAAAGTTTTCTCGACGAGACCGGCAAGCCGGACACCGCGAAAGCGACACGCACGGGCTTGGGGTCGGCGTGCCCGGCAGCGTATCGGGTCTTGTAGCCGCGCTCGAAAAATTCGGCTCCGGAAAATTCACGCTCGCGACGCTGATGGAGCCAGCGATCAAGCTTGCGCGCGAAGGTGTTCCGGTGGAGAGCGATCTTTCCGCTTCGCTCTCGCGCTTCCAGAATACGCTGTTGCGCTGGCCGTCATCCGCCAAAATTTTTGCAAAAGACGGAAAGATTTTTACAAAGCGGCCTGCTCGTTCAGCGCGACCTTGGGGATACGCTTGAGGCGATCGCGAAGAGCGGCGCTGACGCTTTCTATAAAGGCGAGATCGCGGAAAAGATCGCACGCGCCGTGCGCGAAGCCGGCGGCGTAATGACCGCGGACGATCTCGGCAAATACAAAACGGAAGTGCTCGAAGTCGTGCGCGGCAGCTATCGCGGCTACGACGTGCTCTCGATGCCGCCCCCCTCCTCCGGCGGTGCACTGCTTATTCAGTTGCTGAATATTCTCGAAGGGTATGAATTGGAAGGCGGCCCGAACGCGCCGCAAACGCTGCATTTGATGGTCGAGGCGATGAAGCGCAGCTACGCCGACCGCGCGGAATTTTTCGGCGATCCCGCCTTCGTCAAGGTCCCGCTCGATCGCCTGATCTCGAAGGACTATGCCGCGCGCCTGCGCGCAACGATCAACCGCTCGCAGGCGACGCCGTCTTCGCGGATCAAGGCCGGCATCACGCCGAAGAAAGAGAGCGAGAACACCACGCATTATTCAGTCATCGACCGTCACGGCAACGCAGTCGCCGCCACGGTCACGCTCAATCTGAATTTCGGCCTCGGCCTGGTCGCGGAAGGCACCGGCGTTCTTTTGAACAATGAGCTCGACGATTTCGCACTCGCGCCGGGCGTGCCGAACGCATTCGGTTTGATCGGAGGCGCTGCAAACGCGCCCGGCCCCGGCAAGAAGCCGCTCTCATCGATGTCGCCGACGATTCTGCTCAAAGACGGCAAGGTGTTCATGGTCACCGGCACGCCGGGTGGCTCGACGATTATCACGACGGTGCTGCGCGTCATCTCCGGTGTGATCGATCACAAGCTCGGTGTCGCGCAGGCCGTGCTGCTGCCGCGTATCCATCATCAATGGATGCCGGACGAAGTACGTGGCGAGCGCGCACTCGAACAATCCATGCCGCCCGCGCAATGGATTGCGTTCGAGACCTACGGCCACAAGGTCAATTTCTTCAACTTCACCATCGGTGCTGCGAATTCGATTCTGGTGACGCCCGAAGGCATTACCGGCGTTTCCGATCCGCGCTATCTCGGTACGCTCGCTGCCGGGCATTAGGGCGCGATCCCGAGAATGCGTGAAGCGGATTTCGGAAAAGATCGCGCTCAACTGAAACGGTAAGGAGAAGGTAAGGAATGCGTCAGGCAACGCACGCGATGCGCATCGAGACCAAAGGCCGCGGGCTCTATGAGTTCACGGACAAGGTGCTGCGCTGGTGCGCGTCCGGGGATTTCTCCACCGGCCTTCTGACCGTCTATTGCCGCCATACCTCGGCGTCTCTTCTTATCCAGGAAAACGCCGATCCGGACGTGCAGACCGACCTGCAAAATTATTTCGAGGAACTCGCGCCCGAATCGGACCGCTACATCCATAGCGCCGAAGGTCCGGACGACATGCCCGCGCACCTGCGCACGGCGCTGACCCAGACGAGCCTCTCGATCCCGATTGTCGATGGCCGCCCGGCACTCGGCACCTGGCAGGGCATTTATCTGTTCGAACACCGCACGCGGCCGCACGTGCGGGAGATTATCCTGCACGTCATCGGCAACTGATTTCCGTGAAATTTGGAGCGGGCGAAGGGATTCGAACCCTCGACCCCGACCTTGGCAAGGTCGTGCTCTACCCCTGAGCTACACCCGCGTCCGTGTGGCGCCCCTCTCGGGATGCCGGGTAAGCGGGGGTTCTAGGCAAAAGCATTGAGAGACGCAACACCTTCGATAATGCAAGGCTTAACGCCGTTTTTGGGCCGGCGTCGGCCTCTGGCGATTTGCTTTCGGGGTATTTGGACCCCATTTATGGTCCGGAACCTTGGCGCAAACCAAGTCGGGTCTACCCGGACTTGGTCCTTGGAAATAAGCGCTCTCGGATAAATCCGAGATCGATACGTGGATCAGGAGCGAAATGATGGAGTTGAATGCGGCAAACGGCGCGGCAGCGGCGAACGCGAGCGACGTGATCGCCGACACCACGACACAGACCTTCATGAAGGATGTGATCGAGGAGTCGAACAAGCGCCCCGTGCTGGTGGATTTCTGGGCGGAATGGTGCGGCCCCTGCAAGTCGCTCACCCCGATTCTCGAGAAGGCCGTTCGCGCCGCCGGCGGCACGGTGAAACTCGTGAAGATGGACATCGACAAGCACCCGCAGATTCCGGGCCAGCTCGGCATTCAGTCGATTCCGGCGGTCTTTGCTTTCGATAAGGGCCAGCCCGTTGACGGCTTTGTCGGCGCGTTACCTGAAGGCCAGGTGACGGCTTTCATCGAGCGCCTTACCGGAAAAACGAATCCTTCCACCGAACTTTTGAACGAAGCCGAAGCGAAGCGGGCGGCGAACGAATTCGACGAAGCGACTTCACTCTTTGCTGAGGTGCTGACCGAAGATCCCGCGAACGCACGCGCGCTCGCAGGCCTCGTGCGTTGCCACATCGCCGCTGGCGATCTTGAGCAAGCCAAAGAAACCTTCGAGATGATTCCGGCCGATGCCTCGAAAGACAAAACCGCGGCACCCGCGATCACTGCCGCCAAGGCTGCGCTTGATCTTGCCGAACAAGCTGGAAAAGTAAGTGGCGAAGCGGGCGAGCTCGAAGCCAAGGTCAACGCCAATCCCGCCGACCATCAGGCGCGTTTCGATCTTGCGGTTTCCTTGAGTGCCAAAGGCGAGAAAGAAAAAGCCGCAGAGCATCTGCTCAGCATCATCAAAAAAGACCGCAAGTGGAACGAGGAAGCCGCGCGCAAGCAGCTGCTTCAGTTCTTCGATGCCTGGGGCCCGATGGACGAAGCCACCGTCGACGCACGCAAAAAACTTTCGACGATTCTTTTTTCTTGAAGCATCTGGAGAAAGCGAAACAGAATGGCGATTAATATTGCCTATCGTTCGCCGAACGAAATTCCGGATGTGATCCCGGTATTTCCGCTACCGCGCGCGTTGCTCTTGCCGCGCGCGGAGCTTCCGCTCAATATTTTCGAGCCGCGCTACTTGCAGATGATCGAGGATGTGATCCGCGGCGAACGCCTGATCGGCATGATCCAGCCAAACGAGCCGGAAGAAAACGCGACGAAGACTCCGCCGCTTTATTCTATCGGCTGCTTGGGGCGGCTCACGAGTTTCTCGGAAAGCGGTGATGGCCGCTATCAGGTTGTGCTCACCGGAATCACGCGCTTTCGCGTGATCGAAGAAATCGACGTCACGACGCCTTACCGGCAGTGCAAGGTCGACTACACGATTTTCGGCGAAGACCTCGTGCAGGGTTTCGGCGAAGACGATGTCGATCGCGAAGCGCTTTTGAAGACGCTCGCGAATTATCTCGCGGCCAACTCGATTGAAGCCGATTGGTCCGGGATCACGCAGGCGCCGACCGAGGCGCTGGTGAATGGACTTTGCCTGATGTCGCCGTTTGGCGTGCGTGAAAAACAGGCCTTGCTGGAGGCGCCGGATTTACGCGCCCGCGCGCAGCTTCTTGTCGCAGCTACCGAAATCACGCTCGCTGCCGGCGAGACAGACGAGAACGGAACCTTGCAGTAAGATACGAGTGAAGACGCTGCACTACCCTTCCCCGCGATTGGAGAGCCGAATGAACAACGACCGCCACACCGTCGATCCCAAGCTCCTGGAAATTCTTGTTTGCCCGGTGACCAAGGGACCGCTCGAGTACGACGCCGACAAACAGATCCTGGTCTCTCGCGCGGCGAAGCTGATCTACCCGATCCGCGACGGCATCCCGATCATGCTGCCGGAAGAGGCGCGCCCGCTGGCGGACTAAAGCCTGATCCCGAAAAATAGATGCTGGTTTTCGGGAAAGATCATGCTTCGGCTTAAATGTACTCGCCACGAAGCAGTTTCGGTACATCGCCCGTGAGGCCCGCCGCCTCGCGGGCGAAAAACTTTTTGAGGCCCGGCGCGCGATCGACAAGACCAAGACCGAGGTCGCGCAGATATTTCAGCGGCATGAATTCGTTCGAGAACAGCCGGTTCAGGCCATCGGTCGCAAGTCCCATCGCCACCGTATCGGGGCGACGCCAGCGCTGATAGCGTGTGAGAACCTCCGGCGCGCCGGGATCGAGCCCAAGCCGCGCACTATCCGCGATGCATTCCGCGAGCGCCGCGACATCGCGCAGACCCATGTTCAGCCCCTGCCCGGCGAGCGGATGAATGACATGCGCCGCATCGCCAACCAGCGCGAGCCGTTCGGCGACGAACGAGCGCGCAATCGAAATTTGTAAGGGATAGGCGCGCGCGGGCGACAGCACTTCGAGTTCGCCGAGCTGCAATCCGAAGCGCAACTCAAGCTCTGCGATAAATTCCGAAGGCGGCAGCGCGACGATGCGTTTGGCTTCCGCGCTTTCTTCCGTCCAGACGATCGACGAGCGTCTTCCGGTGAGCGGCAGGATCGCGAACGAGCCGGAGGGAAGAAAATGCTGCACGGCTTTGCCGTTGTGCTCGCGCGCATGTCCAATGGTCGCGACGATGCCAGACTGATCGTAGCCGCGCGCAATCGTCTGAATCTTCGCAAGCGACCGCAGTTTCGATTGCGCGCCGTCGGCCGCAGCGAGCAACCGCGCGCGATAATCGTTTCCACCCGCACCAAACCGCACGAAACTTTCATCAGCCGAGTAACTGTCGACGCCGGCCGGAACGATCATAACCTCCGTCTCCCGCGCGGCCTCTCGCAAGGCCACAATCAGCGCACGGTTCTCGACCATGTGTGCAAACGGCTCGCCCTCTTCGTCTTCCTCGAATTCGAGAAAGGTCTGGCGCACAATGTCGTGGAGCTTGGAATCCGTGATCTGCATTGCGCGGATCGGCTGCGCTTCGAGCAGCCGCTCCCAGACGCCGATGGCCTCGAGCAGCCGCCGCGCGCCACCTGCGATCGCGACCACGCGGTCGTCGCGCGCAGGCTCGCGTCCAAGCGAGGGGTCGAATACCGCGACCGAAAAACCGCTACCCAGCGTCTGTGCGAGCGCCACGCCGAGCGCGGCGCCGGCGATGCCGGCCCCTGCAACCGCGACGTCCAGCGCTTTATCCTTCGTTTGCTTGTCCATCACCGGAAGATATGTAGGTTAAGGCCTCCCGCGGCAACCCGCCGTTCTGCGCAAGGTTTACCGATGGCCAAAGCGGTCGAAACCCTTCTCGACATTCTCGATCTCGAAACGCTCGAGGTAAATCTGTTCCGCGGCCACTCGCCGAAGGACAGCTTCGTTCGCGTATTCGGCGGACAGGTGATCGGGCAGGCGCTGGTCGCTGCCTATCGCACGGTGCCGGAGCGCGCCTGCCATTCGCTGCATGCTTACTTTCTTCTGAACGGCGATCCAAAAGCTCCGATCATTTACGAAGTGGACCGCATTCGCGACGGCGGCAGCTTCACCACGCGCTGGGTGAAAGCGATCCAGCACGGCGAAGCGATTTTCTCGATGGGCGTTTCGTTTCAGAAAGAAGAAGGCGGCCACGATCATCAGGCCCAGATGCCGAAGGTGCCGATGCCGGAAGAACTCGCGAGCGAAAAGGAAATTCGCGAGAAAGTGCTGCCGATGCTCCCCGAAGCGGTACGCAAATATTACGAGCGTGAACGCCCGATCGAGATACGTCCGGTCGAATACATGCGCTATCTCTCCAAGGATTATCGCGAGCCGAAGTTCAATGTGTGGATGAAATGCACCGCGCCATTGCCGGACGATCCGGTAATCCACCGCTGCGTGCTGGCCTACGCATCCGACATGGGCCTGCTCGACGCCTCGCTGATTCCGCATGGCCGCTCGGTGTTCTCCCGCTCGATCCAGCCGGCTTCTCTCGACCATGCGCTCTGGTTTCACCGCCCGTTCCGGGCCGATGACTGGCTGCTCTATTCACAGGATTCGCCCAACGCGAACGGCGCCCGCGGGTTCTCGCGCGGTCAGTTTTTTACCCGCGACGGCACTTTGGTCGCTTCTGTCGCCCAGGAAGGCCTCATTCGGATCAAAGATCCGAACCTTGAGAAGAAAAAACCCTAAAACGGCACCGAAAAACTCAAAAATCCCGCGCATGGCACGTTCGCTCAAAAAGCGGCGCCGTTCCCGCCTGCCCGCTTAAAATTCCTGCTGAACGCCGATAATCTCGGCACCGAAAGCCGCCTCACTTTTGGGCGGCGGGTTCTGCCGGATCGCGCTTCCAGGAAAACAAGCCGGCAGCAGGGGAAACGCATGAAGCTCATTATTGCCGTCATCAAGCCGTTCAAGCTCGAAGAGGTGCGCGATGCGCTGTCCGCCGTGGGCGTACAAGGCATCACCGTGTCCGAGGTCAAAGGGTATGGCCGCCAGAAGGGTCACACCGAAATTTATCGCGGCGCCGAATACGCGGTGCATTTCCTGCCGAAAGTACGGCTCGAAATTGTCGTGACGAGCGACAGCGCCGATCGCGCGGTCGATGCCATCGTGAAAGCCGCGAAGACCGGACAGATCGGAGACGGAAAAATTTTCGTCACCTCAGTCGAGCGCGCGATCCGCATCCGCACCGGCGAAACCGACAACAACGCGCTCTAACAAACCGCGTAGCGCGACGACTTTGGGGGAACGGCAATGAAACGCCTTTGGATTTTCGGCTCCGCCGCTACAGCCGCCTTTGCTGCGACGCCGGCATTTGCGCAAGCGAGCACGATCAACGCCGCCGACACGGCATGGATGATCGCAGCGACCGCGCTCGTGCTGCTGATGACGATTCCCGGGCTTGCGATGTTTTACGCAGGTCTCGTGCGCAAGAAGAACCTGCTCGCAACCATGGCGCAGAGCTTCGCGGCTGTAATGTTCGTCTCGATCCTGTGGTTCATGGCAGGCTATTCGCTGACCTTCTCCGGGGACGGCGCCTATCTCGGCAATCTCGACAAGCTGTTCTTCGCCGGGATCAATCTTGATTCGGTGAACGCGCTTGCATCGAACCTTCCAGAGTCTCTATTTGCGACCTATCAGATGACGTTCGCCGTCATCACCTGCGCGCTGATCGCGGGCTCGGTCGCCGACCGCATGCGCTTCTCTGCGTTCCTGCTCTTCATCATTGCGTGGCTCTTTATCGTCTACATCCCGAGCGCGCACTGGATCTGGGGTGGCGGCTTCCTCGCCGGCATGGGTGTGATGGATTTTGCGGGCGGTATCGTCGTGCACTTGAACGCGGGCGTCGCGGGTCTCGTCGCCGCTTACGTGCTCGGCGCGCGGCGCGGCTACGGCACCGAGAATCTCGCGCCTTACGATCTGACCATGGCCGCGGTCGGCACCGCGCTCTTGTGGGTCGGTTGGTTCGGCTTCAACGGCGGCTCTGCGCTCAGTGCAAGTCCGCGCGCAAGCATGGCGATCCTGGCGACGCATCTTGCAGCGTGCTCCGGCGGGATCGCGTGGATGATGATGGAGTGGTGGACGCGCCGGAAGCCGTCCGTGCTCGGCATCATCTCCGGCGCGATCGCGGGTCTCGGCACCATCACGCCGGCCTCCGGCTACGTTCTGCCGTGGCATGGCGTCGTCATCGGTCTTGCGGCCGGCGTCGTCTGCTTCTGGGCGTGCACCTGGCTGAAGGAGCGTTTGAAATACGACGATTCGCTCGACGTCTTCGGCATTCACGGCATCGGCGGCATTCTCGGCACGGTGCTGACGGGCGTCTTCGCGGTCGGCGCTTTCACCGTCACGAAAGAATTGCCGCTGGGCCAGCAGGGTCTGCTCGAAGGCAATGCCGGACAGGTGCTGACGCAGCTGATTGGCGTCGGCATCTGCTTCGTCTGGTGCGCGGTTGCTACCTATGTGATTTTGAAAGTCGTGGACCTGCTTGTCGGATTGCGCGTGAGCCTTGATCACGAGCGCATGGGCCTCGACATCACGCAACACGGCGAGTCGGTGCACACCTGATTTTCCAGTTGCTCCGCTGAAGCCAAACGCGCGGCCCGCTTGGGCCGCGCGTTTTTCTTTCTCTGACTCTGACCATGATTCGTGCAGACCTCGCACGGCTGCCTAAAACCTGTGCGAAATCTTCAGAAATTACGGCTTTCTGGCCACCACCAATTCCTGCTGCTCATTTCTGAGTCAGCCAAACCCTTGCGAATCAAGCGGTTCCCGCACTGCACCCGGGTCTGGCACGGCCCTTGATTAGGGAGGTCCTGACTTGCCTCCGGGAGCGATTTCCCTTGGGCGGAGTCCGATCAGAACGTCCGGTGGCAGCTCCTTGTCTCCGGCACCACTGGGGGACAGGAACCAAATGAAGATCGTCATGGCCATCATCAAGCCGTTCAAACTGGAGGAGGTGCGTGATGCCCTCACCGGTATCGGCGTACACGGACTGACCGTTACCGAGGTCAAGGGCTACGGAAGACAAAAGGGTCACACCGAAATTTATCGCGGCGCTGAATACGCGGTGAACTTCCTTCCCAAGCTCAAGATCGAGGTCGCGATCGCGACTGACCAAGTGAAGAAGGTGATCGATGCGATCACCGGGGCCGCCAAGACCGGCCAGATCGGCGACGGAAAGATTTTCGTCTTCTCGATTGATCAAGCGGTGCGGATCCGCACCGGCGAACAGAACGCCGATGCGCTCTGATCCCCGTAACTCTCATAGCTATGCGATGGAGAATTCTGCCATGACTTTCAAGAAACTTATTGGCGCGGGCTTTGCCGCGCTGGCGGCGGCGGTGTTCGCCGTTGAGCCAGCGTTCGCGCAGGACGCAGCGATCAACAAGGCGGACACAGTATGGATGATGGTCTCGGCCATCGTCGTTCTATTGATGACTGTTCCCGGCCTCGCACTGTTCTACGGCGGTCTCGTCCGTTCGAAGAACATGCTCTCGATGCTGATGCAGATCGGCTACACGGTAGCGATCGTCATCCTGATCTGGGTGGTCTACGGCTACTCACTCGCTTTCACCGGCGGCTCCGATTTCATCGGCGGTTTCTCGAAGGCGTTCCTCTCGGGCATCGCCAACGACACCAAAACCGTGACCTTCTCCGACCGCGTCGCGTTGCAGGAGTTGGTTTTCATCATGTTCCAGGCGACCTTCGCCGCGATCACCGCTTCGCTGCTGCTTGGCGCTACTGCCGAACGCCTGAAATTCGCGGCCGTAGCGGTATTCATCCCGCTCTGGGTGACCTTCGTCTATTTTCCAGTCGCGCACATGGTCTGGTACTGGCCGGGACCGGACGCGCTCGTGGACGCTGCAAAGGCCGTTGCCGTGGCAACCGGCGACGCGAAAGTAAAGGCGCAAGCCGCACTTGATGCCTTGCAGGCGGACGCTGGCTACATCTTCAAGCTCGGCGCGCTCGACTTCGCAGGCGGCACTGTCGTGCACATCAACTCCGGCATCGCCGGCCTGGTTGGCGCGCTCATCGTCGGCAAGCGACTTGGCTACGGCAAGGAGCTGATGCCGCCGCACTCGCTGGTCATGACCTATATCGGCGCCATGATGCTGTGGTTCGGCTGGTTCGGCTTCAATGCCGGCTCCAACCTCGAAGCTTCGGGCTCGGCGATCAATGCTTTCGTCAACACCTTCGTTGCTACGGCAGCGGCGGCGATCTCCTGGACGCTCATCGAGTGGCTCATCAAGGGCAAGCCCAGCCTGCTCGGCCTCGTTTCAGGCATCGTTGCGGGTCTTGTTGCCATCACGCCGGCAGCCGGTTTTGCCGGTGCGATGGGTGCACTGGTTCTCGGCCTCCTCGCCGGCGTGGTCTGCTTCTTCTTCTGCACGGTCGTGAAGAACGCTTTCAAGTACGACGACGCACTTGATGTGTTCGGCATTCACGCGGTCGGCGGCATCCTCGGCGCGATCGGCACCGGCATCGTTGCCGCTCCGTCGCTCGGTGGTGTCGGCATTACCGACTACACGGGTCCGATCCTGAAAGTTGAATCACCGGCCTACGATATCTTCGGCCAGGTGCTGATCCAGGCGCAGGGCGTGGGCGTCACGATCCTGTGGTCGGGCATCATCTCGGCGGTCCTCTTCTACATCGTGAAGATGCTCGTGGGCTTGCGTCCGACTCCGGATCAGGAGCGTGAAGGGCTCGACATCACCGATCACGGCGAACGCGCCTACAACTAAGTCTGGTCGGCCGGGGCAAAAACCCGGCCTTCCTTACAAAAGTAAGGAAACCCCGGTCCTTGTGGCCGGGGTTTTCGTTTGCACGCGCGGCGATGGTTAAACGGGCCTTAACCGCCAATTTCTAATGTCTGTAGCTGGAATAAAGGGCTTTGAGGCGGGCATGGCAGGAAGCGGACTGGCCGGTGAAAATCAGCATGCGCAAGATCGGCAAGCAAACGTGCGCTCGCCGTTCGTGCGGCTGACGGAATTGCTCGCGGGCATCGAGCCCGGCAAGCCCTTGATCAATCTTTCGGTCGGCGAACCGCGCCACCCGATGCCAAGCTTTGTCGCGCCGGTGATCGCGACCCACATCGGAGGCTTCGCGAAATACCCGATGCTGCGCGGCACGGATCGCTTCCGTGCCTCGGTCGCGAACTGGTTAAGCCGGCGCTACAAACTTCCACGCGCAATCGATCCCGATAAAGAAGTGTTGGTGCTGAACGGCAGCCGCGAAGGATTGTTTCTCGCAGGCATCGTGGCGAAAAGAATTCTTGGCGAGCGCGGCGGCAAGCCTGCGATCATCGTGCCGAACCCGTTCTATCCGGCTTACGGCGCGGGCGCGGAGGTGACCGGCTGCGAGCTCGTAGCGCTCCCCGCAAGACGCGAAACCAATTTCATTCCGGATTACGATTCGATCCCCGATGAATTGATGAAGCGCACGATTGCGATCTATCTCTGCTCGCCTGCGAACCCGCAAGGATCGGTGCTGCCGCGCGAAACGCTGGAGAAGGTCATCACGCGTGCCCGCAAGTACGGCACCTATGTTTTCGCTGACGAATGCTATTCGGAAATCTGGCTGGGCGACAAAGTCCCGACCGGCGCGCTGGAAGCCTGCGGCGCAAAGTTCGATAACGTCATCTCTTTTAATTCACTCTCCAAACGATCGAACTTGCCGGGTCTGCGCTGCGGCTTCGCCGCGGGCGACGAGAAATTCATTTCTGCTTACGCAGAACTTCGCAATGTCTCCGCGCCACAAGTGCCTGAGCCGCTGCAGGAAGTCGCGATCGCCGCCTATTCCGACGAATATCACGTCGAAGACACACGCAAACTCTACCGGCAAAAGTTCGATCTCGCCGACAAGCTGCTCGGCCAGCGCTTCAACCACCAGCGGCCCGAAGGCGGTTTTTTCCTTTGGCTCGACGTCACCGAACTTGGCGACGACGAGACAGCGGCAAAGGATCTTTTCAAGGACGCCGGGCTCCGCGTCGTGCCAGGCAGCTATCTCGCGCGAACCGGCAGCGACGGAAAAAATCCCGGCGCGAACTACATCCGCGTCGCACTCGTCGACGATCTGAAAATCACGGAAGAAGCGCTTTCGCGTCTTGCTTCCTTCCGTAAGTAACCTGGACAGCGACCCATGCGCCAATCCTCAGCCAGACACGCAAGCCTGTTTCCCGAAGAAGTGGTGAGCGCATTCCACCGCCGTATCGCGGAATTGCGCGGCTTCGGTTTGATCGCGCTCGTCGCCGTTTGCCTCATCGCACTTGGCACCTGGTCCGCGACCGATCCGAACTTTAGTTACGCCACCGACGGCACCGTAAAGAACTTGATGGGCCGTGCGGGTGCCGCCTTCTCCGATTTCATGATGCAGGTCCTCGGTCTCGGCTCGCTCGCGCTGCTCATCCCGCTCGGTGTCTGGGGCTGGCTTGTGATGACGCATCGCGCACCGTCGCGCTGGAGGGTGCGGCTTCTGTTCTGGCTGGGCGGCGTCTTGCTCGCTTGCGGATTTGCCGCCTGCTTTCGCGCGCCCACGGACTGGCCGCTGCCGACCGGCCTCGGCGGCGCGATCGGTGATTCGCTCGTCTTTGTGCCCTCGCTGCTGCTCGGCTCCACCGCGAATGCGAGCCGTATTCTGATGGGCCTCCTGTTCGGCATGCCGATGATTTTTACGCTCGCGATTGCCTTGGGTGCTGGCTTCCGTGGCGAGCCTGTGCCGCGAGAGGAAGACGCAGAAAGTTTCGATCCCGAAACCGGTGAAATTCGCGAGGGTCTTGGTTTCTTCTCTCGTGTCTCCGCCGCCTTCGGCAGCGTATTTCATTTCTTTTACATGGTGCGTACGCGCCTTGCCGGACGCCGCCCGCCCAAGGTGAAGCGTTCGCTCCGCGAGCGTCTCGCCGCGTTCTTCACAAGCGAGCCCGAATTGCCGCTCGCAAAAGCCGGCCGCCGCGAGCCTACGCTTGTGCCTGGCAAGGGCGCCAACGCCGAATACGAAGAAGACCACGAAGAGGAATACGAGGAAGAATACGAGGAGGACGAAGAAGAGCAGGAGCCGCGCAAGAAGCCTGCTGCGCAATCGCGCACGAAGCCCCGTCGCCGAGGCGGCACCTATAAACTTCCGCCTTTTGACATTCTCGCCGCGGCTGCCGGCGCCGCGAAGCCCGCGCTTTCCGTGAAAGCGCTCGAGGAAAATTCACGCATGCTGGAAAGCGTGCTCGACGACTTTGGCGTCAAGGGTCAGGTCGTGAATGCAAGCCCCGGCCCGGTTGTCACGCTTTACGAACTCGAGCCAGCACCTGGCATCAAATCTTCGCGCGTGATCGGCCTTGCCGACGATATCGCCCGCTCGATGAGTGCGGTCTCCGCCCGCGTCGCCGTCATCCCCGGCAAGAACGCGATCGGCGTCGAGCTGCCGAATGCGAAGCGCGAAAAGGTCGTGCTGCGTGAACAGCTGGAATCGAAAGATTTCCGCGACACGCCGTCGAGCCTCCCGCTCTGCCTCGGCAAGACCATCGGCGGCGAACCGGTGATCGCGGACCTCGCGCGCATGCCGCATTTGCTGATCGCAGGTACTACCGGTTCCGGTAAGTCGGTCGCGATCAACACGATGATCCTGTCGCTGTTGTATCGGCTTTCGCCCGAGCAGTGCCGTCTCATTCTGATCGATCCGAAGATGCTCGAGCTTTCCGTTTACGACGGCATTCCGCATCTGCTCTCGCCGGTCGTCACCGATCCGCGCAAGGCCGTGATCGCGCTCAAATGGGCGGTGCGCGAGATGGAAGAGCGCTACAAGAAAATGTCGAAGCTCGGCGTGCGCAATATCGCGAACTTCAATGAAGCCGTCGTCGAAGCGGCGGCCAAAGGCAGCTCGATCAAGCGTACGGTGCAGACCGGCTTCGACCGTGAAACCGGCGAGGCGATCTACGAATCCGAGGAGATGGATCTCGAGCCGTTACCGTTCATCGTCGTCGTGGTCGACGAAATGGCCGACCTGATGATGGTCGCGGGCAAGGACATCGAAGGGGCGATCCAGCGTCTCGCGCAGATGGCGCGCGCCGCCGGCATTCATCTGCTCATGGCAACACAGCGCCCGTCGGTGGACGTGATCACTGGCACCATCAAGGCAAACTTCCCGACCCGCATCGCCTTCCAGGTGACCTCGAAGATCGACAGCCGTACCATCCTCGGCGAAATGGGCGCCGAGCAGCTCCTCGGCCAGGGCGACATGCTCTACATGGCCGGCGGCTCGCGCATTTCGCGCGTCCACGGCCCATTCTGCTCCGACGCCGAAGTCGAGCGCGTCGTGCGTCACCTGAAAGAACAGGGCGTTCCCGAATATCTCGAGGAGATCACCGCCGAGCCGGTGGAAGGCGAGGATAATTCGGTATTCGACAAGAGCGCGATGGGCGAGGAGGGCGACCTCTATGAGCGCGCGGTTGCGATCGTGCTGCGCGACAAAAAGGCTTCGACCTCCTATGTGCAGCGGCGCCTTTCCATTGGCTATAATCGTGCAGCCACGCTGATCGAACGGATGGAAATGGAAGGCGTCATTTCCGCCGCCAACCATGCCGGAAAGCGCGAGATTCTCGCAGGCGGTGGCGCTGATTGACCCAAGAATCGTCGCTAAAACGCCATAGCGGGCCGCTAGAAAAAATTCATGAAACGGCGCTGTTCACGCCGTTCCAGGAACCGCTACATTCTTGCCGCTCCCGGTACTATCTAGCGACATGCGGCGGCCTCCCGTGATTCGGCATTTCCGAGGACAAATGATGAATCGGCTGAAGTTTTCGGCAATTCTGCTTGTGGGCGCGAGCGTGTTCTGCGCTGGAGCCTTCGCGCAGAACGCCCCCGAGAAAAAGTCGCAGACACAGCAGCAATCCAAAGCCGCGCCCGTCGCCACGACCAAATCCGGCGTCGAACTGGATCAGCGTCAGGTCAATTCGCTGGAGCGCGTGACGAAGTTCTTCAACTCGACCGCAACGCTCGTCGGCAAGTTTCACCAGATTGGACCCGATGGTTCTAAAACCGAAGGCGTGTTCTACATGCAGCGGCCGGGCCGCGTACGCTTTCAGTATGAGGAGCCGAGCCCTATCGAACTCGTCTCCGATGGCTCTTCGATCGCGGTGCGCAACCGCACGTTGGCAACCCAGGACATCTATCCGCTCTCGCAGACGCCGCTTCGTTTTCTGCTGGCAGACAAAATCGACCTCCTGCGCGACAGCAACATCACGAGCGTTTTTCAGGACGATCTCTTCGTGACGATCGTGATCGAAGAGAAATCGCAGATCGCAGGCACGCATCGTTTGCGCATGCTGTTCGGCGCGAAGGACAACCAATTGAAGCAGTGGACGATCACCGATCCGCAGGGCTTCGACACTACTGTCTCGGTCTACGATCTTGATTCCAAGACGCGTCCTGACCCCGGCTTGTTCCGGATCGACTTCACGCGCTACCAGCAATAGGCAAAGCGCGTCGTCCAGTGACCTTTTCCGTCGCGACCTGGAATATCAATTCCGTCCGTCTCCGCTTTCCGCAAGTGAAGCGCTTTCTTGCGCGCTTTCAGCCGGATGTGCTTTGCCTGCAAGAGACGAAATGTCCGGACGATAAGTTTCCGCTGAACGACTTTGCGAAAATCGGCTACGGCCATATCGCGCTGCACGGCCAGAAGGGCTATCACGGCGTCGCCGTGATCTCGCGACATCCGTTCGAAGAGCAGAGCAAGAATTTCTTCTGCGGCAAGACCGACGCGCGCCACATCTCGGCGACCTTCGAGCGCAAGGCGAAGCTTTCGAAACCGCTCACGGTTCATAATTTTTACGTGCCAGCGGGCGGCGATATTCCCGATCCCGCGCTCAACGTGAAGTTCGAACACAAGCTGCAATTTCTCGACGAACTTGCGACCTGCTCGGTGACCAAGGACGCGCGGAGCAATCGCTCCATTCTTGTGGGCGACCTGAACGTAGCGCCACGCGAGCATGACGTGTGGAGCCACAAGCAGATGCTCAAAGTCGTGAGCCATACGCCGGTCGAGGTCGAAAAATTCGAACACGCTCGCGCGTCCGGCAACTGGATCGATGTCATGCGCGGCTTCGTGCCGGATGATCAAAAACTCTATACGTGGTGGAGCTATCGCGCCGCGGATAACTGGAAGGCGGCGGACCGGGGACGCAGGCTCGATCACGTCTGGGCCAGCCCCGCGCTGGAAGGCGCGGCGCAGAACATGAAAGTTTTTAAATCGTCGCGCGGCTGGCAACAGCCTTCGGATCACGTTCCGGTAATCGTGACCTTCGCGCTTTAAAGCGCGATCGCGAACTAAGCTCAGGCTTTCTGCTCGAAGCGCGGCAGCACCGTGTCGAGATCGTCGAGCGCGGCGTTGAGGCGGCGCGTAATCATATCCCGTAGGCTGCGCGCGGCTTCGACATCGCTTTCCAGCATGCGCATGAAAACGCCGCGCGAAATCTTGAACAGCGTGCAAGGCTGAATCGCGATCGCGGACGCAGGACGATGTGTCTCGACAATGAGCGCGCTTTCACCAATCAGCGCGCCCTCTTCCACCACCGTCGGCTCGTCGAGCGTCTTGTCGATTGCGCGCCGCATGCGGACCGCGCCGGCGATGACGATGTAAGCGCTGTCCGCCGGCTCACCTTCCTCGAACAACACGTCGCCCGCGCGCAGATGAACTTTCTCCGAACTGATCGCGAGCACACGCAACGCATCCGGCCCGAGCACACGGAAGGTTGCGATCTTGCGCAGTAAGAGAATGTCGTCGTCGAGCGCCATGCTTGCGCTACGGAACGAGCTTGTAGCCACCGCCCTCGGTGACGAGGAGCGCGGCGTTCGACGGGTCTTTCTCGATCTTCTGACGAAGACGATAGATATGTGTCTCGAGCGTGTGCGTCGTCACGCCGGAATTATAACCCCAGACCTCGGTGAGCAATTGGTCGCGCGGCACCGGCGTCGTTCCTGCGCGATAGAGATAACGCAGAATCGCGGTTTCTTTTTCGGTGAGCCGGGTCTTCTTGCCCTTCTCGTCCACAAGCAGCTTCGCACCGGGGCGGAAGGAATAATGGCCAACGGGGAAAATCGCGTCTTCGCTCGCTTCGTGGCTGCGAAGCTGCGCACGGATACGCGCAAGCAGCACCGCGAACTTGAACGGCTTGGTGACATAATCGTTCGCGCCGGCCTCTAAGCCCAGCACCGTATCCGAATCGGTATCGTGACCCGTGAGCATGATCACCGGCGATTTGAAGCCGTTCTTGCGCATAACGCGCACGGCTTCACGACCATCCATATCCGGCAGGCCGACGTCCATGATCAGAAGATCGATGTGGCCCTGCTTCGCGCGCTCGATCGCGGCGAGCGCGGTTTCGGCGGACTCAGTCGCGAACTCCTGATGCAGCGCGAGCTGCTCGATCAGTGTTTCGCGCAACTCTGCGTCGTCATCGACAACGACGATCGTGCGAGCATTGGCCATGAGGCGCTTTTAAACCCGTTTCCAGTTTCTGTGGCCGGGGGAGTAGCCAAACCGCCCTTGCCAAGCAAGTGTTTGACATAACACGCTTCTGTGTAGAGGCGGAACGGAGCCGGGAAATCGCGTGAAAGGCAAAGGCTTAAGCTTAATTCGGGTCTCCAGAGCAGCGAGTTACCCAACGCGCGGGCATTTGACTGCCGGAACCCGTGTTTTTCCGGTCGCGTTGGGCCGCGGCGGCATTCGCGCGGACAAGCGCGAAGGGGACGGTGGCACGCCGCGCGGACGCTTCAAGCTGCTGCGCGTCTGGTGGCGGCGGGATCGGCTCCCCTTCCTCCGCTCGCCATTCCCGATGCAGGTGATTCGAAAAAACGACGGCTGGTGCGAAGACCCGCGCGACCGGAATTACAATCGACCGGTTACATTGTCGCCAGCGAGCAGCGCGGACCGGCTCTGGCGTGACGACCATCTCTACGACCTGATCATCGAGCTTGATCACAACACGCGTCCGCGAATTCCTTTTCGCGGCAGCGCCGTCTTTATTCATTTCGCGCGGAAAGATTTCACGCCGACGGCGGGCTGCATTGCGCTGAAGCGCGGGGACTTGCAGAAGCTGCTCGCGTTGCTCGCGCGCGATTGCTGGATCGAGATTGCGTAGTGGATCGTTTCAAACAGCGGAAATTATTCCCGCGCTCTTTCGAAGCCGGGGCTTGTCAGCGCCGCCCTTAACAAGAGGGCGGCCGGGACACCGGGACCTTCCGATCCCGCATGACCGCCTGCACGAGTGGTAAGAAGTAGTGCAGACGCGTCGTCGTCATTGCGGTACCGGCAAAATCCCGGCGTCCCGCACGCGAGTGGATTACGGCTCGCATGCAGCCACCGCTTCCAGCCCGCACATCGAACACGCCGCGCGACGTGCCCCTCGTGAGCCGGAAGAATAGTTATCCTTTTACCACAACCCTAGAAAAAGAACCCCACCTTTAATTTAGGATAAGCTGCTCGCTCTTTAGACTAAAGTCGCATATGCTGTTTGGTCCAAAGAAGAAATCTGTTTTTTTTTCACCAAGCTCTACGCTTAGGTGGTCTACTCTTGTGGTTCGCAGCGAATGGCTCTTAGGACTCGCATTAGCCGTTGCAGCAGTTCCTCATCGCTGCCATGCCTGCCGGCATGGGCGACCTCGCGCCTCCTCGCCTCAGCAATCCAACGAGTAGAGGCCCGAAAAACCGGGAAGAAATGAGCTTCATCCAGCGATATGCGGGCCGCTCGGCAACAGTATGCAGAGCTGTACGCCGCGCAGCAGGCTAGCGAGCCGGGCGGTTGTACGCCAACAAATTAATTCGGGCACTCAGGAAGTATTCTCTTCCTTGCCGTCCGCTTCCGTCTTCAAGTACTTATTGCCCGCAGCGCTGACCGCTACCACGACCCAAACGGATTGCCGTCCGGAAAGCGCCACGTCCATTCTCGACGCCCTGACTGCATGCGAGCGAAAGTCCGGCCCCACACGCCCCAATGTGCAACCTTTCAGTGAGCTTGTCGGTACGTGAGCCGCTTGCCCTCTGCGCCACGGATGGCAAGTAGCGCACGTACTCCATCGCCTACGCCCATCGCCACGCGATGGTTGTAGCGGAAATCGAACTCGGCCAAGTACCGATGCAGATGCTTCTTCACGCCGCGCATACCGCGCCGAAGAAGCCTTCGACCGGTTGGGTTACGTCGCCAGCGTATTCCTTCTTGGCGCAGCCGTTCGCTCGCCATTCGCACCGCGGACATAGAGCGGCTTTCGTCAGTGTGTAGGCGGCTTTCTTTGCGCCCCGCACCGGACGATCCGCTTACTCTTGCCGCCGCCGCCGAGCATCGGAGCGTGTCCATCCACCTTCGCGCATCGCCTCGCGAATACGGTGCGCCAGAACCAAGCGGCCTTTGGAGAAACGCCTTCTGCCCATGATTGAAGCCTCGCCCACTTCCGCAAGGGATATCCGCAGACAGGGCCGTTTTGCCAGCGAATAGCCTCCATGGCTTCTCTGGCTAGGTCTTCGTCTGCGTACGTTTCCCACACAAACTACTCCGCCAGAACCACCCTAGTCCTAGATCGGCAAAAGTCAAGAATTTCCTTGATGCTCATCCTGAGGCGGGCACAGAACACGCATGGTTCGAGACGCGCGGCTTCGCCGCGCTCCTCACCATGAGACTGAATAGTCGGTTATAGCCGTCGCAGCCGGTGTCAGATATTCTTCGGCCGCGTCCCGAAAATCGCGCTGCCGACACGCACATGCGTTGCGCCAAGATTGATCGCGCTTTCGAAATCCGCACTCATGCCCATTGAGAGCAATTTCAATCCGTTGCGCGCAGCGATTTTCTTCGCGAGCGCAAAATGCGGCGCCGGCGCTTCTTCCAGCGGCGGAATGCACATCAGCCCGGCAATCTCCAAAGAATACGTCTCCCGGCATTCTTTGATGAAAGCGTCGGTTTCTTCCGGCAGGACGCCCGCCTTCTGCGGCTCCGCACCGGTATTCACCTGCACAAAAAGCTGCGGCGACTTTCCCGCTTTCTGAATTTCTTTCGCAAGCTCGGCGGCGAGCTTGGGGCGGTCCAGTGAATGAATCGCATCAAACAGTGAAAGCGCTTCCTTCACCTTGTTGGTCTGGAGCGGCCCGACAAGATGAAGCGCGATCCCTGACGACTTCTCGCGCAGTTCAGGCCATTTGGCTTTTGCCTCCTGCACGCGGTTCTCGCCGAACAGCCGCTGCCCCGCCTCGATCACCGGCGCGATTTCATCCGCGCTGAAAGTCTTGGAGATCGCGATAAGCCGCACCGAGGACGCCTCGCGGCCTGCCGCCTTGGCGGCTTTTTCGATCTGATTCTGGACCCCGCGAAGGTTTTCGGCCGCGTTTTCGCTCATGGGCGCTTGTCTCGCGCGTCGGGCTAACCCTGACAAGCCTTAAACCATTGCTTGGGGTCACGATTCATGGTCCATACCGCCCGTTCCAAAGCCAAGTAAGAACCATGAAAAACGAGCGTTACAACGCCCGCGAGGCTGAGCCCCGCTGGCAGAAAATCTGGGAAGAGCGCGAGATCTTCAAGACGAAGAACGACGACCCGCGCCCGAAATATTACGTGCTCGAGATGTTCCCCTATCCGTCGGGACGCATCCACATGGGTCACGTCCGCAACTACACCATGGGCGATGTCGTCGCGCGCTACATGCGCGCGAAGGGCAAGAATGTCCTCCATCCGATGGGCTGGGACGCCTTCGGCATGCCCGCCGAAAACGCGGCGATGCAGAACAAGGTCCACCCGAAAAAATGGACCTACGAAAACATCGAAGCGATGAAGAAGCAGCTCAAGTCGATGGGCTTCTCGCTCGACTGGAGCCGCGAAATCGCGACCTGCGATCCGAGTTACTACCGCCACCAGCAGAAAATGTTTCTCGATTTCTGGAAGGCCGGACTCGTCGAGCGCAAAGTCTCGAAGGTAAATTGGGACCCGGTCGACATGACCGTGCTCGCCAATGAACAAGTGATCGACGGCAAAGGCTGGCGTTCCGGCGCTGAAGTCGAGCAGCGCGAGCTGACGCAGTGGTTCTTCAAGATCACGGATTATTCGCAGGAATTGCTCGACGCGTTGGACACGCTCGATCGCTGGCCGGAAAAAGTCCGGCTGATGCAGAAGAACTGGATCGGCCGCTCCGAGGGCCTGCTCTGCCGCTTCATGCTGGTAAAGCCCGAGGGCGAATTCGGTGAAGTCGAAGTCTTCACGACGCGCCACGACACTTTGTTTGGTGCGAGCTTCATCGCAATCTCACCCGATCATCCGATTGCAAAGGCGGTCGCCGCCAAGAACGCAGATGCCGCTTCGTTCATTGAAGAGTGCAAGAAGCTCGGCACGGCGCAGGAAGCAATCGATAAAGCCGAGAAGCTCGGCTTCGATACCGGGCTGCGCGCGAAGCATCCGTTCGACGATCCGTGGAGCTACCCGTCTACATCGCGAACTTCGTGCTGATGGACTACGGCACCGGCGCGATCTTCGGCTGTCCCGCGCACGATCAGCGCGACCTCGACTTCGCGCGCAAATACAATCTCCCGGTTGTTCCGGTCGTCGTGCCGGAAGGCGTCGATCCGAAAACGTTCGTCGTCGGCGCTGAAGCCTATGTCGAAGACGGCAGGCTCGCGAATTCGCGCTTCCTCGACGGCATGACCATCGAGCAAGCGAAGGAAGAAGTCGCAAAGCGCCTTGAGAAAGAGACGCGCGGCAATCGTCCTGTGGCGCAGCGACAAGTGCAATTCCGCCTGCGGGACTGGGGTATTTCGCGCCAGCGCTATTGGGGCTGCCCGATCCCGGTGATCCATTGTGAGAAGTGCGGCGTCGTTCCGGAGAAGGACGAAAATCTTCCGGTCGAATTGCCCGATGACATCGAGTTCGATCGTCCCGGCAACCCGCTCGACCGTCATCCGACCTGGACCAAAGTGTCGTGCCCGAAATGCGGCGGTCCCGCGCGGCGCGAGACCGACACCATGGACACTTTCGTGGACTCGTCTTGGTACTTCCTGCGCTTCACCGCGCCTGACGCGCCAACGCCGACGGATAGAAAAGCGGCCGACTACTGGATGCCGGTCGATCAATATATCGGCGGCGTCGAGCACGCGATCTTGCATCTTTTGTATTCGCGTTTCTTCACGCGCGCGATGAAGAAGACGGGTCACGCGAATATCGATGAGCCGTTCAAGGGACTCTTCACCCAAGGCATGGTCGTCCACGAGACATATCAAAAGAAGGACGGCACCTTCGTCTCGCCTGCTGAAGTCAAAGTCGAGATCGACGGCGAAAAACGCAGCGCGACTCTTCTCTCGACCGGCGAGCCGGTCGCGATCGGCCCGATCGAGAAGATGTCGAAGAGCAAGCGCAACACCGTCGATCCCGACGACATCATGGAAACCTACGGCGCGGACGTCGCGCGCTGGTTCATGCTCTCCGATTCTCCGCCCGAACGCGACGTCGAGTGGACCGAGGATCGCGTGCAGGGCGCATCACGCTTCGTGCAGCGCCTCTATCGTATTGCGAACGAGCTTGCCCAGATCGGCGCAAAACCCGGCACCGCAAAGCCCGCGCAATTCGGAGACGCCGCCACCGCTGTTCGCAAGGCCGCGCACACGGCGCTCGCGCGGGTCGGTGAAGACATTGAGAAGCTGCGCTTCAATCGTTGCGTCGCGCACATCTATGAAGCCGCCAATGCAATCGGTGCTGCGGTCGAGGCGAACAAGAACCCCGCTCCTGATCTCGCCTTTGCCTTCCGCGAAGCCGCGGAAATCCTCGTCCAGATCGCCGCCCCGATGATGCCGCACCTCGCCGAGGAATGCTGGGCGGCACTCGGCCACAAGAAGCTGATCGCCGAAGAGCCCTGGCCCGAGGTCGAGGCCGCCCTCCTCGTGGAAGACACAATTACCCTGCCTGTTCAGGTCAACGGGAAGAAGCGGGCGGACGTCACGGTCTCGCGCGACGCTCCGGCTTCGGAGGTCGAAAAGGCCGTGTTAGCATTGGATGCGGTACAACAGGCCTTGGGCGGCAAAGCCCCGAAGCGGATCGTTGTGGTCCCACAGAGAATTGTGAATGTCGTCGCGTAACTCAACGATTTCAAAGGCTTGGAAGGCGGCTGCGATACTCGTGCTCGCCGGCGCCCTCGGCGGCTGTTTCCAGCCGATGTACGGCCAGTCGACGCTCTTTGGCGCCGGCGCGAAACTTCGCGACGAACTTCGCCAGGTCGAGATTCTGGAAATTCAGGGCCGCGTCGGCCAGGAAATCCGCAACGACCTGATCTTCGAACTCACCGGCGGCCAGGGTAATCCGGTCGGCGCGCCCTATAAGCTTGCGATGACGATCACCTCCGGCTCACAGACGCCGCTCGTCGACGTGAGCTCGGGCCGCGCAACGTCGGAAACCGTCACGCTCGACGTGACCTATCGCGTGCTCGACGTCTCGAACGACAAAGTCGTGCTTTCCGAAAAAGCCATCGCGCGCATTTCGATCGACCGCTCGCAGCAGCGCTACGCCAGCCTGCGCGCCATTCGCGATGCCCAGAACCGCGCCGCAAAGCTCGTCGCTGAGCAGATCCGCTCGCGTCTTGCATCTTATTTCCTGACCCGCACCTGACGCCGGCGATATGGTCGCCATTCCGCGCAGCGACTACGATAGTTTTTGCGAAGACCCCGATCCGCGCTACCCGGTCGTCCTGATTTACGGGCCGAACCGCGGCCTCGTCAGCGAGCGCATAGAAACGCTCCTGAAGAACACGCGCGGAAAATCATCCGACGATTTCACGGTGGTCACGCTCGAGGGCGATGCGCTCGCCTCCGACCCCGGCAAGCTGTCCGATGAAGCACGCACCATCGGCCTGTTCGGCGACAAGCGCATTCTGCATGTGCGCGCTGGTGGCCGTTCCTTCGTCGAGGGGCTGAAGCCGCTTCTTGCGGAGCCCTCTCATGAAACACTGATCGCGATCGAGGCCGGCGATCTTGCGAAAAATTCGCCGCTTCGCGCGGCCTGCGAAGCCGCGAAATCCGCGGCCGTCATCCCCTGCTATGACGACGACGCGCGCACCATCGGCGCGCTGATCGATAGTTCGGTTCTGCGCGCCGGGCTTTCGATGGATCGCGATGCGAAGGAAGTCCTCGTGAGCCTGGTCGGCTCCGACCGGCTGTCCACCCGCGCCGAGATCGAAAAACTCATTTTCTACGTCGGCGACACGAAACGCGTCACGCTTGCCGATGTGCGCGCGGTCGTCGCCGATACGTCGGGGCTGGCAATCGACGACGTGCTGGACGCCGCCTCCGCTGGAGATTCGAAAGCCGCGTTACGCGCGCTGGCCGTTGCCCGCGCCGAGGGGACTTCACCCGCGACTATTTTGAACGCTGCGATCCGCCATCTCTCATCCCTGCATAAAATGAGTTTGCAGGTCGAGGCCGGCGAAGACGCGGAAAGCGTCTTGAAGCGCAACCGCGTGTTCTGGCGTCGGATGGACGATCACAAACGCGCATTGCGCCGGCTTGGCTCGCATTCCATCGAGAGCGCGTTGATTCTGCTCGGTGAAGCGGAACTGGACACGCGCCGCTCCTCGGCACTTGCCGAAACCATCGCCGAGCGCGCGATCTTGTCGCTTGCCGAGCGCAAGCGAAAAAGCGCTTGAAATAAGGGTTTTTAGTAGCGAACGCCGAGCTTGCGGCAGAGCGCGTCGAGCTGCTCGAGCGACTTATATTTGATCTTCATCTCGCCCTTTGAGCCGCGATTGTTGATCGCAACCGCCATGCCGAGATGATCGACGAGCTTCTTCTCGAGCGAACGCACGTCGGCGGACTTCGAAGGCTTGGCTTTCGCGCCGGCTTTCGATTTCGATGTCTTCCGCTCGTTCGGTGAAAGCGCTTCGACGTCGCGGACATTCATGCCGCCATCGACGATCGCCTTCGCGAGCTTTTCCGGATCGTCATGCGCCAGCAGCGCGCGCGCGTGACCCGCGGTCAGCTTGCCTTCCGACAGGTACTTTTTGACGCTGTTCGGCAGCTTCAGCAGCCGCAGCGTATTCGCAATATGGCTGCGGCTTTTGCCGACGACCTTCGCAAGATCGTTCTGGCTATACTGAAATTGCTCGATCAGATTTTCGTAACCCGCCGCTTCTTCCAGCGGATTGAGGTCCGCGCGCTGGACGTTTTCGACGATCGCGATCTCAAGCGCTTCCTTGTCACTGATCTCAAGGAGCGTGACCGGTACGTCATGGACGCCTGCGCGCTGCGCCGCGCGCCAGCGCCGTTCGCCGGCGACGATCTCGTAAGCGTCTTTCTTGCCGCTGACGGCGCGCACCAAGATCGGCTGGAGAATTCCCTTCTCGCGGATCGACGCCGAGAGATTGTCGAGCTCTTCGGAATCGAACTGCTTGCGCGGATTCTTCGGGCTGGGCTTCACGTATTCGATCGGCACGCGTTTTTGTCCGCGCGCGCGCTCAACCGCGGCCGTCTCGTCACCAACGTCGCCGATCAGCGCCGCCAGTCCCCGTCCCAATCGTGAGCGTTCTTCCGCCATAGCCATCTCGTCGTTTCCCCGGCTTACGAAATTACGCGGCTGCAAGCGCGCGTTCGCGCTGCACGATTTCCGAAGCAAGCTTCAGGTACGCCTGACTGCCGACGCACTTGAGATCGTACAGCAACACCGGCTTGCCGTAAGACGGCGCTTCGGAAACGCGGACGTTTCGCGGAATTACCGTTTCGAAAACTTTCTTGCCCATGAACTGCCGCACGTCGGCCACGACCTGATCGGAGAGGTTGTTGCGCGCGTCATACATCGTCAGCACGATGCCGTGGATCGTCAGCGACGGGTTCAAGCTCATCTTCACTTGCTCGACCGTCTTGAGCAACTGCGACAGTCCTTCGAGCGCGAAGAACTCACACTGCAACGGAACCAGCACCGCGTCCGAAGCGGCCATCGCATTGACGGTCAGAAGATTGAGCGACGGCGGGCAATCGACCAGCACATAAGAATAGCCGTCGAAGGCAAGGCTGCCGTCGGCGGCGCGGGACGGACGGGAAAGTTTTCCTATCGCGTCTCTAAGGCGGAAAGCACGATCCTTGCGGGTGGCGAGCGACAGCTCAAGGCCGGAGAGGTCGAGCGTCGAGGGCGCGATGTGCAGACCCGGCACCGCGGTCTCGCGGACGCGCCGACCAGCACGTCGAACGTGGAGCGGTCCCGATCCTTGCGGTCGATGCCGAGACCGGTCGAGGCGTTACCCTGCGGGTCGAGGTCCACGATCAGTACCCGCTCGCCGATGGCGGCAAGCGCGGTGCCGAGATTGATGGCCGTCGTGGTCTTGCCGACCCCGCCTTTCTGGTTGGCGAGCGAAAGCACCCGGGGACGAAATGAAGTGGTCATGACCGCATCCATTGGCGACTAACGCCGCTCAGCACTGGTGATCAGCAGGATTCTACCACGCGGATCGGTCAGGCTGTTTCTTAATTGGAAGTTAACGTTCCAAGATTTAGCGGCTGTAGTCAATTCGCCATCTATATCTTGTGACTTCAGGAAAGCCGCTCTGGCGCCGTTCGCAAAGAGCGGCTCGGTGAGTTCTAGCAGTTTCGGCAGCGGCGCGAAGGCGCGTGCGGTCACCATGTGAATAGCTGTGGTCATCCGTTTCGTAACCGACTCGACCCTTTCTGCGTAAACTTCTGCGGACGCATCCGAGACGCGCGCAGCCTCGCGAAGGAATGATGCTTTGCGGGTGTCGCTCTCAACAAGATGAAATTTTTTGTCGGGCCGCGCGATCGAAAGCACGAGTCCCGGAAAACCGCCGCCGCTGCCGACATCCACAACTTCTTGCGCGTGTTCGATGTCGGCAAGCAGCTGAAGACTGTCGGCAATGTGCCGCGTCCAGAGCCTGTTCAATGTCGATGGCGCAACGAGCTGCACCACGCGCTGCCACTTCAGAAAATGATCGACGAAGCGATCGAGCCGCGCCGCTGTTTCACGTGAAACGGGCGTGATCCGCAGGGATGCTTCCCGGTCTGTCTGAGGTGTTTTTTGGTCGATCATCCGGCTTTGCGCCGCGCATGCAGCGCGAGCAGGCCGAGTGCAGCCGGCGTCATGCCTTCTATGCGGTTGGCGTGACCGAGTGTGCGCGGCCGCACGGTTTGGAGCTTCGCGCGAAGCTCATTCGAAAGTCCCGGAATCGTTTCGAAGTCCATCGTATCGGGAAGACGCAAGGCTTCGTCACGCCGGAAGCGTTCGGCATCTTCGCGCTGCCGGTCGAGATAGACCGAGTACTTGGCATCGATTTCGAGCTGCTCGGCAATCTTCGAGCAAGCGCGAAGAAGCCCGGCCAGACCTTCGCCACCTGCTCGGTCGTGACATGGGAGTACGAGAGCAGATCGAAAGCGGTTCGCCGTTGTCCATCCTGGTTCAGAACGATGCCGGACCGCCCCGCCTCGTTCGGCGTGACGGAAACCGACTTTGCTTCCATTCGCGCGGCATCCAGCGCGAAGAGCTTCTTTTCAAAGGCAGCGGCACGAACCGAGCCGACGCAACCCAAAGCAACGCCCTTGTTCGTCAGCCGCTGGTCCGCGTTATCCGCGCGCAGCGCCAGCCGATACTCGGCGCGCGACGTGAACATGCGATAGGGCTCGGTGACTCCCCGTGTAATCAGATCGTCGATCATCACGCCGAGATAGGCTTCGGTGCGGTCGAAGGTGATCGGCTCTCCGCCACCGGCGCGGCGCGCTGCATTCAGCCCGGCAACAAGACCCTGTGCCGCCGCCTCTTCGTAGCCGGTCGTGCCGTTGATTTGTCCCGCGAGAAAGAGCCCGCCGATCTTCTTCGTTTCAAGCGACGCCGTAAGCTCGCGCGGATCGACATGGTCATATTCGATCGCGTAGCCGCATCGCTTCATCACAACCTTTTCCAACCCTGGAATGGTCGAAAGCAACGCCTGCTGCACGTCCTCGGGAAGCGAGGTCGAAATGCCGTTCGGATAAACGGTGTCGTCCTCCAACCCTTCGGGCTCGAGGAAAATCTGATGCCCGTCGCGCTCGCCGAAGCGCACGATCTTGTCTTCGATGGAGGGGCAATAACGCGGGCCGCGGCTTTCGATGCGGCCGGAATACATCGCCGAGCGATGGATGTTGTCGCGGATGACCTGATGCGTTGCTTCGGTGGTGCGCGTGATTCCGCACTCGACCTGACGGTTTTCAATCCGCGCAGTCAGCATCGAGAACGGCTCCGGCGGATTATCGCCGGGCTGCATTTCGAGTGACTTCCAATCAATGGTTTTGCCGTCGAGCCGCGGCGGCGTGCCGGTCTTCAGCCGTGCAAGCGTGATGTCGAATGCAGCAAGGGTGCGTGAAAGCCCCATCGCCGGGGCTTCGCCCGCGCGGCCCGCCGGGATCTGCTGCTCGCCGATATGGATCAGGCCACGCAGAAAGGTGCCGGTCGTAAGCACGACGGCAGCACAAACAAACTCGCGGCCGTCCCCAGCCGCACGCCGGCGATCTTTCCGTTCGAAAGGACAAGATCATCGACCTCGCCTTCGATGATCGTGAGGTTCTCTTGCGCGGAGAGTTCGCGCTGCATGGCGGCCGCATAGAGCTTGCGGTCGGCTTGCGCGCGCGGTCCGCGCACCGCCGGACCTTTGCGCTTATTAAGCACGCGAAACTGGATGCCCGCGGCATCGGCCACGCGGCCCATGAGCCCGTCGAGTGCGTCGACCTCGCGCACGAGATGGCCTTTGCCGAGACCGCCAATCGCGGGATTGCACGACATCGCGCCGATGGTCGCGAACTTGTGCGTGACCAGCGCCGTCTTCGCTCCCATGCGCGCGCTCGCACTCGCGGCTTCCGAGCCGGCGTGTCCACCACCCACAACGATGACGTCAAAACGGGTCTGCATTTCGAGTCCTCTAGCGCGGATCGAGGACTCGTCAAAGGCGTGTTTCACGTGAAACACCCGGCATCCGCGCGTTAACCTTTCATTTACCAATACAGAAAGAACTGAAGATCTTGTCGAGCACGTCTTCGACATCGACGCGTCCAGTGACGCGGCCGAGAGCACGCCCCGCAAGGCGAAGCTCTTCAGCAAAGAGTTCTTCCTGGCCCGCTTTTGTCAGCATCAGTGCCGACGAAATCCGCGCTGCCGCTTCCCGTAAAGCAACGCGCTGACGCGCGCGCGTAACGAGCGCAGGCTGACCTGCAAAGCGCTCGGCTTCCTTCGCAAGACGCGTCAGCAATACGTCTATTCCAACGCCGGTCTTTGCCGAAATCGCAAAAGAGTCATGCTGACTCAACGATTGTTTCGAGTCTGAATCGATTAGATCGGCCTTGGTCTGAATGCGCCAAAGCGTCTGGTCTTCTCGGGCAAGCAGACCAATCGAGCCGCTTCCTACAGGCTCCAGCAAAAGCACGAGATCCGCCGCCGCGGCGCGCTCCGTCGCGCGTCTGACGCCCTCCATCTCAATCGGGTCCGAAGTCTCCCGAATGCCGGCGGTATCGATCAGCACAACCGGCACGCCGGAAAGATCGAGCGCAACTTCGATCACGTCGCGCGTGGTGCCGGGGATGTCTGAAACGATTGCGACATCGCGCTGTGCAAGCACGTTGAGCAGCGTCGATTTTCCTGCATTCGGGGCACCGGCAATCGCAACCGAAAACCCTTCGCGCAAACGCTCTCCGCGCCGCGCATCAGCCAGCGCCGCTTCGATCTCGGATAACATTTCGGATGCGACTCGAGCGGCAGGCGTCATAAGATTCTCGGGCACATCCGCTTCGTCCGAGAAGTCGAGATTGGCCTCGATCAGCGCCATCGCCTCGATCAGTTTTTCGCGCCAGGCTTCCACCTTCTTCGAAAGCGCGCCCTGGTACTGGTGCATCGCCTGCCGGCGCTGGGCTTCGGTTTCGGCGGACACGAGATCGCCGAGGCCCTCCGCATGGGAGAGGTCCATCTTCCCGTTCAGCACCGCGCGCCTGGTGAATTCTCCCGCCTCGGCAGGGCGAAATCCTTCGATGCCGCCAAGGACCGAAAAAACCTTCGTCAGAATGGCGCGGCCGCCGTGCAAATGCAGCTCGACCATGTCTTCGCCGGTCTCGCTTTTTGGTCCCTGAAACCAGAGCGCCAAAGCATCGTCGAGTGTTTCACGTGAATCAGGATCGATCAGCCGCGCACGCACTGCGCGCCGCGCTCCGGCAATTTCACGCCAAACGTTTCCGAGTCCGACCGAGCTGGCTGCTGCTGATTCTTACGACTGCAATCGCCGGCCGGCAGCCGGCCGCTGGAGAGTGCGAAGATCGTATCTTCGTTCATGCGAACAGCTCCGAGATTGGCGTGTTAGAAAAACGCATGTCCGAAAATCGTCCCGCCCAAAATCGACTGGCGAATGAAACCAGCCCCTACCTCATCCAGCACAAGGATAACCCGGTTCATTGGTGGCCGTGGTCTCCCGCAGCCTTTGCAGAGGCGAGGAGCGCGAACAAGCCCGTGCTCCCTCTCGATCGGCTACGCCGCCTGCCACTGGTGCCATGTGATGGCGCACGAAAGCTTCGAGGACACCGCCACCGCCGCGGTGATGAACGAACTCTTTGTGAACATCAAAGTCGATCGCGAAGAGCGGCCCGAGGTCGACGAGATCTACATGACCGCGCTCCACCACCTGGGAGAACAAGGCGGCTGGCCGCTCACGATGTTTCTCGACGCGGACGGCAAGCCGTTCTGGGGCGGGACGTATTTTCCGAAGACCGCGCAATACGGCCGCCCCGGCTTTACGGATGTGCTCCGCGAACTCTCGCGCATCTATCGCGAGGAGCCGGACAAGGTCGGCAAGAACCGCGATGCGCTTATCGCAGCACTTCGCCAGAAGGCGCGGCCGGCAGGCAAGGTCACGATCGGGATCGAAGAGATCGACAAGCTCGCCGGTCAATTTCTGAATCTTTTCGACATGGAAAAGGGCGGCATCCGCGGCGCACCGAAATTTCCGCAAAGCGCAGTCCTCGAAATGCTGTGGCGCGCGGGTGAGCGGGCAAAGGATCGTGCCGCATCCGAATCGTTCTTCCACGCCGTTGAGGTTGCGCTCCGGAACATGTGCGAGGGCGGCATCTACGATCACCTCGGTGGCGGCTTCGCGCGCTACTCGGTGGATGACCGCTGGCTCGTGCCGCACTTCGAAAAAATGCTCTACGACAACGCGCAGTTGCTCGAGCTGCTCGCGCTCGCGTGGCGCAAGACTGGCGACGATCTTTTCCGCCGCCGCGCAACCGAGACGGTCGAGTGGCTGAAGCGCGAGATGATCGTCGAAGGCTGTGGCTTTGCGTCGAGTCTCGACGCCGACTCCGAAGGCGAGGAGGGCAAGTTCTACGTCTGGTCGCTCTCGGAGATCGAAGGCGTGCTCGGTGCCGAAGACGCCGCGTTCTTCGCCAAGGCCTACGACATCACCCGCGGCGGCAATTTCGAGGGTCACAACATTCCGAACCGGCTTCTGTCCGGAAGCGCGTCAGCGGAAGAAGACGCACGCCTTGCGCCGCTCCGTCAGAAACTTCTCGAAGCCCGCGCCAAACGAATCCGGCCCGGCCTCGACGACAAGGTGCTCGCCGACTGGAACGGGCTGATGTGTGCTGCCCTCGCCAACGCCGGCGCGATGTTCAATGAACCATCGTGGGTCGCGCTCGGCGCGAAAGCATTTCGTTTCGTTTCCGACTCGATGACCAAGAGCTCACGGCTCGGGCATTCATACCGCGCCGGCGGCCTCCTGTTTCCAGGATTGTCATCCGACTATGGCGCGATGATCCGCGCGGCGCTCGCGCTGCATCGCGCGACCGGCGAGGGCGCTTACCTCGATCGCGCCATCGAATGGGAGGCGCTCCTCGAGCAGCATCACGCGGACCCCGAGAGCGGCGGTTACTTCCTGACGGCCGACGACGGCGGCGAGCTGATTCTCCGGCCGAACTCCACGCGCGACGACGCGATCCCGAACCCGCATGCCTGGATCGCGCAGAACCTCGCACGGCTCGCGGCGCTTACAGGACAATATTCCTATCGCGAAAAGGCTGACCGGCTGTTCGAGGGCACGCTCCCCTTGGCGGCCGCCAACCTCTTCGGCCACGCCGCGCTGTTATCCGCGCTCGACACGCGGCTGCGGCTCACTGAAATCGTCGTGACCGGGCGGCGCGCGGAGGAATTCGCCAAAGCCGCGCTCGCACAATCTTTCCTGACATCGACACTGCTCCGCGCGCCGGACGAGTCCTTGCTCGCACCCAATCACCCGGCACGGGAAAAAGTCGCCGCGGCGAAGGGCGACGGTGCGGCCTTCGTATGCCGCGGCGAAGTCTGCTCGCTGCCGATCGCCGATGCCGCCGCGCTTCTCAAGGCGCTCTCGGCATAACGCCATGCCGCACTGCGGATTGCGCGGCTCGCGCGCTTTCCATAGCTTTCCAGCAGCAAACAAAATTCGCGGGGGCGAACGACCATGCAAGCATCCATCCTCACCGATCTTCTGTTGCCGCTCTCCATCGGCATCATCATGTTCGGTCTCGGCCTCAGCCTGACCATCGATGACTTCAAGCGCGTCGCGCGCTATCCGTTCGCCGTCGGCTTCGGCCTCTTTCTGCAAGTCATGCTATTACCGTTCGCGGCGGCGTTCATCGCCATCGTGCTGAAGCTGCGGCCCGAACTCGCGCTCGGCCTGATGCTCGTCGCGGCCGCCCCCGGCGGGGCCACCGCGAACATCTACAGCCATCTCGCCAAGGGCGACGTCGCGCTGAACATCACGCTTACGGCCGTGAACAGCGTGCTCGCGTTGCTCACCTTGCCCATCGTGATCAACCTCTCGCTCGAATATTTCTACGGCGCCGGCCAGTACGTACCGCCACCGCATCGCAAGATCGTCGAGGTCGCCGTGATTATCCTCGTCCCGGTGCTGATCGGCATGTTCGTCCGCGCGCGTTCGGAGGCCTTCGCCAAGCGCATGGAAAAGCCGATCAAGATCTTTTCGATCCTCGTGCTCACGATCCTGATCCTGGCCGCGATCTATATCGAGCGCTCGAAACTGCTCGACAGCATCATCGCGGTCGGAGTTGCCTGCCTGCTCTTCAACCTGGTCTCGATGCTGACCGGCTATCTCGCGCCGCTCGCGCTGAGGCTGCCCGAGCGGCAGGCGATCGCGATCACCATGGAAATCGGGATTCACAACACCGCACTTGCGATCTATGTCGCGCTGAACGTGCTGAACAATCCGGCGGCGTCGCTCGTGCCCGGCATTTACACGCTCTGCATGTACCTGACGGCGACGCTGTTTGCGATCTACGTCTCCAAGCGGAACGTAGCGCCGGCGTGAGGCGCATTACGCCAACAAAAAAGCCCCGCATCGCTGCGGGGCTTTTTCTTTGAGCGCCAACGCTCAGGTGTTCATGCTGTCGAAGAACTCGCCGTTGTTCTTGGTCTGCTTGAGCTTGTCGATGAGGAATTCGATCGCATCGACCGTGCCCATCGGGTTGAGGATGCGGCGCAGCACATACATCTTCTTGAGCTGATCCGGCGGCACCAGAAGCTCTTCCTTGCGCGTGCCGGAGCGGGTGATGTCCATCGCCGGGAACACGCGCTTGTCCGAGACCTTGCGGTCAAGGATGATTTCCGAGTTACCGGTGCCCTTGAATTCTTCGAAGATGACTTCGTCCATGCGCGAGCCGGTATCGATGAGCGCCGTCGCGATGATGGTCAGCGAGCCACCTTCCTCGATGTTGCGCGCCGCGCCGAAGAAACGCTTCGGGCGCTGCAGCGCATTGGCATCGACGCCGCCGGTCAGCACCTTGCCGGATGACGGCACCACGGTGTTGTAGGCGCGGCCGAGACGCGTGATCGAATCGAGCAGGATGACGACGTCGCGGCCGTGTTCGACCAGGCGCTTCGCCTTTTCGATCACCATTTCGGCGACCTGCACGTGACGCGACGCCGGCTCGTCGAAGGTCGAGGAGACGACCTCGCCCTTCACCGAGCGCTGCATGTCGGTGACTTCTTCGGGCCGTTCGTCGATCAGCAGCACGATCAGGTAGCACTCGGGATGATTGGCCGTGATCGAGTGCGCGATGTTCTGCAGCAGCACGGTCTTACCCGTGCGCGGCGGCGCGACGATCAACGCGCGCTGGCCTTTGCCGAGCGGCGCTACGACGTCGATGATGCGCGAGGAGTTGTCCTTGCGCGTCGGGTCCTCGATTTCCATCTTGATCCGCTCGTCGGGATAAAGCGGCGTCAGGTTGTCGAAGTGGACCTTGTGCTTGATCTTCTCCGGGTCTTCGAAGTTGATCGTGCTGACCTTAAGCAGCGCAAAATACCGCTCGCCTTCTTTCGGCGAACGAATGTGTCCCTCGACCGTGTCGCCAGTGCGTAGCGAGAAGCGGCGGATCTGCGAGGGCGAGATGTAAATGTCGTCCGGGCCGGCGAGATAATTCGCGTCGGGCGAGCGCAGGAAGCCGAACCCGTCCTGCAGCACCTCGACGACGCCCTCGCCGATGATGTCGATTTCGACGCTCGCGAGCTGCTTGAGGATCGCGAACATCAGCTCCTGCTTGCGCATCGTGCTGGCGTTCTCGACGGCAAGCTCCTCCGCTACTGCTAGCAGTTCGACAGGGGATTTTGCTTTGAGTTCTTGAAGTTTGATTTCCCGCATTGGGAATAGTCCTTGTCTTCGTCAAATCATTTGGCGGAATCCGCCGCCACGGACATTGCAGTTCGGGGAGGTGCAGGTCTTTCGGGTTTTGGAAGGAAGGCTGGAAAACCCGGAGCCGCTGCCGAGAGAAAATGCTTTCGGCGAAGCGCGGTCCATGCCTGCATTTGGAAGGGAGGCAGCGGGAAAATAGGGAAAACGGAGCGGGGAGGCAAGTCCGGGAAGATTAAAACGGCTTAACCACGGCCAGGACTACGATTCCGATCATCAGCAGTGTCGGGATCTCATTAACGAGGCGGTAGAAGCGTTCCGGCCTCGCATTGGCGTCGGCCGCGAATTCCCGCACCCACTTTGCCTGCATCCCGTGCGCCGCCGACAACGCAAGCACCAGAACGAACTTCGCGTGCATCCAACCCGAGCGCCACGCGCCGGTTTCGTAGACGCGCCAGAGCCCCGCGAGCCAGGTGACGATCATGGCAGGCAAGGCGATCGCCTTGAGCAGTCGCCGCTCCATGATCTTGAAGGTCTCAGACTGGATCGAACCCTTGCTCGCCGAGCAGTGATAAACGAGCAGCCGGGGCAGATAGAGCAGCGCCGCCATCCAGGAGATGACCGCGATGATGTGCAGCGCTTTGATCCAGAGAATCATGGGTTAGTTTTTCCGAACTCGGGCGATCATGCGCTCGACATGCGCGATCGGCGTTTCCTTCCGGATGCCATGACCTAGATTGAAAATATGCCGCGCGCCCTTGAAATCCGCGAGTACGGCGTCGACCGCTTCATCCAGCGCTTTTCCACCGGCGATCAGCGCCAAAGGATCGAGATTTCCTTGGGTTACAAACTTATCCCCGAATCTCACAACGCACTCCCGACGATCCGCAATCCAGTCGACCCCGACCGCGTTCGCACTGGATTGTTTCGCTACCGCTTCGATTCCATTAAGCGGTGCGCCCTTGGGAAAAACAATCATCCGCGCATTCGGCACCGCCGCGCGAACCATTCCCGCAATCTTCGCGACCGGCTTCACGCACCAGCGCTCGAACGACGCCGGATCGAGAACGCCAGACCAGGTATCGAAAATCTGCACCACGTCCGCGCCTGCTTTGATCTGCCCGATCAAATGCTCCCCTGAGGCGTCCACCAGGCGGTCGATGATTTTCTGAAACAGCTCCGGTTCCTGCATCGCGAGCAATCGCGCCGGTGCCTGGTCCTCGGTACCCCTTCCTGCAATCAGATAGGTCGCCACCGTCCAGGGCGCCCCACAGAAGCCAATCAGTGCGGTTTCCTTCGGCAATGCTGCTTTCGTCCTCGCGAGCGCCTCATAGACGCACTCCGTGATTTTCCCGTCGAGTTGATCGCTCAGCTTTCGAAAAGTCGCTGCATCGCTGACCGGCGCAAGTCTCGGCCCTTCACCCTCTTCGAACCAAAGCTTCGCGCCAAGCGCGTAAGGCACGATCAAAATATCTGAAAAAATAATTGCCGCATCGAAACCGAAGCGGCGGATCGGCTGCAGGGTAACTTCGGAAGCAAGATCGGGATTGAGACAAAGATCGACAAACCCGCCAGCTTTCGCGCGCACCTCGCGATACTCCGGAAGATAACGGCCTGCTTGCCGCATCATCCAGATCGGAGGGACATCGAATTTCTCGCCGTCGAGTACGCGCAGGAACTTTCCACTCACGCCGCGCTTATCCTTCCTTACTAACTATTATCTAGAATCTTTAGTTAGAGTCTGTTTGATGGGTCGAGTCCGTGGACAAGTATTCTCCACATCACACGCTCCACTACTTACTTCATCCCCGGAACGCACAGCTCAATTCAAGCCATATTTTATTGGCTTTACGGACTTCTTCCCACAAGTCACAGGCCTTCGCCAGAATCACCGTTCGAAGGTCTGAATCTGGATGATTCCGGCCGTTATCCCGGCTCGCCCTTGCGCGCGGCGAATCTCCATGGCCTTCTCCCCAGCAATTCACAGTTCCATGGATGTTCCGGCGTGCCCAAAGCGGACAGCTATTTCCATCTTCATCTGGTGTCGGATGCGACCGGGGAGACGTTGCTGGCCGTCGGCCGTGCGGCCTGTGCGCAATATTCAACCGTGTCGCCGATTGAACACGTCTACCCGCTGATCCGGAACATCAAGCAGCTCGACCCGGTGCTGACCGATATCGAGATCAATCCGGGGATCGTACTTTATACGCTGGTCGATCCGGTTCTGACCGATCGCCTGGAAAACCACTGCAAGGAAAAAAGCATTCCCTGCCTCTCGATTCTTAATCCGGTGTTGGGGCTTTTTGCCTCTTATCTCGGTACCGAAACGACGCCGCGCATCGGCGGTCAGCACATGCTGAATGCCGAATACTTCCGGCGCATCGACGCGCTGAACTACACGCTGATGCACGATGACGGCCAGCATCCCGAGAATCTCGATGACGCGGACGTGGTGCTGATCGGAATTTCCCGCACCTCGAAAACCCCTACCAGCATTTATCTCGCCAACCGTGGTATCAAGACCGCGAACGTCCCGCTGGTGCCTGGCATCCAGCCGCCGCGCGAACTCGAACATATAAAGAAACCGCTCGTGGTCGGGCTGATCGCAAGTCCGGAGCGCATCGTGCAGATTCGGCAAAACCGCTTGCTCGGCTTGAACGCGACGCAGTCGGATTCGAACTACGTCGATCGGCACTCGGTAAGCGACGAAATCGCCATGTCGAAAAAACTATGCGGCCGGCATAACTGGCCGATCATCGATGTGACGCGCCGCTCGATCGAGGAAACGGCCGCCGCCGTTATTGCTCTTTTACAGGAGCGCCGCCGCGACGCGGCGAATACTCAATGAGCTTGTGGCGGGGCGAACCATTGGTGCTTGCATCGAAAAGCGCGCCGCGACGCGCGCTGTTAGAGGCCGCCGGGATTCCACTCGTGATCGACCCCGCCGACATCGACGAACGTGCGGCTGAGATGGCTACGCCCAAAGAAGCGGCGAGTCCGGAAGGCGCCGCGCTTCTGCTTGCGCGCGCGAAAGCCATGGCGACCGCCGCGCGCAATTCAGGAAAACTCGTGCTCGGTGCCGACCAAACGCTCGCGCTGGGTAATGAACGATTCTCGAAGCCGAAATCGCGCGAAGCTGCGCGCGAGCAGCTCAGGAAATTCTCCGGTAAGACGCATGCGCTGCATTCGGGTATCGCGCTCGTACGGGATGGAAACGTGTTGTTCGAAACCGTTTCGTCCGCGCATCTGACGATGCATCAGCTCACGGACGCTTTTCTCGACGGCTACATCGCAGCAGCCGGCGATCGCGTGATGCAAAGCGTCGGCGCCTATCAGCTGGAAAGTGTCGGCGTGAATCTCTTCGAAAAAATCGAGGGCGATCATTTCACGATCCTCGGCATGCCGCTGATGCCGCTGCTTGCCTACTTCCGCAAATCCGGAATGATCGTATCGTGACGAAACGCGCCGCTGTCATCGGCTATCCGGTTGCCCATTCGCGCTCGCCGCTGATTCACGGCTACTGGCTGCGCGAGCACGAGATCGAAGGCGAATATGTCCGCCACGAAGTGAAGCCGGAACAGATCGATCAGTTCCTGAACAATTTCCCGAACGGAAACTTCGTTGGCTGCAATGTAACGCTACCGCATAAAGAAGCGGCCGCGCGGAATCTTGCGGCCGCTACGCCCGTGGTCCGCGCGCTCGGGGTAGCGAATACGTTGTGGCTCGAGGACGGAAAATTGCACGGCGACAACACCGATGTTGCCGGCTTTCTTGCGCATCTCGACGATTCGATACCCGGCTGGGACAGGCGGACAAAACACGCAGTCGTGCTGGGCGCTGGCGGCGCTACGCGCTCCATCGTTTACGGGCTGCGCGAGCGCGGCGTCGAAACGATCTCGATCGTCAATCGTTCATACGAACGGGCTTCGCTGCTCGTCCAAGAAATAAAAATCGAAGCGAATATCGCCGGCTTTGATCAGGTCGAAACACTGCTCCCTTCCGCGAACCTTCTCATCAATACGACGGCGCTCGGCATGAAAGGCCAGCCGCAGCTTGAGATCGATCTGAAGAACCTCAAGCCGGAAGCCGCCGTTTACGACATTGTTTACGCGCCGCTCGAAACCGATCTGTTGCGTCAGGCGCGCGAGCGCGGGCATCCGGCCGTGGACGGTCTTGGCATGCTGCTGCACCAAGCCGTGCCGGGCTTCGAACGCTGGTTCGGCGTCCGCCCCAAGGTGACGAAAGAACTTCGCGCATTGATCGTTGCCGACCTTGAGAAAGACGCGCGCAAATGAAAATCCTCGGTCTGACCGGCTCCGTCGGCATGGGCAAAAGCACGACCGCGCAGATGTTCGTCGCCGAAGGCATTCCGATGTTCGATGCGGATGCCGCGGTACATCATTTATATGCAAGCGAAGCCGCGCCGCTGATCGAGCGCGAATTTCCGGGAACCACATCAGACGGAAAAGTCGATCGCGAAAAATTATCCGCGCAGGTGGTCGGCAAACCCGAAGCCCTCTTGCGACTCGAAAAGCTGGTGCATCCGCTCGTCGGGAAACTCCGCGCGAAATTCATGGCGGATGCGGAAAAAGCGGGCGCGAAAGCCGTGCTCCTCGACATTCCTTTACTGTTTGAAACCGGCGATCCCTCAAAGTTCCATGCCGTGATCGTCGTCAGCGCTCCGGCGGAAGTGCAGCGCGAGCGCGTGCTTGCGCGAGCCGGAATGACGGCGGAAAAATTCGACGCCATTCTGAAGCGGCAGATGCCCGATTCGGATAAACGGGCCCGCGCCGATTTTGTGATCAACACGGGCGAGGGGCTCGAATCCGCGCGAAAGCAGGTTAAACAAGTATTGGCCGAAGTGCTGAACCCCGGCTGGACCCGAAAGAGCTAAGCGATGCGCGAGATCGTATTCGACACCGAAACGACCGGATTCGACCCTTCGTCCGGCGACCGTATCGTCGAAATCGGTTGCGTCGAATTGTTGAACCGCATTCCGACCGGCTCGACCTTTCACGCGTACATCAACCCAGAGCGCGATATGCCGCCGCAGGCCGAAGCTGTGCATGGTTTGAGCGCGGAATTTCTCGCTGACAAGCCGTTGTTCGCCGAGGTTGCGGAAAAGTTTCTGGAGTTCATCGGGCAGGATTCGAAGCTCGTCGCGCATAACGCGGGCTTCGACATGACCTTCATCGATTATGAACTGAAGAAGTGCGGGCTGGTGCCGCCGACGCGGGATCGCGTCGTCGACACTTTGATCCTCGCCCGGCGCAAGCATCCCGGCGGCGGCAACAAGCTCGACGACCTCTGCGCGCGTTACGGCATCGACAATTCGCGCCGCACCAAGCATGGCGCGCTACTGGACGCTGAACTGCTCGCGGAAGTGTATGCGGAACTCGCCGGCGGCCGTCAGGCTAAGCTCGGCCTGGTGACGGCAACGCGCGAGGAATTCTCCGTGGCCGCGGTCGTCACCGCAGCGCGCAAGACCGAACAGGTCTCGCACCTGAGCGATAGCGAGCGCGAGGCGCATCGCAAGTTCGTGTCCACGCTCGGCGATAAAGCGGTCTGGCTCGATTACCTCGCCAAGGAAAAGCTTCCGGCTGCCGAGTGACTACGACTTGATCGCGGTCGCGCTTTCGGCACGCGCCCGAAACAGTGCCGCGAAATCGACCGGCTGCAACATGATTGGCGGGAAACCGCCTTCGCTGATCGCGTCCGCCACGATCCGGCGCACGAACGGAAACAGGAGCCGCGGGCACTCAATCAGCACGAGCGGCTGCATGTTTTCCTTCGGCACGTTGGTGATCCGGAACACGCCGGCATAAGCGAGTTCGAGAACGAACAGCATGCGGCCTGCCTTCTTGTCCTCCGCTTTCACCTCGACCTTCAGCTCGACCTCGAAATCGGTTTCCGACATCGGCTTGGCGTTGACGTTGATCTGCACGTCGACCGCCGGCGGCACCTCCGGCTGGGTCATCAGCGATTGCGGCGCGTTCGGGTTCTCGAACGAGAGGTCTTTCACATACTGGCCGAGAATACCGAGGCCCGGTGCTTTTGCGTCCGTAGTACCGCCGTTCTGGGTGGTCATGTTTGCTCCAGGGCCCGAGGATGGCCGTTTTTCGCGGCCCAGCCGCAGGATTGCGGGCTCGCTAACACGCGCATTTGAGGGGCACAAGAAAGCCGGTTTTCGCGGCTAATTGCACCATTGGCGTTGCGAAGGGGGATCGTTTACCCTGAACGCGAGTTATTGCTGTGCCGAATCCATGCACGCGGCTTGGAAGTAGTCGCAGAAGCCCCATATGAACGGTGTATACCCGTTCAAATCCGCTCTTGCTTCCCTTCCGGGCCGGAACGACAAACAACGATGAATGCCGTGTTCGACATCTACACGATAATCTTTCTCGCCCTCGCGGTTTTCATTTTCGTGAGGTTGCGCAGCGTGCTTGGCACGCGAACCGGGCACGAGCGGCCTCCGTTCGATCCCTATTCAGGCGAGGCGGCAAAGCCCGCGACCTCGCCCGACAAGCCGGCGATCCCGAATCGCGGCGACGACGCGCCGGCCGCGCGCGAAGCCGAACGTGACGTTCCGCCCGCCGAGCGCTGGGCCGGCATCGCCGCCCCCGGTAGCGCTGTCGCAGCCGGCTTGGATGCGATTGCCGGCGCCGACCGCAATTTCGACGCGCGTGGATTTCTTGAGGGTGCAAAGTCCGCCTACGAGATGATCGTGATGGCCTTCGCGGAAGGCGACCGCAAGACGCTGCGCAACATGCTCGGCAAGGAGCTGTTCGAGGAATTCGCCGCTGCGATCAACGAGCGCGAAACGCGCGGCTTTAAAATGGAATCGCGCTTCGTCTCGCTCGACAAAGCCGAGATCAAGAACGCATCTCTCGTGGGCAACGAAGCCCGCGTCACGATCGACTTCGTCTCGCAGCTTGTCTCCGCGACGCGCGACAAGGACGGCAATATCGTCGACGGCAGCGCCGAGGCGCTGACCGAAGTCGAGGATCTCTGGATGTTCGCGCGCGACGTGAAATCGTCCGATCCGAACTGGAAGCTCGTCGAGAATAACGAAGCGGCCTGACGCCAATGACGCGTCTTCGCCACGCAGGGCTTGCCGTTGCGTGTGGGACGATCGTTCTGTCGTGCGGCGGCTTCGCCGCCGCCAATGTCGGCTCGCTCGAATTCCCTGACGCGCAGTACGAGTTTGTCTCTTTCGCCGAGCTCGACGGCTGGCGTACCGACAAGCAGGCACAGGTGCTCGCGGGCTTTCGCAAGAGTTGCGAAGTCCTGATGAAACGCAAGGACGCGCCCGACGTCCGCGCCATGGAAAAGGGCTTGCGCGAAGTTTGCCCGCGCGCGCTCGCACTTCCCGCAAGCATCGATGATGCGGCGGCGAAAAAGTTCTTCGAGGAAAACTTTCGGCCGGTCCGCGTCTCGAAGCTCGGCGAAACGACCGGCCTGCTCACCGGATATTACGAGCCGGAAGTACCGGGGAGCCTCACGCTTACCAAAGGCTTCACCGTCCCGCTCTATCGCCGCCCGCCGGAACTGATTTCGAAAGCGCGTCTCGGCAAAAGAGTTTTGCGCGCCGGATTTCCAAGCACAGGCGGTGCCGGTCATCGCGTGAATGGCAAGTTTGTGGAGTATCACGACCGCGCCGCGATCGAAGACGGCGCGCTTGCGAACCGCGGACTTGAGATCGTCTGGCTGCGCGACGCGGCCGACGCGTTCTTCATCCAGATTCAGGGCTCGGCGCGAATCCGGCTGCCTGACGGCAAGCTCGTCCGCGTGAATTACTCCGCGCATAACGGGCACAACTACACGGCTATCGGCCGCAATCTGATCGAAACCGGCATCGTCCAGCGCGATGAAATCTCGATGGAAAACATCCGGATGTTCATCGCGGAAATGCCGGATGAAGGCCGCGAGCTGATGCGCAAGAACCGCGCTTTTACGTTTTTCCGGATCATCGACAATTTGCCGGACGATTCCGAAGCGGTCGGCGCGCAAGGCTTGTCTCTGGTGAAGGACCGCTCCATCGCCGTCGACAACAAGCTTCATGTTTATGGCTCGCTGTTCTGGATCGAAGCGAAGCTGCAGTTGCAGAATACGAAAGAAGGGCAGGTCTTCAATCGCCTGATGGTGGCGCAGGATACGGGTTCGGCGATCATCGGCATTGCACGCGCGGATATTTATTTCGGCGGTGGCGCGGAAGCGGGATCGAATCGCGGGCCGTATCCGTAACCCCGGCGCGTTTTTCATGCTCGTTCCGAACGCAATCGATCCGGTGCGCATTGCCGCCGAACAGAAAGTGCCGAACCCCGACTACCGGCCGGAACCAGAAGCGAAAGTGGAGCCCAAGGCCGAAGAAAAGAAACAAGAGCTGAAAAAAGAAGAACCGAAAAAAGACGAGCCCAAAAAATGACGGGCGGTGGCGGCGGCAAGAAGCGCGGATTAACCGGCGAGGATCGCGCGCTCTGGGACGAGATCGCAAAATCCATCAAGCCGCTTTCCGGCCGGCGGACGAAAATCGGACGCGAGCCCGAAGCGCTTTCCATTGAAGATCAATCCTCCAAAGGCGCGCTAAAAAGAAACCGCCCGATTGCAGCGCAGCCCATCGTGAAGCGACGCGAGCCGAAAGCGCCGCCACTCGCGCCGATCGATCGCCGCCTGAAGACGAAGCTGTCCCGCGGCAGCACCGACATCGACGCAAAACTCGATCTGCACGGTCACACGCAAGCCGAAGCAAAATCGCGTCTGTTGCGCTTTCTCGAAACCGCGCAGGCCCGCGAACATGGGCTGGTTCTGGTCATTACCGGTAAGGGCAAGCGCAGCGACGACAATTGGTCGAACGAAGGTGGCGTGTTGAAACGGCAGGTGCCGCTATGGCTCGCGCTGCCGGAATTCCGCGTGCTGGTGATCGGCTTCGAACAAGCCGGCGTTCGCCATGGCGGCGCCGGCGCTCTCTATATTCGCGTGAGGCGCCGGCGTTAGTTTTCAAAACTAGAGGATGTAACGCGACAGATCCGCATCCTTCGCAAGATCCGCGACGCGCTTCTTCACATAATCGCCGTCGATGGTGAGCTTCTCGCCGGACTTGTCCGGCGCGGTGAAGCTGATGTCGTCCAGCACGCGTTCGATCACGGTCTGCAAGCGGCGCGCACCGATATTCTCGAGCCGCGCGTTCACTTCGACCGCGATATCGGCGAGCGCATCGATTGCGTCTTCGGTAAAGACGAGTTCGACCTCTTCGGTCTTCAAGAGCGCGATCGACTGCTTGATGAGCGAGGCTTCGGTCTCGGTCAGAATCCGGCGGAAGTCGTCGCGCGTGAGCGCATTCAATTCCACGCGGATCGGCAGGCGGCCCTGCAATTCAGGCAGCAAATCCGAGGGTTTCGCGACATGGAACGCACCGGAGGCGATGAACAGAATATGGTCCGATTTCACCGGCCCGTATTTGGTATTGACCGTCGTTCCCTCGATCAGCGGCAGAAGATCGCGCTGCACGCCCTCGCGTGAAACGTCGCCACGCATGCCTTCGCGCGCGCAGATCTTATCAATCTCGTCCAGGAACACGATGCCATTGTTCTCGACGATGCGGATCGCTTCCTGTGTCACCGATTCCTGGTCGAGGAGTTTGTCAGACTCTTCCGCGAGCAGCAGCGGGTGCGCGTCCTTCACGTTCACGCGCCGCGTCTTCGGCTTGCCGCCGAACGCCTTGCCGAAGATGTCGCCGATATTGATCGCGCCCATCTGCGCGCCGGGCATGCCGGGAACGTCGATCATCGGCATTTGCGGGCTGCCGCCGGACGAAAGCTCGACCTCGATTTCCTTGTCGTCGAGTTCGCCCGCGCGCAGGCGCTTGCGGAAACTCTCGCGCGTTGCCGGACTCGCGGCGGGCCCGACGAGCGCATCGAGTACGCGCTCTTCCGCGCCGACATGGGCGCGCGCCTGCACGTCGCGGCGCTTGCTCTCGCGCGTCAGCGCAATCCCGATCTCGACCAGGTCGCGGACGATCTGCTCGACGTCGCGGCCGACATAGCCGACTTCGGTAAACTTCGTCGCTTCGACCTTCAGAAACGGCGCATTCGCGAGTTTCGCAAGACGGCGCGAAATCTCGGTCTTGCCGACGCCGGTCGGCCCGATCATCAGGATATTTTTTGGCAGCACTTCCTCGCGCAACTTGTCGTCGAGCTGCAAGCGCCGCCAGCGGTTACGAAGCGCAATGGCGACCGCGCGCTTGGCGTCGTGCTGGCCAACGATGAAGCGGTCGAGTTCGGAAACGATTTCGCGAGGCGAAAAGTCGGACATGGGTACTCTGTTTTACTAGCTAATGGCGGTCTGCCACGCCTTGATGGATTCGAAGGGGTAGGCGAACATCAGGATGTTCAGCGTAAGGTTGTCGCGGATCACATAGGCAGCGAGCGCTTCCATCGCCAGTGCAAGCAATACGGTGACGATGATCGGCGCGCGCCAGGCGACCAGGAAGCCGAGCGCCATCCAGATCACGTCCATCACCGAATTGATGATGCTGTCGCCGACATAGCCGAGCGCTACGGTGTTGTTGCGGTAATACTCGATGACCCAAGGCGTATTCTCGGCGACTTCCCACGCAGCCTCGAGAAATACCGCAAACGTAAACTTCCACGCGACACTCGCGCGGCGAAAGATCGCCCACGCCAGGAAGTAGAAGATAAAACCATGAATGATGTGAGAGGGCGTGTACCAGTCGGAGAGATGCTGCGAGTTGCCGGGCCCAAAGGCATTGCCTTCCCACAGCTTCACGTAACCACACGCGCAGATGGGGTTGCGGCCCATCGCGTAAGAGAAGAATTGCTTGCAGCGCCACGATTGCGAGCGGCACGAGCAATACGATGAGCGTGTTGCGGCGGACGAGCTCGTGCTGGTCCGAAGGACTGGTGGGGGCGCTCATTTAGCGGCTCTCCGTGAGCGGCAGGCGCCGCGTAAATGCTGAAGGCAGAACGCCAAGAATCGCGGCGCGGGCCTGCTTCCACCACACACCGAGCAACATCACGCCAACGCCCAGAATGAAAAGCACGAGCGCCAGCTGAATCTGCGGCGAAACCGAAAGCGCTTGCGCGCCCCAGCCGATCACGACGCCGAGATAAATCAGCGAAGCAACGATGGGCGAGCGGCGGTCTAGCAGCAAGCCGAACAGGCAGGCGAGCGCCGCGATCACGAGCACGCCTGTCATTGCCGCCGCCGTTCCGAACTGACCGGCAACCGCCACCGATGAAAAGACCGGGTGCAGAAACATCGGTGCGCCGGCGACATAAAGCCAGAACGCAAAAGCGCTGCTTCGCGTCATGCGCTCGCGGTCGCGCAGATCGAGCATCACGGCAGCAAGCAGCGCGGCGCCTCCCGCGATCACCATCGTGATCTCGCGCGGCCAGGGCAGCACCCAGCCGGCCAGCGCGCCAATAGCGCAGACGAAAGGAAGAATGAGGAACGGCAAGCGATAGCGCAGGAGCGACAAGCCGAGGCTCAGCGCGCCCGCCGATAAAGCGACCTGCCAGACAAGTTCTTTGTTGTGCGCGTCCAGCCCGCCCGAAAGAACCGCGGCAAGCCAGCTCGCGCATGCCGCTGCTGCGATACTCGCGACGATCGCGGGCCAGCGCATGTTGCGCCAGCGCGCGAAGAATTCTGCCATCGCCCAGCCGGCCACGATTCCGGCAATCGGCGCTGCAATCGCGGCACTCGCGCCGTAGCTGACGACGAAGACAAAGAGCGCAACGAAAAACAGAACCTGACCAATGGAAACAAAAATTTCCGAAAGGTTGTTGACGATGCTGAAGCGCTCGTTGGTGCCGTGCGGCTGCCGCACCCGCGCTTGCGCGATCTCGCGCAATCTCGACGCTTGTTCGGCGCTGATGACGTTCTGCGAAACGGCGGCGTCGAGATCGCTTTCCCGGATCATCCAATGGTCTCGATAGTGACGTTGCGGTTCGTGTAGATGCAGATATCCGCAGCGATATCGAGCGCACGGCGCGCGATTTCGTCCGCACTATGCGGAGAATCCGCGAGCGCGCGTGCGGCGGCAAGCGCGAACGAACCACCGGAGCCGATGCCTGCGATGCCGGCTTCAGGCTCCAGCACGTCGCCGGTTCCTGCCAGGAGCAGCGTGATGTCTTTGTCGGCGACCAGCATCATGGCTTCCAGGCGGCGCAGGTAGCGGTCCGTCCGCCAGTCTTTTGCGAGTTCGACGCAGGCCCGCGCGAGCTGGCCTTTGTGCTGCTCGAGTTTTGCCTCAAGCCGGTCGAACAGGGTCAGCGCGTCGGCGGTGGCACCGGCGAAGCCGCCGATGACATCGCCGCCGGACAGGCGCCGGACCTTCTTGGCGTTCGATTTCATGACGGTGTTGCCGAACGAAACCTGACCATCGCCCGCGATGGCAACGCGGCCAGCCTTGCGGACGGCGACGATGGTGGTGCCGTAGAAAACGTCTGGTTTGTGTGGGGTACTCATGGGTGGGTATGGCCTCCGGCCCCTTATTTAGGGTGCGGTCGGCGGTCTGCAAACCATCCGGAAAGGTAGACCGGGCAATGTGTGGCGGCAGCCGAACCATGCTGCTATGACCCGCGCCTTCAGGAGCCTTTTCAGATGCGTACCGGCGAAATCGCCCGCAAAACCAAGGAAACCGAGATTTCGGTGAAGGTTAATCTCGATGGCAAGGGCCAGAACGAGATTGCGACCGGCATCGGCTTTTTCGACCACATGCTCGATCTTCTGTCGCGTCACGCGCGGATCGACCTGACGGTCAAGGCCAAGGGCGATTTGCATATCGATCAGCACCACACCACCGAAGACGTGGGCATTGTGCTCGGCCAGGCGGTTCGCCAAGCGCTCGGCGACATGCGCGGCATCACGCGCTACGCGAGCCTCTATATGCCGATGGATGAAACGCTGACGCGCGTTGCGATCGACGTATCCGGGCGGCCCGTGCTCGTCTTCAAGGTCGATTTCCCACGCGACAAGATCGGCGATTTCGACTCGGACCTCGTGCGCGAGTTTTTCCAGGCTTTCGCCATGAACGCCGGCGTGACGCTGCATGTCGAAACGCTGTATGGCGACAATGCACATCACGTGGCGGAAAGCTGCTTCAAGGGTCTTGCGAGAGCGCTCCGGATCGCGTTTTCGATCGATCCGGCGGCTGCCACGGAAATTCCATCGACCAAGGGTAGTCTTGGTGCGTAGTTTAGGCGCGTGATCCGGCAAGGATCGCGCTGACAATAAAAACGAGTCAGGGCGTCAGACGTGGCGACTTATTTGGTTTTCGAACCTGCCGACGGCATGCGCACGCAACAGAACGCGGAGCGCGTAGTCTTCCTGCGCGAAAAATTCTCGGCGTGGGCCTTCGTCTTCACGCCGTTCTGGCTGCTGCGCCACCGGCTATGGCTTGGCTTTCTGGTTTGGCTCGTGCTGTTCATCGCGATCACGATGATCGGCAACCTGCTCGGCTTCGGCCCCTACTCCGCACTTGCCGCAATGTATTTTCCTGCCTTCATCTTCGGGCTTGAAGGCGTGAACTTGCGTGCGCGAAAGCTGATGCGCAAAGGCTATCGGGATGCCGCCGTTGTGATCGCAGAAGATCTGGAAACCGCCGAGCGCCGCTTCTTCGAGACGTGGAAAAACGTGCCCTCCGAAGCACCCGTGAAGAGCGATCATCCTTACGCGCCGAACGCGTCACCGCCCGCCTATCCCGAGACGAAGCTCGCGGTCGCGTCCGCCGAGCGGAATGTGATCGGCATGTTTCCGACGCCGGGGCAACGATGACCGTCGCTGTGATCGATTACGGCTCCGGCAATTTGCATTCCGCGGCGAAGGCGCTCGAGCGCGCGGCGCGCGAAGGCGGTACCAATTCGAAAATTCTCGTGACGAACGATCCCGACGATGTGCGCCGCGCCGAGCGGATCGTGCTTCCGGGGGTGGGCGCCTTTGCCGACTGCAAGAGCGGTCTCGATGCGGTATCGGGAATGGTGGCCGCGCTGAACGAGGCCGTGCTCAAAAAAGGAAAGCCATTTTTTGGAATCTGCGTCGGCATGCAACTTCTTGCCGAGCGTGGACTGGAGCATGGCATTTCCAGCGGGTTGGGCTGGCTGCGCGGCGAAGTCGATCGCATTACGCCGGGCGATCCTTCGCTGAAAATTCCGCACATGGGCTGGAACACATTGCGCGTGAAGCGCAGGCACGCGCTGTTCGACGGGATCGACCTGGGCGATCGCGGCGAACACGCTTACTTTGTGCACTCGTATCACTTCAAACCCACGGACAACGCCGATCTCGTTGCCGAAGCCGACTATGCCGGGCCCATCACGGCAATGGTTGCGCGCGACAACATCGCTGGCTCGCAGTTTCATCCTGAGAAGAGCCAGAGACTTGGTCAGAAGTTGCTCGCAAACTTTCTGCGGTGGAAGCCATGATTCTGTTTCCTGCGATCGATCTGAAGAACGGCGAAGCGGTGCGCCTGCAACAGGGCGACATGGCGCGCGCGACCGTGTTCAATTCCAATCCGGCCAGCCAAGCGAAGCAGTTCGAGGATCAGGGCTTTAACTGGCTGCATCTCGTCGATCTCGACGGCGCCTTTGCCGGCAAGCCCGTGAACGCACTGGCGGTCGCGCAGATTTTAAAGACCGTGAAAATCCCGGTGCAGCTCGGCGGCGGCATCCGCAATATCAAGACGGTGGAGTCCTGGCTTAGCGAGGGCATCTCGCGCGTCATCATCGGCACCGCCGCGGTGCGCGAACCCGCTTTCGTGAAAGAGGCCGCGCGCAAATTCCCGGGTAAGATTGCGATTGGCATCGATGCACGCGGCGGCAAGGTTGCGATTCACGGCTGGGCCGAAGAGACACAGCTCGAGGCGGCCGAAGTCGCGAAACTATTTGAAGGCGCGGGCGTCGCCGCGCTCATTTACACGGATGTCGAGCGCGACGGCATGTTGCAGGGATTGAATCTGGATTCGACCATTGCGCTTAGCGAGGCGGTTTCGATTCCGGTGATCGCATCCGGTGGCTTCGCTTCGATCAACGACGTGAAAGCGCTGCTGGAGCCGCGCGCTAAAAAACTCGAAGGCGCAATTGCGGGCCGCGCGCTTTACGACGGCCGCATCGATCCGGCCGAAGCGCTGGCGCTCATGAAGGGCGCGTAATGTTCAAGGTCCGCGTCATTCCCTGCCTCGATGTGAAGGACGGCCGCGTCGTCAAAGGCGTGAAGTTCGTGAATCTGCGCGACGCCGGCGATCCGGTCGAGGCTGCGAAAGCCTATGACGCGGCCGGCGCGGACGAGCTTTGCTTTCTCGATATCACCGCGAGCCATGAAGGCCGCGGCACATTGCTCGACATCGTGCAGCGCACGGCGGAAGCCTGTTTCATGCCGCTAACCGTAGGTGGCGGCGTGCGCACCGTCGAAGACGTGCGCGTGCTGCTCGCTTCCGGCGCCGACAAGGTTTCGATCAATACGGCGGCCGTAAACAACCGCAAATTCGTCGGCGAGGCGGCGGAAAAATTCGGCGAGCAATGCGTCGTGGTTGCGATCGACGCGAAAAACGTTTCGGAAGACGGCGAAGCGCCGCGCTGGGAAATCTTCACCCATGGCGGCCGCAATCCGACAGGGTTGGATGCAATCGACTATGCGCGTGAAGTCGTCTCGCTGGGCGCCGGCGAAATTCTTCTCACCTCGATGGATCGCGACGGCACCAAGACCGGCTATGACGTGGCGCTGACCCGCGCCATTGCCGACGCCGTGCCGGTGCCGGTCATTGCTTCTGGTGGCGTTGGCAATCTCGATCATCTTGTCGAAGGCATCCGTGACGGTCATGCAACGGCCGCGCTTGCCGCATCGATCTTTCACTTCGGCGAATTCACCATACGCCAAGCCAAAGAGCACATGGCCAAGGCCGGACTTCCCGTGCGGCTGGACGCCTGATAGAGCCGCGTCATGACCAAGTTCACGCTTGAGGACCTTGCAAAAATTATCGCCGCCCGCGCTTCCGAAAGCGCGGACAAGTCCTATACGCGCAAACTGCTCGATGCCGGCATCGAGAAATGCGCGAAAAAGCTCGGCGAAGAAGCGACCGAAACCGTGATCGCCGCGGCCGCGGGCACCAAAGAACAGGTCGTCGCCGAGAGCGCAGATTTGCTCTATCATCTTCTCGTGGTCCTGAAGGCACGCGGCGTCGATCTCTCGGAAGTCTATGCCGAGCTTGAAAAACGCACCGCGCAGTCGGGCCTCGAAGAAAAAGCCGCTCGTAACAAGTAAAGCGTAAGAGCTGAGCCGTCATGGAACAGCGCGTCGAAAACGAAATCTCGCCCTATCGCGTGTTCTCGCGCGAGGAATGGGCTGCGCGGCGCGAAAACACGCCGATGACACTCACGCAAAGTGAGATCATTCACCTCCAGGCTTTGAACGACAAACTCTCGATCAAAGAAGTCGAGGAGATCTATCTTCCGATCTCGCGCCTGCTCGCGTTCTATGTCGAGGCCGCGCAGAAGCTGTTCCAGGGCATGCAAAAATTTCTTGCCGTGCGCGACGGCAAGATGCCCTACATCATCGGCGTCGCCGGCTCGGTCGCGGTCGGCAAGTCAACGACTGCGCGCGTGTTGCAGGCCTTGCTCGCGCGGTGGCCGCACACGCCGAAGGTCGAACTCGTCACCACCGACGGCTTTCTGTTTCCGAACGCGGTGCTGGAAAAAGAAAAGCTGATGGAGAAGAAGGGCTTTCCGGAAAGCTACGACCTTCCGTCGCTGCTTCGTTTCCTGCGTGGCGTCAAAGCCGGACAGCGCAAGGTGAAGGCGCCGATCTATAGCCACGTTTCTTACGACGTAATTCCGGGCGAAGGCGTCGAGGTTGATCAGCCCGATATTCTAATCGTCGAGGGTCTGAACGTCTTGCAGACCGGACGCCCGCCGAAAGACGGCAAGGCGATTCCTTACGTCTCGGATTTCTTCGATTTTTCGGTTTACATCGACGCGGAGGAAGAGGTGCTGGAGAAGTGGTATGTGGACCGCTTCCGCGCGCTGCGTTCGACCGCGTTTCGCGATCCGCTATCCTACTTCCACCGCTATTCGCAGGTGACCGACGAGGAGGCGCAGAAAATCGCCCGTTCGATCTGGTCGCGGATCAACCTGCAAAACCTGCGGGAAAACATCCTGCCCACGCGCCAGCGTGCGAGCCTGATCCTTCGCAAAAGTCAGGATCACTCGATCCAGTCGGTAGCGCTGCGAAAGCTTTAAGCCGCGATCTTTTGTTCTTCGCTGCCGCCGATAAAGCGGTCGCGATAGCGCGCGGTCACGTTCTGCATCGGCAATATGATCAGCACGTCGGTGGTGCCGAACTGGTGATCCACGACTGCGCCGTCGCCGATATAAGCGCCTAACCGCAGGTAGCCTTTTACGAGCGGCGGCAGTTCGCGAAGCGCAACCTTGGCGTTGATCGCTTCTTTCGGCATGCGGTTCATCTCGACGGAGCGAGAAGGCAGCGCGGATGCGCGCCATTGTTCCGGCGCGCGTGCAAAATGATGCAGGAAGGAAAGCTGCGTCGCCAGCTTATCGGGGTTCGTGCCTTCGAGGCTTGCGCAGCCGATCAACACATCGAGGCGGTGCTGCGCGACATAATTCGAAATGCCGTGCCACAGCAGCTCGACCGTGCGCTTGTTGCGGTAAGGCGGCAGCACGCAGGAGCGGCCAAGCTCCAGAAAACGCAGTTTCGAATGACGAGCCATCAGCGCGGCGACGTCGAACTCCGACTGCGTGTAGAAGCCGCCATGCTGTTGCGCGATTTCCTGGCGCAACAAACGATAGGTGCCGACCACGCGCGGGCGCTTCATCCCGAACACAAGCCGCGGCCAATCGTGGTCAACGACGTTGAGGTGATCGCAAATGGTGTCGAAGGCATCGACGTCGCGGCGCGCGAGAAGCGTTGCCGCAGCCGGAATCGCCGACATTTCCTTGTAGAAGACATTGTAGCGGAGCCGCTGCGCGCTGCGCACTTCATGCGCCTTCTTCGCAAGCCTCGCTTCGAGCGAACCGACGCGGCCGAGCGTCTCGCTGAAATCGCTCTTCGCGGCCGGCAGCCGCAGCCCGCTATAGGCGCGCAGCTTCGGCAGAAAGCTCGCAACCTTTCCGCGCGAGACGAGGTGATTCATGGCGTTATCGTTTTCCCGGGGGACGCGGACATAGGCACGCAATCAGACGAGCGATTCTGCCGTCCGTATGGCTTGTTGGAACATAGGTATTGAACGGGTTTATGACAACGATGCGGCGGTCATACTCCCAAGCAACCCTTTGAAATACCGGGGTAAACCCGCCTAGGCTGCGGTTTCGACGGTCTTCCTGGGCCGCTCGGCACCGGCTTCCGCCAGCGCCGTCTCAAGCCGCCGGCGGTCGACCGGCTTCACGACAAAGCCGTTCATGCCCGCCGCAAGGCAATTGGCGCGGTCCTCGGCGAAGGCGTTTGCGGTCAGCGCAATCACCGGAATTTTCCCGGCCACACCGCCGAGCGCGCGGATGCGCCGGGTCGCTTCGAGCCCGTCCATGCCGGGAAGATGCAAATCCATGAGCACAACGTCATAGGGTGCTCCCATCGTATGTGCGCTCGCGACTGCGTTCACGGCAACCGCCCCGTCCCCGACCACGGTCACGCGGTGACCCATGCGCGCAAGCAGCGCCTGCACGAGGAGCGCATTGATATCGTTGTCTTCGGCAACGAGCACCGAAAGCCCGTTCTGGCCAGATGCGACTTCGAACGGCGCGGATACGGTATCGATAGCCGTCGCGTCCGCTCCCGGATTCTTGAGGCGTGCGGCAAGCGACGGCGCGCGCACCGGCTTGATCAGATAGCTCGCAAGGCCTTTCGCGTTGAGCGTCGGCAATTCGCGCCGCTCCGCGGGCGTCAGCAGCACATGGCAATACGCTGCGTTACTTTTCGCGGTTTCATGAATCGCGAGCGTCTCTTCGAGACCGAAGGCGCGATCCACGATGCAGTGACCCCAGTGCCGCTCGGGCAGCAGCGTCTCGGCGAGTGCGATCGTATCGGCAAGCGCCACACGCGCATTCCACTGCTCAAGCTGCTTCGCGAGTAGCGGTCCCACGACTGGAGACGGGGAGAGAAGAAGCACGTCCGTGTTCGAAAAATCCGGCGTCGCAGCCGCGCTACCATCGAGCGCGGCAAGTTCGATCGAAAAGCGGAATACGGTGCCGCCGCCGTCCATGCTGGAGAGCGCGATTTCGCCGCCCATGCGCTCGACAATGCGAGACGCGATCGCGAGTCCAAGGCCGGTGCCGCCGTGCTTGCGCGCAAGCGTGCCGTCGCCTTGCTCGAATTCCTCGAAGATGCGCGCTTGCGCATCGGTGTCGATGCCGGGTCCGGTATCGCGCACCGAGAATTTAATCTGTTCGCCGGCACACTCGACGATCACCGCGACGCCACCCTGATCGGTGAACTTCACGGCATTGCCGGCGAGATTGAGCAGCACCTGACGCAGACGCAACGCGTCTCCGCAGACCGCACCCGGCAGGTTCGCGGAAAACTGTGCTGCGATCTCGATGCCTTTCGCCTGTGCGCGCGGGCTCAGCAATTCCACCACGTCCGTCACGAGTTCGACCAGATCGAACGGCGCTTCTTCGAGTTCGATACGGCCTGCCTCGATCTTGGAGAAATCGAGAATCTCCTCGATCAAGCCGAGCAGCGCTTCGCCGGAAGATTTCACAGCGCGCGTGTAGGTCTGCTGCTCCTGGCTGAGCGGGGTCTCCAGGAGCAGATGGGTCATGCCGAGAATGCCGTTGAGCGGCGTACGGACTTCATGGCTCACCACTGCAAGGAAGCGCGACTTCGCGCGGCTCGCGGCTTCCGCCTGTTCGCGTGCATCGCCGAGCGCGCGCTCAGTCGCCACGCGTGCGGTGATGTCGCGGCCGGTGCGCTGAATCTCGATGACCTCGCCATCCGTTCCTCGCGCCGCGGCTTCCTTCCAGGCGATCCAGCGCGGGCCTGAAGGCGTTGCAATCTCCTGATCGTAAACGCGCGTGCCATCCTGCATCTGCGTGCGTGCGCCGGCATGCAGAACTTCGAGCTTGAAAGGCTTGCCGAGAATGTTGCGAAGCTCCTTGCCCGCGAAGGCGCAAACGGCGGGGCTCGCATGGGTCGTGCGGCCATACGCATCCTCGCGCAGCACGAGATCGTCCTGTCCGTCGACCAGCGCGGTCAGATGCACGAGCCGCTCCTCGAGCGCCCAGATTTTATCGTCACGCTCTTCGACTTCGCTCTCCAGGCGCTCCGTCTTTTCGTGCAGCGAAATGGAGCGGCGGTTGAGAATGCCGAACACGATGCCGATCGCGCAGGCGACCATGCCGCCAAGACCGATCCAGCCGAGATCGGGACCGTCCGCGATCAGTTCCTGCGCTGCGGCGAACGAAGGCACCAGCGCAAAGGCGGCAATCGAAAATAAAAGAGCGAAACGGGGACGAACGGCATTCGTCATGACGGACCTTCGGAACGCGAAACTTCTGGTCCGAAAGGATGGCACCGCGCCGCTTAACGCGCGCAAATCGGGACGCTTCTGCGTCTTGAAAATGCGCCGATGGTTAAGGGGGGGTTAACGTCAGGCCGCGAGCGCGACCCGATCCTGCGCGGCGCGGTACGCGAGTGCTTCCGCGAGATGCGGACGGCCCACCGATTCGGCGCCATCGAGATCGGCAATGGTGCGCGCGACTTTCAAAACACGGTGATAGCCGCGCGCCGAAAGCCGCATGGCTTCGGCGGCATCGCGGAGCAGGGTCAGCCCTGCGCTGTCCGGCGCGGCAAGCTGCTCGATCAGTTTACATCGGCTTCGGCATTGGTCCGCAGCTCTTCACGGCCGAGCGACATGAAGCGGCTGGCGGCGATTTCGCGTGCGGCGGCAACCCGCGCTGCCACCTCGCGGCTGCCTTCGGCCGGTGCGGGCAATACGAGATCGGCAGCAGATACGGCGGGCACTTCAATATGCAGGTCGATCCGGTCCATCAGCGGGCCGGAGACCCGCGATTGATAGTCCGCTGCGCAGCGCGTGTTCGGCCCGCGCTTGCAGGTAAACCCGAGTTCGGTCGCGCGCCCGCAGCGGCAGGGGTTCATCGCGGCAACGAGTTGAAAACGCGCGGGATAGGTCACGCGATGATTGGCGCGTGCGATGACCGCGTCGCCGCTTTCCATCGGTTGCCGCAACGAGTCGAGAACCTGTGGCGAAAATTCCGGAAACTCGTCGAGGAACAGAACGCCGAGATGCGCGAGCGATACTTCGCCGGGCCGCGCGCGAAGACCGCCGCCGACCATGGCCGCCATGCTTGCCGAGTGATGCGGATTTCGGAACGGACGCTTGTTGGTGAGCGCGCCGCCTACGATTGCGCCGGCCACCGACTGGATCATCGAAACTTCGAGCAGTTCAGAGGGCGAAAGCGGCGGCAGGATTGTCGGCAGACGCGCGGCGAGCATCGACTTGCCCGAACCGGGCGGCCCCGCCATCAGCAAGTTATGTCCGCCGGCCGCGGCGATCTCGAGTGCGCGTTTCGCGCTTTCCTGGCCCTTGATGTCTTTCAGATCGAGCGGGCTTTCGGAAAATTCGCGGATCTTCGGCGAGGGCCGGAGCAACACTTGCGTGCCGCGCAGGTGATTGACGAGTTGCAGGAGCGAACGCGGCGCCACGATATTCATGTCGGGCGAGGCCCATGCCGCTTCCGCGCCGCAGGGCGCGGGGCAGATCAAGCCTTGTTCGCGTTCGTTCGCTGCAACGGCGGCGGGGAGAACACCGGAAACCGGCGCGAGCGAGCCGTCTAATCCAAGTTCGCCGACCACCATGAAACCTGCGGCGGCATCCGAAGGAATTGCGCCGATCGCAGCCATCAGCCCGAGCGCGATCGGCAGATCGTAATGGCTGCCTTCTTTCGGCAGATCGGCGGGCGCGAGATTGATGGTGATGCGCTTTGCAGGCAGCGCGAGACCGGAGGCGATCAATGCTGCGCGCACGCGCTCGCGCGCTTCGGACACGGCCTTGTCGGGAAGACCGACGATGTTGAAGGCGGGTAGGCCCGGCGCGACCTGCACCTGCACGTCGATCGGACGCGCTTCCACGCCTTCGAATGCGACGGTTGAAACGTGCTGCACCATCCTGGGTGCGCCTCCCCAATCCAGGGAAGCTAGCGGAACTCCGTTCGTATCGTCAAGAACAATACGTGAACAAATTAGCTACGTTATTTCAAGAGGCTACGCAGATTCGGCAGTCCCTTGATCGATACCGGTGCGCCGCCGGATTTCATGATGCCGCTCGCGCGGACAGCCGGCGCACCGTTCGACGTGATGATGCCCTGGCAAAAAATGAAGTTCCGCGTCGAGCGCAGGAGATCGGTGCGTCCTTCTACCCAGGCCCCGAGCGCGGCCGGCGCGAGAAAATCCGCGGTCATATTGACCGTCGGCATGAAGCCGAAATCTTCCTCCGCATGGAAGCGCGCACCGAGGCCGAGTTGCATGTCGGCGAATGTCATCAACATGCCGCCGTGGCAAATGCCGCCGATATTGCAGTGGCGCTTCTCGACGCGAAAGCCGAGTATGAGTTTGTTGTTCTCGCGCTTGCACCAGAGCGGGCCGATGAGCGAAAGAAAATTCTCGCCGGCGCCGAAGGGCAGCTCGATGAACCCCGCGGGCACGGCATCGGTCTGTACGTTCATTTGCGTTTCTTCTCGATCGAATCCCAGACCATCGCCGCGACATCCGGCCCGCCGAGATTCTTGATCGCACGGATGCCGGTGGGCGAGGTGACGTTGATTTCGGTAAGCCAGCCCGCGATCACGTCGATGCCCGTGAACAACAGACCCCGCTTCTTGAGTTCAGGCCCGAGACGGTCGCAGATTTCGCGCTCGCGCGGCGACAGATCGGTCTTCTTGGGCGAGCCGCCGCGCACCATGTTGGAGCGCAGATCCCCTTCGGCCGGCACGCGGTTCACCGCGCCCGCAAACTCGCCATCGACCAGAATGATGCGCTTGTCGCCGTCCTTCACCTCGGGAAGAAACTTCTGCACGACCCAGGCTTCGCGGAACGTGACCGAGAAGAGGTCGAAGAGCGAACCGAAATTGAGGTCATCGGGCGAAATGCGGAAAACGGATTCGCCGCCTTTGCCGTAGAGCGGCTTCATGACGATGTCTTTGTGCTTCGCGCGGAATGCCTTGATCTCTTCGAGATCGCGCGTGATTAGCGTCGGCGGCATCAGGTCCGTATATTCCATCACGAACAATTTCTCGGGCGCGTTGCGCACCGAACGCGGACTGTTCACGACCAGCGTATCCGGCAACTGTTCGAGCAGATGCGTCGTTGTGATGTAGTTCATGTCGAATGGAGGATCTTGCCGCAGCAGGATCACGTCGAAGGACGAAAGATCAGTGCGTTTCGCCTCGCCGAGCGTGAAATGATCGCCGGTCTTGTCGCGCACGCTGAGCGGTTGAACGCTGGCGAAGACTTTGCCTTCGGACAGCGCGAGCTTGTCGGGCGTATAATAAGCGAGCGCGTGGCCGCGGCTTTGGGCTTCCAGCAGCAGCGCAAACGTGGAATCGCCCGCGATCTTGATCCGCTCGATCGGATCCATCTGGACGGCGACTTTCAGTGCCAAGTTTTGCCTCCGCTCTTAATATTCGGCGTCGAACGCCGCCTCGATATGACGCGGAAGACGCTTGGGCGCAATCAGCACCGCGTCGAAACGTAAATCATGGCTCATATGCTCGGGATGCGTTGCCAGCCACGCTTCGGCAGCGGCGGTGATGCGCTTTCGTTGCCTCGGCAAAACGGACTCGGCGGCCGTGTCCAGATCGGCGCGGGTCTTCACCTCGACGAACACGACAAGCTTGCCGCGCTTTACGACAAGGTCGATTTCGCCGGCGGGGCTTCTCCAGCGTTTTGCGAGCGTCCTATAGCCTTTGGCCGCGAGATAAAGCGAAGCGCGGCCTTCCGCCGAAACGCCGCGCAGGAAGGCTTCCTTGCGCTTCGGATCGGCGTTCCGTTTCGCGGTTTCCTTCGGCGTCATTTCTCTTTCCCGGCAAGCGCTAGTGCACGCGCATAAATCTCTTTGCGCGACAGTCCGGTCTCAGCGGCAATCGCAGCCGACGCATCTTTGAGCGAAAGTTTTTTCAGCGCGGCTGTGATCTTTGCATCCAGATCCGTTTGATCGAGCGGCGCCTCTTCGCCGGGCGGCGAGGTGACGACAACGATCTCGCCTTTCGGTGCGCCGGCCGCGTCATAATGGGAAGCGAGTTCAGCGAGCGATCCACGCCGCACTTCCTCGAAGGCCTTCGTCAATTCGCGGCAGACCGCGGCGTTGCGCGGACCGAGTGTCGCCGCCATGTCGGCCAGCGATTCGGAAAGTCTCGGTCCGCTTTCATAAAAAATGAGCGTTGCGGGAATCGCGCGCAGCTCCGCGAGACGCGTCTTTCGCGCGCCGCTCTTCGGCGGCAGAAATCCTTCGAAGAAAAACCGATCCGATGGCAATCCAGCGGATACGAGGGCGGCGAGCGCCGCCGATGCGCCGGGAATTGGAAAGACACGGTGCCCTGCCGCGATCACGGCTTCGACAAGCTTGAACCCGGGATCCGAAACCAGCGGCGTTCCCGCGTCCGAGACGAGCGCGACGGCTGAACCTTTGCCGAGTTCTTCGAGCACGCGCGGCCGAACACTCGCGGCGTTATGGTCGTGATAGGCAAGCAGCTTCGTCGCCAGATCGTAGCGATCGAAAAGTTTTCGTGTGACGCGCGTGTCCTCGCAAAGCACGAGGGCGGCAGAACGCAGCACCTCGATCGCGCGCAGCGTGATGTCCTGTAAATTCCCGATCGGGGTCGCGACGACGTAAAGACCCGGCGCAAGACGCGCGGGTTCCACCGCGCTGCCGTGTCTCACTTCCGCCGTTTTAGAACTGCGTCTGTCGTCCATCGCGTTATGGTGCATGATTTCTTAAGCCGCTTCGCGGAGAATCCTTGGAAGCTCGCCCAGCAAAGGCGAAAAACGCTGGTTTTTCAAGGCGAAAGCCGGTTTTGACAGCGGCGTGACAGAGCCGCTAAGTCAGGGCCGGACAAGCGTACAAGGTAAAGTAAAGCGTGCGGAAGCAAACTCCCCGAGGCAGCGAGAAGACAGAAACGGCGCTCTGGACCCGCCGCGGCGCCCTTATGCTCCCGCTTGGCTTTGCGCTTGGCGCCTGCTCCACGACGATGTCGAGCCTCACTGGCGGCAATGACGATCAGCCGCCGGGACCTAACCCGAACAACCTGATCGAGACGCAGCCGCTGCAAAATATCGGCGGCGGCAATGTTCGTGTCGGACTTATTCTCTCTCTGAGCGGCACCGGCAATGCGGGCGTCGCCGCGCAATCCATGCGCAACGCCGCCGAACTCGCGCTTTCCGAATTCAACAACCCGAACATTCAGCTCATCATCAAGGATGACGGCGGCACCGCGCAGGGTGCGCAAGCCGCGGCGCAACAGGCGATTGCCGAAGGCGCGGAGATCGTGCTCGGTCCGCTGTTCAGTCACGCAGTTGCGGCGGCGGGTCAGGTCACGCGCATGCGCTCCGTGCCGATGATTGCGTTCTCAACCGACTCGAATGTCGCGGCGCGCGGAATTTATCTTCTGAGTTTCCAGCCGGAAAACGACATCGACCGCGTGATTTCCTACGCAGCGGTGCGCGGCAAAAAATCCATCACCGGCTTCGTGCCCGATAACGCCTACGGCAATGTCGTCGAGGCTGCGATCAAGCAATTTGGCTCTCGCTCCGGAAAAGTGAATGCGGTCGAACGCTATGGCAACGGCCAAGCCGATCCGCTTTCCGCCGTGCGCCGCGCGCAGGCGGCCTTCCGCATCACCGATCTGATCGTCATCGCCGACGGCGCGGATACGACGCCGCGCGTGTTGCAGGCGCTGAACTCGGTCGGCGTTACGCCGAAGCGCGTTCAATTCGTTGGTGCCGGGCTCTGGGACGACCAGAATGTGTTCGCGATCCGCGAACTCGAAGGCGCGTGGTTCGCTGCCCCAGATAACAGCGGCTTTAACGGATTCTCGCAGCGTTATCAGGCGCGCTTCCGCGCCCAGCCCGCGCGCACGGCGAGCCTTGCTTATGACGCGGTGTCGCTGGTCGCACAGCTTGTGAAGACGCAGGGGCCCAATCGCTTCACCGAGGAAGTGCTGACAAGCCGCTCCGGTTTCGCCGGCGTCGATGGCGTATTTCGCTTCCGCAATGACGGCACTTGCGAGCGCACGCTTTCGATCATGGAAATTCGCGGCGGCACCTCGCGCGTGCTTCAGCAGGCACCGAACAACTTCAACGCGCCGCGGACGGCGGTCGCGAATTAAGCCGCGAGATCGGCGACGATTGCATCGAGCAGTGGAAAGCCTGACGGCGTGACGCGAAGGCGCGCATTCGCGCTTCGCTCGACCAGACCTTCGCTTTCGAGAAACGACACACGCTCGGGATTGAGCGAAACGCCGGTAAGCCGCTCGAAGCGCGCGACGTCGATTCCTCTCCGCGAGCCGCAGGCCCATCACAAGCATCTCGTCGGCTTGCTCCAGGTGCGAAAGCTTTTCTTCTTCGACAAGCCCGTGGCCGTTTTGTTCGACGCGCGCGAGCCAGCGTTCGGGGTTCTTCTCGGTCGAAGTTGCAATACGCGCGCCGTCCGCACCAATGCGGCCGTGTGCACCGGGGCCCACGCCGGCATATTCCTGATAGCGCCAGTAGACGAGATTGTGCCGTGATTCCGCGCCGGCTTTCGCGTGATTGGAAACTTCATAGGCGGGCATTGCGCGCGCTTCGCAAAGCGCTTGCGTAACGTCCCATAAATCGCGCGCGGTATCGGCGTCGGGCGTAATTAATTTGCCAGCGCGATGCAGCATCTCGAACGTCGTGCCGGGCTCGATGGTGAGCTGATAAAGCGAGAGATGTTCAGGCGCGAAAGTCAGCGCCTTCGTCAACTCCTCGCGCCATTGCGCCGGCGTTTGACCGGAGCGCGCGTAGATCAGGTCGAGTGAAATCCGGGGAAGTTTTCGCGAGCGACTTCAACAGCCGCAAGCGCTTCCTGTGCCGTGTGCATCCGGCCGAGCGATTTCAATGAAGCGTCGTCGAGCGCCTGCACGCCGAGCGACACGCGATTGACGCCCGCGGCGCGGTAGCCACGGAAGCGCTCCGCTTCGACGCTGGTCGGGTTGGCTTCAAGCGTGATCTCGGCGTCTTTCGAAATCGTCCAGTGCCGCGCGATTTCATCGAGCACGCTTTGCACCGTAGCCGGCTGCATCAAGGACGGCGTCCCGCCGCCAAAGAAGATGCTTGTGACTTCACGCGCCTGCGTGCGCGGTTTCACATAGGCAAGCTCCTGCGCAATCGCGCGCGCATAGCGCGCCTCGTCCGGCTTCTCGTGGCGGACATGCGAATTGAAATCGCAATAGGGACACTTCGCGAGACAGAACGGCCAATGCACGTAAACGCCGAAAGCCTCAGCCAAGGCAGGCCTCCGCGAGTTTTAGAAACGCGCGCGCGCGATGCGACAAGCCTTCGCCATGCGGCGGCAGGCCGTGCTTTTCTTCGGCCGTCATCTCGCCGAAAGTTTTGGTCTTTCCGTCAGGCAGAAACATCGGATCGTAACCGAAGCCCGCGGTGCCGCGCGGCGGCCAGACCAGCGTGCCATCCACGCGGCCCTCGAACGAAACCGTCTCGCCATCGGGCCATGCCACACAGAGCGCGGAAACAAAGGCGGCTTTGCGAAGCGAAGGCGTTGTCGCATTTGCCTCATGTAGCTTTTCTTCGACGACCCGCATGGCCTGCGAAAAATTCTTCGAGGAGCCGGCCCAGCGCGCGGAATAGATGCCGGGCGCGCCATGCAAGGCTTCGACCGCAAGCCCCGAATCGTCGGCGAATGCCGGAAGATTGGCGGCCTTGGCCGCGGCTTCGGCTTTGATCTTTGCGTTCGCTTCGAACGTCGCGCCGTTTTCTTCCGGCTCGGGCAAACCGAGTTCTCCGGCGGAAACGACCTCAACGCCGTGCGGCGCCAGGAGTTCGCGCATCTCTTTCAGCTTCCCGGAATTGTGGGTCGCGAGCACGACACGACCGGAAAGTTTGCGCGCCATAATCAGGCGACCGTGAGCTTCTGTAGTTCGACGAGTTTTTTGATGCCGTTGCGCGCAAGCTCGATCAGCGCGCTCATCTCGTCGCCCGTGAACGGCTTCTTCTCGGCGGTGCCCTGAATTTCGATGATGCCGCCGTTGCCGGTCATCACGAGATTCATGTCGGTCTCGGCGGTGGAGTCTTCGTCGTAATTGAGATCAAGCACCGGGGTGCCCTCGACGATGCCGCAGGAGATCGCCGCAACCTGATCGGTGAGCACCGGTTTGGAAATCATCGCGCGCTTCTTCATCCACGCGAGACAGTCATGCAGCGCGACCCATGCGCCGGTGATCGCCGCCGTGCGCGTGCCGCCGTCTGCCTGAATGACGTCGCAGTCGAGCGTGATCTGCCGCTCGCCGAGCGCCACGAGATCGGTGACGGTGCGTAAGCTGCGTCCGATCAGGCGCTGAATTTCAAGCGTGCGTCCCGACTGCTTGCCGCCTGCCGCCTCGCGGCGCGTGCGGTCGTGGGTCGCGCGCGGCAGCATGCCGTATTCGGCGGTAACCCAGCCGCGGCCCTGTCCCTTGAGCCAAGGCGGCAGCCGTTCTTCGAGCGAGGCCGTGACCAGCACATGCGTGTCGCCGAAGCGCACGAGGCAGGAACCCTCGGCGTGGCGCGAATAGCCGCGCTCGAAAGAAACTGCCCGCATCTGGTCGTTCGCTCGTCCGCTCGGCCGCGCCATCATCGCTCCTTTAATGCTTCGGGTCTTCATAAGGGCAGGGGCTGCCGCGCCGCAACCGGCCTTGTTCGCAGGTTGCGAAAACACCAGATATAATCGGCAAATTCCGGGGTCGGCTCACACAGGGAGCTCAAGTTGTCCGCTGAAATGCCGATCTGTCCGCCGGGCCAGGCGCTGCGCGAACTCGACGAGCGTTCGCGCGAAATTTTCCGGCAGATCGTGGAGTCGTACCTCACCACCGGCGAGCCGGTCGGCTCGCGCAATCTGTCGCGCATCATTCCGATGACGCTTTCGCCTGCGTCGGTCCGCAATGTCATGGCCGATCTCGAAGGTGCGGGGCTTATATACTCGCCGCATACGAGCGCAGGACGGCTGCCGACGCAGCAGGGCCTGCGCTTCTTTGTCGATGCGTTGATGGAGATCGGCGACCTGCCCGAGAACGAACGCAGGAACATCGACGCGCAGGTTTCGGCCACGCGCGGCGGCAATATCGAGTCGGTACTCGGCGAGGCCTCCGCGCTGCTCTCCGGCTTGTCGCGCGGCGCGGGTGTCGTGACCGCGGTCAAAACCAACCCGCGCCTGAAGCAGATCGAGTTTGTCCGGCTCGATCCAAATCGCGCGCTTGCCGTGCTCGTTTCCGAGGACGGCCAGGTCGAGAACCGCCTTTTGAATATTCCAAGGGACGTTCCAAATTCGTCGCTGGTCGAGGCCGCGAACTTTCTGAATTCCCGCATCCGCGGCCGCACGTTGGGCGAGGCGCGGAACGATCTCGAAAAATCGCTAAATGCCGCAAAGGCCGAACTCGACGAACTGACGCAGCGTATCGTCGCCGATGGCCTCGCGAGCTGGTCCGGTGGCGATGCCGCCTCGCGGCGGTTGATCGTGCGCGGCCACGCGAAACTACTTGAAGACGTGAACGCGGCCGAAGATCTCGAACGCGTGCGCCTCCTGTTCGACGATCTCGAACAAAAGGGCGAAGTCGCGGAACTTCTGGGTAAAGCCGAAGAGGCAGAGGGCCTTCGCATCTTCATCGGCTCGGAGAACAAGCTCTTTTCGCTCTCCGGCTCCTCCACCATCGTGGCCCCTTATCGCGACGGCGAAGGCCGTGTGATCGGTGTACTCGGCGTGATCGGGCCGACCCGGCTCAATTATGCCCGCGTGATCCCGATGGTGGATTACACCGCGCTTGTGGTGAGCAAGATCCTCGGCGGCAAGTAAGGCCGAAGCGAAGCTTGATTTTTTCGCGTTCCGCCCTGATATGCGGGGCGAACGGAACGGAAATGATGAATAGCGACGAAAAGAAGCACTCTCCCCTCGAGTCCGCGCAGGCTGCGAACGAAAACGTGGCCGAAGCGCGTCAGGGCGGCGCCTATGTGGATGAGCGGATCGGATTGGAAGTGCAGATTGCCGACCTGGAAACCCAGGTCGCCGCACTGAAGGACAAGTATCTGCGCGCCCATGCGGAGATGGAAAACACCCGCCGCCGCGCCGAGAAGGATGTCGCCGATGCGCGCAACTTCTCCATCGCGGGCTTTGCGCGCGACATGCTGGCGGTCGCCGACAATCTCGGCCGCGCATTGTCGGCGATCGACCCGGCGGTGCGCGAGGCTGCGGACAGCACGCTCCAGACGCTGCTTGAAGGCGTGGAACTGACCAACCGCGAACTCGCCAAGACCCTGGATAAGCACGGCGTCCGCCTGCTCAATCCGATGGACCAGAAGTTCGACCCGAACTTCCACCAGGCCATGTTCGAAATCCCGGACGACACGGTTCCAGCCGGAACGGTAAAGCAGGTGGTTCAGCCCGGTTATGCCATCGGCGAGCGGGTGCTGCGCCCGGCTATGGTCGGCATCACCAAAAAGGCCGCCGCCAATGGCGGCGAGGTCGACCGGACCGCTTAACCTATTTCTGAAAGGCGATATTAACGGCGTCGCCATAGGGTTCCGCGGGCCTTCGCCCCGGACCCCTCGTCATGATTTCGCGCCCGCCGGAAGACATCCGCTACAGCCTCGTCGTCCCGGTCTTCAACGAAGAGGCCGTGCTGCCGCTTCTGCTGCATCGCCTGGAAAAAGTAATGGCGGGGCTCGATGCGCGCACGGAGGCCATCTTCGTCGACGACGGCTCGCGCGATACTTCTTCGATCGTTCTCGAAGCCAAAGCCAAAGACGACCCGCGCTTCAAATACATCCGGCTATCGCGCAATTTCGGTCACCAGATCGCAATCACGGCTGGCATGGACGCAGCAAGCGGTGAGGCCATCGTCGTGATGGATGCGGACTTGCAGGACCCGCCGGAAGTTGTCGGCGAGATGATCGCGCGCTGGAAAGAAGGCTATGAGATCGTGCAGGCGCGCAGGCTTTCGCGCGACGGCGAAAGCGCCTTCAAGAAAAAAACCGCTTCGCTCTTCGAGCGGCTGCTCGGAAAACTTTCGTCGATCGACATTCCGCGCGATGTCGGCGATTTCCGTTTGATCGACCGCAAAGTGCTCGACGCGTTCCGCGAAATGCCGGAACGCGACCGTTTTGTGCGCGGCATGTTCGCCTGGCTTGGCTTCAAGCAGTGCGAAGTCGCCTTTCACAGGCCCGCGCGCGCCGCCGGCGAAACCAAATACCCGTTCTGGAAAATGGTGCGGCTGGCGGTGAACGGCGTCGTGAGTTTCTCCGACGCGCCGCTGAAGCTCGCGATCTGGACGGGAGCCGCGGTTTCCGCACTCGCGGTACTCTATGGCGCTTATGCAATCCTCTCCGGCCTTTTCACCGATCATGTGGTGCGCGGCTGGACTTCGACGGTGGTTATCGTCTCCTTCCTGTGCGGCTTGAACATGCTGCTCACCGGCATGATCGGGCTCTATGTCGGCCGCATCCACGCCGAAGTAAAACGCCGTCCGCTCTATGTCGTCGCAAAGAAGATCGGCTTCTCCGCCGTTGCGAATGCAGAAACGCGCGAACGAACGAGGGTGGCATGAGCCAGCAACTCTTCGATCAATATGATCGGTCTTATGGCAACGTCGTACAGGACTCGATCCGCTTCTCAGGCCTGAAGCACGACTTCTTCCTGCAGGCGAAAGCCGATCTGATGCGCGAGAATATTCTTTCGCATTTCGGGTCGCGCAAGCCCGACGGCCTCGATGTCGGCTGCGGCATCGGTGCTTTTCATCCTTATGTGCGCCAGTATTTCACGCGCTACTGCGGCATCGACGTCTCGGAAAAAAGCATCGAGCAGGCGAAGGCCGCGCTTAACGGCGTCGAGTATGCGGCGCACGACGGCGGGCGCATTCCCTACGCCGAGCACTCGTTCGATTTCGTGAGCACGATCTGCGTCATGCATCACGTTCCCCCTGCCGAATGGCTGTCCTTCATGCGTGAGATGCGGCGCGTGACCCGCCCGGACGGGATCGTCTGTGTTATCGAGCACAATCCCTGGAATCCGCTGACGCGGATCGCCGTCAACCGCTGCGAATTCGACGCCGACGCCGTGCTGTTGCGTGCCGGCAAGACCGAAGACCTCATGCGAGAAGCGGGACTGCGCAACATCACGAGCGACTACTTCCTGTTCCTGCCGTTCCGCTCTTCGTTTGCGCAGAAACTGGAGCGCAGCATCCGCTGGCTGCCGCTTGGCGCGCAATACATGACCTGCGGGAAGGTCTGACGGTGCCGCCTGCCGCGTCTCCACTGGCCGCATTGCCGGCCGCTGCCTTCGCCGATTCGCTCAAGCGTCACGCGCTGTTGATCGCGATTTTCGCGGCGGCGCTTCTGCTGCGCTCATTCCTGCCGACCAATGCCGATACCAGCTGGCTTCTGACCGTCGGCGAGAAGGTCCTCGATGGTTCGCGGCCCTATGTTGATCTGCTCGAGGTAAATCCGCCGGCATCAATCCTGCTGTACCTGTTGCCGGTTTGGCTTTCGCGCGTGCTTCCCTTCAGCGCGGAATTCTTCACGGGCGCACTTGTCTTTGCCGCCGCCGCCGGATGCCTGTGGTTCGCCTCACGCATTCTTCTTGCCGCGAAGCTCTTCAGTCGCGACACGGTTTTGAAGCTGATGGCGCTCTTCGCGGCCGTTGTTCTGCTTTTGCCAGCGCAGACCTTCGCGCAGCGGGAGCACATCGCACTCATACTCTTCCTGCCGGCGCTTGCGACCTATGTCGTGCGGGCAAACGGTTCGCGCATTTCGCTTCGCGAAGCCGTAATGGCCGGTCTGCTCGCCGGAATTACCGTCGCGATCAAGCCGCATCTCGTCTTCGGGATGATGTTAGCGAGCTTCACGGCTTCGCTGTATGCGCGCGATCTGCGGACAATTTTCGCGATTGAAAACTGGGCCGCGGCTTCTGTCTGCACACTTTATGCGGCGCTGGTGATTGTGTTCTATCCGGCCTTCGTCGCGGATATTCTGCCGCTGGTGTCGGCAGTGTACGTTCCGGTGCGCGCCGACTTTTGGAAATTCCTCGTGCACTTCGCGACGCCGATTTTTGCGCTCGCCGCGGCCGCAATTTTCGCACTCACGCGATCAAAACAATCGAGCCCGGCTTTCGCCGTTCTGCTCGCTTCGGCGTTTGGCTTTGCGATTTCCTATTACGCGCAGTTCAAGGGCTGGGCCTACCACTCTTTTCCGATGCTCGCGCTGATCGTCGCGGCGGCGGTGATCGCATTCGCGCGCCGCTGGCCGCAGGCATCGGGCGAAGAGAGCGCGGCTGAGAGATTCCGCCGCCTTGCAAGCGCGTTTTTTATCGCACTGCTCGCCGGCGCGTCTTTTCTCTGGTTCAGTTTTTTCGTCGATATGCGCGGTTTGAATGAAACCGTCGCCAAGGCAGCGCCGCGCGGCACGCTTCTTTCGATTTCTTCCGACATCGCGGTGGGCCATCCCTTGGCGCGGCAAGTCGGGGGAACCTGGGTCGGCCGGGTATGCAGTCAGTGGATTGCGGCAGGCGCGCTCGCGCTGAAGCTCGGCACCCAAGATCCCGCGGCCCGCGCAAAACTAGATGCCTATGAGATGCGCGATCGCGCAATGCTGCTCGAAGACATCCGCAACGAGAAGCCCGGGATCATTCTCGTCGACCGGATTGGTTTCGACTGGCTGAAATGGGCGCAGGCAGACGCCGAAATCGCGCATGAGCTCGAAAAGTACCGCTCGCTCGATCAGATCAACGGCGTTCTGATATTGCGCCGCAAATAGCGCGATTGACTTCACCAACGCGCCGCTGCCTTAGTCGCGCATGAATCAGGTTTCCGCTCTTCTGCCATGGCTCGACTATCTCGGGATCGCGGTCTTCGCGGCGGCCGGAGCGTTGGCGGCTTCGCGCAAGCAGCTCGATATCGTGGCCTTCGTCTTCTTCGCCGGCGTCACCGCGGTCGGCGGCGGCACGCTGCGCGACATCCTGCTCGATGTGCCGGTGTTCTGGGTGCGCAATCCGAACTATCTCGCAATCCCGCTGGTCGTCGCCTGTGTGGTTTACTTCACTGCGCATCTTGTGGAGTCCCGTTACAGGGTCCTGTTGTGGGCCGACGCCATCGGGCTCGCGGCCTATGCGGTGGTGGGTAGCGCCAAGACGCTTTCGATCGGCGCATCTCCCGCGGATGCGCTGGCGCTTGGCATCCTGACCGCCACCTTCGGCGGCGTGATCCGCGACGTGCTCGCGGGCGAGCCTTCGGTGATACTCCGGCGCGAGCTTTACATCACGGCGGCCTTTGCCGGGGCGCTGACCTTCGTGGTTCTTGCGGCTGCCGGAGCGCCGTTCTGGACCGGTGCAACCCTCGGATTCCTAGTCGCTTTTGGCGTCCGCGCGGGTGCGCTGATCTGGGGCTGGGCACTTCCCGTTTACCGTGCCCGGCCGGGCCGCGATTCCACCAAGCTTTGAGGGCTCATAAAGCCTTGCGGCATATGAAGCCCCTGCCTATATGCCTCGCGAACGCCGCGACGCATGTACGCGGCAAATCCCCAACGCGGGGGCCGAGGGGAACGGCGAGAACAACCGTTTCCATTGGGTGCCTGAACGGACCCTATCGGCCTGCCGGAAATGAGAGGTAACCCATGTCCAAGGTCATCGGAATCGACCTCGGTACTACCAATTCCTGCGTCGCCGTCATGGACGGTGGAACGCCAAAGGTTCTGGAGAACGCCGAAGGTGCCCGCACCACGCCCTCGATCGTCGCCTTCACCGGCGAAGGCGAGCGGCTCGTCGGCCAGCCCGCGAAGCGCCAGGCGGTAACCAATCCAGAGAAGACCTTCTTTGCGGTAAAGCGCCTCATCGGCCGCCGTTACGAAGATCCGATGGTCGCCAAAGACAAGAAGCTCGTCCCCTACCAGATCGTCAAAGGCGATAACGGCGACGCGTGGCTCTCCGATGGCGACAATAAATATTCGCCTTCGCAGGTCTCCGCTTTCATTTTGCAGAAGATGAAAGAGACGGCGGAATCCTATCTCGGCACCAAGGTCGAGAAGGCGGTCATCACCGTTCCCGCATACTTCAACGACGCGCAGCGCCAGGCGACCAAAGACGCCGGCAAGATCGCGGGTCTTGAAGTGCTGCGCATCATCAACGAGCCGACCGCGGCAGCGCTTGCGTATGGTCTCGACCAGCAGAAGCAGGGCCTGATCGTCGTTTACGACCTGGGCGGCGGCACCTTCGATATTTCCGTACTCGAAATCGGCGACGGCGTCTTCGAAGTGAAGTCGACGAACGGCGACACGTTCCTCGGCGGCGAAGACTTCGACATGCGTCTCGTCGGCTATCTCGCGGACGAATTCAAGAAAGAGCAGGGCATTGACCTTCGCAAGGACAAGCTCGCGCTCCAGCGTCTGAAGGAAGCTGCCGAAAAAGCGAAGATCGAGTTGTCTTCCGCGACGCAGACCGAAATCAACCTGCCCTTCATCACCGCGGATGCGTCGGGTCCGAAGCATCTGACCATGAAGCTTACCCGCGCGAAATTCGAAGCGCTGGTCGACGACCTCATCCAGAAGACCGTCGAGCCGTGCCGTCAGGCATTGAAGGACGCAGGGCTTACGGCTGGCGAGATCAAGGAAGTCGTTCTCGTCGGCGGCATGACGCGCATGCCGAAGGTGCAGGAAGTCGTCAAACAGTTCTTCGGGAAAGAGCCCCACAAGGGCGTGAACCCGGACGAAGTGGTTGCGATCGGCGCCGCGGTGCAGGCGGGCGTATTGCAGGGCGACGTGAAAGACGTGCTCCTGCTCGACGTCACACCGCTCTCGCTCGGCATCGAAACGCTCGGCGGCGTGTTCACGCGCCTGATCGAGCGCAACACCACGATCCCGACCAAGAAGTCGCAGGTCTTCTCGACCGCCGAAGACAATCAGGGCGCGGTGACCATTCGCGTCAGCCAGGGCGAGCGCGAAATGGCGGCCGACAACAAGTTGCTCGGTCAGTTCGACCTCGTCGGCCTTCCGCCGGCGCCGCGTGGCGTGCCGCAGATCGAAGTCACCTTCGACATCGACGCGAACGGCATCGTCAACGTGCAGGCGAAAGACAAAGGCACCGGCAAGGAACAGCAAATCCGCATTCAGGCCTCGGGCGGCTTGTCCGATGCCGACATCGAGAAGATGGTGAAAGACGCGGAGCTGCATGCGACCGAAGACAAGGCTCGCCGTGAAACCGTCGAGGCCAAGAACCAGGGCGAATCGCTCGTGCATGCGACCGACAAGTCGCTCGCCGAGTTCGGCGACAAGGTCGATGCTGCGACCAAGTCTTCGATCGAAGGTGCGTTGAACGACCTCAAGGAAGCCTTGAAGGGCGATGACGCCGAAGACATCAAGGCCAAGACCACCGCGCTCGCGCAGTCGTCCATGAAGCTTGGTGAGGCGATGTACGCCGCCAAGTCCGGTGACAACAACGCGGACGCCGCCTCGGCCGATGCCAAGAAAGACGATGTCGTCGATGCCGAATTCACGGAAGTGAAGGACGATAAGAACGACAAGAAGTCCGCGTAAGCGCGGACTAACTTAAAAACGAGAGAATAAAATGGCCTTCGTCCGGATCAGCGATTCTCCGCAACCGACGAAGGCCATTTTCTTGAACGGTGCCTGCTGATGGCCAAGCGCGACTACTACGAAATCCTGAGCGTCACGCGCACGGTAAGCGACGGCGAGCTGAAAACGTCCTACCGCAAGCTCGCGATGCAATGGCATCCGGACAAGAACCCCGGCAATGCCGAGTCCGAATCGAAGTTCAAGGAAATCAACGAAGCCTATGACTGCCTGAAGGACCCGCAGAAGCGCGCGGCCTATGATCGCTATGGCCATGCCGCGTTCGAGAATGGCGGCCCAAGCGGACAGGGAGGCTTCGGAGGATTTGGCGCTTCTTCTTTCTCCGACATCTTCGACGATCTCTTCGGCGGCATGGGCGGGCGGCGCGGCGGGCGTTCCGGAGGCCGCGAACGCGGCGCGGACCTTCGTTACAATCTAGAGATCTCGCTCGAAGAAGCGTTCAGCGGCAAGAACGCGAAGATCGAGCTGCCGACCAATGTCGCCTGCGAAACCTGTTCGGGCACCGGCGCGAAGGCGGGCACACAGCCCGTGCAGTGCAAGACCTGTCAGGGCTCGGGCCGCATTCGTCACGCGCAAGGCTTTTTCACGCTTGAGCGCACCTGCGCGTCCTGTCAGGGCCGCGGCTCGGTGATTACCGACCCGTGCAAATCCTGCAACGGCGCTGGCCGCGTCGTGAAAGAGCGCACGCTGGAAGTGAATATCCCGGCCGGTGTGGAAGACGGCACGCGCATTCGTCTCGGCGGCGAAGGCGAAGCCGGCATGCGCGGCGGCGGCAATGGCGATCTCTACATTTTCCTCTCGGTCACGCAGCATCCAATTTTCCAGCGCGAAGGCGCCGACCTTTACTGCCGCGTTCCGGTGTCCATGGTGACGGCAACGATTGGCGGCGAGTTCGATGTGCCGACGGTGGATGGCGGGCGCTCGAAGGTGAAAATTCCCGAAGGCACGCAGACCGGAAAACGGTTCAGGCTCGGCGGCAAAGGCATGCCGGTGCTGCGCTCGCGCGAGCGCGGCGACATGTATGTGCAGGTCGCGGTGGAGACGCCCCAGAAGCTGACCAAGCGGCAGAAAGAACTTCTGAAAGAATTCGACAAGGAAAGCTCGAAGGATACGCAGCCGGAATCCGCCGGATTTTTCGCGAAAATGCGCGAGTTTTTCGAGTAACCGCGCGACCTTGACCGTAAGGCGAGCGAAGCGCTACGCGTAAGCTACACCGTCAAGTGAAGGCTTAAGCGGCATGCACACAGCGCCCGGCGACAAGAAAACGGCCCCGCGCTTCGACGGCGTAAAATTCATCTCTTCCTGGTTCAAGAATCCGAAGACGGTCGGCGCGGTCGCGCCGTCGGGGCCCGCGCTGTCGCGGACCATGGCGGCGATTGTCGACGCGTCCGTCGAAGGCCCGATCATCGAACTCGGGCCGGGAACGGGACCGGTCACTGCGGCATTACTGGAGCGAGGCATCGATCCGTCGCGGCTTGTGCTGGTCGAATACGATGACGCCTTCTGCAAAGCGCTCCAAGGAAAGTATCCGAACGTGAAGGTCGTGCAGGGCGACGCATTCGCGCTCGATCGGACGCTGCAAGGTCATGCGAGCGGGCCCTTATGCGCGATCGTATCGAGTCTGCCGCTCCTGAATTTTGCGCAGGAGCAACGCCAGGGGTTGGTTGAGACCGCGATGAAAATGCTGCGTCCGCGCTCGCCGTTTATTCAGTTTACTTATGGCGCGAATTCGCCGCTGCCGGTGGAATCGCATCTCTACGAAACCTCGGCTTCGAAGCGCATCTGGTGGAACCTGCCGCCTGCGCGCGTCTGGACCTATCGGGCAAGGTAAGGAACGATGAAAAAAATTCTTGTATTCGCCGGCTCCATTCGCGCCGGCGCGCTAAGTGGAAAGTTGGCGGCTCATGTCGCGCGCGAATTGGCGTTGATGAACGCGGAATCGACGCTGATCTCGCTCGCAGATTACGAGATGCCGCTCTACAACGGCGATCTCGAAAAAGAAGAAGGCGTTCCCGAGAACGCGAAGAAGCTCAAAGGCATGATGCTCGCCCATCAGGGCGTCTACATCGCTTCGCCCGAATACAACGCTTCGATGCCGCCGCTCCTGAAGAACACCATTGACTGGGTTTCGCGCGCAAAAGAGCCCGCCGGCAATCCCTATAAGCAATGCACCTTTGCGCTCGGCGCGACTTCGGACGGCCGTTTCGGCGGCTATCGCGGTCTTTATCATCTGCGCCAATCGCTCGAACTTGGGCTCGGCGCACTCGTTATCCCTGAACAGATGGCGGTAGCGGGAGCCAGCAGCGGCTTCGACGAGCGCGGTGCGCTGAAGGACGAAACGAACCAGAAGATTCTCAAAGCCCAGCTTGAAAAGCTAATCGCTATGGCCGGTGTGCTCGCTTGAGCCGCGAAATTCCAGCGCGCGACCGCGTTATCGTCGCGCTCGATCTCTCCGACGTCGAAGCGGCCGAAAAAGCTGTCTGGGCGCTCGGCGACAGCGTCAATTTCTACAAGATCGGCTACGAGCTGGTGATGGCAGGCGGGCTGCACCTTGCCGAGGACCTCGTCCATAGCGGCAAGAAAGTATTTCTCGACATGAAGCTGCATGACATCGGCAATACCGTCATGCACGCAACGAAGCGCGCGGCAAAACTCGGCGCGACCTTTCTCACCGTACACGCCTTCCCGCAGACCATGCGCGCGGCGGTCGAAGGCCGTGGAGATTCCAATCTCGATATTCTGGCCGTGACCGTGCTGACGTCGTGGGACGACGGCGATCTCAAAGACGCAGGCTACGCCGCAACGGTTCCGGAACTTGTCGCCCGCCGTGCGGCGCAGGCCGAAGCCATTGGCATTGATGGGCTGGTTTGCTCGCCTGCCGAGGCCAAGGATTTGCGCCAACGTCTCGGCGCGAAGATGATGCTGGTGACGCCGGGCATACGTCCCGCCGGCGCCGCGAAGGGCGATCAGAAAAGAACCATGACGCCGTCGGAGGCGATCAAGGCTGGCGTCGATTACATGGTGATCGGCCGGCCGATTCTCGCGGCCGAAGATCCGAAGGCGTCCGCTGAAGCGATTGTCACCGAGATAGAAAACGCCAGGAAATAGGGGGAGCGAAATGGCCAAGGGATATTGGATTGCCCGCGTCGATGTCAGCGACGACAACGTCTACGCAAAATATCGCGACGCCAATGCGATCGCCTTCAAGAAATACGGCGCGCGCTTCATCATCCGTGGCGGCAAGTTCGAGAACCCCGAAGGCTCCTCGCGTTCACGCAATGTCGTGATCGAATTCCCGAGCTATCAGGCGGCGCTCGATTGCTATAATTCGCCGGAATACAAACACGCAATTTCGATCCGCACGCCGATTTCCGAGGGCGATATCGTGATCGTCGAGGGTTACGACGGTCCGCAGCCTTCCTGAGGCGCTCACGCTTTCCTAGAGCCACCGACCCGCGCTATACCCGCGCCCATCGTTAGGAAGCGCGAAATGGCCGAACTACGTTTAGTGATTGCAGGTGCCGGCGGCCGTATGGGCCGTACACTTTTGCGTGCGATTCACGAAGTGCCGGGCTTTGCGCTGGCGGGCGCGGTGGATCACGAAGGCGCCGCCGAAATCGGCACCGACACCGGAATGCTCGCAGGCCTTTCGCCTTCGGGTAAGAAAGTCACGAGCGATGCGCTGCCGCTCGTGGTGCAGGCCGATGCGATCATCGACTTCACGACGCCGGCCTCGAGCGTTGCGCTTGCCGCGCTCGCAGCACAGGCGCGTATCGTGCATGTCATCGGGACGACCGGAATGTCTTCCGCAGACGATGCGAAGCTGGAAGCGGCCGCGCGGCACGCGATCATCGTGAAGTCCGGCAACATGAGCCTTGGCGTGAATTTGCTCGCGGCGCTCGTGAAGCGCGCGGCGGCAAGCCTCGGCCCGGATTTCGATATCGAAGTCCTTGAGATGCATCATAACAAGAAGGTCGATGCGCCGTCGGGCACGGCACTGCTTCTCGGTAAAGCCGCCGCGGAAGGCCGCGAGATTGAGCTGGAAAAGAATTCGGTTCGCTCGCGCGATGGCCACACCGGCGCGCGCAAAGCCGGCGACATCGGCTTTGCAACCTTGCGCGGCGGCACGGTCGTCGGCGATCACACGGTGATTTTTGCCGGCGCTTCCGAACGCATCGAACTTTCTCATAAGGCCGAAGACCGCATGATCTTCGCACGCGGTGCGCTCGCGGCTGCCAAGTGGGGCAAGGGTAAGAAGCCCGGCATCTATTCGATGGCCGACGTGCTCGGCCTTTCCTGACGGCGCATGAAACTCTTCATCTGCGCGACTTTCGTTCTGTTGCTCGCCGCGCTCTATGTTTATTTCCTCGGAACGCCCTTCGTCGCCAGTGTCACGGGCATAAGCCCGCGCACGATTTCGGTGTCGGCTGGATTGGCGGTGATATTGCTGGGGCTCGCGGGAATCACGGTCGGCAAACGCGCGGCGCAGCGTGGTCAGAGAGAATAGCGTCGTATCGACAGCCGCCGCTTATCTCGCTATGCGCTGGGCCGGATTTTCGTCTCGCAAGCGATCGGGGCGGTTAAACGAATAGGAAAGAGCAATGGAACGTCTGCTGGTTCTCGTCCGCCACGGCCAGAGTGAATGGAATCTCAAGAATCTTTTCACCGGCTGGCGCGACGTCGACCTTACCGAGCAGGGTGTTTCCGAGGCGAAAACCGCCGGCAAGCGTTTGAAAGAGCGCGGCATCAAGTTCGACGTTGCGTACACGTCGGCTTTGAAGCGCGCGCAACGCACGCTTGGATTGGTGCTCGATGAAATGGGCCAGAGCGGCCTCACCATCCACAAGGATTTGGCGCTGAACGAGCGCGATTACGGCGATCTGAATGGCCTCAACAAAGACGACGCCCGCAAAAAATGGGGTGAGGAACAGGTGCACATCTGGCGCCGCTCCTACGACACGCCGCCGCCGGGCGGCGAAAGCCTGAAAGACACGGTCGCGCGCGCGCTGCCTTACTATGTGCAGTATATTCTCCCGAGCGTCTTGCGCGGCGAGCGCACGCTCGTTGCAGCCCACGGCAATTCGCTGCGCGCGCTGATCATGGTGCTTGAAAATCACACGCAGGAAAGCATCATTGCGCGCGAACTCGCGACCGGTGTTCCGATCATTTACAAGTTGAACGCCGACGCGACCGTCGCCGAGAAACTCGATCTCGCCAGCTGATACGGGCGGCGTCTACACGATCAGCTTCGCCTGTTCCCAGCCGAGCATTGCGCGCTTACGCGTCAGCCCCCAGTGATAGCCGGTGAGTGCGCCGCTCACCCCGACGATGCGATGGCAGGGGACCACGAACGAAATCGGGTTCTTGCCGACGGCGGCGCCGACTGCGCGCGGCGCATTTGCCTTTCCGATCTTGCGTGCGACGTCGCTGTAGGTAGCAGCGCGGCCAAGCGGCACCTTCAGAAGCGTTTCCCAGACGCGCACCTCGAAATCGGTACCGATCAGAACGACACGCAACGGCGCGTCCGGTTTCCAGCGTTCGGACTGAAAAATACGCGCGGCGATGTCCGCGGTTGCGGCAGAGTCCTCGACGTAACGCGCGTTTTTCCAGCGCGAGCGCATGTCCTTAAGAGACGCGGCTTCCTTGCCGGGGTCGGAGAACGCAAGACCGCACAGCCCGCGCTTTGTGACCATCACGAGCGCCGTGCCAAATGGCGAGGGATGAAAGCCGTAGCGAATCTCCAGGCCTTCACCGCCGGTCTTCCATTCCCCCGGCGACATGGCTTCGTGCACGACGAACAGATCATGCAACCGGCCGGGCCCCGAGAGCCCAAGCTCGTAACTTGCCTCGAGGATGTTCGGAGATTCGGCGAGCAGCTTCTTCGCATTATCGAGCGTGACGGCCTGCAAGAATGCTTTCGGCGTCAGCCCGCACCAGCGGCGGAAAAGTTCGTTGAGCGTGCGCGCATCCGTGCCTGTCGCATGCGCGACCGCATCCACTTCCGGCTGGTCGCGGAACTTCTTCGTGAGATATTCGATGGCGCGACGGACCGTTTCGTAGTCGTTGCGGTCGGCGGCGTCGGAAATCTTCATGGCTCTCGCAAGCATTTTGAAATCCTCCGTATCATGCGGAGGAGATAGGCGGTGAGGATAGCGCAAACCACCCGATTTCGCGGACGAAAAGCTCAGCGTTTCGCGGCGGCCAGTGCTTGCGCTAAAGATTTCGCGAGCTTTTCCTTGCTCATCGGCGGCAGGAAGCCGCCGATCACGCGGGTTACGCGCCGTTCGGTCAACGCGACGCGAGTAACGCCCGAAAGCTCGTCCGAAGTCGTATCCAACCGCACCCAGCGCGGGTTCATCGTGTCTTCGCGGGCCTCGCCGCGCGCCGACACGCGCCGCCACACCAGCCGCACGGGGGTAACGAGAATTTCCTCAAAAGCCTTCGCGGAACGATAGTTCGAGCGGAACGCGAGCCAGACCAAGAGCACATCGAGCCCGAGAAATCCGAAAACCGGCCAGGCTCCCATCATTAGGAACGCCACACCGAGGATGAAGCTGGCAAGCCCGAGAATCCCCATCACGATCGCAAAACCTTTGGGCGAGAGCGAACGGTGCGGGGATAAGCGCTCGAACAGAAGCGTCGTTTCCGGAATCGGGTTGCTCGCGTTCATGCGCCGATTATAGAGGAGCTATGGGCAAAAAAGCGACCGCCAAAAAGCGAGCAACTGCAAAGGCAAAGCCGAAGAAGGCCGTGACACCGAAGCGCTGGAGCGAGCGAGAAGTCGTCGAAGCCTTCACGCGCTTTCAGAACGCCAGTCCCGAGCCGAAGGGCGAACTGGTTTCAGTGAACAATTTTACGCTGCTGGTCGCGGTCGTCCTGTCGGCACAGGCAACGGATGCCGGCGTGAACAAGGCGACCAAGGCGCTGTTTCAGGTCGCCGACACGCCGGAGAAAATGGCCGCGCTCGGCGAAGAAAAGCTGCGCGACTACATCAAGACCATCGGCCTTTACAAAGGCAAGGCGAAGAACGTGATCGCGCTCTCGAAAATGCTGATCGAGAAGCACAACAGCCAGGTGCCAAAGACGCGCGAGGAATTGCAAGAGCTCCCCGGCGCGGGCCGCAAGACCGCGAACGTCGTGCTCAATATTGCCTTTGGCGAGCCGACGCTTGCCGTCGACACGCATGTCTTTCGCATAGGCAATCGCACAGGCATGGCGCCGGGGAAAAATCCGCTTGAGGTTGAACTGGAGTTGGATCACGTGATCCCCGCACGCTTCAAGACGCATGCACATCACTGGTTGATTCTGCACGGGCGCTATATCTGCGTGGCGCGCACGCCGCGCTGCCCCGACTGTCTGATTAGCGATCTTTGCCGGTATCCCGACAAAACGGTTTACGCCCCGTCGCGCTGAGCCGGTAGAATCTCGCGCTTCGGCATATAGCGGTTATGCCGCCGTACCATGAAGGCGGTGGCGAACACCGGCGTGATCAGGTTGAGCACGGGAACCGAAACGATCGCCGCGATCACGAGGCCCGAAGTAAAAACAGATACCGCATTCTGCTGGCGCAGCCTGCGCGCTTCCGCTGGCGAGCGGAAGCGCATCGCGGCCATCTCAAAAAACTCGCGGCTGAGGAGATAGGCATTCGCGACAAAGAAGACGCCGATATTCAGCACCGGAATGACGAACCACAACAGAATCGCGCCAAGGTTCACGAGCAGCACGACGCCGAAGAACTTTGCTGACAGGAGTGCCGCGCGCGGGACGGAAAGCGGCTTGCCCGGCGCATGCGCCGGAAACCTGGTCCGCTCCACTTCCTCGGCAACGTCGTCGAGAAAGATCGCCGCCATCAGTGAAGTCACCGGCGCCATCGCGAAGAAGGCGAGGACGAGCGTCAGGACGCCGAGCAGAATCGCGGCGATCGTGTCGTAGGGAGAAGCAAGCGGCAGGAGAAATTGCAGGAGCCACTGTAAAGCGGCGCCAAGCGCGATGATGAGCAAGATCGCAAGCCCGATCGATTTCAGAAGAACTTTCCGAAGCGGTGGCGAGAAGACTTGCGCAAAGGCGCCGAGGGCATCCGAGATCATGCCCCCCGCTTGTAGCAGGCTTTACGCCCTGATTGAGGCGGCGGCGGGAACGTGCGCAGGAAGTTCAGGGACGAGGGGCGGGTTTCCGCCTTCCGCTAAAGGGCGGCGGACGTCCTCCCGTTCGTCCTCGGGCGGCAACGGGCGGTTGGCCCAGCGCAGCTTGTGATAGTCGAAGCCCAGTTCGATCGTGGGCTTCACCACGCGGAAATAGGGCGAGATGTCGAAGTCGCGCGGCATGTAGAGCGAGTGGTGCCGGATGTGCAGGATTTCGCGCCGCTTTTCCTTGCTCTCGACCAGTTCGATGCGCGGCAGGATCGGATAGCTGACCGATTCGAATGCCTGCGCGATCAAGCCGGAGCAGATCACTTTCGTGGGCACGCCGGAGCCGAAAGCGAGCATGCGGCGGCGGTAGCGCGCCGGGATCGGCGCCGGAAACAAATAGCGCAGCAGATCGAGGATGTTCTTCACGTCGTATTCGATGCCGAGACGTTTCATCATGTAGCTGACGACGTTCTCGCGGTCTTCATCCGAGAGCCCAACCGGGCGGCACACGCGCGTGTGGAACATCGTATATTTCGAAAGCGGCGCGGTGATCACGCCCTGACCGAGATTGGCTTCGATCAGTACGTGCGGTGAGCCGTCACTCGCCTTCTTATTGAAGCGCGGTCCGACATAGAGCGCCGAATGCGACCAGGTCGACTGCGTCAGGTACTTGATGATTCCGGACACGCGCGTATTGCCTTCGACGAGCAGCACGTCGCCTGGTTGCAAGACCGCGGCCAGCGCCGCCGGATTGCTCGGCGTGAACGGCTCCAGTCCCTGGCGATACCTGTTCGAGATAACTGATCAGGCGGCGACTCGATCCAGCCGTGCATAAGATCGACATCCTGAAATCCCCCGCCCGATTCTCCGGGCCGAAAGCGTTTCCCCGGCGGAAAATCTAGCCCAACTTTGTTTCATTGCGGTTCACGCGCGCGGCGCGCCCCGAACCTCTGCCCTTGATCGTACTGTGTTAGATAGCCGCTGTTAAAACAGTTTTTACCATGTCCGGAATTTTAGAGCCGATGAAGCCAAAAGCATTGATCGCCTGGTCGAGCGGCAAGGACTCCGCCTGGGCGCTGCATCAGGCGCGGCTTTCGGGCGAATATGAAGTCGTCGGAGCGCTCACGACCATCACCGAAAACCTTGATCGCGTATCAATGCATGGAGTTCGCCGCGAGATTCTGGAAGCGCAGTTGCGGGCAGCAAAATTGCCGCTGATGCCAGTGATGATTCCGTTTCCGTGTCCGAACCAAATCTATGAGCAGCGCATGGCCGAGGTGATCGAAACCGCGCGCGGGCAAGGCGTGCGCAAGATCATCTTCGGCGATCTGTTTTTAGAGGACATCCGTTCCTACCGCGAAGAGAAAATGCGCGGCACCGGCATCGAAGCCGTTTTCCCACTCTGGAAAATCCCAACCGACAAGCTTGCGAGAGATATGATTGCGGGCGGGCTGCAAGCACGCGTCGTCACGCTCGATCCTGCGAGAGTGCCGCGCGAACTGGCAGGAAAAGCTTTCGACAATGACTTGCTCGCGGGGCTCCCCGCAGGGGTCGATCCTTGCGCGGAGAACGGCGAATTTCACACTTGCGTCGTGGGCGGGCCGATGTTCGAGCGAAAAATCTGAGGTGCAGGTTGGCGAAATCGTCGAGCGCGACGGCTTCGTGTTCGCGGATTTGATGCTTGTTTAGCGCAGCGTCGCGCCGGTCTTCTTCGAGACTTCGTCGACGATCTTCTTCGCGACCGCGTCGATCTCGGCATCGGTGAGCGTCTTCTCGCGCGGCTGCAACGTGACTGCGATCGCGAGCGACTTCTTGCCTTCCGGCACGCCTTTGCCTTCGTAGAGGTCGAACACGTCGATGTTCGCGATCAGAACCTTCTCCGCGCTCTGCGCGGCACGGATGATCTCGGCCGCCGTGACCTTCCGATCGACGAGGAACGCGAAATCGCGCACGACCGGCTGAAACGCGGAGAGTTCGAGCCTCGGCTTCACCTTCGTGGGCTTCGCCTTCTGCTCGGGCAGACGGTCGAGGAAAATTTCCGCAACCGAAACCGGGCCTTCGATGTCGAGCGCATCGAGCGTGAGCGGGCAGCTCGCCGAAATAACCGAGGATCAATTTCGGCCCTAGCTGGATCGTGCCGGAGCGGCCCGGATGCAGATAGTTCGGTCCGCCGGCGACGATCTGGAGTTTATCCGTCGGCGCGCCGCAGGCGGCGAGTACGGTCAGCGCATCGGCCTTCGCGTCATAGACATCGACATTGCCGGAGGAGCCGGACCAGTGACGGCCCGCGCCTGAAACTTTCGCGGCGCCCCGGCGCAGCGAAGTTGCAGCCATCAGCTGATCTTCCGGCTTGTCGCCGAGGAAAATCTGCCCGACTTCGAATAGCGCCACATCCTCGTAGCCGCGATCGGCGTTCTTCTGCGCGGAGATGGCAAGACCGGGAATGAGGCTCGGGCGCATGTCGGAAAGATCCGACGCGATCGGGTTCGCGAGCGCGATCTCCGGCTTGCCGCCGCCGAAACGCGTGGCGTGTTCTTTGGAAATGAACGACCAGGTGACGCCTTCGACCGAGCCGCGCGCAGCGAGTGCGCGCTTTGCCGCACGCGTGCGCTTTTGCAGCGTGGTCAACACGGGCTTGCGCGCATTCTCGTCGCGCTCGAATGCGGTCTCTGGCACGCGCTCCAGGCCGGCGATGCGCACAACCTCTTCAACAAGGTCGGCTTTGCCTTCGATGTCGCCGCGCCAGGTCGGCGGCGAAACTTTGAGGCTGTCGCCGGTGCCGGCGGTGGTGAAACCGAGATGCGAGAGAATGCGCTTGATCTCGTCCGCTTTGATTTCGATGCCGGTGAGGCGCTTCGGTTCGGAAAGCGGGAAGTCGATGACGCGGCTCGTGTCCGGCACTTCACCCGCGACGAAAACCTCCGAGGGCTCGCCGCCGCACATTTCCAGAATAAGCTGCGTGGCCAATTCGAGCCCCGGCATCATGAACGCCGGATCGACGCCGCGCTCGAAACGGAAGCGCGCGTCGGAGAGCAGTCCCAGCTTGCGGCCGGTCTGCGCGATATTCAGCGGATTCCAGAGCGCGGATTCGACCACGACGTCGGTGGTGGATTCCGAAACGCCGCTTTCCTCGCCGCCCATGACGCCGGCGAGCGATTCCACGGCGACGTCGTCGGAGATCGCGCAGATCGTGTCATCGAGCTCATAGGTCTTGCCGTCGAGCGCGAGAATCTTCTCGCCCTTTTTCGCGCGGCGCACGACGAGATTGCCCTTCACCTTCGCCGCATCGAAGACATGCAGCGGACGCGAGCGGTCATGCGTGAGCAGGTTCGTGATATCGACCAGCGCGTTGATCGGGCGCAGCCCGATGGCGCGGAGACGCTTTTGCAGCCACTCGGGGGACGGGCCGTTTTTCACGCCGCGGATGACGCGAATGCCGAAGGCGGGGCAAAGCTCGGGCGCCTCGATCGTTACCGTAATCGGGCAGGGAAACTCTCCTGCAACCGGCTTCGGCGCTTTCTCGTTGAACGTGCCGAGACCTGCTGCCGCGAGATCGCGCGCAACACCATGCACGCCGAGCGCATCCGGGCGGTTCGGGGTCACGGCAATATCGAACACCGGGTCGTTGAGGCCGAGGACTTCCGCGAAGGGCTTTCCGAGCGGCGCGTCGGCCGGCATTTCGATGATGCCGGCGTGTTCGTCCGACAAACCCATCTCGCGTTCGGACACGAGCATGCCGCGCGATTCCACGCCGCGGATCGCGCCGATCTTCAACACGTCGCCGCTCGCCGGAATCGTGGTGCCGGGTGCGGCGAACACGGCTTTCATTCCGCCGCGCGCATTCGGTGCGCCGCAGACGACCTGAATCGGATTGCCGTCGCCGATATCGACCATGCAGACGCGGAGCTTGTCCGCGTTCGGATGCTTCTCGGCGGAGATCACGTTGGCGACGACGAAGGGCGCGAGCAATGCGGCCTTGTCTTCGACGCTTTCGACCTCGAGGCCGACTTCGTTCAGCTTCTCGGAAATCTGCGCGACCGTGGGGGGGGTCCTCTCCGCGGCGCCGCCGCGGGGCGCCCCCTGCGGGGGGGCGCCCGGGGGGGCCGCGGGCCGCCCCGCCCCCCGGCCCTGGGGGGGGGGGGGCGGGCGGGGGCGGCGGGGCGGTCGCGCCCCCGGCGGTCCCCCCCGGGGGGGGGCCGGGGGGGGGGGGCGCGGCCCGCTCCCTCGCGCCTTTCCGGGGCGGGGGGGGGGGGGGGGGGGGGTGGCGGCGGGGGGGGGGCCCCCGGGGGGGTTTTTTGGGCGGTTGGGGGGCGGCCCCTCCCCCCTCGCGGCGCCGGCCCCCTTTGTCTCTCTCCCCCCCGGGGGGGGCCCCCCGGGGGGGGGGCCGGCCGCGGGGGTTCAAAAAACGTGCTCAATCCTCCCGCAAGCGTCGGGAAGTCGAGCGGCCGGAAGCCGTAATGCTCGAGCCAGCGCACGTCCGCCTCGAAGAACGGGCGCAGATCCGGCATGCCGTATTTCAGCATCGCGATGCGGTCGATGCCCATGCCCCAGGCGAAGCCCTGCCACTCGTCGGGATCGAGCCCGCAGTTGCGCAGCACGTTGGGATGCACCATGCCGCAGCCGAGAATCTCCAGCCAATCGTTGCCCTGGCCGAACTTGATGTCGCCGCCGGACCGGTCGCACTGAATGTCGACTTCCATCGACGGTTCGGTGAACGGAAAGAACGACGGGCGAAAGCGCATCTTCACGTCGTCGACTTCGAAAAACGCCTTGCAGAATTCCGCGAGAATCCACTTCAGGTGCCCGAGATGCGATTTCTTGTCGATCACCAAACCTTCGACCTGATGAAACATCGGCGTATGGGTCTGGTCCGAGTCCGAGCGATAGGTGCGGCCCGGGAATGATGATCTTGATCGGCGGCTTCTGCTTCTGCATCGAGCGGATCTGCACCGGCGAGGTGTGCGTGCGCAGGAGCTTGCGTTCGCCGTTCGCGTCGGGTGGGAAGAAGAAGGTGTCGTGCATTTCCCGCGCCGGATGCCCGGCCGGGAAGTTCAGCGCCGTGAAGTTATAGAAATCGGTTTCGATGTCCGGCCCTTCGGCGACCGAGAAGCCCATGTCGGCGAAGATCGCGGTCAGTTCGTCGATGACCTGGCTGATCGGATGGATGCGGCCCTGTTCGGCGGGTGCCGCGCGAACCGGCAGCGTCACGTCGGCGACGTCGGCTGCCAGTTTTGCCGCGATCGCTTTTTCTTTCAGCTCGGACTTTTTCGCGTCCAGCGCGACCGAGACGCGGTCGCGCAGCGCGTTGATCTTCGCGCCCTCGGTCTTGCGCTCCTCCGGCGACATCGCGCCGAGGCCCTTCAAGAGTTCGGAGACCGAGCCCTTCTTGCCGAGCGCGCTAACGCGAACGGATTCGAGCGCGGCTTCGTCAGCCGCGCCCGCGATCTGGGCAGTAAGATCGTTCTCTAGCTTCGAAAGGTCGGCCACGGCGCGCGCTCAGTTAAGAGCGGCGCGTGCCTGTGCGCAAAGGGCCTTGAACGCCGCCGGTTCGTGCACGGCGAGATCGGCGAGCACCTTGCGGTCGACCTCGACGCCGGCCTTGTTCAGGCCGTTGATGAACTTGCCGTAGACCAGACCTTCTTCGCGCACCGCCGCGTTGATCCGCTGAATCCAGAGCGCGCGGAACGTGCGCTTCTTGTTCTTGCGGTCGCGGTAGGCGTACTGCATCGACTTGTCGACGGCAGCCTTCGCGGTGCGGATGGTGTTCTTGCGGCGGCCACGAAAGCCTTTCGCAGCCTTGTAGGTTTTCTTGTGCTTGGCGTGTGAAGTAACGCCGCGTTTAACGCGTGCCATGGTGAAACTCCTTTAAGTCTGAAACTGGAAAACGAGCGGCTGTTCAGCCGTTCGGCAGGAAGATCTTGCGGACGCGTACGGCGTCGGATTCGGAAATGACGCGCGTGCCGCGCAGCTTCCGTATCTGGCTGTTGGTCCGCTTGATCATGCCGTGGCGTTTTCCCGCCTGACCGGAGATCACCTTGCCGGTCGAAGAAATCTTGAAGCGTTTCTTCGCGCCGGACTTGGTCTTCAGCTTGGGCATTTTGCTCTCCATGGACTTGAGCCGGGCGAGCCCGTCTAAGTCACTGTAATTGCTCGGAATTGAGCGCTCGAAAGCCGCCACGGCAGCCCTAGTGATGGCCGGTCGGCTCGAAGGCCGTTTCGATAGACGAGACGGCCATGTTTTTCAAGCGAGGTGAAGGGTGGCGGCGGCCCCGCCGCTTCCGGCGCGGCATATCCCCGCAAAGGCGCCATCCGTGGTTGTACCGATGGGACCGCTATCCCATGTTGCTGACGGGCAAGGCAATTTGTCCATTTCCTGAAACTCGGAGGTCCACACGGTCCGCAAACCGGAGGCCACAGTCTATGACCTCGCATTCTGCCAAGCTCGCTTTTGCCGCGCTCAACGACGGCAAGGCTAATTTCGACGACATCTACGTCTCAGCCGACCCGCGCCGTTATTTCGGCGTCCTTGGCCAGCTCGACTACATCATCCCCCATCTCGCGCAGCCAGTATTCGGCCAGCTCATTCAAGCCCGCGCCGAACAGCAGGACGAGCCGGTCACGGTACTCGACCTCGGCTGCTCTTACGGCGTGAACGGTGCGCTGATGAAGTATGCACTCGGCTACGACGCCATTCGCGAGCGTTACGTTTCTCCGCATTTGCAGTCTCTGAAAAGCGAAGAGCTCACCGGTCACGACCGCGCCTTCTATCGTGCTTGGCCGAAGAACGAGAGTGTCCGCGTGATCGGCCTCGACGTTTCCGAGCGCGCGATACGTTATGCGGAGGAAAGCGGCGCAATCGATCTCGGCTATGCGCTCGATCTTGAACGCGATGATCCGAGCCCCGAACAGGCCGAACAACTCGCAAAAGCCGATATCATCGTCTCCACCGGCTGCGTTGGCTACGTCACCAGCAAGACCTTCCATCGTCTCGCGAAGCTCGCGCGCAAGGCCGCCCGGCATGGGTCGCGTCCATTCGTACTGCAGAATGTTTCCCTATCGCGCGATCGCGCAGACGCTCTCCGAGCAGGGGCTGGTCACCGAGCATTTCGAGGCGGCGAGTTTCGTGCAGCGGCGCTTTGCGACGCTCGACGAAATGGACACCACGGTGCGTGCCGTGGAATCGCTCGGTCTCGATCGCTCTATCGGCGCGAGGCGGACGGCTTCTTCCCAGCCGAGTTGTTCGTTCCGCGGCCGCAGAGCGAGATTCGAGCGCGTGCCGTTGCGCGATATCGTGTCGCGTGGTCTCGGGCGCGAACAAGCCTTGGCCGATCGGGGCGAAGTGTTGAGCGGCATGTCGAAGCCCGCGCGCCGCATCGCGCGGATCGCGAATCAGCTGCGGGGCGTCGAACCGGAGAGATTGAGAAGGCGCCGCGATCTATCGCGGCGCCGGGGTCGTCAATATCTGACGGCCTGTCGGAGAGGCTAAAATAACGTCGGCTCCAGCTCGTTTAAGAGAGTACAAGCCGCGAGATCACCAGCGCGCAGCCTTCGCGCGGTCTGAAGCGCCTTTCGGCCGGGTAGGGTCCGGCCGATAGCGATGCGCTGATCGCGACGTTGGTCGAACGCGCCGGCTGGCGTGAAGGTCATCTCCCAATGCTCGTGGAGACCCGCTCTCGAGCGTCAGCAGGATTTTTCTGCTCGTTCGGCACGACGCTTTGCGTGAGTCCGGCCGGCTGCCCCATTCGGATTTTCCGAAGGTGCAGTCCGCGATCCCGCGATAAGGGCCGTTCAACGTTCTCACCCGCGCCGCCCAAGAAGCCGCTCCCGCCCGCGCAGGCCGAAACGACGGCGGCCAGCGCGAGAGAGGACAGCGTACAAACGTGTTTGGTGTTTAGCAGCGTCACCGGGGCGCCAGGATCATGACGATCTGACGGCCTTCGGACATCGGCTCCATCTCGACTTTCGCGATGGTGGTCGTGTCCTCTTTCAGCTTCTGCAATAGCTTGTAGCCGAGTTCCTGGTGCGCCATTTCACGGCCACGGAAGCGAAGCGTGACCTTCACCTTGTCGCCCTCTTCGAAGAAGCGCTGGATCGACCGCATTTTCACGTCGTAGTCGTGCTTGTCGATGCCGGGGCGCAGCTTGATTTCCTTGACCTCGACGGTCTTCTGCTTCTTGCGCGCTTCGGCGGCTTTCTTCTGCGCCTGGAATTTGAATTTACCGCTATCCAGAATTTTGCAGACCGGCGGATTGTTGTTCGGCGAGATCTCGACAAGGTCGAGGCCCGCTTCACGCGCCATCTCTATTGCTTGCTGGATCGGTACGGTTCCGCGGTTCTCGCCTTCGGCATCGATCAGCTGAACTTCGCGGACGCGGATATCTTCGTTGGTGCGCGGGCCATCTTTTTGCACCGGCGCAGCGGCTCTCATGGGACGACGAATGGGGGCAGTCTCCTCTAGCTGTTAAAACGGACGCTGTGACGCCGGAACCAGAACCCTCAAGGGAGAGTCGGCCCTACTCGGCGAAGCACTGGGAAGATCGTGAGAAACGGGCGGCAAGTCAACGGCCCGCGCGAAGCGCGGATTTGCGGGCAACGTCGCGATAAACCGCGAGCAGCCGCTCGGCGAAGGTCTCTTTCGAGAAATGCGAGGCGATCCATTCGCGGCCGCGCACACCCATGGCGCGCCGGGCGGGGGCACCCATTGCAAGCAATTTGAAGAGAGTCTGCGCAAGTTCTCCGGAATCGCCCGAGCGGTAGAGTACGCCAGTTGCGCGGGCATCCGGGATATAGGGAGCCGCGCGCACGATTTCATCCCCGTTCTCGGAATCCGAAACTGCGACCGGCACGCCCATGGCCTGTGCTTCCAAGACCGCGCGGCGGTGGCCACCCTGCGAGACCGACGTGCAGACCACGATATCGGCGAGCGAGTAGGCGGAAAGCATATCTTCGGTATGGCCGGCGAAGCGCATGCGGTTGGCTAATCCCGCCTGATGCACCTGATCCCAGAGCTCGCCGGCATAGCCGGAGCGGCCCGGGTGCTCGCCCGCGAAGATGCAGATGAAATCCTTGAGGCCCGCCTCGCGCAGGCGTGCGGCTGCCTCGACAAGCAGATGCGGTGCCTTGGGCCGCGACAAGCGGCCCGGCAGCAGGATCACGCGATCGGTCGGCTCAACGCCCCATTGGTTCGCGCGAGCGCGCGCGCTGCCAGCGGATACGAGATGCGCCGGATTGAACGCCTTCGAAGTCGATCGCGTGCGGCACCACGGAAAATTTTTCCCGCGCGGTTCCGTAACGCTCCTCGGCCATCTTCGCGAGGCGCTCGCCCGGCGCGATCACGCGCGCGCCGCGCACCATCACGCTGTTATAGAGGCGCTTGACCGGATTGCGCTCCGAGAAGCTGCCGTCATAGGTCGCGATGAACGGGACTTTCGAAATCTTGTTTGCGACGAGGCAACTCCAGGCCGGCGCGCGGCTCTGCGCATGCAGAAGATCGGCGGAAAGATCGCGCGAAATCTCTGCGAGCTTCCTGCGCATTTCGACAAGCGATTTCGAGCGCATGATTGACGGTGCCGCTCGGCTGCAAGTCGGAATGACCTGCACGACGGTCAGCGGCCGTTCGTTCATGGGTGTTGCAGGAGTCGCCACGAGACCGGTTGTAAAATCGGCTCATGGCATTCGCAAGGCGGCTTGCGTTCACTTCGGCGACATATTACGCGGCGAGCATGGAAAACGGCGAACCCGAATATCTATCGGTAGGCGATCCTGCGCGGCGGATCGCTATTCGTGCACGCGAAGGAACCGCGCCTGGCCTGATCTGGCTCGGTGGTTTCAAGTCCGACATGAAGGGCACCAAGGCTGTCGCATTGGATGAACACGCGGCCAAATCGGACCGCGCTTGCATTCGCTTCGATTATTCGGGGCATGGCGAGAGTAGCGAGAAATTCGAGGACGGCACGATTTCAGCGTGGCTGGAAGACGCGCTCGCGGTATTCAAGAACCGCGCAAAAGGTCCGCAGATCGTGGTCGGCTCCTCGATGGGCGGCTGGATGGCACTCCTGCTCGCGCGTGCGTTGGCAAGCGACCCGTCACTCTCGCAAAACGCGAAACTAGGCGGGCTCGTTCTGATCGCGCCCGCGCCGGACTTCACCGAGGAATTGATGTGGAAGAATTTCCGGAAGAAGTGAAAGCGAGATCGAGACAACGGGCCAGTGGGAACGGCCCTCGGTTTATGGCGATCCGCCCTACGCGATCACGAAGCGGTTGATCGAAGACGGCCGCAAGCATCTGATCATGGGCAAGCCCATTCAGGTAAATTGCCCCGTGCGTATTCTGCAAGGCGTGCTCGATCCGGATGTGCCCTGGCAGCATGCGATGAAACTTGTCTCGTGCCTCGCGCAGGACGACGTGACGATTACGCTTGTGAAAGACGGCGATCACCGTTTATCGCGGCCGGAAGATATCGAGCGTTTGCTGAAGACGGTGGACGAGCTGGCAGCCGAAATCAGCGCGAAGTAGCGAGCGCCGCGTTCCATTCCTCGCGAACGGTCTCGTCCATTTCGCGTGGAGAATTTTGCTGGGCGAGTTTTGCGAAGTCTTCTTTATTCATCAATGCCGAAGTGGCCCAAACGGCTGCGCCGCGTATCAGCGCGGACTCATCATCGAGCCGTGCGATTGCGTCCGGCATGAGCGATGGCGACGCGGAGTTTCCGATCGCGATCAGAACATTGCGGATGAAGCGCTCGCGGCCCGAACGCTTGATCGGCGATTTGGAGAAGCGCGCACGAAATTCCGTGTCGTCGAGCGCAACAAGTTCGGAAAGCGAAGGCGCGCGATTTTCTTCACGCGCCGCAAGCTTCTGCTCGCGGCCTTGGCTCGCAAACTTGTTCCAGGGGCACGCGGCAAGACAGTCGTCGCACCCATAGATGTGGTTGCCGATAGCCTTGCGCAATTCGCGCGGGATCGGACCCTTGTGCTCGATGGTCAGGTAAGAAATGCAACGCCGCGCGTCCAACTGATACGGCGCGGGGAACGCGTTGGTCGGACAGACATCGAGACAGGCGCGGCACGAGCCGCAATGGTCGATCTCGCGCTCGTCGAGCGGAAGTTCGGCGGCTGTCAGCATCGCGCCGAGAAAGAGCCAGGAGCCGTGCTCGCGCGAAACAAGATTGGTATGCTTCCCCTGCCAGCCGAGACCGGCAGCCTGCGCGAGCGGCTTCTCCATCAGCGGCGCGGTATCGACGAAGACTTTCAGTTCATTGCCGGTTTTGTGCGCGAGCCATTGGCCGAGACGCCTGAGTTTGCCTTTGATCAACTCGTGATAGTCGTCGCCCTGCGCGTAAACCGAAATTGCGCCGCGCATTTTTTCTTTGAGAATCTCGCGCGGGTCGCGGTCCGGCCCGTAATTCAGACCGAACATCACGACCGAGCCCGCGCCGTTCCAGAGCGCGTGCGGATGCTCGCGGCGCGCCGCATGCGTTTCCATCCACGTCATGTCGCCGTGACGTTGTTCGGCAATCCATTTGTGCAAATGCGGGGCGGCGTCCGGAATGGAATCCGGATGTGCGACGCCGACCGTATCAAAGCCTTCTTCGCGCGCGCGTGCGATCAGCTCGGACTTGATCGTGTCGGGATTTTTCAGAAGTCGAGATTGGTGTAACTCGATGCCGCCGGCAGGCCCGGGATGGTCTCGGCCAACAGCGCGCGGAATGACGGGCGCGACTTGATCTTCGCGTACCAGTTCTTCGCGTTCTCGTCTTCCTGCCACGGCACGTCACCAAAATAGTCGCACGTCGATATGTGAGCCGCCGCCGCGAGGTCGGCATAGGTCAGCTTCTCGCCGGCAAGCCATTTGCGGGTTTTCGCAAGCCAGCCGAGATAGCGCAAATGCTCGACGATATTGGCGCGCGCAGCGCGGATCACGAAGGAATCCGGCGGCCCGCCGCCTTCCTCCTGGCGCATATAGCGCTTCCAGATTTTTTCGCGCGCGATGTGCTCGCTGACTTCGTTGAAAAATTTCGAGTTGAACCAGATCATCAGTCGCCGCACTTCGACGCGTTCGGCGCTGGCGGCGGGCATCAGGCGGCTGTCAGCGACCTGGCTGCCGTAGCTCTCATCCAGATATTCGGCGATGACGCCTGCGCCCGGCACCACGCGCTTGTCGTCGGCCAGCACCGGCACGGTGCCCGCGGGATTGAGCGCAAGGAACTCCGGCCGCCGCTTCCATTCGTGTTCTTCGACGAGCGAAGCATCGATCCCGTACTCGGCGAGCGCGAGACGGACGAAGCGCGAATGAGGGCAGAAGAACTGATGATAAAGCTGCATGGACACCGCTTTCCTGCCCGAACTTCCTTAATAAATGCGAGCCGCCGGGAGGTTGTCGCGTAAAAACCGCGTGAACGCGGCAAAGATTTGACGCGCTTTCCTTTGCCGGGCGAAAGCCGGCGCGTTAAGCCGTTAACAAATGTGCGAATCGACGCGGGCAATCTGGAGCGGCTCATGACCCTCGGAAAAATGCTGGAAGCGCTGCTGCTCGGCCTTCTAGAAGGCGGCACCGAATTCATCCCGGTTTCTTCGACCGGGCATCTCTTGCTCGCGACGCACGATCTGAAATTCGAAACCACGGGAAAGACCTTCGAAGTCCTGAGTCAGCTCGGCGCGATTCTCGGGGTCGTCGTCGTATACTTCACACGGCTGGCGAAGGTTGCTTTCGCGGTTCCTTACGATCCGGCGGCGCGGCGCTTCGCGCTCGGAATCATTCTCGCGTTTCTTCCCGCGGCCTTCGCGGGCGTGCTCCTGCATAATTTCATCAAGACCGTGCTGTTCGAAAGCCCGATGGTGATCGCGATCGCGTTGATCGTCGGCGGCGTCATTTTACTTTTCGTCGATAGGGTCGCTTTCAATCCGAAGTATCGGGACGCGATGGCGCTGCCGCCGATGACCGCATTCGGCATCGGCCTGTTTCAATGTCTTGCACTCGTTCCCGGCGTATCGCGCTCGGGCTCCACGATTGTCGGCGCGCTGTTGCTCGGGCTCGATCGCCGCGCGGCGGCGGAGTTCTCGTTCTTCCTCGCAATACCGACGATGCTCGGGGCCTTCACCTACGATCTCGCGAAGAACTACAAGAACTTCACGATGGATGACGGCGTGCTGGTCGTCATCGGCTTTGTCGCGGCTTTTTGCGCGTCGCTCGTTGTCGTGCGCGCCGTGCTCGATTTCGTGTCGAGAAACGGCTTCGCGGTTTTCGGCTGGTGGCGAATCGTGGTCGGCAGCGCGGCGCTGATCGGTATTCTGCTGACGCGCTAAAGTTTACGTCGCCGCCTTCGTGAACTGGCCGGCTTTGCGGTAGCGCCAGAGATAGCCCGGCAGGATCGCGCGCATCGCAGTGGGATTGATGCCGAGTCCCTGCAAGGTCCTTTGCTCGCGCGCGGCTTCGGGCGAGACGACGTTGTCGGTTTCCAGCATCGTCACCTGATCGCGCGTCAGCATCGGCTTCGGCATCAGTTCCATAAAGAACGCCTGAATGCGCGCGAGCGCCCATGGCAGCGGGACAAGCAGCCGCTTGCGGCCGATCTGCTCGAGCGTCAGCTCGATGAGTTCGCGGAAGTTCATGACTTCAGGTCCGCCGAGCTCATAGGTCTCGCCGCCGCGCGCTTCGCCTTCGACCGCCTTTGCAATCGCTTCGGCGACGTCGCCGACGAAGACCGGCTGGAATTTCGTGGTCCCGCCGCCGATCAGCGGCAGGAACGGCGAGATCCGCGCGAGCGCCGCGAAGCGGTTGAAGAAATCGTCCTCCGGACCGAACACGATGGACGGGCGAATGATGACGGCGTCGCGCTTGGCCGAAAGCGCGGCCTGTTCGCCGAGCGCCTTGGTGCGCCCGTAATTGGATTCCGAATCCTTGTCGGCGCCGATGGCTGACATCTGCACCAGCCGTGCGCCTTCTTTCTTGGCGGCCATGGCGACGGCTTCCGCGCCTTCGGCCTGCACCGCGTCGAAACTCTGCGCGCCGCTCTGATAGAGAATGCCGACGAGGTTCACGATGGCGGATGAGCCTTCCGCAGCGCGTGCGACCGAATCAGGAAAGCGCAAATTTGCCTGGACCGGCTGCACCTGTCCGACCACGCCGAGCGGCTGGAGATGACCGGCGAGATCGGGACGCCGCACCGCGACGCGAATGCGCCAGCCGCGCTTGGCGAGCGCACGCACCAGATGACGGCCGACAAAGCCGGAACCGCCGTAAATCGTCACCAAGCGGTCGGACGGAATCTGCGCCATTTTTGAAATCTCGCTGGAGGCCTTGGCTTTCGACCAGCGTTACAAGATCGGTTTTTCCGCGTCAAAGCGCGCTTCGCCGCGACCTGCTGCTGATTGACAAGGCCGGACCGCAAGCCGTACCAAGCCTCGCTTACGGCCAGCGACACCTGCCCAGGTGGCGGAATTGGTAGACGCACTAGTTTCAGGTACTAGCGGGTAACACCGTGGAGGTTCGAGTCCTCTCCTGGGCACCATTCATTCCCTGACTTTAGGGAATTCAATTACTTAAGCCCAATCAAAGCGTTGCGCTTAGTGTGCTGACGAAATCCGAAGCTACAGGAGCGCGCCTGCTCCGGCCTTCGCCACTTGCTCGTCCTGGAAGGTTGCGCCTCCCGAAACGCCAATCGCGCCGACGACCTTGCCGGCGATGACGAGGGGAATACCACCCTCGATAAGCGTCGAGCCGGATGTGAGAAGATGCATCGCCGTGCCCGAGTTAACGCGGTCCTGAAGCTGTTTGGTTGCTTGGCGAAAGTTGAAGGCAGTCTCGGCTTTTCCAATGGCGATGGGAATGGAGCCATACGGCGCGTCATCCATTCGAGTTAGCAGTTGCGGTTTCCCCGCAGCGTCTACGATTACAATAACCACGCGCCAGTTGTTCTTCGTGGCTTCCGCTTCCGCAGCCGCCATGATTCGTTTTACGGCGTCCAGCGAGATGGACGGGCCGTAGGATAAAGGTTGTTGCGCGTCGCTAGACGCGATGCTGGCAAGCGTCATCACAAAACCAAGGGTTAGAATTTTCAGCATACAGGAAACCTCCTATCTCCGGTTCATAGCTAGGCCGCGCGTCTCGACCGCAATTCGTTTCTGGCAGACGGTGCCCCGCAAGCGTGAAACCGCTTTTCGGAAAATTGTATCTCACCTCGAGCGCTTCCTTCATGTCGCCCCGTCGTATTAGCGCTTTGGCGCTTCCAGACCGGAATACGCCTGAACGGCATCGGGCAGGCGCGCTCCGCGCACCTGGATTGCCGCGACAGCCCTATTCAGTTCGGCAATTTCAGATGCACGAAAACTGATTCCGGCCGCGGCTGTGTTTTCGATCATGTGTGCCATTTGCGTAGTGCCCGGAATCGGCACGATCCACGGCTTTTGCGCCATGAGCCATGCCAGCGAGATCTGACCCGGCGTCGCATTCTTGCGCTCGCCCAATTTCTTCGCGAGAGCGACGAGTGCAAGATTGTGCAGGATATTCTCCGGCGAGAAGCGCGTTTCGATGCGGCGAATATCGCCCTCCGCAAATCGCGTTCTTTGATCAATCGCACCTGTGAGAAAACCAACGCCAAGTGGGCTCCACGGCACGAATCCAATACCAAGCTCTTCGCATGCTGTGAGAACGGATTCCTCAGGCTCACGCCACAGCATCGAATATTCGCTCTGGACAGCAGCTACCGGCAGCGTCGCGTGCGCGCGGCGAAGCGTCTGAAGCCCCATTTCGGAAAGGCCCCAGTGAAGAACCTTACCTTCTCTCATAAGGTCTTTCACCGCTCCCGCTACGTCCTCGATTGGTACTTCCGCGTCCACACGGTGCTGATACAAAAGGTCGATGCGGTCGGTGCGAAGCCGCTTCAACATATTTTCGACCACGATTTTGATGTGAGCCGGACGACTATTCGTCCCGCCACGGCGCTCGCCCGTTTCCTGATCGATGTTCCAACCGAACTTTGTTGCGATCTGAATCTGATTGCGGAACGGCGCGACGCCTTCGCCAAGAATGCGCTCGACTTCATGCGGGCCATAGGCCTCCGCCGCGTCGAATAACGTGAGGCCCCGCTCGAAAGCCGCGCGGATGATGTTGAGCATTTCCTGCCGGTTCGGAATTGTCGTCTGGTATGTGCGGCTCATGTTCTGAACGCCCATGCCGATGCTCGAGACCTCCAGGCTACCAAGTTTGCGCCGTCCGAGTACGTGCGCCTGCGCATTCACAGGAACGCCGCTTAGTACAGGCATGGCCACGACGGCTGCCGATGCACCCAAGAATGCGCGGCGGCTTTTTTCCATGGTGCTGACGTTCGTCATTTCATTCTCTCCATCGGTGGTTTTAGTCTTTGCCCCTTCGAGCGCGACAAACCTGATCCGAAATTATTGTTGCGAGTAGAGGGATTATCTCACATAGCTTTATGAGGGATGCTCATAAATGGCCCGGGATAACCTCAACGATCTCTTTGCGTTCGTCGCCGTCGCGCGAGAACGGAGCTTCACGAAAGCGGCCGCTAAGCTTGGCGTTTCACAATCGGCGTTAAGCCACACAATCAGAGACCTTGAGGCACGGCTCAACATCCGGCTTTTGACCCGCACGACGCGCAGCGTCTCGCCAACGGAAGCAGGTGAAAGACTGTTTCGCGAAATGAGCCCGCAGTTCGATCAAATCAGTGCATCTCTTGCGGGTCTGGATGCGCTGCGCGACAAGCCCTCGGGAACCATACGAATTTCCACGGGCATTCAAGCTGCGGAGACGATCTTGTGGCCTGCAATCACAAGATTCGTTGCCGCATACCCTGACGTCAAAATCGAGATCGACGTCGATGCAGGCTTCGCTGACATAGCCAGGCTTGGGTACGACGCAGGAGTGCGGCTCGGCGAGCAGGTTGCTAAAGACATGGTCGCTGTGCGCATCGGTCCGGATATGCGAATGGCCGTGGTGAGTTCGCCCGCATATTTCCGAAAGCGGCCCGCACCAAAAGCGCCATCAGATCTTACGTTGCACGATTGCATCAACATACGCATGCAAACCCATGGCGGGTTGCTGCCGTGGGAGTTCGAAAAGGGCAAACGTCGCTTGAACGTACGTGTCGAAGGCCGTTTCACGTTCAGCGATGCGTCTTTATGTTTGAATGCCGCGCGTGAGGGTCACGGAATCGCTTATCTCACCGAAGACCGGATCGGAGACGATCTAAAGCGCGGGAAGCTCGTGCGCGTGCTTCAGGATTGGTGTCCGGAGTTCTCGGGCTACCATCTTTATTATCCGAGCCGCCGGCAATCGACGCGGGCATTTTCATTGTTGATCGAAGCTTTGCGCCACGGAGGCAAAGCGCGAAACATGTCCTCAAGCGCTCGAGCTTTTGGGGCGACGAGCAAACAATAATTCGAAGGACACACAATAGGCGAGATTAGTTTGATGTAAGACGCAGAACAGAAGATGACTGTTCGGCCAAGCGTTCTTATTGGGGATGCTGACCAAATTTGTGGGTCAGCTTTATCAATAGATTGTGGCTTTGATTATCGAACTGCACCGTAACATTTTCAGTAAAGGAAGGCGTTGCTGTATCAAAAAAACGATACTCCGCCCCGACGCTCGTGTTTGCGTTGATTGCGATCGAGAAACCGGCAATCACCTGATAGGCGAACTCAATGTCGTTGTCCTGAAACCAATTTGGGTCGGATTCAGGCTTCGCCTTGATGTTCATGAGTGCCGTTCCAATCCCGACTCCGACATACGGCGTAAACGCACTCGAGGAAGTAAATCGATAGTAGCCGTTGATCATCAGGGCGTAGGTATTCAAGCGGCCATCGAGCGCGATAGTCGTTGCCCCTGCCGGGAACGCTAAAGTTTCTTGCTTAAGACGATTCTGGATGACCGAAAACTCACCCTCTATCGCCACGCCGTTATCCAAACCGTAACCGACAGCAACACCAGCAATCCAGCCGTTACCGAATTTCATTTCGCCAGATAACAATGCCGGTGGAGCGGTAGGTACGAGGACGGATAAGTCTGCGTCCTCCGTAAAGCTAGCGCCCCCAAATAGGCTGGCATAAAAACCGGAGCTTTGAGCCTGCGCTGACTGGGTCATGAAAAAAGCGACCAACCCGCAGGCGACTGGCAAGCATCTCATCGAATTCAACAGCATGGCGACTACCGTAGAAATATCGAATCAATGCTAGTGCCGTGTTACGACGTAAGAAACAGTATTATCTTACCAAAAAGAAACAGCGCTCTGCCTTCATTGAAGCGGTTGGCGCTCTCGGGCAGACGTGTCGCTTACAGATAGATCAATGGATCGATGGCGCCGGGTCGGCTCGTTGCGGACGAAGTGCATGCTCTCGATATGGCCCATCCGCCGGATTCTGAGGCCCAAAATGAAGAAGACTGAATGGACCCCGGGGCCCGCACGCTGAAGAACGTGCTTCCCGCGCCGGTCCGGATCCCGGTGTCGCGGCGCTCCGGTCGGGTCGAATATGAATTGCATTCCAGTCACCCGTCTTCTGGCTTTGCGCATCTCCTGATGCCCCCGATTCCGGCCGTTGGCGTGCGCGTCCCCGATAGCGGTGCCATGGGTTTCTTTGCCATTGTTCGGCAGGGTTGGAATCCTGCTGATCCTGGCGTTAATCATTTTGCGAATCGTTAGCTGGTATGGTCCGTGGCGCGGTCGGGACGAGATTGCTCGGAATTTGCCGCAAGGAATGACGGCCGGTCAGGTCGAATAGGCGCTCGCCTGGCAGCCGATGATTTCGATGACAGTACGGGCCGGGCTCTGCCTAGGTGTCCACCCTTTATTGTCTGGCTTCGGGTACAACGCAGCTACGGAATTTGAGAACGATATGACGATCAGACTTCACCGCGGCGATCTGCCGGATCTTTCGAAGTATAAAGGCGCGGTCGCCATCGATACCGAAACGCTGGGCCTCAACCCAAGCCGCGACCGGCTTTGCGTCGTACAACTCTCACCCGGTGACGGCAGCGCCGATGTCGTGCAGATTCCGGCAGGAAAGCCGGGCGCGCCGAATATCGCGAAGCTCTTGTCCGACACTTCGAAGCCGAAAATTTTTCACTTCGCGCGCTTCGATCTCGCAGTGCTCTATAAAAATCTCGGCGTGATGCCGCAGCCCGTTTACTGCACCAAGATCGCATCGCGCCTCACGCGCACGTATACCGACCGCCATGGCCTGAAGGACCTCGCCCGCGAATTGCTCAACATCGACATGTCGAAGCAGCAGCAGAGCTCCGACTGGGGCGCGGACGAGCTTTCCGAAGCACAGATCGCCTATGCCGCCTCCGACGTGCTCTATCTTCATGAAATGAAGGCGAAGCTCGACGAAATGCTAGCCCGCGAAGGCCGCACGGCGCTCGCCGAAGCCTGCTTCAGTTTCCTTCCGACCCGCGTCGCGCTCGATCTGGGTGGCTGGGCGGAAGAAGACATTTTCGCGCATTCCTAGATTTCCGCGGGAAAGGCGGGGCCGCTCGAATGCCGCAATTCCCGGGAATAGACGTAGCCAACCGATGAGTGATCACGCCTATTCGCGCCGGCCGGAGCACGCCCCGGCTGCCGGCAGAAACCCGCGGCGGCAAGGCGCCGATCCGCGGCTTCATGGCTATGGCCAGGCGGTTCGCCATTCCTCGCGCGTGCGCTTTCTGCGGCGCGTCTTGCCGGTGCTGGCACTTGTGATCCTGGTGCTTGCCGCGCTGGTTGCCTGGCTCGATCCGTTCCGCATCGTGCGCGATTTTCCGATCGACCTGATGAAACTCTCGATCCGCGACAATAAACTCGTGATGGATGCGCCGAAGCTTTCCGGTTTCACCAAGGATGGCCGCGGCTACAACATTACCGCGACCGCCGCCGCGCAGGACCTGACGAAAACCAACATCGTCGAACTCGAAGGCATCAAGGCGAACTTCGCGCTGACCAATAACGGCATGACCGAACTCACCGCCGTCAAAGGCCTCTATGATGCGAAGGGAGATACCGTGCAGCTTACCGACGGCATCACCATTCGTTCCACGGCTGGATATGACGGAAAACTTCAAGACGCGATGATCGAAGTGAAGCGCGGTTACGTCGTCACCGACAGCCCCGTGGATATCAATTTCAACAACGGCTCCATCCGTGCCAACCGCATGGAAGTTTTCGACAATGGCGCGCGCGCCGTTTTCGAGGGCGGCGTTAAAATGATCATGAAATTGCCTCCGCCGCAGAACCAGCAGCAAGAATGACAAAAGACAAAAAAAACTTCTCCTCGCGGCTGCTCGCCGCCACGCTCGCGTTGCTCATGCTCGGGGGCATCAGCACATCGCTGTCGTTCGCGCAAAATTCTGCGCCAGCTGACAGCGCGGCGCCGGCGAATGCCTTCCAAGGGTTCACCAGAAATCGCAAGGACCCGGTCAATATCGAAGCGAACTATCTTGAAGTGCGCGACAAGGACAAGGTCGCCATATTCAAGGGCAATGTCGTGGTCGTGCAGGGCGACACCACCATGCGCTGCCGGGAGCTTGAGGTGCATTACGAGGGCAGCGCCCTCGGCAACGATCCGCGCCAGAACGTTCCTGCGACGAAGAGCCAGCAGAAGACCGAGTCCGCCCAACGCATCAAGCGGTTGATCGCGATCGGCGGCGTGATTGTTACTGCGAAGGATCAGAAAGCGGTCGGCGACAAGGGCACCTTCGAGATGGCAACCAACATCGTGATCCTCGCTGGCAACGTGGTCGTGACCCAGGGCCAGAACGTGATTCACGGAGACAAACTCACCGTGAATCTCACCGACGGCACGTCGAAGGTCGACGGCGTGAAGCAGCAGGGCGCCACGCCGCGCGTGAAAGGGGTCTTTGTCCCCAGCTCGATGGACAAAAAAGACAAGAACAAAAAGACGGCGATCGCCCGGCGCAGAAAAATAGCCATCGGCAAATTAAGAATTGGCCCCGCTTTTGCTTGCTTAATTTGCCTCCTGCCTGCGAACGGGCTACCTAGCCCTTATTCCGTGCGAATTCGGCCTTGGCCGGGCCTGAAAACCCGCCAAAAACCGGTTCGATTCTCCTTGTGAGAAGCATCCGCTCTCGCCGTGTCGAGGCGGATCATGTGAATGGAGTGAGGACGCTGAAAGTCCCTTGGTTTCGGTCCGGCGGCAAAGACGAGCGCGACAAGCCCGCGCTGTCCGATCAATGGCGGCTTGATACGCCGCCCCCGCCCCCGCGTCAGCCTGAACGCCGCCCGCCTCCGCAGGAGACGCGCGAGCAGCCGCGTCCGCAAGCCGTAATTCCGCGCGCGACCCCGCAACCGCAACAGCAGCGCCCGCGCCAATCGCTACAAGATCATCCGGTGCGTCAGGGGAATACGTGGCAGCCGCCGGCTGGCGAGCGCAACGCGGCCCCCGTGCGGGAGCGCCCCGCAGTTGCAAGAGCGCCGCGGCCTCCTGAGCCGAACGACAATTTCGATATGGACGAGCACTTGCAGCAGATTGCGCGCGGCGAGCGTGACGGCAGACCTCGTCCACACGCGCATCCGCCGCATGTGCCGATTCCCGGCGAAGGAATTCTTGCCGCCGAAGGCTTGCATAAGACCTACGGCAAGCGCCGCGTCGTCAACAACGTCTCGATCGACGTGATGCGTGGCGAAGCGGTCGGTATTCTCGGGCCGAACGGCGCCGGCAAAACGACCTGCTTCTACATGGTGACGGGACTGGTCGAGCCTGACGCCGGGCACATTTCGCTCGACGGTCACGATGTGACGAAGCTGCCGATGTATCGCCGTGCGCGTCTGGGCATCGGCTACCTGCCACAGGAAGCCTCGATCTTTCGCGGGCTCAACGTCGAGAATAATCTGCGCGCCGTGCTCGAGGTCGTGGAGCCGAACAAGGCGCGTCGCGAACAGCGGCTTAACGAATTGCTCGACGAATTTCAGATCCAGCATATCCGCAAGTCGCCCTCGATCGCGCTCTCGGGCGGCGAGCGCCGCCGCGTCGAAATCGCTCGCTCGCTCGCGACCAACCCGCATTACATGCTGCTCGACGAGCCTTTCGCCGGTATCGACCCGATCGCGGTCGGCGACATCCGCGCGCTGGTGCGGCATCTCACGCGGCGCGGCATTGGCGTATTGATTACCGATCACAACGTGCGCGAGACGCTGGGCCTCGTCGATCGCGCCTACATCATCCACTCCGGTTCGGTGCTGATGGAAGGCACGCCGGAGGAAATCGTCGAAAACGACGACGTTCGCCGCCTGTATCTCGGCGAGGAGTTCCGGCTCTAATGGCGATCTCGCAAAAGCTGGAGATGCGCACGAGCCAAGGGCTCGTGATGACGCCGCAGCTGATGCAGGCGATCAAGCTTTTGCAACTCTCCAATCTCGATCTGGTTGCCTTTGTCGAAGCCGAACTTGAGCGCAACCCGCTCCTGGAGCGCGAGGAGGGACCGGAGCCCGAGCGCGGCGATGGTGCGCAGGAAATCCAGGGCGAGGAATTTTCCGCAAACGGCGAAGCATCCTCGTCCAGCGAAGACTGGATGGAAGACCGCTACGAAAGCCGCGCCGCGATGGAAGATCAACTCGGCACCAACCTCGAAAATGTTTTCCCCGACGACGCTCCCTCCGCGCCTTCCGAGGCGCAGCCTGCGGCGCAGGAAGCTCCGGCTTATTCGGAATGGGCAAGCGTCGGCACAGGCGGCCGTCCGGACGACGACTACAATCTTGAAGCGTTTGTCTCCGCTGAAGTCACCTTGCCCGATCATCTCTCGCGGCAGCTTTCGCTGACCGTAATGAATCCCGTCGAGCGCATGATCGGGCGGCATTTGATCGATTCGGTCGATGAAGCCGGCTATCTGCGCGGCGATCTTGAGGGCATGGCGGAGAAACTCGGCGCGCCGCGTGCGGACGTCGAAAGAGTATTGACCGAATTGCAGACTTTCGATCCGCCCGGCGTTTGCGCGCGCGATCTTGCGGAATGTCTTGCGATCCAGTTGCGCGAGCGGGACCGCTTCGACCCGGCGATGAAGGCGCTGATCGCAAATCTCGATCTCCTGGCCAAGCGCGAGTTTACGCAGCTGCGCAAGCTCTGCGACGTAGACGAAGAAGATCTCGCCGACATGGTCGCGGAGTTGCGCCGCCTCAATCCGAAGCCGGGCCTCGCCTTCGGCGGCGGCGTTGTGCAACCCATCGTGCCGGATGTTTTCGTGCGGCCGGCCGCGGACGGCGGCTGGAATGTGGAATTGAATTCCGACACGCTGCCGCGCGTGCTTGTAAATCAGGTCTACTATTCGCGCGTTGCGAAGGGCCCGATCTCGGACAAGGAAAAAGCGTTTCTCACCGAATGCATGCAAACCGCGACCTGGCTCACCCGCTCGCTGGACCAGCGCGCCCGCACGATTCTGAAGGTTGCGACCGAGATTGTCCGCCAGCAGGATGCATTCCTCGTGCAGGGCGTGCAACATCTGCGGCCCCTGAATTTGCGCATGGTTGCCGACGCGATCCAGATGCACGAATCGACCGTCTCGCGCGTGACCGCCAACAAATACATGGCGACGCCGCGCGGTATCTTCGAGCTGAAATATTTCTTCTCGTCTTCGATTGCTTCCTCCGAAGGCGGCGAGGCGCATTCCTCCGAAGCCGTGCGTGACCGCATCAAGCGGCTGATAGACGACGAGACCCCGGACGACATTCTTTCGGACGATACCATCGTCACGAAGCTAAAAGAGGCAGGCATCGATATTGCGCGCCGCACGGTTGCCAAATACCGTGAGGCGCTGCGCATCCCGTCGTCGGTGCAGCGCCGGCGCGAAAAGCGTTCGGGTCCGATCTCAAGTTAAATAAAGGCGAGTGAATCTAATGCTGCGCGTATCTGGAAAAAGCGTCGATGTAGGCGAAGCACTGCGGACGCGGGTCACCGAAAAACTGGACGAATCGCTTTCTAAATATTTTCAGCACGGCTCTTCCGGCCATGTGACGATCTCACGTGAAGGCTCCGGCTTCCGCGCCGATTGCGTACTGCATCTCGATCCCGGAACGGTGCTTGAGGCGCATGGCGTCGCGCAGGATGCGGTCGCCGCCGCTGACGATGCCGCTCTAAAAATCGAAAAACGGCTGCGCCGTTACAAGCGCCGTCTGAAAGACCGGAGCGGAACGATTCGCGCCCACGAGGCGCAGCAGTTCGCAGCGAATTATGTGATCGAGGCGCCGGACGAAGAAGCGGAAGAGCAGGAGGGTTGGAGCCCGGTCACGATCGCCGAATCGACAGCCGCGCTTCCCCAGCTTTCGGTGCGCGACGCCATTGCCGAGCTCGACCTTACCGGCGCGCCGGTCATTGTCTTCCGCCATGCCGGCAACGGCGGGATTAATATCGTTTACAAGAGACGAGACGGTAATATCGGCTGGATCGATCCTTCCCCGGAAACCACCCGGTAGGACGTTGACCGGGCAGGGACCGGCCCCTATACCCGCGCCTTCGGTACCCCCGGGCCGTGTTGCGAATGAATGGCAACACGACTTTGGAACTGAAATAACGGATTTGAGGCCATGCCGCTTAGCGATTTGCTCGCACCGAATGCGGTCTTCCCCTCGCTCAAGGTCACCAACAAGAAGCAGGCTATTCAAGCTTTGTCTGCACATGCAGCAAGCCTGACCGGCCACGACGAGCGGGAGATTTTTGAAACGCTACTGCGCCGGGAGCGGCTTGGCTCGACCGGCGTCGGTGGTGGCGTTGCGATTCCGCACGGAAAATTGCCGAAGCTGGAGCGTATCGTCGGGCTGTTCGCACGCCTGGACGCGCCGGTGGATTTCGAATCGCTCGACGGCGAGCCGGTCGATCTGATTTTTCTGCTGCTCGCACCGGAAGCGGCAGGCGCAGACCATCTGAAAGCGCTCGCGCGCATCGCCCGCTTGCTCCGCGATCCCGAGGTCGCAAAGAAGTTGCGTGCCGCGCGCGATGAGCGCGCGGCCTATGCATTGCTCACGGCTCCCGCCGCGAGCAATGCCGCCTAAACTTTCAGGCTAATTTCTTTAGTGAACGCTGACGGTGTCGAGCTCGTGCTCGCGCGCATTCGCGACCGCGGCTTCGCGGCTGTCGGTCACGATAATCGGCGTGCCGTCGGCGGCATGAAGCGAAAACAGCTTCATGCCCGGGGCAATCATCGGCGCCTGCGGGAACATCGTCTTCACTTCTTCCGATTTGATTTCGCGCACATAAGCGACCTGACCGCCGCCGAGTACAGCGAAGGCTTCCGGAGTAAGTGCCTGTTCGTTCTGGTTCGTCATCTTCGTACTCCTTCCTTACTTTGCGCTGCCGTTCGAAATTTCGACCCGGCGAATCTGGTTCGCCCGTTCGGGATGTTCCAGATCGACGGATAGCAATCCGTCGCGCAGGTCCGCGCCGACAACTTCGATTCCGTCGGCAAGGACGAAAGTGCGTTGGAACTGCCGTGCTGCGATTCCGCGGTGGAGATATTCGCGTTCTCCGGAATCGTCCTGCTGCCGGCCACGGATCGTCAACTCCTTCAGCTCGACGGTGATGTCGAGTTCATCACGGGAGAAACCCGCAACCGCCAGTGTGATCCGTAGCCGTTCGGCTTTACCTTCCGCCGCGCGCAGTCTTGCGATGTTGTAAGGCGGGTAGCCGTCCGCTGCCTTCGAGACGCGGTCGAGCGCACGCTCGATCTGGTCGAAGCCAAGCAGAAACGGGCTCGAAAGAGACTGGATACGCGACATTCGTGCAAAGCCCTCGTTCCAAGCGACTTTGTGATGGGCCCGGATTTGGCGCCCAAAGCCGGAAACGAACACCGCCTCCGGCTCCCTCCATATGGGAACCGGCGGAGCGTATTCAAGCAGCGAAAAACCGCGCGTTTTCAGGCCGCTAGTGGTGTTTTGGGGAATTGGTGGAGCCAGGCGGGATCGAACCGCCGACCTCTTGCATGCCATGCAAGCGCTCTCCCAGCTGAGCTATGGCCCCACTTCCATCGCGGCTCGGACCGAACCGGACTTGGGAATTCGTAGGTCTCTACTGCCAAACGGCAGAGAAGCCAACGCGTTTAGTTCTCGTCTTCCTTGCCGATGCCGTCGCCGATGATGTCGGAGACGTCACCACCTTCTTCTTCGTCGTCGGTGACGAGGAAGGTGTTGTCCTCTTCGTCATCGTCGCCGCCTTCGACCTCGACATCATCTTCTGATTCGAGTTCAGGGTTGCTTGCACCCTTCTTGCTCTTGGAGCCGGTCGCTTCTTCGTCGGCATCTTCGAGCGAAATCAACTCGGCGCATCATCCGTCTGTCCGTAGCTTCAGTCTTGGCCTTGGCGGCACCCGCGGCGGCTGCGGCCGCAGCGGCGGCCGCGGTGGGGCGGCCACCGCGTGTGACCGGCACGACGATCTCGTAAACTGCGCCGCATTTCGGACAGGTGATCGGATCCTTCGAGAGGTCGTAAAATTTGGCGCCGCAGCTCTGGCAGACGCGTTTGGTGCCGAGTTCGGGTTTCGCCACGCCGCTCGCTCCTAAAAATCGCTTGGAAAAGGCGGCTTCACTTGGACCGCACTCCCAAGCCTGTCAAGGGCGTGAATACCACGGGTTTCAGTTGCCGAGACGGGCCGGAACCCCATGTGCTAGGAGCCGCCTCATGTCGAATTCATCGCACCACGGCGCCGGCTCAATTCCGATGTCGGCCGCAAAAAGCCGCTCGCTATCGGGCCGCCTGCGCGTCCCCGGCGACAAATCCATTTCGCACCGCTCGCTCCTGATCGGCGCGCTGACCGTGGGCCGCACCGAAATCGAGGGGCTGCTCGAGGGCGAGGACGTGATTGCGACCGCGAACGCCGTCCGCGCCATGGGCGCGAGTGTCTCGCGCGAGGCCGAAGGCCGCTGGCGCGTGAACGGCCTCGGCGTCGGCACGCTTTTGCCTCCGCAGGACGTGCTGGATTTCGGCAATGCCGGAACCGGGAGCCGGCTCACGATGGGCATGGTCGCGGGGCACCCCTTCGAAGCGGTGTTCGACGGCGACGCCTCGCTTCGTAAGCGCCCGATGCGGCGCATCCTCGATCCCTTGATGCAGATGGGGGCCGAAACGCTCGAGCAGGCCGAAGGCGGAAGATTGCCGCTGCGCCTGCGCGGTGCGCGCGAAGTGATTCCGATTACCTACGAGACACCGGTCGCCTCGGCGCAGATAAAGTCCGCGGTGTTGTTGTGCGGCCTTTGCGCCGACGGCGAAACCACCGTGATCGAGAAGGAAGCGACCCGCGATCACACCGAAAGAATGCTCCGTCATTTCGGCGCGAAAATTTCGAGCACGCCGCACGGCGAGCATGGCCGCAAGATCACGCTGCGCGGGCGGCCCGAACTCACGCCGCGGAAGATCGTGGTGCCCTCGGATATCTCAAGCGCGGCGTTCCCTCTCGTGGCCGCATTGATCGTTCCAGGCTCCGACATCGTGCTTGAGAACGTGCTGCTTAACCCGTTGCGCGCGGGGCTTATCGAGACGTTGCGTGAAATGGGAGCGCAGATCGACGAAGTGAACCGCCGCGACGATGCCGGCGAAACGATCGCCGATTTGCGCGTGCGTCACTCGGAACTGAAGGGCGTCGATGTGCCGGCAAGCCGCGCGCCATCTATGATCGACGAATATATCGTGCTTGCGGTCGCCGCCGCTTTCGCCAAGGGCGAAACGCGCATGCGCGGCCTCTCCGAATTGCGCGTGAAGGAATCCGACCGCCTCGCCGCGACCGCCGACGGCCTGCGCGTGAACGGCGTCGACTGCGAAATACTGGGGGATGATCTTCTGGTCGGCGGGCGCGGCAGCGCGGCCGGTGGCGGCACGGTCGCGACCCACATGGATCATCGCCTTGCGATGGCGTTTCTGGTCATGGGGTTGGCCAGCGAAAAGCCGGTGAACGTCGATGACGGCGCATTCATCGCGACCAGCTTCCCCGGCTTCGCCGAGAACATGAAAATGCTCGGCGCGGAGATTTCGGCGTGATCATCACGGTCGATGGTCCGGCGGCCTCCGGCAAGGGCACGCTCGCAAGACGGCTCGCGAAGCATTACGGCCTGCCGCACCTCGATACCGGACTGCTCTATCGCGGCGTCGGGTATTTGATGATTCGGGAAAACCATTCGCTCGACGACCCGGCCGCGGCGGCGCGTGTTGCTGACGCGCTCGATCCTTCGAAGCTCGATCAGAAGGCGCTGCGCACCGACGCCGCCGGCGAAGCGGCGTCGCGGGTTGCGGCAATACCGGGTGTGCGGGCGGCGCTCTTGAAGTTGCAGCAGGACTTTGCCCGCCAGCCTGGCGGGGCCGTGCTCGACGGGCGGGATACCGGAACCGTGATCGCGCCCGACGCCGACGTGAAACTCTTCGTGACCGCCTCGCCGGAAGAACGCGCCCGGCGGCGGCACCGGGAACTCGTCGCGCGGGGCGAGGCCGCCGGCTACGACGAGGTCCTTGCCGACATCAAAAAGCGCGATGAGCGCGATTCGGAGCGCTCCATAGCCCCCTTAAAGCCGGCCCCGGACGCCGTCTTGCTCGATACTACTCACTTGGATATAGAAGCCGCGTTCCGGGCGGCCATCGAAATCGTGGAAGCACCCCGGGCGGGCCGAACGCGACCATAAACTCGCGTTCCATATCTGGAGGATGCCCGTCCCGCTTTCGCGTCGAGGCCTAGAAGTTCCCGGTCCTGAATTCAAACACCGTCTCTCTTCGCACGGCGAAACCGCGCCGGCTTTGGCTCATGCCAAAGTTGCTTTCGAGCTTCTGCTCGAGGCCCGTGTGCATTGAGGCGCAACCCATTAGAGCCCGGCGCAAGGACGTTTAGGAAAAACTATGGCTAGAGCTGCCGCTGCTACCGCTGACAAGAATCCGAGCCGCGAAGATTTCGCCGCGATGCTCGAAGAGTCGTTCGTCACGAACGACGTACAGGAAGGCGCCGTTGTTAAAGGCAAAGTCGTCGGCATCGAAAAAGATATCGCCGTCATCGACATCGGTCTGAAGACCGAAGGCCGCGTGCCGCTCCGCGAATTCGCGGGCCATGGCCGCACCGCCGACATCAAGGTCGGCGACACGGTCGAGGTCTATCTCGAGCGCGTCGAGAACGCGCTCGGCGAAGCCGTTCTCTCGCGCGACAAGGCGCGCCGCGAGGAGAGCTGGGTCCGCCTCGAGGAGAAGTTCAACGCCAACGAGAAGGTGACGGGCGTCATCTTCAACAAGGTCAAGGGCGGCTTCACCGTCGATCTCGACGGCGCCGTGGCCTTCCTGCCGCGCTCGCAGGTGGACATCCGCCCGATCCGCGACGTCACCCCGCTGATGCACAACCCGCAGCCCTTCCAGATCCTGAAGATGGATCGCCGCCGCGGCAACATCGTCGTGTCGCGCCGCACGGTTCTCGAAGAGACCCGCGCCGAGCAGCGCTCCGAAATCGTCGCCCGCCTGCAAGAAGGTCAGGTCATCGACGGCGTCGTCAAGAACATCACCGATTACGGTGCGTTCGTCGATCTCGGCGGCATCGACGGCCTGCTCCACGTCACCGACATGGCCTGGCGCCGCGTCAACCATCCGACCGAGATCCTCACCATCGGCCAGACGGTGAAGGTGCAGATCATCCGCATCAACCAGGAGACGCATCGCATCTCGCTCGGCATGAAGCAGCTGCTGGACGATCCGTGGCAGGGCATCGCCGCGAAGTACCCGCTGAACGCGCGCTTCAAGGGCCGCGTCACCAACATCACCGACTACGGCGCGTTCGTGGAGCTGGAGCCGGGCATCGAGGGCCTGATCCACGTCTCCGAAATGTCGTGGACCAAGAAGAACGTGCATCCCGGCAAGATCGTCTCGACCTCGCAGGAAGTCGAAGTGCAGATCCTCGAAGTCGATCCGGTCAAGCGCCGCATCTCGCTCGGCCTCAAGCAGACCATGGCAAACCCGTGGGACGCTTTCGCCGAGAAGCATCCGGTCGGTTCGAACGTCGAAGGCGAGGTCAAGAACAAGACCGAGTTCGGCCTGTTCATCGGCCTCGACGGCGACGTCGACGGCATGGTCCACCTGTCCGACCTCGACTGGACCCGTCCGGGCGAGCAGGTAATCGAAGAGTTCAAGAAGGGCGACATGGTGAAAGCGGTCGTTCTCGACGTCGACGTCGAGAAGGAGCGCATCTCGCTCGGCATCAAGCAGCTTGGCGGAGATCCGTTCGCGGAAGCCGGCGATCTGAAGAAGGGCGCGGTCGTTACCTGCGAAGTGATCGCGGTGAACGATGGTGGCATCGAAGTGAAGATCGTCGACACCGACATGACCGCCTTCATCAAGCGCTCCGATCTTGCGCGTGATCGTAACGATCAGCGCCCAGAGCGCTTCGCGGTCGGCGAAAAGGTCGATGCCCGCATCACCCTGTTCGACAAGAAGGGCCACAAGGTCGGCGTGTCGATCAAGGCGCTCGAGATCGCCGAAGAGAAGGAAGCCGTCGCGCAGTATGGTTCGTCCGACTCGGGCGCGACCTTGGGCGACATTCTCGGCACCGCGCTGAAGCAGCGGGACGGCAAATAAGCCTCTCGTAAGTTTCAGACTTGGCAAACGGCTTGTTAACGGCGGACCAAAATCCGCCGTTAACTGCTTTTTGAGTGGCGCAGAATGGAATCGCGGGGCATAGACCCGCTAACCCGATTGGATACGGAGAAAGCGCCATGTCCCTCGACGTTGATCAGGCAATCGATCGCCGCCGCATGCGGCGGAAAGTAACCTTCTGGCGTGTGTTCGCCGTGGTTGCGGTTCTGCTCGCCGCGGGCGGGTTGCTCGCGGGCGCTGGCGGTTCGAACTTCATCGACAAATCGGGCGCGCATGTTGCGCGCGTGACCATCGGCGGTTTGATCCGGAACGACCGCCAGCGCGTCGAGTTATTAGACGAAATCGAGAAGTCGGGCGCGCGAGCGGTGCTCATCGTGATCGACAGCCCCGGCGGCACCGTCACGGGCTCGGAGCAACTCTTCAAGTCGCTCCGCAAACTCAGCGAGAAGAAGACCGTGCTCGCGGTCGTCGAAGGTTCGGCGGCATCGGGCGCTTACATCGCAGCCATGGGTGCCGAGCGCATCTTCGCACCGCGCAGCGCGATCATCGGTTCGATCGGCGTGATCTTCCAGTATCCGAACTTCCATCAGTTGTTGCAGAAGATCGGCGTCGACGTGGAGAGTATCAAGTCATCGCCGCTGAAGGCTTCACCGAACGGGCTCGAGCCAACGTCGCCCGAAGCAAAGGCTGCGGTCGCAGCACTCGTCGCCGACAGCTATGGCTGGTTCAAAGATCTCGTAAAGGAGCGCCGCGCGCTCGACGCGCCGACGCTGGCGAAAGTTTCCGATGGCCGCGTCTTTACCGCAGCGCAGGCATTGCCGCTGAAATTGATCGACGAAATCGGCGACGAGCGCACCGCGCGCGCGTGGCTCGCCAAGAACAAGGACGTGCCGCTCGATCTGCGGGTACGTGACTGGCGCGTAGGCACAGCCGGCTCGGAATTCCGCTGGCTTGGCGCGGTGGCGTCCGCGCTTGAGTTCGCGGGCTTCACGGCGCTTGCGTCCGCAATATCGAACGACTCGGTATTGCGCGCCGCAGCGAGCGCGCAGCTTGACGGGCTTTTGGCGCTCTGGCACCCTCGATTACATGATTGATAGCTGGCGCAACTCATTTTGATCGCTCGGCTTTCCGTTATTTTGGTCAAGCGATTTTTGGGCCTGAACTTCCTGCAAGCGGCGGACCGAACACCTTGTCGATGATCAAATCTGAGCTCGTGCAACGGATCGCAACGGCGAACCCGCACCTCTATCAGCGCGACGTCGAAAACATCGTCGATGCAATTCTGGACGAGATTACGCTTGCACTCGCACGTGGCGACCGCGTCGAGTTGCGCGGCTTCGGCGCCTTCTCGGTGAAGAACCGCCCGGCGCGGCTTGGCAGGAACCCACGCACCGGCGCGCAGGTGAAGGTGCAGGAAAAAGTCGTTCCCTATTTCAAGACCGGCAAGGAAATGCGCGACCGCCTGAACAAGCCGCGCACACAGCCGGCGAAGTAGGTTTTGTTTCTTTTGCCGAAACGCTCCGGAGCGGCTTGAATGCGAAAGCTTCTGCGCTGGCTGATCCTCGTCCCGCTCGCCGTTCTTCTGGTGTCGCTCGCGGTCGCCAACCGTGGGCCGGTGACGCTCTCGCTCGATCCGTTCTCGCGCGAAGCGCCGGCTTTTGTTCTCACAATGCCGGTGTTCGTGGCGCTGCTGTTCGCAGTGGCGGTTGGCGTCGTGATCGGCGGTAGCGCGGTCTGGATCGGCCGCATGCGCTGGCGTTCGCGCGCGAAAAAAGCGCAGCGCGAAACCGAGAAACTTTCCGCCGAGAACGAAGCCTTCTTCCGCTCCGTATCCGCAAGACAGGGTGACGCGGAAAGCTCGCGTGAAATTGCGCTCCGGCAGTAATGTCAGCCGGCAAATTACGCTACGTCTCCGCGGATGAAATCGATTCCTTGCTCGATTTCCCGTCGCTGATCGATGCGCTGCATGCCGCTTTTCGCGCCGACATCGAGACGCCACTCCGCCATTACCACGCCATCGCGCGCGACGACGGCGAGGCCGCGCTTCTCCTGATGCCGGCCTGGACCAAGGAAAAAGAAGGCAGCTTCCTCGGCACCAAGACGGTCACGGTCTTTCCCGGCAATCTCGGCAAAGGCCTGGGCTCGGTCGCGGGGACGTATCTTTTGATGTCCGGCGACACCGGCGAGCCGCTGGTCACCATCGACGGGCATCGGCTTACGCTGTGGCGCACGGCGGCGGCCTCCGCGCTTGCCGGCAAATATCTGGCGCGCGAAGACGCCGCGCATCTTCTCCTGATCGGGGCGGGCGCGCTTGCGCCTTATCTGGGGCGGGCCCATGCGGCGGTGCGGCCGATCAGGAAAGTTTCGATCTGGAATCGTTCGCCGGAACGCGCGCAAGCTTTGGCCGAAGAACTCGCCGGGGAAGCGTTCAGAACGGAAGTCGTGAGCCGCGCCGAGGACGCGGCCCGCGAAGCCGACATCGTCACCTGCATTACGCTTTCGCAAACGCCCGTGGTTTGCGGCGATTGGCTGAAGCCCGGCGCGCATGTCGATCTCGTCGGTGCGTTCCGCCCGAACGCCCGCGAGGCGGACGACGCCGCGGTCAAACGCTCCCGCGTTTATGTCGACACCCGCCGGGGCGCCCTGAAAGAGGCCGGCGATATCGTGATGCCGATCGCGGCCGGCGTCTTGAAAGAAGGCGACGTGCAGGGCGACCTGTTCGAGCTCTGCCGGGGGCAGGCGCGAGGCCGCCAAAGCGCCGACGAGATCACGCTTTTCAAGTCGGTGGGCACCGCGATCGAAGACCTCGCCGCCGCCATGCTGGTCTGGAAGAAGCGCGCGTAAGCCTGTCCGAAGGCCTCAAGTGGACAGGGCTGGCCAGCCATGGCATCGGAAACGCCAAGGACCAAAAATGATCGTCAAAATCTGCGGGATCAAGGACTTGGCAGCGATGGATGCCGCGCTCGAGGCGGGCGCGGACATGGTCGGGCTCGTCTTTTTTGGCAACAGCCCGCGCAACGTGACGCCCGCCGAGGCTTCGAGCCTCGCCGCCCGCGCCCGCGGCAAAGCGAAGGTCGTCGCGCTTTCGGTCGATGCCGATGACAAGCTGATCGACGCGATCGAGGCGAGCATCGCTCCCGATCTTCACCAGTTGCACGGCTCGGAAACGCCGGCGCGGGTGAACGAACTTCGGACGCGCACGAAGCGCGCGGTGATGAAGGCGATCCCGGTCGCGACGGCATCCGATCTTGCGCCGCTCGCGGCTTACGAAGAAGTTTGCGACTGGATTCTGTTCGATGCCAAGGCACCGAAAGCGGCGACGCGTCCCGGCGGTCACGGCCAGACCTTCGACTGGGCGCTTCTGAAAAACGTGAAGCGCGCAAAGCCCGTGATGCTTTCCGGCGGCATCAATCCCGCCAATGTCGCGCAAGCGATCGAAGCCGTGCGGCCCGACGCGGTGGACGTTTCCTCCGGCGTCGAAAGTGCGCCGGGCATCAAGGACCGCGAAAAGATTTTTGCGTTTGTGCGCGCCGCGCGCGGTGCGATCATGGAGAAGGCTTCGTGAATACCCGCGTGAATTCGCTGCGCACCGGCCCCGATGAGCGGGGACATTTCGGTATCTTCGGCGGCCGCTTCGTCGCCGAAACCTTGATGCCGCTCGTGCTCGATCTCGAGAAAGCTTACGACGACGCGAAGCAAGACCCCGCGTTCAAAAAAGAGATGGACTACCATCTCAAGCATTTCGTCGGCCGCCCGAGCCCGCTTTATTTCGCGGATCGCCTCACGCAACATTTCGGCGGCGCGAAGATTTACTTCAAGCGCGAAGATTTGAATCATACCGGTGCGCACAAGGTGAACAACGTGCTCGGCCAGATCATGCTGGCCAAGCGCATGAACAAGCCACGCGTGATCGCCGAAACCGGCGCCGGCATGCATGGCGTTGCGACCGCGACGCTCTGCGCCAAGTTCGGTCTGCAATGCGTGGTGTTCATGGGTTCGGTCGATGTCGCGCGCCAGGAGCCGAATGTGCTGCGCATGCGCGCGCTCGGCGCCGAGGTGCGCCCGGTCGAGAGCGGCTCAAAAACGCTGAAAGACGCGATGAACGAGGCGCTGCGCGACTGGGTCACGAACGTGCACGACACGTTCTATTGCATCGGCACGGTCGCGGGCCCGCATCCGTATCCGGCGATGGTGCGCGACTTCCAGTGCGTGATCGGCGACGAAACGAAGTCGCAGATCATGGAGTTGGAAGGGCGGCTCCCGAACACGCTCGTCGCCTGCATCGGCGGCGGCTCGAACGCGATGGGTCTTTTCCATCCGTTCCTTGATGACCGTGACGTCGAAATCTACGGCGTCGAAGCGGCGGGTCATGGCCTCGACAAGCAGCACGCGGCCTCGCTCGCGGGCGGCAGGCCCGGCGTTCTGCACGGCAACCGCACCTATCTCTTGATGAACGAAGACGGCCAGATCGAGGAAGCGCATTCGATCTCGGCGGGCCTCGATTACCCGGGCATCGGGCCGGAGCATTCGTGGCTGCATGAAATCGGCCGCGTGAAATATCTTTCCGCGACCGACGACGAAGCGCTCAAGGCGTTCCAGCTCTGCTCGCGCCTGGAAGGGATCATCCCCGCGCTTGAGCCGAGCCATGCGCTTGCAAAGCTCGAACAGCTCGCGCACGGCAAGCCGAAGGATCACATCATCGTCGTGAACCTGTCCGGCCGCGGCGACAAGGATCTTGCCTCGGTCGCGGGCTACATCAACCAGAAGATGTCCGCATGAGCATGCGCATTCTCGCGAAATTTATGCTCGCGCCCGTGCTTGTCGCGGGCGGCATGATCGCGAGTTACGCGCAGGAGCGCTTCACCGAAAATCCGATCAAGGAAGGCGCCTGGGTCTATCCGACCGAAAAAATTGCGCCGGCGATCATCGACGCGTTCTGTCAGTCCGGCTTCTCCGTGCATTTTGCCGACGGCGGCTTTTTCACCGTGCTCAATCAGCCGATTGGACGGATGAAAAAGAAGCTCTCGGTGGATACCAGCGGCACCTGCACGTTTAACGCCGAAAAACAGGCCTCCTCCTGCACCGGCACCGAGACCGATGGCGCCAAGAAATTTCCGCTGAACGAGAACAATCTCTTCGAGCGCGACGGCAGCTATTTGAAGCTGACCACGACCCTTGTCGACCGGGAGACGAAGGAGAAAGTCTCCTACGTCACCTATCCGATGCGCTGTCCCGACAAGGTCGTGCGCGAAATTCTGATCAAGGCGATCCCTCCAAAATGAGCGCAGTGACCCGTATCGACGCCCGCTTCAAGGAACTGGCAGGCGAAGGCCGCGCCGGGCTGGTGACCTTCATCACCGGCGGCGACCCCGATTACGACACTTCGCTCGCGATTCTCAAAAGCCTTCCCAAGGCGGGCGCGGATATTATCGAAGTCGGCGTGCCGTTCACGGACGCCATGGCCGATGGCCCGCCGATTCAGGCCTCTTCCTTGCGCGCGCTGGCAGCGGGTCAATCGCTGAAAAAGACGCTTGCGATGGTTCGCGAGTTTCGCGCGGGCGACAACACGACGCCGATCGTGCTGATGGGCTATTACAACCCGGTCTACATCTACGGCGTCGAAAAATTTCTGAAAGACGCGAAGGAGGCGGGCGTAGACGGTTTGATCGTCGTCGATCTGCCGCCCGAGGAAGATGAAGAGCTGTGCCTGCCTGCGATGAAAGCCGGTATCAACTTCATTCGCCTTGCGACGCCGACCACCGACGACAAGCGTTTGCCCGCGGTCCTGAAGAACACGTCCGGCTTCGTCTACTACGTGTCGATTGCCGGCGTATCGGGCGCGGCCTCGCCGCAAGCCACGAACGTGATCGAAGCGGTGACGCGCATCAAGCGTCATACGAACCTACCGATCGCGGTTGGCTTCGGCCTGAAGACACCGGAACACGCGCGCGCAATCGCATCGGGTGCGGACGCCGCGGTCGTCGGTTCGGCGCTGGTCGAAGCCGTGCGCTTGACCCTCGACGAAAAGGCGCGCGCGACCCCGAAAACCGTGAAAGCGGTGACTGACCTTGTCTCCGCGCTTGCCGAAGGCGTCCGTTCGGCGCGCCGCAAGGCCGCGGAATAAGCGGTTTCTTCGGCCGCGGCGGCACCCTATATAATGTTTAGCGAAATTCGACCGGAGCCCCGGCCATGAACTGGATCTCGAATGTCGGCCCGAAAATCCGCTCTTTTCTGGGCCGCCGTGAAGTACCCGAAAACCTCTGGATCAAATGTCCCGAGACGGGTCAGCTCGTCTTTCACAAGGACGTGGAAACGAACCAGTGGGTGATCCCCGGCTCGAACTATCACATGCGCATGGGCGCAACGCCGCGCCTGAAGGCGACCTTCGCTAACGAAACCTGGCTCGATATCGCGGTGCCGGGTGTTCCCGCCGATCCGCTGAAGTTTCGCGACGAGAGAAAATACGCAGACCGCATCAAGGACGCGCGCACGAAAACCGGCATGAACGATGCCGTGAAACTCGGCTACGGCAAGCTTGAGGGCGTCGCGGCCGTGATCGCGGTGCAGGATTTCGATTTCATGGGCGGCTCGCTCGGCATGGCGGCGGGCGAGGCGGTGATCAAAGGTCTTGAGACCGCGGTTGAGAAGAACACGCCGTTCATTCTGTTCGTGGCGTCGGGCGGAGCCCGCATGCAGGAAGGCATTCTTTCCCTGATGCAGATGCCGCGTACCACGGTCGCGGTGCAACGCCTGCGCGAGGTGAAGAAGCCCTACATTGTCGTGCTGACCAATCCGACGACCGGCGGCGTGACCGCGTCGTATGCAATGCTCGGCGACGTGCACATCGCCGAGCCGGGCGCGCTGATCGGCTTCGCCGGCCCGCGCGTCATCGAGCAGACGATCCGCGAGAAGCTGCCGGCCGGTTTCCAGCGCGCCGAATATCTGCGCGATCACGGCATGGTCGATATGGTCGTTCACCGCCACAAGATGCGGGAAACCCTGGCGCGCATTTGCCGCCTGATGACCAAGGCGCCCGCGCCCGAGCGGCCCGCGCTCGCCGCGCCCGCGGTAGCATGAATTGAGCGGCGCTACGCCGCCCAAGTCTTCTCAAGATATCATGTCCTCTGCGGATCAGGTTCTTGCAAGGCTCGGCGCGCTTCATCCGAAACGGATCGATCTTTCGCTCGGCCGCTTGAACCGGCTGCTTGCCGCGCTCGGCAATCCGGAAAAGAAACTGCCGCCCGTCATTCATGTCGCGGGGACCAACGGCAAAGGCTCCACGGTCGCTTTCCTGCGCGCGATGATCGAGGCGGCGGGCAAGCGCGTCCATGTCTATACTTCGCCGCATCTCGTGCGCTTCCACGAACGCATCCGGCTCGCCGGGAAGATCGTAAGCGATGAAGCGCTTGCCGCCGCGCTGGAAGAAACCGAGCGTGCAAACTCCGGCGAAGAAATCACCTTCTTCGAGATTTCGACGGCGGCAGCATTGCTGCTGTTCGCGCGCAATGACGCCGATGTTCTGTTGTTAGAAGTAGGACTTGGCGGCAGGCTGGATGCGACCAATGTGATCGAGCGACCGCTTGCGACCGTCGTGACCCCGGTTTCGATCGACCACACCGAATATCTCGGGGCGACGCTTGCAGAGATTGCGGGCGAGAAGGCGGGCATTTTCAAGCGCGGCTCGCCCGCGGTGATCGCGCGGCAAGAACAGGCCGCTCTCGTGGTGCTCGAGCGCGCGGCACGAAAGGCTGGCGCGCAAGCCTTTATCTGCGGCGAGCAATGGCACGCGCATGAGGAAGGCGGACGGCTGGTTTACTCCGACGAGCAGGGTCTACTCGATCTGCCGCGCCCGCGTCTTTTCGGCCGTCATCAGATCGAGAACGCGGGCACCGCGGTCGCGACTTTGCGCGCGATTCCATCGTTCGCAATATCTACAAGCGCCATCGAGGCGGGGTTGCAGAAAGCGGAATGGCCCGCGCGGATGCAAAATCTTTCGGGTGGCAAGCTCGCTTCCCTGTTGCCCGCGGGTGCCGAACTTTGGCTCGACGGCGGTCATAACGCAGCCGGCGCGGAAGCGGTCGCCGTCGCCGTGGGCGAGATGGAAGAGCGCGTACCGCGTCCGCTGGTCTTGATCGCCGGCATGCTGGCGACGAAAAGCGCCGAAGATTTTCTCGCGCGCTTCTCTGGCATTGCGCGTCACGTCTTCGGCGTATCACCGCCGGGCGAAGCCTCGCGGCCCTCGTCGGAAATTGTCGCCGCCGCGAACAAGGCAGGCATCGAAGCTGAGAAAGCAGACGGTCTGCTTGACGCGATCGCGCGTGTGAAAGAGCTCAATCTTTCCGTGCCGCCGCGCGTGCTGATCACCGGATCGCTTTATCTTGCGGGCGAAGCGCTTGCCGCAAACGAAACGCCGCCCGGTTAGGGCGGCGTTTCTGCATTCAGGATTTCGAAAAATCAGACGGTGGTGTCGATCCACTGTTCGATCTTTGCCTTCGGATAGGCGCCGATCAGGCGCGAGGCCATTTCGCCGTTCTTGAAGATCATCAAGGTCGGGATCGACATGATGCCATACTTCGACGCGACGTTCGGATTCTCGTCGACGTTCAGCTTCACGATCTTCACTTTGCCGCCGTTCGCTCCGGCAATTTCCTCGAGCGCGGGCGCGATCTGGCGGCAGGGTCCGCACCACTCGGCCCAGAAATCGACCAGCACCGGCTCGTTGGCTTTGATTACGTCATTCTCGAAGGAAGCATCGGAAACTTTATCGACGGCCATGACGGACCTCATCAGAGACGTTGGAATCGGGGGAGAAGAATTCTCTGCCGCATAGGTAGGTTTCGTGGCGGGCAGGGTCAAGACACGTTTATTGGAACGCAAGGCTGTCTTGCGTTTTCAGCCTTTGCCATGCGGATTCCAGCGTTTCTTCGGGGATTTCAAAGACACGCGGCGCGGCTGTGAATATTAAAAGTGCCCGCACTTTCCGTCGGGGCAGCGCCTGCGCGAGCGCTGCGCGATAGGCAGCAAGCTGCGAAATGTAGTGTTCCGGAATTTTTGCAAATGACGCGGGCGGGGACGCGTCCGATTTAAAGTCCGCGAAAATGACGTCGCGTTCGGTGACGAGCAGCCGGTCGATCCGTGCCGGGATTTCGATTTCGCGCGCACCGTCGCGGATATGCGCGATCAGTTCCGGCTCGGCACGGCTGCCGGGGCCGAAAATCTCCGCGCAATCCGGATGGGCGATCACGGCAAGCGCCTCCTGCGCGAGCTTCGCTCTCGCCGCATCGGAGAGGTCGGGCGCGGCTTTTGAAAGATAGCGAAGTGCTGCCGCCTCGCGCGCTGTTACCGCAAGCTCGGGCAGCGATTGCAAAAGCCGGTGCAGAAGAATTCCGCGCGTCTTGCCGCCTTCCTTGGCTCGCGCCTCGTGCGCGATCTCGCGCGGGGCGAAAGACGGCCGCAGCTTCACGCGCAAGGTTTCTGCGTTCGTCCAACGCTGTCCAAGCCAATCCGGCGCATGAGCTTTGTGCTCGATCTTTTGGTCTCGCGCCATGGCCAGCGGTGGAAACGCGGGCGTGCGCCAGCGCGTGATTTCTTCCTTGCTGTAGCCGACTGTGTGCTTTGTGACGTGCGCACTGTCGGCGCTGAGCGCTTTATCGACCAGGTCGTACCAGGAGCCTTCGTCCGCGCCGTTCTTCTGGTTTTTGTTAAGCGCGCCGCAAACGACGAGCACGTCCGCCGCGCGCGTGAGCGCGACATAAAGCAGGCGCCGGTACTCCTGCCGCCGCAACTCGCGCGCATCCTCGCGTGCGGCGAGCAGCGCGTCAGAACTCTCGTCTTTGCGCGCAGCCCAGATGAGGGATGGCGGCGCATCTTGCGCGGCCGCCGGCCACACCGGCACGATGCGCGGCTCTTTCTGTTGCGGCGGCAAGGTCGTCGTGTCGGCAAGGATAACGACGGGCGCCTCAAGGCCCTTCACGCCATGCACCGTCATCACGCGAACGGCGGCGCCTTCCGCTTCGAGATCGCGTTTCACTTCCGTTTCCGCCCGGCGCAGCAACGAAAGAAATCCATGCAAGGAAGGCGTTTCCGCCGATTCATAAGAAAGGGCCGCGCCAAGAAATTCATCGAGCGCGTCGGCTGCTTCCGGCCCGAGCCGCGCGATCATTTTCTTCCGGCCGCCGTCCCGGCCGAGCACGCGCGAATAAAAGTCGAACGGGCGCAGATGCAGCGCCGCTTCGCGCCAGCGGGAAAGTATGCCGGCGGCTTCCGCGTAACGGTTGGTAGTCGCGCTCGCGAGATTGTCCGGAGCGAGAGATCGTCTTGCGCGAGCAGAAGCGCGTCGCCCAGCGCCAGCATATCCATCACTGCGATATTTTCGGTGAGTTTCAGCCGGTCGGCGCCCGCAACCTGCACCCCTTCGCGCTTCAGGGCGCGCAGGATCGCGTCGAACAGCGGACCACGGCTTTGCACCAGCACGATGATGTCGCCGGGCGTTACGGCGCGCGGCCTGTCGCCATTGTCGCGATCGCCCACGGTAAGTCCGCCGTGAATCCACTGGTTCACGGCTGTCGCGATCTGGCGTGCGAGCTGCATTGGCGCGGACGTCTCGCGCATCTCATCGAGCGGCTTGTCCCAGCCGTCGTCTTCGCCGCCGCTTTTGACGGCCTGCACCGCGGGCCAGATTTCGACCATGCCCGGCGCGATCTGGCGCACCGCTTCGTGCAGCGGTCCTTTCGTGTCATGCGCGGAAAGGCCTTTTCGCGCATTCTCGGCTTCGAAAATTTTATCGACCGCGCTGAGCACGGTTTGCGTGGAGCGGAAGGAACGGCGCAGCCGCGGCTCGCCCAGCGATTGGCCGGAGGCTGCGATTTCCGCCGCGAATTTGACCCGCATTTCGTCGAAGCGCTTCGGGTCGGCGCCCTGAAAACTGAAGATCGACTGCTTCTCGTCGCCGACCGCGAAGATCGTGCGCGCCCGCTCGGATACGCCTTTGCCCGCGAAGAATTCCTCCGCGAGCTTTGCGATGATCCGCCATTGCTCCGGGCTCGTATCCTGCGCTTCGTCGACGAGGATATGCTCAATGCCGCCGTCCAGCTTGAAATGGACCCAGGCGGATTCTTCGCGCTCCAGGAGTTCGACCGTCTTGGTCACGAGGTCGGCGAAGTCGAGCACGCCGCGGCGCTCTTTGGCTTGCTCGTAGTTTGCAACCACGGCACCTGCCAGCGTGAAGAGCGCACAGGTGCGCTCGAATTCCCGTGCGGCGCGTAACCGATCGTGAAGCGGAATGAGCCGGTCGCGCTCGCCAAGCAGGCGCTCCCGCAAACCGGGAATTGCCGCCAGACTCTTCTCCGCGCCAAAGCCGCTATCCTTGCGCGGCTCGCCTTCGGCCGTGAAGAAGATGGAAAGATAACGATCGGCGGCAGCGTTACCCGGCGTTCGCGCGGCTTCAGCCAGCAAATTACCCGTCTTCGTCGCGTTTCCGCCGAGGGGTTCCAGCGCGAGCGCCACGCTTTCCCATTCGCTGCGCGGTATGTTTCCGCTTTCAAGAATTTCGCGCGCGATGGTTTCGTAGGAGTCCTCCGGGCCAAGCCCCAAACTGGCAAGCATGGCTGCTCGCGACTTTTCGAGATCGAAGCCACGAAGCTGCTGGCGTGCATGGACCGCCTCGCCGATTACCTGCCGGATCGTTTCGTCGCCGGAAATCTCGATGCAGTAGGTGAGCGCCTTGCCGAGCGCGGAATTGGGCTTGCGGCCCGCGTCCAACAACACCTGTAGCCGCGCGTTTTCGATGAGGTCGCGCTCGCCGAGTTCGTCGAGCACATTGAAGCTCGCCGGCGCCTGCGCCTCGACCGGAAACATATGCAGCACGCGGTCGCAGAAGGCGTGGATCGTCTGCACCTTCAGGCCGCCCGGCGTTTCCAGTGCTTGCGCGAACAGCCGCCGCGCGCGTGCGCGCCGCTTGGCCGATGGCTTGCCGGATTCGATCTCAAAGATCGCCTGGTCGAGCGCGTCGTCGTCCAGTCGAACCCATGCCGAAAGCTTCTTCAACACTTCGTTCGCCATGTGAGCGGCGGCGGCTTTGGTATAGGTGAGGCAAAGAATTTTTCCCGGCGGCACGTTGTCGAGCAATAGCCGGATCACGCGCCGAACCAGCACGGTGGTCTTGCCGGACCCGGCATTGGCCGAGACCCAGGCCGATTGGCGCGGATCGGAAGCCTGCGCCTGCGGCGATTGCTGTGCGGCGTTCTCGTTCATTCGCCGCCTTCCGACCATTCCATGAAGCGGGCGAGATGTTCGTAGTCGTTGTAGTCCTTCTGCCATTGCACGCGCGGCGCGAACGGATACGCGGTTTTCTCCTGCGCGTATTTCTCGAGCAGCTTCCTCGCACCGTCGAGCGCATGGCCGGCCGCGAGATCGAGGTGATCGTCGCCCGCGATGTTTCTGGGCTCGCTTACCGCCTTGAAGTCACCGCGGTTCGAAAGTTCGAAAAGCTTGAATTCGCCGGGCGGCTGGCCGCCGGAAATCTTGATGGGTCCGACTGCTGCGAGCTTCGCGTCGCGTGGAATTCCGGCAAAGCCGCCCTCGCGCGCGATGGCGGCTTCGAGAAGCAATTGCGGCTCAAACCCGAGAATCGCTTCCTTGTAGGTCGGCAAGGTCCCGGTTTTGAAATCGAGGACGGCGATCGAACCGTCTTTATTGACTTCGACGCGGTCCGCGCGCGCCGTCAACGTGAAACGCTCATCTCCCGTTCCGATTTCCAGCGAACCGTTCACCTCCGAATGGATCGCAGCAATTTTGCCACGGCGTTCGCGCTCCTCATCCACGAACCACTTCGCCGCGCGCTCAAAGCGCGGCCACCAGATCGCGAACGCGGCAGGATAGCTTTCCATCGGCGCAAACGCCTCGCGGCCGATTGCGATGAGATCGTCGAGCGCGGACGCGGGTAATTCGCGCGGATGCTGCTCCGCGAAACTTGAAAGAATGTCGTGCAGAAGCGTGCCGCGGTCGGCCGCGCCCGGTTCTTCGTCAATGGCGTCCAGCTTTTGCAGACGAAGAATCTTGCGCGCGTAAATCGAATAGGGGTCGCGCGTGAGATCGCGCATGTCGCTCATGCTGAAGCGGCGCGGGCGGGCGCTAACGGGCGGCATGGGATGCGGCGGCTGGGCAGGCGCTTCGCGTTCGGCTTCTTCCAGGGCGCGCGCCCAGCGAAGATAGCGCTCACCATTCGCCGTCGCTTCCAGCCAGTCATTGTCGCCGGCGACTGCCGCTAACCGCTGCACGAACCGCGATGCAATGGTTTCGACGCCGCTTTGCTTGCGCGCGCGCGTGAGAAAAAGCTCAGCCGCGCTCGCGGCCTGCACGAAGTCATGCGCGGAAAGGCCGATCCGGCGTTCGGGTAAGTCGAGACCGAGGCCCTGGCGCATGGGACGATTGAGCCAGGAATCGGTGCGCGCGTCCGGCGGCCAGATGCCTTCACACAAACCACCGAGCACGATCCGATCGGCAGAAATCATGCGGGCTTCCAGCGGCCCGAGAATGCGTAACTGCTTGTTCTCGGCGCGCGCCGGGCGCAGCGTGTATTCGCGGATCGTGACCGGAAAGGATTCTGGCAAAGTCCGCGAGCGTCATCGCGGGCGCATCGCGTCCGGCTTCGATCAGCGCCTCGATTGCAGTAAGGATTTCCTCGCCGTCATCCGTTACCTGTCCCGCGAGCGCTGCCGAGACCGAAGCAAGCTGGGCTTCCGCAAACTGCACGACTGCGTAATCGCCGCGCGAGAGCGCGGTCAGCGGCGCGAGAAACTCCGACAGCTTGCGCGCTACATCCGCCGCACGATCCCAATCCGCATCCTCGAAATGACTACGCTGATCGCTGCCGTGATGCTTTTCCCCTCGCCGCGCATTGACGGCGGCAGGAAGCGCACTGACGCCGCCGGCGGGCCGCACCCCGCGAAGACAGGCAATCTCGAAACGCGCGACATCCTCCGCCGCGAACAGATCGCGCAGATAAGGGTGCCGCAGCAGCGCAAGGACCGTCGAAGGCGCGGTGTCTTCCGCCGCCGCGATCAGGATAAGCCGTGCAAGCCGGCCCGCCTCGCTGTCAGCAAGCGGCAACCCGGCAGAGTCGTCGATGTCGATCTCCCAGCGCGTCAATTCGGCGCGAACGCGGCGCGCAAGCGCGCGGTCCGGCGTGACGAGGGCTGCGGTTTTGTTTTCGTGCAGCGCTTCGCGAAGCGCGAGCGCGATCGAAAGCGCTTCCTCGCGTGCGTCGGTGGCTTCAATGATGGTGACGCCTTCGAGTGCATGCTCCGGCGCAATCCGGCGGCCGGATTCTTCGTCTTCGGCATGCGGCCGGAAGGCGAGCGAAAGAATGCTCTCGCGCAGGGGAAAAGCGGTCTTCCCAAGCGGGTTCACGGCATCGCGCGCAATGCCGATTTTCTCGATCAGCCGCTTCAGGCCGAACTGCGGGTGTCCGGGCATCGGCTCGTCTTTTTCGCCGATCAGCGCGAAGGCTTGTTCGCCGAGTTCCTGGTCGAGACCCGGAAGCACGACCGCGCCGCGTTCCAGATTTGCAATCACGCGCAGCAACTCCGCAACTTTCGGCAAGGTGCCGGTCGAACCAGCCGCGATCACCGGCCCGGTACTGGCTTTTGCCAGTCGCTCCGCTTCCCGCGCGAGCAGCGTGTCGCGCCGCTCGGCGGCATCCATCACGCGGCGTTCATCGAGAAATTGACGCCAGCCTTCATCGACGATCGAAAGAAAGCGGCGTGAACGATCCCAGTATTCGTCGAACTCGCCTTGCACCGCTTTTTGCGCCTCGGAGAAAGACAAGCCCGCGGTGATGAAGTCGTCGATCAGATGCGCAAGCTCGTCGGCAAGCGCGATCGCGGTTGCGGGCGAGGCGGGAAGCAGCGGCGTTTCTTTTTCCGCGAAGCGCAGAACCAGATTTGCGAGCGCAAGTCGCCGCGCGCCCGCCGTGATCGCGGGTGCAAGCGGCTCCGCGCTTCCTGCCTCGAAAGCAAAAGCGTCCTCGTCGACGTCGCCGAGCGGCACGATGCGCGGCAAGAGCAGGCTCGCGGAATCGGTTTCTTCCAGAAAAATCTCCGATAGCGCGCGGGCGGCGCGTCTCGTCGGCAGGTAGATCGTGGCAGTGGCAAGGAGTTCCGGCGCCTTTCGCGGCGCAAATCCCGAGATAATTTCACCATCGAGAATGCCGCGCGCAAGCGTCCGCAAAAACGGCGCGCTCGGTGAAATCGTGAAAACGCGGGGGCTGGCGCTCATGAGAGAGCGAGATTACTCGCTACTTTTGCGAATAGCATCCTCTGCGTCGCGAATCGCGTCAGGCGTGCCGACATGCATCCACATACCGTCGAGCTGCAAACCGAACAGCCGGCTTTGTGCCTCTGCTTTCTCGAAGGAGCGTAACAGCGAAAACGCACCATGCGGGGCGTCTGCGAACAGCCGCGGATGCAGGATCGACGCGCCGGCGTAAACGAAGGGCGCGGTCTCACGCTCTCCGCGTTTTATGAGTTTTCCTTCGGGGCCAATCGCGAAGTCTCCGGCACCGGCATAGCCGAGGGCGCCCGCAGTCGGCGCAAGCAGCAGCAGCGCATCCATGCGCGACTCGTCATACGCCGCAGCAAGCCGCGAGAGATTGGGCGAAGTACCTTCGATCCAGATCGAATCGGAATTGACGAGAAAGAACGGCCGCGCGCCGAGCATCGGTAGTGCGCGCACCACGCCGCCGCCGGTATCGAGCAGCACGTCCCGCTCGTCCGAGATTTCGATTCGCGGGGACCGGCGGCCCTTCAAATGTTCGATCAAGACACCGCCGCAATAATGCACGTTGACGACCGCGCGTTTTGCGCCCGCTAGGGCGAGCCGGTCGAGCACGCGGTCGATCAAGGTCACGCCATCGACCTTCACCATCGGCTTCGGCATGGATTGGGTGAGCGGCAACATGCGCTTGCCGAAGCCCGCGGCGAGCACCATCGCCGTATCGATCGCTGTTGCGGTCAAAGCGGGGACTGCTCGTTTGTCGCGGCTGGAATGCCGAGCGGAAGCTCAGGCTCCTCGGGTACGAGTTTATCGACACCGGGCGGCGGGGGAACATTGGTCGCGTACCAGCCTTTGATCGCGGCAAGCGACGGATGCTCGAGCGCATGCATTAAATAAGTCCATACGCGCGGCATATGACCCAGATATTGCGGCTTGCCGTCACGCCGGTCGAGCCGCGCGAAAATCCCGAGAATTTTCGTCGCGCGCTGCGCCCCCATGATCATGTAATGCGCGGCGAACTGCGCATGATCGAACGAAGGATCCGCGCGCAGCCGTCCGATCGCATATTGCGACAGGAGCCGCACCTCGGTTTCTCCGCTGACCGTGCAGCGTGCATCCATGGCGAGCGACGCGACGTCATAGGCGGCGGGACCGATCAGCGCGTCCTGAAAATCCAACAGCCCGACCTGCTGGATGCCCTCGCGCCGCTCGAGCCATAAAAGGTTCGGCGAATGAAAATCGCGCAATACCCATGTCGCCGGATGATTCAGCGGTTCGATCAGGGCTTCGCGCCAGAGCGCGCGGAAGATTTCGCGCGAGGTTGCTTCCAGCGGTTTCGTGCCGCGATGGGGCAGATACCAATCGATCAGGAGTTCTACCTCGATTAAAAAAGTATCGATGCCATAGCGCGGGATCGCATATTCGATGCGCGGGGCGACCGGGAGCGAAGGCGGCAGCTCCTGCGTATGCAACGCGACCAGCACATCGATCGCCGCCGCGTAGCGTTCTTCGATCGGAACCGGCGGTTCGCCTTCGACGATCCGGTTGAGCCGAGATCTTCGAGCAGCAGAAGACCGCTGGTGAGATCGGCGGAGTAAATTTCCGGCGCCGAAAATCCGCGCGCGCGAAGCCCGCGCGAAAGCGCGACAAAGGGCTCCATGTTCTGCGCGAGCTTTGCGATATCGCCATAGGTGCGGCCCTGGCGGATCGGCGGCCCGTCTTTGCCGGCAGGGGCCTTCATCAAAATCGCCGAGCCTTCGTCGGTAAAAATCCGCTCGTAGCTTCGCGTCGAGGCGTCGCCCTGAATATGCGCGCGGCGAGCGTTGCCGTAGCCGGATGCGGCAAGCAACGCATGCTCCGCGCGCAGCCGCGCGAGACGCTCGGCCCAGCCGCCGATCCCGGTCAGCGCGATGCGGCGATGCCCGGGCCCGAGCTCAGGCGCCAGATCGAGATGAACTTCGAGGCGCTCGGCCTGCAGCAGCGGGCCTGCTTTCTCGGGCCATTCGACCAAGACAACGGCGCCCACCGAGGCCTCTTCCCAACCCAACTCGGAAAGCTCAGCGAGCGTGTTGATGCGGAAGAGGTCGGCATGAACGACGGGAAAGCGGGCAAATTCATAAACCTGCATCAGCGTGAAGGTCGGGCTCGGCACTTCCAGACTTTCGTCCGCGGCAAGCGTGCGGATGATCGCGCGTGCGAGCGCGGTCTTGCCCGCGCCGAGATCGCCGCCGATTGCGATCACGTCGCCGGGCGCAAGCGCAAAAGCCAGATCGCGCGCAAGCTCTCGGATCGCCGTCTCATCGGGTACGACGATCTCCCAGGTTTTTTGCGGAACGTTCATGTCGTGGCTGTTGGGCTGTTCTTCGTATCCGGCGGCGTTAATGGAAAGACACAGGTGACGACAGTACCCCGGTTTGGCTCGGAGTCGATCATCACGTCGCCGCCCTGCAGCTTCATCGCGGAGCGTACCAGCGATAGCCCGAGGCCGCTGCCGCGGTGCGTGGAATCGATCGGCAGCGTTTCCAGGTTCTGAAACAGCCGCTCCTGCACATCCCGCGGAATGCCGGGGCCTCTGTCGGAGACATGAAACAGGATCGCCTGCTGCCGCCGCTCGACGGAAAGACCGATGACTTCGCCGCGCCGCGAATGTCCGGCTGCATTGGCGACGAGATTCTCGAGCACCTGCCGCACGCGCGCTTCATCGGCAGCAAAGCTGCCGATCCCCGCCGATACATCGACGACAAGCGAAAGCTGCTTTTCCGCGAGGCGTTCTTTGGTGTTCGCGGCGACCGCATCCAGAAGCTTCCGGATTTCGACTTGCGCCGCCGGAATGTTCTTGCCGCCGGCGTCGAGAATCGCGAGTTGCAATCCGTCGATGATGGAAAGCAGTTCCGCGCTGGAAGCGGATACGTGGCTGAGATATTCGCGCTGTTTCTCGGTGAGGGGTCCGGCCTCCGCCGTGCCGAGAAACTGCGTGTAGCCGGAAATATTGTTCAAGGGCGAGCGCAGGTCGTGCGAGATGTAGCGGATCACCGTATCGCGGATCGCGTCGGCTGCAATCAGCGCGGCATTGCGCTCGCGCAGAATTCTCTCCGCGCGCACCGTGTCGCTGACATCGCGGAAGGTGAGAAGGTTGCCGCCATCCGGCAGCGGCACGATCGCGGTGTCGAAGCTTCTCTTGTCCGTTAACTCCAGCCGCCGCGACAACGGCAGGCGCTCGCTGGATGAAGTGACGGCGCGTTCGATCTCGGTCCAGACCTCGTTGCTCGCGGGTTCGATCGCGCGGCACAGGCGGCGGATCGCATCGACCGGCGGCTTGTCGGCAAGGTCGACGTCGGAAAACCGCCATAGATTCTGAAACGCGCGGTTATGCAAATGCAGGCGGCCGTCGATGCCAAACACGGCGACCGCTTCGGCCAGTGCGTCGAGTGTTTCGTCCTGCGTGTTCTCCAGCGAAGAGAAGCGGCTCGCGAGCGCATAACCTTCGGATACGTCGTCGAAGAGATACGTCACCCCGCCTTGCGCGTTAGGGCTGATTGCAAGCCGCAGCGAGCGCCCGTCCGCGAGATGCCACATCGTATGCTTGGGTTCGATGGCGGCGTAGGCTTCGTGCAGTTGCGCTTTGAAAGCACGGAAGTCGCTCGTCTCGGGAAGGCAGCGTTGCGCGCGCAGCTTATCGAGCACCATGGAATCGTCGGGCATTTCGTCCAGGAAGGTCTCGTCGAGCTTGAACAAGGCAAGATAGGCGTTGTTGTAGAAATTCAAGCGCCGGTCGGAGCCGAAGATCGCGACCGCGGTCGGCATCTGGTCGAGCGTGCCGCGGTGCGCTTCGTTGATCCGCGCGATTTCGCTGCGCGCGATCTCCGCTTCGGTGACGTCGAGCGCAATTCCGGCGGCACCGCGTTTCGAGCCTGCCTCGAATACTTCAAGCGTGCGGCGTTTCCCCGCGACGATCGCGCCGACGCGGCGATGGAAAGCGGCATTCTGTTCGCGCGCACGCGCCGCTTCGGCGCGAACCGGCTGATCGAGGAGTTCCAGATTGCGCGCAGTCGCTTCATCCGGATCGGAGACTTCGACGGCTGCCGCATAAGCCCGGTTTGCGAACACGAGCTTGCCGTCCACGTCGCGGATCCAGATCGGCGCGGGCATCAGTTCGAGCAGATTGCGCACCAGCTCGATCTCATCCTCGAGCTGTTTGTGTTTCGAGGCCACGGCGGCGTGGTCGCGTTTGGCGCCGGTCACGTCGCGCAGGCGCAATACTGCGACGCCGCCGACCGGCCTGCCTTCGGCTTCGATATGTTTTCCGCGCGGGGTCAGAATGGCAAAGCCGAACGCCTTGCCGCGACGCCGAAGCGCATCGACCGCCGCGTCCATTGCGCTCGCCGGTTCGGCGCCGAGCCAGGAGCCGAACGCGAGAATTCTGCGCGGCGAGTCGAGCCCGCTGATGGTGGCGACATCGCCGAGCACCGCGGGTTCGGCGGTAAGGCTGCGCCAGATCACGACGACCTGCGGTTCGGAAAGCAGCAGCGCCGTCATGCGATCGGCTTCCGCGCGAAGCCGCGCGATCTCGCGCCGCGCTTCCGTGCGCTCATGCGCGGCTTTGGTGCGCGAGCGCAGCAGCGCGATGGCCGTCACCACTGCGAAGAGAAGAACGCCGAGCGTGAGCGTCAGCGAGGTCACTTCCTGCCGGCTCAACGCTTGCCCCAAATCGATCAGGCGCTCGACCAGCGTGGGCTCGGCCGACAGCGGTTGCACCAAAGCAAGCAAGAACGCGAGCGCGAAGCCCAACGCAGCCGCGCATTTTTTTTGCCGGGTCGCTCTATGGAGCGATGTGCCGGTGTCCGCCGCCTCCGGCATTGCCGCTTTTTTCGCCCTCTTTGGCGCGGTATCCCGCGAGAGGCGGGGCCGCGGTCGCGGCCGCCGCGGCCACGAATCAGGCCACTCTACCCCCCGGAGGAGTTCGGAAAGAAGGGCTTTCGCCGCTAAAGCCCTTCGAACAGCGCGGTCGAGAGATAGCGCTCGGCGAAGCTTGGCACGATCACCACGATATTCTTGCCGGCGTAGTCGGGCCGTGCGCCGATTTCGAGCGCGGCTGCGACCGCGGCCCCCGAAGAAATGCCGCCCGGAATGCCGTCGAGCCTTGCCAGCGCCCGCGCAGTTTCGAACGCAGTCTGGTTTCCGACGGTGACAACTTCGTCGATGACGCTTCTGTCGAGCACTTCGGGAATGAAGCCCGCGCCGATGTCTTGGATCTTGTGCGGTCCGGGTTGACCGCCGGAAAGTACCGGGCTGTCCTCGGGCTCTACCGCGAAAATTTTAAGCGATTTTCTGCGCGACTTCAGCGCCTGGCCGACGCCGGTAATCGTGCCGCCGGTGCCGACGCCGGACACGAAGGCGTCGATCTCGCCGCCGGTGTCGTTCCAGATTTCTTCCGCCGTGGTTTCGCGGTGAATCTTCGGGTTCGCAAGGTTGCGAAACTGTTGCGGCATGACCGCGTTCTTGAGCTGCGCGACGATCTCCTCGGCCTTACCGACTGCGCCGCGCATGCCCTGCGCGGCCTCGGTAAGCACGAGTTCGGCGCCGAGCAGCGACAGCATCTTGCGCCGCTCGAGCGACATCGATTCGGGCATTACGAGGATCAACCGGTAGCCGCGTGCGGCGGCGACGAACGCGAGCGCGATGCCGGTATTGCCGGACGTCGGCTCGACCAGCACGGTGTCTCGCTTCAACACGCCGGCTTTTTCCATCGCGTCGATCATCGCGACGCCGATGCGGTCTTTCACCGACGCGATCGGATTAAAGAATTCGAGCTTGGCGAGAATGTTCGCCTTGATCCCGCGCGATTCCGGCAACCGCTTGAGTTTAACCAGCGGCGTATCGCCGATCGTTTCCGTGATCGAGTTGAAGATTTTACCGCGGCCCGGTTTTGCCATGCTTCGCTCCACACGCGTTCATTATCTGATGGCGCGGCGTAGCATATTCACGTTCTAAAGTCGATAAAGAGAAATAATAACAGGAATTATATGTTAAAATCAGCGCGAGCCGGATTTTCAGCGATTCCCTCGCGTTCGGCGTCACGGCAGAGCGCATCGACGGTAATCTCGGAGAGCGCGGCTTCGAAAGCACGCTCGGCGTTGGCCAGCGCCGGCGCGATCACATTGGCGACAACCGTGGGCTTCTTGCTCTTGCCTGCAACCTCAGAGCTTTCCGCGACCTGCGAAATCTCCGCGACCGAAATGCGTCTGCGCTCACGCGCAAGCTCATAGCCACCGCGCGGGCCACGCACGCCTTTCAAAATTCCAGCGTGCACCAGCGCTTGCAACACCGGCTCGAGATGCCGCGGCGGCAGGTTATGCCGCTCTGCCAGCGCTTTCGCCGCAACCGGCATGCCGCGCGAGTGAATGGCAACGTCGACAACAGCCGCGACCGCAAGCAAGCTTTTTTCGGATAAACGGGCCATGACTCATGCACTCTTCCGTGAAGACTGAACGCCGGTGGAGCCGAAGCCGCCGCTGCCGCGCGCGGTTTCGTCCAACGATTGCACTTCTTGTAGTTTTATTTGCTCGACGCGCGCGAACACGATTTGCGCGATGCGCATGCCGCGTGAAATCTCGAAGGCCTCGTCGCTCATGTTGGCGAGAATAACTTTTACTTCGCCGCGATAATCGGAATCGATTGTGCCCGGCGCGTTCAGAACCGTGATGCCGTTCTTGAGTGCAAGCCCCGAGCGCGGGCGTACCTGACCTTCGAAACCTTCGGGAATCGCAAAGATCAATCCGGTCGGCACGGCTGCGCGTCCTCCCGGAAGCAGTTGCAAAGGCTCGCTTGCTGGAACGGCGGCGACGAGATCCATGCCGGCGGCGCCCGCGGTCGCATATTCGGGCGCCGGAAGATCCTTGCCGTGATCGAGGCGCGTGAAAGAAACAGCGCTCATCTTGTGCCGCCCAAAGTTGCTGCAATTTTTCTCACGAGGCTTGCCGCCACCGCTTCCTTGCTTTGCCTGGGCCAGGGATTCGACCCCGGTCGCCGTCACGATATGCACTTCGTTCGACGTGCCGCCGAAGGTGGAAGTGCCGGTGGAGACGTCATTCGCAACGATCCAGTCGCAGCCTTTCCGGTTGAGCTTGACGCGGGCGTTATCGATCAGGTTTTCGGTCTCGGCGGCAAAGCCGATCACGAGCCGCGGACGCAGATTCGAGTGCCGCGAGATAGTCGCAAGAATGTCCGGGTTCTCCGCGAAGGAAAGGGAAGGGAGCTTACCTTCCTGCTTTTTCATTTTCTGCGCGGCTTCCTTCGAAACGCGCCAATCGGCGACGGCAGCTGCGAAAATTGCCGCGTCGGCGGGCAGCGCATTCTCGGATGCGTTCAGCATCTCCTCGGCGGTCTCGACATGAATCGTTTTCACGCCGGAAGGATCGGGAAGCGCAACCGGACCGGAGACAAGCACGACCTCGGCACCTGCTTGCGCCGCCATGCGCGCAAGGGCGTGGCCTTGCTTTCCCGACGAGTGATTGGAGATGTAGCGCACCGGATCGATTGGCTCGCGCGTGGGACCGGAGGTGACGAGAATCTTTTTCCCGGAAAGCGCGTCTCGCGTGGGTAGCCCGAACAAGTTTTTCTCAACCGCTGCGACGATTGCCAGCGGCTCGCTCATGCGGCCGACACCGCGCTCGCCGCTTTCCGCCATCTCGCCGGCTTCGGGGCCGATGAAAGCGATGCCGTCGGCTTGCAGCCGCTCGAAATTCCGGCGCGTGGCTGCGTTCATCCACATCGCGGGGTTCATCGCAGGCGCCAGGAGAATGCGTCGTTCGGTGGCGAGCAGAACAGTGGAGGCAAGATCGTCGGCACGTCCTTGCACCATCTTCGCCATCAGGTCGGCGGTGGCAGGCGCGACCACAACGAGATCGGGCTCGCGTGCGAGCCGGATATGGCCGATGTCGAATTCGGCGGAAAGATCGAACAGCTCGGTGAAGGGACGTTCGCCCGCGACCGCGCCGACTGCGAGCGGGGTTACGAATTCCTGCGCCGCGCGCGTCATGATCACGCGCACGTTGGCGCCGCGCTCGCGCAAACGCCGGATCAGGTCGAGGCTTTTGTAAGCCGCGATTCCGCCGGCGATGACGAGCAGTATTTTTTTGCCTTGAAGCGGCATCCTTACAAGGGACATGACTTACGCAAAACTCCGGGCCAGCTTCGGAAAACCGGACCAATTATCAGAAACCGTCTGTATAATTGCATGGGATCACGGCGCTGCCAATTGCCCGGTGAAACAGCGTTAATAAGAGAACGGACTAGCCGAACAGCCAGATCGCGAAGAGCCCGGCGATGACCCAGAGCGCGAGCGTAGCCCAGCGCCAGCGTTTGGCTTCCGCCCGGCCGATCGCCTCGACGGTTTCGGGCGCAAGCACCAGACCTGCGCGGGTCTGTTCGTCGAAGCGCTCGAAGGCGGCCGACGCACGCGTCATCAATTGTGGTGCGTCGCCAACGAGACGCGCGATGCCGGAAAGTTCGCTCGCGGCATTTTCGATGCGGCCGATGGGGCCGAGGTGACGCTCGATCCAGTCGCGCACCACGGGTTCGGCCGTGGTCCACATGTCGAGCTCGGGGTCGAGCGTGCGTGCAACGCCTTCGACGACGACCATTGTCTTTTGCAGCAGCAGCAGCTCGGGCCGCGTGCGCATGTCGAATAGCGAAGTGACCTCGAAGAGAAGCGTCAGCAGCTTTGCCATCGAGATTTCATGTGCGGGCCGGTCGTGGATCGGCTCGCCGATCGCGCGGATCGCTTGCGCAAAGTCCTCGATGGAGTGATGCGGAGGCACGTAGCCCGCTTCGAAATGAATCTCGGCGGTGCGGTACCAGTTCTTGGTGATGAAGCCGTATAGGATTTCCGCGAGGAAGCGCCGCTCTTTCAAGCCGAGGCGGCCCATGATGCCGAAATCGACCGCGACGAGATTGCCGCTCGCGTCGATGAAGAGATTGCCGGGATGCATATCGGCATGAAAAAAACCGTCCCGGATCGCCTGCCGCAGAAAGCTCTGGATGATGACTTTCGAAAGCCGCACGAAATCGTGGCCTTCCGCGCGTAGCCGCTCGCGGTCATTCAGCGGAATGCCATCGATCCATTGCGTGGTTAGTACTTTATGCGCGGTTCGATCCCACTCGATTTGAGGGACGCGAAAATCAGGATCGTCTTTCGTGTTTTCGGCAAGCTCCGACAGCGCTGCCGCTTCAAGGCGAAGATCCAGCTCCATCGTCATTGAGCGTGCGAGGGTCTCGACGGTCGCGACCAGACGAAGGCGCCGCGCTTCGGGATCGCGCGCCTCCGCCATGCGGGCGGCGAAGAAGAAGGTTTCCAGATCGCGCCGGAATCGCGCTTCGATTCCGGGACGCAACACCTTCACCGCGACGGGAATCTTTTCGCCGTCTTTCAGCAACTCCGCGCGGTGCACCTGCGCAATCGAGGCGGCCGCGACCGGTGCGCCAAAAGAAACGAACAGCTCGGATACCGGCTTACCGAACGCGTCGGCGATGATCTTCTCCGCGACGTCCTGCTCGAACGGCGGCATCTTGTCTTGCAGCGTCTCCAGATCGCGCGAAATCTGGGCGCCGACAACATCCGGCCGGGTCGCCAGAAACTGTCCGAGCTTCACATATGAAGGCCCGAGCTGGGTCAGCGCTTTCGCGAGCCTGACCGCGTTCGATCCGGCGTCGCGCCGCTCGAGCAGCCTGGCGATGCGGACGAGCGGGGCTGCCCCCGGCGGCAACATCACTGGGTCGATCAGCGCAAGCACGCCTTCGCGCGCGAACACGAAGCCCGCGCGGGCAAGACGGGAAAAATGCACGAGAGAAGAGAACAAGTTCAAAGCTTCCAGCCCGAATGCAGCGCGACGATGCCGCCGCTCATCGGCGTTGCTTGCACGCGCGAGAACCCGGCTTCAACCATCAATTTCGAGAAGGCATCGCGGTCGGGAAACTTCCGGATCGATTCCACGAGATACTGATAGGCCTCGCGGTCGCCAGTGACGAGACGCCCGATTTCCGGAATCGCGCGGAAGGAATAGGCGTCATAAATCGCGTCCAGCCCCGGCAGATCGACATTGGAAAATTCGAGGCAGAAGAACTGCCCGCCGGTCTTCAGGACCCGGAACATCTTCCTCAGCGCGACCGGAATACGCGGCACGTTGCGAATCCCGAAAGCAATGGTGACGGCGTCGAAATGCTTGTCCGGGAAGCTAAGCGATTCCGCGTTCACTTCGGCAAAGTGTACGACGTGATCGATGCCGCGCGTTTCGGCGCGCTCGCGCCCGACCGTCAGCATGTCGCCGTTGATGTCCGCGACCGTGACTTCGATGCCGCTGCCGCCGGCGGCCACAATGCGAAATGCGATGTCGCCCGTGCCGCCCGCGACATCGAGCACATGGAATGCCTGCGCGGTGAGCGGCGGACGCAGCTTGGAAATAAGCGCATCCTTCCAGGCGCGGTGCATGCCCACCGACATCAGGTCGTTCATCAGGTCATAGCGGCCCGCGACCGAATGAAAGACGTCATCGACCATGCGCTGCTTCTCGATCAGCGGCACGTCGCGGTAGCCGAAATGGGTCGAATTCTCTTGGGCGGTCATGATGTTCCGTAGGATGCGCCGGACCATAGCGCGGGCCCTGCGCTTTCGCTATCACATGACAAAATCTGAAGAAAACAGCGTTACCGAATTACCGGAAGTCGAAACTGTGCGGCGTGGCCTTGCGCCGGTGATGGAAGGCGCGCTCGTCGAGCGCCTCGAGGCGCGGCGCGCCGATTTGCGCTGGCCGTTTCCGGAGCATTTCGCCGAGCGCATGAAGGGCCGCAGGATCGAGCGCCTGCGCCGCCGCGCGAAATATCTGCTCGCCGATCTCGACCGGGATGAAACGCTGATCATGCACCTCGGGATGTCGGGCTCGTTTCGGGTGCTGCTCGGCAACGAGGAAACCTCGCCCGGCGAGTTCATGTATCCGCGCTCTGTGGCGTCGAACCACGATCACGTCGTCTTTCACATGAGTCCGCGCGCGACGGTTACCTATAATGACCCGCGCCGTTTCGGCGCGATGCTGATGGGCGATACGGCGAAGCTTGCCGATCATCCGCTGTTTAGGGGCCTGGGGCCGGAGCCGCTCGGCGAGGAACTAAGCGCGGACTATCTCGCGCAAAAATGCGCGGGCCGTAAAACCAGCCTGAAAGCCGCGCTGCTGGACCAGCGGATCGTGGCCGGCCTTGGCAATATATATGTCTCGGAGGCGCTGCATCTTGCGCATCTTTCTCCGAAGAAGCCCGCTGGCGTGCTCGCGGACAAAAAGGGCGCTCCGGCGGACGCCGCAAAGCGCCTGGTCCCGCGATCAGGAAGGTGATCGCCGCCGCGATCGAGGCGGGCGGGTCCTCGCTTCGGGATCACAGGAAGACCGATGGAGAACTCGGCATGTTTCAGCATCGCTTCCGGGTCTATGATCGCGAAGGGGTCAGGTGTCCGACCCGCGGCTGCAAAGGGACCATCAAGGCGATCGTGCAGAATGCCCGCTCGACCTATTATTGTCCGGTCTGTCAGCGCTGAGATTGCCGGCGCACGCCAGCTTGGTTAGCAAAGACCTGCAACGGAGGAATGTCATGGCGTATGAAACGATCCTGGTCGAAACCAAAGGCCGCGTTGGCGTCATCACCCTGAACCGCCCGAAGGCGCTGAATGCGCTGAATGCGAAGATCGTCACCGAAATATGCGCGGCACTCGACGCCTGGGAGCACGACGCCAATATCGGCTGCGTGCTTGTCACCGGATCGGAGAAGGCCTTCGCCGCCGGCGCCGACATCAAGGAAATGGAGCCGCTGCAGTTCCCCTCGACCTATGTCGATGATTTCATCACCGCCTGGGATCGTGTCGGCCGTTTCAGGAAGCCGATGATCGCGGCGGTTGCACCGGCGGCACCCAGCGGCTCACGCAGGCGGTCGGCAAGGCGAAGGCGATGGACCTTGTCCTCACGGGCCGCATGATGGGTGCGGAGGAAGCCGAGCGCGCCGGCCTCGTTGCCCGCATCGTGCCGCTCGCCGACCTGCAGAAGGAAGCGCTGAAGATCGCCGAAGTCATTGCCGCGCATGTCCTTGCCTGCGGTCATGGCGGCGAAGGAAAGCGTAAACCGCGCGTTTGAGATGACGCTTGCCGAAGGCATCCGCTTCGAGCGGCGCGTCTTCCAGTCGCTATTCGGTACCCACGACCAGAAGGAAGGCATGAAAGCCTTCGTCGAGAAGCGCGCGCCCGGCTTTCAAGCACCGGTAAAATATAGCGATTCCCGCCCTCATTCTTTGATTGACGGGGCTGGAGCGCCCGCCTATAGGAACGCCCTCCGAGAGGGGCTGGCCTTTGCCGCTGCTTTCGGCTGTCGAACAACTAAACCTACGGTACAGGCTGCATGGCCAATACGACTTCTGCGAAAAAAGCGTCGCGCAAAATCGCCCGCCGCACTGCGATCAACATCAACCGCCGCTCGCGCATGCGCACACTCGTGCGCAAGGTCGAAGAGGCGATTACCGGCGGTGACGCCAAGATAGCACGCGATGCGTTGAAAGCGGCTGAGCCCGCGATCGTGCGCGCTGCACAGACCGGCGTGATCCATCGCAACACCGCTTCGCGCACGGTTTCGCGTTTGTCCGCGCGCGTAAAGAAGCTCGGCTAACGCGCCGCTGGAATCATTCTATAATTTTCGAAAAGCCCGGCCTTGCGCCGGGCTTTTTCGCGGTTTTGATTTTCGCATCGCGAAGATTTTTTGAACAGATTTGCTGCGAGTCTACGTCAAACTACTTGAACGAAAAACGCGATGATTCACAAAACCTTGCCTAGTAAGCAAAGTCTTGGAGTTGGAAATTCTGTTTTTGTGCGCGGTGCGGCGCAAAAAAATCGTTTCATCGTTCCGTTGTCGAACCGTTATCTCCGGATCTTTGTCACATTACGATTCTGCTAGAAGAGTCAGCGCTTTGCAGCGCGCCCCGCAGCTGCGAACGATCTTCCGCTACGCGTGTGCGGCAGCGTGTGCGCAAAAACATCCGAAAAGTTTATTGCGCGCGATGATGGCGCTGCTATCGTCACTTTGTCTTCCGCAGTTGTCCGGGGCATCAGCTTCAGGGTTCTGACTTGTCGCACTCAATTTTTTGAGGTGGGGAATTTTTTGTCTCGAAGAACGCGAGTAGTCATCCCGCAACAGTGCCCGAAGTATGAAGCGGGCTGTGATGACGGCAGACCAAATAGGTCTCCGGCGCTTGCGCCGGAGAAAGGATGAGAAATTAGCAGCGCGGGATCTACCGCGTGCCGAGCGGGGCGGCAATGAAAATGAATTTCGGGTTTTTTCGAACGAAAATATCTCTATTCGCGTCAGGGCGCCGTCCTGCTCGAGTCCCCGATCGCGATGTTCGCGGCAAATCTGACGCCGCTTTATGCCTGCCGATCCTCTTCCTGAAATTTCGGCAATGCATTCCCGGGCGCGCTTCTCGCGCCGGAAGCGGAAGCCGTCACCAATGGAGGTGGAGCGAAAGATGAACGTTCCGAAGAAAAACTCCGATCCCGACGCGACCACGACGCGGCGCCGACGCTTTTGCCGCCCGATGGGATCGCATCCGCAAGAAGCTGCGCGCCGAACTCGGCGAAGAAACCTATACGAGCTGGTTCGCGAGCTTGCAGCTCGTCAGCTGCGACGGCAGCAATGCCCGGCTTTCGGTGCCAACCCGCTTCCTGAAATCCTGGATCGAGGAACATCACTTCCAGCGCCTGAAAGGCCACTGGCAGACACAGGTTCCCGGCTTTGAAAAGATCGAACTCATTGTCCGTACCGCGGTCATGCGCACGCAGGTCGCGGGCGAGAAGACGGTGGCGGCGGTGCTGGCGAACCCGGAAAGCGACCGCTTCGGCAAGCGCGCGGTGATGCGTGGCACCGGCAATGTCCGTGCCGATGGTCCGGTCGGTTCGCCGCTTGACCCGCGCATGACGTTTGCGACTTTCATCGTCGGCAAGCAGAACGGCCTTGCGCACGCCGCGGCGAAGCAGATCATCGAAGCTGGCACCAACGCGAACGGCACGCCGCGCTTCAACCCGCTCTATATCCACGCGTCGGTGGGCCTCGGCAAAACGCATCTGTTGCAGGCGATCGCGCACGCGTATGACGCGCAAGGCAAGCGCGCGGTTTATCTCACCGCCGAGAAATTCATGTATGGCTTCGTCGCTGCGCTGAAGAACCAGTCGGCGATTGCGTTCAAGGAAGCGCTGCGCGGGATCGACGCGCTCATCATCGACGATCTGCAATTTTTGCAAGGCCGCGCGGTGCAGCAGGAATTCTGCCACACGCTGAACGCGCTGACCGACGCTGGCCGTCAGGTCGTCGTTGCCGCCGACCGGCCGCCGGTGGAGCTCGAAAATCTCGAAGAGCGTGTGCGCTCGCGTCTCGGCGGAGGATTGACCGTCGAAGTCGGCGCAATGGATGAAGAGCTTCGCCTCAGCATCCTGATCGCGCGCACGGCGCTTCTGAAAGCCGAAGACTCCCGCTTCGATGTGCCGATGCCCGTGCTCGCACATGTCGCGGCGCAGGTGACGCAATCGGGCCGCGATCTTGAGGCTGCCGTAACGCGCCTCATGCACCACAGCCAGTTCTACAAGAAGGCCGTGACCACCGAACTCGCCGACGAAGTGATCCGCGATCTCGTGCGTCCGACCGACCCGCGCCGCATCCGTGTCGAAGACATCCTGCGTGTGGTTTCGAAGCATTATAACGTCACCCGCGCCGACCTTTTGTCTTCGCGCCGTACCGCGAATGTGGTTCGCCCGCGCCAGATCGCGATGTATCTGGCAAAGGTCCTGACCCTGCGCTCGCTCCCCGAAATCGGGCGCCGCTTCGGCGGCCGCGACCACACCACGGTTCTCCATGCCGTCCGCAAGATTGAGGGCCTCGTTCAGGGCGACAAGGTGTTGGCCGAAGAGGTCGATGTCCTCAAGAGAATGTTGATGGAATAGGAGGCTTGCGCCTCCGGCTGCGAGCCTTAATGTGACATTCCCGGCGGCGTCCGGCGGTCCGTTCGCGGGCCGGCGCGCCGCCGGAATAGTCTCCGAAGCTGTCTATTCCGGGTTACTTTCCATGAAAGTCACGATCGAACGCGCGCAACTCGCGAAATCTCTCGCCCACGTCCACCGCGTGGTCGAGCGCAGGAACACGATCCCGATTCTCGCGAATGTTCTTTTGCGCGCCGGCAAATCGAGCGTGGAACTCAAAGCCACCGATCTCGATCTTGAAATCGTCGAGACCGCGCCCGGCGAAGGCAAGCGACCGGCTCCACTACCGTGCCCGCGCATATGATCCACGACATCGTGCGCAAGCTCCCCGAAGGCGCGCAAGTCGAGTTGCAGAGCGCCGCCGACGGCACGCAGCTGCAGGTGCGTGCCGGCCGCTCGAAGTTCACGTTGCAGGCTCTGCCGGAAACCGATTTCCCGGATCTCGCCGTCGGCGAGATGACGCACAGCTTCAATATCGCGGCCGCCGATCTCAAGCGCCTGATCGACCGCACGCAATTCGCGATCTCGACCGAAGAGACGCGCTATTACCTCAATGGAATTTATCTGCACACGATCGATGCGGGCGGCGAGAAGCTGCGCGCTGTCGCGACCGACGGTCATCGCCTCGCACAAGCCGAGATCGCGGCACCCAAGGGTGCGAAAGGCATGCCCGGCATCATCGTGCCGCGCAAAACCGTCGCCGAAGTGCAGCGCCTGATCGACGACGCCGGCGAAGAGGTGAAGGTCGAGCTGTCTGCGACCAAAATCCGCTTCTCGCTCGGCAATGCCGTGCTGACGTCGAAGCTGATCGACGGCACCTTCCCGGATTACGGGCGCGTCATTCCAGCGGGGAACGACAAGTCGCTCGTGGTCGATAAGAACGAATTCATGTCGGCGGTGGACCGCGTCTCGACGGTGTCGAGCGAGCGCGGACGCGCCGTGAAGCTGGCGCTGACCGACGGCAGGCTTACGCTCTCGGTGATCAATCCGGATTCGGGCTCGGCCACCGAAGAACTCGAAGTCGAATACGGTTCCGAAGCGCTCGATATCGGCTTCAACGGCCGCTACCTCCTCGACATTCTTCAGCAGATCGAGGGTGAAAAGGCGCGGCTGAAGCTGGCCGATCCCGGCTCGCCCACGCTCCTCGAAGACATGGAAACGGCTGGCGCGCTGTATGTGCTGATGCCGATGCGGGTGTGAGCGGGTTTTCTGCCGCGCAAACCGACGTGATCCCGCACGCCCGTATCATCACCCTCAAACTCTCGAACTTCCGTTCCTACCGGCAGGCGGCGCTCGATCTTGAGGGCCGCACGGCGCTTTTTCTCGGCGCGAATGGCGCGGGCAAGACCAATATCCTGGAGGCAGTTTCGTTTCTGACGCCCGGCCGCGGCTTGCGCCGCGCGACCGTGGAAGATGTTGCGGCGACCGAAGGCGATGGCTCCTGGGCGGTGGCGGCTGAAATCGACGGGGCCATGGGCGAGGCCGCGCTCGGTACCGGGATCGAAGCGCCGCTGGGGATGAAAACCCGCAGCGCAAGTCGCGCATCGACCGCGAACCGGTATCTTCCGCGACCGCATTTGCCGAGCACCTGCGCGTGATCTGGCTCACGCCGGAAATGGACGGGCTGTTTCTGGGTCCCGCGAGCGAGCGCAGAAGATTTCTGGACCGGCTCGTGCTTGCGATCGATGCTGAGCATAGCGCGCGTGTATCGGGTCTCGATCGCGCGCTGCGCTCCCGCAATCGCTTGCTGGAAGAGCAGAATTTCGATTCCAAATGGATGGATGCAATCGAGCATGAGGTCGCCGAATTAGCGATTGCGGTCGCCGCTGCGCGTGCCGAAACCGTGAAGCGGTTGGCAGGGCAAATCGAAGCGAACCGCGATCTGGAATCCGGCTTCCCGACCGCGCAGATCGCGCTCGATGGCGAGATCGAGCGCTCGCTCGAGATCGAAAGCGCGACCGAAGTCGAAGAGCGTTATCGCGAGAAATTGCGCGACGTCCGCCCGCGTGACCGCGCCGCGGGCCGTACACTGGAAGGACCGCACCGTTCGGATCTGATCGTGCTGCATCAGGAGAAGGCGATTGAAGCGGCGCGAGCCTCGACCGGCGAGCGCAAGGCGCTTCTGGTCGGTCTCATTCTCTCGCATGCGCGCCTTGTTACCTCGATGCACGGCTTTGCGCCGATCGTGCTCCTCGACGATGTCGCGGCTTTCCTCGACGCCGAGCGGCGCGCGGCACTCTTCAGTGCGCTCGAAAAACTTGGCGCGCAGGTGCTGGTGACCGGTGTCGACGAAAGCGCGTTTGCCGCACTTGATGCTTCCGCCGTCCGCTTTCGCGTGACACCCGGCGAGGTGGTTCGCGAGCGCTGAAACGGGCCGCCGATCTGCCAAAAAATCCCGCTCCGAACGCTGCATTTCGCGCGCTTTAGGGCAGGGGCGTTTTTCGCCCTGATTCGCTTCAAATTCGTCTGCTAATTCAAAGGCTTGCGCGAGGCTAAAACCTCGCTTCCGGGCTATTTTTTCGCAGCTTTCAGCACCCCATATAGGGTAAATTTGGACGCTCAAATTCAGCTTCGAATCGCGACGGAAAATCCCCAACATGGCCAAGGCTGCCGGCAGCAACGCACCCGCCGAATACGGCGCGGATTCGATTCAGGTTCTCAAGGGGCTGGACGCGGTCCGCAAGCGTCCCGGTATGTATATCGGTGACACCGATGACGGATCGGGCCTGCACCATATGGTCTACGAAGTCGTCGATAACGCGATCGACGAAGCGCTCGCGGGCCACGCGACCGAAGTCACCGTTTCGCTCAATGCCGACGGCTCCTGCACCGTGACCGACAACGGCCGCGGCATTCCGACCGACATTCATAAAGAAGAAGGCGTTTCCGCCGCCGAAGTCATCATGACGCAATTGCATGCGGGCGGAAAATTCAACCAGGATTCTTACAAGGTTTCCGGCGGCCTGCATGGCGTCGGCGTGTCTGTCGTCAACGCGCTTTCGGAATTTCTCGACCTCACGATCTGGCGCGGCGGCAAAGAACACTTCATGCGTTTCAAGCATGGCGATGCAGAGGCGCCGCTCAAACTCATGGGCGATGCCGCCGGCAAGAAAGGCACGAAAGTCACCTTCCTGCCGAGCAAGGAAACCTTCTCGAAGATCGAGTTCGATTTCGCGACGCTGGAGCATCGCCTGCGGGAGCTCGCCTTCCTCAATTCCGGCGTGCGCATTTTGCTCTCCGACCTGCGCGGCCCCGAGCCGAAGGTCGAGGAGATGATGTACGAGGGCGGCGTCGAAGCCTTCGTGAAATTCATCGACCGTAACAAGCAGTCGCTGGTGTCGCAGCCGGTGATGATCAAGGGCGAGCAGAACGGCGTCGGCGTCGAATGCGCGATCTCGTGGAACGACAGCTATCACGAGGCGGTGCTCTGCTTCACCAACAACATTCCGCAGCGCGACCGCGGCACGCACTTCACCGGCTTCGCCGCCGCACTCACGCGGCAGGTCATCAACTACGCCGAGAATTCCGGCATTGCCGGAAAAGCGAAAGTCTCCCTTTCCGGTGAAGATTGCCGCGAAGGGCTGACCGCGGTGCTCTCGGTCAAGGTGCCCGATCCGAAATTCTCCTCGCAGACCAAGGACAAGCTCGTCTCCTCCGAAGTGCGCCCGATCGTGGAAACGATCGTGAGCGACGCTTTGCAGGGCTGGCTCGAAAAGCGTCCGCAGGAAGCCAAGGCCGTTGTCGGCAAGGTCGTGGAAGCGGCCTCCGCGCGCGAAGCTGCGCGCAAGGCGCGCGAGCTGACGCGCCGCAAGGGCGCGCTCGATATCGCTTCGCTCCCCGGCAAGCTCGCCGACTGTCAGGAACGCGATCCCGCGAAATCCGAACTCTTCATCGTCGAGGGTGACTCGGCAGGCGGCTCCGCCAAGCAGGGCCGCGATCGGAAGTTTCAGGCGGTGCTGCCGCTGCGCGGCAAAATTCTCAACGTCGAGCGCGCCCGTCTCGACAAGATGCTGACGTCCGAGCAGATCGGAACATTGATCACCGCGCTCGGCACCGGCATCGGCCGCGAAGACTTCGATGTCGCGAAACTGCGCTATCACAAGATCATCATCATGACGGACGCTGACGTGGACGGCGCGCATATCCGCACGCTCCTGCTCACGTTCTTCTTCCGCCAGATGCCGGAATTGATCGAGAACGGTCATCTCTTCATCGCGCAGCCGCCGCTTTACAAAGTGATGAAGGGCAAATCCGAGCAGTACCTGAAGGACGAACGCGCACTCGACGATTATCTGATCGCAGGCGGCCTCGATGAAGGCGTGCTCAAGCTTGCAAGCGGGCAGACGCGCGCCGGCGCGGATCTGGCTTCGATCGTCGAGCAGGCCAGGCAGGCGCGCGCTGTATTGCGCGGGCTGCATCCTCGCTACGATCGCCGCGTGGTCGAACAGATCGCAATCGCCGGCGCATTGTCGCCGGAGGTGCTGGCCGACGCGAAGAGTGCAACGCAGGCCGCGGCTTATGTCGCAAAGCGGCTCGATTCACTGTCCGACGAAACCGAGCGCGGCTGGGAAGGCGCATCGGACGAGCACGGCTTCAAATTCACGCGCACGCTGCGCGGCGTGATGGAAGTCGTGAATGTCGACCAGGCGTTCCTGAATTCGCTGGATGCCCGCAAGCTCGACCAGATGACCGGCCACTTGCAGGAAATCTACGCCAAACCCGCGAAACTCACCCGCAAGGAAGACGAAGTCACCGTGTTCGGCCCGGTTGGTCTTTACGAAGCCGCGGTTGCCACCGGCCGCAAGGGCCTTTCGCTCCAGCGCTACAAAGGCCTGGGCGAGATGAACCCCGAGCAGCTTTGGGAAACGACGCTCGACATCAACGCCCGTTCGCTTCTCCAGGTGAAGGTGAAAGAGGTCGACGAGGCGGGCGAGCTGTTCACCAAGCTCATGGGCGACGAAGTCGAGCCGCGCCGCGATTTCATTCAGTCGAACGCGCTCTCCGCGAACGTCGATATCTGATCAGCGCCCCGGCAGCACGATCATCGTCCGTGTTTTCGGAAGCCGGTCGCGCGCCATGACGATACTGGCGCTCGGGTGCCGCTGCACTTCGTAAATCTGTCCCATCTTCTCCAGGAAGCGCTGAAGCGTGCCTTCTCCGAACATGTGCATCGGGATCGCGAGCGGCGCGTCGATCTGCTTCAACACCTCCACCATGCCGTCGGTGTTGAGCGTGAACGAGCCGTCCACGGGCACGAGCACGATATCGATACGGCCCATGGCATCGAGGTGCGCGGGCGTCAGCGTGTGGTGCAGATGGCCGAGATGCGCGATGCACAGCCCGGCAATCTCGAACACGAAGATCGAATTCTGGCTGTAAATCGTGCCGCCGGACCAGTCGCGGATGTTGGTCGGCACGTTGCGCACATAAACGTCGCCGATCGTCAGTTCATGCTTCGCGGGCTCGTCGCCATCGCCCCATCCGCGCAGCACATGTTTGATCGCGGGATCGGGAGAGAGTGTAGTGCGTGGAATGCGCGCGGTTCATGGTCGCGACATCGGGGAGGGCTTCGGGCCGCACATAGTCGTTGTAGTCGGTCGCGATCTTGATGCCGCCTGCGCTCTCGATCAGGAAGGTCGAGTGACCCACGAAAGTGATGTTGACCGAGGGTTCCTGCTTTTTCTGCGCAAGGCGGAGCGACACTTTCTGCACCGGCGATGGCAGGCCGGACACAAGCCGGGGGCAGCGGTCGTTGATCTGGGCGGCAGCCGTGCTCGCGGCGAAGGGCAAAGCCAGCGCACACAGCGCGGCAAGGCAGCCATTCCGGAAGCGGAAACGTTTCTTCGCGGCCATCGCCGCATGATAAGCTGAAGCGTGGAAAAAATACGAGGCTGAACTTATGGCGTTGTCGCCGGAGGAACTGGAGCGCTACGCGCGCCACATCGTCTTGCGCGAGGTGGGCGGGCAGGGTCAGGCGAAGATTCGCGCCGCCCGTGTGCTCCTGATCGGCGCGGGCGGCATCGGCTCGCCGGCGCTGCTTTATCTCGCCGCCGCCGGTGTCGGCACGCTCGGCATCGTCGATGACGACAAGGTTTCGCTCTCGAACCTGCAACGCCAGATCATTCATGCGACGTCGCATGTGGGCCGCCCGAAAACCGAAAGCGCCTCGCTCGCGATCTCGCGGCTGAACCCGCATGTGAATACCGAAGTGCACGAGTTGCGGCTGGACGCCGGCAATGCGTCCCGCATCGTCAAGAACTACGACATCGTGCTCGACGGCTCCGATAACTTCGCGACGCGCTATCTCGTCTCCGACACCTGCTACCGCCAGCAGAAAGTGCTCGTGACGGCGGCGCTCGGCACCTTTGACGCGACGCTGACCACGATCCGCGCGCATGAGAGCGGCAAAGACGGCAAGCCAAACCCGACCTATCGCTGTCTCTTTCCCGAGGCCCCGCCGGCAGGCACGGTGCCCGCCTGCGAGGAGGCTGGAATTCTCGGCGCGATCGCAGGTGTCGCCGGCACGCTTGCGGCGGTTGAAGTCTTGCGCGCGATCGTCGGCTTTGGTGAAAGCCTCGTCGGCAAGCTTCTGATGATGGATCTGCGCAACATGCGTTTCGAAACGCTGCGCTATGAATGGAACCCGGAAAATCCGCTTTCGGGGACTGCGCCAGCGCCGAAGACCCAGCTTTCCGCGCGCTGAATTATTCTGCTTTGCGACAGACCGCTTCGAGCCGGTTGCCGTCCGGATCGATCAGAAACGCCGCGAAGTAATGTTCGTGATAGTCGCGCGGTCCCGGCGCGCCGTCATCCATGCCGCCTGCAGCTAACCCGTTCCGATGAAATGCAATCACGGCTTCGCGCGAAGGCGCGCGAAACGCCCAATGCCGGCGCGATTCAGAGCGCTTCGGCAGGCCGCCGCGGATGGAGATGTAGCAGCGCTCCGGATGTTCGGGCGAAGATCGCTCGCCATAGCCGATGCGGCTTTCATCGCGCACGACCTTGGGGTAGCCGAGCGCCTGCATGATCGCGTCGTAGAATTTTTCGGCGCGCGCCAGATCGCCGACAATAAGGGAGACGTGATCGATCACTTTCGTGCGTTCGCTTGCGGTCGCTTAGAGCATCGACGGCAGCACGCGGTCGGGCGGACGATGACCGTCCATGAAGGTCTTGATGTTGACGATGACCTTCTCGCCCATATCGACGCGGCCTTCGATCGTGGAGGACGCCATGTGCGGCAAGAGCACGACCTTATGGTTGCGCGCGAGCTTCAAGAGCTTCGGATTCACCGCCGGCTCCTGCTCGAACACGTCGAGTCCCGCGCCCGCAAGCTCGCCCGCTTCGATCATGCGTGCGAGCGCGCTTTCGTCGACGACTTCGCCGCGTGCGGTGTTCACGATGTAGGCGTCCGGCTTCAAGAGCTTCAGCCGCCGCGCTGAAAGCAGGTGATAGGTCGCGGGCGTATGCGGACAGTTGATCGACACGATGTTCATGCGGGCGAGCATCTGGTCGAGGCTCTCCCAATAGGTCGCTTCCAGTTCTTCTTCGAGATCGGCCGCGACCTTGCGGCGGTTGTGATAATGAATTTGCAGGCCGAAGGCTTTCGCGCGTTTTGCGACCGCCGAGCCGATGCGGCCCATGCCGATGATGCCGAGGCGCTTTCCGGACATCCGCTTGCCGAGCATCCAGGTCGGCGACCAGCCGCCCCATTCGGCGTCGTTGGTCAGCAGTTGCGATCCTTCCGCGATGCGCCGCGGCACCGCAAGGATCAACGCCATCGTGAGATCGGCAACGTCTTCGGTGAGAACGCCCGGCGTGTTGGTCACCGTGATGCCGCGCGCAAGCGCGCTCGCCACGTCGATATGATCGACGCCGTTGCCGAAATTCGCGATCAGCTTGAGATCGGGGCCGGCCTGCGCGAGCACGCCGTTGTCGATGCGGTCGGTGATGGTGGGGACGAGCACGTCGGCCATCTTCACGGCTTCGGCAAGCTCGGCCTGGGTCATGGCGCGGTCTTCGACATTTAGGCGCGCGTCAAATAGCTCGCGCATCCGCGTCTCGACCATGTCGGGAAGGCGCCGTGTCACGACGACAAGCGGCTTTTTCTTCGGCATGCTCGCTTTTCCCGTAAACCTTTTAACGACAAGAAGTTGGCCGGAAATGCCCGACCGGTTCTCGATTTGTCTAGCAGAGGGTTTTTGGAAACTCAAAGCGGGATAAATCCCGCTCCGAGCGCTATTGACATCGTGGCGTCACGGCGATTTTTTGCGGGCTAGGGGCGCAAATCACTTGGCAAAGGTAATGACCGGACTTTCACGCGTCCTGCTCGCGGCTTCGATCTTCTGCGCGGCGGTTTTTGCTTATCCCGCATTCGCGCAACCGCAGAACAAGTTGCCGGTTCCCCGCTTCGTCAGTTTGCGCAGCGACAAGGTTCACGTTCGCATCGGGCCAAGCCAGAATCACGAAATCCGTTGGACCTTCGCCAAGGCGGGTCTCCCGGTCGAGATCATCGCCGAATTCGAGAACTGGCGGCGCATCCGCGATTCGGACGGAGCCGACGGCTGGGTGCATCAGGCGATGCTTTCGGGACGCAGGACGGTGCTTGTTCGCGCGAACACGAGCGCGAAGACCATTCCGGTTTATGAGCGTGCGAATGCCGAGGGCAGCCTGATCGCCGAGTTGCAGCCGGGCGTACTCGCAAACGTGCGCGGCTGCACGAAAAGCTGGTGCCGGATTTCGGGAGAACGCTTCGACGGATATATTTTGCAGACGCTGTTGTGGGGCGTCTATCCGGACGAGGTGATCGAGTAGGGCTTACGACTGCGGCTTGCGGCGCAGACGTACCACGACATCGACGCGCGCGATCTCGAAGCCTTCCGGCGGCGCCGGCATGCGATCGACCATGACTTCCGCACCCGGAATGTCCAAAAGCTCGTTCTGGCCTTCGACATAGAAGTGGTGATGGTCCGAAGCGTTGGTGTCGAAGTAGGTCTTCGAGCCATCGACTGCGACTTCGCGAAGCAGGCTCACTTCGGTGAACTGATGCAGCGTGTTGTAAACCGTGGCCAGCGATACCGGGAACCGGGCGCGCAGCGCTTCTTCGTGCAGCGATTCGGCCGTGATGTGCCGGTCGCCCTTCGCAAACATCAGCCAGCCCAGCGCAAGGCGCTGGCGGGTCGGGCGCAGGCCGACTTCGCGAAGCATTTCGCGCACGTCGTGGAACGGGCAACCGGTACGGCGGCCGGCAGGCTGTTCAACCCGCAGGCGTTCTACCGGCAGCGCCATGTCATCTTCTTCGAAGACGATGCGCTGGGTGTTTTGATTCGGGGACTCGGCCATCTCAACTACCGTTACATATGCAAAATCGGGTGTAACCAAGATCGCTTGCGCGGCAAAGCGAGCTTCCCGCGCTGGCGTTTGGTCATGCGCTACAGTACGCCGCTGCACCGGGCGGTGCAATAATCGCAAAAAACCCTTGAATCAAAGGTAGTTAACAGAAGGCTCAGCGAGCCTTCCGCTGGCCGTTTGCGTTTGCTACGCAGATCAAGAGATAACGGGGCGAAACGGAACCGAGGAAATATGACAGAGCGGCGCTCAAGCTTCGCCTATGAAGACCTGCTTGCCTGCGGGCGTGGGGAAATGTTCGGTCCGGGCAATGCGCAGCTTCCGCTGCCGCCGATGCTGATGTTCGACCGTATCACCGAGATTTCGGAGACCGGCGGCGAGAACGGCAAGGGCTATGTCCGCGCCGAGCTCGATGTGAAGCCGGATCTTTGGTTCTTTCAGTGCCACTTCAAGGGCGATCCGGTGATGCCGGGCTGTCTCGGCCTCGATGGTCTGTGGCAATTGGTCGGGTTTTTTCTCGGCTGGTCCGGCGCAGAAGGCCGTGGCCGCGCGCTCGGCGTCGGCGAAGTGAAACTCACCGGCCAGATTCAGCCGACCGTGAAGAAGCTCGAATACGGGGTCGAGTTCAAGCGCGTGATGCGCTCGAAGCTCGTGCTCGGTATCGCGGACGGCTGGCTGAAAGCGGACGGCGAAGTCGTCTATCGCGTGAGCGATATGAAGGTCGGCCTGTTCAAGGACGCGGCGCCAGCGGCCGCCTGAAATTGGCGCAAAGTGAAGCGCGGGAAATAAGAGGAAGAAAATGCGGCGGGTAGTCGTCACCGGAATGGGCATCGTTTCGTCCATCGGAAACAACACCCAGGAGGTGCTGGCTTCGCTACGCGAAGCAAAGAGCGGCATTTCCTTTTCGAAGGATCAGGCGGAAATCGGCTTCCGGAGTCAGGTTGCCGGCGCTCCGAATTTGGATGCGAGCGCGATCGTCGATCGCCGCGCGATGCGCTTCCATGGCGGCGGCACCGCGTGGAACCACGTTGCGATGGATCAGGCGATCCGCGACGCAAATCTCGAAGCGAGCGACATCTCTAACCCGAAGACCGGCATCATCATGGGCTCGGGCGGCCCTTCGACGCGCGTGATCGTCGAATCCGCGCAGATCGCCAAGGAAAAAGGTCCGAAGCGCGTGGGCCCGTTCGCCGTGCCGAAGGCGATGTCCTCGACGGCAAGCGCGACGCTCGCCACCTGGTTCAAGATCAAGGGCTTCAACTATTCGATCTCGTCGGCCTGCGCGACGTCGAACCACTGTATCGGTAACGCTTATGAACTGATCCAGAGTGGCAAGCAGGACACCATGTTCGCGGGCGGCTGCGAGGACCTCGACTGGACGCTTTCGGTCTTGTTCGACGCGATGGGCGCGATGTCGTCCAGCTACAATGAGACCCCGGCCAAGGCGTCCCGCGCCTATGACAAGAACCGCGACGGCTTCGTGATCGCGGGCGGCGCGGGCGTGCTGGTGCTCGAGGAACTCGAAAAAGCCAAGGCGCGTGGCGCGAAAATCTATGGCGAACTCGCGGGCTATGGTGCGACTTCCGACGGCCACGACATGGTGCAGCCTTCCGGCGAGGGCGCGGTGCGCTGCATGAAGATGGCGATGGAAGGCGTGAAGCTGCCGGTCGATTACATCAATCCGCATGCGACCTCGACGCCGATCGGCGACCAGAAGGAAATCGAGGCGATCCGCGAGGTGTTCGGCAAGAACATCCCGCCGATCTCGGCGACGAAGTCTTTGACCGGCCATTCGCTCGGGGCAACCGGTGTGCAGGAAGCGATCTATTCGCTCCTGATGATGAACAACGGCTTCATCTGCGAAAGCGCGCACATCGACGAGATCGATCCGGAATTCGCGGATCTGCCGATCGTGCGCAAGCGCGTCGATAACGCCAACCTGAATTGCGTGCTTTCCAATTCCTTCGGCTTCGGCGGCACGAATGCGACCCTTCTTTTCAAGAAACTGGATGCGTAAGAGTTTTCAATGCAGGGACTGATGCAAGGCAAGCGCGGCGTCATCATGGGCGTCGCCAACGATCACTCGATCGCATGGGGGATCGCGCAGGCGATTGCCAAGCAGGGCGCGGAAATCGCCTTCACCTACCAAGGCGAAGCGCTGGAGCGCCGGGTGCGGCCGCTCGCGGAGTCGGTCGGCTCGAAGCTCGTGCTGCCTTGCGACGTTGAAGACATCAAAACCGTCGACGCGGTGTTTGCCGAACTGAAAAAGCAGTGGGGCACCATCGATTTTTATGTCCACGCCATCGGCTTCTCCGACAAGAACGAATTGAAGGGCCGCTTCGCCGACACCACGCGCGAGAACTTCCAGCGCACCATGGTGATTTCGGCGTTCTCCTTCGCCGAAGGCGCGAAGCGTGCCGCCGAACTGATGCCGAACGGCGGCTCGATGATCACGCTGACCTATAACGGCGGCGATCGCGCCATGCCGAATTACAACGTGATGGGGCTTGCGAAAGCCGCGCTGGAATCCTCCGTGCGTTACCTTGCGGTGGATTTCGGCCATCAGAAGATCCGCGTGAACGCGATCTCGGCAGGCCCGATCCGCACGCTTGCGGGCGCCGGCATCGGCGACGCGCGCGCGATGTTTGCGTTCCAGCAGCGTCACTCGCCGCTCGGCAGAGGCGTCACATTGGAAGAACTCGGCGGCGCGGGCCTCTACCTGCTCTCCGATCTTTCCACCGGCGTCACCGGCGAAATTCATTTCGTCGATTCCGGCTACAACGTGATCGCAATGCCGGACCCCGAAGTGCTTCGTCAGGAAGCGGCCGCGGGCGGCGCGAAAGCCGCGGAATAACCATGCGCGGCCTGCGCAAGCTTCTCGCGGCGGCCGCGCTTCTTTCCTTCGCGCTTCCCGCCAATGCGCAGGAAGTCGTCACGCATTTCGGATTTTCGTTTCCGCTGAAGATCGGCGTGCTTACCCGCAGCGACGTGACGGATTTCGAGAAGAGTAATCCCGGTGTCGGTTACGGTATCCGCTATGTGGCAGAAGGTATCCGCGTCGATATCTTCGTCTATGACCACGGCAAGCGCACGATCAGCGAGGATATTTTCTCGTCCGATCAGAAGGAAATATTCGACGCCTCAATTCAAGCCATTCATCTCGGCAAGCAACGCGGTCTCTATCGCGACGTAAAAGAAGGGCAGGAGTTCGAAACGCCCGCGCTCAAAAATCCCTTCTTCCGGTGCAAAGTGATCGTGATTGATCGCGGCGGAGGCAACGTCGAAGACAGCGTGCTTTGTCTCGGCGCGCGGAACGACAAATTCTTCAAGACTCGCATCTCCTTTCCTCCGCACGGCGCGAATGTGGTCGAACGCGCGGACAAGCTGATGCGCGAAATCGCGCGGGCGACCAATTTCTAGCGCCTAGCCGCCGGCGAATTTCTCCACCTTCTCGCGCGCTTCGATGCAGTAATAGCCCGCGTGCCGGCTCAATACCTTGTCGCGGATCCACTTGTTGAGAATTCTGCTGACGTTCTCGCGCGCGATCCCGGCCATGGCGGCAATGTCGCTCTGCTCGATCTTCTGGCGGATAAGCAGTCGCCCGTCGCCGGTGTCTTCGCCGAAGGCTTCCGCAAGCTCGAGCAGCGCATGCGCGGCGCGGCCTTCCAGCGAAAGAAAGCTCCAGGCAACCGCGACATCGTTCATTTCCCGCACGCGCAGCGCGAGCAGTGTCGCGACATGGCGATAGAGTTCTGGGTGTAGGTCCGCGAAAGCGAGGAATGCCGCGCGGCTGATGAAGGATAATTCGGTGTTGCGCACCGCATAGACCGCGGTCGAGCGCGGCGCGCCGTCGATCATGGAAAGTTCGCCGACAATCGCGCCGGGTCCGAGCACATCGAGAATGCGCTCGCCTCCCTCTTCCGAAAGGATGCTGAGCTTCAGAAGGCCGCTTTCGATCCGGTAACAGCCATTGCCGTCGTCGCCGGCGTTGAACAGAAGCTCGTCCACCGCAAGCTTGATGCGCGCGGACTTCGCAAAAAGCCCGGACGATATTTCGTCGGGCAGCGAAGTGATGAACTGGTTGCTGCGCCGGAATTGGCCGCGCTTGCTTTCCATAAGCCAGAGCATAGCGCGTGGCTTCCATAAGCCAAAAAGCAATCCGCCAGGCGGGGCGCGCCGGGCGGCTTGTTGGGAGGTCATTCGGTATTACTGCTTAGAAGCAGACGTAGCTCTGGCCCCACTTGGTCCATTTCACGAAGCAGCCGGGATAGGCCGGGCCATAGAAGCCGTAGACATAGGGATTATAGTAGTGGTTGTGGCCGTGCCAGTGATGCTTGTGCTTCCAGCCAGCTTCGGCGGCGGTGGTGCCTGCGGACAGGCTCACGACAGCGAGGGCAACAGCAGCGGCGGCACCTGACAGGATTTTCTTCGTCTTGGTCATTTCTCTCTCCTTTGTTTCGGAGCGCCAATCGCTCCGTCCATGCGAAGGAAAGTACGGCGGTCGCGCTGAACCGCGTGTGATGGCGGTCACAAATGCGCGCCATCGGGCATCACGAGCGCGTGAATGAACGTCTGTTCAAGTAGTTGAAAAACAAAGAAAAAAGGGCGATTCGAAGAATCGCCCTTTGTGATCTTTGCGTTGTCTGAATGTCTATTCAGCAGCCGAAGCGAGATCCATGTCGATACCGACCGCGGCGGCGACGCCATTACCGTATTCGGGATCGGCTTTGTAGAAGTGCACGAGCTGGCGCTTGATGATCTCGACCGGCACGCCGTCCATCGCAGCCTTGATGTTGTTGAAGAGCTGCTGCTTCTGGTCGGCCGTCATCAGCCGGAACAGATCGCCGGGCTGACGATAGTCGTCGTTGCCATCGCGGTGATTGTAGCGGTCCGCATCGCCCGAAATCTTGAGCGGCGGCTCGCGATATTGCTCAGTCTGTGCCGGCCCGCCGACGGTGTTCGGCTCGTAATAGGCGTCGGGGTTTTTGTGGCCCGCAAGCCGCATCGATCCGTCCGCGTGGTACGTGTTCACCGCTGAGCGCGGCTTGTTCACCGGCAATTGGTGATGATTGACGCCGACGCGATAGCGGTGCGCATCCGCGTAAGAGAAGATGCGAGCCTGCAGCATCTTGTCCGGCGAATGACCGATGCCCGGCACGATGTTCGAGGGCGCCAGCGCTGCCTGTTCGACTTCCGCGAAATAGTTTTCCGGGTTGCGGTTGAGTTCGAGCATGCCAACTTCGATGAGCGGATAGTCGGCATGCGGCCAGACTTTCGTCAGGTCGAACGGGTTGTACCAGTGCTTGCCGGCGTCCTCTTCCGGCATGATCTGCACATAGAACTTCCAGCGCGGAAACTCCTTGCGCTCGATCGCATCGAAAAGATCGCGCTGATGCGTCTCGCGGTCCTGCGCGATTTTCTGTCCGCCTTCGGCGTTGGTCCAGTTCTTGATGCCTTGCTCGGTCTTGAAGTGGAATTTCACCCAGAAGCGTTCGTTCTTCGCGTTGATGAACGAGTAGGTATGCGAGCCGAAGCCGTCGACGTGACGGTAGCTTTGCGGCAGGCCGCGATCCGACATCAGGATCGTCACCTGATGCAGGCTTTCCGGCGAGAGCGACCAGAAGTCCCACATGGCCAGCGGCGAGCGCATGTTGGTCTTGGGATGGCGCTTCTGCGTATGGATGAAGTCGGGAAACTTCAGCGGGTCGCGCAGGAAGAACACCGGCGTGTTGTTGCCGACCAGGTCCCAGTTGCCTTCTTCCGTATAGAAGCGAAGCGCAAAACCGCGCACGTCGCGTTCGGCGTCGGCCGCGCCGCGTTCGCCGGCGACGGTCGAGAAGCGCAGGAAGGCTTCGGTTTTCTTCCCGACTTCGAACACCTTGGCGCGCGAATACTTGGTGATGTCTTTCGTGATCGTGAGCGTGCCATAGGCGCCCGAGCCCTTGGCATGCACGGTGCGTTCGGGGATGCGCTCGCGGTTCTGGTGCGCGAGCTTCTCGAGCAGGTGGAAGTCCTGCATCAAGAGCGGGCCGCGCGGGCCTGCACTGAGCGAATTCTGGTTATCGGCAACCGGGGCGCCGCCTGCGGTCGTCATCACGGGTTTATCGGCCATGACGTTCCTCCTCTTTCTTTAGAAGCGGTCAAAATGCCCGCCAGACAGGATAAGGTCCAATCGTATTGATTGAGTAGAGTGATAAGAATATCTTATCGAAATGAAGCGCTCCTCCCTATCTCTTCGTCAGCTTAGCTACTTCGAAGCGGTTGCGCGGCTCGGTCATTTCGGGGCAGCGGCGGAGGAGTGCGCGATAACGCAGCCTGCGCTCTCGATGCAGATCAAGGAACTGGAGAAGACGCTGGGTGCTTTGCTGTTCGAGCGCCGCCCCGGCGAGACCGTGCTGACGCCGCTCGGGCGTGAGATCGCCGAACGGGTCACGAAAATTCTGCTGGCGACGAACGATCTCGCCGCGATCGCTAAGCATCGCGAAAAAATCCTGAGCGGAACGCTTTCGCTCGGCATTATCCCGACGCTCGCTCCCTACATTCTTCCTTCGCTGCTCGGATACTTGCAGAAACGCTACCCGGCCTTGAGGCTTGAGCTACGCGAAGCGCAAACCAAAGCGATGTTGCAGGAATTATCGCGTGGCGGCCTCGATCTCGTGATGGCTGCGATCCCGAACGATCTTCCCGATCTGGAGGAACAGCATCTTTTCGACGATCGCTTTCTGCTTGCCGTCCCGGCGGACGATACAAAAAGATCCCGCGTCGATCCCGAAACGCTCGACCCCGGACAGCTCATCCTGCTCGAGGAGGGGCATTGTCTGCGCGATCAGGCCTTGAGCTTCTGTTCGAACGAGCGTGGCATCACCAAAGCGGGTCTTGGCGCGACCTCGCTTTCGACGATCATGCAGATGGTCGCGAACGGCTATGGCGCGACTTTCATTCCCGAGATCGCCGTCGAAACGGAAATGCGCGGCAGAAAACTGGCGCTCCAGCGCTTCACCGCGCCGGAACCCTCGCGCCAGATCGGTTTGGTGTGGCGTAAATCCTCGCCACGAAAAAAGGACTTCGAAGCCCTCGGCGCGGCGGTGAAGGAAGCGCTGAAAACCAAGCGAAAGTAGCTAACGCAAATAAAAAGGGCGGCTCGAAAGCCGCCCTTTTCAATTTTAATTTGCAGCGAATTATTCCGCCGCCGTTTCCGGCGCGGGCTGCTTGGCCTTGTGCTCGATGTCTTCGCCGGTGGCCTGATCGACCGCCTTCATCGAGAGACGGACCTTGCCGCGCTCGTCGACGCCAAGGAGCTTCACCTTGACCATGTCACCTTCCTTCACGACGTCGGAAGGCTTGTTGACGCGCTGCGCGGCAAGCTGGCTGACGTGGACGAGGCCGTCCTTCGCGCCATAGAAGTTCACGAACGCGCCGAAGTCGACGACCTTCACGACCTTGCCGTCATAGATCTTGCCGACTTCCGCTTCGCTCGTCAGCGACTTGATCCACTTGATCGCGGCTTCGATCGCTTCGCCCTTGGCGGAGGCGACCTTCACCGTGCCGTCGTCCTCGACGTTGATCTTGGCGCCGGTCTTTTCGACGATCTCGCGGATCACCTTGCCGCCGGTACCGATCACGTCACGGATCTTGTCGACCGGGATCTTGATCACTTCGATGCGCGGCGCGTGTTCGCCGAGCTGCGGACGCGCGGCGGTCAGCGCTTTCGACATCTCGTCGAGAATATGCAGACGGCCGTCCTTCGCCTGGCGAAGCGCGACCTGCATGATTTCCTCGGTGATGCCCGCGATCTTGATGTCCATCTGGAGCGCGGTGACGCCGTTCTCGGTGCCGGCGACCTTGAAGTCCATGTCGCCGAGATGATCTTCGTCGCCGAGAATGTCGGAGAGCACGGCGTACTTCTTGCCCTCGAGAATGAGGCCCATCGCAATACCCGCGACCGGAGCGCGCAGCGGCACGCCGGCATCCATCAGTGACAAGCGAGGTGCCGCAGACGGTCGCCATCGAGGACGAGCCGTTCGATTCGAGAATCTCCGACACGATACGGATCGTGTAGGGGAACTCGGTCGCGGGCGGCAGCATCGGATGCACTGCGCGCCAGGCGAGCTTGCCGTGGCCGATTTCGCGGCGGCCGGGCGAACCCATGCGGCCTGCTTCACCGACCGAGAACGGCGGGAAGTTGTAGTGCAGCAGGAAGTTTTCCTTGTACGTGCCCGGCAGTGCGTCGATCCACTGTTCGTCCTCGCCGGTGCCGAGCGTCGCGATGCAAAGCGCCTGCGTTTCGCCGCGCGTGAACAGCGCGGAGCCGTGCGTGCGCGGGAGGATGCCGACCAGCGCTTCGATCGGACGGACGGTTTTCACGTCGCGGCCGTCGATGCGGAGGCCGGTATCCAGGATCGAGTTGCGAACGATGTCGGCTTCGAGTTCCTTCAGCACTTCGCCGACGAGCGACGGAGCGGGAGCATTTTCGCCTTCGGCGGCGATCGCTTCCTTGGCCTTCTTCTTCGCAGCCCCGACCGCTTCATAGCGGTCCTGCTTGATCTTGTTGCCGTAGGCGGCGCGAAGCTCGGCTTCGGCCAAACCCTTCAGCTTGTTCTTGAGCGCGGAGTTATCGGGCGCGTTCAGTTCGCGCGGTTCTTTCGCGGCCTTTTCAGCAAGGCGAATGATCGCGTCGATCACCGGCTGGAAATGCTTGTGGCCGAACATGACCGAGCCGAGCATGATTTCCTCGGAAAGCTCCTTGGCTTCCGATTCCACCATCAACACGGCGTCCTTGGTGCCGGCGACCACGAGATCGAGCTGGCTTTCCTTCATCTCTTCCAGCGTCGGGTTCAGCACGTATTCGCCGTTGATGAAGGCAACGCGCGCGCCGCCGATCGGGCCCATGAAGGGAGCGCCCGAAAGCGTGAGCGCGGCCGAAGAAGCGACCATCGCCAGCACGTCCGGATCGTTTTCCATGTCGTGCGAGAGCACGTGGATCACGACCTGCGTTTCGCAGCGCCAGCCGTCGGCGAATAGCGGACGGATCGGACGGTCGATCAGGCGCGAGGTAAGCGTTTCACGCTCGGTCGGACGGCCTTCGCGCTTGAAATAGCCGCCAGGAATGCGGCCGGCAGCGTAGAATTTTTCAATGAAGTGAACCGAAAGCGGCAGGAAATCGATGCCGGCTTTTGCTTCTTTCGCTGCGACGACGGTCGCAAGCAAGGTGGTGTCGCCATACGTGGCAACGACTGCGCCGTCAGCCTGGCGCGCCATGTGACCGGTCTCGAGGACGAGCTTGCGTCCACCCCAGTCGAGTTCTTCACGATGTATTTCGAACATTTCTTTTTCCCATCATCGGTCGGCGGATTGGGAAAGCCATGGGCAAGATAACGAGGCGCTCTTCCGCGATCAGGTCGCGAAAGTGAAAAGAGCGTCTGGCAATCCTGCCATGACTTGTCCCGGGTCCGTCGGTTTTGCGGCGGCGAATTCCGCCGCTCCATACTCGGCCATTCGCGCGGGACCATTCCCGCGCGCGGCCGTTACATCTCGCCTTAGCGGCGAATGTTGAGCTTCTCGATGAGCGCCTTGTAGCGCGCTTCATCTTTCTTCTTCAGGTAGTCCAAAAGCGAACGGCGGTGCGAGACCAGCTTCAGAAGACCGCGGCGCGAATGGTTGTCCTTCACGTGCGTCTTGAAATGCTCGGTCAGGTTCGCGATGCGCTCCGAGAGGATCGCAACCTGCACTTCCGGCGAACCGGTGTCGTCCTTCTTGGTGGCGTTGTCTTTAATGAGCGCTTGTTTGCGCTCGGCAGTGATCGACATCGGATGCTCCTTATCTGTTGGAGTTGGAAAGCGGCCGAGCCGGGATGTCGTCCAGCGGGGTCGCGACTAAGTCGGGACCGGGTCCCAACGCGCGCTGTTATAGCCAAAAGCCTCTCGAAAGCGAGGAAAAACCTCGTAACCTTCGATTCGAGCTAAGTCCTTATCGTGGAAGGTTAAATATCCGCTTTGGGTAAAGCGCACCGGCCTCCATTTCGGCCAGCGCCACCAGGAGCGCCATGGACCGAGACCGAGACCGGACCTTCGAAAACCGGGGCGTCCCGGCCGCGCAGGAACACGCTCTGGCCTTGGGCGAGGCGCTGGGCGTCGGGTTCGGAACCTTCACCGCGGGCAGCGATTGCAGGCCCGCCGCGACCGGCCCGGAGCAGCGCATGGAGCGCCGCTTCGTCCGCGCCCGCCTGTTCGAGCTGTACGAGATTAACGGTGTCCTGTTCCTCGGAAAATCACCGACCAGGGTGCGGCGAAGCACGCTGACGTGTCCGAGACAGCCGAGCTCGCGGCCGATGTCGCGGGCGAGCGAGCGCACATACGTGCCCTTGCCGCACTCAACCTCGAATTCGGCGTGATCGTCGTCCGGCATCGCGACCAGCGAAAATGAATCGATTTCGATTTCGCGTGCCGCGAGTGCGACGGTCTCGCCGCTGCGCGCGAGATCGTAGGCGCGCTCGCCATCGACTTTCAGCGCGGAATATTGCGGCGGCGTTTGCAGGATCGTGCCGGTGAACGAGGGCAGCAGCGCTTCGATTGCTTCACGCGGCGGACGCGCTTCGGAGCGCGCTGTTTCTTTTCCCTCTGCGTCGTCGGTATCGGTCTCAACGCCGAAACGCACCATGAAGCGATAAATCTTTCTTCCGTCCTGCACGAACGGCACGGTCTTGGTCGCTTCGCCCAGCGCGATCGGGAGCACGCCGGTCGCAGCGGGTCGAGCGTGCCGGCGTGTCCCGCCTTCTCGGCTTTGAAGATGCGGCGCACGGCGGCGACCGCGGTGGTGGACGTCATGCCGAGCGGCTTGTCGAGCACGACCCAGCCGTCGATCTTGCGCTTCTCGCGCCGGTGCTGGCTCATTCCTCGTCCTCGCGTTTCAGGTCGCGCTGCACTTCGGGACGTTTCAGAAGCTTGTCGATCTGGTCGGCGCGGTCGAAGCGCTCGTCTAACCGGAAGTGCAGATCGGGCGCGAACTTCGCCTGCACTTTCTTCGCGATCACCCCGCGCATGTATTTCTTGTTGCGATTGAGCGCGTCGATGACCGCGCGCTCATCCTTGCCACCGAGCGGCATCACGTAAGCGGTTGCATGCCGCAGATCCGGTGTCATCGCGACTTCGGGGATGGTGATGACATGCGTTTCCAGCACCGGGTCATGCACCTCGCCACGAGAAAAGATTTCCGCGAGCGCATGGCGCACGAGTTCGCCCATGCGCAGCATGCGTTGCGATGGGGCTTTGGTTTCGCCTAGAGTTTTGTGTTTTGACATCAAATAAAACGCCCGCCCGGAATCGAACCGGAGCGGGCGCCTAAGCTAAAGTTAGAGAGCGCGGGCGATGGATTCGACGCGGTAGCACTCGATCACGTCGCCCTTGCGCATGTCCTGGTAGTTCTCGAACGACATGCCGCACTCCTGGCCGGCTACGACCGAGTTCGCATCGTCCTTGAAGCGCTTGAGCGTCGAAAGCTTGCCTTCGTGAATCACGACCTTGTCGCGGATCAGGCGGACATGCTGGCCGCGTTCGACGCGGCCATCGGTGACGCGGCAGCCGGCGATCTTGCCGACCTTGGACACCGCGAACACTTCGAGCACTTCGGCGTTGCCGAGCATGGTCTCGCGCAGTTCCGGCGCAAGCAGGCCCGACATCGCGGCTTTCACGTCGTCCACGAGGTTGTAGATGATGTTGTAGTAGCGGATTTCGACACCGGCCTGTTCGGCCGCGGTCGCCGCTTCCTTGTGCGCGCGAACGTTGAAGCCGATGATTGCCGCGTTCGAGGAGGCGGCCAGCGTCACGTCGGACTCGGTGATGCCGCCGACACCGGCGAGCAGAATGCGCGCTTTGACTTCGTCGGTGCCGAGCTTCTCGAGCGCACCGGCAATGGCTTCGACCGAGCCCTGTGCATCGCCCTTGATGACGAGCGGAAATTCCGCAGCGCCAGCGGTCTTGAGCTGGGTCATCATCTGCTCGAGCGAACCGCGCACGTTGGAGCTGCGTGCGGCCGCTTTGTCACGGCGCTCGTTCTTGCGGTAGTCGGCGATCTCGCGGGCGCGCGCTTCGTTCTCGACGACCGCGACGCGGTCGCCGGCTTCCGGCGCGCCGTTGAAGCCGAGGATTTCCACCGGCGTCGACGGTCCCGCGCTCTTCAGTTGCTCGCCCTTGTCCGAAATCAGCGCGCGCACGCGGCCCCATTCGGCGCCGGCCAGCACGATATCGCCGACATTCAGCGTGCCGCGCTGTACCAGCACGGTCGCGACCGTGCCGCGTCCCTTATCGAGCTTGGCTTCGATCACGGTGCCTTCGGCGGCGCGCTTCGGATTGGCTTTCAATTCGAGAATCTCGGACTGCAATCCGACGACTTCGAGCAGCCGGTCGAGGTTCGTTTTCTTGGTCGCGGAAACCTCGACGTCGAGCACGTCGCCGCCCATCGATTCTACCTGCACTTCGTGCTGGAGAAGCTCGGTACGGACGCGCTCGGCCTTGGCGTCGGGTTTGTCGATCTTGTTGATCGCGACGATCATCGGGACCTTCGCCGCTTTCGCGTGCTGGATCGCTTCGATCGTCTGCGGCTTCACGCCGTCATCGGCGGCGACGACAAGAATGACGATGTCCGTCACTTTCGCGCCGCGTGCGCGCATCGCGGTGAACGCGGCGTGGCCCGGCGTGTCGATGAAGGTGATTTTGCTGCCATTCGGCGCCTTTACCTGATAGGCGCCGATATGCTGCGTGATGCCGCCCGCTTCGCCCGCGACCACGTTAGCCTGGCGGATGGCGTCGAGCAGCGAGGTCTTGCCGTGGTCGACGTGACCCATGATCGTGACGACCGGCGGACGCGGCAGGGTCTTCCGGCGGACGTCGGGCGATCGAACAGGCCTTCGACAACGTCGGAGGCCGCCACGCGCTTGACGGTGTGGCCCATTTCTTCGGCGATCAGCTGTGCGGTGTCGGCATCGATGAGGTCGGTGACCAGCTTCATCTGGCCTTGCTTCATCAGGAGCTTGATCACATCGACCCCGCGCTCGGCCATGCGTGCGGCGAGTTCCTGAATCGTGATCGTTTCCGGGATGATGATTTCGCGCGACACCTTTTCTTTCGGCTCATCGCGGTGGCCGGTGATGCGCTGCGTGCGGCGGCGGAACGCGGCGTTCGAGCGCTGCCGCTCTTCGCCGGTTGAAAGCGCGTTGGTGAGCGTCAGGCGCCCGCGTTGTTTGACTTCGCCGGTTCGTGTCGGACGCGGCGGCGGCGGAGCCTTCGCGCCGGGACGGCGTGGACGCGATTCTTCTTCTTCTTCGGCAACGACGGGACGTGCGACGCCTGGGCGCGCAGCCGCGGTCTCGTCGCCGAAACGCTTGCGCGCTTCCTGCTCGGCCTTTTTCTTGGTTTCTTCGTCGTGCGCGCGGCGCTTGTCTTCTTCCGACTTGCGCGCTTCCGCGGCTTCGCGTTCGACTTTTTCGATCGCTTCGCGCTCTGCGCGGCGCTTGGCTTCCTCGATCGCTTCGCGGCGTTCATGCTCTTCGCGCTCGCGCGCGTCGATCAGCGCTCTGCCGCGGGCGTCGCGCTCTTCGTCGGTCAGCGTGCGCAACACCATGCCGCGCGGCGCGGAGGACCTCGTGGGCGCGGCGGAGCCGGTTTCTTTTCAGGCGCCGCCGGGGCGGCGGCGGCAGGAGTAACGGCAGTCTTGACGGGCGCAGCCGCGCCGGGCTTCGCCGCGGAGCGCGGGCCGCGCTTGACCTCGACCACCACGGTTTTTGAACGGCCATGGCTGAAGCTCTGGCGCACGGTTCCGGACTCCGAGCGCTTCAGAGAAAGCGTCTTCGAAGGTGCACGCGTTTTATCGCCAGAGTCTTTGGTATCGCTCATTCGTCATCCAGTTCTTGGTTGCTATTGCCCGGCAGGACGTCACCAACGGCGATGTCGCCGTCACGCCAGCGCTTAAGTCTCAAGCTGCGTTCGAGAAAACCGCCGCTCGCCGGGCTCGCAAGCAGGGCAGCATGTACCACATTTGGCCGCCCAAGGGCCAAATCCAATTGGCCCCCGGTAAATAGGGTGAAAGTGGGGGTTTTCCCACCCCCTTCGGCTGTGATTCGGCGTAAAAGCCCGTCGAGTTTGCGCTTTCCGTCCGCCGCGCCGTCGGCGGAGTGGTAAATCGCAATCGCCTTCCCGGCCAGGATGGCGCTCTCCACTTTCGCGTTTCCGGTAACGATCAGTCCCGCCTTGTTCGCGAGCGAGAGCGCTTCGAGCGTGGATCGTTCGATCAACTGATCGAGGAGCGCGAGAAGCCCCTGGTCAGCAGCGGCCTTGCCGCGGAAAGCGCGTGAAAACGCTTTCTGCGAGATCGCCTTCTCAATCGCTTCGCGCGAAGCCGTGACCCAGGCGCCACGTCCCGGAAGATTCCGGGAAAGATCGGGCACGACCGCGCCATCGGGCCCGGCCACGAAGCGGATCATCTGCTCGATCGGCACATTCTCGCGCGTCGCAAGACACGTCCGCACGGGCGCGCGCCGCGCCGCGGCGGGCCCCTGATCGGTCATGTCTTCGTCCATGCGCGCGAGCATTCACGCTCCTTAGTTCTGCGTTTCGGCGACGGCTTCGGCTTCTTCTGCCGCAGCCGGCGCAAGCGCCGATTCGTCGATCCAGCCGGCTTTGACGCGCGCCTGCATGATCAGCGCTTCCGCGCCGTCGCGGTCGAGTTCGAAGCCCTCGAGGAAACCGGCGTGACGCTGGGTCTCGCCGTCCTTGCGTTCGGTCCAGCCAATGAGATCGTCGGTGGCGCAACCTGCGAGGTCCTCGACGCTCTTCACGTCGTTTTCGCCAAGCGCAACCATCATCTTGGTGGTGACGCCGGGAACTTCGGCAAGCTCGTCCTTCACGCCAAGCGCTTTGCGTTTGTCGTCGAGTTCATTCTCGATGCGATCGAGGAATTCCTTCGCGCGGTTCTGCAATTCGGTTGCGGTATCCTCGTCAAAGCCTTCGATGCCGGCGAGTTCGTCGAGCGGCACGAATGCGAGATCTTCGACGGTGGCGAAGCCTTCCGAAGACAGGAGCTGTGCGACCGTCTCGTCGACGTCGAGGCTCTCCATGAACATCTTGGAGCGCTCCGCGAATTCCTTCTGGCGGCGCTCGCTCTCTTCGGCTTCGGTGAGAATGTCGATGTCCCAGTCGGTAAGCTGCGAAGCGAGACGCACGTTCTGGCCGCGGCGGCCGATGGCGAGCGAAAGCTGCGCGTCCGGCACCACGACCTCGATGCGTTCGCGCACTTCGTCGAGCACGACCTTGACGACTTCCGCCGGCGCCAGCGCATTGACGACGAATGTCGCGACGTCCTGCGACCACGGAATGATGTCGATCTTTTCGCCGGCGAGTTCGTTGACCACCGCCTGCACGCGCGAGCCGCGCATACCGACGCAGGCGCCGACCGGGTCGACCGAGGAATCACGCGAAATTACTGCGATTTTCGCGCGCGAGCCCGGATCGCGGGCCACGGCCTTGATCTCGATGATGCCGTCATAGATTTCCGGCACTTCCTGCGTGAACAGCTTCGCCATGAACTGCGGATGCGTCCGCGAGAGGAAAATCTGCGGACCGCGCGGCTCGCGGCGCACGTCGTAAATATAAGCGCGCACGCGGTCGCCGTTGCGGAAAGTTTCGCGCGGCAGGAGCTCGTCGCGGCGGATCACCGCTTCGCCCTTGCCGAGATCGAGCACGGCGTTGCCGTATTCAACGCGCTTCACGACGCCGTTCACGATCTCGCCGATGCGGTCCTTGTATTCCGAGAACTGCCGATCGCGTTCGGCTTCGCGCACCTTCTGCACGATGACCTGCTTTGCGGACTGCGCGGCGATGCGGCCGTATTCGAGCGGCGGCAGCGTGTCGGCAATGGTGTCGCCGACCTGCGCCGCCGGATTGTGACGGCGTGCGTCCTCCAGCGTCATTTCGATCGCGGAGTTTTCGACCTTCTCGACCACTACCATGTGGCGCGACAGGCGCAGCTCGCCGGTCTTCGCGTTGATTTCCGCGTGCACGTCGGTTTCCGCGCCATAGCGAGACCGCGCGGCTTTCGCGATGGCGTCTTCCATCGCCGCGATCACGATCGAGCGGTCGATCGATTTTTCGCGCGCCACCGCGTCCGCGATCTGCAGCAGTTCGAGTTTATTAGCGGCGACGGCCATCGTGGCGTTCTCCGTGAGTGTCTAGGCCCGGCGCTTTGCCAGGTGTTTGTGATTCTTCGGCGCGGGCTCTTCGTCCGCGTTTTCTTCAATTCCCTTCGCCTGCTTGTCGCGGCGAAGCGATTCTTCAATCAGCGCGTCGGTCAGCATGAGCTTCGCGTCCGCAATCTCGCCCATCGGCAAAAGGGCGTCGGCTTTGCCTTCGGTGCTTTTCAGCTTCACCGCGCCGTTCTCGATGCCTTCGATGATGCCGCGGAAGCGCTTGCGGCCTTCGACCATCATCGCCATTTCGATTTTGGCTTCAAATCCGATCGCACGCTCGATGTCCGAGCAGCGCGCAAGCGGGCGATCGATGCCGGGCGAGGAAACTTCGAGGCGATAGGCGGCCTGGATCGGGTCCTCCACGTCGAGGATCGGCGAGAGCGCGCGGCTCGTCGCCTCGCAATCCTCGATCGTGAAACTGCCGTCCGGCCGCTCGGCCATGACTTGCAGCGTGCCGCCATCGCGGCCCGTGACCTTCACGCGCACGAGCCGGAAGCCGAGCGTGCCGAGCGCGGGCTCGATTGCCGCGGCGATACGCGCGGCAATGCCTTGTTCTACGACAAGGCGTGGCTCGTTCTGGTCGGCGTCTGGCTGCATTCTTCCGTCACATGACCGGCTAAGAAACGGGTTTTGGAGCGGGGCCCGGTCCGGTCCCCACTCTCATCATCGATCCCGAGGGATCGTTCTGAGATGTTGTTGATTGCTCGGGGATATAGCTCCCGGGCCACGGAACCGCAACCCTTTAGAGGCGGCGGAACTCCAGATAGGCCGGTTTGCGGCCTTCTCTGAAGGCTTTTTGTTCGTAGCGCGTGCCCGGAAACCCCGGCCAGGGCAGGCGCCAGTCGTCGGCCTTTTCAGCCAGCCAGTTGAAATGCTCGTTCCGCAAGAGCCGGACCAGCGTCCATTCCACGTAAGTGTCGATATCGCTCGCAAAACGAAGCGTGCCGCCCGGCTTTAATACGCGCGCGAACCGGGCGACGTTTTCGTCGGAAATAAAGCGCCGCTTCCAGTGCCGCTTCTTCGGCCACGGGTCGGCATAAAGAATATCGATCCGGTCGAGCGAATGTTCCGGTAACCATTCGAGCAGATAGAGCGCGTCGGAAGCAAACAGCCGGATGTTCGGAATCTTTTCGTTCGAGATCACGGCGAGCATTTTCGCCATGCCGTTGATGAACGGCTCGCAGCCGATGAAGCCGGTGTCCGTATTCGCACGCGCTTCGTGCAGCAGATGCTCGCCGCCGCCGAAGCCGATCTCGAGCTGAAACTTATCGGGCGTGAACGGAAAAACAGATGCCAGATCGCGCGGGTAGGGCTGCGCGATGTCGAGCGACAATCTGGGGAGAAGTTCTTCGTAGTATTCGGCCTGCTGCTTGCGCAGCTTGTGGCCTTTGCGGCGGCCGAAAAAAGCGCCGCGCTGATGCGCGGCGCTTTCCGATTGTTTGATCAGAACGCTTTGCGGAGCTTGTCCGCAAGATCGGTTTTTTCCCACGAGAAGCCACCGTCCTTGTCCGGCTGGCGGCCGAAGTGGCCATAGGCAGCGGTGCGCGCATAGATCGGCTTGTTCAGCTTCAGATGCGTGCGGATGCCACGTGGGGTCAGGCTCATCAGTTCCTGAAGAATCTTTGCGATCTTCTGCTCGTCGGCTTTGCCGGTGCCGTCGGTGTTCACATAAACCGAAAGCGGGTGCGCAACGCCGATCGCGTAGGAAAGCTGGATCGTGCAGCGGTCAGCGAGACCGGCGGCAACGACGTTCTTCGCGAGATAGCGCGCAGCGTAAGCAGCCGAGCGGTCGACCTTCGACGGATCCTTGCCGGAGAACGCACCACCACCATGCGGGGCCGCGCCGCCGTAAGTGTCGACGATGATCTTGCGGCCGGTGAGGCCGCTATCGCCGTCCGGGCCGCCGATGACGAAGCGGCCGGTCGGGTTGACGTAAACCTGATCGAGCGGCGGCATCCAGCCTTCGGGCAGCACCTTCTTAATATAAGGAAGCACGAGCTGCTTGATGTCGCCCGACTCCAGAACCTTCTTGCCGTCTTTTTCTTTGTGCTGCGTCGAGACGACGACAGCGGTGCACTTCACCGGCTTGCCGTTCTCATATTGCAGCGTGAACTGGCTCTTTGCGTCCGGCTCGAACAGCTTCTGCTTGCCGGAGTGGCGCGCTTCGGCCATCAGCTTCAAGACGTTGTGCGAGTACTGCAATGGCGCCGGCATCAGTTCCGGCGTTTCGTTCGTGGCATAGCCGAACATGATGCCCTGGTCGCCGGCACCTTCGTCCTTGTTACCGGCGGCTTCGACGCCCTGCGCGATGTCGGCGGACTGGCCGTGCAGGTGAACCTGCACCTTCGCGGTTTTCCAGTGGAAGCCTTTCTGCGCATAGCCGATGTCTTTCACGGCCTTGCGCGCGAGCTTCTCGGCGAGCGCCTTGTTGACCTTGCCCGACTTGCTCATGATCTCGTTCGGGCCCGCGGCCTTCTTCGACATGCGGACTTCGCCGGCAAGTACGATCAGGTTCGTGGTGACAAGCGTTTCGCACGCGACCTTCGCCATGGGGTCGGCTTTGAAAAACTGATCGACGATCTCGTCGGAGATGCGATCGCAAACCTTGTCGGGATGGCCTTCGGAAACGGATTCACTCGTGAAGATGTAGTTCTTGAGGGACACCGATAAACTCCTGCGCGGCGGCGTGAAATCTTTTGAAAATACAGATAGCGCTGTATTTCGCGGCAAGGGTTCTCGCAGCCATGCCAAGCACGGTCAAGATGTGGGCGGTTGGGCAAAGCCCGGTAAAACGCGGGGAAACCCTTATTTTTCGCTGGCCTCGGTTCCGGCGGCCATGGCCTCCACGAGGTCCACGATACGGCGCCGGAGCTTGGCGGCGCTCACCTTCATGAAGGCCTTGGAAAGAGCGAGCCCTTCGGAGGTCGCGAGGAAGTCGGAGACATAGGCGGGGTTCCCGCCCTCTGCGAAGCCCGCGGCGGTGCCATCGCTGCCCGGCGCGCCTTCGAAGAAAAATGAAACCGGCACGCCGAGGATGCTTGCGATCTGTTGCAGGCGGCTCGCACCAATCCGGTTCGTGCCCTTCTCGTATTTTTGGACTTGCTGAAAAGTAATGCCGAGACGCTCGCCGAGCTTTTCCTGACTGAGCGAAATCATCATTCGCCGCATGCGCACCCGGCTGCCGACATGCCGGTCGATCGGGTTCGGCGTTTTTTTTGTCATCGGCTTCCCAGCGGTTGTTTTGAAACTACTACTTTGAACTTTGGGAAGGAAGCGCTGGAGGCCGACGAAAAAAATTATCTTCGATTGAAATGTGGCGGCAGCTTTACGCGCCGCGCCTTTTCTTTCGCCTCCGCGCAGAAAGCGCGCCGATAGCGAAGATCGTGGTCATTAGCAGTACAGGGCCGTTCCGATGCCGCGAATACACCGTTTCCGGCAGCGCTTGTGGCAGCGGTCCGTCGATTAATCCGTCGGCGCCGAGCGGCAACGAGCGGATAATACGGCCCAACGGATCGACAATTGCGGAGATTCCGTTGTTCGCGACACGAACCAAGGGCAGGCCTTCCTCGATTGCACGCAAGCGTGCTTGCGCGAAATGTTGATAAGGGCCGGGCGTAATCCCGAACCACGCATCGTTTGTGAGATTCAGGATCCACTGCGCGCGTTGCTCGTACGGCAACACGTTGTTCGGATAGATAGCTTCGTAGCAGATCAGCGCGCTGCCGGCGGCAGGCCGGGAATAGTGAGCGCGCGCCTGCGCGTGCCCGGAGTGAAGCCTCCGCGTACGCGCGTGAGCTGTTGAAGACCGATGCTCTCGAGCAGCGATTGGAACGGCAGGAATTCGCCGAACGGAACAAGATAAAGTTTGTCATACGTCGCAATGATCGAGCCGTCGTCGCGCAGCACGCGAATCGAGTTGAAGACGCGCGGATCCTTGCTGCCCGGCAGGGGTGCGTCGAGCCGGATCGCGCCGGTGATGAGCGAGACGCCCGGCGGCAGTAGCTCGCCGATTTGCGCGAGCGCTTGCGGTTCGCGGTCGAGAACGAAAGGAAAGGCCGATTCCGGCCAGATCAGATGCGTGATGTCTTTCACGCCCTGCCGCTCCGGCGAAGTCGCCTGATCGCTGAGCGAGAGATAGCGCCGCATCACGATAGGCCGCTGGTCGGGCTGCCACTTCAGATTTTGCGAGATGTTCGGCTGCATCAGGCGCAGCCGCACACCGTCGACATTCGCAATTTCGTTGTTCGCAAGCCGGTGCCAGCCATAGGCACCAAGCAGAAACAGCGCGAGCGCGGAAACGATCAAGGACAGCCACGGATGCCGGGTGCGGTCGCGTGCATCTGAAATCGTCGCGGGTGAGGCGAAGATCGCGAGCGCGAGCAGTGTCAGCCCCCAAATGCCGACCAGCGAAGCGCCCTGCGCGAATTGCGGCACGCCCGTCAGCGCATAGCCGAAACTGTTCCACGGGAAGCCCGTGAGAATAGTCCCGCGCAGCCATTCGGAAATCATCAGTCCGGCCGCGAAGGCGAGGATGCGAAGCGGACCTGTCGTCCACATCGCACGCGCGAGCAACGCGCCGAAGCCGGTAAAGAACGCAAGCCCCGCCGGAATGCCAAGTACCGCGAACGGCAAGAGCCAGGCGAATTTGTCCGCTTCGACAAACAGCGCCATGCCGATCCAGTACAGCCCCGCCACGAAGTAACCGAAGCCGAACCACCAGCCGATGCCGAAGGCGGCGAGTAACCCGCGCTTGCCCGCGCCCGCACCGTCGAGCAGCCAGACAAAAACGGGAAACGTAATCGCCAGAACGGGAAAGAGACCGAACGGCGCCATCGCAAGCGCCGAAAGCGCGCCGCTTACGAAAGCGATGCCGCGCCGTTTCCAGCCCTCGGAGAGCACGACGCGGTTGGCAAGGGCGGTGAGCGTCATGCGCGCTGGTTGCGGTTGTCCATGTCCCCTGACGTAGCAGATTCGCTGTCCGGTGTTTGCGGAGCAGATGCACCTGCCGCCGTTTTTGGCTTGCGTTTGCGCTCGCGCTTCGGCGGGTCCGGCGGCCGCCGGAAAATCCGCACCCGTTTCACACGCCTCGGGTCGGCATCGATGATCTCGAAGTCAAACTCGCCGGGTCCACGCAGAATCTCATTGCGGATCGGTACGCGTGCGGCAAGCGTAACCAGCAGGCCGCCGAGCGTGTCCACTTCGTCGCCCGAAGCACCGACATCGAAGCCCGCGCCTATCGTTTCCGTCGTCTCCGTAAGCGAAGCGCGCGCATCCGCAAGGAAGCTGCCGTCGCCGAGTGCCACGATCCGGCTTTCATGATCGTCATGCTCGTCCTCGATGTCGCCGACGATTTCCTCGACGATGTCTTCGAGCGAGACGAGGCCGTCGGTCCCGCCGTATTCGTCGATAACGAGCGCGAGATGAATCCGGGTCGCCTGCATCTTCACGAGCAGATCGGCGGCCGGCATCGATGGCGGCACATAGAGTATGCGGCGGGTAATCTTGGTATCCGAAAGCGGCTGCGTCAGATCGATGGACTTCGGATCGAATTTGCGCCGCGTGCGTTTTCTTTTCTGCACGGCCGCGGCTTGCGCCGTCAGATAGGAAACGAGATCGCGGATATGAACCATGCCGGTCGGCTCATCCAGCGTTTCGCCGTAGACCACGAGCCGCGAATGTCCGGCATTCGCGAAGGTCTGCAACAGCTGCCCGATCGGAATGTCCTGCTTGACCGCGACCATTTCAGAGCGTGCGATCATCACATCGGATACGCGGCGTTCGCGCAGACCGAGCACGTTCTGCAACATGGTCTGTTCGGCTGGAGTGAACTCGGACGCGGTCTGCGTCGGATCGATGGCCTCCGCGAGCACCTCGGCAAGATCGGTGCGGATCGATTTCTTGCGCGAAAGCCCCAACTTCGAGAGCACGCGCTCGCGCCATGACGACCTGTCGCCGTTTTCGTTGCCGTTACTTCTGTCGCCGCTGTCGCTCATGCGGGTCTCGCGGCGATGCCACGCTCCGCGTAAGGATCGGGAATGCCGAGCTTGGCCAATATCTGCCGCTCGCGCGCCTCCATCATCTCCGCTTCCTCGTCATCCTCGTGGTCGTAACCGAGAAGGTGCAACACGCCATGCACCACGAGATGCGAGAGATGATTCTCGATTGGCTTTGCTTCTTCGGTGGCTTCGCGCTCCACGGTCTCGAACGCAAGCACGACGTCGCCGAGAATCCGCAGCGCCCCCGCGGGGGTTTTCATCCGTGCCGCCGGGAAGGAAAGCACGTTGGTCGGCTTATCCATGCCGCGATGATGCTTGTTCAACTCGCGGATATGCTCGTCGTCCGACAGCACAACGGAAATCTCGGAAGGCGGCGCGTCGTTGTCGGAAAGCGCCGCTTCCGCCGCGCGGCGCACGCAGGCTTCAAGGTCCGGAATTTTGCTCCAGCCTTCCGACTCCACCGATATGTCGATCGAAAAACTCATTTGCTTTTCTTCTTGTTGTTGTCTGCGTTGTCATAGGCCGCGACGATACGGCCGACGAGTTCGTGGCGCACCACATCCGCGCCGGTAAATTTAATTTGGGCAATGTCCGGCACGTCGCCGAGTAGCGCGGTTGCCTCCACGAGGCCGGAGCTTTGTCCGGGCGGCAAATCGATCTGCGAAGGATCGCCCGTCACGATCATGCGCGAATGCTCGCCGAGGCGCGTCAGGAACATCTTCATCTGCATCGGCGTCGTGTTCTGCGCTTCGTCCAGAATGACCGCCGCGTGGGCAAGTGTCCGGCCGCGCATGAAGGCAAGCGGCGCGATTTCGATTTCACCCGATTGTAGCGCGCGCTCGACCAGGGCGCGGTCCATGAGATCGTAAAGCGCGTCGTACATCGGGCGCAGATACGGATCGACCTTTTCGCGCATGTCGCCCGGCAGAAAGCCGAGCCGTTCGCCGGCTTCGACCGCGGGACGCGAGAGCACGATGCGATCCACCTCGCGCCGCTCGTACAGATGCACGGCATGGGCGACCGCGAGCCATGTCTTGCCGGTGCCCGCCGGACCGATGCCGAAGACGAGCGTATTGCGCTTCATTGCGCGGATATAAGCGTCCTGCATTTGCGTGCGGGCCCGCACCGCGCGCTTTCGCAAGCGAATGTCGCCGAAGCCGGCCTTGTCGCCGCCGGCGCCGGGTTCGTTGTCGAAGAACGAAGTCTGCGTCTGTGCCGCGCGCAGGGCGCCTTCCACGTCGCCGGAAGTCACGTCGCGGCCCGCGCGCAACTCGTTGTAAAGGCCCTCAAGGGTCTTGCGCGCTTTTTCGCAAGCATCGCGCGGACCTTCGATGGAAACGTGATTGCCGCGCTGGTCGATGTTGACGCCGAGACGCCGCTCGATCAGCGCAAGATTCTCGCCGTAGCGGCCGAACAATACGCTCGCCAGACGATTGTCGTCGAACGTGACCGTCAGGCCGTCCGTGCTCTCGCGGCCGCGTTCCCACGGCGCTTTCTTGCCGGCTTCAGGACCAGAACTAGGCAAACGCATTCACCTCCGGAGCGGAGTTAACCGTGGGCGAAGCGGGCGCATTCGCGACCAGTTCGCCGATCAAACTGTAGGTGCGCAGCTCATTGATGCGAACGCGGGCAACCGAGCCGATCATCGAGATCGGCGCGATCACGGGCACTGGCTGAAGGTAAGGCGAACGGCCGACAATCTGACCTTCGTTACGGCCGGGCTTCTCGAACAGCACGTCGAGTTCGCGACCCACGCAGGACAGATTGAACGCGCGCTGCTGCGTTTCGATTAATTCCTGCAAACGGTAGAGCCGCTCGGTTTTCACGGCTTCCGGAATTTGCTCGCTCATGTCGGTCGCGGGCGTGCCTGGACGCGGGCTGTATTTGAAAGTGTAGCACTGCGCGTAACCGACCTCGCGCGCGAGTGCGAGCGTATCCTCGAAGTCCCGATCCGTTTCGCCGGGGAAGCCGACGATAAAGTCCGAGGAGAAAGCCGTATCCGGACGCACGTTCCGCACGCGTTCGATGATTCGCAGGTAATCGGCTCGCGTGTGCTTGCGGTTCATCTGCTCGAGGATGCGGTCCGATCCCGACTGCACCGGCAGATGCAAAAACGGCATCAGCTTTTCAAAGTCGCGATGCGCTTCGATCAGCTCGTCGTCCATGTCGCGCGGGTGGCTCGTCATGTAACGGATGCGAAGCAGTTCTGGAATTTCCGAAAGACGAGCGACCAGTTTCGGCAGCGTCCAGTCGCGGCCGTCGAGACCGCGCCCATGATACGCGTTTACATTCTGGCCGATCAGCGTGACTTCTTTTACGCCCTGCGAAACCAGCGTTTCGGTTTCGGCAAGAATGCGCTCGACCGAGCGCGAGACTTCGTTGCCGCGCGTGTAGGGCACGACGCAAAAAGTGCAGAACTTGTCGCAACCTTCCTGCACGGTCACGAACGCGGAGATGCCGCGCGCGCGCGTAATTTCCGGTTTCGGTTTGGCAAGCTGCTCGAATTTGTCTTCGACCGCAAATTCGGTATCGACCACGGCCTGGCCCGTCTTTGCCCGTGCGACCAATTCGGAAATGCGGTGAATGTTCTGCGGGCCGACGACGACGCGAACGGCGGCTTCGCGGCGGATGATTTCTTTGCCTTCCGCCTGGGCGACGCATCCCGCGACCGCGATCATCTGCGGGCGGCCGGTTAGCGTTTTTCTTCGCCCATTTCGCGCAAGCGGCCGAGTTCCGAATAGACCTTCTCGACCGCCTTTTCGCGGATATGGCAGGTGTTCAGAATGATGAGGTCGGCTTCCTCGGCGGATGCGGTTTCGCTGTACCCGTCGCGCGCCAAGGTATCCGCCATACGACGTGCGTCGTAGACGTTCATCTGGCAACCGAACGACTTGATATGAACCTTGCGAGCGTCGCTCATTAAGTCGAAATGCGCAGCCGCCCGCCCAGGTTGCGGGGGCACAGCAATTCACCCTGTATTGGCATGGCGGAAAGTCTTAGCGCCTTTCCCCGGCCAAGGAAACGGATTCTGCGAGGAGTTCCGTTCGTCCCGCCAGAGACAGGGAATTAAGCCTTCGGACCGCCGATTCCACGTTGCGGGACAAGGCCTTGCGGTCGTCGGCGTGGGCCACTTCCTGCACTTTACCGAAGGCGACGGTTACGTCGATGGCGCCCTCTTTTAGCACGCGTAAGAGATGAGGGACGAGGTCCATATCCCCATACCAGGAGGCGATATCCCGGTACCGGCGGCCCATCGGAATGCCGTGGAATTTGCGGTAGGCGATCGAGACCGGCTGCACAAAGCCGCGGCCATTTTCTTCCATCGCATCGCGCAAGCCGCCGAGCAGCGCGGAGCGGAATGGCAGGACGCGGTTGCCGTCGCTCGAAGTGCCTTCGCCGAACAGTACGACCGGGTCGCCTGCGGACAGCGTCTTGGCAATGGACTGGTTTACCTGGCCGGTGCCATGCCGTTTCGAACGATCGACGAAGATTGAGCGTTGCATGCGCGCGAATGTGCCGAACAGCGGCCAGTTCGCGATTTCACTCTTCGCGATGAAAACGAGCGGCCCCGTTGAGCCGAGCACGACAATATCGAGCCAGGATGCGTGGTTGGAGACGAAAAGCAGCGGGCGGTCTTGTTTCGAAGGTGCGCCAATCACTTCGACTTTGACGTTGAGGATCTTCAAAATCGTGCGGTGAAACCAAACCGGCAGTGTGCGCAGCAGCCGGAGATTTAGTTTCAGTGCAAGCCATTGCGTCGGCACGGTCACCGCCAGCACAAGCACGAACAGCAGGGTCCGGTATGCAAAGCCCATGGCTTAGGACGACTTGTCCTTGATTCGCACCGCGTAAAGCTCGAGCCGGTGGCCGACGAGCTTGAAGCCGTGACGCCGCGCAATCTCTTCCTGCAAGCGCTCGATTTCCTCGGAGCGGAATTCGATCACGGTGCCGTTGTTCACGTCGATCAGATGATCGTGATGCTCGTCCGGCACCTGCTCGTAACGTGAGCGGCCTTCGCGGAAATCATGACGCTCGATGATGCCGGCGTCCTCGAACAGCTTCACGGTACGATAGACGGTCGAGATCGAAATCTTGTCGTCGATCGCGACCGCGCGCCGATAAAGCTCCTCGACGTCCGGATGATCCTGCGAGGAGCCGAGCACATGCGCGATCACGCGCCGCTGCTCGGTCATGCGCATGCCCTTGGCGGCGCAGGCCTGTTCGATCGGAGAAAGATCCTTTTCGCTCGTCAATTCTTTTCCTCGCAACACGTAAGAATTCGATTCTAAAACCGGGGTCTCCGCGCGTCCACCCGCGCCTTCAGGCGTTGAGATCGCGCCCAAGCACGAGCGCTGCGCATTGCCTTCCGGCTTACGATAATAGCCGGAGCGCCTGCCGACTTCCGAGAAACCGGCGCGAGCGTAGAGTTTTTGCGCGGCTGCATTGCCTTCATCGACCTCGAGAAACACGCGCGAAACGCCAGCGGCAGCCAGGCGGCCGAGGTGCCTTGCAAGTAGTTTCGTGGCAGTGCCGCGTCCGCGTTCTCCCGGCGCAAGCGCGACCAGAAGAATTTCGGCTTCATGATCGACCCGATGCGAGAGCACGAACCCGATGACGGCGCCACGTCCGCCATTCTTGCGCGCGACATGCGCGACTGCCGCGCGGTCCGAGAGCAGGCGTTCGAATTCGTTTTCGCTCCAGCCATGGCGAAAGGAAACGCGATGCAGCGCTGCAAGCACGGCTGCATCTCCCGGACGTGCATCCAGGATCGCGGGCTCAGCCCGTCGAAAAAGCTGCGCGAGTTTTCCGATCATTGGCGTGCGATGTGATGCGAAGTCTGCGGAGTGACATCTGGTGCGCGCAGATAAAGCGGCTTTGCCGGTGCACGCAGCGGCTCCGCCGCCGCGGCCAGTCTCGCGACCCATTCGATACTCGGCTTCGCGCGGCCGTCGATCGCGACCGGCGGCGGGCCGGGATGACGAGGCCAGTTCGCGGCCAATATCTGCGCCGCCGGTCCGACCAGCCGGACCGGGCCCGCAGTGATCGTCAGGATCGCGTCTTCGATCGAAGTATGCCGCGCGCTCAGGAGCACGCGCTGTCCGGCGCCCGCCATATGGAAATAGACGTTGCCGTGCCGCGCATCGATCACCGAGACGACCGGCACGGCTGTGTCTTCAGCGATCAACGGCGCACTCAATGCTGCAAGCGTGGTGATGCCGACCGCCGGTTTGCCGGATGCGAACGAAAGCCCTTTTGCGGCGGAGATGCCGACACGCAAGCCGGTATAGCTTCCGGGTCCGATCGTGGTGGCAATTCGATCGAGCTGGGAATAATCGAGTCCCGCCGCCTTCATCGCGTCGGCGATAATCGGAATCAGCGCTTCGGCATGGCCGCGCCGCATGTCGTGCGACAGCATGGCGAGCAATTTTTCTTCGTCGGAATCGAAGATCGCCACCTGACAGGCTTCGAGTGCGGTATCGATCGCTAAAATTTTCATCAAACACGCAATCCGCGGCGGTGCTTGCGTCGTTTAAATGAAACGGGCCGCCCGATAAAGGCGGCCCGTTTTATTACATCGGACGGACTTCCTGCACGTCCGGGACGAAATGCCGGAGCAGGTTTTCGATGCCATTCTTGAGCGTGGCGGTCGAAGACGGGCAGCCGGCGCAGGCACCCTTCATGTTCAGGAATACGATGCCGTCTTTATAGCCGCGGAAGGTGATGTCGCCGCCGTCATTGGCCACCGCCGGCCGCACACGCGTCTCGATCAGTTCCTTGATCGTCGCGACTGTGCCGGCGTCGTCGGCATCGAAGAATTCCTCGTCTGCCGCGGTTTGCACCGAGGCGCCGGATTTCAGGATCGGCTCGCCGGAGAGGTAGTGCTCCATGATCGCGCCCAAGATCGCAGGCTTCAGGTGCTGCCACTCGCCGGCGTTTTTGGTGACCGTGATGAAATCCTGCGCGAAGAACACGCCCGACACATCGGGAATTTCGAAGAGCTTCGCGGCAAGCGGCGAGCGCTCCGCGTCTTCCTTGCTGCGCAGATCGAGCGTGCCTTCCGGCAACACGGCCTTGCCCGGCAGGAACTTCAAGGTCGCCGGATTCGGCGTGGTTTCGGTCTGAATGAACATCGTTCGGCCTCCTTCAGGCCAAATCAGCGCTTTTCGAGCCTAATGTAGGGTCTCCGGCCCGTTTCCGGAAGGGAGCCTTGTGCCAGCCTTACGCGAGAGCGTCGAGCTCTTCGTCGGTCAGTTGCCCCGGCACGATCGTCATCGGGATTGCTATGGTGATCGAACGGGAACTTGCGAGCGAGGAAACCAGCGGACCGGGGCCCTTCTTGTCGATGCTGGCGGCGAGCACCAGAATGCTGATGTCGGGGTCCTCCTCGATCAGCTTTTGAATTTCGTCCGCCTTGCTGCCCTCGCGGATTACCCGCTCCGCGTCGATCCCGGCCAAATGCCGGGCGCGCGCTGAATAATGATCGAGCCGCTTTTCCACTTCGTCGCGCGCTTCGGCACGCATCAATTCGCCGACACCGAGCCACTGCTGGCTGGCTTCGCCGGTCGAGATGCAGGCGAGCATCACCAGCTTGCCGCCGGTGCGTACCGCACGGCGGCTCGCGTAATAAACCGCGCGGTCGCACTCCGGCGTTTCGTCGATGATGACGAGAAATTTTCAGTGATGGCCGGACTCGAAACTCTGGCGCGTGCGGGGCATTTCGCGTTTCCGGTTGACGATGGAGCCTGCCACGGAGCCGAGGCGAGGCCAAGCGGGCGAATGTTCTAGTGCCGGTTCAGGACGATGAGCCGACGAAGCCGACGATTTTGCCGACATCTTTCATCGTTTGATTCGCGATTACGCGCGCCCGTGCGGAACCGTCCGCGAGAACGGCGTCGATGTGCGCGGGATCGGCGGTGAGGCGTTTCATTTCCGCGCCGATGGGCCCGAGCTTCGCAACCGCGAGCTCGGTCAGCGCTTCCTTGAATTTGGAGAACTGCGCGCCGCCGAATTCTTTCAGCACATCTTCCGCGGTTTTGTCCGCGAGCGCGGCATAAATGCCGATCAGGTTATCGGCTTCGGGCCGCTCTTCCATTTCCTTGATCGTCGAGGGAAGCGGCAGCGGATCGGTCTTCGCTTTGCGGAATTTCTGCGCGATCGTATCGGCGTCGTCGGTGAGGTTGATGCGCGAATTATCGGAAGGTTCCGACTTCGACATCTTCTTGGTGCCGTCACGCAGCGACATCACGCGCGTCGCGGGGCCGGAGATCAAAGGCTCGGTCAGCGGAAAGTACGCATCGCCAAAGCCGAGATCGGAAATGCGTTTGCCGTAATCGTTGTTGAATTTCTGCGCGATATCGCGGCAAAGCTCCAGATGCTGCTTCTGGTCTTCGCCGACCGGCACCTGCGTCGCGCGATAGACGAGAATGTCTGCCGCCATCAGGCTCGGATAGGCGTAAAGGCCGACCGAAGCGTTCTCGCGGTCTTTGCCCGCCTTCTCCTTGAACTGCGTCATGCGATTCAGCCAGCCAAGGCGCGCGATGCAATTGAATACCCAGGCCAGCTCCGCATGTCCGGAAACCTGGCTCTGGTTGAAGACGATGTGCTTCTTCGGATCGATGCCGCAGGCGATGAACGCCGCGGTCACTTCGCGGATATTGCGCGTAAGTTCTTCGGGCTCCTGCCACACGGTGATCGCGTGCAGATCGACGACGCAATAGACGCATTCGTGCTGCGCCTGCAATTCGACGAAGCGTTTGATCGCGCCGAGATAATTGCCGAGGTGGAGATTTCCGGTGGGCTGAACGCCGGAGAATACCCGCTGGTGGAAGGCGGCCATCTGATTGGTTCCCTAAATTCGCGGGGTTCATGCCATGATGGCGCTGTCCCTGGCATGGTCGGGCAACGCCGTTTTGGCCTAAAGACATCGGATGGCCACTCGCAGGAATTCCTGATCGATGCCTCTTCGGAAACGGTGTGGGACGCGATGCGCGATGTCGGCGCGCTGCATACACGTCTCGTTCCGGGTTTCGTCACCGGCTGCAAGCTGGAAGGCGATGCAAGGATCGTCACCTTCGGCAACGGCGTCGTCGCCCGCGAAGTCATCGTCGATGTAGATGACGGCGCACGAAGAATTGCGTGGTCGGCAACCGGCAAGCATCTCTCGCATCATAATGCCTCGTCCCAGGTCTTCGCCGAGGGCGCTAAAACAAAGGTGGTCTGGATCGCGGATTTGTTGCCCAACGAAATGAAGCCGGCGATTTCAGGCATGATCGACGCCGGCGCCGCGGCCATGCAGAAGGCGTTGGGCGGAAAATAGCGCTCAGAACATTGCTAGGAGCGCCCGGCTTTGCTACCCGGTCCCCGACCGGGGAGCTTCCAGATGAACGCGCGCTACGACGTAATCGGCATCGGCAATGCGATTGTCGACGTCCTTTCCCATTCCGACGATGATTTTCTGAAACGGCAGAAAATGCCGAAGGGCTCGATGTCGCTGATCGACGAGCCGCGTGCGGAAGCGATCTATAATGCGATGGGTCCGGTGGTCGAATGTTCCGGCGGCTCCGCGGCGAACACGATTGTCGGCGTCGCGATGCTGGGTGGCAAAGCAGCGTTCATCGGGAAGGTAAAAGAGGACGAACTCGGCGAGACGTTCGCGCGCGACATTCGCGCATCCGGCGTCGCCTTTTCGACGCCGATGGCAACGGACGGTCCTGCGACCGCGCGCAGTTTCATTCTGGTGACGCCGGACGGCCAGCGCACGATGAACACCTATCTCGGGGCCGCGCAGAATCTCACGCCTGCCGATATTTCCGAGGATGACGTCGCCGCGTCGTCCGTACTTTATCTCGAAGGGTACCTTTGGGATCCGAAGGAAGCCAAAGAGGCTTTCGTCAAAGCCGCGAAGATCGCGCATGGCGCCAAGCGGACAGTGGCGCTCACGCTTTCGGACGCCTTCTGCGTGGATCGCTACCGCAAGGAATTCCTCCAGCTCATTCGCGACAAGACGGTCGATCTGATCTTTGCGAATGAGACGGAACTTAAAAGTCTCTACGAGTCGAGCGATTTCGATTCCGCTGTTTCGGCGCTGCGTCAGGACGCCAAGGTTGCCGTGGTCACACGCAGCGAAGAGGGCGCGATGGTGGTGACGGGCGACAGCACCGAAACGGTGCCGGCGTTCCCGGTCGAGCGCGTGGTCGATTCGACGGGCGCGGGCGATCTTTTCGCCGCCGGCTTCCTCTACGGATTTTCGCGAGGACATGCCGCATGTCGCTCGCTGAGGCTCGGCGCGCTTTGCGCCGCGGAAATCATTTCGCATATCGGTGCGCGGCCCGAGCGGAACCTGCGCGATCTTGCGAAAGAGAACGGGCTGCTCTGAAAATAAAAAAGGCCGGGCGAGGTGCCCGGCCTTTTCGTTTGCACTGCTGCGCGTCTAGCCGCTCACATTATAAGCTGCGATCGCAGCCATGTTCACGAGGTCGGAGTCCTTTCGCCGACAACGGCACGATCTGCACCGAGCGGTCGAGGCCGACGAGCAGCGGACCGATCACGGTCGCGCCGCCCATTTCCTGCAACAGCTTGGTCGAGATCGATGCGGAGTGGAACGCCGGCATCACGAGCACGTTTGCGGGGCCGGTGAGGCGGCTGAAGGGATAAGCCGCGGCAAGCTCGCGGTTCAGCGCAACGTCGGCCGCCATTTCGCCGTCCACCTCGAAATCGACATTACGGCCGTGCAGGAGCTTCACCGCGTCCTTCACATGCTGCGTGCGTTCTCCCGGCGGATGGCCGAAGCTCGAGAAGGCCAGCATGGCAACGCGCGGCTCATAGCCGAGACGGCGCGCGACGCCCGCGGCTTCAACCGCGATTTCCGCAAGTTCCTCGGCGGTCGGCAGTTCGGTGACCGCGGTATCTGCGATCAGCACGGTGCGGCCGCGCGAAATCACGATCGAAAGGCCCATCACGCGATGGCCCGGCTTCGGATCGATCACGCGCTGCACTTCTTCGAGTACGACCGAATAGTTGCGGGTGACGCCAGAGACCATGGCGTCGCCGTCACCGAGCGCAACCATGCAGGCCGCGAAGTGATTGCGGTCGTTGTTCACGAGCCGCAGGCAGTCGCGATAAAGCAAGCCTTCGCGTTGCAGGCGTTCGTAAAGATAGTTCGCGTAATCGGTAGTGCGTTTGGAAAGCGCAGCGTTGTGGATTTCAACGCCCTCGGGGAGTTCGACGCCTGCGAGCTTCGCGGTCGCTTTTACGCGCGTCTTCGCGGCCGACCAGCATCGCGGTGCCGAGGCCGCGCGAAACGAAGCTCACCGCGGCGCGGATCACTTGCTCTTCTTCGCCTTCGGCGAACACGACCCGCTTCGGCTGGCGGCGCAGACGCTCAAATACCCGCTGCAACACGCCTGCAATCGGATCGCGGCGGTTGCGGAGCTGTTGTGCATAAGCCTCCATGTCGATGATCGGGCGGCGCGCAACTCCGGTGTCCATCGCGGCTTTCGCGATCGCCGGCGGTACGTAGGAAATGAGACGCGGATCGAACGGCACCGGAATGAGATAGTCGGGGCCGAACTTCGGGCGCTGGCCGTAAGCCGCAGCGACTTCGTCCGGCACGTCTTCCCGCGCAAGCTGGGCGAGTGCCTGTGCCGCCGCGATCTTCATTTCCATGTTGATCGTGGTCGCGCGCACGTCGAGCGCGCCGCGGAAGATGTACGGGAAGCCGAGCACGTTATTGATCTGGTTCGGATAGTCCGAACGGCCGGTCGCCATGATTGCGTCTTCGCGGATCTGCGACACTTCCTCGACCGTGATTTCCGGATCGGGGTTCGCCATCGCGAAGATGATCGGGTTCTTCGCCATCGACTTGATCATGTCGGCGGTGAAGGCACCCTTCTGCGAAAGGCCGAGACACGATGTCGGCGCCCTCGAAAGCGTCGGCCAGCGTGCGCGCCTTGGTGTCGGCGGCATGCGCCGACTTCCACTGGTTCATGCCCTCGGTGCGGCCCTTGTAGATGACGCCCTTGGTGTCGCAGAGGATGACGTTGTTCGGGTGGAGCCCGAGCGATTTCAGCAATTCGACACAGGCGATGCCGGACGCGCCGGCGCCGTTTACGACGAGCTTGGTCTTCTTGATGTCGCGGCCCGTGAGGTGCAGCGCGTTGATGATGCCGGCCGCGGTGATGATCGCGGTGCCGTGCTGGTCGTCGTGGAAGACGGGAACGTCGAGCATTTCGCGCAAGCGCTGCTCGATGATGAAGCACTCGGGTGCTTTAATGTCTTCGAGATTAATGCCGCCGAAGGTGACGCCCATCGGCTTCACTGCGTTGATGAACTCGTCCGGATCTTCGGTGTTCATTTCGATGTCGAAAGCATCGATATCGGCGAAACGCTTGAAGAGGACCGCCTTGCCTTCCATCACCGGCTTGGACGCGAGCGCGCCCAGATTGCCGAGGCCGAGAATCGCGGTGCCGTTCGAGATCACGCCGACAAGATTGCCTTTCGCGGTGTAATCGAAGGCGCGGCTTGCATCCTCGGCAATCGCGAGCACGGGCACGGCGACGCCGGGAGAATAAGCGAGCGAGAGATCGCGCTGTGTTGCCATCGGCTTGGTAGCAACGACTTCGAGTTTTCCGGGCCGTCCGCCCGAGTGAAATTGCAGCGCTTCTTGATCGGTAAATGTCGGCCGCGATCCGCGGCTCTTCTTGTCGGACATACGTTACTCCTTGGGGCCCGGCTTCGCGCCGGGGCGGGACCATAACGCCGCGACTGCTACGGGCTCAAGTCATTGGTACGGAAGAAAAAAGCTAAGAACCGCTCATTTCGCGGTTTTCCGCCCAGAGGACGCACCGAGCAGGCCGAAGACAGCCCCGCCGGCCATGACCATCGGAAGCGCGGGCAAGATCGGATAGGGCAAGAGGCCCAGCAACATCGTGCCGATAGCGCCGCCTGCCATCTGGAAGAAGCCGATCAGCGCCGAGGCCGCACCCGCCATTTCCGGGAAGGGGCGCAGCGCGAATACGGTCGAGAGCGGGTTCACGACACCCATGCCGAACAGGAAGAAAAGCAAGACGCCGAGCACCTGAAACATTCCCGGATTGCCCGCATAAGACAGCGCAAGCATGGCCCCCGAGCCGATCAACATCATTACGAGGCCGAGGATGATGGGGCGATAGCCCGGCCACCTCTTCGCCAATCGCGGCGCGCTGAAGCCGCCCGCGAAAACCGCGAACACGGTCACGCAAGGAATCAATCCGAACAGCGCCGGCGACACGCCGAAACGCTCGATGAAGATGCCGGGAGAAGATGCGAAGAATGCGAACAGTCCCGCCATGGCGCAGGTGGTCGCAAGCGTCGGAACGATGAAGTCTCGCTTGACGAGTAGGGTGAAATAACTCGCGAACGCCCGTCCGATGCTTGGCGCGGAAGCGCGCTGCCGATGTGTCTCCGGCACGCGAAGCCAAACGACGAGCGCGGCGAAAATGCCGACCACCGCGAGCAACGCAAACGTTGCGCGCCAGCCGAAGAAAGTTTCGATCAGTCCGCCGATCAGCGGCGAGAAGCCGGGTGCGGCTGCGACCATCGTGGTTACAAAGCCAAGCGAGCGCGTGAGTTCGTCGCCCTGGAAGAGATCGCGTGCGACCGCGCGGGCGAGTACCGTGCCGGTGCAGGCGGCTACCGCCTGCGCGACGCGAAGCCCAAGCATCCATTCGATATTTACGGCGATCGCGATCGATGCGCTCGTTAGCGCGTACAGAACAAGGCCTGAAAGCAATAGCAAACGGCGGCCGAACTTATCCGAGAGCGGCCCGATGACGAGCTGTCCGGCGGCGAAGCCGAGCAGAAAAACAGTGAGCGTCAGCTTCACCTGCGCGGACGTCGCCGAAAGATCTTTCCCGAGCGAAGGAAAGGACGCGAGGTACATGTTGGTCGCCAGCATCCCGAGCGCGGCGAGCAGCGTGAGAAAGAAGAGCAGCGTTTTGCCTTCGAGGCGTGCCGGCTTTGTCGCCACTGTCGCTTCCATGCTCATGAGATGCGTTCCTGCCGCTTGCCGTTGCGCAATCCCATGGCCGCCTTGCCCTGTCAATAATTAGATGATAATCATCATCTATTCACGGAATGCATGGCTGAGGCCGGACCTTGCGAAACTCGAGAGAAGCCGCCGCCGAAAATCGCGAAAAGATAGTCGCCGTCGCCGCGAAGCTGTTTCGCGAGCGTGGCATCGCGGCGGTTGGCGTCGCCGAGTTGATGGCAGCGGCCGGGATGACGCACGGCGGCTTCTACAAGCATTTCGAATCCAGGGATGCGCTGATCGCAGAGGCATGCCGTTATTCTTTCGCCGAACCCGGCGGCGGATTGCGCGCAGCCGCGGAAGCTGCGCCCGCGGGCGAAGAACTGAAGGCGATTGTTGCGCGCTATCTTTCGCGCAGACACCGCGACGATCCGGGCAGCGGTTGCGTGGTTGCGGCGCTGGGCGGCGAAGTAGGCAATCGGATCAGTCCCGCGCGCGAGGCGTTGCAGGCCGGCCGGGAGCGTCTGATTGCACTCGTCGCGCGGTATATGAAAGGCGAGGGCGCGAAAGAGCGCGCGAGCGCTTTTGTCGCAACCATGGTGGGCGCATTGATCAGTGCGCGGCTTGCCGACGGCGCGAGCTCCGACGCCACGCTTCGGGCGGCGAAACGAGAGCTATATCAACGCATTGAAGAGCAGGGATAACCGCACGCGAACGCTCGCAAGCGCTTTTCCAGCTCTGCTACTGTGCCGCCCATGCAAGACGCGGCTCCATCGCTCCCCGAAATCGAACCGGCGCCCGACGCGAACCAGCGCGTCACGCCGATGATGGAGCAGTTCATCGAGATCAAGGCCGCCAATCCGGATTGTCTGCTGTTTTACCGGATGGGCGACTTCTACGAATTGTTCTTCGACGACGCGGAGAAAGCTTCGCGCGCACTCGGCATCGTCCTCACCAAACGCGGCAAGCATCAGGGTCACGATATCCCGATGTGCGGCGTGCCGGTCGAGCGCTCGGAAGAATATCTGCATCGCCTGATCGCAAAAGGATTCCGGGTCGCGGTCTGCGAGCAGACCGAGGATCCGGCGGAAGCGAAAAAACGCGGACCTAAATCGGTGGTGAGACGCGCCGTCGTGCGGCTGGTCACGCCCGGCACGCTCACGGAAGACACGCTGCTCGACGCGCGGCGCAACAACTGGCTGCTTGCGATATCGCGTGTGAAATCTTCGGAAGAAGAAACCAGCTTTGGCCTTGCCTGGCTCGATATTTCGACCGGCGAGTTTCGCGTCGCCGAGAGCGACGAAGTGCGGCTTTCCGCGGAGATCGCACGCATCGAGCCGGGAGAAATTTTGCTCTCCGATACGCTTTATGACGATCCGGAACTGAAGAGCTTACTGGCGTTCGCTTTCGAACGTGACGCCGATGCCAAAGGAATTGTTCGAAAGCGCGACTGCCGAGCGGCGGCTCGCCGGCTTCTTCAATGTTGCGACGTCCGATTCGTTTGGCGCCTTCACGCGGCTTGAGCTGTCGGCTGCCGCAGCGGCGGCGACCTATATCGAGCGCACGCAGTTGGGATCACGTCCCGCGCTCTCTCCGCCTGCGCGCGAGCATGCAAGCGGGCGTCATGCAGATCGATGCCGCGACCCGCAACAATCTCGAATTGCTGCGCACCATGTCCGGCGACACGCGTGGCAGCCTTCTTTCGGTGGTCGACAGGACCGTGACCGCCGCCGGTGCGCGCATGCTTGCACGCCGTCTTGCGAGCCCGCTGCGCGGCGCGCAGGAAATCGGCAGGCGTCTCGATGGCGTCGGCTATTTCTTCGAGCACTGGGCGCTGCGCGCGGAAATCAGAAAGGCGCTGTCGAGTGCGCCGGACCTCTCGCGCTCGCTGTCGCGGATCGCACTCGAGCGTGGCGGCCCGCGCGATCTCGCCGCGATTGGTCAGGCGCTGGGCGCCGCTTTCGCACTTTCGACGGTCCTCAAAAATTCCGACGGCGTCCCGGACGAAATCGCGCTCGCAGCGCAAACCATGGGCGCGCCGGATCGCGGATTGCGCGACACCATCGCGAGCGCGCTTGCCGAAGAGTTGCCGCTTTCCAAGCGCGACGGCGGGTTCGTGCGCGAAGGCTTCGAAAGACCTCGATGCCGCGCGCAAACTTCGCGACGAGGCGCGCGGAATCATCGCCGGTCTGCAGCAGAGCTATGCCGACGAAACCCAGGTCAAATCGCTGAAGGTGAAATACAACAACGTGCTCGGCTTCTTCATCGAAGTGCCGAGCCAGCACGGCGAGAAAATCCTGAACTCCAAGGCGCGCGAGCGTTTCATCCATCGCCAGTCGATGGCGGGCGCGATGCGGTTCTCGACCACCGAGCTGGGCGAGCTCGAATCGAAAATCTCGTCGGCGGGCGAGCGCGCGATTCAGATCGAGCTCGGGATTTTTGCCGAACTCGCTTCGCGCGTGATGCAATCGGCCACGCTCCTCGAGATGGTCGCGAACGCGCTCGCTGAAATCGACACGGCAACGGCGCTCGCCGAACGCGCGGCGGAATCGACCTGGGTGCGGCCTGAGATCGACGATTCGCTCCGCTTCGAGATCGAAGGCGGGCGGCATCCGGTGGTGGAATCCGCGATCCTGCATGACGGCGGGCCGTTCGTGCCGAACGATTGCTCGTTGTCGCCTCCAGAGAAGACAAGTGCGGGTGCGATCTGGCTGGTGACCGGCCCGAACATGGCAGGCAAGTCGACGTTTCTGCGCCAGAACGCGATTCTCGCAATCCTCGCGCAAGCGGGTTCTTTCGTCCCGGCGAAGGCGGCGAAAATCGGAATCGTGGATCGATTGTTCTCGCGCGTCGGCGCCTCCGACGATCTTGCGCGCGGCCGCTCGACCTTCATGGTCGAGATGGTGGAGACGGCGGCGATCCTGCATCAGGCGACCGAGCGCTCGCTTGTGATTCTCGACGAGATCGGCCGCGGCACTGCGACCTTCGACGGGCTGTCGATTGCCTGGGCGACGCTCGAACACCTGCACGAAGTGAATAAGTGTCGCGGCCTTTTTGCAACGCACTTCCATGAATTGACCGCGCTTGCCGCGCGTCTGCCACGCCAGGTGAACGCCACCGTGCGCGTGAAAGAGTGGGAGCACGAAGTCATCTTCCTGCATGAAGTCGTGCGCGGCACGGCGGACCGTTCTTACGGCATTCAGGTCGCGAAGCTGGCAGGTCTTCCGCACAGCGTGATCGAACGCGCGCGGGTCGTGCTTGCGGAACTGGAGTCCGAATCCCGCTCGAAGCCGCTGCAAGGCTTCGACGATCTGCCGCTATTTCAGAACGTCAAGGCTCCGCCGCGCGCGTCCGGAGATGCGAAGCAAGCCCGACCTGCTCGGCAAGGCGCTGGACGCCATGCATCCCGACGAGATGTCGCCGAAAGAGGCGATGGAAGCGCTCTACAAGCTGAAGAACATTCTGCGCGACCGCTAGCGTTTTACGCGGCGTAGCGCGAATACACCGAGATTCCATGCAACCGTGATGCAAAGCGCGAGCGTCAGTGCCGCCGGCACGCCGAGCGAAATCACGGATGCGTGCAGCACGTAAGCGGCGATACCGAAGCCGACGAGGCCGGTAATGCCGTTTGCCATCACGGCCGCGCAAGCGGGGCCGCCATAGCGCTGATGCAGGATCAGCATCATGCTTGTGAACACGATTGGAAATGCCGCAAGCGCTCCGGTCGCGAGCGGACCCATCATCGAATGCAGGACGAGGATAACGCCGACCAGCGAGCCAACGAGCCCCGCGCGGAACGCGAAGTCATACCAGCGCAACTGGATCTTCGGCATGCGCACGTCGCGATAACGCCGCACCAGGACAAAGCATGCCGCGAAGACAACGATGTTGAGGATGGCCGCGGCAGCGCCGCTGCGGAAGAAATGTGAGAACAGAAATAGTGAGCCGATCCATGCGATCATCGCCGCCGGGACGCAGACCATGAACGGATGCCGCTGCGACAAGAGCACATACGTCGTCGCGTAAATCGCGGTGGCGGCGTTCAGGAGCAGGCTGCCAAGCGCACTTTGCGAGAAGAATGCGGCATCCTGCTCGAACGCTAGAAAAAAGTAGGACGGCCCTGCCGAGACGGGAAGCGTTGCGACCAGCGCGCCGATCAAAGGCCCCGCGCGCTCCGCCGCCACGGTCGCAGCGATTACGACCGAGGCGGCGATTGCCATCTTCAGCGCAATCGTCAGCCAGTAAAAAACTTCGGGAGACATCGAGTTTCGGGAAACACTAAAAAAAGAAATAGGCGGCGTTGCCGCCGCCTACATTCGCAGGCTCTTTTGAAGCGGCGCGCGCAGGCTATACGCTACGCAGCGACACGTCGACTTTCGGCCCGGCCTTGATGGTCTGGTAGACCACGCAATAGCGCTCGGTAAGTTTCAAAAGCTGGTCGAGCTTATCCTGCGGCGCGTCGGTCTCGACATCGAAACGCAGACGGATTTCGCGGAAGCCGACCGGGGCATCCTTGTCGACGCCGAGCGTGCCGCGGAAATCGAGATCGCCTTCGGCGGAAACTTTGCCGGATTTGAGCGGAATTTCGATCGCGGTCGCGACCGCCTTGAGCGTGACGCCGGCGCAAGCGACCAGCGCTTCGAGCAGCATGTCGCCGGAGCAAAGCTCGCGGCCCGAGCCGCCGCTTGCCGGATGCAGACCGGCAAGTTCGATCGCGCGGCCGGTTTCGACCTTGCAGGCGATACCTTCGTCGAGCGAACCGTTTGCCTTGAGCGTGATGACCGCGGCATCCGGCTCGGATTTGTACTTGTCCTTGATCGGCGCCTGTAGCGCACGAAGTTCCGATGCATCCATTCTTCGTCTCCCGAAAATCCCGGCGGTTATGTCAGATCGCGGCAGCCGGCACCAGTTCGTCGCCGGCGGTGCGGGCGCGTAACGACTGATCCAGCGCGTTCAGGATCCGCCGCTTTGCGGCTTCGAGGTCCGGGCCGTAGCGGTCGCGCGGGCGGCGCAGATCGAGATCGAACATCGAAGAGATGCGCCCCGGTTGCGGGCGCATCACGATAACTCGGTCGGCAAGATAAGCCGCTTCCTCCACATCGTGCGTGACAAGCACAAGCGTCGGCTTGAACGCGCGCCATAGATCGAGCACGTGCTCGTGCAGGCTTGCGCGCGTGAACGCGTCTAACGCGGAGAAGGGCTCGTCGAGCAGAAGCACTTTCGGACGCGGCGCGAGTGCCCGCGCAATCGCGACGCGCTGCGCCTGCCCGCCGGACAGTTCGCGCGGCCAGCGCTCGGCGTAGTCGCCAAGGCCAACCCGCAGCAGTACTTCGCCGACGATCGCTTCGCGTTTGGTGCGCGGCAAATGCGAAATGCCAAACCCGACATTGCCGGCGACGGTCAACCACGGCAGCAGGCGCGGCTCCTGAAAAATCATGCCGACGCATTCGTGCGGCGCCGAGATCGTTTCGCCATCGAGCTCGATGGTGCCGCGCGTGGCCTGATCGAGGCCGGCGGCGAGCCGCAACAGCGTGCTCTTGCCGCAACCCGACCCGCCGACAACCGCGACGATCTCGCCTTGCTGGATTTCGAACTTCACGCGGTCGAGCGCGCGCACGCCGTTCGGATAAACTTTATCGACCGATTGAATGTTGAGCATGTCGCGTTCTTGCCGATTTAGTTTTTGGGGGCGAAGGCATCTTGCCAGGTAAGAAAAGGCGCGCTTGCAGCGGCGAGCAATCCGTCGGTGATTTTGCCTAAGATTGCGAAAGTGAGGATCGCCGCGAGAATTTGGTCCGGCTTGCCGAGTTGCTGGCCGTCGACGAGCAGATAGCCCAGGCCTTCGGAGGCGCCCATGAATTCGGCGGCGACAACGAACATCCAGCCCAAGCCGAGGCCCTGACGAAGCGCAAGGACATAGGCGGGCAGGATCGCGGGAAGCAGAATCCGCCGCGCCAGTTGAAATTGGGAAAGGCGGAACATCCGCCCCACCTCGACGGTCTTGCGGTCAACCGAAGAGATCGCGCCGAAGACGCCGAGATAAACCGGGAAGAAGCAGCCGACCGCGATCAGTGCGATCTTCGATTCTTCGAAAATTCCGAGCCAGAGAATAAACAGCGGCACCCAGGCAATCGAAGGCACCGAACGAAGGCCTTGCAGCGTGGGGTCGACGACGTCTTTGGCCAGACGCGAGGAGCCCGCGATCGCGCCTACGATCGTTCCGGCAATCGTGCCGAGCGCGAAACCGGCGGCGACGCGCGCAAGCGTGGCGCCGATATGCCGCAGGAGTTCGCCGGTGATCGCAAGATCGTAAAGCGTTTTGAACAGGCGGCTCGGCGGCGGCATCAGTCGCCCTTGCGCGAAGCCGTAAGCCACCGCGATTTCCCAACTCGCCGCCAGCGCCACCGGAAGCAAGAGGCCGAGCGCGAGTTTCGCGCCGAAGCGCGATTTTTTCGCCGGCGAGATAACGGGAGACGCCGCCTCGATGGCGGCGTCTCGTTGTTGCATAGCGTCCATGACGCTCACGATAGCACTCGATTCCGATTAGTTCGACAGCGTCGCGTTGAAGCGCTCGTCGATGAGATCGTTCACGACCTGCTCGACATTGACCTTGGCATCGACGACGCCCGCCTTTTGCAAGGCGATGCCCGCGGCGAGGATCGATTCGCGCTGCGGCTTGCCGATCGCGCTGTGCGTAAGCTCGGTGCGCTCTTTCAGCTGCTTCGCGGCGACGTTCTCGGGAATCTTCGCGGCTTCCGCCAAGAGCCTTGGTGAGCTGATCCGGATTGGCGAGCGCCCAGCGGCGGCCCTGTTCGTAAACCTTCAGCACGCGCTGCACGAGTTGCGGATGCCCTTGGCAAATTCCTCACGGACATTGAGAATGCCCCAGGTGTTCGCTTCAGGTTTTCGGTAAAAGAGTTTTGCGCCTTCATCGAGTTCGGCGGACGCCATCATCGGATCTAGGCCGGCCCATGCCTGCACGTCGCCGCGCGAGAGCGCGAGGCGGCCGTCAGCGTGTTGCAGAAGCACGAAGCGCACATCCTTGTCGGTGAGACCGGCTTCCGCGAGTGCGCGCACAAGGAAGATGTGCGGATCGGTGCCGCGCGTGACGGCAACCGCTTTGCCCTTCAGGTCAGCGACCGTCTTGATATCCGACTTCGGTCCGGTAACGAGCGCGGTCCATTCCGGGCGCGAGTACACATAGATCGACTTGATCGGATTTCCGTTGATCTTCGCGACCAGCGCTGCCGAACCGGCGGTCGAACCGAAATCGATCGAACCGGCATTCAGGAATTCGAGCGCCTTGTTCGAGCCGGCCGACTGCACCCAGCGGATCTTGATGCCGTCCTTCTCGAATTCTTTTTCGAGCAGGCCTTGCTGCTTGAGCACGATCGACACCGGGTTGTAGGTCGCCCAGTCGATGCGGATTTCATTCACCTGTGCCTTGGCGGCGGTGGTGAAAGTGATTGCGGCTGCAGCGGCGAGTGCGATGCGGCCGATGGAAGAGAAGCTCATCTTATACCCCTGAGAATTCCGTGAATTTCATGGGATACACTGGTTCATACGTAGATTATCTGTCAATAGTATATATATACAAATAATATATGTTATATGTTCAATGCGCCCCATGACGAAGCGCCTACAATCGGATATTCGGGAACGGACGATTTCCCGCTAGTCCTGCCCCCTATGTCGCGCGCACCGAAAAAACGCAGCCGTGCCAAACCCGGCAAAGCGGACCTGATCAATGTTGCGAAGCTCCGCACGGAGCTTGCAGGTTTGTCTGCGGCGCACGAAGGGCGCACCGCTGATATTCGCGCGGCGCTCACGCAGCGTTTGAAAGCCGTGATGAACGAAGGCCGCGAGCGCGCGGAGCAAAACTTGCTCGGCGGCCTGCCCGGGCGCGGCTGCGCCGAAGCGCTCTCCAGGCTTATGGATTCGATCATCACGCTCGCCTACGAGGTCGCGGCCGAGCAGCTCTATCGCTCCGATAATCCGTCCTCGTCGGAACGCATGAGTGTGATCGCGGTTGGCGGTTACGGACGCGGGCTGCTCGCGCCCGGCTCCGACATCGATCTTCTGTTCCTGCTTCCGTACAAACAGACCGCATGGGGCGAGAGTGTCGCCGAAGCGATCCTGTACGCGCTCTGGGACATGGGGCTCAAAGTCGGCCATGCCACGCGTTCGGTCGACGAATGCATCCGTCAGGGCCGCGCTGACATGACGATCCGCACCGCACTTTTAGAAGCGCGGCGGATTGTCGGTGACGAAGAGCTGTTCGAGGACTTTCAGAAGCGCTTCGACAAGGAGGTCGTGCAGGGCACCGCCGCCGAATTCGTCGCCGCGAAACTTGCCGAGCGCGACGATCGGCACAAGCGCGTCGGCCAATCGCGCTACCTCGTCGAACCGAACGTGAAAGACGGCAAGGGCGGCTTGCGCGATCTGCATACGCTGAACTGGATCGGAAAATACGTCTATCGCGTGCGCGATGTCGAAGAACTCGTCGGCAAGGGGTTATTCACGAAAGCCGAGCGCGCGCTCTTCCGCCGCTGCGCGGATTTTCTATGGGCGGTGCGCTGTCACCTGCATTTTTTGACCGGTCGCGCCGAGGAGCGCTTGTCATTCGAAGTGCAGGAGGAAATGGCCCGCCGCCTCGGCTATACCGATCATCCTGGCCAGCGCGATGTCGAGCGCTTCATGAAGCACTATTTCCTTGTCGCGAAGGACGTTGGCGATCTCACCGGCATCGTTTGCGCGGAGCTTGAGGAAATTCACGTTAAAAGCGCACCGGCGCTGACGCGGGTGATCTCCCGCTTCGCGCGCCGCAAGAAGAGGCCGGTGAAGGACTACCCGGACTTCGTGATCGACAACGAGCGCGTCAATGTCGCGAACGACAAGGTGTTTCAGAAAAACCCGATCAACTTGCTGCGCATGTTCCACATCGCGGATCAGCAGGATCTCGACTTCCACCCCGATGCGCTTCGGTTAGCGCGAAACTCGCTGAAGCTGATCGACAGCGATCTGCGCGCCGATGAAGATGCGAACAAGCTATTCCGCGAGATTGTTTCCTCAAAGCATGCGCCGGAGATCGTGCTGCGCAAAATGAACGAGACGGGCGTGCTCGGCCGCTTCGTCCCGGAATTCGGCAATGTCGTCGCGATGATGCAGTTCAATCCTGTACCACCACTATACGGTGGACGAGCATCTGATCCGCTGCATCGGCGTGCTCTCGGAGATCGAGCGCGGCGCCAATCCGGAATACGGGCTTGCCAACGAGTTGATGAAGGGCATCGCCAATCGCGAGCTTCTGTATCGCGCTGTTCCTGCACGACATCGCCAAGGGCCGCCCGAGGATCATTCGATCGCCGGGGCAAAGGTCGCGCGCAAGTTCTGTCCGCGCATCGGTCTCAACGCCGGCCGATACCGAGACCGTCGCCTGGCTGATCGAGCAGCATCTGACGATGTCCACGGTGGCGCAGTCGCGCGACCTCTCCGACCGCAAGACCATCGAGAATTTCGCCGCCGTGGTGCAGAATCTTGAGCGCCTGAAGATGCTGACGATCCTGACGACCGCCGACATTCGCGCGGTCGGCCCCGGCGTTTGGAACGGCTGGAAGGCGCAGTTGCTCCGCACTTTATATTACGAGACCGAGCCGGTGCTGACCGGCGGCTTCTCGGAAGTGAATCGCTCGCGGCGCGTGGAGATGGCGCAGGCCGAGTTTCGCGCCGCGATGGGTAACGGCAATATTCAGGAGCTGGACCGCTACATCCTGCGCCACTATCCGCCCTACTGGCTGAAGGTCGATCTTGCGCGGAAGCTCCGGCACGCGCGCTTCATCCGCGAGCCGAAGCGGATGCAAAGTTGGTCGCGACCGAGGTTCGCACCGACGCCGGCGCGCGGCGTCACCGAACTCACGCTGTTCGCGCCCGATCATCCGCGGTTGCTGTCGATCATCGCCGGCGCCTTGTGCCGGCGCCGGCGGCAATATCGTGGATGCGCAAATTTACACCACCACCGACGGGCTCGCGCTGGATACGATTTCGATTTCCCGCGAGTTCGATCTCGATGAAGACGAAATCCGCCGCGCGCAACGCATCGCGGCGAGTATCGAACAGGCACTGCGCGGCAAGTGCGGCGGCCGGAAATCGTCGCCAAGCGCCAGCCGCGCACGCGCATCAAGCCGTTCCGCTTGCAGCCGGAAGTCAACGTGAACAATGCCTGGTCCGACCGTCACACCGTGATCGAGGTGACCGGCCTCGACCGGACGGGTTTGCTCTATGACCTCACGAACACGATTTCGCGTCTGAACCTGAATATCGCGTCCGCGCACGTCGCGACCTTCGGCGAGCGCGCGGTGGACGTCTTTTATGTCACCGATCTGATGGGCGCGAAGATCGCCTCCGCGCAGCGGCAGGCTTCGATCAAACGCGCGTTACTGGCGGTTTTCGAGCGTGAAGCGCTGGAAGAAAAGCCGCGCAAAGCCGCTGCTGCGCGATAAGCGGCTTAACTTCGCCTTAAAGCGAGCCCTTTAAGACTCCTTAACGAGCGCGGAAGACTCTGCGCGCGGCAGCGAGGCTCTTTATATATGGGCTGGCTCGGCGGGCGCTCGAAGCGCCGCGAACCTCGAATGAACAATCGCGATTCGCGGCTCGATCTGCGTTTGAGCGCGCGCGACCGCGCGGGCGGTTCGCATGCCGGTTCCGGCCGTGCCAAGCGTGAAGAGCGCACGCCGAAGAAGCGCTCTTCGCGTGGTGGAGGCCGCGGACGCGGCCCCATTGGAAGGTTCTTTTATTGGGCTTTCGTCCTCGCGCTGTGGGGTGGCTTTGCTTTCTCGGCGCTGATCGCGTGGCAATTCACGAAGCTGCCGCCGATCCAGACGCTGGTCGTCCCGAAGCGTCCGCCGACAATCACCATTGTCGGCCTCGATAATAAAGTGATTGCGACGCGCGGCGAGATGGCCGGCAAGGAAATGCCGCTGAGCGCGCTGCCGAAGTATCTGCCGCAGGCTTTCGTCGCGATCGAAGATCGCCGCTTTTATTATCACTTCGGTCTCGATCCGATCGGCATCGCGCGCGCGATCCTCGTGAACATCACGCGCGGCCGCCTGCGCGAAGGCGGCTCGACGCTAACGCAACAGCTCGCGAAGAACCTGTTTCTGACACAGGACCGCACCCTTGAGCGAAAATTGCAGGAAGTGATCCTCGCGATCTGGCTCGAAGTGAAATATTCCAAGGCGCAGATCCTCGAGCTTTATCTCAACCGCGTCTATTTCGGCTCTGGCGCGTATGGCGTGGAAGCGGCAGCGCAACGCTATTTCGGCAAGTCCGCGCGCGCAGTTACCCTTTCCGAAGCCGCCATGCTCGCGGGGCTCGTGCGCTCGCCCTCGCGTCTTGCGCCATCGCGCAATCCCGAGCTTGCGCAACAGCGCTCGCTTACCGTGCTCACCGCGATGCAGGAGGCGGGCTACATCACGCCGGAAATGCAGAAGATCGCGCAGGCCCGCCCGCCCAAGATCGTGTCGAGCCGTCTCGCGGGATCGTCAGGTTATGTCGCCGACTGGGTGATGGACGCGCTGAACGATTTTGTCGGTAAGTTCGAAGTCGATATCACGGTGCAGACGACGATCGACACGACCTTGCAGGACGCCGCTGAACGCGCGCTTGCGGAGGAGCTTGCGAAGAACGGCGAGAAATTCGGCGTGACCCAAGGCGCAATCGTTGCGATGGATCCGAACGGCGCGGTGCGCGCACTGGTCGGCGGCTTGAGTTACAACGATAGCCAGTTCAACCGCGCGGTTTCCGCCAAACGCCAGCCGGGCTCGGCGTTCAAGCCGTTCGTTTATCTCGCCGCACTCGAGCGCGGCATGACACCCGACACCGTGCGCGACGATGCGCCACTGCAAATTCGCGGCTGGAAACCCGAGAACTTTACACAGCAATATTACGGTCCGGTGTCGCTCCAGACCGCGCTGTCGATGTCGTTGAATACGGTCGCAGTGCGGCTTGCGCTCGAAGTCGGTCCGGCGGCGGTTGCCAAGACCGCGCAGCGCCTCGGCATCCTTTCCGAACTGAAGCCGAATGCTTCGCTTGCGCTCGGCACGTCGGAGGTATCGGTACTCGAACTGACCGGCGCCTATGTGCCGTTTGCAAACGGCGGCATCGGCGTGATCCCGCATGTGATTGCGCAGGTGCGCGACGCCAGGGGAAAAATTCTTTACGCGCGTTCGCAGCCCGGTCATGGCCGCGTGATTGCGCCGCCGCATGTCGCGCAAATGAACCAGATGTTGCAGGAGACGCTTGTCACCGGCACCGCGAAACGCGCTTCGATTCCGAATTGGCCGGTGGCCGGCAAAACCGGCACCAGTCAGGATTTTCGCGACGCCTGGTTCGTCGGCTACACCGGCGCACTCGTGACGGGCGTTTGGCTTGGCAACGACGATTCTTCGCCGACGAAAAAAGCCTCCGGCAGCAATCTTCCGGTCGATGTCTGGAACAAGTTTATGCGGGTCGCGCACCAGAACTTGCAGGTGATCGATCTGCCCGGCGCCGGTCAGCAGTATCGCGATGGGCCACTGTTCCCGCCCGCGGAAGTGCGCGACGATCGCAGGCAGGACGAGCGGCAGGCTGATCGCGGCATGGACGGCTGGTTCCTCGATCGTCTGTTCGGCATTCGCCGGAACTAACGGACTTTAACGGCGTGGCTTGCCGTAGCGATGCAGACCGTTGCCATGCGCGCCAAGCCACGCTTCCGCGCGGCGGCGATCGGGCATCATGCTGTCGAGCAAATTCCAGAAACGGTCTGAATGATTGAGCTCGATGCGATGTGCGATCTCGTGCGCCGCGAGATAGTCCAGCACGAAGTCCGGCGCGAGAATTAAGCGCCAGGAGTAAGAGAGCGAACCGCTTTCCGAGCACGAACCCCAGCGCGAAGCCGAGTCGCGCAAACCAATTTTTCCAATACTGACGCCGAGCTTGGCGGCATAGGCGCGGCTGGCTTCGGTCAGCGCTTTTCTCGCTTCGCGCTTGAGAAAGTCAGTGACGCGGCGGGAAATATGCGCGCTGTTTCCTGCAACGCAGATCAATGCATTGCTGCTTTCGTCGTGCTCGACCCACACCGTGCCGCGCGCATCCGCGCGGGATGTGATCCGGTGCGGTGTGCCGCGAAACGGAATTGTCTCGCCGTTAGCGAAGGGAACGATATCGGGAAGCCGCGCGAGTTTGGAAGCAATCCAGGCGACATTTCTCTGCGCAAAATTATGGGCATCCGCGAGGTTGCCGCGCTTGGGCATCGTCAACACGACATCGCGATAGGCGTCGCGGACCCGGATCGTGTAGCGCCGCGCACGCGGATGGCGCACGACGGCAAGCTCGAAGCTGCGCTCGGCCGAGAAGACGGTCATCTTCTGCGTCGCCGGCCGTGCCTGCCGATTGAGAAAACTGAAAACCCGCATCGCCGCTTCAAGTGATTCGCCGCAATACCAATCAGGCAAATCCGAAAGGCGAAATTAGGCAAGCCGCAAATTATGCTCCCACGCGCGGCTTGCCGCTCGGCGAGGCGCTGCTGCCGTCAGCATAGCTGTCGTTGTTCGACAGCACGAAATCGGTGATTCGCGGCGCGATCTCGGCGCGGAACCGGGAGCCGTTGAAGACGCCGTAATGGCCGACTTTCGGCTGCATGTAATGAACTTTCTTTGCCGCCGGGATATTCGGGCAAAGATCGTGCGTCGCCAGGGTCTGGCCGAGGCCGGAAATATCGTCGTTCTCGCCTTCGACGGTGAGCAATGCGGTGCGCTTGATCAGCGACGGATCGACCGGCTTGTCGCGGTGCATGAAAGTGCCATTCGGCAGATCGTGGCGAACGAAAACCTTCTCGACCGTTTGCAGGTAGAACTCGGCGGTCAGGTCCATCACCGCGAGATACTCGTCGTAGAATTCCTGATGCTTCTTCGCCGAATCTCCGTCCCCTTCGACAAGATGATTGAAGAGTTCGCGGTGGGCTTCGACATGCCGTTCGAAGTTCATCCCGATGAAGCCGCCTAGCTGCAAGAAGCCCGGGTAAACTTCGCGCATGAAACCGGGATGCGGGAACGGCACTTTGGTGATCACATGGCTTCTGAACCAGTTCATGCCGCGCTCTTCGGCAAGCTTGTTCACCGCGGTCGGATTTTTGCGCGTGTCGATGGGTCCGCCCATCAAGGTCATGGAGAACGGCACATAAGGATCGTTCTCGGCTTCCATGCGCGCGACGGCGGCAAGCACGGGCACCGACGGCTGGCAGACGCCGATTACATGCGCGCCGATCCCGAGCCAGTGGAACATGCTGATCACATAGTCGATGTAGTCGTCGAGATCGAACGGGCCTTCGGCAACCGGCACCATGCGCGCGTCGGTCCAATCGGTGATGTAGACTTCGTGCGTCGGCAGGAATGCTTCCACGGTGCCGCGCAATAGCGTCGCGTAATGGCCCGACATCGGCGCGACGATCAGCAATCGCGGTTGCGGACGCTTCGGCGCGTGATTGAAGTGGCGTTCGAAATGCAGAAGCCTGCAGAACGGCCGCTCCCATACCGGGCGGATCGTCACCGGCACGCGCTCGCCACCGACGAGCGTCGATTCGATCTCCCATTCCGGCTTCGAGTAGCGGCGCGTGGTGCGCTCGAACAATTCGGCCGCCGCGGCCATATTCTTTCCGAACTCGGTCAGCGAAAGCGGGTTGATCGGGTTCTTGAAATAGAGCCGCGTCGCGTCGGCAAGCGCGCGCGAAGGGTTCAGGGCTGCCTGACCCCATTCGTAAAACCAGTAGAGCGGGGTCGCGAGCGCAGGTCCGCCGGACTGCTCCGGCAGCACCGGTGGACGGCCAAATTCGCCAATCGGCATGGAAAAGGGCCCTTTCAGCGTCCCATGTTGCAGCGCGGGACCCTGTGACGTTTTTTTGACCAGGTCAAATCAGGGCAGCTATTCCCCGACGCTCAAAAGCGAGCCCATGCGCTTCGAGGAATGCATGAGCTTCATGAAGCCCCAGCCCGCGAGCGTGATCCAGACAATGTTCAAGGTCAGCGCCCAAAGCATCAAATCAGCGCGGAAAACGTTCTCCAGCACCAGCGCACGCATGCCCTCGAACACCGCGGTCGGCGGCAGCATCCAGGAAATATATTGCAGCCAAACCGGAAGCGTCGCGACCGGGTAGTAAACGCAAGTCAGCGGCAGGAAGAGAAACATAATCGACCAGGTCAGGCCTTCCGCACCGAGGCCGTTGCGAAGGACGAGCCCCGCGCACAAGAGGCCGATCGCCCAGCTCGTGAGCAGGAGGTTCGCGAAGAAGGCACCGAGCGCGAGCCCGAGACCCCAGAAGTTGAAACCGAAGAAAAACATCGCAAGGAACGTCACCGGCACGACGCCGATGACGAGCCGGATCAAGCTCATCGCGATCATCGAGAGCACGAACTCGATCGGCCGCAGCGGCGAGATCATGAGGTTCGCGAGATTGCGCGACCACATTTCCTCGAGGAACGAAAACGAGAATCCAAGTTGCCCGCGAAAAAGAATATCCCACAAGAGAACGGCGGCGAGGAATGTGCCGGCTGCCATCGCAAGCGCGCCGGTTTGCTTGGCCATGAAGCTTTGCAGGAATCCCCACATCAGCATCTGCACCAGCGGCCAGTAGATGAGCTCCAGCAGACGCGGCCAGGACGAGCGCAGCAAATACCAGTGCCGCATGACCATCGCGAAAATGCGCGAGAACGAGAAGGAAGGCGAGGTGGCGGCGCTCATTCGGCGGCTTCCTTCTTCGCAGCGCCTGTGCCGCGCGCGACATCGAGAAAGACTTCCTCGAGGTTCTGTCTGCCGTAGCGCGAAAGCAGTTTGGCCGGAGAATCGTCGTCGACGATCTTGCCGCGTTTCATCATGATTACGCGGTCGCAGAGCCGTTCGACCTCGCCCATGTTGTGCGAGGCGAGCAGGATCGTGGCATTGTTGTTCGCGCGATAACGCTCAAGATGGCCGCGAATCCAGTCGGCGGTATCGGGATCGAGCGAAGCGGTCGGCTCGTCCAGAATCAGGATATCGGGTTCGTTGATCAAGGCTTTCGCAAGCGCGACCCGCGTTTTCTGTCCGGCCGATAATTTTCCCGAAGCGCGGTCTACGAAATCTTTCAGATCGAGTTCAGTGGCGAGGCGCGCAATTCTCTCCTGCACGTTCTTCACGCCGTATAGCCCGCCGAACACTGTCAGGTTCTGCCGCACCGTCAGCCGGTGTGGAAGATCGACATAGGGGCTTTCGAAATTCATCCGGTGCAGCACGCGATAAGCGTCGTGCGCCATGTCGAAACCGAGCACGCTGACGCGACCCGAAGTCGGCGCGACCAGCGACATGATCATCCCGATGGTGGTGGTCTTGCCGGCGCCGTTTCCGCCAAGAAGACCCGTAATGCTGCCTGCCGCGATCTGGAACGAGATCGCGTCAACGGCGGTGGCTTCGCCGTAGCGTTTGGTCAGGCGGTCGGCTTCGATCGCCGCCGGGGAAACATTCACATTCATGATGGTGGCGCGCGGTAGCGCTGCTCTGGTCGCGTCTTGCTATGATTAGACCGGCGTTCTAGCCGAAATGGGGCGGAGTCGTCGAACCTTTCCCGAAAGCCTAGAATAGCCGCATGACAGACCCGCATGTTCGCGTAACCGGCCCGCATCATTTCGGCCTTAGTCTGAATGCGCTGATCAATCTGCGCTGGCTTGCAGTGGTCGGCCAGACGGTTGCGCTTGCGATCGTGGAGTGGGGACTCGATTTTTCTCTGCCCGCGGTTGCGGCCTTCGTGGTGGTTGGCATCACGGCCGCGGTGAACATCGCGCTCCGTCTCGGCTACGGTTCGACCTATCGGCTTTCCGACAAAGAGGCCGGGGCGCTCCTTGCTTTCGACATCGTCCAGCTCGCGATGCTGCTTTATTTGACCGGCGGCCTCGTCAACCCGTTCAGCATTCTCTTTCTTGCGCCTGTGCTCATCTCGGCGATGGCGCTGAAGCCCCGGACGACGCTGCTGCTCGGGGGTCTCGTCGTTCTGGTGTCGAGCATGCTCGTCGTGCATTCGCATCCACTGCCCTGGCGCGGCGAGCCGATCATCCTGCCGCCGGCTTACATTGTTGGTATCTGGGCCTCGATTATCGTTTCGGTTGTCTTCATCGGCGCTTACGCTTGGCGCGTCGCGGACGAAACCCGGAAACTTTCCGACGCGCTGGCTGCGACCGAACTCGTGCTCGCGCGTGAGCAGCAGATTTCCGCGATCGATGGTCTTGCTGCCGCGGCCGCTCACGAACTCGGCACGCCGCTCGCGACGATCGCGCTCGTCACGCGCGAACTGGAGCGCGCGATGCCGGAAAACACGCCACACGGCGCCGACATCAAGCTGTTGCGCCAGCAGACCGAACGCTGCCGCACGATTCTGCGCACGCTCACCTCGCTGGAATCCGGCCTCGCGCCATTCGACAAGATCACGCTCTCGCATCTCGTGGAGGACGTGGTGGCGCCGCTGCGCGACTTTGACACCGGCTTCGAGATTGTTTTTCCCGAAGACCGCTCACGGGAGCCCGTGGTCGCGAGAAACCCGGCAATTCTCTACGGGCTCGAGAGCATCGTCGAGAACGCGGCGGATTTTGCGAGAGAGAAAGTACTGATCGAGGCAAACTGGGATGATCAGGAAGTGAACATCGCGGTTTCCGACGACGGTCCCGGCTTCGCGCCCGAGATTCTGAGCCGCATCGGCGAACCTTATCTGCGCGCCCGCGGACAAAGCGTGCTTCGCAAGGGCAAGGGCGATGACGAAGCTGGTCTCGGCCTGGGCTTTTTCATCGCGAAGACCTTGCTTGAGCGCGGCGGGGGAACCCTGCGCGTTGAAAATCGCACAGCGCCGAGAACCGGCGCGGTGGTCCGCATTCAGTGGCGCCGGGATGCACTCGAGGCGTCAGCCGCCACAACCGGGGCGCGCACGGATAGTGAATCTGTACCTTCACTTGCCATCCGGACCCGGGCGCACTAAATGTCGCAGGGAGCGGCGAAGCCCGCTTTTCCGGCACCTTAGAGCGGGCAGTGAGCGGCGTTTTGACGTCGCGGAGTAAGACATGGAGCATTTTGCGATGGCCGAAGCGATCACCAACGGCCTTGGCACCGATAAGCAACTTCTGATCGTTGACGACGACAAGCCGTTCCTGGAACGGCTGGCTCGCGCCATGGAAGGGCGCGGTTTCGAGGTTTCCACCGCCGATTCGATCGCGGACGGCCTCGCGCGCGTCAAAGATAACCCGCCCGCCTATGCGGTGGTCGATATGCGCCTCGGCGACGGCAACGGCCTCGACGTGATTTCGGCGCTGAAGGAAAAGCGTCCCGAAGCGCGGGGTATCGTGCTCACGGGCTACGGCAACATCGCGACCGCGGTGACCGCGATCAAGCTGGGCGCGGTCGATTATTTAGCAAAACCGGTCGATGCCGACGATATTTACGCGGCGCTTACGGCAACGGGCGGCGAAAAAGCACCGCCGCCGGAAAAGCCGATGTCGGCCGACCGCGTGCGCTGGGAGCACATCCAGCGGGTCTACGAATTGTGCGACCACAATGTCTCGGAAACCGCGCGGCGGCTGAACATGCACCGCCGCACGTTGCAGCGGATTCTTGCGAAGCGCGCGCCGCGCTAAGTCAGAAAAGTTCGGCCTGAATCTTCGGATCGTTGATCGCGCTCAGACGTGACGACGAAATGCGCGCGATTCGCAGCATCACCGCTTTGCGCGCGGCCGCGACGAGCGGATGCGCGATCGCTTCGCGCAGGATCGCGCCGCCATACCCATCGACCACCATCAGTCCGGCGTCACGCGGAATGACTTCGTGCGGAAAATCGCAATCGACCGCGAAGAACAGCCGGTCGCAATGCGCGCGGTACGCTTCCCATTTTTGGTCGGTGCGAAAGTCGTTGAGACACGACTTCACCTCCACGATCCAGATTTCGCCGGAGGGACCGACCGCCGCGATATCCGCGCGGCGGCCCGAGGGCAGCGGCAGTTCGACCGTCGCGGCGTAGCCCATGGAATGCAGCAGCCGAATCGCGCCGCGACAGATATTGCGTGCGGGCTCGAAATTGTTTTGGCCGAAAAGCGGCGGGAGCGGGACTGGATTTGTCATGGCAACTGCCGCGACTCTAACAATCCTATGCTTCCTGCGAAACTGCGAAAAACTCCGGCAGCGATCTTGACCTGAAGCCTCGCGAATTTTGCCACAACCGCGCCAGCAGCCTGCCGTGGTTCCATCTCCCTTCGGCCCGCATCGCACACGAGCATCTGCGCGCTTTAAATATCTTTGGGAGAGGATTTCATGCGAATGATGCTTGGATATCTCGCGCTGGTCGCGGGGCTGATCGCGCAGTTTTCAACGCAGCCGGCTTACGCACAAAAGCCGGTTGTCGAAGTCGCTTTTGTGATCGATACCACCGGCTCGATGAGCGGGCTGATCGAAAATGCAAAACGAAAAATCTGGTCGATCGCGACCTCGATCGTGGACGCCAATCCGGACGCCGAAATACGCATGGCGCTCGTCGCCTATCGCGACATCGGCGATGAATACGTTACGCGGAAGTTCGATCTGACGACCGATATCCAGGGGCTATATGCGGAGCTGTTGAAATTCCGCGCGCGGGGTGGCGGCGACTGGGCCGAGAGCGTGAACGAGGCGCTCGATGTCGCCGTGACGAAGCTGAACTGGTCGCAGGAAAAGCACGTGCGCCGCATCGTGTTTCTCGTCGGCGACGCATCGCCGCACATGGATTACGCACAGGACCGCAAATATCCGGAAGTCCTGAAAGATGCCAAAGCCCGCGGCATTATCGTCAACGCTGTGCAGGCGGGCCGTGCGCTGGACACCGAGCGCTACTGGCGCGAGATCGCGCAGCTCGGCGAAGGCAAATATATTCCGATCCCGCAGGATGGCGGCGTCGCGCGCGTGATCGTGACGCCTTACGACCGCGAGATCATCGAGTTGCAGATCAGGCTCAATCGCACCGTGCTGCCTTACGGCAAGCGTGCGCAGCAGCAGGACGTGCGCGAGCGGCTCGATAACGTGGCGTCCGCGCCTTCTTCGACCGCGACTGATATGGCGGTTTACCAGAACAAGGTTCGCAAGGGTGTCGTTTCGACCGACGGCGATCTGGTTGCCGACACTGCGTCCGGCCGCGTGAAGCTCGAAAGCGTGCCGGAGGCGGAACTGCCGGAGGATTTGCGCAAGCTTCCGATTGCCGCCCGCAAAGCTGAAGTCGAAAAGCAAAGCGCGGAGCGAAAAGCGCTCGACGACCAGCTCACGCAGCTTGTGAAGAAACGCGAAATCTACGCCGAAGCGGAGCGCAAGAAAGAGCCGAAGGACGCAAAGAAGGATTCCTTCGATCAGGTGGTCGAAGAGACGCTGCGCATGCAGATCAAGCCCGTGCCGGTGAACTAAGCAGGTAACGCGTAAACGGAGCAGGGGCGGTTCATTGGACCGCGCTTGTTTGCTTTTCACAACTCCTGCAATCTCGCGCGGTCATGGCCGCGCTCGACCTGGAAGCCGAATACAATAATCGCGCCCGCGTTCCCGAACATCCCGCGATCATCGCTGGCTGGAAGGAAAGCGCGGCTGCGTTTCGTGCGTCGCATTCGAACGCCGAATTACAAATCGCCTACGGCCAAACCGCGCGGCAGGTGCTCGATATTTTCTGGCCTGACCGCTCGCGTTCGGCGCCGCTCGCGCTTTTCATCCATGGCGGCTACTGGCAGGCGCTCGATCTTTCTCTCTTCAGCCATCTGGCGAAGGCGGCGAACGCAACGGGATAGCGCTTGCGCTGTGCGGTTATGATCTCTGCCCGCAAGTGCGGCTTGCGCAGATCATCGAGCAGGTGCGCGCCTCCGCGCTCTTTCTTTGGAAGCGCTATGACCGCCGCGTCGTGGCGAGCGGCCATTCCGCCGGTGGCCATCTCACCGCGTGTCTGCTTGCGACCGATTGGAAGATGTATGACGCCGGCGCGCCCGAAGACCTTGTGCCATCTGGGCTCTCGGTTTCAGGTCTGTTCGATCTGATCCCGCTCGTTCCGACGACCGTAAACAATGCGCTGAAGCTCGATGAGCCGGAAGCCGCGCGAAACTCGCCGCTGCACTGGAAGTTTTCTGGAAGGCCTGTGCTGGACGCCTGGGTTGGCGGCGGCGAAAGCGCGGAGTACCACCGCCAGAGCCACATGCTTGTGGACGAATGGAAGAAGCGCGGTGCGCAGACCGCCTATCGGGAGATTGCGGGCGCAAATCATTTCACCGCGCTCGCCCCATTGCATGACCCGGAAAGCGAAATCTCGCTGCGTTTGGCGGCACTTGGCCACGCGTTGCGATAGTCCGCCCAATCGGATATTCGGAAATGGAAGCACCCGTAGCTCAGCTGGATAGAGCGCTGCCCTCCGAAGGCAGAGGTCAGAGGTTCGAATCCTCTCGGGTGCGCCACTTCCCTGAATTCCCAGCGAATGCACGAATGCGCTTTCTGATCACTGGCACTGCGGGCTTCATCGGCTTCAATCTCGCAAGAAGGCTCCTTGCCGATGGCCATGAAGTGCAGGGCGTCGATGCCCTGACGCCTTATTATGACGTCGAGTTGAAGAAGAACCGGCACGCCGTGCTCGCGGGCTCGAATCGCTTCACCGCGCACATCGCAAATATCGAAGACGCGAAGAAGCTAGAATCGATTCACGCCGGCGCTGCTCCGGACGTGATCGTGCATCTCGCGGCGCAGGCGGGCGTGCGCTACAGCCTGGAAAATCCGGAAGCTTATGTGCGCACGAATATCGACGGCACATTCAATCTTCTGGAAATCATGCGCCGCAAGCCCCCGAAACATTTCATGCTTGCGTCCACGAGTTCGGTGTATGGCGCGAACAAAGAAATGCCATTCGTCGAGACCGAGCGCACGGACCATGCGCTGACGCTCTATGCCGCGACCAAGAAAGCGGGCGAGCTGATGGTGCATTCTTATGCGCACCTGTTCGAGATTCCGACGACTGCATTCCGTTTCTTTACGGTCTATGGCCCGTGGGGCCGGCCGGACATGGCGCTGTTCAAATTTGTCGATGCGACGCTGAAGGGAAGGCCGATCGATGTTTACGGCGAAGGCCGCATGTCGCGCGACTTTACGTTCATCGACGACCTGGTCGAAGCGATCGCGCGGCTCGTGCCGGTGGTGCCCGAACGCGGCGCGCCGAGCGATGAGAAGGATTCCTTAAGCCCTGCCGCGCCTTTCCGCGTCGTGAACATTGGCGGCGGCGCGCCGGTCGAGCTTACGAAATTCATCGATGCGATCGAGGTCAAGCTCGGCAGGAAAGCGATCCGCAATCTGATGCCGATGCAGCCCGGCGATGTGCGCGATACCTTCGCGAGCGCGGACTTGCTGGAAAAACTGACCGGCTATCGCCCGGCTACCAGGGTTGAAGAGGGCGTCGCCAGATTCGTCGATTGGTATCGGGAATATTTTAAGGTCTGACGCGCACGAATAGATCCTGCGCGAATAGAGCCGCGTTTCTCTCAGTGACCTTTGGCGTGCTTCGCGTCACCGATCTTGTCGGTCCATGCGAGTGCAAGTCCCGACAGCACGAACACGACATGAATGCCGACGAGCCAGAACAGGTAACGGTCCGTGCTCGCGCAGGCCGCGCCATCGGGCACATTGCCGAGCTTCATGAACGCTTTGAGCACCTGCACCGCCGAGATCGCGACGATCGACGCGAACAGCTTCTGTTTCAGGCCCGCGAAATCGATCTGCGTCATCCATTCCGGCCAATCCGGATGTCCTTCCGGGTCGATTTTGGAGACGAAGTTCTCGTAGCCTGAGAAGACTACGATCAGCACGAGGTTCGCGGTCAGCGACAGATCGATCAGGGCCAATACGCCGAGAATGATGTCGGATTCCGTCGAGGTTGCCGCGATCGCGATGAAATGGATCAGCTCCTGGATGAATTTGAAGAGCAGGACGAAAAGCGAAACGATCAGGCCGAGATAGAACGGCGCCATGACCCAGCGGCTCTGGAAAATGAGCCACTCGAACCAGCCTTCAAGGAAGGGTACCTGCCGAGGTTCAGTATCGGTTCGCTTCGCCATAACGTAACCGATGCCACGACAGGGCGGATTCGTGCAAGCGGGCGGTTAGCGCGCTGCCGCTGAAACGCCGGTGCCGATCTGGCACGCGACGCCGGTGCCGCCGAGACCGCAGTAACCCATCGGGTTCTTCGCCAGATACTGCTGGTGGTAGTCCTCGGCAAAGTAGAATTCCGGCGCGTCCAGAATCTCGGTCGAGATCGCGTCAAAGCCTTTGGCTTTCAGCGCCTTCTCATACTCCGCCTTGGAGGCAAGCGCCGCGGCGCGCTGCTCGGGGCCGGAAACGTAGATACCCGAGCGATACTGGGTGCCGATATCGTTGCCCTGGCGCATGCCTTGCGTCGGGTCGTGGCTTTCCCAGAATGTCTTGAGCAGTTTTTCGAACGAAACCTTCGTGGGATCGTAGACGACGAGCACGACTTCGTTGTGCCCGGTGCGGCCCGAGCACACTTCTTCATAGGTTGCATTTGGCGTGTGACCGGCGGCGTAGCCGACGGCCGTGGTGTAGACGCCGGGTAGCTCCCAGAACTTGCGCTCGGCACCCCAGAAGCAGCCGAGACCGAAAATCGCCTGCTTGAAACCGGCGGGATACGGCCCCTTGATCGGCGTCTTCAGAACGAAATGATTTTTGGCGGTCGGGATTGCATTCTCGCGGCCCGGCAGCGCGTCATTTGCCGTGGGAATTTCGAGGCTTTTGCGGAAAAAGAGCATCTCGGGATCTCCCTGTTTCTGGCCGGAATATAGGGCGGGCATCCGGCTTTCGCGACCTGCAAACGATCAAAGAGTCGCGAGGCGATTGTCAGTCGCGCGAGGAATAGCCGATGTGCCGGCCGCGCTTCCTCCGCCCGATCAGCAAAAACAGGAGCCCGAGCAGCGCGAGGAGCATGAAGAACGGCATGCCGAGCAGCGGGCCGATGACCGGCTCGAAAATGCCGCCGGCGAGCTGTTTCTGGACGGCGTCGAGGCTGGCAGGGTTGATCATCATCCAGGCGTCCCGCACCGGCACGAACAGGAAGCGCGACGCGCTGACGCTGCGGGTTCCGTCGATCACAAGCGCGACAAACGCGCCCGCGAGCAACCAAAGACCGGTAAAGCGGAACAGAAAGCGGATCATGGCGCCTTTATTATAGCCCTCGGCGCGGTAAAGTCGCGCAATCCGGGCTTTGCGCGATGTGTTCTTGTCCTGGCGCGAACCCGTATTATGCCCCCGCACCGGAGAGGTGGCCGAGTGGTTGAAGGCGCATCCGCGTGCCATGGCGCGCGGATTTGACAAGAAGAGCGTGCGCCTTCTTCTGACGTGCATCTGCGGAGAGGTGGCCGAGTGGTTGAAGGCGCACGCTTGGAAAGCGTGTTTACGGGAAACCGTAACGTGGGTTCGAATCCCACTCTCTCCGCCAGCACCTACTTTTATGTGTGCGCCGATCAGCTTCGATTGGCGCCGAAAACCGGCATCTAGCGCGTCGCGTTAATCATTGGATTGGGCAGTGCAGCCCGAACGTCAGGTCGATCGCAGGGTATGCGTCCATGCATCCGCGGACCGTGTACACGCGTGCTTTAAAGCGTCCTTCTCGAAAAGGATGCTTACCGGAAGCTCGCCGCTTCAAATTCAAATGTCGAACGCAGCCGCTAGGCGGTGCCTTACCCGTTATTCCGGCGGCTCATAGTTGCAGACATACGCGACATCCCGGGCATGGATGGGTTTTCTGCAACTTGAACAGACGGCAACCGGCTTTACCGGCTTCCCCGAGGGATGGATGAACTCAAAGTTCCGACGGTTGTCACGAGCGACCCAGGTCTCTCCCCAAACCTTCATCAAAATCATCGGGCCGTAACTGTCTAATCCCATGGCGCTTAGATTGTATCCGCCTCTTTCCTCATCTTTCTCGATGAACCCGGCACGCAATAAATTGGACAAGCGCTGCGACAATACCGCCGGCGCGATTTCAAGATTGCTCGTGAAGTCGTCGAAGCGATGGTTTCCGTGAAACAGTTCCTGAAGAACAAGGAAGGTCCAACGGTCGCCGACGATCGACAGCATCCTCTCAACGGAACAAGGCCGCCGGCCTTTGACTGAACCGTCCCACGTATTCCGGCGCTGCCTCTGGGTTCGCTTAGGCTTGGGGATCCAATAGTCACTTGGGATTCTGACCTGGATAGACCGCGCGTCGACAGGCTCTCCAGTCTCTTGCCAAACGATTTTTGCCGAAAACCAGGAGCGGCAGGTCTCATGGAATAGCGCCAATGGGGGCGTGCCTTCGCACATCCACTTGTCACCGAACCACATCATGCCCAACGTAATGGGGTAGACGTCGATGCCGCGCTCCGTGAGATGATATTGCTTATGCGTCCCGGATTTTCCTACTCGGTTGAAAATCCCGTTCTTCTCGAGCCAAAGCAGGCGCTTTGCCAGCGTCGCGCGAGGAATTCCAAGCTTTCTCTGAAATTCGGCAAAACGGTGTGCGCCGAAAAAAGCCTCGCGGATAAGAAGGTAGGTCCATGTGTCCGCGAGGACATCAATCGTTTCCGACTGCGCCGAATGCCGGACGAGCCCTTTAGGCGGGTACTTGTCAACGCGCGTGTTTGGATCAGCAAAAGCTTGAGTAGGTGATTTCACAACGTTCTCTTTGCTGCGATCTTCTCGCGCTTAAGGTTATGGCGGTGCCGAGCGGCGCTCGTTTTGCGATAAATCAAGCTCCGCTTCCCGCATCTTGTAATACTGAACCTTACCGCTTGCGGTAGTGGGGAACGAATCCACGAAACGAACGTACTTCGGAATTTTGAACGTCGCGATCTTTCCCTTGCACAATGCACGGATCTGCTCCGGAGCAATATCCGCGTTCGCCTTCAACTTGATCCACACACAGGCTTCCTCGCCATACTTCTCGTCTGGAACACCGAAAACGTATGCGTCGGACACGGGAGGTAATGTGAGAAGGAACTCTTCAACCTCGCGCGGGTAAATATTCTCACCGCCCCGGATAATCGTGTTCTTGATACGGCCAACAATCTGCACGTATCCGTCAGGCCGCATAACGGCCAAATCCCCAGTATGCATCCAGCCATCTTTAATGGCTTCTTTTGTTCCGAGGGGATTGCGCCAGTATTCGCGCATTACCGAGTAGCCGCGGATACAAAGTTCACCAGCGGCGCCACGCGCCGAAACTTCCCCGGTAGCCGGGTCAACAATCTTCGCCTCGATGTGCGGATGTATTCGGCCAACGGTTGTAACCCGGACCTCGTTGCTGTCGTCCGGCATGGTTTGAAACGAGATTGGCGACGTCTCGGTCATTCCGTAAGCGATCGTAATATCTCGCATATTCAGAACGTCGACCGCTTGTCGCATGGTTTCTATTGGACAAGGCGCGCCGCCCATACATCCTGTGCGCAGTGTAGAGACGTCTGTCGAAGCGGTGTCGGGATGGGCGATTAGAGAAATGTACATCATCGGAACGCCATAGAACGACGTACATTTTTCGTTTTGAATTGTGTCTAACGCAGTTTTCGGATCGAAGCTTTCGCCGGGCAAAACGATACAGCTTCCATGCGTCACTGCGGCCAGTGCGCCAAGCACAACTCCGAAGCAGTGAAAGAACGGCACAGGCAAGCAGATCCGGTCGGAAGACGTCAGGCTTTGCCTCTCACCAACGAAGTGCCCGTTATTCAGGATATTGTGATGGGTTAGTAGCGCCCCCTTCGGCTTTCCCGTTGTTCCCGAAGTGTACTGGAGGCTGCATGCAAGACTGTAATCGACTGCATTGATGCGAGCCTCAAGCTCCGAACTGTTCCTCTGGCCACTCGTAAGGAAGTCGCTCCAATTGATTCCGGTAGCTCCGTCGTCGAAGTAGACGATCTCGTGAAGCTCCGGAAGTTTTGCGCGGGCTTCTTCAAGCACGTCAGCGAAAGAGAACCCGCGAAATGCGCGAGAAGCAAAGACGATCTTCGCGCCGGAGTCGTGCAGGACGAAGGTAGCTTCTTCCTTTCGAAGCGCCGGGTTCACGGTAACAACAATCGCGCCAATTCTTACGGCGCCGTGATGGGCGATCAGCCATTCCGCTCGGTTTGCCGACCATATTGCAACCCGATCGCCTGTCTGGATGCCCATGCTTAAAAGTGCGTAGGCAACCCGATCAGCTTCTCGATCGAGATTCGAATACGAAATGCGCTGGTTCTGGAAAACGCTTACCAGGGCATCGTTATCTGGAAATCGAGCAGCTGCTTTTCGGAGCGCATCGCCAATTGTCATCTCCAGGAGAGGCTGGTCGACCGCACCGCTTACAATCGAAGAATCTACTTCAGACACGATAGTCTTTCTCCTAAGCGGCCTTCGCCGTGCTGTGCTTTGAAGCACTTAAAAATCGATCCAGGGCGTCGCTTTCCGGGTCGGAGTTCGCCGCGGCCATGGCCTCGCGCAGCGTCTTCGCTGCGGAGATTTTCTCCTTAAGCGCAGGCTCCACAATCTCCGAAAATAGCAGATTGAAGTTGCGTAGACCGCGACGATAGGTGCCGCTGTATCCTTTAATAAGATCGGCGCTCTCGGCGACCTGAAGTGCGAAGTCGTAGTCGATCTTCGCAGCCTCCTTCGTGGCAGTAAGCCAGCGAATTGTAGCCGACTCCTCTTGCGCGAAACGCCATGAACTGCGGCGCAAGAAGCGCATCCGGGCAAGAAGGCGCATGAGCAGGAACCCGGAGATCGTATGACTCTTGATGTGTAAACCGACGTGAAATCTATGTTCCAGCCCGCGAGCCTTCAGAAAGCGCAGAAATGCGTTCCCCATGGACGGCGGGAGCAATGCGCAGATCTCTTCGGGCCCCGGTTTCAGAAAGTCTGTGATGTGAACGGGTTCGGTTCCTGCAGCCTTGGTTTCCGAACGAATCGTCTGAAACCGGGATGCGCGCGTTTTCAGGTCGGCGACCCGCATGACATCTTCGTACGTCATCCGAAGTGCAAGGTAGCGTGCGCCCTCATTCGTCAGTTTCCACGAACGTTCTGCGCCGCCGGCGGCGCGATCAACCGTCAGGATCGATCTCACCCGCTCCAGGAAAAGCTCGGCGTATTTTCGGTTGTGAAAGTCGAGACAACGATCGTAGCCGTTTGAAACGATAAATTGCGTTTCGAGTGGAAATTCGTTCAACGGGATCCTGGCGGGAACAGACGCCGCGATTTCGGCATTGCGCGGAAGCGAGCCTTGCGCCGCATCGAACCCGAAGCGGTAGCCTTCCAAGCTTGCAGATACCGATTTGCCAGAGTCTTTGATTGCGTTCTCGAAATGCACCGGATCAATGCCAAGGGCATTCGAGCCGGCAAGCGTGCCAAGTATTACGGCGTTGATCACGGTTTTTGCGTCGAGCGCCGCCTTCTGCATGTCAAAAGCAAGGACGCGTTTTGCCAGCGCGTGGATCGCTTTAAGAAGCGGGTCGGAGTCGAAACGCCCATCGAGCATTGCGATCTTCTCAGCGGTGGTCAGTACCCGATGGGTCGATGCAATAAGCGTGGTTCTGTTAGGCGTGATATAGCCGCCCTGCGCCGCGCGTGCGGCTTCGAGCAGTTCAGACGCGATCATCACGTCAACGCGCCCCGGAACCGGCGTAAGCGCAAATACCGGGTGCCGGCCACTCAGTTCGGAAGCTGGAACGGGAAGGTACTCAATATAATAAGTTGTTGCACCGGTCCGTTGCGCGACGCCTGGAATCGATGTGCCCTGAACCAGATAGCCTGCGGAACGAACCGCAGAGATGATCCAGTCAGACAGGACGCCGCCGCCCTCGCCACCAAGTGCCGCGATCAGAATTGAACGGGTTTTGGAGTCATGAGAGTTCATGCGGTGGCTTTCTGATGGCGCTGCATAAAACCGATAAATCTGCTGCGAATGCTGTTTAGAAATCGGTCAAGGAAGCGTGGGTTCTGAACTACATCGGCTTTGTAGAATGACGGGCAAAGGATAGCGGCGTGCGCAACTTCCCCGCAGTTACCGCAACCAACACAGCCGTCGTTCACGTAAGCAACCGGATTTTTACGTAACGGATCCGGGTTGGTTTTCACGGTGAGCGTTGGGCAGCCCGATAGCCTGATGCAGGAGTGGTCGCCGGTGCAGGTCGCGTCATCTACGCCGTACTTTGTCCGCACGACTCGCGCACCGCCCTTTAGCAACGAGGCGGTGATGGGCTTTTCCCTGCGAAGACGTGCAAGCGAGCATTCGCCTTCGGCAATAATCACGCGCAATCCCTTGCCCCTGGCTAAAATCGCGCGCTTGAGGGCGGTAATCATTTTGCCCACGCGATAGGAGCCGACAGTTTCGATCCATCGGACCCCGACCCCGCGCAGCGCGCTTTCGAGATTCATTTCGCTCGCCTGGTCGCGAGAGTTAGTGCCGGTCGAGGGAATGTGCTGGTGTCCGGTGGCTGACGCGTAGCCATTCTTCAGAATGATGAGAACGCCCTCATCCTTGTTAAAGATGTGGTTCGCGACACCGGTCGTAAGCCCTTGATGCCAGAATCCTCCGTCGCCCATGATGCTCACGACCGGGTTCTTCATCATGGATGAAATGCCGACCGACGATGCGAGCCCGAGCCCGTAGCCAAGGATAGTGTTGCCGAGCTTAAAGGGTTCGAGCGTTGCGAAGCTGTGACAGCCGATATCGCCACTTACGTGGACCTTCCCGACTTGCTCCTGAACAAGCTTCAACGCACTGAAGACAGGACGTTCAGGGCACCCCGTGCAAAGACCCGGCGGACGCGTCGGCAATGGTTGGCCAATAATCTCGGCAACCTTCCGCTTGTTATCCTCAAATTCTTTGACTGCCGCGGCAGCGATTTTGCCGTCCAATCCCGCGGGCCGTTCACGTACAAAAAACTTGTCGAAGCCATCGATTAGAACCGAGCCGACATACTCACCGGCCATGGGCAGACAGTTCTTGCCGGATACTTTCGTGCGTATGCCGGCATCGGACAAAAGCGCCTTGATGTCGTTTTCGATGAAGTTCGGCTGACCTTCTTCGATGACAAGTACGGCCTTCTTGTCGCGGCAAAAGTCTTCAATCTCGCTCGGGACGAGCGGATATACGCAGTTCAAGACGAACATCGGGACGCGCGACTGCCCAAAATCATCCGCGAGTCCCAGGGCCTTGAGCGCAGCGATGACGTGATTGTACATCCCGCCTTGAAGAATGAATCCAACTTCCGACAAGTCGCCGTCAATCGTTTCGTTGATTTTGTTCTCGCTTATGAAGCGAACGGCCGCTGGGTGTCGGACGTCGACTTTCAGCTTCTCCTGAACGTAAGTTGCAGGCGGAAGACTGATGCGGTCTTTGTTGAAAATGGGATTCTCGATGAGATCCCGCTTGGAATACTTCGGTCGCTTGTTGTCGCGGGCTTCAAATCTGCCGTTCAGGTGGCAGGCGCGAATACGAAGCTCCATCATGACCGGAGTGTTGGAAGCCTCGGATAGTTCGAACGAGCGCTCGACGATATCGACAACTTTTTGCAGGTCAGGGCGAGGATCCATAAGCCAGATCTGTGATTTCGCCGCGATCGCGTGACTGCGCTCTTGGATAATGCTGGAACCTTCGCCGTAATCTTCGCCGACGATGATCAGCGCGCCGCCGATAACTCCAGGAGAAGCCAAGTTTGAAATGGCATCGGAGGCAACGTTCGTGCCCACGATCGACTTGAAAGTAACAGCACCGCGAATGGGGTAGTTGATGGATGCGCCAAGCATCGCCGCCGCGCCGGCCTCGTTCGCGCAGGTTTCAAGGTGCACGCCCAGTTCATTGAGCAGATCGCTTGCATCGCTGAGTACGTCGACGAGCGCGGATACAGGCGCGCCCTGATAGCCGCCGACGTAGGATACTCCCGACTGCAACAGAGCTTTTGTGACGGCGAGAATTCCTTCGCCTTCAAAATACTCCCCTTTTCCGATGCGGAGCTGTTTTACTTCTTCGCGGAATGAAAGCTCGGCCATTTTTGGTTCCTACCGTTTCAGCTTTGCGATGCGGGCTTTCAGGTCCTCCATCACAACGATTGTTCGAGTGTGGTTCACACGGGCAATTTCCCGGCCGCCGAAGCTTACGGTCGCGGAAAAAACTACCTTTCGATTCTCGACGGACGTGATGGTTGCGCTGAGTGCCACTGTGGCGCCCAATGGTGCGGCACCGAGATGGTCCAGGGCGACTTGCGATCCAACGCTGTCCAGCTCCTCAGGCAGCATGGATTTCAGCAACTCGCGGCAAGCCTGTTCGACATCCCAGAGAATGCTTGGCGTTGCATACACACGAAGATCCGGACCCATGAAATTAATGACCCGTCCGTCGTCGATCGTGATCTCGCGCGCTATCGATTTTCCGACTTCAACCACTCTCTACCTCACATTCGAAAACAGCGAATTTGGTTCAGATAAGAAAGCAACATCGACGTAAGCGCCTGTGTTCCGGCTAAAACACACCAAACTTGGGCGCAGACGCTATTCATTATTGTTATGGTCGACCACACCGCATGCGAGCCAATAGGTGGTAAGAGATTGATTTTAAAGGTTATTTGGCTTCTAGCTCTTGTTCGTTCGTCGGCCGCCATTAAGTGCTCGAAGTCTATACTTCAATAACTGAACTGAAAAGACTTTCATATTTGAACTGAATATGGTTGGGTGCGCTCCAGCAGATTTTTTTAGGAGGGCGCAATGACCTCAACCAGCGGCGCGGCAACGATGAATCAAGCCGGCATCAACCAGCCGGTACTCACGCATGTCTTTGCTAAGGACAGTGAGACGTTCTCTCGTTATTGGCTCGAGGGTCTCGCCAGGATCGCTGCACTTCCAGCGCGCAGAAGCAGGACTGAGGCGCAGCAAGCCGAGGCCGAAAAAATACTCGCGGAAGCCCGTGCTCAACGCTTGGTTTTTCTCGACGCCCACGTCGCTGCGGTTTATCGCGCACTCACGAATGATCTGCGGAGCTTTAAGCGCGTAGAGCATTTGGCTTTGGCGGCAGCGGAGAAGGTTCCTGGCCTTTGTCCTGATCCGGCAACCATCTCCAAGGAAAACGCGCTCGTACAGTCCGAGAAGGACGGTCATGAGCTCGATCAAGGGCTCTTCTTCAACCGGGTCTTGGCGGATCCGGATTGTGGCCGCCACTTGTGCCACGCAATGTTGCTGCCACGAAAAGAAGCGCTGGAAAAACTCGATCAATTGAAGCGAGACGGCAAAGTCGAGCTCGAGCACGCATCGGTCGAGCGTCGTGGCAAGGCGTCGATCGTTCTGATGAAGAACCCCCGCTATCTAAATGCGGAGGACGATACGACGGTCGCGGACGTGGAGGCCGCCGTGGACCTCGCAATGCTCGATCCCGCCACGACCGTTTGCGTGCTGCGTGGCGACGTAATCGGCACCGGAAAGTACGCTGGCCAGCGAGCCTTCTGCACCGGCATCAATCTTACCCACCTCTACTACGGCCGCATTTCATACCTTTGGTACCTCGTCCGCGAGATGGGGTTCATCAACAAGATGTTCCGCGGGCTCGCCTATGAGCACACGACCCCGGAAGAAATGCTCGGAACAAGTCTCGAGAAGCCCTGGATTACGGCCATCGAGAAGTTCGCGATTGGAGGCGGATGCCAGTATCTCCTTGCGGCCGACTACAACATCGCCGCACGGGACGCCTACATGACGCTCCCGGCGCGCAAAGAGGGAATTATTCCAGGCGCAGCGAACCTTAGAATGCCGCGATTTGTGGGTGACCGTATCACTCGCCAGGCGATCATGATGGATCGGCGCATCGACTGCGATAGCGACGCTGGCCGCATGATTTGCGACCTCATCGTCGAGCCGACGGAAGTCGATGCAGCGATAGACGGCGTAATCGACAATCTCACAAATTCCGGTGTCGTGAGTGCAGCGAGCAATCGACGCGCAATGCGGATCGCTCACGAGCCGCTCGATCTCTTCAGAACATTCATGTCGGTCTACGCGCGGGAGCAGGCCTATTGCCATTACTCTCCGGCGCTGATCAGTAATCTTGAGCGGTTCTGGAACGCACAGAATCGAAAGATGTAACCAGGCCGCCAAAGACCCAACGAAGAGGTCGACGCGGTTATAAGATACTAAATTGTTCTCAAGATTTTCAGAGGGAAGATAATGAAGAAGCTTTCTGGACACCCAGAACCGCATAACGTGGGCGCGGCATCGATGACGGCCGCGGCTTCGTTGTTCACGGCAGCGTCCGCGCAAGAGCCGATCAAAATTGGCGCAGTGCTTTCTGTGACCGGACCGGCGTCGTTCCTGGCGCGTCCCCAGAAGCGCACGATCGAAATGATGGTCGAGCAGATCAACGCAAGCGGCGGCATCAACGGTCGCAAGATCGAGCTCTTTCTCTACGACGACGGCGGCGATGCGAACTCCGCGCGCACTTTCGCCAGCCGCCTGATCGATCAGGACAAGGTCGTCGCCATGATCGGCGGTTCGACCACGGGAACGACGATGTCGGTACTCCCCGTGTTCGAAGAAGCGGAAGTGCCGTTCATGTCCATGGCCGGTGCATTGCAGGTCGTGAAACCGGTGAAGAAGTGGGTATTCAAGACCCCGCACACGGACACCATGGCGTGCGAGAAAATCTTCACCGATCTCGTCAGCCGCAAGCTTCTGAATATCGCGCTGGTCTCCGGCACCGACGGCTTCGGCAAATCGATGCGCGATCAGTGCGTCGCCGTCGCGCCGAAATACAACATCAAGATTGTGCACGAGGAAAGCTTCGGCCCGCGTGATTCCGATATGACCACGCAGCTGACCAACGTGCGCCGCAAGTCGGAAGTGCAGGCCATCGTCGCTCCGGGCATCGGTCAGGCGCCCGCGATTCTGGCACGTAACTACAAGCAGATGGACCTCAAGACGCCCATGTATGTCAGCCACGGCGTTGCCTCGAAGGAGTTTATCCAGCTCGCAGAAGGCGGCGCGGAGAACGCCCGTCTGCCGGTCTCGGCACTTCTTGTCGGCGACAAGCTTGCGCAGAACGATCCGCAGCGTGCCCCGGTTCTGGCCTACATCAAGGCTTATGAAGCAAAGCACAACCAGCCGGTATCTGGTTTTGGCGGCTTCATGCACGACGGCTTCATCCTGTAGCACCGCAAACCAACCGGAACAACTGGCTCATCTTTCAGTATGAATTGGTGATCTTGTGCTTTCTGACTTGGTTCAATACGCCGCATCAGGCGTTACGGTTGGTGCAATCTACGCACTGATCGCGTTGGGTTTCACGCTCATCTACAACTCAACGCATGTTGCGAACTTCGCCCAAGGCGATTTCGCAATGCTGGGCGCCATGACAACCGTTTTTGTCGCAGCCGCGGGAGTCCCCGTTGTTGCTGCCGGGATCTTAGGGATCCTGGCAGCAGCATGCGCGGGCCTGTTGCTCTACCGGGCGGCGATCAGTTTCGCCAAGAATAGCTCGGTGCTTGGTCTTATCGTCCTGACGATCGGCGCTGCGATATTCCTGAAAGGCGTGGCGCAGATCGTATTCGATAAGCGCTTTCACTCGTTGCCGGCATGGTTCGGTACCGAACCGATTAAAGTGCTTGACGCAACCATTCAGCCGCAGAGCTTCGTCGTGCTCGCCGGCGCCGCCGTTATCGTCTTTGCATTGGTCGTGTTCACCAAGAAGACGTTGATAGGGAAGGGCATCCTAGCGATCTCACAAAACCAGCTTGCGGCCACGCTGGTCGGAATCAACGTCACCACGATCGTGACGCTGGCATTTGTTATTTCAGCGGCGATCGGCGGCACTGCCGGAATTCTCGCCACACCCATTACGCTAACAAGTTATGATGCCGGCACGCTGCTTTCCTTGAAGGGGTTCGCTGCCGCGATGCTCGGCGGCATGGGCAGTCCGATGGGGGCAGTTATTGGCGGTTTGGTGCTCGGACTCGTCGAAGCATTCGGCGGTGGGCTGATTTCCTCCGCATACAAGGACGCATTCGCGTTTCTGGCCATTCTGGTCGTGCTGGCTCTTCGGCCGCAAGGCCTCGTTGGCTCTTTCGTCCGCGAGCGCGTGTAACGATGAAGTTTCTCACTCCTCGAATTCTCACCGTCGCGCTTCTGGTGATTGTCGTCGCACTCACGCCCGTCGTGTTGCAGTCGAACTATTACCTGCGCGTCATGACGTTAATCTATGTCTTCGGTCTCGCGGCGATCGGGCTGAACCTGTTGATGGGATTTGCCGGTCAGGTCAGTCTCGGTCACGCAGGGTTTGTCGGCATCGGCGCTTACGCGGTCGGCATCGCGCCTACACATCTCGGCATACCGGGACTCTACGCAATAGTACTCGGTGCCGGAGTATCAGCCGCCGTTGCCGCGATCATCGGCAAGCCGATCCTGAAACTGCGCGGCCACTATCTCGCGGTGGCGACGCTCGGCTTCGGCTTTTTGGTTGCGCTCCTCCTGACGAACGAAGCGTCGTGGACTGGCGGGCCTGACGGCATGTCCGTGCCACGCCCGGTAATTTTCGGCACCCGAATTCGCACCGTCGAGCAGTGGTATTGGATCACGGGCGGCGTGCTTATTCTGGGCACCATCATCGCCTATAATATTGCCTCCAGCTCAACGGGCCGTGCCTTGCGCGCAATTCACGACAGCGAAATCGCGGCGCATACCGTTGGCGTCGACATCGCGAAGCAAAAGTTCAAGGTCTTCGTGATCTCCGCGGTTTATGCGTCCCTTGCCGGATCGCTGCTGGCATTGAGTAACGGGCATATTACGCCGGATTCGACCGCAGGCTTCCTGCGTTCTGTCGAATTGCTGACCATGGTGGTGCTGGGCGGCCTTGGCTCAATCGCCAGCTCGATACTTGGCACTGCTGTCGTCGTTTTGCTGCCGCAAGTTCTTACCGTTTTCCACGAGTATGAACACTTGGTGCTCGGCCTCGTGATGATGCTGTGCATTATCCTGATGCCGGCGGGCGTCGTTCCGACCATACTCCGGCGAATTAAGGGACGCGCGACGTGAGTACGCTGCTGGAAATCAAGAATGTCTCGATCTCGTTTGGCGGGGTCCAGGCTGTTCGCGACGTCAGTCTTTCAATTCCCGAAGGCGTGGTGTTCTCGATCATCGGCCCGAATGGAGCGGGAAAGACGACGCTCTTCAACATCATCTCCGGATTGTATGTGCCGCAAGCAGGCGCCGTTAAACTGCGTGGCGCAGACATCGTCGGAAAGCGGCCGGATCTCCTGGCGCGCAACGGCTTGTCGCGGACGTTTCAGAACCTGCAAATATTCACGCAGATGTCCGCAATCGAGAACGTTATGGTCGGCCGCCACATTCATGAGCGAACGTCGACCGTTGCCCAGCTATTCAGCCTGCCCAACGTCTTGCGGGAGAACCGCGCAAGCAGGGCGGCGGCAACCAAGTTGCTCACATATGTCGGCCTCGAAAAATACATCGATAGCATGGCATCAGCCATGCCTTATGGCGCGCTGAAGCGTCTCGAGATCGCACGCGCACTTGCGACCGACCCAAAGATAATCCTGCTCGACGAACCCGCGGCCGGCTGCAACGCGACCGAGACCGCGGACGTGGAGCAGTTGATCCGGCGTATCGCTGATACAGGCGTAACCGTTCTGCTAATCGAACACGACATGAAGCTGATAATGCGGATTTCGGACCGGATTCTGTGATGGATCAAGGCGAGTCGATTTGTGAGGGGTCGGCGCAGGAAGTGCAGCATGACGAGCGCGTAATTGCTGCATATCTCGGCAATCATGGCGCACGCGAGGCCGCCGATGCTTGAAGTGAAGGATCTGGCGAGCCGCTATGGACGCATCGAAGTCCTGCATGACGTGAGCCTTAAGGTTGAGCCGGGCAAGATCCTCGCGCTCATAGGAGCAAACGGCGCCGGCAAAACTACGCTTTTGAAAGCGATTTCGGGCGTTCAGCCGATCAGCACCGGTACGATTACGCTCGATGGAAAGCCGCTGAACAAAGTTCAAGCCAGCGAACGCGTGAAGCGCGGTCTTGCCCAGGTGCCGGAAGGCCGCCAGGTTTTCGGTGGCATGTCGATCGAGGACAATCTCTTGCTTGGTGGCTGGACCAGTTCAGCGACGAACGTTCAGGCAGATTTGCAGTTCGCCTATGAAACATTTCCGGTGCTGTTCGAGAAAAAGGATTTGCTGGCGGGTTCGCTATCGGGCGGGCAGCAGCAAATGCTCGCGATCTGCCGCGCGCTGATGAGCCGTCCTTCGGTCATCCTGATGGATGAACCGAGCATGGGCCTGTCGCCGCTTTTGATTGATCAGGTTTTCGCGGCCATTGAGCTTCTCAAGAAGAAAGGGCTCGCGATCGTTCTGGTCGAACAGAACGCTAGCGTTGCGCTCTCCATTGCCGACGATGCCAGCGTCATGGAGACCGGACGCATTGTCCTGCGAGGCACGGGGAAAGAGTTGCAGCAGGACCAGCGCGTGAAGGAGCTCTATCTCGGTCACGCCTAGCGCCTCTAGCGGCCCTGAAAGTTTGGCGAGCGCTTCTCGGCAAAGGCGTTCCGGCCTTCGCTGTAGTCGTAACTGTTCGAGGCTTCCTCAATTAGTTTTTGTGCCGCCTCCGCGTCGAGGATGCCAAGGCCCATCGCCACGTCATTCAAGATCCGCTTCGCGCCGGCTATGCTGAGCGGGGCGTTCGCCGCCATCGTTTTCGCAAACAGGATCGCCGCGTCCATGACTTCTGCGGAGACTTCATCGACGAATCCGTTTTTTAGCCCCGCTTCCGCGTCGAAGCGCTCGGCCGAGAAAAGAATTCGTTTCGCTGCCGAGACGCCAACCAGCGAGAGCAGACGTTGCGTACTTCTTACGCCGTAAATTATCGAAAGCCGCGCCGCAGGAATTCCGATCTGTGCGGTGTTGTCGGCAAATCGGAAGTCGCAAGCCATCGCGAGATGGCAGCCTCCTCCGAGACAATACCCGCGCAGCACTGCGATCGTGGGCTTCGACGTCCCTTGAATTGCATCGCTGCTGGCATCAACCGCGACTTCATAGGCTGTACTTTGCGCGGCGTCGGAACGAACTTTCGCAAACTCAGCTATGTCCGCTCCGGTGCTGAAGTCCGAGCCTGCGCCAGTCAGAATAATCGCGCGCGTGTTCGCGTCGCGGTCCAACCGCTTGAAGATAGCGGCCATCTCCTGCCACATGGAAAGAGTCATCGAATTCCGGTTGCCAGGCCGGTTGATGGTCACGACCGCGACGGTATCGACCATCGTTACGAGAATGTCGCTCACTCAAATCTCCGTTGCTTTCTTGAGGACGATGCATACGATTGCAGACGGAAATAGGAGACATGCAACGTATGATGCGAATTGAAGTACACGGTCAGTCATTGGAAGCGCAATGGTTTGGTAGCGCGGCGACAGGTCCGACGATCGTGATGCTTCACGAGGGGCTCGGATCACTTTCCATGTGGCGTGACTTTCCGCAAAAAGTGGCGGACGCGTCAGGGCTTCGTGTGTTCGCTTACTCGCGCGCAGGATATGGAAACTCTCCGCCGGTGCCGCTACCGCGGCCGATCGATTATTTGCACCGGGAAGCAATCGATGTGTTGCCGGAAGTGCTGAATGTAATTGGTTTTGAGCGGGGAATTCTGCTTGGCCATAGTGATGGCGCATCAATCGCGGCGATCTACGCGGGTAGTTTTCAAGATCATCGCGTAAGAGGGCTTGCGTTGATAGAGCCGCATTTCTTTGTGGAAGAGATGAATGTAGCGGCAATTCGAAAAACGGCGGCCGAGTACAGATCTTCTTCTTTACGGGAGAAGCTGGCAAGGCATCATAGCGACGTAGACAACGCCTTTGAGTGATGGCGGAGCGCTTGGCTGAATCCTGAATTTGCAGCCATGAACCTGCATTCGGAGCTCGCACATATTCGCGTTCCGGTGCTGATCGTGAAGGGCGAGCACGACCCTTACAGCACGCTGGAGCAACTGCACTTTGCGCAAAAAGAGACCTACAGCCCCGTCGAGGGAATCGTGATCTCCAATGCGGGACATTCGCCGCATCGTGATCAGCCGGAGCAAGTGCTGACGGTGATAACATCGTTTATAAATCGGCTGCTCGAGATGGACCAGAAATCTGCTGCCGTAGCGTAGCGATCAAGTCCTTTGGTCTTTCGGAAGAATAACGAGGTTCGCAATGGTGACATGCGATGGCCTCGTCATCGTGAAGATGATGGCATCAACGATATCTTCGGCAGTTAGCGGAGTTTCGACTTGCATCGCCTTCATCGGATGTTCTTTGAAATCCCGGTGAAGGCCCGTCAGCGTCATTCCCGGCTCAATGCAGGACACCTGAATCTGAGTGCGGGCGAGCTCTTGGCGCAAGCTGTCTGAAAGCGCTTCCATCGCGTGCTTCGTGCCGGAGTAGATCCCCGAATAGATGCGAGCTTTCAAGCCGACAATGCTCGTGACGTTAATGAGATGCCCGGCATTTTGCTTCTTGAAGTAGGCAATCGCTTCGTGGGCAACCTTGAATGGGGAATCGATATTTACAGCAACCATCTCCGATATTTTTTCAGGAGTGGCTCGCTCCGCAGGGCCCGCCCAGACGATTCCGGCGTTGTTCACCAGAACGTCGCATCCGCCGATTTGCTCGACTGCCGAAGAAACAAGGCGCTTGGCGAAGTCAGGTTCACGGACGTCGCCGGCAAACGTACTGATTCCAGCGTTCGATGTGCGTAACGTATCGGTTTTCTCGGCAGTACGTCCGTGCGCAAGCACTTTGGCGCCTGCCGCGTGCAGCGCCTTTACCAGCGCCAAACCAATCCCACTCGTGGAACCGGTAACGACGACCTTGCGATCTTTAAGCGAATTCATGGAGGACTCAGGTTGCGGATTTTTCCAGGCGGCGTCGCCGGAAGTTCTCAAGCGCGGCTTGGATTTCGCCAACGATACCCTTTCGGAAGAGTAGCACGGTCACCATGAAGATGAAGCCGATCACAATCGGCACCTTGGTCGAAAGATCGAGCCTGAAGGTGCCGATCTCCACTACACCGACGCCGGCCAGCTCGGTCTCAAGCAGCACCACCATTACCGCGCCCACGACCGGGCCAAGCGCGGTTCCCAGGCCGCCGAGCAGGCACATCAGGATAACGGCCCCTGAATTTGTCCAATGCGCATCGGGAAGCCCGGCAAGACTGAGGATCATCGCTTTAAGGCTTCCGGCGCCGCCCGCGAGCGCGGCCGAGAGCACGAAAGCGATAAGCTTGTAGCGCTGTACGTCGTACCCGAGCGAAACGGCGCGGGGCTCGTTGTCACGTATTGCCTTGAGCACCTGTCCGAAGGGAGCAGATACGAGGTACTGCGCGACGAGAAGCGCAAGCAGCAGAAGCGCGAGCGTGAAATAGTACATCGAAAGATCGTCCGAAAGATCGATCAACCCGAACAGCTTGCCGCGCGGTATCTGTTGCAGTCCGTCTTCCGCTCCGGTGAACGGCGCCTGCACGCAGAAGAAATAGACCATCTGCGCGAGAGCCAGCGTAATCATCGCGAAATAAATTCCGCGTCTGCGGATTGCGAGAAGACCAAAGAGGAGCCCGAGAACGGCGCCCGTCGCCATGCCAATGAGCAAGGCCATCTCGGTCGTGATGCCGTAGTTTTTGACTGCGTATCCGCCGAAATACGCACCCATTCCATAGAATGCGGCATGACCAATGGAAAGAAGCCCGACGTATCCCGTGAAGAAGTTGAATGCGATCGCGAAAATGGCGAGCGCCATGCACTTCATGAGGAATAGTGGATAGAGTCCGCTAAAGGGAGCAATGGCACCGACAACAGCGATCAGCGCGAGAAAAATCCATGTTGTGCGCATCACGACTCCTGTCCGAACAAGCCCGCGGGCCGAATTAAAAGAACAACAGCCATAATCATGAAGACCGCGGTCGAGGATGCTTCGGGGTAGAAAACTTTCGTCAGCCCTTCGATCACACCAAGTCCAAGACCGGTGATGATTGCTCCGCCCGTTGATCCCAACCCGCCGATCACCACAACTGCAAAAGTGACGATGAGAATGTTCGATCCCATCAGCGGATGTACTTGGTAAATCGGTGCCGCAAGCACGCCAGCGAAGGCTGCAAGTCCGGCCCCAAGCCCATAGGTAAGGGTTACAAGGAGTGGGACGTTGATGCCCAGCGATTGCACCAGCCGCGGGTTTTCAGTGCCTGCCCGGAGGTATGAGCCATACCGAGTGCGCTCGAGGAGAAACCAAACCGAGATACATACGAACAGCGAGGCGACTACGACCCACGCACGATAGGTAGGCAGGCGCATAAACCCAAGATCGATAAGACCGCGGAGCTGATCAGGGACCGAGTAGGAAAGTCCGGCTGAACCAAACCGATCGCGGAAGATGCCTTCAAGCGCGATGGCCAGACCGAAGGTGAACAGCAGTCCGTAGAGATGATCGAGCCCCTCAAGACGCCGCAGAAAAAACCTTTCTACCAGTATCGCGAAAGCGCCAACGACGATTGGCGCGAGAACTAACGCATACCAGTAGTTGATGCCGAAAAGCTGAAGCGCCAAGTAGGCCGCGAACGCTCCTAACATATAGAGTGCGCCGTGAGCGAAATTGATAATATTCAAAAGCCCGAAGATGATCGCAAGACCCAGGCTCAACATCGCGTAAAAGCAGCCGTTCACAAGGCCGATGGTGAGTTGTCCAAGTAGAACTTGAGTATTCATGGATCAGACGCCCAGATAGTGGTTGATCAACTCGGTCTTGGCTGCGAGCTCGCTTTGATCGAGCTCAAGCACAACGCGGCCACGCTCCATCACGAGGAAGCGATCAGCGAGGGGTGCTGCAAATTCGAAGTTCTGTTCGATCATTACGATCGTGTAGCCTAGTGTGCGGAGCTTCGTGATCGTGTCTGCAAGGCTATCGACAATCGTCGGGGCAAGCCCTTCGGAGATTTCGTCCAGCAGCAGGATTTTCGCGCCCGTCCGCAAAATCCTGGCAATCGCGAGCATCTGTTGCTCGCCTCCCGAAAGCTTGGTGCCGGGCGCGTTTCTGCGCGTCTTTAGATTCGGGAAAATCTCGTAAATCTGCGCAAGGCTCATGCCTTGATCGGAGATTTTCGGGGGAAGCAGAAGGTTCTCCTCGCAAGAGAGGCTTCCGAAAATCCATCGCTCCTCGGGGCAGTAGCCAAGCCCAAGCCGCGCAATACGAAACGGCTTCATTCCGATCGAGCGCTTGCCATTGATCTCGATCGAACCTTTCAACCGGTCGACCAACCCCATAATGGATCGGATCGTGGTTGTCCGGCCGCCGCCATTGCGTCCAAGGAGCGATACGACCTCCCGCTCGCGAACATCGAACGAAACGCCGTGAAGAATATGCGATTCACCGTAGAACGCGTGCAGGTCATTCACCCGAATGACAATGGGTCCGGCCGAAGACTCGCTGTGCGATGGCGAGGAGACGTGCGCGCTCACGACGGGTCGCCTTTCTTTGCTTTCCGGCCGAGATAAGCCTCGATGACTTGCGGGTTCTTGGAGACCTCCTGGTAGGAGCCCTCCGCAATAATCTGGCCATAGCGCAGGACGCTGATACGGTCCGCGATGGCGGCAACCATGCGCATGTTGTGCTCGACCATGAGCACGGTCCGGTCTTTCGAGAACCGCTTGATCAGTTGCGTAATGTGGTCAACTTCTTCGATGCCCAGGCCTTGCGTGGGCTCGTCGAGAAGCATGACCTTCGGATCGGCTGCCAGAGTTGTTGCGAGTTCAAGAGCGCGCTTGTGGCCATAGGGAAGCTCGCCGGCGGAAACGTTCGCGAACTTCTTCAACTCGACCAACTCGAGGAAATGGTTCGCTTTGTCCTTGAGGTCGTCGAGCGAGCGTGACGACTGCCAAAATCGGGTGGGCGACACGAGCGGGCGCTGAATGGCGATCTTCAGGTTTTCGAAGACAGAGAGGTGAGGGAAGGTCGCTGAGATCTGGAAGGAGCGAACCAGGCCCCTGCGGGCGACCGCATAGGCCGACCGCCGCGTTATATCTTTGCCGAAGACGAGTATCTGGCCGGCGGTTGGTTGAATGAACCGGGTGAGTAAATTGAAGACCGTCGTTTTACCCGCGCCATTGGGGCCGATAAGGGCGTGAATCCCGCCGAATTGAACCTTGAGGTCGACTTTGTCGACAGCCACGAAGCCTTTGAACGACTTTGTGAGCCCCCTTGCTTCAAGGATCGTATTTGACGGTGCCAATGAAGCGTTTTGCTGGGAAGTCTTAGCGCTACTATGGACCGCCATCTCAGATTCCTTGAACGCGCTTGCGCATTACGGCAGTGAATCTGACCATTCCTACCCCCCAAGGCCCAGCGTGTCGCTTTGCCGATTAAAGGGGCGGTGCGATCTCACGCTCCAACTTAATTCTTGACCGACTTTTCGTAGTAAGTCTAATTATGAATGTCAATTGCGTTCACCAACGCAAGTCACTTGGCGTGGCGTCCTTAGGTCGCAAAAACGCGGTCCTAATTAAGCGTCCGTGCCGCTAGGGGAGAAAAGCATGCTCAAGAAACATTGGGCCGCGCTGCTCTCGGTCGGAGCTCTGATGCTCGCAGGTCCGGGTCACGCGCAGCAAAAAGCCGAAGACGATGTAATTCGCATCGGCGTATTAACCGACATGTCGGGACAATTCTCGCACGAGGCGGGCGAAGGTTCGGTCACTGCTGTTCGCATGGCGATCGAAGACTTCGGCGGCAAAGTATTGAACAAGAAGATTGATTTGGTTGTTGCCGACCACCAGAACAAGAACGAAGTTGCTGTAGCCACTGCGCGTAGTTGGTACGACCAGCAAAAAGTCGTCATGATCCAGAATCTGATCAACTCAGCGGTTGCGCTCGCCGTCGCGAACGTGGCGAGAGAGAAAGATCGCATCGCGATCGTCAATGGATCTGGCTCCTCGCGCCTCACCAATGATGCGTGCACGCCGAACAGCATCCACTATTCGTACGACACCTACGCGCTCGCGAAAGGTACGGGCAGCGCACTCGTGAAGCAGGGTTTCGACACGTGGTTCTTCCTGACCGCGGACTACGCTTTCGGTCATGCGCTTGAGTCCGATACGGCGGCTTTTGTGAAGGCGTCGAACGGCAAGGTCGTTGGCACGGTCCGCTATCCGATCGATGCTTCCGATCACTCGTCGTTCCTGCTGCAAGCGCAGGCGTCCAACGCCAAGGTTGTGGCGATTGCGGGTTCCGGAACCACGTTCATCAATGCCGTTAAATCTGCTCGCGAGTTTGGCCTTACGCCGAAGCAGACGCTTGCCGGCATGCTCGTTTGGATCACGGACGTGAAGTCCATGGGCTTGCAGCAAGCACAGGGATTGGTTCTGACGAACGCTTTCTACTGGGACCGTGACGAAGCAACCCGGGCATGGTCAAAGCGGTTCTTCGAAAAGATGAAGCGTATGCCGCATATGGGCGACGCCGGTGATTATTCGTCGACCATGCATTATCTGAAGGCGATCGCTGCTGCGGGAACGACCGACGCAGCTGCCGTAATGAAGAAGATGAAAGAGACGCCGATCAACGACTTCTTCGCCAAAGGCGGCAAGATCCGCGAAGACGGACGCATGATTCACGACATGTACGTCTATCAGGTGAAAACACCGCAAGAGTCCAAGTACGACTGGGACTTCTACAAGCAGCTGGCCGTGATCCCGGCCGCTGAGGCTTATCGTCCGCTCGCGGAAAGCGCTTGTCCGCTGGTGAAGAAGTAAGAACGAATAGCCGGCCTGTACTCCTCCGGCCGGCTATTTTTTTCTTTTGAGCGGATCTGGGTAACGCATCTCGTATTTCATGCCGCGAGCATGCACAGGCTCTCGACATTTGCTGCAAACGACCATGGGGTCGAAATCGTGATTGCAGTCGAGATGGGTCAGAATAAGCGGCGGCTCTTCACGGGAGAGCCATTTATCCCCCCACCGAAGCATCGCGATCATTGTTTGATAAAGGTCACGGCCCTTCGCGGTAAAGCGATATTCAAATCGTTCTGGCGCGTCTAAATACTTGCGACGGTCAAAAACATTATCCCGAACCAAGCGATTAAGGCGATCGGTGAGTATGTTTGGCGCAATGTCGATATTACTCTGAATTTCGTCAAACCGCGTTACGCCGAAAAATCCTTCGCGCATGACCATAAACGCCCAATAGTCGCCGATGGTGCCAAGCGTGCGCGCAACAGAACATGGGCGGCTTTTTTCTATTCGCGTGGGGTCCGAGGAGCGCCTGCGTCGAGCTGTGCGCTCCAGCGGTGTTGTTCCAGCGCCGGGGCCGTCTCTGTAACTTACGCGGTTGATGACCACTGCTTCGCGGCAGTGTGAGCAGGCTACCTCGGGCACGCATTCGGCCCCGCATTCGAGATGAATCAGCTGTAACGGCGGGCCTTTTTTCTTGGATTCCCAATCATCGCCAAAGCGGATGAAGGATAAGAATACGGGGTATAGGTCCATGCCCATCTTCGTGAGCCGATACTCACTCCGAACCGGGCGATCAGAGTACTGCACCTGACGGAGCAAACCCTGACTGGTGAGCTTTTTAAGCCGTGTCGCAAGCGTCCCACGCGGCAGGCCAAGAATTGATTGGAAGGTTTCGAAGCGCCGCGCGCCAAATAGGCACTCGCGCAAGATCATGAAGGTCCAGCTATCGCCGAGAATGTCGACTGTTCGCCCGACCGAGCAGTTCCGCTCGCGGGCCTCGCCCTTCACGATAGGCGGCCGCTCGTCAAAGGCCCGCTTTTTTGACTTGTTCGAAACTCTCTTCAGCGCATTGGTCCGCATGGAAGCTGCATAACCGATTTGAGGGTCATGGGCAGCAGCAAAAAGGCGGCCCAGCCATCCGATTTAGTGGCCCTAAAGCCCGGGAGAACCTTGAAAATAACTATTCCAAAGATAGTCTTTTTATGCAAGTAACAAGGGCAGCAGCGCCCCGGTTTGTGGGCAGACGAAGAACGAGTTTGGAGCGTGAAATGGAGCTGATCTCGGAGCGAATTCTCGAGGCATCTCAGGAAGACACTTGGCGCGCGCTTAACGACGCCGATATCCTTCGCGCCTCCATCCCAGGCTGTACCGAGCTTGTTCGGGTGTCCGACACCGAATTCTCCGCGAAGATCACCTTGAAGGTGGGGCCGATCAAAGCCAACTTCGCCGGCAAGGTCGATCTTACCGACATTGACGGGCCCAATGGCTACACGCTCGTTGGCGAAGGTTCGGGTGGCGTTGCCGGTTTTGCTAAAGGCCGCGCGGTCGTAAAATTGTTTGCATTAGGGCCGAAGCAGACGCGTCTCACCTACGATGTGAAGGCGGATATTGGCGGAAAGCTTGCTCAGCTCGGCGCAAGATTGATTGACTCAACATCAAAGAAGCTCGCCGACGAATTCTTTAAGCGTTTCGATGAGGCGGTAAGCGCCCCCGCATCGACGGAGGCGCCATGAAGCCGCCTGCTTTCCAATACTTGCGGCCGACAAGCTTGTCTGAAGCTGTCGACATGCTTGCGAGCGCCGGGGAAGACGCCAAGGTTCTTGCCGGCGGCCAGAGCTTGGTTCCCATGCTGAACTTTCGGTTGCTCAAGCCGACTGCGCTCATCGATATCAACCGGATATCGGAGCTTGATTTTATCCACGAAGACGAAGCCGGCTTGCGCATCGGCGCGCTAACCCGTCATCGTGTTACCCAAACCTCTCCCATCATCGCAAAGCGTTTCCCTGTTCTTACCGAAGCGATGCAGCACGTCGCTCATCTCGCTATTCGAAATCGGGGAACCATCGGAGGAAGTGTCTCGCATGCGGATCCCGCAGCCGAGCTGCCGCTCTTAATGACGCTGTTGAACGCCAAAATAAAACTTACTTCGAAGTCGGGAACGCGAGAATTGTCGCCTTCGGAGTTTTTCCTTGGAGCGCTGACGACTGCGCTGGAAGAAGGGGAAATTCTGACCGAAATCGAGCTGCCATATCTTCCCGACAATACATGCTGGGGCTTTGAAGAGTTCGCGCAACGATCGGGCGATTTCGCGATCGTAGGGGCAGCGGTAACGCTCACGATAAACGCAGGAAACTGCGACGAATGCCGCATTGCAGTTCTGGGCAGCGAAACGCCGATACGCATTCCAGATGCGGAGCGAATGCTCGTCGGCCCGTCTCCAAGTGCAGAAGTTGTGACCGCGGCCGCAGAACTCGCAAGCGAAGCCGCCGAGTGGAACAGCGATCTGCACGCTACAGCGGAGTTTAGAAAGCAGCTTGTTCGTACGCTTGTCGCGCGCGCGCTTAAATCGGCGCTGGATCGTCAACGGTCGGGGCACTGATGAGCGATCTTCATCATATCAGCGTGCGTGTGAACGGCGCGCTCTACGAAGGCGACGTTGAATCTCGCCTCTTGTTGTCTGATTTTCTCCGCGAAACACTTCGCATGACCGGAACGCATGTGGGCTGCGAACACGGAGTTTGTGGCGCTTGTACCATTATGGCGGATGGCCACAGCGTAAGAGCTTGCCTGATGTTCGCCGTACAGGCTGACGGCCTGTCGCTACAGACTGTTGAGGGATTGGGGAAAGTTAGCGACTTGCATCCTCTGCAAGAATCATTTCGGCAGCACCATGCACTTCAGTGCGGTTTCTGCACGCCGGGGATGCTGATGACGGGTGTCGACTTTCTCGAGAAACATCCGGACGCAACGGACGAAGAAATCAGGGAAGGCCTATCAGGCAATCTGTGCCGTTGCACTGGCTACGAACACATCGTTGCGGCGGTGAGAAACGCTGCCGCGAAAAAGAAAGAAGCTAGCCGATGAAAATGCACATCCTCTCGGGTGGCCGCTTGCGCATGCGTTCCGGCACTTACTTCGCTGACTCCCCGAAAGAGCAAACCGAAGAATTTCCGTGCGTCTGCGTTCTCCTCAGGCACCGCAATGGCAACGTGCTCTTTGACACAGGATGTCACCCGAGTGTTGAAACAGATGCGGCTTCAAGGTGGGGCGGGGTCGCGAAAGCGATCGTCCCGGTACATTCATCGGGCGAAAACGTTCTCGGCGGCCTGAAAAGCGTGGGTCTCGTGCCCGATGACATCGATATTGTCGTCAACTCGCATCTTCATATGGATCATTGTGGCTGCAACGGCTTTTTCAAGAAAGCGAAGTTCATGATCCATGCGCGCGAATTGGAAGTCGCACGCGATCCTGCCGTTGAAGGTAAGGGTTATTACAAAGCGGATTGGGATCATTCGATGCCGATCGAGGCGGTTGAAGGCGAGAAAGACATTTTCGACGACAGCAAGATCGTCTTGCTACCGCTGCCTGGTCATACGCAAGGAACTTTGGGCGCGCTGGTAGAACTGGATAAGCAGGGCTCGACCTTGCTCGCAGCAGACGCCTTGAGCGTTAAATCAACCCTCGAAACCAACTACATGCCGCGCAATAACTGGAACAACGATCAATATCAGAGTTCTCTGGATCAAATTCGGAAACTTCAATCCGGCGGAACCGACGTAATTTGCGGTCACGATGCGGCGCAGTGGAAAGAACTTCGCAAAGGTGCCGAGTTCTATGACTGAAATACCGAGACATAAAAGTCCCGATTCCCTTCGCGGTTCTGCTGCGATCGAAGCGAAGCCGAAGCTAATCGGTGCGCGTGTCAAGCGTATAGAAGACCCGCGTCTTCTTACCGGCAAGGGCAGATACGTCGACGATATCAGCCCGCACGGCGTGCTTTACGTTGCATTCCGGCGAAGCGAGCACTCGCACGCGCTGATCAAGGGTATCGACACATCGGTAGCGAAGGACATGCCCGGCGTGTTTTCCGTCGTTACTGGCGAGGACGTTGCTAAACTGATCAAGCCGGTGGTCGCGACCTCGCGAATGAAAAACTACCAGGCAACGGCAATGTATCCATTGGCCGTCGGGAAAGTCCGTTTCGTAGGCGAGCCTGTCGTCGCCGTGCTGGCGACCAGCCGTTACCTCGCCGAGGATGCCGCCGAGACATTGGAGATCGACTACGAGCCGCTGCCCGTAGTGATCGATCCGGAAATAGCGATGTTGCCCGGAACGCCAAAGCTGCACGACGAGTTGTCGTCGAATGTTTTGCTGGAGCGCACTTTCGCGCGTGGGGACGTCGACCAGGCGCTCGCCGGTGCCGCTATATGCGTGTCGGGAAAGTTTAAATTTGGCCGTAAGAGCCCGGTGGCAATCGAGAACCGCAGCTATTTAGCTGAATTCGATGCTGCGCGCGGCCAGCTTCTATTAAGTTCCTCGACGCAGATTCCGGGCGTGCTGCGGGACTGTTTGGTGGAACTGCTCGACATTCCTGAAACCGGCTGCGCGTCATTGCGCCCGATGTTGGCGGCGGCTTTGGCGGCAAGGGATCGATTTATCCAGAGGAAATCCTGGTTTGCTTGTTGTCCAGGTATTTCGAGAAGCCGGTAAAATGGACGAGCGACCGGCTGGAGGATTTGTCTTCGACGAGTCAGGGTTTCGATGAAATCGTCGAAGCGACGCTGGGGTTGGATGCGACGGAAGTTTGTCGGGCCCGTGCCGAGGTTATCGGCGACGTAGGCGCTTACTCGATCTACCCCTGGACTGCGGCGCTCGAGCCCGTTCAGGTAGTGAGCTTTCTTTCCGGCCCCTACAAAATTGAAAATTACCGCGGCCGCGTTCGCGGCGTGACAACCTCGAAATCCCCGACCGGGCCCTATCGGGGAGTTGGCCGCCCGATATCGACATTTGTTACCGAGCGCCTTGTTGACATGGCGGCGCAGAAGATGGGCATCGATCCGGTCGCACTGCGCCTCAAAAACGTAGTTCAACCGGACGAGTTTCCTTTCAAAACCGCGTCGGGGATTGTCTGGGACAGCGGAAGCTTCGTCGAATGTCTTGAAGGTGCGCGCGATGCGATCGGCTACGAGAAGTTCCGCGCAAAGCAAACTGAAAGCCGCAAGAGCGGAAAGCTATACGGCATAGGGTTCTCGTCATACGCCGAGCTTACGGGTATCGGCTCTAGAATTTCGGTTGCGCCCGGGATGCCGATCAACACGGGAACCGAAACAGCGACCATCCGCATCGATTCCGCCGGTGGGATCACCGCGGTCTTCGGCGTTGCGTCACATGGCCAGAGTCTTGAAACTACGCTCGCCCAAGTCGTCGCTGATGAACTTGGAGCGCGGCTCGAAGACATCCGCGTCGTGCAGGGCGATACCGCCGATATCGCCCACGGCACCGGGACCTACGCCAGCCGCAGCGCGGTGCTGGCTGGAGGCGCCGGTACGCTTGCGTCACGCGCGGTGAAAGAAAAGCTGATCAAAATAGCCGCGCAGCTACTGCAAGTTGAAGAAGCCGACATCGACCTCTCGGATGGGATAGCGACGGCCCGTGGCACCAACAATACAGCTTCGATCAAGGAAATGGCGCGTGCCTTTTACTCGGAGATGGGGCGCCTTCCGAAAGATTTGATCGACGGCCTTGAGGCAACGAAACAGTACGATCCGTTTTTCGGTACCACGACGTCGGCCACGCACGTCGCGGTCGTCGAAGTGGATCAGGAAACCTGCCGGACGAAGCTCATGCAGTTCGTCGTCGTCGAGGATTGCGGCCGCATCATAAATCCCTTGGTCGTCGATGGTCAGGTTCATGGCGGTGTCGCCCAGGGCATCGGTGCCGCTCTATTTGAACAGATGCGCTACGACGATGTCGGGCAGCTTATTACGGCCAGTCTTGCCGACTATTTAGTTCCGTCCGCGCCCGAGATTCCGCCGATGGAAGTCCATCACGTAGAAAAAGTTTCACCGACCACGCTTGGCGGTTTCCGCGGAATGGGAGAGGGCGGTACGATTGGCGCGCCCGCCGCTGTCGTAAACGCGATCGCCGATGCGCTCTCGCATTTGGGAATTCAACCTACAGAGCTTCCGGTTACGCCGGACAAGCTGTTTCACCTCATCCAGAAATCGAACGAAGGAAACTGACAAATGGATCTCAATTTAAAAGGGCGGGTAGCGCTGGTTACCGGTGGTGGACGCGACGTGGGCCGCGAAATTTCCACCGTCCTTGGCCAAGAGGGAGCTTTGGTTGCCGTCAACTACCGCAACTCTGAAAGCGAAGCGGCTGAGGTTGTCGCCGAGATCGAAAAGAAGGGCGGTAAGGCGAAAGCTTACAAGGCCGACATCGCCAACTATGAAGACGTGAAGAAGATGGTCGCCGACGTCGTTAAAGACTTTGGCGGCTTGGATATTCTCGTCAACAACGCCGGGCTCGTCATTACGCAGAAGTTTACCGATTCGAAGCCGGAAGATTGGAAACGGCAGCTCGACGTCTGTCTATATGGAGCGATCCATTGCTGCCACGCCGCGGCACCTCATCTGAACGCAAGGAAGCAAGGTCGGATCATCAGTTTCTCCGGTGACTCCTCGCGTGTTGGCGAATCAAATCTGGCAATGGCCGCGGCGGGCCGCGCGGGCGTCATTGCGCTGATGAAATCGCTGGCTAAGGAATTCGGCCGGTTCGACACCACCGCGAATACGCTTTCGCTTGGCCTCATCGAGACCAGCCACTCGAGCAAAGCCTGGCTCGATGAGAACCGGGATAAGATTTTGCGTCAGTACGCAATTCGTCGGCTTGGGAAGCCCGAAGACATTGGGGGTGCCGTTGCATTCCTCGCTTCGGACCACGGTCAATGGATTCCCGGCCAGGTTCTTAGCATCAATGGCGGCTTTGCGATGGTCGGCTAACGAAAACAACGGCGCCAGGGAGAGCGACATGTTGCGCACGGATCTGATCGCACCGCTTCATGTGTTGCTGAAAAGAAACGCGGATGAGCATCCTGAAAAGATTGCTTATCGCGACGCAAAGCGTTCCACCACATACGGAGCGCTCGCTGAAACGACTGCAAATTTGGCGGGTCATCTAGGCGACCTGGGGCTTAATGCAGGCGAGAGCGTTGCGATCTGGCTGCCGAATTCCGTTGAGTGGATCGAGGCATCGTTCTCGATCACTCGCGCCGGTGGGGTCGGGGTTCCGATCAGCTATGAAGCAACTGAATCAGAGGTGCTTTATCGGCTGGAGGATGCAGCCTGCAGCATCCTGATTACAACTGACGAGCGCGCCGCATCGTTGCCCTTGGCGAAAGCTCCTAGTGTAAAGACCGTCATCTTGGTCGATCGCGGTGACAGGAAGAGCGATGGCGTTAGGTTTAGCGATCTAAAGAATAAGAAGCCGTCGAGAGGGCCAGTTGATAGTGACGCTATCGAAGCGCCGGCGTACTTGGTCTACACCTCCGGCACGACCGGACGTGCAAAGGGCGTTATTCTTACGGTGCACAGCATGCTGTGGGTGGTCGCCGCGTGTTGGGCGCCGATCGGAGGCCTGTCGAAGAAAGACTACGTGCTTTCACCGCTGCCTCTATTTCACTCTTACGCTCTTAATCTCTCGGTTCTCGGGATTCTTGCTACGGGAGCGACCGAATACATACTGGAGAAGTACTCGACTGCCGATGTTCTAAAAGTCATTGAAGCCGAGCCGATCACGTTCTTCCCCGGGGTCCCAACAATGTTCCACTACTTGTTGGAGGGCGCAGGCAAGGACGCAGCCGCGAAGTTCAATTCGCTCCGGCTTTGCGTGTCGGCGGGTGCGATCATGCCGGCGACTTTGAACCGCGAATTTGAAGCTGCCACCGGCGTGCAGTTGCTCGACGGTTATGGGATCACCGAAACGTCGACCATGGTGACGATGAACTGGCAGACCGGCGGCAGGACTCTTGGTTCATGCGGGCTGCCGGTGCCTGGTTGCATGACGCGTATCGTCGATCCGACAACAGGCGAAGATGTGCCATTCGGATCCGAAGGCGAGCTGATCGTTCGCGGTCCAAATATTATGCTCGGCTATCATAATAAGCCGGCGGAGACCGCCGCGGCTTTGCGAAAAGGCTGGTATCACACGGGCGATCTTGCAAAGAGTGATGCAAACGGGTTCCTGACGATTACCGGCCGTTTAAAGGAACTAATTATACGCGGCGGACAAAACATAGCGCCTGCGGAGATCGAAGAAGTCGTCAGCACTCATGAGACGGTGTTGGATTGTGCCGTCATCGGCGCGCCACATGACAAGCTTGGCGAAGTTCCGGTCATATTCATCGTTCCTCGGCCGGGCACCACGTTCAACGCGGAAGCTTTGATCGGGTACTGCAAGCAGCATCTTTCGTCTTATAAAGTGCCGAGCGAGATCAAAATGATTGACCAGATTCCCAGAACGGGCTCCGGAAAAATCATGCGCTTTAAACTAAAGGACCGGCTGGAAGAGTAGTTGGTGAAGATTGTCCTTAATCGTGGCGCGGACGGTGCTTTCCGGTTTCGCCAAAAGGCAATCAAACGCAGAACTTGAAGTAGTAGAAAATTTCCGAGGGCGTTCTTTAGTGCATAATTGATGTGGTTAGCATCGAATTTGTGAATCTAGAGGACGACCCGCATTCGAAGCGGCAGAACGCGGAGTAATAAAATGAAGCAAGCTGATGACCTTTGGCAGGACTTTTCCAAGCCGATCGTAACCGCGGACGATTATGTTTCTTCACTTCGTGGCCGCGATATGAACGTGTTCTTCATGGGGGAGCGCGTTCCGGAGCCGGTCGACAACGCTGTGATATGGCCATCGATCAATGCAATGGCTGAAACATATCGATTGGCGACCGAGCGTCCCGAACTTGGTGGCGTGCGCACTGAAGTGCGCGGACGTCCGGTTAACCGCTTCCTGCACGTCCCGGCCACCTCGGATGACATTTTAAACAAGCATGAGATGCAGCGCGAGTTGGGCCGGCGAACCGGCACCTGCTTCCAGCGCTGCGTGGGCCTCGATGCGCTTAGCGCATGCCACTCGGTAACGTTCGACATCGATGCGCAGGCGCGTACCGAGTACCACGCGCGATTTTTGAAGTTCCTCAAGCGTGCCCAAGAGGCCAACGTCGTGATTGGCGGCGCGATGACGGATCCAAAGGGAGATCGGTCGAAGCCACCCCATCAGCAGATCGACCCGGATCTCTTTCTGCGCGTCGTGAAGCGCGACGAAAAAGGAATCTACGTTAGTGGCGCCAAAGCGCATCAGACCGGTGCGGTGAACTCACACTGGCTTATTTTTATGGCAACAATGCGCATGACCGAGGCCGATCGCGACTGGTCAGTCGTTGGCGCCGTTCGCGTCGACAGCCCTGGCCTTACCTACATTGTCGGGCGCCAGACCAATGACACCAGAATTCTCGACGGCGGCTCGACGGACGCAGGAAACGCTCAATTTGCTGGACAGGAAGCGTTGATCGTCTTCGAAGAAGTGTTTGTGCCTTTCGAACATGTTTTCATGGACGGAGAATGGTCGCACGCCGCTACGCTCGTTGAGCGCTTTACTACGTATCATCGCTCTTCATATGTCTGTAAGACCGGATTGGGAGACGTTCTGATCGGCGCGGCCGCAACGGCTGCCGATCACAACGGTGTCGAGAGCGTCTCTCATATCAAAGATAAGCTCGTCGAGATGACCCATCTCAACGAGACGATTTACTCGAGCTGTGTCGCGGGCGCGGCGAAATCGAAGAAGCTGCCATCAGGCGCGCAGATCAACGACGAAATGTTGTCCAACGTCGCCAAGCACAACGTCACGCGGTTTCCTTACGAGATCGCACGCCTCGCCCAAGACATCGCCGGCGGCCTCATGGTTACTATGCCGTCGGAGAAAGATCTTCGGAACAATGAGATCGGCCCTCTGGTGCGCAAGTTCCTGGGCACCAAGAAAGACGTCGATGTCGTGGACCGTATGCGCGTGCTCAGGCTGATTGAGAATATGACGATCGGACGCAACGCGGTCGGCTATCTGACGGAAAGCCTCCATGGTGCAGGCTCGCCGCAGGCACAGCGAATCCAGATCGCTCGCGGTATGCAGGCCGACAAAAAGAAAGAGCTGGCGCGTAAGCTTGCTGGCGTCCAAACGGCAGCCAAAAATGAGAAGGCCGGGTCAAACTAGGCCGGATCGACCCAACGAAGGTTCGGCGCAGTTTGGCTGCCGGAAAGTTCGATGAATGCCTGCGCGAATGACGTGAATAGAAGTCCACGGACATTCGCTCGGGCTCCATCGACCGGAAACGACGCGTAAGGCGATCGCGTCGTTTCTCGCGCGGCTGTTGCAGATGGATCAGAACGCGCCTTTAGCGCGATGGCGCAGTCAACCCAGCCGTTCGATCGCGCGCTTTAGATCGCGCTTGTCTTGCAGGAAATCGACGAAGATGCCGTGCTCGCCGCGGTCCTTGTTCGCGGGCGCCGCGCAATAGCGCTCGATCTCGCGGCGGAACTCCTGCGCGGCTGCGGGCTTTTCTTTTCGCGCTTTCAGGTAGGCCGCGATCAGATCGGTTTGCAGCGCGCGTCCGGGCCAGCCGACACCGGCGCCTTCCAGCAGGCCCGCGACGAACAGGCCGTTATCTTCCGGCGGAAATACATTCATATAGAGTCGCGGCGCGCCGAATTGCGGCTGCCAGTTCAGCGGTGAGAGCTCGCCCAGAAATGGAAAAGTGATCTTGTAACCGGTCGCGAAGACGATGATGTCTGCTTCATCACGCTTGTCGTCTTCGAAAATCACGGTGCTGCCCTCGACGGATTTGATCGGCTTGTGCACCGCGGCGTCGCCTTGTCCGAGATGCAGAAGCACGAGGGAGTTCACGATCGGCGTGCGGTCATAAAGTCGATGCGTGGGTTTCGGCAGACCGAAGCGCTCCGGGGGTCCGGCAAGCAATCGCGCGGCAGGCTCATGCAGCATCGAGCGCAGCCATTTCGGCAGCACGAGCTTGGTGTTGTGGTTGCGGACATCCGCCGGTTTCCCGGCAATAAATTTCGGCACGAAGTGATTGCCGCCGCGCACGCTCCAGAGCACCGACTTCGCGCGATGAATCGCATCGACCACGATATCGCAGCCGGTATTGCCCATGCCGCAGATCAGCACGCGCTTGCCGTCGAAAATTTCGGGCGACTTGTATTCCTTGGCGTGCATCACCGTGCCGGAGAAATTCCCCGGAACGTTCGGCAGCAACGGATCGCTCAGGTGCCCGTTCGCAATCACGACGGCTTCATAGTCGCGCGTTTCGCCCTTATCGAAAGTCGCGCGCCAACCGCTACCGCTGCGCTCGAGTTTCGCGACACCGTCATTGAAGCGGATCAGCGGATACAGCCCGAAGTGCTTCGCATAATTTTTGAAGTATTCCTCGATTTGAATCCTGCTCGGATAGGCGGGCCATTCCTGCGGCATCGGAAAGTCGGAAAACGCCGTAGTGGCCTTCGAAGAGATGAGATGCGTGGACGCGTAGACCGCGCTGGATTGCGCGCCATAAAGCCATTGCCCGCCCACATCGGCGTTGCGCTCGGCGGCTTCGACCGCAAGTCCGGCTTCTTTCAGGCTGCGAATGGCGGCAAGTCCCGCGGGTCCCGCGCCGATAACGAGATAGGTCAAGGGGCGCTCCGCAAGCTTTGGAGATAGCGGTCGAACACCGCGCGCGCATCAAAGCGCGGTGCATAGCCGAACCCGGATTTCAGCTTGTCGTTCGCAAGCACCGGCCGGTATTGAATGAACTTCACGTGCTCCGGCCCGAGCTTGGTGACGCAAAGCACATTCAGAACCCAAAGCACTGATTTCAAAAGCGCGGGAGGCAGTGCCAGAAATCTCTTGCCGAGGATGCTTGCGATTTCCCGCAGGCTCAGCGTGCCGTCGCCCGCGAGGTTGAAAAACGCCGTCGCGGCTTTCATTGACGGCTTTTGCGAGTGCATCGACCACGTCCAGTTCGGAGATCAGCGAAAACGGTGTCGTGGTTCCGCTCAGCCCAACGACAATCGGCCGCGCGAAGATCGCGGTGATCTGGTTGTTGGTGCCGGGACCGAGCACGGTGCAGGGACGAAATACGGTCTGCTTCAGCTGTGGGTATTTCTCGCGCCATTCGGCGAGCATTTCCTCGACCAGCCGCTTGTGCTTCGAATAGGGAAAGTCGTCGTTGCCGCGCAGTGCGTCGGTCTCGCGAAGCGGAACCGGATTGTCGGCGTAATAGCCGTAGGCCGCGCCGCTTGAGGTGACGACGATATGTTTTGCGCCCGCCGCGAGCGAGGCCTCGAGCACATTCCTGGTGCCGAGCACGTCGATCGCATAATCGCGCGCCGGGTCGCCCCCGGCCGCGACGACCGAGGCCAGATGCACCACCGTTTGCGGCTGATAGGTGCGGAAAAGCCCGGCGAGCCCGGGATCGCCGATATCGGCAGTGGCATAAGTCACGCCCGGGAGGCGTTGTTCTTCCGGCACTTCGCGCAAATCGAGCGCGACCACGTAATGCGAGCTTTTCAGCGCGTTGGTTAACGCGCGGCCGATGAAGCCGGCAGCACCGGTAATAAGGACAGTCGCCATCCGCCATCTCTATTCTTTATCTTCGCCACAAAAATGAACGAGCGGCGGGGCATGTGCAAGCCGTGCCGCATCGTGATCTTGCGGCCCATGATGCGCCGGGTTAGATCAATCATGATGCTTCCGCGCCGCAACGGATGGAGCGACCAATGTTTCGCATATTGATGGCAGTGCTTCTCGCCGCAGGGCTGTTCGCCGTTGCGCCCAGCGTGAAAACGTTCGCGCAGGAGAAGCAGACCAAAAAGAGCACCTGCGACTTCGGCGCCGACGATCAGAAGCTGAAAGGTGCGGAGCGCAAGAGGTTCCTCGCCAAGTGCATGGCAAACGAAGACGCGCCTGCGAAAAAGGCGAAGCCCAAGCCGAAAAAGAAGGAAGAAAAGAAAGAAGGCTAGATTCCCTAGCCTTCTCTTTCGCCATCGGGCGCGGGTTATTTCTGCCGCACGACCTTGTTGCGGAGCACGCCGATCTTGTCGACGTGCAGCTCGATGGTGTCGCCGTCTTTCAGGAAGCGGTCCTGCTCCAGCCCGCAGCAATTGCCGACGGTGCCCGAGCCGATGAATTCGCCCGGGTATAGCGTTTCGTCCTTCGAGATGTATTCGATCATCTTCTCGAAGGTGTGCAGCATTTCGCCGGTCGAATTCTTCGCCCAGACTTCGCCGTTCACGCGCACTTCGACGTTCATCTTCTGCGGATCGCCGAGTTCGTCCGGCGTGACGATCCACGGACCCATCGCGTTGCCCATGTCGAAGCTCTTGCCCTTGGTGGGTCCGAGCCGGCCCTGCATTTCGATTATCTGCTGATCGCGCGCCGAGAAGTCGTTGAAAATCGTGTAGCCGAAGATGTGGTCCTTGGCGTTCGCCGCGGACACATTCTTCGCGGGCTTGCTGATGTAGATGCCGAACTCGAGTTCGAAATCCATCAGCTCGCTGTAGCGCGGCCATTGCACCGTCGTGTCGGGACCAGCCACGCTGAAGCGGTTGGTGATGTAATAGACCGGAAGCTGACGATAGACCGGCGGCACGTCTGGCTCCGCCTGGATTTTCGCGGCCGCTTCTTCGCCTTGGCTTTTGCGGGCGAGATAACGTTGCATGCCGCGCGGCGCGTTCTTTACGTGCGTCGCGTAGACTGATGCGTCGCGCATCTGCGGCGGCACCGGAACCGGCGCGAGTAATTTCGCTCCTTCAAGCGGCTGTGCGGCAGCGGAGCCCCATTCTCCGGCGAGCTTTTTCGCTTCGGCAAGCGCGGAAGGGCCGGCTTCGATCAGCGCGAGCATGCTCGCGAAAGCCGGGTTCGTGCCACTGGCCGCGGCAAGATCGAGAATCTGCTTCTTCTCGGTGTCGACGATGCCGACGACTTGCATGCCGCCTTTTTCGAATGTGGCGAGCTTCATTTTTAATTCTCCAGAATGGCGACAGCGCGCGTCCACCCCGCGGAGGCAGCTTTAATTTTCACCGGAAAGCATGCGATCTTGAATCCGTTCGAAGGCAGTTGTTCCAGATTATGCAGCTTTTCGATGTGGCAGTAGCCGATCTTGCGGCCGGACTTGTGCCCTTCCCAGATCAAGGACGCATCTTTCGTCTCCGCAAATTTTTTCGCGGTGTGCACGAAAGGAGCGTCCCATGACCAGCCGTCGGTGCCGGTGACGCGCACGCCGCGTGAGGTCAAATAGAGCGTCGCTTCCGCGCCCATGCCGCAACCGCTCGCAAGATAGTCGGGCTTACCGTAGCGTGCGGCGGCGGAGGTATTCACGACAACGATGTCGAGCGGCTGCAATTTGTGGCCGATGCGTTTCAGTTCGGCTTCCACGTCGGCGGCGGTCGCGACATAACCATTCTCGAAATGACGGAAGTCGAGCTTCACGCCGGGCCGGAAGCACCAGTCGAGCGGTACTTCGTCGATGGTCCAGGCGCGCTCGCCGTCGTTCATGGTGGACGCAAAATGGTACGGTGCATCCAAATGCGTACCGTTATGCGTGGTGAGATTGATCTGTTCGATCGCCCAGCCTTCGCTGTCGGGAAGGTGTTCGGGCTTCAGCCCCGGAAAAAAGGTGCATACGCTGGCGGCGGATTCTTTGTGGTTCGTGTATTCGATATTCGGGCCGAGGCCCGGCGGGTCTGCCGGCACGTCGTTTTCCAGGGCAACCGATAAGTCGACGATTTTCATGACGCTTCCTCCCGCGAGGCGGCTTGGCCGTCTTGTTGTGCGTCGGCAAAAATATCGATGTTTTTAATTTTGTCGACTATTGGAATTTGATCGATGGCTCCTCTCACGCCGGTTCGGCCGGAGTCCACGACCGAAGCTGCGGTGAAGAAACTCAAAGCAGGACATCGTGTCAGGCGCGCTCGCGCCAGCCAGGAAGAAAGCAAAACGCCGCCGCTGACGAGCGCATTCTCGCCGGGAAGAAGTAGCGGACGCTGAAAGCGAAAACGGCCGGGATGATCCCGGCCGTTTTTTGTTTCCGGAAGGCCGCGTCAGACTTCCAGCCACTCGCGGCGCACATCCTCGTTCTTCTCAAGATCGCCGGGCGTGCCTTCGAACACGATATGCCCGTGACCCATCACATAGACGCGGTGGGAAATCTTCATCGCAATCGTGAGCTTCTGTTCGACCAGCAGAATGGAAATCTTCCGCTCCGCGATGCTCTGCAAAAGAGTCCCGACGCGTTCGGTCATCTGCGGGGAGAGGCCTTCGGTCGGCTCATCCACCATGATGAGGTCGGGATCACCCATGAGCGTGCGGCAGACTGTCAGCATCTGTTGCTCGCCACCGGAGAGCACGCTCGCGTCGGTGTCCTTGCGCTCGCGCAGGATCGGAAACAGGTTGTAGACATCCTCGATCGACCAGCGCGGGTTCTTGCGGCCGGACTTCTCGCCCAGAATGAGATTCTGCTCGACCGTGAGGCCGGGGAAGATCGAGCGGTCTTCCGGCACATAGCCGAGCCCGTGATAGGCGACCTGATAGGATTTCAGGCCTGCGATCTGCTTGCCCTTGAAGGTGATCGAACCCTGCGGCGGCACGTCGCCCATGATCGCTTTGAGCGTCGTCGAACGGCCGACGCCGTTGCGCCCGAGAATGGAAACGATCTCGCCGTTTTTCACGTTCAGGTTCACGCCCTGAAGAATATGGCTCTTGCCGTAATAGGCGTGCAGGTCTTTTACCTCGAGCATCGTGTCAGTCATGGCCGGCTGCTCCGAGATAGGCTTCTTGCACTTTCGCGTTCGATTTGATCTTCGCGGGCACGTCAGTCGCGAGAATCTGGCCGTACACCAGCACGGAAATACGATCGGCAAGATCGAACACGACGCCCATGTCGTGCTCGATAATGATGAGCGTGCGGCCTTCGCTGACCCGGCGGATCATCGCGACTGCGTATTCGGTCTCGCTGCGGCTCATGCCGGCGGTCGGCTCGTCGAGGAGAATGATGTCGGCGCCGCCGGCGATCGTAATGCCGATCTCAAGCGCCCGCTGTTCGGCGTAGGAGAGCACGCCAGCCGGAACCTCGGCGCGGTTCGCCATATTGATCTGTTCGAGAATTTCCTGTGTCCGCGCGCGCACATCTTCCAGTTTGTCGATGTTGCGCCAGAACGAATACTTGTAGCCCTTCGACCACAACACGGCGCAGCGCACGTTTTCCCAGACCGAAAGCCGCGGGAAGATATTGGTGACCTGGAAGCTGCGCGAAAGTCCGCGGCGGTTGATCTCGAAAGGCCGCAGGCCGGTGATGTTTTCGCCGCGCAGATGGATCGAGCCGGAGGAGGGCATGAAACGGCCGCTGATCAGATTGAACAGCGTGGATTTACCTGCGCCGTTCGGCCCGATCACGGCATGCCGCTCGCCGGATTTCACGTCGAGGCTGACGCCGCGGATGATCTCGGTTTTGCCGAAGCGCTTCTCGAGACTCTTTAACTCAACTGCCGAGTTCATTTGCTGCTCCGTTGCGTGTCGAGCAGCGCTTGATGCCAGGCGCTTGCGACGGTCGGCCACGTAAAGCGGAATGCGAGGAAGCCGCCGATCATAGCGACAAGACCACCGATCCACGGCCAGGCCGTATGGGTGTTCACGGTGAGATAGCTCCGGCGCAGGAAGTGCATATTCGCGCCTTCCGCGCCTTTCTGCGCGACGTGATGGATCATCTCAATCAGCAGGATCGCGCCGGCAAGCATGATAAGCGCCGGAAGCGCCGCGATCAGATAAGCGCCAAGCAGCTTGCCCAATCGCGAGATCCGGCTGCCGAGCGGCCCACGCCAGAACTGCGCATGCATCATGAGCAATCCCGAAAGGCCGTAAGGCGCGAACATGATGATCGTGATGAATAGGATTCCGAAATAAAGCACCCAGATTTCCGAGAAGTCGGAAAGCTTGATCGACAACAGCGTCACCAGGATTGCGCCAAGGATCGGCCCCACGAAGAAGGCGACGCCGCCGATGTAAGCTGCGAGCAGCACCGCGCCCGACTGGGCCGCGCCGACAAAGCTCGCCTGCGCAAGCTCAATATTGATCGCGGCCAACGAGCCGGCGACACCCGCGAACAGGCCCGCAAGCGAGAAGGCGATGAAGCGAACGAATTGCGGATTATAGCCGACGAACTCGACCCGCTCGGGGTTCTCGCGAACCGCGTTGCACATGCGGCCGAGCGGCGTGCGCGTGATCGCATACATCAGGATGATGCAGAGCAGACACCATGCTGCGATCAGGTAATAAACCTGAATCTGCGGGCCGAAATTGTAGCCGAAGAAGCGAACGAGTTTGGTGCGGTCGGCGGAGATACCTTCTTCGCCGCCGAAGAAGCTGCGCAGGATCAGCGAGCTGGAATAAACCAGTTCCGCAAGACCGAGCGAGATCATCGCAAACACCGTGCCCGCGCGCCTCGTGGAAACCGAGCCGAAGATAATGCCGAAGACGAGGCCGGCCGCCGCACCCACGATCGGCATGAACGGCAGTGGGATCGGAACCCCGGCCTTGATGGCCCAGTTCATCATGTGCGCGGTCGCGAAAGCGGCGAGGCCGTAATAGACCGCGTGCCCGAACGAGAGCATGCCGGACTGGCCGAGCAACATATTATAAGAGAGCGCGAAGATGATCATGATGCCCATCAGGCACATCGTCGTGATCGATGCGCCGGACGGGAAGATGTAAGGCATGACGAGAAGCAACGCTGCCGCGACAATCCATACGCTGTAGCGTTTGATGCGGGCCCGCGCCGAGGTTTCGGATGCCATGGGCATCGCTTTCGCTGCGTCGCTCATGTTTCTCTGGTCCCGAAAAGGCCGGTCGGCCGGAAGATCAGCACGAGTACGAGCAGGAGATAAGGCAGAATCGGGCCGACCTGCGCGATGGTGACATTCCACACATCAAAGAGCAGCGTGCCGCGCGTCGGCGTGATGAAGTCACCGAAGAACTTGTTCAGCGACCAGTCGGACGCGATCGCGAAAGTTTGCAGCAGACCGATCAGCAGCGAAGCGACGAACGCGCCCCAGAGTGACCCGAGCCCGCCGACGACGACCACGACGAACAGGATCGGCCCGAGCAGCGCCGCCATGTTCGATTGCGTGACATAGGCAGCGCCCGCGATCACACCGGCAATCGCGGCCAGCGCGGTGCCGAGGCCGAACACCAGCATGAAAACGCGCGGCACGTTGTGGCCGAGCATGCCGACCATGTTCGGATGCGAGAGCGAAGCCTGAATGATGAGGCCTGCGCGGGTTCTGGTGAGCAAAAAGATCAGCCCGATAAAGATCACGATCGAGAACAGCAGCATGAAGGTCTTGTAGGCGGGGTAATTCGTCGCGTAGATCGTGAAGGCGGAGAAATCGAGCCAGCTCGGCACGCGATAGTCGACGGAGAGCTTGCCCCAGATCATCTGGATCACTTCCTCGATGATGAAGGCGAGACCGAAGGTAAAGAGCAGCTCCGCGACGTGGCCGTTTTTGTGAACGGTGCGCAATCCGTAACGCTCAACCAGTGCACCGATGCCGCCTGCGATCATCGGTGCAAGAATGAGTGCCGGAACGAAGCCCGCCCATTGGCTGATCTGATATCCGAGAAATGCGCCAAGCATATAGAAGCTGGCATGCGCGAAGTTGAGTACGCCCATCATGCTGAAGATGAGCGTGAGACCGCTTGCCATCAGGAACAGAAGCATGCCGTAAAGCACGCCGTTCAGCGTCGAAATGATGATGAGTTCAGCCACGGTTCCCTGCCCGCCGAGGGTGAATGATGAAACGAAAGATAAGAACGTCCGGCCGGAGCAATCCGGCCGGACGCTTATTAAAGCCGGTTAGGACGGCTTGTTCATTTTGCAGGTGGTCGGCACCGCGGTGTCTTTCGAGTCGACCTTGCCTGCGATGCTCCAGCCCCAGCCAGTGTTCTCTTCATCGAACGGCTGGTCGGCTTTGATCGGACCGAAGCTCGCCATGTACATCGGCTGCATGAACTGGTGGTCATCGGCGCGCATAATGCCTTCGCCGCCGTTGAACACTTCGAACTTCATGCCATGCAGGACGGCCGCGAACTTCTTCGGATCGTCCGACTTCGCCTGGGTGATCGCAGCCGCGAGCATTCGCAGCTGGTTCACGCCGCGCGGATAGAACAGGCCGACCTTATACTTGTCGCGCAAGCCCTTTTCGAAATCCTGCGAAGCCTTGTGCGGGATGTTCGCGAAGCCTTCGCCGACCGCGAAAACGCGGTTCGAGAGGTTGGCCTGCTTGATCGCGGTCGGGCCGCCGGTGCCGCCTGCATAGAAGGTGAAGAAATTCACCTGCAAGCCGGCGTCGGCCGCTGCCTTGATGAGCAGCGAGATGTCGTTACCCCAGTTGCCGGTGATGATGCTGTCGGCGCCCGAAGCCTTGATCTTCGCGATGTAAGGCGCGAAATCGGTGATCTTGGCGAGCGGGTGCAGTTCGTTGCCGACCACTTCGATGTCGGGGCGCTTCTCTTTGAGGAACTTCACCGCGAGATCGCGCACGCCGTGACCGAAGGCGTAATCCTGATTGATCAGGTACATCTTCTTCACGTCTTTTTTGTCTTTCAGGAAGGCGGTGATCGCCGCCATCTTCTGCTCGGTGTTTGCGTCCCAGCGGAAGTGCCAGTAGCTGCACTTCGCGTTGGTCAGGATCGGATCGACCGCGGCGTAGTTGAGATAGATGACTTCCTTGCCGGGGTTGCGCTCGTTGTATTTGGTGACGAATTCGGAGATCGCGATCGCGAACGCCGTGCCGTTGCCCTGCGTGATGATGCGAATGCCGCTATCGATGGCCTTCTGCACCTGCACGATGGTTTCCTGCGCGTTCAGCTTGTTGTCGAAGGGAACGACTTCGAGCTTTTGGCCGTTCGCGCCGCCCTTGGCGTTGATCTCTTCCAGAATGAACTGAAAGTTCTTGAGACCGGTGTCGCCGATACCGGCCATCGGGCCGGAGAGCGGATCGACATAAGCGATTTTGATGGTCGCGCCTTGCGCTTCCGTCTTCTGCGGTAGCGCGAGATAACCGGCGCCGGCAACGAGACCGACGGCGGCGAGCCCGAGCAACTTCTTAGGCATTTGCCATTTCATCGTAATTTTCCTCCCTAGGAAATTTTGCGACCGATTGGTGCGCCGCCTTTTTGTTTTTGTTTTCGCTTTTTGCGTTTGACGCCGGTAACTGTCGGCACACCTGTGATCGGTTTGCACTCTGGCTTCGAGGAGCCATCGCCAAGACTTTCAGGCACTTGCGAAGTGTTCGTCAATAGCTTTTGCGGCACGTGCGAAGGCTCGCACATGCATGAAATCTTCGCAGCGTGAATCGGACGCATGATGCAGCGCAACAAGTGGTCCGCTCTGCGGAAACCGTGCTGTCGTATTTTTAGCCGCGTTACTCCGCGGCTTCTCTTGTCGTCTGTCGCTGATGACTGCGCGGCTTCACTTTGCGGCGCAGTTCCGCGAGATCCGCGCGGTCGCGCACGGCGGTACGGAACGATTGATCTTTGCCCGATAAATATTGCGGTGGACACGCGATCGCGTCGACACCGTACCAAGCCGCCGCGTGCATCGTGAAATAGGGATCGACCAGATGCGGACGCGCGAGCGCGACAAGATCCGCGCGGCCGGCGGCAAGAATTGTATTCACCTGATCGGCGGTGGTGATGTTGCCGACGCACATGGTCGCGATGTTGGCCTCGTTGCGGATCTGGTCCGAATACGGCGTCTGGAACATGCGGCCGAACACCGGCTCGGCGTCGTAAACCGTTTGTCCGGTCGAGACATCGATCAGGTCACAACCTTCGCGCGCGAAGGCACGGGAAATTTCGACCGATTCCTCGCCGGTAACGCCGCCGTCTTTCCAGTCGGTCGCGGAGATGCGCACCGACATCGGTTTGTCGTTCGGCCACGCTTCGCGGATCGCGCGGAAGACTTCGAGCGGAAAGCGCAGGCGGTTGTCGAGCAAGCCGCCGTATTCGTCGCCGCGCTGATTGGTCAGCGGCGAGATGAACGACGACAGCAGGTACCCGTGCGCGCAGTGCAGCTCCAGCATGTCGAAGCCCGCGCGCTCGGCGCGCACGGCCGCGGCGACAAAGTTCGATTTCACTTTGTCCATATCCGCGCGCGTCATTTCGCGCGGCACCACGCTATGCGGATAATAAGGCAGCGGGGAGGGTGCGATGATCGGCCAGGCGCCGCGCTCGAGCGGTTCGTCGATGCCTTCCCACATCAGCTTGGTCGCGCCCTTGCGGCCGGCATGACCGAGTTGAAGACAGATTTTTGAAGCCGAGTTTGCGTGCACGAAATCGGTAACGCGCTTCCACGCGGCTTCCTGTTCGTCCGTGTAGATTCCCGCGCAGCCCGGCGAGATCCGCGCGTCGGCGGAAACATCGGTCATTTCAGTATAGATCAGGCCCGCGCCGCCGATCGCGCGGCTGCCCAGATGCACGAGATGCCATTCGTTCGGCACGCCTTCTTTTGCCGAGTACTGGCACATGGGCGAGACCACGACGCGGTTCGGGATCTCCATGTCGCGCAGGCGGAACGGTTGAAACATCGGCGGCCGCGGCCGCTCGTGGCTCGCGCCCGGGACTTGCTCCGCGAACATCTCGCCCGCCTGCTCGACAAATTCCGGCGCGCGGAGTTGCAGATTGTCCCAGGTGATTGCCTTGGAGCGCGTCATCAGCCCGAAAGCGAACTGGCGCGGGTCCATCTCCCAGAATCGGTCGACGTGTTCGAACCAGACCAGCGACACGTCGGCGGCGTGCTGCGTTTTCTCGACATCCTCGCGCCGCGACGTTTCGAAGTGCTTCAGCGACGCGGGCACATCGAGCCGCATCTTCGCAAGAGACTCGTAGAGCGCGATCGCGTCTTCCATCGCAAGCTTGGTGCCGGAGCCGATCGAGAAGTGCGCGGTCGCTTTGGCGTCGCCGATCAGTACGGTGTTGTTCATGACCCAGCGTTCGTTCGAGACGCGAGGGAAATTCCGCCACATCGAGCGGTTGGTCATGAGTTTGTGGCCGTCCAGCTCCTCTGCGAAGATCTTCTCGAGGAAGCGCGCCGATTCTTCTTCCGACAGCTTTCCGAGCCCCGCGCGTTCGAAGGTCTCGGGCTGCACTTCCAGAACCCAGGTCGAGCGTTGCGGCTCGTACTGGTAGCAATGCGCGATGAAGATGCCGTACTCGGTTTCTTTAAAGAAAAACGTGAAGGCATCGAATGAGCGCGTCGATCCCATCCACGTGAACTTATTGGGCCGGTTGTCTATTTCCGTCCCGAAGGGCTCGCGATGCGTGTCGCGGATCCGGCTGTTCACACCGTCGGCGGCGACGATCAAATCGTAACCCTTCAGCGCTGCGAGCGAAGGATCGGTTTCGGTTTCGAAATGCAGTTTCACGCCGAGCGCGCGGGCGCGGTCGTGCAGCAATTTCAGAAGCGTCGTGCGCGCGCAGCCGCAGAAGCCGTTGCCGCCGATGCGGTGCAGGCTGCCTTTGAAATGGATCTCGATGTCGTCCCAATAGGCGAAGTTGTCGGCAATCGCCTGATAGCTCTCAACGTCATACTTCTCGAAGATCTCGAGGGTCTCGTCGGAAAACACGACGCCGAAGCCGAACGTATCGTCGGCGCGGTTGCGCTCGAACACGTCGATCTCGACCTTGGGCCAGGCCTTGGCCGCAAGAATCGAAAAATAGACGCCGGCTGGCCCGCCGCCCACCACCGCGATTCGCATGGGTAAAAACCTCGCGTTTTCGCCGCTTGCAGGGAAAGTAGTTTAGGCTTAAAGTAATTTCATCGCAAGCCGGATCGAGGGCCAAGATGGAGCTCGAACAGTCCGCGGCGCTCGACGCCGAAACCAAGATCGCGGAAGCGCCCGGCGATCACAAAGCCGAGTTACGGCTATGGCTGCGTCTGCTCGCGACCAACACCCTGATCGAAACCGAAATCCGCCGCCGTCTGCGCGAACGGTTCGACGTGACCTTGCCGCGCTTCGATCTGATGGCACAGCTTGAGCGTAAGCCGCATGGCATGACGCTCGGCGAACTTTCGCAGCGCATGATGGTAACGAACGGGAATGTCACCGGCCTCGTCGACCGGCTGGTCGCCGAGGAGGTGATTTCGCGCAAACAGCACAAGAGCGACCGCCGTTCTCATATCGTAAGCCTTACCGAAAAAGGCCGCCGCCAGTTCGCACGCATGGCGAAGGAACATGAAAGCTGGATTGCCGGAATGTTTGGCGCGCTTTCGCCAGGCGATACCGCCGCGCTCACGAAGTTGCTGGGCAAGTTGAAAACCAGCGTGCGCACCGCCAATACGCACAATTGAGATGCGAGGGAGGTTCGAATGATCGCAAGCGCCCATCTCGATACCTTCGCAAGAGACAATCTGCCACCCGCATCGCATCAGCCCGAATTCGTGTTCGATCTGCCGGAGCTGCGATACCCGGATCGTCTGAATGCCTGCGTCGAACTGCTGGACAAGACAGTGGAGCGCGGTCTCGGCGACAGGCCCTGCATCATCACGCCGGTCGAATCGCTGACCTATGCGCAGTTGCTCGATCGCGTGAACCGGATCGCAAATGTGCTCGTGAACGATCTCGGCTTCGTCACCGGCAACCGCGTGCTGCTCCGCTCCGCGAACAATGCCATGATGGTGGCAACCTATTTCGCGGTGCTGAAAGCCGGCGGCGTTGTTGTTGCGACCATGCCGCTGCTGCGCGCGAAGGAAATCTCCTACGCTGTCCAGAAAGCGAAAATTTCGATCGCGCTATGCGACGCGAGGCTTTCCGAAGAGATGGAGAAGGCCAGGCTGCTGGCTCCGGATTTAAGGAAGCTCGCCTATTGGGGCGAGGGCGGGCTCGAAACTTTGATGGCCCAGCCGGGGTACGAAAATTTCGCGGCCTGCAACACCGCCGCCGACGATGTGTGCCTGATTGCCTTCACCTCCGGCACGACCGGCCAGCCCAAAGGCACCATGCATTTTCATCGCGATCTGCTTGCGGTCTGCGACACCTATGGGAAGCACTTGTTGCGCGCCACCGCCGACGACCGCTTCATCGGTTCCCCGCCGCTTGCTTTTACCTTCGGCACCGGGGGGCTCGTGTTTTTCCCGATGCGGGTAGGGGCTTCGACTGTGCTTCTGGAAAAGGCGGCGCCGGACGATTTGCTCGCGGCGATCGAGAAGTATCATGCGACGATCTGCTTCACCGCCCCGACTGCCTACCGCGCAGTTCTCGCCAAGCTCGAAGGCCGCAATATCTCATCGCTCAGGAAATGTGTTTCCGCGGGCGAGGCGCTGCCGAAAGCGACGTGGGAAATGTGGTTTGAGGCGACCGGCCTCAAAATTCTCGACGGCATCGGTTCGACCGAGATGCTGCATATTTTTATCGGCTCGCCCGAAGAGAGCCTTCGTCCCGGCGCGACCGGCAAACCCGTTCCCGGCTATCGCGCAAAGATCGTCGATGAGAACGGCAATGCCCTGCCGCCGAATACGCCGGGACGGCTCGCCGTGCGCGGGCCGACGGGCTGCCGCTATCTCGCGGATGAGCGGCAGAAGAACTATGTCGAAGCCGGCTGGAACATCACCGGCGACACCTACCTCTGCGACAAGGACGGCTACTACTGGTATCAGGCACGCTCCGACGACATGATTATTTCCGCGGGTTACAACATCGCAGGCCCGGAAGTGGAAGCCGTGCTGCTGATGCATCCTGCCGTTGCCGAATGCGGCGTGGTGGGTGCGCCGTGTCCGGAGCGCGGGCAGATTGTGAAGGCTTATGTTGTCTTGCGCGCAGGCTTTGCGGACGACGCCGCCATGACGAAAACGTTGCAGGAATTCGTCAAAGCCGAAGTTGCACCATATAAATACCCGCGCGCCGTGGAATATGTGACGAGTCTGCCGAAAACCGATACCGGCAAGCTGCAACGCTTTCGCCTGCGCGAAGCTGCGAACGCCCCCATCAACGCCAAACTCGCATCGTGATTGCCATGCTCGACAAAAGCAAATCCCAACCCACTGTACTTCGCCCCAAAGGCTGGCCGCAGCCGAAGGGTTATTCCGATGGCATGAGCGCGAAAGGCCGCGTGATCGTGACCGGCGGCGTGGTCGGCTGGGACGAGCAGGGAAAGTTCGGTGAAGGCCTCGCCGCGCAGACCGGAAAGACGCTTGAGAATATCGTTGCGATCATCGCCGAAGCCGGCGCCGGGCCGGAGCACATCGTGCGGCTCACCTGGTACGTAACTGATATCGAAAATTATCTCGCGCTTCAGCGCGAAATTGGCGCGGCCTATCGCGACGTCATGGGCAAGCATTTCCCCGCCATGGCCGTGGTGCAGGTGGTGCGGCTCGTCGAAAAAGCCGCGCTGGTCGAGATCGAAGCGACCGCGGTGCTGCCCGAATAAATCGTCATCCCCGCCGCGCGGCGCGCCGCGCTTTGGCCGGTAACGAGCCTAGTCGCCCTTGAAGGCCGGCTTCTGCTTGGCGGCAAACGCCTCATAGGCGCGCTCGAAATCCATCGTCTCCATGCAGATTGCCTGCTGCCGCGCCTCGTGATCGATCGCCGCATCGACAGGCATGTCCCATTCGTCGTGGACGCAGCGTTTCGTCATCGCGTGCGCGTAGGTCGGGCCGGATGCCAGCGAAGCGGCAAGGGTTGTCGCCTCTTGCAAGACATTCTCCGGCGTGGAGAGCTTGTTGAAGAAGCCCCAGCGCTCGGCTTCTTCGCCGTTCATCGCGCGGCCGGTGTAAAGTAGCTCTGCCGCGCGGCCTGCGCCGACGATGCGCGGCAAGAGATTGCACGCGCCCATATCCGCGCCCGAAAGCCCCACGCGCACGAAGAGAAACGCGACTTTGCTCTGCGCGGTGCCATAACGAAGGTCGGACGCCATCGCCAGAATCGCGCCTGCGCCTGCGCAAACGCCGTCGATCGCGGCAATGACCGGTTGCGGACAGGCGCGCATGGCCTTCACGAGGTCGCCGGTCATCTGCGTGAATTTGAGCAACGCTTGGCTGTCCTTCCTGCGGCGCATTTCCACGAGCGGTCCGATGATTTCATGGACATCGCCGCCGGAGCAGAAGTTTCCGCCGGCGCCCGTAATGACGACCGTCTTTACGTCCTTCGCTTCCTTCAGCGCACGAAACATGTCGCGCAGCTCGGCATAGGATTCGAAAGTCAGCGGGTTTTTGCGCTCGGGGCGATTGAGCGTGACGGTACCGACGCCGTTCTCAAGCTTCCAGAGAAAATGCTGCGGCTTGAAGGTCGAGAGGTTTCACTGGCTGCGCTCCTCTTTGATCGCGGCTTTGCTCTCGTAGCTCGCGCTTCGTATGTTTACGCCGAGTCTAGTCATTCCGCGAGGAAGAGGAAACGCATTTGAAGATCGCGGTGGCCGGCGGTGGGCCTGCGGGGCTTTATTTCGCTTATCTCTGGAAGCGGAAGCACCCGTCTGCGCAGATCGAACTGTTCGAACAGAACGCGGCAGGTGCCACCTTCGGTTTTGGCGTCGTGTTCTCCGACCGCGCACTGGATTTCCTGCGTGCGGACGATCCGGAAACGGTGGCTGCCATCGTTCCGCATATGGAACAGTGGCAGGACATGACGCTGGTTCATCGCGGCGAGCGCGTCACCATTGACGGCGTCGGCTTTTCCGCGATCGGACGGCTGGAATTATTGCAGCTTCTTCAGGCGCGCGCCGCCTCGGTCGGAGTCGTGCCGAAGTTCGAAACCCGCGTAAGCGAAGCAGAGCTGAAGAAATTCGATCTCGTGGTCGCCGCCGACGGCGTGAATTCGGCGCTGCGCGCGGCGCATCCGCAGTTTCAGACCAGCACGGATCTGTTCAGAAACAAGTTCATCTGGTTCGGCACCACGAAGCCGTTCGAGACGCTGACCCAGACCTTCATCGAATGCGAATATGGTACGCTGAACGCGCATCACTACCGCTATGCGCCGGATAAAAGCACGTTCATCATCGAGTGCGACCGGACGACCTTTGCGCGTGCGAATTTCGCTGCGCTGACCGAGCAGGACAACAAAGCGCTCTGCGAGCGGCTGTTCGCGCAGACGCTGGACGGTCACGAATTGATCTCGAACAAATCCGTGTGGCGCGATTTTCCGTGGATATGGAACGAGCGCTGGTCGCACGAAAACATCGCGCTGGTCGGAGACGCGCTCCACACCGCGCATTTCTCCATCGGCTCCGGTACGCGCCTTGCGCTCGAGGATTCGATTGCGCTCTCCAAGGCGCTCCAAGGGGAAGCGAATGTTCCCGCGGCGCTTGCGCGCTACGAGCGCGAGCGCAAACCCGTCGTCGAGAAAATCGTAAACGCCTCGAAGACCAGCGCTGCGTGGTACGAAAACTTCTCCGAACACATGAAGCTTGCGCCGATCGAATTCGCAATGAGTTATATCAGGCGCTCGGGACGCGTAGACGACGTGCGCCTTCGCGAGATGTCGCCGGAATTTATGATGCGCTACGAAGCGCGGCGCCGATAGATCGCGTCGAGAATTCTTTCGGGCGTTGCCGGGGCATCTATCTCAATGGACCCGCTGCCTCCGCTCGCGGCAATCGCGTCGCGGATTGCGAGCCATACTGAGATCGCAAGCATAAGGGGCGGTTCGCCGACCGCCTTCGAGCGAAATACGGTCGCCTCGCGGTTCGGCGCATTCTCGAGAATGCGCACGTTGAAGACCGGCGGTACATCGCGGCTGCCCGGAATCTTGTAGGTCGAAGGTCCGTGCGTTTTCAGCCGGCCATGCTCGTCCCACCACAATTCTTCTGAAGTCAGCCAGCCCATGCCTTGCACGAACGCGCCTTCGATCTGACCGAGATCGATCGCGGGGTTCAGCGACTTGCCGCAGTCCTCAAGCAATTCCGCGCGTAAGACACGCATCTCGCCGGTAAGCGTGTCGATCACGACTTCCGCGGCGGCCGCGCCATAAACGAAATAGTAAAAGGGCCTTCCGGTGCCGGTTCCAAGGTCCCAGTGGATTTTTGGCGTCTTGTAGTAGCCCGCCGCCGAGAGCGAGACGCGGCTCTCCCACGACATCTGCGCAAGTTCGGGAAACGAGATTGAGCGGTTGCCGGCATAGACGCGGTTCGCCGCAAAGAAGATTTCGTTTTCGTCCACTTTGAAATGCACCGCGGCGATTGTGATCATCCGCGCTTTGATCTGCTCGGCGGCGTTCAGCGCCGCCATACCGTTGAGGTCCGAGCCCGAAGAGGCGGCAGTCGGCGAGGTGTTCGGTACTTTCGCAGTTGATGTCGCCGACACGCGAATCTTATCGATATCGATCTGAAAGGTTTCAGCAACGACCTGCGCGATCTTGATAAACAGCCCCTGGCCCATCTCGGTGCCACCGTGGTTCAGAAGCACGCTACCGTCGGTATAAACATGCACAAGCGCGCCGGCCTGGTTCAGCGCGGGCCGGTTGAACGAAATGCCGAATTTCACCGGCATGGTCGCAAGGCCCTTCTTCAGAACCCCGTTCTCGCGATTGAAAGCGTCGATCTCCGCGCGCCATTCTTTCAGCTTCACGTCGGCGGCAAGCTCATCCATCACCTGTTCGATGATGTTGTCCTCCACTTCCATCTTGTAGGGGGTCACGTTCCTGGGCGCGGCGCTGTAATAGTTCGCACGTCGCACGTCATCGTTTGAAACGCCGAGCTGCCGCGCGATTGCATCGATGATCGTCTCGATCGCGATCATGCCCTGCGGGCCGCCGTAACCGCGAAACGCCGTGTTCGAAACCGTGTTGGTTTTGCACGAATAGCCGCGGAAGCGCAGGTTGGGAGCCAGTAGGCATTGTCGGAGTGGCACAGCGCGCGCGTCATCACGGCGGGAGAGTGGTCTGCGACATTGCCGCCATTGGACGCCAGCAACAGATCGAGCGCAAGAATTCGCCCCGCCTCGTCGAAACCCACATCATAGCGGATCAGAAACGGATGCCGTTTGCCGGTCGCGCGCATGTCGTCGTCGCGCGAAAGTCGCAGCTTTACCGGCCGCTTCGTCTTCATCGCAAGTACAGCGGCAATGCCCGCGATAAGGGTCGCCTGGCTCTCCTTGCCGCCAAAACCGCCACCCATGCGGCGTACTTCCGCCGTTACCGCGCTGAACGGAATTCCGAGCAGGTGTGCGACGCCGTGTTGAACTTCCGTCGGATGCTGCGTTGAGGAAAGCACATGAATGTCGCCGCTATCGCCCGGCGTTGCGAGCGCAATCTGGCCTTCGAGATAAAAGTGATCTTGCCCGCCGGCACGAAATTCCCCCGCAAGACGATGCTTCGATTCACCAAACGCGGCTTTTAGATCGCCGCGCGCCATGGTTTGCACCGGCGAGACAAAAGATTCGTTCTTCAGCGCCTCCTCGATGGTCAGTACCGCGGGCAGTACTTCGTACACGACTTTGACCAGCTTCGCCGCCGCGCGTGCCTGATCCAGCGTTACCGCCGCAACCGCCGCAATAGGCTGACCCTCATACTCCGCCAGCGCTTCCGGAAGCAGCGGTTCATTGGGCCTGATCGGCCCGATATCGTTCTTACCCGGAATATCGGACGCCTCAATCACGGCGATCACGCCGGGCGCCGCGAGCGCTTTCGTGAAGTCGATCTTTTTAATGCGCGCATGCGCGTACGGACTCAGCACCAGCGCCGCTTCCAGCCCCGCCGGGGGCATCGGCACGTCGTCGATATAAAGAGCGCTGCCGGTGACGTGACCGCGTGCGCTGTCGTGCTTCACCGGCTGATGCACGCCGCCGCGAATCCGGCCCAACTGCCGGCTCATAGCGCTTCGATCCTAGTGGACTGCGCCCCGCCGGCTTCGAACAGGAAGCGCTGCACCAGGCCGCTCGCCGCGCGCAAACGATATGTTTTCGAAGCACGGTGATCGCTGAGCGGGGTGAAGTCTTTCGCCATTGCGACTTCGATTTTGATGAGCGAAGGCGTCCCTACTTGCAGCAGCGTCTCGACATTCGCCGCGCGCTTTGCGCGATCCGCCATGCCGCCATAGGCGATACGAATTTCATCTCCGTTCGCGTAGAAAGCGCCGATGGTCGCTGAAATATCCTGATCGAAGCGCTTGGAAATTTTGTAGGTTTCGAAACGTGCGCCTTTCGCGAGATAAGGAATGCGGATCGCAACAACGACTTCGTCCTTCGCGAGCGCGGTCTTTCGATAGCCGATGATGAATTGCTCTGCGGGCAATGTACGCTCGCCGCGTGTTGACGCCAGCATTACTTCCGCGCCGAGTGCGATCAGACAGGGTGGCGTATCGCCAATCGGCGAAGCATTGACGAGATTGCCGGCAAAGGTGCCGAGATTTCTGATCTGCCGCGAACCGATCCGGCGGATAAGCGCACCAAAAGCAGGAAAATGCTTATCGATCAGCGGCAGCGCATCGGTATAGGTCGCTGCCGCGCCGATTACCAGCGCGTTCTTGTCGTCGCGCACTTCGCCAAGCCCGAGCGCCTTTCCAGTGAAAATAACTTTCGGAAAATGCTCGCGCTCCTTGCTCGCGCGGATGCCGAGATCGGTTCCGCCGGCGAGGATGATGGCATCAGGATGTGCTGCGCGCAGCTTAAGCAGCTCGTCGACGCTTTGCGGTGAAAAGAAAAGATGCTCGCCGCTCGCATAACGTAGCGCATCCTCGCCGCGCTCACTCGCGCCGGACGTGGGGTCGAAGTCCGGCAACGGAATTTTTTTGCAAGCATCCACGATCGCGCGATAGCCGGTGCAGCGGCACAGATTGCCCGCGAGCGCCTCGTGAATATGCGCGTCGTTCCGTGGTTCGGTACTTTGCGCAAAAGCATACATGGCCATCACGAAGCCCGGCGTGCAGAAGCCGCATTGCGTGCCGTCTGTTTCCACGAGCAGTTTCTGCACGGGATGCAGCTCGCCGCCCTGCGAGATGCCTTCGACGGTCAGTACGTCGAGGCCGTCGAGTTGTGGCAACAGCATGAGGCAGGAATTGATTGCCTGGTAGCGCGAGGTCGCGTTCGATCCGCGGTCGAGAACGACGGTACAGGCTCCGCAATCGCCTTCGGCGCAGCCTTCTTTCGTTCCGGTCAGCCGCTGCGCGCGCAGCCAGTCGAGTACGGTCGTCGACGGAGATACACTGGTTACTTTCGCGCAGCGCTCCGTTCAGGGTAAAACGGATCGCGTTACTCATTTTACCTTTGCTTGTCCGCTTATCTACTTATCTGCCTATCCGGCTGCGCTCATCTGCGAGCGGAAGGCCCAGCGCGTGAAATATTGCTCGATCCAGGCGAACAAAGCGTACATCAGCACGCCTTCGAAGGCGAGCAGCAGAAGCGCCGCGTAAACATTGGCCATGCGGAACGACGCGCCCTCCAGCGAGATCAGATAGCCGAGGCCCGCATTCGCGCCTACCGTTTCGGAAACGATGGTGCCGACGAAGGCAAGCGTGATCGCTACCTTCAGCGAACCGAACAGGTAAGGCAGCGCGCGCGGGATGCCGACTTTCAGCATGATGTCGAGCTTGCCCGCACCGAGCGCGCGCATGACGTCCTCGAGTTCCGGTTCGGTAGTGGCAAGTCCGTCGCGACGTTGACGACGATCGGGAAGAAGCAGATCAGGAACGCCGTGAGGATCGCGGGCACCTCGCCGATGCCGAACCACAGGATCAGTAGCGGCACGATCGCGACCTTCGGGATCGTGTTGAAGCCGACCATCACCGGATAGAGCCCGCGATAGATCGTGCGCGACCAGCCGACGATCAGGCCCAGGAGAATTCCGAAGGCGACCGCGAGCGCGAAGCCTACCATCGTCACCCAGAGCGTCACGTAGGAGTGATAGGCGAACACCTTCCAGTGTCGCGCCATCGCGGCGAAGGCCGCGGAAGGTGGTTGCAATACGGAAGGGTTGATCTGAAAGAGATAGCACGCGGCCTCCCAGATCAGGAAGATCGCAAGCGTAAACAGCCAGGGGGCGAGTTTTTCGGCAGTGTTCGAGTTCATCCGATCCGTACCTGCGCGATCTTCGCGCGCAATTCGTGAACGATGTCGGCAAAGTCCTTTTCGTAAGTAACCTGCAAGTCCCGCGGCCGCGGGAAGTCGACCGCTTTCACCTGCACGATGCTGCCCGGGCGCGCACTCATCACGTAGATATTGTCGGCGAGGAATGCGGCTTCGCGCAGGTCGTGCGTGACCAGAATGACGGTAAATTTCAGCTTCTGCCACAGGTCGCGCATCACGCACCAAAGCTCTTCGCGTGTGAATGCGTCGAGTGCCGCGAACGGTTCGTCGAGCATGAGCAGCGCCGGCTCATGGATCAATGAGCGGCACAGCGATACGCGCTGCTGCATGCCGCCCGAAAGTTCCCAGGGATAGCGGTCGCCGAAGCCCTTGAGACCTACCGTCGCAAGCAGCGTTTCCGCCTGTTCGCGAAACTCGGCTTTCCTTGTGCGGAATTGCGAACGATGCGGCTGCACGATTTCGAGCGGCAACAGCACGTTGTCGATCACCTTGCGCCAGGGCAGCAGGTTCGCGTGCTGGAACGCCATGCCGGCGATCTTGACCGGCCCGGTGACAAGCTTGCCTTCGATCGAAACGGTGCCTTTCGTCGGCTTATGCAGGCCTGTCACGAGGCGCATCAGGGTAGACTTGCCGCAACCCGAAGGCCCGACGACGGCGGCGAACTCGCCGCGCCGGACCTTCATGGTCGTACCGTCTAGCGCCAGAACGTCTCCTGAAGCGCCGCTATATTTCAGCGTTACGTTGTTGATGTCGACAAACGCTTCCACGCGGCTACTCCGGGCTACGCATTCTGTTAGAGCTTCCGCTCGTTGGCCGGCGGCAGGAACTGCGCGTCGAACAGGTCGGCGGGCTTCGGCTTGGCGTTCTTGAACGGCGAGGAGACGTCGAGCTGCTCGATTGCTTCCAGCATCCGCTTCTCGTCGATCCCGCCGACACCGTTTGCCTTAACCCAGTCGGTCACGAAGTTGTCGCGCAGCGACATCTTCAGACGTGCGAGCTCGATCTTTTCATCGGCCGTCTCGTTGCGCTTCATCACCGATTTGATCGCGCTTTCCGGATCCTTGTAGGTGTCGATGATGCCTTTGATGGTCGCGCGCACGAAGCCCGCCACCACCTTCGGATTTGCCTTCGCGAATTCGGGGTTCACCATGATGGCGTTGCCGTAGAGCACGAGGCCGTGGTCGTTCAGGAGCATTACCTTGATGTCTTTTTCCGGAATGCCCTTGGTCGCGAGATTGTAATAGGCCGAGAAGGAGAAGGCGGTGATGGCGTCGACCTTGCCGTCGGCGAGCATGGGCTCGCGCACCGGGAAACCGATCGCTTCGACTTTCACCTTTGACGGGTCGATGCCGTTCACTTTCGTGAACGCACCCCATTGCGCCCAGGCGCCATCCGGCGGCGGCGCGCCGAGCACCTTGCCCTCGAGATCTTTCGGCTTGTTGATGTTGGATTTGGCGATACTCACGATAGAGAACGCAGGCTTGTCATAGACCATCATCACCGCCTTCACCGGCTTGTCGGGGTTCTGGTCCCGGAAGCGGGCGAGCGAATTGATGTCGAAGAAGCCGATCGGATAGGTGCCGGCCGCGATGCGCGCGATGCCGGCCACCGAGCCGGGTCCGGAGTCGATCGTGACGTTGAGGCCTTCGGCTTTGTAGTAGCCCTTGTCGAGGGCGACGAAGTAGGGCGCCGACGGACCCTCGAATTTCCAGTCGAGTGCGAATTTCAGATCGGTTTGTGCGCTTGCGGGCGAGAACGACGCGGCAAGCATCGCACCTGCGAAAGCGGTCAGGCTGGTTTTTGCGGAACATTGTCGAAGACTCCGTGAAGACAGATTTCGTCCGGGAGAGTCAGGCAGCAAGCGCCGTGCCACACTTGTTTGTGGTCTTTTGCGCTTTTGACGGGCAGCCCGCCTTACCGGATTGCCTTCAGGCTAGGCGGTTTTCCGTGCGTTGCCTATTCCGGGGGCGTCTTTTCCGCGCCTTTTACAAAGGCCCTTAGCTGCCGCGGTAGGTGCCGTAGCTCCAGGGGGTGACGAGCAGCGGGACATGATAATGGCCCTCCGGCTCGGCGATGGAAAAGCGGACCGGAACGACATCGAGGAACGGCGGCTCGGCGAGCGCTACCTGCCGGTCGCGGTAATAATCCGAGACCGCAAACAGGATTTCATACTGGCCGATCGGAAGCGGCCGTCCGGAAATCAGCGGCGCGTCGGTGCGGCCGTCGGCATTGGTTGCGTGCTGACGACGATCCGCGGCTCGTCGAGGCCGGATAGCTCGCGGAGCGCGAGCCGCAGGCCCCGGCCGGGCGGCCGGCATGATTGTCGAGCACGTGGGTCGAAAGCCGGCCGTTCAACCCAAGATCGGCATTCTCGATTTTCTGGTCGAGGCGCAGCGCCGCGATGCGGAAGACTTCGGAAAGCGCGATTTCGAATTCCTGAGTGGCGGAATTGTCGATCCGCTTCTCGAATTGCCGGAGGATCGAATCCTTCGTATGCCGCCGCACGCAGACGATGAACGGCATTCCGAACTTGGTCTGGTAGTTCGTATTCAACCCCTGAAACGACCCGTACTCGCGCTCGGACAACTGATCGAGGCCGACGCTCGCCTGTTCGGCGGTCGAGTCGCTCGTGAGCGTGCCCGCGCGCGCGGCTTTACCGGCGAGATCGGGATGCGCGCGCAGGAGCGTCATCTGCTCATCCTTGGAAGCGGACTTCACCGCGGCAATCATTGCATCGAGCACGGCGCGAACACTGGCAAAAGGCCGCTTCGCACTCGCGCGCTCGGCAACCCAGGGCGAATGCTCGAACACGTCGCCGATGGCCGCGACGAATTCCTGTGCGCTTGTCTTGTTAAGTCGATCCAACGCGCGCTTTGTCATTCGAAAATTTCCCACGCTTCGTCGGCGAGCGCGCGATGCTCGGCATGCCAATGCTTCGCGATATCAAGACGCGTCGCGACCCAGACGCCGTCATGTTCGTCGATGTAGTCGAGAAATTTCGCGAGCCCCGCCGCGCGGCCCGGCTTCCCCGCAAGGCGGCAATGCAACCCGATCGACATCATCTTCGGCGCAGTCTCGCCTTCGGCATAGAGGGTGTCGAAAGCATCGCGCAGATAAACGAAGAAGTCGTCGCCGTTTGCAAAACCCTGCGCATTGGTGAAGCGCATGTCGTTGGCATCCAACGTATAGGGGATAATGAGGTGCGGACCTTTCGGCCCGCGCACCCAATAGGGCAGGTCATCCGCGTAGGAGTCGGACGAATATAAAAACCCGCCTTCCTCCATCACGATCTTGAGCGAATTTCCCGATGTGCGCCCCGTGTACCAGCCGAGCGGCCGCTCGCCGGTGATCTCGGTGTGAATTTCGATCGCCTCGCGCAAATGCGCGCGTTCTTCCTTCTCCGGCATGTCGCGGTAATCGATCCACTTCAGGCCGTGGCTCGCGATTTCCCACTCCGCCTCCTGCATCGAGGCAGCGATCTCGGGATAGCGCTGCAAGGCGGTCGCGACCGCGAATACCGTCACCGGCATGTTGCGCTCGGTGAACATGCGCCACAGCCGCCAATAGCCGGCGCGCGAGCCATACTCGAACATGGATTCGAGATTCATATGCCGTTTGCCGGGCCAGGGTTGAGCGCCGAGTACATCGGATAAAAACGCTTCCGAAGCCGTGTCGCCATGCAGGATGTTGTTCTCGCCACCTTCCTCGTAATTGACGACGAACTGCACCGCGACCCGCGCATGGCCCGGCCAGCGCGGATGTGGCGGGTTGCGGCCATAGCCTGCGAGATCGCGCGGATATTTCTTCATCTGCGTCATTCTGGGCGAGGCTTTGCGGTAAGCCAAGCGGCGAGTGCGGCCCGCTCTTCCGGCGTCATGCCGGTGATGTTCCCCGGCGGCATCGCGATCGAGCGCACCGAATACGTCTCGATCAGATGTGCGAATTTGCGGATATTCTCTGGCGTGTCGAGCAATACGTTATGCGGAGCCTTCGCAATGCCGAGCCACACCGGCTGCACGGCATGGCACACGGAGCAGCGCGAGATCACGATATTCTCAACCACGGCGAAGTTCGGCGCACTCGTGGGTGTTTCGCTGCGCTGGCTATCGCGCAGGCCGAGCGAAGAAAGCCAGCCGATCAGGATTACACCGAGCGCAACCACAGCCCACGTCCACCACGGACTTTTCTTCCAGTCCGCGCCTTCGTTGGCGTGGCGGAAGTTGAAGAACACGCGCATCAAAGGCCCGATCGCGAGCACGATCGCAACGATCAGCCAGTTGTATTTCGTTGCGTAGAACAGCGGATAGTGTGTGCCCATCATGAGGAAAATCACGGGCAGCGTGAGATAATTGTTGTGCACCGAGCGCTGCTTGGCCTGTTCGCCCCAGGCGGCATCGGGCTTTTTCTTTGCGATCAGCCGCGCCACCGTCTTGCGTTGGTTTGGCATGATCACGACGAAGACGTTCGCCACCATGATGGTGCCGATGAGTGCGCCGATCTGGACGAACATGCCGCGGCCGGAAAGCGTTTGCGCAAACGCGTAAGAAAGCGCGACCAGCAGCAGATAAAGAAAGAGCGAGAGACCTGCCTCGCTTTTGCCGAGCGGCGAGCGGCAGACGATCTCATAGAGAATCCATGCGCCTGCAAGCCCGAGTACGCTTGTTGTAATTGCGCGCATCGGCGAAATATCGAACACCGCCTTGTCGACGAGATAGAGTTCGGCGCCGAGGTAATAGACGATCGCGAGCAGCGCCATGCCGGAAAGCCAGGTCGTGTAGGCTTCCCATTTGAACCAGGTGAGGTGGTCCGGCATTTTCGCGGGCGCCACCATGTATTTCACCAGGTGATAGAAGCCGCCGCCATGCACCTGCCAGGCGTCGCCCTTCGCGCCCGGGGGCAAGCCGCGCCGTGGCTTCAGGCTGAGATCGAGATGGATGAAATAGAAGGAGGAGCCGATCCAGGCGATGCCGGCGACGATATGGAGCCATCGCACGAGGGCGCCGGCCCATTCCCAGAAAATGACGTCCACGTCCCAAGAACCCCGTGCTATTCGCCGCTGACAATGACAGACGTGCGCCACGCTGTTCAAGATACTCTATAGTAGAGTGAAGAGGGGAAACGCGAAGGCTATGGCTGGGATCGAAGCACAGGCAGGCGCCAACAGGTTCGGGCCGCGAATCATGTCGCTCGCCGAACACCTTGCGCAATGGTCCGAGCAGCCGGACGCCCTCACCGTCACCTACTTCTCGGAGGCGCACAGAAAAGTCGCCGCTGAACTCGACGTTTTGTTGCGCGCTGCCGGGATGGAAGTCCGCACCGACCCCATCGGCAATGTCGTCGGCCGGTACAAAGCCGCGCAACCGAACGCCAAGACACTTCTTCTCGGCTCGCATTACGACACCGTGCGCAACGGCGGGAAGTATGACGGGCGGCTCGGCATTCTCGTTCCGCTCGTGCTCATCGAGCATCTGAACCGCACCAGGCAGCGGCTACCCTTCAATATCGAGTTGCTCTGCTTCTCTGAAGAAGAAGGCGTGCGTTTCCCGATCGGTTATCTCGGCAGCCAGGCGATCGCGGGAAAATTCGACCGGAAAAATCTCGATGCGACCGATGACGACGGCATTCCGCTGCGCAAGGCGCTGGAAGAAGCGGGGGTCGATGTGGGCTCGCTCGCGTCGCTTGCGCGCAAGCAGGACGATCTTCTCGGCTACGTCGAGCTGCATATCGAGCAGGGTCCGTCGCTTCTGAACGCGGATGTGCCGGTGGCAATCGTGACCGGCATCGCCGGCGCAGTGCGCCATCGCGTGACTGTGGAAGGCGAAGCGGGGCACGCCGGCACGGTCGCGATGCAGTTCCGCCGTGATGCCGGCGCCGCCGCAGCGGAAATGATTCTCGCGCTGGAGAAACGGTGTCAGGAAATTCCTAGTCTGGTCGGCACGGTCGGTCAGTTACTGGTGCCGAACGGCGCAATGAATGTCATTCCCGGCCGCTGCGAGTTTTCGAGCGACATCCGTGCTTCCACAAACGGCGTGCGCGATGCGGCGATGATGGATGTGCTGTCCAGCTTCAATCAGATCGCCCGGCATCGCGGCGTGAAGGTATCTGCCGAAGAAGTGTTGCGCATGTCCGCGATTCCGCTCTCGCCCTATTTTCAGGAGCGATTGAAAGCCGCTGCGGAACGCCTCGGTGTGAGTCCGCTGCTGTTGCCGAGCGGAGCTGGGCACGACGCCGCGATGATGTCTTCTCTCACGCCAAGTGCGATGATGTTCGTCCGCTGCGGCAATGGCGGTGTCAGTCACTCGCCGCTGGAGATTGTCGCCGAAGAAGATGCCGATTTCGCTGCGCGCGTGCTACTCGATTTCCTTTTGAATTTGGCTGAAGAACACAATGCTTAAAGCTCGAACTGACGCCTTCATCGACGCGAACTTCCAGCATGAGACCGAGTTTCTCGCCGAACTCGTGAAAGTGCCGAGCGACAATCCGCCCGGCGACTGCGCGCCGATCGCGCTGCGTGCAAAAACGCTGCTGGAGGGGCTCGGGTTCACCGTCGAGGCGCACGCCGTGCCTGCGGGCGCGGTCGATGCCGTCGGCATGAAGAGCGTGACCAACCTCATCGTGCGCAAGAAATTCGGCGAAGGGCCGGTTGTTGCGCTCAACGCGCATGGCGACGTGGTGCCGCCGGGCATGGGCTGGTCGCAGGATCCTTACGGCGCGAAAATCGTCGATACGCCGCACGGTTCTGCCATGTACGGCCGCGGCGTCGCCGTTTCCAAATCGGATTTTGCGACCTATGCCTTTGCGTTGCTCGCCCTGATGGATGCCGAGAAGAACGGCGTAAAACTCAAAGGCACCGTCGAGCTGCATTTCACCTTCGACGAGGAAGCCGGCGGCGACATCGGTCCGCACTGGCTGCTCGAACAAAAATTATCGAAGCCTGACTACGCGATTGCCGCGGGCTTCAGCTATGCCGCTGTCACCGCGCATAACGGCTGCCTGCATCTGGAAGTGACCGTGCTCGGCAAGCAGGCGCACGCCGCGATGCCTTCGACCGGTCACGATGCGCTGGAAGCGGCGAACGGAATCCTCTCGGCGCTTTACGCCAGCCGGGAAGGGCTGACCAAACAGAAGTCGAAGGTAAAAGGGATCGAATCGCCGACGCTGAACGTTGGCCTGATCGCGGGTGGCATCAACACGAATGTTGTGCCGGACCGCGTCACGTTTCGGCTCGACCGCCGGATGATTCCGGAGGAAAATCCAGCGCAGGTTGAAAGCGACACGCGCGTCTTGATCGAAGCTGCGGCAAAAAGTTTCCCGGCATTCGCGCCGACGTGCGCCGTATTCTGCTCGCGTTGCCGCTCACCGAGGAAAAAGGCTTCGAAAAAATTGTTGCCGCGATCCAGAAGCACGCAAAATACTAATTGAAAGTGGACGTGCCGTCCAACGGCGTGCCGCTTTACACCGACGCGCGGCATTATTCCTCGCACGGTATTCCAGCCGTGCTTTACGGCGCCGGCCCGCGTTCTATCCTCGATGCCAATGCGCACAACGCGGACGAGAATCTGCGGCTCAACGACCTAAAGGCGGCGACCAAGATCATCACCCTCGCGGTCGCGGATTTGCTTGGAGCTCAATAGGTCTCGACGTGGAAGCGGCCTTCGCCGCGCATCTTTGCGCGGATAGAGGCCCAGTCGAGTTTATGCTCACGGCAGATCGAAGCGAATGATTCTTCGACGCCCGTTTCCATTCCGCGCAGGCCACACATGTAAATATGCGTGGTGTCTTTCTGAAGTAGCGCAGCAAGATCGGCGGAACGCTTCTTCATACGGTCCTGCACATACTCTTTCGGTTTGGCGGCGAGCCGTGAGAATACGAGTTCCTGGTCCAGCAGCGTCTTCGGGACTTTCTGCAACGGACCGAAATAGGGAAGTTCCTCCGGCGTGCGTGCGCCGAAGAAAAGATAGAGCTTGCCCTTCGCGTTCGGGTTTGTGCGGCGCCGGCGCTCGGTGAAGCCGCGGAACGGCGCGGAGCCCGTGCCCGTGCAGATCATGACGACATCGGCTTCCGAATCGTCCGGCATCAGAAAGGTCGAGCCGAACGGCCCGGCAACCTGCACCTTGTCGCCCTGCTTCAGATCGCAGACGTAGTTCGAGGCAACGCCCTTGTGTTCGCTCCCGTCGGCATTTTTTGCGATCACGCGCTTCACGGTAAGCGAAACATTGTTTGTGTTCGGCCGCTCGCCGTCGCGTGGGCTTGCGATCGAGAATAGTCGCATCTTGTGTGGGCGGCCGTTCTCGTCGTTGCCCGGAAGTACGATGCCGATGCTCTGGCCTTCGAGCACGGGAAATGAAGTCGTGCCGAAGTCCAATATAATGTGATGGATTTCTGCGCTTGCGCCTTCGCCGGTGAGCTTCAGATTGCCGGTGACTTTCGCTATCGCTGGTGCGCGCCGCCCGAACAGATTGATGCGCGGCTTGCTCGCCGATCGCGGCGCCTTCATCTGCCCGCCGGCACCTTTGTGTGCGTCGTCCAGCAGTGCCGTCGCTTCATCGTCGATCGCTTCCGCGACCGAGATTGCCGGGCCGTCGCTATCTGGAATTTGCTCAATCTCGGGGAGGTCGCTCCAGGAGAATTGATCGTCGAGCGAGAATGGCGCTTTCACCTTCACGAAGTGATTGATCGAGCCGGTTGGGCAGGGTGCCACGCAATCCATGCAGAAGTTGCATTTCGTGACGTCGACCACGTAGTTGTTCGCGTCATGCGTGACCGCGCCAACCGGGCAAGTCGCCTCGCATGTATTGCAGCGGATGCACACGGCGGGGTCGATCAGGTGCTGCTTAATCAGTGCGGTCATGGTTCTCTTTTAAGCGATCTTCACGTACTCGAAATCGCCGGGCTTGTTATCGATGCCGACTTTCGGCGGCGCGATCCAGCTTGCGAACTTGCCGGGTTCGACTTCGGTCTTCATCAGGCTCTCTATGAAATCGCGGTCGCTTGAAGAAGGTAGATACTCGTCCTTCTTTTTTCCCCACGCATCGCCGCTGACGATGTTGCCATCGACATCAGCTTCGACGCTCGAGAACTCGCCGATGTGACGGTGGAATGCGACATGCGGCAGCTTGAGCTGGAACGGGATGTTGTACTTCTCGAGCACCTTGTTCCAGCGCGATACGCCACCCTGACAGTCTGCGACATAGTCGTCGCGGAGCCGCAGGTTGAGCGCGGAAAGGGCAGGTACGTCCTCAACGACAACCTTGCCGTCCTTGAAACGCGTCACCGGATAGGTGGACGATTCCAGCTTGTGGTCGTCGTCGAGCTTATCTTCGCGATAGCGGCCCTTGATCCCGGCGTGGAACGCGCTCGCCGCGTTGGTCGAGATTTCGTTACCGAACAGATCCAGCGTCAGCGAATAGTGCAGGTTCGCTTTCTTTTGCAGCGTTGGCAGGTCGATCACGCCGAGCTTGCGCACCGCCTCGATGTCGTTCGGGTCTTCGATTCCGGCCTTCTGCATTTCCTGGCAGGTGCGCTCGATGGTGCGCCCGACGCCGGTTTCACCGACGAACATGTGGTGCGCTTCCTCGGTCAGCATGAAGCGCGTCGTGCGCGAAAGCGGATCGAAGCCGGATTGCGCGAGGGCCTCCAGCTGCATCTTGCCGTCGCGGTCGGTGAAGAAGGTGAACATGAAGAAAGAGAGCCAGTCCGGCGTCTCTTCGTTGAACGCACCCAGCATCCGCGGCGTGTCTTCGTCGCCCGAGCGGCGTTGCAGCAGCGCTTCGGCTTCTTCGCGGCCATCGGCACCGAAGTATTTCTGCAAGAGATAAACCATCGCCCAGAGGTGACGGCCTTCCTCGACATTCACCTGAAAGAGGTTGCGCATGTCGTAGAGCGACGGCGCAGTCTTACCCAGGAAACGCTGCTGCTCGACCGAAGCCGGTTCGGTGTCGCCTTGAATCACGATCAGGCGGCGCAGCATCGCGCGATATTCGCCCGGTACTTCCTGCCAGGCCTTCTCGCCGGCATGTGCGCCGAACGGAATCTTTCGATCCTCGCCCTGCGGCGCGAGCAGAATGCCCCACTTGTAGTCAGGCATCTTCACGTAATCGAATTTAGCCCAGCCTTTCGGATCGACGCTGACTGCGGTGCGCAGGTAAACCAGCGACTCCTGAAAGCCGTCCGGACCCATGTCGTTCCACCAGTCGAGATAACCCGGATGCCATTTCTCGAGCGCGGCTTTGACGCGCGGATCGCCGTTGAGGTTCACGTTGTTCGGGATGAGGCCGTCGTAATCGACGTTCATGATGTTCATCGTTTCACACCCTTTCGCGATCGTAGGTCGGCGAAATGCCGGAGCCGTAAAGTTTGAGAGCGCCTTGCTCGCCAACGGAGTTGGGGCGCTGGAAGATCCAGTTCTGCCAGGCCGTGAGACGGCCGAAGATTTTGGTTTCCATCGTCTCGGGACCCGCGAAGCGGATATTGGCTTCCATGCCGGTGAGCGCGTCTGGTGAATAGCTCGCGCGCTCTTCCAGCATCACGCGGATTTCGTCGTCCCAGTCGAAGTTTTCGTAAGCAAAGGTAACGAGACCGAGCTCGACCGCACCTTCACCTTCAATCTTATTGCCTTGCTTTGCTTTCGCCTTTTCAACGCTCTCCGGCTCGCCGAGGAAGCGAGTCTCAAGACGAGTAAGGCCATTCCCCATCGGATAAAGGCCGAAGTTCGCTTCCGAAAGCATGATCGCGGCCGGCGGCTGGTTGTCGCCTTCGCGCTGGCCGATCAGCATCAGCGCGCGGTCGGACGCGAACACGAGTTCGGCGAGCATCCCCGCGAAGCAGGTGCCGGGTTCGATCAGGGAAACGAAGCTACGGGACGTAACATCGACACGCTTCAGCGTACGCTTGATGTAGTGACGTACCTCGCGCAGAAACCAGTCGTTCTGGTTCGCGGCGATGAACTTGTCGAAGTCGAGCACGCTCTGCGCATCGCCCTCGGTCTTGAAGAGAAGGAGGCCGATGGCCGGCTCGTTGAAGCGCAGATGCAGGATCGCATCCTCGAGCTCGCGCGAAACCGCAAGTGGCCAGAACCTGTCGCCCTGTGCGAGCGCGTCAGCGGCAGAGCCGGGAACTTTCTCTTTCGACGCCCGGATGTTGATCGTTGCGAGCTTGCGATCGCGTTCGATCTCGACCGAAACATTCGGATAGATAATGGAGTCGCCATTGATCTTGCGATCGAGCTTGGTGAGTGCGACGCCCTTGGCATTTTCGGGCGGTCGGATTTCGCCGCGAGTTCTTTCGCGCGCTCCTTCACCGCGTCATTCCATTTCGACTTCGCAACGGTCTCGTCCACGAGGCGCCATTGCACGGCTTTCTGGCCGCGGATGCCTTCCTCGGTCGAGCAGAAGAAGTCGGCGTAGTCACGCCGTACTTTGCGCTTGTCGGTGACGCGCGTAATACCGCCGGTACCGGGCAGCACGGCAAGCAGCGGCGTTTCGGGTAGTGACACCGCCGAGCGCCGGTCGTCGATCAGCATGATGTGGTCGGCGGTGAGCGCGAGTTCGTAACCGCCGCCCGCGGCGGTGCCATTCACCGCGCAAAGATAAAGCTGCTTCGAGTTTTCGCTGGCATCTTCGATCGAAAGCCGTGTCTCGTTCGTGAACTTGCAGAAATTCACTTTGTGGCCATGCGTCGCCTTGCCGAGCATGCGGATGTTGGCGCCTGAGCAGAACACGTTCTCCTTGCCGGACTTGATCACGACCACGCGCACCTCGGGGTGCTCGAAGCGCAGGCGCTGGATCGCGTCGTTCAACTCGATATCGACGGAAAGATCGTAGGAGTTGAGCTTGAGTTCGTAGTCGGTGGAGAGCCCGCCCGCCGGGTCCACGTCCATGATGAGGTTCGCGATCTCGCCGTCGAATTCGAGTTTCCAGTGTCGGTACTTGGACGGCTCGGTCTGGCAATCGATGGGTTTCATGGCTCGCGTTTCCTGCTCGCTTTTATCTGCATGCATTATTTTGCATGGTTCTAATGGGCGTTCTCCAAGGGCACAAGCGTCTAATGCACTAAAATTCAGGAGTGGAATTCACTCCTGAATCTCAAAGGTTTAGGCACTGCCGGCGTCTTCCTCGCGCAGCTTGAAGCGCTGGATTTTGCCGGTCGCGGTTTTCGGGAGGTCGGCACGAACGTCGATCCAGCGCGGGTATTTCCAGGCGCCAGCCTTGTCTTTCACGTGCGCTTTCAGGCTCTCGAACAATGCATCGTTCTGCGCAAAGCCTTCCTTCAGCACGATGTAAGCCTTCGGTTTCAACAAGCCGTCCGAATCCTCGTGACCGATGACGGCGGCTTCCAGCACGGCTTCGTGTGAGACCAGCGCAGCCTCGACCTCGACCGGCGAAACCCAGATGCCGCTCACCTTGAACATGTCGTCGGTGCGCCCGCAGCAGCGCAGAAATCCATCCGCGTCGCGCACGTATTTGTCGCCGGTATAGGTCCATTCACCCGCAAACGTGCGGCGGCTTTTCTCGCGTTGATTCCAATAACCTTCGGCGGCGGATGCGCCGCGTATGATCAACTCGCCGATTTCATCCACACCACATTCCTTGCCGTCGTCGCCGACGATCTTCGCGTCGTAGCCGGGAACGGGCTTGCCGGAAGTGCCGTAGCGCAGCGCCTTCGGACTGTTCGAAAGAAAAATATGCAGCATTTCGGTCGAACCGATACCATCGAGAATGTCGAGTCCGACCTGCTTTTTCCAGCTCTCGCCGACATGCGGCGGCAGCGCTTCGCCCGCCGAAATGCAAAGCCGAAGGTTTGCAGAGCCCGCGCCTTTGGTCGCGCGTTTGTCGGCCAAGCATAAAGCGTCGGCACGCCGAAGAAGATCGAAGGTTGCTCGTTCTTGATGATGTCGAACACCGAATCCGGCGTCGGGCGGCCTGAAAGCAGCACGGTGCTCGCGCCAACCGCCATCGGGAAGGTCATCGCGTTGCCGAGGCCATATGCGAAAAAGAGCTTCGCCGCCGAGTAGATCACATCGCTTTCCTTCATGCCGAGCACTTGATCGGCATAAGTGCGCGCCGTGTACATCAGCGAAGAGTGAATATGTTTGGTACCCTTGGGCGCTCCGGTCGAGCCCGACGAGTAAAGCCAGAACGCGACTTCATCGGATAGCGTCGGCGCTGTGAAGAGATCGGCTTTGCCTTTGGCGACCACTTCTTCGAACGAATAGACCGGAAGCGTTCCAGCGGAAATGACCTTCTTGTCGCCGACAACGATAACGGCCTTGAGCCATGACATCTTCGGCAACGCAGGCTCCACCGTTTTCGCCAGCGCTTCGGAAACGAAAAGCACGGCCGCGCGGCTGTCTTCGATCATGTAGGCATATTGCTCGGCGGCGAGCAGCGTATTTACCGGCACTGGCACGACCCCGCCGCGGATCGCGCCCCAGAACGCGATTGGAAACTCGATGGTATCGAGCGCGAGCATTAACATCCGCGCTTCATGCCCGAAGCCAAGCGCTTTCAGTCCGCTCGCAAAACGGCAGGATTCCTCCTGCAATTCGCCGTAAGTGAGCGAACGGTTGCCTTCCTTGAACGCGACCTTGTTGCTCCGTCCCGCACGCACATTGGCGTCGACGAAATCGCTCGCCGCGTTATACGCACGGCGCTCCGTAATGGCCGAAAGGTTGACCATCTTCCGCTCCCTGTTTCCTCGCCCGCCAAAGGCAGGCACATCGCGGCGGGATCGTTTCGGTGGCCCGACTTCGATGAATAATAATTCCAAGATGGGCGAAAGCAGTGTTTCCCGAGGCTTTCGCTGTTTCAATTCTAAGGCAGCATGAATTATACTGCAATCCGGATTTGAGGGCGTATGGCCAAGCACCGCAACGATACGACAAAGAAAGAAGCAAACGGCGACGCCTTTCTCGCGCAGCTTGGCGAGCGGGTGCGCACGATCCGGAGCCGCCGTGCCATGTCGCGCAAGGTGCTCGCGAAGCAATCGAAGGTTTCGGAGCGCTACCTCGCACAGCTGGAACTCGGCAAAGGCAATTGCTCGATCGTGCTTCTTCGCCGGATTGCGCGGGCGATGAGCGTGCCGGTCGCGGAACTGGTCGACGATCGTCCCGAGCGCGAAGTCGAACACCTTCTGCTCGATCAGCTTCTGGACCGCCTGTCGCCCAACGAGCGCGCGGAGGCGCGCGATGTTCTGCTTTCGCATTTTGGCGCGCCGTCGAGCGAAGATCGCCGCGGCCGCGTGGCACTCATTGGATTGCGCGGCGGCGGCAAGTCGACGCTCGGAAGGTTGCTTGCCGAGAAACTTGAAGTGCCCTTCATCGAACTCGATCGCGAGATTGAGAAGACGAGCGGCATGGCGCTCTCCGAACTCTTCGAAATGTTCGGTCAACAGACTTTCCGGCGTTTCGAGCGCGAGGCGTTGGAAAAGGCGTTGGCCGATCATCCACGCTTCGTGCTTGCGACCGGTGGCAGTCTCGTCACCGAGCCTGCGACATACGAATTGCTGCTTACGTCCTGCCTGACGGTCTGGGTACGTACCAAACCCGACCAGCATATGAACCGCGTGATCGAGCAGGGCGATCTTCGCCCGATGGCAGAGAATGCCAAAGCGATGGACGATCTCGTATCGATCCTGAAAAGCCGCGAGCCGCTTTATGCCAAGGCCGACCGCGTCATCGATACTGAAGGCAAGAAGCCGGATCAGAGTCTGCGCGAACTGACCTCGATGATCGACTTTCCGAAGCCCGCGGCCGAGCGCAGGATCGCATAGTTATCCGAGCGCCTGTGCCGCGAGTTCGGCGACCGCAAGGTCGATATCGAGACGCTCTTCCTCGCCTGAATTCATGATCCAGACCGCCGAGAGTCCCGCGTAAGCCAGAATCCATTGCAGCAGCCGCCGGTGATCGACATGCGCAACTTCAGCGACGACCCTCGCCTGCCGCGCGAGACGTCCGGCAGAAGCAGCGACTTCGAAATCGGGATTGCAGAAAATATTTGCAAAATCGAATGTACGTTCGCCGAGCAAACGCTTCGGATCGATCGCAAGCCAACCGCGCGGTCCGAAGTCGAGAACGTTGTCGTGATGCAGGTCGCCATGAAGCGTCGTGACTTCGCGCTGCTCCGACAACAGCTCTTGCGCGACCAAAGCGGCTTTCTGAATAGTCTTGCCGTATTTCGCAGCGCTTTCCTCTAGTTCCACAAACCACATCCTCAGTGGGATAAGTTCCGGCTGGGCTTTGTCCCGGCCGGCATGCAAGCGCGCTGCGGTTTCGCAAAGAATACGTGTTGCTTCGTCGTCGAAGCCGGTCTTCGCCATTCTGTGCAGGGATCGCACGCCTTGTGCACGTTCTATGAGTAGTGCCGGCTTCTCATGCCGATACACGCGGGCCGCTCCATCGCCGCTCCAGTATTCCATCAGCCCGCCGCCAAACTGTTCTTCGGCCTCGACGGCGACCTTCAGCATCGCCTTCTCGCCGCGATAGATCACCGGAAGAAGTTGGCTTGAATGGGTGACGATGGGTGCGCCGTCGGCAATTAGCTGCCAGCGCGCAATGTATTCGCCGAACATGCTTTTATAAATGAGCGAATTTAGACGCCAAGATGGCGATGGATCAGCGCTTCGTCAGCACGCAGCGCAGCCGATGTGCCCTCGAACATAATCTCGCCTTTGGCCATGATCATGTTGCGGTCGGCGAGCGCCAGGAGATCGTTGAGATTCTTGTCGACAATGATGGCCGCGATACCGGACTGCGTGATCTGTTTCACTGTGGCCCAGATTTCGTCGCGCAATTTCGGCGCGAGCCCTTCGGTCGCTTCGTCAAGCAGAAAGATCGATGGACTGGTCATCAGCGCGCGGCCGATGGACAACATCTGCTGCTCGCCACCGGACAATTCGTTGCCCCAGTGATGTTTCCGCTCCGCGAGGCGGGGGAACAGCGAGTAGATCCGTTCCAGCGGCCAGGGGCGTTCGCCCTTATTGTTTGCGCGCGAAGCGAAGGTGAGATTTTCCTCGACGGTGAGATTTGGGAAGATGCCGCGGCCTTCCGGCACGATCGCAAGTCCTGCGCGCGAGCGCGACGAGGCGCGCGAGTTCGTCACTTCGGCTCCGTTCAACTGAATACTGCCGGAGGAGGGCCGCACTAATCCTGCGAGCGTGCGCAAGAGCGTAGTCTTGCCCATGCCATTGCGGCCGAGCAGGCTCACGGTTTCGCCGGGCGCCACACGGAAAGAAACGCCGCGCAGGATATGGCTGCGGCCGTAGTGCGTGTTGATGTTCTCGGCGAGGATCGCGGGCGTGCTCATTGCTTCGCCTCTTGTCCCCATTCGCCCAAGTAAGCTTCACGCACGGCGGCATTGCTGCGGATTTCTTCCGGTGTGCCGTGCGCGAGCAGTTTTCCTTCGACAAGCACGGTGAGCGTATCCGCGGCCGCGAAGATTGCGTCCATGTCGTGCTCGATCAGCACAATCGTATGGTCGGCGGAGAGTTCGCGCAGGAGCGCGGTAACGCGGCCGGTTTCTTCCGGCCCCATGCCAGCGAGCGGTTCGTCGAGCAGCAGCAGTTTTGCGCCGGACGCGATCAGCATCGCGATTTCCAACTGCCGCTGTTCGCCGTGACTTAAATTGGAAGCCTTGATGTCAGCGCGTTCCGGCGCGATTCCGGAAGCGCGCAAAGCGTTCTCGACCGCTTGGTCTTCTTCGTCGCGCTGCCACTTGTTGCTGAACCGGAACGGACTTGGAAATTTAGCCTGTGCCGCAAGCGCGCAGTTCTCGCGCGCCGTGAAGGGCAGAATGACATTGGTGCGCTGATACGAGCGTCCAAGTCCGCGCCGCGCGACATTGTGCGGCCTCTCGCCCCCGATCTCCTCGCTCTCCAGACGAATGTTGCCTTGAGTCGGCTTCAGGGTGCCCGAAAGCACATTGATGAAGGTCGTCTTGCCCGCGCCGTTCGGGCCGATGATACCGTGCACTTTGTTCGGCGGAAACTTCACGGAAACGCCATTCACCGCGACCAATCCGCCGAAGGCGCGCGTCAGGTTCTCGACCTCTAACTGCATCGCTTTCGCGGGTTCATGGGTTTGGGCGGACGGTTTGATCTCACGAGGCTTCGCCGACTTCGCTTCACCCGCGAATTTCTCGATGAAGCCCGCGATTCCCTTCGGTGCCGCTAGCACCGCTGCGATCAGGAAAAAGCCAAGCGCCATCGACCAGCTATTCGCCACGATCCCGCCAAGCCACTTTGCGGTCGCAGTATTCATGAAGATCGAAAAGAACGCGGAGAGCTCGGTCGAACTTTTGAGCGTTTCTTCGACCACTGAGTAGAGAATGGCGCCTAACAGTGGGCCATAAAGCGTGCCGGCGCCGCCGAGCACGACCATCATGATTGCAAGACCCGACTCGCGCCAGCCGAGTAATTCCGGCGCGACATAGCCATCGATCGATGCGAACAGCACACCGGCGAAACCCGCTATCGCAGCGGCGATAACGTAGCTCGCGAGCTTATAGGCGTATGTATTGAAACCGAGCGCGCTCATACGCGCGTCGTTGTGATGGATCCCTTGCAGCACGCGGCCGAATGGCGTGCGCACGAGCCACAACAAAAAGAGATACGAAAGCACGAGCGCAGCAAGACAGAAGTAGAAGAATACGGTGCGATCCGAGAAATTCAGTAATTGTTGCGAGCCGAGCGAGAAGATCGGGCGAACGTTTATGTAAGCGCCGTCGGTGCCGCCAGCGATCTTGGTGTCGAAGAAGAGCGAAAAACCCATTTGCCCGAAGGCGAGGGTCACCATGATGAAATAGAAGCCTTTCGTTAGTACGGCGACCGAACCGACGACGAGCGCGGCAACTCCAGCGAGCAGAATTGCGAAGGGAATAGCGGCAAATCCATTCGCGGCCGCCGATGCCGGTGAAATGAAATAGAGCGAATAAGCCCCGAGCCCGAAGTAGAGCGCATGTCCGAAGCTCACCATGCCGGTCACGCCGATCAGAAGATCGAGGCTGATTACGAAGATGCCGACGATCATGATACGGCTTGCCAGCTTCAGCGCGAAAGGGCCGCCGAAAAACGGCAGCGCGACCGCGTAAGCCAGCAGCGCCAGCAACACGACGATGACGATAGGGCGGGGGCGCGCGAGCATGTCAGGCCGCCCGTCCGAACAGGCCGCCGGGCCGCGCGATCAGGACCGCGGCCATCAGCGCATAAACTACGCTTGAAGAGAACGCGGGGAAGTAAACTTTGCCGAGCGCGTCGGCGACGCCAATCAGGATCGCGCCGATGAAGGCGCCTTTGACCGAGCCGATGCCGCCGATCACGACCACGACAAAAGAAATGATCAGTATCGGCTCACCGATACCTGGGTAAACGCTTTCGAGCGGGGCGGCGACGATCCCGGCAGTGGCGGCGAGGGCAACACCTGCGGCAAACACGAAACGAAACAGGAGACGCGAATCGATGCCAAGCGCTTCGACCATTTCGCGATTGGATTCGCCCGCGCGGATGATGCGGCCGACGCGGGTTTTCTGAATGACGAATACCATGAGCAGCGCAAGCGCGACGCAGAAAGCGGCGACCGCAATCCGATAATAGGGATAGGTCAGGAGCGCGGAAATTTTGACGCCGCCTTGCAGGTAGCTTGGTATCGGCACGCTGTGCGGATAGCTGCCCCACAGGAGTTTCTGCGCTTCGTTAAAAATCAGAATGAGCGCGAAGGTGAGCAGCACCTGTTGCAGGTGGTCGCGGTCATAAAGATGACGGATGAACAGCCATTCGATGACGATGCCGAATACGAAAGCGAGCGGCACGCCGATCAGGAGCGCGAGGAAAATGTCGCCGGTGAACGCCGTCAGCGTCAGCGCGCCATAGGCCCCCAGCATATAGAACGAGCCGTGGGAAAGATTGATCACGCCCATGATGCCGAATATGAGCGTGAGGCCGGACGCTGCGAGAAAAATCAGCAGCCCATACTGCACACCGTTCAGCAATTGAATGAATACGAGATCCATTTCGCGGCGTCCCCCGGCGCCTACTCCTGCTTTAAGCACAAGCGGGGGCTTTCGCCCCCGCTTACTTCAATTCGTAAAACTATTTAGGCGAGGCTGCAGCCGGTGGTCGGATCGGAGACGTCCGTTGCCGCAACACCCAGGAACACGTTCTGACCGCCCTTGAGTTCGCGCAGATAGAAGTTGTGAATCGGATTCTGCGCGGCGGAGAGACGGAACGGTCCGCGAGGGCTATTGAACTTCGCTTCGCGCATTGCCTTGAAGAGGGCGTCCTGTTTCTTGACGTCCCCGCCCGCGGCTTTGAGGCCGATGTCGAGCAGGTGCGTCGTATCCCAGCCCTGCACCGCGTAAACGTCCGGGAACATCTTGAAGGCCGCGTTATAGTCCGCGCGGAACTTCTTGTTCTCTGCGTTATCGAGCGACTCGACGTAGTGCGAGGCAGTCTTGACGCCTTCGCCTGCTGCGCCAGCCGCCTTCTCGACGCCATCGGTGAGGAAGCCCGGACCCCAGAGCGGGATCGAGCTCTTCAGGCCGGCAGCGGCATAGTCCTGCATGTATTTCAGTGCGCCGCCGCCCGCGAAGAACGAGTACACGCCTTCCGGTTTGAGCGAAGCGATTTCGGCAAGGCCGGCCTGGAATTCGACGTTCGGGAACGGCAGGCGCAGTTCCTTGATGATCTTGCCGCCGCCCTTGAGGAAGCTTTGCTTGAAGCCATCGACCGACTCTTCGCCCGCCGCGTAACCCCAGGTGTAGGTGACGGCCGTCTTGATGCCGGCCTTGATCATGGCTTCGCCGGCCGCGACGCCGGGTTGGCTGTTGCCGAATGAAGTGCGGAAAATGTTCTTTGCGCACTGCGCGCGGGTAAGCACGTTCGCGCCGGCGTTCGGAATCAGCGTCGGAATACCGGCTTCGCGGGCGATCTTCGCCATGGCCATCGCGACACCGGAGTGAACGGTGCCGATCAGCACATCGACCTTCTCGCCTTCGACGAGCTTGTTGGTCAGTTCGGTTGCCTTCGACGGTGCGGATTCGTCGTCGACCTTGATCCATTCGATGGTGCGGCCGGCGAGCTTGCCGCCCTGCTGCTTTACATAGAGATCCATCGCGTTGGTGATTGCGGTACCGAGTGCGGCAAAGGTGCCGCTATAGGGCAGCAAGAGACCGACGCGGAGCGGTGCACCCTGCGAAATCGCAGGCCGGGCGAACGGAAACGCGGCCACGGCAGCGCCGACGCCCGCCATCTTGAGCGCATCGCGGCGAGAAATTCGTGATTTATTGTGCATGTACTTCCTCCCTGTCTGGCAATCGCCGCGAGTTTGGCCCTGTGCGTCCGTCCTGGAGCACCGCTGCGCCGTCCCGTTTCTTCGATCCCAGTTGACTTCAAGTATGAATGCGCAGGGCTGAGGCGGCAAGCATGTTTCTGGAGACCTTCGAAAAAGGCGGGCTCGCGAGAGAAGAGACCAATCGCGATCCGGCTACTGTGCGCTGCAAGATTGCACTCGGTTTGCCTCAATGTATTATAATTCATAACGACATCGGCGGCGCTTTTCAGGATGCCGCGCGATTGTAATATGATATAATGATCGACAATTGCCTCCGCAGCGGGGCAAACTGACAACAAGAATAACGAAATCCAGGGGAGGAACTACAATGGCTTCGAAGTCGCGTATTTCGCGCCGCACATTCACGGCTGGCATCGGTGCCGCCGGTATCGTCGCCGGCACCGCACCGTTCAACATCATTTCCGCGCAAGGTGCGCCGCTGAAAGTCGGCGTGCTGTTGCCGCGTTCAGGCGCACAGGCCGGCATCGGCCAGGACTGCCAGCGTGGTGTCGACGTCACCGCCGGCCTCCTTAAGGACTTGAAGCTGCCGGCGTTGCAGATCATGAACGGCGACACCGAAACCAACGTCGAAGTTGCACGCGCGCGTGCCGAGCGCCTCATCAGCGATGGCGCACAGTTGCTCGTCGGCGCATTCGACTCCGGCCAATCAACTGCGATTGCGCAGGTCGCCGAGCAGCGCGGTATTCCTTACGTGATCAACATCGCGGCTGCGCCGCCAATCACGGAGCAGGGCTACAAGTTCGTATTCCGCAATTTCCCGACTGCGGGCCGCATTCTCGCAGACGCTTTCGAGAACCAGATCGAAATCTTCAAGACGACCGGCAACGCGCCGAAGACCGCGGTCTTCATGCATGTCAACGACACCTTTGGCACTGCGATGCAGAAGGGCTTTACCGGCGTGATGGGTAAGTTCCCGGCAACGCCGTACAAAGTCGTCGAAACGATTTCCTATGACGGCACCGCACGCGATCTGTCGGTTGAAGTTGCGAAGGCAAAGGCGACCAACGCCGAAGCGCTGGTCATGGTCAGCCGTCTCAATGACGCGATCCTGATTACGCGCGAACTCGTCAAGCAGCGCTGGTCGCCGAAGGCGATCCTTTCGATGGGGCCGGGCTGGTATGAGGACCAATATATCAAGACGCTCGGCAAACTGAGCGACGGGCCGATGCACTTCGCGCCCTGGTACGACCCGAACAAGAAGCTCGCGAAAGCGCTCGATGCCGCACTCGCGAAAGCGCATCCTGGTATCAACATGAATACGAACCATGTTTATACCTTCGAGGCGCTGCTCGTCGCAGCCGACGCCTACAAGCGTGCGGGTTCCGCCGATCCGAAGGCGCTTGCCGATGCAATCCGTGCGACCAACATCAAGGATAACGTCTCGCATGGTCCCGGCATTCAGTTCGACGCCAAAGGCCAGAACGAAGGCCTCCGTAACTCGGCATTCCAGAATCGCGGCGGGAAACTCGTCACGATTGCGCCGGCTACGGCATCGAACGCCAAGCCCGAACATCCGATGAAGCCTTACGACAAGCGCTGAGCTGCGTTTGATCCACGAATCACTCCGGCCGCGAAGGCGGCCGGAGTGATGCTGTACGGGGTGATACGGTGACCACCGAAGTCGTTCTGAAAATCGCAATCAGCGGTGTGCTGACAGGCCTCGTTTACGGGCTGATGGCGCTCGGCCTGTCGGTGATTTTCGGTGTCGTGCGCGTCGTGAACTTCGCGCACGGCGAGATGATGACGATCGCGATGTATCTCGTGATCGTATTTTTCTCCGCGCTCGGGCTCGATCCGTTCATCATGCTGGTGCCGGTTTCGGCGGTTTTATTCGCGCTCGGCTATCTGATGCAGCGCGCGATCATCAACCCTTTCATCAATCGGCCCGAGCACAGTCAGTTTATGCTTCTGGTCGCAGTCGCGATCGTCATGGTGAACGGCCTGCTTTTGATTTTCGGTCCTGACTCGCAAGGCATCACCACTTCCTACTCTTTCGATAGTTTCGATCTCGGCGGCGTCATCATAGATGCCGGCAAGGTCTATGCGGCAATCGCAGCATTGATCGTGGCTGTCGCGCTCTTCTCTTTTTTCCGGCTTACGCTGACGGGTAAGGCGATCCGCGCTTGCGCCGACAATTATAACGGCGCACTCGTGGTCGGCCTCGATGTGAAGCGTCTCTATTCGCTCACCTTCGGCATTGGTGCGGCGTGCGTGGGCGCCGCCGGAACCATGCTGATGATCGTGACCGATGTGACGCCCGCGATCGGCCCGGCCTACACGCTGCTGGCTTTCGTGATCGTGATTACCGGCGGGCTCGGCTCGATGCCCGGCGCGATTGTCGGCGGCGTCTTGATCGGTCTCACCGAAGCGTTAGGCGGCTTTTTCTTCACGCCGTCAGCGAAGACCATGTTCTCGTTTGCGATCCTCGTACTTGTTCTCCCGTTCCGGCCGCAGGGCATCATGGGGCGCAAAACGGCATGAAACTTCTTTTCGACGGCGTTTCACGCTCCGCGCTTATTCTGCTTGCGCTGTTTTTTGCGGCACTTCTGCTCGCACCGATGGTTGCGAACGATTACGTGCTCGTCGTGCTGGTCACGATTCTCTACTTTGCTTACGCCGGCCAGTGCTGGAACATCATGATGGGTTTCGCGGGCCAGCTTTCTCTCGGCCACGCACTCTATATCGGCCTTGGCGCCTATGTGACTGCAGCGCTCTACGTGAAGTTCGGTATCAGCCCGTGGATTGGATTGTTTCCTGCGCTCGCAATCTCGGGTGCAGTCGGCGCGGTCATCGGCTTTCTGGCGTTTCGCTTCGGCGTTTCCGGCGTTTACTTCGCGATCCTTACAATCGCTTTCGCTGAATTCGCGCGTATCGGCTTCGATCACTTTACCTGGGTCGGTGGTTCTGGCGGTTTCTTCCTGCCGGTCGCGAACTACACGCAGAACGACTTCTTCAATCTGCGCGGTAGCCAGAAAATGTTCTATTACATCCTGCTGGCGATGACCGTCGGCGCATTCATCTTATGTCATCTGCTGCTACGTTCGCGCGCAGGCTATTATTGGCTTGCGATCCGCGAAAGTCCTGAAGCAGCCGAAGCGCTCGGCATCAATATCTTCCGCTACAAGATGTATGCGGTCGTGCTTTCGGCGGCGCTTACTTCGCTCGGCGGCGTGATCTTCGCTTTTTTCTATAACAACCTGTTTCCCGAGCAGGTGTTTCATATTTCGCGTTCGATCGAACTCATTCTTGGACCGATCATCGGCGGCGTCGGTACGCTGTTCGGCCCAATCGTAGGCGCGTTCCTGCTCACCGGTCTCGCAGAGTCGTTGCGCGAAATCATGCTGCGTCTCGGCGTCGACCTGCCGGGCGTGAAGCAGGTTTTCTACGGTATCTGCTTGCTGTTGGTCGTTATGTTCTTGCCGGATGGCGTGTGGCCGCCCTTGAAGAAAAACTCGGCCTTGATCGCGACGCTGACGGAAAGGAGAGCTGACCATGGCGCTCCTCGAAGTCAGCGGCATTTCGAAAAGCTTCAGCGGTCTGAAGGCCGTGCAGAACGTCACCTTCGCAGTGCCGCAAGGAAAGATCGTGGGCCTGATTGGCCCGAACGGCGCCGGCAAGACTACATGCTTCAATATGATCGCGGGTGTTTATAAGCCCGACGCCGGATCGGTCACGCTGAACGGCGCACGCATCGACGGCAGGCGTCCCGATGAAGTTTGCCGCGCAGGTGTTGGCCGTACCTTTCAGATCGTCAAGCCCTTCGCCGGCTTGAGCGTGCTCGATAACGTCGTGGTTGGTGCACTGAACGCCGCATCGTCCGTCACCGAAGCGCGCCGGATCGCGGACGAAGTGCTAGAGACGCTCGGACTTGCACCAAAGCGCATGCAGGCTGCGTCCACGCTGACGCTGCCCGACCGCAAGCGCCTGGAAGTGGCGCGCGCACTCGCGACGCAACCGACGATTCTTCTGCTTGACGAAGTGATGGCGGGTCTGCGGCCGACCGAAGTCGACCAGATGGTGCGGGTGCTGCTCGACCTCAATAAGCAGGGTCTCACGATCTTGCTGATTGAGCACGTCATGCGCGCTGTAATGGCGCTTGCGGGCGATATAGTCGTGCTTCATCACGGCGAACTGATTTCGCGCGGCGCGCCGGACCAGATCGCGAAAGATCCCAAAGTGCTCGAGTGTTACCTCGGGGAGGAAGCGCTGTGATCCTCCAGGTAGAAAACCTCGATCTTTACTACGGCGACGCGCAAGCGCTGGACGGCGTTTCGCTCGAAGTAGGCAAGGGCGAACTTGTCGCCATCGTCGGCGCGAACGGCGCCGGCAAATCTTCACTCATTCGCACGATTGCCGGCATCGAGCGCCCACGCGGCGGCAAGATCCGCTTCAAGGGCGAAGACATCACCGGTAAGCCGAGCTACGTCGTCTGCAATCTCGGCATTGGCCAGGTCGCCGAGGGCCGTCAGATTTTCCCGTCGCTCACCGTGCAGGAAAATTTGGAGATGGGCGCGCTGTTGTCGCGCGCTCGCGCAAAAATGAACTCCGAGATCGAGCGCGTTTATTCGCTGTTTCCGCGGCTTGCCGAGCGCCGCGAGCAGTTCGCGGGCACGATGTCTGGCGGCGAGCAGCAGATGCTTGCGATCGGCCGCTGCCTGATGGGCCAGCCCGAACTCATTATGTTCGACGAGCCTTCGCTCGGTCTCGCGCCGGCGCTGGTGCAGGAGCTTTTTCAGACCATCCGCAATTTGCGTGAGACTGGGCTCACGGTGCTGCTCGTCGAACAGAATGTCGCGATGTCCCTGAAGCTCGCCGACCGTGGATACGTGATCGAAAACGGCCGCATCGTGCTCTCCGGCACAGGCGAGAAGTTGCTGCATGACGACGGCGTGCGGCAGGCTTATCTCGGCGTCGCACATTAGCAAGCTGGCGCGATAGACCGCGCCTTCTTCCACGAGCAGCGTTTTCACTTTCCCGCCCTGCGGAACGAGCCCGGGGAGCTTCCATCTTCATCGCCTCCAGGATGAGCCGCGCGCCGCCACGCTCGATCCTGCCGCCGACGGACACTTCGATGCTCCGCACCATGCCGGCGATATCCGAGCGAACTTCGAATTCGGCCATTTTAGATTTCCCGTGGCGGATGAAGTAGGCTTGCAGCATTCTTGCGACGCGCCATTTCTGTGAAGCCGCGACGGAAAAGAAAATGAGCTGGGAAAAAGAACTCGAAGAGCTTCGCCGCCGCGAAGAACTCGCCATGAAAATGGGCGGCGAGGAAAAGGTGAAACGCCATCGCGATGCCGGAAAGCTAACCGTGCGCGAGCGTATCGAGCGGCTGCTCGACAAGGGCAGTTTTCACGAAGTCGGCGCCATCGCCGGCAAGGGAAGATACAACGAGAAAGGCGAACTTCTCGACTTTCAGCCGGCGAACTTCGTGCTTGGACGCGGCAAGATCGATGCGCGCGCGGTCGTGGTTGGCGGCGACGACTTCACCGTGCGCGGCGGAGCGGGCGATGCCGCAATCATGCAAAAGCAGGTCCATGCCGAGCAGATGGCGCATGAACTTCGTCTGCCAATCGTGCGCCTTATCGATGGCACGGGCGGCGGCGGCTCGGTCAAGACGATCGAGGTGCTCGGCTATACATATCTTGCGCATAATCCGGGCTGGGATTGGGTCGTGAAGAATCTCGGCACCGTTCCGGTGGTGTCTTTGGGTCTGGGCTCGGTCGCGGGGCTCGGCGCGGCGCGTCTCGTGTCGAGCCACTACTCGGTGATGGTACAGGGCATTTCGCAAATGTTCATCGCGGGCCCGCCGGTAGTCGCACGCACCGGCATTACGATGACAAAGGAAGAACTCGGTGGCGCTGCTATTCACGCCAAAGCCGGCGCGGTCGACGATGTCGTAGCGAGCGAAGACGAGGCATTCACGCGAGCCCGGAAATTTCTCTCCTATCTGCCGTCGTCGGTCGATGAGCTGTCCGAACGCGTGGTGCCAAGTGACGATCCCGCCCGCAAGGAAGAGCTATTGCTGTCCGCGGTGCCGCGCGATCGCCGCAAGGTCTACGACATGCGGAAAGTTCTGAACGCAATCGTGGACAAGGATTCGCTGTTCGAGATGTCGCGCAAGTTCGGCGGGCCGGTCATTACCGCGCTGGCGCGGCTCGACGGTTGGCCGGTGGCGGTTATGGCCAGCGACCCATTTTTCTATGGCGGAGCCTGGACCGCGGACGCCGCGCGAAAAGCGGAGCGCTTTATCGATCTTGCCAACACCTTCCATTTGCCCATCGTGAACTTCGTCGATGTGCCCGGGTTCATCATTGGGCCGGACGCCGAGAAGGCCGGGACCATTCGTTCCGGCGCGAAGGCGTTGGCTGCGATGTATCAAAGCGAAGTGCCGCAATGCTCGATCATGGTCCGAAAGAGCTTCGGCGTCGCCGGTGCGGGACACATGAACCACACGCGGCTGCACTACCGGTATGCCTGGCCTTCGGGCGACTGGGGTTCGCTCCCGATCGAGGGTGGCATCGAAGCGGCGTATCGTTCGGATCTCGAAGCTTCGTCAGATCCGAAACAGCTGCTTTCCGAGATCGAAGAGCGCTTGAACCGCTACCGCTCGCCGTTCCGCACCGCCGAAACCTTCATGGCCGAAGAAATCATCGACCCGCGCAACACGCGCCCTTGCTCTGCGAGTTCGCGAATCTTTCCGCGAAACTCAGAAAACCGGGCTTCCGCGCGACGGCGATGCGGCCGTGACGGCTAGAAGAACAGGAACGTAGCCACGATAAAGAGCGGAATCAGGATCAGCCCCGACCACAGCATATAGCCGAAGAAACTAGGCATCTTGACGCCGCCGTTACGCGCGATCGCATAGACCATGAAGTTCGGTGCGTTGCCGATATAAGTGTTCGCGCCCATAAACACTGCGCCCGCCGAGATCGCTGTCAGCGTAAGCGCTCCGCTCGTCATCAATGTTTTGGGGTCGCCGCCAGCGAGTTCGAAGAAGACGAGATAGGTCGGTGCGTTATCGAGGAACGACGAAAGCACGCCGGTCAGCCAGAAATAGGCGATGTTGTTCGCGCTGCCGTCAGCGTTCGTAACGAGCGCGACTAGCGGCGCAAACGCGCCATTGCGGCCGGCTTGCAGCATCGCGAGCACCGGAATGATCGTGATGAAGATGCCCGCGAACAGTTTAGCGACCTCCTGAATGGGTCCCCAGGAAAAGCCGTTTGCCTGGTGGCTCGATTTCGGTGTTAGCCAAAGTGAAATCAAGGTCACCACGATCATCGTGATGTCGCGCAGGAGATTCTGAACCGCGATTTCGGTGCCGAGCACTGAAATCGTGCCGAGCTTCAGACGCGTCGCGCAGAACAGCGTTTCGGGAAGCAAATGCGTCGTCGTCCAGAAGAAGTCGACGCCGCGCAAGAAGCCGAGGAATAGCGGGGGGTCACCAAGCGGCGTGAGCGAGCCGCCGATATTGGAGACGAGGAAGATGAAGAAAACGATTACATGAACGTTGTGCTTGCGGTTGTCGTTCGCGCGCATGATCGGCCGGATCAGAACCATCGACGCGCCCGTGGTGCCGATGATGCTCGCAAGCACCGTGCCGATTCCGAGGATCGCAGTATTGGTCGTGGGGGAGCCGTGCAGATTGCCTGAAACCACAACACCGCTCGCCACCGTGAACAGCGCAAGCAGCAGAAGAATGAACGGGATGTATTCGAGGAAGGCGGTGTGCGAGAGCGCATGAACCGCGGGCATCGGGCCGAAAATCAGCGCAAGCGGAATGATCACGAGCGCGGCCCAGAACGCCGATATTTTTCCGAAGTGATGTTCCCAGAAGTGCGGCGCGATCAGCGGAAACAGTGCGATCGAAAGCAGAATGCCGGCAAAGGGCAGCGCCCAGACAAGACCGAGCGTGGCGCCGTTCATTTCGGCGGCCGTGGCACTCGACGGGCTCAAGGCGATCAATGCAAGACCAAGCGCAGCCGCGCCAAATTTTCGATGCAGATTGCGCATTTCAGTCCCTTCCCCCGAAGGCTTTCGTTGCGTTCAAGAGTACCGGCGAAGCCTCGCCATCACAACCTGCCGCCTTGCGGCACGCTGTCCTTGCAAGTGGACAAGACACGTCAAACTGATTGAATCCTATGCGTAGGCATGGGGGACGGATGATGAAATCGCCATTCGATATCGCGGGCAAGGTTGCGCTGATTACGGGCTCGAGCCGTGGCATCGGCCGCTCGATTGCGGAAATCATGGCCGGCCTCGGCGCCAAGGTCGTTGTGTCGTCCCGCAAGGCGGAGGCGTGCGAGGAGGTTGCCACAGCGATCCGCGCCGACGGCGGCGAGGCGGCGGTGATCCCATGCAACATCTCCCGCAAGAATGAGGTCGAAGCCCTCGTCAAAGGCACCAAGGAAAAATACGGTCGCATCGACATTCTGGTCTGCAACGCGGCGGTCAATCCGGCGTTCGGCCCGATGGTAGACATCTCCGACGAGGCATTCGACAAGATCATGGGCTCGAACGTGAAGAGCAATGTCTGGCTCTGCAATCTCGCGATTCCCGATATGGCGAAGCAGGGCGGCGGTTCGATCATCATCGTGTCGGCGAGCGGCGGTTTGCGCGCATCGCCGATGATCGGCACCTATGGAATTTCGAAGGCCGCGGATTTCGCGCTCGCGCGTAACTATGCGCAGGAGTGGGGACACAAAAACATCCGCGTGAACTGCATCGCGCCGGGCCTGATCAAGACCGATTTTGCCAAGGCACTCTGGGAGAACGAACAGCTCCGCAAGGATCGCGAAACGAAGACGCCGCTGCGGCGGCTCGGCGAGCCGCATGAAATCGGCGGCGTCGCGGCGTTTCTGGCCTCACCCGCTGCGAGCTACATTACCGGCGAGGTAATCGTGGTCGATGGCGGCGTGACGATCGCGCCGTAACTATTGCTTCATTCGAATTTCAAACAGCCGAATTTCAAACAGCGTAAATTATTCCCGCGCTCGCGAGAGCCGAGTTTTTCAGCGCCCTCCAGAACAGAGGGCGGTGGGGACGCCGGGACTTTCCAGTCCCGCATGACCGCCTGCACGTTGTGGGAAGAAGTAGTGCAGACGCGTCGTCGTCAGGCGGTGCCGGTAAAATCCCGGCGTCCCGCACGCGGATGGGTTACGGCCTGCTTCGCACGATCCCCGGAGGACTTACCTATTATCCTCCGCTGACGGATCTCCTCGGCTTCGCCGTCAAACGCGTTGGCACGCGCCCGAACGAAGCCGCCAAAGAAGGTCCTTGTGGCGAGCGGAAGGCTCGCCGGAACCGTGCGACTTGAGCCGCTGCGCAGAGAGTGCGTTACGCTCCACGACGCAGCCACCGCTTCCGGCCCGCACCTCGAACACGCCGCGCGACATGCCCCTCGTGAGCCGGAACGAATAGGAATGTAATCATAGATTGGCGAAAAGTCAAGAAATTTGAGAGGGCGGCCGAGAAAAGAAAATGCCCGGCACGAGGCCGGGCATCGATCGCCTTAAATCAGGACCGAAGCGATCAGCGCGCGTTGCCGCTGCTCGCCGTGTACTTGCGAAGCTCCATCTTGGCGATGGTCTCGCGGTGCACCTCGTCCGGACCGTCGGCCAGACGCAGCGTGCGGTTGCCGGCCCAGGCTTTGGCCAGATGGAAGTCCGGCGAGACGCCGGCGCCGCCGTGCATCTGGATCGCGCGGTCGACCACCTTCTGCGTCATGTTCGGCGCCACCACCTTGATCATCGCGATTTCCGCGCGGGCTTCCTTGTTGCCGAGCTCGTCCATCTTGTGCGCGGCATAGAGCGTGAGCAGCCGTGCCTGGTCGATTTCCATGCGCGATTCCGCGATCCAGTGGCGATTGACGCTGTGCTCGGCGATCTTCTTGCCGAACGCGGTGCGCGTCACCGCGCGCTGGCACATCGCTTCCAGCGCACGCTCGGCGGAGCCGATCGCGCGCATACAGTGATGGATGCGGCCCGGCCCAAGACGGCCTTGTGCGATTTCGAACCCGCGGCCTTCGCCAAGCAGAATGTTCGAAACCGGCACGCGCACGTCCTTGAAGTCGACTTCGGCATGGCCGTGCGGCGCGTCGTCGTAGCCGAACACGTTCAGGTGACGCAGCACCTTCACGCCCGGCGTATCCATCGGAACGAGGACCATCGACTGGCGCTTGTGCAACTCCGCCTTCGGGTCGGTCTGGCCCATGAAGATCGCGATCTTGCAGCGGTGATCGTTCGCGCCCGAGGTCCACCACTTGCGGCCGTTGATGACGTAGTAATCGCCGTCTCGCCTGATATCGGACTGGATGTTGGTGGCGTCCGACGAGGCGACCGCGGGTTCGGTCATCGCGAAGCAGGAGCGGATCTTCGCGTCCAGGAGCGGCTCGAGCCATTCCTTGTGATGCTCCTTCGTGCCGTAGCGAAGGATCGTTTCCATGTTGCCGGTGTCCGGCGCTGAACAGTTGAACGCCTCCGGCCCGATCGGCGAGCGGCCCATGATTTCGCAGATCTGGCCGTACTCGTAGTTGGTCATGCCGTCTTTATGTTCGGCCTTCGGCAGAAAGAGATTCCAGAGCCCTTGCGCGCGCGCTTTCTTCTTCAATTCGTCCATGATCGGCGGGCTTTTCCAGCGGTCGCCCTGTTCGTCGAGCTGGCGCGCATAGATCGGCTCCGCCGCATAGACGTGCTCGTCCATGAAGGCGGCGACTTTTTCTTGTATTCGGCCGCCTTGGGCGACAACGGAATGAACATCGTTTCTCTCCCTTACTCTTTCCCTTGCGCGGCGGTTTCGAACCCGCCCATATTTCCGAATTGTTCGAGGTGATAATCGGCGTCGCCGAACTGGATGTCGATAGCCGTCGCGCGCTTGAACCAGTGCCCGACCTTCAATTCCATCGTCATGCCGATGCCGCCATGCAATTGGATCGCCTGTTCGCCCACGAACTGTGCCGAGCGGCCGATCTGCGTCTTGGCTGCGGCCATGGTTTTGCGGCGCTCCACGGCGTTGGTCTCGTTGACCATCATGGTCGCGAGGAACGTCATGCTCTTTGCCTGTTCGGCGGCGATCAACATTTCGACGTTGCGGTGCTGCAGCACCTGGAACGAGCCGATATTGACGCCGAACTGCTTGCGGGTCCGCAGGTAATCCGTGGTCGATTCCGTGAGTGACGAGAACACGCCGACCGCTTCGCCGCAGAGCGCGGCGATGCCGTCATCGACGATCTGTTCGATCAGCGGATAAGCCGTGCCGGGCTTGCCGATCACCGCGTCCGCCTCGACCTTCACGCCGGAGAGCTGGATTTCGGCCGCGGTAAGCCCATCGACCGTGCGATAGCCGCGGCGCGAAACGCCATTCGCCTTCGCGTCCACGATAAAGAGGCCGAGGCCATCCTTGTCGCGCGGGTTTCCCGAAATGCGCGCGGTGACGATGATGAAGTCGGCCTGATCGCCGTTCAACACGACGCTTTTTGCGCCATCGAGCGTAAAGCCGTTGCCGGACGCCTTCGCCGTCGTTTTCACGTCGAAGAGATCGTAGCGCGATTGCCGCTCGGTATGCGCAAACGCGCCGGTGATCTTTCCTTCGGCGATCTGCGGCAGATACTTGTTCTTCTGCGCGTCGGTGCCGAAATGGCGGATGAAGCCGCCGGCGAGCACCACCGTCGGCAGGTAAGGCTCGAGCACGAGTGCCTTGCCGATGGTTTCCATCACGATCATGGTTTCGACCGGACCGCCGCCGATGCCGCCATGCTCTTCGGCGAAAGGCAGGCCGAGAATGCCGAGCTCGGCAAACTGTTTCCAGATCTCGCGGCTCCAGCCGTCCGCGCTTTCGAGAATCTTCTTGCGCTGCTCGAAGCCGTATTTGTCGCCGAGCAGACCTTCGATGCTGTCTTTGAGGAGCTGCTGCTCTTCTGAAAACTCGAAATCCATACGCGTGTCTTTCTGTTTCCCCCGCCTCGGCCGTTAGAGACCGAGGATCGCTTTCGCGATGATGTTCTTCTGAATTTCGTTCGATCCGCCGTAGATCGAAACCTTGCGATAGTTGAAATAGTTAGGCGCGAGCGGGCCGGCATAGTCCGGTCCGACCGGAAGTTCGTTCGAACCGGCGTCGTCTTCGTCGGCGAACGGCAGCGCGAAGGGGCCGACCACTTCCATCAGGAGGTCGGTGATGGTCTGCTGAATCTCCGAGCCTTTGATTTTGAGAATGGAAGAGGCCGGATCCGGCTTGTTGTCGCGGCGTTTGCCTTCAGCGGCGACGACGCGCATCTGCGTCATCTCCAAGGCTTTCAGCTCTACTTCGATCTGCGAGATTTTCGCGCGGAAGCGTGGGTCTTCCATCATCGGCTTGCCGCCGGAGAGTTCGAGCTTCGCCAACTCCTTCAGGCGGCGAATGCGTTCCTTGGAGATGCCGACGCGTGCGATGCCGGTGCGCTCGTTGCCGAGCAGGAATTTCGCATAGTCCCAGCCACGATTTTCCTGACCGACAAGATTTTCGTAAGGCACCTTCACATTATCGAAGAAGACCTCGTTCACTTCCTTGCCGCCGTCGATCAATTGAATCGGCCGCACGGTGATGCCCGGCGTTTTCATGTCGCAAAGGATGAAGGAAATGCCTTCCTGTTTCTTCGCCTTGAAGTCGGTGCGCGCGAGCACGAAAATCCAGTCGGCATATTGCGCAAGCGTGGTCCAGGTCTTCTGGCCGTTGATGATCCAGTGATCGCCTTCGCGCACGGCTTTGGTGGAGAGGCCGGCGAGGTCGGAGCCCGCGCCCGGCTCCGAGAAGCCCTGGCACCACCAGTCGTCGATGTTCGCGATGCGCGGCAGGAAGTGCTTCTTCTGCTGCTCGTTGCCGAAGGCGGCGATGACAGGGCCGACCATGCTGACGCCGAACGGGAGCGGGTCCGGCGCGGGCGCGCGCTGTAATTCTTCGAGGAAGATGTATTTCTGCACCGCCGTCCAGCCGGTGCCGCCGTATTCCTTCGGCCAGTTCGGAACCGCCCAGCCCTTCTTGTTCAGGATGCGCTGCCAGTTGACGATATCGGCCTTGTCGAGCTTGCGGCCTTCGATCAATTTTTTCTTCGTGTCGGCCGGTACGTTTTTTCTGAAGAAGTCGCGCACTTCATCGCGGAATGCGTTTTCTTCCTTGGTGAAGTTCAGATCCATCGCGAGCCTCCCGCGTTACTGGATTTCGAACAGGCCTGCGGCACCCATGCCGCCGCCGACGCACATCGTGACGACGCCGTACTTCGCCTTGCGGCGCTTGCCTTCGATCAGCACATGGCCGGTAAGCCGCGCGCCGGTCATGCCGTAAGGATGGCCGACCGCGATCGAGCCGCCCGAGACGTTCAGCTTTTCTGGATCGATGCCGAGCTTGTCGCGGCAATAGATCACCTGCACCGCGAAGGCTTCGTTCAATTCCCAGATGTCGATGTCGTCGATCTTGAGGCCGTGACGCTTGAGCAGGCGCGGGATCGCATAGACGGGCCCGATGCCCATCTCGTCGGGCTCGCAGCCCGCCGCGACGAAGCCGCGGAAGATGCCCATCGGCTTGAGGCCCTTCTTGGCCGCGGTCTCCGCACTCATGATGACGGCGGCGCTCGCACCATCCGAAAGCTGGCTCGCGTTACCGGCGGTGACGGAGCCGCCTTCGCGCACCGGCTTCAACGATGCCAGACCCTCCGCGGTCGTTTCGGGGCGCGGGCCTTCGTCCTGCGACAGGGTGATATCCTTGTATGAAACTTCCTTGGTCGCTTTGTCCATCACCGCCATCTTGGTCGAGATCGGCGCGATTTCTTCCTTGAAGCGTCCGCCCTGCTGCGCGCTCGCGGTGCGGCGCTGGCTTTCCAGCGAATATTCGTCCTGCTGCTCGCGCGAAATGTTGTAGCGCTTGGCCACGACTTCGGCGGTGTCCAGCATCGGCATGTAGACGTCATTCTTGATCTTCTTCAGTTCGGGGTCGACCGCATGAAACATATTCATGTGCTCGTTCTGCACGAGACTGATCGACTCGCCGCCGCCGCCGACCGCGATCTCGACACCGTCGAAAATCACCGAACGCGCGGCCAGCGCGATCGCCTGCAAACCGGACGCGCACTGCCGGTCGATCGTGGTGCCCGCGACCGCTACCGGAAGCCCGGCGCGAAGGAGCGCCTTGCGCGCGATATTGCCGCCGGTCGTGCCTTGCTGAAGCGCGGTGCCCATCACCACGTCTTCGATCTCGGCGCCGTCGAGGCCCGCGCGCTTCACGGCATGTTCGATGGCGTGGCCGTACAAGGTCGCGCCTTCGGTATTGTTGAACGCGCCGCGATAGGCTTTGCCGATCGGGGTGCGGGCGGTGGAAACGATGACGGCCTCGCGCATTTCTATTTCCTCACTGTTTGACTGCGCCCGCACTAGCGGGCGGATTTTGTTGCTTTATAGATTGGTATTTGCGGCGTTCTTCCGCGACAAGCTCTTTCTTCGAGAGCTTGCCGACCGAAGTCATCGGAAGCGCGTCGCGAAGTTCGATGCCTGCGGGCATTTCGTGCTTGCCGACTTTGTCGGCGAGAAAGTCGCGCACCGCGTCGAGCGTCAGCGGCGGTGCGTCCGCGCGCATTTTAATGAAGGCTTTGGCGGCTTCGCCGCGATAGTCGTCCGGCACGCCGATCACGATGACGCCCTCGATGTCGGGATGCTCGAACAGCGCGTGTTCGAGCACGCTCGGATAGACGTTGAAGCCTCCCGAGATGATCATGTCCTTCTTGCGGTCGACAAGAAACAGCCAGCCGTTTTCGTCCATGTAGCCGATGTCGCCGGTCAGGAAATATCCGTCCTCGACGAACGCGGCCTTGGTTTCTTCCGGCTTGTTCCAGTACCCCGCGAAAACATTCGGGCCCTTGATGCGCATCTCGCCGGTCTCATTGAAAGGAAGAATGCGCGTGGGCTCGTCCAGCGCGACGATATCCATGATCAAACCCGGCAACGGCAGGCCGATGGTGCCGGGCGGGATGTCGCCGTCATAAGGCTGGTTGGTGCCGGCCGGCGCGGTTTCGGTCATGCCCCAGCCGCCGCGCAGCGAAATGCCGGTGATATTCTTGAAGCGCTCGAAGATCTCGACCGGTAACGGCGCACCACCGGAAGCGCACATCGAGAGCGAAGAAAGATCGCGTTTCTCGAGACCGGGCGAGGAGACGAGCGCGATCCACATGGTGGGCACGCCCGGAAAATAATTCGCTTTCTTTTCTTCGATGTCGCGGAACGTGGTTTCGACATCGAAGCGCGGGCGCAGCATGCACTCGTTGCCCTGGTCGATCGCGCGCAGGAACACCGAGCTCAGCGCATAGATATGAAACAGCGGCAGGCAGAGGATGACCTTCTCGCCGGATTTCACGTCGCGCTGCGCCTCGGCCCAGTTGCGATACATCGAGTTGGTCGCGGTGAGATTGCGATGCAGCAGCATCGCGCCTTTGGGCAGTCCCGTGGTGCCGCCGGTGTATTGCAGAAGCGCGATGTCGTTCTCGTTTACTTCCGGCCACGCGGCCGGAGGCGGGGCGAGGGTGAGCAGGTTTTTCAAAGTGATCGAGCGGCCGTTGGCCGGAATCGGATCGTATTGAATCGGCGCGGGGCCGAATTCGGCGTCGTCGCCAATAATCAGATGATCGAGCAGCGCTTCGGCATCCAGCTTCAAGGCGCGCGTGACCATGCCGGGAAAGTTGGTCGTCACCATGATGCGTGCGCCGGAGTCTTTGAGCTTATGCGCAAGCTCGCGCTCGGCATCCAGCGGCGACATATGCACGACCCGGCCGCCGCATTTGAGCACCGCGAAGAACAGGATCGGATGTGCCGGCGTATTCGGAAGATAGAGGCCGACCGCCGTTCCCGGTTTCACGCCGAGCGAGGTCAATCCAGCCGCCGCCCGTGAAACGAGATCGCTAAGCTCTTTATAGGTCGTGCGCCGGTCGCGATATTCGAGCGCAAAGCTGTCTGCATAAGTGGCGACGGCACGGTCGAAGAGTTCATTGACCGTGCCGGCGCGGACTGGAGCCGCCCAATCGACCCCTGCCGGGTAGGATTTCTCCCAAGGGTAGGGGCGGCTGTATGTCATGAGGCCTTCTTCAACTCGGAGGCTAACGAAGCGAATGTTTTTCCTCGTTAGCGAGCCGATCGAGCAGCTTCGCGGGCCGCAGCGACTCGTCGCCGCTTTCTTTCGCGTAATGCGCGAGACGATCGCGCACATGTTTGAGGCCAACGGTGTCCGCGTAATGCATCGGGCCGCCGCGCCATACCGGCCAGCCATAGCCATAGAGCCAGATCACATCGATATCGCCAGGGCGGGACGCGATGCCTTCTTCAAGGATGCGCGCGCCTTCATTGATCATCGGATAGATCGTGCGCTCGATGATCTCCTGCTTGGAGATCGGACGGCGCGTGATGCCTTTTTTCGCGCTCGCATCGAGAATGATCTTCTCGACCTCCGGGTCCGGGATCGGCGTGCGCGAGCCCTTCTCATATATATAGTAGCCCTTGCCGGTCTTCTGGCCGAAGCGTCCGGCTTCGGCGAGCGTGTCTGCGACTTCGTTACGCTCGCCGCGTGCGCGGCGGATGCGCCAGCCGACATCGATGCCGGCAAGATCGCCCATCGCGAACGGACCCATCGGGAACCCGAATTCGAGCGTGGCAGCATCCACTTCCTGCGGCAGCGCGCCTTCGAGTGCGAGCCGATCCGCCTGCACGCCCCGGCGATGCAGCATGCGATTGCCAACAAAGCCGTAACAAACCCCGACAATCACGGGCACTTTCGCGATCCTACGGCCGACCGTGATCGCGGTCTGGATCGCATCGAACGCCGACTTTTCGCCGCGCACGATCTCGAGCAACTTCATGATGTTCGCCGGGCTGAAGAAGTGCATCCCGATCACGTCCTGCGGACGCGAAGTGGAGTTTGCGATTTCGTTCACGTCCAGCGTGGAGGTGTTGGTGGCGAGGATCGCGCCCTTTTTCGTGATCTTGTCCAGTTTGCCGAAGATTTCTTTCTTCAGGCCCATTTCCTCGAACACGGCCTCGATCACCATGTCGGCATCTTTGGTGCCTTCGAGGCCGACGACGCCGTTGATGAGCGACATACGCTTTTCAACATCGGCTTCGGTCATGCCGCCGCGCTTCGCGGTGTTTTCGTAATTGGTGCGGATTTTTGCGAGGCCGTTCTTCAGGAACTCGTCGGTGGTTTCGATCAGCGTCACCGGAATGCCGGCATTTGCGAAACACATCGCAATGCCGCCGCCCATGGTGCCGCCGCCGATCACGGCGGCCTGCTTCACGTCGCGCGCCTTCGTGCCAGCCGGCATGTCGAGCACTTTGGTTGCTTCGCGCTCGGCGAAGAACGCATGGCGCTGCGACTTCGATTCCTCGGTGACCAGCAGCTCGATGAATTTGTTGCGCTCGCGCTTGATCGCTTCTTCGAACGGCACGTCGAGCGTCCATTTCACGGCTTCCACCGCGGCCATCGGCGCTTTCAGCCCCTTGTTGCGCCCCACTGCTTTGGCGGCGATCTCATTATACTGGTCGGGGTTTTTGCGAATGTCAGCGAGTTTTTCGTCCAGCCTGCTCGCGCGCTTGAGCGGCATCTTTTCCGCAACCGCTTTCTTTGCAAAAGCGATTGCGCCCGCGGTCAGGTCGCCCTCGATGATTTCATCGACAAGGCCATCTTTCAGCGCCTGGCTCGCGCCGATCGGGTTGCCGGAAAGAATAATCGGCAGCGCCTTCTCGACGCCGATCAGGCGCGGCAGACGTTGCGTGCCGCCGGCGCCGGGGATGAGTCCGAGTTTGATTTCCGGAAGACCGAGCTTCGCGTCTTTGCTCGCCACGCGATAATTGCAGCCGAGCGCGACTTCCAAGCCGCCGCCGAGCGCGGTGCCGTGAATCGCGGCAATCGTCGGCTTCGATACATTGTCGATGTCGGTGATTGCTTCGATCAGGGAAGGGGCCATCGGCGGCTTACCGAACTCGGTGATGTCGGCGCCCGCGATGAAGGTGCGGCCCGCGCAAGTGAGCACGATCGCCTGCACGCTCGCGTCTGCGTCCGCTTCCTTGAAAAGTTTTTGCAAGCCCGCGCGCACGGCGTGTTTCAGCGCGTTCACGGGCGGGTTGTCGACGGTGATAACGGCAATTGCGCCTTCGCGGCGCAGCGTAACGGGTTCGCTCACTCTATTTTCCTTAATTCCTAGGCGTTTCTTCTTGGCTGAAGCGTAGCGGATTTTCGCTGCGCGGCGAGCCACTCTCCACTCAACACACTGTTGCAGCACCCAAAGGGCAATTCCGCTACGCGGAACCTTGTTCTGCATTGTTGACGGGAAAGCTAGAAAGTGGTGCCATCGAAGTCAATCAGGTTCGCGCATAAGAGCAGGGGCTTAGGCGTGCATAGTCCGGGTGCAGCAGCAAAGCGTACCGATAGTCAGTTCACCGAACTCGACGAAGGGAACGACCGCAAGTTCGTCGTGGCGCTGGCGCGCGGTCTGGACGTGCTGCGGGCTTTCACGCCGGGCGAATGGCTGCTCGGCAATAACGAAATCGCCGAACGCACGGGTCTGCCGAAGACCACGATCTCGCGATTGACGTACACGCTCACCAAACTCGGCTATCTCACGCATGTCGAGCGGCTCGGAAAATATTCGCTCGCCCCGGCCGCGCTTTCGATCGGCTATTCCACGCTTGCGAACCTGCGCATTCGCCAGGTCGCGCGGAAGCAAATGCAGGAATTTGCGAATTACGCCGGTGCTTCCGTCGCGCTTGGCAGCCGCGACCGCATGCATCTGATTTATATCGAGCATTGCCGCTCGAAGTCGGATGGATTGCTGCGCCTCAACCTCGGCTCGCGCATTCCGATCTCGACGACCGCGATGGGCCGCGCGCTGGTCGCGGCGTTGCCCGAAGACGAGCGCGATTGGCTCATGGGCCATATCAAGCGCCACGCGGGAGAGAACTGGAACCAGGTGAAGGCCGGTATTGAAAAAGCGATCCGCGATCTCGCGGAGCGCGGTTTCACGACATCGTTCGGCGAGTGGGAGAAGGACGTCTACGCCGTCGGCGTGCCGCTCATTCCGCCGGATGAATCGGGCGTGTTCGCATTCAACTGCGGCGCCAATATCTATCAAACGTCGCGGGAGAAGCTCGAAGGGGAGATCGGGCCGCGTCTCGTCAATCTCGCAAAAAACATAGAAGCCGCGCTGAGCGGCGGATGAGGGAAGCAGCGCAATAGCCCGGGGGAAGGCGATGTCGGCTTCAAGATCACCGCTAGCGCGACGGACTTCTTCCCGGCCGGGCAACAGTAAATGATCAAGCGCAACGCAAAGGACGATAACCGGGGCTTCTTCGGTCCGATCCTGCCGGGTGAGATACGCGGCCGCTAAGCGCTCCTTCGTCCATATGCGTATATATAGAGACTCCCCGCCGCAAAGGCGGGGAGTTTTCCTTTTTCCGGCAACGCTTCGTTAGCCTTAACGAATCTGGAATCGTTACCGGAGTCCCCAATCCGGACAGCAACAACGCTAATAAATCGTAGCTGCGCAGTTAGCAGCTTCTTCAACAATCATTGCTAGAAAAATCTCGGCGCATAGCGTTCGCAAGCGGAGAAGGAATGCGAGACGCGATGCGGCCTAATAAAAGTCTAGCCGCGAGAATGCGGCGACGCCAGGGGATTGCGCTCGGGAAATGTCGCTGATCGTTATTGTCGATGACCGGATTACGAACCGCAACATCTTTGCGAAGCTCGCCACTTCGATCGAAGAAGGCGTGGCCGTGCGTGCGTTCGGCGATCCGGCCGAAGCGATCGAGTGGCTGAAGGATAATACGCCGGATCTCGTCGTCACCGACTACAAAATGCCGAATATGGACGGCGCCGAATTCGTGCGCCGCTTCCGCCAGCTTCCGGAATGTGCCGATGTCCCGGCGGTCGTGATTACGGTCTACGAAGAGCGCTCGCACCGGATCAATGCGTTGGAAGCCGGCGCAACCGATTTCTTGCAGAGCCCGGTCGACCACCATGAATTTCTGACCCGTGCGCGCAACCTCCTTCAGCTTCGCAAGCAGCAGCTGGTCATCAAGAGCCGTGCGACGGAGCTTGAGCGCGAATTGATGGACTCGGAGCGCTTCCGCAAGGAAATGCTTCGCGACAGCCGCGAGCGCCTGGCGCAGGTCATCGACACCGTGCCTGCGCTGATTTCCGCGACCGACAAGGACGGACGCTGCGTATTTCTCAATGCCTTCACGGCGAATTTCTATGGCGTCGACGCGGCGCAGGCGAGCGGCAAAACCGCGGCCGAGATTTTCGGTGCGAATTTCGGGCCGCAGACAGCGGGCCTCGATCGCGTCGTCTTCGAGAACGGCAAAGGTCTGCCGAGCTATGAAGAAGAGATCGTGGACCGCGCCGGCAACCGCCACGTCTTTCTGACCACGAAATCGCCGCTGCGCGACCGCGCCGGCAAAGTCATCAACGTGCTCACGACCTCGCTCAACATTACCGAGCGCAAGCAGGCGGAAGAGCATCTCCACCACCTCGCGCATCACGACCCGCTCACCGGCCTGCCGAACCGCACGTATTTCCATGACAGCGTGCGCAAGCAGATTGCGCGCACGCGCCGCGGCGACAAGCAGTTCGCGTTGCTGCTGCTCGATCTCGACCGCTTCAAAGGCGTCAACGACGTTCTCGGTCATCATCAGGGCGACCAGTTGCTGAAAGCCGTGTCGCAGCGTCTGTGCAGCGCCGTTCGCGAGACCGACACGGTCGCGCGGCTCGGCGGCGACGAATTCGCCATCCTGCAAACTGAAATCGGCCGAACCGATGACGCGGTCACGCTCGCCGAAAAGATCATCAAGGCGCTCGAGCAGCCCTTCGAACTCGAAGGCCAGGAAATCAGCACCACGGCGAGCATCGGTATCACCGTGCATCCGACCGACGGCGTCGATGTCGATGCGCTGCTGAAGAACGCCGACCTTGCGATGTATCAGGCGAAGGCTCAAGGCCGGAACGCCTGGCGCGTATTCGCATCCGACATGCATACGATCGCTCGTGAAGCCATCGTGCTCGAAAGCGATCTGCGTCAGGCGCTTGCCAAGAAGCAGTTCCTGCTCAACTACCAGCCGCAGATCGACCTTCGCACCGGCCAGATTATCGGCGCCGAAGCGCTATTGCGCTGGCGCCGTCCGGGTTCTGGTCTCGTGCGCCCCGCCGAATTCCTGCCGCTCGCGGAAGAAAACGGCCTGATCGTTCCGATCAACGAATGGGTGCTGATCGAGGCCTGCGAGCAGGCGAAAATCTGGGCGAAAGATCACCCCGGCTTCCGCATGGCCGTGAACCTTTCGCCGGTTCAGTTCCGCAAGCAGGACATCCGCGCCCATGTCCTCGATGCGCTGGAAAAAACCGGACTCGACCCGCAATCGCTGGAGCTTGAACTCACCGAGAGCATCCTCATGCAGAATCCGGAATCGGCTGCGAACGATGTCCGCTTCCTGCAAGAAAAGGGCATCACGTTCTCGATCGACGACTTCGGTGTCGGCTATTCCTCGCTCTCTTATGTAAAGACCCTTCCGGTCGACCGCCTGAAGATCGATCAGGGCTTCGTCCGCAACGTGAATAACGATCCGAACGATGCCGCGATTGTCCGCGCGATCATTAATCTCGGTCACAGCCTGAATCTGAAAATCATGGCCGAAGGTGTCGAAACCGCAGAACAACTCGCTTTTGTGCGCAACGAAGGTTGCGACGAGGTGCAGGGTTTCTATTTCAGCCCGCCGGTCCCGGCGGAAGATTTCGCTTTCCTGTTCAACCAGCAGGACCTGCTGGCGCGAACGGCGTGAGGATTACGCGATGACCGCAGTCGTAAAGACAAAATTTTCGCTGGTCGGCTTTCTCAAGAGCCGATTGAAGAACCGACCGGATGGCGAACATGAGATGGTCGTCAATCGCGTGGTCATCAGCGCGCTGATTCTCGCTTATCTCGGCGGCGTTGCGCTGTTCGGCGTTGCCGTTCCGCGCGAGGCCGTGATCCTCACCTCGCTCTTCTTCGGTATCTCCTTCGCGTTCCTCGCCCACATGCTGTATCAGCCGGGCGTCTGCGTGCCGCGGCGCGTGATCGCGCTCATCTCGGATCTCGGCTTTCTGTCCTGGGGCATTCACGCAGGCGACGAAGCGCTATCGCTGCTTTATCCGATCTATCTATGGGTCATCTTCGGCAACGGCTTCCGCTTCGGCCTCAAGTACCTGTTCGGTGCGATGCTGGTCGCCGTTGCAGGCTTCTCCGCCGTGGTCGCGACCACCGAATATTGGGTGCACCATCCCAAGCTCGCTTACGGCCTGATTGGCGGGCTTGTGATTCTCCCGCTCTATGCGGCGACGCTCATCAAGAAACTACAGGCCGCGAAGAATGAAGCCGAGCAGGCGAACAAGGCAAAGAGCCTGTTCCTTGCCAGCATCAGCCATGAGTTCCGCACGCCGCTCAACGCCGTCATCGGCATGAGCGACATGCTGCGCGATACCAAGCTGAACGCCGAACAGCTCGACATGACGCAAACCATTCGCGGCTCGGCGCGCGCGCTGCTCGCGCAGATCAACGACATTCTGAACTATTCGCGCATCGAAGCCGGCCAGATGCCGGATCAGTCGGTGGATTTCGATCTGCATGGCGTGATGGGGCAGGTTCGCTCCATGCTGGGCGCGCAGGCAAAAGAGAAGGGCGTCCGGCTCTCGCTGCATGTCGCCCCGCAGGTGCCGTTCATGTTGCACGGAAACTCCCGTGCGCTGCATGACGTGCTGACCAACCTTACCGCCAATGCCGTGAAGTTCACGGACCGCGGCAACATCACGATCGCCGCCGGCATGGTCGAGCAAAAAGACGGCTCGGCCCGTATCCGCTTCGAGGTCACCGATACCGGCATCGGTATCGCGGAGGCCTCACGCGAGAAGATTTTCCAGAGCTTTACGCAGGCCGACGAGACCATTGTCGACCGCTTCGGCGGCACCGGGCTTGGCCTTGCCATCGTCAAGCAGCTGGTCGAACGCCAGAGCGGCACGATCGGCGTGGACAGCAAGCTCGGCGAAGGCAGCACGTTCTGGTTCGAACTCGGCTATCGCGTCTGCTCGAACGACGGCGAGAGCACGATTCCGGATCTGTCCGACACCCGCGTCATCCTGCTCACGCGCAATAACGCCAGCGCCAGCGAAATCGAGCGCGTCTTCGACGGCTCCGGCGCCGCGCTGGAAGTCGCACGCACGCCTGGTCAGGCCTGTGATCACCTGGGGTTGCCGGAAGCTTCCGGTATTCGCCGCACGATCGTGATCGTCGACGACGAGCAGTTACAGGCCGATATCGCGACCGTGGGTGCCGCGCTGAATAAAATGCATAACGGCACCAACGTTTCCGTAATTCTGCTGACGGCCAGCGCCGGCGCTGAAATGTTGCCGTTGCCCAAGCGTTTCGACTTTACGTCGTTACTGGCAAGGCCGGTCGAGTTGCGGCTGCTTGGCGCGGCGTTACGGGTCGCGAAAGCGGGCGATGCGTCGGGCATCGACGAAGACGGCAACATCGAACGCGAGCGTCCGATGCGCAAGCTCTCGATTCTCGTTGCCGACGACAACCGCACCAACCAGAAGGTTATCGGCAAGATTCTTGAGCGCGCCGGCCACGATGTCAGCATCGTGGACAACGGCGAGCAGGCGCTGGATGCGATGCAGGCCAAGGTCTTCGACATCGCGTTGATGGACGTCAACATGCCGGTACTGAATGGCATCGAAGCGACCAAGCTTCACCGCTTCGCCTCGCTCGGCAAGCCGCGACTTCCTATCGTTGCGCTTACCGCCGACGCAACGCCGGAAACCAAGCAGCGTTGCGAAGAAGCCGGCATGGATGCTTGCGTCATCAAGCCGATCGAGCCAGCACGCCTTCTGAACATCATCGAATCGATCGTCGTCGATAAAAAAATCAGCGACGAGCAGGCGTTCACGGAAAGCGAAACCGTCAAACGGATCACGTCGCACCCGAAATTCAAATCGTCGGATGCGTCTTCGATCGATCTTCGCGCGCTTACCGATCTCGAGGGGCTCGGCGGCTCGAAGTTCGTCGAGGAGCTGATCGTGGATTTCAACCGCGATACCGAAGAGTTGCTGGAAGACTTGAAGAAATCGGCGAAGTCAGGCGACGTCACCGCGTTCCGCGAGCAGCTTCATGCGATGCGAAGCGGAGCCGCCAATATCGGTGCGCGCCGGATTTACAAGATGTGCCTGTCCTGGCGTCACATCGGCGAGCGCGAACTGGAAATGCGCGGCGCCGACTATCTCGCCAAGCTCGGCAGCGAGTTCGACCACGTCCGCGATGCGCTGAAGTCCTACTCCGACAACCGCGGCGTCGACATTTCGCAGCAGGCGTAGGCGCTAGTCCTGCGTCACCGGGCGTAACGTGCCGCCGGCGTTCCTGCGCTTATCCTGCGCCGCGACGAGACGCTCCATCTTGCGCAAGTCGATGTCCTGAAGCCGCAGCGCGGTTTCGACCCAGATCTCGACGATATCCCGCAACTCTTCGTAAGGCAGCGGTTGCGCCTTGCGGCGCGCTGCATAGACGGCGCATTGCGGCGTGAAGCGACGGCCACGGCCGGCGAGATACTCGCGCAAAACTCCCTCGCCTTGTCCAGGCTCGGCGAGCATGTTGATCAGACCGAGATCATACAGTTCTTCGGCGTCATAAACCTTGCCGGAAAGAATCATGCGCTCGGCGCGCGCGGCATCCAGTCTGCGGCTGAGCAGGCTGTAGGCGCCCATGCCCGGGAACAGATTGAACAGGATTTCGGGGAAGCCGAATTTCGATTGCCGTTCGGCCACGATGAAATCGCAGGCGAGGGCGGACTCGAACCCCCCGCCGAGCGCATCGCCCTGCACCAGCGCGACCGTCATCAGCGGCACGTCAAGACCGGCGGTGTTGCTGTGCAACACGTCGATGCAGGCCCGCGCATACGACATCAACCCGTGACGGTCCTGCGCGCGAATGTGGCGCGCGAGCAATGTGAGGTCGCCACCGAGATTGAAGATTCCGGGAATTCTGGAACCGAGCACGAAATACTGGACCGGCAGTTCGCCGCTCGCGCGGGCTTCCGAACTTTCCTTTTTGATCGCCTGTTGCAGGGTGTCGAGATCGCGCAGCAGGCCCGGCGTATAGCTGGGCCGTCCGGCGGGCTTCATGAAGCACCAGCAGGCGCGCGTCGCCTGGTCGAACTCGACCTGCAGCTCGGAGAAACCCTGGTTCGGAAACTTCGTCTGTGCCACCGGCGCCCGGTAGGCGTCGCCATAGTTCTCCGGCGGCACGAACCAGGGGTTCGAGATCAAAGTGTACTTGGGCAGGCTCATGGTCACGCATCCCACACGCAACAGGCACACGCTCGGAAGCCGCAGAAAACGCTGCTAGATCAGGCAATCTGACCGGAAAAGCCGAAAATTACCGCATCGGGTTCGCCGCCGAACGCACGCATATTAACCCGCTCTTCACCATAAGAGGGGGGCATTTATCTAAAATGGTTAATCAGCATTAACCATACCGATTTGGGCGAAAATGACAGCGTCAGCCGATGCGTGCAATCGTCCGAATGGCGTAGGCGTGGCTACGGGCGGACGCGGCGTTCTTATCGTGAATTTTTTCCCAACGCCCGCCGCGCGAAATTCTTCTTCGGCGTAATGCGCAGGTAAGAAAGCAAAAACGATACGGCTTCAGTTGCGCTTCATTATAAATCAAATGCGCTGATTTTTTTCACGGAATCCATACGCGGCTGTTGTTTCATCACGCAACAAGAACACGTTCTCGCTGCGAGGTGGATTGTTTTGCGTATCAGCGCCGTACTCATGATCGTCGTTGCGCTCGTTTTCGGCGCGCTCGCCGTCTTCGTAGCGCAGTCCTGGCTGAATAGTCAGAACGACGCTCGATTGAAAAATATTCCGGCGCCGCTCGCGGTAAAAACCCGGACCATCGTGGTGGCAACCGCGCCGCTCCGTTTCGGCACGGAGGTGAACGCGCGCAATCTTCGCGAAGTGCCGTGGCCCGACAACGCAATTCCGGACGGTGCATTCGCTTCGATCGATGCGTTGATCTCGGCCGGCAAACGCATGGTGCTGACCGCGATCGCGGAGAACGAACCCATTCTCGCGTCGAAGATCACCGGCCCCGGCCAGCGTGCGACGCTGTCCGCCGTGCTCACGCCCGGCAAGAAGGCGGTTACGGTTCGCGTGAACGACATCGACGGTGTCGCGGGTTTTGTGCTTCCCGGCGACCGCGTCGATATTTTTCTCACGCGCAGCGTAACCACCGAACGCGGCGCGAACACGAACAGCAGTTCCGACGTCGTTCTGCAAAATATGCGTGTGCTTGCCATCGACCAGATCGCGGATGATCGCATCGACAAGCCTGCCGTCGTCAAGGCGGTGACGCTGGAAGTCGAGATGGCGGAAGGCCAGAAGCTTTCGCTCGCGGCTTCGCTCGGCACGCTGACGCTTGCGCTCCGGCAGGCCGGTGACACCACGGCGCAGCCGTCAAGGCAGATTACCGCCGACGACCTCGGCAAGACACAGAAGAAAAATTCACCGAACGGAAGCTTCTCCACCATCACGGTGACGCGCGGGCTGAAAAAAGAAAACTACAGCGTTCCCGCGGAAGCAGCCGTCAATACGCTGACCAGCAGCGCAATCAATCAGGGCGTCACCCGCTAAACCGAAACGGCAGCGGACAACAGGGGCTATTCGTCGTGAACAGGATCCACTCGAACTTGATCGGCCTGGCAGCATTCAAGCGCGCCACGATCTCCTGGCTGGTGGCGCTGCTTGCGCTCTCGAGCCCGCTCGCGGCTATCGCCTCGAGCGAAGTGCGTGCGCAGTCGAAAACTCGCGTTGTGAAACTCTCGCCGGATCATCGCACATCCCAGGTGCTCGTTCCGATCGGGAAATCCGAGAACATCCGCACCAGCATCGGCTTCAATGACGTCGTCGTTGGCGATCCCGAAATCGCGGATGTCATGCCGCTCACGGATCGCACGCTTTCGGTGCTCGGCCGCAAGGTCGGTCTTACGCGGATCTCGGTCTACGGCGAAGGCAAGCAGCTCGTCGGCGTGTTCGACGTGGAAGTATCGCACGACACGAACGCGATCGCCGCGGCGATCCGCGCCCAGTATCCGGAAGCCAAGATCCGTGTGACGACCGTCAATGGCCGCATCATGCTTTCCGGCGTCGTTGCCGATGCCGTCACCCTCGACAAGACGTTACAGTTTGCGCGGCAGTTCAGCCCCGATGTTATCAATTCGGTGAGCGTCGCAGCGCCCCAGCAGGTGATGCTCGAAGTGCGTTTCGTCGAAGCTTCGCGCAACGCAGGCCGCGAGCTTGGCGTGCAATGGGAAGCCGTCGGCAACAATCTCATCGCTGGCGCAGGCACCGCGGGCGTGCTTTCCGGCACGATGCCGTTCGGCGCGGTGTTGGGCCGGCTTGTCGATCGCGGCGTAAAGGTCGACGCAATGATCAGCGCGCTCGAGCAGCGCGGCGTTGCCCGCCGCCTGGCTGAGCCGAACCTCGTTGCGCTTTCCGGCGACACCGCAAGCTTCCTCGCGGGCGGCGAGTTTCCGTTCCCGGTCGCAGCCCAGAACAACCAGATCACGATTCAATTCAAGAAGTTCGGCGTGGGTCTCGCGTTTACCCCGACTGTGCTTTCGAAGGGTCTGATCAATCTCAAGATCGAGCCCGAAGTCAGCCAGCTCGATCCGACCAATGTCGTGCAGGTCGGCAATATCGCCGTGCCAAGCCTGATCGTGCGCCGCGCCAGCACCACGATTGAACTGCGCGACGGCCAGAGCTTCGCGATTGCCGGTCTCCTGCAATCGCAGACCAGCACGGCTGCCGATCAGTTGCCGTGGATCGCGGATGTGCCTGTGCTTGGCTCGCTGTTTCGTTCGGCTTCGTTCCAGAAACGCGAGACCGATCTCGTGATCATCGTGACACCGCGTCTCGTGCGCCCGGCGCGTCCCGGCGACATGCTGCGCACGCCGCTCGACGACGCCACGCCGCCGAACGACAGCGATTTTTTCCTCTACGGCCGCCACGAAATGACCTCGACCGACGTGCGCAAGCTTTACGGTCCGAAGGCACGCCGCACCCATGTCGGCCATCAGCTCGATTTCCCGGAGATCACCGCCAATGCCAACTAATCTCTTCAAGCCCGTGGGCATTGCGCTCGCATTCTCGCTCGTGCTCGGCGCGTGCTCCGATACTTATTACGACCGCCGCGACGCGATTCGTCTTTCGGCAAGCAACGCGAATGCCAGCAACATCGCGGTGCAGACCATCGACCCGTGGCCGCGTCATGCCGCGAACCGCGAGATCCTGACCAACGGCGAAAAAATTCAGCCGGCGATCCAGCGCTACAAAGAAGGCAAGGTCACGCCGCCGCGCGGTCTCGGCACAAGCTCGATCGAGATTTCGACGAGCCCGGCGGCAGGCGAAAACAAGTAAGCAGCTTCGCCATATCTGAGAATTCATTACGCCCCGCCGCGCTTTGCGCCGGCGGGGTGTTTCTTTCTTCGCCGTAATTACAATCGTTAAAGTTCTATTCAATTCAATTTCTCAATTTCATTCTGCCGAAAGGCGCCTGCGCTACAACTTTCCGACAAAACAAAGACCCGCGAAAAAGCGGGAAGAGGCCCGGGGATTTGGCGGACGCAATAATGAGCGAATTCGGCAGGAAAAGCGGCACGACGCACGTCGTCACCATCTCGTCGGACCAACAGTTCCGGCAGATGGTCGAAAACACGTTCTCGTCGCAGCTTCAAATTTCGCTCGAAATGCTGGAGAGCGATCTCACGCAAATCGACGACGCGCCGCTCGAAGGCGCTGCCGTCTTCATTGTCGATCTCGACGCTTCAAACGAAGCGCAGATCGCGGCTTTGTCGCGGATGACCATGAAACCCGGCAGCGCACCGGCGGTCGTCGTGACCCAGGTTTTTGACGAGAATGTTGCGCGCCGCTTGCTGCAAATTCGCGTGGCGGATTTTCTTGTAAAGCCGGTCGCGCCAATCGAACTCGTGCGGGCTTGCGCGCGCGCGGCGAGGAAGCCGGCACAGGGCGAGTCCGCGAACGAAGCGGAGATCTTCACCTTCCTGCCGTCGGCCGGCGGCGTTGGGGTCACCTCGATCGCCATTCAATCCGCGTTGCTTTTGCAGGGCTCGACGCGCGGCGGGTCTTCGACCTGTCTCGTCGATCTCGATTTTCAGCACGGCGCCGTCGCGGATTACCTCGACATCGAGCCGCGCCTCGACCTGAGCGAGATCGAGCCGCGCCCGGAACGTCTCGACCGGCATCTGCTTGAAGTAATGCTCACGCATCACGCTTCGGGCCTTTCGGTCATCGCGGCGCCGAACCGCCCCGCTGAAATGCGTTCTTTCGACCCCGTGATGGTGACGCGGCTGCTCGATCTCGTCTCATCGCATTTCCGCTATGTCGTGATCGACATGCCGCGCACGTGGTTCCCCTGGACCGACAGCGTCCTGCTCGGCTCGAACAAGCTTTTCATCGTGAGCGAAATGACGATCCCCGGACTGCGTCACGCAAAGAAGCTCGTCTCGGCAATCGGCGAGCGTCTCGGCGAAAGCGCGAACCCGCAAGTGATCGTGAACCGCTTCGAGTCGCGAATGTTCGATTCGGGTCTTCGCCTCACGGATATTCAAGCCGCGCTCGGCGGCGCCTTCGCAGGTTCGGTCCCGAATAACTTCCGCATCGTCCGCGAGGCGATCGACCGGGGTATCCCGCTCGAAGAAGTGAAGCCGGGCAACAATGTCGTGCTGGCGCTGAAGAAACTCATTCTGCCCCCGGCGAAGGACGCCAAGCAGGCGGGCGGATTTTCGCGACTGTTCAGGAAGACGGGATAACAGACGATGGCCGTACTCGGACGTTTCAGCGCACGGAACGCGGCGCCGCAGTCGTCTTCGGCTTTGCCGGTGATCGAGGCTCCGCAACTGGAGCCGTCGCTGCTCGATGATCTCGCGAACTCCCCCGAGCCGGAGCCCGCCGGCGCGCAGAACCTCCTGCTCACGAGCAAGATGCTGGATGCCAAAGTGCGGCTGCATCGCAAGGTGATCGAGGAGTTCAATCTCTCCGCGATGGACAAGATGCCGGAGGACGAGGTCCGCCGGCAGGTCTACAACATGGTCTCGCAGTTCACGCGGGCCGAGCGTATCGCGCTGAAAGCGAACGAGCTCGACGACTTCGTGAGCGAGATTCTCGACGAGATGGTGGGCCTCGGCCCGATCGAGCCGCTGCTCAAGGATCCGACCATCAACGACATTCTGATCAACGGGCCGGAGAGCGTTTTCGTCGAACGTCTGGGCATGCTCGAATCGACCCCAGTCCGCTTCAAGGACGAGCCGCATCTTCTTCGCATCGTGAACAAGATCGTCTCCGCGGTCGGCCGCCGCGTGGACGAGTCGCATCCGCTTTGCGACGCGCGCTTGCTCGACGGCTCGCGCGTCAACGTCGCGATCCGTCCGATTGCAGTGGACGGCCCGCTCGTCTCGATCCGCAAGTTTTCGAAGAAGCCGTTCAACCTGAACAAGCTGATCGACATCGGCGCGATCCGTCCGCAGATGGCAGAAGTGCTCGCCGCCGCCGTGAAAGCGCGCGTGACACTGCTGATCTCCGGCGGTACCGGTTCGGGCAAGACCACCATGTTGAACGCGCTCTCCGCATTCATCTCGGAGAAGGAGCGTCTCGTCACCATCGAAGACGCCGCCGAATTGCAGCTTCAGCAGCCGCATGTCGGCCGCATGGAAACGCGGCCGCCGAATATCGAAGGCAAGGGCGAAATTCGCCAGCGCGAACTTGTCAAGAATGCGCTGCGTATGCGCCCCGACCGCATCATTCTCGGCGAATGCCGCGGCGAAGAAGCATTCGATATGTTACAGGCGATGAACACCGGCCACGAAGGTTCGATGGCGACGATTCACGCCAACGCGCCGCGCGAGGCGATTTCCCGTCTCGAGCAGATGATCGGCATGGCCGGCATGCCGATGACGATTGCTTCGATCCGCGGTCAGATCGCTTCCGCCGTTCGCATGATCGTGCAGTTGCAGCGCATGTCCGACGGCAAGCGCAAAGTGACCAGCATGGCCGAGATCACGGGCATGGAAGGCGACATCCTGCAAATGCAGGAAATCTACAAATACGTGCGCACCGGAACCGCCGCCGACGGCACCGTCGAGGGGCATTTTCAGGCGACCGGCGTTCGCCCGCGCTTCCTCACCGAACTGGTCGCGCGCGGGATCAATATTCCCGGCGCTTATTTCGATCCCGCGCAGGCCTTGTGATCGCGATGCCGTTCGACATCGACCAGCTTCATCTTTTCTATTTTCTGGCCGCGGTCTCCGTGATTCTGATCGCGGAAGCGGCTTATCTTTTTTTCTACAACAAGGCGTCTTATCGCAGTCAGCTCAATCGCCGTCTGCGGCTGATGAAGAACCAGCCGAACCGCGAGCAGATTCTCGTGCAGCTTCGGCGCGAGCGCTCGTTGACCGCAGCTGGTACGTACTCCAGCGCATTCACATCGCTGAACCGGCTTGTCCTGCAATCGGGGCTCAAGCTTTCGGTCGGAAAACTCGCGGTCATCTGCGCCTTCATCTTCGTGCTTTCCTTCGCCGGGGTCTGGATCCTGCGCGACAACCTGCTGCACGCATTGATCGCCGCCGCGTTCTGCTCGACCTTGCTCCCGCTCATGGTGTTGCGGATCAAGCGGGGCAAGCGCCACAAGGCATTCGGCGCGCAGTTTCCCGACGCCATCGACATCATCGTGCGAAGCCTCAAGGCGGGTCATCCGGTGCCGGTCGCAATCTCGATGGTCGCACGCGAAATGCCGGACCCGATCGGTTCGGAGTTCGGCATCGTGTCCGATGAAGTGACCTATGGCGCCGATCTGGAAACCGCGATGCGCTCGCTTTTTTTCCGGGTAGGGCAGGACGATCTTCCGCTATTCGTCACCGCGGTCGCCATTCAGGGCTCGACCGGCGGTAACTTGAGCGAAATCTTACAAAACCTCTCCGCGATCATCCGCCTGCGCTTCAAGATGCGGCGCAAGGTCAAGGCGCTCGCGGCGGAAGGAAAATACTCGGCGATCATTCTCTCCGGGCTGCCGATTGCGATGTTCTCGATCCTGCAAGGCATGACGCCGGACTTCTACGGCAAGGTCTGGCACGTCGATCTGACCAAAGTCGTTCTTGGCTGCGCCGCCGCATGGATGCTGACCGGCAACTACATCATGTGGCGTCTCGTGAACTTCAGGATCTAGCGCGATGGACGGCATCTATTCCTCGCTCGCGCCGCTGGTAGGCAGCAATCCGGTGACCTTGGTCAGCGCATTGATTTTCTTCGCCGTGGCTGCGCTCTCGCTCGGCATCATGTCCGCCGTGAAGAACCGCGTGGAACTGAAGCGCCGCGCCTCCGCGATCGCAGTCGAAGTGCCCGGCCGCGCAAGTTCTCAGTCCGACAAGCGCTCGCTGCGCTATGCGAGCATCGAGGCCGCGCAGAAGCTGGTCGAGTATACGACCAAGCACTATGCGTCCGCCGACAACGCGAACCTGAAAGTGCTGCGCCGCCGCCTGATCGAGGCGGGAATTCTGGACGCCCGTGCATCCGGTTTCTTCTTCATCGCGCGCACGGCGCTCGCGGTTGTTTTTGCCGCGATTGCGATGCCGGTCGTCCCGCTATTGCTGCCTGAGCTGACGCCGAGCTGGTTCTGGATGAGCGTGCTTTGCGCCGGGATGATGGGCTACATGGCGCCGAGCCTTTATCTCGATCGGCGCATCAAGGGCCGCCAGAACGAACATCGCGCGGGCTTCCCGGATTTCATGGATCTCTTGGTCGTTTGCGCCGACGCCGGACTTTCCATGGAGGCTTCGCTCGATCGCGTCGGGCGGGAGCTTTCGGACTCTTACCCGTCGCTTAGCGCAAACATTCACATGGCGACGCTCGAGATTCGCGCCGGCCGTACACTGAGCGAAGCGCTGGAGCATCTCGCGGATCGCCTCGGGCTGGAAGAGGCGCGGCAATTCGCGACGCTGCTGCAGCAGTCCGCCGAACTCGGCTCCAGCCTGACCGATGCGCTACGCGTCTATTCCGACGACATGCGCCACAAGCGGCTCTCTTCGGCGGAGGAGAAGGCTTACAGCTTGCCCGCCAAACTGTCGGTGCCGCTCGTGCTCTGTATTTTCCCGGTGCTCATCATCGTCACGATGTTGCCCGCCTATATCCGCGTGAAATTTGGCCCGTTCTGACAGGATTGCTCCCGCAATGGTTTGTTTACCCCCTAGTTTTAGGCTTCTTCCCGTGAGGGTCCGACCGGGATCGCCGCGCCGTGGCGCACCGGCGCGAAGCACTCAGCGCTTCGATAACCCGGGTTGTGTAGATATGCGTATCGTAGCCGCGCGTTCGGTCCTCTTTGCTGCTTTCCTTGCCCTGACGCTTGCCGGCTGCAAAACCGACGGCTCCTTCGATTTGTTCGGCTCGTTCGAGCAGCCCGCGCCGGCCGCGAATGCCGCGCTCGATCAGCCACCGGCACCGCAAGCCAACAGTTTCGAAGAGCAGGAATTTGTTGCGCAGCCGCCTGCCGCTGAGCAGCGGCCGGTTTACAACAATCCGCTGAACAACACGCCGCGCGGCGAGGCATTGGCTGGAAACAACCCAGCCGACGATATCAAGCTCGGCAAGAAGCATTATCGCGAGCAGAATTTCGGCCTTGCCGAACGCCACTTCCGCCGCGCGGTCGAGGCTGCGCCGCAGAATGCCGAAGCCTGGATGGGTTTGGCCGCTTCCTATGACAAGCTGCGCCGCTTCGATCTCGCCGATCGAGCGTACAGCCAGGCTTTCGCCATTCGCGGCGCGACGCCGGAGCTACTCAACAATCACGGCTACTCGTACATTCTGCGCGGCGACTACAAGAACGCACGCGTCAAGCTCGCGGAAGCCAAATCCAAAGACCCGAACAACCGCTACATCCAGAACAACATCGATCTTCTGGAGGACTCGATTCGTAACGCGCGCTAGTTTTATTGGCGCGTGACCTTGTCCGAAAACCGGTATCCACTTTTCGGGATCACGCGCTAGCGCGCGACGATCGGCTGCGCTTTCAGCGCGGGTTCTTTCACTGCGACACCCGGAAACTCCGAACCTTCCTCGAACCATGACTGCGGTGCCGGATGGCCCCACAGCGTTTGCCGCTGCGGATCGCGCAAGGTCCAGCGGATCGGGGCGTGATCGGGATCGGCGGTGAGATAGTCGCTGGTGAAGAGTTCGACACGATGACCGTCCGGATCGCGCACATATAAGAAGAAGGCGTTCGAGATTCCGTGGCGCCCCGGCCCGCGCTCCATGTTCTTCAGGAACCCGGTTGTCGCCATCACGTCGCAGATATTGAGAATATCCATTGGCGTCGCAGTCCAGACGCCGATGTGGTGCAGCTTCGGGCCGTAGCCGTTGGTGAAGGCAAGATCGTGGACATTGCCCTTGCGGTGCATCCACACCGCCCAGAGCTTCGGGTCGGAGTCTTCGGTTTCGGTGTACTCCGTCGCGCGGAATCCCAGCTTGGTATAAAAATCGACGCTTTCCTGCACATCCGGCGTGAAGCAGTTGACGTGGTCGATGCGCTGGATTCGTGCGCCGCGATGCTCGCCGTACTTTTGCAGAAGCGAGTCCGCCTGGTCCATCGAGTAGTAAAATTCGAGCGGCATGCCCAGCGTGTCGGCGGCGTGCAGGGTGCGGCCCTGATGCGGGATTTCGACGAACTTCGCGGGCAAGCCCTGCTGCTCAAACCAGTGCTTGGCGCGGTCGAGATCTTCCTCGCTGCCGACTTTGAAGCCGAGCGCACGCGCTTTGGCGTCAGCCTTCTTCAAAATGATCGAGTGATGGTTGCGCTCCTCGATCGCGCGCAGATGGATCGCGTCTTTATAAGTAGCGGTGACCGCATAACCGAGGCAATCGGCGTAAAAGGCGCGCGAACGTTCGAGGTCGGAAACGCCGAACTCGACATGCGAGACGCGCACGACATTGAAGGGCGGGTTGAATACGGGCTTCGGAATGGGCATCGCTGGCTACCTTCAGACGCCGAGACGGGAGATCTTGTGATCGCCGAGTGCGATCGCAATATTCTTCGTCTCCATGTAAAAATCGAAACTGTAGTCGCCGCCGTCGCGGCCGATGCCGGACGACTTCACGCCGCCGAACGGTGTCGGCAGATGGCGCACGTTCTCGGAATTGACCCAGACCATGCCCGCTTCCACGGCTTGCGCGACCCGGTGCGCACGCCCGACATCGCGCGTCCAGATATAGGCGGTGAGGCCGTAGCGCACGTCGTTTGCAATCGAGAGCGCTTCCTGCTCGTCCGCGAAGGGGATCATCGTGAGCACGGGCCCGAAAATCTCTTCCTGCGCGATCTTCATGCCGTTGTGCGCGTCCGTATAGAGCGTCGGCTCGACATAGTTCTCGCCGAGCGAAGAGCGGATGCCCCCGGCCGCGACCGTCGCGCCGTCGCTGCGCGCGGCATCCGCGTAGGAAAGCACTTTCGCCACATGCCGGGGATGAATGAGCGGACCGATCTCGGTGCGGGGATCGAGCGGGTGTCCCACGCGAATCTTCCTCACGCGCTCGGCGGCCTTGGCCGCGAACTCTTTATATATGGAGGCATGCACCAGCGCGCGGCTGGAAGACGTGCAGCGTTCGCCGTTCAGGCTGTAGATCATGAACAGCACCGCATCGAGCGCGCGGTCGAGATCGGCATCGTCGAACACGATCACGGGGTTCTTGCCACCCAACTCGAAGTGCACGCGTTTCAAGGTCTGCGAGCCTTGCGCCATGATTGCGCTGCCGGTCGAGGTTTCGCCGACAAAGCCGATCGCCTTGATATCGGGATGTTCGGTCAGCGCGCGCCCGGCGTCTTCACCGAAGCCATGGACGACATTGAGCACGCCCGCGGGCAGCCCCGCTTCCAGCGCGATTTCGGCGAGCAGCGCCGCGGTTAGCGGGCTCCACTCAGCGGGCTTGTGCACGACGGTGCAACCGGCGGCCAAGGCCGGTGCGATCTTCCAGGTCGAAAGCATGAACGGCGTGTTCCACGGCGTGATCACGCCTACAGGGCCGATCGGTTCGCGTGTCGTGTAATTGAGATGGGTGCCGGTCGGCAGCGACTGGCCGTCCGCCGCTTGCGGCGCGCGGTCGGCATAGAAGCGGAAATTCTCGGCGCCGCGAAGCGCCGCTTTGCTCATGTAACGGATCGGCTGACCGGTATCCATGCATTCGACAAGCGCGATCTCGTCGGCGCGTGCGACGATCGCGTCCGCGATCTTGTGCATGATTTCTCGGCGCTTCTCGCCGCTCACCTTGCGCCAGCTCGCGAAGGCGCGCTTTGCGGCCTTTGCCGCTTGGTCGATTTCCGCGGATGTACCCCGTGCAACTTTAGCAAGCAGCGTGTTATCGACCGGAGAAAGGGTATCGAACGTGCCGCCGCTGCCCGCAACGGATTTGCCGTCGATCAGATGGGCGAGCGTTTTGCCGCCGAAACGCGCAAGATAGCGCTGCGCGCGGAGGAGGGCTTCGTCGAACTCGCTCACGCGGCGCTCCCTTGTGAATGCAATGTGTTCCTCTTCAAGCTCATATTGTGATCGATCTCGCCGACCTCGACCGAAAGCGCGATGCCGCGTTTTGCTCTCGCCTTGGCAAGCAGCTTGTCCACGGCTTCGATCGTCATGTTGCCGAGCTTTTCCCGGTCCGGCACCGAGCGGCCCTCGAGAATGGCGACGCGGACATGCAGAAACGCGTTCTCGGGATTGCCGTCCGCGACCTTGTAGATCTCGTGCTTCAGCGTGCGCACGCGAATGCCGCCGATCTTGAAGAGATCCGAGTCGACCGCCGACCGATGCACCGCATCGACGATGGCGCGAAGATCGATCTCGGGCTCCAGGTTGGACTAATATTCGATGACGAAATGGGGCATGGCGTGTTTCGGGCGGTTGACCCGCCTCGTCCATAAACTTAACATGTTAAGTATCTGGCGGAAGCACTCTCCCGTCAAGCAGGAAAGGTGACCCTTGAAAATCGCGAGCTTTCGCAAAGGCGAAAAAGAAACCTTCGGTATTGTGGCCGGCGGCCGGATCACGGATCTGGGCGGGCAGGGAGCCTCGCTGCTCGATGTGCTGCGGGCAGGCAGACTCGGCGCGCTGAAAGCTGAAGGGGCGGAATATGCGTTGCGCGAAGTCACGCTGCTTCCGCCCGTGACGGCTCCGGAGAAGATCATCTGCGTCGGCGTGAACTACGCGAACCGCAACGAAGAATATAAGGACGGCACCGAACGCCCGAAATATCCGAGCCTGTTCATGCGCACGCCAGGCTCGTTCGTCGGCCACGATGTGCCGCTGATCAAGCCGCGCGAGTCGGATCAGTTCGATTACGAAGGCGAAATCGTGCTCGTGATCGGCAAAGTGGGCCGCCGCATTACGCGCGAACGCGCCCTCGACCACATCGCGGGGATGACGCTCTGCAACGAAGGCTCGGTGCGCGACTGGCTGCGGCACGGAAAATTCAACGTGACGCAAGGCAAGAACTTCGATGCGTCCGGCAGCATCGGCCCCTGGATGGTGACGCGCGACGAACTCGATCCGGCAAAGCCATTGAGCCTGACGACGCGCGTCAACGGCGAAATACGCCAGGAGGACACCACCGAGAACCTGATTTTCTCCTTCGCCGACTTGATCGCCTACATCACCACGTTCACGACGCTCAAACCCGGCGACATGATCGTCACCGGCACGCCGACAGGCGCAGGCGCGCGTTTCGATCCGCCGAAATGGCTTAAATCCGGAGATGTCGTCGAAATCGACGTGCCCGGCATCGGCTTGCTGTCGAACAAGGTCGTCGCGGAGCAATGAGCGGGAACGCGAAAGACAAGAAGCTGGCGATGCGCCCCTTCGCCCGCTCGCTGCCGATGCAGCTCTTGCGCGCACGCGAGGCGTTGATGCAGGAGTTTCGCCCGCATTTGCGTGAGCATGGTTTGAGCGAGCAGCAATGGCGCGTGCTGCGTGCGCTCGCCGAAGCCGGGTCGATGGACATCAATGCGCTCGGCGAGATGTGCCAGATTCATCCCGCGAGCCTTTCGCGCATGCTGCCGAATCTGGAAGGCGAAGGCCGCATCGAGCGGCGCACGAGCCGGCAAGACCAGCGCTACGTCATCGTCTCCATCACCGCGAAGGGAAAGTCGCTGTTTCAGCGCGTCGCGAAAGAATCCGAGCAGATTTATGCTTCGATCGAGCAACGCATCGGCTCTCGCGAATTGAAGACGCTTTACGAATTGCTCGACAAAGCCATTCGCGTTGCGCCTGAACAAATTGAATCGAATTGATCGCGCAGCGTGTGACGTGGTTGCCGCCGTGCGCGGTAACAAAGTGTTTCTGTATTCCGCGTTGCGTGAGGAAAATCCTCATTTCCTTGCACAAAATGGTCACGTTGATGCCACGCCGGCAGCAATGTCGCGCCGCGAGCATTTCGTAGGAACGTAGTTGCAAACACCGCGTTTTTATTTCGGCGGAGGGCGATTCAACGTGAGGAATTTACAATGCGTAAGACACTGATTGCACTGTCGGCCGTCGCGGCGCTCGCAACCGCGGCATCACCGGCACTCGCCAATCCGCGCCACCACGATCATCACCATCACCACAACGCATGGATCGCACCGGGTGTCGGTGTTGTGGCCGGCACGGTGGTCGGCGTTGGCCTCTATCATGGCAGGTTCGGCGCATCGGCGACCGCGGCGGCAGGTTCGCTTGCCACGTCGACCGCCGGTGCAGTTGCCGCTGGCGGTATCGCGGGCGTCGGCACGATCGCGCTGATCCACGCGGCGACCACGAAGTGCCAGGGCTTCCATGCGATCTTCGGCGGTTCTGGTTGTGTGAACGGCCAATACGTCGGTGACCGGATGGCCTATCGCCGCTAAATCCGGGTGACGTGACGTCAATCTGACCAAGGGCTCCGCGGCATGGCGGAGCCCTTTTTCTTCTTTATATCCGTCCCTGCGGTACTCCGATCCGGGGTAGGGTCCGGTTAGGGTTAGCAGCAGGAAAGCGGCGCCTGGTCAAAGAATCGTGACGGGCAAAACGCCCTTTCCCTTTGCATTTTGCCCAAGAATCAGCTTTTTCCCCTTCGCGGCATGAAATGAACCAGTCATCGGGTACCGATGGCGATCGATGTCGTGCGTCTTTCCGGCTGGGAGGACGACGCGAATTTTTAGGAGTGCAGAAATGCGCAAGATGATTTTGACTCTGGTAGCTGCGCTCGCAGTTGCCTTCACGGTTTCTTCGCCGGCGGACGCCGGTGGCGGTAAGCGTCACAACCCGAACAAGCCGTTGATCGTTACCGGCGCTGTGGTTGGTACGCTGGTTGGTATCGGCCTGTACGATGGCTGGTTCAGCGCTTCGACGACCCAGGCGGCCGGCGCGTTCGCGCGTTCGGGTACTGGCGCTGCGACCGGCGGCTTCATCGCCGGTGTTGCGACCGTTGCTCTGCTCCACGCCGCGACCACGAAGTGCCAGGGCTTCCACGCGCTGTTCCAGGGTAAGGGCTGCAAGAATGGCAAGCCGGTCTACGCCAAGCGCCATGTTCACCATCACCGTGGTCCGCTTCACATGCTGTTCTGGTGGCACTAAGCGCTACCTGACTGCTTAAAAGGCAAAGCCCCGTGCGAAAGCGCGGGGCTTTTTCTTTGGGCTCAGACGTTGTCAGTGCGATCGTCCGGATGTGGATTTGAGTAGATATGTGGCGTTGTTGATGGAGACGACTTCGAAGCGCGCGCGAACGTTTTCCGGCAACGAGGAGTATCGGAGCGCGTGCATCGCGAAGTACTTCTCGCCATCGTCGATCTTCCGGATCAAGCTGGTGAGATCGGGTGCCTCGTCGTATTCGTTCTCGCCGTAGAAATTCACGGAATGGGTCGCGAACGGATAGTAGATAAGGCGGCCTTTATTGAGATCGGTTTGCGCGCGGAACACCGCCAGCGTGTTTACCTGGGTCTGAGCCCAGGCAGCCGACGGGTTCCTCGCATAAAGTCCGACAGTGGCAAGAAGCAATAACGGCACGACTGCAGCGGCCAGAATCAGCCATGGCTTCTTAAGCGTACCGAGCCGGGTGAACACATAGCCTGCGAATATCGCGAGCCCCGGAATGCTCATTCCGACATAAGTGATGAGAACGGCATGCGTTGTCGAAAAGAATAGAACCGTAACCGCAATCCAGAGCACGAGGTAACGAACCCATTCGTCGCGGAAGATTTCGCTTGAGAAAGCCTTGCGTCGCAGATTCGGTTTGATCCCGATGAAAATCAGGACCGCCGACCATGGCAGGCCGGCAAGCAGCCCGAATAGCCAGATTGTGCCGAGCGGGTGTATGCGCGGCGCGCCATACATGTCGCCATGCCATCCTTTGTCCAGGTAACGCTGAAAATGCTCGCCGACGATGAAGTAGTTGAGAAAACCCGGCGTTTTGATTTCCGCGAGCACATACCAGGGAATGACGACCAGCGCAGTCAGCGCAGTGCCCTTGATCCAGGGCATTTTCCGCCAGATCTCGGCCCACTTCCTATGCCAAAGAACCCAGGAACCGATTGCGATCCCGGGCAGAACTGCACCGATCGGACCTTTCGCAAGGAGTGCGATCGCAAGACCGGCAAAGAACATATAACCCCAGACCGGGTGCCCGCCCCGCATACACAGCATGAACGAGACCATGATTAGCGTGGTGCCCAGGATCAGCGCGGGATCGGTCATCACGCCGCCGGCGAGATAGAACGAAAGCCCGCTGCTCGAAAAAACCACGACCGAAAGCAGTCCGCCCAATCGCCCGAACATGGGCGCGGCTGCCGCGTAAACGAGCCACCCCGTTGCGATGAACATCACAAAAAACGGAAAGCGCGCCGAGAATTCGCTAACGCCGAACACGGAATAGGAGATAGCGACGGCCCACATCGAAAGCGGAGGCTTTGCCCAGAACGGAGTGCTGTGAGTGACCATCGGCGTCACCCAGTTTCCGGTTTCGTACATGAGCTTGCCGATATAGGCGTAGCGCGCTTCCGTGTTGTCGAAGAGCGGATAAGCGCCGAGCGTGATAAGGCGCACGAATACGATCGCCGCGAGAAGGCAAAGCAGCATACGAAATGCTTTCGTTTCGTCTGCTGTTGTCTGCGTGATTGCGGATGGTTTGATGAGCGCGTTGGGATTCATTCGGTGCGTTCCGGATTTCTTTACACGAAATTGACACCGCTTAGCCGGCGCTCGGTACTTGCCGACCCGATTGAAGCAAAAAGGTGTTCGCGTAAATGCAACGATCCGAAATTAAAGAAGCGTGCAAGAGAACCGTGCAAGAAAAGTGATTGCCTGCTCCCGCGTCGATGAACCGTGCGCAATTTCGGGTGCCCTTTAACCAAGGCGGAGCGAGAAAGTCCGCAGCGATTGAAAAAATCTATCAATACGCTACGCTCCTATTTGGGAAGGTAAAGCTTTGATAGATAAGCTCGAATACCTGATGGCGTTGGCCCGCGAACGGCATTTTGGCCGTGCCGCCGAGGCCTGTGGCGTGACCCAGCCGACCCTTTCCGCGGGCATCAAGCAGCTTGAGGCGCAGCTTGGCGTGCTGCTCGTGCAACGCGGCTCGCGCTTCATCGGCTTCACGCCGGAGGGCGAGCGCACCCTCGACTGGGCCCGGCGCATCCTCGCCGACAGCCGCACACTGCAAGAAGAAATGCGCGCGCTGAAGTCCGGCCTTGCCGGACAACTCCGGATCGCGGCCATCCCGACCGCGCTTGCCATGGTCGCCGAACTCACGACGCCGTATCGCTCACGTCACCCCGAGGTGCGTTTTACGATCTCATCCATGACCTCGATCCAGATTCTCACCGCGCTCGAGAACTTGGAGATCGACGCCGGCATCACCTATCTCGACAATGAGCCGCTCGGCCGCGTGAACATGGTGCCGCTGTACCGGGAGCGGTACTGCCTGCTTACCTCTTCCGAGGCCGCGCTCGGCAATCGCGACAGCGTCACCTGGGCCGAGGTTTCGCGCGTGCCGCTCTGTTTGCTCACTCCCGACATGCAGAACCGGCGCATCATCGAGCAGCTTCTGCGCGCCGCCGGCGGCGAGCCGCGGCCAATGCTGGAATCGAATTCGATGATCGTGCTGTTCGCGCATGTACGCACCGGGCAATGGGCAAGTGTCATGCCGGAGAAGCTCGCCGAAACGCTGGGCTTGACCGAGACCATTCGCGCGATTCCGATCAGCGAACCCGAGGCGGTGCATACCATCGGTATTGTTGTGCCGCCGCGCGAGCCGATGACGCCGCTTGCTGCGGCGCTCGTTGCCGAGGCGAGAAGAATCGGCTCCGATCTTAATATCGAAGCCCGCACGCAAACGGATAGCGGGGTCTAGCGTTATAGAAGCCAGCCGCCCGTTAAGGGTGCCGAACAGCAAAGGTGGATTATGCGACATGCACCAAGCCGCCGAAGCGTTCTTCAATTCGCTGCCGGGTTCAGTCTGTTGCCGTTCGTGCCGGCTCTCGGGTCTTACCGGCCGCGGGCCCTCAACATTTTTTTCGATTTCGAGAGCAGCGAACTGACGAAGGATGCCGCCGAACTCGCCGATACGCTCGCGCGCGAGATTCTTCCGAGCGCACGCGTCACGCTTTCAGGCAATGCTGATACCGCCGAGACGAGCCCGGACCGGATTTCTTATGCGCGCGGCAACGAATTGTTGAAGCATTTCCTCAGGAAGCAATCGCTGGCGAAGGTGCGCTTCAACGTGGTCGCAAACGGGATATCGAAACCGCTGATACGGACAGGCCCGAATATAAAAGAGCCGCAGAACCGGCGCGTGGAAGTGGTGATCGAATAAAAAAGAAGCCGCCCCGAGGGGCGGCTTTTCAGTTCGTGGGACGGGGGTCCCTCTCGTAGCTCCTAGAACAATCCGACCACTTTGCCTTCGGCATTGATGTTGATCGAGTCGGCCGACGGCACCTTCGGCAGGCCCGGCATGGTCATGATCTCACCGCAGATCGCGACGATGAATTCGGCGCCCGCGGAGAGGCGGACTTCGCGCACCGGAATGTTGAAGCCGGTGGGCGCGCCCTTCGCGTCCGGGTTGGTCGAGAAGGAATACTGCGTCTTCGCGATGCAGACCGGCAGCTTGCCGAAGCCCATTTCTTCCCAGGCCTTGAGCTGATCCTTGACCGACTTGTCGGCGGTGGCGTCGTCGGCGCGATAGATTTCCTTCGCGATCGTGCGGATTTTTTCGAACAGCGGCATCTCATCGGGATAGAGCAGCTTGAGATTTGCCTTGCCCTCGTCGATGACTTTCACCACCGTTTTCGCGACATCGGCGGCACCCGCGCCGCCTTCGGCCCAGTGATCGGCCATCAGCGCTTCGACGCCGAGCGCCTTGCACTTTTCCTTGACCAGCGCGATCTCCGCGTCGGTATCGGCCGAGAACCGGTTGATCGAGACGACGGCCGGAAGACCGAACTTCTTCACGTTCTCGATGTGGCGCTGCAGGTTCGACATGCCGGCTTCGAGCGCCTTCAGGTCTTCCTTCTTGAGATCGTTCTTGGCGACGCCGCCGTGCATCTTGAGCGCGCGGATGGTTGCGACGATTACGACGCAGTCAGGCTTGAGTCCGGCTTTGCGGCACTTGATGTCGATGAACTTCTCGGCGCCGAGATCGGCGCCGAAGCCCGCTTCGGTCACCACATAGTCGGCGACCTTGAGCGCGGCGGTGGTCGCCGAAACCGAGTTGCAGCCATGCGCGATGTTTGCGAACGGCCCGCCGTGGATGAACGCCGGCGTGCCTTCCAGCGTCTGCACCAGATTGGGTGCCAGCGCGTCTTTCAGCAGCACGGTCATCGCGCCATTGGCGTTCAGTTCTTTCGCGCGCACCGGCTTACGCTCGCGGGTGTACGCCACGATGATGTTGCCGAGGCGCTCCTTGAGGTCGTCGATATTCTTCGCGAGACAGAAAATCGCCATCACTTCGGACGCAACCGTGATGTCGAACCCGGCTTCGCGCGGGTAACCGTTCGCGACGCCGCCGAGCGAGCAGACGATTTCGCGCAGCGCGCGGTCGTTCATGTCGAGCACGCGGCGCCAGGTTACGCGGCGGCTGTCGATGCCGAGCGCATTGCCCCAGTAGATATGGTTGTCGATCAGCGCGGCGAGGAGATTGTGCGCCGACGTGATCGCATGGAAGTCGCCGGTGAAGTGAAGATTGATATCTTCCATCGGCACGACCTGTGCGTAACCGCCGCCGGCAGCGCCGCCCTTCATGCCGAACGAGGGTCCGAGCGACGGCTCGCGCAGCGCGCACATCGCTTTTTTGCCGATGTGATTGAGCGCGTCCGTGAGGCCGACCGTGGTCGTGGTCTTGCCTTCGCCCGCCGGCGTCGGCGAGATCGCGGTCACAAGAATGAGCTTGCCGTCTTTCTTGCCCTTCAGCGAGTTGATGTAGTCCATCGAGACCTTGGCCTTGTAGTGGCCATAGGGCTCGAGATTCTTCGCTTCGATGCCGAGACGTTCTTTGGCGACATCCATGATCGGCCGCATCTTCGCGGCCTGAGCAATTTCGATGTCCGATTTCGGATTCTGATGTTGTGAAGCAGGCATGTGACTTGATCCGTGACTGGATTGATTTTCGGAAACGTAAAGACGCGATTATGAAAAGCGCGCACCCTTTTCGATCTTTGCGGACGCGGCCCACTCGCCGGCACCCACCTTCGGCCCGTCGGCCTGCACGCGGGTGAGCTTGATGCGGCCGTCGGCGCAAACGACGGTGACGCCGTCTTTGTCGACGACGACGACATCGCCGAGTTTGCCGGCAATGCCTTTCGGGTCGCGGGCCGGCAGCGGCGTCGCTTCGAGAATCTTCAGCTTCGCGCCGTTGATGGTTGCCCACGCGCCCGGTGCCGGGGCGCAGCCGCGGATAAGGCGGTCGATCTGTTCCCACGGCTTGCCGAAATCGACATGCGCGTTGCCCTCGCGGCAAAGGCCTTCGTAGGTCGCCTTGGACTCGTCCTGCTTGATCTTCGGTGCCTTGCCGGCTTTGACGAGATCGACCGATTCCATCATCGCTTCCACGCCCATCGGGAACAGGCGATCGAAGTAGACGGTGCCAAGCGTGTCCTTGTCGGAGATCGGCGTTTTCTTCTGAATCAGAATGTCGCCGGTATCCAGGCCGTTGTCCGGCCAGAAAATCGAAAGGCCGGTTTCCTTCTCGCCCTTGATGATAGGCCAGTTGATCGCCGACGCGCCGCGATAAAGCGGCAGAAGCGAGGGGTGATACTGGATCGAACCGTGCGTCGGGATGTTGAGGAACTCTTCCGGCACGAACAGGGTCACGAACGCCATGACCTGAAGATCAGGTTTGAGCGATTTGAACTGTTCCCAGACTTCCGGCTTTTTGTACGAGTCCGGCTGGAACACGGGAAGGTTGGCCGCGAGCGCCGCTTCTTTCAGCGGGTCCGCTTTCTGTCCTTCCTTTTCCGGCGCGACGTAGACGCCGACAACATTTTCTCCGCGCTTCAGGAGCGCTTCGAGAACGGCTTTACCGAAGGCCTGCTGGCCATGCACGACGATACGCATCGTCCGAAATCTCCCTCGAATTTTCTGATGAAAAACCCCGCCCCGTTTCCAGGGGCGGGGTGATTTCTCTTAGGCCGCTTTCTCTTTCTTCTCCGGCGCAGTGATCGCACCCGACACCTTGATGTCGGCGATTTCCTTGGCCGAATAGCGAAGGACGTCTTTGAGGATTTCGTCGGTGTGCTCGCCGAGCAGCGGCGAGCGCTTCACCTTCGAGATCGGCTCGCCGACATCTTGATCGGATTGCCGACCGACAGGTACTTGCCGCGCTTCGGGTGATCGACTTCGACGACCGTGCCGGTCTTGCGCAGCGACTGGTCTGCCGCGAGTTCCTTCATGGAAAGGATCGGGCCGCACGGAATGTCGTACTTGTTGAGGATATCCATGGCCTCGAACTTGGTCTTGGACATGGTCCACTTTTCGATGCGCGCGAAGATCGCGTTGAGCTTCGGCAGACGCGCCTTCGGCGTCGAATATTCCGGATCGGTTTTCCAGGTCGGCTCGCCAATCACGTCGCAGATCGAGTCCCAGACCGGCGCCTGCGTGATGAAGTAGATGTAGGCGTTCGGATCTTCCGGCGCGCCCTTGCACTTCAGGATGCGGCCGGGCTGGCCGCCGCCGGAATCGTTACCCGCGCGCGGAACTGCGTCGCCGAACGGAACGCCCTCGCCATACTGCGAGTATTCGGTGAGCGGTCCGTGCTTCAGGCGTTGCTGGTCGCGCAACTTCACGCGCGCCAGGTTCAGAACGCCGTCCTGCATCGCGCAGAGAACTTTCTGGCCGCGGCCGGTGCGGCTGCGCTGATAGAGCGCCGTCACGATGCCGAGCGCGAGGTGGAGACCCGTGCCCGAGTCGCCGATCTGTGCGCCGGTCACGAGCGGCGGGCCGTCGCGGAAGCCGGTGGTCGAAGCCGAGCCGCCGGTGCATTGCGCGACGTTCTCGTAAACCTTGCAGTCTTCGTAGGGGCCGGGGCCGAAGCCCTTTACCGACGCCACGATCATGCGCGGGTTCAGCTTGTGGATGTGCTCCCAGGTGAGGCCCATGCGGTCCAGGGCACCCGGCGCGAAGTTTTCGACCAGCACGTCGCACTCTTTAATAAGGCGATCGAGGATCTCCTTGCCCTTCTTGTGCTTGCTATCGATCGTGATCGAGCGCTTGTTGTGATTGAGCATCGTGAAATAGAGCGAATCCGCGCCCTTCACATCGACCAGCTGGCCGCGCGTGATGTCGCCGACACCCGGACGCTCGACCTTGATCACGTCCGCGCCGAACCATGCGAGCAACTGCGTGCAGGTCGGGCCGGACTGAACGTGCGTGAAGTCGAGAATGCGCACGCCTTCGAGTGCAAGACCCGCCTGGCCGAACGGCTTCTTTGACGGCGAGGGCAGGCCGTTGGTCTTCTTCGCGGCCGGTTTCTTGGAAGCCTTCTTGGAGGCCTTCTTCGCCTTCACGACTTTGGGTTTCGATTTCTTTTTCGCTTTTGCCATGACTGTTCTCGCTAGGTCGGGGAATTACTTTTTCTTGAGCGCGCTTTGCGGATTGAGGTTGCCGATGCGGCCGGATTCGGAGCCTGCTTGCGGGTCGATTACCGCGTTAATCAGGGTAGGCTTGCCGCTATCGAGCGCGGCGTTGATCGCCTGACGAAGCTCGTCCGGCGAAGTCGCATTCACGCCGACGCCGCCGAATGCTTCCATCATCTTGTCGTAGCGTGCGCCCTTCACGAACACGGTGGTTGCCGGGTCGTTGCCAGCGGTGTTCACATCCGTGCCGCGATAGATGCCGTCGTTATTGAAGATGACGACGCAAACCGGCAGCTTGTAACGGGCGATGGTTTCGACCTCCATGCCCGAGAAGCCGAATGCGCTATCGCCTTCGACCGCGAGCACGGGCTTGCCGGTTTCGACCGCGGCCGCGATCGAATAACCCATGCCGATGCCCATGATGCCCCAGGTGCCGACGTCGATGCGCTTGCGCGGCTTGTAGATATCGATGATGCCGCGCGCGAGATCGAGCGTGTTCGCGCCTTCGTTGACGAGGATCGTGTCGGGGCGTTCCTTGATGACCTGCTTAATAACGCCGAGCGCGCCGTGATAGTCCATCGGCACGTTGTTGTTCATGAGCTTCGGCGCCATCTTGGCGACGTTGTCGTCACGCTTCTTCGCGACCGTTGCGGCCCAATCGCTATTTGCCTTCGGGAAGTTGTTGCCCATGGCGGCGAGCAGCGCGTCGACGCATGAACCCATGTCACCGACGACGGGAGCCACGATCTCGACGTTCGAATCCATTTCGCGCGGCTCGATATCGAGTTGCACGAATTTCTTCGGCGCATCGCCCCAGTTCTTGCCCTTGCCGTGCGAGAGCAGCCAGTTGAGGCGCGCGCCCATCATGATGACGACGTCAGAGTCTTTCAGCACCAGCGAGCGGGCCGCGCCTGCGCATTGCGGATGGGTATCGGGGAGCAGGCCCTTTGCCATCGACATCGGCAGGAACGGAATGCCCGACTTTTCGACGAAGTTCTTGATGGATTCGTCGGCCTGCGCGTAAGCCGCGCCCTTGCCGAGAATAATGAGCGGCTTCTTCGCGCTCTTGATCACGTCAAGCGCACGCTTCACGGCGTCGGCGGCGGGAATCTGCGCGGGTGCCGCGTCGATCATTTTGACGAGCGACTTCTTGCCCGCTTCCGCACCCATCACCTGGCCGAACAGCTTCGAGCCGGGACGGCCAGAGACTGCCGAGCGGATCGCGCGGGCGAGGCCGATGCCGATATCCTGCGCGTGCAGCACGCGATAGGCCGCCTTGCACATCGTCTTCGCGATGGCGAGCTGGTCCATTTCTTCGTAGTCGCCCTGTTGCAGGTCGACGATCTCGCGCTCCGAAGAACCCGAGATCAGGATCATCGGGAAGCAGTTCGTGGTCGCATGCGCGAGCGCGGTAAGGCCGTTCAGGAAGCCCGGCGCGGAAACCGTGAGACAGACGCCCGGTTTCTTCGTAAGCCAGCCCGCGATCGAGGCGGCGTAGCCCGCGTTCTGCTCGTGACGGAAAGAAAGCACGCGAATGCCCGCGGCTTGCGCCATGCGGCCGAAATCCGTGATCGGAATGCCCGGCACGCCATAGATCGTGTCGAGCCCGTTCAATTTCAGCGCGTCGATGATGAGGTTAAAGCCGTCGGTCAGTTCTTCTTCCGGTCCAGCTGCTTTCAAGGCCGCTTCTGCCATAGTCTTCCTCCAGAATACTTTCTTGCTTGCTAGTCGAGATAGTCGGCGTTCTTCGCAACGTGGTCGGCAAGGCCGAGCGCATGCTGACGAACGAGTGTTTCGGCGCGCCCGGTGTCGCGCGATTCGATCGCTTCGATGATGTTCAGATGATCGTGGATCGAGCGGTCGGCGCGGTTCTTCTCCACGATGGTCTTGCGGCGGATCATCCGCATATGCGTGAAGAGGTTTTCCGCGAGCCGGATGAGCGTCGCGTTCTTGCTCATCTCGATGATCGTCTGGTGAAACTGAATGTTCACCTCGGAGTATTCGTCGAGCTTTACGTGCAGCTTGCCGTTTTCGAATTTCGCGAACATTTCGCGCAAGTGGGAAATCTCGTCGTCCGAGCAGTTCTCGGTGATCAGCCTTGCCGCCATGCTTTCCAGCGCCGCCCAGGCTTCGATCAGTTCGACAACCTGACGTTTTGTCTTGCGCACGATGTAGATGCCGCGGCGGGGGACCGAGCGCACGAAACCTTCGCGCTCAAGCTGCGCCATGGCTTCGCGTACCGGCGTGCGGCTGATTCCGAATTGCAGCGCGAGCGCGCGCTCGTCGAGGCGGATTTCTCCGCGGCGACCGTAAATGTCGAGCGAGAGCAAAACTTCTTTCAGCGCGTTGTACGCGCGGTCTTTGAAAGTGGCGGTGCCTTCAAGCGGCTCCGCGGTAATCCGCTCGGCGTCTTCTTGGCTGGCAGCCGCGCCCGTAATCGGCGTGTTCATACTCAATGACCTTCATGCTAACTGCATGATACTTTTACTGTAATACATAATTACAGCGGAGGCGACTCTTCTTTGCCGCCTCCGCTGCTTTTATTCGCCTTATCCAGCGGTGGCGGTGTTCGTGCCGCGGACGCGGCTGATGCCTGCCGAGATCACCGACCAGAACAGGGCGATGAAACCGAGCGCCATGATCGAACTGACCAGGGCGTTCGAGAAGAAGACGCCAAGGTTGCCGCCGGAACCGACCAGCGCCTGACGGAAGGCTTCTTCCGCGCGGTCGCCCAGAACCATCGCCAGCACCAGCGGCGCGAGCGGGTAGTTCGTCTTCTTCAGCAGATAACCGAGAATGCCGAACGCCAGCATCATGATGACGTCGAAGAAGCTGTTGCGGACCGTATAGGCGCCGACCGCGCAGAACATCAGAATGATCGGCGCGATGATGCCGAACGGGATCCGCAGGATCGCCGCGAGCAACGGCACGCAGGTCAAGACGATGATCAGGCCGACGACGTTGCCGAGATACATCGAGGCGATCAGGCCCCAGACGAATTCCTTGTTCTCGACGAACAGCATCGGACCGGGCTGCAGGTTCCAGATCAGCAAGCCACCGAGCAGCACGGCGGCGGTCGGCGAACCGGGCACGCCGAGCGCAAGCATCGGCAGCAGCGCGGATTTACCGGCTGCGTGCGCGGCGGTCTCCGGCGCGATCACGCCTTCGATTTCGCCATTGCCGAAATTCTTGCCGTTCTTCGACACGCGCTTGGCGATGCCATAGCTCATGAACGAAGCGGGCGTGGCGCCGGCGGGCGTAATGCCCATCCAGCAGCCGATGATGCAGGAGCGAAGATACGTCCACCAGTATTGCGGAAGCTTCGCCCAGGTTTGCAGCACGACGCGCAGATTGATTTTCGCGTCCTTGCCCTTGAACTTCAGGCCTTCTTCCATCGTGAGCAGAATTTCGCCGATGCCGAAGAGACCGATCACGGCGATCAGGAAGTCGAAGCCCGGCAAGAGCAGGTTCGAACCGAAGGTAAGCCGCAGCGAGCCGGTCATGTGATCGGTGCCGAACGTGGCGAGCGCAAAGCCGATCAGCATCGCAGCCAGCGTCTTGAACGGCGGTTCCTTCGAGAGGCCGACAAAGCTCGCGAATGCGAGGAAGTAGACCGCGAATTTCTCCGCCGCGCCAAATCGGAGCGCGAACGCCGCGACCATCGGTGCGAGCAGGGTGATCATGATCACGGCGAAGAACGCGCCGATGAAGGACGAAGTGAAAGCCGCGGTCAGCGCTTCGCCGGCCTTGCCTTGCTGCGCCATCGGATAGCCGTCGAACGTAGTCGCGACCGACCACGGCTCCCCGGGAATGTTGAACAGGATCGAAGTGATCGCGCCGCCGAACAAAGCGCCCCAGTAGATACAGGAGAGCAGGATCACAGCGGAGGTCGGCTGCATCGAGAAGGTGAGCGGCAGCAGAATCGCGACGCCGTTCGCGCCGCCGAGACCCGGCAACACGCCGATGATGACGCCGAGCACGATGCCGACGACCATGATGAACACGTTGAACGGCAGGTACATCGTCGTTCCGAAGATGTTTACATCCTGGAATGCGAGGACCGTCGCGAAACCGTGGAACAGATTTGCAAATTCAGCCATGGCGATACTTCGATGTTTTACGGGTTACGGGTGTTCGTGATCAGTAGCCGAGCATTGCTTCGAGCGGACCCTTGGGCAGCGCCACCAGGAACCAGCGTTCGAACACAAGGAACGTAATCAACGGCACGCTGATCGCGATGATCGCGAAACGCACCGGGCCATAGCTGCTGATCCACATCATGAAAAAGGCGATCAGCAGCACCGAAGCGACATAGATGCCGATGTAGGGCACCAGCGCGATGAAAACCGCGATCGGCCAGGTAACGGCCCAGACCTGCTTGAGCTGGCTCCATTCGGCGAAAACCTTGGTGTCGCTCGTTTGCAATCCATTGCGAAGGTTGATCGCAGTCGCGCCGAGCAGAATCACGCCAATGATGAAGGGGAAGAAGCCTGCCTTCGGTCCTTCGAAGCCCCAGCCGACACCGGCTATCCAGGCGCCATAGATGACCAGGATTGCAAACAATCCCATCGCTATGGCCATGCCGATTTCAACCGTGCGATGCGCAGGACCTTGGTCCGCGGCGTTTCCGTCACCACTCATGACGCTGTTTCCTTGTCAGAGAAAATAAAGACGCCGGCGGATTTCTCCGCCGGCGCGATGCTTAGTTGGCAGCTAGGAAGCCGGCTTCCTTCATGAGGTTGAGGTGGCGGGTATGCTCTCTCGAGACCCATTCCACGTACTCTTTGCCGGTCATGAAGGTCGTGTTGAACGCACCGTTGTTCATCAGATCCTTCCACTCCTGGGTCGCGCGAACCTTCTGGAACAGGTCGACGTAGAACTTGACCTGGTCGGGTGTTGCGTCCGGCGTCATGAAGAAGCCGCGGAGCATCAGGTACTCGACATCGAGACCTTGCGATTTGCAGGTCGGGATCGAACTCCAGGCGAGATCGCCTGCGATCTTGTCGTTGTAGGCGAGCGGCTTGCCGTCGAAGACGCACAGCGGACGCAGCTTGCCGCCGCGCCAGTGTGCGACCGCTTCGATCGGATTGTTGACGGTCGAGTCGGCGTGGTTGCCGACGAGCTGCACGGCGACTTCGCCGCCGCCACGATACGGAACATAGGTGAACTTCACACCCGCTGCCTTTTCGATCGCAGCGGTAATGATCTGGTCTTCCTGACGCGAGCCGGTGCCGGCCATCTTGAAGCCGCCCTTCTTCGCCGCTTCAAGATATTCCTTCACGGTCTTGTAGGGCTTCTCGGCGTTCACCCACAGCACGAATTCATCGAGCGCGAGCATCGCGACCGGCGTGAGGTCCTTCCAGTTGAAGGGCTGGTTGGTACCGAGCGGCGTGGTGAAGAGGTTCGACAGCGTGATGATGAGCTTGTGCGGATTGCCGGCCGAGCCCTTCACATCGAGGAAGCCTTCGGAGCCTGCGCCGCCGGCTTTGTTCACGACGATCATCGACTGCTTCATCAGGTTGTGCTTGGCGACGATGCCCTGAATGGCGCGTGCCATCTGGTCGGCGCCGCCGCCGGTGCCTGCGGGTACGATGATTTCAACAGTGCGCTGCGGCTCCCATTGAGCGACAGCTGGCGTACCGCTCAGCGCAACACCGAGCGCCGCGGCTGCAACGAACAAAGAATTACGTTTCGATTGGATCATTCCCGTCCTCCTAGAGTGCTCCCACGCGATCTAACGTCGGGTTGGGACGAGGAAGGCTACCCCGAACTTCCACGGAGTCCAATTAATTGTGCATACATTATTCCAGAGAAGTCGCTGAAATCGTTGATGCACTGCGCGAATAATTCTGCCGCACGTGCGAGATTCTGAATCGATTCATAGAGAATAATAGAGCGCGTCTATCGATGCGACGAACTCGCGAGTGAGTCGCAATAGCGATTAAAGATGCTAGCGCGTGGATCGCGCGTTAAGCGTCGAGTGGAAGAACAAGCGAGGAAGTGATGATGCTCTCGAAAGAGCCTGCAATTCGCATCGAAGCCGATCTCGAAGCGCCGCAACTGTTTGGCAAAACGCCGTATGGCGAGCGGCGCGTGATCAACATTATCGGCGGTACGGTCTCAGGCCCCAAGCTGACGGGAAAAATTCTCCCCGGCGGTGCGGACTGGCAGATCATCCGCACCGACGGCGTCGCCGACATTTTCGCGAGGTACACCTTTCAGATCGACGGCGGCGGCTTTGTATTGGTGACGAGTGCGGGCCTGCGCCACGGCCCGCCCGATGTGATCGCAAAACTCGCCAAGGGCGAGCCGGTCGCGCGCGATCAGTATTATTTCCGGACTTCCGTCCGCTTCGAGACCGCCGATCCGCAGGCCGACTGGCTGAACCGCGTGCTCATGATCGCCGTTGGCGCGCGGGAAAAGATGAAGGTGAAGCTCGATCTGTTCGAGGTGTTGTAAGGCGGCCCCGCTAATGCATTGATTTACTTCTAGAAAACAGCCTATTGCTGCGGCTTCGAGAAAGTTATATTCTATAACAAATAAAGGGGAGCCGATGATGGCCGCAACTTCCGCTCAAAGCCGGCTGGCACAAGCGTTGCCGCGAGAATTGTCCGTGCAGTTCGACGGCGATATCGCTGTTTTGAAACTTTCGCGGCCGGACAAGCGCAACGCGCTGAACAACGCGATCGTCCGCGGCCTCGAAAATTTCTTCATCGATCTGCCGGACGAAGTGAAAGCTGTCGTTGTTCATGGCGAGGGCGAGCATTTCTCCGCGGGCCTCGATCTCTCCTCGCTGACGGAAACCGATTTCATCGAGGGGTATCATCACTCGCGCATGTGGCATTACGCCTTCGAGCGGATCGAGTTCGGCAAGGCGCCGGTGGTGTCGGTGCTGCACGGTGCCGTGGTCGGTGGCGGGCTCGAACTTGCTTGCGCGACGCACATCCGCGTCGCGGAGAAGTCGGCCTATTACGCGCTGCCCGAAGGCAGCCGCGGGATTTATGTCGGCGGCGGCGGCTCGGTGCGTATTCCGCGCCTGATCGGCACCGCGAAGATGATGGACATGATGCTGACCGGCCGCGTCTTCGGCGCCGAAGACGGGCAGCAGATGGGCATATCGAATTATCTCGTCGAGAACGGCGACGGCCTTGCGAAAGGCATTGAGCTCGCCAAACGCATTGCCGAGAACGCGCCGCTCACGAATTTTGCGATCACGAACGTGCTGCCGCGAATCGCCGAGTTCGACACCGCCGGCGGCTATGTCGTGGAATCGATCATCTCTTCGGTGGCTTCCTCCGGATCAGGAAGCGAAGGAGCGTCTGCGCGCTTCTTCGAAAAGCGCGGGCCGAAGGTCGTGCGCTAAAAACACGAAGCCGGGAAACGGTTCGCAGTTCGGGAGGCGGGAATGTCCAATGCAGCGCGGCCGGCAGCATCCGCCGCAAGCGAAATTCCGGTGCGCAAGGTGCGGCTGAGCCGGCTTGAGCCGGTGATCGATACGCGCGCCGACGGCACGATTTATATGACATGCGAGGACAAGCTCGGGCCGTTCCCCGAAAAGCTTACCGAACGTCTCGAATACTGGGCGAAGGAAACGCCGGATCGCATTTTCATCGCGGAGCGCGACGAGCGCGGCGCCTGGCGTAAAGTCACTTACGCCGAGACGCTTGCGCTGGCACGCAGCTATGGCGAGGTGCTGCTTTCCCGCAATCTCTCGGCGGAGCGACCGCTCGTCATTCTTTCCGGCAATGGTGTCGATCACCAGATGCTCGCGCTCGGCGCGATGTATGCCGGCATCGCTTATGCGCCGGTATCGCCGGCCTATTCACTGATCTCCACCGATTTCGGCAAGCTGCGCGATATTTTCAAGTTGCTCACGCCGGGCATGGTTTTCGTCGCCGACGGCGCGCCGTTCGAAAAAGCGATCGAAACGGTAGTGCCCGCCGAAACCGAAGTCGTGGCCGCGAAAAATCCGCTGCAGAGCCGCAACACGACGTTGCTCTCCGATCTTGCGAAGACGCCGCCGACCGCGGCCATCGATAAGGCCAACGCGAAAGTAAACGGCGACACGATTGCGAAGTTTCTTTTCACGTCAGGCTCGACCGGCGTGCCGAAGGGCGTGATCAATACCCAGCGCATGCTGTGCTCGAACCAGGTCATGCTGCGCGGCTCGCTGCAATATTTTCAGGACGAGCCGCCGGTCATTCTCGATTGGGCGCCGTGGCATCACACCGCCGGCGGCAATCACGACGTCGGTCTCGTGCTTTACAACGGCGGCACGTTCTACGTTGACGAAGGCAAACCCGCGCCGGGCGCGATCGAGGCGACCGTTCGCAATCTTCGCGATGTCGCGCCGACCTGGTACTTCACGGTGCCGAAAGGCTACGAAGCGCTGATTCCGTTTCTGCGCGCGGATCGCGAGCTTCGCGAAAAGTTCTTCAGCAATCTCAAAGTGCTTTGGTTCGCGGGCGCCGCGCTCTCGCAGCCGGTGTTCGATGCGATGAAAGACATGGCGGTCGAGACCTGCGGCGAGCGCATTCCGTTTCTCACCGGCCTCGGCTCGACCGAAACCGCGCCCTTCGCGCTTGGCCGCATGTGGGATAGCGATTATTCGACCAACATGGGCTTGCCGGGTCCCGGCATCGAACTGAAGCTCGTGCCGGCGCAAGGCAAGCTGGAAGCACGGCTGCGCGGCCCGAACATCACGCCGGGGTATTGGCGTCAGCCCGAACTCACCGCGCAAGCCTTTGACGAAGAGGGCTTCTACAAGCTGGGTGACGCGCTGAAATTCGAAGATGCGAACGATCCGCGCAAAGGCTTGCTGTTCGACGGCCGCCTGACCGAAGACTTCAAGCTCTCGACCGGCACCTGGGTCAGCGTCGGGCCGCTGCGCACGCAGATCATGAACCGCTTCCAGCCTTACATGCGCGATGTCGTGCTCGCGGGCGAGAACGAGAACGAAGTGACCGCGCTCGGCATTCCCGACATGCCGGCGATCCGTGCGCTGCATCCGGAACTCGACGGCAAGCTATCGGACGCACAAGTGCTGAACGCCGAAGGCGTGCGGGCGAAGGTGAAAGAGCGGCTTGCGGCATTCATCCGTGAAAGCACCGGCAGCTCGAACCGGCTCACACGCGTGCTTCTTATGGACGAGCCGCCATCGATGGATGCCGGCGAGATGACGGATAAAGGCTCTATCAATCAACGCGCGGTGCTCGGCCGTCGCGCCAATCTGGTCAAAGAACTCTATGCGAACCCGCCCTCGGCGCGGGTGATCGCGGCGGAAGGAAAATGAAGATGGCGAACGTGAAGGCACTTGCAGCAAGTTGGAGCGATGTCTGGATTGTCGACGGCGTGCGCACGCCGTTCGCCGATTACACCGGCGCGCTCTCTCTGGTTTCCCCGATCGATATGGGCATCAAGGTCGCACGCGAGGCATTTGCGAAGACAAAGCTGTCGCCGGAAGATGTCGGCATCGTCGTCACCGGTAACATGGCGCAGACCAGCTTCGACGCCTACATGCTGCCGCGTCACGTCGGGCTTTATTCCGGCGTGCCGATCGAAGTGCCAGCGCACATGGTGCAGCGTGTCTGCGGCACCGGCATCGAAGTCATCATGCAGGCAGCCGACGCGATCACGCATCGCGGCGTCGACCTTGCGCTTTGCGTCGGCGCGGAATCGATGAGCCGCAATCCGGTGGCGAGCTACACTTCGCGCAGCGGCTTCCGCATGGGCCAGGTCGAGTTCAAGGATTTCCTTTGGGAAGCGCTGCTCGATCCTGCTGCCAGCGTGACCATGGGCGACACCGCCGAGAATCTTGCGCAGAAATACCAGATCACGAGAGTCGAAGTGGACGCCTACGCCGCGCGTTCCTTCGAGCGCGCGGTTGCCGCGCAGAAGAGCGGTTTTCTTGCCGGCGAGATTGCGCCGGTGAAGACCGAAAAATTCGAGCGCGAAGGCTACAACGCGCGCGGAATCAAGTTGCCGGGCAAGATCGAAGAGCTGAAGGACGACACGCATATTCGTCCGTCATCGGTCGAGACGCTCGCAAAGATTCGCCCTGCCTTCGGCGGGGTGCAGACCGGCGGAAACTCTTCCGCGGTTGTCGATGGTGCGGCGGCAGCGCTCGTCGCGTCAGGCGACTACGCGAAGAAGAAAGGCAAAACGCCGCTTGCGCGCGTTGTTGCCGGCGCGGCGGTCGGATGCCCGCCGGAAATCATGGGCATCGGCCCGGTGCCCGCGATCAAGGCGGTGATCGAGAAGGCGGGCTTGAAGCTTTCCGACATCGATCGTTTCGAGATCAACGAAGCCTTCGGTGCGCAGGTCATGGCTTGCGCGCGCGAACTCGGCCTCGATGAGAGCAAGCTCAACGTGAATGGCGGCGCTATCGCAATCGGTCACCCGCTGGGTGCGACGGGCCTTCGTCTTGCGGTCACGCTCTCGCGCGAGCTGTCACGCGCAGGCTTGCGTTATGGCATCGCATCGGCTTGCATTGGCGGCGGGCAGGGCATTGCACTGCTCGTTGAAAACATGAACGCAAAAAAACACTAAGACGGAAGCATTGAGATGGACGTAAAAGGTCATGCCGCGCTGGTCACCGGCGGTGGTTCTGGTTTGGGTGCTGCGACCGCGTCGGCGCTGGCTGCGGCCGGCGCAAAGGTCGCATTGCTGGATGTAAATCTGGACGCCGCGCGAAAGCGCATGCCGCGAAGATCGGCGGCATCGCGGTCAAGTGCGATGTTTCGGATTCCGACAGCGCGGTGGCGGCGGTGAAAGAAGCGCGCGAGCAGCATGGCGTTGCCCGTGTGCTCATCAACTGCGCCGGCATCGGCACGCCGAAGAAAATTCTCGGCAAAGACGGCCCGCAGCCGCTCGCAGATTTCGACCGTGTCGTCCGCGTGAACCTGATCGGTTCTTTCAATCTCATGCGCCTGATGGCCGCCGACTTGCAGAATGCCGAAGCGCTCGCCGACGGCGAACGCGGCGTCATCATTTCGACCGCGTCGGTCGCCGCCTATGAAGGCCAGATCGGGCAGGCAGCTTACGCGGCATCCAAAGGCGGTATCGTAGGTCTGACGTTGCCTGCCGCGCGCGAGCTCGCGCAATTCGGCATCCGCGTGCTTGCGATTGCACCGGGAATTTTTCTCACTCCCATGCTGCTCGGCCTTTCGGAAGAAGTGCAGCGCAGTCTTGCCGCGTCCGTGCCGTTCCCGAAATTGCTCGGCAAGCCGGAGCAATACGCCTCGCTTGCGATGGAGATGATCCGCAACTCCTATCTCAACGGCGAAGTCGTCCGGATCGACGGCGCGCTGCGCATGGCGCCGAAATAATGTTCGTCAATCGCCGCACTGTCCGCATCGAGTGGGGCGACTGCGACCCCGCGGGCATCGTTTATTACCCGCGCTATTTCGCGATGTTCGATCACTCGACTGCGATGCTGTTGGAAGTGGCGACCGGCCTTACCAAGTACCAGATGACGAAGCATTACGATTTCGTCGGCTTTCCGATGATCGATACCGGCGCGAAATTCATGATCCCGTCGAAGTTCGGCGACGACATCGTGATCGAAACGACGATCTCCGAACTCGGCAAATCGAGCTTTACCATCTCGCACAAAGTCTGGAAGGGCGATGCGCTCGCGATCGAGGCGCATGAAAAGCGCGTCTGGGTCGGCCCCCATCCCGACGACCCCGCGAAGATCAAGTCGAAGCCGATTCCGGACGAAGTTGCGAACAAGCTGCGCGGCAAGACGACGGTGGACGTCTAGTCCTCTTCGTCTTCGCTGCCGGGTCCGACCGCTTCGATCACGCCATGCAATAGCGTCAAGAGCTGCTGCCGGCCATTTTCGCCGATCGTCGCGGCAAGACGCTTTTCATGCACTTCGGAGCGGGCGCGCAGTTCTTTCATCAGTGCCGTGCCCTTGTCGGTTAGCCGCAGCGCATACGAGCGCCGGTCGGTTGCGACGGCTTCGCGGCGGGCGAGGCCGCGGCGCTCCAGCGCATCGAGGATTGCGACAAGGTTCGCCCGTTTGATGCCGAGCGCTTCGGAGACCTGACTTTGCTTCAGCCCCGGATTGCGGTCGATCACGGTGAGCACGGCGTATTGTACCGGCCGCACGCCGAGATCCTCGAAGTAGCGCAGGAAATCGTTGAAGGCCGCAAACTGCGCACGGCGAAGCATGTAGCCTGAGAGCCGCGGCAGTTCGCCGAGATCGAGTTTCTCAGGCGTGCGCTCTTCGTTTTCTTTTGCCTTCACGGCCCTAGCATTTGCCATAGCGATCTCTTGAAGCGATTAGGGCGGCGTTTTCGCGCCGCCCTTTTTGTCTTATTTGCCCCAAACCTCGTTGGAGACATCGACGATCAGCTTGAATTTGGCCCACTGCTCGTCCTCGGTCAGCACGTTGCCTTCCTCGGTCGACGCGAAACCGCATTGCGGCGAGAGGCAGAGCTGCTCGAGCGGAACGAACTTGGACGCTTCCTCGATCCGGCGCTTGATCGAATCCTTGCTCTCGAGTTCACCCGATTTCGAGGTGATGAGACCGAGAACGATCTGCTTCTTGCCCTTCGGCACGAAGCGCAGCGGCTCGAAGCCGCCGGAGCGGTCGTTGTCGTATTCGAGGAAGTAGCCGTCGTAGTTCACTTCGCCGAACAGCCGCTCCGCTACCGGCTCGTAGCCGCCTTCGGAAACCCAGGTCGAGCGGAAGTTGCCGCGGCAGACATGCGTCGTGATGGTCATGTCGGCGGGCTTGTTCGCGAGCGCCTGGTTGATCGTGCGCGCGTACCACATCGGCAGCTTTTCCGGATCGTCGCCGCGCTCTTTCGCGAGCTTCAGCTCTTTCTCCGAGCACAGATAGGCCCAGACCGTGTCATCGAGTTGGAGATAGCGGCAGCCGGCGTCATAGAACGCCTTGACGGCCTTGTTGTAGGCGGCCCCCAGATCGTTGAAGAAATCGTCGAGGTCCGGATAGATCTTTTCGTTGATGCCTTTGCGGCCGCCGCGGAAGTGCAGGACGGACGGCGCCGGGATCGTCATCTTCGCGGTTTCTTTGGTGTTGGCTTTCAGAAACTTGAAGTGCTCGATCATCGGGTGGTTGGAGAACCCGATCTTGCTGACGATGCGCACGCCTTCCGCGCGCGTCTGCACGCCGGCGAACTGGATGCCTTGCGATGCCTGATAGCCTTCGACACCGTCGAGTTTCTTCAGGAAGTCGAAATGCCACCACGAGCGGCGGAACTCGCCGTCGGTGATGCTCTTCAGCCCGACGTCTTCCTGCTTCTTGATGATCTTCCTGATTTCGGTGTCTTCGACGGCTTTGAGCGCCGCGTCGTCGATCTCTTTCTTTTCATGCTTCGCGCGCGCTTCCTTGAGAGGCGCGGTGCGCAGAATGCTGCCGACCTGATCGGCGCGGAACGGGGGCGTGGTCCTCTGCATGGTAGTTATGTCCTATTACATTTTTTCTTCTGGCGGTTCTAACCCAAGTTTGGGCCCGCGCAAACCATGCACTGCGACAGCGGAACGTGCAGGCGTTTGCCGCTTCTGTGCCGCCCACTTGGCGGCCCACGCGCAAGCGAACGATCGCCTAGAGCGCGGCGAGTTTTTCCCGAAGCCCGGCGACCTGCTTCTCGTCGAGCGGCGTCAACGGTGGCCGCAGCCGATGCCAGCCGCGATGCTTGTGCTGATCGGCAAGCGTCGCCTTGACGGCGGCAATGAGCGGATAAGACGCGATCAGCGCGCGGATTGCGCTTGCGCGTTTGTTCATGTCGGCGGCGTCCGGTGACTTCCAGCCGTCGTACAGCGCGCGAATTTCCTTCACATGCGTGTTCGCGGTTGCCGAGATGCAGCCGGCAGCCCCTTTATCGAGCGCGTCGACCATCAGCGACTCCGACGAGGGGAAAATCGCAAAACCTGGGAATTTCTCCAGCAGGGTACTCAGGTACTTCACGTCGCCGGAGGAATCCTTGATGCCGACGACCGTTTCGGGAAATGCGCCGCGCAGGGCCGCGATCAGTTCCGGGGACCAGATCAAACCGGTCTGCTGCGGGAAGTTATAAAGATAAAGCCGCAAGCGCTTCGAGTTCACGCGCTTGATGACTTCGGAAACGAATTCGAACAGGCCCTCGTCCGCGACGCCTTTGTAGTAGAAGGGCGGCAGCAAAAGCGATCCCTTCACCCCGAGTTCGGCGGCGTGCGCGGTCAGCTTCACCGCGTCCCCGAACGAAGCGGCGCCCGTGCCCGGCAGAAGCTGCGCGGGATTGATGCCAGAACGGACAAGTTTCTCGAGCGCGGATTTGCGCTCCTCGAAATCGAGCGAGTTTGCCTCGCTCGTGGTCCCGAGTACGGCGAGCCCGTGGGCGCCGTCACGCAACAGCTCATGACAGAACGCGATGTAGCGCTCCATGTCGATGGAGAGGTCTTCGCGAAACGGCGTGGCGGCGGGCGGCCAGATACCGGTGGCGAGTGTCATTTTTCTTCTTACTTCTTTTCGGAGCGGAACAGGCGTTCCGCGTTTCCGAAAGCGATACGCTGCGCGTGCTCTTTCGGCAACTGGCCGAGCCATGTGCGGTAGTTCGCCATCAGCGCATCATACTGCAGCCAGCGCGGCGTGATCCAGGTATCGGAGCCGAGCAGGAAACGGTCGGAGTGCGTGATGAAAAGATCTTTGAAGTCTTCGGTCAGCGTGCCGTCGCCTTCGGTGATGCCGCCGCGGAAAGACAGTTCGCCCATCAGCGCCGGATATTTCGCGAACAGCGTTTTGATCTCGGCCGCCGGCGTGGAGAAGCCGGTATGTGCCCAGATGATCCGTGCGCGCTTATCGTGAGACATCAGAAGTTCGAGCGCTTCGACATCGCAATGCGCGTGAATATAAAGGTTGTTCTCGACCGCGAATTTGATGAGTTTCGCGGCGCCTTCCGTTCCGGCCGCCTTGCCGTAGATGTGAAACTCGCCGACGCCGCGAAAATAGCCGCGCTTGAATTCCTCAAGCGTCATTTCATGGATCGTGTCGTTCTTGAACCAGGTCGGAATATCGGCGCGCGTCTTATATTGTCGGATGAACGGCACGACCCATATCTCGGTCTGCTTCGCTTCCATCAGCGCGATAGTCCCGCTGTTCGGGCGGCTGGTCGCGAGAATGCCGCGCACGTTATTCTTCTTCAGAAGCTCGAACACCTGCTCGACATTATAATGCGGCGTCGGCTCCCAGTTGTAATGCAGGTGCGCGTCGAAGATCGGCCCGTCATAGGGCGTCTGCGCCTTCGCGGGCGCGGCAAAAATGAGCGCCAGCGTGACGGCTGAAAGGCGCAAGGCACGCAGGAGCGCCGGTATGGTCAGGGCCGTCATGGTTTATCCTTTGGCGAGCAGGCTATGAGCGGGAGACTGCCTCAGATTCACTTGGCGTCAAGTCGCCGCTTTGAAGTCGCCGCGCCCACTCTGCTATAGAGCGTGCATGCGTATCATCGGCCTCGCGGGTTGGAGCGGATCGGGCAAGACCACACTGGTCGCAAAGCTCATTCCCATATTGATCGGGCGGGGCCTCACGGTCTCGACCGTGAAGCACGCCCATAAGGGCTTCGACATCGACATCCCCGGCAAGGACTCGCACACGCATCGCATGGCGGGTGCGACCGAGGTCTTTGTGTCTTCCGGCGTCCGCTGGGCGCATGTCCGCGAATTGCGCAATGAGCCGGAGCCCGATCTCGCCGATATTTTGCCGCGCTTGTCGCCGGTCGATCTCCTGATTGTCGAAGGCTTCAAGCGTCACCGGCATCCTAAGATCGAAATTTACCGTGCGGAAGTCGGCAAACCGTTCCTGCATCCGGACGACAATTACATTGTCGCCGTCGCATCGGATACGAAGATTCCGGACGCTTCCATTCCCGTCATCGATTTGAATGACGTCGAGAAAATCGTGGACGCGATGCAGGCTGAAGCAATGCCTGCCGATCGATTGAAGCCGCTATCCCTGGACGCTTGAGATTATTCCGCTGCGATACGCGGCGAGTGCGGGAGTGCGCGCAGCGAATCGATCAGCGCGCCGAGCGGCTTGCCGCTATCGGGGTCCTTGAGCGCCGCGATCCGGCCTTGCGTGACTGCGTCCGCGAACTGATCGCGCGGCAATTTTCCGGCAAGGAAAGGCTCGATCACGAAGTTCGCGAGCAACGTCCAGTTCTTCAACCCGCGCTTCATCGTTTCGCCATAGCCTTTGACGAGCGCTGCGCTTGCAACCACGGCTTTCGCCGCTTCGGCATTTTGTGCCAGCGTGCGCTCGATAAGGTCGAGCCAGCGCTCGACCCATTCGGTTTCTTCGGCGTAGCGTAGCGTGCGCGGACGCCACCAGCGCAAGCCCGCAAGCAGGCGAAGCCTCAGGAATCCGAAGAAGCTCGTAGTCGAAACTTTCATTTTCACCGAGCGCTCGCTCCAGCCGCGCCGCTCGACCCACGCGAGCAAGCGCCGTGCGAGCTTCGGCGGCAGCATGGAAAGGATTTCTTCCGGGCCGGGCTTCATGAATTCGGAAACGCGGATCAAGGCGTCGTCGCCAACGCCCGCCTCGTTGCGCAGCCGTTCAATCCGCCCTTCACGGATCTTGAGTTGGGCAACCCGGATCGTATCCTCGAAACTCATGCGAACCGCGAGCAGGCGTGAGAGTTCACGCAGGAAAGCCGTGTCCGCGTTTATATGCTTCGTGAAGCGTTCGAGCCGCGTCAGATAGAGTTCGGCGTAAGCCTTGTTCTGGTAATCGGTGAGACGGCGCACGCCTTCGATCGCGATTTCCGCGGCATCCCGCGGCAGCACGCGGACCGCGCGCGCTTCCAGTTGGTTTTCCGCGCGTGGCGTGCGCGCGGCTTCTTTTGCTTCAGCCGCTCCAACACCAAGCGTTGCAAGCCCATATCCGGCATCGAACCCGCGCAGGTTGGCGTCGACTGCTTTGCCTTCGGCACGGATCGCCGCACGAAAATAGTCATCCTCGATCGGTACCGCTTTCGACCCGGCAAGCGCGCCGAGCATCACGGCATTGAGCTGGCTGCCGGCTTCGCGCGCGGTCAGTGCGAGATTGGCAAGCAAGGCGCTTTTCGAGAATTTTTGCAGCACTTCTCGCATCTTTAGGGGATCGACGCGGCCATCGGCCATTGCCGACTTTTCATCGACCGTGAACACGCGATGCGTGCTCGCGATCAAATGCGTGCGCGACGGCGTGACGCTGCCGGACTGCACGGCGCGCGCGGTCTCGAGCAATTCGCTCGCGAGCATCACATCCACTTCGCCCGGCGCGGGGTTCAGCGCGAGCACCGGCTTCACCGCACCCGGCGCAATCGGAAGGATTTCAAGATAGTAAGTCGTGGCACCGGTGCGCTGCGCGACGCCGGGAATCGAAGTCCGTTGCGCGACATGGCCCGCGGCGACCGCCGCATTGGTAATCCACGACGCGAGCACGCCGCCGCCTTCGCCGCCAAGTGCTGCAATCAAAAGACGAACCGGACGCGGATCAACCATCGCCTTATTCCGCAGGCGCCGGCATCGGTGCCGCGCGATTGCCGCCGAGAAGCCGGATCAGCGCCGACGAGATGCGATGCCGCATCCGGTCGAAGAAATTCGGATTCTCGATCACTTTGATTTCGGCGAACGACGGACAAAGCTGCGCGGCATGCGCGACCTCGCCGCAAAGCCCGCAGCCGACGCAATCGTTGTTCACATGCGCGATCGGGTCGGGACGCAGCGGGTCTTCGTTCGGTTTGATCGTGAGCGACGGGCAGCCGGAAAGGCGAATGCAGGAGTGATCGCCGGTGCAGACATCGGGGTCGATCCAGAAGCGCGTGCGCTCGACGCGTTTGCCTTCCTGCTTCAGTTTCGCAAAGGCGGGCTTCACGCGGCGCTGGCGGGCAAGCTGGCATTCGCCGTCCGCGATCACGACCTTCAGGCCTTTCTCGTCGGAGGTCAGCGCGTCGCGCAGCGTATCCATCATGCCTTCGACGCCGTAGGTGCGCTGGCGTTTCACGTAAGGCACGCCAAGGCTTTTCAGCGTGATTTCGATCTCCAGACCGTTGCCGCGGCCGTCTTTTTCCGGCGCGCTCGAAGGAATGTCCTGCAAGCCGGTCGCGCTGGAATAGCCGTTGTTCATCACGACCAGAACGGAATCCGTCTTGTTGAATGTGGCGCCCGCGACACCGGTGAGCAGGCGGTTATGCCAAAACCCGCCATCCCCCATGATCGATACGGGGCGCTTCTTCTGCGTGCCGGAAACGGCGGCGGCGGATGCGAGCGACATGCCGTAGCCGAGAATGGAATTGCCCTGGCTGAACGGCGCGAAGGTGCCGAACGCGTGGCAGCCGATATCGGCGGCGACATGCACCGGGCCGATTTCTTTCTTTAAGAGTTTCATCGCCGAGAACACGGGCCGCTCCGGGCAGCCGGTGCTGAAGGTCGGCGGACGCGGCGGCAGCGGAGAACCGAGCGCGCTCGCGACTTCCTTCTGGTGCATTTCGGTTTGCGCAAGCCACTCGTCGAGAGCGGGAGCTTTCATCGTATGCGCTGCGAAGAATTGCGTCAGCCCGCGCGCGATCACCGTCGGCGTGTATTCGCCCGCAAGCGGCAATACGTCCTTGCCGAAGATCTTCGTATTCAGATCGGCTTTGCGCAGAATCTGGCCGACGGCCTGTTCGATAAATTCCGGATTGCCTTCCTCGACGATTAGAACTGATTTCTTGCCCGCGCAGAACGTCGCGATCTGCTCCGGCACGAGTGGATAGGTGACGTTCAGCACAAGGGTCGGCACTTTCACGTTGCCGAAAGAGTCGGAGAGACCTGCGAGCGCAAGCCGTCCGTTCAGCACATTGAACAACCCGCCTTGCACGATGATGCCGACATCGCCGCTCTCGGGGCCGAGTAATTTCGTTGAGCTTGTTCTCGACAATGAATTTCCGCGCCTGCGGCAGGCGCTGCTCGGTCTTGTGTTTTTCCTGCGCGAACGTCGCGGGCGGATGGCTGAGCCGGTCGTATTCGAATGTCGCAGGCGTCGGGATGCGGTGCTTGGCCGAGAATTTCGCGGCGACGTTATCCTTCGCCTCGAAGCTGCCATAGACATGGCAGGCGCGAATGCGCAGCTCCAGCATCACCGGCGTATTGCTGGCCTCCGATAACTCGAAACCTTTTTCGACCATGTTCACGATCGCCGGAAGCTCGGGGCGCGGGTCGAGCAGCCACAGCGAGGACTTCAGCGCGAAGGCGTGCGTGCGCTCCTGAATGACGCTGGCGCCTTCGCCGTAGTCTTCTCCGACGACGATCAGCGCGCCGCCGATCACGCCGGCGGACGCGAGGTTCGAAAGTGCGTCGGCGGCGACATTGGTGCCGACGATCGACTTCCAGGTAACGGCGCCGCGCAGCGGATAATTGATGGAAGCACCCAGCATCGCGGCCGCGGCGGCTTCGTTGGTGCAGGTCTCAAGATGCACGCCGAGTTCGGAGAGCAGGTCTTCCGATTGCACGAGCACGTCGAGCAGATGGCTCACCGGCGCGCCTTGATAGCCGCCGACATACGCGACGCCGGACTGCAGCAGCGCTTTGGTCACGCCAAGAATGCCTTCGCCGCGGAAGGTTTCGCCTTTGCCGAGCGTGAGACTCTTGATCTCGCTATGGAACGAGACTTCGGCCATTCGTATCCGCCTTCTGTCTTCTTATTCGCCGCGCCCGACCTCGGCAGCGATCTTCTGCAAAATTTTGAGAAACTTCGCGCGATCCTTTGCCCCGATGATGCGGTCGAGGTTGTCGTCGTGGCGCTTTGCACAGACGGTCAGCTGATCGAGCATCTTCTTGCCGGCATCGGTCAGGGTCAGTTGATAGCTGCGGCGGTCGGTTTTCACTTTTTCCCGAACGATCAGGCCGCGGCGCTCGAGATCTTCCAGGATCGGAGTAAGCGTGGATTTGTCCCGTCCGTTCGCCGCTGCGAGCGCAGTCTGGCTGATGCCCGGGTTGCGGCCGATCAGAAGCAATGTTGCGAAACGTCCCGGGCTAAGATCGACCGAGCGCGCTTCCTGCACGAAGGCCTGAAAGCTCGCGGTCTGCGCGAGCCGCAAATGGAACCCGACCCAGTTCGCAAGTTGCCCGAAATCGACGTGCTCGTTGGCTGCGTTCTTGCGCGGCGACGCGGTGTCGGCTTCCGCGCTGCGGGAGAGAGAGTCTTGTTTCATTCTTCTTCGGTCCAATAGGCTGTTGTCGCGGAGAGCAAGCCGTCCCGTCTTGGAAAGTACTAGCCGAAATTGGTTTTGTACCCAACTAATTTACTTTACAATCCGGACGGTCTTTGGCTCAATTGGAAAAGCTAAAAGCTGGCAGGCGCTTCGCACCTGCACAGCAACAGCGTTTGGGCGCCACGGAGAACGACAACAACCAACAGTTTCGTGGTATAACAATCGGAAGCCGGCGGCAGGCCGGCCAACACATACCGGCACGCCAAAAAACAAGCCGGTGAAAATGGGAGGACTGCAATGAAGTTGCGCGCGACTGCGCTGGGGGCTGTGCTCGCACTTGGTATCGCCGGTTCGGCGGTAGCTCAGGACAAGCCAGTTCACTTGAAGATGGGCCACTGGGTTCCGCCCGCACATCCGCTGCAAAAAGCGATGGAAGAGTGGGGCAAGTCGGTCGAGAAGGCATCGAAGGGCACGATTACTTTCCAAGTTTATCCGGCACAGCAGTTGGGCAAAGCGCCCGACCACTACGACATGGCACGCGACGGCATCGCCGACGTGACCTATATCAACCCGGGTTATCAGCCGGGCCGCTTCCCGATCATCGCCGCGGGCGAATTGCCGTTCCTCGCGAAAAACGGAACGGGCGGTTCGGTCGCGCTTGATCGCTGGTATCGTAAGTATGCTGCGAGCGAGATGAAGGACGTGAAGTTCTGCCTCGCTTTCGTGCACGATCCCGGCGCGTTGCACGCGAAGAAGAAGATCGAAACGCCCGACCAGATCAAAGGCATGAAAATCCGTTCCGCGCACGCGACGATGGCATCTTTCGTGACCTTGCTCGGCGGCACCAACGTGCAGGCCTCCGCGCCGGAATCGCGCGAAGTGCTTGAGCGCGGTGTCGCGGACGCGATCACGTTCCCTTGGGGCTCGATCCTGCTGTTCAAGATCGATAGCGTGACCAAGTTCCACATGGACGTGACGCTTTACAACACGACCTTCGCCTGGGTGATGAACAAGGCGAAATACGACGGCATGTCGGCCGCACAAAGAAAGTGATCGACGATCACTGCTCTCCTGAGTGGGCCGAAAAGGTCGCGACGCCATGGGCGAAATACGAAGCTGATGGCCGCGACAAGCTCCGCAGCGCCGCCGGTCACACGGTCTATAAAATCACCGACGCGCAGGTTGCGCAGTGGCGTAAGGCGGCCGAACCGGTCGCGACATTCTGGGCCGAGAATATCAAGAAGGCGAACGCCGGCGATCCGGACGCGATGCTTAAAGCGCTGAAGGACGAACTGAAAAAAGCGAACGCGAATTACTGATGGCTTCGCCCGCGAAGCTAAACAAGGCGATCGATAAACTGATCGTATTCACGGAAACGGCGGCGGGGATTTTCCTCGCCGCTGTTACGCTGTTCGTTTTCGTCAATGTAACCGTGCGTGGCGCGAGCACGGGCTTGAGCGATGTCGTGAACTGGTTTCAGGGCAACGAGAGCTTCCGTTTCGTACTGACGATTCCCGAGTGGTATCACCTTTCCTGCCTCGCGCTGGGCGTGTGTATTTTTTGGGGTCTCGCCGCGACCAGCTACCGAAACGACCACATCAAGGTCGATATTCTCTGGGACTGGGCCTCGCCCGCGAACAAGCGGTTGATCGACATTTTCGCGACCGGCGTGCTGTTCCTGTTTCTTCTCGTCTTCTCGTACATGCTCGGCGTCAAGGTGATGAGCGGTTACGCAAGCGGCGAGGCGACCTATGACCTTCGTCTCGAGCTCTGGCCGTTCCATCTCGTAATGGCTCTCGGGATCGTTGTTGCAACGCTACTTGTTGCCGTTCGCCTGTTCCGGCTCGTGCGCGGCGAAAATGTCGAGTCCGAACACGAGATCGAGCCCGTCGAGTAAGCCATGACCCAGAACACCATCGTCGCCATTTCGGCCTTCGTCGGCCTGTTTGCGCTGATGGCGGTGCGCATACCGATCGGCATCGGCATGGCGGTCATGGGGGTCGCCGGCTACTGGTATTTGAGCGGCCGTATTCCAGCGCTTTCATTGCTTGCGCAGTCACCGATCCGCAACGTGACCGACTGGGATCTCGGCATCATCCCGATGTTTATTCTGATGGGGGCGTTCGCGACTGCGGCCGGCATGAGCCGCGAACTGTTTCGCGCGAGCAACGCCTGGCTCGGCCACAGACGCGGCGGTCTCGCGATGTCGACGATCACGGCCTGCGCGGGCTTTGCCGCGATCAACGGTTCTTCGGTCGCGACTGCTGCAACCATGACGCAGGTTGCGCTGCCGGAGATGCGCAAGGCCGGCTATCAGGATGGGTTGGCCACCGGCGTGATTGCCGCCGGCGGTACGCTCGGCATCATGATTCCGCCGTCGGTGGTGTTCGCGCTCTACGGCGTACTGACCGAAACCGATATTTCGAAACTGCTGATCGCGGGCGTGATTCCCGGTCTGCTCGGCGCGTTCATGTATCTCGTCGCGGTGCAGATCGTCGGCTTTTTCCGTCCGGAGTTGATGCCGCGCGGGCCGGTAGCGCCGTGGAGCGAGCGCTTCGCCTCGCTCAAAGACATCTGGGCGACGCTGCTCCTGTTCATGTTTGTGATGGGCGGCATGTATATGGGCCTCTTCACCGCGACCGAGGCCGCGGCGATGGGCGCGAGCGGCGCGTTCATAATCGGCGCGTTACGCGGACGCATGACGTCGAAGATCGTGATGGAGTGCCTGGTCAGCAGCGTCCGCACCTCAGCTGCGATCTTCACCATCGTGATCGGCGCTTTCATCTTCGGCTATTTACTCGTGATCACGCAGGCGGCGCAGAACTTCAGCACATTCCTGCTTTCGCTCCCGCTCGGGAAATTCGGCATCCTGACGCTGATCCTGCTCATGTACATCGTGCTCGGCGCGGTGATGGACGAGCTTGCGATGATCCTGCTGACGGTGCCGATCGTTTTCGAGGTCGTGGTAACCTCGCTCGGCTTCGACCCAATCTGGTTCGGCGTCATCATCGTGATGGTCGTGGCGCTCGGCATGATCCTGCCGCCGATCGGCATGAACGTCTTCGTGATCAATTCGATCGCGAAGGACGTTCCGTTGCAGAACATCTATCGCGGGGTGACCCCGTTCATCCTGATGGATTTCGTACGGCTCGCGCTCCTGGTGATCTTCCCGGCGCTCTCGCTATTCCTGCCGTCGAGAATGTAACGCACTCCCGATCGGCTCCGGCCGCTTGGTGCGACCGGTCTTTTGCAAGCCCGCAAAGCGTTGCGGAATGCCTCAAGCCACGTTCTTGGAAAACGTCTTCGCGTAAGTATCGCGCAGCACGTTCTTCTGCACTTTGCCCATGGCGTTGCGCGGCAGGTCGTCCACGAAGAAAACGCGCTTTGGCTGCTTGAAGCGGGCGAGACGGCCTTCGAGCGCGCTGAGGATTTCAGCCTCGGTCAGCGCCGCGCCTTTTGCTTTCACGACCACCGCGGTGACGCCTTCGCCGAAATCCGGATGTGCCAGGCCAATCACCGCGGATTCGACCACGCCGGATCGCGTCGATCTCGCTTTCGACTTCCTTCGGATAAACGTTGAAGCCGCCGGAAATCACGAGATCCTTGCCGCGTCCGACGATGTGCACGTAACCGCGTTCATCCAGCTTGCCGAGATCGCCGGTGATGAAGAATCCGTCGGCGCGGAATTCGGCCGCTGTCTTTTCCGGCATCCGCCAGTAGCCGCCAAACACGTTCGGACCCTTGACCTCGATCACGCCGATCTCGCCCTGCGCGAGCACCTTGCCGCCTTCCGGATCGGCAATGCGAAGCGCGACACCCGGCAGCGGGAAGCCGACGGTGCCGGGAATGCGGTCGCCGTCATAGGGGTTCGAGGTATTCATGTTGGTTTCGGTCATGCCGTAGCGTTCGAGAATGGCGTGACCGGTTTTTTCGAAGAACGCGCGATGCGTTTCCGCGAGCAACGGCGCCGAGCCAGAAACGAACAAACGCATATGCCTGGTCGCTTCGTTCGTGATTTTCGGGTGATCCGCGAAGCGCACGTAGAAGGTCGGCACGCCCATCATGGTGGTCGCCTTCGGCATGAGCCGGATCATCTCGTCGGCCTCGAACTTGCCGAAGAAGATCATCGATGCGCCCGCGAGCAGCACCACGTTCATCGCAACGAAGAGGCCGTGCGTGTGATAGATCGGCAATGCGTGCAAGAGCACGTCATCCGCGGTGAAGCGCCAGTAGTCTTTGAGCGTGACCGCGTTCGAGAGCAGGTTCTCGTGGGAGAGCATCGCGCCTTTCGAACGGCCGGTGGTGCCGGACGTATAAAGAATGGCGGCAAGATCATCTTTCTTGCGTGGAACCGGCGCCGAAGCGACTACGTCTTTTGCGTTCGCAAGCAGCGAGCCGTCGCCGTTGATGCCGAGCGTCTCAACGGTGGCAATCTTCAGCTTTGCCGCGAGCGCCTTCACCCCGCTTTCCGTCTCGAGCTTGCAAATGACGACGCGCGGTTCGGCATCGCCAAGAAAATACTCGAGCTCGGCCAGCGGGTAGGCAGTGTTGAGCGGCAGATACACGCCGCCCGCGCGCACGACGCCAAGATAGAGCGCAAGATTCTGCCACGACTTTTCAATCTGCACCGCGACCCGGTCGCCGGGCTGAACGCCGCAACGGATGAGATGCGCGGAAATCTTCGCCGAAAGGTCGAATACCTCGCCATAAGAAAGCGTCTTGCCGTCCGGCTGTTCGATCAGCGTCTTTTCGCGCGACGGGATCGCGGCTTCGAGCGCGGAGAAAAGATGGTTCGTGCCGTTCATGGCGTGGATTCTCGTAAGGTTTGCACGGGCCGTTTGCGGCTGGCGCAGGAGTTTGCGGACATCTTTGCTCGCCACGACTTTGCTGTTCTCGGCATAGGCTTCGTGGTTCTTCTCGATCTCGGCAAGATCATAGCGGTAGTTCACCATCACGCCGTGCGACTGCTTCAGCCCCTGCGGCGAGAGGTCGGCATTGGCGTGGATATGCGCGAGCGTGGCGCCGTTGCCAAGGTGAAACCGCGCGACCGGGTCGAGCGGCCGTCCGTAGCTGGTTTTCGCATTCAGGAAATAATGCGCGGCCAACGATGCGAGCGGTCCCGCAACCGTATCGCGGCTCTTCTCGTTTTCCTGCCAGCCTGGCGTATCCAGCAGCGACAGCGCCGCCCCGTCGGCATCGTGGATTGCTGGTGAGGAGCCCGTTTTCTGCTCGCGTGCAAGCCATTTGGCAAATCCCGGCACCGGCGAGAGCGTGACAAAGGTCTCCAGTTTTGGAAACTCGCGCGAGATTTCTTCCGCCACCTGCTTGATCAAAAAGCTGCCGAACGAGACGCCGGCAAGACCCTTCTGCGTGTTCGAGATCGAATAAAACACGGCCGTTGTCGCGTCGCGCGGCTCGATGGGCTTTCTTCCGCGCGCGAGGATAGGCGCGATTGCGTCCGGAATTTCCTTGGTCAGCGCGACCTCGACGAAGATCAGCGGCTCGTCGATCAGTGCGCGGATGAAAGAAGCCGTAGCAACGCCGGTCCGGCGGCTCGAGCCGGCGCCGCAGATCGTCCCAGTCCCTGATCTCGTGCACCGCTTCGTAGCGGATGATTTTCTCGAGCACGATCGCGGGCGACGACCAGTCGATGTGCTTCAGCACAAGGAATCCGCGGTTGAACCAGGAAGAGAAGAGGTGGACGAAATCGCGGTCGACCGCGGCGAGATCCGCGCGCCTCGTCAGCGCGTCGAGCAGGCTCGCGCGCATGGACACCAGCGTTTCGGTGCCGTCCGGCGCGAGGTTAAGACGGCGCACGATTTCCTGCCGCCGCGGCTCGCTCGCATCGTGCAATTCGGCTTCGGCATCTTCGCTGCCGGCATCGATATATTTTTGCGCGGCCTGCTTCAGCCGCTTGCGGTCCGGGCCGAAACGGTGCGCCAGCGCTTCGAAGAAGGCGACGCGCTCGCCGGTTTTCAGTTCGCGATAAGTTTCCAGTATCTCTGCCGCCAATGCGACGCCCGAAGCTTCCCCGCGTCCGGAAAGCAGATGCTCGCAAAGTTCGACGAGGTTCTCGGTGCGCGTTTCGCCGCTCGACTTCGCGCGCCCACGCGCGCGCGAGATCAGCTCCCGGCTACGCCCCGAGATCGTTTGGAAAAGGTCGCTCAGGAAGCGCTTGTTGGCTGTCACGGGTTCATTTCTTCGGTTGCGAAAGCCAATAAAACAAATGCTGCGCCAAACCGCAAAACCACGCGCTGCCGGGTTCAGGCCGTCGCCGAGAGCGCTTTTTTACCGTACCGCTGCGCCTCAACCCATTCCGCGATGATTGCCTCGATCGCAGCCAGACCGTCGGTCAGCGCCGCGGGCCCCGGCTGCAAGATGATCGTCGACTTGATCTCGCGCAGAAAATTGCCCGCCACCGCCGCGATCGCTTCGAAGCCGGGCCGCGCCGCGAGCCGCTCCGGAACGAATTTCTTGCCGCACCACGAGCCGATGATGATGTCGGGGTTTGCCGCGATCACCTGTTCGCGCGTGACGATGCGCTCGCGTGCGGATTTCTTTATCGCGAGTTCGGGAAACGCTTCGACGCCGCCTGCGATCTCGATCAGTTCCGATACCCAGCCGATGCCGGAGATCATCGGCTCGTCCCATTCCTCGAAGTAGATTTTCGGACGCACGGGCAGAGCTGCGCTCCGCGCGCGCGCTTGGCCGAGCCGTCGCCGCAGATCTTCGCAGAGTGCCGTGCTTTTCCCCGGTTGTCCGATCAGCCCGCCGAGCGTCTCGATCATCGCAAAGATCCCGGCCACGTCGCGCTGATTGAACGCATGGACCGCAATGCCGGCATTCACGAGTTCGGCGACGATGCCGGCCTGCAAGTCCGAGAAGGTCAGAACGAGGTCCGGCTCCAGCGCCAGAATCTTCGGCACGTCCGCCGAGATGAAAGCGGCGACCCGCGGCTTTTCCTTCCGCACCCGTGGCGGCCGCACCGCATAACCCGAAACGCCTACAATCCGGGCCTCTTCGCCCATCAGATAGAGCGTTTCGACCGTTTCTTCGGTCAGACAGACGATGCGGCGCGGTGGAAACATTCGCATGAACCAAAAATTCTACGGGATTTGCAGACCAGCAACAGCCCACAGGGCGGTACAGGCAAGGCCGAAAACCCGTTGATCTATTGCGCGTTCCGCGTGACTTTACAGGGTCCCGGCGGGAATATCCGCCGCGAAACCGAATCGCCTCGGGGGTCGAGGTGAGAGGCAGGAGGTTCAAATGGCCGGAATAGTAGATCGCGTGAAGAATATTTTGCTCTCGCCGAAGGCCGAGTGGCCGGTGATCGACGGCGAGGCAGGAGACAACAAAGAAGTCTTTACCTACGTCGCGATCCTCGCGCTGATCCCGCTGATTGGCACCATCCTCGGCACCGCGATCCTCGGCGGATTGCCGCTCAGCTACGGTCTTGCCGCGGCAATTGTCGGCTTTATCCTCGCCTTCGTTGTCGTTTATATCGTCGCCTTCATCATCAATGCGCTCGCGCCGACCTTCGGTAGCGAGAAGCATATGCCGAGCGCGCTGAAGCTCACCGCGTATTCCTATACTGCGTCGTGGGTGGCGGGCATTTTCGCCTTCATCCCTGTGCTCGGTGGATTGATCGCGCTCGCGGGCGCCATTTACAGCCTCTACACGATGTATATCGGCCTGCCGACCATGATGCGCACGCCGCAAGACAAGGTCATGGGCTATTTTATCGTCGCGTTGATCTGCGCGATCGTGGTTTCGCTCGTGATCACGGCGGTGCTGGGCGGGCTGCTCTTGCTCCCGCTCGCTGCACTCGCCGCGTAAGCGGCTACTTCGCCAGCAACACATCCCGGCACGATGGTGGTAGTTCCGCCATCGTGATCGGGGTTTCGGCTTCGGCTTTACTTTCGGCTCTTTCGGCTTCGGCGGATTGATGATCGCGTCGCGGAACCACCAGTCCAGTTCCTTGCCGCATCCATCTTCGCTGCCGACCGGTGCTTGTGGCGTGCAGTCCGGGCTGTCCTTCGGGCAGCGCATCCGCACATGCATGTGATAATCGTGGCCCCAATAGGCCCGCACTTTCGATTGCCACTGTTGGTTCGGCGCTTCGCGGCATAGCGCTTTCTTGATCGCAGCATTCACGAAAATCCGCTCGACCTCTTTGTCTTCCGCCGCCGCGCGGATCACCTGCACATGGCCCGGCGTGAAAGTTTTCGGATCGATGTCGCGGCGGTCGGCGCGCACCATCAGTTGCGGCGGGAAAGTTTCACGCTCCTCAGTTGCCAGCGTACGGTTCGGCATCGGGGTCAGCCAGATATCGGCATCCAGCCCGACTTGATGCGAAGCGTGTCCGGTGAGCATCGGCCCGCCGCGCGGCTGCGCGAGATCGCCGACCAGAATTCCGTTCCAGCCCGCGACTTTCGGTACGCTGGTAGCGAAGCGCTCGAGGAAGGAGATGAGGTCCGGGTGGCCCCAGTTGCGGTTGCGCGAAAGCCGCATCACCTGCCACGTCTGCCCGTTCACCGGGAGCGCGACCCCGCCGGCAAGGCAGCCCTTGGAATAGAAGCCGATGGCGCGGGCTTTGAGCGGCGCGGCGTCATTCTTCTTTCCGAACAGCTCCTTGGCGGGAGCGTTGGGCGCAGGGGTTTGGGCCTCGGCAGCAGAGGCGGCGAAGAAGATGAGAGCGAAAGTTCCAAAGCGGCGCATCATCCCGGAATCCTAACTGAATCGCCGCTAGCCGCCAAAATGAGCCTCTTCCGGTAACAATCCCGCGACACGGGGCCCAGATGTGGCTCGCCCGCGCTTGCGCAAATTCCCGTTCTGCCCCAATAAATTATCTGGGCTGAACGAAGTTACGGGGCTGTTGAAATGAAACATCTTCTCGCCGCTGCGGCGGTCCTTGCGGCTCTTGCCATGCCAGCGAACGCGCAGAACCGTGCCGCGATTGCTGTCGGCAATGCGGCCGCGGTGCCGCCTTCGATCGTGGTCACGATCTCGGTGCCGAAACAGGAACTGCGCGTCGTCGTCGATGGCGTCGAACAATATGTGTGGCCGGTTTCGACCGCGAAACTCGGCGCGCTAACCCCGGCCGGCACCTTCAAGGTGCAGTCGATGAACGCGACCGCGATCTCGCGCCTGTTCAATAACGCGCCGATGCCCTGGGCGATTTTCTACGACGGCCATTACGCGATCCACGGCACCACGTCGGTCTCGATGCTGGGCCGCCCGGCTTCGATGGGCTGCACGCGCCTGCATCCGGACAACGCCAAGATCCTGTTCGAGATGGTGAAGGCGCGCGGCGCGCAGAGCCTGCAAGTGGTCGTCGTCCGCGACGATATGCGGATTTCGAGCACGTCGCTGGTGCGCTGAATTCCGCGGCCTGGAAATAGAAACGCCCCGCGAAAGCGGGGCGTTTTTTTGTTCAGGAGTTGTCTTCGATAGACGCGCCCGGCGCGTTTTTCATGACCGACTCGATGCAGTTCTTCGCCGCTGCCTTGCTGGAATAGCCTTCGCTGGAAAGCATCTTCTCGCCGTTCGGTGCCTTGAAGCGCACGCGAAATTCTCCGGCCTTGTCTTTGTAGATTTCGAATTTGTGAGCCATTGCGTCCTCCCATGCTTTTGTCGGGAAGGCATCATTGCACCAATCGCGCCGGGATCAAGCGCGGCGATTGCGCGCTTTCGGCTTGCGTTTTCGCGCCGCCATGGCGATGCCGCCCTTGTGCGATGCGGAGCAACTTTCCTCCACGCCGCGGCTGGAACCATGATCCGGCTGCGCCGTTTACGCTCTACCGGAGGGCGGCGGAAACACGCATTCATGGAGGAACCATGGCGACAGCAGCACCGCGCGCAATGGCGGACACCGCGCCGGGCCAGAAGATCTACGGCCAACACGGCGTGCCGACCTGTTGGGCTTAGCTCTTTTCGCCGCGCGCAACAAAACCTCGTCATTACCGGGCCGTCACGGCCGGCGAGGAACGAGCCGATGGCGTGACGAGACCCGGCAATCCATGAAGCGTGCCAAAGCAGTATGGATCACCGGATCAGGCAAATGTCAGCCGCTCGCAGTTTGTATGGCGATAGCGGATGAATCCGCGATCGCTGCTCGCGGGACATTTGCCGTCCGGTGATGACGAAGGGAAGTGTTTCACTAGAAACCCGTAAAACGAAAACGCCCCGCGAAAGCGGGGCGTTCTCAGTTCTGTTGGTTTAGCTTTTCGATTTCTTCATTGAAGGCGGCGACCGCCTGCTGTTCATTGAAGAAAACAGCTTCTCGCGGTGTAAGCGGAGAAAGTAGTCGATAGGCCTTCGGCATACTTGCTGAAGGACGATCTATCTCCTTCAGCACAATGCTTTTGTGCTTTTTGAAGACACTCATAACATTGGTACCATGCTTAAAGTAAAAGGTTCGCGGCAGTCTTTAGACTCCGGGGAGCGAGACTCACATGTAGATTGCTGAGAATCGAATACAAGAGGGTTGCTAAAGTATCAGCTTACCGCTTTCTGAGATTCAGCAGGAGACTCACGAAGGCGGGTTTCAAGCTTGCGAGCCCTTATGGAGCTGCCGAGATGACAGAAGAAAGCAATGCGTTACGAGAAATTGCCAAGAAAGAGCAGTTCGCCGCACTAGGAAAATTCATTCAGGATTTTGAGCTTGTATGCGATGAGCTCAGATCAATATTTATTTCGTCATTTCACAGGAGCGGCCTGCCGGGTAGCGGTCAGATATTGGCCAGCATTACGATCAAAAACCAGTACATTACAGCCGACCCTCTGGTTTCTATTGTCTCCGTAATTTATTCCGAAGTGATGAAAAGCGATCAAGTCGCCATTGAAGTGATGAGAGATGTTGAGAAGAGATTCAAGAAACTAATAGAAGTAGAAATGCCATTGTTCATGGCACGTGGCTAATAGGTTGGTATCTACAGGATAATTTTTTCAGAGATTATTACTAACTCTCTCAAGATTTCTAAGAACGGATTAGAAAAGAGGGAACTTCCGGCAAGTACTGCCGATCTAACTTTATTGTCAGAAGAAGCAGAAAAGCTGCGTGAGAATCTCACCGAGCTTTGCGGGATGCTTCATATTATGCCGAAAGGGTTCCGATCATTTAAGAAGTTTGTATTTGAAGGTGGGAAGTACGTACTACGCGATCGAAGAAAATAACTACCCATCCACCTTCAGCGCTGCAATGAAGGCTTCCTGCGGAATATCGACCTTGCCGTACTGGCGCATTTTCTTTTTGCCCTCTTTCTGCTTGTCGAGGAGCTTGCGCTTGCGGGTGGCGTCGCCGCCGTAACATTTCGCCGTCACGTCCTTGCGAAGCGCGCGCACGGTTTCGCGCGCAATGACCTTGCCGCCGATCGCGGCCTGGATCGGCACCTGGAACATGTGCGGCGGGATCAGTTCTTTCAGCTTCTCGCACATGGCGCGGCCGCGTTGCTCGGCGCGCGTGCGGTGGACCAGCATCGCCAGCGCATCGACCGGCTCGTTGTTCACGAGAATGCTCAAGCGGACGAGATCGCCGGGGCGGCGGTCTTCCATCTTGTAGTCGAACGAAGCATAGCCCTTCGAGATCGATTTCAGCCGGTCGTAGAAATCGAACACCACTTCGTTCAGCGGCAGCTCGTATTCGACCATCGCGCGCGTGCCGACATAAGCGAGATTCTTCTGGTTGCCGCGCCGGTCCTGGCAGAGCTTGATGACGGAGCCGAGATATTCGTCCGGCGTCAGGATCGTCGCCTTGATCCAGGGTTCTTGAATTTCCTCGATCTTGATGACATCCGGCATGTCCACCGGATTGTGCAATTCGATCACGCTGCCATCGATCTGGCGGATTTCGTAAATCACGGACGGCGCGGTCGCGATCAGTTCCAGATCGAACTCGCGCGAGAGCCGCTCCTGAATAATTTCAAGGTGCAGGAGCCCAAGGAAGCCGCAGCGGAAGCCAAATCCCAATGCGGCGCTGGTTTCCATTTCGAACGAGAAGCTCGCATCGTTCAAACGCAGCTTCGACATCGCGCTGCGCAGGCTTTCGAAGTCGGCCGCGTCGACGGGAAAGAGACCGCAGAACACGACCGGCTGCGCCGGGCGGAAACCGGGCAGCGCATGCTCGATCGGCTTCCTGTCATCGGTGATCGTATCGCCGACGCGCGTATCCGCGACTTCTTTAATCGAGGCGGTAAAGAAGCCGATTTCGCCGGGGCCGAGTTCGTCGACTTCTACCTTCTTCGGGTTGATCACGCCGACGCGGTCGAGATCGTATGCGGCCTTCGCGCCCATCATGCGGATGCGCTGGTTCTTCTTCATGGTGCCGTCGATGATGCGCACAAGCACGACGACGCCGAGATAGGCGTCGTACCAGCTATCGACGAGCAGCGCTTTCAAGGGCGCGTTGCGGTCGCCTTTCGGCGCGGGCAGTTTTTCGACGATGGCTTCCAGCACGTCCGCCACGCCTTCGCCGGTCTTGGCGGAAATGCCGATCGCGCCCGACGCGTCGATGCCGATCACTTCCTCGATCTGCGCCTTCACCTTCTCGGGTTCGGCCGCGGGAAGATCGATCTTGTTCAGGACCGGCACGATCTCGTGATTGTTGTTGATCGCCTGATAGACGTTGGCGAGCGTCTGCGCCTCGACGCCCTGGCTTGCGTCGACCACGAGCAGCGAGCCTTCGCAGGCGGCGAGCGAGCGGTTCACCTCATAGGCGAAGTCGACATGGCCCGGCGTGTCGATCAGGTTCAGAACATAGGTCTGGCCGTTCTTGGCCTTGTAGTTGAGGCGCACGGTCTGCGCCTTGATGGTGATGCCGCGTTCGCGCTCGATGTCCATGTTGTCGAGCACTTGTTCCTTGCCCGCCATCTCGCGCGCATCCATCGCGCCGGTGAGCTGGATCAGCCGGTCGGCAAGCGTGGATTTCCCGTGGTCGATATGCGCGACGATGGAGAAATTGCGGATGTTTTCAATGGGCGTTGGCATGGCGCGCGGGTGTTAGCACCTGTCCCCGGTAACGCAAAGGGCGGAAAAATGGCTGGACGATAGTCCCGCTTGGCTGGATTTGATCCGGTCATCCAGGGCCAAATCCGCGCCGAATAAGACCGGATGCGCCGGCCCGAGCCCACGCAGGAGAAGTTTGTTGTATGATCGAGCGATGAAAGCTGCCCCCAAGATTCGCCCCGCCACCGAATCCGACCTGCCTGCCATTCTCGGCATCTATAATGACGCGGTCGAAAACACGACGGCGATCTGGAACGAGACGCCGGCCGATCTTGCGAACCGCAAGGCCTGGTTCGCCGAGCGGACGGGGAAGGGATTTCCCGTGCTGGTCGCCGAGCGTGATGGCGTGATCGGTTATGCTTCCTTCGGAGACTTCCGCCCCTTCGAGGGCTATCGCGTCACGGTCGAGCATTCCGTTTATGTCGCAAAAGACGCGCGCGGGCAGGGCGCGGGCGAGGCGCTGCTGCAAGCATTGATCGGCGCAGCCGCGCGCATGGACAAGCACAACATGATCGGCGGCATCGACGCCTCGAACGCGCCGTCGATCGCGCTGCATGTGAAGTTCGGTTTCGAGGAAGTCGGCCGCATGCCGGGTGTCGGCACCAAGTTCGGCAAGCCGCTCGATCTGCTGTTGATGCAGAAGGTACTCTAGCCGACCGCTCTTAACTGCGGCGACTCGACCGCGAACGGCTGCACCACGAGTTTCTTGCCTTCGCTCGCGATAATCAGCGAGTTCGCCGGCACCGGATTCCAGAACGTGCGATCCATGTCCAAAGGCTCGGACACGATCAGCGCGGCGTCGCCGATGTCACGATAGTAAAGCGAGGTCGCCGTGTCGTCGGAGGCGTAGCGGAATGCGAAAAGATTTTCGCCGTCGGAGAGTGCTGCCGTGAAGCGCACCGGCCGCTCCGTGCCGCTTTTCTTCACGAGATCGGTGACGATCGTCATGGTGCGCGCCGTGGCACTGACCGGATCGTTTTCAAGGCCGTTCGAAAGCATGGCGAGGAACACGGCTTCGGAATCGGTGGTGCCGAAGCGGCGCGAATAGAACTTGTCGTCGATCAGCGCTTCGACCTTCCGGCGGATCAGCGGCCAGTCGCCGATCTGTCCGTTATGCATGAACATCCACTTTCCATAAGCGAATGGATGACAGTTCGGCCGCGTCGTCGCGGTGCCGGTGGAAGCGCGGATATGCGCGAAGAAAAGTTTGGAACGGATGTGGCGGCACAGATTGCGCACATTGTCGTCCGACCAGGCTGGGCGAACTTCGCGGTAGATGCCGGGCTCCGTCTCGCGCGGCGTGTACCAGCCGAGGCCGAAGCCGTCGCCGTTCGTCGCGCCTTCGGATCTCGAGCGCATGCAGACTTTGATGGATCAGCGAATGGTCAGGCGCAGTGACGTAGCGCTCCAGCGCTGTTCTCTCACCTCGATAAGCAATCCAGCGGCACATTTGTTGTCAGCCCAACTGTCGAATTCTTGATTCGATTCGGTTGCCAGCCCCTTAACGGTAGTTTTTGCGCTGCAAATCGGCGAAGTTATGACGAGTTCCACGGCTAAAATGAAATCGCCGGATAGTTTCCCATCCGGCGATCACGAAAGTAAATAGATAGAGCAGGGATTCTGCGTTTTGCTTAGTAGCGGTAGTGATCCGTCTTGTACGGGCCTTCCTGCTTCACGCCGATGTAGCTCGCCTGATCCGGACGAAGCGTGGTCAGCTTCACGCCGATCTTGGCGAGGTGCAGACGCGCGACCTTCTCGTCGAGCGACTTCGGCAGCACGTAGACCTTCCTTCTGGTACTTGCCGTCCTTGTTGTTGGCCCAGAGCTCGATCTGCGCGAGCGTCTGGTTGGTGAACGACGCCGACATCACGAAGCTCGGATGACCCATCGCGTTGCCGAGGTTCACGAGGCGGCCTTCGGACAGCAGGATGATGCGGTTGCCGGAGGCAAACTCGATCTCATCGACCTGCGGCTTGATGTTGGTCCACTTGAAGTTCTTCAGCTGCGCGACCTGAATCTCGTTGTCGAAGTGGCCGATGTTGCAGACGATGGCGCGATCCTTCATCGCGCGCATGTGCTCGAGCGTGATGATGTCCTTGTTGCCGGTGGCGGTGACATAGATGTCGGCGCGCGGCAGTGCGTCCTCGATGGTCACGACTTCGTAGCCTTCCATCGCCGCCTGCAAGGCGCAGATCGGATCGATTTCGGAAACCAGCACGCGGCAGCCGGCCTGGCGCAGCGAAGCCGCCGAACCCTTGCCGACGTCGCCGAAGCCGGCGACGAACGCGACCTTGCCCGACATCATCACGTCGGTGCCGCGGCGGATGCCGTCGACCAGCGACTCGCGGCAGCCATAGAGATTGTCGAACTTCGATTTTGTGACCGAGTCGTTGACGTTGATCGCAGGCCACAGCAGCGTGCCGGCTTTCTGCATGTCATAGAGACGATGCACGCCGGTGGTAGTCTCTTCCGAGACGCCCTTGATGCTGTCTGCGATCGCCTTGAAGTAGCCCTTCGGCTTTTCCTTGAGCTGCTTCTTCAGCAGCGCGAAGAAAACTTCTTCCTCTTCCGAACCCGGCTTATCGAGGAACGCGGTGTCGCCGTTCTCGGCGCGCAGGCCGAGGTGGACGTACATGGTGGCGTCGCCGCCGTCGTCGAGGATCATGTTGGGAAGCCGCCGCCGTGCCAGTCGAACAGCCGCGCGGTGTAGTCCCAGTAGTCCTTCAGCGTCTCGCCCTTTACGGCGAACACCGGAATGCCGGCGGCGGCGATCGCCGCGGCGGCGTGGTCCTGCGTCGAATAGATGTTGCAGGAGGCCCAGCGGATGTCGGCGCCGAGCGCCTTCAGCGTCTCGATCAGCACCGCGGTCTGGATCGTCATGTGCAGCGAGCCGGCGATGCGCGCGCCCTTCAGCGGCTGCTTGGGGCCGTATTCCTCGCGCGTCGCCATCAGGCCCGGCATTTCGGTCTCGGCCAGCGAAAGTTCCTTGCGGCCGAACTCGGCAAGGCCGATATCGGCGACGATGTAATCCTTGGCGACGGCCTTCAACGCAGCGGTCATGACGATCCTTCGATGTTGAACGTAAAAGGGATTGGCGCGGACCAGCCGCGCACTTCGGGCGTGGCTATAGCAGCGGAGCCTGGGCAGGGCAACAGTGATATAAAGATTTCTTTATGTCGTTTATTCAAGGTTCTATAGGTCTATAAGTGCTGCCTACCGCGCAATTCCGAAGGCCTTCCGTGAACAAAACCCCGAAAAAGATCGCCACTGGCAGCTTCCTGCTGGTAGCCGCGATCTTCCTGATCTCGATCAACCTTCGCCCCGCCGTCACCGCCGTCGGGCCGGTGCTCGAATTCATCAGGGCCGATGTCGGGCTCTCGGCGCTGTTCGCGGGAGCTCTCACTTCGATTCCATTGGCCGTCTTCGCGGTCATGTCGCCTTGGGCCGCAGCGATCGGCAACCGGCTCGGGATAGAACGCGCGATTTTCATTTCGCTGCTCGTTCTCGCCGGGGGCATCCTGCTGCGCTCCGCGCCGTCGCTCTTCGCGCTCTATGCCGGCTCGCTTGTGCTCGCAGCTGCGATGGCCGTCGGCAACGTGCTCGTGCCGAGCCTGATCAAGCGCGACTTCCCGCACAAAGTCAGCCTGATGACCAGCGTGTATGCGACGACACTCTCGGCCTTCGCGTCGCTTTCGTCCGGCATTGCCGTGCCCTTGGCGCAGGCCCTTCCCGGTGGTTGGCGCAGTTCGCTTGCGGTTTGGTTCATTCCCGCGGTCGTCACCGCTTTGATTCTGCTTCCGCAATTGAAGAATGCGACCAAGCCCCTGGCGGCGCCCGGAGAGAAGGCGGTGCAGAGTGTATGGCGCTCCCGGCTCGGCTGGAACGTGACATTGTTCATGGGCCTGCAAGCCATGAGCTTCTACGTCATGCTGGGCTGGCTCTCTTCGATCCTGCAAGGACAGGGTTACACGCCGCTCGCGGCCGGCTGGATCGTCGCACTTTTTCCCGCGCTCGGAATTCCGGCCGGGTTCATTTTTCCGGCGATGATGTCACGCTTCAAGGACCAGCGCGCACTTTGCGCGTTCTGGAGCTCGATGATGCTCGCGGGCTATGTCGGCATGATCGTGTTGCCGCAGTTCACGGTTCTATGGGTGATCGTTTCGGGAACCGCGCTCGGCTTTTGTTTTCCGCTCGCACTCGCGTTTTTTGCGCTGCGCGCGTCCGACGCGCGGCAGGCGGCGGCACTTTCTGGCATGGCGCAATCGGTCGGTTACGGCGTTGCCGCTGTCGGCCCCATATTGTTCGGTGCGCTGCACGACTGGACCGGCGGCTGGAACGCGGCACTCTTGATGCTTGCGGCCTGCGCGGCCGTACAGGCGTTCGTAGGCTGGTATGCGGGCCGAAACGCACATGTCGGGGACGCCACCGACGCGCGGATCTAGCGCTTATTCTTCTTCGCCGAACTTCGTTGCAAGCAGGTTCTCGATCGCGGCGAGCGCTTCTTTCGCCTGTTCGCCGGAGCAGGTGACCTGAATCGTCGTGCCGGGCCCGGCCGCGAGCATAAGCAGGCCCATGATGGAGTCGCCACTTACGGTTTCGCCACAGCGCGTGACCAGGATCTTCGCGTCGAATTTCTCCGCCATCTGCACGAATTTCGCGGATGCGCGTGCATGCAGCCCGCGCTTGTTGATGACCGGCAATTCCTTGGAGACCGCGCCCGCAGGCACATCGGCGTTCGGCTTGCAGTCATCTTCTGGCGGCAGATCTGAATTCACGACGTTATTTGCCCGTCCCGGCAAGCACCCGGCTTGCGATGTTGATGTACTTGCGCCCTGCGTCCTGCGCATGCGCGACCGCCTGAACGAGCGGCGTATCGCCGCGAACTTTGGCGAGTTTGACGAGCATAGGCAGATTGATGCCGGCGACAACTTCGACATTCGGCGTGTTCATCACCGAAATTGCCAGATTGGACGGCGTGCCGCCGAACATGTCCGTTAAAATAGCAACGCCGTCGCCGCTATCGACCTTCTTCACCGCATCGATGATCTGCTTGCGGCAGCCTTCGATATCGTCGTCGGGGCCAATGGTGACCGTTTCGATCTGCTGCTGCGGACCGACGACATGCTCAAGCGCCGAGCGGAACTCGACGGCAAGCCGACCATGAGTGACAAGAACGAGACCGATCATCAGGCTCCGCCGGACTGGGTACGCGGGACCCGGCTCCTCCGCGACAGACGCGGGAGGCGCATATTCGTTAGCTGCACTGCGGAATGCAAGCGCTTAGCCATCCGGCGCGTCCGCAGCCAGCGCTATCAACACCAAAGGCAACGGATCGCTGCCTTTCGGGACCGGAACGCGCGGCAATCTGACGCCCAATATCTCGGTCCGCAGTGCGGACGGCGAGGGAACTCGCTCACCGTCTTCGGCGGCAAGGTCGACGACCAATCCCACCGCGGCGAATGGCTCGAAGGGTACCGAATGCACACCCGCACCGCGCAACTCGATCATGCCTTCGATCGCTTTCGGTGCGGATACGATCAGTTTGCCGCTGACCGCTGAAAGCGCGGCCCGGTCGTCGGCGACAAGCCGTGCGAAATGGATTCTTCCCTGGCGTGCGGCATCGAGCAGATCCCAGGCGAGTTTCGATTTCCCGGAACCGGAAGCCCCGCGGATCAGAACCGCATGAGGTCCAACGAGCACGGCGGTTGCGTGTTCGCTTCCGCTTCCTTTGCGCATCAGCTTTTCGCAGCCGGCAGACGCATGACAAAGCGCGCGCCCGCGATTTTGGGCGTTTCGCCGGCGGCCGAAGCGGGCGCCAGGCGGTTCTCCGCCCAGATGCGTCCGCCGTGCGATTCGACGATCTGCTTCGAAATCGAAAGCCCGAGCCCTGAGTTCTGGCCGAAGCGATGCGCAGGCCGGTCGGTATAGAAGCGCTCGAAAATGCGCGTGAGCGCCTCGGGGCGAACGCCCGGACCTTCGTCCTCGATCGCGATTTCGATTTCTTTGCCGACACGTTTGCAAAACACGCGCACCTTGCCGTCCTGCGGCGAAAACGAGCGCGCGTTTTCGACGAGGTTGTCGATCACCTGGCCGAGGCGCGAGTCGTTGCCGAGGAGGGTAAAGGTGGCAGGCGCGGCATTATTCGGCTCGAACACGACTTCGACCTTCACGCCGTCATCGCGCGGCACATCATTCGCAAGATCGGAAACGGCGGTGAGCAGTTTGCGCATATCGACGAGCTCGGCCTCATGACGCAGGAGGTCGGCGTCGAGCCGGCTCGCGTCAGAAATATCGGAGATCAAGCGGTCGAGGCGTCTGATGTCGTGCTGAATCACATTGAGTAGCCGTTGACGCGACTCTTCGGTCTTTGCAAGCGGCAGGGTTTCGATTGCCGAACGCAGCGAGGTCAGCGGGTTCTTGAGTTCATGCGCGACATCGGCCGCAAAGCTCTCGATCGCCTCGATCCGCGAATAGAGCGAGTTCGTCATTTCGCGGAACGCACCGGAAAGATGCCCGATTTCGTCGGCGCGCGCCGTCATATCGGGAATCTCTACGCGCGAGCGCGTGCGCCGGCGCACATGGTCGGCGGCTTCCGCAAGCCGCCGCATCGGCCGGGCGATGGTGCCCGCCAAGAAGAGCGAGAGCACGATCATGACTGCGGCCGCGACCAGAAACACGCGCACGATCACGAGCCGCTCGGCCTCTACCGCGTTGTCGATCTCGCCGCTCTGCGTCTGCAACATCAGGACGCCGAGCACGCCGCGGAAGCGTTGCACCGGGATCGCGACGGAAATAATGACTTCGCCGCGCTCATTCACGCGCACTTCGGAATCGCTCTGGCCGGTGAGCGCGGTGGCGACTTCCGAATATTCCTTGCCGCTGGCCGCGCCGATCTCGCGATAGATCGGCAAGCCACCCGAGCGGAAATAGAGCCGCACGCGGCGCCACCAGGCGCGGACCGGATTGACCTGCGGTTGCTCGGTCAGTGCAGGCAGATCGAAGCGCAGGATTTCGCCGGTCACGCTGAGCGTGCGCGAATCCAGCAGCAGGCCGCCTTCGCGGTCGTAGATGCGCGCCCGCGTGTTCGTCGGCACGATCAGGCGGCGCAAGAGCGGTGCCACGGTTTCCGGATTGATCGGAAATTCGAGCGCCGTGTAATCGTCGCCCGGCACATAACTTTCGCCGGCCTGCAATTCGAGCAGCTTGTCGGGATCGATCGGAATGTTGCTGGAGTCCGAGCGCGCCGTGCTCGCGATCGCGGCGGCCATGATCTCGCCTTGCGTAAGCAGCGACTGCACGCGCGCTTCGATCAGGCCCGCGCGGTATTCCGAGAGATAAAGAATGCCGGAGACGAGCGATACGAGGCCGAGCAGGTTCAGAAGAACGATGCGGCGCCGGAGCGACGAGAAGCCCTGATAGGCGAGAAAACTTCTGAAGCGGCGGAGCCAGCCCGCGTTTGCGGGGAGCGCTGCTTCCGGGCTCGGTTCGTTCGCCGGGCGCCTTGCGTAGCCGAACCAGTAACGCAGTCCTAGCGGATCGACGACACGCGCCACGATCGCGCGAAAGCCGCGCCTCTCCGGAACATCGGAGGAGCGTTGCAAGGGCTTTTCAATGTCTGCCTTCATCAACCCAGCCGCCCGCGGGCGGGCCCGCGTGCTTTCGTTAGGCTTCGGAGAAACGATAGCCTACGCCGTACAACGTTTCGATCATTTCGAAATCGTCATCGACGGCTTTGAATTTCTTGCGCAGCCGCTTGATGTGGCTGTCGATGGTGCGGTCGTCGACGTAGACCTGATCGTCGTAAGCGGCGTCCATCAGCGCGTTGCGGCTTTTTCACGACACCCGGACGCTGCGCCAGCGCCTGGAGAATCAGGAATTCGGTGACGGTCAGCGTGACCGGGTCGTTCTTCCAGGTGCAGGTGTGGCGCTCCGGGTCCATCTTGAGCTGGCCGCGTTCGAGCACTTTTGCCGAGTCGGTTTCCTTCTGCGGCAACTGGTCCTTCGGGATGAAGCGCCGCAGCACGGCTTTGACGCGCTCGACCAGCAGGCGCTGCGAGAAGGGTTTGCGGATAAAATCGTCGGCGCCCATTTTTAGGCCGAACAATTCGTCGATCTCCTCGTCCTTCGAGGTGAGGAAAATCACGGGGAGGTCGGATTTCTGGCGGATGCGGCGCAGAAGCTCCATCCCGTCCATCCGTGGCATCTTGATATCCAGGATCGCGAGGTCCGGCGGGCTGGACTTGAATCCTTCAATCGCCGATGCACCATCGGTGAAGGTGAGAATCCGGTAGCCTTCGGCTTCGAGCGCGATCGAAACGGATGTAAGAATGTTGCGGTCGTCATCCACGAGGGCGATGGTGGGCATGCAATCTCCTGTCCGGACCTCCGGGCCCGGAATCAAAGGACTGGAATTGTTCGGGCCGTTCAAACAATTATGGCAGGGCCGAAATGTGACGGGGCGACCCATGAGCCCGCCACAACCTAGGGCCTCTGCCCGCGAAACGTAACCCCCTAGAAATATTACATTTTCTCCAGAATTCAGATGTCCCAGGACGAGTTCCAGTCTCCCAAAGCTCTCGGCCGCTTCATTCTGCGTGAGGCGCTATTCGGCTCGCTCGGCACCGAAGGCCAGGGCGGTTACCCTTATGTAGGTCTGGTTGGCATGGCTGCGATGCCCAACGGGACGCCGGTAATGCTGCTCTCCAATCTGTCCCGGCATACGAACAACATCCGGAAGGACCCGAGGGTTTCGCTCCTGCTCTCGGAAAGGTCGCAGGGAGCCGACCCACTTCAGGCTGGCCGCCTTACCGTCACCGGGAAGGTCGCCGCGACCGAAAAAAGCGAGGTCCGCGCCCGCTATCTGGTCCGGCACCCGGAAGTCGCGAAATACGTCGATGCTGCCGACTACGGTTTCTGGAGTCTCGAAATCCAGCAGGGCCATTTGGTCGCCGCTTTCGGCAAAATGTCCGATCTGACGGCGGAGGAACTGCTGGGTAGCGGCGAGATGAGCTGGCCCAAGCAATAAACCGAAGGGACGTCCACGCATGACACAGCCCGCGGCAAGCTTCGATCCTGTGGTCTACGCCAAGCGTCTGATCCGCGAAGCGCGAACCGGCGCGCTGGCCACGCTGAATGAAGACGGCGGTCCTTATGCTTCGCTGGTGACGGTATCGACGCTGCCCGACAATTCGCCGGTCCTCTTCCTGTCGAACCTTGCCAAGCACACGGCCAATTTCAAACGCGACCCGCGTGTTTCTTTGCTGGTGGAGGAACATCGGCCCGGCGACCCGCTTGCCATCGGCCGCGTCAGCATCATGGGAAAGATCGCACTGACCGACGATCCGGCCGCTGCGCGCCGCCATGTCGCGCGGCACGCGACGGCCAAGGGGTTCGTGAGGTTTCCGGACTTTTCCTGGTACCGGGTCGAAATGCAAAGCGCGCATCTCGTGGCGGGCTTCGGCCGCATTGTCGGCATCGAAGGTAAAGAGTTGCGCACCGACATCGCCGGAGCCGAGGAATTGGTCGCCGCGGAAGACGGCGCCGTTAACCACATGAACGAAGATCATCGCGAAGCGATTTCGCTCTACGCGACGAAGCTTTTGAAGGCGCAGGAAGGCGATTGGCGCATGGTCTCGCTGGACCCGGAGGGCTGCGACTTGATGGCCGGCGAAACCGTCCGCCGGCTCGATTTTCCGGCGCGGCTCACGAAGGCCGGTGACCTCCGGATCACGCTGGCAAAGCTTGCAAAAGAAGCCCGCGCGCTCGCGGCCTGATCGCGTTACCGACCGGTCACGGATGTTTCGCGCTGCAACGAAACGTCAACCTGCTGCGCTGACATGAAGGCTTCACAAGCCGAAGGCTGCTCACTATGGTCCCGCGCTTTCCGGGGGTGGGTCGTTGGCGAAGGGCTATTTTCGCCTATTTGCCGCCCTCTTGTTCGACAAAAGCAATGCGATCGAAGCCTAGGCAAACGACCAGGCGATCGGGAGGAAGTTTCGTGAACGAGTCCGGCATCAGAAGCGCATACGGCGCCGATAAATTCGGTTTTTCAGGTCTCAAAGGGGTGCACTGGAATCTCCAGACGCCGGCGCTGTACGAGCACTCGCTCCAACGCCATGAAGGCCAGATTGTCGCCGGCGGCGCGCTTTGCGCGGAAACCGGTCATCACACCGGCCGTTCGCCCAAAGACAAACACACGGTCGTGGACGAGCTCACCGAGAAGAAAGTCTGGTGGGACAACAACAAGAAGGTTTCGAAAGAGCACTTCAACAATCTGCTCGAAGACTTCAAAGCACACGCCAAAGGCAAAGAACTTTTCGCCCAGGATCTTTACGGCGGCGCTCACAAAAACTTCCGCATCAAAGTCCGCGTCTTTACCGAACTCGCCTGGCACTCGCTGTTCATTCGCACGCTCCTGATCCGCCCCGACGCCGACGAGCTTGCGACGTTCGAACCCGAACTCACCATTCTCGATTTCCCCTCGTTCAAGCCGGACCCGAAGCGCCACGGCAGCCGCGAAGGCTCCGACACGATGGTCGCGATCGATTTCACCCGTAAGATCGTTCTGATCTGCGGCTCGTCTTATGCCGGCGAAATGAAGAAGTCGGTGTTTACGACGCTGAACTTCTACCTGCCGCAGCAGGGCGTGATGCCGATGCACTGCTCGGCTAACGTCTCCAACGACGGCAAGGAAAGCGCGCTGTTCTTCGGTCTCTCCGGCACCGGCAAGACCACGCTCTCGGCCGATCCGAACCGCACGCTGATCGGCGACGACGAAACCGGCTGGGGCCCGGACGGCATCTTCAATTTCGAAGGCGGCTGCTACGCGAAGACCGTGAACCTGTCGCAAGAGAACGAGCCCATGATCTGGGACGCGACCAATCGTTTCGGCGCGATCCTCGAGAACGTCGGCTTCGACCCGGTGACGCGCAAGCCCGACTACACCGACATCTCGAAGACCGAGAATACGCGCTCGGCGTACCCGCTCGAATTCATCCCGAATGCGTCGCGCACCGGCACCGCGAGTCACCCGAAAAACATCATCATGCTGACGGCGGATGCCTTCGGCGTGATGCCGCCGATCGCAAAGCTCACCTCGGAGCAGGCGATGTATCACTTCCTCTCCGGCTACACCGCGAAAGTCGCGGGCACCGAGAAGGGCCTCACCGGCGTTGAGCCGGAATTCTCGACCTGCTTCGGCTCGCCGTTCCTGCCGCTGCATCCGTCGGAATATGCGAAGTTGCTCAAGGAATACATCGCCAAGCACAACGTCGATTGCTGGCTCGTGAATTCGGGCTGGACCGGCGGCAAGTACGGCGTTGGCCGCCGCATGCCGATCAAGGCGACGCGCACGCTGCTCACCGCCGCGCTGAACGGTTCGCTGAAGAATGCCGAGTTCCACACCGATCCGTATTTCGGCTTTTCGGTGCCGAATTCGGTGCCGGGCGTCGAGACGAATCTGCTCTATCCGTCCAAGACCTGGGCGGAGCAGGCCGAATTCGACGAGACCGCGAAGAATCTCGTTGGCATGTTCCAGAAGAATTTCCAGAAGTTCGAAGGTCACGTCGATCCGGCCGTGAAGCAGGCGGCACCGCAGATCAGGCTGGCCGCGGAATAATCGCGGAAATAATTTCGACTAGTTCGTGCGCGCCGGTGGCTGAGAAGCCGCCGGCGCGTTTGTATTTGCCTCCGGCTCCTGCACCAGTTCCGATGTGACGGGCGGCGGAGGCGGAGCGGCGGATGCGTCCATCACCGGCATGGTCTTCGCGAAGGTCGCGTGCGGATTATCCGGCAACACTTTGATCGCCTGCATCTGCTTCACGAAGCCGGGACTCATGCCGGCCCGCTCGATCGGGACATAGTCGCGCGGCCCGCGATAAACCGAGAAGCCGGTCTCCTGCACGACAAGGTCGCCGCCTTGCAGCGTCGGGTCATTCTCCAGATCGACCCGCGCGACGCCGAATGGATCGCGCCCGTTGCAGCTGCAATTGTCGACGATCTTGGTGCGGTACGCGAATGCGTTGGGGCTCGCGGTATAGCGCTGGCCATCGGTTGCAACCGATTGTTCGATCCCAAGACCGCTGAATATTTTGGTCGGCGCCGCCGGGCACATGGCGCTGCATATCTTGTCGAGCGAGAGATCCCTGCGCCCGCCGCGGCTTACAGGGAAAAACTTTCCGTCGCAGGTCCGCACGCAGTGATGCGCGAAGGCGTCCGGTCTTTTTTCCTCTTCTTCAGCCTCGGGCCGGTGGCCGAACAGCGCGCCGAAAAAATCCGTGAACGGATTGCCGGTCGAGCGCGGCCGCTCGTCGCGATGGGGCGCAGGCGGCGAGTTCCGATAGCCACCGTAGATGCTGTAATAGGTCTGCGCATCCGCGGGAGTGCTCGAAAGCGGTATGGCGGAGAGCGCGGCGAACCCTGCCGCCACGGTCAAACCGGCTATCGAACGAAACGCGACCACCGTATCCTTGCCCTTCAGCCCTCTGCTTATGGGGGCTATCAGAGCACCCACATACCCGCCGGACTTAACGCTTGACCCGGTGGAAAGTTGCAAATCCTATTCCAGCAGGCTGGGGCGCTTTGGGCTAGGTTTTATTTGTTCAAGAATTCGTCAGCCGTAAACAAGGGCTGGAACCGAAAGCCAGCCTTCTGGAAGGTTTCGCTGGCACCTTCCTGCCGGTCCACGATGGTGAGGATCAGCGAAACTTTTGCGCCCGACTCCTGCGCGGCAACCGCGGCTTTCAGCGCGGACTCGCCGGTGGTTGTCACGTCTTCGACAATTGCGACGGTCTTTCCGGACAGGCTTTCGCCCTTCATCAAACCTTCAACCAGGAGCTTGGCGCCATGCTCCTTCGGCTTCTTGCGGACGAAGAAATTCGGCAAGGGCTTGCCGGAAATCCAGCTCATCGCCGCGACCGCGCCCGAAATTGGAACTGCGCCCATCTCCAGCCCGCCGATAGCGTCGAGGCTCTCTTTGGCGAGCGCCTCGAGCGATAGCTGCGCGAGCAGCGCCGCGCCCTCCGGGTCCAGCATCGTCGGCTTCAGGTTGAAATAGAAATCGCTCTTTCTGCCGGAGGCGAGCGTGATCTCGCCACGCCCAAAGGAGCGCTTGGCGATGATCTCTTTCAACCGCGAGCGGGCGGCAGCGGAGTCGGGAAGGGTGATCGTTTTCGTCACTAGGGTTCGTCCGGCTGGAGCGATGGCCCGGACTTGCTATCATTCGCGGAAGATAGCGCCAATCTTGGCGTTGCCTTCATCAACAGCGGACCACGCCATGACCGGGCCTCTCTATCATTCCCTCGATTTCACGCCCCGCAACGAAGCGGACATGCTCTCGCGCGCCAGCGATTTTCGCGCGTTGATGAAGCGGCGGCGGACCGTGCGCGATTTCTCCGATAGGCCGGTTCCGCGGGCGATCATCGAACATGCCGTGATGACAGCGGCAGGCGCACCCTCCGGCGCGAACCAGCAGCCCTGGACCTTTGCCTGCATTTCCGATGCGGCGGTGAAATCGAAAATCCGCGTGGCGGCGGAAGAAGAGGAGCGGGAGATTTACAAGGGTGGCAAGACGCCCGGAGAATGGCTGAATGCGCTGGGCCCGCTCGGCACCGACGAGCATAAGCCGTTTCTCGAAATCGCGCCGTGGCTGATCGTGATCTTCGGGCAGCGCTATGGCGTGGAGAGAGACGGCTCTCACACCAAGCATTATTACGTTCCGGAGTCGGTGGGCATTGCGATGGGGTTTTTGATCGCGTCGCTTCACAACGCGGGGTTAGCGACGCTCACGCATACGCCGTCGCCGATGGGGTTCCTGAACGAAATCTGCCGGCGCCCTGCGAATGAGAAGCCTTACGTTTTGCTGGTCGCGGGTTATCCCGCGGACGACTGCAAGGTGCCGGTGATTACGAAGAAGAAACTGGAGGAAGTGAGTAGCTGGATCTAGCTACGCGGCTTCGTGCTCCGCGCATAGCGCGCCGCTGTCGCTTTCGCTGAGCTTCTCATGCAGCAGCCCGCACCAGTGCGGCGCGCCGTGTTTCGCGTCTGGCTGAAAATGGCGGCAGGTATGACAAACGGCAAATGGCTTGAAGCCGTGCGCGCGCTGCATTTCCGCGAGCATGCCGGAAAGCACGCGCTCCGTAGTATCTGCATCGCGCGCAAGAACTGTCTCGGCGTGCTGCGATAGTTCCGGCACCGGATCCCGTGACGCCAAGGCGCGGCCTTTCGCGGAAAGCGCCAGCCGCACCACGCGGCCGGAGACGGGATCGGGCTGCCGCGTCACCAGTCCTTTGCGCTCCAGCGCATTCAGCGTTTGCGACACCGTGCCTTTGGTCGCGTGCAGGAATTTTGCAAGCGCACCCGGCGTGTTGGAAAACCGGTTGCAACGCGCGAGGTACCGTAGTGCATCCCACTGCGCGGGCACCATGCCGCTTTCATGAATCTGCGAGCGAACCAGGCGACCGAGCCGGTCGATAAGATCGATCAGCCGGCTTGCGCGATCGTCGCGGGATTTGGGACGGGACATGAAGAATAGTATCGACTCGAAATATATCTTGCAATCCGGCATGGGCAACATAGTATCGAGTCGATACTAAGGAGACAGCCATGAACCGTTCCATCCTTGCTTTCGCCTGCCTCGCCGCGCTTTCCCTTCCCGCGACGGCCCACGACATCAAATCCGGAAAAAAGCCCACGATCCCCCCGCATTTCGACCTGTCTGCGGACGCAAAATCGAAGGGAAAAATCGTCACCTTCAACATGGTGGTCGCGGGTACGGTCGGCGCCGAGAAGCCGAAAAAGACCGGCCGGTTGCCGGGCTCGCAAGTCTACGCTTACGTCTGGCCGACCACGCTCGATCCGGAAGTCGTCGGCTTCACCAAGGGCTCCGGCATACTGGCGCTTGCGGTGACCGCGCATCCGGATTTCGACGACACGCCGTTGTACGACGAGAACGGCGACGGCGATCCGAACAACGACGGCGCCAGCTGGCATAGCCATTGGGTTGTGCTCGCGAAGGACCCCGCCTGTGGCCCGGCTGGCCTGAAGGTGCGCGACATTGCGGCGGGCGAAGACGTCGAGTGCCGCCGACCGCACCGGGCTTGCCTTTGTTGCTCGACAGCCCCGGTTACTCGCCGCTGATGAAAGGTTCGAAGCTTTCGGTGAAGGGCGCCTTGAACAACGAGAAGGCTGCGAAGGATTCGGGGTTCGATGCCGTCACGGCGAAGTTGCAGGTGAACAAGGATGGCAAGGCGCCGCTGCTTTGCGTTACCGAGGTCATGGATGTCGCTTCCGGGAAGCTGGATCTTTCCGGTAAGATCCGTGAAGAGGAATAGCCCGCGCTTACGCCGCTCCGTTATATCGCGGAGCGGCGTAGGCTTTCCGAACCACTTCTCCATGAAGCCAGCTTTCTCCATGACACCAACAATGGCTCCCGAAATTGCAGCGATCCGGTGGTTCAATTCAGAACCGCTCACGCTTTCCGCGCTGCGTGGCCGCGTCGTGCTTCTGCATGCATTTCAGATGTTGTGTCCGGGCTGCGTCTCGCATGGCACCCCGCAGGCGAAAAAGGCGCATGAAATATTCGGTTCGCAGCTTGCGGTGATCGGACTGCACACCGTCTTCGAACATCACGCCGCGATGACGCCGGTATCGCTGGAAGCGTTCATTCACGAATATCGTCTGACCTTTCCGGTGGCGGTAGACGCTCCCGGTGACGGTACGCCGATTCCGCAGACCATGCAGGCTTACGGTATGCGCGGCACGCCGACTCATATCCTGATCGACCGCGCAGGAACGATTCGCCATCACGGCTTCGGCGCCGAGGAAGACATGGCGCTGGGCGCCCGAATTGCCGCGCTGCTTGCGGAGTAGCCGCGTCTGAGGCGAAAGGCTGGCTTAGTGCGCCTCGTCCCAGTTGTGCGCGGCGCGCGCGTCCACTGACAAGGGAATCGAAAGCGCGACCGCGGGCAGCGGCGCTTCTTCCATCACCTTCGTCACCAGCGGCAGCGTCTTCTTCACGTCTTTCTCGGCGACCTCGAAGATCAGCTCGTCGTGGACTTGCAGCAGCATCTTCGCGTTCACTTTCGCTTTCGCAAGCGTCGCATCCATGCGGATCATCGCCCGGCGGATGATGTCGGCGGCAGTGCCTTGCAGCCGCGCGTTGATTGCCGCGCGCTCGTTAAATCCGCGCACGGATGGGTTCTTGTCCTTGATGCCGGGGTAGTGAACCTTCCGGCCGAACAGCGTCACCACATAGCCATTTGCGCGCGCAAACTTCTTGGTCTCCTCCATGTAGTCCTGAATGCCGGGAAAGCGCTCGAAATACTTCTTGATATAAGCGCCCGCTTCCTCGCGGCCGATGCCGAGCTGGTTCGCAAGACCGAACGCGGAAATCCCGTAAATGATGCCGAAGTTGATCGCCTTGGCGCGGCGGCGCACTTCGCCCGGCATGCCTTTCACGGGAACGCCGAACATTTCCGACGCCGTCATTGCGTGAATGTCGAGATTTTCGCGGAAGGCTTTCTTGAGCTGCGGCACGTCGCCGATTTCCGCAAGCAGACGCAGCTCGATTTGAGAATAATCGGCGGAAACGAGCTGATTGCCTTTCTCGGCGACGAACGCCTTCCTGATCTTGCGGCCTTCTTCGGTGCGAACCGGAATGTTCTGCAAATTCGGTTCAGAAGAGGCAAGACGGCCTGTCGGCGTCGCCGCGAGCGAATAAGATGTGTGTACGCGCTTCGTTTCCGGGTTCAGGTATTCCGGCAGCGCGTCGGTATAGGTCGATTTCAGTTTCGAAAGCTGCCGCCATTCGAGAATTTTCTTCGGCAGTTCGTGACCTTCTTCGGCAAGATCCTCGAGCACTTTCGCGCCTGTCGCCCAGGCGCCGGTCGCGGTTTTGGTCCCGCCCGGCAATCCCATCTTGCCGAACAGAATGTCGCCAAGCTGTTTCGGGCTGCCGGGGTTGAAGTGCTCGCCCGCGATCTTCGATATTTCGTCTTCCAGCCGCGCGGTGGTCTGCGCGAAATCGCCGGACAGACGCGAGAGCATCTGCCGGTCGATGGCAATGCCGCGCTTTTCCATGTCGGCAAGCACCTGCACCAGCGGGCGCTCCAGCGTCTCGTACACATTATTCATGCTCTCGGCAGTCAACCGTGCCTTCAGGACGAGCCAGAGCCGCAGCGTGACGTCGGCGTCCTCGGCGGCGTAAGCAGTAGCTTTGTCGATCGCGACACGATTGAAATTAACCGCGCTTTTGCCTTTGCCCGCGACTTCCTCGAACGCAATCGGCTTATGGCCGAGAAATTTCTGCGCGAGGTTGTCCATGCCGTGTCCGCCGCCGGAGCGCCCGGCGTCCAAGGCGTAGGACATCAGCATCGTGTCGTCATAAGGTGCGACGCGAATGTTGTGCCGCGAGAGTACGAGCGAGTCGTACTTCATATTCTGGCCGATCTTGAGAATGCTCTTGTCCTCAAGCAGCGGCTTGAGTTTCGCCGTCACGTCTTTCAGCGGCAACTGACCGGGCAGCAGGCCGTCTTCGAACAGGCCTTCGCCCGCACCGGAATGGCCGAGCGGGATATAGCAGGCGGCTCCCGGCACCACCGAAAGCGACACGCCGCAAAGCTCGGCTTGCAGCGCATCGAGCGACGTCGTTTCGGTATCGACGGCGACGTAACCCTGCTCGCGTGCCCGCGCGATCCACGCGTCAAGCTGCTTCGCGGTGGTAACCGTCTCATATTTCTTATGATCGAACGGGATCGCTTTGAGCGAAGTCTCGCGCTGCGAAAGCAGCGAAGCGGGCATGAGTTCGCCGGCCACCGCCGCCTTTTTGCCCGCAGCCGGGGGCGCTGCTTTGGCCGCTGTCTTGCTGCTCGCCACGGTGGCGCCAGCGGAGAGCAGCGGATCGGCTTCGACCGTGTTCGGGTCGATGCCGGCGGATTTTGCGACATTCTCCGTGAGCCGTGTGAATTCCATTGCCTTCATGAACGCAACGATCTTCGCCGGATCGCCGCCATCGAAGCCGAGTTGATCGAGCGGCACCTTCAAGGGAGCGCGATCGTCGAGCAGCACGAGTTTCTTGGAGACGCGTGCGAGCTCGGCATTGTCGATCAGCGTCTGGCGGCGCTTGTCTTGCTTGATCTTTTCGGCGTTCTTCAGCAACGTTTCGAGATCGCCGTATTCCTGAATGAGGAGTGCGGCGGTCTTGATACCGATGCCCGGCACCCCCGGCACGTTGTCGGTGGCGTCGCCGCAGAGCGCCTGCACATCCGGCACGCGGGCGGGTTCGACGCCGAATTTTTCTTCGACTTCCTTCTCGCCGATCTTGCGCTCGTTGCCGGGCATCGGATCGTACATCGTGACGCCCTTGCGCACGAGCTGCATCAAATCCTTGTCGCCGGCGATGATGAGAACTTCCGCGCCGGCCTCGCGCGCCTCGCGCGAATAAGCGGCAATCAGATCGTCCGCCTCGTAACCTTTCTCTTCGATCGGCTTCATGCCGAAGGCTTTTGCCGCATCGCGCATCAGCGGGAATTGCGGGATTAGGTCGTCCGGCGGGGCTTCGCGGTTCGCTTTGTATTCGGGATAGATTTCGTTCCGGAAGCCGTCGCCGGGCGCATCGAACACGCAGCCGACATGCGTCGGCTTCTTGCCGTCGATGCCTTCGCGCATCAGCTTCCACATCATCGAACAGAAGGTCATCACCGCGCCGACCGGAAGCCCGTCGGAACGCGTGAAGGCCTTGCCGCGCGATTGCGCCGCTTTGAACATCGCGAAGTAAGCACGGAAGATGAAGGACGAGCCGTCGATCAGAAAGACGCGGTCGCCTTTCTTCAGGGGACGAATTTCGGACATGGAACCTCGTTTCGGCGGCACGATGCCGAAGCGCGGCTTCACCGGCAAGCGCAAGCCGCCCCTAAGATGGGGACAGTTCGCGCCCGCGTGAAAGGCCTTATTCTGCGGGCTGAAGTGGCGCCTTGCGTGTGCTGCGCAGCTGAAAAGCCGCCGGCCGCACGAACAGGAAGTCGAAACGTGTGCCGCGAACGATCGCGTGGAACACGAGCGGCGCGATCACGCCCATCGCGGTGACGATGAGTGCGACCGTACCGAGGTCCGGAATCACGCCAGTCTTGAGCAGGGCTGCGCGTGTCGCCGCCATCGGCAGGAAGAAGGCGAGATAGACCACGATGGAATTTTCACCAGCGTAACGCAGAAGCGCGAACCAGTTCACGTTGGCAAGCAGCGCCGCCGTCGCGACGATGGCAGCGGCGCCGACAAAGCCGAGCGCGAGCGAGATAAACGGCAGATCGCCGTAGCCTGCGAACACCAGCACACCGTTCACAACTGCCCAGACCAAGAGGCCAAGAAGCGCGAAGCCCGGGGCCTTTTGCACACCGGCAGCGAAGCCGAAGATATAGCTGGCCAACCAGTAGCCCGCGAAGAAATAGACGAAGCGGGCGGCAAATTCGTCGATCATGATCCAGCCAGTGTGGATCGGCGCTATTTCGAGCACGGCGGCAACCGCGAAGATCGCGAGCGGCGGAATGCGCTTGGTCAGCTTCGTCGCCACGAAGAACACCGGCAGGATATAGATGAACCAGAGCGTGCCGAACGGCTCGACGAACGCCAGCATGTATTGCTGCGCGACGTTGATAACGCCGCCCTGCGCGAGAAAGCCCGGCGCTTTGAACACGAACTGGATCGTGACCCAGAGCACGTAGAAATAGAAGAAGTGAACGACCTTCTTGTCGAGATAGTCGCGCCAGTTGCGATCGATCACGCGCGCGAGGAACAGGCCCGAGATCAGGAAGAAGTCGGGCATGCGGAACGGCTTCGCGAAGGCGACGAAATAATGCATCCAGCTTTCCTTGCCGGCCGCAGCTTCGACACCGAGCGTCGAATGCATCATCACGACCATGATGATGCAGAAACCCTTGGCGTAATCGACCCAATCGATCCGCGGTTTTTCGTAAGTTGCCATCGCGCTCATAACCGTCTCCGCACCAAAGCCTGTGGCTGTGCCTGTTCGGGACACTAGCCGCCGCGTCTTAACTTCAGGTGCAAGCGATGGGCCGTTTTTCGTGCTTTTGACCGGCTGGGCGCGAGCCGCTATTTCGCGAGAGCATTTTAGCGATCGCATTAAGAATGAGTTCACCACGAGAACCGAGCAACGCGGCCTTTCCGGTCGATGCAGTGCTGCCCGCGCTGAAAGACGCCTTGCGCGTGCGCAATAGCGCCGTGCTGGTGGCGCAACCCGGCGCCGGCAAGACCACGCGCGTGCCGCTCGCATTGCTTGACGAGCCATGGGCCCAGCGCGGCAAAATTCTCGTTCTGGAACCGCGCCGGATCGCGGCACGCAGTGCCGCGCAATTCATGGCGAATTCGATTAAGGAGCGGCTGGGCGATACCGTCGGCCTGCGCGTTCGCTTCGGCTCGAAGGTTTCCGGAAAAACCCGGATCGAAATGATCACCGAAGGCGTCTTCACGCGCCTCGTACTCGACGATCCAGAGTTGAAGGGGGTCGCGGCGGTTGTCTTCGACGAATTTCATGAGCGTTCGCTCGACGCCGATCTTGGTCTTGCACTCGCGCTGGATGCACAGCGCGGGCTTCGCGAAGACCTGCGCATTCTCGTGATGTCGGCAACGCTCGATGGCGCGCGGATTGCCAGATTACTTGACGACGCGCCGGTGATCGAAAGTGAAGGCCGCGCTTTTCCGGTCGAGACGAAATATCTTGGCCGTGATGCGCGCACGCCGGTCCATCAGCAGATGGCGGATGCGCTGGCGCGCATTGCCGGTGATGACGAAGGCTCAATCCTCGCATTTCTTCCGGGCGTGGGCGAAATTCGGCGCACCGCGGATTTTCTTGCCGAACGCATTCGCGACAAGACCGTTGACATCGTGCCGCTCTACGGTGCGCTCGATAGCGACGTGCAGGACAAAGCCATCGAACCGCCCCCTGCGGGCAGGCGTAAGATCGTGCTGGCAACCTCGATCGCGGAAACTTCGATCACGATTAGAGGCGTCCGCGTCGTGGTCGATTCCGGCTTTGCGCGCGTGCCGCGTTTCGAGCCCGATCTTGGTCTGACGCGGCTGGAGACCGTGCGCGTATCGCGCGCGTCCGCCGATCAGCGCCGTGGCCGCGCCGGCCGTACCGAGCCGGGAATTTGCTATCGCCTTTGGGACGAAGAGCAGACGCGGAGCTTGTTGCCTTTCGCGACACCTGAAATTCTTGCCGCCGATCTGACCAGCCTCATCCTCGATCTTGCGCAGTGGGGCGTGCGCGATCCCATGACGCTGACCTGGCTGGACCCGCCGCCGGCGGCTGCGATCAAGGAAGCGCGCACATTGCTGTTTTCATTGAATGCAATCGATAGCGAAGGTGCGATCACGCCGCTCGGCAAAAAGCTTGCGAAGCTCCCGCTGCATCCGAGGCTCGCCGCGATGATCGTTTCAGCGGCCGAAGAAAATAATGCACTGCTCGCAGCCGAGATCGCGGCCGTTGTTTCCGAACGAGGTCTCGGCGGTAACGATGCGGACCTTTCCCATCGCGTTTCGGAGTTTCGTCGCGACCGGTCGCGGCGCGGCGAGGAAGCCCGTAATCTGGCAAGGCGTTGGGCCGAATCCGCTGGCGGAAAAATCCGCGAATCTTCCCCGGCGGGTGCCGGAAGCCTGCTCGCCCTTGCTTATCCGGATCGCATTGCCAAAGCGCGAGGCGAGCGCGGGGGCGCATTTCTGCTGGCAAACGGACGTGGCGCAAAGCTCGAGCAGGCCAGCGCGCTTTCCCGTGAAGAGTATCTCGCTGTCGCTGAAATCGCGGGCGCGGCACAGGAAGGCCGCATCCTTCTCGCCGCGAAAATCAGCGAAGCCGAACTTGCCGCCCGCTGCTGAAGGCGAAGAGTGGCCTGACGTCTCCGCGCATGCGCTTACGCTGAATATCGAAACCTGGCTTGCACCATTTCTTGCGGGCAAAACCGCGCTCGGCGAGATTTCGGCCGCCGACGTATCGAACGCGTTACACGCACTGCTTCCCCATGATCTTGCGCGCCGTCTGGAATCGGAGGCGCCGGATCGCTTCATCGCGCCGACCGGCTCCGAGCTTGCGATCGATTACGCCGCCGAAGCCGGGCCGACGATCTCGGTCAAGGTGCAGGAGTTATTCGGTCTCTCGAAACATCCTTCGGTCGCAGCCGGAAAAATTCCGCTGGTGCTTTCGCTGCTTTCGCCTGCCCGCCGCCCGATTCAGGTGACGCGCGATTTGCCTGCGTTCTGGCGCGGCTCCTGGGCCGACGTGAAAAAGGAAATGCGCGGGCGTTATCCGAGGCACGTCTGGCCGGACGACCCGGCCACCGCCACGCCCACCCGCCGCGCCAAGCCGCGCGGAACCTGAATAGTTTACTGAAAAAGCCGCAATCGTACCCACCTACTTCGCGTTAACAGGCTTCAAACGCTATTCGCGCGACAATCGCGCTGCCGGGTTTTTCTGATGTTTCGCTTTCTCATTCTCGTTGCCGCGGGTTTCTTCGCGCTGTCGGTCTATGCGCCCGACGTCGCGGAGGATCTTGCGCGCCGTGGCAAGGAAGCCTTCATCGCTTTCCAGCAAGGACCCGGGCCGGCTCCGGTCGCAAGCGACCTAAGAATAATAATGGCGCCGGCGGCTTTGTCCGTATCCGCTCGGATCGCTCGGGCCATCATGTCACCGATGTCGATTTCAACGGCCGGCGCTTGCGCGCGATCGTCGATACCGGTGCGACGCTGGTTGCGCTGCGCTATGAGGATGCCCGCGCGCTCGGTCTGGTCACGCCTTCCGATCGCTTCGACATCCAGGTCAGCACGGCAAACGGCTCTGCGCGGGCAAAGCGCGTGCAGCTTCGCTCGGTCCGTATCGGTTCGATCCAGATCGAGAATGTCGAAGCCATGGTGCTTGACCAAGGCGCGCTCGGCCAGAATCTCCTGGGCATGAGCTTCCTGCGGCGGTTGGCCCGCTTTGAGTTCAAGAAGGGCGTGCTCGAGCTGGAGCGTTAAGCGCAATCCTGGCCGCTACTTAATTCCGCCTGCTTTCGTGCTAAGTCGCTGTTCGTCCCGGCGCCCGCCGGAGTTTATGCCAGCACGGAATCCCGATGTTTCCCAAGCCGAAGGCGGCGATTGCGCCGAACACCTACGAATACGAGACGACCCCGCTCGTGAAGCCCACCGGCTTTCGCGAGTATGATGCGCGCTGGCTCCTTGAAAAAGAAATTAATCTGATCGGCGTGCAGGCGCTGGGTCTCGGCATGGCGACGCTCTTTCACGAACTGGGCGTGCGGCCCGATATCGTCGTCGGCCACGACTTCCGCGGCTATTCGATGTCGGTAAAAACCGCGCTGATCAGCGGCCTGATGGCGGGCGGCATGCGCGTGCACGATGTCGGCCTCGCACTCTCGCCGATGGCCTACTTCGCGCAGTTCGATCTCGATTGCCCTTGCGTCGCGATGGTGACCGCCTCGCATAACGACAACGGCTGGACCGGCGTGAAGATGGGCGCGGCTCGCCCGCTCACCTTCGGGCCTGATGAAATGAACCGCCTCAAGGAAATCGTGCTGGAAGCCAAATCGAAGGCGCGCGAGGGCGGCTCGTACAAGTTCATTCCCGGCTTTGCCGAGCGCTACATGGCCGATCTTGCCAAGCGGCCGAAGCTCAAGCGCAAGCTGAAAGTCATCGCCGCCTGCGGCAACGGCACCGCCGGCGCCTTTGCTCCGAAAGTATTGGAAGCGATCGGCTGTGAAGTCGTGCCGCTCGACGCCGAGCTCGATCACACCTTTCCGAAATACAATCCGAACCCCGAAGACCTGAAAATGCTGCATGCCGTGCGCGATGCGGTGCTCCAGCACAAAGCCGATGTCGGTCTCGCCTTTGACGGCGACGGCGACCGCTGCGGCGTTGTTGATGATCTCGGCGAGGAAATTTTCGCGGACAAAGTTGGTGTGATGCTGGCCCGCGACATGTCGGCGGGCGGGAAGGGCGGCCAGTTCATCGTCGATGTGAAATCGACCGGTCTTTGGCTGACCGATCCCGTGTTGAAGCAGAACGGCGTGAAGGTCGACTTCTGGAAAACCGGGCACTCTTACATCAAGCGCCGCGCCAACGAATTGAAGGCAATTGCAGGCTTCGAGAAGTCTGGCCATTTCTTCTTCGGCCCGCCGTTCGGCCGCGGCTATGACGATGGCATTTTATCCGCGATCGCAGTCTGCGAAATGCTTGACCGCAATCCGGATAAAAAATGTCGGATCTGCGTCTGGCGCTGCCGCGCACTTGGCAGTCGCCGACCATGTCGCCGCATTGCGATGACGAAAAGAAATACGGCGTCGTCGATAAAATCGTAAAGCACTTCGAGACTGCGAAGGCCAAAGGCGAGAAGGTTTCGGGTCAGCCGATCCGCGATCTTGTCACCGTCAATGGTGTCCGCGTCACCGTCGAAGACGGCACCTGGGGTCTCGTCCGCGCGTCATCGAACAAGCCCGAGCTTGTGGTGGTCGTGGAAAGTCCTGCCTCCGAAGCGCGCTTGAAGGAAATGTTCAAGGCGCTGGACACGGTGATCCGCACGCATCCCGAAGTCGGCGAGTACAATCAGAAAATTTGAGGCGGGGTTAGGGGCAGCCCGACAGGCTGCCTTTGTCACGCGTGACGCAAGTGACGAGACGAGGACGGATGTAGAGTTGATCCGTGAGCGTCATCGTGCCGCCAGTGAAGGCGCCGCCGATCGGCGGCGTGAAGTCGTAGGTAACTTCCGCCCAGATGATCGATGTATTCGGCGTATTCAGGCCGACAGGAAGCGTAACGCTGGAATTATTCGCGCGGGCGGTGTCCTGCAACGCCTCGCCCCAGCCGACCGTGGCAGTGCCTGCGGCATTTATATTCACGCTGCTCAGCTTGATCTTGAGCAGGCCGTTCCAGGCATAGGGCGCAAACACGGCTTTCGCGGCGTCGAATACGGCCGTTACTTCGGCGTCCGTCATGCTGTTATCGCGTGCGACCAGGTCGCCGACCGTATGCGCGACCAGCACGACCTTGCGCTTGACGATGATCGCCTGCGTGAGCGCGGTGCCGCCGAGATAGAGCATCGCCATGAACGGCAGGATGATCGCAAACTCGACGGCGGAAACGCCGCGCTTATCGCCGGCAAAACGCGCGAGTTTCATGCGTAGCGACGAGAACATTCCCGAAATGGAGATCATGCTCATTGGTAAGGCTCGTTGCGGAATGCGACGGCCGACATCAGCAGCCGTTTGCCGTTTGGCGTGTCAGCAAGGTCGAGGCCGAAAGTACGAAGAATAAGCGGCCACTCATACATGACCCGCACGACCACGATGTCGCCCGGGCCGCCGGTTTGATACTGGAAGCCGGTGTCGTCGACCTGACCGTTTGGCTTATATACGGGCTTGCCGAGGTTGGCGCTCGCAAAAGCGTTCGACGTGCGGACGTCGATGATCATGCCGGTGTTGCAATTGAACAGTCCGAGCACGCGTGCGCACAGTTCCTGCTTGAAACGGGCTTGATCGAAATTCTGTTTCTGCGCCTGACCGGTCATGACCAGACGGCTGGTGTCGTTAACGGCGGTCTCGAGCACCTGGCCCGCCCAGAACACGAAGGCGAGCTCGATAATGGCAAAGAGCATGGCGAAGAATGGAACGACGACAATCGCGAATTCGACCGCGGCAGCGCCGTCATTCTTGCGGCCGAAACGGACGATCAGGCGCCGCAAGCCGCGCGTCGCGCCGGTTGCTTTTTCTCTGCGAAATTCGATACCGAACATGGCTGTGGTCCGCGCTTTATGATGACGCTTATAGTGACGACCACTTGAAAAATCGTTGAACCGCCCGCCCACAAGGTGCGGACGGCGGTTAGCGATTGATTAACTACGCGTGCGTTCAGCGAGCAGGAGCCGCGGTTGTACTGCCGGCCGAGAGGCCGTTACGCGTGCCGTTCTGCGTCACGACAGTGTCGAAAACCCCGGCCGCGTCGCCCGGCACCAGCGTGCGTTGGCAATTCGGCGCGCAGCTCAAGGTTTCGCGCTCTGCGCCGCGGAAAACGGTAAGACCAGCCACCGGAGCGGAGACAGTAATGGTGTGCTCGGCAAGCACCGTGCCTTTGGAATCGAGAACCATCAGATTGGTCGTGCCGTAGCCTTTGCCGGTCACGACCAGAAGCCCGCCGGATTGCAGCGTGCCATCGGCGATTGAAGGATTGCCGATAATGATGGTCGAGACGCGACTAGGCAGCCGCATGAGTTTGGCCTGATCGAGAACGACAGAAACGGTTTCCGCCAGCGCAAGATCCGGTGCGATGACAAGACCGCACAAGACGAGCAGGGTCTTGATCTGATGACGCAACACGCAAGCCTCCAGCGCAAAACGATGATGAGCGGACTCTCGTGGAAATTGGTGAATGAACTACAAACAAGGGCGTGTCTGCGAAGGCAATAATCCCGCGTCGCGTTGTGCGAACCCTTGCCGCGCAACGGTTATCGAAACGGCGCAGCAGAAAGTTAACCGTGTTTCATTTCCCCCTGAAAATAGGGGCTTTCTGCGATCGAATTAACCGTGAAGCAATTCGCTCGCGTTAGGTTCCCCTCACGTTCGATCGGACAGAAATAGTCCGGCGGACACGCAGAGAGCCAACTAGGGTTCAAGGAGCCTTGAAACATGAAAAATATCGCTCGTTTCCTGAAAGACGACTCCGGCGCGACCGCCATTGAATATGGCCTGATCGCCGCCTGCATCTCGGTCGCCATCATCGCGGTCGTGCAGGGTGTCGGCACGAAGCTGACCTCGACGTTCACTTCGGTTTCGAACGCTCTCAAGTAAGCGTTCGTGACTTGCTAACGAAGGGCCCCGAGGCAACTTGGGGCCTTTTGTGTTTTCGCCGCTTAACCTGATCGGAAACGAATTCCAAAACTTTCCCATTAGTGTTGGGTGTAACTTTTACTTGATCGCAACAGCTTGCTGCTAATGTCCGGATACCGCCGGACGAAAGAGCTGGCACAACTAGCTTCCGAGGGAGCCGACTATGAATAGTTTTGTTCGTTTTCTGAATGACGAGTCCGCCGCGACCGCCATGAATATGGCCTGATCGCCGCTGCTTGGTCGCTATCATCGCGGCGTGCGGGTGTGGGTACCAAGCTGACATCGACCTTCACAACGGTCCGAAACGCGCTGAAGTAAAAGGGTCTTTCCGAAGACCCTTCACCTGTCTGCAGGAAAGGCTCCGGCCTCCCCAAGCTTTTCGGGTTTGCGGAGATCGATTCACCCTTCGCTTAGGCTTTGTCGCTTTAATCAGCGGATGTTCATCGACAGCGGGTTCCAGATGGTTCTCGAAATTCTCGTGCTCGGCGTTTTCCCCGCGGCCATGGCCTTCGCGGCGGCGAGCGACCTCGTCTCGATGACGATCTCGAATCGCGTTTCGCTGGCGTTAATAATTGGTTTCTTTTTAGTGGCCTGGCTGACAGGCATGGGCTGGTACGATGTCGGCCGTCATCTGCTTGCGGGCGTTATCGTCCTCGTGTTCGCCTTCGGCTTCTTCACCCGTGGCTGGATCGGCGGCGGCGACGCCAAGCTGGCCGCCGCGACCGCGCTATGGCTCGGCTTCTCTCACCTCATGGAATATCTGCTGATCGCGTCGATCGCGGGCGGGATTCTTACGCTGCTGCTGCTGCAACTTCGCACCCTGCCGATGCCGGCAGCACTCGCGAAGCAGAAATGGATCGCGCGGCTCCATAACTTCGAGACCGGCATTCCCTATGGAATTGCACTCGCGATCGCGGGTCTTCTGGTCTACCCGGAAACGTCTTTCATGCGCGCACTCGCCATCTGACGCTAAGTGCAAGCTCTCATTAATTAAATTCAGCTACAGCTCATTAACCATAAGTTGACCCTTAACTGGTGAAATCCGGCAAAGGGCAGACAGGCGACCCATATCCGGGTCCCGGTTCAGCACGAGTGGAAGAGTGAGCGTATGAAACCCGCGCGTTTAATTGTTCTCGGCATTGCTGTCACTGCAGGCGCTGCTGCTTTCCTATTGTCGGGCGGCGAGCGTGTGCCGGCGCCGGTGCAGCAGATCGTAAGACCGGTCTCAGGAAACGGTCGATATCCTGGTTGCAAAGACGGACATCGGCGTCGGCCGCGCGGTGTCTCCGGATGACATCACCTGGCAGGCTTGGCCGATTGCGGCAGCGGGCCCGCTTTTCATTCGCAGGACCGCACGTCCTGAAGCGCTGAACGAATTCAAGGGCGCCGTTGCGCGTGCGCCTTTCGTCGCCGGCGAACCGATCCGCGAAGAGAAACTGGTTCGCGCGGACGGCTCGGGCTTCATGTCCGCGATCCTGCCTGCGGGCATGCGCGCGGTATCGACCGAAATTTCCGCCGAGAGCGGTGCGGGCGGCTTCATCCTGCCGAACGATCGCGTCGACGTATTGCTTACCCGCCGCGAGCAGGGGGCGCAAAGCGCCGATTCAATCACGACCGAAACGATTCTGCGCAACATCCGCGTGCTTGCGATCGACCAGACCGTGGAAGAGAAGGGCGGTCAGAAGGTTGTCGTCGGCAAGACCGCGACTCTCGAACTCGGGCCGCAGCAAGCCGAAACGCTCGCGATGTCGCGCCAGCGCGGTTCGATCTCGCTCGCGCTGCGTTCGCTCGCCGACGCCAAGCCGAATGCCATCAACGAAGCTGACGAACCGGAGCGGAATTCCAGCCGCGTGAATTTCGTTCGCTTCGGTGTCAACTCAACGCAGACCGCGAAGTAAGCGAAGGATCGAGGCTGACGATGCAAAAGCCGCTCGCCGCAAAAGCAGGGTTAACGTTCGCTTTCCTTGCTACCTTCGCCGCAGCCACGCTTGTCGTACCGCTCGCGCTTCATGCCGCCGAGCCACAACTCGCCGGACCGCCGAACGCGCAGGCCATTCAGCGCGTGCTGCCGCAAGCGCCCGTGGTACACAGCCGCGGCAGTTTTCTGGCACTCGGCGTCGGCAAGTCGATCGTGGTCGACCTGCCGCGCGACGCCAAGGACGTGCTCATCGCAAATCCCGCGGTTGCCAACGCGGTTATCCGCTCGACGCGGCGCGCATATCTGATCGGCGTCAAGGCCGGCCAAACGAACATCGTATTCTTCGACGAAGCGGGCCAGCAGATCGCCGCTTACGATATTGAAGTCGCCCTCGATGCGGTCGGTGTCCGCGCCGCGATTCAGCGGCTTGCGCCTACCGCGCAAGTGAAGGTCGATGCGATCGGCGACAGCATCGTGCTGTCCGGCTCGGTTGCCTCGGCCGCGGAAGCGCAGCATATTTTCGATACCGCCGCGCGCATGGTTGGCGATGTCAACAAAGTCGTGAACGGGCTTTCGATCCGCGATCGCGAGCAGGTCATGCTCAAGGTGACCGTCGCGGAAGTGCAGCGGAATATCCTGAAACAGCTCGGCGTTGATCTGAACGGTTCGAACATCAACATCGGCAGCGCCGTCGTGAATTTCGAGAACACCAATCCGTTCTCGGCGCAGAATACGATGCTCTCGTCGAGCAACGTCCGGCCGGTATTCAACCTGCCGAACGGCGGCACGGTTAGCGCGACGGTTCGCGCGATGGAGCAGGCCGGCGTTATGCGCACGCTCGCGGAACCGAATCTGACCGCGATCAGCGGTGAAACGGCGAAGTTCCTCGCCGGCGGCGAGTTTCCGATTCCCGCCGGTCAGAGCTGCGATCCCAACACCGGCCAGTGCCAGGTGCAGATCCAGTTCAAACAGTTCGGTGTGGCGCTTGAGTTCACGCCGGTCGTCCTTTCCGAGGGGAAAATTAGCCTGCGCGTCTCAACGGAAGTCAGCGAACTGTCGTCCGAAGGCGCAATTCGCCTTTCCGCCGATAACTATCCCCGCGCTGCGCGTGCGCCGCGCGAACTCGACCGTCGAGCTTTCGTCGGGAGGTTCGCTGGTCATGGCCGGTCTCTTGCAGGAGCAGACCAAGCACAACATCAACGGCCTGCCAGGCCTGATGAATCTTCCGGTGCTGGGCTCGCTCTTCAAGAGCCGCGACTATCTGACCGGTCAAACTGAACTCATGATCATGGTCACGCCCTATGTCGTGCGCGCGTCCTCGCCGCAGGAAATCACGCGGCCTGACGATGGCTTCGCCAATCCTTCGGATCAATCGGCGGTGCTTCTTGGCCGCCTCAATCGAATCTACGGCTTACCCGGTGCCAACGACCCGAAGCGCCTGAAGGGCGACTACGGTTTCATTCTGGATTGAGTGTTTGGAGCGTAAGTAAAATGTCAGTAGCAAGCATTATCCCGGGTCGTTTCCGCGCAGCGCTCCTTATCGGCCTTGCGTCCATCACCGTTGCAGGTTGCCAGACCGACCGGATCGTGACCGGCACGGTACCAGCCGACTATCGCGATCGTCACCCGATTCAAGTCAATGAAGGTACGCGCTCGGTCCAGATGTTTGTCGGTTCGGGCCGCAGCGGCCTGACCGCGGAGCAGCGTGCGCTCGCCGGCGGCTTCGCCTCGCAGTGGCGCCGCCACGGCTCCGGCCCCATGATGATCGAACTGCCCGCCGGTGTCGCGAACGAAGTTTCGTCGAGCCGCACGGTGCGCGAGCTGCGTAGCCTGCTCGCTTCGTCCGGTGTGCCGCCGCGCGCAATTCAGGTTCAGGCTTATCAATCGGATACGCCGTCGAATGTCGCGCCGATCCGCCTGAGCTTCGCTGCGATCAGCGCAACGGTGGCGAGCCGCTGCCACGTCGGCCAGGAAGATCTGGGCCCGACCACGATCCGAAAGCTGGGAGCAGAATTATTCGGCGCGTAATCATGGTTGCGCGACCCAGCAGAACCCGCGGCGGCGGTCGCCAACCCTGAGGATCTCGTGCAGCCGCGTGCCGAGCCGCCGGCCTATGCCGCACGCCGCAAGAATGTGCTGGAAAAGTACCGTCAGGGTCAGGACCCTTCGACGGTCGAACTCTACGAACAATGCCAAGGCCAGCACCGTGGGAAAGTGATGAGAGCCGCTCCCATACTCGACAACCACCCGCACGGGAACCGGAGCGTCACGTTCCGCCCGGTACCGCGCATTACGATTCAGGCTTTTTGCGAAACGCCTGATCTTGCGCATTCGGTGCAGAACTCTGCCGCCGACCGGCGCATGGCGCGAGCGCATGTGAAGGTTTCGATGGGCGGGCTTCCCGCCGCCGAAGAAGCCTATCGCGGCTCGGCGACGCCGAACGTCATCCTGATCGAGTATAACGGTAACGGCATGGCGCTCTTGGAAGGGCTCGACCGGCTCTCCGAAAGCTGCGACGCCGGCACCAAGGTCATCGTCGTCGGCCGCGTGAACGACATCACGCTTTATCGTGAACTTGTGCGCCGCGGCGTCAGCGATTACCTGGTTGCCCCGCTTGCGCCGCTCGATATCGTCGCATCGATCTCCGGTTTGTACGGCGCTGCCGACGCCAAGCCCGTCGGCCAAATCATCGGCGTTATCGGTGCCAAGGGCGGCGTCGGCGCGTCCACGATCGCGCACAATATCGGCTTTGCCATCGCACGCGATCTTGCGATCGATGCCGTGGTTGCCGATCTCGATCTGGCATTCGGCACTGCCGGTCTCGACTTCAATCAGGATCCTCCGCAAGGCATTGCGGATGCGGTGTTCTCGCCGGATCGCGTCGATGCGGCCTTCATCGATCGCCTGCTGTCCAAGTGCACGGACAATCTGAGCCTGCTTGCCGCACCCGCGACACTCGATCGCGAATACGACATCGGTCCGGATGCGTTCGAGCCGATCTTCGATACGCTGCGCGCCTCGGTGCCGTGCATCGGTGCTCGATTTGCCGCATATCTGGACCGGCTGGTCGAAGCGCGCGATCGTCGGCGCTGACGATATCCTGATCGTGGGGGCGCCGGATCTCGCCAATCTGCGCAACGCCAAGAATATCTTCGACTTTGCAAAAGGCTGCGCGCCCGAACGACCGCGCGCCGATGTATCTCCTCAATCAGGTCGGGATGCCGAAGCGGCCGGAAGTGAAGACCGCCGAATTCGCCAAGGCGCTCGGCGCCGAGCCGGTCGCGTCGATCCCGTTCGATCCGCAGCTGTTCGGCACCGCTTCGAATAACGGCCAAATGATCGCGGAGGTTTCCGCGAAGCATAAGACCGCGGACACATTCCTTCAGATCGCGAAGTCGATCACCGGCCGCGCGGAATTGAAAAAACAGAAGAACGATCTGCTTTCGCCGTTGCTCTCGAAGATCCGGGGCTTGCGGAAGTAGTTCGAAGGGATCGGGTCCGGAATGTTCGGAAAAAGAGGAAACGAAAGCAGCGGCGTGAGGGAGCTGCCGCGTGAACCGGCCCAGCCCGCGCCGCTGCACCTGCGCCGGCCCTGCGCTAGCCGCCTCCGGCCACGTCTCTGATTTCGCGCCGAGTGCCGCATCTCGTCGTCAATGTCGTCGCCTCCGCCGCTGGCAGTCGCCGCCGCTGATGAGCAACCAGCGCTCGAGTCCTTCTACGAGGTCAAGGCGTCAGATCTTTGGCGCCCTGATCGAGGCGATCGACCTTGCCCAGCTTGCCAAGCTCGAGCCGATCGCGGCGCGCGAGGAAATCCGCGACATCGTCAACGAAATCATCGCGATCAAGAACGTCGTGATGTCGATCGCCGAGCAGGAAGAACTGCTCGACGACATCTGCAACGACGTCCTCGGCTACGGACCGCTCGAGCCTTTGCTCGCACGAGACGACATCGCCGACATCATGGTGAACGGCGCGAATACCGTTTACATCGAAGTCAAAGGAAAAATTCAGCAGACCGGCATTCGCTTTCGCGACAACCAGCAGCTTCACAATATCTGCCAGCGGATTGTGAGCCAGATTGGCCGCCGCGTCGACGAATCTTCGCCGATCTGCGACGCCCGCCTGCCCGACGGCTCGCGCGTCAACGTGATCGTGCCGCCGCTCTCGATCGACGGCCCCGCGCTCACGATTCGTAAGTTCAAGAAGGACAAGCTGAAGCTTTCCGATCTGGTGAAGTTCGGATCGATTTCACCTTCGGGCGCGGAGCTTCTGCAGATCATCGGCCGCTGCCGCGTCAATACGCTGATCTCCGGCGGCACCGGTTCCGGCAAGACGACGCTGCTGAACTGCCTGACCGCGCATATCGACAACGACGAGCGCATCATCACCTGCGAAGACGCCGCCGAACTCCAGCTGCAGCAGCCGCACGTCGTCCGTCTGGAAACCCGGCCGCCCAACATCGAGGGCGAAGGCCAGGTCACGATGCGTGAGCTGGTGCGCAACTGCCTGCGTATGCGCCCCGAGCGTATCATCGTCGGCGAAGTCCGCGGCGCCGAAGCCTTCGATCTGCTGCAGGCCATGAACACCGGTCACGACGGCTCGATGGGAACGCTGCATGCCAACTCCCGCGCGAAGCGCTTTCCCGTCTCGAATCCATGATCACGATGGGCGGATTCTCGCTGCCGTCGCGAACCATCCGCGAAATGGTGGTGTCTTCGATCGACGTCATCATTCAGGCGTCGCGCATGCGCGACGGTTCGCGCCGCATTACGCATGTGACTGAAGTGGTCGGCATGGAAGGCGAAGTCGTCACCACGCAGGACCTCTTCGTTTACGATTATCTCGGCGAAGATCAGAACGGCAACATGCTCGGTCGCCACCGCTCGACCGGCATCGGCCAGCCGCGCTTCTGGGATCGCGCAAAATATTACAACGAACAGAACAAGCTCGCTGCGGCGCTTGATGGCGCTGAAGTCGACGACGTGCTGGGCCGCTCATGAGCTCGATCGCTTTCGCATTCCTGATCACGGTCGCCGTCGGCGGCGTGCTTTACGTTTTCATCTACCCGATGATTTCGGGCGAGAAGCGTGCCGAGCAGCGGCTGAAGGAAATCTCGGTCGATGAAATCCAGGCCAAGCGCGGCGGCCGCAAGACCGCCGACGTCGCGGCCTCGCGCAGGCAGCAAGTAGAAGACACGCTGAAGCAGCTAGAGGCAAAGCAAAAGAACGCGAAGAACCCGCCGATCGAGGTTCGTTTGCAGCAGGCTGGCCTTTCGATTTCGAAACGTCAGTTTTTTCTGTTCAGCGGTGTCGCAGGCTTGATCTCTTTCGTGCTGATGTACCTCTCCGGCATGGGACTATTTCTCGCGATTCCAGCAGGGATTGCGGGAGGTTTCGGCATTCCGCGCTGGGCCATCGGCTACATGAGAAAGAAGCGCGAGAACAAGTTCATTATGGAACTGCCGAATGCGATCGACGTGATCGTGCGCGGCGTGAAGGCGGGCCTTCCGATCGGCGATTGCATCCGCATCATTGCCAATGAAACGTCCGAGCCAGTGAAGGGCGAGTTTCGCCTGATCGCCGAAGGACAGGCGGTCGGCATGTCGCTCTCGGATTCGGCGCAGAAATTGTACGAGCGCGTTCCACTGCCTGAAGCGAACTTTTTCGGTATCGTGCTCGCGATTCAGCAGCAGGCCGGCGGCAATCTCTCCGAAGCGCTCGGCAACCTTTCACGCGTGCTGCGTGAGCGCAAGAAAATGTCGGCGAAGATCAAGGCGATGTCGATGGAAGCGAAGGCGTCGGCTGCGATCATCGCGTCGCTGCCGTTTGCCGTCATGACGCTCGTCTACCTGACGAGCCCCGGTTACATCGAACTGTTATGGACGACACCGACCGGCCGCGTGCTGATGGCGGGTTCGGCGGTCTGGATGCTCATGGGCGTTCTGGTCATGAGGAAAATGATCAACTTCGATTTCTAGAGACACCGATCCGATGGTCGAACTCATTTACGAAAGACTGGCCGACGCGCGCTTCATGACGACGCTGTTCACGGCGATTGCCGTGATTGCGACGATCTATACGATCGCGATGCCATTTATTTCGGGTGACGGCCTCGACCGCCGCATGAAGACCCTCGCCGTCGAGCGTGGGCAGATTCGCGCGCGCGAGCGCGAGAAGCTTGCGCGCGGCGAGAAGATCAATCTGCGTCCGACGCCGAAGGCGTTCATGCAGAATATCGTCGAGAGTCTCGATCTGAAAAAATGGCTCGGCGAAGACGAGATAAAAGCGACGCTGGTGCGGGCCGGGTATCGCGGCCAGGGTCCGCAGGTTACGTTTCTGTTCTTCCGCATGGTAGCGCCGATCGGCATGTTTATTGCCGCTGCGTTCTACGTTTTCGTGCTGGTGCCGATCGATCAGCCGACCATGATGAAGGTCGGCATGTGCATCGGTGCTGCTTATCTCGGCATCAAGCTGCCGCAACTCTTCCTGAAGAACGTGATTACACGCCGCCAGCTGTCGATCCGCCGCGCTTTTCCCGACGCGCTCGATCTGCTGCTCATCTGCGTGGAATCCGGCATGTCGATCGATGCCGCGTTCAAGCGCGTGAGTCAGGAAGTCGGCTCGCAGTCGGTGCCGCTCGCGGAAGAACTGGCACTGACGACCGCTGAACTGTCCTATTTGCAGGACCGCCGCATGGCGTTCGAGAATCTTTCAACCCGAACCGGGATCGACGGCGTGAAGGCAGTCTGTACCGCACTGATTCAGGCCGAGCGCTACGGCACGCCGCTCGCGCAGGCGCTGCGGGTGCTCGCGCAGGAAATTCGCGATCAGCGCATGTCGGAGGCCGAGAAGAAAGCCGCAGCATTGCCGCCGAAGCTGACCGTGCCGATGATTCTGTTCTTTCTGCCGGTGCTGTTCATCGTGATCATGGGGCCGGCATTCATCCGCATATCGGAAGTCGGCCTCGACAAATAATTCCGGTCGGGATCGGTGCCCAAGCGAAGCTTGTGCAGGGCTTATGATCAGGACTGATTGCGCTTGGTATTGAGCGGGCGAGCCTGCTGTTCTTTGATCAGGTCGCGCAGTGCAGCGATGTTTGCGCTGGCTTCTTCCGGCGGCAGGTCGCCGGCGGCAATCTTCTCTGCTTCCCCGAACTTGCCTTGTAGCGCCAGCGCGAGTGCTAGATTCTGCCGCACGCGCTTTTCTGCGCGCGGACTGGCGGCGGCCTTACGAAGTGTCGTCTCCGCAAGCTTCAGTTCCTTGGAGAGAATGTAGGAAAGGCCGAGGTTCGAAAGCACCGAGGGCTCGTCGGGCACGATCTTGAGCGCGGTCTGGTAGAACCGCCGCGCGGCCTTGTAGTTGCCGAGCTGGTCGTTGATCGCCCCTTGCGCGTTTAATACGCGCCAGTCCGGCTGATCCGGCGTGTGAGCGCGGGACAGGACGTCGAGCGCCTGTTGCAGACGGCCTGCCTCGGCAAGCGCGCGGCCATATTCGCCGGCAAGCGCCTTGTGGTTCGGATTCTTGATCATGGCCTGCTCGAGCACGGCTACGGCTTGCGCATTCTGCTCGCTGCGGCGCAGTGCCTGGGCGTAGGCGATCGCGACCTGCGGGTCGGCGGGTTTGCTCTTGTATTCTTCGCCCAGCCGCTCGGCTTCGCTGCGTGAGTTGGCCTCGGCGGTCGCGAAGGGGTTGCGGATCGAGCCGGTGATGTCGCCGCTGTTTGGCTTGTTCGCGCAGGCGCCGAGCAAGGTTGCGAGCGCCACAACGAGCGCGAGCTTCGATACGCTGCCGCGTAGACGTTGCTTGGGGGAGGCGGGATACAACTGCATACAAATACTCCGCGCAGCCCAGCGCTGAGGCCGGAATGCTGAGAGTAGAAATAGAGCGTTAACCCTAACGGCCAGTTAAGCCGGCATTTCCAACGCTTTTAGCCTTGGTGCGGGGTTGCACCGGCAGGCGGTCCCTGAAATGATACGGATCCGAAACGATCCTTGAGCGAGCCGTGGCCGTCGATCTCCGCCCATCGCAGGCATTAAAACTCCTGCACGACCTCAATCATGAAATGGTGCGCGATGACGATCGCGATCTTTCCGCGCGCCAGATCACGATTCTGCTGACGGTCTATCTTGAGCCGCCGCCGCATACGGTGCGGGGGCTCGCGGCAAAACTGAACGTGACGAAGCCGGTAATCACGCGCGCGCTCGACACGATGGGGCGCATGGAGTTATTGCAGCGCCGCCGCGATCCGGCGGATCGCAGGAATGTTGTCGTGCAACGCACCGTAAAAGGCGCGCTCTATGTCGAGCGGCTTGGCGATCTCGTCGTTGCAAAAGCGAAAGAGTTACCGTTGTGAGCGGCTTCGACAAACGCCTGACACCGGCGCGGCCCGATCTCGCGGCCGCGCATCTACGCGGCAAAGTGGAGGCGGCCCGCTTCGCCGAGGGCGAGGTAATGCAGGTGATCGATGTGTCGGCGCCGTTACGCAGTAAGCCGACACCGGAAGCCTCGCTCGATACCGAAGCGCTCCATGGCGAGCGCGTCGTTGTCTACGAGGCGAATGAAGAAGGCTGGTCCTGGGGGCAGCTCGTGCGTGACGGCTATGTCGGCTGGCTGCCGTCGAACGCACTCGCAAAAGAATCTGCGAAGCCGACGCATCGCGTCCGCGCAATGCGGACTTTCGTCTTTCCGAAACCCGACATCAAGTCGCCGCCGATCGCTTCGATTTCATTCGCAAGCGAGTTCGTGGTTGCGCGCGAAGATGCCGGATTTGCAGTCGCAGAGCACGGCGGCTTCATTCCGAAGCAGCATATCGTCGAGGCGGGCTATCGCGAGAGCGATCCGGTCGAAGTGGCGAAGCGCTTTCTCGGCACGCCCTATCTCTGGGGCGGCAAGACTTCAGCGGGACTGGATTGCTCCGGCCTCGTGCAGCTTGCGCTACAAAGCGCAGGCTTCGAGTGCCCACGCGATAGCGACATGCAGCAGAAGATCGGCAAAGCGATTTCTTTCGCAGGGGACGAGAAAGTGCTCACGCGCGGCGATCTTGTTTTCTGGAAGGGCCATGTCGGGTTTTATGCGGGCGAGGGCAGGCTTCTACACGCCAATGCGTTTCACATGGCGGTCGCGGAAGAGACGCTTGCCGAAGCGATCACGCGCATCGGCGCTACCGGCGCGCCAGTTCTGGAAGTCCGTAGACTGTAGCTACTGCGCTGTTTCCAGCGAGAACGCCGCGGCAAACAGCGCGCGCGTGTAATCGCTCTCGGGGTTCTTGAAGAGCTTCTCCGCCGGCCCCTGTTCGACGATCTTGCCGTTCTTCATCACCATCACATGGCTCGCGAGGGCCGCGACCACGCGCAGGTCGTGGCTGATGAAGAGGTAGGTCAGCTCGCGCTTCTTCTGCAGATCGCGCAACAGATCGACGATCTGCGACTGCACCAGCATGTCAAGTGCGCTTGTGGGTTCGTCCAGTACCACGAACGAAGGCTCCAGCACCATGGCGCGTGCGACCGCGATACGCTGGCGCTGGCCGCCAGAAAACTCATGCGGATAGCGATGCCTGGTCGCCGGGTCGAGGCCGACATCTTTCAGCGCCGCCGCTGCGCGCTGGTCGCGCTCCTCGGCGCTCATCTTCGGCTGATGCACCCGCAAGCCTTCGGACACGATGTCGGTGATCGACATGCGCGGCGAGAGCGAGCCATAAGGATCCTGAAACACGATCTGCATGTCGCGCCGGAACGGGCGCATCGCCTTGAACTTCAGGCCTTGGATTGGCTTGCCCAGGAAAACGATCGGCCCGTCGCTTGAGATCAGGCGTAATAGTGCAAGGCCAAGCGTCGTCTTGCCGGAGCCGGATTCGCCGACCACGCCGAGCGTCTCGCCGCGCCGGACGTTCAGCGTCACGCCATCGACTGCCTTGATGTGGCCGACCGTCTTTTTGAACAAGCCGCGCTTGATCGGGTACCAGACTTTGAGATCGTCCGTCGAAATCATGACCGGAGCGTCGGGCTGCGGCGGCGCGGGTTGAATCCGCGGCTCGGCGGCCAGAAGCGCCTTCGTATAAGGGTGCTGCGGGTTCCTGAAAATTTCGTCGACCGGACCCTGCTCGACGATCTTGCCCTGCTTCATGACGCAGACGCGATCCGCGATTTTGCGCACGATGTTCAGGTCATGCGTGATGAAAAGCATCGCCATGCCGAGACGGCCTTGCAGTTCCTTGAGCAGCTTCAGGATTTGCGCCTGCACGGTGACGTCGAGCGCGGTCGTCGGCTCATCCGCAATGAAAAGATCGGGTTCGTTCGCAAGCGCCAAAGCAATCATCACGCGCTGGCGCTGTCCGCCGGAAAGCTGGTGCGGGTACGAGCCGAGCCGTTCTTCCGGCGTCGGAATGCCGACTTCCGTAAGCAACTCGATCACGCGCTTCTTCGCCTCCTCGCCGCGCATGCCGCGGTGGACTTCGAGCATCTCGACGATCTGCTGGCCGATGGTGTGGACCGGATTGAGCGATGTCATCGGCTCCTGAAACACCATGGTGATGTCGTTGCCGCGTACCTCGCGGATTTCCTGCTCCGAAAGCTTCAGGAGATCGCGCCCCTGAAACAGGACTTCGCCGCTCGGATGATGCGCGGAGGAAGGAAGCAGCCGCAGGACGGAAAGGCCCGTGACCGACTTGCCGGATCCGGATTCGCCGACCACCGCGACGGTTTCGCCCTTTTTCAGGTCGAAGGAAATGCGATCGACCGCGAGCGTCTCGCGATTGGCCTGCCGGAACGCGACCGAGAAGTCTTTGATCTGGAGAAGCGCTTCGCCGCTCATGAGAAGGTCTTTCGCGGATCGAAGGCGTCGCGGATCGCTTCGCCGATGAAGATGAGAAGGGTGAGAAGAATCGCGACCGTGAAGAAGCCGGTGATGCCGAGCCACGGTGCCTGTAAATTGTTGCGGCCTTGATTGAGCAGTTCACCGAGCGAAGGCGAGCCGGGCGGCAGGCCATAACCGAGATAGTCCAGCGCGGTCAGCGTCATCACCGAGCCCGACAGAATAAAGGGCATAAAGGTGAGCGTCGCGACCATCGCATTCGGCAGGATGTGGCGATACATCAGAACCGAGTTCGAAACGCCGAGCGCGCGCGGCCTGCACATACTCGAAATTCCGCGTGCGCAGGAATTCCGCGCGCACCACGCCGACAAGCGAGGTCCATGAGAACAAAAGCAGGATCCCGAGGAGCACGAAGAAGCCTTGCGGCAGCACGGCGGCCACGATCAGGAGCACATAGAGTGTCGGGATCGAAGTCCAGATTTCGATGAAGCGCTGGAAACTGAGATCGATCCAGCCGCCGAAATAGCCCTGCACCGCGCCGGCCGCGATGCCGATGATCGAGGAGAGTATCGTGAGCGTGAGCCCGAAGATCACGGATATGCGGAAGCCGTAGATCATGCGCGCGGTGACATCGCGCGCAGCAGTGTCCGTGCCGAGCCAGTTTTGATCGAGATCGCGGCAGCTTTTTGCTCCCGCCTTCTTCGCGACCGCGGCCTTGCACTCTTCTTCCGTATACATCCAGGTCGGCTTGGAGGGAGCGGGTGTCGGCACGTCGTAATTGATCGTCGAGTGATGGAACGGGATCAACGGCCACACCATGTAGCCGTTCTTCTCTTTGATCAGCCTCTGCACTTCCGGATCACGGTAGTTCGCTTCGGTCTCGAAGTCACCGCCAAATGCGGTCTCCGGATAGAACTGGACGATCGGAAAGCGCCATTCGCCATTGAAAGAAACGAGCAACGGTTTGTTGTTCGCAATGACTTCCGCGAACAGCGTCAGCACGAACAGGATCGAAAAGATCCAGAGCGACCAGTATCCGCGGCGATGGCGCTTGAAATTTTCCCAGCGCCGCTTGTTGATCGGAGACAGGCGTTCCTGCTTCGCTTCCAGGTTATCTTTGTCCTGATCGGGCGCGGGGGTCTGCGTGATCTGATCCATCGCTCAGACCTCGCGCGATTCGAAGTCGATACGCGGATCGACCCACGTATACATGAGATCGGAGATCAGGTTCACGACGAGACCCATGAGCGAAAAGATGTAAAGCGTCGCGAATACCACTGGATAATTGCGCTTTTCGACCGCCTCGAAGCCCAGCAGCCCGAGCCCGTCGAGCGAGAAAATCTGCTCGATGAGAAGCGATCCGGAAAAGAACGCGCCGATGAAAGCGCCGGGGAATCCCGCGATAATGATCAGCATGGCATTGCGAAACACGTGCCCGTAGAGCACGCGCCGCTCAGAGAGCCCCTTCATGCGCGCGGTCACGACATATTGCTTGCGGATTTCGTCGAGGAACGAGTTTTTCGTAAGCAGCGTCATGGTCGCGAAAGACCCGAGCAGCATCGCGGTGATCGGCAGCGTGAGATGCCAGAAATAGTCGCCGATCTTGCCGAGCAGCGACAACTCGTCGAAGTTAGGTGAGGTGAGGCCGCGCAACGGGAAGGCCGAACTCAAGCCCCATGGAAGATTGAGCGAGCCACCTGCGAACACGACGATCAGGAAAATCGCGAACATAAAGGCGGGGATCGCATAGCCGACGATCACCACCATCGAGGTCCAGCTGTCGAAGCGCGTGCCGTCGCGCACGGCCTTAGCGATGCCGAGCGGAATTGAAATGAGGTATGTGAGCAGCGTCAGCCACAGTCCGAGCGAGATCGAAACCGGCATCTTCTGAATGATGAGATCGAGCACTTTTGAGTCGTGGAAATAGCTGCGGCCGAAATCGAAGCGCGCATAATTCCATAAGAGAAGTAAGAAGCGCTCATGGGCCGGCTTGTCGAAGCCGAACTGTTTTTCGAGATCCTTGATGATCTGCGGGTCCAGGCCCTGCGCGCCGCGATATCGTGACGATGAAGTGTCGAGCGATCCGCTTGACGTATTCGGCCGGTAGGTTTCGCCGCCGCTGCGGTTGAGCCGGTCCGAGGTCGAGACGTCCGCGCCGGTAAGCTGTGCGATTGCCTGTTCGACCGGCCCGCCCGGCGCGAATTGAATCACCAGAAACGATACCAGCATGATCCCGAGGATCGTCGGAATAATGAGAAGCAGGCGGCGAACGATATAGGCGAGCATTCAGGCTCCTGCGGGCAATACCTTAAAGCAAATTGCGCGGCTTCCGGCTGCCGGTCAATCGGCGCGGGCGCGCCACCATGTCTCGGGGATTGCGCGCCCATATCGAGGCTTTTCTTTGGGGCGCGCAAATACGTCCCAATAGGCAACCCAGTGAGTGCCCTTATTCCACTGCGGAATCCAGTAGTGATTGGCGCGCAGTACGCGGTCGAGCGCACGGCATGCGATCGTGAGCTCCGCGCGCGACTTCGCTTCGACGATTTTCTCGATCAGCGCATCGACCGCGGGATCGGAAATGCCCGAGAGGTTACGCGAGCCTTGCAGCTTGGCAGCGGCGGACGAAAGAACGGGCGCATCGATTCGCCCGGCGTCGAGCTGGTCGAGAAGCGCTGCACGGTGATGTCGAAGTCGAAGGTTTGCAGGCGAAGCTGAAACTGCGCGGGATCGACGACGCGCATGTTGGCGTCGATGCCAAGCCGCCGCAGGTTGGAAATGATCGCGCTGTGATGCGGCTCGAAGGAGGTCGTGTTGATCAGGAATTCGATTGTGATCGCTTCGCCCGTCGGGCTCACGCGCTTGCCGTCTTTGATCTCGTATTTAGCCTCGCGCAGCAACGCGCTGGCGCGGCGCAGGAGGGTGCGGTCGGAGCCCGAGCCGTCCGCCTCGGGCGGCATATAGGCATCGCCAAATACAGCGTCGTCGATCTTGCCGCGAAACGGCTCGAGCAATGCAAGCTCCTCAGGCGAAGGCTTGCCCTGCGCGGCCATATCCGTGTTCTGGAAGTAGGAATAGGTGCGCTCGTAAGAGCCGTACATCAGGTTCTTGTTCATCCATGGAAAATCCATGGTCAGCGCCAGCGCCTCGCGCACGCGCTTGTCGGAAAATTTTTCGCGCCGCGTGTTGATGAACCAGCCCTGCGCGCCGGATGGTGTCTGGTCGGGAAGAATTTCCTTCTTCACGCGGCCGTCGCGTGCGGCAGGAAAGTCGTAACTCGTCGCCCAGATGCGCGAGGTGAACTCCTCGCGGAAAAGATAATTGCGCGCGGTGAAGCCCTGAAAGCCGACGTCGCGGTCACGGTAGAATTCGTAGCGAATGGTATCGAAGTTATTGAGCCCACGGCTGACATTGAGCTTCTCGCCCCACCAGCCGGCGACGCGATTGTATTCGATGAAGCGTCCCGGCTCGAGCCGGCCGGTGCGATAAGCACCCGAGCCGAGCGGCGCGGAAAGCGTCGCCTCGTCGAAGTCGCGGCCTTCGAAATATTTGCGCGAAAAAATCGGAAGGCCGGCGACGATCAGCGGAATTTCGCGGCCGCGATTGTTCACGAAGCGGACCACGAGAACATCGTCGCCCGCGCCTTCGGCATTCTCGACGTCTTTGAGCATGATCCGAAGAATATTGTGGCCGATCGTCTTTAGCGTATTGATCGTCCAGGCGATGTCATGCGCGGTGATCTTGCTGCCATCGTGAAATTGCGCCTCGGGGCGGATTCGAAAACGGAACGTAAGGCCGTCCTCGGAGGCGGAGACCGAGCTCGCCGCAAGTCCGTACATCGCATCGGGCTCGTCGAGTGCACGCAACATGAGCGACGCGAAGGTCATCTCCATGCCCAGCGCGCCGTCATTCCTTTGCGAGTAGATGTTCAGGGAATTGAAGGTCTCGAGGTTCTGGTTGAACTGGCCGGAGGATCCGGTCTGCGAGAATACGCCGCCTTTTGGCGCACCCGGATTCACGTAATCGAAATGCGGAAAGTTCGGCGGATACTTCAGGTCGCCGAACGCCGAGAGTCCGTGGCGTTCACCGGCGGCGTTTTGTGCGCGAAGGGGAAGCGCCGCGGAAACGCCGGCCGCGGCACCAAGTGCGAGCAGCGACCGGCGCGAGAGACGAGCGCCTTGCCTCACTTCTGCGGCCCCACTTTCGCGGCCTTAGCCTCGTCGAACCACCAGATTTCCGGGAAACCGAGGCCGTATTCCGGGAGCTTGTCCGGCTTGCCGAATCGGTCCCAGCGCGCGATGCGCGAGACATTGATGCTCCACATCGGCACGACATAGTGATTCCACATGAGCACGCGGTCGAGCGCCCGGGTCGCGCCGATCAGTTCCTCGCGATCTTTCGCGAACACGACCTTGTTGATCAGCGCATCTACCGCTTCGTTCTTGATGCCGGCGTAATTGCTCGATCCTTGCCGGTCGGCGGATTCGCTGCCGAAATATTCATACTGCTCGTTGCCGGGCGAGTGATTGACCCCAGCCGCTGACGATCGCGTCGAAGTCGCGCGAGCGCACGCGGTTCTGATATTGCGAAACATCGACCTGGCGGATCGTGAATTGGATGCCGAGGCGCTTCAGGTCTTCAGCGTAGAACAGAATGATGCGGTCGAAGCTTGGGCTCGCGATCAGGAATTCGATCGTGAAAGGCTCGCCGGTTTTTGCGTTGACCAGCTTGCCGTCCCGGATTTCGTATCCCGCTTCGCGTAATAGTCGCGTCGCCTGTCGCAGGTTGGAACGGACGGAATCCTGCGTGTCGTAGACCGGGTTCTTGTAAGGAGCAGTGAACACTTCGGCAGGAACCTTGCCGCGCACGGTTTCCAGAATTTCCAGCTCTTTGCCTTGCGGCAGGCCCGATGCGGCAAGCTCCGTGCCGCTGAAATAGGAGCCGACGCGCTCATATTGTCCGAAGAAGAAATTCTTGTTCAGGGTCTCGAAGTTCAGCGCATAATTCAGCGCTTGCCGAACACGAGGATTGGAAAATTTCTCGCGGCGCAGGTTCAACACAAAGGCCTGCATCACGCCGCGCGCACGGTCCGGGAAAGTTTCGAGCAGCAGGCGCTTTTCCTTCATTGCTGGGACGTCGTAGGACGTCGCCCAGTTCTTCGCGATGTTTTCCATGCGAAAATCGAACTGGTCGGCCTTGAAGGCTTCAAGTTCGACCGTATCGTCGCGGAAATATTCGTAGCGGGTCTCGTCGAAATTATCCTGACCGAGCTTCACCGGCAGCGACGCCGCCCAGTAATCCTTCACGCGCTCGTAAACGACGGTGCGTCCGGGAATGAAGCTCTTGAGTTTATACGCGCTCGATCCGAGCGGCGGCTCGAGCGTGCCGTTCGCGATGTTGCGCTCATTGCCTTGCGCATCCTTGCCGGTCCACCAGTGCTTCGGCAGCGGCGCGATCTGTCCGACGATCTGCGGCAGTTCGCGGTTGCCCGGCTTGTCGAAGGTGAACGTGACATCGCGCTCGCCGGTCTTCTCCGCTTTCACGACATGGCGGTAATAGAAGCGGCGCTGCGGATTGTGCTCTTTCAGCATTTCGAAGGTCCAGATCACGTCTTCCGGCGTGATCGGTTTTCCGTCGTGCCAGCGCGCCTTCGGGTTCAGCCGGTACGTGACCGACGAATAGTCGGCGGGATAGCGGACCGACTCGGCGATCAGTCCGTATTCGGTGGCCACCTCGTCGAGCGAGTGGGTCATCAAGGTGTCGTAGATACTCGTGATGCCGGCCGCGACGGTGCCGCGCGTCAGGATGTGGTTGAAGCTGTCGAACGAGCCATCGACGCCAAGGCGGAGCAGACCGCCTTTTGGCGCTTTCGGATTCACATAATCAAATTGCTTGAAGTCCGCTGGATACTTCACATCGCCCATTAACGAGAGCGCATGGCGCCAGGGCGTTTCCTGCGCGGCCGCGTGAGAAGGAGCGGCGAGCGTGAGAAGGGCGAGTACGAGAGTCCGGGCAAGATTCGGCGTCACAAATACCTCCGTCGAACCCCATCGCGGGTTCTATTTCGGGAGTGATTATGACCCTTTTGCGCGGACGCGCCAAAGCGCCACGCAAAAGTGAAGCGAATAGAGGCTTAACGGCCTATTGCTTGGCCGGAGCGTCTTTCTTCTCGGCCGGAGCGGTCGGCGGCGCGGCTTTCTGCTCGCCGTCCTTCTTCTCGGGCGCCGAGACAGCGACCGGCTTCGGCAGCGGCACCGGATTATCAGCCTGCTTGCTCAGGTACACGATGACGGCTGCGCGGTCGGTGGCGCGGCGAATGCCGAGGAAGGTCATCGACGTGCCCGGCACCACCTTGCTCGGGTTTTCCAGGAACTTGTCGAGTTCTTCGAAGGTCCACTTGCCCTTCTTGTTCTTCATCGCGTTCGAATAGTTGAAGCCGGCATGCGTGCCGACGTCGGAATTCAGAACATTGTAGAGGCCAGGGCCGACCTTGTTCGCGCCGCCCTTCGCGAAGTCGTGGCAAGCGACGCACTGGCGCGCGACCGAGGCGCCTTTTTCCGGATTGGCTTCGTTGAGCAGGTTCTCGAGCGGCACCTGCGGTTCGGCGGCGGCTTGTTGCGTTCCGGCCTTTTCATCTTTGACCGCGATCTCGTAACCGGCCTTCAGCGGCGGATGCGACGCGAAGATGCCGCCGGTGACGATGCTCAGCGAGAGGACGAAAAGGCAGGTGCCGAGAACGGCGCCCATGATTTTATTGAGTTCAAAGCTGTCCATTGGGCAGCGATTCCGGATTTTGCCGCCGGCGTCCCGGCGTGAGGCCTCGTTAAGTAGGGCCAGACGTATCGCTTTGCCCCATGGGAGGCAACCCGTATAACCCGCCCGCCGCTGCTACCTTCTGCCGCCGCGATAGGTACGGAAAACAGCGGGTTTCCCGGGTGTTTTCATGGCCTCCACAGGTACACAGCGTTCCGATCTGATCGTGCTGATCCCCGCGCGAATGCAGGCGACCCGGCTGCCGGGAAAGCCGCTTGCCGACATTCACGGCAAGCCGATGATTCTTCATGTTCTGGACCGGGCAAACGAGGCCGGGATCGGCGAGGTGGCCGTTGCGACCGACGACGGCACCATCCGCAAGGCGGTCGAGGACGCCGGCGGGCGCATCCTCATGACGAGCGCCGACCATCAGACCGGCTCCGACCGCATCTTCGAGGCGCTCGGCAAGGCCGACCCGGCAGGCAGAATTTCCATCGTCGTGAATTTGCAGGGCGATCTTCCGACCATCGAGCCGGAATCGATCCGCCGCGTGGTCGAGCCGCTTTCAGATCCCGCGGTGGATATTGCGACGCTCGCCGTCGAGATCACGAACGAAGAGGAAAAGCGAAACCCCAACGTCGTGAAAGTCGTCGGCACTCCGCTTGGCGAGAATCACCTTCGCGCGCTCTATTTCACGCGCGCGACCGCGCCCGCGAATGACGGGCCGCTTTATCATCACATCGGAATCTACGCGTATCGCCGCGCCGCGCTCGAGTGTTTTGTAAAGCTGCCGCAGGCGACGCTGGAGAAGCGCGAGAAGCTCGAGCAGCTTCGCGCGCTCGAAGCCGGCATGCGTATTGACGTTGCAATCGTTGACGCCGTTCCGCTCGGTGTCGATACTCCCGATGACTTGGAAAGGCCCGCGCGTTGCTCGCGGGCAAGAAGAGATCCTGACATGGCCAAGAAACAAACCGTCGTCTTTCAGGGCGAGCCCGGAGCCAATTCGCATATCGCTTGCCGCGAGCGTTTTCCGGATTTCGAGCCGGTGCCTTGCGCGACCTTCGAGGATGCGTTCGCCGCCGTGTCGAACGGCGAGGCGAATCTTGCGATGATTCCGATCGAGAATTCGGTCGCGGGCCGTGTCGCCGACATTCATCATTTGATGCCTCATTCGGGTTTGCAGATCGTCGGCGAATTCTTTCTGCCGCTGTCGCATCAATTGATGGCGATTAAAGGCGCGACGCTGAAAACGGTGAAGACCGTGCAGAGCCATGTCATGGCGCTCGGCCAGTGCCGGAATGTCATTCGCGAACTCGGGCTTATCGCTGTAATCGGCGCCGATACCGCCGGCAGCGCGCGGCAGATCATGGAAGCGAACGATCCGACGCGCGCGGCAATCGCATCGGCCTTGGCTGCGGAAATTTATGGCCTCGACATCATCCGCGAGAATATCGAGGACGAAGACCACAACACCACGCGCTTCATCATTCTTCAGAAAGAGAAGTCGTGGGCGAAGCCGAACAATGGCGTGGTCGTGACGACTTTTGTCTTCAAGGTGCGGAACGTGCCGGCTGCGCTCTACAAAGCGCTCGGCGGCTTCGCCACCAACAGCGTCAACATGACGAAGCTGGAGTCGTATCAGATCGACGGAAATTTCTTCGCGACGCAGTTCTATGCGGATGTCGAAGGTCATCCGGACGATCGCGGTCTGAGGTTCGCGCTCGAAGAACTCGGCTTCTTCTCCGAGGAGTTGAAGATTCTCGGCGTCTATCCCGCGCACCCGTTCCGCATGAAAGCGCGCAACGAGGCCGTCTAATCAAATACGCCCGCGCCGCGCTCGACGAACGTCTTGATCAAGTGATGCGCAATCGCCAGCGGCGGTGGCGCGAAGAAACGCGCAGGATGCTTGCCGGTGAGCAGCAGGCGGCATTCGTCTTTCGTGACCCAGCGCGCGGCCTCTAGTTCCACCTCGTCGATCTTGAGCTTGTCCGATTTCGCTTCGGCAAACGCGCCGATCATGATCGACATCGGAAACGGCCAGGGCTGCGACGCGAAATAGGCGACACGGCCTGCCGGAATACCCGCTTCCTCCAGCGTTTCGCGCCGCACAGCTTCCTCGAGGCTCTCGCCGGGCTCGACAAATCCTGCGAGCGCCGACCACATGCCCGGAGGAAAACGCGTCTGCCGCCCAAGCAAACACTGCTCGCCGTGAATGGCGAGCATGATCACGCAAGGATCGGTACGTGGAAAATGATTTGCGCCGCAGGCTACGCAATCGCGCCGCCAGCCGGCCTGCGCGGACGTTGTCGGCTTGCCGCAGTTGGAGCAGAACCGGTGGCGCTCGTGCCAGAAAAGCAGCGCTTTGCGGTTGCCAGCGCGGATTGGTCTTCGGGGGCACAGACCCTGCAGGGCGATCGAGCGCAGATCGACGATGATGAAATCGCCTGCGTGCTTTAATTTCTTCGATGCGGGAAGCGGGGATTGCCTGCGCGAAATGACCGCGCCCGCTGGCGTCTTTGCCGAGCAGCGCCGCCTCCAGCGGCTCGCCTGCGCTGGCTGCTTCATCGTTCGTAAGCCCGGGATCGAAGCGCTCGCCGCGCTTTGCGAGCACGAAGGATTCTCCCGCCAGCACGAAGTTGCGCGCATTCGCGCGAAGCGATTCCACAAGCGCAGCATCGCCGCGCTGTTCGCTCAGGCGATCCAGCGAGGAGCCGGCATAAGTGAGTCTGGTTTCTTGAAAGGACATGAATGGCGTCTTATTTGTGGAACGCTGACACGAGGTGGCGAACTCGGCAATCCTTCAGCGCTGCATGGCTAATGCGCTTCTAATTCTTGCAATGAATTCTGCTTTTTCCGTTTCGCCATACGGCAGACGCGCCCCCACGCCCCACACCGGCCCCGGCCAGGCAGCATCATCCTCGTTTCGCGCAACGATATGAATGTGAAGCTGTCGCACGATGTTGCCGAGCGCGCCGGCATTGATCTTCAGGCATTTCGTCACCGCACGTAGCGCCGCCGAACATTGCGCGATCTCCTCGATAGCGAGGGCGCGATCCGCAGCGGAAAGCTCGAACAACTCGCTGACGGCTTCGCGCTGCGGGACCAGCACAAGCCACGGAAACCGCGCGTCATCCTGCAATCGCACTTCGCAGAGCGCGAGCTTTCCGATTGCGACGGAATCGCTGGCCAGCCGCGGGTCGAGAGAAATTTCCTTCGTCATTTATCGAGAATCCCCACCGATTTGCGGAACAATAATGCGAAATTTCCGGCTCCGCTTGCCTTCGCCGCCGGAGCGCCCGATATAGAGAGCGGGAGGTTGGCGGTGGACGAGCCACTCGCCAACCGGGTCAGGTCCGGAAGGAAGCAGCCCTAACGAGACCGGTTTGGGTCATTGTTCCAGCCTCCCACTTCATTTCTAGGAACGCGGTCCGGATGGACGATACGCCCAAAAAGAACGTGGCAGGGCAGGACGGCGCCTCGTTGTTCGGCGACGATGCCAAAGGCTATCGGGTGCTGGCGCGAAAATATCGCCCGCGCAATTTCGATGATCTCATCGGCCAGGAAGCGATGGTCCGCACGCTCTCGAATGCGTTCGCGAGCGGGCGTATTGCGCAGGCTTATCTGCTCACGGGCGTTCGCGGCGTCGGCAAGACCACGACCGCGCGCATTCTGGCCCGTGCGCTGAATTACGAGCCGAAGTCGGGCAAGGACACGGGCCCCACGCTCGACATGCCGGAGCTCGGCAAGCACTGCCAGGAAATTCTCGAAAGCCGCCATGTCGACGTGATCGAGATGGACGCGGCCTCGCACAACAGCGTCGAGGACATCCGCCAGATCAACGACGCCGTCCGCTACACACCGGTGAGCGCCCGCTACAAAGTCTACATCCTCGACGAAGTGCACATGCTCTCGGGCGCGGCCTTCAACGCGCTGCTGAAGACGCTCGAAGAGCCGCCCGCGCACGCGAAGTTCATCTTCGCGACGACCGAAGTGCGCAAGGTGCCGGTGACAATTCTTTCGCGCTGCCAGCGCTTCGACCTGCGTCGCGTCGATGGCGATACGCTGGCAAAACATCTCGGCAGAATTGCCGAAGCGGAAAAAGTCGACGCCGAGCCGGAAGGTTTGGCGCTGATCGCGCGCGCCGCCGAAGGCTCGGTGCGCGATTCTTTATCTTTGCTCGATCAGGCGATTGCGCATGGCGGCGCCAGTGTGAAAGCGGCGGAAGTACGCGAGATGCTCGGCCTTGCCGACCGCACCCGCATTATCGATCTGTTCGAAGCGCTGATGAGCGGCAATATCGCCGAAGCGCTGAAACTGTTCCGCGAGCAATATGATCTCGGCGCCGATCCGGTGGCGGTGCTTTCCGATCTCGCGGAATTCAGTCATCTGCTCACGCGTTTCAAGATCGTGCCCTCGTCGCTCGACGACACGAGCTTGGTCGAAGCGGAAAGAACGCGCGGCAAGGAACTGTCGGAGCGGCTTTCGATCCGGATTCTTTCGCGCGCATGGCAGATGCTGTCGAAGGGCATTGCGGAGTCCGCGTCTTCCGGCAAACCCGCGCAGGCGGCAGAGATGGTGCTCGTGCGCCTCGCTTATGCGGCCGACCTGCCGACCCCCGACGAAGCGCTGAAGATGCTTGGCGACGGCGGCGGTAACATCGCTGCGTCACCGTCAAATGGCGGCGGCGTCCCCTCCGGTGCGCCGCGCATGCAGATGGCGCAAGGCGGGAGCAACGCGATTGGCCGTGCCACGCCGCGTCCTGCATCAGCGCCTGACAATTCCCCGCAGCTGCAATCGCTCGAAGAGGTCTATGCGCTCGCGGAAGCGAACCGTGACTTGCAGATCAAGCACACGTTGAAAAATTTCGTGCGGCTCGTGCAGATCGAGGACGGCAAGCTCGAAATCTCGCTCGAACAGGGTGCGCCGGTGAATTTTGCCGGAACGCTCGGCGCGAAGCTCTCGCAGTGGGCCGGGCGGCGCTGGATCGTCGTCGTTTCGCGCGAGCGCGGCGGCGAGACGCTCAGCGAGAAAGAACAGAATACGCAGACGCAGCTAAAAGCCGACGTGCGCAATCATCCGGCAGTGCAGGCGGTATTGAACATTTCCTGGCGCGGAGATCGTCGAAGTGCGCCGCAAGGCGGCGTCCGAAGGCATGTCGGAAAACCCGGCGGACGACTTCGACGCGCCGATCGAGAACGAAGAAGAATAAGGAGCGAATTCATGCGCGACATGATGGGCATGATGGGCAAGATCAAGGAACTGCAAGCGAACATGGAGCGCATGCAGCAGGAGCTTGAGACGCTCGAAGTCACCGGCAGCGCCGGCGGCGGCCTCGTCTCCGTAACGATGAGCGCAAAGGGCGCCGTTCGGAAAGTTTCCATCGACGCGAGCCTGATGAAAGCGGACGAAAAGGAAATCGTCGAAGATTTGATCGTCGCCGCAAGCGCTGATGCGCGCGCGAAGTCCGAGAAGCTCGTTGAGGAAAAAGCCAAGGCCCTGACCGGCGGTCTGCCGCTGCCGCCGGGGATGAAGCTTTTTTGAGCATGATCTTTTCTGAAAGCCGGCACCCACATTTCGGGATCGTGCTCTGATGCGCCGCGTCGTTGCCGGGCCGGAGATTGAGCGGCTCATTCAACTGCTTGCAAAGCTACCCGGTTTAGGCCCGCGTTCCGCGCGCCGCGCAGCATTACAGCTCGTCAAAAAGCGCGAAGAGCTGATGGAGCCGCTGACAGCGGCACTCGGCAACGCGCTCGAGAAAATTGTCTCCTGCGATACCTGCGGCAGCATCGACACCCGCAATCCTTGCTCGGTTTGCGCGGATCAGACGCGCGATGTGAGCCTCTTGGTCGCGGTCGAGAATGTTGCCGATCTCTGGGCGCTGGAACGCGCGGGTGCCGTGAACGGGCGCTATCATGTGCTCGGTGGCACGCTCTCCGCGCTCGACGGCATCGGTCCCGACGACCTCAACATCGCTTCCCTGGTTTCCCGCGCGCATGAGCCGAAAGTAAAAGAGGTCGTGCTTGCGCTGAGCGCAACGGTCGATGGCCAGACTACCGCGCATTACATCACCGATCTTTTGCGCGATGCCGAAGTGAAGGTGACGCGCCTTGCGCACGGCGTGCCGGTCGGTGGCGAGCTCGATTATCTCGACGAAGGCACGTTGTCTGCGGCGATCAGGCAGCGGACACTGTTTTAAGGCGTTGCGCGGCTACTTCTTCTCGGCTTCCAGCGAAGCGAAATGCCCGCGCCGTTGCAGCCAGATGAGCAGCAGAATGCTCGGTATCGCCGAAAATGTGGTCACGATGAAAAACCAGAACCAGCCGGTCGCTTCGGCGACATAGCCGCCGCTTGCCGCCAGTACCGTGCGGCCGACCGCTGCGGTTGCGCTGAGCAGCGCAAACTGCGTGGCGGTATGCGCGCGCGCGCCGCACAGCGCCGAAAGGTAGGCCACGAAAATTACGTTCGCCGCGTTCGACGTGAAGTTCTCGACGATGATCGTAAGCGTCAATGCCGAAACGTCTGGACCCATCCAGGCAAGCCACGAGAACATCAGGTTCGAGAGCATTTGGACGATTGCCGCGATCCAGAGACAGGTGGTGAGCGGAAGCGTGCGTGCGAGCGCGCCGCCGGCGAGTCCACCGATCACCGCTGCCGCGAAGCCGACGCCTTTCACGACCGTCGCGTAGGTAGCGAGGGTGAAACCGGTCGTCAGCACGAACGGCACGGTCAGCACGCCTGCAAAGGCATCGCAGAACTTGAACAGGAGTACGAAGAGCAGGATCGAAATCGCCAGCGGGCGAGACAGAAACTCGCCGAATGCGGAAATCGCGGTCGCAAATACCCGCTTCACCGGCGAACCGTCGTCATCCTTCGCGCTTTCGTCCGCGGGCTCTTTTGCAAGAAAGGCCGCAATCATGCCGACGGCAACGCAAGCCGCGGCGGCAAGGTAGGAAACTTTCCAGGCGGTGAGTTGCGCAACACCGCTCGCTTCCAGGTAAGCGACCAGAAGCAGCGCGCCGGCGCCGGACAAGAGCAGCGCCACGCGATAGGCGAGGATATAGCTCGCAATACCCGCGGCTTGTTCTTCCTGCGGCAGGCTCTCGACGCGAAACGCGTCGATCACAATATCCTGCGTGGCTGACGCGGCGGCGACCATGAGTGCCGCAACCGTCACGTAAAAGATCGAGGTCTTCGGATCGGAGAACCCGAGCACCACGATCGCGGCGATCAGCAGCAGTTGCGAAAGAATGAGCCAGCTTCGCCGCCGTCCGAGCAGTCGCGTGAGCAGCGGAATGCTCAGCGCATCGACCAGCGGCGCCCAGAAAAATTTAAAGGTGTCGCGCAGGCCGACCAGCGAGAAGAGGCCGATGGTCTTGAGATTGATGCCGTTTTGTGTGAGCCAGGCTTGCAGCGTGCTCGTGACCAGCGCGAGCGGCAGCCCCGCGGAAAAGCCGAGCAGGAGCACGATCAAGACGCGCGGGCGCGTATAGACCGTAAACGCTTTCAGCCACTTGCTAGACGCGGTTGGTGCGGATTGCACGGATTCGGCCATGTGCGTTTGTCGCATAAGGCCGTGGCTTTGGGAATCTACTCGCGGCCGCCGAGCTTGAGTTGCAGCGGCACGGCGGCTGGCGCACCGGTTTCTTTCGTCACCGCCTTGTCCTCTTCCAGTTCCAGCGCCTGGATTCTTCCGCCGCGCTTGGAGACTTTTTCGGCGGAGATCAAGACCTGGCCGACATCATCGGAGGCTTGCGCAAAGTGGGTCTGCAGCTTCACCGCGCGGTCGCGCAGGCGGACCACATCGTCGACCAGCTTGCCAACTTCAACCTGAATCTTCTCGGCCTGATCGCGCATCTGCGCATCGCGCACGATGGCCTGCACAACCTGAATTGCGAGCATCAAAAGTGAAGGTGAAACGAGGATCACGCGTTCGCGAAACGCTTTCTGCAAGACGTCGTCGCAGAATTCGTGCAGCTCCGCGTACACCGATTCCGACGGCACGAACATCATTGCGATATCCTGCGTCGCCCCCGGCACAAGGTAACGCTCCGCGATATCGTTGACGTGTCTATTGATGTCCTGCTTCAGCCGCGCCAGTGCGCCTTTGCGTGTGTCATCCGTTTGCGCTTCGCGGAAAGCGGTAATCGCTTCCAGCGGAAATTTCGCATCGATCGCGAGCGGTCGTTCGTCGCCGGGCAAAAAGATCGCGCAGTCCGGACGCTTTCCGTTCGGTAGCGTGTGTTGAAACGCGTAGGCGTTTTTGTGCAAGCCATCGGCCACGATTGCTTCCATGCGCCCCTGACCGAAAGCGCCGCGCGCTTGTTTGTTCGCAAGCACGTCTTTGAGCGTCACCATGTGGCTCGTAAGCTCGGCCATCCGCCCTTGCGCGGCATCGACTACGGCGAGCCGCTCATGCAGCTTCGACAAACTTTCGGCTGTTGTGCTCGCGGCCTTCGTCATGTTCTCGCCGATGCGGTGGGTGACGGCGTCCAGCCGTTCGTTCACCGTGCGCGTCAGTTCTTCCTGTTTCGAACCGAAACCTTGCGCAAGAAACTGGACCTGGCCGGTGGTCGCTGATTGCGCCTTCAGCAATTCGAAAAGCTGCTGTTGCAACTCCTCGACGCGAAGCGATTGCTCCTGCGATTCCAGCGCGCGTGCGCGGCTCTGGCGGCTCTGCGCGAACAGCAGGCCGATGATCAGAAGCACCGCGAGGCCGCTGAGGGCCGCGACCAGCATGCCGAGCGTCACGTCCATGCCGTTGATCGAAAACAAAATTTCGCTCATTGCGCCGCTGCTTCCTTGCCGATTCTCTATGGAACGAAGAGAGAACATCTCATTTGCGGGCGTTCGCCGCAAGGGCGGATAGCGCCTGCGTTGACCACGACGGGGCGATCACTTATTTCGCGGACACCATGATCCGCACGATTTTACAGCTACCCGATCCAGTGCTTCGCAAGGTCTCGACGCCGGTCCAGAAGATCGATGCCGAAATCAAGAAGCTGATCAAAGATATGTTCGAGACGATGTACGACGCGCCCGGCGTCGGGCTCGCCGCGATCCAGATCGGTGTCGCGAAGCGCGTCGTCACGATCGACGCCACGCGTGGCGACGACGAAAAGGACCCGATGGTCTTCATCAATCCGGAGATCGTGTCGGTTTCCGAGGAGAAAGACAGCAAAGAGGAAGGCTGCCTCTCGATCTCGGAGTTCTATGAGGAAGTGGAGCGCCCTTCGGAAGTGAAAGTCCGCTACATGGACGAGAAGGGCGAGACGAAGGAAATCGATGCGGACGGCCTGCTTGCCCGCGCGCTCCAGCATGAGATCGATCATCTGAACGGTGTCTTGTTCATCGATCACATTTCGAAGCTGAAGCGCGACCGCGTGACCAAGAAATTCACCAAAGCCGCGAAAGTAAACAAGCGCGTCGCGGCCGCCGGCTAAAGCGCGAAAGGAAATCCTTTGCGCGTCGTATTCCTGGGCACTCCAGAATTCGCGGTGCCGACGCTCTCCGAGCTGGTCGCGCGCGGCCACGAAGTTGTCGCCGCCTACACGCGCGAGCCTGCGCAAGCGGGCCGTGGCATGGCGGAACGAAAATCTCCGGTGCATGAGACCGCCGCGAAATTCGGGATCGCCGTGCATCATCCGAAATCCTTGCGCGGCGAGGAGGCCGCGGCGCTGTTTCGCTCGCACGCCGCCGATGTCGCGGTCGTCGTCGCCTACGGATTAATTCTGCCGAAAACGATTCTGGACGCGCCGGCACTTGGCTGTCTCAATCTTCACGGGTCTTTGCTTCCGCGCTGGCGCGGCGCGGCACCGATCCATCGCGCGATCATGGCCGGCGATAAAGAAACCGGTGTGATGGTGATGAAGATGGAGGCCGGCCTCGATACCGGGCCCGTTGGTTTGGCGGAACGCGTCGCAATCGCGGACAACGTCATCACCGGCGAACTGCACGACAAGCTGATGCTGCTCGGCGCGGACTTGATGGGCCGGGCACTGGCTGCGTTGGCACGCGGCTCGCTATCCTTCACGCCGCAGGCGGCGCAAGGCGTCACCTATGCGAACAAGATCGATAAGCGCGAATCGAAGATCGACTGGTCGCGGAAAGCTGTCGATGTGCACAATCACATTCGCGGGCTTTCGCCATTTCCCGGCGCCTGGTTCGAGGCGCAGATCGACGGCAAGCCGGTTCGCGTGAAAGTGCTGCGCTCGCTGCTTGCGAGTGGTGCCGGCGCACCGGGTCAATTACTCGACGATCAGATGACCGTCGCGGCAGCCGAAGGCGCGGTGAAATTGATCGAAGTACAGCGCGCCGGCGCGAAAGCAATGAGCGCGGGTGAGTTTCTGCGCGGCGCGAAGCTGGCGGCGGGATCGAAGTTCTCGTGAGCGGACACACATTACGCGAGGCTGAAAGCGGGGATGCTTCCGCTATCTTTGATTTACACCGCGCGGCCTTCGAGACTGAAGCAGAGGCCAGTCTGGTTCGTTCGCTTTCCGAAGATGGAGACATCGTGCTTTCGCTTGTCGCGGAAAGTGGCGGGGCGATTATCGGAAGCGCTATTTACTCGCGCCTTTTTGATGGACGGAGAAGATAGAGGGGTAAGCGCGCTTGCCCCGCTTGGTGTTCTGCCGGATTGGCAGGCGAGAGGGGTTGGCTCTGCGCTGATTGTTGAGGCGCACGCGCGGTTGACGAAGTCCGGGGAGAACCTTGTCATCGTGCTCGGCGATCCAGCTTATTACAAGCGTTTCGGGTTCTCCGTGGAGGCGGCCAGGAATTTTAGCACCCCATATGACGGTCCATACTTAATGGCGCTCGATCTCAGTAAGAATGCGCCGAAAAGCGGTGCTGCGACCTATGCGAATGCCTTTGCGGACCTAGCCTGATGCCCCGCTACAAGCTCACCATTGAATATGACGGCACGCCTTTTCTTGGCTGGCAGGTACAGGACGGCGGCCTGACGGTGGCAGGCGTCCTCGAAGACGCGGTCGAAAAGCTTTCGGGTGCACGAACGAAAGTCGCCGGCGCGGGCCGCACGGACGCAGGCGTGCATGCGCTCGGTCAGGTCGCGCATATCGATCTCGTCAAGGATTGGGAAACCGATACGATCCGCGACGGGTTGAACGCGCACCTGCGCCCGCATCCGGTCGCAATTCTTTCGGCGCAGAAAGTCCCGGAAGATTTCGACGCGCGCTTCTCCGCGATTAAACGCCATTACTTGTACCGCATCCTCAATCGCCGGGCCGATCTCGCACTGGAACGCAATCGCCTCTGGCGCGTGGCACGCCCTCTCGATGAGAACAAAATGCAGGAGGCCGCGCAGCACCTGCTCGGTCATCACGACTTCACGACCTTCCGCTCCACCGAATGCCAGGCGAAGTCGCCGATGAAGACGCTGGATGTCTTGAAGGTCACGCGCGACGGGCAGGAAATTCGCATCGAGGTAAGCGCGCGGTCCTTCCTGCACAATCAGGTGCGATCGATCGCCGGTTCGCTGGAGCAGGTCGGCGAGGGCAGATGGATGCCCGCCGATATGAAGCGCGCGCTGGAAGCGCGCGACCGGTCAGCTTGTGGTCCCGTCGCGCCGCCGGATGGTCTTTATCTGGTGCGGGTCGACTATTGAGCTTCGATCCGCTTCCGCGGCGTGGGGAAGAACCGAATGGAAGTCGCGCTTCCCGTAGATATTGACAGCATGCTGTCAATATGACAGTGTATAACCATGTCGATGCCCCATAGCGATGCCATTACCGAACTCGCGCTGGAAATTTTCCGCTTGAACGGCGGGTTGCTCGCGGATGGCGATGCCATGGTCGCCGATCTTGGTCTGACGAGCGCGCGCTGGCAGGTGCTTGGCGCGGTTGCCCTGTCTCCCGCAGCACTTCCGATTGCACACTTGGCACGCCAAATGGGTCTTACACGCCAGTCGGTGCAACGGATTGCCAACGACTTGGAAGCGAAGGGTTATCTTCGCTTCGCGCCAAACCCTCACCATGAGCGCGCCAAACTAGTGTTGCTCACCAGTCGCGGCAGACGGGCCTACGACAGCGCAATCCGGCGGTGGGAGCCTCGCGCAGAGTCCCTTGGCAAGGGGTTGGGAAAAAATTCGATCGTCGCCGCCACCGAACTTCTGAGGGCGATCAGGCAGCGTCTCGAAAACGATCAAAATGGAATATCAGGAGCGCGCAATGCGTTGGAAAAGCACGGCTGATCGCTATGGCATGGTTGCGGTCGCCATTCACTGGATAACCGCAGCGGCAATCATCGCCCTGATCGTTTCGGGTTTCCGCGCGACAAACCTGACGGACCCCGCCGCCAAAGCCGGGTTGCTGCGCGTTCACGCAGGAATGGGAATCGCTATTCTAGTGCTGACACTGGCAAGAATCGCGTGGTGGCTTTTTGCCGACGACAAGCCATCGCCGGCTAGCACCACATCATCATTGCAGAGCAGGATCGCTTCCGCGACCCATGCGATTTTTTACGTCATCATACTCGGCATGGCTGCCAGCGGCATCGGTATGCTGGTCCTGTCCGGCGCCGGAGCAATTCTGTTTGCGAACGCACCGGGAGCGCTTCCCGACTTCTGGAGCTATCTTCCACGCATTCCTCACGGGATCGGCGGCCGCGCTTTAGCTGCGCTTCTCGTGTTGCATGTGGGTGCGGCGCTCTATCATCAGTTCATTCTGCGCGATCGGATTTTTGCGCGTATCGGGATAGGCAGAGCGAAGTGAAGCAGGCGTTCACGTGAAATAGCGCTCAAGAATGCGCTGATAAATCTGCGTAAGCTTCTCGACATCGGCAACCGGCACACGCTCGTCGGTCTTGTGCATGGTCTGGCCCACGAGGCCGAACTCGACGACCGGGCAATAATCCTTAATGAAGCGAGCGTCCGAAGTGCCGCCGGTCGTCGAGAGCTTTGGCGCGGCGCCCGTCGTCTCTTGAATGGCGTCCGCGACCAGATCGGTGAAAGCGCCCCGTTGCGTGAGAAAGCAGTCGCTCGACGGTTCCCAGTCGATCTGAAACGCCGTGTCGCCGACGGCAGCCATGACGCGCTTTAATACGTGCTCGCGCAGGCTGTCGGCTGTGTGCAGATCATTGAAGCGGATGTTGAACTGCGCGCGCGACTCCGCGGGGATCACGTTGAACGCGCGATTTCCCGTCTCGAGCGAAGTGACTTCGAGGTTCGAAGCGTCGAAATGCTCGGTGCCTTTGTCGAGCGGTTCCGCGAGCAACGCGGTTACGGCTCGAATAAGCGGCGGCACCGGATTGTCGGCAAGGTGCGGATAGGCGACATGGCCCTGGAGGCCGCGCACGATCAGCGTGCCGGACAAAGAGCCGCGCCGGCCGATCTTCACCATGTCCCCGAGGGCATTCACATTCGTCGGCTCGCCGACAATACAATGGTCGAATTCCTCGCCGCGCTCGCGCGCCCAGCGCAAGAGCTTGCGGGTGCCATTGACCGCGGGGCCCTCTTCATCGCCGGTAATCAGGAATGAAATCGTGCCACGCTTGGGCTTGCCAAACTTGATTGCCGCGGCAGCGAAAGCCGCGACCGCGCCCTTCATGTCGCAGGCGCCCCGGCCGAACAGTTCGCCGTTGGCGATCTCGCCCGAGAATGGCGAATGCGTCCAGCTTGCAACATCGCCGGGCGGCACGACGTCGGTATGACCGGCGAATACGAAGTGCGGTGCGCCGCTGCCGATCTTTGCGAACAGATTGTCGATGTCGGGTGTATTCACGTCGGTGAACGGAACCCGGTTCACTTCATAACCCGCGTCACGCAGGATTTTCCCGAGCGTATCCAGTGCGCCGCCTTCCGCGGGGGTGACGGAAGGGCATCGGATCAGGGCTTGGGCGATTTCGACCGCGTTCGGTTCAGTCATATCCGTACTTATGCTTCTCGCGATAATCCTCGTAGGATTCGAGGATCGATATTTTCTGCCAGATCTTGAGACTTAGCCCGCCGGCGACGTTCTGCAAATCGCTCGCGGCATCGATCACGACCTCGTCCGGCAGCTTCTGCGCATAGAGCGCGGCGAGCTTGGCGCCGAGCGAGAGCATGACGCTGCAAAAGCCGAGATAACGCGTAAGATCGGTGCGCGTCATGCCTTCGGTGCTGTCCGAGCTCAGAAGCTCGCTCGGGTCCTTGCTGAACTGATGCATGTCGATGACATGCACGATCGAGCGCAGCTCGTTGAGGTCGTTCAGCGCGCGCGTGCGCGCCATGCGCGATTCCAGCGAGAACAGGAAAAAGATCGCAACGCTGATGAAAATGATCAGGTTGGTGCCCGCTTCCAGGCCTTGCAGAAGGTTGATCAGGTCGACGTCGCCCGTGCGCAGTTGAATGGCGCGGATGAGAAAATAGATGAGGCCCGCCGCCGCTGCGATGAGCGCGAAAATAATCGCGCGCAAAGGATAGTTCGACGCGTTGACGGCGTGCGCCTTCGACTCCGTTTCCTTTGCGACGACGAGCAACTCCTCGCACACCGCCGCGAGATCCGATTTCGGAAACCGCTGCGAAATCCGCATATGCAGTTCGTCGATGGTGCGAACGATCTCGTTGGATTCTCATTGGGTTAGTTTCTAACCCATCCCGGGGAAGGCCGGTTCCAGCTTCACAGCAGCAACCCAAGCGAAAAAAAGGATTTTGGCAAAGTACAACAGCCGCCCCGTTAAAAGGTTCGCCAGCCAAAAAAAAAGATCGCCAATTGTTTGTTTGCTTCGAACATCATCATTGCTTGCGATCCGGGGCCGTAGCTGGATTGCCATTATTATAACTCTAGAGGCGGGCCGTGGCGTTGACCCGTGCCGCGCCGCAAGCCAAGCTCGATAAAGAGAAAGATCACGTAGGCGATGAACAGCAACGACAGGACAATGAGCAGCGGCGACGGCTCTGCCGCCATTCTGCCCATCATTTTCGTCTGGCTCGCGCTTACGTTCGTAAGCAGCGCAAGCAGCCCGAAATAGGCGGCGATAAAAAGATAATGCCTGCCGCGGTCCTGCGCCCGTTTCGCGGAGAGCGCGAAGCCGCACCAGAGAAAGAAGAGGTTCGCGATCGCGCCCGCCGTGCCGCCGCCGAGAAAGGCTGCGAGGCCGATCGTCGGCAGGCCGATCACGGTGATCGCGACAATGCCGAGCCAGAAGGTCTGGCGCGGAATACGGCCATCGACACTCGTGAAAAGATTAAACGGATTCATCTAAAACGCCCCGGAACTAGCAGCACCCTAGCACCGGGGGGTGGAAAGCGCACTTAGTCGCGAAGCAGTTCGTTGATCGAAGTCTTGGAGCGGGTCTTCTCGTCCACGCGCTTGACGATGACCGCGCAATAAAGCCCAGGGCCCGGCTCGTTGCTGCCCGCAATCGTTTTTCCGGGAATCGTGCCCGGAACCACGACGGAGTAGGGCGGCACTTCGCCCATATAGATTTTGCCGGTTTCGCGATCGACGATCTTGGTCGAGGCGCCGATGAACACGCCCATCGAAAGCACCGAGCCTTCGCGCACGATTACGCCCTCCGCGACTTCGGCGCGCGCGCCGACGAAGCAATTGTCCTCGATCACGACGGGGCCCGCCTGCAACGGCTCAAGCACGCCGCCGATGCCGGCGCCGCCCGAGATGTGAACCTTGGCGCCGATCTGCGCGCAGGAGCCGACGGTCGCCCAGGTGTCGATCATGGTGTTCTCGCCGACATGCGCGCCTAAGTTTACGAAGCTCGGCATGAGGACCGCGCCCGGCGCGATGTATGCGGAGCGGCGCACGACTGCGCCCGGCACGGCGCGGAAGCCCGCCTTTTTGAATTTTGCCGGCGTCCAGCCATCGAATTTCGACGGCACCTTGTCCCACCACACCGCGCGGCCGGGACCGCCTTTGATGGTTTTCATGTCGTTCAGGCGGAAGGAAAGCAGCACCGCTTTCTTGAGCCACTGGTTGACGCGCCATTCGCCGTTCGCTTGCTTCTCGGCGACGCGCGCTTTGCCGGCATCGAGGAGATCGAGCGCTTCATCGACCGCTTTTCGCACTTTGCCTTTGGTCTTCGGGCCGATCTTGGCGGCGTCGGCAAAGGCTTCGTCGATGATCTTTTCCAGTTCGGCGGGCTTCACGGCATTCTCCAAAAAATTCAGGGCTGGTTGTCGGCGATGTGAGCGGCGCGCTTTAGCGCTTGATGAGCGTTCCTGCACCGTGATCGGTGAGCAGTTCGAGCAGCACCGCATGCGGCACCTTGCCGTCGAGAATGACGACGCCTTCGACGCCACGCTCCAGCGCGTCGATGCAGGTCTCGACCTTCGGAATCATGCCGCCCGAGATCGTGCCGTCGGCGATCAGCTTCCGCGCGTCTTTCAGCGAGAGTTCCGGAATGAGCTTCTTCGACTTGTCGAGCACGCCCGGAACGTCGGTGAGCAGCAGAAGACGCTTTGCGTTGAGTGCGCCGGCAATCGCGCCGGCAAAGGTGTCGGCGTTCACGTTGAACGTGCCGCCGGTAACGCCGGCGCGACCGGCGCCAGCACCGGGATCAGTTCGCGGCCAAGAATTTGTTCGAGCACGGTCGTATCGACTATTTCGGGCTCGCCGACATAGCCAAGGTCGATCGCCTGCTCGATGTTCGAATCCTTGTCGCGCATCGTGCGCGTGACCTTCTTGGCTTTGACCATGTTGCCGTCTTTGCCGGAAAGGCCGATGGCGCGGCCGCCCGCTTCATTGATGAAGCCGACGATCTGCTTGTTGATCGAGCCCGCGAGCACCATCTCGACGATTTCGACCGTCTTCTGGTCGGTGACGCGCAAGCCGTCCTTGAACTCGGACTTGATGCCGAGCTTGTCCAGCATCTGGCCGATCTGCGGGCCGCCGCCATGGACCACCACCGGATTGATCGCGGTCTGCTCCAAAAGCACGATGTCGCGGGCGAAATCCCGCGCCAGCGTTCGTCGCCCATGGCGTGGCCGCCGTATTTCACCACGACGATCTCCTCGTCGTAGCGCTGCATGTGCGGCAGCGCCTGTGCGAGAATGCGCGCCTGTTCGTGGGCGTCGGCGGGAATGTTGTCTTTGCTCATGAGGTAGGGGTTCCGGATTTCGGGAACCTTCTAGCCGATTTAGGACCGGGGACAAAAGGCCCCGTTCGTTGTCCGTTCATGCGGCCTTCATGGCGCCGGGATTACTCGCGGTGTACTGGATTGGGCAACCGGAGATGCGAGCGGCGATGGAAGTGTCGGCAAAAGCGCGGCGTGGAGAGCGTCGTCAGGGAGACTTTTCTCCGCGGACGATCGCGGCGCTCTTTGTGCTGCTGAGCGTGGTTGCGGCCCTTCCGGTGCTGACCAATCCGTTGCCGCCGCTGTCGGATTACATCAATCACCTCGCGCGGATGCATGTCATCACCGCGATCGGTCCGATCCGCTGCTCGCAAAATTCTACGAGGTGAACTGGGCCGTAATCCCCAATCTGGTCATGGATCTGATCGTGCCGGTGCTCCACCGCTGGATGGATGTCTATCTTGCGGGCGAGATTTTCCTGATCTCGATTTTCGTGATCACGCTTTCCGGAACGCTCGCGCTGAACCGCGCCCTCTACGGCTATTGGTCGGCGATGCCGCTGATTGCGTTTCCGCTGCTTTACAACGGCGTGTTTCTGATCGGCGTGATGAATTACCTCTTCGGCATCGGCGTCGCGGTCTGGGCGCTGGCGCTTTGGATCTGGCTCCGCGACCGGCCATGGCCGCTGCGATTCCTCGTTTCGCAGCTCGCGGTGATCCTGCTTTTCTTCTGTCATCTCTTCGCGGTCGGTCTTTACGGCATCGGGCTGCTCGCTTTTGAGGTCTATCGCCAGTGGCGCGATCTCAGGAGATTCGATCTTCGGCGCTACGCGCAGTTCGTCGCGACCGGAATTCCTTTCCTGATCGTGATCCCGCTGCTTCTCGTGAGCCCGACGTTGACGCTCGCGAATCTGAATTTCTGGGAAGCGGACGGCAAGATCGAAGGCGTCATGCTCGTCTTCAAAACCTATTACGATCTTGTTGCGATCCTGCTCGCGGGGGTGGTGATCGCCGCCGCGGTGTGGGCGATGCGCCACCGCGTGCTGCACTTTCATCGCTTCGGCTGGTTTCTGCTTGTCATCGGCGGCGTGGTCTATCTTGCGATGCCGCGCGTGCTCTTTGCGACCTATATGGCCGATCAGCGTCTGCCGGTCGGCCTCGCCTTCATGCTGGCGGGATGCTTGCACCTCGAGTTGAAACGCAAGGCGGTGCGGCAGGCATTCGCCGCCATCCTGGTCGTGTTGCTCGTGATCCGCGTCGGCGAAGTGCAGACCGTATGGCGTCAGCTTTCGCAAGGCACCTGGCGCTTCAAGGAATCGGTTGCGCATATCGATAACGGCTCACGCGTGCTTGTGGCTTATGCCGATCAGACGCTGGGGGATAACGCGCGCGACCTCGGCTACGTCCACGCGGCATGCCTTGCGATGATCGAGAAGTCTTCGCTGGTAACGACCGCCTTCACGGTGAAGGGCAAGCAGATCTTGCAGGTGCGCTCGTCCTATCGTCACATCGTCGACGATGAAGACGGCACGCCGCCGCAGATTTCGCAGTTGCTCGTTGCCGCCGACAAAGAGGGCGAGGAGATCGAAAATTATTGGGACGGTTGGCCGAAAAGTTACGACTACGTCTATCTGCTCTTTACGGAGAAGGGCGCCGACAATCCCGACAGCGACCGCCTGCAACTCGTATTCGAGGGCAAGCGCTTCCAGCTATATAAGGTGATCAAGCCGTTGCCGGAGCAGGCTCAGTAGCCGCGCTCGGTCATGAGCCGGATGATCGCCGCACGCACTTCCGCAAGGCCGGTGCCTTCATAAGAAGAAGTGGCGAAAACCTCAGGAAAGGCCGCGGGGCGCTTTGCGATCGCGGCTTGTGTTTCTTCAATCCGCTTCGGCAGGTCGGCGGCTTTGACTTCGTCGCATTTCGTCAAGCACGACCATGTAGCCGACGGCCGCTTTATCGAACTCGCTGAGCATTTCGGCGTCGTTCGCTTTGACGCCGTGACGTGCGTCGATCAACACGATGACGCGGCCCAGGTTCACGCGCTTCTGCAAGTAGACGCGCACAAACCCGCTCCAGGCCTTCACTTTTTCCTTGGCCGCTTTCGCGTAGCCGTAGCCGGGCAGGTCCACGAGCACGAGGTTGCCGGACGATTTAAAGAAATTGATCTGCTGCGTCCGGCCGGGAGTGATCGAAACACGCGCGAGCGATTTGCGGTTGGTGAGCGCGTTGATCAGGCTCGACTTGCCGACATTCGAGCGGCCGGCGAACGCGACTTCGATGCCCTGCGGCTTCGGCAGCGCATCGGGCTTATCCGCGCCCCAAAAAAATTCGAACTCGCTTGCGAAGAGTTTACGCCCGGATTCGATTTCGCGTGCGGTGAAGTCCATCACTGGGCGCCCATCTCTTCGCGCTCGGCGCTGAGTGCGAGCCATTCGGCTTCCGCCTTCGCGAGTGCGTCAGAGGCGCGCGAGCGCGCTTCGCCCAGCGAAGAGGCCTCGCGCGGATTACGGCTGTGCAGATCGGCATCCGAAAGCTGCGCGTCCAGGCGCGAGATTTCTTCCTCGAGCTTCTGAACCTGCGCCTCCAGCGACGCGATCTTTTTGCTGATGGTGCTGAGCGAAGGCTTCTTCCCGCCGCCGTTGCTCGCGGCCCGCTTCTCTTTGCCGCTCATGCGCTCCGCGCCGGCGCCGCCGAGCACGTCGCGGCGGTACTGGTCGAGATCGGCCTCATACGGCTTCACGGTGCCATTCGAGACGAGCCAGAGCCGGTCGACGCAGGCCTCCAGCAAATGCCGGTCATGGCTGACGAGAATAACCGCACCCGGATAGTCGTTCACCGCCTCGATCAATGCCGCGCGGGCTTCGATATCGAGATGGTTGGTCGGCTCGTCGAGAATGAGAAGGTGAGGGCCGTGGAACGCGGCGAGCCCGAGCAGGAGCCGCGCTTTCTCGCCGCCGGAGAGCTGGGCAACCTTCGTGTCGGCGGCCGCAGCGGAGAATCCCATCTCCGCAGCACGCGCCCGGATTTTCGACTCATGCGCGCCGGGCATCAGGTCGCGCACATGGTCTGCCGGCGATTGATCGGCCTTGAGTTCATCAAGCTGATGCTGCGCGAGATAAGCGACTTCCATCTTGGACGCGCGCACGACCTTGCCGCCATCGGGCTTCAGACGCTCGGCAAGCAGCTTTGCAAAGGTCGATTTGCCATTGCCGTTAGGGCCGAGGAGCGCGATGCGGTCGTCCTCGTCGATGCGAAGTTCGAGATTACGCAGGATCGGCTTGCCGGGCTCGTACCCAACCGAGACACCGTCGTAAACGATAATTGGAGGCGAAAGCGTTTTTTCCGGATGCCGGATGGAAATCGCCGCCGGTGCGTCCTCGATATTTGCGGCGAGCGGCTCCATCTTCGCGAGTGCCTTGACGCGCGATTGCGCCTGGCGCGCCTTGGAAGCCTTCGCTTTGAAGCGGTCCACGAACGCTTGCATGTGCGCGCGCGCCGCGTCCTGCTTCTTGCGCGCCTTTTCGTCGAGCACGAGTTTCTCGCGCCGCTGGCGGTCGAACGAAGAAAAACCGCCGCGATAAAGCTTCAGCTTCTTGTTGTCGAAATGAAGAATATGCGTGACGGAAGTGTCCAGGAGGTCGCGGTCATGGCTGATCAAGACGATCGTGTGCGGATATTTCGCGAGATAGTCCTGAAGCCAAAGGGTGCCTTCGAGATCGAGATAGTTGGTCGGCTCGTCGAGCAGCAAGAGATCGGGCTCGACAAATAGAAGCGCCGCGAGCGCAACGCGCATGCGCCAGCCACCTGAGAAAGACGAGCAGGGGCGCGCCTGCGCCTCCTCATCGAAGCCGAGGCCCGCGAGAATCTTGGCCGCCTTCGAAGGCGCCGAATAGGCGTCGATATCGACCAGCCGTACTTCGATTTCCGCGATCCGCATCGGATCGGTCGCGGTTTCGCGCTCGGCCATGAGCGATGCGCGTTCGACATCCGCCGCGAGCACGCGATCCAGAAGGCTATCCGGCCCCGCCGGCGCTTCCTGCGCGACACGGCCGATTCGCGCCCGCGCCGGCTTATGGATCGAGCCGGTTTCGATATCGACTTCATTTTCGAGCGCGCGAAAGAGCGTAGTCTTGCCGCAGCCGTTACGGCCCACGACGCCGACATGCGCGCCTTCCGGAATCGATACCGAGGCGTGGTCGATCAGGAGCTTGCCCGCGACGCGGAGCGATATGTCGTCGAGAACGATCATGATGCGCGCCTCTAAAGCACATGACCCGTTTCAAGGGAAACGGGTCATGCAGTCGTTTCGTAAATGCGCTTGCCGCTAGTTGTCGTTGGCGGCCTTCTTCTTCGGCACAAGTCCCCTGAGATTGTCCCAAAGCTCGATCTTCGCGCCGTTGCGCTTCATGATCACGCCCTGCTGCAACACCGAGAGGAAGTTGTTCCAGGTCCAGTAGATCACGAGGCCGGCCGGGAACGATGCGAGCAGGAAGGTGAAGATCAACGGCATCCAGTCGAAGATCATCTTCTGCGTCGGATCCGGCGGCGATGGGTTCATCTTCATCTGCGCCCACATGGTGAAGCCCATGAGGATCGGCCAGATGCCGAGATGCAGGAATTGCCCAAACACCGGGATCACGGTCGGGTCGAACGGCAGCAAGCCGAAGAGGTTAAAGAGGTTGCTTGGGTCCAGCGCGGAAAGATCGCGAATCCAGCCGATGAACGGTGCGTGACGCATTTCGATCGTCACGAACAGCACTTTATAAAGCGCGAAGAACACCGGAATCTGAATCAGGATCGGCCAACAGCCCGCAAGGGGATTGATCTTCTCCTTCTTGTAGAGCTCCATCAGCGCTTGCTGCTGCGCAGTCTTGTCGTCGGCGTGGCGCTTGCGGATTTCTTCCATCATCGGTTGCACCACTTTCATCTTCGCCATCGAGGCGTAAGATTTATTGGCGAACCAGAAGAAGGCGATCTTGATCAGCACCGTGACGATCAGGATCGAATAGCCGAAGTTTCCGGTGAGCTTGAAGAAGTAATCGAGCGCTTTGAACAGCGGCTTGGTGATGAAGTAAAACCAGCCCCAGTCGATGATAAGTTCGAAGCTCTTGATGCTGTCGTTCTTCTCGTAAGCGTCGATGATCGCCGTTTCCTTGGCGCCGGCAAAAAGCTGCGACGTGTTCTGCGCCTTGCCGCCGGGAGCGACGGAGACCGCATCGAGCAGGAAATCGGACTGATAGGTTTTCACGGGGCCGAGCGAGCCCGATGAGAAGCGCGCGTTCAGCGAAGCGTTCTGCGGCGGCACGAGCGCGGCCGCCCAATATTTGTCGGTGATGCCGTACCAGCCGCCACTGGTCTTGAATGTCTGCGCCGGCTTGTCGACGATCGACGCGTATTGGATCTCGTGCAGTTTGCCGTCGCCGGTGACGCCGATCAGGCCTTCATGAAGAATGTAATAGCCGAGCACCTGCGGCGTGCCGTGGCGCGAAACCAGCGCATAAGGGAACAGCTGCAACGCTTCCTGCGTGCTGTTCTCGACCTCGTCCAAAACCTTGAACATGTATTGCCGGTCGATCGTGATCGTGCGGCGGAAGGTGATGCCCTGTCCGTTGTTCCACGACATGCGCAGCGGGTTTTCCGGCGTGAGCGTACCCGACCCTTCGCGCGTCCATACCGTGTCCGCGTCCGGCATTTTGGTTTTCTGGTCGGCCGCAACCCAGCCGAATTCCGCATAGAACGGGGAGGGGCTCCCGGAAGGAGCAAGAAGAACGATGTTCGCGCTCTTCGGATCGACCGTCTCGCGGTAATCGTTCAGTGAAACGTCGTCGATGCGCGCACCCTTGAGCGCGATCGAGCCGCGCAACTTCGGGGTTTCGATCTGCACGCGCTGGCCTGATGCGGCGATTACCTGATCGCGCGTCTGCGAGGCCGGGCGCTGCTGCGTGCCTTGCACGTTCGGCGCTTGCGTCTGCGGTACGGACGGCGACTGCGGACCAGATTGCTGCTGGGTTGTCGGCGCTTGCGGTCCCTGCGGCCCGGCTTTGGTCTGTTGCTGCTGTTGCTGCTGTTGTTGCTGCTGAACCTGCTTCTGCTTCTCGAGCTGCGGAGCGGCGAAGAAATATTGCCAGCCGACGAGCACGATCACCGAAAGGACGATCGCGAGCAGCGTGTTTTTTTGGTCGGCCATTCTTAACTCTCCGTCGCCGGGGCTATTTTCAGCGCCGGGTCTTATGGACTTGTTTGAGCGTATTTTCGAGGCCGGAGGTCAGTTCCGGAAAATCGGCCGATAAAGCGGCCCTGCGCGCCACGACTACATAATCAAAGCCGTCTTTGCCTGCTTGCGGCAGAACGGCGCGTGCCGCCGCGCGAAGCCTGCGCCGGATACGGTTCCGCTCCACCGCGTTGCCGACCTTTTTCGTGACGGTCAGGCCGAGGCGGAGCCCCGCCTCATCCTTCCGGTCCCGCGCCTGTAAAGAAAAAGGCGCGGCATGAACCCGCGCGGCCTTGGCCGCGGCGAGAAAATCCGCGCGCTTCAAAATCCGGTTCATGAGGACAAGCCCGAACCGGCGCGTTTGATTAAGCCGAGAGACGCTTGCGTCCGCGGCGGCGGCGGGCAGCGAGTACTTTGGCGCCGCCCAGGGTCGCTTTGCGCGCGCGGAAACCATGCCGGCGCTTGCGGACGATTTTGCTCGGTTGATAGGTCCGTTTCACGGGGCTTACTCCGCTAAGATTGCAGCCGGGGGGCTACCTGAATTTGCGCGCTAGGGCAGAACTGCGGGAAACACCGCATTCCGGGGCCTCCTTCGAGGCCGCGGCGCTCAAGATCATCCCAAGCAGGCGCGCCGGGCTTATAGGGGGCACCCCCCGGCCAAGTCAATGGAAACACGGGTTTCATGGCTAAAAATGCCACTTAGCGGGGCTTTTTATGGCTTTGGCCGATCTGTCGTGATTCCGGGCCACGCGGTTCCCGCACATTGTATAAGGCGCGGGCGCGAAGGGCGCGGGAAACGGCTTGGTTTGGAATGCAAGATTCAGCGCAGCCAAAGGCTTCCCGCCGCACCGGATTTGTCCTGCGCTATATGCCGCTGGCGCTGCTTCTCGCCGCCACGGTGGTGGTCTTCAGCTTTGGCCTGCATCGTTACATCTCGCTGGAGTCCGCGGTCCGTCACTCGGAAACGCTGGATCGGCTCGTCAACGATAATCCGCTGGCGGCCTATGCCATCTACGTCGCGGTCTACAGCGCCGCGATCGTGTTCGCGGTTCCGGGCGCGGTGGTCTTCACGATGTTCGGCGGGTTTCTCTTCGGCGCGCTCTTCGGCGCATTTGGGGGGATTCTCGGCGCCACCATCGGCGGTCTGATCACGGTGCTGATTGGAAGCGCGTCGCTGGGGGCGAGCTTGCAGCAGGCGGCGCTGCCGCGATTCCAGAAGTTTGCCCGAGGGTTTCGCGATGGAGCATTCGGCTACATCGTGTTGCTGCGCCTCATCCCCGTTGTTCCTTATATCGCGATCAACGTCGCGTCCGGCGTGTTTCGCGTGCCGCTGAAGACCTTCGTCGCGGCGACCATGATCGGAATTGCGCCGATTGCGTTCTGTTTCGGCTTCATCGGCTCTGGTCTCGATCAGGGCATCGAAAAGCAGTTGCAGGCATTTCGCGCATGTGAAGCCGCGAACGCCGGGGAGTGCCGGATCGAGTTCGATGTGATGCACTTTCTCTCGCGCGAGCTGATCGCGGGGCTTGCGCTGTTCGCGGTGCTTGTCCTTTTGCCGGTCTTATTCCGCAAGCGGATCGCGCGGCTGCGCCGCCCCGCGCGGGAAGACGGCGTTAAGCCGTAAACCCAGTGTGAATTGACGGGTCTGGACCGCAGGCGCATGGTTTTTCCCATGAGCGAACAATCTGACGGCAGCGTCCGCCCGGATCCGAAGGCGAACCCGTCTTTTCGCGTGGGTCTTTCCGGCAAGCTTCTGCTGCTCACGATTCTGTTCGTGATGCTTGCCGAAGTGCTGATCTATGTGCCGTCGATCGCGAACGTGCGGACGATGTGGTTGAAAGATCGCGCCGCGACCGCGCGGCTTGCCGTGCTCGCGCTGGACGCGACCCCCGACAACATGGTTCCGCAGGAGCTTGCGAAGCGCTTGCTCGATGGCGCGGGTGCGACCGCGGTCGCGGTGAAGTTCGGCAATACACGGCGGCTTTTGTCCGTCTCCGACATGCCGCCGGCGGTGCAGGACAGTATCGATCTGCGCGACTACTCCTACATCGCGTCGATCACGGATGCGTTCCAGACGCTCGCGTCCGGCGGCAACCGCACCATCCGCGTTCTCGACAGCGCGCCGATGGGTGGCGAATTCATCGAAATCATTCTGCCTGAGCGTCCGCTTTATCGCGCGATGCTCTCGGCCTCCCAGAACATTCTCTGGCTGTCGCTCGTCATTTCCATCGTCACGGCGATGCTTGTCTATGCGACGCTGATCTGGCTCTTCGTGCGTCCGCTTCGCAACATGACCGAGCAGATGATGCGCTTCGCACAGAACCCGGAAGACGCGGGCAGCATTCTTTCGCCATCGCGCCGCGCCGACGAAATCGGGCTCGCCGAGCGCGAACTCGCGCGTATGCAATACGAACTCTCGCAGACGCTCTATCAGAAGAGCCGCCTTGCCGCGCTGGGGTTGGCGGTTTCGAAGATCAATCACGACCTGCGCAACCTGCTCGCCTCCGCGCAGTTGATGTCCGACCGCATCGCGAATTTGCGCGAACCGGTGGTGCGCCAGCTTGCGCCGAAATTGATGCGCGCATTGGACCGCGCGATTTCCTATTGCCAGCAAACGCTCGCATACGGCCGTGCGCAAGAGCCGACGCCGATGCGCAAGAGCGTAAGCGTCGAGCATCTCGTGGAAGAAGTGCGCGATACGCTGAATCTGAACGAGAACAGCGAAATCGGCTGGGTGCCTTCGGTCGAGCGCGGGCTGATGATTGACGCGGACCCCGAGCAGATGTTTCGCGTGCTGCTGAATCTTTCGCGCAACAGCATCGAAGCGCTGCAATCTCGCGTGCCGAACGAGCCGGTGCGCGATCAGGTGCGCGTTGTGGGCCGCCGCGAAGGCGCGGTGGTCGTGCTCGAAGTCGCCGATACCGGACCCGGCCTGCCGCTGCGCTCGCGCGAGCATTTGTTCGAGCCGTTTCATGGCTCCACGCGCTCCGGCGGCACGGGTCTCGGGCTCGCCATCGCCGCCGAGATCGTGCGGTTGCATGGCGGCGAGATCAATCTCGTCGATGGCACCATCGGCGCCGCGTTTAGAATTTCGATACCGGATCGGCCGGCACAGCTCGATAACTATCGCGAGAACCGGCTGCGCGCGTAGTCAGGAAAACCGAAACGCAGAACAGGTGTTTGCCGATGGCCAGCGTTTCGATCTTGTCTCTTGCCACCGCTACGCCGCCGTATGTGATCGAGCAGCGCGATGTGCTCGCGGCGGCGCCAAAAGCGCTTCCGGGCTTCTTTCAGAAATTTCCCGGCATGATCGAAGTCTTCAACAACGCCGGCATCGAGCGCCGCCGCGCAGTGCGCCCGCTGGAATGGTATCTGAAGCCCCACGATTGGCGCGAGCGTTCCGAAGTTTATCTCGAAGAATCGCTGAAGCTTTACGAACGCGTTGCGAAGGACGCGATGGATCGCGCGGGCGTTAAACCCGGCGAGATCGACATCGTTCTCACGATCTCTTCGAGCGGTGTCGCAACACCGAGTCTGGAAGCGCGCGTGATGGACGCGCTGGGCCTACGGCCCGAAACGCGGCGTGTGCCGATCTTCGGTCTTGGCTGCGCGGGAGGCGTCACCGGTTTATCGATTGCATCGAAACTCGCGTCTGCCGATCCGGGAACGACCGTACTCGTTGTCGTAATCGAACTTTGCACGCTCGCGCTGCGCACCGACCGCGATACAAAAGAAGATGTGGTTTCCGCCGCGCTCTTCGCCGACGGTGCCGCGGGGCTGGTGCTTCGCTCCGGCGAGAACGAAGGCCTCGCGCGGGTAAACGGTTCCGCCGAGCATACCTGGCCAAAGACGCTCGACATCATGGGTTGGACCTTCGACCCCATCGGCTTCGGTGTAGTGCTCGCTCGCTCGGTGCCGATGTTTGTCGAACGCAGGATGCCCGCGATGACGAGCACGCTGCTCGCGCGTTGCAATGTAAACATCCACGACGTCGCGCGGTTCGTTTGCCATCCGGGCGGCGGCAAGGTCGTCGATGCGCTCGAAAATGCGTTGAAGTTGCAGCGCGGTTCGCTCGATCACGAGCGTGCGGTCCTGCGCGAACACGGCAACATGTCCGCGCCGACGATTTTATTTGCGCTTGCGCGTGTCTTCGCCGAAAAACGTGGAGGGATACTTGCGCTGAGCGCGCTCGGTCCGGGGTTCACGGCGACCATGGTGACGCTGGAGACAACCTATGCGTGACGCGATCCTGCTTCTCGGCTTCGTTACGTTGCAGCGTCTGTTCGAATTGCTGCTCTCCCGCCGCAACGAGGCGCGGCTTAAGCGGCGTGGCGCGGTCGAAGCCGGCGCGAAGCATTATCCCTTCATGGTGCTCCTGCATGTCGTCTGGCTCGGCGCACTCTGGCTCCTCGCCTGGGACAAGGAGCCGAACATGCTCCTGGTCGCCGCGTTCCTCGCGCTGCAGCCGCTGCGCTATTGGGTGATCGCGACCCTCGGCGACCGCTGGACCACGCGGGTCTTCGTAATTCCCGGCGCCTCGCTGGTCCGCGCCGGTCCCTACCGCTTTTTCAGCCACCCCAATTATCTGATCGTGATTCTCGAAATCGCGCTCCTGCCGCTCGCTTTCGGCTTGATCTGGCTGGCAGTGGCATTTTCCCTGCTGAATGCGGCTTTGTTGGCCTGGCGTGTCCGCATCGAACGACGGGCGCTGCTTGAGGCCGCGGCTGCGGCTCCCTCGGCGCTTGCAAATACCGGGCAGGGCGGGTAGTTCGCAGGCCTCAAAAGCGCTCGTAGCTCAGCTGGATAGAGCACCAGACTACGAATCTGGGGTCGGGAGTTCGAATCTCTCCGAGCGCGCCATTTCTCCTTGCATATAATAAGACGAAACAGGCTCGGCGTGATCGTCAGGGCTTTCCCGTATTTCGATCGGAGACGACCTGATGGCCGCTGACGCTCACACTGGAACCGAACTCGTTCAGGTCGTCGCGCTGCTCGCAGCCGGCGTCATCGCGGTCCCGATCTTCAAACGCATCGGCCTTGGTTCAGTATTGGGCTATCTCGCCGCCGGCGTCGTCATCGGCCCGTTCGGCTTGCGCCTGTTCTCCGATCCACAGGCCATTCTGCATATCGCCGAGCTTGGCGTTGTGATGTTTTTGTTTGTGATCGGCCTGGAGATGCAGCCGTCGCGGCTATGGGGTCTGCGCCGGGAGATTTTCGGACTTGGCGTCGCGCAGGGCGTGTTTTGCAGTCTTCTGCTTACGGGGACCGGAATTCTTTGGGGTCTTTCGCCGCTCGTATCCTTCTTCGCGGCAGCGGATTCGTGCTTACCTCAACCGCGACCGTGATGCAGCTGTTCGACGAGCGGCGAGAGGTTTCTTTGCCGCGCGGGCAACGGATCGTATCGATCTTGCTGCTTGAAGATCTTGCGATCGTGCCGCTGCTTGTGGCCGTCACGTTGCTGACCCCGGGTGCTGCCAAACTCTCGCCTGGCGAGTTCTGGCAGGCGATCGGTATTGCAGGCGCTTCTCTCGCATTGCTGGTAGCAGCGGGTTTGTGGCTTCTTAATCCGTTCTTTCGTTTTCTCGCCGCGTCGAACGCGCGTGAAGTGATGACAGCAGCCGCTCTGCTTGTGGTGCTCGGTGCCGCTCTGGGCATGCAACTCGGCGGGCTCTCGATGGCGATGGGTGCGTTCCTCGCTGGCGTATTGCTTTCCGAGTCCAGCTTCCGTCACCAACTGGAAGCGGACATAGAACCTTTCCGTGGCATTTTGCTAGGCTTTTTCTTTCTTGCGGTCGGCATGTCGATCGACCTGAATTTGATGGCGCGGCAATGGCCGCTCATTCTCGCGGGCACGCTCTCGTTCATGCTCGTGAAAGCCATCGGCATCTACGCGGTGGCGCGCATTCGCAGCAAACACGGCGAGGGGCTCTACCGCGCGGCGATGATGGCGCAGGGCGGCGAGTTTGCCTTCGTGCTCTACGCCGCCGCGACGCAGGCAGGGATTTTCACGACGCAAGTCAACGCCATGATGACCGCGGCCGTGATTGTCTCGATGGCGCTGACGCCGCTTCTGGTATTCGGTCTGCGCTTTGTGATGCCGAAAGAAAAAGAATCCATGGATGGCGTCGATGCGGCGGAAGACCTTTCCGGCAGCGTGCTCATCATCGGCTTCGGGCGTTTCGGCCAGGTCGTGAGCCAGCCTTTGCTCGCGCGTGGCATCGATATTTCGATCATCGATAACCAGACCCAGATCATCAAGGACGCCGGCGACTTCGGCTTCAAAGTCTATTACGGCGACGGCACGCAGCTTCATACCTTGCATGCCGCGGGCGCGGGCCGGGCGCAGGCGATTCTTGTCTGCATCAACGATTGGGCGGCAGCGAATAAAATTGTCGAGCTGGCGAAGGCTGAATTTCCACTCGTGAAAGTGCTCGTGCGCGCCTTCGACCGTGAACACGCGATCGAGCTGGTGCGTGCGGGGGTCGATTATCAGGGGCGCGAAGTGCTCTACTCCGCAGCCGCGTTTGGCCGGGAAGCGCTCAAGGCGCTCGGTGTACCGGATGAAGAAGCGGAAAAGGTCATGGAAGAAGTGACCCGCGAAGATCGCGAGCGTTTTGAGATGCAGATCGTGGGCGGAATCTATGCGGGCCGCCAGTTGATCCGCGGTAATCTCGCGGCCGTCACTGGAAAATCGGCGCCCATCGATCCGGAAGCGGAAGCCGCGCCTGTGAAGCAGTAAAAAATTCCGGGCCTAAGCGCCGAAACTCAGCGTCGGTCGTTTGCGGTGAGTGTCGCGCGCGTATTGCGATCCGGGCCCAAGTCTTCGGCCGATTTCATATCGAGCTCGGTTGCGAGGCGATTACGCGCGCGATTGACGCGGCTCTTGATGGTGCCTACCGCGCAGCCGCAGATCGCAGCCGCTTCTTCATAAGAAAAGCCGGAGGCGCCGACGAGGATCAGCGCCTCGCGCTGGTCGGACGGAAGCTTGTCGAGTGCCGCGCGCAGTTCCTTGTATTCGAGCTTGCTGGTCTGCTCAGGCTGCGAAACCAGGCTGTCGGTGTAATGCCCGTCCACATCTTCCACCTCGCGGCGGCGCTTGCGGTATTCAGAACGGAAGCGGTTGCGCAGAATCGTGAATAGCCACGCCTGCATGTTTGTACCGGGCTCGAAGGAATCGATATTCGCGATCGCACGCATAAGCGTTTCCTGCACGAGATCGTCCGCGCGATCGACGTTGCCGGAGAGCGAAATCGCGAACGCGCGCAGCTTCGGCACGATCGCCATGATGATCTGTGTGGTTGCCGGATCGGTTGCCATTAGCGCGACTCCTCTTCCGTTTTCGGCGTGCTTTGTGCGCCATCGAGCTTCCTCAGAAGCTCGGTAAAACGGTCGGGGACACCCTGATCGACCACCTCGTCATACATCGCTCTCAATTGCTGGCCGATTTTTGCTTGAATCTGGCGGTCGAGCCCTCCGGATTTAGGCTTGGCGACTGCAACGGCCTGATTGCTCATACTCGGATCCGGTCCTTTAGGTTTTTCAGTCATTCGCTTCTTCCCACCCCTGGCGCTTCCTCACGCCGCCACCTTCTATAACCCCCATATTCCAAGGGGGTTCCACGAGATGGAACTTTTCTTCCCGGCACGGGTTAAGGTTGCGAAATAGGCTGGGAAGAAAGGGAGAGCCACAGTGTCCCTATCGCAGACGATTGCGCCGCATCTGCCGTTTTTACGCCGGTATGCCCGGGCGCTGACCGGAAACCAGCCGTCCGGTGACGCCTATGTTGCCGCCGTGCTTGAAGTCCTGATCGAAGATCCTTCGGCGGTTGAAACCGAAGACGATCCGAGAGTCGGCCTTTATCGGACCTTCACGAAACTCTGGAATTCGACGGCTGTGAATGACGCGTCGGAGCGGGGATCGAAGAAGACGCCAGCCGAGCAGCGGATCACGCAGATGACGCCGCGCCCGCGGCAGGCTTTTCTGCTGATTGCACTCGAAGGCTTCGACGAGACCGATGCTGCGCGCATCCTCGACATTGATGTGCCGACCGTTCGCAATTTGATGGAAGGGGCGGGCCGCGAACTTGCGAGCGAGATCGCGACCGACGTGCTCATCATCGAAGACGAGCCGCTGATCGCGATGGACATCGAAGGTCTGGTCGAGAATCTCGGCCACGGCGTCATCGGCATCGCGCGCACGCATGCAGAAGCAATTCGGATTGCGGGTAAGCAGCGGCCGGGTCTGATCCTCGCAGATATCCAGCTCGCTGACGGCAGCTCGGGTCTAGACGCGGTGATCGAGTTATTGAAATCCTTCGACGTGCCGGTGATTTTCATCACCGCTTATCCGGAGCGTTTCCTGACAGGCGAGCGTCCGGAACCTGCGTTCCTGATACCAAAGCCTTATCAGCCCGCAACGGTTTCGGCGGTTATCAGTCAGGCGTTGTTCTTCCAGAATAAAGCGCAACGTAAAGACCAACAGGCCATCGGGTAACAAAAAAGCTCCGGAGAATCTTTCCGGGGCTTTTTTGCCTAAGACGATCTGTTGAATTTGTTTCGCCAGTTACAGCCAACGCGACCCCAATACATTGCCGGGCGCCTCTTTCTGTTTGTGTTTTTTGGCTGGCGCGGTGCCATGGTGCCAACACCGTCCCGCCGGCTCGGCTTCAATGTCCGCAGCCGCACAAAAGAATTCGGGCGCAGAAGGCTTTCGCCAACTGCGCCCGATACAACCGGCCGGTGGGGTGGCCGGTCGCATCAAAACAACGCAGGGCACACGGCATGGTTCCATCGGGTTGCAAATGCGGCCTAGCAGTGCCGGAATCGAAACATTCCGGTACCAGGCAGGTTTATTCAACCTGGGTGAATTGAACGCGGGCATGCGGTGGACAGGGAAAGTGTAGTGTAATGGACGATGTGTTCGCCTGGCTCGCGCAGCTTGGCGATGCAATTCCGGCAGACGTGGCATTCTGGAGGGAGGCGCCTTCGGAAGCAGCGCTTGCTATTGCGACATGGGTGGCAGCGCTCAGCTATTTTCTGATCCCCGCGGGTGTGGTGTGGACCGCATGGCGGCGTCCCGATCTTCCCGGCGCTTTGCGCTTTCTTGCCGCGACGGTCTTTCTTTTCACCTTCGCCTTTGCCGTTTGGCAGCTTTCGATGCCGCTTGGCAAAGCCTTTGCGTTTCCGACACCGGACGCGGTCGCCGCAACCAGCGTGGTCGCAGGGCTGATCTGGCTGATCGTGCTCTGGCTTGTGTTCAAGCGGCTTGTCACGGTGCCTTCGGCGTCGATGCTTGTCGCAGCGCGAGAGCGCGCGGAAGAAGATCTTGAAGCAGAACGCGGCCGCGCGAATGAGGCGGAAGAGTTACGCGCGCAACTGGAGCGTTCGCTTATCGATAAGGCGGCTGAAATAGCGCTGGTTTCAAGCCGCCTCGATACCTGTCTGCGCGGTGCGAAAGTCTATCTGTTCTCGCAGGATACCGATCTTCGTTATATCGGCGTGTTCGGGCCGCGGGGCGAAGATGCCGGTGCGCAGATGCTGAACCGCACCGACGAGGATATTCTTGTCGCGCCGGAACGCGATGCGATCACTGCAATGAAAAGAAAAGTGCTCGAAAGCGGGGAGCCAGCGGAAATCGAAGCCTGGCACGAAATGCCGGAAGGCAGGGTTCTGTTTTCGCTCTATATCGAGCCGACCAGAAATCTCGATGGCGAAATCAACGGCATCCGTTGCGCCGCCGCCGACATCACGCGGATTCGCTCACTGGAAGGCGAGCAGCGGCGGCTTGCCGAAGAACTGCGCAACGCGTTGCACCGCTACGAAATTGCGCTGCGCGGCTCCAACGTCACCGTGTTCACGCAGGACCAGGACCTTCGCTACACCTCGATCAGCAACACGTTCCTCGGCCGCCGCGTCGACCAGATCGTCGGCCTTACCGATGATGATGTGATTCCGGTCTCCGACCGGCGGACCATTGTAGATCTGAAGCAACAGGCGCTCTCAACCGGCGAGCCGGTGGACGCCGAGTTACGGTTGAAAGGCCCGACCGCCAGTCGCTGGTATGACTTTCATTTCGAGCCGTTGCGCGATGTCGAAGGCCGCGTCGTCGGTCTTACCTGCGCGGCGGTGGATATTACCGAGGGAAAGGCGGGTGAAGAGCATCTTCGGCTCCTGATGCGTGAGCTGACGCATCGCTCGAAGAATTTGCTTGCGGTGATTCAGGCACTCGCGCGCCAGACCTCGCGTCATGCCGGATCGCTCGACAGTTTTCTCGAAGAGTTCAGCGCGCGTCTTCAAGCGCTATCGCGTTCGCATGACCTGCTGGTGCAGGAGGAGTGGCACTCGGCGGGCTTACGCGATCTCGTAAACACGCAGCTCGGACATTACATCGACCGCGACCAATCGCAGATCAATATCGAAGGACCGCCGGTTCATTTGCGGCCAGAAGCCGCGCAGAGCCTGGGTCTTGCGTTGCATGAGCTTGCGGTGAATGCGGCGAAGTATGGTGCGCTTTCAAACCCGAACGGCCGCGTCGATGTGATCTGGACGCCGAACGAGGAGACCGGAAACGGCATCGTGATCCGCTGGGTCGAACGTGACGGGCCCAAGGTCGAGCGTCCGAAGAAGCACGGCTTCGGCACCATGGCGATCCAGCGCAATCTATCGCGCTCGCTGGAAGCAGACGTTGATCTCAATTTTGCTGCAGATGGAGTTTCCTGCACGATTACCATCCCAGAGCAGCATCTCTTCGCATCCGCAGAACAGCAACAGCCTGCGAACGTCTAGGAACCTTTAGCCTCGCCCCGCGTTTTATCGAGCAGAGACGCTCCAATGGTGGAGCACTGCTGAGGATAATCGATCCGGATGCGGGAGAGGTTCTATGTTGCGCAAAGCTACCGGCATTGCCGGCGCACTTGCCGCCGGTACCCTTCTCACCACCGCGTTTGTTGGTGCCGGGTCCAGCCCGTCTACGACGTCGACCGCCAGTGCGCCGACGCAAAACACGCAGATCAATCGCAGCAATAAGACCGATGCGTTACCGAAGGTTTCGAATAACGACACGCCCAAACGGACCACGGCCGTCGAGGTCGCGGTTCTGGGCAAACCCTATGATCTGAAGGCGGCGCTGGATTAGGTCGGCGCCGCGGCCTGAAGTTCTGCCATGCGGGGCTTGAGCGCTTTTGCGCCGCCGCGTTGCCGTGACCGGAGCGCGATGGCAAAGTGGCGCCATGACAGTGCAAGAACGCGCCTCCTCCATTTCTGCCAAAGCCAAACCCAATGCCCGCAGCGGTGGGCGCCTTCTCGTGGACCAGCTTCTGGTTCACGGCGCGGACCTTGCGTTTTGCGTACCCGGCGAAAGCTATCTCGAAGTGCTGGATGCGCTGTTCGATGTGCGCGACCGCTTCAAGCTCGTGAATGCGCGCCACGAAGCGGGCGCCGCCAATATGGCGGAAGCCTACGGTAAGCTCACCGGCAAGCCCGGCATCTGCATGGTGACGCGCGGGCCCGGCGCGTGTCACGCCGCCGTCGGCGTGCATACCGCCTTTCAGGATTCGACGCCGATGATTTTGCTCGTCGGGCAGATCGCGCGCGGCACACGCGACCGCGAAGCGTTTCAGGAAATCGACTATCGCCAGATGTTTGGCCCGGTCGCGAAATGGATGAACGAAATGCGCGAGTTGCTTGGCAAAGCCGAACGCCCGTTGATGATCGTTGGTGGTGGCAGTTGGTCAGAGCGCGCTTGCAAAGAGATGGTTTCATTTGCCGAAGCGAATGGAATTCCGGTTACGTGTTCGTTCCGCAGGCAAGACGTGTTCGATAACGCTTCGGAAAACTACATCGGCGACCTTTCGACTTCGGTCGCGCCTTCGCTCACGAAGCGCGTAAAGGAAGCGGACTTGCTTCTTGTGGTCGGTGCGAGGCTCGGTGAAATCACGACACAGGCTTATCGTGTGATCGAATCCCCGACGCCGAAACCGAAACTGATCCATGTCTATCCGGATCCGGATGAGATCGGCCGCGTTTATGTGCCCGATCTCGCAATCGTGGCTGACTCTTCGGCGTTCGCGGCGGCGGCGAATACCCTGAAGCCGCTCGACGGCGCGAAGTGGAGCGCATGGCGCGAAAGCGCTCGCAAGGACTATCTCGAGTCCATCAAAATTCTGCCGGTTACTTTTCCGCTCGATATGGGGAAGGCGATCAGCGATCTCGCGGCGGCGCTACCGAAAGATTTTGTCGTTACCGTCGACGCCGGAAACTTTTCCGGCTGGGCCCATCGCTTTATCCGTTATGGGCGTCCTTGCCGCCAGCTGGGCCCCACTTCCGGCGCTATGGGCTACAGCGTTCCCGCGGCAGTAGCCGCGTCGATCACGCATCCAGAGCGCTCTGTCGTGAGCTTCGTCGGTGACGGCGGGTTCCTGATGAGCGGCCAGGAGATCGGCACGGCCATGCAACACGGCGGCAAACCGATCGTGCTGCTCTTTAATAACCGCATGTACGGCACGATCCGCATGCATCAGGAGCGCGATTTTCCGGAGCGCATATCCGGCACCAACCTCGTGAACCCGGACTTCGTTGCCTTTGCCAAATCCTTCGGCGCCTATGCCGAGCGCGTCGAAAAAACCGCCGATTTCATGCCGGCCTTCGAGCGGGCATTGAAATCGGGCAAGACCGCCGTGATCGAGCTTATGACCGATCCGGAACAGGTATCGAGCCGTACCACGATCGACGCGCTGCGCGCGGCTAAGCGCCACTGAAGCGCCAGCCCCTGACACGGCGATCACTTTTCCGTTCGCCCTGTTGCTGGCCTATCGGCTGGAATTGAACGCGCCAGAAAAGCGCCTACCTGACGGTAGAGTCGCGCGGCTCACGGCCCTCTGCTAGAGCCATTGGCGCCGGATGGGGGATTCGGCCAAGATCAAGACAAAGACAAGGGAAGGGAATGCTTAAGGCCTTAAAGAACCTGTCGGACTGGTTCGAAAAGAAGATCGGCTGGCATCGTATCGGCCTGGCCGTCGGCGTGACCGTTTTTGCGATCGCCGCCTTCGTGCTCTACCGGATTCTGCGCAACATCAGCATCGCCGATGTAGGCGCCGCGCTTTCCAGCGTGACGTGGACGCAGCTTGCGCTTGCCGGTTTCTTTGTCGCGCTCGCTTATCTGACGCTGACTTTCTACGATTATTTCGCGCTGAAGACGATCGGTCGCGAAGAAGTGCCCTATCACATCGCCGCAATCGGCGGCTTCACCAGCTATTCCATCGGGCACAATGTCGGCTTCACCGCTTTTTCGGGTGGGGCAGTGCGCTATCGCATCTATTCCGCATCGAGCGGCCTCAGCGCCATCGAAGTCGCGAAGCTCTGCTTCATCGCGGGCCTCACATTCTGGCTTGGCAATATCGCAGTGCTTGGCATTGGCATGACGATCCACCCCGAGGCGGCGTCCATGGTGGATCAGCTCCCGCCCTGGATGAATCGAATCATCGGCATCGCTGCGCTCGCGGGTCTTGCCATTTATACCGTCTGGGTCAGCATGAAGCCGCGCGTGATCGGGCGCTCGAACTGGAGCGTTACGCTTCCCGCAGGCAGGCTGACGCTTTTGCAAATCGCAATCGGCATCGTCGACCTCACCTGCTGCGCGCTGGCGATGTATGTGCTGATGCCGGCATCGCCCCAAATCGATTTCATCTCGCTTGCGGTGATTTTTGTCGCGTCCACGCTCCTCGGCTTCGCGAGCCATTCGCCGGGCGGGTTGGGCGTGTTCGATGCGGCGATGCTGATCGCGCTCCCGCAATTCGCGCCGGAGCAGTTGCTTGCTTCGCTGCTCTTGTTCCGTCTCTTTTACTTCATCACACCTTTCGCCATTTCGCTGATCGTCATTGCGATTCGCGAACTTGTACTCGACATCAAACCGTCGGCTAAAAAGCCGGACCCGCATGATGTCAACGCGTCGAAGGTCGTGGCGGAGATCACGCAGACCGCAACGAAGAAGTAAACATGAAGCGCGTTCATGCCCTCGCGATCGGAATGCTGGCGTTTCTCGCGGCGAGCTTCGCCGCGAGCGCGCAGGCCGATCAGGATCGCCGGGAATTGATGACGCTCTATTTCGCTTCGATCGCCGCCGATCGTTGCGATTTTCCGCTAAGCGAACCGGACGCCGACAAGCTCATCCAGTCGGCGACCGCGCTTCAGAAAAAGCTCGGCCTCAAGGATGAGGCTGCGGATATTCTTTACGAGGAAGTCGAGGGCGCGTTCGAAAAGAGACTTCCCGACGCCTGCAAGAAGGACGGCGAAGCCTTCAAGTCGTACGAGCAGGTGATGCAGCAAATCCGGAAGAAATAAAAATTAAAGCTGCGGGAATCCCGGGATTCCCTTTATGCCTTTCGGCAGCTTCATGATGTTGACGCTCGGCGGCACTTCGAGATCGGCCGGCTTTTGCGGCTGACGCTTCAGCTCCGTCACTTCAAAAACGGTCTGCGTCTTGCCTTCGATCGCAGCGCGTGTGCGCAGGGCAATGCCGTCCGGTGTGATGCACGCCTCGGCACGATTATCGTTGCTGGATACCTTCCAGATCGTGCAGCGCTCGCCCGCGACCGTATCAGCGGTGTCCTGCATGCCCGGAATCGGCAGCAAGAGCACCATGACTTTCCGGTTGAGATCGATGAAACCGATCATCGTTTCCTTGAGTTGCCGCATCTGCACTTCGATCCGCATTTTTCCTTTGGAATGGCGGGTGAGGAGCGAGCCGTCGTTCAAAAGCGTCGCCTTGGCCTCATAGTCGATTTTCGGAAGCGGAATGGTTTCGGCCTTGGCGGCTGGAGCAAGCGTGAGGACAAGCGAAACGGCTAGTGCAAGCAAACGTAAACCAGATACCACTCGTCCACGAAACATTGATCGTTCTCCTTTGGAATAACGTTCGATACCATGCCAAGGCCGCCGCAGCCACCGCCGCGCCGGTTCCCCTCGCGCGTCCGCCGCGCTAGGAAGCGTTCTCGATGAACGACAGTTCTTATTACACGACATTGCCCGGTCAGGGATTGGAGCAGAAGCTCGATCCCAGACTTGCAGCGCTTGCGGGTGCGTACCCAGAGCCGACGCTATTGCTGAACCGGAGCGGCATTGTTCTTGGAGCGAATGCGGCAATGGAAACCATGCTGGGCGCGGTGCGGATCGGCGTCCCGGTTTCCTTGATGCTTCGTGCACCGGAAGTGATCGAAGCGGTTCGCGAAACGGGTGCTTCGGGTGCGTCGCGGCTGGTGCCGTTTAACCTGCGCGTTCCGGTCGAGCGTTCTTTTGAAGCGCACATCCTTCCGATCCGCTTTGATCCGGACGCAAAGACCGGCACGCCAGACCTCATTCTGCTCGTTTTCCGCGACCTTACCCAGGCCATGCGTGTCGATCAGATGCGCGCGGATTTCGTCGCCAATGCGAGCCACGAACTGCGCACGCCGCTTGCTTCCGTCACCGGCTTTATCGATACGCTGCGGGGTCCCGCGCGTGACGATCCGGTGATGCGCGAGAAATTCCTGAACATCATGAGCGATCAGGCGCGGCGCATGTCCCGCCTGATCGACGACCTGTTGTCGCTCTCGCGGGTGGAAATGAACGTGCATCGCCCGCCGGAAGCGGCGGTCGATCTCGTGCCGCTCACTGCGCATGTGCGGGATTCGCTCTCGCCGCTCGCCGGCGACCGCGGTGTCGAGATTTCGCTCGAAGCGCCGTCCTCTGCCGTCACCGTGCGCGGCGATCGCGACGAGTTGATCCGGCTCATCGAAAATCTCGTCGAGAACGCGTTGAAATACGGCGCTGGCGGAAAGCGCGTCGAGATTACATTGCGGACCGAAAAATCGGATGCGGTATTGTCGGTGCGCGATTTCGGGCCCGGCATCGCCCCTGAACATCTGCCGCGCCTGACCGAGCGTTTCTATCGCGTCGACATCGCGCATAGCCGCGAGCAGGGCGGCACGGGGCTTGGGCTTGCGATCGTGAAGCACATCGCGGCCCGCCATCGCGCGCGGCTTTCGATTGAGAGCGAGCCGGGAAAGGGCGCGGCGTTCTCCGTGCGCATCCCGTTATCCACCGGCTAACACCACGTTTTCTTTAACGATTCGAGCCGCTTGCGCTGTCATGTACCTGTCATGGCCGCGTCATAGAAGTGAGATGGCCGGTCCATAGGAGTACGGCCGTCCGGTCCAGGAAAGGCAGCGGGGCTGCCGCCCGGACGAGCTTTCACAGGAAGGAGTAAGTCTCCGTGAAAAAGAAATCGCTGATCCTGCTCGCGGCCTCTGGCGTTCTCGCCGGCGCGACGATTTTCGGAACCGTACTTGCCGCCGACATTTCGGGTGCGGGCGCGAGTTTTCCCTATCCGGTCTATGCAAAGTGGGCCGACAGCTACAAGAAGTCCGCCAACGTCAATCTGAACTATCAGTCGATCGGTTCTGGCGGCGGCATCAAGCAGATCATCGCCAAGACCGTGACTTTCGGCGCGACCGACGCGCCGATGAAGGCGGAAGATCTTGAGAAGAATGGCCTCGTTCAGTTTCCGACCGTAATCGGCGGCGTCGTGCCGGTCGTGAACCTCGACGGCATCAAGCCGGGCGCCGTGAAGATCGATGGCGCGACTCTCGGCCAGATCTTCCTCGGCAACATCAAGACCTGGAATGATCCGGCAATCGCCAAGCTGAACCCGGGCGTGAATTTGCCGAACACCGCGATCGCAATCGTGCATCGTTCGGACGGATCGGGCACCACATTCCTCTTCACCAACTATCTCGGCAAGGTGAGCAAGGAATGGGACGACAAGGTCGGCGTTTCGACCGCTGTGAAGTGGCCGGCCGGCATCGGCGCCAAGGGCAACGAAGGTGTCGCAAACACCGTCGCACAGACCAAAGGCGCGATCGGCTACGTCGAATATGCCTATGCGAAGCAGAACAAGCTTACGCACCTCAACCTGATCAACAAGGACGGCAAGACCGTCGAGCCGAGCATCGCCGCCTTTCAGGCGGCGGCCGCTGGCGCTGACTGGGCAAAGGCCAAGGGCTTCAACTTGATCATCACCGATCAGGCTGGTGAGAAGACCTGGCCGATCGCAGGCGCCACCTTCATCCTGATCCGCAAGCAACCGGCGGACGCTGCCGCAGCGACCGATGCGCTTAAGTTCTTCGACTGGGCGTACAAGAACGGCGCCAAGGAAGCCGAAACGCTCGACTATGTTCCGCTCCCCGACGCCACGATTGCACTCATCCGCAAGGAATGGAGCGAAATCAAAGACGCTGACGGCAAGCCGCTCTACACCCCCGGTTCGTAACGCGAACATCTCGCGTCACGCATAGAACTGCGGCCTGCGGGGGCCGCCAAACGGTCCCCGCAGGTGCGCCCGAATGAATGAAAACAAGAATGCTGCTGATACCCGGTTGCGGCCGCGGGGGACGGATATGGTTGAGTTAACATTCGATCCCGCAGAGGCGCGGGCAAGCGAGAAGACCGGCGATCCGCGCCGCAATTCGCAAAAGCGCCTGATCCTCGGCGACAAATTCTTCAAGCTGCTCACGGGTGCCGCTGCCGCTTTCGTGCTTATGATTTTGTTCGGCGTGATTTTTACGCTGATCGAAGGTTCGCTGCCGGCGCTGCTGCACTTCGGCCCGAGTTTCATTTGGACCGAGGAATGGAATCCGGTGAAGGAGCGCTTCGGCGCGCTCGCGCCGATCTACGGCACGATCATGACGTCGCTTATCGCGATGCTGGTTGCGGTTCCTGTCGGCCTCGGCATTGCAATCTTTCTCACCGAACTCTGCCCGCCGTTCCTTCGCCGCCCGATCGGTATCGCGATCGAACTGCTTGCCGGCATTCCCTCGATCATCTACGGCATCTGGGGTCTGTTTATTTTCGCGCCATTTTTGCAGCGCTACGTACAGCCGCTGATGATCGATACGCTCGGCAACGTTCCGGGCATTGGCTGGTTGTTTGCGGGGCCGCCATATGGAATTGGCGTGCTGACCGCAGGTCTCATCCTCGCGATTATGGTGCTGCCTTTCATCGCGTCGATCACCCGCGATGTATTCGAGACCGTACCACCGGTTCTGAAAGAATCCGCTTACGGCCTCGGTGCAACGACGTGGGAAGTCGTATGGAAAATTGTGCTGCCTTACACGCGTGTCGGCGTAATCGGCGGCGTAATGCTCGCGCTCGGGCGAGCGCTTGGCGAGACCATGGCGATCACGTTTGTCATCGGCAACGCGCATCGTATCAGCGCCTCGGTCCTCCAGCCGGGCACGACGATCTCGGCGAGCATCGCCAACGAATTCGTCGAAGCGCTGGCCGAGCTGCATACGTCATCGCTGACCGCGCTGGGCTTGATCCTGTTTGTCATCACTTTCATCGTTCTGGCTTGCGCGCGTCTTCTGCTCGCATCGCTGAACAAGCGCGCCGGAGGCGTCTAAGCCATGATCGACAACGCTCTCTATCGGCGCCGCAAGCTCCGCAACCGCTTTCACATGATGATGTCGCTTGCGACGGCCGTGTTCGGCTTGGTTTGGCTTGTGCTCATTCTGGCGATGTTGCTGGTCAAAGGCATCGGCGGTCTGAACCTCGCCGTATTCACCCAAATGACCCCGCCTCCCAGCGCAAGCGGCGGTCTTCTGAACGCGATCGCCGGCAGCCTGATCCTGACGTTCCTTGGCGTCATCATCGGTACGCCGGTTGCGGTTCTCGCCGGTACGTACATGGCTGAGTACGGCCGCTACTCGAAGCTCACGAATGTCGTCCGTTTCATCAACGACATTCTGCTCTCCGCTCCGTCGATCGTGATCGGCCTTTTCGTGTACAGCATTATGGTCCGGCCGATGGGCAATTTCTCCGGCATCGCCGGCGCGGTTGCGCTCGCAATCCTCGTGGTTCCAGTCGTCGTGCGGACCACTGAAGACATGCTGCTTCTTGTCCCGAACCAGATGCGCGAAGCGGCGGCCGCCCTTGGCGCGCCGCGCTGGACCGTCATTCGTTATGTCGGTTATCGCGCAGCGAAAACCGGCATCATCACCGGCATTCTCCTGGCGATCGCGCGCATCTCTGGCGAAACCGCGCCGCTTCTGTTCACGGCGCTGAACAACCAGTTCTGGAGCACGAATATTTTCGCGCCGATGCCGAGCTTGCCGGTTGTCATCTTTCAGTTCGCGCTTTCGCCTTATGAAGATTGGCAGCGTCTCGCCTGGACCGGCGCGCTTCTGATCACAGTCGCAGTTTTGACGCTCAGCGTTCTCGCGCGCGTCCTGGTATCGAAGGAGGCTAAATAATGGCCAATTTTGCAGTCAATGCCGCCGCGGATTCGCTCTCGAACGCGAAGCCGAAAATGGACATCAAGGATGTCTCGTTCTTCTACAATGACAGCAAAGCGCTGAAGAACATCACGCTGCCGCTGTACGATCGCCGCGTCACCGCGCTAATCGGCCCTTCCGGCTGCGGCAAGTCCACGCTCTTGCGCATTTTGAATCGAATCTACGAACTCTATCCAGGCCAGCGCGCGGAAGGTGTAATCACGCTCGACGGCGAGAATATTCTTGATCCGAAGCTGGACGCGAACTTGCTGCGCGCCAAGGTCGGCATGGTGTTCCAGAAGCCGACGCCGTTTCCGATGACGATTTACGACAACATCGCCTTCGGCGTGAAACTTTACCAGAAGCCGTCGCGTGCCGAGATGGACCGGATTGTCGAGTCCTGCCTCGTGCGCACCGCGCTCTGGAATGAAGTGAAGGACCGGCTGCATACGTCGGCGCTCGGCCTTTCCGGCGGCCAGCAGCAGCGCCTTTGCATCGCGCGCACGATCGCCGTGCAGCCGGAAATTGTGCTGTTCGACGAGCCGACCTCGGCGCTCGATCCGATCTCGACCGCGAAAATCGAAGAACTGATTGACGAACTCAAGCGCGACTTCACCATCGTGATGGTGACCCACAACATGCAACAGGCGGCCCGCGTCGCCGACCAGACCGCATTCATGTATCTCGGCGATCTGATCGAAGCCGGCCCGACCACCGGAATGTTCTCCAATCCGAAAGACAACCGCACCCTCGACTACATCACTGGGCGCTTCGGCTGAGGCCGGCGAGGATCATCATGGCAGGCCATATCGTTACCGCATTCGAAAATGAACTCCGCGAGATCAACCGCAAGGTCGCCGAGATGGGCGGGCTTGCGGAAAAATCGGTGGTCGACTCCATCGACGCGTTGATCAAGCGCGACACCATTCTTGCACAACGTGTGATCGCGGCCGACGTCCGGCTGGATCAGTTGCAGCGCGAAATCGAGGAAGACGCGATCACGCTGATTGCGAAGCGCCAGCCGCTCGCGGTCGACCTGCGCGAAGTCGTCTCCGCGATCCGCATCAGCAACGATCTGGAGCGCGTCGGAGATCTTGCCAAAAATACCGCGAAGCGCGTGCTCGCTCTCAAAGGCGAGTATCAGGCGACCGCGCTGCTGCGCGGCGTCGAGCATATGAGCGAGATCGTGCTCGAGCAGCTGAAGGAAGTTCTCGACGCATTCGGCTCCCGCGATGCAAGCCGCGCGATGTCGGTGTGGAAGCGGGACGGCGCCGTGGACGATCTTTATACGTCGTTGTTTCGCGAACTCTTGACCTACATGATGGAAGATCCGCGCCAGATTACGATGTGCACGCATCTTCTGTTCGCTGCGAAGAACGTCGAGCGCATCGGCGACCACGCGACCAATATCGCTGAAACCGTACATTATCTCGTGGTTGGGGAGCAGCTTGTCGAAGAGCGTCCGAAGTCGGATGCTTCCAGCATGACTAGCGTTTCCTATCCGCAGGCCAAGGCATAACCGGATCCAACCCGCATGAAGCCGAAAGTTCTGGTGGTCGAGGACGAAGAAGCGCTCGCGGTGCTGCTTCGCTATAATCTGGAAAGCGAAGGCTACGACGTCGAGACGGTCGATCGCGGCGATGAGGCGGAAATTCGCCTGAAGGAAAACCTGCCCGATATCATCGTGCTGGACTGGATGTTGCCGGGTCTTTCGGGAATCGAGCTTTGCCGCCGCCTGCGCGCACGCAGCGAAACCGAGCGCCTGCCGGTCTTGATGTTGACCGCGCGCAGCGAAGAGGCGGAGCGCGTGCGCGGGCTTGCTACCGGCGCCGACGATTACATGGTCAAGCCGTTCTCGGTGCCGGAATTCGTCGCGCGCGTTCGTGCGCTTCTGCGGCGCGCTAATCCCGAGCAAGTGTCGCAACAGCTCAAATCCGGCGATATTGAACTTGATCGCGAGAAAAAGCGTGTGCATCGCCGCGAGCGTGAAGTGCATCTCGGCCCGACCGAGTTTCGCCTTCTTGAGTTTTTGATGATGTCGCCCGGCCGCGTCTTCACCCGCGAGCAGTTGCTGAACGCAGTGTGGGGCAGGGACGTTTATATCGACGAGCGTACCGTGGACGTTCACATCGGCCGGCTGCGCAAGACGCTGACGCGCGGGAAGGAATCGGACCCGATCCGTACCGTTCGCGGCTCGGGCTACTCCTTCAACGAGCGCTTCGCGGAAAGTGCAGCCTGAAAATGAAAAACCCCGAAGAGCGAAATGCGCTTCGGGGTTTTGCTTTGAAAGCAGCTCTAGCGCGCTTGCGCGGCCCGGCGTTCACGCCGGCGGTCTGCCAGCGGCTGATAGGCAACGCGTGCATGATAGGGGCAATAGACGACCCCTGTCTTCGGCTTCGCGCCGCAATAGCCGAAGTCTTCCGCGCCCGGGTCGCCTACCGGCCAGCGGCAGGTATTTTCGTTCAGTTCGGTAATGGAAACCCGCGGTCCAATCGGAACCACGTTCGCCAGCGGGTCGAGATCGACTTGCGCCTCGCGCGCATAATCGGGTGCCAGTGCGTTATTTCCTGAAAAGCGCATGCGCGGGCGCATGACGCCGGTCGAGGCTCGCGGCTTGCGCGTGCGCGGCACCGAGGAGGAAGGCTTGGCCCGGCCTGACAGCTTCAGCCGGTGCACCTTTCCAATCACGGCATTGCGGGTGATGCCGCCCAGTTCCGCGGCAATTTGACTCGCCGAGAGGCCGTCGGCCCAGAGCTTCTGGAGCAGCTGCACTCTTTCGTCGGTCCAGCTCATTTTTTTTATCCCCTGTTCCTGGGCGCCATGGGCCTTCGAGGCGGAATCCTTCCGCTCTCGCCGGAATCGGGGTCTTCCCCGTCTCCCGGAACTGGCCTTTCACGCTTCGCCTGAGGTCGTCCGCCGCACGATATGTCGTATTCGACGGATAAAACGCTACAATAGGCAGACTCGGCGCTTCAAGAGTCCGCTGCCTTCAATGCGTTTTTCCCCACAGTTGTGACGTTTTCGAGTCGGGAAGGGCCGGTTGAACGGGCGCGGGTCGCGTTGTAGATTGTGGCCAACCAGCCCCAAGACCGTCCGTCGCGCCGCTCATTATGGGCGGCAGATTTCGTTTTAGGGGTCGAAACCGAAGGAATGAGGAGGCGCAAGCCATGATCGCGCCGGTACTGCCGACCTATTCGCGCGCCGATGTGAGTTTCGAGCGTGGCGAAGGCGCTTGGCTGACCTCCACCGACGGCAAGAAATATCTCGATTTCGGGTCCGGCGTCGCGGTGAACGCGCTCGGCCATGCCCACCCCGCGCTGGTGAAGGCGATCACCGAGCAGGCGCAGAAGCTCTGGCACGTCTCGAACCTCTACAAGATCCCGGAAGGCGAACGGCTCGCCAGGCGCCTGATCGAACACACCTTTGCCGATACCGCCTTCTTCCAGAACTCCGGCGCGGAAGCGATGGAGTGCTCGATCAAGATGGCGCGGAAGTACCAATCCGTGTCCGGCAAGCCCGAGCGCTACCAGATCATCACCTTCGATGGCGCTTTCCATGGCCGGACCTTGGCCACCATCGCCGCGACCGGCAACGAGAAGTATCTGGAAGGCTTTGGCCCGCGCATGCCCGGCTTTGTGCAGGTGAAGTTCGGCGATCTTGAAGCGGTGAAGAAGACGATTACGAACGAAACCGCTGCGATCATTGTCGAGCCGGTGCAGGGCGAGGGTGGCATTCGTGTTCCACCGCCGGGCTTCCTGCGGGCGCTGCGCGAATTGTGCGATCAGCACGGCCTGCTTCTCATTTTCGACGAAGTGCAGACCGGCGTCGGCCGCACCGGAAAATTATTTGCCTATGAATGGTCCGGCGTGACGCCGGATATCATGGGCGTTGCCAAAGGCATCGGCGGCGGCTTCCCGCTCGGCATCTGTCTCGCGACGGCCGAAGCCGGCAAGGGCATGACGCCGGGCACGCATGGATCGACTTTCGGCGGCAATCCGCTCGCGATGGCGGTGGCCAATGCCGTGCTCGATCAGGTGCTCGCGCCCGGCTTTCTCGAGCATGTGCAGCAGATGAGTCTCTTTGCAAAGCAGCGGCTCGCCGAACTCAAAGACACGCACAAGGCGATCATTGCCGAAGTGCGCGGCGAAGGTTTGCTGCTCGGCGTCAAGACCATCGTGCCGAACGGCGACTTCGTGAAGGCCGCGATGGGCGAAGGCCTGCTCACTGTCGCGGCCGGCGAGAATGTCGTGCGGCTATTGCCGCCGCTGATCGTCACCGAAAAAGAAATCAACGAAGCCATCACCAAGATGTCAGCTGCGTGCCGGAAACTCGAAGCGGCAACGACCAAGGGAGCCGCGTAATGAGTAAGAACGGCGTGCATCACTTTCTCGATCTGTCGGAATTCTCGGGCAAGACACTCCGCGAGATTCTGTCGCTTGCATCACAATTAAAGAAGAAGCGCGACAGCGATCCGAAGCGCCCGCTCGCGGGCCGCACGCTCGCGATGATCTTCGAGAAGCCCTCGACGCGCACGCGCGTCTCCTTCGATGTCGCGATGTACGAACTCGGCGGCCATTCGATCATGCTCACCGGCGCGGAAATGCAGCTCGGCCGCGGCGAAACCATCGCCGACACGGCGCGCGTGCTTTCGCGTTATGTCGACGCGATCATGATCCGCATTCTGAACCACAAGTCGCTCCAGGAACTCGCGGCGCACGCGACCGTTCCGGTCATCAACGGCCTCACGAAATTCTCGCATCCCTGTCAGGTGATGGCGGATGTGATGACGTTCGAAGAGCACAAAGGCGCGATCAAGGGCCGCAAGATTGCTTGGACCGGCGACGCGAACAATGTGCTCACCTCCTGGGTGCATGCCGCGGCGCGTTTCGAGTTCGAGCTGAACGTGGCGACGCCCCGCGATTTCGCGGCGAAGCCGCCGATCGTGAAGTGGGCGAAAGAGTCGGGCGCCGCGGTTCGCTTCATGCGCGATCCCGAAGAAGCGGTCGTGGGCGCCGACTGCATCGTCACCGACACCTGGGTGTCGATGGGCGACAAGGAAGCCAAACGCCGCCACAACATTCTGAAGCCCTATCAGGTCAACCGCGCGCTGATGAAGCGCGCGAAGCCGGACGCGATCTTCATGCATTGCCTGCCCGCGCATCGCGGCGAGGAAGTCACCGACGAAGTGATCGATAGTCCGCAGTCGGTTGTGTTCGACGAAGCGGAAAACCGCCTGCACGCGCAGAAGGGTATTCTTGCGTGGTGCATGGGAGCGCTCGCGGCATGAGCGCGGAAGAAGTTGCGCGCCTCCCGAGCCAGCAGCCCGACGACGATAAGGTAGTGCCCTTTGCCGTCGAGCCGCTCGATGTGCGCGGCCGCGTGGTTCGTCTCGGTCTTGCGCTCGACAAGGCGATTGAAAATCATAACTACCCGCCGCAAGTCAGCCGCGCTCTCTCCGAGGCGATCACGCTGGCGGTGCTGCTCGGCTCGACGCTGAAAGACGCGGGCCGCCTGATTTTGCAGACGCAGACCGACGGCCCGATTGACTTCATGGTGGTCGACATCGTGGCGCCGGAAAAAGTCCGCGCCTATGCGCGCTTCAACCGCGCGCGCCTTGCCGACGCCAGCAAGGCGACGACCGGGCAGTTGCTCGGTAACGGTCATCTCGCGATGACGGTGGAAACCGGCAACGAGGCCCAGCGCTATCAGGGCATCGTCGCGCTCAATGGCGCCTCGCTCGAGGAAGCTGCGCACACGTATTTTCAGAACTCGGAACAGATTCCGACCCGCGTGCGGATCGCGGTCGGCGAAGAAATGCTCGCCGGCGAAAAGATGCGCTGGCGCGCGGGCGGCATGCTCGTGCAGTTCCTGCCGCCGGAAGCCGCGCGTGCGCAGCAGAGCGACATCGACCCGGGGGATGCACCCGAAGGCACGGCGAAGCACGAAGTAAAAGAAGACGACGCCTGGATCGAGGCGAAGGCGCTCGTTGAAACCATCGAGGACCACGAGCTGCTCGACTCGTCGTTATCGAGCGAGCGGCTGCTGTGGCGCCTGTTCAACGAGCGCGGCGTGCGCGTGTTCGATGCGTTGCCGGTGGAAGCGAAGTGCTCGTGCTCGCGCGACCGCGTCTTTGACATGCTGAAGAGCTTCACGCCGGAAGACCGCGCCGACATGGTCAAGGACAACAAGATTGTCGTGACCTGCGAATTCTGCGGGCGGGTGTATCCGTTTGAGCCGGGTGAGGTTGAGAGAGCCTTGTTGAAAATCGCGCTTAGATTGCTCTCAGGATCCGAGGCCAAGAAGCCTCGTGCAGGTCACCTCTCGCAATTCGGCGGCGCTCGAAGCAACGTCTCTGGGGGCGCCTGCCTTGGGCGCTCCGGGGCCCGTTCGTTTTCAAAACCCGGACCACCGCCTCCCCGCCGGGAACGTGGAACCCCTCACACCGGCGCTCCAGCGAAAACGCCGGCACCTCGGCATCGAAATCGTCGCCGTCTTCCGTCACCATCTGATAGGTGCCAGACATCAAGCCTGACGGCGTCTTAAGCGGCACGCCGCTGGTATATTCGAAACTCTCGCCCTGCTTTAACACCGGCTGCTTGCCGACGACGCCGGCGCCCTTCACCTCTTCGGTGCGGCCGTTCGCATCCGTGATCTTCCAGTGGCGCGAGACGAGCTGCACGGCTTCTTCGCCGAGATTGAGAATCTCGATTGTATAGGCCCAGAAATACTCGTTCTCGCCCGGCGCCGGAGCGGTCTGACGAGTATTCCGGCGTCACCGTGATCTGCACTTGTCTGGTCGTCGCGCGATACATGCCGCTATTCTATCAGACGGCGGCAAGTCCACGCGAGAGGTCTTCGATCAAGTCGTCGAGATGCTCGAAGCCCACGGAGAGCCGCAGCAGGCCTTCGCCGATGCCCATTTGCGCGGGCCTCCGGCGTGAAGCGCTGGTGCGTGGTGGTGCAGGGATGCACGATCAGGCTTTTCACGTCGCCGAGATTGTTGGAAATGCGAATCAGGCGTAGCGCGTTCGCAAAGCGGAATGCACCCTCCCGTTCGCCCTCGACCTCGAAAGAAAGCAGCGTCGAGCCGCCCTTCATCTGGCGTTTCGCAAGCTCGTATTGCGGGTGATCTTTCCGGAACGGGTAAAGCACCTTCTTCAGCTTCGGCTTGCCCGCGAGCCAGTCCGCGATCTTCGCCGCGTTTTCCTGTGCTTTTTCGATGCGGATTTGCAGCGTCTCGATGCCTTTCAGCAGGACCCACGCATTGAACGGCGACATGGAGGGGCCGGTCTGGCGCAGGAAGGTGTGCAGGTGATCCTTCACGTATTTTTCCGAGGCCAGAATCACGCCGCCGAGACAGCGGCCCTGACCGTCGATGTGCTTGGTCGCGGAATAACAGACGACATCCGCGCCGAGCTCGATCGGCCGTTGCAGCATTGGCGTCGCAAAGACGTTATCGACGATAAGCAGCGCTTTCGCGCGCTTAGCGATCTTCGCAATTGCGGCGATGTCGAGAATTTCCAGCGTCGGGTTGGTCGGGCTCTCGAGGAAGAATGCCTTCGTCTCCGGGCGCACGGCGTTTTCCCAAGCCTTCAGATCAGTGCCTTCGATCAGGGTCGAGGTTATGCCAAAGCGCGGGAGGAGTTCCTCGATTACGTAGCGGCAGGAGCCGAACAGTGCGTGTGCTGCGACGACATGATCGCCGGCTTTCAGGAAACAGAGCAGCGAGGCGGTTACCGCCGCCATCCCGGTCGCGGTAGCGCGGCAGGCTTCCGCGCCCTCAACCGCGCGGATACGCTCTTCGAACATGCCGACTGTCGGGTTCGAGAAGCGCGAATAGATGAAACCGTCGTCTTCGCCGCGGAAGCGGGCCGCGCTCTGCTCGGCGGTGTCGTAGACGAAGCTTTGGGTGAGATAGAGCGCCTCGGCGTTTTCGCCGAACTGCGAGCGCAGGATGCCCGAATGGATCAGCCGGGTTTCCGGGCGCAGCGAGGCGGCATCGGGAGCGGGGCGGGGAATCTTCACGGTCATGACGCGGTCCTTCCAAACAAAAACCCGGCCGGGGGGTTAGCCCCATAAGCCGGGTGACACGTCTCCCCGGCCTTTTAGCGATTTGTTTTACGTGGCTGCAAGCCGGCCGGCTCAAATGACCACGAAGTGCGGGGATTATGCCGCTCATGCGCTTGGCGTCAAGTTCGGCCTAATCTAGGTGAAGTGGATGGAAACCGCTGCCGTGCACCGCCTCCCGCAAACCGCCCAGGGGATCTTGCCCGCGCGTGCCATCGGCGCGTTGGCGGATGTGAAGGCGATCGTCGCGGAGCGCGCCTTCGATGCCGACCAAATCCAGCCGGCTTCGCTCGACCTTCGTCTCGGCGCCCGCGCGTGGCGCATTCGCGCGAGCTTTCTTCCCTCCGCGAAAACGCCAATCTCCGAACGGCTCGAAGATCTGGCGCTGCATTCGATTTCGCTGAACGCCGACGGCACGGTGCTCGAAACCGGTTGCGTCTATATCGTCGAAGTCGAGGAGCGTCTTGCGCTGCCCGCCGACATTGCCGCCGCGACCAACCCGAAAAGCTCGACCGGCCGCCTCGACGTGTTCACGCGTGTGATCGGCGACCGCGTTGCCGCCTTCGACACGATTCCCGCAGGGTATAAAGGCACGCTCTATCTCGAGATTTCGCCGCGCACGTTTCCGATTCTCGTGCGGCGCGGCTCGCGGCTTTCGCAGATTCGCTTCCGCCGCGGCGAAGCGAAGCTCGACGCGAAAGAACTGGCGGCGTTGCAGGCGCGCGAAACGCTGGTCAGCGCCGACGCGCCCGATTTAAGCGGCGGCGGCGTCGCGGTGTCGGTCGATCTTTCCGATTTTGGCAACGGCTACGCCGGCTTCCGCGCCAAGCGTCATACCGGCCTGATCGATGTCGATAAACGCGCTGGTTACGACGTGATAGATTTCTGGGAGCCGATCCTGGCGCATCGTTCGAAGCGCCTCGTGCTCGATCCCGACGCTTTTATATTCTGGCCTCCAAAGAAGCGGTGCACGTGCCGCCGGATCACGCGGCTGAAATGGTGCCGTTCGATCCCTTGGTCGGCGAATTCCGCGTGCACTACGCGGGCTTCTTCGATCCCGGCTTCGGTCATGCGGCGGCGGGCGGTCACGGCGCGCGCGCGGTGCTCGAAGTCCGCTCGCGTGAAGTGCCGTTCATTCTCGAAGACGGACAGATCGTCGGGCGTCTCGTTTATGAGCGGCTTACCGAGCGGCCGGAAAAACTATACGGCGAGGTCGGATCGAACTATCAGGCGCAGGGCCTGAAGCTCTCGAAGCACTTCAAGCCGCTAACCTAGTTTAGAAGCCGCGCTAATTTTCTTTCGCCTAGGCTTCCTGCCCAGCGATTTTACTTCCGCACGTAACTGGCGAAGCTCGGCGAGCAGGATCGATTCCTTGTCGCTGAGTTCTTCCAGCGCCTCTCGCTCCGCGCGATGTTCTTTTTCTTCCGCCTCGCGGATTTTGTCGGCTTCGTTCTGCATCGCCGTCACGATGATCGCGATGAAGAGGTTGAGCACCGTGAACGTCGTGGTCAGGATATAAGGAATAAAGAAGAGCCACGCATAAGGGTGTTTCTCCATCACCTTATTCGCGACTTCGTTCCAGCCCTCCAGCGTCATGATCGTGAACAGCGTGTAGGCGGAGCGGCCCATGGTGCTGAAGTACTCGGGGGCGGCATCGGCGAACAGGTTCGTCGCCATCACCGCGAAGCAGTAATAGACAATCGACAACAGGAACGCGATTGCACCGATGCCCGGCATCGACCGAATGAGCCCGCCGACGACGCGGCGCAGCGTGGGCACCGCGGAGACGAGCCGCAGCACGCGCAGGATACGCAGCGCACGCAACACCGCGAGCGGCCCCGTCTGCGGCATCAGCGAAAGCGTGATGACGATGAAATCGAACACACTCCATGGGTCGCGAAAGAAGCCGCGCCCGGTCACGATCAACCGCACCAGCACTTCGACGACAAAGATGCCGAGCAGAAAGTTATCCGCGGGATCGAGCCACCAGCCATGACGCGCCATGATGGATGGACTGGTCTCGAGGCCCAGTACCACCGCGTTCAGGATGATGAGGCCGGCGAGCACGCGCTCTGTCGTCGGATGCTCGAGGAAGTGACGTGCATCCTCGACTTTTGCGCCGCCCCAGGCCGCTCGAATGATGCGTTTCGGATTTGAGCGCTTTGCCACGGAAATGACCTCAACCGGATTTCTACGGCGGCATTAGAGCAGGGAAATATCTTGAAGCAAGCGGGCGCTACTTCCGGGCGTTCAACTCTCCGCGAAGCGAGGAGACCTCCGTGCGCAGCGCGCGCAACTCACCGAGCAGCGTTGCCTGCTCGGCTTTTTCTATCTTGCGGGTCTCGGCCTGCTCGGCTTCGTGCTCCGACTGCATGGCGCTGACCACGATACCGATAAAGAGGTTCAGCACCGCGAACGACGTGACGACGATATAGGGAATGAAGAACAGCCACGCGTAGGGGTATTTATCCATGACCGGCCGCACGATGCCGTCGGCCCATGCTTCCAGCGTCATGATCTGGAACAGCGTGAAGATCGAGGCGGTGAGATTTCCGAAATAGTTCGGAAAGTCTTCACCGAAGAGTTTTGTCGCCATCACGGCGAATACGTAGAAGATCAGCAAAAGCAGCGCGACGACCGAACCCATGCCCGGCAGTGCGCTGATCAATCCGCCGACGACGCGCTTCAGGGACGGCACCGCGGTGATCAGGCGCAGCACGCGCAGAATGCGCAGCGCGCGCAAGACCTGTAGCGGTCCGGTTGCCGGGATCAGCGCGATCGCGACCACGAGAAAGTCGAAAATGTTCCATGCATCGCGAAAGAAGGCCGCTCGCTGCACGGTCATGCGCGCGAGAATTTCGACTACGAAAACGATGAGAATCGCTTGATCAAGCCATGAGAGAATGGCGCCATGGGAAGCCATCACCGTTGGATAGGTTTCGAGCCCCAGAATAATGGCGTTGATCACGATCAGAATCATGATCGCGCGTTCGGTTCTGGGGTCGGCAATGAGCGACTTGAGCACGGCGGCGGGCTCCGGAAATGAAAGAAGGAATCGTCGGCAGTATAGCGCGGCGGGCCACGCGTCGAATGCTACCGCTTGCCCGGCTTTACCATCTTGCTATGATCTTGCAGAAGCGCGGGTGTAGCTCAATGGTAGAGCAGTAGCTTCCCAAGCTAACGACGAGGGTTCGATTCCCTTCACCCGCTCCAACAATCCCCCAGCTCGATAGCATTCAGCGCGCCAGCGAGCGCCCGCTATTCCTGTCGAACAGGTGCACTGCGGCCGGGTCAATCGAAAGCCGCATCTCCCTATTTTCGTGGGTGGTGCCGGAGGCCGGGATCGCAACGATGATGGGGGTCGCGCCAAAATTTCCGTGCAGGAGCCGCGTGGCGCCTAGTTCCTCGACGAGTTCGGGCGTGAAGGAAAATCCGTTCGACCCGCTCGAGACATGAATATCTTCCGGCCTGACGCCGACATCGACTTCGCCCGAGGCCGAAAAGCGCTTCGCATCGAACGGCAGCTTGCCGCCCGGCGTTTCGACAACACCTGAATCGCTCACTTTCCCCGGCATTAAATTCATCGCCGGCGATCCGATGAAGGAGGCGACAAAGCGGGTTGCAGGGTGCTTGTAAACTTCGCCCGGCGCGCCGATCTGCTCGATATTCCCGGCGTTCATGACGACTACCTGATCGGCAAGCGTCATCGCCTCGACCTGATCGTGGGTCACGAAGATCGAAGTGGCGTTGAGCCGGTTATGCAAACGCTTGATCTCGAGCCGCATGGTCACGCGCAATTTCGCGTCGAGGTTGGAAAGCGGCTCGTCGAACAGAAAAACCTGCGGCTCGCGCACGATAGCGCGGCCCATCGCGACGCGCTGGCGCTGGCCGCCGGAAAGTGCCCGCGGCTTGCGCGTAAGGTATTCTTCGATCGCAAGCAGCTTCGCCGCCTCGCGCACGCGCTTGTCGATCTCCGGCTTCGGCGTGCCGCGATTGCGCAGGCCATAAGCCATGTTGTCGTAGACGGTCATGTGCGGGTAGAGGGCGTAGTTCTGGAACACCATCGCGATGTCGCGATCGGCGGGCTCGATTTCGTTCACGACACGATCGCCGATCTTGCAGACGCCGGACGTGATGGTTTCAAGGCCGGCAATCATGCGAAGCAGCGTTGACTTCCCGCAGCCCGAAGGACCGAGCAGCACGGTGAAAGAACCGTTCGGCACCGTGAGCGACACATCGCGTACCGCCTCTACGCCGCCAGCATAAATCTTCTTGATGTTGGTGAGTTCAACAGTTGCCATACGCGACTACTTTTCGGTCTCTACAAGGCCTTTAACGAACCAGCGCTGCATCAGCACGACGACCGTCACCGGCGGCAACATGGCAAGCATTGCGGTCGCCAGCACCACGTTCCATTCGGTGAGCGCGTCTGCCGTGACGATCATCTTCTTGATGCCGATCACGATGGTCTGCATGTCGTCGCGGGTGGTGATCAGGATCGGCCAGAGATACTGGTTCCAGCCATAGATGAAGAGAATGACGAAGAGCGCGGCGATGTTGGTGCGCGAGAGCGGCAGCACCGTATCCCAGAAGAAGCGGAGCGGCCCCGCGCCGTCGAGCTTCGAGGCTTCGACCAGTTCGTCGGGAATCGTGAGGAAGAACTGGCGGAAGAAGAGCGTCGCGGTAGCCGATGCGATCAGCGGGATCGTGAGGCCCGCGTAGCTGTCGAGCAGGTTCAGGTCGGCCGCGATCTTATAGGTGGGGTAGATGCGTACCTCGACCGGCAGCATCAATGTGATGAAAATCAGCCAGAACGCCGCCATGCGGAAAGGAAATTTGAAATAGACCACCGAGAAGGCGGAGATGATCGAGATTGCGATTTTCCCGACCGCGATGATGCTGGCCATGATGAAGCTGTTGATCAGCATCGTCGAAACCGGCTCACGCGTGCTGCCGGAAGAGCCGATGAACAATGTCTTGTAGTAGGTCTCGAAAAACAGCGGCCCCGGCGTCAGCGGCATTTGCCCGTTCGAGACGATATGCTGCGGATGCGTGGAGCCAACGAAGCAGAGATAGACCGGGAATGCGATGATCGCGACGCCAAGCGTCAAGACGAAATAAGGAATGACACGGCTTAAGCCCCGATGCTCGACCATCAGTACGCCACCCTGCGTTCGATGAAGCGGAACTGCACGGCGGTGAGTCCCACCACCATGATCATCAGGATCACGGATTGCGCGGCGGACGAGCCGAGATTGCCGCCGAGGCGGCCATCGAAGAACACTTTATAGACGAGCGTCTCGGTCGCTTTCGAAGGACCGCCTTGCGTCATGGCATCGATGATGCCGAAGGTATCGAAAAATACGTAGACGATGTTCACGACGATAAGGAAGAAAACGGTCGGCGAGAGCAGCGGAAGAATGATCGTCCAGAAGCGCCGCGTGGGCGAGGCCCCGTCGATCGCCGCGGCCTCGATCACCGCGCGCGGGATCGACTGCAAGCCGGCGAGGAAGAACAGGAAGTTGTAGCTGATCTGTTTCCACGTTGAGGCAAGCACAACGAGCGTCAGCGCATCGTTGCCGTTCAGTAGCGGATTCCAGCTCCAGCCCATGGCGCGGATGCCTTGCGCGACGACGCCGAGCGACGGCTGGAACATGAAAATCCACAACACGCCGGCGACAGCGGGCGCGACGGCATAAGGCCAGATCAGGAGCGTCTTGTAGACGCCCGCGCCGCGAATACTTTTATCTGCTTGTACCGCAAGTAAAAGCGCGAGCGATAACGAAAGCCCCGCGACCAAGACGGCGAATACGCCGGTCGTCATCATGGTCCGGTAGTATCCCGCGTCAGCAAACAACTCGGAATAGTTTTCGAACCAGATGAAGCTTGTGTTCAGTCCGAAGGCGTCTTGCAGTAGAAACGACTGCCAGACGGCCTGGCTCGCGGGCCAATAGAAGAAGACGGCAACGACAAAAAGCTGCGGCAAAAGCAGGAGATAGGGGAGCGATGTGCCCCCGAATATCGCCCGCTTTTGCATTCGCTTGCTTCCTACTTACTGCTTATCGGGAAACCGTCTTCTCGAATTGCCGCAGCAACTTGTTGCCGCGGTTCACTGCGTCATCGAGCGCCTGCTTCGCGGTCTTCTTGCCCGAGAGCGCGGATTCGATTTCTTCGGACCAGATGTCGCGCAGCTGCACCATGTTGCCGAAGCGAAGACCACGCGAATTTTCGGTCGGCGCTTTGTTGGTGAGTTCGAGCAACGGCGTCTCGAGGAACGGCTTCTCCTTATAGAATCCCGAGGACTTGGTCTGTTCGTAGGCGGCCTTGGTGATCGGCAGATAGCCAGATTTCTGGTGCAGCTCGATCTGCTTGTCGGTGCGCGACAGGAACGTGAAGAATTTAGCAACACCTTTGTATTCGTCGGCCTTCTTTCCACCCATGACCCAGAGCGAAGCGCCGCCGATGATCGAATTCTGCGGCGCGCCGGAGACATCCGGATAATAAGGCATTGGCGCATTGCCCCAGGCGAATTTCGCATTCGCGGCGACATTGCCGAAGAAGCCCGAAGACGTGAGGAAGATCGGGCATTCGCCGCTGGTGAAACGGCCTTCGCCCGTGTTCGTGCGGCCGGAGTAATCGTAGGTCTTGTCCTTCTGCAACTCGACCAGCGTTTCGAGGTGGCGCAGGAGCTGCGGGTTGTTGAAGGTCAGCACGGTGTCGAATCCGTCCATGCCGTTGCCCTTGGTGCCGATCGGAAGGTTATGCCAGGCGGAAAACTGCTCGATGTTGACCCAGGTCGCCCACGCGTTCGAGAAGCCGCAGTTCTCATAACCGGCGGCTTTCAGTTTTTTCGCCATGGCGAATACTTCCGGCCAGGTCTTCGGCGGAGACTCCGGGTCGAGGCCCGCCTTCTTGAAGGCGTCCTTGTTGTACCACATCACCGTGCTCGACGAATTGAAGGGGAAGGAAAGCATCTCCCCCTTCAACGTCGAGTAGTGCCCGGTGATGGTCGGAAGATAAGCGTTCGGATCGAACTTCTCGCCGGCTTCCTGCATCAAGACGTGCACCGGCTTGATCGCGCCTTTCGCCGCCATCATCGTTGCGGTGCCGACCTCGAAGACTTGCAGGATATGTGGCGCGTTACCGGCGCGGAACGCGGCGATGCCCGCGTTCATCGTGTCGGCGTAGCCGCCTTTGTAGCTCGGCACGACCTTGTAGTCGTTCTGCGACTTGTTGAATTCGTCGGCAAGCCGAACGACGACGTCGTTGTTCGCGCCGGTCAGCGCGTGCCACCACTGGATTTCGATTTGCGCAGACGCTGGCGTGGAGAGGAGGGTGGCGGCAAGCAGCGTTGAGCCGGCCAATAGCTTCAGATGCTTCATGGGATTCTCGCCTCTTAAGGGTTCCTTGATTCCGCGCGGCAGGTTCTCTTGGTCTTGCGACAGTCGGGTGACTGGCCTGCCTTCTCCCCAAAAGGCTAACCCGGTTTGTGACAGTCTGCCACAGCATGTCTTTCGCGCTGCGGCAGGCGAAAAAGCGCGTAAATCCTGAGCCGGCACGTGAACCGGCTTTATTGACGTGCGCGTCCGCGAACCCTAGCTAGAGCTTATGACAAAGCCCGCGAACGACACTTTTGCGCCTTCCACGCGGCCGCTCGTGGTGGGATGGCGGCTTTCTTCGGCGTGCTCGCGGCGGCCGCCGGGCTGATGTGGGTTTGGTTCGGGACCAAACTTTTCTTCGAAATGGTCGCGGCCGGCATCGCTTATTGTTTCTGAAACAAACCGCTGGCCCCCGCGCATTCTTGTTTTCTTCGCCGCGTTCGCAACAGGCGCGCTCGCGCTGGTCGCGGCGGTGATGATGTTGATGCCACAAGATAACGCGCCCTTCCGTCGGTTGGCGGGCCGTTCAGACTCGTCAATCAGGACAGCAAAACCGTTACCGATTCCGACTTTCGCGGCAAGCCGTTTCTCGTTTTCTTCGGCTTCACGCATTGCCCTGATATTTGCCCGACCACGCTGTTTGAGGTTTCGGAAATCTTCAATCGTCTCGGCAAGGATGCGGAGAAGGTGAGCGCGATCTTCGTGACGGTCGACCCGGAGCGGGACACGCCGGAAAAGCTGAAGCTTTATCTTTCAAGCTTTCACCCGCGAATTTCCGCACTCTCCGGTTCGGAAGCGCAGATCGAGGCGATCAAGAAGGCTTACTTCGTCTATGCCAAGCGCGTGCCGCTCGAAGGCGGTGGCTACACGATGGATCACACTTCCGTGGTTTACTTGATGGATAAAGGGGGAAAATTCATCGCTCCCTTTAATTTGAAGCGCGATGCCGACACGGCTGCCGCGGATTTGCGCCGCAGGCTTTAGCCGTCATTGATCTGCCGGAATCGCGCACCTATCTGCGCAATATGAGCGAACGGCCCCGCCAACGGCGTTTCCGACGAATGATTATCCTTCTGTTTTTCGCGGCGTTCCTCGCGCCGATCGCCGCACGCGCTGCGCTCTTCGCGTTCGAAGACCGTCCGTTGCATTGGCGCGATGCCGACTGGTCGAGCGTGCGCGCACTCCCGCCCGCGGTTGAACATCCCGAAGCGCGTATTCTCGTTCTTTCCGGACGCACCGGCGGCTGGAAGGGCGTAGTCGCAACGCATAGCTGGGTAGTTTTCAAGAGCGCGGGCGCAACGTCATGGACGCGTTATGATGTCGTCGGCTGGGGCAATCCGGTGCGGATGAACGAATGGGCGCCGGACGGCCGCTGGTACGGCACGCCGCCGTCGGTGATCGCCGATGTCAGCGGTGCTCAGGCGGAGGACCTGATTCCGCGGATCGAAGTGGCGGTGAAGGAGTATCGCTGGCGCGATGCGGGTGATTACAAAACATGGCCGGGTCCGAACTCGAACAGTTTTGTCGCTGCGATATTGCGCGCCGTTCCGGAAATGCGCGCGGTGCTGCCCGCGAACGCGGTCGGCCGCGATTTTCGTCCCGGTTTCCATGCGGGCCTTACCGACAGCGGCACGGGCTTGGAGTTGAATCTCTGGGGTTACACCGGCGTGAAGCTCGGCTGGGTCGAGGGTTTCGAGATCAACCTCTTGAGTCTGGTCGTCGGTCTCGATTTCAGAAGCCCTGCGATCAAGTTGCCCGGATTCGGCCGTATCGGATTAGCGCCGCTTCCGGTGCTCTCCCCGCAGACGAACTCCTAATCCGCCTGCTGCCGCGTCCGCCTCACCACGCCATGCGCGGTCTTCTCCCATTGATGAGGCGCAGTAATCAGCTTCAAGACTGCGCGCCACGCGGCCGCTGACAACAGCAACCAGTAAATTGGGATCGTCGGCAATATCCACGCCGAGGATAGAAAACCGCGTCTTCGCATTCCCACATAGGCGAGAAACCCCGAAGCAATGTAGCCGCTCATCAGCGTGACAAAGACGAGGGCCTTGTGCGCGCTTTGCGCGAAAGTTTCAGCGGGCGCGAGCAGCGAGCCAAAGGCAGAATCCACGATGAGCAGCGTCGCGAAAACTGGATGCACGAGTGCCGCGAGCACAGAGCCGCCGATCAGGAGTTGAAACGTGAGAAAGCCGCGCCAGCCAAGCTGCCTAAAGAGCAGAAGCGGGTCGCGCATGTGAACGATGTAGGTTTGCATCCAGCCTTTCATCCATCGGGTCCGCTGCGGCAGCCAGGCACCGAGCCGCGAAGGAGCTTCCTCCCACGTCGTCGAGTTGACGATGCCGGTTGTATAGCCGAAGCGCGCGAGACGAACGCCGAGGTCCGCATCCTCGGTGACATTATGCGGGTCCCAGGCTTCCACTTTCCGCAAAATAGAAGTTCTGAAATGGTTGGATGTGCCGCCCAGCGGCAAGGGTAGCCGCATGCGCGCGAGTGCAGGCAGAAGCACATCGAACAAGCCGGAATATTCCGAGCGGAAATGCCCGGTCAGAAAAGACGGATAGGCGTTGTCGATCGCAAGCTTCGCCTGCACGCAAGCGAGGTTGGCATCGCCGGAAAGAAATTGAGCATAGGCTTTGCGCAGCTGATCGGGATGTGGCCTGTCTTCGGCGTCGTATATGACGAGAAATTCGCCGCGCACGAAGGGCATGGCTGCACGCAAGGCTTTCGGCTTGGTGCGCGGGCCGAGCCGGGGCGCATACACGATCTCAAAACACGGATCGAGGCGGATCGCTTCCACCGCGGCCTTGGTGCTGTGGTCGTCAAGCTCGAGAATAAGTTTTATGTCGAGCTTCTCGCGCGGATAGTTGAGCCTTGAGATTGCAGCGACCATGTCAGGAACAATGACTGCTTCGCGATAGAGCGGAATAAGGATTGTGTAGAGCGGAAGTTCGCGGTCGCTTATTGAGCGGGCGTCGTTTGTGTCTTCTGGCAAAAAACACGCAAATAAACGTAGTGCCGTCCATGCAAGAAAGATCGTGGCAAGCGAGATTTCGAGCGCGAGGCGCGAGAGCCCCGGTGCGAAGTAGAGCGCAAGTCCCGCGGTGGCAAACGCCGCGAACAATACGGCGCGGTACTCGCCAAAGTGTGTTGAAGCTGCCGAGAGCTGTGGTTGCCTTTCACGCAGCCCGAATGCGGCTTCCTCTGCCAGCGCTGTATTTAGAGATCGCTCCAGAAAGTTCCGCAGGCGCTCAACCGAAGTAATCCGGAATTTCTTTTCGAGCCCGGCGCCATTCGCGGCAAGTTCGTAGATTGGTCTGATCTGCCCGCCGACGAGCGCGAGGGTTGGACAATCCTGATTTTCTCTGCTGTGCGCGGGAAGAATGCCGCTCGACATGATCGCGGCAATGTCGATCGAGGAATTCGCGGCCGTATCCTCCAGGCCAGTCGATCTCCAGGCCGAGATCGGCGGCATAAGCCTTCAGTATCGTGTCAGGAGGGACCGCCTCGTTGCGGGCAACCACGATATCAGCGCCAAGTCCCAGTTCTTCAGCGCGGGGCGGCGGCAAAACGTAGAACGGCCGGTTCGAAATGGCCGCGCAGGGCGCGCAACTCGGGCGGCAGGTCGAGAACGGGACGAAAAAGCGCAGGCTGTTCTGCAAATACGGAACGCGTCGGTAAAGGCAGCGCAGTTTCCCCGACCTCGCTGCCTTCCCCCGCGTTGATATCGCCGGCCGCTTTGCCCGAGGGCTCGAACGCCAACTTTACCCGCCCCGGACTGCTCGTTTACAAAGCCGCCTGATCCCCCGGAAAATAACCGGCAAGCGGTTACAATAGATAATGAGCAATCCCCAGCCAGTATCTTGCTTTGCGCAGTGGTTGGCGCGCAACGCCTTTCTATTTGCGCTTGCAGCAATCCTGCTGCCGTTTACGGCAAGCTTCCCGGCGCCTGCGAGCGCGCAGGAAGTCTTCGTGCCGCGCTTCTCGGATCCGAAACGGAGGCCGGAAAAGCCCACGCTCGGCCGCATGACGCAGATTCGCTTTCTGACCGAAGACGACTATCCACCGTTTCATTTTCGCGGGCCGAACGGATTGCCGATCGGTTTCAACGTCGATCTGGCACGCGCGATCTGCGAGGAACTCGGTGTGACTTGCACGGTGCAGGTGCGTCGCTTCGATACGCTGCTCGCCGCGTTGGAGACAGGTGCGGGGGATGCGGTGGTTGCCTCGATTGCGATCACGCCTGAAACGCGCATGAAGGCCGATTTCACCGACCGCTATTATCGCACGCCCGCGCGCTTCGCCGCGAAGAAGGATTCGCAGCTTCGTGAAATTTCTCCGGAGCTGATCGCGGGGAAAAGCGTGGCGGTGGTCGCGGGCAGCGCCCATGAGGCCTATGTACGCACGTTCTTTGCCGAGACTGCGATCAAGAGCTTCCCGGACATGACCGCAGCACTGAACGCGCTGAAGGCGGGCGACGTGGAGCTTGCCTTTGGCGATGGCATCGCACTCGCCTTTTGGCTGAACGGCTCCGACTCCGCAGGCTGCTGTAATTTCCGTGGCGGTCCCTATACCGAGAGCCGCTTCTTCGGCGAAGGCGTTGGCATCGCCGTCAAGACCGGCAACGACACGCTCCTGCGTGCGCTGAATTATGCGCTCTATCGGCTGTGGGAGCGCGGGGTATTCACCGACCTCTATTTGCGTTATTTCCCGGTCGGTTTTTACTGATCTCGTCCGAAGAGAAAGAAGAAATGGCGACCGAACCGGCTGCCTTGGCAGCGAACTTGCGCGAAGTGGCGGAAACCTCGAACGCCTGGCCGTTCGAGGAGGCGAAGAAGATCGTCGCGCGCCTGAAGAAACGGCCGAAAGACGAGGTGCTGTTCGAGACCGGCTACGGGCCGTCGGGCCTGCCGCATATCGGCACCTTCGGCGAGGTCGCGCGCACCACCATGGTACGTCACGCCTTTCGCGTGCTGACCGAGGACAAGATCAAAACGAAGCTGCTGGCATTTTCCGACGACATGGATGGTCTTCGGAAAGTGCCGGACAACGTGCCGAACAAGGAGTTGCTGGAGAAGGATCTCGGCAAGCCTTTGACGCAGGTCGCTGATCCTTTCGGCACACATCCGAGCTTCGGCGAGCATAACAACGCGCGGCTCCGCGCTTTCCTCGACCAGTTCGGCTTTGAATACGAATTCGCGTCATCGACGCAATACTATAAGAGCGGCCGCTTCGACGCGGCGCTCATGAAGGTTTTGCAGCACTACGACGCGGTGATGGCGATCATGCTGCCGTCGCTCCGCGAAGAGCGCGCCTCGACGTATTCGCCTTTTCTTCCGATTTGTCGGCGCACGGGCATCGTGCTGCAGGTGCCGATCATCGCCCACGATGTGAAGGCGGGCACAATCACCTACGAAGATCCGGAAACCAAAGAGCGCGTGACCACGCCGGTCACCGGCGGCAACGTCAAGCTGCAATGGAAGCCGGATTGGGCCATGCGCTGGGTCGCGCTCGGCGTCGATTACGAAATGGCCGGCAAGGACCTGATCGATTCGGTCAAGCTCTCTGGCGAAATTGCGCGTGCGCTCGGGACGAACCCGCCTGAAGGCTTCAACTACGAACTCTTCCTGGATGAGAAGGGCCAGAAGATTTCAAAGTCGAAGGGCAACGGCCTCACGATCGATGAATGGCTGCGCTACGCGAGCCCGGAGTCGCTTTCGCTCTTTATGTACCGGGAGCCGAAGGCGGCTAAGCGGCTTTACTTCGACGTGATCCCGCGCAACGTCGACGATTACCAGCAATTCCTGGAAGGCTATCGCAAACAGGTCGACTGGAAGCAGCGGCTCGGCAATCCGGTATGGCACATCCACTCCGGCAATCCGCCGGAGCCCAATATGCCAGTCACGTTCCAGATGCTGCTGACACTCGTGTCATCGTCTAACGCGGAAAACGCCGAGACGCTTTGGGGCTTCATCGGGCGCTATCGTCCGGGCGTGACAAACGAGACGCATCCAAAGCTCGGCAAGCTCGTCGAGTATGCGATCCATTATTTCCGCGACTTCGTGCTGCCAGAAAAGAAATTCCGTGAGCCGACCGAAGGCGAGCGCAAGGCGCTTTCCGACCTGCGCGACGCGCTTTCGCAACTCTCCACGGACGCGACCGCCGAACAGATTCAGGATGTCGTTTACGAGATCGGCCGCCGCGAGCCGTTCCTCGATCACAAGAAGTCGGCCAAGGACGGCAAGCCGGGCGTTTCGCTCGACTGGTTCAACATGCTCTACCAGGTGCTGCTGGGCCAGGAGAAAGGGCCGCGTTTCGGCTCGTTCGCCGCGGTCTATGGTGTTGAGAATACGGTCGCGATGATCGACGGCGCACTCGCGAGGTCGGCTTAATTTCGCTTACTGCGTCGCCCAGACGATCCGCGCAATCCACACGACATCGCTAATCTGGAGCGTGCGGTCCTTGTGATCGGGGTTGAGCGATTTCAGCTCGACCGTCTTCGCGGTTTTCTTTTTCAATTCCTTCGCGAGCACTTCGCCGTCTTTGGTCTTGATGACGACGCGATCGCCTTTGTGAAGTGGTGCCGCGGGCGAAATCACGATGACATCGCCTTTGCGGTAAAGGGGCTCCATCGAATTGCCGGAGATTTCGAGCGCGTAGGCATGGTCGTCGTCGACATTGGGCAGTTTGATTTCGTCCCAGCCGCCGCCGACCGGAAAACCGCTGTCGTCGAAAAAGCCGCCGGCGCCGGCTTCGGCGAACCCAATCAGGGGCACCGGCTGGGCGGGACGCTTCGGCTTCTTCGTCAGCAGCGAAATGAATTCGTCGATCGTGGCGCCGGTGGCTTTAAGCACCTTCGCGATGGATTCGGTCGAAGGCCAGCGCGGTCTGCCGTCCGGCGTCACGCGCTTGGACTTGTTGAAGGTCGTGGGATCGAGGCCGGCTGCCTTTGCAAGCCCCGAGGCTGACAGATTGTAGCGTGCAGCGATGCGGTCCACCGCTCCCCAGACTTGATTGTGAGTCAGCATCAGGCGCTCCGAATCGGCTGGCAGGATTTTATACCCATATGCGGGTTTATCATCTGGATAATGCGTGACAAGCCCTGATCCGCGCTTGCAGCGCGGTGAGGTGGCCTCTAGCGTCCGCTCGTCCTCGGAAAAACGTTCATGTCGCTTCTGCTCGATCTCGCTTTGCCTTTTTCGCGCCTGTTCGAGGCAGAAGACGCGCACCGGCTTGCCATCCGGGCGCTTTCCATGATGACAAGGGGCGCCACGCCCGCGGACGATCCGCGCCTGTCGGTTTCGGCCTTCGCGCTGAATTTCAAGAATCCGATCGGCGTCGCAGCTGGGTTCGACAAGAACGCCGAGGTACCGGATGCCGTACTCGCGCTCGGTTTTGGATTCGCCGAAGTCGGAACGCTCACACCCAAGCCGCAAGCAGGAAATCCGCGTCCGCGCGTATTTCGCCTGTTGCGGGACGAAGGCGTGGTGAACCGGCTCGGTTTCAATAACGAGGGTTTCAATTCGGCCGTGGCGCGGCTTTCGCGCCGCAAGCCGAGCGGAATTCTCGGCATCAATGTCGGTGCCAACAAGAATTCCGAAGACCGCATCGCGGACTATGTTGCAGGCGTGGAAACGTTTTCGCCCTATGCGAGCTATCTTACGGTCAACATCTCCTCACCGAACACGCCGGGTCTGCGCGATCTGCAAACCGCGGACGCGTTGAACGAATTGCTCAAGCGGGTGCTGGAAGCGCGCGAGCGTGCCGCGCAGAAGGGCAGCGGGCGCAAGCCGATCCTTTTGAAGATCGCGCCGGATGTCGCGCTCGGCGATCTCGATGACATCGTGAATATCGCAAGAAAGCGCGCGATCGACGGCATGATCGTTTCGAACACGACGATTACGCGGCCTACTTCGCTTCGCGAAAGCAACGCGAAGGAGCAGGGCGGCTTATCCGGTAAGCCGCTGTTCGATCTTTCGACCCGCATGCTCGCCGAGACTTACCTGCGCACGGAGCGCGCGTTCCCGATCGTCGGTGTCGGCGGCATCGATTCCGCGGAAACCGCATGGAAGAAAATCCGCGCCGGGGCCACGCTCGTGCAGCTTTACACCGGCATGGTCTACAAAGGTTTCGGCATCGCGCGCGAGATCAAGCGCGGCCTCAGCCTGTTTCTCGACCGCGGCAAGCACCGTTCAATTCAGGACGTCATCGGCCTTGGCGCGGTCGAAGCCGCGGCTTCGCGGCAGAACGCTTAAGTTTTGCGCGATTGCACCAGCCGCATGATCAGCCAGATCGGAATCACGATCACGGCACCGAGCAAGAGATAACGCCATAGCCACTCGAATGCCTCGAAGCCGAGATTGAAGACGCTGCGGATCAGCGCCTCGATGCTCCACAAAATGTTGCGCGGATCGAGACCGATCACGGTCAGCACGAAGCCGACGAGAATCGAAAGCAGCGCAAGTTTGATCAGAATGGCGAGCGGCGAGCCGCCGAGAAAGCGCCGCAGTCCATCGTCGGCCATCGAAGCCTCCAGAATTCTTCAGTTGCGACGGAATACCAGACCCGCGGCGATTCCGACAACAAAGGCGAGAAAGGCAACGCCGAGCCCATAATCGAGGCGATTGTCACGCGCAGCCTGCGCAACGAAGGCTTCAAAACCGGTCTTGACCACCTCGATCGCGGTGGATTGTTGCGCAGCAAGTACGCCGTTCGTGAAGACCTGTACGTCGATCTCATAAGGGCCTGTCGGCGCGGTGCCCGGGATCGGCAAGGTTGCGCGAAACAAGGTCGGCGTGAGGAACGTGACGGCGTTGGTTTCTTCGTGAAACAACCCATCCGCCTTCTTCACGCGCAGAAGCGCGGTGCCGAATTCTTCGTCCGCGATGATCGACGGCGGGAGTGCGGCGAAGGAAAGGCCCAGTTTGTGCTTGGTCTGCAACTCGAGCGTGCCGAATTCCGCCGGCGGGCGATTCGTCAGCACTGCGAGATAGGAAGGCGTGTCGGGATAGCGGCGGGACTCGAAATTCACCCACAGGCCGAGGATGCGTTCTTTCCTGCGCGTGATGAAGGTGGTCGCCGGTCCGCGCACCGTGACCGCGACATCATACTTCTTCGGCTTGTCGCGCGTGCCGTCGCTGTCCTCGATAGAGGCGAACAGGACGAGCGAGGTGCCGGTAAAATTCGAACTGATCAGCACGCGGTGGGTTGAAAGCGAAGTTACCAGCCGCTCCGCATAGGCAATCTGCGCGAAAAGCGGCGCGACCATCAGCGCAATCGCGAGAATTGCGTTTACTTTGCGCCGCTTCATCAACCTGCCTCCGTGGAAATCACGGAGAAAAGCTCGATCGGCTTTGTAAGCAAATCGAGGCCGACGCGCGCAGCGACGGCGAGAACCAGAAGCCCGAGGAGAAAGCGAAGCTGCTCCGCTTTGACTGCTTGACCCGCTCGCGCGCCGGATTGCGCGCCGATGACGCCGCCAATCATCAGCGTGAAGGCAAGCACGACATCGACGGAGCGGTTTTCCACCGCGTGCAACACGGTCGCAGCCAGCATCGTGAACAGCGTGAGAAACAGCGAAGTCCCGACCGAAACCGCCGTCGGCACGCGCATCAGATAAATAAGCGCAGGGATCAGAAGAAACCCGCCGCCAATACCCATCAGCGCGCCGAGGAAACCGACGCCAAAGCCGATCGCCGTCACCGGAATTGCAGAGACGTAAATGCGTGACTGCCGGAAGCGGAATTTCAGCGGCAGTCCATGAAACCACGAATGCGTGCCTGGCCGCCGCAGGACCGGCTGTTGTCCCTGGATCGAGCGCCAAAGCGCGCGGACGCTTTCCACGATCAAGATCGTGCCGACGACCGTCAGCAGCACGATGTAGGAAAGGTTGATGACCAGATCGAGCTGGCCGCGCGGCGCAGGAGCGAGAATACCCAGACGCCGGCGGCGGTGCCGAGCATGCCGCCGGACAAGAGTACGAGCCCGAGCCCGCTATCGACGAGTTGCTTTCGCCAGTAGGAAATAGTGCCGGTGAGCGAGGAGGCCGCCATATGGCTCGGCACACTTGCGACCGCGACCGAAGGCGGGATGCCGACCAGAATGAGCATCGGCGTCATCAGGAAGCCGCCGCCCACGCCGAACATTCCTGAAATGAAGCCGACCGCGATCCCCAGCCCGAATATCAGAAGGATATTGACTGGCAGTTCGGCTATCGGAAGGTAGATCGACAATTTGGCTTCCGGACGCTTTCGTGGCCGCACGTTCTAGCGACAGCACTACGGCATCAACATGTCGAGTGCCGCGCTTGTCAATGACGCGAGCGGAGCAGAGTTACTTCTTTTGCTTCTTTTTCGGCGCGACGGCTACGTTCTGCCACTCCGGCTTGGCGCGGGGCGCGTTAACGCTTTCGTCCGAAGGCTTCGCAGTCCAAGCCTGCACGGCGAGCTTGGCCGCGGCGAGCGTCTGCTGATCGATGCGCGCGGCGACGTCGTCGCGCTTCTTCGCGGCTTCGGCGTCGCCCTGGTTTGCGGCCAGCGAGAACCACAGGAATGATTCGGTCAGATTCTGACCCGCGCCAAGGCCCCGGGCATGGATCACCCCGAGATTGTACTGGCTGTCGCGCAGCCCCCGTTCGGCGGCCTTGCGGAACCACGGAATGGCGTTGGTGTAATCCGGTTTGGGGCCGCCATCCTCGACCATCATGACCGCGAGATTATGCATCGCTTTCAGGTGCCCGCTTTCGGCAGCGAGCACGTAGTTGGTCCGGGCGCGGGCGCGGTCGCGGGCGACGCCCTGGCCCTTTTCGTAGGCCATGCCGAGCTTGAAAGCGGCTGCGACTGAGCCCCTGGCTACGGCTCGCTCGAACCATTTCAGCGCGTCGGGAAGGTTGGTTTCGACGCCCCGGCCGGTCATGAGGCGCTCGCCTATTTCGAAGGCCGCTTCCGCATCGCCGCTAGCCGCGGCTTTCATGAGCGCATCATTGATGCCGGTGGAAGTTTCGGTCTTTTCCGGCGCCTGCGGATTTGCGGCGGCGTTCTGCGTCTGCAAAGGCGCCTGTTGTACGCGTGGCGCTTGCTTCGTGCTTTGCGTCGTTAATGACGCTTCTAGTTGCGGCATTCCGAACGTCGAAACGATATTTTGCGGCGTAATATCGCCCGAGCGCGGCGGCAGCGAGCCGAGCGTGGGATCGGCGAAGAAGTTCGGAACTGAAGACCGCTGCTGCGATTCAGGAACGAAAGTGGGCGGCTCCGCCGGCTGCGGCGACTGTTCCGCCGGCGGCGTCGGCGCGGGAGCTGGCGCAGGCGCGGGCGTTTCGCTGTTGCTGCTGACCAGTTTCGTAAGCAGACTCACATCGAAGAAGCGCACGACGCTAAAACCGAGCATGGCGACCACGAGGCCGAGCAGCACCGCGCGGCGCGAGCGCGCAAAAACTCCGCTTAGCGCGCCTCTCTTCGTTTGCTCGCCAGTCGCGGTCTCTGTCGTATTCTCCGCGGCCGCCGCCCGCGGCGCGGCGCGCAGCCGCGATGAAGTCGGAAGTCTTCGCATTCGCGTCGTTTGTGCGCGGCGTGATGTCAGCAACCGCGGCTTCGGATTGCGCGATTCGCTGCTGCACCGGAGTCGGCCGCGAACGCGGTGCGCCCGAACCCGGCTCAAGCGGATAGTCTGCCGGCAGTCCGTCGGTGGGGACAGTTTCGTCCTTCGATTGAATCGTAACCGGCGCGCTCCGCGTGAAGCGTTGCTGCGCTTCGGCGGGCGTCGATATTTGCGTCACCCTGCGTGCAGGCACCGGCTCTCCGGCAAGCGGCTTGGCGGCCGGCATGTCGGCATCCGCCGATTGCGTCGCTGCCTGTGCTGCCGCGACCTGCTGCGGCATGGTTTGGCGCGCTGCGTGCAACTCACGAAGCGCCGTCTTCGCCGCGCGCTCGGCGACATCCATTGCGTTGCCGCGGGCCTTGTCGAACTGGGACGAGAGATCCGAAATACCGCGCTCGATAACGCCGAGGCCGGCGAGCTTCGCTTCCGAAGCATCCAGCCGCTCGACCACGTTGCGCATGGTTTCTTCAAGGCCCATCGGGTTTTCGACCTTGTCGAGCAATCCCTGGAGGCTATCGAGCCGCTGATGAATGCGGTCGAACGCTTCGGGGTCCTGCGAGACCTGCACCGGCTGTAGCGCGGTCTGTTCGATTTTGTGTGCCAGCGCGTCGATTCGCTGCTCGAGAGCACCGACGATGTTGCGCACGCCGCTATCGTCTGGGGTGGAAATGCGATCGATCTTGCTCGCAATCGTTTCGATCTGGGCGACTACAGCTTGAAGATTATCCGCCGGCAGCGCGTTGGAGAGGAGATCGCGGACCTCCTGCATCTGATTCTGTATACGCGCGATCGTGGTGCCATCGATGCTTTTTGCGTTGATGACGTCGAGTTTGTCCGACAGCGCGTTGAGGTCGCCTTCGACCGAGATGAAAGATTCCGCCGGACGAACATTCGCAAGCGCTACGCGGATTTCGTCGAGAGCAGTCAGAACGGCCTGCGCCGGACGACTGTCCTGCCGTGAATTCTGCGTGGCGCGATCGATCTTGCGGGTGAGTGCATCAACGGTCTGCTCGAGTGATTCCAGCGTGCGGCGCGGCGCAAGCTCGGCCATCGTGTGTGCAAGCTCGGCGATATCGCGGCGCAGTTCCGAGATCGACGCCGAAGTATTCTTTGCATTCGTTTCGCGGAGCGACTGCATCTCATCCGCGATCGTCTTAAGCTGCCGCTCGAACGCGGCGAATTGCGGCAAGGGATTCGCAGTAGGCGCGATAGGCGCAGCCGCCGGAGCACGCACGGGCGCGCGGCGCATTGGCGTGCCGTCGAGCATGGACTGGCGTTCCATGATCTCCGCAACAGCGGCATCGAGTTCGTCGGCGGTTGGGACAGGTTGCGACACCGGCGCGATTGCTACCGCCGAAACTTCGCGTTCCAGCCGCTCGCTCATCTGCGAAATGACCCGCGCCATTTCGTCGAGCTTGGTATCGACGCCTGACTCCCGACCGCGCGACGGACGGTCGAGCAAAATCGTTTCGATCCGCGAATCGAGCTTGCGGATGGCGGCGCCGATTTCTTCGCGTCCGTTGTTGCGCTGGGCGCGTTCCATGCCTTCGAGCATCTGATCGATGCGCTCGGAAAGTGCGTCGATCGAAGAGGTGATCTGTTCGCTGCCGCTGTCTCGCGGGGGCTGCATGACGGGATTTGGACGCGCTTGAACGTTGCGCCGCGCGAGCATGTTGATCTGCTCGGCAAGGTCGTCGAGCCGGTGATCGAAATTGGTCGCAGGATTGCGCCCGCGGCCATGGCCGCCGCGTGAATTTTCGCGAATCGCTGCTTCCAGCCATTCGCCGACGGAAAGTCCTTCGCGGCGCGCAGCTTCCCTGGCGGCTTCCCATGTGTCCGGGTCCACCGCGCTAACGCTCCAGGGCACGCCTGCGCTCATGACTGGTCCATCCTGCGGGGCGCCGGGGATGGTGATTAGGCAGGTCTCGGGCGGCGCCACTCCGCCGCCCTGAATCTTGTTAGTTACGGTAAATGCTGGGTTAATTTCTCGAGGTCCCAGCGCATTTCATTAAGGACTGTCACCGGAACGCCGCTGTCGATGGCGGCCTGATTAAGATTTCGCTTGACGTTTACGTAAACTGAGTTACGGTTACGTCACCCTGTGGCCGACCCTTTCCGGCTGCACGCCAAGGGAGTGAAGAATGGGCCAAGCGCAGACAGTTGAAGCCGCAATGCCGACGGACGCGCAGTCGCGCGACCTCTGGGCTGAATTCGAAAAGCACACCGGCGGGCCGGACAAGCCCGGCCAGCTGACTTTCACGATTAGGGACCTCGCCCGCGAATTCGGGGTGACGGCCCGGACCCTCCGTTTTTATGAAGAGAAGGAACTGCTCTCGCCGGAACGGCAGGGGCAGGAGCGGCTCTATTCCCGCCGCGACCGCGCGCGCCTGAAGCTCGTTTTGATGGGCAAGCGGGTCGGGTTTTCGCTCGAAGAGATTCGCTCGATGCTGGATCTCTACGACCTCGGCGACGGCCGCGTCACACAGCTCAAAGTATCCTATGCCCGCTTCAACGAGCGGGTCGAACGCCTGAAGCAGCAGCGCGCCGAAATCGACGAGGCGATCGAGGCGATGCAGCGCGCGAGCCGCTCGCTCGCGGAAATGTTGAAAGAACGCGGCACTCCTGCCGCCTGATTGAAGCAAATCTACCGGAGCCGAGAGATGCCGAGTTACAAAGCCCCCGTCGAAGATACGATGTTCCTGCTGCGCGACGTCTTCAATATCGCGCGCTACGACAATCTGCCCGGCTTTGCCGATGCGACGCCCGACACGATCGAGGCGGTCTTAAGCGAAGGCGGAAAGTTCTGCGAGGAAGTGCTCGCACCGCTCAATCAGGTCGGCGACCGCGAAGGCTGCAAGCGCGCGGTTGACGGCTCCGTCACCACGCCGAAGGGTTTCAAGGAAGCTTATAAGCAGATGGCCGACGGCGGCTGGATCGGCCTCTCGTCCGAAGAGAAGTACGGCGGGCAGGGCCTGCCGTTCGTGATCGGTGCCGCGATGAACGAATTTATGAGCAGCGCCAATATGGCCTTTGCCATGTATCCGGGCCTGACGCTTGGCGCGTGCCGCGCGATCCGTATCCACGGCACCGAGGAAATCCGCAACACGTATTTGCCGAAGATGATCGGCGGTCAGTGGACCGGCACGATGAACCTGACGGAGCCGCATTGCGGCACCGATCTTGGTCTCCTTAAGAGCAAGGCCGTGAAGCAGCCGGACGGCTCGTACAAAATTACCGGCACCAAGATTTTCATTTCCGCTGGCGAACACGACATGGCCGAGAACATCGTGCATCTCGTGCTTGCGCGTATCGAAGGTGCGCCGGAAGGCGTGAAGGGAATTTCGCTGTTCGTTGTGCCGAAATTCATTCCGACCAAAGATGGCGGTATCGGTGAGCGCAATGCGCTCATCTGCGGCTCCATCGAACACAAGATGGGCATTCACGGTAACTCGACCTGCGTCATGAACTATGACGGCGCAACGGGCTGGCTTGTCGGCGAAGAAAATCGCGGTCTGCCTGCGATGTTCGTGATGATGAACGACGCGCGTCTCGGCGTCGGCATCCAGGGCATCGCGCAGGGCGAAGTCGCCTATCAGAACGCGGTGATCTACGCGAAGGACCGCTTGCAGGGCCGCTCCATCAGCGGCGTGAAGAATCCTGAAAAGCCGGCCGACCCGATCATCGTGCATCCGGACATCCGCCGGAACCTGATGACGATGCGGGCTGTGAACGAAGGCGGCCGCGCGTTGATGATTTATCTTGCGCTGCAAGCCGATCTGCTTTCGCGCTCGCAGGATGAGAAGACGAAACAGATTGCCGACGATTACATGGGCATTCTGACGCCGATCCTGAAAGGCGTGATGACCGACCTCGGTTTCCAGAATGCCGTCATGGCGCAGCAGGTATTTGGTGGCCACGGCTACATCGCCGAACACGGCATGGAGCAGTTCGTGCGCGATGCACGTATTGCCATGATCTACGAAGGCGCGAACGGCATTCAGGCGCTCGACCTCGTCGGACGCAAGCTGCCCAAGGATGGCGGCCGTGCGATTACTGCATTCTTCAACGATGTCTCTGGTTTCGTGAAGGAAAACGAAGGCGACGAGAAGATGAAGGCGTTCACCGCGCCGCTTTCGGAATCCTTGAAGCACCTGCAAGGTGCAACCATGTGGTTCATGCAGAATGCGATGAAGCGGCCCGACAACGCCGGCGCCGGTTCTTATGATTACATGCACCTCTTCGGGCTCGTGGCGCTGGGTTATATGTGGGCGCAGATGGCGAAGACCGCGCTCGCAAAAAAGAACGGCAACGGCTCCGCACCGGCTATGGATGCGAAGCTGATGACCGCGAAATTCTTCGTCGAAAGAATGCTGCCGGAAACGGCCGCGCACTTGAAGCGCATCCAGTCCGGTGCCGACAATCTGATGGATATGCCCGCCGAAGCGTTCTGACGCTTTGCGGAAAACAAACGGGAGACGCCAATGACCGAAGCATTTGTTTACGACGCAGTTCGTACCCCACGCGGCCGCGGAAAGAAGGACGGCTCGCTCCACGAGGTCTCGACGCTTTCGCTCGCGGCTACCGCGCTCCGCGCGATCAAGGAGCGCAACAACCTCGATACGCATCTCGTCGATGACGTGGTGATGGGTTGCGTCGATCCGGTCGGCGAAGCCGGCTCCGACGTTGCACGCGCTGCCGCGCTGAACGCCGACTACGGCAATCATGTGCCGGGTGTGCAGATCAACCGTTTCTGTGCGTCGGGTCTCGACGCGGTAAACTTCGCAGCCGCGCAGGTGATGTCCGGCCAGCACGACATGGCCATCGGTGGCGGTGTCGAGGCGATGTCGCGCGTCGGCATGGGTGCTTCGGGTGGTGCATGGCCGGTGGATCCGCAGATCGCGGTGAAGTCCTACTTCATGCCGCAGGGCGTTTCGGCCGATCTCATCGCGACCAAGTACGGTTTCTCGCGCGACGACGTCGATCAGTACTCGGTCGAAAGCCAGCAGCGCGCAGCGCAGAGCTGGAAGGAAGGCCGCTTCAAGAAGTCGATCGTGCCGGTGAAAGATGTGAACGGCATCACGATCCTCGATCACGACGAACATATGCGACCGACCACGGACATGCAGTCGCTCGGACAGTTGAAGCCTTCGTTCCCGCAGATGGGCGAAATGGGCGGCTTCGCAGCGGTCGCGATCCAGGCGTATCCCGAAATCGAAGCGATCAACTGCGTACACCACGCCGGCAATTCGTCGGGCATCGTCGACGGCGCGGCCGCCGTGCTGATCGGTAACGCCGAAGCCGGCAAAAAGGCAGGCTTGAAGCCGCGCGCACGCATCCGCGCTTTCGCGAATATCGGCTCGGAGCCCGCGATCATGCTCACCGGCCCGGTCGACGTGACCGAGAAGTTGCTGAAGAAGGCGAAGATGTCGATCAACGACATCGATCTCTTCGAACTCAACGAAGCGTTCGCGTCTGTCGTGCTTCGTTACATGCAGGCGTTCAACATCCCGCGCGATAAGATCAATGTGTGCGGCGGCGCAATCGCCATGGGCCACCCCTTGGGTGCGACCGGCGCGATGGTGTTCGGCACGGTGCTCGACGAGCTCGAGCGCACCGGCAAGTCGACGGCGCTCGTCACGCTTTGCATCGGCGCCGGCATGGGCACCGCAACCATCATCGAACGCGTTTGATCGCGCTTATCCGAGAACGGAAAGCGACGGGAGGATAATCATGGCTTACAAGAATTTCACGGTGGACGTGGATGGCGATGGCATAGCGCTCGTCACCTGGAATATGCCGGACCGTTCGATGAACGTGTTCTCGGCCGACGTGATGACCGAGCTGTCGAAGATCGTCGACGAAGTCACCGCCGATGCGAAGGTGAAGGGCGTCGTCGTCACCTCGGGGAAAGATACTTTCTCCGGTGGCGCCGACCTCACTATGCTCGAAACCATGGGCGACACCTTCAAGAAGCTCATCAAGGATAAGGGCGAAGAAGAAGCGAACAAGTTCTTGTTCGAGCAGTCGAGCGCCATGTCGCGCACCTATCGCAAGCTGGAAAAGTCCGGCAAGCCATGGGTCGCCGCCGTGAACGGCACGGCCATGGGCGGTGCGTTCGAACTCGCACTTGCCTGTCATCATCGCGTGGTGAGCGACAACCCGAAGCTGCGTCTCGGCCTTCCGGAAGTGAAAGTCGGGCTGTTTCCGGGCGCTGGCGGCACGCAGCGTGTTCCGCGCATCGTGCCGACGCAGGATGCGCTCCAGATGCTTTTCCGCGGCGAAGCGCTGAAGGCGGACAAGGCACTCAAGATGAAGCTCGTCGATCAGATCGTCCCACAGGACAAGCTGGTTGAAACGGCGAAAGCCTGGATCAAGAACGGCGGCAAAGGCGTGCAGCCGTGGGATGTCGACGGTTTCAAGCTCCCGGGAGGTCCGGTGTTCTCGAAGGGCGGCATGATGGTGTTCCCGCCCGCGAACGCAATCTATCGTCGCGAGACCTACGACAACTATCCGGCGGCGAAAGCGATCCTCCAGTGTGTCTATGACGGTCTGCAATTGCCGATGGACCTCGCGCTGAAAGTCGAGTCGCGCTGGTTCGCGAACATCCTGAAGTCGAAGGAAGCGGCAGCGATGATCCGCTCGCTCTTCATCTCGATGCAGGAGCTGAACAAAGGCGCGCGACGCCCCGAGGGCGTGGCTCCGAGCAACATCAAGAAGGTTGCCGTGCTTGGTGCGGGCTTCATGGGCGCAGGCGTCGCCTACGTCACCGCCGATGCCGGCATCGAAGTGATCCTCGTCGATCGCGATCAGGCGGCCGCGGACAAGGGCAAGGCGCATGTCGAGTCGGTCATTGATGGCCGCATCAAGAAGGGCCGCGCGACCGCGGCCGATAAGGAAAAATTGCTCGCCCGTGTGAAGGCGACTGCGAATTACGATGACATCAAAGACGTCGATCTCGTGGTCGAGGCTGTGTTCGAAGACCGTAAGGTGAAGGCGGAAGTGATCGCAAAGGTCGATGCCGTCATTCGCCCCGACGCGATCTTCGGCTCGAACACCTCGACGCTGCCGATCACTTCGCTCGCCGAGATGTCGAAGGACCGCAAGCGCTTCGTCGGTATCCATTTCTTCTCGCCAGTCGAGAAGATGATGCTGGTCGAGATCATCAAGGGCAAGGAAACCGGCGACAAGGCGGTAGCGGTAGCGCTCGACTATGTGCGCGCGATCAAGAAGACGCCGATCGTAGTCGAGGACAGCCGCGGTTTCTACACCTCGCGTGTTGTCGGCACCTATATCCGCGAAGGTCACATGATGCTGACCGAGGGCGTTCCTGCGGCAATGGTCGAGAATGTCGGCCGTATGGCCGGTATGCCCGTCGGTCCGCTGTCGCTGAACGACGAAGTGGCAGTCGATCTGGCGTGGAAGATTCTCAAAGCCACCAAAGCCGATCTCGGCGAGGTTGCGATCGATCCGAAGCAGGAAGCGCTCCTCGAAGAAATGGTCGAAAAGCGCCAGCGTTTCGGCCGCAAGAACGCCAAGGGCTTCTACGACTATCCGGAGAAGGGCCCGAAGAAACTTTGGCCGGGCATCCACGAGATCGTCGGCGAACCGCGTCCGGCCGAGACTTATAACGTCGAAGAGCTCAAACAGCGCTTCCTCGTGATTCAGGCGCTTGAGACCGCGCGCTGCGTCGAAGAGGGCGTGATTACGGATGTTCGCGAGGGCGATGTCGGCTCGATCCTTGGCTTCGGCTTCGCGCCGTTCACCGGCGGCACGCTCTCCTATATCGACTTCATGGGCGTGAAGAACTTCGTCGCACTCTGCGAGAAGCTCGCCGGCAAGCAGGGTCCGCGCTTCGCGCCGAATGCCTTGCTGAAAGAAATGGCAGCCAAAGGCGAAACCTTCTACGGCCGCTTCGCGCCGAAGAAGACAGAGAAGGCTGCCGCCTAGTCTCCGTCCTAAATCCGGAACAAGATTGCGCTCCTCGTACTTGACTGTACGGGGAGCGTTTCCATTTCTGGCGGGCAAGGGGCCTGAAGAAGGGACTGCTATGAAAACGATCGGCAAGATTTCGGCTTTTGCGCTCGCGGCTTCGCTCGCGGCAGGTGGCGTGCACGCGCAAACGTCAGCACCCGTACCCCCGAACGATAGCTGGCGTTTCAAGATGCAGAAGATTGACGATGGCTTTCTGCGGCTGGACGCGCAGACCGGGCAGGTCTCGTTTTGCCGCGAGAAAGCCGGCAACTGGACCTGTGAGACGGTGGCGGATGACCGCGCCGCGCTCGAGGCGGAGATAAAGCGCCTCAACGACCGGATCGCTGCCCTCGAGAATAAACGGAATGATCCTCAGGAACGCTTCCGCACGCCCAGTGATCAGGAGATCGAACAGGTCATGGGTTTCTTCGAGAAGATGATGAAACGCTTCCGCGGGGTCGTGGAAAATCTCAAGAAGGAATGGGAGACGGAAGTCCCCAATAAAGGCTGACCGGCCGCCGTTTCTTAATCGATTGAAATTACTGGAGAAAATAGAATACTTGGGGCTGTGCGTGTCCGCGTTCTGGCCCGGTGCATGTTAAGCCGCCTGACGCTGCGGGCTTGCTCCAGTATCGCCGGGCGGAAACAATGGCTTGCAATCGTAGGTTCGGCGTATGAGTAACGAACCGATGAAACAGCAGGCGGCTTCCGTGGCGCAGGGAATTTCAAAGATCGATCCGAGTGCGTCCTATCGCTTCGTGATCGCGGACGATCACCCGTTGTTTCGCGGTGCTTTGAAGGAAGCGGTTGGCCAGCAGTTTAGTGCGACGAAAATTTTCGAAGCCGGCGGTTTTGAAGAACTGCAAGGTCTGCTTGAGCGCGAAGGCGACATGGACCTGGTGTTGCTCGATCTCTCCATGCCCGGCGTGCGCGGCTTCTCCGGATTGCTTTATCTGCGCGCGCAGTTTCCCGGCGTGCCGGTGGTCGTGGTTTCCGCGAACGAAGAACCGGACGTCATTCGCCGCTGCATGGAGTTCGGTGCGTCGGGATTCGTTCCTAAGACGCTGAGCGTCGAAGTGATGCGGACTGCGATTTTCAAGGTGCTCGATGGCGGCGTATGGACGCCGCCCGACATCGATCTCACCTCGAGCGACGACAAGGAAACACGCGACCTCGTGCAGCGTCTTGCAACACTCACGCCGCAGCAGGTGCGCGTGCTGATGATGCTATCCGAGGGCCTGCTCAACAAGCAGATCGCTTTCGAGCTCACGGTTTCCGAAGCGACGGTGAAAGCGCATGTCTCCGCGATTTTGCAAAAGCTCGGGGTCGAGAGCCGCACGCAGGCCGTGATCGCTGCTTCCAAGATTGAAGCAGGCCAGTGGCCGAAATCGTTGAACTGATTTTCTAAACCATTCCGCCGCTGGGCGCGTCACGCGCCAAACCAAGTCGGATTTATCCGACTTGGTCTAAAATATATTTGATAATTAGCCGCATGCTACTCTGCAGCTGGGCGCGTCACGCGCCACTGCGCGAGGAACGCGCGCAGGGCTGCCGGCTTCAGCGGCTTGTTCAATACCTGGACATTTTGTTCGCGTGCTTCGTCACGTACTTTCGGCGTGCGGTCCGCCGTAATAAGCGCGGCCGGGAAACCGTTGCCAAGCGTTTCGCGCAGCGCAACGACCGCGTCGATGCCGTTACCTTCGTCGAGATGATAATCGACGAGCAGCACGTCGGGCTGCGCGCCTTTGCGCAGTTGCGTCTGGGCAGCGGCAAGATTGGGAGCCGTCAGAACATGACAGCCCCAGCCACTTAAGAGCACCGTCATGCCGTCGAGAATTGACTGATCGTTGTCGATGCAGAGTGTGACGATGCCTCTGAGCGCCGCCGCGGGCGTGGGCAGTATTTGCAATGGCGCTTCCATCGCGACCGCAACCGCGATGGTCGGCACCTCTACTCCGAAAGTGGAGCCTTTGCGAGATTTGGAGTGCAGAGAGATTTTATGACCAAGCACGCGCGCAATGCGCTCGACGATGGAAAGGCCGAGTCCTAAGCCGCGCGCCGCCCGCGCTCCCTGATCGAGCCGCTGGAATTCGCGGAAGATATTCTTTTGCTGCGATTCTGGAATCCCGAGCCCGGTATCGTGGACCTCAATTCGGATTTTGCCATTGAGCCGGCGGCAGCCGACGACAACGTCGCCTTTTGGCGTGTACTTGATCCCGTTCGAGATCAGGTTTTGCAACAGCCGCCGCAACAGACGCCGGTCGGAGCGGACATTCAGCGAGCAGGGCAGGAAGGTTAGTCCGAGCCCTTTCTCCGCTGCGAGTGGTTCGAATTCGAGCTTTAATTGATCCAGGAGATCGCCGATTCGGAAGTTCGACATTTCCGGCTGCATCGCGCCGGTGTCTAGCCGCGAAATATCGAGAAGCGCGCCGAGAATTTCCTCGACTGCTTCCAGCGACGCATCGACGTTGCCGGCGAGCTTGGCTTCGTTCGAGCCGCGTTCGCGCTCGACGAGACTCGTCGCATAGAGCCGCGCGGCGTTCAGCGGCTGTAAGATGTCGTGACTCGCGGCCGCCAAGAAGCGCGTCTTCGAGATGTTCGCATCATCGGCTTCCGCTTTTGCCCGTGCCAGTTCCTTGTTGAGGCGCGTGAGTTCTTCGGTGCGCTCCTGCACGCGCCGCTCCAGCGCTTCGGCGGCTTCGATCGACGGCGTGATATCGGTGTAGGTCGCGACGATGCTGCCGTCGGGCATCCGGTTGGAGCGCACTTCGATCACAACGCCGCGTTTGGGCATGCGCTCATGGAAGGTTCTGGCGCTCTGCACGTAACGCTCAAGCCGGTCCTGCATGATTGCGTCGATCGTGCCGGTGCCGAAGTCGCCGCGCTCCGCGAGCCGGTAAAGAATTTCGTCAAGCCGGACGCCGACCCGCACGAGATCGGGCGGTAATTCCAGCATCTCGCCGAAGTACCTGTTCCAGGTGATGAGCTGCATCTGCTTGTCGAACACCGCGATACCCTGGCGCACATGATCGAGCGCGGTTTGCAGGACTTCGCGGTTGTACTGGATCGCTTCGGAGGCGTCGTCGAGCAGCTTCAGCGCGGCTTTGGTGGAGACCGCGCGCTTGCGAAGCAGCAGCGACAGCACAAGCCGCGACGAAGCGGCGCCGATCGCGGACGCGAGCAAATGCTCCGCATAGCGCAGGAGATGCACGTCTGCTTCGCGCTTCGGCTCCAGCGTGAGGCCACGCGTTACGGCGAAACTTTCGAACGAGCGGCGCGTGCGCTCCTCGCCGAGATAGCGCGCAATCGTGGCCAGCAGTTCCTCAACCGTCACGCGCGAGCGCCAGAGCATATAGCTCGGCGCCATGGGCGAGAGTTTTGAGGGCACGAAGACGTTCGCCTGCAATTTCTCGATCGGCGCGGGCCGCGTCAGCAATGAGACGATGACGAACAGCGCGACATTGATGCCGAGGCTCCACATGACGCCATGGGTCAGCGGCGCCCAGCCGGTGACACCAAATAATGCCTGCGGCCGGAAAATCTCCAGACCGAACAGTCCGGTATCCAGAATTTGCCGGCTGAAGAACCCGGACTCGACGAAGCTCGGCAAGAGCAGCGTAAAGACCCAGATCGCGACGCCGGCCACGATGCCGCTGATTGCGCCGGCTGCGGTGGCGCGGCGCCAGAACAATCCACCAAAGAATGCTGGTCCGAACTGCGCAATCGCCGCGAACGAAAGCAGACCTATCTGCGCAAGCTGCGCTTCGCCTGCATAACGATAATAAAGATAGGCAAGGCATAACACGCCGAAGATTGCGATGCGCCGCGCGCGCAGCAGCACCGCACCCATGTCGGCGCGGTGGTCGCGCGCCGCGTTGCGTCCTCGCATGCGCAGCAGGAAGGGAACGACGAGATCGTTCGACACCATGATTGCGACCGCAACGCTCTCGACGATCACCATCGCCGTTGCCGCGGACAAGCCGCCGATGAAAGCGATCATCGCGATCCAGCCATCGCCCGCGTTCAGCGGCAGCGCCAGCAGGAACATGTCCGAATCGACCGACCCTTTCGGAAATACGGTCATGCCGGCAATGGCGATCGGAACCACGAAGAGATTGATCAAGATGAGATAAAGCGGAAACAGCCACGCGGCACGCTTCATTTCCCGCGCGCCGTTGTTCTCGACGACCATCACATGAAACTGTCGCGGCAGAAGCACAATGCAGAGGAACGACAACGCAGTCATCGTGATCCACGTCGTCGCGTCCGGCATCTTGGTGAAGATAGGCAGGATGTCGGTCTGTAGGTTTGCGCGCGTCCACAGATCAGCAGGGCCGCCGAACAGATACCAGGTGACGTATGCGCCGACGATCAGGAAGGCGAGAAGTTTGATCAGCGACTCGGTCGCGATCGCGAGCATCAGGCCTTCCTGGTGCTCGGTCGCATCGATGTGGCGGGTGCCGAACAGGATTGCGAATAGCGCCATCGTCAGCGTGACGAGAATCGCAAGGTCGCCGACAATCGGAATATCGTGTCCCGCGCTAGGCTGCGTTTGGCCAAGCATGGTCAGCAGCGACGCGGAGACGGCCTTCAACTGAAGCGCGATGTAAGGCACCGCGCCGATCACTGCGACAAGGGTCACGATCGCCGCGACCGCCTGGTTCTTGCCGTAGCGCGCAGCGATGAAGTCCGCGATCGAGGTGATGTTCTGCGATTTCGCGAGCCGGATTATTTTGAGGATGAGCGGATAGAATAACCCGACCATCAGCACCGGACCGAGATAGATGGTCAAAAAGTCGAGACCCTGCCGCGACGACAGGCCGACCGAACCGAAGAATGTCCATGAGGTGCAATAGACTGCGAGCGAGAGCGGGTAGATCAGCGGTCGCGCACCGCGCACGGCCCATTGCGGTCGGCCACGGTCGCCGTAGCTCGCCACGGCAAAGAGAAAGCCGATATAGGCGAGCGCAATAAGGACGATGACCCAACCTTGCAACATGGCGGTTCTTCTATCCGGTTTGCGTCACCAGCCCCTCAAAATCGCGGTATTATCCTTACGCGAGGGGCATTTGACAGCAGGGGACCATAGCGCGAACTGCTTGTCTATGATCGGCGGATAGTGAAGCTAAGGTAGTGACGATGGGACTTTGGGAGTGGATATCCGGAATTTCAGTACATTTTCTCGGCCTGAAGCGGAGCGGTTCCGGGATGATTGAACCGCAGGCACGCGTCAGTCTAATCACTACGCATGACCAGTTCGCGAAACTGGTGAACAAGGAAGCGCTTCTTGCCGGCCGCGGTGTTTCGCACGGCTCAAGCCGCTTATAGGTAAGGCAAAGATGGCCGATCGCACCAGCGCGACTCCGCTTCTTGCGCTCGATGCCGTTGTCTTCGACACCGAAACAACGAGCCTCGACCCGCGCGTTGCGCGGATTGTCGAAATCGGCGCCGTCCGGCTCACTTCAGGACGCCTGAGCGAGAGCGATACTTTTCGTGCTCTCGTGAATCCGCAAGTGCCGATCCCGCCCCTTTCAACCCAGATCCACGGCATCGACGACACGAAAGTGCAGACCGCGCCGAATTTCGCGAAAGTCTGGCCGGAAGCCAGTGACTATATCGGCGGCAGCGTCTTGATCGGTCACTCTATTGGTTACGATCTTGCCATTCTCGCAGGCGAAACCGATCGCGCGGGAATTCCGTTCTCGCGTCCACGTACGCTGGATGTGCGCTTGCTCGCGCAGATCGTGGAGCCCTCGCTCGCCGGATACTCGCTCGACCGTCTCGCGGCATGGCTCGGCGTCGCTGTGTCGGATCGGCATTCCGCGCTCGCCGATGCTTTGACCGCTGCGCGCATTTTTGTCGCTCTCGTACCGAAGCTGCGCGAAGGCAATATCCGCACGCTCGCCGAAGCGGAAGCCGCTTGTACGTCTCTCACGACCGCACTCGAAGAACAGCATCGCGCGGGATGGGTCGAGCCGGTGCTTTCGCCGTCCCGCGCCGATACGGAACGTGTCCTCGCGCGGTTGGATTCCTATCCATACCGGCATCGCGTGCGTGAGCTGATGTCCTCGCCGCCACTCTTCATCACTGCCGAGGTGACGCTGGAAGAGGCGCTGAGAGTAATGACCGATAGCCGCATCAGTTCGCTCTTCGTGACGCCACTTGGCAAGAAAGCTGACGCGGGACCGTTCCTTGGCGTTGAAAGCGGCATCGTGACCGAGCGCGATCTATTGCGCGCGATCCGTAAGGATGCCGCCGGCGCGTTCGCAAAGCCGGTCGGAAGCATCACGAGCAGGCCGCTTGCCTCGGTCCCGGCGGAAGCGTTTATCTATCGCGCGATTGGCCGCATGGACCGGCTTCGCATCCGTCATCTCGGCGTGGTCGATGATTCTGGTTACGTCGCGGGCGCGCTGACGGCACGCGATCTGCTGCGCTTACGTGCACGCGATGCGGTGACGCTCGGCGATGAAATCGACGAAGCTCGGGATGTGCACGAACTCGCGCAAGCGTGGGCCACGCTTCCCGCGGTCGCGCGTGGTCTGCTCGACGAAGGGATCGAAGCGCGTGACGTGTCCGCGATCGTTTCGCGGGAGCTTGGCGCGCTCACACGCCGCGCCGGACAAATCGCCGAACACCGGATGCGCGAAGCCGGGAAGGGCGGGCCGCCAGTGCCCTACGCGCTTCTCGTGCTCGGCTCCGCAGGCCGCGGCGAAAGCCTGCTTGCGATGGATCAGGACAATGCGATCGTCTTCGAGAAGGGCGAGCCGGATGGCCCGGAGGACCGCTGGTTCGCCGAGCTCGGCACGCATGTCGCGGACATTCTGCACGAAGTCGGCGTGCCCTATTGCACCGGCGGCGTTATGGCGAAGAACGCGCAATGGCGTGGAAGTGCAGCGGTCTGGCGCGAGCGCCTGCAGCATTGGTTTGGACGCTCCGCGCCGGAGGATCTGCTCGCGGTCGATATTTTCTTCGATTTTCGCGCGGTGCATGGCAACGGCGTACTCGCGGCGTCCCTTTGGCGCGATGCTTACGGTCTTGCCAAGGGGCAGGCCGGATTCGCAAAACTGCTCGCCGAATCCGGCGGTAGTTTCGAGCCGCCGTTCGGCTGGTTTGGGCTCAGGACCGAAAACGGCCGCGTCGACCTGAAACGAGGCGGTTTGTTCGTGATCGTCACGACCGCGCGGGTGCTTGCGATTTACCACGGCATCGCGGAACATTCGACCAAGGCGCGTATCGAGAATATCCGCGCGCTGGGTCTGGGGGCGGACAGTGATTTGAACGCAATGATCGAAGCGCAGCGCGTGATCTTGCGTGCAATCCTCGACCAGCAGCTCGCCGACATCGCGGCGGGCCGTCCGCCCTCGAACAAGGTTGACGTGAAGCGGTTGCCGCGCGTCGAACAGACGAAACTGAAAGATGCGCTCGCGTCGATCAGACATACCAACGAAATGCTTCGCGATCTTCTGGTCGCTTAGCCTTCATCAAGGAGAGAATAATGTGGGAAGAGTTTAAAAATTCGCGCTGAAGGGAAATGTCGTCGACCTTGCGGTCGCGGTGATCATCGGTGCCGCCTTCGGCAAGATCGTTGAATCCGTAGTCGGCGACTTGTTCATGCCGATAGTCGGCGCGGTTCTCGGTGGCCTCGATTTCTCGAACTATTTTCTGGCGCTTTCGAGCCAGGTGACGGCTCCTTCGCTTGTCGAGGCAAAGAAGCAAGGTGCGGTGCTCGCCTATGGCAGCTTCCTCACCATCGTCATCAATTTCTCGATCATCGCGGCGATCCTTTTCATGGTCGTCAAAGCGATCAATCGCCTGAAGGCGAAAGAAGCAGCGGCGCCGGAACCGGTCGCGGCTCCCACGAAGGAAGTGCAGTTGCTGACCGAGATTCGCGATGCGCTGTTGAAGAAGTAGCAGGCATACCTACTCTGACTTGCGAGATACGCCGGGGACGGTTCAAGTCGTCTCCGGCGCATTTTTTAAGAGCGAGCCCGTGACGACGAACAAAAAATTATTCGATGCCTTGAGCGCTTCGGCAAAATCGCTGCCGGAAAGTGGCATCGTCGAACTGATGAATTATGGCCGCCGCCGAGAGGGCACGGTTGCGCTCTGGGCCGGCGAAGGCGATCTGCCGACGCCGGATTTTATCTCGGATGCAGCCGCGCGCTCGCTCAAAAGCGGCGAGACATTTTATACGTGGCAGCGTGGTATCCCGGAGCTGCGCGAGCAACTCGCACTTTATCATCACAGGCTCTACGGCGTGCCCGCCGACCCCGAGCGCTATTTTGTGTGCGGCTCCGGTATGCAGGCGATCCAGATCGCCTTTGCAATGACGACGAGCGCCGGTGACGAAGTCATTATTCCGAGCCCGACCTGGCCGAATGCCGCCGCGGCAGCGCTCGTGATCGGCGCAAAGCCGGTCTATGTCGAAATGGATTTCGGCGCCAATGGTTTCTCGCTCGATCCTTCGAAGATCGAGAAACTCATCAATTCGCGCACGCGTACGATTTTCCTGAACACGCCATCGAACCCGTCCGGTTGGGTCGCGACGCTGGATGATCTCAAGAGCGTGCTCGCACTCGCACGCAAGCATGGCCTCTGGATTGTAGCCGATGAAATCTATGCACGTTTCTACTGGAAGGGCGCGGAGCGTTCGCCCTCGTTCCGCGACGTGATGGAGCCCGAAGACAGGATCATCTTCGTCAATACCTTCTCGAAGAACTGGGCCATGACTGGCTGGCGCATCGGCTGGGTCGAAACGCACCCTTCGTTAGCGCAGGTCGTCGAGAATCTCATTCAATACTCGACGTCGGGTGTTGCCGTTTTCATGCAGCGCGCAGGCATCGCCGCGCTCGATAAGGGCGAGAACTTCGTCAGACACATGATCGAGCGCTCGCGCAAAGGCCGCGAGATCACCGTGAATGTGCTGGGCAAGAGTAATCGCGTGCGCCTCGCGCCGCCGGATGGGGCGTTCTACGCATTCTTCTCGGTGGAGGGCGAGCGGGATTCGCGCGCTCTCGCCATGAAGCTGATCGACGAGGCTGGCGTCGGTCTCGCACCCGGCACCGCCTTTGGCCCTGGCGCGGAGCCTTTCCTGCGGCTCTGCTTCGCGCGCGGCCCGGAGAGTGTCGAGCTTGTCGTGAACCGCATCGCCGACTGGCTGAAGCGCTGACGTTTCGAAAGGCCACGCAAACCCTAATTGTTACTATTGCACCGCAGCATCGAACGCAGCTGCGAATAATACGAAATACAAAGTGGGAAGCCGTGCGAAACTGGCTATGCTAGAAACCGAATGGCTACATAGAAAAAGAAAATCGGCTGGAATCGCCTTGCTGAATTCAAGTGAAGTCAAAGGAAAGCGCGCCACCGCGGCTCACCGCGGCAGGGCGCTTTTTCTTTGTCAGGTAGCCCGAAGCATAAGGAGTTCCGCGAATGAGCGCGGGTACGGAGACGCTGGAGCACAAGTCCGCTCCAGATAAGCATGGAAATGCAGCCGGGCATTCGGGCGCTCGCGCCGGAATGCAGCCGACCGACATTTCGAATCCTGCTTACTTCCATAAAGTCGTCGATTGCCAGTGGGCCTGTCCCGCGCATACGCCGGTTCCCGAATACATCCGTCTGATTGCAGCCGGCCGTTACACCGACGCCTACATGGTGAACTGGAAATCGAATGTGTTTCCGGGAATCCTCGGCCGCACCTGCGACCGCCCTTGCGAGCCGGCCTGTCGGCGCGGCCGCGTTGAAGCCGAGCCGGTTGCGATCTGTCGCCTGAAGCGCGTCGCTGCTGACAATAAAGATGACATCGACTATCTCTTGCCGCCGAAGCCGGCGAAGAAAAACGGCAAGCGCGTTGCGCTGATTGGTGCGGGCCCCGCATCGCTGACGGTCGTGCGCGATCTCGCGCCGCTCGGGTATGATCTCGTGCTGTTCGATGCCGACAAGCGCGGCGGCGGCATGATCCGCTCGCAGATCCCGCGTTTCCGCTTGCCTGAAGAAGTGATCGATGAGGAGGTCGACTACATTCTCGACCGCGGCTTCGTTGAAACGCGCTTCGGCACGCGCATCGACAGCATGCGGCAGTTGTTACTCTCGGAAAATTTCGACGCTGTCTTCGTCGGTTCCGGCGCGCCGCGCGGGCGCGATCTCGATATTCCGGGCCGTCAAGAAGCCGCGAAGAACATCCACATCGGGATCGACTGGCTGTCGAACGTCTCTTTCGGTCACATCGAAAAAATCGGCAAGCGCGTGATCGTGCTCGGTGGAGGCAACACCGCGATGGATTGCTGCCGCACCTCGCGCCGTCTCGGCGGCGAAGATGTGAAAGTGATCGTCCGCTCCGGGTTCGAGGAGATGAAGGCGAGTCCTTGGGAAAAAGAAGACGCGATGCATGAAGGCATCCCGATTCACAATTTCCTGGTACCGAAGGAGTTCACACACAAGGGTGGCAAGCTCACTGGTGTCACCTTTCAAAAGGTCGTCGCGAAGAAAGACGAAAAAGGCCGCCGCCAGCTCGTGCCTTCCGGCGAGCCGGACCAGCATTTCGAATGTGATGACGTGCTGGTCGCGGTTGGTCAGGAGAACTCCTTCCCGTGGATCGAGCGCGACTGCGGCATCGAATTCGATAAATGGAATATGCCGAAGGTGAACGAGACAACCTTCCAGTCGACGAACGCGAAGGTATTCTTCGGCGGCGACGCAGCGTTCGGCCCGAAGAATATCATCTGGGCGGTGGCACACGGCCATGACGCGGCGGTCTCGATCGATAAATTCTGCTCGGGCGAAGATGTCGCTAAACGCCCTCCGCCGATGACGAATCTCATGAGCCAGAAGATGGGTATTCATGAGTGGAGCTACGACAACGATATTTCGAATGCGCTCCGCCACAAGGTCCCGATGCGCGACCAGAAGATCGCGCTGAAAAGTATCAAGGCGGAAGTAGAACTCGGCTTCGATCCGCTGCTCGGCTACGCCGAAACGCAGCGCTGCCTGAACTGCGACGTGCAGACGGTGTTCACCACTTCGCTTTGCATCGAATGCGATGCCTGCGCCGACATCTGCCCGGTCGATTGCATCACGTTCACGCCGAATGCCGCTGAGCCGGACCTGCGGCTGATGCTGAACGCGCCCGCCGACAATCTCACGCAGGATTTATATGTATCGACGGCGCTAAAGACGCAGCGCGTGCTCGTCAAAGACGAGGATGTATGCCTGCATTGCGGCCTTTGTGCCGAGCGCTGCCCGACCGGTGCCTGGGACATGCAGAAGTTTCTGTTGGAGATGACACACGCGACGGAGGCGAGATGCTCGCGCGCGTAGAAAAGATCAACGATTTCGTCGTTCGGCTCGCGAATGTGAACGGCTCCGGCTCCGCGAGCGCGAACCGCATTTTTGCGCGCTCGATGATCCGCATGGGCATTCCGGTCGGCTCGCGCAATATCTTCCCGTCCAACATTCAAGGCTTGCCGACCTGGTACGAAGTGCGGGTTTCGGGCGCCGGCCATCTCGGCCGCCGCGGCGGCTACGACATGATGGTCGCGATGAACCCGCAGACCTGGGACAAGGATGTCGCCGGGATCGATGCCGGGGGTTACCTCTTCTACGATTCCACGAAGCCGCTTGCCGTCGTCGAAATTCCGCGAGGACATCACCGTCGTCGGCATGCCGCTCACCGAGATCTGCAACAAGCAGTATTCCGATCCGCGCCAGCGCCAGTTGTTCAAGAACATCATGTATGTCGGCGCGCTCGGTAGCCTGCTCGGTATCGACGCCGAAGCGAGCGAAGCGCTGATCAAGGAGCTTTACAAAGGCAAGGACAAGCTGATCGCGCCGAATATAGAGGCGCTGCATATCGGGCGCGATTACGCGGAGAAAAACCTGAAGGGTGCGATTGGGTTAAAGGTGAAGCGTGCGGACTCGGTCGGCGAAAGAATCCTGATCGAGGGCAATGCAGCCGCGGCGCTCGGCTGCGTTTATGGCGGTGCGACGGTCGCCGCATGGTATCCGATCACGCCTTCAACTTCGGTGGCTGAAGCGTTCGCCAGCTACTGCAAGCACCCCGCACGGGAGAAGATGGCAATCGATACGCGATCGTGCAGGCCGAGGACGAGCTCGCCGCGATCGGCGTCGTCGTTGGCGCTGCATGGAACGGCGCACGCGCTTTCACCGCGACATCGGGTCCCGGTATTTCGCTGATGCAGGAGTTCATCGGGCTTGCGTATTTTGCCGAAATTCCCTCGGTATTGATCGACGTGCAGCGCGGCGGCCCTTCGACCGGCATGCCGACACGCACCCAGCAGTCGGATCTGCTGGTCGCGGCCTTCGCGGCGCACGGCGACACGCGTCATGTGCTCCTGCTGCCCGCCGATCCCAAGGAAGCCTTCGAGATGTCGGCGCAGGCGCTGGATCTCGCCGACCGCTTGCAGACGCCGATCTTCGTCATGACCGATCTCGATATCGGCATGAACGAATGGCTGGTCGATCCGTTGAAGTGGGACGACAAAAAGAAAATGGATCGCGGCAAGGTGATGACGCACCACGATCTGGAAAGCGGCCGCGATTTCGGGCGCTATCTCGATGTCGATGGCGACGGCATCCCGTTCCGTACCTATCCCGGCACGCATCCGGACAAGGGCGCTTACTTCACGCGCGGCACCTCGCGTGACCGCTACGCCCGCTACACGGAGGAGGGGCCGGTCTATGTCGACAACATGGAGCGGTTACTCAAGAAATTCGAGACCGCGAAATCGCTGGTGCCGCCGCCGCTGAAATACAATGCGCCGAAAGCCACGCGTTACGGCGTAATCTATTTCGGCTCGACCACGGCCGCGATGGACGAAGCGATTCTGGCGCTGAACGAAAAGAACATCCTGCTCGATCGCCTGCGCGTTCGCGCCTATCCGTTCAACGACAGCGTGATCGATTTCATCAAGAGCCACGACCGCGTCTATGTCGTCGAACAGAACCGAGACGCGCAATTAAAAACGCTGCTGCTCGACACTGGCAAGGTCGATCCTGCGAAACTCGTCTCGGTGCTGCACTACGACGGCAACCCGATTACCGCGCGTTTCATCGTGAACGATATTTCGCTCAAACACGGTCTTGAGAAGTCCGCGAAGGAAGCCGTGAAATGACCTGGATCACGAAGCCGAAACTGCATCACCCGAAACTGCCCGCAAATGCGCTCGGCTTTACGCGCCGCGATTACGAAGGCTCGGTCTCGACGCTCTGCGCGGGCTGTGGTCACGATTCGATTTCGGCAGCGATCATTCAGGCCTGTTTCGAAATCGATCTGCCGCCACATCGGCTGGCGAAACTTTCTGGCATCGGCTGCTCTTCGAAAACACCGACTTATTTTCTGGGGCAGAGCCACGGCTTCAACACCGTGCATGGTCGTATGCCGTCGGTGCTCACAGGCGCCAATCTTGCGAACAGGGACCTCGTCTACATGGGCGTGTCTGGCGACGGCGATAGTGCGTCCATCGGCCTTGGCCAATTCGCGCATTGCATTCGCCGCGGTGTGAACATGGTCTACATCGTCGAGAACAACGGCGTGTATGGCCTTACCAAAGGCCAGTTCTCCGCCACCGCCGACAAGGGTTCGAAATCAAAGAAGGGCGTCGGCAATCCCGATAGCCCAATGGATCTGGTTTCGCTTGCGCTGATCGCAGGCGCGAGCTTCATCGGCCGCTCGTTCTCCGGTGATAAAAAGCAGCTTGTCGAGTTGATCAAGGCCGCGATCGCACATAAAGGCGCGGCCTTCATTGATGTGATTTCGCCTTGTGTCGCCTTCAACAATCACACGGGCTCGACCAAAAGCTTCGACTACGTGCGCGAGCATAACGAAGCCGCGAATGCGCTCGAGTTCATCGAAGGCAAGGAAGAGATTTTGGTCGATCACGATCCGGGCACGACCATTAACGTAACCCAGCACGACGGCTCGGTGCTTCGCCTGAAAAAGCTCGCGGAGGATCACGATCCAACCGATCGCGCGTCGGCGATAAGTTTCATTCAGCGCCATAACGCGCGCGGCGAGATCGTTACCGGGCTGTTGTATGTCGAGCCGGATTCAGAGGACTTGCAGGACCGCCTCGGCGTGACGAAGCGCCCGCTGAACTCGCTGTCCGATGCTGATCTCTGCCCCGGCAACGACGCATTGGAGAAGATCAACGCGGGATTGCGCTGAGTAGAATAGCGCCCATGCCTGGCGCGAAATGGCATCGCTCGCTCACCGCTGCTATTGAAGCGAAATGTCTCTCCTCGATTCCTGGCGCCGTCTTCCACGTCTTGTCATTGCGTTATTAACGCTCTGCTTCGCGGCTCTCGGCGGCGCGGCGTTCGATTTCTACGATCTGCCTGCGGGCTGGCTCGCAGGCGCACTGGTTGCGGTGTCCACGCTCGCGCTGTCCGGCCTGCCGGTTTATGTGCCCGACCTCTTGCGCAGGATTGTTTTCGTCGTGCTCGGCATCTCGCTTGGCGCGGCGATCACGCCGGAAACCGTTGCCGGCATCCGCACCTGGCCGATTACGCTCGCGCTTCTCGCGCTCTCGCTCCCGGTCACGATGGGTGCGGTGATGCTCTATCTGCATTACGTATCGAAGTGGAATTATCGCGAGACATTATATGCAAGCGCGCCAGGCGCGCTGTCTGCGGTGCTGGCGATGGCCTCCGACGCCAAGGTCGACGTGCGCATGGTCGCCTTCGTGCAGACCGTGCGCGTGTTCCTGCTGATCGCAGCGCTTCCTGGAATGCTGCTCGCGGCCGGGCTCTCGGCGTCGGTCGGTACAATCCCGCCGAGCGCTGGCATTCATGCCGCGACGCCGAGCGATACATTGATCATGGTGGGGACGGGTATTGCCTCCGCACTGCTTGCAGAACGTCTCCGCGTTCCGGGCGGACTTCTGATCGGCCCCATGCTTGTGAATGGGATTCTGCACGGCACTGGTTACGTGCAGGGGAATATCCCCGCTTTTCTGCTGATTGGCTCTTTCGTCGTATTGGGCGCATTCACGGGAGCGCGCTTCGCGGGCACGACCGCCGCGATGATCAAGAAATTGCTCGTCGACTCGATCGGCGCATTTATCGTGGCGCTGTTGGTATGCGTTGCCTTCGCGCTGCTCGCGGCCTGGTTAGCTGGAGAGAACGTCGCGAAAACCATCGTTGCCTTCGCGCCGGGTGGGTTGGAAGCGATGACGATTCTCGCTTTCATGATCGGGTTGGATCCGGCTTTTGTCGGCGCGCATCACCTCGCGCGCTTCTTGCTGATCGCAACGCTACTTCCCTTCGTCGCGCGTGGCATGTTTGGGAAGGCCACGTATACTGGCGCGAAGGCGGTGCCAGCGAAAAAGAAGACGACAAGGAAGCGCAAGAAAAAGCAACCATGACTGGGAGGGCGATATGATGGACGACCGAACTGCCATCGAAGCCGCAATACAGACTTATCTCGACGGCCTTTTTGAAAGTGATGCCGACAAGCTTGCGTCGGTCTTCTATCCGACGAGCGCTCTCACTTCGGAGCAAAACGGGGTGCTGACGTCGCTTCCTCGTGATGAATGGCTTGCAATCGTTCGTGGCCGCGCTTCCGCAAAATCTCAGGGCCTCGAGCGCCGTGACGAAATTCTACAGATCGATCAGTCGTCGCCCACAACCGCCTTCGTCAAACTCAAATGCCAACTCCCGCCGCGCTACTTCACGGACTACCTTTGCTTCCTGAAGATCGATGGCAACTGGAAGGTGGCGCAAAAAATTTTTGCCACAGAAGTTCGAAAATGATCGGGGAATGGTGCTGCCGCACAGGATTGAACTGTGGACCTCCTCATTACCAATGAGGTGCTCTACCACTGAGCTACGGCAGCAAACCGGGGTCAAAGCGCGGGCGAACCGCGCCGCGCGGGCAGGGTTTGCCATAGGGGTCCGCCCCCCGCAAGCAAAGCTTGAACCTCCGGTCTGCCCGGGATAGCGGGATTTTATGAATAAAAAGCTCAACCCCGCTGATGTGGCCAAAGAAGCCCGGCTTGCTGCGGCACTCCGTGAAAACCTCAAGCGGCGCAAGGCGCAGGCCCGGGCCCGGGCGGAAAAGCCGGGGAAACCGCATACCGACGCGCAAAAGCCCGAACCCGGCGAAAAACCCGATTAACCGCCCTGCATTGGCCGCCATTGTTTCGCTTAACCGCGTCGGCTAGGAACGGGAAATCACGAGAAATCGGCGCTGCCGAAGGAGTAGAAGTTGGACCGTATCCGGATCCACGGCGGCCGCGCCCTGAACGGCACGATCCCCATTTCAGGGGCGAAGAACGCCGCGTTACCGCTCATGATCGCGAGCCTGCTCTCCGAGGAGAAGCTGGTCCTGGAGAATGTGCCGCGTCTGGCGGACGTGGGCCTGCTCCAGTACATCCTCGGCAATCATGGTGTGGATATCACCGTCGCCGGCAAGCGCGCTGGCGATGAGGAGAACGCGGGCCAGACCTTCGAGCTTTCGGCCAAGAATATCGTCGATACCACCGCGCCCTATCACCTCGTTTCGAAGATGCGTGCGAGCTTCTGGGTTATCGGCCCGCTGCTTGCCCGGATGGGTGAGGCAAAGGTCTCGCTGCCCGGCGGCTGCGCCATCGGCACGCGTCCCGTGGATTTCCATCTCGATGCGCTCCGGGCGCTCGGCGCCGAGATCGAGATCTCGGAAGGCTATGTAATCGCCAAAGCCAAGCAGGGCCTGCGCGGCGCGAAGATTTCCTTCCCGAAGGTTTCGGTGGGCGCGACCCACGCCGCGCTGCTCACCGCTTCGCTCGCGAAGGGTGAAACCCTAATTGAAAACGCGGCGCGCGAACCCGAGATCAAGGACGTTGCCGATTGCCTGATTGCGATGGGCGCGACGATCGAGGGTGCCGGCACGTCGACGATCCGCGTTCAGGGTCAGGACAAGTTGCGTGGTGCGCGTCACGCCGTGCTGCCCGACCGCATCGAAACCGGTACTTATGCGATGGCCGTCGCGATGACGGGCGGCGATGTGATGCTGGCCGGCGCGCGCGAGGATTTGCTCTCCGCGGCGCTCGATACCTTGCGTGGCACCGGCGCCAGCATCACGGCGACGAATGAAGGCCTGCGCGTCTCGCGCAACGGCTCCGGCATTGCGCCGGTGGATGTAACCACCGAGCCGTTCCCCGGCTTCCCGACCGATTTGCAGGCGCAGTTCATGGCGCTCATGAGCCGCGCCAACGGCACCTCGCGCATCCGCGAAACGATCTTCGAGAACCGTTTCATGCATGTGCAGGAGCTGGCGAGGCTCGGCGCGAACATCGCGCTCGATGGCGAGACTGCGATCGTGCAGGGCGTCGAGCGCCTCAAGGGCGCGCCTGTCATGGCAACGGATTTGCGCGCTTCCGTCTCGCTCGTGATCGGCGGTCTCTCGGCCGAAGGCGAAACCACGGTCCATCGTGTCTATCACCTCGACCGCGGCTTCGAGCGGCTGGAGCAGAAGCTCGCCCGCTGCGGCGCTTCGATCGAGCGGGTAACGGGTTAATCCGGTATAGTCGCGTCCTTGCGGAACACCGCTCCCACCGGTATCTCGCGGGGGGCGACGAGGCGAAACGCGATGGCGACAGAAAACGCATTATTGAAGCTGGTTGCGATGGAGAGCGAGGATCTCGCGATCATCTCCGCGCATCTTCAGGATGCCGTCGCCAAGGTAGGCGAGATGGCCTACCTGCCGGCGGAGAAGCGCTTTGCCATGGTCGTGAATCGCTTCGACTGGATCGCCGCGAGCGAGCAGGAGAAGGCCGTGCGCCGCCGCGCGGGATTGCACTTCGAGCGCGTTTTGTCCGCGCGGATCCGCAATCTCGATCTGAAAACGAGAAAGCGGTCGTGAATTTGCTCGCGGTGGAATTCGCCGAGCAGGAAGCGCCTTCCGGCACCATTACCCTGTTTTTCTCGGGCGACGCGGCCGTGCAGCTCGATGTCGAGTGCATCGAGATGGCGATGCGCGATCTCGGGCCGGAATGGGCGGCGAAGAAACGCCCGCAACACGACTGACGGAAGCGCGATGCCGATCACATTGGATACCAGCGCTCCCGATTTTGCGGCGCGATTTGAAGTCTTCCTGGGCTCGAAGCGGGAGGCATCGGAGGATGTCGACGCGAGTGCCCGCGAGATTCTGCGCGGCGTGGAAACGCGCGGCGACAATGCGCTGATTGAATATTCGAAGAAATTCGACCGCGTTGATTTGAAGCCGGAGACGATTCGCATTCCGGCGGGCGAGATCGACGCGGCGTTCAAAAGTGCGGACAAGAAAACGCTGGAAGCGCTCGAGTTCGCGAAGAACCGCATTGAAGCGCACCACAAGAAGCAGGTGCCGCAGGACCAGCTTTACACCGATCCCTTGGGCGTCGAGCTTGGCTATCGCTGGAGCGCGCTCGAATCTGTCGGCATCTATGTGCCGGGAGGCAAGGCTGCTTATCCTTCGTCCGTATTGATGAACGCAGTGCCGGCGGTGGTGGCTGGCGTGCCCCGCATTGCGATGTGCGTGCCGGCACCCGACGGCGCGATCAATCCGCTGGTGCTGGTCGCCGCGAAACTCGCAGGCGTCTCCGAAATTTATCGTGTCGGCGGCGCGCAGGCGATTGCGGCGCTCGCCTACGGCACCAAGACGATTGCGCCGGTCGCGAAGATCGTCGGGCCCGGAAACGCGTATGTCGCCGCCGCCAAGCGCCTTGTTTTCGGCCGCGTCGGCATCGACATGGTGGCGGGGCCTTCCGAAGTGCTGGTGATCGCGGACCGCAACGCGAACCCGGGCTGGATCGCGGCTGATCTCTTGGCACAAGCGGAGCACGACGAGGCGGCGCAGTCGATTTTGATGACCGACAGCCGCGAACTGGCCGATCAGGTCGCAAAAGCGGTCGCCTCGCAATTAAAGAACCTGCCGCGCGAAAAGATCGCAGCTGAAAGCTGGAAAAATTTCGGCGCGATCATTCTTCTGAAGAACCTCTCCGAGGCGCCCGCGCTCGCGGACCGTATCGCGGCCGAGCATCTCGAACTTCTCGTCGCCGACGCGGAAGGCCTGATGAAGCAGATTCGAAACGCCGGCGCATTCTTTCTCGGTCAGTACACGCCCGAAGCGATCGGCGATTATGTCGGCGGCTCGAACCACGTGCTGCCGACCGCGCGTGCCGCGCGTTACGCCTCGGGTCTTGGCGTGCTCGACTTCATGAAGCGCTCGTCTATCCTGAAGCTGGATGCCGGGCAGCTTCGCGCGCTTGGGGCGGCTGCCATGACACTCGGCGAAGCCGAAGGGTTGCAGGCGCACGCGCGCTCGATTTCCATTCGTATGAACCGGGATTAAGCAGGTTTCGAACTCATGACCGAAAATGCCGATCCGAAAAAACGGCTCGTCTCGGTCAAGCTGGACGAGCAATCCATCGGCCGCTCCAATCCGGACGTCGAGCACGAACGCGCGATCGCGATCTATGACCTCATTGAGAGCAATCATTTCGAGCCGGTCGGTGACGATAGCGGCCCCTACGCGCTGCAAATATCGCTCTCCGAGCAGCGTCTGGTGCTCGCGATCTCGCGCGACAGCGGCGAAGAAGTAATCACGCATCTCCTGTCGCTGACACCGTTGCGCAAGGTCGTCCGCGACTATTTCATGATCTGCGATTCTTATTATTCGGCGATCAAGACCGAAACGCCGCAGAAGATCGAGGCGATCGACATGGGCCGCCGCGGCCTGCATGACGAAGGCTCGCGCATTCTGGTCGAGCGCCTGAAGGAAAAGGTCGTCGTCGATTTCGATACCGCGCGGCGCCTGTTCACGCTCATCTGCGCATTGCACTGGAAGGGCTGAGCGCTTCCATGGATGAAAAGCCCGGCACGAAGCGCCCACAGGCGGTGCTTTTTTTGTGCGGGCAGAATTCGATCCGCTCGCCGATGGCGGCCGCGATCACCAAGCACTTTTTCGGCAAGTCGATTTATGTGACCTCCGCTGGCGTGCGCAAAGGCGAGGTCGATCCCTTCGTCACCGCGGTCATGGACGAGATCGGCATCGACCTCTCGAAGCACAAGCCGACGACCGTCGAGGAGCGCGAAGACGACGAGGGGCTCAGCTTCGATCTTGCGATCAGTCTCTCTCCACAGGCTCATCACCGCGCGCTGGAACTTACGCGCAAACTTCCGATCGATGTCGAATATTGGCCGACGAATGACCCCACCATTGCCGAAGGTAGCCGCGAGCAAAAACTGGAGGCCTATCGCGGGGTGCGTGACGGATTGGTTCGCAAAATCAAGCGCCGCTTCGACCCCAAGATCTGAAGGCCGCCGTTTCTTTCCGGCGGCTTTTCCGATAGTCCTTTGCCCGGCTATGCTCCCCAAAAGCCCAGAAGAATTCTCCGCATGATCGGACGCCCTAAACTCGTGCTCGCTTCCGGCTCGCCGCGCCGCCTGGCGCTACTGGCGCAGATCGGCCTTGAGCCCGACGTGCTGATGCCCGCCGAAGTGGACGAGACGCCGGAGCGCGGGGAATTGCCGCGCACGCTGGCGGTGCGGCTTGCGCGGGAGAAAGCCGAGCGCGTGATCGAGCGCGTCCGGGATAACCACGATCTGCGCGACGCGTATATCCTCGGCGCCGATACCGTGGTCGCGGTCGGGCGGCGCATTCTGCCGAAACCCGAGCTGCTGGAAGAAGCGGCCGGATGCCTGCGGCTGCTCTCGGGCCGCGCGCATCGCGTCTATTCGGGTGTCTGCCTGGTGACGCCGCATAATGCGATCAAGACGCGGCTCGTGGAATCGCGTGTGCGCTTCAAGCGCCTCTCGTCGCAGGATATCGAATCGTATCTCGCGTCCGGAGAATGGCGCGGCAAGGCGGGCGGCTACGCAATTCAGGGGCTCGCCGGCGGCTTCGTCGTGAAACTCGTTGGCTCTTATCCGAATGTCGTCGGTATGCCCTTGTTCGAAACCACGACCATGCTCGCGGGCGAGGGGTTTCCGGTTCATCATAACTGGGTGAGGCCGGATTAATGAACCTCGCGCTTTGGCTTGCAGCCGCAGGGCGCGCAATTCCCGAAGCGCCGGCGATCGGTCTTGGCGCGAAGACAGTTTATGACTATCGCGCACTCTCGCTGCGCGCCGCGAAACTCGCAGGCGGATTGCTTGCGCTCGGCATGAAACACGGCGACCGCGTCGCCATCATCTCCAAAAATCAGCCCGACTATGTCGCGATCATGTTCGGGGTCATGCATGCCGGGCTTTCCGGCGTGCCGGCGAACGCGAAGCTGCATGGCGCGGAGCTTGGCTACATTCTCGAGCATTCCGGTGCGCGCGTCTGTCTCGTGTCCGAGGACATGGAAGCGGAAGTAGCGAGCCACGCGCCGAAGTCGCTGGAGAAACTGATTCGCATCAAGAGCGCGGAATACGAGCGCCTGCTGCAAGCCGACCCCGTGCCGGTCGCGGCCGTGAGCGGCGATCATCTTGCGTGGCTGTTCTATACGTCCGGCACCACCGGCCGCCCGAAAGGCGCGATGCTCACGCACCGCAATCTGAACTGGGCGGCGCACGCATATTTAAGCGAAGTCGACGAGACGAATGCCGGCGATCCGATCCTGCACGCGGCGCCGATGAGTCATGGCTCTGGCATGTACATCATGCCGCATATCGCCAAGGGTGGCGTGAATGTCGTGCCGGAATCCGGCGCGTTCGACCCTGAGGAAATTTTCGCGCTGATCGACAGATGGCCGCGCCTGTCGATGTTCGCGGCGCCGACGATGATCAAGCGTCTCGTCGACAGCCGCGCGGACTGCAACGAAGCGAATATCCGAACCTTCGTCTGGGGCGGTGCGCCCATGTATGTCGAGGACGTGCGCCGCGCGCTCGACCGTTTCGGCCCGCGGCTCGCGCAGATTTACGGGCAGGGCGAAAGCCCGATGACGATTACGAAATTATCGAAGCGCGAAGTCGCGGACAGCGCGCATCCGCGCTGGCTCGATCGCATCGGCTCCGCCGGCACGCCTTATTCTTGTCTCGAGGTGCGCGTGGGCGACAGCCGCGATAACCCGCTGCCGCCCGGCGAAATCGGAGAGATTATCTGCCGCGGCGACATCGTGATGAGCGGGTACTGGAAGAACGAAGAAGCGACCGCCAAAACGCTTGCGAACGGCTGGCTGCATACCGGCGACGTGGGGGCCTTCGACGAAGACGGCTATCTCACGCTAAAAGACCGCTCCAAGGATCTCATCATCTCCGGCGGCAGCAATATCTATCCGCGCGAGGTTGAGGAGATTCTGCTCAAGCACGAGAAAGTACGCGAGGTTTCCGTGATCGGCCGGCCGGATGCGGAATGGGGCGAGATCGTCGTCGCCTATGTCGTTGGCGATGCCGGCGAGAAAGAACTCGAGGCGCTTTGCCTCTCGAATATCGCGCGCTTCAAGCGTCCGAAGCACTACGTCTTCGTCGATATGCTGCCGAAAAACAACTACGGAAAGATTCTGAAAACCGAATTGCGCGCGCGCGATGCCCAAGGAAAATAGTCGGGGAACGCAAAATGGCTGATCGTCTGAAGGACAAGGTTGCGCTGGTCGTCGGTGCGGGTTCCTCCGGTCCCGGCTGGGGCAACGGCAAGGCGACCGCGGTCTCGTTCGCGCGCGAAGGCGCAAAGGTCGCGTGCGCGGATTATCGCCTTGAAGCGGCGCAGGAGACAGTCGATCTGATCCAGAAAGAAGGCGGCGACGCGATTGCGATCAAGGCCGATGTCGTGAACGGCGACGACATCGCGAAGATGGTCAACGCCGCGGCCGAGTTCTTCGGGAGCATCGACATCCTCGATTACAATGTAGGCCTCGCCGAAGTCGGCGGTGTCGTCGAGATTTCCGAAGCGGACTGGGACCGCGTGTTCGCGGTCAATCTCAAGGGCGCGATGCTGTCGATGAAGCATGTAATTCCGCTCATGGAGAAACAGGGCGGCGGCTCGATCATCAATATCTCGTCGATCGCGGGCATTCGCTATACCGGTGTCGCCTATGCGACCTACTACGCGACGAAAGCGGCATTGAATCATTTGACGCGCACGACCGCCGCGCAATACGCGGCGAGGAACATCCGCGTGAATGCGATTCTCCCGGGCTTGATGAAGACGCCGATGGTCGAGCATTCGCCGCAACTCAAAGCCGCTTACGGCAAAGGCGACGTCGAAAAAATGTGGGCCGCGCGCGCCGCGCAGGTGCCGATGGGGAAAATGGGCGACGCCTGGGATGTCGCCAATGCCGCCGTATTTCTCGCAAGCGAAGAAAGCCGCTACATCACCGGCATCGAACTCGTGGTCGATGGTGGAGTCACGTTGAAATATGCCTGAGAATGGAAACGGCCACGCCAGGAAATTGGGTGTGGGCGGGCTTTGCCCGATTTGTGGGCGGATCGCGGCGGAGAAGTTCCGGCCATTCTGCTCGAAGCGCTGCGCCGACGTCGATCTGCACCGTTGGCTCTCGGGTGCCTATGCGATTCCGGTCACGGAGGATTCGGACGAGGACGGCACCGAAAATGCGGAGCAACCGGCGGCCAAGCCCCGGAAAGATGAAGAGAATTAGCGGTTTTTGGGGACTATCTGTCGGCTGGACAAGCCGCGACCTGAGACATTATAACCGCGCGGCTTTCGGCAGGGTTTCGCGCTCTCGCCGGGAGATGCCCAGGTAGCTCAGTTGGTAGAGCATGCGATTGAAAATCGCAGTGTCGCTGGTTCGATTCCGGCCCTGGGCACCATTTTTCATCAGTTCCAAAAATTTGCATATGACACCGCTCAAATGTTGAGCACGCTGCTGCTGTCATTTAAGCGCTTGACGCCACACGGAAATACCCGTGTTCTTACGCCCAACAAGAAGAGGACCTGCGAACGGTTCCAGGGGCGCTGTCGTTGCGCTTCCGTAAATCTTTCGAAGAAAATGATGTCCCGGCGGACGACCCGCGAGAGAAGCGCGGAAAATCGGCTGGAGCGACCTAGGGACGAAACGTAAATAAGCGCAGGGTGGGCCAGCGACGTATGAGTGACAAATACGTTCTCGAGACGGAAAATCTGACGAAAGAATTCGCTGGCTTCGTTGCCGTCAGCGACGTGAATCTCAAAGTCGAGCGCGGCACGATCCACGCGCTGATCGGGCCGAATGGCGCGGGCAAGACCACCTGCTTCAACCTGCTCACCAAATTTCTGACGCCGACGCGCGGCACCATTAAATATAAAGGCCAGGACATCACGCAGCTTCGGTCCGCCGATATCGCGCGGCTCGGCGTCGTGCGCTCGTTCCAGATCTCCGCGGTTTTCCCGCATCTGACCGTGCTCGAGAACGTCCGCATCGCCCTTCAGCGCAAGCGCGGCGGTTCGTTCGATTTCTGGCGGTCGGCTTCCGTGCTGAATGTTTATAACGAGCGCGCGCGGTCGCTGGTCAACGATGTTGGTCTTTCCGAGTTCGAAAACACGCTGGCGGTCGAGCTTCCTTATGGCCGCAAGCGCGCACTCGAAATTGCGACGACACTCGCGCTGGACCCGGAGATGATGCTGCTCGACGAACCGACCGCGGGCATGGGTCACGAGGACATCGATCGCATCGCGGCGCTCATCAAGACGGTCGCTGCGAACCGCACCGTGCTGATGGTCGAACACAACCTGAGCGTCGTCTCGAATCTTTCGGATAAGATTACAGTGCTCACGCGCGGCAGCGTGCTTGCGGAGGGCGACTACAAAACCGTTTCCGAAGATCCGGAGGTGCGCGAAGCCTATATGGGGACCGGCCATGCTTGACCGCACTTCCGGCCCTCTGCTCGAAATCAAGGACCTGCACGCCTGGTATGGCGAGTCGCACATTCTTCATGGCGCGACGTTCAATGTGCAGGCCGGCGAAGTCGTCACGCTGCTCGGCCGCAACGGCGCGGGCAAGACCACGACCATGAAGTCCATCATGGGCATCGTCGGCAAACGCACCGGCTCGATTAAATTCGAAGGCCGCGAACTGATCAATCTTTCTTCCGATGCCATTGCGCGTTCAGGGATCGCTTTCTGCCCGGAAGAGCGCGGTATCTTCGCCTCGCTCGACGTCGAAGAAAATCTCATGCTGCCGCCGCAGGTGCGGCCGGGCGGTCTCACGCGCGAACAGATCTTCGAACTGTTCCCGAATTTGCGCGAGCGCTTGAAAAGCCAGGGCACGAAGCTTTCGGGCGGCGAACAGCAGATGCTCGCGATCGGCCGCATCCTGCGCACCGGCGCGCGGCTTCTGTTGCTTGACGAGCCGACCGAGGGCTTGGCGCCCGTCATCATTCAGCAGATCGGCAGTACGATTCGTAAGCTGAAAGAGCAGGGCTTCACAATTCTGCTTGTCGAGCAGAATTTCCGCTTCGCATCCACGGTGGCGGACCGTTACTACATCATGGAACACGGCAAGATCGTGGAGCAGTTCGCCAATTCAGAACTGAACGAGAAACTCGAAACGTTGCACGAGTACTTAGGTGTTTAAGACGGCCGCCAAGAAATGGCGTCCGATAATCGGGAGGTAAGAAAATGAAACTGCTACGAACCGCAATTCTGTCGGCGGCGATGGTAACCGCCGGCGCTGCCTATGGGCAGGAATCGATCAAGATCGGCGTGTTGAACGACATGGCCGGCACCTATGCCGACCTCGCGGGTCCGGGCTCAGTGCTCGCTGCGCGCATGGCGGTCGAAGACCTCGGCGATCTCGTCAAGGGTCTCAAGATCGAAGTGATCGGCGCCGACCACCAGAACAAGCCGGACATCGGCTCGAACACCGTCCGCCAGTGGATCGATGTCGACAAGGTCGACGTGATCGTCGACGTGCCGACTTCGTCGGTAGCGCTCGCCGTGAACGAGATCGTGAAAGAAAAGAATAAGGTGTTCCTCGTCTCCGGTGCGGCAAGCTCCGATCTTACGGGTTCGCGCTGCACACCGAACACGGTGCACTGGACCTACGACACCTGGGCGCTCGCCAACGGCACCGGCAACGCGATCGTGAAGACCGGCGGCGACACCTGGTTCTTCCTCACCGCCGACTACGCCTTCGGTCACGCGCTCGAGCGCGACACCTCAGCCGTCGTCATCAAGAACGGCGGCAAGGTCGTGGGTCAGGTGCGTCATCCGTTCCCGGGTCAGGATTTCTCCTCGTTCCTGCTGCAAGCGCAGGCTTCGAAGGCGAAGATCATCGGTCTCGCCAATGCGGGCGCCGACACCACGAATGCGATCAAGCAGGCAGCCGAGTTCGGCATCACGCAGAAGGGCCAGAACCTCGCGGGCCTTCTCGTGTTCCTGACCGACGTGCACGGTCTCGGCCTCAAGACTGCGCAGGGCCTGATCTTCACCGAAGCCTGGTACTGGGACATGAACGACGCGAACCGCGCTTTCGCCAAGCGCTTCGCAGCGGCGAACCGCGGCGTTCATCCGAGCATGGTCCATGCCGGCGTCTATTCGTCGGTGCAGCACTACCTGAAAGCGGTCGTCGCGCTGAAGAGCGCTGCCGACGGCAAGGCTGTCGTTGCGAAGATGAAGGAAATGCCGACCAAGGACGTGCTCTTCGGTGAAGGTTCGATCCGCGCCGACGGCCGCAAGATTCATCCGATGTATCTCTTCGAAGTGAAGAAGCCGGAAGAATCGAAGGCCCCGTGGGACTACTACAAGCTCCGCGCGACCATCCCCGCAGATCAGGCGTTCCGTCCGATGAGCGAAGGCAAGTGCCCGCTCGTCAACGGCTGACGTAACGAAGTATGAGGAGCGGGCGCGAAACGTCCGCTCCTCAATCGACCGGGGGGATCGATGGACATCAATCTGCCAGCGCTATTCGGCCAATTGCTGATCGGGCTGATCAACGGCTCGTTCTATGCGCTGCTCAGTCTCGGGCTCGCCGTGATCTTCGGCATGCTCAACATCATCAATTTCGCGCATGGCGCCCAATACATGATGGGTGCCTTCGCAGCCTACTTTCTCTTGCAGTTCGCCGGGCTGAACTACTGGTGGGCTTTGATCGTCGCGCCCGTGCTCGTCGGCGGCGTCGGCATCTTGATTGAGCGCGCGTTTCTGCAATGGCTCTACAAGCTCGATCACCTCTACGGCTTGCTGCTCACCTTCGGTCTTGCGCTCGTCATTCAAGGATTGTTCCGGCATCAATACGGCTCGTCCGGTTTGCCGTACCAGATTCCGCCGCAGCTAACCGGCGTTCGCGATCTCGGATTCACGTTTCTTCCGAACTATCGCGCCTGGGTTGTCGTGTTCTCGCTCGCGGTATGTCTTGGCACCTGGTTCATGATCGAGAAGACGCGGCTTGGCGCATATCTGCGCGCCGCCACTGAAAACCCGACGCTCGTCCGCGCCTTCGGCATCAACGTGCCGCGCATGATCACACTCACTTATGGCTTCGGCGTCGGCCTTGCGGCCCTCGCTGGCGTGATGGCGGCGCCGATCTATGCGGTGAACCCCACGATGGGCGCCGACATCATCATCGTCGTCTTCGCGGTGGTTGTGATCGGCGGCATGGGTTCGATTATGGGTGCGATCGTGACGGGCTTCGGGCTCGGCATCGTCGAAGGCCTCACCAAGTATTTTTTCCCGGAAGCCTCGAACACCGTGATCTTCGTCATCATGGTAATCGTGCTGGTAACGCGGCCCGCGGGTCTATTCGGAAGGGCGGCGTAATATGGCACAGGCAACCGAACAAACATCCGCGCCGGCGGCGGCAACCAGCCACCGCAGCGAGGTGATTGCGTTCGCAATCATGGTACTCGTGCTCGCGGTTCTACCCGCCTTCGTCTATCCGCCGTTTCTGATGAAGGCGCTTTGCTTCGCGCTGTTCGCCTGCGCGTTCAATTTGCTCATCGGCTATGTCGGCCTGCTTTCCTTCGGTCATGCGCTCTATTTCGGCTGGGCAAGTTACTTCGCCGCGCACCTTGCAAAAGTTGGAAAAATCTCGATCCCGTACTGGGCCGGCTCGTGGCAGTGGGTCACGGTGACGAATTCGCCGATGGTGCCCGAGCTTGCGATCTTCCTCGCCGTCATGGGCGCCACCGTGCTCGGTTTTATCGCGGGCTCGATCGCGATCCGGCGGCAAGGCATCTATTTTGCGATGATCACGCTCGCGCTCGCGCAGATGATGTATTTCTTCGCGTTGCAGGCGCCGTTCACCGGCGGTGAAGACGGCATCCAGCCGGTGCCGCGCGACCATCTTTTCGGCCTGTTCGATCTTGGCGACGATCGCGTGTTGTACGTGTTCGTGCTCGTCGTGTTCCTGCTTGGTTTCCTTTTGATTTATCGCGTGATCCATTCGCCTTTTGGCGAGGTGCTGAAGAGTATCCGCGAGAACGAGCAGCGCGCGATTTCGCTCGGCTACAAGACCGAGCGCTACAAGCTGATGGCGTTCACGCTGTCGGCCGCGATTGCCGGCCTTGCCGGCGCGATCAAGCCTTTCGTCGTGCAGAACGCTTCGCTTACCGACGTGCACTGGTCGATGTCGGGCGAGGTTGTCTTGATGACGCTGCTTGGCGGTCTCGGCACGATCTTCGGCCCGGTAGTTGGCGCGTTTACGATTATCGCGATGCAGAACTATCTCTCGAGCTTCGGCCAATGGGTGACGATCATTCAGGGCGGCATTTTCGTCGTCTGCGTGCTCCTGTTCCGCCGCGGCATCATCGGCGAAATCGCGAATCTGTTTCGGATTCGTCTCTAGAACAAAGCGGGCAAGCGCTGGAACGCTTTGCCCGCTTTTCCGCCCGTTCCTTGACGATGATTGGCATGCACCCTAGTTTCGCGCGCTAAATTTTGCGCGGGAACGGTGTGTTGATGGCTGCTTTTCTGAAACTGTCCGAAGCGATCGAAGCCAATGTGAAAGACGGCGATGCCGTCGCGATGGAAGGTTTCACGCATCTCATTCCTTTCGCGGCGGGACACGAGATCATTCGCCAGAAAAGAAAGCGCCTTTCGCTGGTCCGCATGACGCCGGATCTGATTTACGACCAGTTAATCGGCATGGGCTGCGCCGAGCGCATGACGTTCTCCTGGGGCGGCAATCCCGGCGTCGGCTCGCTGCATCGCTTCCGCGACGCCTATCAGAATGGCTGGCCGAACAAGATCGAGATTGTCGAGCATTCGCACGCTGCGATGGCGAATGCCTATGATGCGGCTGCCGCGGGTCTGCCATTCGCCGTGTTTCGCGGTTACCGCGGCGCGGAGCTGCCGCGTGTAAATCCCTCCATTAAAGACGTGACGTGTCCTTACACCGGCGAGAAGCTCGCAACGGTACCGGCGGTGAAGCTTGATGTTGCGATTATTCACGCGCAAAAAGCAGACCGGAAAGGCAATGTGCTGCTCGAAGGAATCGTCGGCGTGCAGAAGGAAGCGGTGCTGGCGGCCAAGCGTTCGGTTGTCACCGTCGAGGAGATCGTGGACGAACTGAACCCGCCGTCGCCGAATTCCGTGGTGCTGCCGGGCTGGACCATCAAGGCGATCGTCGAGGTGCCGGGTGGCGCGCATCCGTCCTACACGCAAGGCTACTACAAGCGCGACAACGCTTTTTATAAAGCGTGGGATGCTATCGCGCGCGAGCGCGATTCGTTCATCGCCTGGATGGAAGAGAACGTGCTGAAGAAGGGCCCGGAAGTTTTCGCGCGTCACGCGAAGAAGGCAGCGTAAGTCATGAACCAGGATTTTACCCCCAACGAAATGATGACCGTTGCCGCGGCGCGTGCGCTGACCAACCAGGACGTCTGCTTCGTCGGCATCGGCGCGCCTTCGGCGGCCTGCAATCTCGCGCGCCAGACTCACGCACCGGATATCGTCTTGATTTACGAGTCCGGTACGCTGGAAACGCGGCCGAGCGTGCTGCCGCTCTCGATTGGCGACGGTGAGCTCTCCGAAACCGCGCTCACCACGGTGCCGGTGCCGGAGATGTTCCGCTACTGGCTGCAAGGTGGCCGTATCACCACGGGCTTCCTCGGCGGCGCGCAGATTGACCGCTACGCCAATCTGAACACGACGGTCGTCGGCCCCTATGAGAAGCCGAGCGTGCGCCTTCCGGGCGGCGGCGGCGCGCCGGAAATCGCGACCAGTTGCGGCCAGGTTTTCATCACCATGGCCCACTCGAAGCGCGCGTTTGTCGAGAAGATCGACTTCGTCACGTCCTTGGGCCACGGCGAGGGCAGCAACAGCCGCGAGAAGCTCGGCATCACCACCAAAGGCCCGACCAAGGTGATGACCGATCTTTGCGTGATGGAGCCGGACGAGAAAACGAAAGAGCTTACTGTCGTCTCGCTGCATCCCGGCGTCACCAAAGAGCAGGTGATCGCGGCAACAGGCTGGCAGATCAAATTCGCGCCGGATGCCGGCGAGACCCCGCCACCAACCGAAACCGAACTCAAAGTCCTGCGCGAACTGCATGCGCGCACGAAGGCCGCCCACGGCGGCAATGCACAAGGAGAGAACTATGGCTGAGTTGCGCGACGCTTATATCTGCGACTTCGTCCGCACCCCAATCGGGCGCTTCGGCGGCTCGCTTGCGAAAGTGCGGCCGGACGATCTCGCTGCCCACGTCATCAAGGCGTTGCTCGCGCGCAATCCTTCGCTCGATAAGAACAAGATCGAAGAAGTGATCTTTGGTTGCGCAAATCAGGCCGGCGAAGACAACCGCAACATCGCGCGCATGGGCCTTCTGCTCGCCGGCCTTCCGGTTTCGGTGGCGGGCAACACGATCAATCGTCTTTGCGCCTCCGGCCTCGATGCGGTCGGCGCGGCAGCCCGCGCGGTCAAGTCGGGCGAAATCTCGCTCGCGCTTGCGGGCGGCGCGGAATCCATGTCGCGCGCTCCCTTCGTGATGGGCAAGGCGACCGAAGCGTTCTCGCGGCAGGCGGAAATTTTCGACACCACCATCGGCTGGCGGTTCGTCAACCCTTTGATGAAGGCGCAATATGGCGTCGATTCCATGCCGGAGACCGGCGAGAACGTCGCCGAGGAATATCAGGTGAAGCGCGAGGATCAGGATCAGTTCGCGCTCCGCTCGCAGCATCGCGCGGTCGCGGCGCAAAAGCGCGGCTATTTCGATGGCGAGATCGTTGCGATCGAGGTGCCGGGCGGCAAGGCAGGTCCGGTGAAGGTCGAGAAAGACGAACACCCGCGCGGCGATACCACGCTGGAGAATCTTGCAAAGCTCAGAACGCCGTTCCGCAATCCCGGCACCGTTACCGCCGGCAACGCGTCGGGCGTGAACGACGGCGCCGCGGCGCTGATCATTGCGTCCGAAGAAGCGGCGAAGGCGAACGGATTAAAGCCGCGCGCGCGCATTCTGGGTCTTGCATCCGCGGGCGTCCCGCCGCGCGTCATGGGCATCGGCCCGGTGCCGGCCGTGGAAAAGCTCTCCGCGCGCCTCGGCATTCCTACGAATAAATTCGACGTCATCGAGTTGAACGAAGCCTTCGCCAGCCAGGCGCTGGCCTGCATGCGTCAGTTCGGCGTGGCGGACGATGCGCCGCACGTGAATCCGAATGGCGGCGCGATTGCGCTCGGCCACCCGCTCGGCATGTCCGGTGCCCGCATCGCCGGAACCGCCATGCGCGCACTGGAAGAGTCCGGCGGAAAATACGGCCTTGCCACCATGTGCGTCGGCGTGGGGCAGGGTGTCGCGCTCGCCATCGAGCGCGTCTGATATTCGCCTAAAGCTATCGTCACGGCCGCCGTTGATCCTGTAGTCTTCGATTACAGGACGGAATCGCTTCGCATGAAAGAATTCGACGTCGCGATCATCGGCGGCGGCATCAACGGCTGCGGCATCGCGCGCGATGCCGCGGGCCGCGGTCTGTCCGTACTGCTCATCGAGCAGGGCGACCTTGCTTCCGGCACGTCGTCCTATAGCTCGAAGATGATCCATGGCGGCATCCGCTATCTCGAGCATTACGATTTCCGTCTCGTGCGCGAGTCGTTGCATGAGCGCGAGCTGCTTCTGAAAAACGCCCCGCATCTCGTGCGGCCCATGCGTTTCGTGATTCCCCACGTTGCGTCCATGCGTCCGGCATGGATGATGAAGATCGGGATCAGGCTCTACGATTTTCTCGCGGGCCGGTCCGTGTTGCCAAAGTCGCGCGTGCTCGACCTTGCCGACGATCCCGCCGGCGCGCCGCTCCGCGCCAGCGGCGGCGCTGGCTTCGAATATTCGGATTGCGTCGCCGACGATGCGCGGCTCGTGATCGCGAACGCGATCGATGCGCAAGAGCGCGGTGCCGACATCCGAACAAAGACAAGACTTGTTTCCGCGCGCCGTGTCGGGCAGCGCTGGGAACTGGTGCTTGCCGAAGGCGTGAAACGCGAAACGCTGCATGCGCGCGCGCTCGTGAATGCCGCCGGTCCATGGGCTGGGAGCGTGATCGAGACGATCGTGAAGGGCGCCGCGCCCGTCAATGTCCGCCTCGTCAAGGGCAGCCATATCGTCTATCCGCGGCTTTACACGCATGACCGCGCTTACGTTCTTCAGAACAATGACGGCCGCATCATTTTCGCGATCCCCTTCGGCGAGAAGTACACGCTGATCGGAACCACCGATGTGGAAATCGCGGGAGACCCGGGGCACGCCACCGCCAGCGCGGAAGAAATCCAGTATCTCTGCCGCTTGGCCGAGCATTTCTTCAAAACCGCTGTCGAACCATCGCGCGTGGTCTGGACCTTCGCAGGCGTTCGCCCGCTGATCGACGATGGCAAAGGCTCCGCCTCGAGCGCAACGCGCGAATACAAAATCGTAGCCGATGGCAGTTATGGCGAAGCGCCGCTGCTCTCGCTGATCGGCGGCAAGCTCACCGCGTACCGTGCGATGAGCGAGGATGTCGTGAACAAGCTCGGCCATTGGCTCGCGATGCGCGCGGCATGGACCGCAAACGAGCCGCTGCCGGGCGGCGATCTCGGTGCGCGCGGCTTCGATGGTTTGCTCGCCGATCTTGCGCGCGATCACGCTTATCTTCCGGCGGCGACGGCACGCCGTATCGCCCATGCCTACGGCCGCCGCGTGATGAATATGTTGGGCGACGCGAAGAAGATCGAAGATCTCGGCGTGCGTCTTGCCGGCGATCTGCATGCGCGCGAGCTCGCTTATCTTCGTGAACACGAGTGGGCGAAGACCGCAGACGACGTTCTGTTCCGCCGTACCAAGCTCGGGGTCGGCGCGAGCCAAATCGAGATCGACGCCGTTAAAACTGCGTTGGCTGCTTAAGACGTTTTCTTGGCGTAGGCCGCGAGAAACGTATCGACGGATTGCTTCACGACTTCCTCGATGCGCGCGGACGAGGGACGAGCCTCGCCGCCGTAAAGCATCGGCACCAGGATCGGTCCCTGGATCATCATCATGAATTGCCAGGCGGCGATCTCGACATTGTCGATTTTGAGCCGGCCGCGGGAAATATGCGCGCGAAACCAGTCGGAGAGTTTCTGCGCGGCACGGCGCGGGCCGGAATCGACAAAGGTCTGGCCGAGTTCGGGAAATTTTTCCGCCGCGCCGATCACGGTGCGAAGCCATGCGACATGGTCGGGCTGCGCAAGCACCTCGAGATAGGCTCGCGCGGTCTTGGTGAGCGCACCACGCAGGTCGGTATCCGTGGGGTCGAGCCGCAACCCGGATTCGCCGATCTCGCGCGAGTGCTCCTCGACGAGGGCTGCGAACAACCGCTCCTTGTTCTCGAAATAGACGTAGAGTGTGCCCTTGGAGACGCCGGCCGCCGCCGCGATATCCGACATGCTCGCGCCGTCGAAGCCGCGCGCAAAGAACACTTTGCCCGCGCCTTCCAGAATCTGCGCACGCTTGTCGTTTTCGGCAGGGCGCAGGGCAGCACTCTCGGGCATAAAAACTCCGTCAAATCGAACCGAACGGTTCGGTTGTAAGTTGATTTGACCTTTTAATATAGCTATGTCAAGAAAAAATGACCGAACTGTTCGGTCAATACGGATAAGTATGATGCCAGAGGCAGCAAGAAAGCAGCCGGAAAATGGGGCAGGCGCGACACCGGTCCCGCTCGAGGCGCGCGCCAAATCGCCCGCAGGTGAAGTGCCGCAGACCGCGAAACCCGCGGCCATGAACGCGAATGCTGTGGGCGCGAGCGCCGGTGATAACGGCACGGGCCTGACCGGCGGGCAGGGCAGGAGGAAGCTTCTCCTGATCGTTGCCGGCGCGGTCGCCGGTGTGGCGGTCCTTTATTTCGGGCTCAACTGGTTCTTCGTCGGCCGTTATCTCGTTTCCACCGACAACGCCTATGTCGGCGCGGAAATGTCGATCGTGGCGCCGCGCGTCTCTGGCTATGTCGCATCCGTCTCGGTGAACGCCAACGCGCGGGTCAAAGCGGGCGATGTGCTCGTGACACTTGACGACGGCGACTACCGGATCGCGGTCGAGCAGGCGGCCGCCCGCACTGCGACGCAGGACGCTTCGATCGCACGTCTGGACAAGCAGGTCATCGCCGCCGAAGCCGGGATCGAACAGGCAAAGGCCTCGCTCGCGGCCTCAGAAGCGGATCAGCGCCGCGCGGATGCCGACTTCGCCCGCACCGATCAGCTCACGCAGAACCAGTTTGCGAGCAGGGCCGCTTACGATACCGCGCGCGCCACGCGCGACCGCGCACAGGCGATGACTTTGCAAGCGCGTGCCGCTGTCGCCGCTGCCGAAGCGAACCATGAAGTCCTGAAAGCGCAGAAGACCGAAGCCGAACGCACGCGGCGCGAACTCGAGGCGATGCTTGCGAAAGCGCAACGCGACCTGGACGCGACCGTCATTCGCGCGCCATTTGCCGGCATGGTCGGCAACAAGGCGGTGCAGCAGGGCGACTTCGTCTCTCCGGGCAAGCGTTTGCTCGCGCTGGTGCCGCTCGAAGACATTTATGTCGACGCAAATTTCAAGGAAACGCAGCTCGGTTCGATCCAGGTCGGGCAGAAGGTGAAACTCGTGCTGGATGCGGACTCCGCGCACCCGCTCGAAGGTATCGTCGAGAGCTTCGCGCCCGCCTCGGGCGCGCTGTTCAGCCTGCTGCCGCCAGAGAACGCAACCGGAAATTTCACCAAGGTCGTACAGCGGCTTACCGTTCGCATTCGCGTGCCCGATGCGCATGAGCGTCTGCTGCTGCCGGGTCTTTCGGTCGTTGCGACCGTCGATACGCGGGTGACGGCAAAAGAAAAGCCGTGAGCGACACGACCGCAGGCGCAATTCCCCTCGACGAGTCTGGCCGCGAGGTCACGCCGCGCAAGCTGATTGCGTTCTCTGCGCTCGTGTTCGGCATGTTCATGGCGATCCTGGACATCCAGATCGTTTCGTCCTCGCTCTCCGAAATTCAGGCCGGCCTCTCCGCGGCGCCCGACGAAATCTCATGGGTGCAGACGAGCTATCTGATCGCGGAAGTCGTGATGATTCCGCTTTCGGGCTTTCTCGCCCGCGCGCTTTCGACCCGCATACTGTTCTCGCTATCCGCACTCGGCTTTACGGTCGCAAGCGTGTTGTGCGCGACCGCGACGACGCTGCCCGAAATGATCGTCTATCGCGCAATTCAGGGCTTCGTCGGCGGCGGCATGATCCCGACGGCCTTCGCTGCCGCCTATACGATTTTCCCGCGCCGCTACTTGCCTCCGATCATGGCTGTCGTCGGTCTTACCGTGACCCTTGCGCCGACGATCGGGCCGACCGTGGGCGGCTATCTCACCAGCGCGTTTTCGTGGCACTGGCTGTTTCTGATCAATGTCGTGCCCGGCATCGCCGCGACGGTACTGGCGTGGACGCTGGTCGACTTCGACGAGCCGGAATTTGATCTCCTGAAGCGCTTCGATGTATGGGGCCTGGTCGCCATGGCGATCGGCCTCGGCAGCCTCCAGTATTTTCTCGAAGAGGGCACGCGCGACGACTGGTTCGATTCAGGCGTCATCACCTTCTTCTTCGCCGCCACGCTGGTCTCCGGCGCGATTTTCTTCTGGCGCACGCTGACGCAGCCGGTGCCGGTCGTCGACCTGACGGCATTCAAGAACCGCAATTTCGCGGTCGGCTGTACGCTGACGTTCATCATCGGCATCGGTCTTTACGGCCTGACTTATCTTTACCCGCTCTATCTCGGCCGCGTCCGCGGCTACAATTCGCTCCAGATCGGCGAGACCGTATTCGTCACCGGCGCCTTCATGTTCGCTTCCGCGCCGATCATCGGTGTGCTCATACGAAAGTTCGACCCGCGGATTTTCATTGCGCTCGGCCTCGTCGGCTTCGTCGTTTCGACCTTCGAGTTGACGCCGATCACGAACCAGTGGGGTTTCGGCGAGCTGTTCTTTCCGCAGGCGCTGCGCGGCATGGCGCTGATGTTCTGCATGGTGCCGATCAATATGCTGGCGCTCGGCACTCTCACGCCGTTGCAGGTGAAGAACGCGAGCGGTCTTTTCAACCTGATGCGCAATCTCGGCGGCGCGGTGGGGCTTGCGATCATCAACACCATGCTGACCACGCGCACGGATGTTCATATCGCCCAGTTGAACGAGCGGATAACATGGAGCCGCCAGATCGCGATTGAAACGCTTCAGGGTATGACGCAGAGCTTCTCGGCGACGCTGGGCTCAGATGCGGAACTGGCCGCGCTGAAGAAGATCGCCGGCATGGTGCAGCGGGAGGCGATGGTGCTCGCTTTCGCCGATATTTTTCTTTTGCTTTCGGTGTTCTTCTGCGTCGCATGCTTGTTTGTGCCGCTCCTGGAGCGGCCGCGCATGGACGCCTCGGCGGCGGCGCATTAACGCGCATTGACAATCTGCCCTGCGGTCTTACCTTCGTGGGCATGAACAACGCGATCCGTCTCAATCGTAGACTTTTCCGCGCGGGCCAGCTGCACGCGGGCGCGTAACCCGGCCGGCTGCGTGCCGTCCGGGACTATCGTTCTGTTTCCAAAAAATTCTGTCTCGACCAGGCGGTCCGTCCGCCAAAACGACTCGCGTCCTGCGTTTTGCACGCAGCGCGTAAGGAGAAATGAAAATGGCTCGCTACTTCAACATGGATCTGCCCCCGATCGCGATCACCCGCCGCGATTCCGAGCGGCTTGAGCACCTGGCCGCCGTTGCATTCGAGAAATTTCCGGAGACTTCGGAGTTTCTGGCGCGCGAAGTGGAACGCGCACATCTGATCGAGGACTTTGAGTACCTGCCGGGGCTCGTCAGCATGGGCTCGGAAGTCGAATTTCGCGACGATATTTCCGGCCAGATCCGCATCGCGAAGCTGGTCTATCCGGAAGACGCTGGAAAAGACGCGGCGACGATCAGTGTGCTCACTCCCGTCGGTGCCGCGCTGATCGGTTTGTCCGTCAGCCAGTCCATCGAATTTCAGACGCCGTCCGGCGGCTGGCGTTCGTTGACGGTGCTCTCGGTGCGGAACGCCGCGTGAGCGGCGGTTCTGTTGTGAAGGGCTGCTTTCCCCGCTAAGCAGACCGCAGCGCTGGTGCCCGAAGAGATTATGGATTCGCAACCGAGCAAGCCGCAGAAGCCGCAAAGCGTCCGGCGAAAATTTGCGCCCTGGGCCGATTCGTCGGCCCAGCCGCTCATCCGATTCCAGAATGTCGTGAAGCGCTACGGCGACGTGGTTGCGATCGACGGCGTGTCGCTCGACATCTACGAGCGGGAATTCTTCGCGCTGCTCGGGCCTTCGGGTTGCGGCAAGACGACCTTGATGCGGATGCTCGCCGGCTTCGAGGAAGCGAGCGAAGGCAAGGTCATGCTCGCGGGGAAAGATCTTTCCGGGGTGCCGCCGTATCGGCGCCCCGTGAACATGATGTTTCAGTCTTACGCGCTGTTTCCGCACCCGTCCGTCGCGGACAACATCGCCTTCGGCCTGAAGCAGGAGCGCATGCCGAAAGCGAAGATCGCGGCGCTGGTCGACGAGATGCTGAAACTCGTCAATCTGCATGGCTTCGAGAAGCGAAAGCCGCATCAGCTTTCGGGCGGCCAGCGCCAGCGCGTGGCGCTTGCCCGTTCGCTCGCCAAGCGGCCGAAGGTTCTTCTGCTGGATGAGCCGATGGCCGCGCTCGACAAGAAGCTGCGCGAGCAGACACAGTTCGAGTTGATGGATTTGCAGCAGCGCATCGGCACCACCTTCATCATCGTGACCCACGATCAGGAGGAGGCGATGACGGTCGCCGACCGCATCGCGGTGATGGATCATGGCAAGCTGGTGCAGGTCGCGACCCCGGCGGAAATCTACGAGCAGCCGAACAGCCGCTATGTCGCGGAGTTTGTCGGCGACATCAACATTATCGAAGCGGTGGTCGAGCGCGTGACGCCGGGCGACATTGCGCTGAAATCGGCGGCGCTCGACGCCGAGCTGCGGCTATCTCAATTCTCCGATGTGAGGGCCGGCGATACCGTCGCGGTTGCGCTGCGGCCCGAGAAAATCCGCATCGGCAAGGAGCCGCTCTCCGAAGTTCACGCGAACTGCGCGCAGGGCGTGGTCTACGACATCGCCTATCTCGGCGATCTTTCGGTTTATCATGTGCACCTCCAGAACGGCCTCGTGCTCAAGGCCGCGAAGACAAATCTCTCCCGCCAGATCGAGCCGCCGATCGATTGGGAAGATAACGTCTATCTCTCATGGACGCCGGATGCCGGCGTTCTGCTGAAAAGCTGAAGCGCAAATGAGCATCGGGCGGCGCAGCATTTTTGCAAGACTGACGGTAGCGGTGCCGTTTCTCTGGCTTGCCGCATTCTTCCTGCTACCGTTCCTGATCGTGTTCAAGATCAGTCTTTCCGACGACGCAGTGGCGCAGCCGCCTTACGTGCCGGTACTGAACTTCAGCGAAGGCTGGACCGCGCTACGCGATCATGTAGCCGCGCTCGATTTCGAGAACTATTTCTTCGTGCTCAGCGACTGGCTTTATGTTTACTCATATATGCAGAGCGTCCTGCTGGCGGCGCTTGCGACGGCGATCCTCATCATCGTCGGCTATCCGGTTGCCTATGCGATCGCGCGTTCGCCGCGCGGCCTGCGCCCGATACTTCTGCTGCTGGTAATCCTGCCGTTCTTCACGTCGTTCCTGATCCGCGTCTATGCCTGGATCGGAATTCTTTCGCGCGAGGGGTTACTCAACCAGTCGCTGCTTTCGCTGGGCGTGATCTCGCAACCGCTGGAAATTCTTTCGACCAACGTCGCGGTCGTGATCGGCATGGTCTATTCCTATTTCCCGTTCATGGTGCTGCCGCTTTATGCGGCGCTGGAGCGCATGGACGATTCCTTGTTGGAGGCCGCCGCCGATCTCGGCGCGACGCCGGCGCAGGCATTCTGGCGCGTCACGGTTCCTGTCTCTGCACCCGGCGTCGTCGCCGGCGCGCTGCTATGTTTCATTCCCGCCGTCGGCGAGTTCGTAATCCCGGATCTGCTGGGCGGCTCCGATACGCAGATGATCGGGCGTACGGTCTGGAACGAGTTCGCGGTAAACCGTTCGTGGACGATATCCTCTGCGCTCGCGATTCTCATTCTGCTCGTGCTCTTGATCCCGATCCTGATCTATCAGCGCATGCAGCTGCGCGAACTGGAAAGCCGCTGAGATGGCGATGCGCAAAGGGCTGTCGCCGGTCACGCTCACCGCGCTCGCGGCCGGCATCGCATTTCTCTACGTCCCGCTCTTTCTTCTGGTGGTCTATTCCTTCAACGACTCGCGGCTTGTCACGGTCTGGGGCGGCTGGTCCACGCGCTGGTATCAGGGGCTTTTGCAAAATCAGGCGCTGATGGATGCCGCCTGGGTCAGCCTCAAGGTGGCGGCGGTCGCCGCCACGCTCGCAACCGTGCTCGGCACGCTGGCCGCGCTGGCATTGGTGCGGTCCGGCGCATTTCGGGGCCGAACGCTGTTCGCGGGCCTCGTTTACGCGCCGCTTGTCATGCCGGAGGTGATCACCGGCCTCGCGCTTCTGCTGCTGTTCGTCGCGATCGACTTCGAGCGCGGTTTCTGGACCGTGGCGCTTGCGCACGTCACCTTCACGATGTGCTTTGTCGCGGTGATCGTGCAGTCGCGGCTGATGACCTTCGACCATAGTCTTGAAGAAGCGGCGCTGGATCTTGGCGCGACGCCGCTCCGCGCCTTCTTTTCGGTGACTTTGCCGGTCATTCTTCCCGCCGTGGCGGCGGGCTGGCTTCTTGCTTTCACGCTCTCGCTCGACGATCTTGTCATCGCAAACTTCACTGCGGGCCCCGGAAACACGACCTTGCCGATGCGGATTTACAGTCAGGTGCGGCTCGGCGTGACGCCGGAAGTGAACGCGATCAGCACCGTATTTATCATTGCGATCACCACAGTCGTGCTCGCAGCGTCGCTCGCGATGAAATGGCAGCGGGGAAGGACCGAAGGCGCAAGATGAGCGGGCCGTTTTCGCAGGATATCAGCCGCGCCTTCACCGGCGGCATCACGCAACCTGCTTTCGAACGAAATTTGCAGCGGCTCGGCCCGGCGCTTGCCGACATGCGCACGGCTTACGAGAAGAACACGCTCGCATTGCTGCGCCTTCCCGAACGCACCGAAGACCTCCGCGCGATCGAAGCGCTGGCCGCGAAGCTCCGGGATTCGACGGATGTCGTTTTTCTGGGGACGGGCGGCTCCAGTCTCGGCGGCCAGACGCTCGCGCAACTTGGCGGATACAACGTGCCCGGCGTCGGTGATCTGCGCCGCATGCCGAAGCTGCATTTTCTCGACAATCTCGATCCTTTAAGTCTCGAAGAGGTTCTTTCCGAGTTGCCGCTGGAAACGGCGCGTTTCGTCGCGATCTCGAAATCGGGCGGCACCGGCGAGACGCTGGTGCAGGCGATCGCCGTGATCGGCGCGCTGAAGAAAAACGGCTTCGAGAATAAGATCGCAAAACATCTCTTCGGAATTTCCGAACCTTTACAGGCGGCGGGCAGGAACGGCCTTCGCGCGCTTCTCGGCAAATTCGGCTGCGAAATGCTCGATCACGATACCGGTGTCGGCGGCCGCTTCACGGCGCTGACCAATGTTGGCCTGCTTCCGGCATTGCTTGCCGATGTCGATATCCGCGCACTGCGTGCTGGCGCAGCAGCGACCCTGGCGCCCATTCTGCGCGGCGCTGCGCCGGCCGACATCGCGCCAGCCGCGGGTGCTGCCTTAAGCGTAGCCGCGAGAGAAGCAGGTTTGCCACTCTCCGTATTGCTCGCTTACGGCGACCGTTTCGAACGGCTCACCCGCTGGTGGATGCAGCTTTGGGGAGAGAGCCTCGGCAAGGATGGCAAGGGTACGACGCCGCTCGGCTCGATCGGTCCGGTGGATCAGCACAGCCAGTTGCAGCTATGGCTTGCGGGTCCGCACGACAAGTTTTTCTCCGTTCTTTCCGTCGCGACCAAGGGGCACGGCTTGCGGTTGGATGCTGAGTTGGCCGCGCTTGCAGGCGAGCCGGCTTTTGCGAACAGGACCGTTGGCGCGCTGGTCGCCGCGCAGGCGCGTGCGACGACCGACACGCTTGCGAAGCATTCGCTCCCCATCCGTGCGCTTGAAGTCAAACAGCTCGATGCGTTCACGCTCGGTGCAATTCTCATGCACTTCATGCTGGAAACCATTTTCGCAGGCGCACTGTTCGGCGTGAACCCGTATGACCAGCCTGCGGTCGAGGAAGGAAAAATCCTCGCCAAGAAATATCTCGCGGAAGACAAGTAAATGCCCGAGATGATCGAGATCACGCCGCATATCGCGATTGACGAGCGCGAACTCGAAGAAACCTTCGTGCGCTCGTCCGGTCCCGGCGGGCAGAACGTCAATAAGCTTTCGACCGCCGTTCAATTACGTTTTGATCTGCGCGGTTCGCCGAATATTCCGCCAGGCATGAAAGCGCGTGCGGAAAAGCTGGCCGGCCAGCGCCTGACGCGCGAAGGTGTAATTCTGATTTCAGCCGACCGCTTCCGCACGCAGGAACTCAATCGTGACGACGCCCGTGCACGCCTCGTGGAGTTGCTCGAGCGCGCGGCCGTCGTGCCGAAAGTCCGCCGCAAAACGAGGCCGACGCTCGCCTCGAAGAAGCGCCGTATCGAGGGCAAGAAGCGCCGCTCGGAAGTGAAGAACCGCCGCGGCCGGCCAGACTTCGATTAGCGCGGCGGGCGCGCCGTCGGCTACAATCCGCGCTGGTTCCCGAGTCGCACATCATGCCCGTCCGCCAGCTTCCCGAAACTGTCGTCAACCGCATCGCCGCGGGTGAAGTGATCGAGCGGCCGGCTTCGGTCGTCAAAGAGCTTGCGGAAAACGCGATCGACGCCGGCGCAACCCGCGTGGAAGTCGTGATTTCCGGCGGCGGGCGCGAATTGATCCGTGTCTCCGACAATGGCGGCGGCATGAGCGCGGAGGATCTCGCGCTCTGCGTCGAGCGTCACGCCACCTCGAAACTCGACAGCGAGGACCTGCTGAATATTTCGACGCTCGGATTTCGCGGCGAGGCGCTGCCTTCGATTGGCGCGGCGGCACGGCTTTCCATCGCAACCCGTGCGCGTGGCAGCGATTCCGCGATTGAGATCCGTGTGGAAGGCGGGGAAAAGTCGGAGATTCGTCCGGCGGCGCTCGCCGAGGGAACGCGCGTGGAAGTGCGCGATCTGTTTTACGCGACGCCCGCACGGCTGAAGTTTCTCAAAAGCGAACAGGCGGAGACCACTGCTGCCATCGACGTCGTCCGCCGCCTTGCATTGGCCAAACCCGAAATTGCCTTCACGATGATCGCCGGCGAGCGCGTCATTCAGTATCCGGCGCGCGGCTCAGACGAAGACGGAATTGCCGCGCGGCTTGCCGACGTGATCGGGGGCGATGCACGCGCGAACACGGTGCCGGTAAACGCCGAGCGGGAAGGCGTGCGGCTCTCCGGCCTTGCGGGCCTTCCGACCTTCTCCAAGGCCAATTCGCTTTCGCAGTATCTGTTCGTGAACGGGCGTCCGGTGCGCGACAAGGTGTTAATGGGCGCGCTGCGCGGCGGTTATGCCGATCTCCTTCATTCCGGGCGTTATCCGGTGGCCGCACTCTTCATCGAGCTCGATCCGCATGAGGTCGACGTGAACGTGCATCCGGCGAAAGCCGAAGTGCGCTTCCGCGATCCATCCCTTGTGCGTGGGCTCGTCGTTCGCGCATTGCAGGACGCGCTGTCGGGTGGTGCGCGGCGCAGCGCCACGACCGGCGCGGATCGTCTGGTTTCTTTCGCGCGTCCGCAATCAGGTTCGCATTCTTCAACGGCCTGGCGCGGCGCCGCGTCGCCGTATCGCAGCGGTCTCGCGGAAGCGGCGCAGGCTGCGTTCGAAACCATCGCGCAGCCGAGCGCGGATGCACGCGCCGATCTTGCGCCCGTATTACAGGCCGATCTCGAACGGCCGCTGGGCGCCGCTCGTGCGCAGTTGCATGAGACCTACATCGTCGCGCAGACGGCCGACGGCCTCGTCATTGTCGATCAGCATGCGGCGCACGAGCGCATCGTCTACGAAAAGCTGAAACGCGCGCTCGAGGAAAAAGGGATCTCGCGTCAGTTGTTGCTCGTGCCTGCCGTGGTCGAGCTCGATGCATCCGATGCCGCGGCGATTGTTGCGCGCGGCGAAGAGCTTGCGAAACTCGGTCTTGTGCTCGAGCCGTTCGGGCAGGGCGCGGTGCTCGTGCGCGAAACCCCGGCGCTGCTTGGGGACGCGGACACGCAGGACCTCGTGCGCGATCTCGCCGAACACATCGCCGAATGGGATGATGCCTTGCCGCTCGAGCGAAATCTGCTCAGCGTCGCAAGCCGCATTTCCTGTCACGGTTCGGTGCGTGCCGGACGGAGGCTTAAGCCCGAAGAAATGAATGCGCTGTTGCGCGAAATGGAGCGCACCGAAAACGCCGGCCAGTGCAATCACGGCCGCCCGACTTACGTCGAGATCAAGCTCTTCGATATCGAGAAGCTATTCGGCAGGCGCTAGGCGAAGGAACACGATCTCCGTATCGTCGTACTCGCGCCGCTCCAGCACTTCGAAGCCTTCCGGCGCCGCAAATTTCGCGTCTACCGCTTCTTCGACGACGAGCAGCGCGTCATCCGCCAGCCATCCGCCTTCGCGCGCGGAGGCGAGCGCTTTTTCGGCGAAGCCTTTGCCATAAGGCGGATCGCAAAAGACGAGTGTGAACGGCTCGAACGCGCCGCGCGGACCGAGCTTGGTGGCATCGCGCCGGAAAATCTTGGTGACGCCGGTAAGTTGCAACGTCTCCACGTTCGTGCGGATCAGGGCGCGCGCTTCCGCGGCTTCTTCCACGAACAGCGTGAAGGCCGCGCCGCGCGAGAGCGCTTCGATTCCGAGCGCGCCGGTGCCGGAGAAAAGATCGAGCACGCGTCCGCTATCCGCCGGATTGCCATAGGCATGCGCAAGAATATTGAACACCGCCTGCCGCAGCTTGTCGGAGGTGGGGCGAATGCTGTTGGAGGAGGGCGCTTTCAGCACGCGCCCGCCGAAGCTGCCGCCGGTCACGCGCATCTAGCGTTTGCCCTTCGGCGCGCGGAATGGCGTGCGTTTGCTGCCCCGGCGGACGTTCTGCTTGCCGCGCGGCGTTTTCGGACCCGGCTTGTCGAAGTCGCGGCGAGGGCTCTTGTCACCGAACTTACGCGGCTTGCCGCGTTCGAGCTTGTCCGTTCTTTCATCGCCACGCCCTTCGCGCTTTCCGCGAAAATCGCGCGGTGGCTTGCCGTGTTCGAACTTGTCGGTTCTTTCGTCGCTACGCCCTTCGCGCTTTCCACGAAAGTCGCGCGGTTGCTTCTTTTGTTCCAGATTTTTCTGTTCGGATTTTTTCAGGGAAAGCGTTTTCCGTTCGGGCCGTTTTGCTTCGCGCAGCGGCGCTTCGAAGTCGCTTCGCGAGAGTTTCTCCAGTTCTTCGCCAAGCTGTTCGCGCAGGTCGCGCATCGGCACTTCCGCCGCGGCGCCTTCCTGCAAATCGCCAAGCTCGAACGGCCCGAACGAAACCCGGATCAAGCGGTTCACCCTGAGACCGATATATTCGAGCACTCTACGAACTTCGCGGTTCTTGCCTTCGCGGATGCCGACCGTGAGCCACTGGTTCGCGCCTTTTTCGCTGTCCAGCGTCGCTTCGATCGGACCATAGGAAACGCCTTCGACGGTTACGCCTTTCTTCAGCGAGTTCAGCCGCTGCTGGTCGGTGCGTCCGTTGGCGCGCACGCGGTAGCTGCGCAGCCAGCCGGTCGAGGGCAATTCGAGAATGCGCGAAAGCCCGCCGTCGTTGGTGAGCAGCAGCAAGCCTTCCGAATTGATGTCGAGCCGCCCGACGCTCACCACGCGCGGCAAATCCTTGGGCAGCCTTTGGAAGATCGTCGGCCGTCCTTCGGGATCGGGTTCGTGGTCACGAGCCCGCGCGGCTTGTAATAGAGAAACAGCCGCGTGCGCTCGCGTGTCGGCAGCGGCGCGCCGTCGATCTCGATCCGGTCGGATGCGGAAACCGTGACGGCAGGCGTCGTCAAAACCTCGCCATTGAGCTTGACGCGGCCGGCCTCGATCCAGGCCTCTGCTTCGCGGCGCGAAGCGAGACCGGCGCGTGCGATCACTTTTGCGATACGCTCGCCGGACGAATTTTCGGTGGGTGTCTTGCGGGTCATGATGCTTCGTGCGAATTCGCACCCTGCTACCACGGCATGCGCGGAGAGACGAGTTTGGCCGCACCGGATTTCATGGGAATTGCGCTCGCCGAGGCGAAGGCCGCGGCGGAGGCCGGCGAAGTGCCGGTCGGCTGCGTGATCGCCCGCGATGGCGAGGTGCTGGCAAAAGCCGGGAACCGTACGCTGCGCGACCGCGACCCGACTGCACATGCGGAAGTGCTGGCGCTGCGCGCCGCCGCCAGGAAAATTTCGAGCGAGCGGCTGATTGGTTGTGATCTCTATGTAACGCTCGAGCCCTGCACCATGTGCGCCGCTGCGATTTCGTTCGCGCGTATCCGCAGGCTCTATTTTGGCGCAAGCGATCCGAAGGGCGGGGCGGTGGAGTCCGGCGTGCGCTTCTTCAATGTGCCGACCTGCCATCACAAGCCGGAGGTCTATGGCGGCATCGGCGGGGTTGAAGCGTCGACGCTGCTGAAAGAGTTCTTCGCGGCGAAGCGCTGACTATGCGCCGAGCAGTGCGCCGAGCTTTCGTTTCAACTCTTCCTTGATCGGATCGGCGGCTTTGAGGATCGGCATCGCGCGCCCGAAGTCGAGTGAATCGAAGGCGCTTACGTTCGGCCTGAGCAGGATGTCTGGCGCGCCCGACTTCAATTTCTCCGAGACGATCGAGTGGGTCATGATGTCGCCCGCCAGGAACAGCAACGGAACCGGGTCGGGAATTCTGTTCGGCACGTCGCGGAGCCGGGTGATATCGACCGCGACCACGATGTCTGCGTCCTTGCGCAACAAGTCGAAGGGCAACGGATGGAGCGCGCCACCGTCGATCAGGACACGGCCTTCGAATTCCACGGGCCGCAAAACGCCCGGTATCGCCATCGATCCGGCCACCGCGCGTCGAAGCAGGCCGGAGCGATAAACGACCTCGCGGCGTGCGTGAAGATCGGTGGCGACGACAGCGAGCGGGATGCGTAATTCCTCGAAGGTTTTCGGCAGCGCCGCGGGCAGAAATTCCTGGGCGACGCCCGTCGCCTCTACCTGCATCGAGAACTCGGAGAACGAACGCTTTTCGCGCCACTGTTCGCGCAGGCTTTCCCATTGAACTGTGATGAGTCTCCAGGCGAAGTCGCCCTGTTTGCGAAGAGACTCGAGCGAGAATGCGCGGATTTCCTTGCCGCTCATGCCGGCGGCATAGCCGGCGCCCATCACCGCACCCATGGAACAGCCGGCGATTGCGGAGGGTGTGATACCGAGTTCGTCGAAGGCCTCTAACACGGGAATATGCGCGAGCCCGCGCGCACCCCCGGAGCCGAGCGCCAGCGCGACGCGTGAAGGTTTCTTTTCGGTCAGCCGTCTGAAGAAATCCAGCATGCAATGACTATAGCGCGGTGCTCAGGCGCCCGCGCGCTCCGCGAAATGCCATGCCGTCGCGGCGAGCGGCTGCACCTGCCGCGACATCGTCGAGGCATTTGCATTCGCCGCCGTGCCGTCGCGCACCCGGCCCAGAATGCCCTGCAAAATGCCGGCGATGCGGAAGAAATTATAGGCCATGTAAACGTCGATATCGCGCCCGCGCGGATCGAACCCGGTGCGCGTTGCGTAAAGCGCTGCGTATTCCTCCGCGCTCGGAATGCCGAGCGCCTTCAGGTCGCGGTCCTTCAGCGAACCCGTGCCGGTGCCGGACTTCGCGCTCGGCATGTGCCAGCCCATCATGTGATAGGTGAAATCCGCCATGGGGTCGCCGAGCGTCGACAGCTCCCAGTCGATCACGGCCATGACTTCGTTCTTGTCGGGGCGGATGATCATGTTGTCGAGGCGGAAATCGCCGTGCACGACGCGCACGGCTTGCTGCTTTGGCAGATGCTCCGGCAGCCAGCGCATCAGCTTGTCCATCTCCGGGATGTCGTCGGTCTTCGACGCAACATATTGCTTGGACCAGCGCGCGACCTGACGCGCGACATAGTCTTCGCCTTTGCCGTAATCGCTCAAACCGATTTTCTCTGGCTCCAGCGAATGCAGCTGCGCAATGGTCGCGTTCTGCGCGTCCCAGATCGCAGTGCGCTCGGCCGGGTTCGAATCCGGCATGTGCAGTTCCCAGAAGATGCGGCCTTGCTCGAACGACATCACGTAGAAAGCGGTGCCGGTAATCGATTCGTCTTCGCAATAGACGAGGGCTTCGGGCACCGGAAATTTTTGCGCGCCCAGCGCTGCCATCACTTTGTATTCGCGGTCGACGGCATGCGCGGAGGGCAGGAGCTTTCCCGGCGGCTTGCGGCGCAGCACGTATTTGCGCGCCGGCGTCACCAGCTGATAGGTCGGGTTCGACTGCCCGCCCTTGAACTGATTGATGGTGAGCGGTCCGGCAAAGCCGCGAACGGTCTTCGTCAGATATTCTTCGAGGCGGCCCGCGTCGAAGGCAAGCGCCTCCACGACATCTTTCGTTCCGGAGAAGGCATCCTGGCGATTGAACTCGGTCATTTCCTGCCCTGAAATTCTTCCTGGCTTTGGCAAATTATAGCCACGGATGCCTGGGCTTTACACCCCCGCAAGCGCTTCGCAGCGCGGAACGCGCGGGCGCTTTCTTAAGCGCGGGTGAAAAATTCCAGAAGCGCTTCCGCAGTCTCCGCCGGTTTCTCCTCCGGTAGAAAATGCCCGCAGTCGATGGCGCGGCCTTCGATCTTCGTGCCCCATTGCCGCCAGATCGCGAGCGGGTCGCCGCCGGAGTTCGGGATGCCGCGCGTGCCCCAGAGCGCAAGCGTAGGACAGGTGATCATTTTTCCCGCTTTGAAGTCTTCTTCGTCGAACTTGACGTCGGTCGATTGTCCGGCGCGGTAGTCCTCGCAGCAGGCATGAATGCGCGAAGGATCAGCGAAAAAGGCGCGATAGTGATCGAGCGCTCGCGGATCGAATTTCTTGAGGCCGTCCGGCGACCAGCTTCCTAACGTCCATTCGAGATATTCGATCGGCGCTTTGGAGATCAGCATTTCGGGAAGCGGCTCGCGCTGCGCGAGAAACGGCCAGTGATAGACCACCATCGAGCGCCGCGCGTCCATGCCACGCCACATATCGAGCGTGGGAATAATGTCGAGCACCGCGAGTTTCGCGACGCGTCCGGGATGATCGAGCGCCATGCGATAGCCGACGCGTCCGCCGCGGTCGTGCCCGATCACATCGAAGTGCACATGACCGAGCTTCTCCATGAGTTCGATCAGCGCCACCGCCATCGCGCGCTTGGTATAGGGCGCGTGCGTTGCGTCGCTCTTCGAAACCTCGCTCCAGCCATAGCCCGGCAGGTCCGGCAGGATCAGCTTGAACTTCTTCGCAAGCGCAGGCGCGATCGTATGGTACTCGACATGCGTTTGCGGAAAACCATGGATCATCAGAAGCGGCGGCCCGTCGCCGCCGGAGCGTGCGAACAGCTTGCCCGCTGACGTATCGATCCAATGCGATTCAAATCCGGGGAAGAGGTCGGCAAGGTCCTTCATGCGGCAAGCTCCTTGCCGCGAAGTCTTTCATTTCTGCTTTTCGCGCGCAATCGCTCGCCAGCCGATATCGCTGCGGTAGAAGCCTTCCGGCCAGTCGATCAACGCGATTGCCTTATACGCACGTTCGCGCGCTTCGGTGACGCTTTTCCCGAGCGCGGTCACGTTCAACACGCGCCCGCCGTTGGAAACGATCTTGCCGCCTTCGCTTTTGGTGCCGGCGTGAAACACAGTGACGCCTTCGACTGCATTCGCTTTTTCAATGCCGCGAATTTCCGCACCGCTTTTATACGCGCCGGGATAGCCCTTGTTGGCGAATACGACGGTGATCGCCACTTCGTCGCGCCAGCGCACGCTCGACTTGTCGAGTTCGCCGTTGGCGGTGGCGAGCATCAAGGTCAGGACGTCGTCCTTCATGCGCGGCATCAGGACCTGACACTCCGGATCGCCGAAGCGCACGTTATACTCGATCAGCTTCGGTCCATCTTTTGTGATCATCAGCCCGATATAGAGCACGCCGGAATATGGCGTGCCGGCCTTCGCAAGTGCGCGCGCCGTGGGCCGCACGATCTTCTCGAGCACTTCGCGCTCGATCTCGTTCGTAAAAACCGGCGCGGGCGAATAGGCACCCATCCCGCCGGTGTTCGGTCCCTGGTCGTTGTCGAACACGCGCTTGTGGTCTTGTGCGGAGGCGAGCGGCAATACCTGCTCGCCATGCACGAAACAGAAGTAGCTCGCTTCCTCGCCTTCCAGAAACTCTTCGATCACGACTGGCGCATCGCCGCTGCCATTACTGCTCATGGCAAAAACCTGATCGACTGCCATCAGCGCTTCTTGCTTGTCCATCGCGACAATCACGCCCTTGCCGGCATGCAGGCCATCGGCTTTCAGCACGATTGGCGCGCCATGCTGCTCGATATACGCGCGCGCTTCAGCGCGGCTCGTGGTTTCGATGAAGGCGGCGGTCGGGATGTTATGGTCGGCGCAAAGACGCTTGGTGAAGGATTTCGAACCTTCCAGCGTCGCCGGAATTTTCTGCGGGCCGAACACTTTGATCTTGGCAGCGAGCAGCGCGTCCGCCAGGCCCGCCGTGAGCGGTGCCTCCGGCCCGATCACGACGAGATCGATCTTCTTTTCCTTGCAGAAGGAAATTACCGCCGCATGATCCTCGATCTTGAGCGTTACGATCTCGGCGTCCTGCGCGATCCCGGGATTCCCCGGCGCGGCGTAGAGCTTGGTCAGGAGCGGGCTCGCAGCGATCTTCCAGGAAAGCGCATGTTCGCGTCCGCCGGAACCAATCAAAAACACATTCATTTACTGCGACCAGATTGAGCATGGGAAAGCCGCTTGATGTATCATGGCGGGATGCCCAGTTAGAGTCGCGAATGCCCGCATCCACAGCGCCGACCAATCTGCCGGAAATCAGCGTTTCCGAACTTTCCCAGTCCTTGAAGCGGACCGTGGAAGAGGCGTTTCCCTATGTGCGGCTGCGCGGCGAGATCTCCGGCTATCGTGGCCCGCACTCTTCGGGCCACGTCTATTTCAGCCTGAAAGACGACAGCGCCAAGATCGACGCCATCATATGGAAGGGCGCGTTCGCGCGCATGCGCTTCAAGCCCGAAGAAGGCATGGAGGTGATCGCGACCGGCAAGGTCACGACCTATCCCGGCAAGTCGAGCTACCAGATCGTGATCGACGCCCTCGAGCCCGCGGGCGTCGGCGCTGATGGCGCTCCTGGAGGAGCGCAGGAAGAAGCTCGCAGCCGAAGGCCTGTTCGATGAGGCGCGGAAAAAACCGCTGCCTTACCTGCCGCGCGTCATCGGCGTGATCACGTCGCCGACCGGCGCGGTGATCCGGGACATTCTGCATCGGTTGTCGGACCGCTTTCCGCGTCATGTGCTGGTCTGGCCGGTGCGCGTGCAAGGCGAAACCAGTGGCGCGGAAGTCGCGAACGCGATCGAAGGCTTCAATGCGATGAGCCAAACCGGCGCCATGCCGCGCCCGGATGTGCTGATCGTAGCTAGAGGCGGCGGTTCGCTTGAAGATCTCTGGGGCTTCAACGACGAAGTCGTGGTGCGCGCCGCGGCTGCGAGCAGCATTCCGCTGATTTCCGCGGTCGGCCATGAAACCGATTTTACGCTGATCGATTTCGCCGCCGACCGCCGCGCACCGACGCCGACCGCTGCCGCCGAAATGGCGGTGCCGGTGCGCAGCGAATTGATCGCGTTGTCGCGCGACCGTGCCACGCGTCTCGTGTCGTGCTGGTCGCGCATGATCGAACGCCTCAAGACGGAATTGCGCGGGCTCGCGCGCGGCGTGCCCTCGCTCGACAACCTGCTCGCGATGCCGCGGCAGCGGCTCGACGCCAGCGCGGCGGCGTTGCCACGAGCGCTGCGCGCCAACGCGCATGCGCACCGCGTCGATTTCTCGAACATTGCCGCGCGCCATACACCGGCGGGTTTGAAATCGCTTATCGCGAGGCAAAGCGACCGTGTGCGCGGCGCGTCTGAACGCGCGGCGCGTGCCCGGGACGTGATTCTTCAGCATGCACGCCGCGATATTGAAATGCGTAAGGCACGCATTACCTCACTCGGGCAGTTGCTCAATTCGTTCAGCCACAAAAGCGTGCTCGATCGCGGCTTCGCGCTGGTGCGCGGGTCTGATGGGCATCCGCTGGCATCGGCAGCCAGCGCGAGCCCTGGTCTGACACTCGAAATCGAGCTGAAAGACGGCCGTTTCGGCGCGGTCGTGTCTGGAACAGCGCCTAAAAAAACGGCCACGCCCGCGAAAATATCGAAACAAGGCAGCCTGTTCGGCGAGTAGCCGTCAACGATTGCGTGAGGCGGGAAATTTCCTTTTGCGCTCTGGCCTCAATCGTTCCATATATTATCCATCATGAACCGCTTCGAACGCACACCTTTGGCCGCCGGCGAAGCCGAGCTGCGCTATCTCGACGGCGACTACCGTATCGTTCGTCCGGGCAGCTATGTGCGTTGCGCGGTTACCGGCACGCCGATCCCGCTTGATGAGTTGAAATACTGGAGCGTGGATTTGCAGGAAGCCTATGCCACGCCTGAGGCGGTGATGGCGCGGCGGCACGGCAGCCAGCGCTAGATTTTCAATACGTTTCGTATCGCCGCGCACAGACCGCTCTCGTCATCGAGCGCAAGCCGCACTCGGAGCACGCTGGACTTCGCATACAGGGCAACGAGCGCGATGTCGTCGCGCATCCGCGCGAGATCTTTTTCGGTGGTGACGAGTTCGAGGCCGCCTGCCGTTGCTTTTGCGAGCAGTTCCGTGGCTTCCGCGCCGGAATAGCGGTGATGGTCGCCGAAACTTCTGCGCTCGGCGACGATTGCGCCGGCCGCTTCGAGCGAGCGGAAGAATTTTTCCGGTGCGCCGATTCCGGCAAAGGCAAGCACGCGCTTGCTCTTGAGCGCGGCGGCGGATTCCGGATCGGAAGCGAGTTCTCCGCGAAATACCTTCAATCCGCGTTCGGTTGCCAGACGCGCGGCTTTTTCTCCGGCTTCGCCTGCGCCGATAACAATCATCGCCTGCGCGCGTTTCAACTGCGGCTCTAACGGCGCGCGAAGCGGGCCTGAAGGAAACACGAGGCCGTTGCCGATGCCGCGCGCACCATCGACGACGAGAATAGAGAAGTCTTTCGTGAGCGACGGGTTCTGAAATCCGTCGTCCATTACAATGACCTCGGCGCCACGCTCTTCCGCGAGCTTCGCTCCCGCCGCGCGGTCATGTGCGATAACCGTGGGCGCCACGGTGACGAGAAGCGGCGCCTCATCGCCGATTGCGTTTGCGTCGTGTTTGGAAAGATCGGCGAGCAGCGGGCCCGCTTCGCTCCCGCCATAGCCCCGGGTCAGGAAAAACGGTTTTTTGTCTTCGCGCTTCAGCCATTCTCCGAGTGCGATTGCCGTTGGCGTTTTGCCAGCCCCGCCGAGTGTCGGGTTGCCGATGCAGATCACCGGAATTTTCGCCCTATAGCCGTCGCGCGCCATGCGCTTGTTAGCGATGGCGCCGTAAATCGTACCGGCAGGATAAAGCAGCGCGGCAAGCGGTCCCGCCTTCCGCCACCAGAATTCCGGTGCGCGAAGCAAGGACATGGCGTTACTGCCCGAACCGAAGTTGTACGAGATAGGGCTCGATCGCGTTCGCGGTGCGGCTCATCGCGCCTGAGAGCGGAAGGACTGTCGCTTGCGCAGCTTGTGTCATCGCGCCCACGAGTCCCGGATCGTCGAGCAGCCGCAGCAGGCTCGTGGCTAACGAATGCGTATCGGTGACGGTCGCTGCCGCGCGCTGGCGGTTCAACTCCGAATAGATACTCGCGAAGTTATGAACGTACGGCCCATGCATCATTGCGCACTCTAACTTCGCCGGTTCGATCGGATTCTGGCCGCCATGTTTGATCAGCGAGCCGCCCATGAATACGACCGGCGCGAGCCGGTAGAACAGCCCGAGTTCGCCGATGGTGTCGGCGACGTAGATATGCGTGCCGCGGTCGGGCAGGTGATTGCGCGAGCGCATGGCCGGCGCGAGTTGATAATCCTGCACCAACTCCACGATCTCGCCGCCGCGCTCCGGATGGCGCGGCACGATGATCGTGAGCAGATCCGGCACCTTCCTCATCACTTCGATATGCGCGCCGATCACGGACTCGTCTTCGCCGCGATGCGTGCTCGCCGCAAGGAAAACCGGCCGGCTGTGAGTAGCGCGCTTCATCTCCTGCATGGCGTGCGCATCGGCCGGTGGCGGCATCACGTCGAACTTCAGATTGCCTGCGGCGAACGCCCGCTGTGCGCCTAGCTGCACCAGCCGATCAGCGACATCATGATCCTGCACGAGGCAGAGATCGAAGTTCGAGAGCATCGAGCGGGCAGTCTTCTTTGCTTTTTTCCAGCGCGCGAACGAGCGTTCCGAGAGTCTGCCGTTGATGAGTACCAGCGGAATGTTCCGGTCCGCCGTTTCGATAAGCAAGTTCGGCCAGAATTCGGATTCGGCAATCAGCGCCAGCCCCGGCTGCCAGTGATCGAGAAACGATTTCATGAACTGCGGGGCATCCAGCGGGATGTACTGGTGCAGCGTGCCGGCGGGCATGCGCTGTGCCGCCATCTGCGCGGCGGTGACGGTGCCCGAAGTCACGAGCACGTTGAATCCCTGCTTGCGGATGTGTTCGACCACGGGAAGCACCGAGAGCACTTCGCCAACGCTCGCCCCGTGAATCCAGACCAGCGATCCGGCCGGACGCTCGATGCTGGCGATTCCACGCCGCTCATTGATGCGGGCGGGATCCTCTTTGCCCCGCTTCAGCCGCCAGTTCAGAATCGAACCCGTCAGCGGCGCGGCCCATCGCGTGATCCGGCGATAGGCGCGAACCGTGAGTGGGAGGCCGACCCTAGGCGCCATCGCTCGTGGCTTTCGGCGGCCGTCCTACCAGCGCCTCCGCGCGCGCGGTCACGCGATTGAGTATCTCTTCGACTTCCTTGCGCGCCCGCTCGAGCGTTTCGTTGTCGGCGTCTCGCGGCACGATCACCGGCTCGCCTAGCACGAGCGCGGCGCGGCCGAACGGCAGGTGCAGCGCGGACTTGTCCCAGCTTCGCTTCATGATGATGCGATTGCTGGTCGCGATCGCGCCCGGATAGATCGGACGTCCGGAGTGTTTTGCAATGCTGACTATGCCAAGGCCGGCGCGCCGGGAAATCTTCGGCACGTCCGCCGTCATCGCGACGTTGATTCCCTGCTCGAGCGTTTCGATCATCTGGCGCGTAGCGACGACGCCGCCTTTCTCGTGAAAGTTCTTTCGGTGCGTGCCGGAGCCACGAATGGTTCCGACACCGAGCGCCTCTGCCGCGATGGCGTTCACGTCGGCATCGTAAGAGCGGGAGATCATGACCTTCGCTTTATGATGCGACTTCGGCACGAATGGCGTAAGAAAATGCTGCCCGTGCCAGAACGTGAATATAACCGGCAATTCGTTGTCGATCCAATCATAGGCATCGGCAGGCTCGATGGTAACGCGCTGCGTCTTCCAGACTAATTTTAGGTACAACGCGACCGAGCGGCCGAGCAGCCGCCGGAATCCATCCGATGTACGAATTTTACGCCACATGACAGCGAAGCGGCACGCTAGCTCTGCGGCGCAGCCGTGTCCGTTTCCGGATCGAGCAGCCTGTGCAAATGCACGATGAAGTAGCGCATCAAAGCGTTATCGACCGTCTGCTGCGCTTTTGCCTTCCACGCCTGATGCGCGCTCGCATAGTTTGGGTAGATTCCGACGATGTCGAGCTTGGTGAGATCTCGAAACTCGGTGCCGTCGAGCTTGGCAAGCTCACCGCCGAAGACGAGATGAAGAAGTTGTTTCTGCGCAGCCATCGCGGCGACAATCCCGATTACTTCAACGACGTGGCGAGCGCGGAAACGAGCTTCGGGTGCAATTCGCTCCCGGCTGCGACCAGCACGCCGTGAATGTGACGGGCAAGATTATAGACCGGCAGACGTCCTTCTGCATCGGTTACCCTGCCGCCCGCTTCGTGCACCAAAAGGTCTGGAGCGGCAAGGTCCCAATCGTTCGCATTTGCACTCGCCAGCGCCCCATCGATCTCTCCGCTCGCAACACGCGATAATCTGACGGCAATCGAGTGAATTCTAGGCACCTCGATGGGATTTCCGAGCGCAGCCGCTGTGGTTTTCAGTTTCGCGGGCCACGCGATTGCCGCGCCTTCCAGTTGAACTTTGGTAGAAGCCGAAATCTTCCGCCCATTTTTCGTGGCGCCGCCGCCTTTGATCGCGGCAAATGATTCGCCGGTCGCCGGCAATTCGATTGCCGCGGCGACGGGTCTGCCGCGCTCGACGAGCGCTGCGCACACCGCCCAATCTTCGCGCCCGGCAATGAAGGAGCGTGTCCCGTCGATCGGATCGACGATCCAGACGCGATCCTTCGTCAGCCGCTCGGGAGCGTCCACGGATTCTTCCGAGAGCCAGCCGATCGCAGGATCGATTCCGGTGAGCCGCTCACGCAGGAAATTATCGACCGCGAGATCTGCTTCCGAGACGGGCGACGCATTCTCTTTATTCCATGAGCGCACGTTGCTCCGGAACTTGGTGAGCGCGAGCTTGCCTGCTTCTGCGACCGCTTCGCGCAACGGGCGGAGAAGTTCGGAATAATGCGTGTCGGGCTGCGAGGTCATGGCTTTTTCTATGCGCTGCAAGCGCGGTCGCGGCAAGGTTTCGTCAAGGATGATCGTCAAACGGCACCACTCCCGGGCGGAATCAGAAAAGATTTACCCAAATCCTTAAGCCGATCCTCTGTGTTCGCGTGCCATGTTCCGGCAACGACCGGAAAAATCCGGCGGGGAGTGCAAGCATTGAGGCGTCAGGCAAGCGCAGCCGGTATTGCGCGGGAAGGATCGGGTCCGTTGTTCGGGCTCGATCCGCTCCGCCTCCCGGTATCTTTCACGGCGGCAGATCCGGCAGCCGATGGCGGTAGCCGCGAGATCGGCGTGTCGCGCGACGGCATCGAATTTCGCCGCTCGGTGCGCGGCGTGCAGATGCGCGTGCAGCTTCCCTTCAGCGAATTCCGGGGCGTCGCGGTACGCGTGCTTGCCCCCGGCGGCTGCGAACCGATGATTTTTCTCTCGCTGGAGCATAGCGACGATGCGCTGAGCGTGCTTTTGCAAGCGACGGAAGATAGCGACGAAAGCGCGGAAGCGGCGCGCAAATGGAGCCGCGTCACTGGCCGGCCGATTTTGATCGCGGGCGAAGATGGCCGCCTGTGCAATCCGGCGTCGGTACGAAACAAGGTTTCGGTCAGTCCGCGCCGCAAACGCCGCAGCGCTTTGCGCAACCGGCGCACGGCAATTCGTCTTCGGCACCAGCGTGCAAACCGCTCGATCGACGAGAATGTTTATTGCGGCGAGCGCGAGATCATCGCGCGCGACTAGCGCGACCGGTCCTGATGCGCGTAGATCGTGTCATAGCCGATGACCCAGCAGATGGTGCCCGCGTAAAGCACGATCGAACGCCAATCGAGCGAACCGAACACCGCTGCCCAGCCCATCAATGCGCCCCACGAAAAGGCAAGGCCGAGCACGAATTGCGGCATCGAGATCACGCGCTTGGCGAGCGGGTAGACCGCGACGATCAGCAGCGAAGCAGCGCCTGTAAGAATCGCGAAGCGATTCATCTGCAACAGAACCGCGAGCCCAACGAAAGAAAGAAAAATAGCGAATACGAACGCCGCCTTTGCACTCACTTGCCCCGACGGAATCGGCCGGCTCCTGGTGCGCTCGACCTGCGCATCGATCTTGCGGTCGAGAATGTCGTTCCAGGTACTGCCGGCGCCGCGCATCACAATTGCGCCGATCAAAAACAATGCAATGAGTTTCGGGTCGGGCCACTGCGCGCGTTGCGCGAGCGCGGCAATCGCCGCCGACCACCAGCAGGGCAAGAGCAGCAGCCACCATCCGATCGGACGGTCGATGCGCGCGAGGCGTAGATAAGGCTGTGACCAGGACGGCGCAGCGAAATCAACCCAATTGCCGGTCGAGTCGGCAACCGGTGCTGCCGGTCGTCGGTCGCCACTCGTCATTGCTGCAAAATATTTCCAGAGAGCGTATCGAAGATTCCGCCGCCGGTCGGTGCTTCAGGCACCACGCCTGTGTTCGGCGAGATCGCGCCGCTCAGGCCCGAACTCGGAGATTGCGGCGCCGGGCCGGGATTGTTGGCTGCGCTGCAAACTCTCGTGCGCAACTCGGCGGTTTTCACCTGGCTCTGCCTCAATCCGTCAGCAGCCTCTGGCGGCACGCCGCATTCCTGCGCACGCTTGGTGAGGAAGTTGAGCATCTTCGATTCGGCATTCGAATAGCTCACGATCCTTGCGCACAATTCCTTCGCGGGCGCTTTGCGCTTGCCGGCTTCCTGAAGCGACTTGCCTTTGTTCTGGATGTCGTCGCGCAGCTTGTTGAATTCCACCTGACACGGATGTCCCTGCTGCGGTTGCTGCGGCTCGTTCGGGCCCGGCATGATCGTCATGCTCTGCGCGAACAACAAGCGTTGCTCGCCAGCGAACAGGAGCAGGCCGAGAGCGATTGCGAGCAAGGCGCGAGCGTACATGCGGTACCGGGTTCTGATGACTGGTAAGGCGTAACAAAAGCCAGTGACTTAGGGCAATATCGAGGCGAAAAGGTTACCAAGCATGAAGCCCGGAGCCCAAACCTTGGCGAAATACGAGTTTCGCGGCCCCCGCCTGTTTGTCGATGCGCCGCTTGCTGCGGCGCAAGAGGCCGAACTCGCGCCGGAACAGGCGCATTACTTGCGGCAAGTCATGCGGCTCGGCGATGGCGCGGAAGTGCTCGCCTTCAACGGACGCGACGGCGAGTGGCTTGCGCGAATTGCCGCAACCGGCAAGCGTGGCGCTGTATTACGGCCGCAAAAACAAATTCGTCCGCAGCCCGAAACTTTTGGGCCTGCTTACGCGTTTGCCCCGCTCAAGCAGGCCCGTCTGGATTACATGGTGCAAAAGGCGGTCGAGATGGGAGCTTCTCGATTGTCGCCGGTGCTGACCCAATTCACACAAGTGAATCGAATGAACATGGACCGGATGCGCGCGAATGCAATCGAGGCGGCAGAGCAGTGCGGAATTCTCGCGCTGCCTGCGATCGACGAACCGTCGGCATTTCAGAAGTGGCTTGCGTCACAGGAGAACACGATCGTGTTCTGCGATGAGGACAGCACGTCGAGTACTTCGCTCGAAGATCTGCGACGCGTAAAAGCGCGAGAGCTTACCGTGCTGGTCGGACCCGAAGGAGGTTTTTCCGAAGACGAGCGCCGCGCATTGCTTGCGCGCGATCGCGTAATCCGCCTGTCGCTGGGCCCGCGCATTCTGCGCGCCGATACCGCCGCGGTCGCGGCGCTCGCGCTGGTGCAAGCTGCTTGCGGCGATTGGCGCTGAACGGCGCAACGCCGATATACGATATAATAAGAAGAAGCTTTGATGAGGCTACATGGCTGAGAATTACAGCTTCGGCATCGAAGAAGAATATTTTATCGTCGACGCTGACACCAAGGCCGTGCAGCGGCGGATGCCGTCTGCGTTTCTTGCCGCGCTCAAAACCGGGCTCGGCTCGGCGGTGACGCGCGAGATGCTGCAATCGCAGCTCGAAGTCGCAACCAAGCCTTCGACCGATTTTTTGGAAAGCGCGCGGGAATTGCGCGCGTTGCGCCGGAATGTCGGCGCGATTTCCTCCGAGTTCGGCTTCGCCTTCATCGCAGCAGGAACACACCCGACCGCGGCCTGGACTTCGGCGCGGCAGACCGAAGCCATGCGCTATGACGCTATGACGCAGGATTTGCAGATGTTAGCCGAGCGCAACATGCTCTGTGGTCTGCATGTGCATGTCGAATTGCCGGACGCGGATCGCCGCGTCGAAATCATGCGCCGCGCACCACCCTTCATTCCGCATTTCATCGCGCTGGCGACCTCCTCGCCGTTCTGGAATTCGCGGCGCACGGGCCTGATGGGCTATCGCCTGGCCGCTTATGACGAGTTACCGCGCACCGGCCTGCCGCCGCTCTTTTTCAGCAACGAAGATTTCAAGCAGTATAAACAGGCGTTGATCGACGCGCGCGTGCTGCCCGACGGTTCTTATCTCTGGTGGTCGATCCGTCTTTCCGAAGCGCATCCGACGCTCGAACTCCGCGCACCGGACTGCTGCACGCGGATCGAAGATTCGATTGCGCTTGCGGCGCTCTACCGCTGCCTGCTGCGCCATCTGTTTCTCAACAAAGAGCTGAATGCCGTACTGACGCCGGTCGATTACGCGATCGCCTCCGAGAACAAATGGCGCGCACAGCGCTATGGCATTCATGGCAGCTTCGTCGATCGCGAGCAGGGACGCGCCGTGCCGGTGCGCGAGGCGGTCGGCAGTCTCGTGGCCCGGATAGCGGGGGACGCGAAGGCGCTCGGCTGCGAATCCGAACTCGCGCTGGTCAACGAAATTTTCGAAACCGGCACCAGCGCCGATGCCCAGATAACGGTCTTCAACGAAGCCGAGCGGCGGACGAAAAGCCGCGGCGAAGCGCTCAAAGCTGTGAAGAATTGGCTCGCCGCCACCACGATTCAATAGCGTGAGCCCTGCGCTGCCTGCATTGGCGGCAGTGCAAGGCCTCCTGTATGGTCCGCGACCTTTTGCTTGAGATCGCCGACGCATGGCCCGCGACCAGATCGATATGACGCCGATAGAGACACGCGACGAGTTGGTCGCGTGGATTGCCGCCGGCGAAAAGCCGGAATCGGAATTTCGCGTCGGCACCGAGCACGAAAAGATCCCCTTCTTCGTCGCGGACCATGCGCCGGTGCCTTACGAGGGCCGCCGCGGCATTCGCGCGCTCCTGGAGGGCATGCAGATGCTCCTCGGCTGGGAGCCGATTCTAGAAGGGGAGACCATCATCGGTCTTGCGGACGTAACCGGCGGCGGCGCGATCTCGCTCGAGCCCGGCGGACAGTTCGAGTTGTCCGGCGCGCCGCTGGAAACCATCCATCGTACCTGTGCCGAACTGAACTCGCATCTTGCGCAATTGCGCCAGGTCGCCGAGCCCCTCGGCATCGGGTTCCTGGGAATCGGAATGTCTCCGCAGTGGACGCGCAAACAGACCCCGGTAATGCCCAAGGGCCGCTACAAGATCATGTCGAACTACATGCCGAAGGTCGGCTCGCTCGGTCTCGACATGATGTTCCGCACCTGCACGGTGCAGGCCAATCTCGATTTTTCGACTGAAGCGGACATGGTGAAGAAGCTGCGCGTGTCGCTCGCGCTGCAACCGATTGCGACCGCGCTGTTTGCGAATCGCCATTCACCGATGGCAAGCCCAACGGCTATCTCTCGTTTCGCTCGCACATTTGGGAAGACACCGACAAGGCGCGCTCCGGCATGTTGCCGTTCGCGTTCGAGCCCGGCATGGGGTACGAGCGCTATGTCGATTATGCGCTCGACGTGCCGATGTATTTCATCAAACGCGGCAGCGAATATATAGATGTCGCGGGATCGTCGTTCCACGATTTGCTCGCCGGCACGCATCCCGCTGTTCCCGGTGAGCGCGCATCGATCTCGGATTGGGCCAACCATCTGAGCACGATTTTCCCCGAAGTGCGGCTCAAGCGTTATCTGGAGATGCGCGGCGCCGACACCGGCTCGCAGAAAAATCTCTGCGCGTTGCCCGCCCTTTGGGTTGGTCTCCTCTATGACAACGTTTCGCTCGATGCCGCCTTGGAAATTGCGAAAGGCTGGAGCAACGTCGAGCGCGAACAATTACGCGCCGATGTGCCGAAGCTCGGCTTGAACGCGAAGATCGCGGGCCGGACCGTGCACGAGATTGCGTGCGACGTGGTTGCGCTTTCGCGGGACGGTCTGAAGCGGCGCGAGCGCAAGCTCTATGACGGCCGCGACGAGTCGGATTTTCTGGAGCCGCTCGATCTCGTGATCGAGCGCGGCGCGACGCCCGCGGAGGAATTGCTCAAGCTCTACTGCGGCATCTGGGGCGGCTCGGTCGATCCGGCTTACGAACTGCTCGCGTACTGACCTTCGATGAAACAGCAACCGCACGGCGCTTTATCCGCCGCCGACTACACGCTCTATGCGACGGTCGTGATCCTCTGGGGTGCGGCCTGGTTGCCGCTGCGCCTGCAACTCGGCGTCGTGTCGCCCGAAGTTTCCGCGGTCTGGCGTTTCTTGCTGGGCGGCCTGATCGTGTTCGGCTGGCTACTCGCGGTGAAGGGAAGGGTGCGCTTCTCGCTCCGGGACCACGCGTGTTTTGCGATACTCGGCGCGACGATGTTCTCGTTCAACTTCGTCTCCGCTTATTACGCCGGCTTTTATCTGAACGGCGGATTGCTCGCGATTCTGTTTTCGCTGATGGCGGTCGTTAATCCGGTCTACGCGGCTTTGCTCGGCCGCGGCGGTCTGAACCTGCGGATCGTCTCCGGGGCCGTCATCGGCGTCATCGGCGTCGCACTCCTGTTCGGCCCGAAGATTATCGCGGCGGATGGGCAGGAGGGCGCGCTTGCGGGCGTGCTCCTGATGCTGCTGTCGGTATTTATTTTCTCGACCGGCAATATGTTCTCCGCCGCGTTTCAGGCGCGCGGGCTGCCCGTGCTTTCGGCGAACGCGTGGTCGATGCTTTACGGCACCGCCTTCATCGCGCTGTTCGCGCTCGCAAGGGGTCAGCCCTTCATCGTCGAGTGGACGCCGAAATACGTGTTGTCGATCTTGTTTCTCGCGGTCGCGGGCACTGCAATCGGCTTCTTCGCTTATGTGACGCTGATCGGCAGGATCGGAACCGGGCGCACCGGTTACGTTACGGTGCTGATGCCGCTCGTCGCGCTCGTGCTCTCGACGTTCTTCGAAGGCTACACCTGGACGATCTATGCCTTCGCAGGTGTAGCGCTGGTCATGCTCGGCAACGCGATCGTGCTGTCATCGCCGGCGAACGCGACAACATAAGCCCGCTCACGCTTTAAAAGAATCAGCGCCCCTTATCGAGCCGGTCGAAGCCCGCGCTGAAGCCCGAGAGGCTGAGCGGAAGACCGATGCCTTCCTCCGGCGTCTGATAGACGTCGAAGCGCGCGACCTTGCCGGCTTTCATTTGGGCCAGCAGTTTTTCGTCGAGCTGAACGTTCGAGATGCAGCCGTTCTGCAAGCAACGCTCGAATTGGGCGCTGCCGATATAGGTCTGGTCGACCGTGAGCCCGATGCCCTTGGCGAGCAGCACGCCCAGCGGCGCGAACACCCTGAGAATCCAGTTCTTCTGGTCGGCGGTCCGCAGAATAATGACCGTAAGGCCTACATTGGGCCGGTCTTCCGCCGTCACGCTCTGCACCAGCGCGCATTGCTCGCCGGGGGCGCCCGGCGCGGTTTCGCACCGGACCTGCCAGTCGTTATGCACCGATTTGACCGTGCCATATTGCGCGGCCGCCGCCGTGGGTAGGAGGCAGGCAGCGCCAAGCCACGCCGCCAGCGCGGCGCGCATGGAAAGTCGCACGTAGGGAACTATCCGCATTCTCGATCTCCGGGCCCCTCGAATCGCGAGGGCCTTTCGTTCGTCCGTTGTAGGAGCGGGTACATCGCCGTCCCGGCATGTCAAGAATGGGGCATAGCCGGTCCATAAACGGACCCGGACGTTGCGGCTCTTTCCGGAGTATGGTTCATCTGCCCTCAGAGACCGGCCGTCCGGCGCTCCCGGTGCAGAAAACCCAGCGAATGCGCGGCAATGAGCCGCCTTGGGGATCGTTCCGGGCTACGGCCTCCGGTGATAGTTTAGGCAAGAGATTCCGGGCCTTCTTTGAGCCCGCCGCCGCTCGGGGTAGAGCGGCGAATTCTGGAGACGGATAGCAATGACGAAGGGTTGGGGTGTGGCGATTCGCAGGCTCGCGGGAACCGCCTTGGCGGCAGCGCTTGTGTTCGGCTTGGGCGCGGAAGCGTTCGCCGGTACGGGCCAGCCGTCGCCGTGGCAGATCGGATTTCAGGGCGCGGCGTCGCCGATCATGGAGCAGATCGACCAGTTTCACTGGTGGCTGACCGTGATTTCGGCGCTGATCACGCTCTTTGTCCTGATCCTGCTCGTGATCGTCTTCGTGCGCTTCAACGAAAAAGCGAACCCGACCCCTTCGACCACGACGCACCACACCGGACTTGAAGTCGCCTGGACCGTCATTCCGGTCGTCATTCTGGTCGCGATTGCGGTGCCGTCGTTCCGTCTGCTGTTCAATCAGCTCGACATTCCGAAAGCCGACATCACCATCAAGGCGACCGGCACCGCGGGCTGGACCTGGGTCTATGAATATCCGGATCACGGCGGCTTCAACTTCATCTCGTCGATGATCCCGGACAAGGATCTAAAGGCCGGCCAGCCGCGCTTGCTCTCGGTCGACAACGAAGTTGTGCTGCCGGTGAACAAGATCGTCCGCGTGCAGGTCACCGCCGAAGGCATCATCCATGCATTCGCGATGCCTTCGTTCGGCGTGAAGATCGACGCCGTTCCCGGCCGCCTGAACGAAACCTGGTTCAAGGCAACCAAAACCGGCATGTTCTACGGCCAGTGCTCCGAACTCTGCGGCATCAACCACGCTTACATGCCGATCCAGATTCGCATCGTCGAAGAAGCCGAATTCAAAAAGTGGGTCGAAGACGCGAAGAAGAAATTCGCGGCCAACCCCGAACCGAATCCGGCGCTCGTCGCCACCGTCGCAGAAGAACCGAAAAACTAAGCGCGCGTCCCGCGCGGAAAGTATCGAGGCAAGCCATGGCAAAAGCCGCCAAAGCCCACGCTCAAGACGACCATCACGACGACCATCACGGTGCGCCGGCGGGCATCACCCGGTGGCTTTATTCCACCAACCATAAAGACATCGGCACGCTCTATCTGATCGCCGCGATCTTCGCCGGCGTGCTCGGCGGGCTGTTGTCGGTCGGCATGCGCTTGGAGCTGATGCATCCGGGACTTCAGTACTTCCCGAATGCGCATATGTTCAACGCCTTCGTCACCGCGCACGGACTGATCATGGTGTTCTTCATGATCATGCCGGCGCTGATCGGCGGCTTCGGCAACTGGTTCGTTCCGCTGATGATCGGCGCGCCGGACATGGCGTTCCCGCGCATGAACAACATCTCGTTCTGGCTGCTCATCGCCGCGCTCATCCTGCTCGTCTGCTCGATGTTCGTGCCGGGCCCTTCGGGTGGCTTGGGCTTCGGTGGCGGCTGGACCGCTTATCCGCCGCTCTCCTCGAAAGCGGGTCACCCCGGACCGGCGATGGATCTTGCGATCTTCTCGCTCCATCTGGCGGGCGCGTCGTCGATCCTGGGCGCGATCAACTTCATCACCACGATCTTCAACATGCGCGCGCCGGGCATGACGCTGCACAAGATGCCGCTGTTCGTGTGGTCGGTGCTGGTAACGGCGTTCCTGCTGTTGCTCGCGCTGCCGGTTCTGGCCGGCGCGATCACCATGCTGCTGACCGATCGTAACTTCGACACCACCTTCTTCGATCCGAAGGGCGGCGGCGACCCGATCCTGTTCCAGCATCTGTTCTGGTTCTTCGGTCACCCCGAAGTGTACATCCTCATTCTGCCGGCCTTCGGCATCATCTCGCAGATCATCTCGACCTTCTCGAAGAAGCCGATTTTCGGCTATCTCGGCATGGCTTACGCGATGGTTGCGATCGGCGTCGTCGGCTTCGTCGTGTGGGCGCACCACATGTACACGGTCGGCATGTCCTCGACCGCGCAGGCCTACTTCATGGTCGCGACCATGGTGATCGCGGTTCCGACCGGCGTGAAAATCTTCTCCTGGATCGCGACGATGTGGGGCGGCTCGATCCGCTTCACGACGCCGATGCTGTTCTCGGTCGGCCTGATCTTCCTGTTCACGCTTGGCGGCGTGACCGGCGTGATCCTGGCGAACGCCGGCGTCGACCGCGCTTTCCACGACACCTATTACGTCGTCGCGCACTTCCACTACACGATGTCGCTCGGCGCGACCTTCGGCATCTTCGCGGGCTGGTATTACTGGTTCCCGAAGATGTTCGGCTACATGTACTCCGAAGCGCTCGGAAAGCTGCACTTCTGGACGACGTTCATCGGCGTCAACACGATCTTCTTCCCGCAGCACTTCCTTGGCCTTGCCGGCATGCCGCGCCGCTACGCTGACTATCCGGATGCTTATGCGGGCTGGAACTTCGTGTCCTCGATCGGCGCTTACATCTCGCTCGCCGGTGTCGTGATCTTCTTCATCGTGATCATCCAGGCCTTCGCGCGCAAGCAGAAGGCCGCGGACAATCCGTGGGGCGCCGGCGCGACCACGCTGGAATGGACGGTTTCCTCGCCGCCGCCGTTCCACACCTTCGATCGCTTGCCGCAAGTGAAATAATTCTCCGGAATAACGCCGGATCGAAACAATCCGGCGGGCTCATTGCCCGCCGGAACCGTTAGGAGAAGCTTCCGCTTCTCTGGAGTTAGTCGAAGTCGAACTGAACGATATGTCGCTCGTTTCCGAAGAACGCACAGCACGCGCCGAACACCTCTCCGGTTTTGCCGGAGTCGAGGACTACTGGGCGCTGCTCTAGCCGCGCGTGATGTCGCTTGTCGTCTTCACGGCGCTGGTCGGCATCGTGCGCGCGCCGGGCGATATTCATCCCGTGATCGGTTTCGTGGCGCTGCTTTGCGTCGCGATCGGCGCAGGGGCGGCCGGCGCCTTGAATATGTGGTGGGACGCGGACATCGACGCACGCATGGACCGCACGCGCACCCGCCCTATTCCGGCGGGACGCGTCGAGCCGGGCGAGGCGATGGTCTTCGGGCTTCTTCTTTCCGGCGCTTCGGTCCTGATGCTCGGCTTGCTCGTCGGCGTGCTCGCCGGCGCTTTGCTCGCCTTCACGATCTTTTTCTATGCCGTGATTTATTCGATGTGGCTGAAGCGTGCGACGCCGCAGAACATCGTGATCGGCGGCGCCGCGGGCGCTTTGCCGCCGGTGATCGGCTGGGCTGCTGTCACGGGCACTGTCACGCTCGAGCCGCTGCTGCTCTTCACACTGATCTTCATCTGGACGCCGCCGCACTTCTGGGCGCTCGCGCTCCTGAAGAAAGCCGACTACGCGCGCGCCGGCATCCCGATGCTACCGAACGTCGCCGGTGACGACGAAACCCGTAAGCAAATCCTGCTCTACTCGCTCGTGCTTGCGCCGGTTGGCGCCGCCCCGTTCGCGCTCGGCATGACTGGCTGGCTTTATGGCGTGGTTTCGCTTGTGCTCGGCGCGCTGTTCCTCGTCTTAGCATGGCGGGTTTATCGTAAGCGGGCAGGCGAAGGAAGAAAGCGCCGCGAAACATCTTTTCGCTTTCTCGGTTCTCTATCTATTCCTTCTGTTCGCGGTTCTGCTGGTCGAAGGCATGGCACGGTGAGCGCAATGACCGACGACAAGAACGGCGTCGTACTCACGAAAGAGCAGCTCCGGCAGCGCAACCGCCGCTCGGTGGCAATTGCGCTAGTGCTGGCGGCGCTGGTGGTGATTTTCTTCGTCGTGACCATCGTCAAGCTTGGCCCCGGCGTGATGAAGCGGTCCGAACTTCCAGCGATCGCGGTGATCGCATGAGCCGCGCGCCGAAGATCGATCCGGCACTCGCGCGCCGCCATCGCAATCTGGCGCTGTCGCTCACCGTTTTCGTCGCCTTCATGGTCGGCGCTTCTTTCGCGGCCGTTCCCTTCTACGACTGGTTCTGCCGCACCACGGGTTTCGGCGGCGTGCCGCAGATCGCGGACAAGGCGCCGGAGAAGAAGCTGGAGCGCAAAATCCGCGTCCGCTTCGATGCGAATGTCGCAGGCGTGCCGTGGGAGTTCCAGCCGGAAGTCCGCGAGATCGAGGTCAATATCGGCGAGACCTTCCTCGTCCACTATTTCGCGACCAACCTCTCGCGCGACGAGACGGTCGGCACCGCGACCTACAATGTTTCGCCGCCGCAGGCCGGTCTATACTTCGCGAAGATGCAGTGCTTCTGCTTCTCCGAACAGCGCCTCGCCGGCGGCGAAAAAATACCGATGCCGGTTGCTTTTTTTGTCCGTCCCGAGATCGAGGACGACGCGGACGCGCGGCAAATCCGCACGATCACGCTGTCCTATACCTTCTTCCCGGTGGATAAGCCGAAGCCGGTGGCTGCGGCGCCGAAGGCAGAACGGAGCACCTAAACCCTTGCGCTTGCGGCTTCCGGCGAGGCGCTGATAGAAACGACCAAATGCTGGCCTGAAGGCCGGTGGAGAGAACGAAAATGGCCGACGCGCACGCAAAACCGCAACACGAATACCATCTCGTCAATCCGAGCCCGTGGCCGATTCTCGGCGCCTTCTTCGGCCTCGTCTTGACGATCGGCGCGGTGATCTGGATGCGCGGCGGCACCTCGCTCGTCACCATCGCGGGCGCGCTCGGCATCATCTACATCATGATCGTCTGGTGGCGCGACATCATCGACGAAGCGCAGACCGGCTATCACACCAAGGTCGTGCAGCTGCATCTGCGCTACGGCATGATCCTCTTCATCGCCTCCGAGGTCATGTTCTTCGTGGCCTGGTTCTGGGCTTACTTCGACGTCGCGCTGTTTCCGGGCGAAGTGCATCAGTACATGCGCACCGAACTGACCGGCGGCGTCTGGCCGCCGAAGCCGGCCGAAGCGGCGTTCAAGGGCACGTTCGATCCGTGGCACCTGCCGCTCCTGAACACACTGATCCTGCTCACCTCCGGCACTACCGTTACCTGGGCGCACCACGCCGTTCTCGAAGGTGATCGCAAGGCTGCGAAGCAGGCGCTCTGGCTCACGGTCATACTCGGCGCGCTTTTCACCTGCGTGCAGGCTTACGAATACGCGCATGCGGGCTTCACCTTTGGCGGCCACATCTACGGCGCGGCCTTCTTCATGGCGACCGGCTTCCACGGCGCGCACGTGCTGATCGGCACGATCTTCCTCGCCGTCTGCCTCTATCGCCTGTATCTCGGCCACTTCACGCCGGATCACTTCGGCTTCGAGGCGGCTGCCTGGTACTGGCACTTCGTCGACGTGGTGTGGCTGTTCCTGTTCATCTGGATTTACGTCTGGGGTGCGGGCACGCCGCTCGCGCACTGACGCCGCAATCGCGAACTAGAAAGGCGGAGATGAAAAAATCCGCCACCAGCGAAGAAATCTCAGTCTCGCCCTTCAAGGCGGGACTGACTTGTTCTTGCCCCCGCTGCGGGCGCGGAAAACTCTTCAACGGATACCTGAATCTGGCGCCGCGTTGCGAGCAGTGCGGGCTCGATTATTCCTTCGCCGATTCCGGCGACGGCCCGGCGGTCTTCGTCATTCTGTTTGGCGGTTTGGTCGCGGTGTTGGCCGTGCTTGCCGTCGAATTGATCTGGCGTCCGGACTATTGGGTGCATGCTGCTGTCGGCATTCCCGCTGTTTTGATCGCAACACTCATCCCGCTGCGTATTCTGAAATCGCTCCTGATCGCGCTCCAGTTTCATCACAAGGCCGCCGAGGCGCGGCTGGAGAAAGACAAGTGAGCCGCGCGCCGGCCGTTCGCAGCCTGATCCTGCCCGGCCTGCTTTCGCTGGGCGTGCTCGCCATGCTGATCACGCTCGGCAATTGGCAGATGCAGAGGCTTTCCTGGAAAGAAAATCTGATCGAGACGGCGTCGAAGCGCGTAAAGGAAACGCCGCAGCGCTTGCCGGCCTCCGCGGAATCGCTCTCGCTCGAACTCCAGAAAGAAGAATATCGGCCCTACATCGCGGAAGGCCGTTTTCTTCATCAGCATGAAGTGCAGGTCTATACCGTGCTCTCTGACGCCAAGGGCGCATACTCCGGCGCGGGCTATTGCGTGTGACGCGCTTTGCGCGCGCGGACGGCAGCATCGTCATCATCAATCGCGGCTTCGTTCCGCTCGAAAAGAAAGAACCGGCTTCGCGCGGCGAAGGGCAGACGGAAGGCGTTGTTCGTATCACCGGTCTGTTCCGTGCGCCCGAGCAGACCAATTATTTCACGCCCGCCAACGATCCGAAGCGCAATGCCTGGTACAGCAAAAACCCAGCCGACATCGAGCGCGCTTTCGGCTTGAAGAACGTGCTGCCGTTTCTGCTCGATGAGACGCGCGATCATCGCGCGGGAGAGCTTCCGCAACCGAACGAAACCAAGCTCACCTTCACCAACAACCACCTTGGCTATGCACTGACCTGGTATGGCCTGGCCTGCACGCTGATAGGCGTTTTCGCGGCCTTTGCCTGGCAGCGTCTGCGCGCAAGTCGGCTTTAGCCGACTTGCGACCAATTAATTACTGATGTCGGATAAATCCGACATCAGGGCACGAACTGAAACTTGCCTTGGCTCAACCCCCTGCATAGGGTGCGCCGCCATCAAGGGAACCCACGGATTTGAAATACGTCTCGACCCGCGGCGAGGCGAAGCCCGCCTCATTTAACGAAGCGCTGATCGAAGGTCTCGCGCGTGACGGCGGACTCTATGTGCCGGAGTCCTGGCCGCAGATCTCGCGCGGGGAAATCGCCGCGTTCAAAGGCAAGTCCTACGCAGAGATCGCGCTGCGCGTGGTCGCGCCTTTTGTCGGCAACGACATTCCCGAGCGCGACCTGAAGCGCATGATCGAGGAAGCCTATGCCACGTTCTCGCACAAGGACGTGACGCCACTGCACAGGCTCTCGAGCGGTGAATATATTCTCGAGCTCTTTCACGGGCCCACGCTCGCCTTCAAGGACGTGGCGATGCAGCTCATCTCGCGGCTGATGGATTATGTACTGGCCGCGAACAACGAGCGCTGCACCATCGTCGGCGCAACTTCGGGTGATACCGGCGGCGCCGCGACCGAGGCCTTCCGCGGCCGCGACCGCATCGATCTCGTCTTCATGTTTCCGAAAGGCCGCGTCTCGCCGGTGCAGGAGCGGATGATGACGGCGATTACGGAGCCGAACATCAACGTGGTTTCGATCGACGGAAACTTCGACGACTGCCAGGCGATCGTCAAAGCCCTGTTCAACGATCACGCATTCCGCGACCGCGTGAAGTTGTCCGCGGTCAACTCCATCAACTGGGCGCGGATCGTCGCGCAGATCGTCTATTACTTCACGGCCGCGGTGGCCCTCGGCGCGCCGGATAAGCGTGTCACCTTCGCGGTGCCGACCGGAAACTTCGGCGATATCTTCGCGGGTTATGTCGCGGCGAAAATGGGCCTGCCGATCGAGCGTTTGGTCGTCGCCACCAACGTCAACGACATTCTCGCGCGCACGCTGGAAACCGGAGCGTATGAAGTGCGCGGCGTGGTCGCAACCTCGTCGCCGGCGATGGACATTCAGGTCTCCTCGAATTTCGAGCGTCTGCTGTTCGACGCCTGCGGCCGCGACCCGTCGATTGTCCGCGCAGCGATGCACGATCTCGGGTCGAAAGGCCGCTTCGCGTTGAATGATTCCGCGCTCGCCGGCATGCGGCAGCTTTTCTCCGCGTCCCGCGCGGATGAAAACGAAACCCGCGATACGATCCGCGATGTGCATAAAGCGAGCGGCTATGTGCTCGACCCGCACACCGCGGTCGGCGTCGCGGTCGCCCGCAAGCTGGGCGTAAAGAAAGCAGACAGTCCGCTTGTCGTGCTCGGCACCGCGCATCCCGCGAAATTTCCCGAAGCGGTCGAAGCCGCTTGCGGCGTCGATCCGCAACTGCCGGCCCGGTTCTCCGATCTCATGAGCCGCAAGGAACGCGTGACCAATCTGCCGAACGACGCAAAAGCAGTCGCGGATTTCGTCGTCCGCCATGCCCGCGCAGCCAAAGGCGCGGCGGCATGACGATCCGCATCGATAAGTTGCCGAATGGTGTGACCGTTGCGACCGATACGATGTCGGACGTGAAGACCGCGTCGCTCGGCATCTGGGTCGCCGCTGGTGCGCGCTACGAGGATGAGGACGAACACGGCATTTCGCATCTCCTTGAACATATGGCCTTCAAGGGCACGAGCAGGCGCAATGCGTTGCAGATCAGCGAAGAGATCGAGAATGTCGGCGGCGAGTTGAACGCGGCGACCGGCATCGAAGTTACTTCTTATTATTCGCGGCTGCTCGGCAAGGATATCCCGCTCGCGTTCGATCTGCTTTCCGACATCCTGACGAACTCGTCGTTTGAGTTGAGCGAACTTGGCCGCGAGCAGAGCGTGATCGTGCAGGAGATCGGCGGCGCGGCCGACGATCCGGATGACCTCGTCTACGACATCTTTCAGGAAACGGCTTTTCCCAAGCAGGCGATCGGTCGCCCGATTCTCGGCACCCCCGAAACCGTGCGTTCCTTCACGCCGGAGAAACTGCGCGCTTATCTGGCGAAGCGCTATCGCGGCTCGCGCATGATCGTGGCGGCGGCGGGCGCTGTCGACCACGATCAATTGCTCGCCGCCGCGGCGCAAGGTCTTGCCTCGATACCGAACGGCGACGTCGCGCCGGCCACGCAAGCAAGGTACGCCGGTGGTGTAGAGATTCGCGGGCGCAAGCTCGAGCAGACGCATCTTGTGCTGGGCCTTGAAGGCGTCAGCTATCACGCCCCTGATCGCTTCTCGATGCAGGCCTTTGTGAATCTGGCCGGTGGCGGCGGTTCGTCGCGTTTGTTTCAGGAGGTGCGCGAGCGGCGCGGGCTCTGCTACTCGATTCAGGCGTTTCATTCCTCCCATCAGGATGTCGGCCTGTTCGGCGTATCTGCGGGCACCGACGGGCGCGATACCGAGGAACTGACGCGCGTCGTGATTGCCGAACTGCATGAGGCTGCTGAGAAAGCTACGCAAGCCGAAGTCGATCGGGCCAAGGCGCAGATGAAGGTCGGCGTTCTTTCTGCGCTCGAAAGCGCTTCCGCGCGGGCCGATCAGCTCGGCGGGCGCCTGCTGGCCTTCGGCCGCGCGATCCCGTTCGAAGAGATCGAACGCAAGATCGAGGAAATCACGGTCGAGAGCGTCCGTGCTGCCGGACGAAAGCTCATTTCGGGGGGCAAACCCACCTTTGTCGGCGTCGGCGAGGCCAAGGGCCTTGAGCGGGCAGGGGCTGCGACCGAGGCGTTGCAGCGCAGGGCTGCCTGAAACAGACTGCGCGCATGGCTTTCTTCAAGTCGATAATTCCTCAAAGCAATGCGCCGATTATCGACGGCAATGGCGTTTTCCTGCGTATGCCGCGCATGGCCGATTTCGAGGAGTGGTCTGCGGTGCGTGGCGCCAGCCGGGAATTTCTGGCGCCCTGGGAGCCGCTCTGGCCCGATGACGATCTAACGCGCGGTGCGTTTCGGCGGCGCATTCGTCGTTATGAGCGCGATCTGCACGAAGAAGCCGGCTACGCGTTCCTCGTCTTTCGCAAAAGTGATTGCGTCATGCTCGGTGGCGCTACGCTCACGAATTTGCGCCGGGGCGCGGCGCAAGCCTGCAGTCTGGGTTACTGGATGGCGCAGTCCCACGCCGGCAAGGGGTATATGAGTGCTGCGATCGCGGCGCTCGTGCCGTTCGCGCACTCGTTGTTGCGGCTACGCCGCATCGAGGCGGCTTGTCTCTTGTCGAACGCGGCGTCGATCAAGCTGCTCGAGAAAATGAAATTCTCGCGCGAGGGGACTGCGCGGCAGTATCTCTCGATCGCGGGTAGCTGGCAGGATCACCTGCTCTATGCGCGTCTTTCGAGCGATCCCCAGCCCGAGATCGCGCCGCCTAAGGATTAGAACGCGCAGACGCAGGATTTCTTCTGCGCTTCGCCGATTCCCGTAATCGAACCTTCGATCAGGTCGCTCAGTTTTTTCGAGCGCACGGCTTGCGCCTCGACCCAGGCCGCAGATTCGAGCAGCGACAGATTGTCGATCTGTTCTTCGGTGAGCTTGATATCTTTCAGCAAGCCTTTCGCACGGGCGATTGCGTCCAGTGTCGTCACGGGAGCGCTCTCGAATTTTGCGCCGGCTGCTTCGGCCGTCCGCAGCGCAATCTTTTTCAGATCGTCGTCTGCCTCGGCGTTGAAATGCTTGCGCAGCAATTCCATGCCGCGCGCGTGCGCCTTGATCTGCGGATCGAGCCGGGCGGTCACATAGTTGATCGTCTTGCGAATACCCTGCACCATTTCGTCGTTCACGGCGCAGATCCCGGGGTTTGGTTCCTGACCGGCAAAAGCGCGCAGTTCGTCCGACCAGCGGCGCGCGGTGTAGCGAACGCCTTCGGAGAAGAAATCGTAATGCGCGAGCAACCGCGCCTGATAGCCGGCTGCTAATCGGTCGATGTTGGCAAGATCGCCGCGCCGCATGCGCACTGGAAAGTACCGCGTGCGGGATAGCGTGGTGTCGGGCTTGCGCATGTTGTCGGCCGTCGGCCAGATTTCCGAAATCGTGCTGATGCGGAGCTTGGTCAGTTCGGCCTGAAACGCCGCGGCACAATCGCCGACCGGAAACTTCACGGCGGCGCTGGCCGAGGCCTCTCCGGCTTTTGCTTCAATCGCGACTTCGGCCTGCCTGCCGGGTGGCAACGGCGCCATTTCGACGCGTACATTTAAGCGCCGGGTGATTTCCTCGTTCGGCTTGATCGAGGCGATTTCGAGCACGGCGTTGTCGCCATCCGCTTTCCAGTCGTCTTGTGGGCTCAGCTTTACGCCGTTCAGTTTGGCCTTGAACACGACAGCAGAGAGCGTTTCGCTGCTTTCGTTCTTCAATGTGACATCGATACCGGCTATCGCGGAGACCGGCACCAGTTTTTCTCCCGCCGCGGCGCCGAGCGGCGTCGCGGTCAGTGAGAGCTTGCTCGTGTGCTGCGCCTGCGCGCCGAATGCCGCCGCCAAGAATAGGACCAGGGCAGCGCAAAGCCGCGCAGCGTTACGAAAGTGCATGACGAATTCCTGCAGGGAGGGAGCCGTTCAGGAATGGATGCAACGTACCTTGTCGTCGAATGCGATTCCCCGCAAGGCCAGCGGCATAAAATCAGCGTGACTGTACCGGCTGCGCCGATGGCGTAGGGGCCGGCGCAATCGCTGGCGGCGGCTCGAAGGTAGGGTTGGCCGGCAACTCCCCGATCGAGCGCAAGCCGGTAACCGTCTCGATCACACTGCGCATGGCCTCGCGCGCAGCCCTGCCGCGCACCGCGTCCAGCAGCGGCGCGGTCGCGCCGGAGTGACGGATCAGCGCTTCGGGGTCGGGGAGAAGGTAAGGGTTGTCCAAATTGCCGCTGATGAGGAACGGCAGGTCGAACGAGACCTGCGGCGCGGTGCCTTGCGCCACGCGCATCAGGCTCGCCGTGCCACGCAGGTCGAACTCGCGGCGGGCGAGGGAAGTTTCGCCTTGAAGAGCGATCTTCAGGATCGGGCTTTCGACATCGAAATTGGTGAGCTTTGCCACGCCGTCTTCTATTTCCAGAATTCCGTTGAGACGTTCGAACGGCGTGCGGCCGCCGCGCAGATCGCCGGTACCGGACAGCGGACGCCGCTCGAGGCGCCGCAGCATCGCTTCGGCATTGATGCCGGCGAGCGCGCCTTGCTTCATGGCAAGCTGAACTTTCCCGGAAAGCGCGGAAGCGATCTCATGCGCGCTCTGCCCCGCGACGTCACCGCGATCGTCAGCGAGCCTTTGCCTTCGAGTCTGCGGAAGCCGGCAAGCCCGCCAAGTCCGCGTTCGAAATCGAAATTGCCGAGATTTGCATCGATCTTCAAAGACGGCGTCGCTTCCGCGGCATTCCATGCCGCGTTGCCGCGCATCGTGCCGCCGTAAAACTGTGCTTCGCTGATTGATGCCGTAAACAGCCGGCTTCTCGCAGCAAGTGTGATTGCCGCATTTCCGATTTCGATTTTTCCGATCAAGAGCTTGCCGCAGGACAAGCGGAGATCGAGATCAAAACTCTCGAATGCCGAAGTTTGAACCGCGCGGCGATCCCATTCACGCGCGGCTGTCGCGGTAAGCCGAAACGGAATCTGATAGATCGAAAGATCGACGGTTTCGCTTGCGAGCGTGCCTTGCAGGATCGAACGGTTGCCGTCGCGCTTCCAGTTCAGTCCGCCGTCGGCACGATTGCCGTCGAGTTCGAGCGAAAGATTGGTGAAGGTGAGTGCGATCGGCCGCAAGGACACAGTCGATTTAACAGAGAAGCGTCCAAATCCCGTTGGTGAAGGTACCGAAATGCCAAAAAGCGCCAGCGCTTCGCGAAGCGAGCGGCCGTCTGCGCTGAGCGAGCCTTCGCCTTGCAGCGAAGAATCCCGGAACGTGATTCCGCCTTCGTAAGCGAGCCTGACCGGCTCGGCTTCGAGGCGGATGCGGAGTGCGCTGCGCTGCCCTTTGGCGAGCGCGGCGGTGTCCGCGATCATCAGCGTGCCATTCGCAAGCTTGTTCCCGATCGTGAAACTTCCGGTCGTCGTAAGCGATGCGCCGGCCCAGTTCAGCGAGGCGTTGACGCCGGAAATGATTTCGACGCGGTCGCGGCCTTGTACGCGAAGCAACACCGACCCGTTCGCAACCCGGAGTTCGGGCACCTCGTCTTCGTCGGCGATGGCGGGATTGATCGGCAGTCCGCCGATCAGCTTTCCTTCCGGCGAGAGTTCGATCGCAAGGCGCAGGCGATCGAGCGTGAGGGTTGCAACCCTGATCTCACCGAACAGGAGCGGCCAGAATTGCAGGCTTGCCTGTAGCGCACCGACAGCGGGCCCGTTGTTCGAGCCGTCGTTGAGCGAAATTTCCTGAACTTGAATCGCCGGGCGCGGTAGCAGGGCGAGACGCACGGGGCCGTCGATGCGCGGCGTCACGCCGGTCGCGGACTGGATCGCGCGGCTCGCGACACTCCTGATCTGCTGCTCCGACACCAGATAAGGCACAGCAAGCAGCGCAATACCAGAAAATCGCCACGGCTGTGACGAAGCCAATAGCAAAACGCTGCATGCGGGACGAGACGCTCACGAAACTTTCCGGCGTTGGAGTTCGCTGATCAGGCGGGCGGGTGGCCGGCCAAAGCGAAGTCTAGTCTATTTCTCGGTCCTATGTGTCGCTTTCATGACCCTGACATAACCGCGGCGAGACGCTAAAAGACTGTTTATTCAAGCGCTTTACGCTAGGGAAGACGCCGCCGATGAATGCCAATACCGCGCCGCTTTGGAGCCCGTCACCGGAAGCCGTTCGCAACAGCGAGATGGTGCGCTTCATGCAGGAAGCCAACAGCCGCTACGGGCTCTCGCTCGCCGATTACAAGCAGCTCCACGCCTGGTCCATCGATAACCTGCCGGCCTTTTGGGAGTTGGTATGGGATTCCTGCGGCGTAATTGGCGAAAAAGGGTCGCCCATCTTGAGCGACGGTAACCGCATGCCGGGCGCGAAGTTCTTCCCCGGCAGCCGGCTCAGCTTTGCCGAAAACATGATGCGCAGGACGGGTAGCGAGCCCGCGATGATCTTCCGCGGCGAGGACAAAAAGAGCTACTGGCTTTCCTTCGACGAGCTGCATGCGCTGGTGTCGAGGCTACAGCAGGCCATGAAAGCGGCGGGCGTAGGCAAAGGCGACCGTATCGCCGCGATGCTGCCGAACTTGCCCGAGAGCGTCGCGATCATGCTGGCGGCGAGCTCGCTCGGAGCGATCTTCTCTTCATGCTCGCCGGATTTCGGCGAGCGCGGCGTGATCGACCGCTTCGGACAGATTCAGCCCAAGCTCTTCTTCTCCTGTGACGGTTATTGGTACGCGGGAAAGAAAATCCAGATCGGCGAAAAACTCGAAACGGTCATGAAGAACCTGCTGACCACCGAGAAGGTGATCCTCGTTCCCTATCTCGGCGAAGCGAAGGAAACCGCTTCGAAGCTGCCGCGCGCGACCGATCTCGATAGTTTCATCGCGCCCTACGTGGCAAAGAAGGTGGAATTCGAGCGGCTGCCGTTCGATCATCCGCTGTACATACTCTTTTCTTCCGGCACGACCGGCGTGCCCAAATGCATCGTGCATTGTCAGGGCGGAATTCTTCTTCAGCATCTGAAGGAACACAAGCTTCACTGCGGCATCAAGCCGGGCGAGCGGATGTTCTGGTTCACCACCATGGGCTGGATGATGTGGAACTGGCTCGTCACCGGCCTCGCGGCGGAAGCGACCTTGATGCTCTACGACGGCTCACCGTTTCATCCGAATAACACGGTGATCTTCGACTACGTGGCGGAAGAAAAGATAGACTTCGTCGGCATCTCCCCGAAATTCATCGATGCGGCGAAGAAAGCGGGGCTTCATCCGAAAGACACGCACGATCTTTCGAAGATGCGCGTACTCGCCGCGACCGGTTCGCCGCTGGTGCCGGAGAGTTTCGATTACGTCTATGACGCAGTGAAGAAGGACGTGCATCTGGCGTCCGTATCAGGCGGCACCGATCTTGCGGCGTGCTTTGTCGGCGCCGACCCGACCAGTCCGGTCTGGAAGGGCGAATTGCAGGCGCCTTCGCTCGGCATGGCGGTCGATGTCTGGGACGACAACGGTAAACCGATTAAGCGCGAGCGTGGCGAACTCGTCTGCGTGAAGGCGTTCCCGTCCATGCCGGTTATGTTCTGGAACGATCCCGACGGAAAGAAGTACCACGGCGCTTATTTTGATCGCTTCCCGAACATCTGGTGTCATGGCGACTTTGCCGAATGGACCGAGCATGGCGGGATGGTGATTTATGGCCGCTCGGACGCGACCCTCAATCCGCAAGGCGTGCGCATCGGCACCGCGGAGATCTATGCACAAGTCGAACAGATTCCCGAAGTCGTGGAATCCATCGCAATCGGCCAGGAATGGGACGGCGATACGCGGATCGTGCTCTTCGTGCGCCTGCGTGACGGTGTTGCGATCGACGACGCGCTGACCGCGAAGATCAAGCAGCAGGTGCGCACCGGCGCCAGCCCGCGTCACGTGCCCGCGAAGATCGTGCAGATCGCTGACATCCCGCGCACGCGCTCGGGCAAGATCACCGAGCTTGCGGTACGCGACGTCGTGCATGGCCGTCCGGTAAAAAACACCGAAGCGCTTGCGAACCCCGAAGCGCTCGATCTCTATCGCGATCTGCCGGCGCTCAGAACCTAAGACGAGATCGTGCTTGGCGTGATGGCGGGACGGCTCACGCGCGCAAGCATAACGATCGGGATCAGTCCGGCGAGCACGATCAGGATCGCAGCGATGGAGCCGTCTTCGTAGGTTCCGCGCACGGCTTCGGCATAGACGTGCGTTGCCAGTGTCTCGACGCCGAACGGCCGCAACATCAGCGTTGCCGGCAATTCCTTCATGCAGTCGACGAAGACAAGGATGGCCGCGCCGCCGAGTGCAGGGCGCAGCATCGGCAGATGAATTTTCCGAAGCGTTCCGAACGAGCGCTCGCCGAGGCTGCGCGCGGCGTGGTCGATGTTCTCGGAGATCTTCGCGTAGCCCGCTTCCAGGCCGTTAATCGACATCGCGAGAAACCGGATCGTGTAAGCCAAAACGAGTGCCGCGCCGGAGCCTGAAACAATCAGGCCGGTCGGAATGCCGAACCATTGCCGGAACAAGGCATCGATAGAATTGTCGAAAGCGGCGAGCGGCCATAACAGACCGACGGCAAGCACGGTGCCGGGAATTGCATAACCGATGCTGGCAATCCGGCTCGCGGGCGAAGCAAAGCCGCTCTTGTCGGTACGAAGCGTGTAGGCGACCGCAAGACCGATCATCAGGGTCGCGAAAGTCGCGACCCCCGCGTAAAGCAGCGTATTGAATGTCTCGCGCCAGATCATCGGCGAGACGCCGCCGGTCGCGAACTTGCGGACTGCCTGATTGGCGAGATACGCAAACGGAACCAGAAAACCGATTGCGAGCGGCAATGCGCAGATTGCGAATGCGGCGAATGCTTTTCCGCCATGCAATTCAACGGGCGCCGGCGGCTGTGTACGCTTTCCAATCCCCGAGAAGCGTTGGTGACGGCGCGCCCAACGCTCCATCAGGAAGAGCAGCGTGACGATCGCGAGCATGAAGAGCGAAATCTGCGCCGCGCCTGGCAGGGACGAGCGGTTAAGCCAGGTCGAGTAGATCGCAATGGTGAGCGTCCGCACACCGAGAAATTCGGTGGCGCCAATGTCGTTCAGCGCTTCCAGCAGCGCGAGCGTGACCCCGACGACGATGGCGGGACGCGCAAGCGGCAGGGCCACACGAAATAGAGTTTCGAAGCGTCCTGCACCGAGCATGCGCGCGGCTTCCAGCGCGGTCGCGCTTTGCATGAGGAAGGATGCGCGCGCGGCGAGATAAACATAAGGATAGAGCACGAAGCCGAGGAGAAAGATTACTCCACCCATCGACCTGACTTCGAAGAAATTGAGCGCTTGCGGATTACTCAGGCCAAATAGCCAGCGCAGCGACGATTGAATCGGTCCGAGCGGATGGACAATGTCCAGATAGACATAAGCGAGAATATAGGTCGGGATTGCGAGGGGCAGTAATAGCGCCCAATCGAAAAACTTCCGGCCGGGAAAATCCGCGGTAGCGACAAGCCATGCCGTGCCAACACCGATGACGCTTGCGAGCACGCCGACGCCAACGAGCAGAACGATCGTATTGGTAGCCGCCGATGGCAGTACATAGGCCGCGAGTTGCGGCCACAGATCGCCGGAGCCTTCGCTCGCAATCGCGATCAGCGCGGCAATCGGCGAAACGACGATTACCGCGACAAGGATTGTTACGAGTGTCCAGCCGGGCGTCCCGCTGTCGCGAAACGCCCGGAGTACTGAAGTGGTCACTTGTCTGGGAGCTTACTGGTCGAAACCGACCTTCTCGACCAGTTCAGAAGCCTGCTTGCGGTTCTTCGCAATCACCGTGAGGTCGATCTGATCGGTCTTGAGCGTTCCGAGGGCTGCGATAATCGGGTCGACCTGCGCGGTCGGACGCACCGGATACTCGTAATTGACCTTGGCGTAGGCTGCCTGCGCCTCGTTCGAGACGAGATACTCAAGCAGCTTGATCGCATTCGCTTTATTCGGCGCGTTCTTCGCAACCGAAGCGCCGGAGATGTTCACATGCGTGCCGCCGCCGGGGAAAGTCGGCATGATCGTATTGATCGCGGCAGCCCACTTCTTCTGATCTTCATTGCTGCCGCCGCGCATCAGGCCGACGTAATAGGAGTTGGCAACACCGATGTCGCAAATGCCGCCAAGAATGTCGCGCGCGACTTCGCGGTCGCCGCCGGCGGCCTTGCGCGCAAGATTTGCTTTCACGCCTCGGAGCCAGTCTTCGGTTTTCGCGGCACCATAGTGATTGATGTAGGCGGCGATCAGCGCGGTGTTGTAGGGGTGGTTGCCGGAGCGGATGCAGACTTTGCCTTTCCACTTCGGATCGGCGAGGTCGGCGTAGGTCAGCGTCTTATCCTTCACGCGCTGGTTCGAGACGTAGAAGAGACGCGCGCGCAGCGAGAGTGCGAACCAGTGGCCGTCCTTGTCGCGAAGATTGGCCGGGATTGCGGACGCGAGCGCTTCGGATTTCACCGGCTGCGTAACGCCGCGCGCGACGCCGTCGAGCACGTTGCCGATATCGACTGCCATCATGAGATCGGCGGGCGAGTTGGCGCCTTCCGCCGCGACCCGCTCGGCCATGCCCTTCTCGATGAAGATCGCATTGACCTTGATGCCGGTGTTCTTGGTGAAGAGCTCGAACAGCGGTTGAATGAGTTTCGGCTCGCGCGTGGTGTAGACGTTCACCTGGCCCTGCGCTTGTGCGGGCAGGGGAGCGATCGTAGTTGCCGTAACGGCAGCGACGAACGCGAGGCTGGGAATAAGACGGTTCATAAGTTCTCCTGGCGGCGTTCCGGCTCTGATTTGGCCGTAAATTTCATGAAATTTCTGCCCCAAGAAAACGCGACTTCACCAAAAAAGCAAACGAAATCAATAGTTTAGATTTATTCCAAACAAGCCACTGGAATGATCACGCGCTTGTGCCAAGGAGTGACTGTTTCGTGCGTTGCGCAGGGCGGCCTTTCCGTTAGCATCCGTGCAATCAAATGGACCCGAAATGAGTAACGATCCGCACGCGCTACAAGCCGGCACGGTAATCGCCGGCTATCGCGTCGTCCGCGTTCTTGGCGCGGGCGGCTTTGGCATCACCTATGAAGGTGAGAGCCCGGTCACTGGCCGCCGCGTTGCCATCAAGGAGTTCTTCCCGCGCGGCATTGCGTCCCGCAAAGGCGCGACCGAGATCATCTATGCGGAGCGCGACACTGAGTTGGTGAGCTGGGCGCTCAAGCGCTTCGAGTCCTCGACTACCGAGCAATGCCGCCTGAAACATCCGAACATCGTCGAGGTATTCCACTATCTCGCCGAGAACGACACCGGCTACATGTTCATGGACTACGTCGAAGGCGCAACCTTCGAACAGTGGCTGCGGGATCGCCCAAATCTTCCGACCGCGGAAGAGATTCGTCCCATGCTCGAGCCGGTGATCGATGCGCTCGATTACCTGCACTCGATGAATTTCATTCACCGCGACGTCGCGCCCGACAACATCATGATCACGGCGGATGGCCGTCCGGTGATTATCGATTTCGGCGCGATCAAAATGATCGAGAACCGCACGCTGCTTCAGGCGAAGACCGTGCATTCGTTCATGGTCGGCAAGCAGCATTATTCGCCGCCCGAGCAGACCCGCGAAGGCGAGACGCTGGATGCGCGTGCCGATATCTATGCGCTCGGCGCCGTGTTCTATCGTGCGCTCGCCGGCAGGCCGCCGGCTGACACCGAGGAACGCGCACGCAAGATTGCGTTTGGCGAAGGCGATTCGCTGATCCCGCTTTCGGAAGCCGCGCCCCATGTGCCGGAAGGGTTCGCGAAGGCAATCGAGAAGGCGCTTTCGTTCCGCGCCAACGACCGGCAAGGCTCCATCGACGAATTCCGTCAGGCGCTCGGCTGGCAGGGCATGTCGTCTTCGAGTGCCCCTACGCAGGCGGTCATTCGCAGCGCGGCGACCACCCCGCGCAACCCGTCATATATCTCGCCGTCATCGGCACAGGTCGAGAAGAGCAGGCGCGCAGGCACGGCGCGCTGGGCTGCCATCGCGGCTGCGCTCGTGCTTCTGGTTGTGGGCTCGGCGTTTGCGATGATGTCGTTGCGCAGCAGCGATCCGCAGGTCGCGGTTGATCCCAAGCAGACCTGCCAAGGTTGATACGCCCAATCAGCAGCAGGTCGCCGTGGTCGAGCAGCCGAAAACGCAGATGCAGCAGCCCAAGGCCGATACGCCACCGGCTGTGCAGTTGCCACCGCCGGATCCGGAAGCTGAAGCGCGCCGCGATTTCGAGATCGCGCAGAAGATCGACACGATAGAGGCCTTTGACCTCTTCCTGTCGCGTCACCCGGAAGGTTTCTATGCGACGCTCGCGCGTGCGCAGAAGACCAAGCTTGCGATGGTCGAGCAGCAGCGCGTCGAACAAGAGCAGATTCGCGTCCAGAAAGAAGTCACCCGCAATGTGATCGCGGAATTGCAGCGTGCGGGCTGTGGTCCGGAGAACACGGATGGCGAGTGGAACGACAGCGCGAGCAAATCGCTCGAGCTTTACAATAAACACGCCAAGACCAAGTTCGACGCCAGCCCGAATGAGCAGATGCTGGCCGCGCTGCGCGAGCGCGACGGCCGCGTCTGTCCGCTGACCTGCCGTCCCGGCTTCCGCGTGCAAAACAACGCCTGTGTCGCGATCCCCCGGCAGGTGCAGCAGCGTCCGCAACAGCAGCAACAACAGCCCCAGCAGCAGCAACAACAGCCTGCGTTCCAGCCGCGCGGCACGATCTGCGTGCGCGGAATCTGCGTCGGCAACTGATCGGGGCGATTCCTAAAATAAGAAGGCTGAAGCGTGCCCCGGCCTTTTTCTTTTCCATTGCGAAGCGGGAACGTCAGTCCTCGAGCTTGCCGATATGGTGCTGCGAATAAAGCTGGAGGCCGAGCTTCTCGACCAGATCGAGCTGCGTCTCGAGGAAATCGATATGGCCTTCTTCGTCGGTCATCAGTTCCTCGAACAGGTTCATCGAGGGTAGGTCTTTGACCTCACGGCAATAGATCGCGGCTTCCTGGTAGAGCTCCCGTGCGCCGTATTCGGCCTTGAGGTCGGCTTCCAGCACTTCCTTGACGTTCTGGCCGATGCGGATCGGGTCCAGCGTCTGCATGTTCGGCAAGCCTTCGAGGAAAATGATGCGGGTCGTGAATTTGTCCGCGTGCTGCATTTCCTCGATCGATTCCGCGCGCCATTTCTTCGCGAGGTCGAGATAACCCCAGTCGTCCAGCAGGCGGTAATGGATCCAGTACTGGTTGATCGCGGTGAGTTCCGAGCGAAGACCCTTGTTGAGATATTCGATGACTTTGGGATCGCCCTTCATGGCGGCCGCTCCTTTGAAAATTCAATGAGATTAGCAAATTAGAATAGTTCTAAGGAGAACGCAAACTGATCCCTTAAGGTTCCAAAAGCGTTCAGGAATAAGGACTTACTCGGCGGCGACGAGGCCCGCGCCGGCCGGCAGCGGCTCGATGGCGGTGCTCAGGGCGCCTGCGATCTTGGCAGCGCCGCAGGCGCTGTTCGCAGCGATCGGGCAGGCATTGCAGGCACCAGCACCAAGCGTTTCGTTCATGATTTTGCGGATGGTGCGCGCGCAGGTGCCACACTTCGGGCTGCACCCGAGGCACTTGTAGACCTCGAATGTAGAACGCGCGGCGCCTTCGGTTCGCGTGCAGGACTCGCGAACCTGTGCCTCGGTCAGGCAGTTGCATGAGCAGACGATCAACGCGGTATCCCCTGCGAACGATTTCGGTAGATTAGAATTTTTCTAACCTATTGAACTTGCTTGCTATTTTCATGACAGACGGGCGGCGCGTCCGTCAAGCGTGCCCGCGTCATATCCCTAACCCGAAGAATGCGAAGCCGAGCCGGAGGGGTACGAATAATTTTTTGGCGCTACTTGTTGTTTGTTTGCTGCAGCTCCCGAAAGCGGAAGCTTCTGATGCAATGAGCGGATTCCCACCGGGCGGTATCCGAGGACCTTCCGCTTTCTGCGTGTCAGTCCGCCGTCGCTGCATGACTCCGGTTTCCCACGCGGTACACTCCAACCGGGGATTGCGCTGGCTATGTTTAGTAAAGCGAGTAGGTGCGGCCATGCCTTCAAACGTCAAAAAGAATACCTCCCGGACAAAACCGAGAAGGCGCGCGGCGAAGCAATCGTCGCAAAGCCTTATGCGTTCGGAGACGTCGCCGGCGCAGGGACAGGTGCCGGTGGTCGGTACGCTGCGCGGCATTGTTGCGATTGTAGTGCTGGCGGGTGTCGCGGCGGTGTTCGCGTTGGTCTCGAATTCGTCGTCGTTCCGCTCTCGCGCGGAAGTGCCGTCGGGTAGCATTTTCGTTTCGAACGAGCAGGTCGCGCAGCCGGTCCAGATCGCTGAGATTGCAGAGCCGGTTCGTATCGACGCCGTGAACGCGCAGCCGGTTCGCACTGAATCGACCGACACTACTGCCGCAGACGATAGCGATTACGATGCGCGGCGCGACTATGTGCTGGCGCTGGCAACCGGCACGACCGAGGCGATGGATCTTTATCTTGAGCGCTATCCGGAAGGCTTCCACGCCGAGCTTGCGCGCATGCAGCGCAAGCAATTCGTCGAGCGCGAAATGCCTGTCACCATCACGCACTTGAATGCAGAGTTGAGACGAGTCGGCTGCGGACCTACCGGTACCGCCGAATGGACCACGGCTTCACAGCAGGCGCTGGTTTCGTTCAACAAACACGCGCAGACCAAGTTCGATCCGAAGTCGCCGGACCCCGATACGCTGAAAGCGGTGAAGGACAAGACCGCGCGTGTCTGTCCGCCGCCGCCGCGGGCGGCGAGGGTGCAGCCGCAGCAGGAGAAGCGCAGCCTGTTCTTCTGGCAATAGCGCCGCCGCTTCTCTTTCGATAGGTTGCCGTCACGATGAGCATCGCGGATTGTCCGCGGGGCTCGAAATTTTTTCATGATCACAAAACCAGGAATTTCCATCATCGGCGCGGGTGCGATCGGAAGCCTGCTCGCGGCGATCTGGACACGCGCAGGCGAAGACGTAACGCTGGTTGTGCGCCCAGAGCGGGTCGAAGCGTTACGCGGGTCCGGTTTGCGTGCGAGCGGGCTTGCTGGCGATTTTCACGTCATGCCGAAGGTCGGTGCGGAAATTCCGCCCGGTACCGAATTCGTGGTCTTCACGATGAAGACGCAGGATCTCGCACCGGCGCTGCGCACGCATAAAGGCTCGCTGGGCAACGCGACCGTGGTGACCACGCAGAACGGCGTGCGTGCGCGGGAAATCGTACTCGCGGAACTTGGGCAGGAGCCGATCACCGCGACCTTGATGCTGAATTCCTCGGCGCTCGAGCCCGGCACGGTTCGCTATAACCGCATCGGCACCACCGTGCTCGGTGCCGTGCCCGAGGAACGGCGCCACGCTTTGGCGGAGATGGACGTGCTGTTCGAGTTGGTCTCGCCCGTGTTTGACACGCCGCAGATCGAGGGCGCGATGTGGTCGAAGCTCGTCATTAATGCGCTTACCAATAGCTTGCAGGCGCTGAGCGGAAAGCCGCTCAACGAATGCGTCAATCATCCGGGCGTAGCTTCCTTCGCGGTCGCACAGGTTAGAGAGTCGTTCGGCGTCGTGCGTGCCGCGCGCATTCCGCTGATCGACATGCCCGGCGCGCCGGTCAAATTGTTCTCGATCATGATGCGGATGCCGGAATTTTTTTGCAAAGCGATCCTGCGCAAAAATCTCGGCCGCGTCGACGAAATGAACACGATGACATCGACGCTGCAAAGCATTCTGCGCAAGCAGCCGACCGAGATCGATTATCTGAACGGAGAGTTCGTGCGCCTCGGCGAGAAGATCGGCTATCCGACGCCGATCAACCGCGCGATCGTGGAGCACATCAAACGGATCGAACAGACCGGCGTGTTTCTGACGCCCGAACAGATCGCGGGGATGGCACGGTCATGAGCGTCACGATCTATCACAACCCGTCCTGCGGCACCTCGCGCAACACGCTCGCGATCATTCGTGCGAGCGGAGAGGAGCCGGAGATCGTCGAATATCTGAAAACGCCCCCGGACCGTGAAACGCTGAAATCCCTGATCGCGGCGATGGGCATTTCCGTGCGCGATCTGCTGCGCGAAAAGGGCACGCCCTACGCAGGCCTCGGCCTGGACGACCTGAAATGGAGCGACGACGAGCTGCTCGATTTCATGTTGGCGCATCCGGTCCTGATCAACCGCCCAATCGTTGTGACGAAGCGCGGCGCGAAACTGTGCCGTCCATCGGAGGCCGTGTTTGATCTGCTGGACAGTCCGGTGGCGAGTTTCACGAAAGAGGACGGCGAAACCGTCTCGCCCAAGCCGCGCTGACTATTGCGTGATGATTTCAACGCCCGGCAGCTTCAGCCCGTGCACCTCCGTGCGCCAGCTTTCGCCGGATGCCATTGGCCAGGCCCGCGTCACGGTGCCGGTGGTGATGATTTCGCCGGCAGCGACCGGCGGGTTGTGCGGATCATCTTTCAGCAGGTCGAGCAGATGTTTGATCGCGAACAACGGCCCGTCGAGCACGTTGCGCGCATGTCCTGTGTCAACGAGCGCTTCGTCGCGATAAAGCACGATTTCGAAGTCCGTCAGCGCGTTCAGCCATGCCGCGCGGTCGTTCGCGACGGATAGCTTCTCGCCAAGATAGAACGCGCCATGCAGTGCGTTGTTGGCGACCGTATCGGGCGCGGCGAACTTCCAGTCCGGATAATGCGACTGCACGATCTCGAAGCCGTGCGAAATCCAGCCGACGCAATCGAGAATTTGCGCAGGCGACATGCCGGCTTCCGGCATGCGCTCGAAACCAAACGCGATCTCCGGCTCGATCCGGGGCTCCGCGAATTTCGAAAGATCGACCTTCCGCGCAGCGGATGCTTCGAACAGCGTCGTGTCGTACATATAACCCCAGATCGGCGCGAAAACTTTATACTCGTCCCAGATTGTGCGGTTGGTGAAGCCGATCTTGCGGCCGAGCACTTTTTCTCCGCGCGCAGTTCTGAGGCGCTTCATCTCGGCGACGACCGCGTAAGCCTGCGGCAATTCGATCCCGCAAAAGGCGGTGAGCCGTTTCTGGCGGTCCAATGCGTCCAGTATTTCTGCGGCCTTTAAGGTGGTGTCGATCATGCTCATTGCAGTAGGATCAGCCTTCCTGTCGCCGGTGTTGACAGTGCCGCGCTTTCGTAGCCCCATCCCGGCCAAATCCAAACAAGCTAGGTGAGAAAAGCCAATGTATCCGGACGTTTCCCTGCATATCAACGGCGAGTGGGTCAAAGGGTCGGAGGGCCGGAGCGAATCGATCCTCAATCCCGCGACCGGCGAGAAGATCGGCACGCTTTCGCACGCGACCAAGCCCGATCTCGACAAGGCGCTCGCCGCCGCCGATGCGGGCTTCAAGGTCTGGAAGAAGACGCCGGCCGACACGCGCTACAAGACGCTGCGCAAGGCAGCCGACATCATCCGCTCGCGCGCCGACGACATCGCCAAGATCATGGTGATGGAGCAGGGCAAGCCGCTCATGGAAGCCAAGGGCGAAACGTTGCTCGCCGGCGACATCATGGACTGGTTCGCGGAAGAAGCGCGCCGTACCTATGGCCGCGTCATTCCCGCGCGCGGCGAGAATATTTATCAGCTCGTCATCAAAGAGCCGGTCGGCCCGGTCGCAGCATTCACGCCGTGGAATTTCCCGATCAACCAGGCAGTGCGCAAGGTTTCTGCCGCGATCGCCGCCGGCTGCTCGATCATTTTGAAAGGCCCGGAAGATACGCCGGCCTCCTGCGCCGAACTCGTGAAGTGTTACATCGACGCTGGCGTGCCGCAGGGTGTGTTGCAACTCGTCTACGGCAATCCGGCGGAGATTTCGTCTTATCTCATTCCGCACCCCGTGATCCGCAAGGTCACCTTCACGGGATCGACTCCGGTCGGCAAACAGCTTGCGTCGCTTGCGGGCCTGCACATGAAACGCATCACCATGGAGCTGGGCGGTCACGCGCCGGCCATCGTGTTTGAGGATGCGAATGTCGATCAGGCTGTAAAGGTGCTGTTCGCGAACAAGCACCGCAACGCGGGCCAGGTTTGCGTGGCGCCGACGCGCTTCCTGGTACACGAAAAGGTCTATGGCGATGTGGTGCAGAGATACACGGACTCGGCGAAGAAGCTCAAAGTCGGCGACGGTCTCGACAAGGATACGCGCATGGGGCCGCTGGGCGGTGCGCGTCGCGTCGATGCGATGGAAGCGATCGTTTCCGACGCCGTAGGCAAGGGCGCAAAGATCGAGACCGGCGGCAAGCGCATCGGCAACAAGGGCAGCTTCTTCGAGCCGACCGTGCTCACCAACATCAATCACGACATGAAGATCATGCATGAGGAGCCCTTCGGCCCTCTTTCGCCGATCATGCCGTTCACTTCTTTTGATTCCGTGGTCGAGGAAGCGAACCGTCTGCCTTACGGCCTCGCGGCTTACGCCTATACGAGCTCCGCGAAGACTGCCGCCGCGATCGGCGCGGCGTTCGAGAGCGGCATGGTTTCGATCAATCACCACGGTCTCGCGCTGCCGGAAGTTCCCTTCGGCGGCGTGAAGGACTCCGGTTACGGTTCCGAAGGCGGTTCCGAAGCGATCGAAGCTTACCTGAATACGAAGTTCATCTCGCAACTCGGGATTTAATTTTCGCGAGACTCCGCGGGCTTTACCCCCGCGTTCACCTTCTTGCAGCACGCCGCGCGACACCCTCGCGCGGCGTGTTATCGTTCAGGGCATGAGATTTCTTCTCGCCGCGCTTCTCGCGATGCTGCCACTGGCCGCGCAGGCGGAGCAGTTCTCGCTCCGCTGCGATGACGGCGAGTTCGAGCCGCTGCTCTTCACCTTCGATACGAGTGCAAAAAAGGCGATCTACGAGTCGCCGACGCAGAAAAATCCGATGCCGGGCACCATCCTGCGCTCCTATGGAAAATCCTTCCTCTTCAGCGTGCAGAGCATCGGGCCGGATTTTACCGACTTCATCTGGAGCGATGGCGCTTCCCAGATGCAGATCGGCCTGCGCGGCACGCCGTTCCAGCGCACGTTTCGTTGCGCCGCGATCCCGCTGCGGCCGGTTGCGGCGCAGTTCGAAACGCTCTGGCCCAAGCCTTGATAGACAGGCCTTAAGGGATAAGCCTGAAAGCTTATTGGCGTGCTCTTGTCCGAAAACCGGTGCCTAGTTTTCGGGAACGCGCCCGCTCACGCAAAAGCGATAGCGGCACTACTCGACCCGGCCATAGTTGCGCGCTAGGGGTTGCCGCGAGCAAAAGGATTTTTGAGGCGATGGCAGACGATCCCAACGCGCTCCGGCCGGGCGCGGCGATCGCGGGCTACCATATCGTTCGCGTATTGGGCGCGGGCGGTTTCGGCATTACCTATGAAGCCGACAGCCCGTTCACGGGAAAACGCGTCGCGATCAAGGAGTTCTTCCCGCGCGGAATTGCTTCGCGCGAGGGCGACACCCGCATCGTCTATTCCGCGCGCGACGCGGAAGTCGTCGAATGGGCGCTGAGGCGCTTCGAGTCTTCCACGCTCGATCAGTGCAAGCTGAAGCATCCGAACATCGTCGATGTCGTTCACTACGTAAAAGACAACGGCACCGGCTACATGATCATGGAGTATGTCGAGGGCGAAACCCTCGAGCATTGGCTGCGCGAGCGAGAATTTTTGCCGACGCCGGAAGAATTGCGGCCGCTGCTTGCGCCGGTGCTCGACGCTCTCGAATATCTGCACGAACGCCGCATCATTCACCGCGACATCGCGCCGGATAACATCATGGTCCGCGGCGACGGCACGCCCGTTGTCATCGACTTTGGCGCGATCAAGTTGATCGAGAACGAAACGCAATTGCGCTCCGGCGGCCGTTCTTTCGCGGTCATGAAACAATATTACTCGCCGCCCGAGCAGATCGAGGCCGATGGCGAACTCGATCAACGCGCGGACATTTATTCGATGGGTGCGGTGCTCTATCGCGCCTTCAGCGGACGCCCGCCCGCGAGCGCCGAAGAGCGCATGCAGAAGCTCGCTTACGGCAAGCCCGATCCATATGTACCGCTTGACGGGGCCGCGCCGCATATTTCTTCAAAGCTCGCGGCGGTGGTGGATACCGCGCTTTCCTTCAACGCAGCGCAACGTCAGGCGGTAATCGCGGAGCTGCGCAATGCGTTGCGCTGGTCAGATGCGCGTGATGCGACTGTGATCGCGCCGGCGCGCGGCACGAGAATTGAAAATGCGCCGCGCCGCTCGCGTCTGCCGTGGCTCGTGCCGCTGGCCGGTATTGCCGCACTCGCGATTGCCGGGCTGGTCTCCAATGGTTCGATCGTGCTGCCGAAATTCGGCACCGAAGTGGTGACTGCGCCGGAGCCCGCGCCTGCGCCGAAGCTCGATGATGTAAAAGAAATCCCGCAGATGCCGGTGCATACGCAGCAGGATCCGGATGCAACGCAGCCCGATGCCCCGGTCGCCTATGCGCAGCGTTACGAGGGTGAAGTGAGTATCTACCGCATGGTGGAGACGAACCCCGAGCAGGCGCTTACGAATTGCGTGCCGGGGAGGCGAACCGCTTTGCGTGCTGAGATCGACGGCACCACGCTGAACATCGCCCATGGCGGCAATACCATGGTCGCGGAGATCAAGGCCGACGGTTCGTTCGATTCTGAAAGCGGCGGTCTCCTGTCGCGCAAGATGCGCTACAGTGGCCGGGTCACGCCGGAAGCGATCGAGGGGGAGTTTGTAAGCACGAATGAGCGCGGCTCCTGTTACGGGAAATTGACGGCCAAGCCCGCGCCCGCCGTTCAATAATCGAAAAAGTTCCCTCGCGTTCCTGTGATCGGGCATGTGATAGAGATCACGGACTTCCCTCGCGCGGGGGCGTAAAGACATCTTCGTAAGCCGCAGGTTTCGTGGCATGTTACACGGTGTGGTCCGATGGCGATTCAGAACGATCCGAATGCGCTGAAGGCTGGCTCGAAAATCGCGGGCTACGAAATTCTGCGCGTGATCGGCTCCGGCGGGTTCGGCATCACCTATGAGGCCGCAAGCCCGATCACCAGTAAACACGTCGCGATCAAGGAGTTCTTCCCGCGCGGCATTGCCTCGCGCGAAGAGAGCACGCGCATCGTATTTGCGTCTCGCGATACGGACATCATGGCATGGGCGCTGAAGCGATTTGAGTCCTCCACCACGGATCAATGCAAGCTCAAGCACCCGAATATCGTCGATGTCATTCACTACGTGAAGGATAACGACACCGGCTACATGATCATGGAATATGTCGAGGGCGAAACCCTCGAAGAATGGCTTCGCAAGCGGCCAGCGCCGCTTTCGGTTGCGGAGTTACGCCCCATGATCGAGCCGGTCTTCGGTGCGCTCGAGTATCTGCATTCGCAGAAGCTTATTCATCGCGACATCGCGCCCGATAACATCATGGTGCGTGCGAACGGTACCCCGGTCATCATCGACTTCGGCGCGATCAAAATGATCGAGCAGCAGACCCAACTCCGTTCGAAAACGAACCGCTCTTTCAGCGTCTCGAAGCAGTTCTATTCGCCGCCGGAGCAGGTGCAGGACAAAGCCGATCATCTCGATGCGCGTGCCGATGTTTATGCGCTGGCGGCCACGGTCTATCGCGCACTAGGCGGCCGCCCACCGGTGTCGGCCGAAGAGCGCACGCAGCAGATCGCCTTCGGAAACGGCGATCCGTTGCAGCCGCTCATTACGCTTGCGCCGCAGCTCGATGCGCAGTTCGCCGCGGCGGTCGACCGCGCGCTTGCATTCAATGCGCGAGACCGCACCGATTCGATTGAAGGCTTCCGCGATGCGATCGGATGGGGTGGAAATACCGCTTTGACGGTCGCAGTTCCAGGCAACGAAGCTGAACCTCGCTTTCAGCCATTGCCGTATTCCGCACCGGCGCCCACGGCGGATTTGGCGGCAAGAAAGTCATCCCGGCGCTGGCTTGGCGCCGCTGCCGTCGCGGCGGCAATTGTACTCGTATTCGTTTTCGTCGGTGCGAACTGGCTCAATCTGTTCGGAACGCGCGGCCCCGTGGTTATCGTTCAGCAGCCGCCGCCGGTGCTGACGAGGCAGCCGCAACCTGCGCAGCCTGCGCAACCACCAGCGCAAATCGCTACGAAGACCGAAACACCGCGTGCGCCCTCGCAGCCGCCGGCCGCGCCGCCGAAAGCCGAGACGAAAGCCGATCCGCAGAGTGATGCGCAGCGTGACTTTCAGGTGGCGCAGCGCATCGATACGCGCGAAATCTATGAGCAGTTTTTGAAGCAGTACCCCGAAGGCTTTTACGCGCAACTTGCCCGCGCGCAGATCCAGCGGCTTGCGGCCGCAGACCTGAACGCCCTGACGGTGAAATTGAACGTCGAGTTGCGGCGTGTCGGATGCGGCATCATCGCGTCTGATGCTTCATGGAACGATGAATCGCGCAAGGCGCTGACCGCGTTCAATCAGTATGCCGCGACGAAATTCGACGTCAGCGCGCCAAGTGCCGCCGCACTCGATGCGGTGCAAGCGAAGGCCTCGCGCGTATGCCCGCTTGTCTGCGCACCCGGGCTTGTGGCGGCACCGAACGGGTCTTGCATAAGCCCGCCACCACCTGTCGTGCGCAACAACGCACCGCCAAAGGGCAAGCTGGTTTGCCGTTGGGGTGATTTCAATAAGGGCGAACAACCGCACCGTCAGGTTTGCGAAGTCCAGTGAACTATCCAGGCAGAAATGCTACCTGCCGTGAATCGATGACCGGTAAAACCTTAGCGCCGTAAAGCGCTTCCAGATTCTCGCGCGTGAGCACGTCGCTCGTTTTCCCTTCAGCGACAATCGCGCCCTCGCGCAGCAGACAGACGCGATGCGCGGTTCGCAACGCGTGGTTGGGATCGTGCGTCGTGAAGAGCACGCCGAGCCCTGCGCCGGCGAGCGCCTCGATCTCCCGCATGACCTTGCCCTGATTGCCGAAGTCGAGCGAAGCGGTCGGCTCGTCCAGCACGACAAAGCGCGGCTCCTGCGCGAGCGCACGGGCGAGCAGCACGAGCTGCCGTTCGCCGCCGGAAATTTCCGTGTAGGAGCGCTGCGCGAGATGCGAAATGCCGAGCCGCGCAAGCATCTTTGCTGCGACGGCAAAATCCTCCTTGCCCGGCTTTGCGAACAGCGAGCCATAGGCGGTGCGGCCCATGAGCACGACGGTCTCGACCGTGAAAGCGAACGTGCCGGTATGTACTTGCGGTACATAGCCGATGCGCCGCGCCCGCTCGCGGATCGAAATTGCGGACAGCGCTTTGCCGTTCAGCGTTACTTCGCCTTTGCGCGGCGGTAACAGCCCGAGCAGTGTTTTCAGCAGCGTGGTCTTCCCGCCGCCGTTAGGGCCGAGCAGTGCGAGCGATTCTCCCTCGCGCAGCGAGATCGAAACACCGCTGCCAACCAGCCGGTCGCGATAGCCGATGGAAAGGTTCTCCGCTGCGATCGTCATGACCAGTCTTTCTGCATGCTGGCGAGCAGCCAGATGAAGAACGGTGTGCCGACGAAGGCGGTGAGAATGCCGAGCGGAATCTCAATGCTCGCGGCGGTGCGGGCAATCGTATCGATGAACAGAAGAAAACTTCCGCCGAGGATCGCCGCAACCGGAAGTAATTTCGCGAAATCGGGGCCGGTGAGCGAGCGGGCGATATGTGGCACGACGAGGCCGACCCAGCCGATGATCCCCGCTGCCGCGACGCTCGCGGCGGTGACCAGCGTCGCCGCCGCAACGATCGCGATTCGCATGGGCCCGGTGGAGACGCCGAGCGCACGGGCCTCTTCTTCGGGCAGTGACATCACGTTCATGCGGTGGCGCAGGAGCAGGAGAACCGCTGTGCCAATCGCGATCAACGAAACCAATGACACGAGATCGGCCGCCGACGTCGCCGCGAGACTCCCGAGCAGCCAGAACGTGATCGCCGGCAACTGGTTATAAGGATCGGCAAGATATTTGATGAGACCGACGCCGGAGCCGAGCAGGGCGCCGATCACGACACCGGCGAGCACGAGTACGAGGATCGGGTCGCGCATGCGCAGCGCGGAGCCGATGGCATAGACCGCCGCGACCGCGACAAGCCCGCCGAGAAACGCAAATCCCTGGATCGCGAATACGCCGAGCGAGAAATAAATGCCGAGCACCGCGCCGAGCGCAGCTCCGGAAGAAGCGCCGAGAATATCCGGCGACACCAGCGGATTGCGAAAGAGTCCCTGAAACGCCGCGCCCGCAACGCTGAGCGCTGCGCCCACCAGAAATGCCGCGAGCACGCGCGGGCCCCGCACCTGAAGGATGACGGCTTCGGCGGCTTGCGAAACGCCGGAGGGCGTCCCGGAAATTTTCGACCACAACACGGCGAATACGTCGCCGAGCGAAACCGGAAATCTTCCGATCAGGAATGCAAACGCAAAGCCTGCTGCGAGCAGCACAAGCGAAACCGTCAATCCTGAAAACATGGATCGCCGCATGCTCAGCCGCGGCCTGCGAGCACACGCGCAAGCTGCGCGTCGGAAATATCGACGTGATAGAAGCGCTTGTAGAATTCCTGGGTGAGCTTGTTTATGTCCTCAGGAAAGCGCTCCGGATACAGAATCTTCGCAAGCCACCACAGCCCGATCAGTCGGTTCACCGAAGGCGGGAAATCCACCCAGCCGAACGGCAGCTTGGGCGAAAGATGCACGCGGTTCTTCTGCACTGCCGAGACGCTCGCCCATGCAGGCTCGCTTCGCACATTGGCGGCGAAGGTCTGGTCGATGGTGACGATCACGTCCGGGTTCCAGAGCAGGACCTGCTCGATTGATATATTCGCGAGCCCGCCACGCGTTTCGCCAGCGACGTTGCGCGCGAGCATCTCGATGGTTTCGACATTGATCGAGCCGCCGAGCCCCGTCTCCAGCCCGCGCGGCCCACGCGCATAATAAACGCGCGGGCGTTCCCCAATCGGAATTGCGCCAATGCGTTGCGTGATCGTGCGGGAGGTTTCTTCGGCATAAACCGCGAGCGCTTCCGCTTGCCGCTCACGTTTCGTCAATGCGCCGAGCAGGCGATAAGACGCGGCAGTCGCATCAAAGCGCCCGTCGAGCAGCGCATAAGGAATCCCGGTCTGCTCGCGCACGCGCTCGGCAAGCGAAACGAACGTCTGGCTGGTGCTGCCGACATCGAGAATAAGGTCGGGCTTCAGCGCGATCACCGCTTCCAGGTTTGCGGTGTTGCCGCGCCCGGTGATGCGGCCGATCTCTGCGCGCGTGCCAACCTCGGGCAGCAGAAACTCGATCTCTTCTGGCCGGTTGGCGCGTGGCCAGCCGAGCAGAAGATCGGGCGCAAGCGTATAGAGCATGATCGCCGCTGGTGGTCCGGCCGGAAAAACGCGCGTGACCTTTTCAGGAATTTCGATTGCGCGTCCAGTTGCGTCCTTGACAGGTGCTGCGAATGCGCCGCGCGGCGCGATCGCTAACGCGCTTAAGCCCGCGAGAACGGAGCGGCGGTCGAGAGCCATTTCTAATCGACGCCTACCATCACGTCGCTGGCCTTGATGACGGCATAAACATTCTTACCGGCGGCAAGGCTGAGCTCTTTCGCAGAATCGTTAGTGATCGCAGCGGTAATGATCTGTCCGCCGATATCGATCTTGATGTGCGCGGTCGTCGTGCCGAGTTTGACGTCGGTGACTTTGCCCTTGATCTGATTTCTTGCGCTTAGCTTCATTTGAAATACTCCCTGTGTAGCGCCGCAGCGTATCACGCGGAGAACAGGAAATGCGCGGCCGGAATTGTTGCAGCCGCGTGCATATGTGGTCAGGCTATCCGGCCAAAACCCGTGTCGAAGGGAACGCGACTTCGATCAGCGTGCCCGCATCCACCGCGCTCTTGATGCTGAAGCTTGCGCGGTTGGCTTCAACCAGCGCCTTGGTCAGCGGCAGACCGAGGCCGGTGCCTTCCTTGGCATCGCGGCCCGAGGTCGCAAGCTGGCGGAACGGCTCGAGCGCGGCGGCAACATCTTCCTCGCTCATGCCGATGCCGGTGTCGCGCACGCGCAGTACCACTTCGCCCTTATCGGTGAGCGAAGTGGAAAGAATGACCTGGCCGCCGGGCTTCGTGAATTTCACCGAGTTCGACAACAGGTTCAGCACAATCTGGCGGATCGAGCGCTGGTCGGCCACCACCGGCGGCAGATGATCGGCGAGCGCGGTGCGGATGATAATCCGTTCGCGGTTCGCCTGAGGCTGCATGATCGACATGCATTGCTTCGCGACATCGTTGAGATCGACGCTGTCGAAATTCAATTCCAGCTTACCCGCTTCGATCTTCGAGAGGTCGAGAAGGTCGTTGATCAGCGAGATCAGGTGCCCGCCGGAGTGGTGAATGTCCTTGAGATACTCCCGGTAGCGCTCGTTACCGACCGGCCCGAAGCGCTCTTCCATCATGACTTCCGCGAAGCCGATGATGGCATTGAGCGGCGTGCGCATCTCGTGGCTGATCTTCGCCAGAAAATCGGATTTGTGCGAGTTGGCCTGTTCGGCCTGACGGCGCGCGCCGGTGAGTTCTTCTTCTGCGCGCTTCCACTGCGTGATGTCGCGCAGAACCGCGCAGAATTTTTCGTTGTTCTCGCCGACCTTGCCGAGGTTCATGAACAGCGGAATGAGTCCGCCATTGCGTTCGCGTCCGACCACTTCGCGCCCGTCGTTCAGAATGCTCGCGACGCCGTTCGAGGCGAGCTTGTCGAGATAATCGACCGCCGCGCGATGGCTTTCGGGCGCGAACAGCATGGTGAAGGACGAATTCTGGATCTCGGCGAAGTCGAAGCCGAACAGGGCCTCCGCCGACTTGTTCATGCCGACGATCTTGCCGTCGCGGTCGATGATGAGCACGCCGTCGGTCGCTGTGTCCAAAATCGCCTGCTGCTCGCGGGTCGCAGCTTCCGCGGAGCGCAGTGCGCGCTCGACCGTTTCACGCCGCTCGTCGAAGCCGGCATTGGCGCGGCGAAGCACATAGACGAGGGCCGACTGTCCGTACCATGGCGTCGAGAACAGCCGCGTCTCTACCGGGATCGGCTCGCCCTTCGGGCCTTGCACCGCCAGCGTGCGCGGGATGGTCGGATCGGAATCGTCGGAAGCCGCCGCTGCGCCAGAGAAAATCCGCGATAGGCTGCCCTGCTTTTCCAGCGCCTCGATCGTATCGAGCCCGACCCATTCGAGCAGTGCGCGGTTCGCGTAGAGAACCTTCTCGTCGCGATGCACTGCGATGCCGAGCGGCAGGCGATCCATCAATGCGCGCTCCGAAACGCCGGAGAGATCGATCGCGGGCGCGACGATGGGTGCCGGTTCGTCCGGGCGGCGCACGAGCGGCGCTACGGCATCCTGCTTGGGGATATCGTGAGTTTTGGGGCCCGGCTCGTCGCGCTGTACTGCTCCACGAATGCCCATGCTGCGGGCAAGTTCGCGCTCAACACGTTCGCGCTCCAGTTCGAGCGTTTCGCGCGAGAGCACGCGGCCAATCTCGTGGAAATTGATCTGTTCTTTCGGCGAAAGCGTCTGGCGGTCCTCGCTATCCGGCGGACGGACGCGGATCACGCGATCTTGCACATCGAGCGAAGGGGGTGCGTTGTCCGGCGCTTCCTGCGCTAGCGCAGGAGTTTCGGGTGCGGAAACTTCCGGTTCGGGCGCCGGGACTTCTGCGATCGGCTCGTGCGAAAGCGGAAACTCGTCATTGGCGGCGGTTTCCTCGGTTGGCTCAACGGGGGTTTCTTCGATCTTTGGTTCTTCGATCTTTGGCTCTTCAATCTTCAGTTCTTCGATCTTCAGTTCTTCGATCTTGAGTTCTTCGATCTTGAGTTCTTCGATCTTGGGTTCTTCGATCGGTGCCGGAGTGGCGGGTTTCACCTTCGCAATAAAAGGGATTGCGTCCCTGAACACACCGAAGCCGCGATAACCGAGGAAATTGCGCTCCCGGTCAAACACCGGCAGCGCCGCAAGGTCCACAGGACGCGCGGCTTCCGTCTCCGTGATCGGCCACAGCACCGATACGCCGGACCAAGTGTCGCGCCGCTTTACCGCTGCGAATAGGGCATCGGTATTGGCGAGTCCCACGCGCGCCGCAAGCGCGGGCCAGTCTTCGCCGATGCGTGCACTGTGCGCTTCACCGACAGCTTCGGCGAGATCAGGCGAGACATTGGTGAAATGTCCGTCCGCATCGAGTTGCCAGACGAAGCGCGACGGCGCGCGCTTCAGCGGTGCGGCGGGCTTCGGCGTCGCCTGAATGGCAGGCTTTTCCTCGACCTCTGACCAGAACTCTTCCACTTCTTCGGGCGTCACTTCGTCGGTGAGCTCGTTATCGTTCTTCGGAGCGCCGAGTTGAATCACCGGGAGCAATTCGTTCTTCGGCTGTTCTTCTTTCGGCGGTTCTTCTTTCGGCGGTTCTTCCTTCGGTTGTTCTTCGACTCTCACCGGTTCCGGCGTCACTGCCACCGGCTCCGGCATCACTGCCGCCGGTTCCGGCGTCACTGCGACAGGTTCAGGCTGCGCCGCCGACGGCCGTTCCGGTTGCGTGAAGTAGGCAAGCAGAAGGCTGTGCGAACCCAAGGAAAGTTTCTTCAGGAAGATTTTCAGAACGCCGAAGGGGATTTCGCCGAAGCCCTTCAGGTTCGCATCCGAAAGCGCCGCGGCAGCCGAGGCATGCAGGTGCACGAGCGTTCCGGCAGGACCCATGATGGCGGTCGCCATCTGGTTCGCAGCGAGCGGCTTTCCTTCGGCATCGAACAGCGCAAGCGGTGCGCGTTCGCCGTCGATCAATGCGGAGAATGCCTTGTTCAGATTCCCGTCCGCGCGTTCGCGCGCGAGGCCTGTGAAAACGACAATGTTGGCCCCGCTGGAAAGCGAGATTCTCTCGCAGCGGAAAGTCTCGGTACCTTTGGCGAGCGCAATCGCCTCGCGGCGATAGGTGCCGTTCAGCCGCAAGGTTTCGGAAAATTCCTTCGCCGTGTCCGGCATCTCGCCGAAGATCGACGCGCTCTTCTCGATGAGTTCGGCAAGCGAAGCTGCGCCATAGGCCGAGACCGCTGCCCGGTTCGCAAAGCGCAACCGTCCCTCGTGGTCGAAGACGAGCGCCGGCGCGGGATCGAGGATCAGCGCGGCGAGCTTCGGCTCCGACAGGAGTTCGGCGATGGCCGGGAACGCACTCATTCAACTTTCCAACATGGTTCGGGCTGTCGTCTTGGCCAAGTTTAAAGCCCGGATTTACTCTTTCTTCATAATTTGGGAGCCTCCGGAAAGCCATTCCAAGGCCGTCACCCGCACGAAACCTTTGTCCTGCAAGGTTAATTCGTCTCGGGTGGGACCAAAATGGTTGAGCGCGGGCCTAACCCCGCGTAGCGTTCCGGCAACAGGAACGAGGTCAGGGAGAAAAAAATGTTCGGAAAAGTTCCGGGTTTCGAAGTGCCGCATGAAATGCGCGCTTTCGCAGAGAAAAGCGTCGAACAGGCCAAGAGCGCGTTCGACAATTATATCAGCCAGGCCACCAAGGCGATGGGCGCGGTGGAGAGCCAGGCCGATGCCACCACCTCAGGCGTCCGCGATGTGGGCCGCCAGGCGCTTGGATTCGCTGAAGAAAACGTCGCCGCGGCGTTCGCCTTTGCCGAGAAGCTGGTGCGCGCCCGCGACCCGCAGGAGATCATGCAGCTTCATAGCGAATTCGCGAAAGAAACCATGCAGAAGCTCGGCGAGCAGTCGAAGGCCATGGGCGAGCAGATGCAGACGGCTGCCCGCGAGGCCACGAAGCCGAGAACCTGAGCGATTTCATCGCTTTATAGTGCGTCGCAATATTTATGTTGCGATGCAACAAATGGTGTGCTATTGCGTTTCCTCAGTACTGGTGGAGCCGCGAACGATGTGTTCGCGCGTGTTTTGTGCAGGCAGGAAACCAAACCATGACCGAGATGCCGAAATTCGAAATCCCGAAGGTTGAAGTGCCCGAAATGGTCCGCGAATTCGCCGAGAACGGCGTGAAGCAGGCCAAGGAAGGCTACGACAAGATGAAGGCTGCCGCCGAACAGACGACGGACCTTCTCGAGAACACCTATACCGCCGCTTCCAAGGGCGCGACCGAGTTCAACATGAAGGCGCTGGATGCCCTGCGCGCCAACATCAACGCCTCGTTCGACTTCACGACCGCGATCTTCGGCACGAAGACGCTCGCCGAAGCCGCCGAGATTTCGACCGCGCATTTCCGTGCGCAGTTCGAAGCGCTGAGCGCGCAGACCAAGGAGCTGTCATCGCTCGCCCAGAAGATCGCCACCGAAACCTCGGAACCGATCAAGGCCGGCGCGTCGAAGAGCTTCAAGTTCTCGGCCTAAGCCGGAACCGAAATAAATTGTCGAAGCCCGGGATGGAATGCCCGGGCTTCTTTGTTTTTCAAGCTTTTTTCGCTAAGCCTTGCATTGCACGGCGGTTTGCAAGACATTCCGCCCGCGTCGCGACCCCCTCCGGGGGTTTGCGGCCATCGTGCAGTTGTAGCTCAGTTGGTTAGAGCGCCGGATTGTGGATCCGGAGGTCGGTGGTTCGAGCCCACCCAACTGTACCATTCTAGCCGCGCTATTTGCGCGAGCGGCTCTCGATCACCGCGAAAAGCGCGAGCAGCACGACCTTCGACGATTCCGCCGCGACCGAGATCGCGTGGAGCGGGGAGGGCGGAAGTTGCTGGCCCGCGATAACCAGCACCGTGCGCGCATGGAGCCGCGGAAACAGCCAGAACGCTTCGCCGAACAAGATCGCCGCGAGCAGAATAAAAAATACCGCGCGCAACCGGCTAATGCCGGCCACCAGAATCAAAAACGCGAATAGAGCCAATAAGCCCCACTCGATCCGTGCGAGCACTGCGAAGGTATGCGCGCCGACGTCGAGCGCGACCGGCAGTGTGAGCGAAGGCGCACCGAACTTCGCAATCGTGGCAATGAAAGAGACGCCGATCACGATGCCGGCCCAGACGGCGCAATAGAGCGCGAGCACCCGACTTCCGATACCCAGGGTCAAGATTTCTTCTCCACCGGCTCGCTCACCAGAAGCGGCATGAGTTTCGTCGTATCTTCGCCGCGCTGAAGCGCAATCGAAAGCCGGAAGCTGTGCGCGATTTTCGCCGCGATCGCGCTCACGGCCGCCGCATCGCCGGCGTTGAAGACGTTCTTCGTGGTTGCACGAAACAACGAAAGCCAGCGCTGGAAATGCGCGTCCGATAGCTCCGGTATCTGCAAATGCGGCGGCAGCGGGCGGCCGTCATAGCGCCGCGTCTTCAGCAGCAGCGAAGACCAGAACGCGCACATCTTTTCCAGATGCTGCGGCCAGCGCTCGGATTCGATCTTGCGGCCGAAGATCGGTCCGATCAAATCGTCGCGCTGCACCTGTGCGTAGAACTGGTGCACGAGTCGCCGGATGCTGTCTTCGTTCACCGAATCGAGCCGCGCGTCGTCAAGCGGCGAGGGCGCGGCAGTGCGGACGGGAATGCTCAAGCGAAAATCCTTTCAGCGCGCGACTATACCACCCGCTGACGTCAGCGCATTTGCGCTGAATCAACGGCAGGGTCGCGGTAGCCGCAGGACTACTTCTTGCGGTAGATCGCGAGCGTCTTGAACTCTTCGGTCTTCTCGAAGCCCGAATCTTTCGCCCAAGCTTCGACCACCGGCTGCGCGCGGTCCCAGGCCATCGACTTCGTGTAGAAGATCATGTGCCCGCCGGGGTTCAGCTTTTCAGTGAAAAGATCGATCAGCTGCCGGTCGGTATAGCCGCCGTATTCGTCCATGGCGGGCGCGCGGAATTCGCAAAGATGCACGAGCGCGACCGCGTCGAAGTTCGGCAAGAGCTTCGGTTCGAGCACGTAGATGTCGCCGAAGAAGGCTTTGTAGCTTTTCGAGACTTCCGGCCGCTCGATCGCGAGTTTCACATAGGCTTCGGCTTCTTCGATCGAAGCCGTGATGCCGAGTACGCGATTGCCCGAGCCGTTCTCGTGGCAGCGGATGCCGACATGATGATGCGTGCCGGTGCCGAAGTGGAAGACGTTCGCGTCCTTTACGTCGCGGGCTTCCAGATAATCGGTGACATGCACGTCGCAGGGGCAGATGTCGTAATTCATGCCCCAGAAGTCGGTGTAATAGCTCATCTTGCCCATGGGCAATTCTCCCTTTGAAGCTACGTCGCACGCGCCGCTGCGGGCGGCAAGACGACGGTATCCTTATGCAGCGTCCGCAAGGCGTCGGTCCGGGCCAGCGAGATGACCATGGCTTGCGGCAGATTTTTGTCGATCGCCTCATACATCTGTTTGGTGGCGTCGCCATCGAGATTGGACGTGGAATCGTCGAGAAGCAGGATCGCGGGATCGCGCAGGATCGCGCGGGCAAAGGCCACCCGCTGCTGCTCGCCTCCCGAAAGCATCGAACCCCATTCGGCCTCTTCGCCGAGACGCTCCGCGAGATAGCCAAGCCCAACTTGGTTCAGAACTTCGCGTAGCCGCGTATCGTCCACCTCGTTTGCCGGGGTCGGATAGGTAATGACGGACTTCAGACTGCCGAGCGGGAAGTAAAAGCGCTGCGGCATCGCCAGCACGTCGTCATGCGGTAGCGCGACTTTGCCTTTGCCGAGAGTCCAGATGCCCGCGAGCGCACGCTGAATGCTCGACTTACCCGATCCGGATGATCCGGTAAGCAAGGTACGGTCGCCGGGGCGGAGCGAAAGTTTGTCGAGCGTGGCGATCGCGCGGCCCGAGGGCAGCGTGACGACGAGATCACTGACATCGAGCGCCCCCTCGTGATGATCGTCGAGTGCAATCGTCCCGGCGTGTTGCGGCTTGTCGACTTCCGAGAGCGCGGCATCCAACTGCGCGATACGGTCCATGCTCGCCTTCCATTCCGCGATCTTGGCGTAGGAGTGGAGGAAGAATGCGAAAGCAATATCGACGCGCTGGAATGCGAGTGCGCCCTGCATCAGGGAGCCGAGTGGAATCGCGCCCATGAAATACGCTGGGCTTGCGACCAGTGTTGGAAACACCAGCGACCACTGCGTGTAACCGGTGACGAAGAACGTGAGGCCCGATTGCCGGCGGATCAGTTTGGTCCAATTACGCACGAGGTTGCCGAAGCGTGTGCCGAGCACTTCACGCTCGATCTTCTCGCCGCGCATCAGCGCAATCGGCTCGGAGTGATCCCATGAGCGCGTGATCGCGAAACGGTAATCGGATTCGAAGCGCTGCTGATTGAAATTGTACCCGATCAGCGGCTTGCCGATCCAATGCGCGATCAGGGTGCCGACCGCTGCATAAAGAATTGCGATCCAGAACAGGTAGCCGGGGAAGGCGAAATCGACGCCGAAGATCACGAACGGCGCCGCGCTCGAAAGCCCCCAGAGAATGTAAGCGAAGGACACAAGCGCGATCAGGCTGCCGAGAAAGTTGTAGCCAAGGTCGTGCGTTTTCTGGAGGAAGATCAGAACGTCGTTGGCGATGCGCAGATGCGTGTTGTCGACGTCATGGCCGAGTACGCGCATGCGGTAGTGACGCGCGTCCGCCATCCAGCGGCTGACATACTTCTCCGTCATCCAGCGCCGCCAATACATGATCAGCGTTTGTCCGAAGAAGAATTGCGCCATCGTCGCCGCGGCAGTCCAGAGCGCGATCCCGACGAACAAGAGCAGCGCGAACATGAAGTCGTCCCAGTCGCGGTTCTGGATCGCGTTGAAGAAGTACGCATTCCAGTGGTTAAACGCGACCAGCGCGTAAACCACGCCGAACTCGGCGACGATCACGCCGAGCAGGAGTGCGCGCGCACGCCACTTTTCCTCGGAGCGGAAATAAGGGAGCGCAAGCGAGAAAAATACCCGCAGCACTTCAGCAATCTGTTTCATGTCGGGAAACCGGGGGACGAAAGGAGGGCCGACTATACAGGCACTCCGTCCGCGCGGAAGCCGCAACAACTACGAACAGCTCTCGCGTTGCGGGAGAAATCGCCGAATTGTAGCGGATTGTGATTGCTTCGATCTCGACCGGCTAAGCCGGAGATGCAAGCGGTGTACGCGATCTGGACCGTCTGGACGGCAATCCGCGAACGGCTCGCGCACTATCTTCGGCTGTGGCGCAGCCCCGGCGGATGGGCGGCGATCGGGTCGGCTTCGGAAACCGGCGCTAGACGCGCTTTAGTCCGCGAGCACGCGCTTGTCGATTTCCGAAATCTTGTTCACGCCGCAAAGCGCCATCGACATATCGAGTTCCTTGCGGATGCACTCGATCGCCGTGCGCACGCCTTCCTGGCCGTTCGCGCCCAAGCCATAGACGAAAGCGCGGCCGATCATGGCGCCCTTCGCGCCGAGGGCGAGCGCGCGCATGAGGTCCTGACCGGTGCGAATGCCGCCGTCGAACAGGATTTCGGTCTTGTCGCCGATTGCATCGACGATTTTCGGCAGCGCCGAGATCGAAGAGGGCGCGCGATCCAACTGACGGCCGCCGTGGTTCGAAACCACGATGCCGTCGGCGCCGTGCTTCAGCGCGAGCCGCGCATCGGGCACTTCCATGATGCCCTTGATGATCAGCTTGCCCTTCCAGAGCTTGCGGATCCATTTGACGTCTTCCCAGTTCAGCGCCGGGTCGAACTGGCTCGCGGTCCACTCGCCGAGCGAGCCGGCGTTCGTCATGCCTTTCACGTGCCCGACAAGATTGCCGAAGCTGCGGCGCTTGGTGGTCAGGATGCCGGCGAGCCAGCGCGGTTTCGTCAGCATGTCGACGACGTTCACGAACTTCATTTTCGGCGGCACCGAAAGACCGTTCTTGATGTCGCGGTGGCGCTGCGCGAGAATCTGCAAGTCCACTGTGAGCACGAGCGCCGAACACTTCGCGGCCGCCGCGCGCGCAATCAGATTGCGGATGAATTCGCGGTCTTTCATCACATAAAGCTGGAACCAGAACGGCTTCTTGGTTTCCGAAGCGATGTCCTCAATCGAGCAAACCGACATCGTCGAGAGCGTGAAGGGGATGCCGGCTTCGTTGGCCGCCTTGGCCGCGAGGATTTCGCCGTCCGCGCGCTGCATGCCGCAAAGGCCGATCGGTGCCAGGATCAGGGGTACGTTGACCTGCTTGCCTGCGATCGTGGTCTTGGTGTCGCGCTTGGAAACGTCGGTCAGAATCTTCTGCTTGAGCCGGATCTTCTGCAAATCCTCGCGATTCCACTTCAGCGTCTGCTCCGAGTAGGAGCCGCTTTCGGCGTAGTCGATGAACATCTTGGGGACGCGGCGCTTGTAGACTTCGCGGAGGTCTTGGACGGAGGTGATGGTTTGCATGGCACGGCCCCCAAACATTAGACTTGAAGCCGGACTACTAGCATTTTTCCTGAAGACTGCCAGCGGCAGCAGCAAAGCCTCATCTCATGCCCGATCCAATGAATGCCGGGGAAAGGAAGCCGATCCTTGTCGGGCTTTTCGCGACCTGCCTTGTCGATCTGATCCGGCCGCGCGTCGGTTTCGCATCTGCGAAGTTACTTGAAGACGCAGGTTGCAAGGTGGAGGTGCCGCAGCAGACGTGCTGCGGGCAGCCTGCATTCAACGCCGGTGACCGCAAGACCGCGCGCGAACTCGCGGCACAAGCGATCGAAGCATTTGAGCGTTACGATTATGTGGTGCTGCCCTCCGGTTCCTGCGCGGGGCAAGTCATCCTTCACTATCCCGAGTTGTTCGAAGGCGATGCCGCATGGGACGCTCGATGTCACTGATCGAGATGAAGGACCCGGACGTGTGCTGCGGATTCGGCGGCACCTTTTGCGTCAAATATCCGGACGTCTCCAACAAAATCGTAGAGAAGAAAGCCGCGAACGTTGCGGCGAGCGGCGCGACGACCCTGCTCGCGGGCGATCTGGGCTGCCTCATGAACATGGCAGGCAAACTTTCGCGTGAGGGCAGAGAAATAAGAGTGCGTCATGTCGCGGAAGTGCTCGCCGGCATGGCCGACGAGCCTGCGATCGGCGAGCCGGAGCGATGACACAAACAGTCAACTCACCGCAGTTCAATCGGAACGCGAGGAAAGCGCTCGACGACGCTTTTTTGCAAAAAGCGCTCGCACGTTCGGAAAAAGGTTTTATCGAAAGGCGCAAGGCAGCGGTCGAAAAACTCCCCGAGTACGACGCGCTTCGCGACAATGCACGCGACTTGAAAGATCACATTCTCGGTCATCTCGATCTTTATCTCGACGTCTATGAGAAAAACGTCATCGCATCAGGCGGTCATGTGCATTGGGCGGCGACCGCGGAAGAAGCGAATGAGATCATCCTCGGCATCTGCAAACGGCTGAACGCCAAGACGGTGGCCAAGGGCAAGTCGATGATCTCGGAAGAGACCGGCCTCAACGCCTATCTCGAAGAGAACGGCGTCCGCCCGATCGAAACCGATCTTGGTGAATACATCATCCAGCTGCGCGGCGAGACGCCTTCGCACATCATCGCGCCTGCGCTGCACGTCACCAAAGAGCAGATCGAAGCCGATTTCCGCCGCGCGCACACCGAGCTGCCGCCCGGGCGCAATCTCGACGAGCCTACTTCGCTCCTGGCCGAAGCCCGGGCGATGTTGCGCGAGAGTTTTCTGAACGTCGAAGTCGGCATCACCGGCGCGAATTTTCTGATCGCGGAAACCGGCTCGTCGGTGATCGTGACCAATGAAGGCAATGGCGATCTGACCCAGACGCTTGCCAAGGCTCATATCGTGATCTCGAGTATCGAGAAGGTGGTGCCGACGCGCGAGGACGCGGCGACATTCTTGCGCCTGCTCGCGCGCACCGCGTCGGGTATGGACTTGTCGGTCTACACGACCTTCTCGACCGGCGCGCGGCGCGAAGGCGATCCAGACGGGCCGTTCGAATACCATGTCGTGCTGCTCGACAACGGCCGCTCCAATATGCTCGGCGGCAAGTTTCAGGAAATGCTCCGCTGCATCCGCTGTGGCGCCTGCATGAACCATTGCCCGGTGTTTCATGCCGTCGGCGGCCACGCCTATGGCTGGGTCTATCCGGGTCCGATGGGCGCGGTGCTGACGCCGTCTTTGGTCGGCGTCGAGAAGGGCGGGCAGTTGCCGAATGCTTCGACCTTCTGCGGCCGCTGCGAAGAAGTTTGCCCGGTCCGAATTCCGCTGCCGAAATTGATGCGCAACTGGCGCGAGCGCGAGTTCGAGCGGCATTTGCAGCCCGCCACGGTGCGTTACGGGCTCGGCCTCTGGGCAGCTTTCGCGAAACGGCCAGCGCTCTATCGCGCAGCGACGTCGCTGGTAATCAAGTTTCTTCGTCTAATCGGCGGCAAGGGACGCTTCCGCGCGCTTCCGCTCGCCGGTGGATGGACCAGGCATCGCGACTTTCCGACTCCCCAAGGCGAAACCTTCCAGTCGCTATGGAGTAAGCGGAGCCAGTCGCGATGAAGGGCAGGGACACGATCTTCGCGAACATCAAAAAATCGCTTGGCGTTGAGCATGACGATCATGTGCGCCGCGAAACGGTCTCCGCGCGGATCGAAAAGCATCCGCGCAACGTCATCCCGGCGCGCGGGCAGAAGCCCGCGCCCGACCGAACTGCGTTGTTCCTCCAGATGGCTGAGAACGCCAAGGCGTCGGTTGTCATGCTGGACAGCAAGGATGACGTGCCGGCGGCAGTCGCTGACTACTTGCGTTCGAAAAACCTGCCGCAATCGATCCGTCGGGGCGATGACGAGCGTCTTTCGCTCATTCCTTGGGCAACGCAGCGCGCGCTTGAGGTCACAACGGGTGCATCCGATGGCGCACAACTCGCCTCGGTGTCTTACTCTTTCGGCGCGGTCGCGGAGTCCGGTACGCTTGTCATGTTGTCGGGCCGGGACAATCCGACCACGCTCAACTTCCTGCCCGATCACCATGTCGTCGTAGTTGACGAACGAGACATTGCGGGCGATTACGAAACGGTCTGGGACAAGATCCGCGAGCGTTTTGGCGAGAACAAGATGCCTCGCGTTGTGAACTGGATCAGCGGGCCGTCCCGGTCTGGCGACATCGAGCAGACACATTTGCTCGGCGCGCAAGGGCCGCGTAGCCTGCATGTGCTGGTGGTGCGCAGTTCTTGAAATTTCATCGCGGCCGATCCGGCCGCACAAACGGCGGTAAAATTCAGAGGTGAGTCATGGCAAAGAAGTCGAAAAAGAAGAAAGCGAAGAAGGCAAAAAAATCGAAGGCGAAGGCCCCCAAGCGTAAAGCCGCCAAGAAGTCGGCCAAGAAGTCGGCCAAGAAGTCGGTCAAGAAGGTAGCGAAGAAGGCCAAGAAGAGCGCGAAGAAGTCCGCGCCGCGCAAGGCCGTGAGCAAGAAGGCCGACAAGAAGCTCGACAAGGAGATAGCACAGACTTTCCCGGCATCTGATCCGGTGCCGGTAACGCCGCAGCCGGCACCGAAGCCCTGGTCGCCGTTCGGTTCGAACTAATTTCGACGGGCGCAAAGCGCCCCTTTCAGAAGACAAAGCCGGTCTATCAAAAGTGGGCCGGCTTTCGCTTTTCGGCCTTTGGAACGGGTCTGATATAAGCGGCTCGCGCCCCCGCTCCGGGCCGCGCAGATCGGAAGCCTTTTATGGTCGCAATGCCCACCCCCGATAACTCGGTGCTGGAACGCCGTGAGAAGATCGTCGCAGCGCTCCGCGAAATCGTGCCGGGCGAAGGCGTGATCGCGAACGATGTGGCGATGCGGCCTTATGAGTCCGACGGGCTCACAGCCTATCGCCAGCTTCCGATGGTGGTCGTGCTGCCGGAGACAACGGCGCAGGTCTCCAAAATTCTGCACTATTGCTACGCCGAAGGCGTCAAGGTCGTGCCGCGTGGTGCTGGCACTTCGCTTTCAGGCGGCGCGTTGCCGCTGGCCGACGGCGTGCTGCTGGGACTCGGCAAGTTCAACAAGGTGCTGGAGATCGACTACGCCAACCGTGCGGTCGTCGCGCAGCCCGGCGTCACCAATCTCGGCACCACCAAGGCGGTCGAAGGCAAAGGCTTCTATTATGCGCCGGACCCGTCGTCGCAGATTGCCTGCAGCATCGGCGGTAATGTCGCGGAAAATTCCGGCGGCGTGCACTGCCTGAAATACGGACTGACGACGCATAACGTGCTCGGCGTCGAAATGGTGCTGATGACCGGCGAGGTCGTGCGTTTCGGTGGCAAACATCTCGACGCGGAAGGGTATGACTTCCTGAGCCTGATCATTGGCTCGGAAGGGCTGCTTGGTGTCGTCACCGAAGTCACAGTTCGCATCCTGAAGAAGCCCGAGACCGCACGCGCGCTGCTCGTCGGTTTTCCGACGTCGGAAGCGGCGGGCGATTGCGTGGCGAAGATCATCGGCGCGGGCATCATTCCCGGTGGCATGGAGATGATGGATAAGCCCGCGATCCACGCTGCCGAGGCTTTTGTGAACGCGGGATATCCGCTCGATGTCGAAGCGCTGCTGATCGTCGAACTCGACGGACCGGAAGCCGAATGCAGTCATCTGATGGAAAGCGTGTCCGCCATCGCGAAGGACTGCGGGGCGGTCACGCTGCGGGTCTCGAACAGCGAAGAAGAGCGGCTGAAATTCTGGGCCGGCCGCAAGGCGGCGTTCCCGGCGGTTGGGCGTATCTCGCCGGACTATTACTGCATGGACGGCACCATCCCGCGCGCGAAGCTGCCGCTGGTGCTTTCGAAGATGCGCGAGTTCTCCGAGAAGTATGGTTTGCAGGTCGCGAACGTGTTTCACGCCGGCGACGGCAACCTGCATCCGCTCATTCTTTATGACGCGAACAAGGAAGGCGAGCTGCAGCGCGCCGAAGATTTCGGCAACGACATCCTCCGTCTTTGCGTCGAGGTCGGCGGCGTGCTTACCGGCGAACATGGCGTCGGCGTCGAGAAGCGCGACCTGATGCCCACGATGTTCAACCAGACCGATCTCGACCAGCAGCTTCGCGTCAAATGCGCCTTCGACGACAAGGGGCTGCTCAATCCCGGCAAGGTCTTTCCGCAGCTGCACCGTTGCGCCGAGATGGGCCGCATGCATGTGCATGCCGGCAAGACCGCGTTTCCTGATTTGCCACGCTTCTGATGCAAGACATCACCAAACCCCGCGACGCGAATGACGTTGCAGAAGCGATCGCTTCGGCTGCCGCGAACGAAAAGCGTATGGAACTGATCGGCCGCGGCACCAAGCGGGAGATCGGAAGAAGCACGCAGACCGACGCCACGCTCGATCTCTCGTCTCTTTCCGGCATCACTTTATATGAACCCGAAGAACTCGTGCTTTCGGCGCGCGCGGCGACACCGATTGCTGAGATCGAGAGGGCTCTCGAAGAGAACAAGCAGGAGCTTGCCTTCGAGCCGATGGATTATGGTCCGCTGCTGAATAAGACGCCCGGGGAGGGCACGGTCGGCGGCGCAGTTGCGGCGGGACTTTCCGGTCCGCGCAGAATTAAAGCGGGCGCGGCGCGCGATTTCATGCTCGGCGTGTCTGCTGTGTCGGGCCGCGGCGAGATTTTCAAAGCTGGCGGCCGTGTCGTGAAGAACGTCACGGGTTACGATCTGCCTCGTTTGCTCGCGGGCTCCTGGGGCACGCTGGCTGCGATGACGGACATTACGTTGAAGGTTCTGCCGCGCGCGGAAGATTGCGCCACTGTCCTCGTGTCCGGCCTTTCCGACATCCGCGCGAACGAGGCAATGTCGGCGGCGATGGGTTCGAGCTGCGAAGTTTCCGCGGCGGCGCATCTTCCGCAATGGCCTGCCGATCGTATTCCGGAACTGAATGCGCCTGGCAAAGCCATCACAGCGCTCCGTCTCGAAGGCATTGCGCAGTCGGTTGCGTATCGGAAACAGAAACTTGAAGAATTGCTCCGTCCTTTCGGAGAGCTAGGAAGTCTCGACGCGAATAGATCGCGGGCATTCTGGAAAAGCACTCGCGACGTCGCGCCGTTTGCCGGCCGAACCGAACGGCCGGTGTGGAAAATTTCGACAACGCCGGCGCTCGCACCCGGCATTGCCGCCGGGATCAGTACGTCCGCTGGTGCGCGTTACTATTTCGATTGGGCGGGCGGCCTGTTGTGGCTGGAAATGCCCAGCGACAAGACGCAGGAAGGCGCCGTGCGCACGGCGCTCGCGGGCCGCGGGCATGCAACGCTGATCCGCGCGTCCGCCGCCGCGCGTGCGTCCGCCGAAGTGTTCGAGCCGCTTGATCCGGTTCGCGCCGCAATTTCCCGGCGGTTAAAGGCGAGTTTCGATCCCCAAGGGGTCCTCAACCCGGGACGAATTTACGCGGAAGCCTAGCTTCTGGGCGCGGAACGAAGCCGCGCGAGACGAATCGATTTGAATTCTCATTGGTGCGGAGCGGTGAATGTTGGGCGAAAACGCAAATTCTGAAGAGCGTGCGCGGCGGAAGAAATATCTCGTCCGCCGTTTCTGGACAGCCGCAAAAGGCTTCTGGGGGAGAGTGGCGATAAGTACGCATGGTGGCTGGTTGCGTTCCTGCTCGCGATCGTCGTCGCGCAAGTTTATATCCAGTTTCAGATCAACGTCTGGAACCGGGTGATCTTCGACGCGCTGGAGCAAAAGGACGGGAGCGCCGTCGCCTGGCAGGCGCTGATCTTCGTGCCGCTCGCGCTCGCCAGCATCGGGCTCGCGGTCACGATCATTTACGCGCGCATGACGACGCAGATTCACTGGCGCAAATGGCTCACCAATTATTTGACCGACCGTTGGCTGGAGAACGGCCGCTACTTCCATCTCAATCTGATGCAGGGCGATCACCAGAACCCCGAATATCGGATTTCAGAAGACGTGCGCATCGCAACCGAAGCGCCGGTGGATTTCACGGTCGGCGTTGTGGCGGCCTTTTTGTCAGCGGTCACATTCGTCGGCGTGCTGTGGTTCGTCGGTGGCGATCTGACGTTTGATTGGGGTGGAACCCAGATCACGATACCCGGTTATCTTGTGCTCGCTTCCGTGCTGTACGCGGTAATCGCGAGCGGCGTTATGGTTTTCATCGGCAGGAGCTATGTCACCGCGAGCGAGAATAAAGCGCAGTCCGAAGCCGAAATGCGTTATGCGCTGACACGGCTGCGCGAGAACGGCGAAAGCATCGCGCTGATCTCCGGCGAGCGTGAAGAGAAGGAAGGTCTTTCTGCGATCCTGACCGATGTGCTGAATCGCTGGCGGGAGATCCGCAAGCAATACATGCGCACTACCGTCGTTGCGCAATCGAGCTTCCTGCTCGCGCCGGTGATTCCGGTGATACTCTCGTCGCCGAAATATCTCGCGGGCACGATGACGCTTGGACAAGTCATTCAAGCGGCATCCGCTTTCGTTACCGTGCAGACCGCGTTCAACTGGATCGTCGATAATTATCCACGCCTTGCAGACTGGACCGCGAGCGCGCGCCGCGCTTCCTCGTTGATGGTGGCCCTCGATGGGCTGGAGCATGCCGAAACCGACGAGACGGCGCGTCGCATTCAAGTGACGGAAGCGGAGCCGGGTATCGCGCTCCGGCTCGATATGGTTTCGGTCGCGCTCGATGACGGTACCGGCGTCGTCAAGGACGCTGAAGTCACCATCAAGCCGGGCGAACGCGTGTTGATCGTCGGCGAGTCCGGCTCCGGAAAAAGCACGCTCATTCGCGCGATCGCAGGCCTCTGGCCTTGGGGTGGCGGGGAAATCCAAATCGCGAAAGGCGCGCGCATCAACTTCCTGCCACAGCGTCCTTACGTGCCGGTTGGTTCGCTGCTTCGCGCCGCCTCCTACCCGATGGACGAGTCCGGGGTCGACAAAAACGAGGTGGTCGCGGCGTTGAAAGCGGTTGATCTCGCCGATCACATTTTTCGCCTCGAAGAAAAAAACGAACCATGGGACCAGACACTCTCCGGCGGCGAGAAGCAGCGGCTCGCTTTCGCGCGGCTCCTTATCCATAAGCCGGACATCGTTGTGCTCGACGAAGCGACCTCCGCGCTCGATATTCTGAGCCAGGAAAAGCTCATGAAGCTCATTCATGAGCAATTGTCGCAAATGACGATTATCAGTGTGGGCCATCGCCCCGAGCTAGAAGAGTTTCATGAGCGCAAGCTGGTGCTCGAAATCGAAAAGGGCGGCGCGACGATCGCGCGCGACATCGACATCGATACTACCGTGCGTCGGGGCTTCTATTTCTTCAGGCGGCTACTCCGGAACAAACCGCGCGAAGAGAACGGTGGCGGGGCGAAGTGAAGTTTATGGTCCCCTCATGCGCAGGATCGACCCGCACATCCGGAGCCAAGTCGGGAAGGCCGGATGGCCGGTTCATCGCCTGGCCGTGAGGGAACCGATCATTGCTTTCGACAACGCTACGTGACACCTAATTAGTCCATGCAGACCCATTTCTCGCTGGCCCAGCTTGCCGACCCGAATATCGCGGAGTCGGACAAGATTCTGCGCGCCTGCGTGCATTGCGGGTTCTGCACTGCGACCTGTCCGACCTATGTGCTGCTCGGCGACGAAGCCGATAGCCCGCGCGGACGAATTTATCTCATCAAGGAAATGCTCGAACAGGATCGTCCGGCGACGAAAGACGATGTGAAACACATCGACCGCTGTCTTTCCTGCCTTTCCTGCATGACCACCTGTCCGTCGGGTGTGCATTACATGCACCTCGTCGACAACGCACGGAACCACATCGAAAAGACTTACCGCCGTCCGCTGTCGGATAAGTTCTCGCGCACGCTGCTGCGCCTTGTGATGCCTTATCCAGCGCGCTTCCGCGCGATGATACGACTCTCGCAATTGACGCGCTGGCTGGCGCCGGCTGCGAATGCCCTAGGCATGAACCGCGTAGCGGCAATGCTGCGTCTCGCTCCGCGCACGGTACCCAAGGCAGATAGTAGGCTCGTGCGCGTGCATCCGCCATTCGGACCGAAGAAGGGCCGCGTTGCGCTGATGTCCGGCTGCGTCGACCAGGTTGTGAAACCCTCGATCCGCGAAGCGACCATTCGCCTGCTGACGCGCCACGGCATCGAGGTCGTGCTGCCGGAGGGCGAAGCCTGCTGCGGTTCGCTCTCGCATCACATGGGCCGCGAACATGAGGCGCATGGCTTCGTCAAAAACAATGTCGATGCCTGGATGCGCGAGGTCGAGAACGGCGGCCTCGATGCGATTCTGATTACGGCGTCGGGCTGCGGCACGACGGTGAAGGACTACGGCTTCATGCTCCGAACCGACCGGGCCTATGCCGAAAAGGCCGCGAAGGTTTCCGCGCTTGCGCGCGACATAACCGAATACCTTTCGACCATGGAACTCAAGGGCGCGTTCCCGATCAAGCTGCCCGTTGCCTATCACTCGGCTTGCTCGATGCAGCACGGCCAGAAGATCACGCTGCAGCCGAAGAAGCTTTTGACCGGCATGGGCTTTGAAGTCCGTGACGTAGCGGAAGGGCACCTGTGTTGCGGGTCCGCCGGCACCTACAACATGCTTCAGCCCGAGATCGCGGGCCGCTTGCGGGAGCGTAAAGCCGCGAACGTGCGCGCGACCGGCGCCGGCCTGATTGCCACCGGTAACGTCGGCTGCATGGTCCAGATCGGCTCGGCACTGGAGTGGCCGATCCTGCACACCGTGGAATTGCTGGATTGGGCCACCGGCGGCCCAAAACCAAAAACTTTAGATGGGTGGAATCCCCCGGAGGGTTTGTGGCATAACCCCGCCACTTTAAATTCTAGGGAGAAGGCCGATGGCCCCCGCGAAGAAGTCAAAGCGTAAGAGCAAGGCCAAAGCCGCCCGCGCCGCGAAGAAGACCAAGCCGAAGGCTGCAAAGAAGCCAGCCAAAAGATCGGTCAAGAAATCGGTCAAGAAACCGGCTGTCCGTGCCAAGGCGAAGGCACCGGCAATGAAGCCGAAGGCTTCCGCCGTCCGTCTGGGTGGCGTCTCGATTCGCGGCAATCTCGGTCCTCGTTTCGACGAGATTCTCACGAAAGAAGCGCTCGCTTTCGTCGGCGAATTGCACAAGAAATTCGACAAGAAGCGCATCGAACTCATGGCTGCGCGCCTGAAGCGTCAGTCGCGCTTCGACAAGGGCGAACTGCCGGACTTCCTGAACGAGACCCGCAAGGTCCGTGAGAGCGACTGGAAGATCGGGAAATTGCCAAAAGACCTGATCGACCGCCGCGTCGAGATCACCGGCCCGGTCGATCGCAAGATGGTCGTAAACGCGCTGAACTCCGGCGCGGAAGTTTTCATGGCCGACTTCGAGGATGCCTGCTCGCCGAGCTGGGACAACCTGATCGAAGGCCAGATCAACCTGAAAGATCGCTGGGACAACAAGATCGACTTCACCGATCCGGTGACCAAGAAGGAATACAAGCTGGGGAGCAACCTCGCGACGCTGGTCGTGCGTCCGCGCGGCTGGCACCTGACGGAAGATCACGTGACCGTGGGCGGCAAGCCGGTTTCTGGCGCGCTGTTCGACTTCGCGCTTTACTTCTTCCACTGCGCCGCCCGTAGCCGCGCCGCCGGTTCGGGCCCGTATTTCTATCTGCCGAAGATCGAAAGCTACCAGGAAGCCAAACTCTGGAACGACGTTTTCGTCTTCGCCCAGCGCAAGCTGAAAATGCCGAAAGGCACCATCAAGGCGACCGTACTGATCGAGACGCTGCCGGCAGCGTTCGAGATGGACGAAATCCTCTATGAGCTGCGCGAGCACATCGCGGGCCTCAACTGCGGACGCTGGGATTACATTTTCTCGTTCATTAAGCGGCTCGGAAAGAACAAGCGCTTCCTCACGCCCGATCGCGGCGTGATGACGATGGATCGTGCGTTCCTGCGCGCGTACTCGCTGCTCTTGATCCGGACTTGTCACCGCCGGGGCGCCTTCGCGATGGACGGCATGGCGGCTCAAATTCCGGTTCGTGGCGACGCGGTGAAGAACGAAGCTGCGTTCACGAAGGTCCGTCAGGACAAGGAACGCGAGGCCGGCGACGGTCACGACGGCACGTGGGTCGCGCATCCGGATCTGGTGCCGGTGGCATCCGAAGTCTTCAACCGCATGATGAAGACGCCGAACCAGCTCGATAAGCTGCGCCGCGATGTGCAGGTCACGCGCGATCAGATGATCGAGATGCATTCGGGCGAGCGCACCGAAGAAGGCTTGCGCCAGAACATCCGCGTCGGCATTCAGTACATCGAAGCCTGGCTGCGCGGGCGGGGCGCGGTGCCGCTCTACAATCTCATGGAAGATGCGGCGACCGCCGAGATCAGCCGCGCGCAGGTCTGGCAGTGGCTCTATCACCGCGCCAAGCTCGCGGACGGCCGCGAGGTGACGCAGGAGCTTTTCGATTCGGTGCTCAAGGACGAAATGGCCAAGGTGCGCGAGGCGATCGGGCCGGCGGTTTACGACAAGGGCCGCTTCCCGGAAGCCATCAGCCTCTTCCGCGAAATGTCCCTCGCGCATGAGTTTGCCGAGTTCCTGACGATCCCGGCGTACAAGCTGATCACCGCCGCGTAAGCGCGAGGCAGATCAGAAAATAGAAAACGGGCCGCTTCGAAGGAAGCGGCCCGTTTCTTTTGCCGCGCGGCTTGGCCGGCGCGGCGCTACTGCAATTTAGAGAACCACGACCCGCGCGCCTACTTTCACGCGGCCGTAGAGATCGATCACGTCCTGATTGCGCATCCGGAAGCATCCGGAAGAAACGGCGCTGCCGATCGTGTGCGGCTCGTTCGAGCCGTGGATGCGATAGAGCGAGGAGCCGAGATAGATGGCGCGCGCACCGAGCGGATTGTCGGGGCCGCCCGCCATGTGTTCGGGTAGATAAGGTTGACGCTTGCGCATTTCCGCCGGCGGACGCCAGTCCGGCCATTCCTTCATCGCGGAGACGGTCTTCACGCCCTTCCACTCGAAGCCCGGACGGCCGACGCCGACGCCATAGCGGATCGCGCGTCCATTTGGCTGCACGAGATAAAGATAGCGCGTGCGCGTATCGATGATGATCGATCCGGCCGGATGCTCGGTCTGATATTCGACATCTGTACGCTCAAAACGCGGATCGAACGCCGGACGCTGCGGCTGTTCCTGCGGATCGGTCCGTGCGACGTTCAGCGGCTGTTGATAATAGGCCGGCGCCTGGCGCTGATAGTGCCGCGGTTGCTGTTCGTAATATCGCTGCTGCTGCGGCGGATAATAGTACTGTTGCTGCTCGACGCGCTGGCGTGGATTGCTGTTGCCAGTGACGAGAAACTCGATGAAGCCGCCACCGAGATTCGGGCGCTCCGGCTGCGCGTAGTACTGCTGCTGTTGTTGCTGATAACGCGGGCGCTGCTGTTGATACTGCGCGGCCGGCTGTTGCTGTTGATAGTGCCGCGGCGGCGCATCGTCTTCCTCCCACTGCTGATGCTGCGGCTGTCTGCGCGAGTGGCGCTGGCGCGGCTGGCGCTCGGTGTCTTCGATGTAACGCGGCGCGCGAATGACATTCGGCCCCTGCAACTGCGCGACCGTGACCGGCTCGGGCGAAGACATTTGCGGATTTTCCGCCGCAGCGGGAGCGGTGAAAGCGAAAGCTGCGAAGAGATAAGCGATTTTACGCATCGACGTACTCGTGGCTGAAGGCGCCAAACAACACGCACGGATAAAAACCGCGCGTCTGTTGTTAGTATTTTGGCATCCCAACCGATTGGTAAATTTGCGCGGGCCTACATGCGCAACACCGCGATTCCACGCATGTTCCTTCCGATCATGGTTTCCGGCGGCTTAGGGATCATGGTTTCGCGATCGTTAATCGCGGGGGCGTGCGCGGAAGATCAGGAAGGCCGCCGGATTCCGACAAAGCAGCAGAACGCGACGACGATAAAGCCCGCGGTCATTGTCAGCGCCGCCGGATCTGAAACGCGCTCGATCACGAGCGCCATCGCAATGGGGGCCGCTGCCTGCACGGCCAAGGCGGGTGAAGCCAGCCTGCCGACGAGGTGGCCATAACCTTGGGGGCCGAACAGCGCGAGCGGCAGCGTGCCGCGCGCGATCGTCATGAGGCCGTTCGAGGCCCCGAACATGAGCACGAAAATAGCGGCTGTGATTGCGCTGATGCCGAAGACGGCAAAGACGGCGAATGCGGCGATCAAAAGTACTGCCGCGAACCGCGCAACATTCAGCGGGTGCGTGTGACGCGCGACCGCAAGCTCGCAGATGCGCGCGGCGACCTGCGCGGGGCCGAACAGGGCGCCGATAAACACCGCGGTTGCACGATCGACTCCCATGCGCTCGTAAATCAGCAGCATATGCGTGAGCATCCCCGACTGCGCGAACATGAAGGTCGCAAACGCGCAGGCGACAAGGACGAAGACGAGCCCTTTCGCTGCCAGCACCGCCGGCACTTTCGCGCCTTCGACCGGCATAGGTGCTTTCGCTTTGGTCCGCGGCAGCGCGAAGGCATGCAGCGGCGCAACGACAAGCACCATGACGGCGGCATAGATGAAGTAGGTGCCTCTCCAGTCGGTGACGCCAAGCAGGAGATGCGTGGCCGGCCAGCTCACGGTGGAGGCGAAGCCGCCCATCAAGGTCAGCAGCGTGATTTGCTTCCGGGCATCGGCTCCGAATAGGCGGGTCAGCGTCGCAAATGCCGGATCGTAAAGATTGGCCGCCATCGAGACGCCGAGCGCGGCCCAGACTGCAAAATAGAACGCCGGGCTAGTCGCGAAAGGCAGGGCGGCAAGGAAGCGCCCCCGAGCAGCGAGCCCGCTGCCATCACGTAGTGCCCGCCATACTGGTCGATCGCCTTGCCGATCTTGGGGGATGCAAAGCCGCCGGCAAGCAGCCCGACCGAGATACCGCTCATGACCAGCGAGATCGGCCAGCCGCGCGCTTGGGCAAGGAGGGGAAGCAGCAATGCAGCGGAATAGAACAGCGTGCCCCAGGTTAGGATCATGGTGATCCCAAGCACCGGCACCGCGCGGTGCGGTCCGCGCATTTTCGAAAGCCAGGAATTGGTTCGCGACATTCGCCGTCTTTTTGCCGCGTCTGTTAACAGCAGGCAACGGATGGCGTGGACAATCGCGCGACTTTTTGCGCATCCAGTGCGCATGGCGGCCTTGCGTTTCTTAACTCTCTCTAAACCTGCCGCAACGCATTTTCCCGCCCATGGCGCGCGGACGTTTGTATCTTGTCGCCCCGCTGGTCGCCTTGGGGCTGTTTGGCTGTCGCGCCTTCAATTATGAAGAGCGTGCTCCCTGGCGCGCAGCTGCGGAAGAGCAGTGCGTGGCGCAGCGTCTCGTGCAGGCGAGCAGCTACGTCGAGCCGGTCTCCGAGATTAACGGCAACTCATCCTGCGGGATGAACCATCCCTTCAAAATTCAGGCTGCATCCGACGGCAAGGTTTCGATGAAGCCGCAGGCGACGCTCGGGTGCCCGATGACGGTCGCATTCACGCGATGGGTTGAGGAAATCGCGCAGCCCGCTGCGCAAGCCTGGTTTGGCGAGCAGATCGTCGAAGTGCGGCAGCTCTCTTCTTATTCGTGCCGCCGCATCGGCGGTAACGGCACCATGTCCGAGCATGGATTCGGTAACGCACTCGACGTCGCGGGTTTCACTTTCTCGAGCGGACGCATTGTCACCGTGAAGCACGGCTGGCATGGCGCGCCCGAAGAGCGCGGCTTCCTGCGTCAGGTTCATGCCGGGGGCTGCGAAGTCTTCACGACGGTGCTCGGTCCGGGTTACGACGCAGCGCACCACGATCACTTTCACTTCGATCTTGCGCGCAGAAACAGCGTAGTCTGCCGTCCGACACCGCAACTCGTGAGCCCGCCGCGCCGTTATCCGAACGATCCCGGTCCGGTGCCGATGGTGCAAAAACAGCAGAAGCACTACGAGCGCTTCCCGATCGCGCGCGTGCAGCATCCGCAGCCGCAAACGCAGAGCGATTACCAAGACCACGATGTTCCGCCGCAGCGCTTTACGCCGCGCGGCAAGCAGCAACCGCTCTCGCCTGACCAGGCTTATCCGCAGCCGCAATATCAGCAACAGAACCAGCCGCCGCTTGCGATCTCCCCGCAACAGCAGCCGCAATACATGCGTCAGCCGAATGCGCAGCCGCAGTATGCGCAACCGCAAGCTAATCCGCAGCAGCAACCGCAGATGCAGTGGCAGCAAGGACCGCGGCCCGACCCGAATTACCGGCCCGCGCCCGAGCCTTACAATCCTAATCGTCCGGTGCCTCCCGCCCGTGTCGGCGCGAAGAAGAACGCGGACGAAATCCTCACCGGCTCGATCAAGAACCGGAAGTATTACAAGGACGTGCCGCCCACCAGGAAGAATGCGCCGCGTGCGGTGCCGGGCGAGGACTAACCGCGCGTGAGATTCTGCCGCTCGTAAGCGATCTTCAATCCGGCGCGCTGGATGTTTTTGAACGACGGCCCTGCTTCGCCTTCGTGCGGGATCCCGGTTTCGGTCGTGAAAAATTCGCAGCCGCGTTCGATGCCTTTGGCGATGCGTGCGGCGAGGATGGCCTGCTGCGCCTTGCGTCCGCGATAGCTTTCCAGCGTTGCGGCGATACCGATCCAGCCGACTTTATCGTGCACGTAGAGCGCCCCCGCGCCGGCGGGAATTTCCCCGTCGAACGCAATAAAACAGTGCCAGTTCTTGCGGCCAGGCAGCGTGCCGAGCCAATTGCCGAGGACCGGCGGCATGCCAAAGCCTTTCACCGCGGTCTGCCCGAATGCTGCGCCGCGATCCGCGCCGATCTCGAAAACGGCAAGATCGGTTTCGACCGGCGCGGGCGGTGTGTTGTCGCGAATGAATTTAGCCCAGGTACGCGAATGGCGAACGAGCCCGCGTGCCGCGCAGAGCTGCGCAAGGTTATGGCTCTCGGGCGTGACATGAACGATCCAGTTCTTCAGTCCGAGCCGTTCGAAGACGCCGATGCCTTTGTCGAGTTCAGCGAGCGTGATTTCCCTTGTAAGGCCGAGCCCCGCGATGCGGTTGAACTGGATGTGATCGATCTTCGCGATCGCGAAGATCGCGCCGTCGCCGCTGGCGGTGCATTCCATGCCGAGCGCTGCGCGAATATCCGGCGGCGCAGCACGATCCATGTCGAGCCACGCTTCGTGTTCCGCGGCTTCAATGCGCCGCAAGACTTCCGGAGAAACCGTTACAGCCGTCATGCGCTGCTTCCGAATAAGCGCTGCTAGGGCCGACCATAACCTCCTCCGGTCGGTGTCACAATGATCACTGCTTCGCCGGCTTCCAGGACGGTCTGATCGCAGCCTTTTAGTTTTTCTTCCTTGCCGTTCAACCGCCGCACGCGGTTCTCGCCGACATGGCCCGGTTCGCCGCCGGCGAGCCCAAACGGCGGTACGCGGCGATGCCCGGAGAGAATTGCGCAGTCCATCTTTTCGCGAAAGCGCACGCGGCGATAGATGCCATCGCCGGCATGCCATTTACCGCGCCCGCCGGAATCTTTGCGGATGTGGAAGTCCTCCAGCACGACCGGAAAACGGAATTCGAGCACCTCCGGATCGGTGAGACGCGTGTTCGTCATGTGCACATGCACCGCGTCGGTACCGTTGAAGCCGGGGCCTGACGGCGAGCCGGAGCAGATCGTCTCGTAATACTGATATTTATCGTTGCCGTAAGTGAGGTTGTTCATCGTGCCTTGCGAGCACGACAGCGCTCCCAGCGCGCCGAACAGGCAATTCGTCACGGCCTGCGAAGTCTCGACATTGCCCGCGACGACCGCCGCCGGGTATTCCGGCGAGAGCATGGATTTCTCCGGCACGACGATATTGATTGGGCGCAAGCAGCCTGCGTTCATCGGAATTTCGTCGTCTACCATCACGCGGAACACATAGAGCACCGCCGCGCGCGTCACCGGCGCGGGTGCGTTGAAGTTCGTGTTCTGCTGCGGGCTCGTGCCGGTGAAATCGACCGTCGCCTCGCGCTTCTTCTTGTCGACGGAAATCTTGACCTTGATGATCGTGCCCTGGTCCATCTCGTAGGAGAACTCGGAATCGTGCAGCCGGTCGAGCACGCGCCGCACGGATTCGGCGGCATTGTCCTGCACGTGCCCCATGTACGCTTTCACGACCGGCATGCCGAACAGCGCGATCATCTTGCGCAGTTCACGCACGCCTTTCTCGTTCGCCGCGATCTGTGCCTTCAGGTCGTTGACGTTCTGCAACGGGTTGCGCGCGGGATACTTCGCCCCGCGCAGCAACGCGTATAACTCCTTCTCGCGGAACTTGCCGCGATCGACGAGCTTGAAGTTGTCGATATAGACGCCTTCCTCGTCGATGTGGGTCGCAAGCGGCGACATCGATCCTGGCGCAACGCCGCCGACATCCGCGTGGTGACCGCGGCTTGCCACCCAGAACAGGATGTTCTTGCCCTTGTCGTCGAATACCGGCGTGCAGACCGTGATATCCGGCAGATGCGTGCCGCCGTTATAGGGCGCGTTCAGCGCGTAGACGTCGCCCGGTTTGATCTTGCCTTTGTTGGCGCGGATGACGGTTTCGACCGAGCGGTCCATCGAGCCGAGATGCACCGGCATATGCGGTGCGTTCGCGACCAGCGTGCCGTTCGCGTCGAACACTGCGCAGGAGAAATCGAGCCGCTCCTTGATGTTTACGGAATACGCAGTGTTCTGGAGCGTGACACCCATCTGCTCGGCGATCGACATGAAGAGATTGTTGAAGACTTCGAGCAGCACCGGGTCGGCGGAGGTACCGATCGCATGCTTGCGCGCGAGCACTTTTATGCGCGTCAGCACGACATGATCTTTCGGCGTGAGCTTCGCCTGCCAGCCATCTTCGACAACGACGGTCTGGTTCGGCTCGATCAGAAGCGCCGGGCCCTTGATGGCGTGCCCCGGCTTCAGTTGATCGCGTGTATAGATGGCCGCGTTCTGAAATTTTCCACGCGAGAAAAACCTGGTCTTCCGGCGCGGAGCAGGGGGCTTTGCTTTTGAGCCTTGGTCGCGCGTTCGGAAAATTTCGCACCGCCGCCGATCGCTTCTACCGAAACCGCTTCGACCACGATCTCTTTGTCGCGGTCCATGAAGCCGAAGCGCGCCTTGTGCGCGGCCTCGAAAGCGCGCTGCATTTTTTTCATCGGGCCTGCGACGACTTCGAGCGGCGTATCGGTGCCAGCATAGCGCAGATGCGCGCGGACGATCACCTGATCTGTGCAGCGGCGACGCCCTGCGAGGTCGACTTCGCGCTTCACCATCGCGCCGAGCTTTTTGCCGATCCTGTTCACCGCCGCGAGCGTTCTTGCGCTCAGCGGCTCCTCCAGCGCCTGGGTCGGGTGGCGCGAATGTCGGCGAGCCCCATGCCATAGGCCGAAAGCAGGCCGGAGAGCGGATGAACGACCACGCTCTTCATGCCGAGGCTGTCCGCTACGAGGCAGGCATGCTGCCCGCCCGCGCCGCCGAAACAGTTCAGCGCATAGCGCGTGACGTCGTAGCCACGCGCCACCGAAATCTTCTTGATCGCATTTGCCATGTTCTCGACGGCGATCGTGATGAAGCCGTCGGCGATTTCTTCCGGTTTCTTGCCGCCGCCGACTTCTTGCGCGAGCTTCGCGAAAGCATCGCGCACGGCGCTGGCGTCGATCGCTTCGTTATTGTTCTTGCCGAAGATTTTCGGGAAGAAGAAATCCGGGGATGAGTTTCCCCGTCATCACGTTTGCATCGGTGACCGCGAGCGGCCCCTCGCGCCGGTAGCACTTGGGTCCGGGATCGGCGCCAGCGGAATCCGGGCCGACGCGGAAGCGCGAGCCGTCAAAATGTAGAATCGAACCGCCACCCGCTGCGACGGTATGAATCTGCATCATCGGCGCGCGCATGCGCACGCCCGCGACTTCGGTCTCGAACGCGCGTTCGTATTCGCCATCGAAGTGAGAGACGTCCGTGGACGTGCCGCCCATGTCGAAGCCGATCAGGCGCTTGAAGCCAGCGCTTTCGCCGGTTTGCGCCATCCCGACCACGCCGCCGGCTGGGCCGGATAAAATTGCATCCTTGCCCTGAAAGAGATCGGCGGCAGTGAGCCCGCCCGATGACATCATGAACATCAGCCGCGCGCCGGAATTTTTTGCGTCTAGCTCCTTGCTCACGCGCGCGACATAGCGGGCGAGGATCGGCGAGAGATAAGCGTCCACCACCGTGGTGTCGCCGCGTCCGACCAGTTTGATCAGGGGGGATGTTTCGTGGCTGACCGAAACCTGCGCGAAGCCCATTTCGCGCGCAATCTTCGCAGCTAACTGTTCGTGCGCGGGATAGCGGTAGGCGTGCATGAAAACGATCGCGACGGCTTTGATGCCGTCGCGCTGCGCGGCTTCCAGTGCTGCGCGGATTTCCTTCTCGCTCGCTTTCTCTTCGACCATGCCGTCTGCGAGAATGCGTTCGGAAATCTCCGCGACCCGCTCGTAGAGCATCTCTGGCTTGATGATTTCCTTTGCAAAGATTTTCGGTCGCGCCTGGTAGCCGATCTTCAGTGCGTCACGAAAACCTTTCGTGATGAGAAGAAGCGTGCGGTCGCCTTTGCGCTCCAAGAGTGCGTTGGTCGCGACCGTCGTGCCCATCTTCACGGCGCCGATCATGCCGCGCGGGATCGGCGCGCCTTTTTCGAGCCCAAGACATTCGCGAATGCCTTGCACCGCAGCATCCGCATAGGCCGGCGATTCCGAGAGAAGTTTTTTTGCGATCAGCTTTCCGCTGGGCGGTTTTGCCACAACGTCTGTGAAGGTGCCGCCACGATCGATCCAGAAATCCCAAGCTTTGGACTTTGCTGTCTTCGAACCAGGTTTTTTCGCCATCGCCGCTCTCCCGTAACCACCCAATAAAACGCCGACGATTTATTGACAAATTATTTTTGAGGGATACGCTTCCGGGAGTCAGGCATTTTTTCGCAGGGAAGGCGAATGCCAAGGGGAAAAACGCAACGCCGCCATTGCGGCAAGCGGCAGCGCAGCGGATGCCTCGCTTGGACCGATCGTTTCGTCTGCGCATCTCGCGGCCGGCGCGATGCCTTCGCTTTCCGAATTAGAGTTTGGGTTGATTTTGCTCGGTCACGCGTTCGAGCGCTGGATGGTGCGCTGCGTCGCTGCCGCCGGCCTGCCGGACGTCAATCCGATGGAAGTTCTGGTGCTGCATGCGGTTGCGCACCGCAATAGGCCGAAACGGCTCGCCGACATTTGCCTCGTGCTTTCGATCGAGGACACGCATCTCGTAACTTACGCGGTGAAGAAACTCGAAGGCGCGGGCCTTTTGACCTCCGGCCGCAAGGGCAGCGAGAAAACGGTTTCGCTCTCGCCGAAGGGCGAGGAAGTCGTGAAGAAATATGGAAAAAATCCGCGAAGCGTTGCTGGTCGCGCCGGTGAAGGCGACCGGCGCCGACGAAAAACGCCTATCCGAAATTGCGAGCCTGATGCGCGCGCTTTCCGGCCACTACGATCAGGCCGCACGCGCCGCAGCAAGTCTGTAGCCGGGAGAGCTTTAAGCGTCACGCCTCGGCTGCTAGCCTATTGTCAAGCGAAAGGGGACGGCTTCCCGCTGAACCCCGAAGGGAGAGAGTCAATGAAACAGTTTACCGCGCTTCTTGCGGGTGTTGCGGTCTCGGCTTTCGCCGTCACTGCCGCTTCCGCGCAGACCAAATGGGACATGCCGACGCCCTATGGCGACGGCAACTTCCACACCAAGAACGTCGTTCAGTTCACGCAGGACGTCGCGAAAGCCACCGGCAACAAGCTCGCGATCACCGTTCACTCGAACGGCTCGCTGATCAAGCATCCGGAAATCAAGGCCTCCGTCCGCCGCGGCGTGGCTCCCATCGGCGAAGTGCTGATCTCGAACCACCAGAACGAAAGCCCGATCTACGGCGTGGATTCGGTGCCGTTCCTCGCGACCAGCTATGCCGCCGCGCGCAAGCTCTACGCCGCGCAGAAACCGTTCCTCGAGAAGAAGCTCGCGGAAGAAGGTCTGGTGTTGCTGTTCTCGGTGCCGTGGCCCTCGCAAGGCATTTACGCCAAGAAAGAAATCAAGAGCATCGACGATCTCAAGGGTCTGAAATTCCGCACCTATAACACCGCGACCCAGCGCATCGCGCAGCTCGCGGGCGCCGTGCCGACGCAGATCGAGGTGCCGGACATTCCGACCGCGTTCGCCACGAACCGCGTTGAAGCCATGATCACGTCGCCCTCGACCGGCGCGGATACGAAGGCATGGGATTATCTCTCGCACTTCCATCACACGCAGGCATGGCTCCCGCGTAACGTCGTGTTCGTGCAGAAGTCCGCCTTCGACGCGCTTCCGGCAGATGTGAAGGCTGGGGTGCTCAAAGCCGCCAAGGAAGCCGAAGATCGCGGCTGGAAGGCATCGGAAGCGGAGACTGGCGAGAAGATCGCGGTCATGCAGAAGAACGGCATGAAGATCATCGAGCCTTCCGACGCGCTCAAGAAAGGTTTCGCCGAAATCGGCAAGACCATGACGGCGGAATGGGAAAAGAACGCCGGCGCGGACGGCAAGACCATCCTCGACGCGTTCCGCAAGTAAGCAAGGAAAGACGGCCCGCTCCAAGGAGCGGGCCGTTTCATATTTCACCTTCGTACTTCACCATGCGCAGATTGCTCGACAGTCTCTACCGCTTCACGCTCGCGCTTTCCGCGGCGTGTCTCGTCGTCATTCTGTTGCTGGTTGGCGCGCAGATCTTCGGGCAGATTTTCGATTCGGTTTTGAAGCTGTTCGGATACCCGCCTTATGGGTTTCTAATTCCTTCGCTCTCCGAATTGGGTGGCTACCTGTTCGGTGCCGCAAGCTTTCTTGCGCTGGGTGCGACCCTCAAGCGCGGTGCGCATATTCGCGTGACCATGCTGCTCGGTGCCGTTCCATCCGGCTGGCGGCGCATGCTCGAACTTTGGGCGCTGGCTGCGGGCTTCGCCATTCCCGTCTATGCGACCTGGTCGCTCGGTGAATTCACTTATTTCTCATGGAAGTTCGGCGACGTCTCCTCGGGCCTGCTGCCGATCAAGTACTGGATCCCGCAAAGTGCGATGACGCTCGGCCTCGTGACGCTCTGCCTGGCGCTGGCCGACGAGTTCGTCGAGACCTTGCGTAATGGCTCCCCTTCTTTCGTGAAGGCCGAGAGCGCGATTACGCAGGGACAGGAGTAGACGATGGGATTCGTCGAATGGACGATTTTTCTCGTTCTGCTTCTCTTCATCGTGCTTGGCTCTGGCGTCTGGATCGCGCTTGCGCTCGGCGCGATCGGCTTTGTCGCGATGAAGGTTCTCTCGGCGGCGCCCACCGGGGCATCGCTCGCCACGTCACTCTGGCAGTCGCTGAACGGTTGGGACCTGATCGCGCTGCCCATGTTCATCTGGATGGGCGAGATTCTGTTTCGAACGAAACTCGCCGAGGATTTGTTCGCGGGCCTTGCGCCGTGGATGCAGCGGCTGCCGGGAAGGCTGCTGCATGTGAACGTCGTGAGTTGCGCAGTGTTCGCAGCGGTCTCGGGCTCGTCGGCCGCGACCTGCGCCACCATCGGCCGCATTTCGCTGCCCGAACTGAAGAAGCGCGGTTATGACGACCGCATGGCGATCGGCACGCTTGCAGGCTCCGGTACGCTCGGCCTGCTCATTCCGCCTTCGATCATCCTGATCGTCTATGGCGCCGCGACCGACCAATCGATCGCGCGCCTTTTTATCGCGGGCGTCATTCCCGGGATCATTCTCGCGCTGCTCTTCATGGGTTTCGTCGCGGTCTGGGCGCTTGCGAACAAGGACAAGATGCCGGCGGCGGAACCCGCTGTTTCGTGGCGCGAGCGGATCGTCGCCACCCGGCGGCTGATCCCGGTTGTGTTGCTGATCCTTGGCGTGATCGGTTCGATCTATGGCGGGCTTGCGTCTGCGACCGAAGCCGCCGTCGTTGGCGTCGCGCTCTCGCTGTTTCTCTCCTGGTGGACCAACCAGTTGTCTCGGCAGACTTTCTTCGAGGCACTGATGGCGGGTGCCATGACCTCCTGCATGATCGCGGCGATCCTCGCGGGTGCCGCGTTTCTTACGACCGCGATGGGCTTCACCGGAATCCCGCGCGCGCTCGCGGAGTGGATCACGACGCTCGGGCTTTCGCAGTGGCAGCTTCTGATCGCGCTCACGATCTTCTTCATTCTGCTCGGCTGTTTCCTCGATGGCATCTCGATGGTGGTGCTGACCACATCGGTCATCATGCCGCTTGTCACCGCCGCGGGCTTCGACCTGATCTGGTTCGGCATTTATATCGTGCTGGTCGTCGAAATGGCGCAGATCACGCCGCCCGTCGGCTTCAACCTGTTCGTGCTGCAGGGCATGACCGGGCGCTCGATCTTCGCAATCGGCGGTTACGCGTTCCCGCTGTTCCTGCTGATGTGCGTTGCCGTCGTGCTGCTCGCGGTTTTCCCCGAACTTGCACTATGGTTGCCGTCGACCATGCTCGACGCGAAATAGGGAACAATCTGTATGCAATATGTACGTTTCGGCTCGACCGGGATGAAAGTCTCGCGCCTGTGTTTTGGCTGCATGACTTACGGCTCGAAAAGCTGGCGCGAGTGGGTGCTGACCGAAGAGGACTCGAAGCCGTTCTATAAGGCAGCGTTCGATGCCGGGATCAATTTTTACGACACCGCGGATGTGTATTCGCAAGGCGTGAGCGAGGAAATTCTCGGCCGTGCCGTGAAAGAGCACGCCGCCCGCCGCGAAGAGGTCGTGGTCGCGACCAAGGTCTTCAATCCGATGGGCAAAGCGCCGAACCTGAAAGGGCTCTCGCGCAAGCACATCATGGAGGGCATCGACGCTTCGCTGAAGCGCCTCAAGATGGATTACGTCGATCTCTACATCATCCATCGCTTCGACTACGAAACCGAAATCGAGGAGACGCTGGAGGCGCTCTCCGATGTGGTGAAAGCCGGCAAGGCGCTTTATCTCGGCGCGTCTTCAATGTGGTCGTGGCAGTTCGCCAAAATGCTGACCCTGCAGAAGGAGCGGGGGCTGGCCCGCTTCGTTTCCATGCAGAACTACTACAACCTCATCTATCGCGAGGAAGAGCGCGAGATGCTGCCGCTCTGCAAGGAAGAAAAGATCGCGGTGACGCCGTGGTCGCCGGTTGCGCGCGGGTTTCTTGCGGGCTCCATGCCGAGCCAGGGCGAGAAGACGCTCCGGGGCCGAACTGACGACTTTGCGAATACACTCGGCATCGGCGCGACCGATACCGATCACGAAATCGCGGAACGCGTGCGCATCGTCGCAGAGAAACTAGGCGTCTCGCGCGCCGCGGTCGCGATTGCCTGGACGCTGCATAATCCGCTGGTAACCTCGCCGATCATTGGCGCCTCGAAGCCGCATCATTTGCCGGATGCGCTGAAAGCGCTCGAGATCAAATTCGACGACGAAACGAGAAAATATCTCGAGGAGCCATATCGCGTGCGTAAACCGGCGGGACACGCCTGACGACGTCACCCAATCGATAGGTCGAGTCCGGCTTTCGGTATAGCCGCTATTCGTTCACTCGCTACCAAAATAATACGTGCCGGGTGATAGTCCTGCCGCAATGATTCCCTCCGATCCGCTGTTCTACGTCGTCGGTCTCACGACAGTATTCATAATTTCCCTGGGCAAAGGCGCGTTCGGCGGCGGACTCGCCGTGATCGGCGTGCCACTGCTTTCGCTTGTAATGTCGCCGATCGATGCCGTGATTATCGTCGCGCCCATCGCCGTGCTGACCGATGTTTTCGCCTTCGCTAATTACAAGCTGAGCGACGCCTCGAAGCCGGACCTTGCGTGGCTGCTGCCGTCGTTGCTCGTCGGAATAGCGCTCGGATATTTCTTCTTTGTGCTGATCGATCCGGATCTCGTCAGTCTCGGCATTGGCTTGATCGCTTTCGTATTTGCCGTGGACTGGTTCGTGCGCATGCGCTCGAAGCCTGAACGGGTCGAGCGGCCGATATCGCCTCCGCTCGCCGTAATAAGCGGCGGCATCTTCGGATTTACTTCTTTCGTCGCCCATGCCGGCGGGCCGGTCATGTCGGCTTATCTCTTGTATCGCGGTCTGAACAAGACACTCTACGTAGGTACGTCGATCATCATCTACGCGACCGTCAATCTTCTAAAATTGTTTCCCTATTTGTGGCTGGGATCTGCCAAGCCCGCAGTGCTTGTCCACGCTTTGCTGCTCGCGCCGATCGTGCCGCTAGGCGTGTGGCTGGGCGCCCGCTTTCACCGGCGGCTCGACCAGCACCGCCTGTTTTTCTGGTGCTATATGATCCTGCTTTTGGCTTCGGCGAAGCTGCTGTTCGACGCAGTGCGCGCGTTGATGGCATAAGGCCCGGCGCTCCGAACGCGCTCGCCGCGGTTGCGCTTTTCAGCCTCGGCAACCTCGTGAAGCTGGTGCCGTATTCCGCGCCCGCCTGGGCATTGCCCACGCTATTAACGCAGGCGCGGCTCTTCTTCAGGAGCTACGTCATCCTGCTCGTGGCTGCGGCGAAATTGCTCTACCACGCGCTGCGCGCATTTTCCGGCTAAGCATTGGTAAAACAATAGCTTTTTCGGGCTCAGCTTGACTCCTCGAGTCCTCGCACGCTATTCCCACGGCCGCTGGCACTCCTTATCTGTGAGTGCCACATCCATTCTCCGCGCCCCAGACGCGAAGCCTCGAGGAAAAACGCATGAAGAAATTCCGTCCCTTGCACGACCGCGTGGTCGTGAAACGCATCGAAGCCGACAACAAGACCAAGAGCGGCATCATCATTCCCGACACTGCGCAAGAAAAGCCGTCCGAAGGCGAAGTCCTCGCTATCGGTTCCGGCGGTCGCGACGAGTCGGGCAAGCTCATACCGATCGACGTGAAGGTTGGCGACCGCATCCTGTTTGGGAAATGGTCGGGCACCGAAGTGAAGATCGATGGTGAAGAACTCCTCATCATGAAGGAGTCGGACATCATGGGCATCATCGGTAAAGGCAAGTAAGCGGAGTAGATGAAATGGCTGCCAAGGAAGTAAAATTCTCGACCGACGCGCGCGACCGCATGCTGCGCGGCGTCGATATTCTCGCCAACGCCGTGAAGGTGACGCTCGGCCCCAAGGGCCGCAACGTCGTGCTCGACAAGAGCTTCGGCGCGCCGCGCATCACCAAGGACGGCGTCACGGTCGCGAAAGACATCGAACTCGAGGACAAGTTCGAGAACATGGGCGCGCAGATGGTGCGCGAAGTCGCCTCCAAGACCAACGATCTCGCCGGTGACGGCACCACGACCGCGACCGTGCTGGCGCAGGCGATCGTGCGCGAAGGCGCAAAATCGGTTGCCGCCGGCATGAACCCGATGGACCTGAAGCGCGGCATCGATCTTGCGGTCGCCAAGGTCATCGACGACATCACCAAGAATGCGCGCGCCGTGAAGTCGTCGAAGGAAGTCGCGCAGGTCGGCACGATCTCGTCGAACGGCGACGAGTACATCGGCAAGATGATCGCCGAAGCCATGCAGCGCGTCGGCAACGAAGGCGTGATCACGGTCGAGGAAGCCAAATCGCTCGAGACCGACGTCGATATCGTCGAAGGCATGCAGTTCGACCGCGGCTACATCTCGCCGTACTTCGTCACCAATGCCGACAAGATGATTGCCGAACTGAACGACCCTTACATTCTGATCTTCGAAAAGAAGCTCTCGACGTTGCAGTCGATGCTCCCCGTTCTTGAAGCCGTGATGCAGACCGGCAAGCCGCTGCTTATCATCGCCGAAGAAGTCGAAGGCGAAGCGCTCGCGACCCTCGTCGTGAACAAGCTCCGTGGCGGCCTGAAGGTCGCGGCGGTGAAAGCGCCGGGCTTCGGCGACCGCCGCAAGGCCATGCTCGAGGACATTGCGATCCTGACTAACGGCCAAATGATCGCCGAAGACCTTGGCATCAAGCTGGAAAGCGTAACGCTTGAGATGCTCGGCCGCGCCAAGAAGGTCGTGATCGAGAAGGAAAAGTGCACGATCGTCGACGGCACTGGCAAGAAGAAAGACATCGAAGCCCGTGTCGCGCAGATCAAGCAGCAGATCGAAGAAACCACCTCGGACTACGACAAGGAAAAGCTCCAGGAGCGTCTCGCGAAACTCGCTGGCGGCGTGGCGGTGATCCGCGTCGGCGGTGCGACCGAAATCGAGGTGAAGGAGCGCAAGGATCGCGTCGATGACGCGCTCAATGCGACCCGCGCCGCGGTCGAGGAAGGCATCGTGCCGGGCGGCGGCGTTGCGCTCCTGCGCGCAAAGAAGGCCGTCGGCCGCATCAAGGACAACAACGAAGACGTCCAGGCCGGCATCAATATCGTGCTGAAGGCGCTCGAAGCACCGATCCGTCAGATCGCGGAAAACGCCGGTGTCGAAGGCTCGATCGTGGTCGGTAAGATCACCGATCAGAACGATGCCGATTACGGCTTCGATGCGCAGAGCGAAAAGTACGTCGACATGTTCAAGGCCGGCATCATCGACCCCGCTAAGGTCGTGCGCACGGCGTTGCAGGATGCAGCATCCATCGCGGGCCTTCTGGTCACGACCGAAGCGATGATCGCCGAGCTTCTGAAGAAGGACGGCCCGGCAATGCCGGCTATGCCGGGCGGCGGCATGGACTTCTGATCTTCGGGTCAGGCGAACGGAAGAAAAGGCGCGGGAAGCAACCCGCGCCTTTTTTATTGCAGTATCGCGTCCGCGCTTTCCATCGCGCGGGAGAAAGCATCGCTGTTCAGAAACGCGTACTCCTCTTCCCGCCGCTCGACCAGCGTATCGCGGGCGCGCAGTGTGTCGTCGATGAAGCCGGGATGGACCATAACCACACCGCGGTCGGTCAACTCGCCGATAAAGCGCGGGAACAAGTCGTCGAATTTTTCTTTGCCGGCGAAACTGTAAGCACCGGAGAAGGACGGATTCAGCGAGAGCCCCGCACGCTGCGCGAGCCGAGCAAACGCCATGCTGAGCGCGCCGATCACGCGCGTCTTATTGTCGGCGGTGAGCAGCGCGCGCTTCTGCGCGGGAGCGCACTGACGCACCCAAGCCTTCGGGGTTAGCCGCGCAACGGTCTCGACGAAGGTTTTGCGGATTGCAGGCATCAGATGGCAGTGCTGATGCCCGTCCACGTAGTCCGGCATGCGGCCGAAGGCGCGCTGGAAGGCTTTCATCTGCGCCTCGATTTCGAGCGCGACGACGTTGCGGCTGACTTTCAGCCGCGAAAATGGCGAAAGCAGCGAACTGATATTCGGAAGCTTGCCGTCTGCCGTCGCCATCGGCGGCGAGACGAGTGGCGCAAAGCCGCCGGTGAGCGTCAGGTGCAAGCCGATCTGCACGGGAGCAGGCGAAGGGGTCGCGGAGAGTGCTCCCGCTTCTTCGTCCAATCCCGGAAAGATCGTCATAACCGACGTTGCGTTGAGCCGGCCTTTGGCGATCAGTTCACGGATCGCTTTGGAGACGCCCGGCGAAATATTGTAATCGTCCGCGCAGACAACAATCCGCTTCACTCGGCCGCCTCGCGCGAGACAGGCTTGCTTGCCTTGTTCGCCTCGCGCAGTTCACTTTCCGCGACGAAGTAAGAAGGCCGCCGCTTCAGCTCCGACAAGATCTTCGCGATGTATTCACCCATCACGCCGAGCACAAGAAGTTGCACGCCCCCAATCACCATGATCGCGACCATTACCGAAGGATAACCCGGCACGCCGCGCCCGAGCACGATCGTTTCGAATAAAATCCAGCTCCCGAACAGGAACGCGGTCGCGGAGAGGAGCACGCCAAGAATGCTCGCGATCCGCAGTGGCGCCGCGGAGAAAGCCGTTAAGCCTTCGATCGAGAGGCCGAGCAGCGCCCGCAAGTTCCAGCTCGACGCGCCATATGCGCGCGGCGCGGGCTCGTAAGGCACGCGGATTTGCTTGAAGCCGATCCAGCTCGACAGCCCCTTGAAGAAGCGATTGCGCTCAGGAAGCTGCCGCAGCGCGTCTGCCGCGCGCGGCGAGAGCAGACGGAAGTCGCCGGCGTCCTCCGGTATTTCCTGCCGCACGTTGAAGTTCAGTACGCGATAGAAAACCCTTGCGAACAGCCGCCGTGTTGCCGGCTCGTTCTCGCGGTGTGCCTTCGCAGTGTAGACGACATCGTAATGCTCGTCCTGCCAGAGCGCGATCAGCTTTTCTGCAAGCTCCGGCGGATGCTGCCCATCGCCGTCCATGAACAGGATCGCGTTCATGCGTGCATGATCCAATCCCGCGAGCAGCGCCGCTTCCTTGCCGAAGTTCCGCGAGAAGGAAATTGCCTGGACGTCGACGCCTTCCGCGGGAAGGTTGCGCGCGATTGCAAAAGTCTCGTCGCGGCTGCCGTCGTCGACATAGACGATTTCGGTCGCCAACCCGCGCTGGTCGCGCAGCCGCGAGGCGAGCGCCACCAGTTTGTGATGAAGCACGGCGAGTCCCGCAGCCTCGTTGAAGACCGGGACGACGATGGTAAGGCCTTCCGCCCTTTTCGTGCCTTGGTTTGCGCTCATGGCCTGCTTGGCTTCCCGAAAGAAGCCACTTTCTCCGTTCCTTCTCCGGCTTCCTAGCGTAAAGCCAGAACGCGGTAAAACGCTGGCGTTTCACGGCCTGCCCTATGCTAGGAAGCGCCACCCGCCCAAGTGATTCATCGATTTCATGCGCGCATTGCTCAAGCAGGTTTTCAGCTTCGGCCTGATCGGCTTCGTTAACGCGGGCGTCGATACGGCCATGTTTTTCCTGGCGCTGAGGTTTGTTACCGACAATCTGGTTGTCGCGAACATCTGCGCCTGGGTGATCGCGGTCAGCTGCTCTTATATGTTGAATTCGCGTTTCACCTTCGGCAAGCCGTTCCGCCTGAAGGACTACCTCTTTTTCGCGACCACCCAGATCGGTGGCCTCGTCGCAAATACGACGGCACTCGTGCTGACTGCGCCTTTGGTGCCGCTGCTCGTCGCGAAGATCATCGCGATCGGATTCGGTTTTGTCGTGAACTTCACGCTCGCGCGCTTCATCGTCTTCCGCGCGCCGAAATAACCGGGCGTCAGCCCAGCTTGGCTAGCAGTTTGTCGTAAAGCGGATTGTCCTGTTCGAAGACATATTCCGGCGCGGAGACGATCACGGTTTCGGCGCCGCGTTCGCGAGAGAAAATCGTGAACTCGTGCAGCGTTGCCGGTGGGCAGAGCAGGGTCAGCATGCCCGATGAGGTCGGTCCGCCGAACGGGGCCTGCACGCCGAAGCGGCCTTTCGCTTCAGCCAGCATCTCGGCATCCGCGCCTTTGAAACGCATGCGTACTTCGCGCATGGTGCGCGCGCGCCGCTCCGCCGCGACGCGGTCGAGCAGAAGCTGCGCCGCCCGGCGCGCTTTTGCATTCCAGTCCGCGCCGATCGAGGCGACGAGATTGGCCTGCGAGCGCAACATGACACCGTCGTCGAGCACTTTCAGCCCGTTCGCGGCCAAGGTCGTGCCGGTCGTCGTTATATCGACGATGAGTTCCGCCGTACCCGCCGCTGGTGCACCTTCGGTAGCGCCAAGACTTTCGACGATGCGATAGTCCGCGATCCCGTGCCCCGCAAAGAAAGTCCGCGTCATGTTCACGTATTTTGTCGCGACACGCATGCGCTGGCCGCGCTTGGCGTGAAACGCAGTCGCAACATCGTCGAGGTCTTCCATGGTGCGGACATCGATCCATGCCTGCGGCACGGCGACGACGACATTGGCAAAACCGAAGCGAAGACCTTCCAGCAGCACTACCTTGTTGTCGGCATCCGGGATCGATTCACGAACGAGATCTTCGCCGGTGATGCCGATGTGGGCCGTGCCTTGCGCGAGCGAGGCTGCGATATCGGATGCCGATAGATAGGTGACTTCGACATCGGCAAGCTCGGGGATCGTGCCGCGATAGTCGCGGCCGCCGCGGCCTTGCACCAGCGAAAGGCCGGCGCGCGCAAAGAACGCTTGCGCGTTCTCCATGAGACGGCCCTTCGACGGAACGGCGAGAATGAGCTTGCTCATACCGTGCCTCCCGCGTTCTCGAGATCGGCGATCCATGCCGAGAAGCCGACCGCTGGAACAGGCGCAGCGCTGCCCAGGAGCGTGAGCAGATCGTCGTAACGTCCGCCTGCAACGAGTCTGGCGTTCACGCGCTCATAAGGATCGTAAATTTCAAAAACCATGCCCGAGTAATAATCGAGCGCACGGCCGAACGCAGTCGCGAAGCGGATTTTCGAAACGTCGATTCCAGCCGCCGCGATGAAGCCGGTGCGCTGCTCGAAGTCGTCGAGCGCCGCTGATAAGTCGAGGTTTGCTTCAGCTGCGAGTGCACGCAGTGCGGCAAGCGCTTCGTCCGGATCGCCGGAGATGCGCAGATATTTTTCCAGAACGCCCGCGGCTTCCGGCGCAAGACCCGAGGTTGCACCGCGCGACGACTGCTCGAGGAAACGCTCGGCGATTTCTTCCGGCGTGCGTCCGCCGACCGCCGAGATGCCCGCGATCGAAAGAATGTCGGTGACGAAAGCGCGGGCGGCTTTGGGGTCGGAGCCTTCGAGCGCGGCCAGCACGCCGGCGTGCGATGCGCGCGGATCGCTCTTGTTGCGGAGCGAGGCAAGATCCGCTTCCAGCGTGCCGGTGCGGTTGAAATCTTTCAGGAGGCGCCGCTGCCAGGCTGGCGGAAGCTTCAAAGCGCTGACAAGTGCGGAAAACAGCCCGACATCGCCCATGCGGATCGCAGGCGCATCGATCCCGAAAACTTTCGTCGTTTCCAGTGCAAGGACCAGGCACTCTGCGTCGGCGGCGCTTTTGTCTTCGCGGCCAAGCTGCTCGATGCCAGCCTGCAAAATTTCGCCGCTCCGGCTGCCGCGGTCGCGGAAGATCGGGCCGAGATAGCAGTAGTTCGCCGAGCCGTTGCCGCCTTTTTCGATGTGCGCGCGGCAGACCGGGATCGTGATGTCCGGACGCAGGCAGAGTTCGCGGCCGGTGGAGTCGCTGAAAATAAAGAGACGGCGGCGCAACTCTTCGCCCGAGAGTTCGAGGAAAATCTCGGCGGGCTGCACGATCGCAGGCTCGACGCGCGCATAGCCGGCGCGCTCGTAGAGTTCTACGAGGGCGGTGGCGAAGCCGTTCTTGCCGTTTTGAATGCCTGTCGTCATGGCGCGGGCTTGTAGCAGGGGTTGGAAGAGGGCGCTACGCAAAGTGCGCAGAGGGTTACTCGGCGTCGTCCCTGTCGCGGGGACGACGAATTACGAGATACCGTGTCGCTTCAGGACTTCCAGCACGGTTTCGACGAGTTTGTCGCGGCGGACCGAGAACTGCGCCGGCGCGTGGCGCGCCACTCGGTGTTGGATGCGATCGCTTCCGCGGCTTTCTTGCCGTCGATCAGGTCCTTGATCTGCACTTCGCCGTGCGCGAGTTCGTCGCCACCCTGGATGACGGCGATCGGGGAGTTGCGGCGGTCAGCGTATTTGAGCTGATTGCCGAAATTTTTCGGATTGCCGAGATAAAGCTCGGCGCGAATGTTCGCGAGACGGAGCTCTTTGACCATCGTCTGATATTCGGCCACGCGGCCCTTGTCGAAGATCGTCACGACGACGGGGCCAAATTCTTGGCTCGTGTCGATCTTCTTCAGCGCTTTCAGCGCCGCGAGCAGGCGCGAAACGCCGATCGAAAATCCCGTCGCGGGGACAGGCTCGCTGCGGAAGCGCGCAATCAACCCGTCATAACGCCCACCGCCGCCGACCGAGCCGAAGCGGGCCGGATTTCCTTTTTCGTCCTTGGTCTCGAACGTGAGCTCGGCCTCGTAAACCGGGCCGGTGTAATATTCGAGGCCGCGCACGACGGAAGGATCAATCTTCACACGATCTTCGTATCCGCTCGCGGCGACGAGCGTGCTGATCGTGACGAGTTCTTCAATGCCCTCTTCACCGGCGGGCGAAAACTTCGCGCCGCTCTTTATGCGGTCGACTGTTTCGTGATTGCCCTTACCCTTCGCAGCAACGAATTTCGCAATTGCGTCGATACCGGCGGCGTCCAGCCCCGCGCCTTTGGTGAAATCGCCAGACTCATCTTTGCGCCCTGCGCCGAGCAACTGCTTCACGCCTTCGATGCCGAGACGATCGAGCTTGTCGATCGCGCGCAAGACCGTGAGCCGCTGTTCTATTGCGATGTTCGCCGCGTCCATCACGCCATCCAGCACCTTGCGGTTATTGACCTTGATGACGTAGTCGCCGCGCGCAATGCCGAGCGCTTCCAGCGTGTCGGCGGCCATCATGCACATCTCGGCATCTGCCGCGACGGTGGCAGAGCCGACGGTGTCGGCATCGAATTGCAGAAATTGCCGGAAGCGGCCCGGACCGGGTTTTTCGTTCCGGAACACGTTACCAAAACGATACGAGCGATAAGGCTTCGGAAGCTGATCGAAGTTAGCGGCAACGTAGCGTGCAAGTGGCGCGGTGAGATCGTAGCGCAGCGACATCCACTGCTCGTCGTCGTCCTGAAACGAAAATACGCCTTCGTTCGGGCGATCGCTGTCGGGCAGGAATTTTCCGAGTGTGTCCGTATATTCGATCGCGGGCGTTTCCACCGCTTCGAAGCCGTAGCGTTCGTAGACACCACGAATGGCGTCGGTCATCACACGCAGCGCGCGCAATTCTTCCGGGCCCCGGTCTTCCAGACCGCGAGGCAGGCGAGGCTTGATTTTGTTTTTCTTGTCGTTCGACATTTTCTCTTTTTACTTGTTCACCAGGCATACGAAGATGAGCGCGATCACGGCGGGCACCGCCTGCACATAGATAATGCGCGACGAAACGCTGTAGCCGCCATAAAGCCCCGCGGCGATCACGCAGAGCAGAAAGAAAACCTTGAACTGGAAACCAACCGCCGCATTCGAGGCGAAGATGCCGTAGAGAAGACCCGCCGCGAGGAAGCCGTTGTAGAGGCCCTGGTTCGCGGCAAGTACGGCTGAGTCCTGCGCCTTTTCAAGCGTCATTCTGAAGGTGCTGAGACCGAGCGGCTTGGTCCAGAAAAACATTTCCAGCACGAGAAAATAAGCGTGCAGGACTGCGACGATGCCGACGAGAATATTTGAGATAAGCGCCATAGCTCGCGTCCCATATCCACGTTTGCTCAAACCTAGACGCGCCTTCCGAGCAAACGTGGATACGGAAGGACGCTAGCCAATATACAATTCTAGTGATCCTTACGTGCTGACATTCGTACAAGCGCCGCTGAGAGCGCACACGAATGTCAGAACGGGATCACTAGTGCCCCCTAGCGGCGGAAAGCCGCTATCGGCGCGGTGTTAAAGGAGAGCAGGCAGGGCGGCAAGGAGGCCGGGAGATCAGCCTTCCTGCGACCAGTTCTGCATTTTCCGGTAAATCGTGGAGGGTGCGATCTCGAGGGCGGCGGCGGCCTTCTGGGCGTTGCCGTCGAAGGCTTTGAGTGCCTCTTCGATAATGCGCTGTTCCTGCATCCAGTAGGGGTCGATTGAAGGGCTTTCCATACGCGGCAGCGGTCCGGTATCGCGTGCGGCCTCGTGGGTTGCGCCGACGGGCAGATCGAGCATCGCGCCGGTGACGAGTTCGCCGTCATGCAGCACCACGACGCGGCGGATCACGTTCTGGAGCTGGCGCACATTGCCGGGCCAGTTATAGGCGGCGAGTGTGGCTTCAGCGTCCGCATCGAAGCCGTGGAAGTGACGGTCTTCCTCTTCGGCGAAGCGCGCGAGGAAAGTGCGTGCGAGCAGAAGAATGTCGTTGCCGCGCTCGCGCAGGCTCGGCAGATGCATCGGCAACACGTGCAGCCGGTAATAAAGATCTTCGCGGAAGCGGCCGAGCGCCACTTCTTCCTTTGGGTCGCGATTGGTCGCGCAGACGAAGCGGACGTTGACCTTCATTTCCTTCGCCCCGCCGACGCGGCGGAAGGTGCCGGTCTGGATGAAGCGCAGCAGTTTCGCCTGTAGCGCGAAATCCATCTCGCAAATTTCGTCGAGGAACAGCGTGCCGCCGTTCGCAAGTTCGGCGGCGCCCGCGCGATCTTCGTGCGCGGAGGTGAAGGCGCCCTTCACATGGCCGAAGATTTCGCTTTCCATCAATTCTTTCGGGATCGCGCCGCAGTTGAGCGCAATGAACGGGCCCGCGCGATTGCGCGAGCGGATGTGCAGCGCTTCCGCGCAGACTTCCTTGCCGGTGCCGCTTTCGCCGGTGACGAATACCGGCGCCTTGGAAGAAGCCACCCGCTCGATCTGCGCGTAGACATCTTTCATTGCGTTCGAGACGCCGATGAACCCTTCGAAGGATTCTCCAGTTTCGTGCGTAGGTACTTCGGCGACCGCTATGCGTGCGGATTCATATTCGCGGACACGCGCGAGCATGCGGCGCGCGAATTCCTTGGGTTGAAATGGCTTCACGACGAAATCGTTGACACCGGAGCGGATCGCTTCAACCGCCGAGGTTACGGAGCCCGTTGAAGAAGTCGCGATGATCGGTCCGTGAATGCCCGCTTCGCGCAAGTTCGCGATCATTTCCATGTTGGCCGAAAGCGCGCGGCGATCGAACGAGACGACGGCGGACGAATAAGAAGCTTTCCGGGCGGCGGCAATGCCGTCTTCAGCGCGTTCTGCTTCGGTGATTTCGAGTGGCAGCGGCGAAATGCTCGCGAGCGCCGCTAGAAGCGTGCGCCGCGCAGCCGGATCGTGATCGATGACGAGAATGCGGGAAGCGGTGGACGCAACGCTTACGCTATTGGGCTCTTGCGAGCCGTTATTCCTTACCATTACCGGGCGACCCCTCGACGCGGACTGGTTACGGGTGCCCCGTTCTCGGAACGCCCTATTTCATTGGGTTCGAGAGTGCCAAAACAGGGTAAACAAACCCTTTGCTTTTGCGCTGCGGGGTGGCCGTGCCCGTCGGACCGCTGCTAGGATTGGGTCCAAGGAGCAAGCCATGGCCTATGCCTACGACGTCGATGCCAAGAATTTGGATGCCAAGAACGCGCCGAACGATCTCGAGGCGTTCTGGATTCCCTTCACCGCGAACCGCGCCTTCAAGAAGCGTCCGCGCCTCGTCGTGGGCGCGAAGGACATGCACTACACGGCGGCAAACGGTCACAAGGTGCTCGATGGCGCTGCGGGTCTGTGGTGCATCAACCCGGGTCATAGCCGCGCACCGATTGTCGAAGCGATCAGGAAGCAGGCCGGCGAGATGGATTTCGCGCCGAGCTTTCAGTTCTCGCATCCGCAGGCATTCACATTAGCCACGCGCATCGCGGAGCTTGCGCCGGGCGATCTCGATCATGTTTTCTTTTGCAACTCGGGTTCGGAGGCGGTGGATACCGCGCTCAAGATTGCGCTCGCCTATCATAATGTGAGCGGCAACGCCGGACGCACGCGCCTGATCGGCCGCGAGCGCGGCTATCACGGTGTCGGCTTTGGCGGCATTTCCGTCGGTGGCATGGTCGCGAACAGAAAACAGTTCGGCACCGCGCTCGCAGGCGCGGATCACTTGCCCGCGACCTACAATAGAGAAAAAGCAGGCTTTCTCGAAGGGCGAACCGGAATGGGGCGCGGAGCTTGCCGACGAACTCGAAAGACTCGTTGCGCTGCATGACGCATCGACCATCGCCGCGGTCATCGTGGAGCCGATGGCTGGTTCGACCGGCGTGCTGCCTGCGCCGAAAGGTTACCTGAAACGGCTTCGCGAAATCTGCGACAAGTACGGCATCCTGCTGATCTTCGACGAAGTCATCACCGGCTTTGGCCGTCTCGGACACGCGTTTGCCGCCGAGCGTTATGGCGTCGTGCCGGATCTCGTGACATTTGCAAAAGGCGTTACCGCGGGTGCCGTGCCGATGGGTGGCGTGGTCGCACGCAAGGGAATTTACGACGCCTTCATGAAGGGTCCCGAGCATGTGATCGAGCTCTTTCACGGCTACACTTATTCGGCGCATCCGCTCGCGGTCGCCGCAAGCCTGGCGACGCTCGATCTCTACAAGCAGGAAGACCTCTTCAATCGCGCGAAGAAGCTCGAGCCGCTTTGGTACGACGCCGCGATGTCGCTCAAAGGCACCCCTGACGTTCTGGATATTCGCTGCGTTGGCCTCACCTGCGGCATCGACCTCGCTCCCCGCAAGGACGCTCCCGGCAAACGCGGCTACGAGTCGCTCGAATATGCCTTCCATGATCTGGGCATGATGCTTCGCGCGGCCGGCGATACGCTTTGCGTTTCCCCGCCGTTGATCGTTTCGGAGGCACAGATCGGCGAGATTTTCGAAAAGCTCGGCAAGGTGATCAAGGCGATTCAGTAGGCCGCACCGCGCGTTTTTTCCGCGGCCAAAGGTCAATCATGACCTTGACGGTTGCCAAGACGACGAGCGCACAAAGCGCGGCCTTCGACATCGTCTCCATCGTGCCTTCGATCAGCATCCCGTGGGTGACGCTGCCTCCGACGATGATCGCTGCAAGTGGCATGTGTGTGATGCGCCACGTTCGCAGTCCAAGCCGGCGGCGGAATAGAGCGAGCGTTGCTGTGGCAAAGATGGCCCACATCGCCACCACGCCGAAGGGCGAGAACAATGTAGGCGCGCGAAACAGAAGTGCGTCGAGCATGTCCGGCGGGCTGGTGACCCAAAGCCCTGCGACATGGACAGTGATCGCCACGACCAGCGCGCCGCCGACCAACAGATGTACGCGCCGTGCGCGAAAAGCCGACAACCCCGGCAGATATCCGGCGATCAATAGAGGCTGAACGAGCAGGAGACCCAGCGCAACGATGCCGGCAAAGCTAGCCGCGATATAAATCGCATCGCGCCATTGAAGATAAGGACTTGTCGCGGCGAGTGCGATCGGCACGCCGATGGCAACGGCAAGGGTGGCCCACATCAATGCAGTACGGGCCGGCACCATCTCTTCATTCACTGCAAGGTCAGGCCGGTTGCAGCACGAAGTGGGCTTCCAGGCTGGTTTCCTTGGCGCTGCGCATCACCGGACGCAGAAAGACGGTTTTGAATTCGCCGCTGTCATAGGCGAGGTGCCCGTGCGGTTGCCCGAAGATAGGAATGATTTGCGGCATCTCGAGACGAAACGCGCCGTTCTTGTCGGTGAGCGTCGCGCCATGACTGTGCGCGTCTTCCTCGCGGCCTTCGATAGTATGCGCTCAGATCTGGATGCGCTGACCGGATAACGGTGCCCCGTCACCAGCACGGCGCACGGTGCCTGACATCACGAATCCGCCTTTGCCTATGCGCTCAACGACCGGCGCGCCCTTATGGGCGTGGTAATTGTTGGCTCCTCCCCGCATCGACGCGGTCGGTGCCAGACCTTGCGCAGAGGCAGATCGCAACAGCCCGGAGGCGCCCAACGCCAAAACAGAGCCTCCGGCGGTCAGCAAATTCCGGCGGTTGAGGATCAAGGCGTTCATATCGTGCTTCCTTGCGGTCATGCCGTCGCCCGTTCTCATGCCGCAAATGTAACGCGATTGCGGCCATTTTCCAGTTGCAGCAAGCGCACCAATACGCCGCGCTTCCTTGGGACTCAGCCTTCGCCTATGATTCGTCAGGAGATTCGGGGGAACGGTCTCCCGGATTGGCAGGAGTGGCGGGCTCCTGAGCAACATGTTCGGCAAAGGCTTCTATTTCATCGCGTTTTGCATGGCGCTGATCGCGGCGTCGGCAGGTGCGGCTTTGCATTACGCGATCGGCATCACGGCGGTCGAAGCAGCATTCGGCGCGCTCGCGCTGCTGTTCGGGCTCGTTACGGTGGAAGCCGTTTCCGCCCGTGCCCGCGACCGGCTGGAAGCGAACGAGCGCTTCGAAGGGCTTGCCCGTGCTGCCGCCGATATCGCGCGTCAGGTTGGCGAGTTGAACGTCCGGGTCGATCAGATACAGGCCGCGCCCTCACAGGATTTGAAATCGCAGACCGAGCCGCTCGCAAAAGAAATCGGCGATCTCGCCGGTCTGGTCGGCGATCTTGCGAAAACGGTGAGCGAGCATGAAAGCTTGCTCGCGCAAAAGCAGATCTTCAGCACGTCGCCTGAAGCGGCAGCCAGAGCGGTCGCGGAAATCGACGCCGCACAGATTCAGCCGAGCCCTGCACTTGCGCAATCTGCTCCGGTAAATCCGCTCGGCTCGCTCAACGACGACGAAATTGCGATGCTGGTCCGCGACGCCCTGGCGAACGAGCGCATCGACGTTCATCTCCAGCCGATCGTGACGCTGCCGCAGCGCAAGGTTCGCTTCTATGAAGCGGTGTCGCGGCTGCGCCTTCCCGAAGGCAAGCTGATCGAGGCCAAGCACTTTATCCCTGCGGCCCGCCGTAGCGGCGCCGTGCGTGCGCTCGACGAAAATCTCGTGAACTCCTCGCTTCAGGTCGTGCGGCGCCTCGCCACGAAGTCGAAGGACGTCGGGATATTCTTCAATCTCGCGCCGGAAACGCTCTCGGATCGCGCCGCCGTCAGCACGATCATGAACGCGCTCGATGCGAACAAAGCAATCGCGCCGTCACTGTTCATCGAGATTGCGCAGGCCGATTTCCGTTCGCCGAACGCGGTTTATCGCGACAGTCTCCATCAGTTGCGCGAACACGGCTTCCGTTTTGCGATCGATCACGTCTCGGATCTTCACATCGATCCGCAGGCCATGGCCGAGCGCGGCGTGCGTTACCTGAAAATTTCCGCGGCGCTTCTTCTGGGCCGCGTGCCGCACTCCGGCGCGCAGGTGCATCCCGCCGATCTCGTCGATCTGCTCGGCCGCTATGGCATCGATCTGATTGCGGAGAAAATCGAGACCGAAGCCACAGTCGTCGATCTCCTCGATTACGATCTCGGCTTCGGGCAGGGGGTGCTGTTTGCCCCGCCGCGGCCGATCCGCTCCGACATCCTCAAGGGCGAGGTCGCGGAGTTTCCTGCTGCGGATGCCAAGCCCGCGGAGCCTATGCCGGCGCCGCGCCAGAACGACATCTCCAAGCTCGTGGCGCGGACGGTTCGCCGCGCCTGACCTTGCGGGCGAAGCCTTGCGCCATACGGCCATTCGTGCGACTTCCGCGCGCCGTGAAAAACAACACACCCGATCTCTCGCCCGCGCTTCCGCCCGTTCTCGACGGTTTTGGCGCGATCGCACCGAAGTACAAGCTTCTGCTCAGCGACGTCTGGGGCGTCGTGCATAACGGCGTTGCCGCTTATCCGGCCGCGTGCGAGGCGCTGAAGACCGCGCGCAAGAACGGCGCCACGGTTATCCTGATTTCCAATGCGCCGCGTCCCGGCGTCGTGGTCGCAAAACAGATCGCAAAGTGGGGCGTTCCGGCGGATTGTTACGACACCATCGTTGCGTCTGGCGATGTCGCCCGGACCGAACTGGAAGCACGCCCCGAAGCGAAACTTTTTCATCTCGGTCCCGCCCGCGACATGCCGAACTATGACGGGCTGCCGAACAAGATGGTCGGTGAGGACGAGTGCGATGTCGTCGTCGTGACCGGCCCGTTCAATGACGAAATCGAAGTCGCGGAAGATTATCGCGAGATGTTCTCGCGTCTCATCCCGCGCGGCGTCTTGATGCTCTGCGCGAACCCCGATCTTGTAGTCGAACGGGGCGACAAGCTGATCGTTTGCGCAGGTGCGTTGGCGCAGCTCTATGAGCAAATGGGCGGCAAGGCGATTTACGCCGGCAAGCCTTACGCACCGATCTATGATCGGGTGGTCGCGGAGGCGCAGAAGCTTCGCGGCGGCAAGATCGAGAAAGAAGAGATGCTCGCGATCGGCGACGGCGCACGTACCGATCTAAAAGGCGCGGCGCTCCAGGGCATCGACTGCTTGTTTATCACCGGCGGCATTCACGCTGAGGACTTCTCGGAAGAGAAAAATCGCGCGGGCGAAATATTTGCCGAACAGGCCGCCTGGCCCATCGGTATGATGCACCGCTTAAGCTGGTAGCGTAGTTACCGGCCTTTAATGGTCGCGAGCAGCCGATCGATCATCGGCTGGCTGTTGCCTTCGTCCGCAATCGACGGACCGTTCAGGAGCAGTTCTTCTTTTCGGGTAGCGGCTTTGGCTTACCGGTCGTTGGCATGACCGGCCTCGTCTTCCACGCCGGTATAGGTGGCGAAACGCGAAACGCGCGCTTCGATATGCTCGAGCGTCTTCACGACGCGAGAGATGCGCTGTCCGGTAAGGTCCTGAAACGCGCAGGTCTCGAACAGCGCCATCATTTCCTTGTCGACGAATTCCTTATACGCCGCCGGATCGCTGATGTCGGTTGAAAGCACATTCTCGGCAATGGCCATGATCTCGTTGGTCGCGCCTTCAGTTGAGGTCACGACCGCCGCGAGTTCGTGGCCGGCAGCCGGAATTTTTTCTATGTGCATTTCGTTCGCCTGGAGCGCGGCGATTTCGCGCCTAAGCGCGGCGATGTAGTTCGCGATCTTGCGGAGCTCGTTTTCCAATTCGGCGTTGCCTGAAATTCCCATGACTTACTTGAGTACTATTACGCGGCGCACCGATGGCCGCATTTTCTTCAGGCTGCCGGGGTGAAAACTGAATCGATCTTGTTTTTGAGCGTTGCGGCGTTGAACGGCTTCACGATGTAGTTGTTCACGCCGGCTTTCTTCGCGGCGACCACGTTCTCGGTCTTGGATTCCGCAGTGACCATGATGAAGGGAGTCTTCGAGAGGTCAGGGTCCGCGCGGACCTCGCGCAGGAGTTCGAAGCCGGTCATCGGCTCCATATTCCAGTCGGAGATCACGAGGCCGTATTTTTTTTCCTTGAGCTTGCCGAGCGCTTCCTTGCCGTCCACCGCCTCATCCACATCGTCGAAGCCAAGCTGCTTCAGAAGATTGCGAATGATCCGGATCATCGTCTTGTAGTCGTCGACGACGAGGATCGGCATGTGGGTGTCGGTGGCCATCTTGTTTCGCTCCGCGGGTCGGCCGGGACCGTCCTTCTGGGGGTCCAGTGCAGCCTTCAGCGTACCAAAACGGGCTTGCCATCGGGTTAATTCCCTTTTTCCGCCCCATGGGCTATTGCAGTGCGGGAGCCAATTGTGCCCTGCCGCAAGAATGGGAATGGGGTCCGGTTTTGAACAAGATGTTGGATGCGACGGCTTTCCAGCCGCTCTTTTTCGAGGACATCCGGGTCGGCATGCGCGAGAGCATCATGCGGACCGTGATGGACGAAGATGTCATCGGCTTTGCCGAGCTGACTGGCGACCACAACCCGGTCCACCTGTCCGACCTCTATGCCCAGACGACCGTATTTGGGCAGCGTATCGCCCACGGCCTTTATACGGCGAGCCTGATCTCCGCGATCCTCGGCACCAAGCTGCCGGGGCCGGGCGCGGTCTATATCTCGCAGACCCTGGAATTCCATGGGCCGGTGAAGATCGGCGACGTGGTCACGGTCAGCGTCGAAGTGGTTGAACTGATCGAAAAGGGCAGCCGCGTGGCCTCTTTACTGTGAAGCAAAGGTGGACGGGCGGAAGGTGCTGGACGGGCAGGCGACCGTATCGGTTCCGCGCAGGCCGGGCGCCGCAAAATCCTGAGCGCATGCTGCCGTTTGCTTGACTTGGCGCGGCGGCGCCGGGTTTAACCGCGCTCCCGGAGCAATAAGTTTTCCAGATGAGCAGGACCGCGAAAGGCACAGGCTGGTTGGTCGCCGCCGGCGTGATCGCAGGACTCGCTCTGCCGCTCGCGCTGGGTGAGACGTTCATGCGGCTGCGTCCGCCCGAGAATGTCAGGCAGTTTCTGGATGGCGATCCTGCGTTGAAGGGCGCGTATAAAAGCGATCCTGTTCTGCGCATGAACTATCGCTCGCCCGATCTCTATCAGCCCGCTGAAGCGCCCAAGCTTGCGCAAATTCCGAAATCGTCGCCCAAGCCGACCTGGGCTTTCTTCGGCGTGTCTTTCGCGAAAGGAATTTCGCAAACGGCGGACCGCGTGATGCCCTCGCATCGCATTTTGTTCTTTCGCGAGATCAACGACCGTATGAATATGCGCGTGCAACAGGCGCGCATGATTCTGGATTACGGAATCAAAGCAGACCGGTTGGTCTTCGTGCTGATCCCGATCGAGATCGCGCGCTACACGGAAACTCCACTTTCTTATTTTCGCGTGAACGAGAGCGGTGCGATTACGTATTCGTTGCGCATGCCGCCGCAACCGTTCGACTGGGTAGTCAGGAACAGTCGTCTTGCACTCATTGCCTGGGTTCGCGCGCGGCGGCACAATGCTGTGCCGAATTTTCGTCTCTCGACGATTATCGAGAACGTGCCCGAAACGGTGCAAAACGATTTTCGGGTGATGTTCGGCGAACTCGGCAAGCTTCAACGCGAGAAGGGCGTACCGATGACTATCGTGATGCTGCCCGACCGCCGCCAGGTGCTGAATGATGGTTCGAACTACACCTTGCAGAAAACGATGGCCGCGCTTGCGAAAGATGCCGGAATCGACATCTACGATCCGGTCGAACTCTTGCGCGTGCAGCCTGATCGCAGAGCGCTATTCGTGCCCGACTGGCATTACACCGACGCAGGCTATGAACTCGTCGTAAAAGGGCTGAACGAGCATCTCGATAAGAATGCGAAGCGCGGCCGCACCAGCAGCGGACTCGCGCAATGAGTTTCGTCGATCGCGAGTTTATCTATTTCCTGCTCGTCTTTGCGCTGCTCTGGCATTTCACGCGCGGCCGTTATGAGTTGAAGATCCCGGGCATGCTCGCGATGAGCCTTCTGTTCTACGGCTTTCATCGCTGGTGGCTGGTGCTTCTGATCGGGGCTTACTGCATTGCCGACTGGGCGGCAGCGCTGGCTATCGAACGCACCCGGCACAAGAAGCTCGCGCTTCTCGCAGGCCTCACATTCAATCTCGGCGTGCTGGCGGCGTGGAAATACACGCCACTGCTGATTGTCACGATTAATTCGCTGACCGGGTGGAAAGTTCCGGGCACCGAGGCCATCGACGGCTGGTTCATCCCGATGGGAATCTCGTTCTACGGATTTTCCGGCATCGCCTACATGGTCGATGTTTATCGCGGCGTCGTGAAAGCGGAACCAAACCTTGTCCGCTTCAGCCTGTTCACGACCTTCTTCCCGCATTTGGTGGCGGGACCGATTTTGCGCGCGAAGGAATTTCTGACGCATTTGAACCCCGGCGAATTGCCGTCGCGTCCCGAAGCGCCGCTCGAAGGTACGTTCCTGATTGCGCGTGGCCTGTTCAAGAAACTCGTGCTCGCGGATTCGATTGCGATCGCGATCGATCCGTTCTTCGCGGACGTTTCAGGTGCGGCTACTGCCGGCGTTTGGTCGCTGCCTTATGTTTATCTCTACGCGCTGCAAATCTATTTCGATTTTTCCGGTTACACCGATATCGCGCGTGGACTCGGCCTCTGGTTTGGCTTCCGTTGGCCGGACAATTTCAACTGGCCCTATCTCGCAAGCTCAGTGCAAGATTTCTGGCGCCGCTGGCATATGACGCTATCGCGCTTCCTGCGCGACTATCTTTATATTCCCCTTGGCGGCAGCAAGTTTGGCGCCTTGCGAACGCTGACCGCGCTCATGGTCACCATGCTGCTCGGCGGCCTCTGGCACGGTGCAAGCTGGTCCTTCATGATCTGGGGCGGGTTGCACGGCCTCTTCCTCTGCATCAATTATCTTTGGGCAAAGACCTTGCTTAGTGCCTCGCTCGCCAGATTGAAAGGCGTTTCCGCCGCGATCTGGACAACAGTTTCGATCGTGCTGACGTTCCACGCAGTCTGCTTCGCGTGGATATTCTTCCGGCTGACGTCGCTCGCCGACATCGGCAACTGCATCCGCAAATTATACGAATTCGACGCGGACAAATTGTTCGTTGGAGGTTCGGCGGATGTGCCGGTCTGGACGCTGTTGACCGGCTATGCGATCGCTACGGCATTGGCAGTGGCGCTGTCGCGCGCCAAGCCGCTGCCTGAGGCGATTCCGCAGTTCGAGCGCGTAGCCTTCGCGCGCGGCGCGGCGTGGGGCGTCTCGGCAGGATTACTGGTGTTGACAGCGGCGCTGCATCATGTTGGCCATGCGCCGCCTTTCATTTATTTCCAGTTCTGAGATGAATATCCCGCCAAAACTGCCTGCGGCTTTTCCCGTGCTACGCGACGGCGCTGACGTGCCGGCGCGGCTGAAGCGCAGCTTTGTCGCGGTCGGAAACTTCGACGGCGTGCATCGCGGACACCGCGCCGTGCTCGATGCTGCGCGCACACTCGCAAAGAAGAACAGCGCGGCGACGCTCGCCCTTACGTTCGAGCCGCACCCGCGAAATTTCTTTAAGCCCGACGCGCTGGTGTTTCGCATCACGCCTGAGCGCGCAAAGCTGTGTTTGCTCGCTGACAACCTCGTCGACGGCGCGGTGGTGATGCAGTTCAACCGCGAGCTTGCGTCGCTGACGGCGGAGGAGTTTGTCTCGAAGGTTCTCAAAGGTTGGCTCGGCATCGCGGGTGTCGCGGTCGGTCACGACTTTCATTTCGGCAAGCAGCGGCAGGGCACGCCGGAATTCCTCGTCGATGCCGGCAAGCGCCATGGCTTTGCTGTCGAGATCGTGGCGCCGCTGAACGACGGTGGCGTTCCTGTGTCATCCGGAAAAATCCGCGATGCGCTCGAGGTGGGCGACATCGCGCGGGCGAACGAACTCCTCGGCCATTCGTGGTTTGCCGCGGGCGAGGTGGTCCACGGCGAGAAGCGCGGGCGCGAGCTGGGGTTCCCGACCGCGAACGTCCGCCTCGACCCGTCCTGCAAATTGAAGCATGCGATCTACGCCGTCCGCGCGCACGTCGATGGCAAGAGCTATGACGCCGTGGCGAGCTATGGCCGCCGGCCGCAATTCGATAACGGCGCGCCGCTGCTCGAAACCTTCCTGTTCGACTTCGCCGGCGACCTCTACGGGCAGGAGATGACGGTCGAGTTCGAAGGCTTCATCCGCGAGGAGGCGAAGTTCGAGAGCCTACAGGCCCTGATTACGCAGATGAACCGCGACAGCGAGCAGGCGCGGGCGCTTCTGAAGCAGGCTGGAAAGGCCTGAGTCCGGCTGCTAGAAGGCGGCCACATTCCTAGAGACCCCTACCGCCATGGCCAAAGAAAAGAAGGACGGCCCCGATTATTCGGAGACGCTGTTCCTGCCCCAGACCGATTTTCCGATGCGCGCCGGCTTGCCCCAAAAGGAGCCGGAGATTTTGGCACGCTGGCAGAAGATCGATCTCTATGGGCTGATGCGCGCCAAGTCCAAGGGGCGCGAGAAGTTCATCCTCCACGACGGCCCGCCTTATGCGAACGGCAACATCCATATCGGCCACGCACTCAATAAGATTCTGAAAGATCTGGTGACGCGCACGCATCAGATGCTCGGCTATGACTCCAACTACGTGCCGGGCTGGGACTGCCACGGTCTGCCGATCGAATGGAAGATCGAGGAGCAGTACCGCGCCAAGGGACAGGACAAGGATCAGGTCGAGATCAACGAATTCCGCAAGCAGTGCCGCGATTTCGCGCAGCACTGGATCGACGTGCAGCGCGAGGAGTTCAAGCGCCTCGGCATCGAAGGCGACTGGAAGAATCCCTACACCACGATGAGCTTCGAAGCGGAAGCGACGATCGCGCATGAACTCATGAAGTTCGCGGCGAACGGCACGCTCTATCGCGGCTCGAAGCCGGTGATGTGGTCGGTGGTTGAGAAGACCGCGCTCGCGGAAGCGGAAGTCGAGTACGAGGAATTCACGTCGGACACGATCTGGGTGAAGTTTCCAACGGCGACTGGCGAGAGCGTCGTGATCTGGACGACGACTCCGTGGACCATTCCGGGCAACCGCGCCGTGAGCTATTCGTCGCGCATCAACTACGGAATTTATGAAGTCACCGCCGCGGCCCCCGAGAATTGGGCGAAGACGGGCGACAGACTGATCCTCGCCGACAAGCTCGCCGAAGCAGTGATGAAGTCAGCGCGCGTCGAGAGCTTCAAGCGTCTTGGCGATGCCGACCTGAAATCGATCAAGTCGCTCGCGCATCCCTTGCGCGGCAAAGGCTATGATTTCGACGTCCCGCTGCTCGACGGCGACCATGTCACCGACGAGGACGGCACCGGCTTCGTGCACACGGCGCCTGGTCACGGCCGCGAAGACTTCGAGATCTGGATGGCGAGCGGAAAAATGCTCGCCGAGCGCGGTATCGACACGCATATTCCTTTCACCGTCGGTCCCGACGGCGCGCTGACAAAAGAAGCACCAGGCTTCGAAGGCAAACGCGTCATCGACGATAAGGGCAACAAAGGCGACGCCAACGATGCCGTGATCAAGGCGCTTATCGAAGCGAACGCGCTGATCGCGCGCGGCCGTCTGAAGCACCAGTATCCGCATTCGTGGCGCTCGAAGAAGCCGGTAATCTATCGCAACACCCCGCAGTGGTTCATCGCGATGGACAAGAAAATCCCGACGTTCAATGCGACGCTGCGTGGCCTCGCGATGCAAGGCATCAAGGATGTGAAGTGGGTGCCGGCCGCGGGCGAGAACCGCATCAACGGCATGATCGAGAACCGCCCGGATTGGGTGATCTCGCGCCAGCGCGCCTGGGGCGTGCCGATCACGGTATTCGTGAACAAGGACACCGGCGAAACGCTGAACGACGAGCGCGTCAACAAGCGCATCACCGAAGCCTTCCAGAAAGAGGGGGCGGATGCGTGGTTTGCCGACAAGGACGGCGCGCGTTTCCTGAAGCCTGAGTTCGACCCCGCGAAATTCGAGAAGGTGAACGACATTCTCGATGTCTGGTTCGATTCGGGCTGCACGCACGCCTTCACGCTGGAAGACCCGAAGCACTTCCCCTCGCTCGCCGGCATCAAGCGCAAACGCGACGGCGGCAAAGATACGGTGATGTATCTCGAAGGCTCGGACCAGCATCGCGGCTGGTTTCATTCTTCGCTGCTGGAATCCTGCGGCACGCGTGGCCGCCCGCCTTACGACGTCGTGCTCACGCACGGTTTCATCCTGGACGACCAGGGAAACAAGATGTCGAAGTCGTCGAAGAACGGCGTTGCGCCCGAAGATGTCATCAAGAATTCAGGCGCGGATATTCTGCGTCTTTGGGTTGCATCGTCGGATTATTCGAATGACATCACGTTGAGTCCGGAAGTCATCAAAACGGACATCGAAATCTACCGCAAGCTCAGGAACACGCTGCGCTGGATTCTCGGCTCGCTCGCTCCTTTTACGGAGAAGGATCGCGTAGCGGCCGAAAAGATGCCGGAGCTTGAGCGTTTCATGCTGCACCGGCTGTTCGAGATGGACGCCGCCGTGCGCAAAGCCTACGCGGAGTTCGATTACAAGCGCGTGTTTGCACTGCTCGTGCAGTTCATGACGGTCGATCTCTCGGCGTTCTATTTCGACATCCGCAAGGACACGCTTTATTGCGATCCGATCTCTTCCGTTTCGCGCAAGAGCTGCCTCACCGTGCTCGATCATACGTTTCAATGTCTCACGACTTGGATCGCGCCGATCCTGTGCTTCACGGCCGAAGAAGTGTGGCTCTCGCGCTACCCGAGCACAAACGGCTCGGTACACAACGAGACGTTCCCGGAAGTGCCGGCGGCCTGGCGTAACGAAGCGCTCTCGGAGAAGTGGAAGAAAATCCGCATCGTTCGCCGCGCGGTAACGGGTGCGCTGGAAATCGAGCGCGCGCAGAAACGCATCGGCTCTTCGCTCGAAGCCGCGCCGCACATTTTTATCGCCGACAAAGAGCTGCTCGACGCCGTGAGCGGCATCGATATGGCAGAGGTCTGCATTACTTCGGATACGAAGATCGGAAGCGGCGAGGGGACGAAAGATGCTTTCCGGATGCCGGAAGTGCCGGGCGTCGCGGTTGTGCCGGAACGCGCCGAAGGCACCAAGTGCGCGCGTTCTTGGAAAATTTCCCCGCTCGTCGGCACTGATAAGGAATATCCGGACGTAACCCCGCGCGACGCCAACGCGCTTCGCGAATATTATGCCGCGCGCAAAGCAGCCGAGTAAGAAGCGCGTCGCGAAGAAGACCGCTAAGAAGACGCGCGCTCCGCGCTCGCCGGTGCCTGCGGCTTCGCAGCCCGCGCTCGCCTTGCGGCTCCCGGACAGCGGCCCTTACTTCGGCTTCGGTCTCATCATCGCCGCCGCGACCTTCGCCCTCGACCAGATCACGAAATATGCGGTGCTTTATGGTCTCGATCTTGCCGCGCGCGACAAGATTTATGTCGCGCCTTTCGCGGACTTCGTGCTCGCGATGAACCGGGGCATTTCCTACGGGCTTTTTCCACAGGACGGGGAGTTCGGCCGCTGGGTTCTGTTCTCGATCAAAATCGCGGCCTCGATTCTCTTCTTTTTCTGGCTGCGGCGGGCGGTCTCACCACTCGTAGCCGCTGCGCTGGGCCTTTTGATTGGAGGGGCGCTGGGGAATGCCCTTGATCGGGCGATTCAGGGGGCAGTCGTCGACTTTGTGGCCCTCCACGCCTTCGGGTTCCGCTGGTACGTCTTTAACCTCGCCGACGCGGCCATCGTTGCTGGGGTTCTCGGCCTCCTGTACGATGCGCTCCGGCCTAACGCCTTGAAATCGCCGCCAAAGGGCGGGAATTGACCTGCTGAAAAGCTCGTCCCTGGTGTAAGTACCGAGGCTCGTATGTCGCAACGCCGTTTTCTGTCGATGCTTGCCGTCTTCGCGTTCGCGATGGCGACGATCTTTGGCGCGATGCAGCCGTCCTTCGCCGAGGATGATGACGACAACGAGCCGAACTTCATGAGCAGGCTCCTGGGCTCGGTCGGTCTTCTGCAATTGCCCGGACCGCACATCGACTATTCGGAGCGTCCGCCGCTCGTGGTGCCGCCGATCTCGCCTTATGTGCAGCCGGTTGCGCCCGCGCCGACCCCGAACGCCGCGCAGCAGAATCCATGGGACTTCAACAGTCAGCCCACGCAGGACTTGCAGGGCGCGCAGCCGCAGGACCAGCGTCCGCCCCGGCAGGCGCTGACGTTGCCGCCGCCGGTTGATCCGAACAGTGTTCGCATGCGCAATCCCGACTTCCCGGTCGATCCGGAAGTAAAAGCTGCGCAGAAGCGAAAGAAGAATACCAAGCGCATGTTCTCGCGCGCCGAGGAAGACCCGAGCTACAGCGGACGCGTGCTTACACCGACTGAATTGAGCAGCGTGAGGGGCAACCCCAAAAAGGGCCGCGGCGATACCAACGACACTACCAACGAAGCGCAGTCGACGGTTCAGCAACTCGCCGTGCCCAGCATCGCAAAAATGCTTCCGATGATCGGGCGAGAGAAAGAGAAGCCGGTGGAATTTACCGGCGAGCCCGAGCGCCAGACTTTGACGCAGCCGCCGGCCGGCTATCAGACGCCTTCCGCGAACGCGCCGTATGGCGTTGTCGGCAAGGACAAGAAGGGCCGCGACGACACAAGGCTCGTGCATCCCAATATGCCGGACTATTCGGGTCCGATTCCGACCCGCTGATCGCGTGCGTCACAGCCTTCGTGAAGCACGGCTGGTAACGCCCGCCGGAGCTGAAGGAGTAGCCCAGAAGGTGCGAAGAATTATCATGACGATTGCTGTTTGCGCGGCCGCCGGTTCGGCGGCTGTTCTGTTGCCCGCTCTGCCAAGACGCAGCCCCAAGGTATGCAGGTGACTGAGTTCAAACTCGCCAATGGCCTCGAAGTCGTGGTGATCCCGGATCGCCGCACGCCGGTCGTTACCCACATGATCTGGTATCGCATCGGTTCGGCGGACGAGACGCCGGGCAAATCCGGCCTCGCGCATTTCCTCGAGCACCTGATGTTCAAGGGCACCGAGAATAATCCGGCCGGAAAATTCTCCAAGGTGGTCGCGACCATCGGCGGTCAGGAGAACGCGTTCACCTCGCAGGATTACACCGCTTACTTTCAGCGCGTGACCAAGGAAAACCTCGAACAGGTGATGACCTTCGAGGCCGACCGCATGACCGGGCTGCGCCTGACCGATGACGTTGTGCTGCCCGAGCGGGATGTCGTGCTCGAAGAGCGCCGCACCCGCACCGACAACGATCCCGGCGCGCAGCTTGCCGAGGCGCTGACCGCGGCACTCTATGTCAATCATCCTTACGGCCGGCCGATCATCGGCTGGATGCATGAAATCCGTCAGCTCAATCGCGAGTCGGCGCTCGATTTTTACAAGCGCTTCTACACGCCGAACAACGCGGTGCTGGTTCTCGCGGGTGACCTCGACGAGCAGGAAGCGCGCGTGCTCGCCGAAAAAACCTACGGCAAGGTGCCGCGCGTTGCCGAAGTGGCGCCCCGCGTGCGTCCGGTCGAACCGGAGCCGCGCGCACACCGCCGCATGACGCTCGCCGATCAGCGCGTCCAGCAGCCTTCGATCTCGCGCTATTACCTCGTGCCGTCTTACCGCACCGCGACCGGCGGTGAAGCCGAAGCGCTCGAAATTCTCGCGCAGATTCTCGGCGGCGGACAAACGAGCCGGCTTTACCGCACGCTCGTCGTTGAAAAAGGTATCGCTGCGAATGCAGGCTCCTGGTACCAGGGCACGGCGCTGGATGCGACGCGCTTTGGCGTTTATGCCTCGCCGCGTCCAGGCACCACGCTCGAGGCATTGGAAGCCGCGCTCGACGAAGTCATCGAACATGTCGCGAAGAATGGCGTCGAGGCCGAGGAAGTCGACCGCGTGAAAACGCGCATCATCGCCTCCACGATCTTCTCGCAGGATAACCAGACCACGCTCGCCCGCATTTACGGCGCGGCGCTGACGACCGGAATGTCCGCGGCCTTCGTCAAGGAATGGCCGGCGAAAGTGCGTTCCGTCACGCCCGCGCAGGTGCAGGCCGTTGCAAAGAACTGGCTCGATCTGCGCCGTGCAGTGACCGGCCATCTCGTTCGCCCGCAACAGACCGCACCGGAGAAGCGCACGTGAAGCATTTTCTGCGTGCGGGCATGAGCAGAAATTTCTTGAAGGGGATTGTGATGGCTCTGGCCTTGTTTTCGGCGTCGAACGCCGCCGACGCCCAGGTCGGAAAAATCGAACGTCTGAAGACGCCAGCAGGCATCGAAGTGTGGTTCGTGCGCGACGACACGCTGCCGATCCTCTCTTTGAATTTTGCCTTCGACGGCGGCGCCTCGCAGGATCCCGCGGATCGCGCAGGCCTCGCTTATATGACCGCCGCGATGCTCGACGAAGGTGCCGGCGAGCTTGATGCCAGGACCTTTCAGGAGCGCCTCGAGCGCCGCGCAATTTCGCTGAGCTATAACACCGATCGCGATACCTTCCGCGGCTCGGTGCGGGTATTGAGCGAGCACCGGGAGGAAGCCTTCGAGCTTCTGCGCCTGTCGTTGACCGCGCCGCGCTTCGACCAGGAAGCAATCGACCGCATTCGCGCGAGCATTCTCGCGGCCTACAGGCGCTCGCTCACCAATCCCGATGAAATCGCGAGCCTGCGCTGGTTTGCACAGGCATTCCCGAACCATCCTTATGGCCGTCCGGTAAAGGGTGACGAGAAGTCGATCGCCGGCATCGAGCGTGCGATGCTGTTCGCTTACGCGAAGAAAAATCTGGCGCGTCCAACCTCAAGATCGCGGTCGTCGGTTCGATCGAGAGCGCCGAACTCGTGCGCTTGATCGATCATGCCTTTGCGAAGCTGCCGGCGAAGGCGGAGCTTGTCGATATTCCGGAGGCCGCGCCGCAGGCGCTTGGCCGCCGCGAAGTGGTTGATCTCAACATCCCGCAAACCACCATCACGTTTGGGGGTATTGGGATAAAGCGCAAAGACCCGGACTTCATACCCGCCTTTGTGCTGAACCATGTTCTTGGCGGAGGCTCTTTCTCCTCGCGCCTTTACCGTGAAGTTCGCGAAAAGCGCGGGCTTGCGTATTCGGTTTATTCCTATCTTGCGACGCTCGACCGCTCCGGCCTGTTTATGGGTGGGACTTCGACCCGCAACGACCGTGCTGCGGAAGCGCTTCGGATCATTGAGGAGGAAATTGTCCGGATCGCCAAAGATGGGCCGACCGCGGAGGAATTAGCGCAGGCTAAAAGTTATATCACCGGGTCTTATCTCCTGCACTTCGACACATCTGCGAAGGTCGCCTCGCAGCTGCTTGAGATTCAACTCGAAGAACTCGGCATCGACTATTTCGAGCGCAGAAACAAAATGGTTAACGCCGTCACGGCCGACGACATACGCCGTACTTCGAAACGGTTTCTGGCCGACAGCAAGCTCTTGGTAATTCTGGTAGGACGTCCGGCGCCGTTATCTAAATCGAACGGCGGTTGAATCTTAGGTTTCGCGGGGACCCATTGCGCTGATATAATGGGCGGCGGAGGAGTGGTAAGTATGCGTAAAGTAACCAGGCAAAGCCTGCATGTGCAGGGCTGGGCAGCCTTCATGCTTGTGGGCATTTTGGCCGGCTGTAGCACAATCGAAAATGTCGTAGGCCCGATCGGCAATATGGGCGTTGGCGACATCTTCAAACAGGGCCCGGCGGCGGACCCTAACAACCCCAACGCAAATCCAAACGCGCAAGTAAACGCGGATGACGATTGCCCGGCGGCCACGATCCGCCAGGGCGCGAGCGCCTGGGCGCAGAACGCGGGCTCCGGCCCGACCAATGTGCGCTATCAGGCGAGCATCGTTCAGATTGCACGCGAATGCGCGATCCTCGGCAGCACCATGACGATCAAGGTCGGCGTTGAAGGCCGTGTCGTCGTCGGTCCTAAGGGTGGTCCAGGCAACGTGGCGGTGCCGATCCGCATCGCGCTGGTGCAGGAAGGCCCGCAGCCGCGGCCGATAGTTTCTAAGTTTTACTCGGTGCAGGTCAACGTCCCGCAAGGTGCGACGCAAGTGCCGTTCACGCAGGTCGAGGACGACCTGACATTCCCGCTTCCGGCGGACAAGAAGCTCGAAAAATATGTGATCTATGTAGGCTTCGATCCGCAGGGCGCGCCGCCCGTCGCGAAAGCGAAACCCAAACCGAAGCCCCACGCACCGAGGAAAGCGTCCGCGCCGACCCAGCAGCAACAACAGCAGAACACGCCGGCATTCCAGCCGCCGCCGAGCCAGCAGCAGCAGCCGACGTTCCAGCAGCCGCAGCAACAGGCGCCGTCGAACGTTCCGACCTTCGATCCGCCGCCGCGCCAGTAGCGGCAAGGCAGAGAAACAAAAAAACGGCCGCGCAAGCGGCCGTTTTTATTTCTGCTTGAGCCGGCTGCTTAGCCGAGCCGCGCTTTCACGTCCTTGATTGCGCCTTCAAGAAGCGCCTTGCCTTCCGCGCCTTTCGCGGTTTCGGCGACGATGGTTTCGGCGGCTTTCACCGCGGCATCGGCCGCGGCCGCGCGAACATCGGCCATGGCCTGTTGCTCGGCCTGCGCTATCTTGGTTTCTGCCATCTTGGTACGGCGCCCGACAAAGTCTTCGAGGCGTGTCTTGGCGTCGGCTGCGATCTGTTTCGCTTCGGTAGTTGCCTGCGAGATGATCGCTTTCGCTTCATCTTCGGCTTCGCGCGCCTTGCGCTGATAGTCGGAAAGCAGCTTTTCGGCTTCTTCCTTCAGGCGCTTGGCTTCGTCGAGCTCGGTCTTGATCTTGGCAGCGCGCTGATCGAGTGCGCCCGCAATCATGCGGTGCACGCCGAGCTCAGCGCGATCAGGATCAAGACCACCGAAAGCGAGACAACCCAGAAGTCGGTTCCGTAAAGAAAAGCCACTGAACTCTCCTAGTGCAGCGCGGCGTCGACGGCGCGCTCAACCGATGGCTTGGCAGGTGCCTTGCCGGTGAGCCGCTCGACGATCAGGCCAGCGGTATCGACGGCGATCCCGCGGACGTTGGACATGGCTGCGGTCTTGGTCGAGGCGATCTGCTTCTCCGCAGCGTCGAGCTTGGCTTTCAGGCCATCCTCAAGCTGCTTGCGCTGGGCTTCCGCTTCGCTTGCTGCTTTCGCCTGCGTTTCGGAAGCGACGGCCTGCGCTTTTGCGCGGGCGTCGGCGAGGGACTTTTCATAGGTCGCCTGCGCCGCTTCGCTTTCGTTTCGCAGCCGGTTCGCGGCTTCGAGATCGCCTTCGATCTTTGCGTTACGCGCCGCGATCGCGCCGCCTAGACGCGGCAGCGCGACGCGCGAGAGCAACACGTAAAGCGCGACGAAGCACAGGACGAGCCAGAAGATCTGCGAAGGAAACGTCTCGCCCTGGAACGGGGGAAACGGCGGCTTCGCGTCTTGTGTCTGCGTAGTCGTATTCGTCGCCATTTACGTAACCTTCCTTAAGTTCGCTTAGACGGCGAACAGGAGGAGGAGAGCGATCAGCAGCGAGAAGATGCCGAGCGCTTCGGTCACGGCGAAGCCGAAAATCAGGTTGCCGAACTGGCCCTGTGCAGCGGCCGGGTTACGGAGCGCGGCGGAGAGATAGTTGCCGAAAATGAGACCGACGCCGACACCGGCGCCGCCCATGCCGATCGCGGCGATGCCGGCACCGATCAGACGGCCGAGTTCTTTTGCTGCTACTGGATCCATAACGAAACTCCTCTGGAGACTTTCTGGTTGAACTATTCGGTCAGTGACCGGGGTGAATTGCGTCGTTGAGATAGAGACACGTGAGAACGGCGAAGACATAGGCTTGCAGGAACGCGACCAGGAGATCGAGCGCGGTCAGCGCGACCAGCATGCCGAACGGCAGGATGCCAAGCGCCCAGCCGGCGACGCCGAGCGAGGTCGCGAGCAAGCCGATGAAACTGGCGAACACTTTGATCGTGATGTGACCCGCGAGCATGTTCGCGAACAGTCGCACCGAGAGCGAGAGCGGGCGCGAGAGGAACGAAAGAATTTCGATCAGCACGATCATCGGCATCACGAACATCGGGACGCCGGAAGGCCAGAACAGCTTGAAGAATTTGAAGCCGTTCTTGTAGAGGCCGTAGATGATGACGGTGAAGATCACCAGGAGCGCGAGCACGCCGGTAATGACGATGTGGCTCGTGACCGTGAAGAAGCCCGGGATCATCCCGAACATGTTCAGCACCAGCACGAAGGTGAAGAGCGAGAACACCAGCGGGAAAAACTTCATGCCTTCGGTGCCGGCGGTGCTTCGAACGGTTCCAGCCACGAACTCGTAAGTTATTTCGGCAACCGATTGTAATCGTCCGGGCACCAGCGAGCGGCTGCTCGATGCAAGCAGAATGAAGCCGACAATCACGACGACCGCGCCGATCATGAACAGCGACGAATTGGTGAGCGCGATCTCGTAAGGGCCAATATGGCCAAGCGTCACGATCTTCTTGATCTGGAATTGTGCAATCGGATCAGCAGCCATCGGTCCCAGTCTCATTCGGCGCGAGACGCGCCACTTCTATTTTTCTCGCTCGCCGTATTTCGGCAGAGCGCCGATCGAGCGAAGCACATTCAAAACGCCGGCTGCGAAGCCGAGGAGAAGGAAAACGATCAACCCCCACGGCGACCATCCAGTGAGTTTGTCGAAACCCCACCCGACAGCGAAGCCTGCGACCACGCCACCGACGAAATCGCCGGAGAGTTTAAAGCCTCGTCGAGAACCCGGAACGGTCCGCAGCGTCGGACGAGGGTGCGGGATTTTTCCGCATCTCCTCCGCATTTCGCGCGTCGAGTGTTTCGTCGAGGCGTCGCAGTCTTTCGGAGAGATCGCTGTTTTCTGTTTTGGGGTCGCCGGTCATCGGAAACCTCAAAAAGTCGAGGAAAATAGCGGCTTCTCTCCGAAGCCGCGCGGACCATAGTGAGGGGGTTTATGGGTGTCAAGAAACGTAAACGTCTCTTAACACCCTGTTTTTGTTGAAGAAATTACCGGTTTTCCGAGGTGCGGCGGCGAGTCTCGGCGCCGGCCTGAGACTCGCCGAAAACTAGCCTGCTTCCCGGAAGCTCTGCGCGGTCTGAAGGTCCACGGATACCAGTTGCGAAACGCCCCGCTCGGCCATGGTGACCCCGAACAGCCGGTCCATCTTGGCCATGGTGATCGGGTTATGCGTCACGGTGACGAAGCGGGTGTCGGTCTGCCGGGTCATCTCTTCCAGCAGGTTGCAGAAGCGCTCGACGTTCGAATCGTCCAGCGGCGCATCGACTTCGTCCAGGACGCAGATCGGCGACGGGTTCGTCAGGAACACCGCGAAGATCAGCGACATGGCGGTCAGCGCCTGTTCGCCGCCCGAAAGCAGCGATAGCGACTGCGCCTTCTTGCCGGGGGGCTTTGCGATGATGTCGAGGCCGGCCTCCAGCGGGTCCTCGGAGCCGGTAAGCACTAGTTCCGCCGTGCCGCCCGAAAACAGGCCGGTAAAGAGCTTTTTGAAGTGCTCATTCACGGTCTGGAACGAGGCAGTGAGGCGCTCGCGCGCTTCCTTGTCCAGGCTCTGGATGCCCTGACGGAGCCGCTTGATCGCTTCCACGAGGTCGTCGCGCTCGGTGGTCAGGCCGACATGCTGCTTTTCGACTTCGGTCAGCTCCTCGTCGGCGCGCAGGTTGACCGCACCCAGCCGTTCGCGCTCGCGCTCCAGGCTCTCGAGCTTGGCCGCGACTTCGGCGGGGTCGGATTCCGCGCCCTTGGTATCGAGCGCTTCTGCGATCCGCTCGTCCGTCGGCTCGCCGCCCAGCACTTCGCTGACTTCGCGGACGAGGTCGTTCTTGCGGGCGCGTGCGGCCTCAAGACGGGCCTCGTCACGGGCCGAAACTTCGCGCGCGGCGGAGAGGGCCTCGCGGAATTCGCGCTCGGCTTTGTCGGCCTCTGCGAGCACTTGTTCAGCCGCGACCAGTTTGTCGTCGGCGTCACGCTTCTTTGCTTCCGCGGAGTTGATCTCGGTCAGCAACGCGTTGCGCTGCTGCGCGAACTTCGCGGGAGCGTCATCGAGCGAAGACCGTTCGTTCTTGGTTTCGGTAACGCGTTGCTCGATCGACGCGATTTGCAAGCCCGCGCGCTCTTCGCGCTCGCGCCAGGATGCGCGCTCCGCGCCGATGGAAGAGAGCCGGTGCGCACGCGCCGTACGCTCGCGTTCGATGCCGTCGATGTCGGCTTTGGCGCTGGTATAGGCCGCGCGGTCGTTGGTGACGCGGGTGCGGGCTGCGCTCAGCGCGGCTTCGGTCCGCCAGCACCGGCAGGGCGGCGAGCAGCGCTCGCCGATTCCGCCGATGTTGCTTTCGATTTCGGTCTTGTTGGCGAGCAGACGCGCGCGCGCTTCCGAAAGCGCGGAGAGGCGCGACTGGTGCTCGCCGGCTTCGCGCTCGGCGTCGGCCAGCGCCTGCAGTGCCGCGTCGTAGCGCCTTGCGCATTGCGCCAGAGTCTGCGGGCATTCAGTTCTGCGGTTTCGGCGGCGGCAGTTCGGCCTGCGCCTTGTCGTTTTCGGCTTTCGCCTTGGTCACGGCTTCGCGCGCGGTGACGACTTCGGGTCGAGTTCCGGCAAGGCGATTGCGCGCGGCGAGCCGGCGGGCAGCCGCGGTCGGCGCGTCTGCCGTGACGGTATAGCCGTCCCAGCGCCACAGATCGCCTTCGATCGAAACGAGACGCTGGCCGACACCGAGCTGCTTGCGCAGCACCGCGCCCTGTCCGCGTGCAACGACGCCGATCTGCTTGAGGCGGCGCGGACCAGCGCGTCCGGCGCGCTCACCGTGCGGTCAGCGGCTCGACGCCTCCGGGCAGCGAGGGGTCGGACGCATTCGCGTCGGCGCCCGCCCAGTGCATCGGGGAGGCGGCATCGAACGGCGCGTCGAGTTCGTCACCGAGTGCCGCGGCAAGTGCAGCTTCGTAGCCACTTGCGACCTGAACCTGATCGACCGCCGGCGGAAACAGCGTTTTCGACTGTTCGCCCAGCATCTTGGCGAGCGTGCGGGCTTCCGTTTCGAGGCGGTGCAGTTGCTGCTCGGCCTGCTGCAAGGGTTTGCGCGCGACATCGAGTGCCTGCACCGCGGCCGAACGCGCAGCTTCCGCGCGCAGCGTATCGGCGTCGGTCTTCGTCAGGTTTTCCTGTGCCTCGGTCGCCGCACTACGCAGCTTTGCGAGTTCGCCGCCGTTGTCCGTGAGCCCCTGACCCGCTTCCTGCTCGATCTGCTCGATTTCGGCGGAGATTTTCGCAAGCCGCGCGCGGTGGTTTTCCATCGACGCTTCGAGCGAGCCACGTTTTGCGACCAGCGACGCAAGTTCCGCGGTCGCCTCGTCGAACGCCTTTTCGGTTGCGATCAGTTGCTGTTCGGCAGCCGTCATGCGCTCGCGGGCGGCCGTTTCGCCGCCGGAAACGCTGTTTTCTTCCGCTGCCAGCGCTTCTTCCTCGCGCACGAGACGGGCAAGCACTTCGACCGCATCGTTCGCAAGCGCGCGTTCGCGCTCGATATCGGTGCTGAGCTGTGCAAGACGGCGGTCGAGTTCCTCGGCGCGGCTTTTCGCGCGGGCTTCTTCCTTGTCGAGTTCGGCATTGGCAAGATTCAGGCGCTGCAACGCAGCACCCGCAATCGCCGCGGCTTCACGCGAGGGGTTGAGTTGTTCGCTGACTTCGCTCTGTTTGCGGCTTGCTTCGAGGTGAAGCTTCGTCTGATCGGCAACCGCGTGCACTGCAAGATCGCGGGTGCCTTCGGCTTCGGCGATCTGCGCCTCCGCTTCGCGCCAGCGCAGCGCCATGAGTAGTGCCTGACGGCGGCGGATTTCGCCGGAGATGTTCTTGTAGCGGACGGTCTGGCGGGCCTGACGCTTCAGGCTGTCCATCTGGGTCGCGATCTGGCCGATCACGTCTTCCAGACGCTGAAGGTTATTTTCAGCGGCCTTCAATCGGGTTTCGGCTTCGTGCTTGCGCGCATGAAGACCGGAGATGCCTGCCGCTTCTTCCAGAATGCGGCGGCGCGATTCTGGTTTCGCGTTGATAATTTCGCCGATCTGGCCCTGCCGCACGAGCGCGGGCGAACGTGCGCCGGACGATGCGTCTGCAAACAGGAGCTGCACGTCACGCGCGCGCACTTCGCGGCCGTTGATGCGGTAAGCCGAACCCGCTTCGCGCTCGATACGGCGCGAGACTTCGAGAATGTCTGCGTCGTTGAACTGGGCCGGCGCCTTGCGCTCGGTATTGTCGACGACAATCACGACTTCCGCGGTGTTGCGCGCGGGCCGGTGCGTGGAACCGGCGAAGATCACCTGATCCATGTCTTGTGCGCGCATGGCTTTGGTCGAGCTTTCGCCCATCGCCCAGCGCAGCGCCTCGACGATATTGGATTTGCCGCATCCGTTCGGGCCGACGATGCCGGTAAGCCCATTCTCGATTACGAACTCGGAGGGCTCGACGAAGGATTTGAAGCCAAGAAGCTTTAACCGCGTGAACTGCATGTACTTTTAAGCCTTATGACGCGCTTGTTCCGCGCGATTCGGATTCCCCAGACGATGGGGCTCCGGCCCGGTGGCGGCAAGTCCGCCCCGGCTTTCTATAGATCGTCGTTGGGGATAGCTGGGCGAAAAAACCCCAACAAATCCACTACTTAATTAGCGGGTCGATGATCTTCGACAGATTGTCGATAGTGGTGTCGCCGTCGACCACAATGGTGCCGTTGATAAAGAAGGTCGGCGTGCCTTCGACGCCAAAGGTTTCGAAGCCGCGCAGGCCCGTGCGCTGGACTTCCGCGGCAAGCGTCTGGTCCGAGAGGCACTGCTTGAACTTGGCCTCGTCGATACCGGCCTGGCTCGCAAGCTTCTGGAGCAGCGGCACCGGATCCTGGGTCGCCATCCAGTTGCGCTGGGTTTCCATCAGCGCCGAGGTCATCGCGAAGTAGCGCTCTTTACCTGCGCAGTGCGCGAGCATGGCGGCCGCGATCGAAAGCTCGGCCGGTCCGGTCGGGAACGGGCGGAAGATCAGCTTCACCTTGCCGGTGTCGATGTACTTTTCTTTCAGCTTCGGGAACGTGTTGATGTAGAAGTTCGCGCAATGTCCACATGTGAACGAAGCATATTCCACGATCGTCACCGGCGCGTCGTCCTTGCCGATCACATGGTCGCCGAGCGGGCCGGGCTTGTAGAGATCGCCGACCTGAAAGCTCTTCTTCGGCTTGCCCTGCGCAAAAGCAGGCAGAGGAAGGCTCGCTGCCAGGACGACGGCGGCGGTACCAGCGGTGAAATGGCGACGCGAAACGGACAAAGCGGCCTCCGGAAGAGAAGAGTGAATGGCTGCACCTAGACTGCGGCCCTGATTGTGGCAAGCGTGGGATGCCGCCACTACAGGCGTACTACTTCCGGTCGCGATCCTTGATCAGCACGCCAAGCCGAGCGACCGAACGGGCAAGCGCGTCATCCTCGAACTTGCCCAAGCTCTCGCGCGCTTTTCCGATTTCCGCTGCGGACGGTTCTTTGCGCAAGGCAGGACGCTTCCGCCGCAAGGCAACCGGTCCTTGCCGGATTGCAAGCCGGCCCACGCAGCGCCAGCCGAAATAGCGGTTCACCCGTTCGACGATCACCGGCTGGAGATGCTGGATTTCGAGCGCATAAGCGCCCTCGACCCTGATCTGGAGCACGCCAACAGAATCCGGATCGTCCCGGCGCGGCCAGGTGAGTTTGATCGGTTCGGAGCGCTTGGCCAGATTCTCGCCGACGATCTCCTGCCAGTGGGTCACGATCTCGACGGCGGCAAAGCCCTGCCGCGCGAAAGCATCGCCCACCGTCTTGCCGACGAGATCGGCGAGCGGCGATGCATTGCGCGAACGTCTGGTTGGCACGGCCATCTTTGCGGCTCCGGCTGGTTTCGGCGTAGAGCTTCTCCATGCGCGAGACAAGCAGGCTAAGGCGTGAAGAGCGGGCAAAGCCGAAAGCACCGCCGGAAGCTGCGACACTGCTCGCCTGGTACGACGTTTCCGCGCGCGTGCTGCCATGGCGGGTGCGGGGAGGCGCCAAGCCCGATCCCTACCGCGTCTGGCTCTCCGAAATCATGTTGCAGCAAACGCGCGTAGAAACCGTGCTGCCATATTACGCGAAATTTCTCGCACGCTGGCCCGATGTGATGTCGCTCGCCAATGCGCGGCAAGAAGAAGTGCTCTCGGCCTGGGCGGGTCTCGGCTACTACGCGCGCGCGCGAAATCTGCACGCCTGCGCCAAAGCGGTGGTCGCGGAGTTCGAAGGAAATTTTCCGGAAGGCGAAGACGAGCTGCGCCGTCTACCGGGCATTGGCGCATACACTTCCGCGGCGATCTCCGCGATAGCATTCGGGAAGAAAGCGACGCCGGTGGACGGGAACATCGAGCGCGTCATCTCGCGCCTGTTTGCGGTCGAAGAAAAACTGCCCGCCGCGAAAAAAATTCTCGCGCGTCTCGCCGCCGAAATGACGCCGCCGCATCGGGCAGGCGATTTTGCGCAAGCCTTGATGGATCTCGGCGCGACGATCTGCACGCCGAAGCGGCCGGCCTGCGCGATCTGCCCGTGGCTTGATGCGTGTACCGCCTGCGCGCGTGGCGATCAGGAAACGTTCCCGCGCAAGACAGAGAAGGCCGAAGGTAAATTGCGTAAGGGCGCAGCCTTCGTGGTGCTGCGCGAGGGAATTCATATTCTTTTGCGCACGCGTCCCGAAAAAGGCCTGCTCGCCAGCATGACCGAAGTGCCGGGCAGCGAATGGAGCGCGGAGTATAAAGAGTCGACCAGGACCGCGCCGCTCGCCGGAGTAAAGTGGCGAAAGGCCATCGGCACCGTCCGCCACGTCTTCACGCATTTTCCACTTGAGCTGACGGTTTACTTCGCAGGCGTCCCCGAGAAAACGCCAGCGCCGCACGGCATGCGCTTCGTGCCGCTCGATGCGCTCGATGACGAAGCCTTGCCGAGCGTGATGCGAAAGGTTATCGCCCACGCACTCGAATTCATTCCGGAACGAAAACGAAAAGGGAGCAGCAAATGAGCATTCAGCGCATCGAGCCAGGTCCGCGCATGGCGCAGGCCGTCATTCATAATGGTGTCGTATATCTCGCCGGTCAGGTTGCCGATGAGACCAAAGGCAAGAGCGTCGCCGAGCAGACCAAGGAAGTTCTCGACACGATCGACGATCTCCTGAAGCAGGCCGGCAGCGACAAGTCCAAGTTGCTCTCAGACCCAGATTTTCCTGCCCGACATTTCGAACTTCGCCGGAGATGAACAAGGTTTGGGAAGCATGGGTCTCGCCGGGCAATGTCCCCGCGCGCGCGACCATCGAGGCCAAGCTCGCTTCGCCCGATTATAAGGTCGAGATCATGGTCGTGGCCCGCTAGAATTACGGGGCCGAAGGCCGGAAGAATACAGGCGGCGGTGGCTTTTTAGGCTGTCGCCGCCGGTTTTCGTTTGCATAAGGCAAAGTCCTTCCTCTAATTGAATGCGCGCGAGGACGTCTCGTGCGAACGAGGACGAATGCCGCACTACACGCCGCTGATTGCTACGATCGTCGCAGGCTTGGTGCTTGCTTTTATCTTCGGTTCGATCGCACACCGGCTGCGAATTTCTCCCATCGTCGGCTATCTGCTCGCCGGTGTTCTGGCCGGCCCCTACACGCCGGGCTTCGTCGCCGATCAGGCGCTTGCCAACGAACTCGCCGAACTCGGCGTCATTCTCCTGATGTTCGGCGTCGGTCTGCATTTCTCGCTCAAAGATTTGCTTTCGGTGCGCGCCATCGCAATTCCGGGCGCCATCGCCCAGATCGGCGCCGCGACGCTGATGGGCATGGCGATGGTCTATTTTCTGGAGTGGGGTTGGGTCGCGGGCTTCGTCTTCGGTCTTGCCCTTTCGGTGGCATCGACGGTCGTGTTGCTGCGCGCCTTGCAGGAGCGGCGCTTGATCGAAACCGAACGCGGACGCATCGCGGTCGGCTGGCTGATCGTCGAAGACCTCGTGATGGTGCTGGCACTCGTCCTGTTGCCCGCGATGGCGACCGTCATCATGGCGAAGGATGCCGTTTCGAACCCTGCGATCTGGCAGCCGATTGCGATCACCTTCGGCAAGGTCGCAGCTTTCGTCCTTGTCATGCTCGTGGTCGGGCAGCGCGTCGTGCCTTGGATCTTGCATTGGGTCGCCCACAGCGGTTCGCGCGAGCTGTTTCGGCTCTCGGTGCTCGCGATTGCGATCGGTCTTGCTTACGCCGCCTCGACTTTGTTCGGCGCGTCCTTCGCGCTCGGCGCGTTCTTCGCGGGCATGGTGATGAGCGAGTCGCCGCTCTCGCAGCGCGCGGCGGAGGAAACGCTGCCGCTGCGCGACGCCTTCGCCGTCTTGTTCTTCGTGTCCGTAGGCATGTTGTTCAATCCGTCGATCGTCGTGAATCATCCATGGCTGCTCGCGGGCACGATCTTCATCGTCGTCTTCGGTAAATCGATCGCGGCGTTCCTGATCGTCCGCGCCTTCAAATATCCAACTTCGACCGCGCTCGTCATCTCCGCCTCGCTTGCGCAGATCGGCGAATTCTCCTTCATCCTCGCGGGTCTTGGCGTGCAGCTGAAACTGATGCCGCAAACCGGGCTCGATCTCATTCTTGCCGGTGCGATCATCTCGATCATGCTGAACCCTTTCGTGTTTCAGGCGATCGACTGGATCAAACCGCAGCCTTGAGAAGCGCAAGGCGGCGGAAGAAGAGATTGCTTCGCCAGCCGGTCCGCCGGAGGAAGCGGCCGAAATACTCAAGCCCACTTCGCTTACCAATCACGCCGTCGTGGTCGGTTATGGCCGCGTCGGCTCGCACATTGGCGATGGCCTGCGTCAGCAGAATATTCCTTATCTCGTGATCGAAGATCGCGCGGATGTCGTAAAGCAGTTGCGCGCGCGCGGGATCGAAGTCTTTTTCGGCAATGCCGCGGCGCCGGAGCTGATCGCCGCCGCCAATCTTCCGCAAGCGAAGACGTTGTTCGTCGCGATCCCGGAAAGCTTCGAGGCCGGTCAGATCGTCGAGCAGGCGCGTAAAGGAAATCCGTCGCTCGAGATCATTGCCCGCGCCCATTCGGACGCGGAGAAAGACAATCTCGACAGGCTGGGCGCGAATTACACGGTCATGGGTGAGCGCGAAATCGCGCAGGGCATGATGGATTACGCGATGAAAAAGCCGGCGTAACCGGCTTTACTCTGCTGCCTGCATTTCGCTGCGGATGATCGAACGCAGCGCATCGATCGGCTTTTTCTTCGCTTTGCCTTCGTCGAAGTGCCAGTAAGTCCAGCCATTGCAGGCTTCGAGATTCTGCGCGATTGCGCCGATCTTGTGGATCGAGCCGACCTGCGCGCCCAACTGGATCGAACCGTCAGGCCGCACGGTTGCGCGGATTTTGCCCTTGGAGTCGGTGAGCACCGCACCGGCATCCAGTAGCCCGCGCTCCACGATGCTGGCGAACGCCACGCGCGGGGCCTCGCGCGCGGTCATGAATGGAACGAGCGAGGCTTCCGGATAGGGCACGACTTCGTCGATCCGGGCTTGCGCCGCGGTCGCATAAGTATTGTCGCGCTCGATGCCGATGAAGCGGCGGGAAAGTTTTTTCGCGACCGCGCCGGTGGTGCCCGAACCGAAGAAAGGATCGAGCACGACGTCGCCGGGTTTGGTGGAGGAGAGCAGCACGCGCGCAAGCAGCGATTCCGGCTTTTGCGTCGGGTGCACCTTGTCGCCGTCTTTGTCTTTTAGCCGCTCGGAGCCGGTGCAGAGGGGTAGCGTCCAATCGGAACGCACCTGCACATCTTCGTTGCCGGCCTTGAGCGCTTCGTAGTTGAAGACGTATTTGCGCGCCTTCTCGTCGCGCGCGGCCCAGATCAGCGTCTCGTGCGCATTGGTGAAGCGGCGGCCGCGGAAATTCGGCATCGGGTTCACCTTGCGCCAGACCACATCGTTCAGAATCCAGAAGCCGATATCCTGGAGCGCCGTGCCGACGCGGAAAATGTTGTGGTACGAGCCGATCACCCAGAGCGTGGCGTTGGGCTTCATCGCGCGGCGGCAGGCTTTCAGCCACGCGCGCGTGAACTTGTCGTAGACCTCGAAGCTCGAAAACTGGTCCCAGGCGTCATCGACCGCATCGACCTTGGACTGGTCGGGCCGTGCGAGATCGCCGCGAAGCTGCAAGTTATAGGGCGGGTCTGCGAAAACGAGATCGACCGAAGCTTCGGGAAGCTTGTTCAGTTCCTCGATGCAATCGCCCACGATGATGCGATTGTGTTCGAGCCCCGGAAGATCGGGTTTGGAAGCTGAACGGGGCGCCCTACTGGGCGCCCCGATACGCGAGACTCGCATACGCAATACCGGTACTCGTTACGCAACAAAACACAGGGGCCACCATGCCCCCGATACGGTAAAAACGTAGTAAATGCAGAGTGTTAACGGCTGTTAGGGATTGCGCTTCCGTTAGCCCGGAAAAACGATGTTTCCGTGCGTATCGAGCGTCGCCTGCGGGCTGTGCGCGACTTCCCGGATTGCTCTTCGGTGTCGGCGAAATGCCCGCACCCGCCGTGCCAAGCGTTACCAGCGCGAGCCGCAGGGGAGCCGCAAGGGAGGCGTGTCTGTCATGCAGCGAACAGGTCCATCTGGCCGCCGCGCATAGCGGGCCGCTTGAAGTGCGCAGTGGTGAGCCGATAGCTGCGGCGATTGAGGCCGAGCTTGTTGCAGGCGATTTCGAAGCGCCTGCCGACCGACCACGCATAGGGTCCGGTGCCAGCCTGCCGCGTGCCCCAGGTCGGATCGTAATCCTTGCCGCCATGGATATCGCGGATCAGCGAGATCACGTGTTTTTCCTTGTCGGGGAAATGCTCGCGCAGCCATTCGCGGAACAGGTCTTTGATTTCGAAGGGCATCTTGAGCATCACGAAGCCGGCTTCGACCGCGCCGTTGGCGGCGCCCGCGTCCAGGAGCCGCTCGATTTCGGAATCGTTGATCGCGGGTACGATCGGCGCGGTCATGATCGCGGTCGGAATGCCCGCGCGCGAAAGCTCGCGGATCGCCTCTAATCGTTTTGCCGGTGTCGAGGCGCGCGGCTCCATCGCGCGTGCAAGCTTCGGATCGAGCGTCGTCACCGAGAGCGCGACCTTGGCGAGGCCCTTCGCTGCCATCTCGGAAAGAATATCGAGATCGCGCAGCACCAGGATCGACTTCGTCACGATGCCGACGGGATGGTTCGCGTCGCGCAGCACTTAGAGAATGCGGCGCGTAAGTTTCCACTTGCGCTCGATCGGCTGATAGGGGTCGGTGTTCGTGCCCATCGCGATCGTGCGCGGGGTATATCCCGGCGCGGCCAACTCCTTGCGCAGAAGCTCCGGCGCGTCCGGCTTTACGAACAGCTGCGTCTCGAAATCGAGCCCCGCCGACATGCCGTGATAGGCATGCGTCGGCCGCGCGAAGCAATAGATGCAGCCGTGCTCGCAGCCGCGATAGGGATTGATCGAGCGGTCGAAGCCGAGATCGGGTGACTGGTTGCGGCTGATGATCTTGCGCGCGCGCTCCTCGCGCTCGACCGTCTTGAACGGCGGCAGGTCGTCGAGCGATTGCCAGCCGTCGTCGAAGGGAATGCGGGCCGAAGGCTCAAAGCGGCCGCTGGCATTGGAGACCGCGCCGCGTCCCCTGCGGCGCTCGCCGCCTATGGTCGTCGTGAGCAGCCCGTCCGCGCTGTTGGGTGCTGGGTCGGCGTTGTGGCGGTCGATCTTAAATCTCTGGTTCACGGCAAGTGCTCCGGATGGAAAGAAATCCTAGTCTCAAAATAAGAACAAAACAAGAACAAGATATAGAGATGAAATCGCGCGTGCTCCAAGGTCTTGTTTTCGGGAAACGCCCAATGCGACGTGGACGCGTCTGTAACGCGCAGAACCGCCATGTGGTTGCGCGGTTCCGTAGCTTCAAGCCCGGCGATGTCGCCGGTGATTCGCTCCGCTTGCACGCAATCGGGCGGCCTCGTCTAATCGTCGTGTAAAAACAAAACGGGAGAGAATGATGAACATCGTAAAACTCGCCCTCGCGGGCGCAGCGGTTCTGGCGCTCGCCGGCATCGTGCAGGCGCAAGGCGGCAAGCAGGTGATCTCTTCGCCGAACGCGCCCGAAGCGATCGGGCCGTATTCGCAGGCGATTCAGGTCGGCAACACGCTCTATCTCGCGGGCCAGGTCGCGATCGATCCCAAGACCAAGAAGATGCGTTCGGACGCGAACATCGAAGACCAGACCAAGCAGGTGCTCGATAACCTGAAGGCCGTGCTGGAAGCCGCCGGCATGACGCTCGACAACGTCGTCTCGACCTCGGTCTTCCTTCAGGACCTCAACGACTTCAAGGCGATGAATGGCGTCTATGCCACCTACTTCACGAAGGCGCCGCCGGCACGCGCCACGGTGCAGGTCGCGCGTTTACCGCTCGACGCGAAAGTCGAGATTTCGGCGATCGCGGTGAAGTAGTAAAAGCCTCGCAGCCCTGCGCTTGCGCGTGCAGGCGCAGGGCGCGAGAGCGAGATTATACTAATGAAGTGCCTGCGTTGATCAGCGTCGTCATTCCCACGCTCGATTCGGAGCGGCAGATCGTGCCCACATTGTCGGCACTCGTTTCCGGCGCAGCGGCCGGCATCGTGCGCGATGTCGTGCTGGCGGATGGCGGCTCGAAAGACGAGACCGAAGCGGTGGCCGATGCGGCCGGCTGCGTTTTTGTTCAAGCCGACTCCGATCTTGGCGCGCGGCTTCGTGCCGGCGCACAGGCTGCTGCGCGCGGCGAGTGGCTGCTTTTTCTCGGTCCGGACGGAATGCTCGAAGAAGGCTGGACGCGCGAGGTACGGAAATTTCTGGATACCGTCGGGCGCGCAGGCCACGCCGACCGCCGCGCCGCGACTTTCCGTCTTGCCTATGAAGGCTTCGGCATGAAGCCACGGTTCGCCGAAGCCGCTGCAAGCGCGCGGCTCGTGCTCACCGGCCGCCCGCGCGCAGAGCAGGGCCTGCTGATTTCGAAGCTCCTCTATCAAAAGCTCGGTGGCCACCAGAACGGCGCGAACGCGCACAAGCGCCTGCTCGCGAAACTCGGCCGCATGCGGATTGTGAAGCTTCGAAGCCGGGTGCTTCTGGCGGGCGACGAAGGATTTGGTTCCGCTCTCTAGCCCGGCCTGTCGTCGCGGGTGATTAGCCGTGCGCCACGCTGATAGGTGACGTAGCTCCAGAGCCAAGTCATCGCAACCATAAGACGGTTGCGGATGCCGATCAGAAAATAAATGTGCGCGACCGACCAGAACAACCAGCCGATGAACCCGGTCAGCTTCAGTTTATTCAATTTTACGACCGCCGATCTTCTGCCGATGGTCGCAAGATCGCCTGCATGTTTATAGGCGAACGGCGCTGGCGGCGCTTGTCCGGCTATGCGCGCGGCAATCAGGCGGCCGACGTATTTTCCCATCTGTTTTGCAGCGGGTGCGATGCCGGGAATAGGCGTGGCGAGTGACGCCGTATCGCCGACCGCGAAAATTTCCGGGTGTCCGGGCACGCTCAGGTCTTCGCCGACTTTGATGCGCCCTGCGCGGTCGGCTTCCGCGCCCAGCCACTGCGCGGCGTCAGAGGCTTTCACGCCCGCTGCCCAGACGATGGCTTCGGAAGAGATTTTGTGCTCTCCAAGCATGACATGGTCGCGCTTCACGTCGGTCACCATCGTCGACGTCATCACCTCGACGCCCATCTTCCGCAACGACTTCTCCGCATAAGCCGAAAGGTCTTCTGGAAACGCGGGAAGAATGCGCGGACCCGCTTCGATCAGAAGAATGCGCGCGGCACGCGGATCGATGTGGCGGAAGTCAAAACGCAAGGTCTGGCGCGCAATTTCCGCGATAGCACCGGCCATTTCCACCCCGGTCGGGCCACCGCCGACGATGACGAAAGTAAGCAGGCGTTTTCTGTCGTCCTCATTCTTTGCAAGCTCGGCGCGCTCGAAGGAAAGCAGCACGCGGCTTCTGATTTTTGTCGCGTCGGTCAGTGTCTTGAGGCCCGGCGCGGCGTTTTGCCAGTCGTCATGGCCGAAATAGGAGTGCGTCACTCCCGTTGCGATCACGAGATAGTCGTAGGGCAATTCGACGGTGTCCGCGCGAACGACGCGCGCAGTCGTGTCGATGCTTTTGATCGATCCGAGCATGACGCTCGCGTTTTGCTGTTTGCGTAGAATACTGCGTACGGGCCACGCGATATCGGCGGGAGAAATCACCGCCGTCGCGACCTGGTAGAGCAGGGGCTGAAAGGTATGGTGATTGTGCCGGTCGATGACCGTAATTTCTGCGTCGGTCTTTCGCAGCGCCCGTGCTGCTTCCAGCCCGCCAAACCCAGCGCCGATGATGACGACTTTCGGCTTGCTCAATTTTGAGTCCTCAGGATGAGGCTAACAAGCACCGCTACTACGCGCTACTTCTTCTTGATCTTCGCCCGCTTCAGATGCTCGTCAAGCCGCGGCATGATCTCGACGAAGTTGCAGGGCCGGTGCCGCAGATCGAACTGATGTACGAGGATTTCGTCCCATGCGTCGCGGCAGGCGCCGGGCGAACCCGGCACGCAGAAGATGAAGGTGGAATTGGCAACGCCCGCGGTCGCGCGGCTCTGGATGGTCGAGGATTTGATTTTCTCGAACGAGACGCGATGAAACACGAAGGAGAACCCTTCCATTCGCTTCTCGAATAGCGGCTCTACCGCCTCCGGCGTCACGTCGCGTCCGGTGAAACCGGTGCCGCCGGTGGTGATCACCGCGTCGATCTTCTTGTCCTTGATCCAGCCCCGCACCTTGGCGCGGATGGCGCGAACGTCGTCCTTCACGATGGCGCGTGCGGCGAGCTTGTGGCCGGCGGTTTCGATGCGCTCCGCAAGAAGCGCACCCGACCTGTCTTCGGCCAGGTCGCGCGTGTCCGAAACGGCCAGCACTGCGAAACGGACCGGAACGAACGGCTTATCGTTCACGACCGTGCGGCTCTAGATCGCGCCGGCCGCGAAAGTGTTGCAGCGGTTCACGTCCCCGGTCTGGAAACCGGTCTGGAACCATTGCTTGCGCTGCGCCGCCGAGCCGTGCGTGAAGGAGTCTGGTACCACCGCGCCCTGCGAGCGGCGCTGCAAGGTGTCGTCGCCGATCGCGCTCGCCGTCTGCAAGGCCGCGTCGACATCGCCCGGGTCGAGGAACGGCCGCTTCTTCTGCTGCCGGTTCGCCCACACGCCCGCGAAGCAGTCTGCCTGCAATTCGACGCGCACCTGCATGGCATTACGTTCGCGCGGACTCATGCCGCGTTGCGCTTGCTGCACTTTGGGCAGGATGCCGGTGATGTTCTGCACGTGATGGCCGATCTCATGCGCGATCACGTAAGCTTGCGAGAACTCGCAAGACTTCGAGCCGGCCGGGCAGGCGTTGAGCTTGCGCTGCAAGTCCTGAAAGAAAGACGTATCGAGATAGACCGCCTGCTCGGGCGGGCAGTAGAACGGGCCCATCGCTGACTGCGCATAGCCGCAAGCCGAGTTGGTCGCACGGCTGAAGATAACAAGCCGGGGCGGCCTGTAGCGCGCGCCGCTCTCGCCAAAAATTTCCGCCCAACGATCTTCAGTTTCGCCGAGCACGCCGGCCACGAAGCGGCCGAGTTCGTCAGTCGGCGGACCTTTCTTGCGTACCGGAGCCTGCTGGTTCGGCATCTGCCGCTCGTAACCGCCGGTCGGGCCTTGGCCTTGCGTCATCTCGATGCCGGTCAGGATCACGCGCGGATCGATGCCGACCGCCCAAGCGATGAGACCGACAATAATAATGGTGCCGAGCCCCATACCGCCGCGCCCGGTCGGCAGCGGAAAGCCGGGTCCGGCAAGCGGTCCGCTATCGTCGCCGCGGCGGTCATCAACGTTATCGCTGCTTCGGAAATCGTCCCAACGCATCTTCTCTCGCCTCCAGCCCCGCGGGTTCAGGCACCGCTATTGGCGCTATCTGTTATCGCGATTGTGGCCGACCTGTGAGTTTGCCGCAAATGTCCGCTCTTATAAGTAGAAGAGGCCGGATTCGCGTGGCATGGTCCGGTGCATTCGAACAATCGAGCACCTGCAAAGTTCCTGACATGATTCCCGCGCGCCGTGGTCCGACCTTCGCTCGCGAAGCCAATGCGATGCGCCGCGGCTGTGCGCCGGTCGCCGGCTGCGATGAAGCGGGCAGAGGGCCACTTGCGGGGCCGGTCGTCGCCGCCGCCGTGATTCTCGACCCGTCGTGTGTGCCGAAAGGCCTCGACGACTCAAAAGAGCTGGGCGCGGCAACGCGCGACGTGCTGTACGAAAAAATTTGTGCAACCGCCGAAGTCGCCGTCACGATCGCGCCGCCGGCGCGCATCGACCGCGACAATATTCTACGCGCAAGCCTTTGGGCGCTCGCACAGGCCGTCGGCGCGTTACCGCGCAGCCCGCAACTTGTTTTTGTCGATGGCCGCGACACCTTGCCTTTGCCATGCGAGGTCAAACCCGTGATCCGCGGCGACGGCATTGTCGCTTCGATTGCCGCCGCTTCGATCGTCGCGAAAGTCACGCGCGACCGCTTGATGATGCAGCTCGGTCTCGCGCATCCGGAGTATGGTTTCGAGAAACACAAAGGATATTCGACCTCCCTGCATTGGGAGCGGCTGCGCACGCATGGCCCGACCGTGCATCACAGAAATTCTTTCGCGCCTGTCCGCGAATTGTTGAATGGCGCGCGGCTCCCGGCGCAAATCACTGTCTCCAACCCAGACTCTTGATGCCAATGCTTCGTGAAGCGGCCGGGCCGCTCGAAACCTCGATCTTCGTTGAAGGCTTGCGCGCGGCGCCCGCGGGCTTTCTCGGTCTCGGTCTGATCGCGCACGCGTTGCTGTGGGCGATTGCGACGCATTTCGCAGAACCAGCGCCGCCGCCACAGATGGCGGTTGCGCTTGCACTCGGGCGTGAGTGGTTCCTGGGTTACGCGGAGATGCCGCCGCTCGCGGCATGGACTTCCGAAACGATTTACCGCGCGACCGGCTCGCTCTTCGCATTGCGGCTTGCGTCGGCGCTTTGCGTCGCGCTTGCAGGGTGGATTGTTTTTCTTTTCGCGCGCCGCGTTATCGGCGACCGGCAGGGTGCGATTGCGGTATTGCTGATGGTCAGTATTTTTCCGGTCGCGTTTCCTGGAAGTTCGCTTACCGGAGATTTGCTGCTGATGCCGCTCGTCGCGGCCGCGTTTCTTGCGTGGTGGGTCGCGGCCGGTGAAAAAAATCCGAATGCGTGGGTCGTGCTTGGCGCGATCCTCGGCGTGACGATTTACGCTGGACCGCAAGGTCTTGTGCTTCTCGTTGCTCTCGCGGCTGTCACCGTGTCGAGTGCACGCATGCGTGCCGTGGTCGCGCGTTCCGATGCGCTGCTTAGCATTGCGTTCGGACTGTTCGTTTTCGGTTTCATCGCCGGACCGCGCCTGTTGTGGTTGTGGCAGAACGGATGGAGCAATTTGCTCGCGGGCGCCGGCGCAGGAATCGCGCCGGGCGAAATGATTTCGCCGCTTCGGTTATCGTTCGGCATACTGCTCGGCCATTTCGGGTTCGCACTGCTCGTATTTCTTGCGACCGCTTACGCGGCGAAAGAAAAAGATAACGCCCCGGTATTTGTCCGCGAGCCTACGGCGCTTGCTTCGCGTAGGGGCGTCGTTGCACTCGCGCTTGCTCCCGCACTGCTCGCCTTGCTTGCGCTTTATGGATTCGATGCCTCGGCACGCTTGCAGCTCTTCAGTCCATTATTGATGCTCACCGGAATCGCCGTCGTGATAATCGGCGGCGACAGATTGATCGTTCGCCGGCAGAGGTTTGTCGGCGCGATCGCGCTCATCTTCCTGTTCGCACCACCGGCAATGCAGCTGGTTTTTAGTTTCGCACCCGGATGGTTTGGTGAGAACAGGCCGGCGAACTGGCCTGCGTCGGCGCTCGCACGAACCTTCAATGAAATTTATCAAACGCGCACCGGCCGCCCGCTCGAATTCGTGGTCGGCGAACGTGTGCAGGCGTCGCAGGTGTCTGTCCTCTCCGTGAATCGTCCGCGCGTTTTCATCGATGCTGATCGCGCCCGCGCGCCGTGGATCGACGAAGCCGAGTTTAAAAAGAAGGGCGGCATCGTGTTCTGGCAAATTCGCGGCGCCGACAACGCGCCGCCCCAGGGTTATGTCGCGCGTCTTCCTGCGTTCACGGAAGAAGCGCCGCTGCGTCTGCCATGGGCGCGGGGTGGCGGCGATCCGGTTCGTCTCGGCTGGGCGATCGTACCGCCGGCGCAGTAAAGCGGCTTCGATACGTTAAGAAGCCGCGCGGAATCGTGCTTTCAGAGGTATTTCGCAACAGCCTGAATAGACTCGGATTTTTCTTGAATTGGAACATGAAGTGCGCGGCTATACCGCCTCACTTCTCACTTCAAGTGAACTCCCGCTGCGGTGCAGAACTCAGTGATAGCCTTCGCCTTCTTTCAATTTTCCACGGAATACCCAGTAGTTCAAAATCGTGTAGCCGACGAGAATCGGAAACATGAACAGCATTCCCATCAGCGAGAAAATCTGGCTCGCGGGAACCGCCGCAGTTTGCCATACGTCGAGGGTCGGCGGCACGAGATAGGGGAAATTGGAAATCACCAACCCCGAATAGCCCATGAAAAAGAGCGCGATCGCGCACAGGAACGGCATGGTGTCGTTGCCCTTCCTGATCCAATGCCAGCACAGGAACGAAAGCACTGCCGTGACGAGCGGCACCGGCCAGAAGAACAGGAAGTTCGGCAGCGTGAACCAGCGCTCCGCAATGCGCGCGTGTTCCAGCGGCGTCCAAAGCGAAACCACCGCCATGAAAAACAGAACCGCGTAAAGCGCGATCATCGCCTGCTTGCGGGCGTGTTTCGCGACTTCGCCTTCGGTTTTCATCATCAGCCACGTCGCGCCTAACAGCGTGTAGCCTGCGATCATCGCAAAACCGCACATCAGGTTGAACGGTGTGAACCAATCGAAAGAACCGCCGGCATATTGCGTGCCCTGTACTTTGACGCCACTCACCATGCCGCCGACAATGATGCCTTGCATGAAGCCCGCGACCATCGAGCCTCCGGCGAAGGCGATGTTCCAGAGATACTTGCTTGTCTTTGCGATCCAGCGGAATTCGAACGAAACACCGCGCAGCACAAGACCGAGCAACATCAAAGTCACCGGCAAATAAAACGCCGGCATCAGGATCGCGTAAGCAACCGGGAAGGCGACCAGCAAGCCGACGCCGCCAAGCACGAGCCAGGTTTCGTTCCCGTCCCAGAACGGCGCGACCGTGTTCATCATCTGGTCGCGCTCGGCCTCCTGCTTCGCGAAAGGAAACAGGATTCCGATACCGAGATCGAAGCCGTCGAGCACGACATACATCGCGACCGCGAAACCGATCACCAGCGCCCAGATCAGCGGGAGATACGACTCCATGTTCAAACTCCCTGTAGTTTCGGCTCGCCGAAGCGCAGCTTGTTGCCGGAAGGATCGTCGATCATGACTTCGATCATGCCCCAGGTCTGACGATGAATTCCCGGCCGCGCGTGCCGGTAGTTCTTCTCGGACAGCTCGCGATGAAACTCTTCGATGCCTTTCATATAAAAATATGCGGCCGCGCCCGGTGTGCCGTCGCCGAAGTGTTCACTTAAGTGCAGCATGGCGTTGCTGCGTGACACCTGCATGTAAACCGGCGCATCCTCTTCGAAGCGATGCTCCCAGTCGATCTTGAAGCCGAGAAAATCGAGATAGAACTCTTTCGCTTTCTCCAGCGAGAACATGCGCAACACCGGCACTGTGCGTTCGAACGAGATCATGGCTAACCTTCCGAAGCCGCGCTCATAGGACGGTTCGGTACGCCCTTCTTGATCGCGCCGTCTTCGCCGACGATCGGGCCCTTCGCGATCAGCCGGTTGATGTAATAAATGCCCATCGAGAACACGATGGCGTAAACCGCGACGTAGAGCAGAAGCGTCGAGAGCACCATGCCTCCGGCAACCGGAGAAATTCCTTCCGCTGTCCGGAAGATGCCCTGCACGAGCCAGGGTTGGCGTCCTTGCTCCGTCACCATCCAGCCCGCGATGACCGCAATGAATCCAAACGACCATGTGTATTGCATCGGCCAGAGATACCAGCGCGTGTCGAATAATTTTCTGCGCCACCACAGGAACGCGCCGAAGATCGACGATGCGATCATGAAGAGACCGATGCCAACCATGATGCGGAAAGAGAAGAAGATATTCTTCACCGGCGGGCGGTCCGAAGGTGGCACGCTCTTCAGGCCGGGAAACAATCCGGTTGCGCTGTGGGTGAGCACGAGCGACGCGCCATAGGGGATCGCAATCTCGAAAAGATTTTTCTCGTTTTTCTCGTCGGGCCACGCGAACAAGACGAGCGCGCCGGGTTTCGAGCCATCCCAATGCGCTTCCATCGCCGCGACCTTGATCGGCTGGTGCTTCAGCGTATTCAGCCCATGCTGATCGCCGATAAACAGTTGTAACGGCGCGACGATGGCCGCGAAGCCAACGCCCATGCGCAGCATGGTTTTCGCTTCTTCCGTAAACTTTCCCGCGATCAGGTAACGCGCCCCAACCGCGAGCACGACGAAGGATGTCGTGAGATAGGCCGCGGTCGTCATGTGCGCGAGGCGATAGGGGAAACTTGGGTTGAAAATGATTGCGAGCCAGTCTACCGGCACTGCAATCCCGTTCTGGATTGCGTGACCTTGCGGCGTATGCATCCAGCTATTGGCAGCGAGAATCCAGAACGCCGATGAAAGCGTGCCAACCGCGACCGCGATACATGCAAAGACGTGCAGCGGTTTCGGCACGCGGTCCCAGCCGAACAGCATGATGCCGAGGAAGGTGGCCTCCAGGAAGAACGCGGTCAGCACCTCGTAGCCCATCAGAGGGCCGACGACGTTGCCCGCGAATTCCGAGAAGCGGCTCCAGTTGGTGCCGAACTGATAAGAGAGCACAATTCCGGAAACGACGCCCATCGCGAAGGACACCGCGAAGATCTTGGTCCAGAACCGCGCCAGCCGGTGAAGGTGCTCCTTGCCGGTGTAGAGCCACATCACCTCCAGCGTCGCGATATAGGCGGAGAGCCCGATCGTGAAGGTGGGGAAGATGATGTGGAAGGTGATCGTGAAGGCGAACTGGATTCGCGCAAGCAGCAGCGGATCGATGTCCATGAGCGAAGCCCCGCAGTCAATTTGCTGACGAGAGTGTAAGCATTCTAACTGCGATTTATAGTCATGTCTCTGCGGCGAAAGCACTTTTTAGCTTTGCGCCGCAACGCGGAACCGATTCTTAGAGCGGTGGACAAGTTACTCGCCGCTGCGTGGCCATTCTACGAAAGGTTATTGTGCACAACATCGTGTCCGGATTCGCTTCCGGGTTCTACGAGGGGGCATCCATGGCTAAATCGAAGAAGACAAAGAAGTCGAACGAACCGCGCACGCAGCCTTCTGGCTTCGAAAGCTGGCTCGACAGCTATTTCAGTATCGGTGCGAATGGCTCGACGATCCGCACCGAGATCATTGCCGGTTTCACCACATTTCTCACGATGGCCTACATCATCGTGGTCAATCCGCAGATCCTCGCGAAAGCGGGGATGCCGCAGGGCGCGGTATTCGTCGCGACCTGTCTCGCGGCGGCCGTCGCGACCGCGGTAATGGGCCTCTACGCAAAATATCCGATCGCACTTGCGCCGGGCATGGGACTCAACGCCTTCTTCGCCTTCACGATCGTGCTCACTTATAAATACACATGGCAGCAGGCGCTCTGGGCCGTGTTTCTCTCAGGCGTGCTGTTCTTCCTCGTCTCCGTATTCCGCATCCGCGAATACATCATCGACGCAATCCCGATGAACCTGAAGCTTGCGATCTCGGCGGGCGTCGGCCTGTTCCTCGCGATCATCGCGCTCGAGAATGCAGGCATCGTCGTCGATCACCCCGCGACGCTGGTAACGCTCGGCAAGCTCGACCCGCGCATCATCGCATCCTGGCCGGCGATTCTTGCGATCCTCGGCTTTATCCTGATCGCTGCCTTGAACTACCGGAACATTCCCGGCGCCACCATTATCGGCATGTTTATCGTGGCCGCGATCGGCATTCCCCTGGGGCTCACGAAGTTCGCCGGCATCGTTTCGCTGCCGCCGTCGATCTCGCCGACGCTGCTGGCGTTCGATTGGTCGCGCACCTTCGAGCTCACCTTCATCATCGTGGTACTGACCCTGTTTTTGATCGACGTGTTCGACAATGCCGGCACGCTGATCGGCGTCACCCACCGCTCGGGGTTGCTCGACAAGAACGGCAAGCTGCCGCGCATGAAACAGGCCCTGATTTCCGACTGCTTCGCAGCGATGTTTGGCTCCGCGGTCGGTACGTCGACCACCACCAGCTACATCGAGAGTAGTGCGGGCGTCGCCGCCGGCGGCCGCACGGGCCTCACCGCGGTCGTCGTCTCGATCCTGTTCCTGCTGGCGCTCTTCTTCTCGCCGCTGGCCGCTTCCATCCCGGCTTATGCCTCGGCTGCCGCGCTTCTCTTCGTTGCGGCGATCATGGCGCGCGGTCTTGCCGAGATGAATTGGGACGATGTCACCGACTATGCGCCGGCCATCGTCTGCGCGGTCGCGATGCCGCTCACCTATTCGATTGCAACCGGCATCGGCCTTGGCTTCATCACGTTCGTGCTGATCAAGCTGCTCGCCGGGAAGCAGAACGAGGTATCCCCGGCGATTGCGGTGCTCGCGGTTCTGTTTGCGCTGAAATTCGCGTTTACCTGATCGCGGCGTACGAAAGTCGGACGGCGGCTTCCGCAAGGAGGCCGCCGTTGTTTTTCAACCGTTCAGCGCTTTCTTGATCGAAAGCAGATCCTGCCACGCCAGCTTCTTGTGCGCGGGCGAGCGCAGGAGATAGGCCGGGTGGAAGAGGGCGACGGCTTTGATCTTGCGCTGGCCGGTGTCGTATTCGAACCAGCGACCGCGTGTGCGCGTAATGCCCTCGCGCAGTTCCAATAGCGTCGTCGCGGAAGGCCCGCCAAGGCAGACCAGAATGTCAGGGTTCGCAAGTTCGATCTGCCGCTTGATGAAGGGAAGACAGATCGCGGATTCCTGCGGCGTTGGCGTGCGGTTTCCCGGCGGCCGCCAGGGAATGATGTTCGCGATGTAGGCGCTGGTGCGGTCGAGTCCAATCGCGCCGATCATGCGGTCGAGCAGCTTTCCGGAGCGCCCGACAAAAGGCAGTCCCTCGCGGTCTTCTTCCGCGCCCGGTCCTTCGCCAACAAACATGATGCGCGCCTGACTGTTGCCGTCCGCGAATACGGTGCGCATGGCGGTTGTTTTCAGTGCGCAACCATCGAAGCTTTCGACTGCCGCGCGTAACTCATCCAGCGTCTTCGCATTGGCGGCGAGCTGTCCAGCGTCGCGGATCGCAGTTTCCGGCGCTGCCGGCGGTGCGATGTTTCGCTGTGCCGCCACGGGGCGGCTTGAGGCAGGCGGCGCGCCGAAGGGTTTGGATGCTTCGCGCTTTGGAACTTCAAACTTGTGGCCTTCGATGATCTTCGCCGGTTCCGCCAGCCGGTTCGGCGCGATTTCATCGAGCGCAATGTCCACGCCGTTCTCCGCGTAGAAGCGAATAACATCTATGGGGTGCAGGCGCGGCTGGGACATGCTTCGAAGTGCAGCCCAAACGGCCGCTACGTCAATAAGAAGCACGTTGTAATCGGTCCAAAAAACAGGGAAAACACTAGAAATCCCAAGGAAGAACAGTATGGCCGAGGAAAATCAGGAACTTCCCGCCCGCGAGGCGATGGAATTCGATGTCGTGATCGTAGGCGCTGGCCCCTCGGGCCTCGCCGCTGCGATCAAGCTCAAACAGCTTTCGCCGGAGACCACTGTTGTCGTGCTGGAGAAGGGCTCGGAAGTCGGCGCGCATATTCTGTCTGGCGCCGTCGTCGATCCGATCGGCATCGACCGTCTCATTCCCGATTGGAAAAGCGACGACACCGCGCCGTTCAAGACCCAAGTGAAGGACGACCGCTTCTATTACCTGACGAAGACCAGCGCGATCCGCGTGCCGAATTTCATCATGCCGCCGCTGATGAACAATCACGGCAACTATATCGTCAGCCTGGGCAACGTGTGCCGCTGGCTGGCAACGCGCGCCGAAGCGCTCGGCGTCGAAATCTATCCGACCTTCGCCGCTTCCGAAGTTCTGTTCGACGAGCAGGGCGCGGTGAAGGGTGTTGCTACCGGCGACAAGGGCATCGGCCGCGACGGCAAACCGACCTCGCACTATGAGCGCGGCATCGAACTGCACGGCAAGTACACGCTGTTCGCCGAAGGCGCGCGCGGCTCGCTCTCCAAGCAACTGATCGCGAAATTCGGCCTGGACAAGAATGCGGAGCCGCAAAAATTCGGCATCGGCCTGAAAGGAACTCTGGAAGGTCGCGCCGGACAAGCACAAGCCGGGACTGGTGCAACATTCGTTCGGCTGGCCGCTCGATAACCAGACCGGCGGCGGCTCGTTCCTCTATCACATGGAAGACGAGCAGGTGATGGTCGGCTTCGTCGTCCATCTCAATTACAAGAATCCCTACGTCGCGCCGTTCGAGGAATTCCAGCGCTTCAAGACGCATCCTTCCGTCCGCGGCACTTTCGAGGGCGGCAAGCGCTTCTCCTACGGCGCACGCGCCATCACCGAAGGCGGCTTCCAGTCGGTGCCGAAGCTTGTGTTTCCGGGTGGTGCGCTGGTCGGCTGTGCCGCGGGCTTCGTCAACGTCCCGCGCATCAAGGGTTCGCACAGCGCCGTACTCACCGGCATCATGGCGGCGGAAGAAGTCAACAAAGCTTTGCAGTCCGGCCGTCAGCGCGACGAACTCACCGGCTACGAACAAGGCTGGCGCGGCTCCCAGGTCGGCGCCGATCTCAAGAAGGTCCGCAACGTGAAACCGTTGTGGTCGAAGTTCGGCCTCTATCTCGGCATGATGCTCGGCGGCTTCGACATGTGGACCAACACGCTGTTCGGTTTTTCGTTCTTCGGCACGCAAAGCCATGGCAAGACCGATGCGGAGTCTACTGAGCCTGCCTCGAAGCACCAGAAGATCGACTATCCGAAGCCCGATGGCGTGATCTCGTTCGACAAGCTGGGCTCGGTGTTCATCTCGAACACCAACCACGAAGAGAACCAGCCGATCCATCTGAAGGTGAAAGACATGGAGCTCCAGAAAAAATCGGAGCACGATGTCTATGCCGGCCCGTCGAACCGTTATTGTCCGGCGGGCGTCTATGAATGGGTCGAGGAGACGTCAGGCCCACGCTTTCAGATCAATGCGCAGAATTGCGTTCACTGCAAAACCTGCGACATCAAGGATCCGAACCAGAACATCAACTGGACCACGCCCGAAGGCGGCGGTGGGCCGAACTATCCGAATATGTAGCTGCTGCGTGGATCGCGGCGATAAAAAACCCCGGCGTCAAAGCCGGGGTTTTGTTTTCATAGACCCACGTTCACGGCCGCCGCGCGTTGGCCCTATTGATCCAGAACAGCAAGCCGCAGGTTGCCGCTTCTGCGGCAGTGAGTTCGCGGTTGAACTCCCGGCTTGCGACCGCGGCAGCGATCATGATGCTCGCGACACATCCTACTAGTCCGTAGATTGCCGATCCCGAACCACCTCCTGTTGCGACGACAGGTCCGACGACAGGCGGGACTATAGGCACGCCGGCGCTCGCGCGAACCGGCGCGAGTGCAAGGACCGCCGCCAGCGCTATTACGACAAATTTGTTTTTATTCATACCCACGTTCATGCCCCAGCTCATTTCGAAAGTTGGCGGTGCCGCGATCTATTTGGCATTCATGCTCAATACTTGGTTCAATAGCATGCCGTGATCGCCCCTGCTAGGCACACATCTGGCGAACTTTCGGAATGGATCCATGACGTGGATTACGATCGAGCGCGTTTTCCTGGCACTTCTGCCTGACCGGCAGACGCTATGGCTGCTCGGCTACGCCGCAGTGATCGCATTCTTTGCTTGGGTCGAATCGCGCAAGCCGGCATTCGCGGAGCCGCCGGTCCGCGCGCAGCGCTGGCCGGCAAATCTCGGTATCGGGTTGATGAATTTGATCATTGTGATCCTCGCGCCGGTATCGGCAGTACTGGCCGCACAATGGGCGCATGGGCGCGGGTACGGGTTGTTGAACGTGCTGGAAGCGCCTTGGTGGCTCGCAGCGGTCGCCACCGTCCTGCTCCGGAGTTTCGCTGGATATTTATTCCATCTCCTGATGCACAAGGTGCCGCTGTTCTGGCGCGTTCATCGGGTCCATCATTCGGATACCCATCTCGACGTTTCGACGGCGCTGCGTTCGCATCCGCTGGAATTTGTCGGGCTGATCTTGATTGTGGTGCCGCTCGCGGCGGCGTCTGGAATGAACCCGATTGTGCTGGCTGCATACGAACTGGCGGAAGCCGGGCTCAATGTCGCGACGCACGCCAATCTCCGGCTGCCAGAGCGGCTGGATCGGACGCTTCGTTGGGTATTCGTGACGCCGAACATGCATAGTCTGCATCATTCGTCCGATCATCGCGAAACCGACAGCAACTATGGCACCGTGTTCTCCGTCTGGGACCGGATATTTCGCACGTATAGTGCCGCTCCGCGTTCCGGCTATGATGCGATGCAGATCGGACTGAAAGAGATTCGCGACCGCCGTGTTTGGGATTTCGTCTGGTTGTTGAAGTCTCCGGCGCTGAAGAAGTGGCGGCAACGCGATTGAGTGGGACCGTCCCATCCAAATGGAACGCACCGTCCAAGTATGTGATTGCAGGAGCGCACAATGCTTTGGCTTGCTTCCTTTTTATTGGTCGCCGCAGGTATCGCGCATTCCTATTTAGTTTAGGTGGTTGCGATTTTTCTCGCAGCAGGCGCGCTCACGGCTTACGCGGTCTGGTCGCTCAGCCGAAAATATAGTCCTCCGGTTTCATCGCATGGCGGATGCCTTCGACGATGAACCAGCCGAGTACGACGCCCAGAAAATCCGGCGCGAGATCGGCGAGCCGCGGGTTGTGACCCGGGACCGTCATCTGCGCGATCTCCCAGCTTAATCCGACCAGCATCGTGAGAAGCGCTGCAAGCCACCAGCGCTTCCATTTGTATGCCAGCACTCCAAGCACCATCAGCGCCGCGCACATGATGATGTGCAACGGCTTATAGAGCGACCACTCGATCGAGGCCCAGCTGATGTCGAAATCGAATTCCGCGGGCCGCCGTCCGTATGGTGCGCGATAGGCGACAAGCGTTGTGAGAAACGCGAGCATCCAGAACGGAATTCTTCGCATTGCATCGAGATCGAGCGCCTGCCGCCAATAGGGGCGCGCATCGCGCTGGCGCTCGTTGTTTGGTGTCTTTTTCATTGCGGCAAACTAGATTGAATGATGCAGAAAAGAAAAACCCCGGCATTCGCGCCGGGACCGGAGTTGACTTCGGAATTTTATGCGACCGCGGGATCAATGCCGGCGGTTCGCTTCCTTGAGCCAGTAGAGCAGACCACAGGTAAGCGCTTCTTCCGTGGTGAGTTCTTTCTTGTATCGGTTACCCTTGTCGGTCGCGGCAATCATGATCGAAAGTACGCAACCGGCGAGGCCGTAAACGTGCCCGGCACCCGAGGAACTGCCAACCGGAATAGGTACTGGCACACGCTGCGCGCTGGCGCCGATCGGAGCAAATCCGAGCGCGAGCGCGAGCGTGGCGGCGGTAAGTTTCGATTTCAACATTATACTCCTCCTGCAATAAATGCATCGGAAGGAATAGCGTACCCTATTTCCGTAGCGTCGTATCGCGGAATATTTGTCGTCTGGTAACCTTACAGCGCCTGATGTTAATCATGCGTCCCCGCATGCCCGTTGGTGCCGCACCGGAACGACATAGAGGACGCCCGATGAACACGCCGCCCGCGCTTTCGCCTGCCGCCGCCGCTTCGCTGAAAAAATGGCACGAGATGATGGGCAAGCTCGATCTCTCCGAGCTTGAAAGCATCGTTGCCGAAGACGCGGTTTTCCGCTCTCCGGTTGCGAACACCCCCTATCCCGGCAAGGAGGTCGTCTGCATCGTGCTGCGCGGCGCCGCCTCCGTGTTTAAGGATTTCGTTTATCACCGCGAATTGTTCGATAGCGACAACAGCGTCTGCCTCGAATTCGCGGCGCGCGTCGGAGATAAAGAGTTGAAGGGCATCGACCTCGTGAAGTTCAACGCGGATGGCAAGATCGCTGCGTTCGAAGTCATGGTCCGGCCGCTGACCGGCGTCATGGCGCTGGGCGAAGCCATGAAGGCGAGCGTGGGCCCGGCGATCAAGGCCGCGCTGGAAGCGCGTGCGACTGCGTAACACTTGTGCTTGGCAGGGCGCGGTCGCTTCCCTAAATTCCCGTCGAATATGACTGAGGCCGCGCGAGGCGCGGAAGGAAGCCACATTCCCGATCTGAAAGACGTCGTTAAGGAAATTGCCGCCGACATGGCCGACAGGCCGGAGCGCGGCAAGGTCGCTTCCTATATTCCGGAGCTTGCCAAGGTCGATCCGAAGAAATTCGGTATCGTCATCGTGAGTAACGACGGCGAGATCACAAGCGCCGGCGACAGCGATGTGCCGTTCTCGATCCAGAGCATCTCGAAAGTCTTCACGCTGACGTTGGCACTCGGCAAGATCGGCGACCGGCTGTGGCAGCGGGTAGGGCGCGAGCCTTCGGGCAGCGCGTTCAACTCGATCGTGCAGCTTGAGTATGAAAAGGGAAAACCGCGCAACCCCTTCATCAACTCCGGCGCGATCGCAGTGACCGACGCCATCCTTTCCGGCCAGCCGCGCGAGGCGCTCGGCGATATCCTGCGCTTCATGCAGTTCGTCGCCGACGACAACAACATCAAGATTGACGACGAGGTTGCCGCTTCCGAGCAGCGCACGGGTTTCCGGAATTCGGCGCTCGCCAATTACATGAAGTCATTCGGGGTGCTCGAAAATTCGGTGCATTTTACGCTCGGCGTCTATTTCCATCACTGCGCGATCGCGATGAGCTGCAAGCAACTCGCGATGGCGGGGCGGTTTCTGGCGAACAACGGCGTGAACCCGTCGACCGGCATGAATGTCGTGAACGCAGAGCGCGCCAAACGCATCAACTCGATCATGATGATGTGCGGCCACTACGACGGCTCGGGCGAGTTTGCCTATCGTGTCGGCTTGCCCGGCAAGAGTGGCGTCGGCGGCGGCATACTCGCGATTGCGCCGGGTAAGGCGTCGATCGCGGTATGGTCTCCGGGGCTGGACGAAAATGGAAACTCCCATCTCGGAAGGATCGCGCTCGAACAGCTTACCCGCCGCATGGGCTGGTCGGTGTTCGGCGCGTGAGGCCGGAAGCCGCCTAGTGCTTTTGCGCCTTCTGTTCTTCTTTCATTGTTTCGTCATGATACCAGGCGCCGCCGATTGATGCGGTCGGAAGCGGGCTCTCGGTCTTCGCAACACCGTTCGGATTGGCAAACGGCCCCCCCCCCCCCGGGCCCCCGCCCCCGCCTCTGGAGGGCGTTTGCCGGGCAAGAACGCGGCATAAGGGGTGGGAGCGAAGCGGCGCTTCCGCGCGGGCTTCCGGAGTTTCTTTTCTTTCTTGAGACTCACAAGAATTGTGCGTTCGTAAAAGCAGTGAGCGATCGGCGTCGGTCTCCAGGGCTAATAGGGACGATGTCGCGGGGGAGGTGCGCGGTAGTACCTCCCCGACTATTTGTTATTTCCCGCAATCACGCTGCACTTCATCGATGAACTTCGCGGCCCCATCGAGCGGGAAGGTGCGTTGCGCTTCCGGCAGTCGCTGCACAGCTTTGCCCTCCATGACGAGCGTACCGCCGCTTTTGAGCGCGGCAATCAGCTCAGGTGAAATACCGAGCTTGGGCAGGTTGTGCAGATACATATGTTCGCTGCCGATGCCGACTTCGACCGGAAACGATTTCGCGCCGATCCGCAGCACGGCGCTCTCGTTCATCCAGATGTTGGTATAGGCGCGGAACTGAACGCGCATGAAAATTGCGCCGCTCGAGATGCACTCGATGACGAGCGAGCTTGTATTCGCCCGGTTCGAAACGGAAGCTGCGATGTCGCCGCCTTTCCAGGCTTGCGCGGAGACAGAGCTGGCAAAGATGCAGCCGAGGAGGGCGAGAATGGGCAGCCGAGCGTGGGCGAGCATGAGAACTTACCGGCAGCAGTGAATCGATGCCGGAGAGTAGCGCGTCAGAATTCGACGTCTAGCTCTTCCAGCTCGTCCGGTTCTTTCTTCGCTGCGGCAATCCATTCCTGCATGAAGGGCGTTGCCAGCATCGTCTTGCAGTAGGCGGCGCAAACTTCGTCAAGCTTCACGTTGTAAGTCGTGAAGCGAGAGCAGACCGGCGCATACATCGCATCGCCAAGCGTAAGCGACTTCCCGAATAGATACGGTCCGCCATATTGCGCGATGCATTCGCGCCAGATTTGCGCGACACGTTCGATGTCGGCTTGCGCTCCCTGCCAGACCTTGAATCCCGGATAGCTCGCCTTGATGTTCATCGGCAATGCCGAGCGCAGGTTCGAAAATCCGGCATGCATCTCGCCGGCAATTGCGCGGCAATGCGCACGCACGGCGAGGTCTTTCGGTAGCAAACCGGCGTCGGGTTTGGTCTCGTTGAGATACTCTGCAATCGCGAGCGTATCCCAGACCTTCACCGCGCCGTCTTGCAGCGAAGGCACGAGAAAAGATGGCGAGAGCAACAGCAATTCCGCGCGTGAATCGGGATCGTCGGCGGAAACATTTTGCTCGTCGAACTCGACGCCCGCGATCTTGCACATGAGCCAGCTGCGCAGCGACCATGAGCCGTAATTCTTGCTCGCTATCGTCAGCGTCAGCCCGGCCATAGCCCCTCGCTTTCGCGGAGCGGAACCCATATCCGTCCACAGCATTAGACTGAAGTTCACTATCGCACCGCAGCGCAGAATCCGCTAGCCTGTTGCGGCGCCACAAGTGGCAGGGCAACGGGGCTAAGTAGTGCATGATTTATTCGGCATATCAGACGCAGTCTGATCTGACGCAGCCGTTCCGCTCATTTGCTGAGCAGGCGCTTGCCAATGTTCGCGGCATCGTAACGGGCCTCAATGGCTACGCCGGCAACACGCCGTTCGGCGCAATCGCTGCCGGATTCGAAATGATGTCGCGCGCGAAACTTTCTCATGCGCGGCCAGCATTCGGTATTGATCGCGTGACTGTGGGCAACCGTGAAGTTGCGGTGACCGAACAAGCCGCGATGCAGACGCCGTTCGGCACGCTGCTTCATTTCAAGAAAGACATCGAAAGCGCGCAACCGCGCGTGCTCGTGGTGGCGCCGCTCTCCGGGCATTTCGCAACGCTTCTTCGTGAAACCGTGAAGACGCTTTTGTCGGAGCACGATGTCTACGTCACGGACTGGCACAACGCGCGCGACATGCCGCTGGAAGCCGGCCGCTTCGGCTTCGACGAATATATCGACCACTTGATTCAGTTCATGCAGGCGATCGGCCCCGGCGCGCATGTCGTCGCGGTTTGTCAGCCTTGCGTTGCGGCACTGGTTGCGACTTCGGTCATGGCGAAGAATGGCATGAAAGCGCAGCCGAAGAGTCTTACTTTGATGGCCGGACCGGTCGATTGCCGCGTCAACCCGACCAAGGTGAATGAGCTTGCGAGCGGCAAGTCCATCGAGTGGTTCGAGAAAAATATGATTTCAGTGGTGCCGCCGCAGCATAAAGGCGCGGGCCGTCATGTTTATCCCGGCTTCGTGCAGCTTTCCGCGTTCATGTCGATGAACATGGAACGCCATGTGAAGGCACACATGGATCTCTACCAGAACCTCGCACGTGGCGAGTTCGAGAAGGCGCAGGCGATCAAGGATTTCTACGACGAGTACTTCGCCGTACTCGATCTCACCGCCGAGTTCTATCTCGAGACGGTGCAGTGGATTTTCCAGGAGTACCGGCTGCCGAAGGGCGAACTGAAGTTCCAGGGCGATCTCGTCGAGCCCGAGGCGATCCGCAGGACTTCTCTGCTCACGGTCGAGGGCGAGAATGACGACATCTGCGCCATGGGCCAGACTCTGGCGGCGCAGGATCTGTGCTCCGGCATCCGGCCTCACCGCAAGCACCACCATATGCAGGCCGGTGTCGGCCACTACGGCGTCTTCTCCGGGAAAAAATGGAACCAGCAGATTTATCCGGTAGTCCGGAATACGATCCTCGCCGCCGAATAACATTAAATTTTCGTCCGGCTGCGCGAAGGATTCGCGACTCAGATAGATTCGCAGCCCATGGCCCGGGCTCAAGCAACCGATGACGTTCTTTCGCGCGTGCGGCGCGAGCAGCGATTGCATGGAAAATCCTCGCGCTTTGCCGGCCTTCGCATCGTACTGACAGCGACCGCCATCACGCTGGCGCTCCTGCTCTGCGCCTTTGGCGCGATTGGGGTGTTGCTGATGGCCCGCACGCCGCAGGAGCCGATCGCAAGCAAGCTGGGTCCGTCAGCGCCCGCCGCGCAGCAGACCGAAATGCAAGCCCCCGCGCCGCAGCCGGAGCTCGAGCAGTCCACTTCGATTCACGAGAAAACGCCCGAACCCGAAAAAGCGCCGGAAGACGAAAAGAAAGCCGTGAAAACGCTTCGCGTGATCGCGCCAGCCCCGCCGGTCGAAGAGCCGCAAGCCGCGGTCGTGCAGCAACCGGAAGTTCCCGCTCCCGAGCCGGAAACGACTTCCGCGATTCCTCCCTCGCCGCAAGCGAAGGAGCCGCCCGCGCAACCCCGTCAAACCCGTCAGCGGCCTCCGCGGCAGCAACAGGCCGTTCGCCGCCGCGCCCCGGAGCCGCAATCCGACAATCCGTTCCTCCAGTTGTTCGGCATCAAAAAGTATCGCTAGCCGCTGTTTCGCGGTTCCATGCGCAACGAGTTCCTCCGTTCGCGTTGCCGCGCTCACCTTCACGCCGGCTTCCGCGCTGGCTCCGAAGCACGCTGAGCGGTAGAAGATTTACGGGAGTTGCGAAGGCGGCTCCCGTTCTCTTTTCTAATATTTCGTCGTGAAAGCGACGAGCCAGTCGGGCATGAGATCGAGCAGCCCGGCTTCTACGCGCTTGTCGAGACCCGAAAGCATCAGCACCGCGACGAGCAGAAACGCGCCGCCCGCGATCTTCTTGGCAAAGGGTGCGACCTTCACGACTCCGCCACCGCGCGTTGCGAGCGAGCGAGCGCCGATCGCAACGAGGAACAGAACGAGCGCGGCTCCGAGTGCGAACGCCGTCATCCGCGCGGCTGCCGCAAGATAACCGCCTGCTTCCACGGCGAGCGAAAGCGCGGCACCGACCGAAGGTCCCGAGCACGGGGCCCAGACCGCGCCGAGAAGAATGCCGACTGCGAACTGCCCTGCGATGCCGTAATTGCCCGCGCGGGCCGCGAGATTGGCGCCCGCGGCACCGACCGGGGCGACCATGTTCGAGAACCGGCGCTCCAGCGCCGGGATCAGCAACACCGCCGCAAACAATAGAAGCAAAACCGCGACGACATTACGCAAGACCGTTTCGCTGACGCCGAACAATGCGCCCGTCGCATTCACGATCACGCCAAGGGTCGCAAAACCGGCAACGAGGCCGAGCAGAAGCGCCGCCGTTCCCAGTTTCCCGTTCGCAAAAGCCGCCGCGACCACGATCGGCAAGAGCGGCAGAATGCACGGATTGATGACCGTGAGCGTTCCCGCAAAGAAGGCGAGGAAAAGCGCGGTCATCCGCCGGCCTGTGCCGCCGCTTTCTCGACAAGCGCACGGATTTGCGCGGCATCCGTCACCCAGTCGAGCCGGCCGATTTCCTTACCGCCTGCGAAGACGAGGATGATGCTACGGGTAGTTACCTTCATCGGGGCCAGCGTCTCGCGGTCGGCACTCGTGCTCGCGCGTAGCATCGTCACTTTGGAAAATTTGGAATCTTTTTGCAGATCTTCCAGCACTTTCGCTTGTGCGCGGCAGGTCGAGCACCACCATTCATGTGTATGCACCACGACCGGAGCATTGGATTTCATCAACGCATCGAACTTCGCTTTCTCGAAGGTGACGAACTCCGCGGCGGCGAAGGTCGAGTAGGTAACCGCGATGAGCGCGGCGGCGACTGCAAGAAGACGGCGCATGATGTTCCTCATTATGATATTGCACGCGCAAGCGTTTGCTCGATGCGGGCGGGGTCGGAATCGTAGGACAGGCGGGTGACTTCCTTGCCGCCCTTGAAAATGAGAATCGTGGATTGGCGGACGACTTTGTAGTCCGCGAGAAACCGCTTCTCGCGGTCGAAATTTACGCGCACCGTCCGCACGTTCTTATATGCAGGACCGGCAAGCACCCGCTCCATGATCGGTATCTGCGCGCGGCAAACCGAGCACCAGTCCGCATGCACATGCACAATCACCGGATTGCCTGCAGCGAGCAGCTTCACGAAGCTATCCGGCTGATATTCCGTGAACGGCGTGGCTGTGGCGAAACGCGCGGAAAAGGGAACTGCGAACGCGGCCAGCGCCAGGACGCCAAAAGATCTCCTGTTCATGAATATCTCCCGTCTCCCGTTCGTGGCATGGCTAATCGTGGGTTACTGGATAGCGCGTGAATACCCCGGCGCCAGCATTTACGCGCAGATCCAAATCACAAACCCGCGAGCGCGCAACGCTTCCATTGGTTAATCGCGTATTTTCCAGTTTCTCCAATTTTAGGAGCAGGCGTAACGGGATGCTTGCAGCTTTCCGGTAGAAATGTGCGTGAGAGATGGGCGGAAAAGCCCGCGAAACAGGGGGCGAAGTTGTTCGCACGGCTGCGCGGAAGGATTTGGGCCTTCGAAGACCGTTTGACGGTTCGCGAGCAGATTGCGCTCGGAACCGCCGCGCTTTGCCTTTTCGTGTCCCTCGCAATCGCTTTCGGGGCCGCTTATGTCGGTCCGCCAGGAGGCGACCCGCCTCATCAGCCGCGAGATGGTCCAGATCTCGGAAACCGCGTCTGACCGGATGGACCGCTATTTCCATGGTGTCTTTCATCGCGTGCGGTCGTATACGAATTTCGATCTCATCCGCTCTGCCGTTTCGACGGACCCGCAAAAGCTTCGGCCTTCCTTCGATCGCCTCAATGCGAGTTTCGCGGATTTCACCTGGCTCGCTTTTGTGAACACGGAAGGCGTCGTGGTCGTCGCTTCCGACGGTTTGCGTGAGAACGAGATCGTCCTGGAACAAGGCTGGTTCCTGAAAGGTTTGCAGGGCCCGGCAATCGAAGACGCGCCCGATCTCGAAGCGATCGAGCAAGCAGTTACAAGCGGCAAGGATGTCGCGCTTTCCTTCGTGAAATTCGCGTTCCCGGTCTACAACAACAGAGACGAACTCGCGGGCGTGCTTGTAGCCGCAATTCACTGGCGTGAGATCGAAGAAATCCGCAAAACGATGGAGCGCACCGGCGATCGGATCGTCGTGGTGACGCGCGGTGGCGAAATCATGCTCGGCTCGAAGGATTTGCGCACCCGCTATCGTTCGGCACAGGTCGCAGCGCTGCGAAAGGCTAAACACGACGTTTTCATCGACGGTAGCGGACCGACGGAAGTGCTCTCCGGTTATGCGGCGATGGATGGCCATCGCGACTTTCCGGGCATGGGCTGGGGCATTGTTGCCCGTCGCAATACCGAAGTCGCCTTTGCTGCGACACGCCAGATGTTCTGGAGCATTGTCGGCATCGGGACGGGCATCGCTATTCTCGGAATTCTGCTCGCTGGCGTGATTGCGAAGCGTGTTTCCGGCCCTATTCACGAATTGACCAAAGCGGCCGATCGCATCGGCCGCGACAACGGCATCACCAGCCTGCCACGGCTGCGTGGCTCGGCTGAAGTAATTCATCTTTCTACGTCGCTGCGTTCGCTGCTGCTCCGTATCGGGTTTGTCGAGCGGTTGACGCTTGAGGCGGAGGAGAAAGCCGCGGAGGACGCGAGGAAATTTGCGAACGATATCGCGAGCCTGCGCAAGCTTGCCGAAACCGATCCGCTCACCAACCTGATGAATCGCCGCGCATTCATGAATGCTGCGGCCGACGCCATGCGCTATTACCAACGCTACAATCGTGCGATCGCGACACTCGTGGTCGACATCGATCACTTCAAGCGTGTCAACGACGAACACGGCCATGCCGCGGGTGACGGAGTAATCCGTCGCGTTAGCGAATTGATCGCCCAGACCTTGCGCGAAACCGATAAGGTTGCCCGCTTCGGCGGCGAAGAGTTCGTCGTGCTGCTGCGTGAGGTCAGCGAGCCTGAAGCCCAGGAGCTTGCCGAGCGCATCCGGCTCGTGATCGCTAATAGTCAGATTCCATTTGACGGCAAAGAACTTAGCGTGACGGTGAGCATCGGCTGCGCGGCGACCACTGCGCAAGACCGCGATGTCGAAGAATTGATCGAGCGGGCCGACCGGGCGCTTTATGCGGCAAAAGCCGCGGGCCGCAATTGCGTCCGCCTCGCGCCGGCGCCCGCGAGTAATAAGGTTCGGGCCGCCTAACGGTCCCGAGCCCTCGCACTTTTGCTCGAATCTGCGCTAGGCTGACCTTAGGCAATTCGCCTCGAGGGAGTTCTGCATGTCCACCGGCTTAATGGTCACGCTCGGCATCGTCGGCGTGCTCGTTCTTTATATTATCTTCGTCTACAACGGCCTGGTCGCACTCCGGCAGCGCGCCAATCAGGCCTATGCCGATGTAGACGTGCAGCTCAAGCAGCGGCACGACCTGATTCCGAACCTTGTCGAGACGGTCAAGGGTTATGCAACGCACGAGCGCTCGACGCTGGAGGCGGTGATCGCCGCGCGTAACAGCGCGATCGCGGCCAAGGGCCCGGCGCAGGCTGCGCAGGCGGAGAACATGCTGACCAAAGCGCTCGGCGGCTTGTTCGCGCTTGCCGAGGCCTATCCGGATCTCAAGGCCAACACGAACTTCCAGCAGTTGCAGACCGAGCTTTCCGATATCGAAAACAAGCTCGCCGCTGCGCGCCGCTTCTTCAACAACGCGGTTCAGGAATACAACACTGCGATCGAGCAGCTGCCCGCGGCGCTGTTCGCTGGTGCGCTCGGCTTCCGTCACCGCGAATTCTTCGATGTGGGCGATGCTCGCCCGCAACTCGAAGTCGCTCCGAACGTGAAGTTCTAATCGCGATTAAAAACGGATCACGGCCCGGCTGACGCCGGGCCGCGCGTCCTACCGGAGACAAGCGGACGATGGCTGCCTACGGGCTCTACACGCATATCCGCTCCAATCGGGTCCGCTCGATCTTTCTGATCTGCGGGCTGTTCTTCCTCGTCTATCTGCTGACGTTCGCAGGCGCGCTGATCTTCCGCGCATTCACGACGGACGGTGCGCCACTCGACTGGATCTTGTTGCTGGCGTGGTCCGACCTTCGCTACGCCGTACCTTTTGCGACCGTAGGCACGCTGATCTGGCTTTTCTTTGCGTACCGGTTTCACCAGTGGATGATCGACGGCCAGACCGGCGCCCATGGCGTGACCCGGCAGGAAGAGCCGAAGCTCTACAATCTTCTCGAGAATCTCTGCATCTCGCGCGGCATTCCGATGCCGAAGCTGAAGATCACCGAAGACCCGGCGCTGAACGCCTATGCGACCGGCCTGAACCAGAAGCAGTATACGATTGCCGTCACGCGCGGGCTGATCGAGCGTCTCGACGATGCGGAAATCGAAGCCGTGCTTGCGCACGAGTTGACGCATATCCGCAACGGCGACGTGAAGCTCCTCGTGGTCGCGGTCGTGATGGCCGGCATCATTTCCTTCATCGGCGAATTGACCTTCCGCGGCATATTCAGATCGGGCGCCAGCGGCAGGACTTGGAGTTCGAGTTCGTCGTCCAGCAACCGCAAGGGCGGCGGCGGCGCGATCATGGCGATCCTGATCGCACTTGCGATCATCGCGCTCGCCTGGATTCTTTCGATCGTGATCCGCTTCTCGCTCTCGCGCTCGCGCGAATATCTGGCCGACGCCGGTGCGGTGGAACTGACGAAAAATCCTGATGCCATGATCATGGCGCTGCGCAAGATCGAGAATCGCGGAGAAATCAGCGGCGCGACCTCCTCGGTCATGGAGATGTGCTTCGACAATCCGCATTCGGGTTTTGCGGATCTGTTTTCGACGCATCCCGCGATCGACAAGCGGATTGCGGCGCTGGTGCAAACAGCGGGCGGCCGCGATCCGGGACCGATTGCGTTACCGGAGCCCGACAGCTTCGAGGGCGCTTCGGTGGATCAAGCCACGCAAGGCGAGCCGCAAACACGGCCCGGCCCGTGGGAGCAGCCGCAGCCTGCGCCTGCCTCGCAGGTGGGCTTTTCGTCCGGTTCGCATAAACCGAACCCTTGGCGAAACTAGACGCCGCGCAGCGCCTTCAGACGACGCAGCACGATCACGATTTCCTCACGCGAACAGGCAATGGCGCCCCGCGCAATGGCGCGCCTGCGCTCGAACGCGGTGATGTCGTAGTGAGCGTGGGCCGTCTTTGGCGGGCCCTGATAGACGAGCCGGGGAATGCCTAGCGTGGCAGCGAACCGGTGCAGCTCGCTTTCTTCATCGGCGACAAGATGCGCCCAGCGCATGCCCTGCCAGTTCCAGATCGCGTCATCCACGTAGACCGCCATTTCGTTTTGTAGCCCCAAAGGCCACTGGAACCAAAACCGGCACAAGCCGTTATGAGGCGAGATCGTTGCGGGAGCAGGGTGCGATCCACGTCGCGCCAGATAAAGGACGCCGCCATGCGCCGTATGAATGCGGTTCCCGGAAAGCTGATCGATGTTTTGTTGATCGCGGGTTTTGCCGCGACAGGCATGATTCTCGTATTCGGCTTGATATACGTGACCACGGCGCTCGGCCGTATCGACCCGCTCTCGCTCTAGGTCGAAGCTACTTGCCGGCCGTAGCGGTCGGATCGCTCACTTCCCACTCATACGGGAAGTAGAACGTATGCGCGCCAATTCGCACCATCTTCCGCATCTTCCGTGCCCAGTATGGCGAGACGTAATAGGCGTGATAATGCGTCGCCTTACCGACATCCTGTAGATAGCCCTTGCCATCCAGCGCTTCGTTCGCGAGCCGCTCCGCGACCCGCCAATGCGGCTTGCTGTTCACGATGTCAGGGATGCCGTCGCAGGCATAGGTGAACTGGCACGCAAGATGCCGGTGCTTGTTCTGATAGACCACGCCGCAAATATCGTTCGGGTAGTAACCGGAGAACGCGCGGTTGACGACGACCTGCGCGACCGCCATCTGGCCGCGCTCGGGCTCCGAACGCGCTTCGAAATAGATCGCTTCGGCGAGACACTTCACAGCCTTTGCGCGCGACGCCCCGTTCAGCTTGAGTCGCTCGGCTGGTGTGAGCTTCCGGGTTGCGTGCAGGGGAGCGTCCGGCGAAGTATCCGGCACGATCGCGGGTGCTACGTATTGGCGATGCTTGAATGCGCCGGGAGGCGCCGTGTCGGCGCCCGGATCGAACAACAGACTGCCGATCTGGAACACAGCGGTCGGGTCGCCTTCGGGAACATCGCGCCGGTGCGCGAGGCTGCCCGGGCGGTCGGCGCGCGGCTCGTCGTCGAACTCAAAAATCGACTCCGGTTCGGGCGATGCCTCGGTTTCGAGTGACAGGGCAAGTTCGGGTTGTGGAAGCGCACCCGGCTTGCGCGGAACCAGCATGCGGTCGGCTTTGTTGGTTCGCTCGACGGCTGCCGAGATCGAGGGCTTCGCGTCGATGGCAAGTTGCGCGGGCGGAATCGAGCCGGTGATATCCGGGTCGAAACGCGGCGTCGTCTTGAGCGGCCCTTCCGGAAGCGCGAAAAAGCTATTGGTCGGCAGCGACAGTGTCGCGGTTTTAAGCGAGGACAGGGCACCCTGCATCAGATGTGCGCGGGCGCGCTCGGCGATGTTCGCTTCTTTCGCGAGCAGACTTCCTAAATCCTGATAGGCGGCTTGCTGCGTGCCGAGAAGAAAAAGCGCAGGCGCAAGCGCATAACGCAAATATGAAGGCCGCTTTCGCGGCGCTTGCCGGTTCCGGCTACGCATGACGACCTACGCAACGCTTACTCTACTGGCCGGATTTATCGCGTAATCAGGGTTACTTGCCGGTTAATGAGAAAAGCCGCGCGCGAAGCGCCTCGCCAAGCGCGACCTCGCGGGAAAACGGCCCGGCCGCGTTTACTTTTATCGCCCGCGAGGCGTCCAGTCCTTCGCTGCCGAAACGGGCCTTGATCGCCTCTGCGACCCAGGCCGTCTCCTGTTCTTGCAGTTTTTTCCCGCGTCGATTGCCCTGGTTCAGGAAGGCGGCATGTTTCGCAATCGCATCGTCGAGCTGGTCCAATCCTTCGCCAGCCGTGGCGGAGATTGTCACGACCGGCGCGGACCATTCGCCCCGCGCGGAAAGTCCTAACGCACCTTCGACATCCGCTCGCGCCCGCCGTGCGGCTGCGCCGAGATCGCCTTTGGTCACGGCGACGACATCCGGCAATTCCATGACCCCGGCCTTCATGAACTGAAGCGAGTCGCCCGCGCCCGGTTGAATGCACAGCAGAACCGTGTCCGCGATGCCCGCAATGTCTGACTCCGACTGGCCGACGCCGACTGTTTCCACGATCACGCGGTCATAGAGCGCACGCATCAGGACAGCCGCGGCAATCGTTTCGTTCGAAATTCCACCGAGCCGGTCTCGCGCCGCCATCGAGCGCACGAACACGCCTTTGTCGTCCGGGTTTGTCGTCATGCGCGCGCGGTCGCCGAGCAGCGCCGCCGGTCGCTTTGGACGAAGGATCGACCGCGATCACGGCGATGGTCTTGTTCGCGACGCGCGCCCGCGCGAATCAGCGCGTTGATCAATGTCGACTTGCCGACGCCCGGCGTGCCGGTGAGGCCGAGCACATGGGCTTTCGGTTGTGCGCAGGCTTCGTCGAGAAGCGCCGCGAGCGCGGGCGAGCCGGCTTCGGTTTCGATTGCGGCGAGCCGCGCGGGCGAGTGTAGCTTGCCGCCTTCGCGCAATTCCCTGAACGAAGGGACGCCCATCGTATCCCGTTACGCCTCGCTAACGAGTTCTTTGCCCAGTGCCGCCTGCGCTGCCGCAAGGCGCGCGATGGGCACCCGGAACGGGGAGCAGGAAACATAGTCGAGCCCGGTTTCGTGACAAAAAGCGACCGAAGCCGGATCGCCGCCATGCTCGCCGCAGATGCCAAGCTTGATGTCGGGCCGCGACTTGCGCCCGCGCTCGACGCCGATCTTCACCAGCTCCCCGACGCCGCCGCGATCGATCGAAATGAAAGGGTCGATCGGGAGGATACCCTTGGCGAGATACGTGTTGAGGAAGATCGCCGCGTCGTCGCGCGAAATGCCGAACGCGGTCTGCGTCAGGTCGTTGGTGCCGAAGGAGAAGAACTCGGCCGTCTGCGCGATTTCTTCCGCGCGCAGGCAGGCGCGCGGCAACTCGATCATGGTGCCGACCTGATACTCGATCTTCGACTTTGTCTCGGTCATCACCGCTTCCGCCATCGCGTCGATGCGGGCTTTGACGATATCGAACTCGGCCTTGGTTGCGATCAAGGGCACCATGACTTCCGGCATTACCGGCGCGCCGGTGGTTTTGCCGGCATGCACGGCGGCTTCGAAAATCGCGCGCGCCTGCATCTCGGCGATCTCGGGGAATGCAATCGCAAGACGGCAGCCACGGAAACCGAGCATCGGGTTGAATTCGGAAAGCTCCGCCTTGCGGCCGGCTAACTTCTTCACATCGGTGCCGAGTGCGCTCGCTACTTCCGCCATGTCCTTGTCGGTATGCGGCAGGAATTCGTGCAGCGGCGGGTCGAGCAGCCGGATCGTGACGGGAAGACCCTTCATCGTCTCGAACAGTGCGATGAAGTCCGAACGCTGCGCGGGCAGCAGCTTGTCGAGCGCTTTGCGGCGGCTCTTTTCGTCGTCCGCCAAAATCATCTCGCGCACCGCGAGAATGCGGTCGTCGTCGAAGAACATATGTTCGGTGCGGCAAAGGCCGATGCCCTCCGGCGCCAAAATTGCGCGCGGCTTTCGCATCCGCGGGCGTGTCGGCGTTAGCGCGCACACCGAGCTTGCGTACTTTGTCGGCCCATTCCATGAGCGTCGCGAATTCGCCGGTCAGCTCCGGCTCGATCATCGGCACGCGGCCTTGCAAGACCTGTCCCTGCGCGCCGTCGATGGTGATGACATCGCCCGCTTTGAGCGTGACCGGGCCGACGCTCAGCGTCTTCGCGGCGTAGTCGATGCGGACCGAGCCCGCACCGGAAACGCAGGGCTTACCCATGCCGCGTGCGACGACCGCCGCATGCGAGGTCATGCCGCCGCGTGTCGTCAGAATGCCTTCCGCCGCGTGCATGCCGTGAATGTCTTCCGGCGAGGTCTCGACGCGAACGAGAATAACTTTGCGGCCGGAACCCTTCGCCGCTTCCGCTTCGTCAGCGGAGAACACGATCTCGCCCGAGGCCGCGCCTGGCGAAGCGGGAAGGCCGTTCGCGACGATCTTGCGCTCTGCTTTCGGGTCGATGGTCGGATGCAGCAATTGGTCGAGCGCGCCGGCTTCGATGCGGTTGATCGCCTGTTCCTTGGTGATCACGCCTTCGTTTGCCATCTCGACGGCGATGCGCAGCGAAGCCTTCGCGGTACGCTTGCCCGAGCGCGTTTGCAGCATCCACAGTTTCGATTTCTCGACCGTGAACTCGATGTCCTGCATGTCGGCGTAGTGCCGCTCCAGTTTCGCGAAGATGTCCTTAAGATGCGCGAAGGTCGAAGGCATCACGCTTTCCAGCGACGGCTTGTCGGAGCCGGCTTCTTTGCGCGCATCTTCCGTCAGATTTTGCGGCGTGCGTATGCCGGCGACGACATCCTCGCCTTGCGCGTTCACAAGGAACTCGCCGTAGATTTCTTTCTTGCCGGTCGAGGGGTTGCGCGTGAAGGCGACCCCGGTGGCGGAGTCTTCGCCCATATTGCCGAACACCATGGCCTGCACATTGACTGCCGTGCCCCAGGATTCGGGGATTCCATGCAGGCGGCGGTACGTCACCGCGCGCGCATTCATCCATGAGCCGAACACCGCGCCGATCGCGCCCCACAACTGCTCGTGCGGGTCCTGCGGAAACGGCTTGCCGTACTCTTCCTGTACGCGCGTCTTATAGAGCGTGATGACTTCAGCCCAGTCATCCGCGTTCAGATCGGTGTCGAGCACGAAGCCCTTCTGGTCTTTGAAGTCTTCGAGAATATCTTCGAAATTATGATGATCGACGTCGAGCACGACGTTCGAATACATCTGAATGAAGCGGCGATAGGAATCGTAGGCGAAGCGCTTGTCGTTCGCGGATTTCGCGAGCGCTTCCACGGTCTTGTCGTTGAGGCCGAGATTGAGGACCGTATCCATCATGCCTGGCATCGAGGCGCGCGCACCGGAGCGCACCGAGACGAGCAGGGGGTCCGTGTCACTGCCGAATTTGCGTCCGGTAATTTTCTCGACCGCGGCAAGCGCGGCCTCGACTTCGCGCTTCAGGCCGTCGGGATAAGCGTTCTTGTTCGAGTAGTAATGAACGCAGGCTTCCGTGGTGATCGTGAAGCCCGGCGGCACCGGCAGGCCGAGGTTCGACATCTCGGCGAGGTTTGCACCTTTGCCGCCGAGCAGTTCTTTCATTCCGCTTTTGCCTTCAGCCTTGCCGTCGCCGAAGCCGTAAACCCATTTCGTCATGCGGAAATACCGGAAGCTATTTTGCGATGCGGAAGGCTTAACGCCTCGCGCCGTGCGCTGCAACAGCGGTGCTCGCAATGCACAGCCGCGTCATGGCGCGTTCGCTGGAATCCGGTCAAGATTAGAACCGGCTCCGCAAATGGGGCCGTTTTTATGGGGGCTTCCATGAATCTTGGCGCACCGAAGGTCGTCATTTTTCTCTTGTCGCTGATTATCGTGGCACTCGCGATCATCAGCCGCTTCACGCCGATTCCCTACATCACCCCGAACATGTTTTGGGTCTCGGTCATCGGCTATCTCGTGCTGGTGGCCGGTGTCACGATGAAGGGTCTTTGACGAAACATTCGGTTCAAACGAAACGGGCGGCCCTCGGGCCGCCCGTTTTGCTTTTTACCGCAGGAGACCGGCGACGAAGAAGCTAGCCCTCGATGCGCGAGAAGTCGGCGACGTGGCGCGTCGCTTCGCGGATTCTGTTGAGCAGCTTGAGGCGGTTCTCGCGCACCGCCTTGTCGTCGGCATTCACGATCACCTTGTCGAAGAAGCCGTCGACCGGTGCGCGGAGCTTGGCCATCGCACGCATCGCGGCTCCGAAATCCTCGCTTTTCAGCGCGGCTTCGATTTCGCTTTCCGCAGTTTTGATCGCGGCGGCAAGCGCTTTTTCTTCGGGCGCCGTCAGCTTCAAGGCATCCGGCTCGCCGGCGTAGGTCGTCTTATCTTTCTTCTCTTCGATCGAGAGGATGTTCGCCGCGCGCTTGTAGCCGGCGAGCAGATTTTTCCCGTCTTCGGTATCCAGGAATTTTCCAAGTGCTTCGACCCGGCGGACGATCAGCACGAGATCGTCCTGTCCCTCCAGCGCGAATACGGCATCGACCAGATCGTGCCGCGCGCCGGCATCGCGCAGATAAACCTTGAGACGGTCGCCGAAGAAGCCCAGCAGGTCTTCTTCCGGTGAGATGCTCGGAGCGTCTTTGACGTTTTTCGGGTCTGGCATGGCTGGCAATGCCGCGAGCGCTTTGCGGAACGCTCCACCAAGTAGCGGCAATCTCAATTTGTTGTCGAGTACAATGCGGATCACGCCGAGCGCCGCACGGCGCAGCGCGTAAGGATCTTTCGAGCCGGTCGGCTTTTCGTTGATCGCCCAGAATCCGGCCAGCGTGTCGAGCTTGTCCGCAAGCGCAACTGCGACCGAGACCGGCGCGCTGGGAACGCGGTCTGTGGGTCCTTGCGGCTTGTAGTGTTCTTCACTCGCGGTCGCGACGTCGGCGTCGATGCCTTCGGCAAGCGCATAATACTTGCCCATCAGGCCCTGCACTTCGGGAAACTCGCCAACGACTTCGGTAAGCAGATCGGCCTTCGCGAGCCGCGCGGCTTTCTCGGCTTTCGCCGGATCGGCTTTCACGACCGGCGCCAGTTCCTTCGCGAGCTTTGCAATGCGCTCGATGCGCGCGGCCTGCGTGCCGAGCTTTTCGTGGAAGGTGATCTGCTCGAATTTGGGTAGCCGCGCTTCCAGCTTGGTCTTGCGGTCGGTGTCCCAGAAGAACTTCGCGTCCGAGAGACGCGCGCGGATTACGCGCGCATTGCCGGCCTTGATCGCTTCGCCGCCGTCGGTGGCCTCTAGGTTCGAGACCAGAATGAATTTATTCGCGAGCTTTCCGCTCTTCGGGTCGCGCAGGACAAAGCATTTCTGGTTGATGCGGATGGTCGCGCGGATTACTTCCGAGGGAATGTCCAGAAATTCCTTCTCGAATTCTCCGACCAGCACGACCGGCCATTCGACGAGGCCCGCGACTTCTTCGAGTAACGCTTCGTCCTCGACAAGTTCGAGCCCTTGCGCGAGTGCGATGTTCTTTGCATCGGCAAGGATGATCTCCTTGCGGCGGTCCGCGTCGAGGACGACGCGCGCGGCTTCCAGCTTCCTCGCGTAGTCCTCTAATCGCTTCACGGTGATCTCGCCGGACGACATCACCCGGTGGCCCAGCGTGGTGTTGCCGGACTGCACGCCGCCGATATCGAAGCGCACGACTTCCGGCTCTTCGGTTTCAGGCCCAAAGGTGCAGATGATGGAGTGCAGCGGCCGCACCCAGATCAGGTTGCCGGAGCCCCAGCGCATCGACTTCGGCCAGGGGAACGAGCGGACGATCGAGGGGATCAGCTCCGCAATGACTTCCTGCGTCGCACGGCCCTTCTTCTCGGTGATGGCGATATAGAAGTCGCCCTTCTTGTCGTTCTGGACTTTCGCTTCCGAGATGGATTGCAGGCCAGCGGCTTTCAGAAAGCCCTGGATCGCGCCATCGGGTGCGCCGACGCGCGGGCCTTTCTTTTCTTCTTTCAGGTCCGGCTGCTTGGCGGGCAGGCCATGGATCGAGAGCGCGAGCCGCCGCGGCGTCACGAAAGCCTTCGCGCCTTCATAGACGAGGCCGCCGTTCACCAGTGCATCGGTTACGAGCTTTTTGAGGTTCTCCGCGGCCTGGCGCTGCATGCGCGCGGGAATTTCTTCGGAGAACAATTCTAGGAGAAGGTCGGGCATCTCAAGCTTTCAGCTCAGCGAGCTTCGCGACAATCGCAAAACGGTCGGCAAGCCCAGCGAGCGCTGCGCGGTGCAAGTCTGCCGCCGAAAGTGCAGGGCCGCCGGTCGGGTCCGGCAGGTCGCGCGTCGCCGCGGCGTCGCTGACAACGGTCGTCCGGTAGCCGAGATCCAGCGCGGCGCGAGCGGTGGAGGAAATGCACATATGCGTCTGGAAACCGGCAATGATGAGTTGTTTCTTCCCGGTCTTCGTAAGCAGATCCTGCAAGTTCGTCTGTGCAAAAGCGTTCGGCAGCGGTTTCTCGACGATCGCTTCGCCGTTTTGGCTTGCTGCCTGCGGCGCCAGCTTGAAAGCGTCCGCGCCCGGATCGAACATGCCGCCCGCACGGCCTTTGTGCTGCACATGAATGATGGGCGCGTTCGCTGCGCGCGCGGCTTTGAGCAGGATCGCAATGTTGTCGAGTGCGGGCGCGATGTTCACGAGCGGCAGCTTGCCGCTCACATATTCGTTCTGCGCGTCGACGATGATGACCGCACTTTCCGAAAACTTCCCCGGCTCCAGCGGCGCGCCGGACATTTGCAGCAAGGTCTTCGGCGTGCTCATGCGCGGCCTCCTTCGGTTTTCAGCCACGCGGCACCGCAAGCCTTCGCAAGTTCGCGCACGCGCAGAATGTAACTCTGTCGCTCGGTGACGGAAATCACGCCGCGCGAATCGAGCAGGTTAAAGGCATGGCTCGCCTTGATGCACTGGTCATAAGCGGGAAGCGCCATCAGGTGCTCTTCCTGTTTTCCGTCTTTCCAGCCGGCGTCGAGATATTTCTTGCAGGCGCTCTCCGCCATCTTGAACTGCTCGAATAGCATCGCGGTGTCTGCAACTTCGAAGTTGTGCTTCGAGTATTCTTTCTCGGCTTGCAGGAACACGTCGCCGTAGGTGACGCGTCTGTCGCCTTCGAGTCCGTTGAAGTTCAGGTCATAGACGTTCTCGACGCCCTGCACGTACATCGCGAGGCGCTCAAGGCCGTAGGTGAGTTCGCCCGAAACCGGCGCGCACTCGAAGCCCGCGACCTGCTGGAAGTAAGTGAACTGCGAAACTTCCATGCCGTCGCACCAGCATTCCCACCCCAAACCCCACGCGCCGAGCGTCGGGCTTTCCCAGTCGTCTTCGGCGAAGCGGATGTCGTGCACCTTCGCGTCGATGCCGATGGCAGCCAGCGATTGCAGGTAGAGGTCCTGTAAATTCGGCGGCGACGGCTTCAGGATCACTTGATACTGATAATAGTGCTGGAGCCGGTTCGGGTTTTCGCCATAGCGCCCGTCTTTCGGACGGCGCGAGGGTTGCACGTAAGCGACGTTCCACGGCTTCGGTCCAAGCGCGCGCAGCGTCGTCGCGGGATGAAACGTGCCGGCTCCCATCTCCATGTCATAGGGTTGCAAAATCACGCAGCCGCGCGATGCCCAGAAATTCTGGAGTGCGAGGATCAGGCCCTGAAACGAGCGGGAAGGCGAGAGCGGATCGGTTTTATCGAGCATGTTTGCGCCGGTTGGAAAATCGGCGCGACCCTAGGCAGGAGCCCGAGCGAAGGCAAGCTACTCGTAGGAAAGCGCAACCACGGGGTCCATCTGCGCGGCTTTGCGTGCTGGCAGATAGCCGAACAGCAGGCCGGTCAGGAAGGCGCAAGAGAAAGCGAGGATCGCGGGGAGTGGCGATAGCAGCACCGCGACGCCGAAACTCTGCACGATCAGCGCGACCGTGATGCCGAGCAGTACGCCGACAAGACCGCCGATTCCGCAAACGACGAGCGCCTCGGTGTTGAACTGAAGCAGGATATTGCCCATCCGCGCGCCGGTCGCCATGCGCACGCCGATCTCGCGCGTTCGTTCGGTGACGGAGACGAGCATGATGTTCATGACGCCGATGCCGCCGACGAGCAGCGATATCGCCGCGACGGAGGCGAGCAGGATCGTCAGCGTGTCCTGTGTCGCGAGCGCGGTTTCCAGAATCGACGATGTGTTTCTGATCTGGAAATCGACCACGCCGCGATGGCGCTCGGTAAGCAGCTTCTCGATCGCGGTTTCGGTTTCCTTGATCTCGTTCGAGTCGCCGACCAGCACCGTGATCGATTGCAGATAACGCTTGCCGAAGAGCCGCATGTAGCCGGTCGATAACGGCATGACCGCGATATCGTCCTGGTCGGTGCCCCACGGCGTCGCGCCGCGCTGCGCGAGAACGCCGACGATTTCGAACGGCACGTTTCGCACGAGTAGATATTTCCCGACCGGACTTTCGCCTTGCGGAAACAGTGTCCGCGCGACGGTCTGGCCGAGCACGATTACCGGCGCGTAACCCTTCACATCGTCTTCGCAGACGAAGCTGCCTTCCGCGAGTGCCCAGTCGCGCGCCTGCGTGTAACCCGGCCATGCCCCGAGGATCAGCGTTTGATAATCGACGTTGCCGAAGCGCACCGTTGCGCGTGTTGCGCGCTCCGGCGAGATCGCGGCAACTGACGAAAGTTCGGAAATGGCCCGCGCATCTTCTTCGACCAGCGTTGCAATGTCGCCGGAGCCGCGTACGCGCGCCGCTCCTGGCCGCACGACGAGCAAATTCGTCCCCATGGAAGAAATGCGTTCCAGCACCTGCTGCTTGGAGCCGTCGCCGATGGCTAGCATCGCGACGACCGCCGCGACGCCGATCACGACGCCAAGCAGCGTCAGCGCGGTGCGGAAAAGATTCACCCGCATCGAGTTCAGCGCCATCTTCGCCGCTTCGACCAGATCCGGTAGCCAGCGGTTCCGCGCGGCAAGATCGAGTTTGAAGTCGGAGGCGGCAGCGGCGGGTTTCTTCGTCTTGCGCTCGTCCGAGGTGATCTTGCCATCGGCGATGTGAATCGTGCGGTCGCAATGCCCCGCGATTTCCGGGTTGTGCGTGATCACGATCACGGTGCGGCCCTCGCGATGCAGCTCTTTCAGCAATCCGAGCACGTCTTCGCCCGAGCGCGTGTCCAGCGCGCCGGTCGGTTCGTCGGCGAGTATGACCGGCGCCTCGTTCATGAGTGCGCGCGCAATCGAGACGCGCTGCTGCTGGCCGCCGGAAAGTTCGGTAGGGCGGTGATGCACGCGTTCGCCAAGACCCAGACGCGAAAGCAGAGCCTGTGCGCGGCTCGCGCGCTCGTGTTTTGCACGCCCCGCATAGGCCGCGGGAATTTGCACGTTTTCCGATGCCGTGATCTCGGGAAGCAGATTGAAGCGCTGAAACACGAAACCGAACGTGTGACAGCGCAGTGCGGCAAGCTCATCCGGAGAAAGCGTCGAGACGTCGACGCCGCTCACGCGATAACGGCCGCTGGTCGGCCGGTCGAGGCAGCCGATGATGTTCATCAGCGTCGACTTGCCGGAGCCCGACTGCCCCATGATTGCAACGAGTTCGCCGGCGTCGATGTTTAGCGAAACGCCGTCGAGCGCGCGCACCGCTGTCGTGCCTTGCGTGTAATGCTTGGTGACGTTCTCGATTTCGATCAATGCGGGCCGTGGCGCTTCGGTGCGGCCTGCCTGCGACGCGCGCTTCTGATACTGCGCGGCGTTCATCGTCCGAACTTCGAGAAGCCGAATCCCTTCGCCTTCTGTTCGTTCTGCCGGATGGCTCCGACGATCACCTCTTCGCCGGCGTTGAGACCGCTTTTGACTTCGGCAAGATTGCGATCCTGCAAACCGATCGTCACGCGCTTCGGCTTCACCGTGCCATTTTCGAGCACACGGACAAAATACGCGTCTTTATCGCGCGGATGCGGTCGCAGCGCGGAAACCGGCACCAGCACGGCGTCCTTGACCGAGCCAAGTACGAAGAACACCTGCGCCGTCATGTTGGTCATCAGTTCGCGTTCCTTGTTCGGAACGTCGATCAGCACGTTATACAAAATGACGTCGTTGACCGTTTCCGGCGTCGGATAAACCTGCCGCACCGTCGCGGTGAACCGTTTATCTGGCATGCCGAGCGTCGTGAAATAAACCGGCATCCCGGCGGTGACGCGCGGCACGTCGGCTTCGGCGACCTGCGCCCAGACGGTCATGATGTCGAGATCGGCGATGCGGACGATGATCGGCGCGGTCTGGTTTGCGTTCAGCGTCTGCCCTTCGAACGCGATCTGGTTGACGATGGTGCCGGCCTGCGGCGCATAAATCTTCGTGTAGTTGAGATTGGCTTCGTCGCCTGCGAGCGTCGCTTCCATCTCCTTGATCTGGGCCTCGAAGGCGGAGATTTTGGCCTGGTTGATCTTCAGGTTCGCGGTCGCAAGCTCAAACGCGTCTTTGCTGGTTGCGTTCGTGGAATAAAGCGATCGCGCACGCTCCTCGCGCGCCTGATCCAGTCCGAGCTGCGCTTGAGCCTGTTCGAGTTGTGCTTTCAGATTTTCTATTTTTGCGCGATCGGCAAGCACGCGGGTCTGGTAAACCGTGGGATCGATCTGCGCGAGCAATTGGCCCTGCTTGACCGTGTCGCCGATCTCGACTTCGACCTTGCGCAGTTGCCCCGAAACCTGCGTGCCGACATCGACAAAGGTTTTAGGACGGACTTGCGCGAGCGCGGTCACGGTCTTTTCGAGATCGCCTTTGACGACGGGCTGCGTGCGATAAGACGCGATATTGTCGCCGCTGTTACCGAGAAAATACCAGCCGAACGCTGCCACGAGTACAGCGAACAACCCGATAGAACCCAGCCAGCGCTTGTCCCGAAGTTGGGGAAAGCGCGTGACATTTTCCGGGCTGTCGGGCTTCTGCAACATGATGGGCTATGATTTCCGCGGGCGATACGTGCCGCTCACAGGATCGCGCTCGAGCTTGCGCACTTCGCTTTCCTCGGCGACGCGCGCACGTTCGAGATCGTCGTTGGCTTTCTTCTCGGCCATCGACCAGAGCTTTGCCCCGATCACGGCACCGGCCGCGCCGATCAACCAGACAACCAGAGGAGGCATTTCTATCCCTCGTTTCGCAAGCTACAGGCCGTAACGGCCCCACAGCGCACGCTCTTCAGCTGCTGCCAGCGCCGTCTTCGCCCAATTGTCGGGCAGTATAGCGCCGGACATGCCCGGAATGCGACGGGCGAGAAATCCGCTCGATGGCGCAATCAAGGGCGTCACCACGTTCTTGCCGAAGCGTTTCTGCAACGTGCCGCGCAGATCTCCGATGCCGTCGATCAGGCCGTATTTCATCGCCTGTTCGGCGAGCCAGTATTCGCCATTGAACAAAGTCTTGTCGTTAGTCGTGAGCCGCTTGCCGCGGCTCTTCTTCACGAGCGCGATGAAGTCGGCGTGGATCGCTTCCTGCAAGGCCTTCAGACGCTGAATGTCTTCGGGCTTTTCAGGAAGAAAAGCGTCAAGCTGCCGCTTGCTGTTGCCGGCGGTGTAAACACGCCGCTCAATGCCGAGTTTTTTGATCATCTTCTCGAAGCCGAAACTCGCCGACACGACGCCGATCGAGCCGACGATCGAATAGTTATCGGCGATGATTTCGTCGCCCGCGCAGGAGATCATGTAACCGCCGCTCGCCGCGACGTCTTCGACGAAGACGATAACCTTCTTCTTGTTCTTCTCCGCAAGCTGGCGAATGCGCTGATGGATCAGATGTGATTGCGTCGGCGCGCCGCCGGGCGAGTTCACGACAAGCGCAACCGCCGCTGCTTTCTTGTAGGCGAAGGCGCGGTCGAGTTGCTTTCCAACCGAGGCGAGCGACATCGAGGAGACGAGCGGCATGTTCATGCCGATCGGCCCGGAAAGCCGCACCACCGGTACAACCGGCCGCCTGCGGAACAGGCGTGAAAAGAAACCGTATTTATCGCCGCGCGCCATGAATCAATCTCCGAATATCGAAGCGCCACCGCGGAGGATTCGTTCCGCGAACGCGCTGGGTGTTCCATTGCTGTCGTTGAGAGTGATGCCGGGAAGCATCCTGGTTGGCGTCTTTCGCCCTTTAATGGCCCGCATGATCAGGCGGATGGCGGCGGCTTCCGGTTTTGGAAATACCGGGATCATTTCGATAGCACCGAAGCGCCCATCCATCGACTTAAGGATTGGTAATGTCGCTTCCGGCCGATGGATGATCGTTACGCAGCCGCCGGCTTTGCAGTAACGCGACGCGCGCGCGATCCAGCGCTCGATCGTCGTTGAATCGGCGACATGCGCCCGGGCGCGGGAGAAGTTCGGAGAGGGCCGCGACGTCGCGGCGTCGTTGAAGGGCGGGTTCATGATCACGAGATCGTAGGCGTCCACCTGCAACGGTAGCTCCTCGGCGATATCCCCGCGTACCACGCGCACCGCATTGGAAAGGCCGTTGCGATACGCATTCTGTGAGGAAAGCTCGGAAAGCTCCGGATCGATTTCGACGAGCGTGACCATTTCCGCAGCCTCGCGAACGATCAGAGCAAGCCCCGCGGTGCCAACGCCAGCGCCGAGTTCGAGCACAAGTTTCGCTTTTGGCGCAGCCGCGGCAAGCAGGACGGCATCATGTCCTGCGCGATGACCTTCGCGCGGCTGCAAGAGTTTCAGGCGCCCGCCGAGGATCGCGTCGTCGGAGTTCGTCATCTCAGTCCGATTTCAGCTCGCCGCCATAGCCGGCTTCCGTCAGCAGGTTCTTCGCGCGCTCTTTCTGATCGTCCGGCACGAGCACGCGGCGCGGCAGAAAGCCGAGCGAGCCTTCCATCACACTCATGTTCTGATCGGCAACGAAGCAGGGAATATTCGCGGACTTCAGCAGCGCTTCGATCGCGGTGATCAGCACGGCGTCGTTGGTGCGGACAAGCTCATGCATAAATCAGCGATCGTTTCCCGGCGCCGGATAGGAGAGATACGTGAGCCGCTTGAACTCGCGGCGTCCACGCGAAACCGTGTCCAGGATCAGACCCGACATCAGCGACAGGAACGAGAGCAGCATCAGCGCGGTCGCAAGAATTGCGGTCGGCAGCCGCGGGACGAGTCCGGTTTTCAGGAAGGTCTGGAAAACCGGGATCATGACCCAAATCGAAAGCGTCGCGAACAGGAACGAGATCAAGGAAAAGAACTGCATCGGCCGTTCGGTGCGGAACAGTTTTCCGATAGTCCACAAAATGCGAATGCCGTCGCGATAGGTGTTCAGTTTCGAGGCCGAGCCTTCGGGCCGCGCATAATATGGCGTCTCGATCTCCGCGACCGGCATTCCCAGTTCGAGCGAATGCACCGTCAGTTCGGTTTCGATTTCGAATCCGGTCGAGAGCGCCGGGAAGGATTTCACGAAACGCCGCGAGAAGATGCGATAGCCCGAAAGAATGTCGTTGAAGCTTTTTCCGAAAATGCGCTTCACGAACCCGGTAAGAATCCAGTTGCCGAAGCGGTGTCCGGGACGATAGGCCGCCTTTTCCTGATCGACCCGCGCGCCGACCACCATGTCAAGCTTCTCTGCGACCAGCATATCGATCATCTTCGGCGCGCTTGGCGCGTCATAGGTCGCATCGCCGTCGATCATCACATAAACGTCGGCGTCGATGTCGCTGAACATGCGCCGTACGACATGGCCTTTGCCCTGCCGCGTCTCGATCCCGACGATGGCGCCGGCTTTCTTCGCGGCGGCAATGGTCCCGTCCGTGGAGTTGTTGTCGTAGACATAGATGTGCGCGCCAGGCAGCGCCGCGCGGAATTGCTCCACGACCGTACCGATTGCCGCCTCTTCGTTGTAGCAAGGCACGATCACTGCGATCTTCAGGCCTTGCGGCAGACGGACGCGGGGTACGCTTTTGGACTTGGCGGCAGTCCGGGTGAGCATCTTGGTTCTCCAAAAAAATGGCGCCCGGCGGCGCCACTATCTATGCCGCAAGCCCGTGCCGGGGGAAAGCGGCGGCGCCGTGGCAGTTGTAGGGATGGGGTGCGCTTATTAAGGTGCAGCAAATGGAGTGTTAATCCAAGTGGCCGTTGTTCTGCCTTTTGAGGCGCCTGAGCCTTCCATCGAACGCCTGAGCAGCCTCGTTCGTTCCGATCTGCAAAAGGTCAACGAACTGATTCTGAGCCGCACCGGCTCGGACGTGACCATGATTCCGGAGGTCGCGAACCACCTGATCTCTTCGGGCGGCAAGCGCCTGCGGCCGATGCTGACCTTGGCGACCGCCGTGCTCGCCGGATATCGCGGCACCGGCCACATCAATCTCGCGGCCTCGGTCGAATTCATGCACACCGCGACGCTCCTGCATGACGATGTGGTGGATGAGAGCGAACTTCGCCGCGGCAAGCCTTCCGCGCGCATGGTCTGGGGCAACGAGGCAAGCGTGCTGGTCGGCGATTTTCTGCTCGGTCAGGCGTTCCGGATGATGGTCGAGGTCGGCAATCTCCGTGCGCTCGAAATCCTTTCCACCGCCGCCGCCGTAATTGCCGAAGGCGAGGTGATGCAGCTTGCGGCAGCCAAGAATCTCGACACTACGGAAGACGCGTATCTTGCCGTGATCCGCGCAAAGACCGCGGAGTTGTTCGCGGCCGCTTGCGAAGTGGGCCCGGTAATCGCGGAACGGCCGAAAGCGGAACAGGAAGCCTGCTGCTCGTTCGGCAACAATCTCGGCATTGCTTTCCAGCTTGTCGATGACGCGCTCGATTACGGCGGTAGCCGTGCGAAAATAGGCAAGAATGTCGGCGACGATTTCCGTGAGGGAAAAATCACGCTTCCCGTTATCCTCGCGTTCCGCCGTGGCAGCGAGACCGATCGCGCGTTCTGGAAGAAGTGCATTCAGGGCGGCGATATCGCGGACGGCGATCTCGAGCGCGATCGAGCTTCTCAAGAAGCATCGCGCGTTGGAAGATACCGTCGAGCGCGCGCGCCATTACGGCGCGATTGCGAAAGACGCGCTCGCGATTTTCCCGTCTTCAAACGGCAAGCAGGCGTTGCTCGATGTCGTGGATTTCTGCGTGGCCAGAGCGCACTGAACGCGCTGCTCAGCGCAGCATAGTCGCCTTCACCCACCAGTCCGGGTATCTTGCGCTGACAGCGGCGGCTTCCGTTTCCGCGTCCGATGCGGCTTCATAAATCGCAAACAAGGCCGACCCCGAACCGCTGATGCGGATCAATCTCGTGTGGTCGACTGCGCGTAGCGTGGCTTCGGCTTCCGCGACATGCGGCGTGACGCGCCAGGCTGCGCGCGTGAGATCGTTGTTCTGTTTTTTGAGGAATTTGACGAATGCGTTTTGCTCGAGCGGGATTTCGCTTGCCTTGATACCGAATTCGGTGGAGCGTGGGATTTCTGCCTCATCAAACGCGCGATAAACGGCAGGCGTTGAGACGTGGGCGGCGGGCCAGACAAGCACCGCGTGCAGCGCTGGAATTGAAACCGGCGCGGAGAGCACTTCGCCGATTCCGGAAATCAGCCGCGCTTTCCGCTCGAGACAAACCGGGACATCCGCCCCGCACGCAAGTGCCGCCTCATAAAGCGCTGGGTCGTTCAGCGCGACCGAGTTTTCCTTCGCGATCAACCGCAGCGCCGCGGCCGCGTCGGAAGACCCGCCGCCGAGCCCGGCGCCTGCCGGTAGATTCTTCGTGAGCGAGAATTTTCCGCCGCCGATCCCCGGAAGCTTTTTCTTCAGCGCCCGTGCTGCTTTGAGAACAAGATTCTGTTCGGGGTCGCCGGCCGCTTTTGCAAAGGGGCCGCTGACCTGAATCGAAAACGCATCGCCGCCTGGCGAAAATTGCAGATCGTCGCCGCAGTCTGCGAAAGCAACGAGGCTTTCGATCGGGTGATACCCGTCGGCGCGGGCGGAGCCCACGTGGAGGAACAAATTGATCTTTGCCGGAGCGCTCGGTCGTGAAGTCATCATTGCATCCAAAGTAGACGGACGAGGGGTATAGCAAAGGCGTCCCGCCAGTCGATTCCGCCCGCAAATACGGCGCTTCGTGTCCTTGCGATAGCCATGAATCGGGGGCATGGTGCCGCGATATTCGCCCTTTTGGGCCGTGTTTTCACAGAAGTTACAGGAGAAGGGCGTTGATGCAGCCTCGCAGCGTCTTGCGGACTTCATTCCACTTCGGCGCGGTCGCGCTGTTGTTCGCTTCGGTTTCCGTCGCAGCGCAGGCTCAGATGCCGCGGCTGCCCGAGTTTCACATTTCCTCGCCCTCCGGAAGCTATCTGGCTGCGCGCATCGCGCGCTCCGAGCGCGATGTTTCGTCGGCGTCGGCTTTCTATCGCTCGGTGCTGCGCACGGACCCGAAGAACCCGGATCTGCTTGAACTCACTTTCCTCGTCACCCTGCAAAGCGGCTCGGCTGAGGAATCCTTTCCGCTCGCCGAACGCCTGATCGCAGTCGATCGGTCGCACCGCATTGCGCGGCTTGCGCTCGGCGTGAAAGCGTTGAAGGCGAACCAGTTCGCACAGGCGCGCACGCATCTGGCGATCGCCGGCCAAGGGCCGATCGCCGATCTCACAGCGACGCTGCTCACGGGCTGGAGCTGGTACGGCTCGAACAATTTCAAGAACGGAATTGCGCAGATCGACAAGCTCTCCGGACCGGAATGGTACGGGCTCTACAAGAACCTGCATGCCGGCCTGATGCTGGATCTCGCGAACCAGCGCAACGAAGCGCTGAAGCGGATGGAGCGTGTGCGCTCCATCGATCCGAACTCGCTGCGTAACGTCGATGCTTATGCCCGCATCCTGGCCCGCGCCGGCCGCGTGGAGGATGCCGAAAAGGTCTACGGCGATTTCTCGCGCGCGCTCGTGCGTCATCCGTTGATCGACAGCGCCCTTGCCGAGTTGAAAACGAGCGGCAAGCTCACGCCGTTGGTGTCGAACGCGGCCACCGGCGCTTCGGAAGCGCTCTATGGGCTCGGTTCCGCGCTGAGTCAGGAGCAGGGCGGCGAAGACCTCGGTATGGTCTATCTCCAGCTTGCGATCTATTTGAACCCCGAGCATCCGCTCGCGGTTGTCGCGCTCGGCAGCTTGTTCGAGGCGACGAAGAAGTACGAAATGGCGATCGAGACCTACGATCGCGTTCCCGAAAGTTCGCCGCTCAAGCGCAAGGCGATGATCCAGCGCGCGCTTAATCTTGACGTTCTGGAAAAGAAAGACGAAGCGCGCGAGCGCCTGGCCGCGCTTGCCGAAGAAAAGCCGGACGACATCGAAGGCATGTTCGCCTATGCCAACGTGTTGCGTGCCGGAAAGCGCTACACCGAAGCCGCCGATGGTTACTCAAAAATCCTGAAAACGGTGGGTGAACCCAAGCGCGAGCATTGGGCGATCTATTACTACCGCGGCATGAGCTACGAGCGCGCGAAGCAGTGGCCGCTTGCCGAGAAGGATTTTCAGCAGGCGTTGAAACTGTCTCCCGACAATCCGCAGGTGCTGAACTATCTCGGCTATTCCTGGGTCGATCAGGGCGTCAATCTCGATCAAGCGCTCGAAATGATCCGTAAGGCGGTGAGCCTGCGTCCCAAGGACGGTTACATCATCGACAGTCTTGGCTGGGCGTATTATCGCCTCGGCCGCTTCGAGGAAGCCGCGGCCGAGCTGGAAAAGGCAATCGTGCTGTCGCCCTCTGACCCGACGATCAACGACCATTTGGGTGATGCCTATTGGAAAATCGATCGCAAGCTTGAGGCGAAGTTTCAGTGGGCGCGTGCGCTCGAGAACAAGCCCGAGCCCGAAGAGCTTCCGAAAATTCAGTTGAAGCTGAAAGAAGGCTTGCCCGGCGAAACCGTTCCGCCGCGGGCGGAGGATCCCAAGAACCCGGACAAAGGCTGACGGTCACGAATCCGTGATCCGAGGGCGCTAGCGCTTGGTAATTCGCAAAGCCATACTGCGTTGACACTCACATAGTTGCGTGGATGCAAGATGGCCGAAATCGTTTGGGACGAGTTTCGTCTCGTGCGTGCGATTGCTGAAGCCCGTTCGCTCGCGGGCGCGGCAGACACGCTTGGCATCAACCATTCGACCGTATTCCGTCGCCTTGGTGCGCTGGAGAAGGCGATGGGCGCGCGTCTGTTCGAGCGCAGCCGCACTGGTTACGCACCGACCGCCGCCGGCGAGAAAGATGGTCGATCTCGCAAACCACATCGCGGACGAGATCGTCGATCTGGAGCGCAAGATCACGGGCCAGGATCTTCGCCCTTCCGGCGATTTGCGCGTGACCACCAACGACACGCTGCTCGTGCATCTGCTCTCTGAAGTATTCGTCGGCTTTCGCCGCGCTTTTCCCGAGATCAATCTCGACATTGTCGTCGGCAACGAGCCGCTCAATCTTTCCAGGCGCGATGCCGACATTGCGGTGCGCGCGACCGAGCGTCCGCCGGAGAGTTTGATCGGCCGAAGGCTCGCCGGAATTCGCTGGGCGATCTTCGCGGCAAGTGGCGACGCGCCGAAAAATTTCACGGCCGCGGACGCGCGCCGCTACGATTGGGTCGGCTTATCCGATGGCATTGGCGGGCCAAGACCTACGAAATGGCTGCTCGATCACGCGGGCCCCGATCGCATCGTCTACCGGCTCAATACCGTGCTTGGCCTCGCCGAAGCGGTTGTCGCCGGCGGCGGCATGGCGCTGATTCCCTGTTTCATCGGCGATGCGACACCAGGTTTGACGCGCGTTGCATTTCCGGAGCCGGAGATCGAAGCCGGGCTCTGGCTGCTCACGCATCCCGATCTGAAGAACACCGCGCGCGTGCGCGCCTTTATGGATTACACGGCAGCGGAAGTCGGCAAGCGCCGTACGATCATCGAATGCACGGATGTGCCGGCCGCGAAGCGATCGTGAGCGCTATTCGGTTGTCGCTTGCGGCGATCGTGTGCGCTTGGTCACCGTGGGACGGCCGCCGCGCGAGAAATCGCAATACATGAAGCCCATGCCGGAAACCGCGCCGCGAAAGCTGAACTCGCTGGTCTTGGTCAGGTTGAAGCAGGGCGTAAACGGCAGGCCCTTCAGGGTCGCGCAGATTTGTTGGCCGCTTTCGTAAAGCGTGTTCACCGGCAGACGCACATAACGGGTCGGGTCCTTGCCGGCGATCCGGATGGTTCCGGCGGCGGAGCCGTCGTTATTGATGCGGCCGACGCCGGTGGTGCCGTCGAAGCACTGATAGGAGAAGAGCTTGCCCGCCACGAACGCGCGCGCCTGCTTCGCGTTCAGGCTCTCGGCCGAAGCGGAAGTCGCGAAAAGCAGCGTTGCGATTGCAAGGAAGCCAAAGCGAATCATTGGTCGGAACCCGCCAACACCCCTTGCATTACGTAGCGCAGCAAGGGGCGTGTTTTGTCAAGTTAAACCGCGAGAAAGCCGTATCAGCTGATCTTGACCACGGTGCGTCCGCGCACCTGTCCCGCGAGAATTTTGGGCGCAATGTCGAAAACGCCCTCCAGCGGAATTTCGGTGGTCATGGCTTCGAGTTTCTTGCGGTCGAGCTCGCTGGCGAGGCGCTTCCAGGCCTCCCTGTCTGCGCGGCTTCGGGCACATGACCGAATCCACGCCGAGCAGCGAAACGCTGCGCAGGATGAAGGGTGCGACCGAAGCAGGCAGATCCATGCCCGCCGCCAAGCCGCAGGCCGCGACCGCGCCGCCGTACTTCGTCATTGAAAGTACGTTTGCGAGCGTGTGCGAGCCGACCGAGTCGACGCCGCCTGCGAAGCGCTCCTTGCCGAGCGGCTTCGCGGGGGCTGAAAATTCCGCACGGTCGATGATTTCGGACGCACCGAGCGATTTCAAATAGTCTGCTTCGCTCGCGCGGCCGGTGGAAGCGGCAACCGCGTATCCAAGTTTCGAGAGCAGCGCGATCGCGACCGAGCCGACGCCGCCCGCAGCGCCCGTGACAACGATCTGACCGTCCGCGGGTTTGATTCCATATTTCTCAAGCGCGATGACGCAAAGCATCGCGGTGTAACCCGCGGTGCCGATTGCCATCGCTTCGCGCGGGGTCATGCCGGCGGGAAGTTTCACGAGCCAGTCACCTTTGACGCGCGACTTCGCGCCGTAGGCGCCGAGATGCGTTTCGCCGGTGCCCCAGCCGTTGAGCACGACGCTGTCGCCCGCTTTGAAATCCGGATGCGACGAGCTTTCGACTTTGCCCGCGAAGTCGATGCCGGGGATCATCGGGAAGCGCCGCACGACTGGCGCCTTGCCGGTAATCGCAAGACCGTCCTTGTAGTTCACGGTGGAATATTCGACTGCGACCGTGACGTCGCCGTCCATGAGCGCCGCTTCGTCGAATTCGCCGAGCGCGGCTGGCTGGCCCTTTTCAGGGACGATGATGGCTTTGAATGTTCCCATGGCCGTTTCTAGACGAGATCAAGCGGAAGCGGCAACCGGGCGCGCGACAGGCTTTTCGACAATGGGCAGGTTCACCGCGGCTGCGAGGAAGCCGAGCAAAATCGTCAGATACCAGATCACGTCATAGGAGCCGGTGCGCTCATAGAGAATGCCGCCGAGCCAAACGCCGAGGAAGCCGCCGACCTGATGGCTGAAGAATGCGAGGCCCGCGAGCATCGTGAGCCAGCGCGTGCCGAACATCAGTGCCACCAATGCCTGTGTCGGCGGAATGGTGGAAAGCCACAACAGGCCGATGGTCGCGCCGAAAATCATCGAGGTCAGTGGCGACACCGGAACAAGAATGAATGCGAGGATTGCGAGCGAGCGCAGGAAATAGATCGCAGCCAGGATGTAGCGCTTCGGCATTTTGTCGCCGAGATAGCCCGCACTGATTGAGCCGACGATGTTGAAGAGCCCGATCAGCCCGATGGTCCATGCGCCGATATCGACGCCCAAGCCCCGGTCGACAAGATAAGCGGGCAAATGAATCGTAATGAAGAACACCTGAAAGCCGCAGGTGAAGTAACCGAGAATGAGCAGCACATAGCTGCGATGGCGCAGCGCTTCGCGCAAAGCTTCGCCGACCGACTGCGTGGGTCCGGCGCTGGTGTCCGCCTCCATATCGCGCGGCAACGCGAGCGCGAGCGACAGTGGCATCACGGCAAGCACGATGACCGCGAAGACCATGAGCGTGTAGTGCCAGTTCAGCGACTCGTTCAGCCCGACCGCAAGCGGCGAAAATAAAAACTGCCCAAATGAACTTGCCGCCGTGCCGATACCGAAAGACAGCGAGCGCCAGCTCACCGGCAATAGCTTTCCAAACGCACCGATGACGACGGTGAACGAAGTGCCGGCCAAGCCGAAACCGATCAGAAAGCCTGCTGAAAGGATCAGCGCACCTTGCGAAGAGGCGTAAGCCATGCCTACGAGCCCGAGCGCATAAAGCACGGCCCGATCCACATCACGCGCACCGCGCCGTATTTGTCAGCGATGCCGCCGACGAACGGTTGTGCGGCGCCCCAGAGCAGCATCTGCAAGGCGAGCGCGAAGGAGTAGATATCGCGGCCCCAGCCTTTTTCTTGCGTCACGGGCGCGAGAAAAAGTCCGAGCGCTGAGCGCGGCCCGAAGGCGACGAGTGCGATCAGGCAGCCGCAGATCACGATGATTAGCGGTGTGCGCCAGCCGATGGTGGGACGGGGAGTGTCAGTGGGGGTCATGTTTTTTTACGCTGCTGTCGCGCCGAGACGCGCGACCGGTTTTTCGACGATTGGCAAATTGATCAGCGCCGAAATCACGCCCAACGCGACCGAGAGCCACCATACCAGTTGATACGAGCCGAACTGCTCGAAAGCGAGGCCGCCGAGGTAAACGCCAAGGAAACTGCCGACCTGATGGCTGAAGAATACAAAGCCATAGAGCATCGCGAACCATTTCGTTCCGAACATGATCGCAACCAGCGACGAAGTCGGCGGCACCGTTGAGAGCCAGGTGAGGCCCGTGATAACCGCGAAGATCATCGTCGCTTCGATGCTCGGCGGAATCGATACGAAGACCGCGACCGAAATCGCGCGTGTCAGATAAATCGCCGACAGGATGTATCGCTTCGGAACTCTGTTGCCGAGCCAGCCCGCGGTGAATGAACCTATAATATTGCACAGACCGATGATTGCGAGTGTCCAGCCGCCGACCTGCGCGGAAAGCCCGCGGTCGAGCAGATAAGACGGCAAGTGCGCCGTTACGAATGCGAGCTGGAATCCACAGGTAAAGAAGCCGGTGACGAGTAGCACGTAAGATTTGTGCCCGAATGCTTCCGCAAGCGCTTCACGCAGCGTCTGCGCCTGTTCGGGCGTGGCATTTGCCGAAGTAACGGTCTGCTTGTTGCTCGCGGTCATAAGCGCGAGCGAGAACGGAATGACGAGCAGTACGAGCGCCGAGAACACGAGCAGCGCGTACTCCCAGCCATAGTTCTGAATGAGCGCGACGCCGAATGGCGCGAACAGAAACTGCCCGAACGAGCCGGCTGCCGTGCCCGCGCCGAACGCGATACCCTGCCACTCCTTCGGCACCAGCTTGCCGAAGGCTGTGAGCACGATGTTGAACGAGCAGGCGGAGAGCCCGAAACCGATCAATACGCCGCCGGTGATGTTCAGCGTGATGGGCGTCGTCGAATAGGTCATGAGCACGAGGCCGAGGCTGTAAAGCACCGCGCCAGCTATGAGCACCTTCGCGGTGCCGAAGCGGTCCGCGATCGCGCCGGCGAACGGCGTGCCCAAACCCCAGAGAAGATTTTGCACCGCAAAGGCGAGCGCGAACACGTCGCGGCCCCAGCCATGTTGGGCCGACATCGGCGTCAGGAAAATCCGAAAGCAGAGCGCGGCCCGAAGGTGACGATCGCGATCATGCAGCCGGCAATCACGAGCACCAGCGGGTTCTTCAGGAACGAGAGCAGCGGCGCGGGCGTGGTGCCGGCAGGTGTCGTAGACATCGGTGGCGATCCCCGGCTGCCGAATCTCGTTGCGCTGGCGCGGGCTGCCTTCGCGCGTGCGAAACCTATCCGCGAAGCGCATCAGGCGAAAAGCGTCTTGCGCTGCGCAGCTATCGATAAAGCGCATAGGGCCATCGACCAAGAGGACTAGCAAAATCCTCCGGGATGGGTTATATATTTGCTCGAAGTGAGAATAAGTCCCGGCAAGAGCCGGTCTTTTCTGTATCCATATATGCTCGATCCGAGCATATATGGTCTCGGAGAGGAGATTGGGAGGCGCCAATGGTTACTGTCATTGATCGCAACATTCGTCCCGACGTCGAAGTCGTAAGCCCGCCGGTCGCGCGCGGGGAACTCGTCGTGCCGCGTCCGGGTACGGGCGCTGCCGCGCGGAAATTCGGCGTGCTGCCGATGCCCAAGTTGGAATGGAACGCGGAAGTCGAGCGCGAGACCGCGCACCTTTATGAAAAGGTGAAAGCCGTCATCCCGCCGGTGGAGTGGCCGTTCCACGCGCCTTACGTGCACGCGATCAATAAGCTGAAGCAGCAGCGCAACGCGGTGCTCCTGGCGCACAACTACCAGACGCCTGAAATTTATAACTGCGTTGCCGACGTTGTCGGCGACTCGCTTCAGCTTGCCAAGGAAGCCGCGAAGTCGAAGGCCGACATCATCATTCAGGGTGGCGTGCACTTCATGGCCGAGACCTCGAAGCTGCTGAACCCGGACAAGACCGTGCTGATCCCCGATCTGCGCGCGGGCTGCTCGCTCGCAAGCTCGATCACGGGCGAGGACGTGCGCTTGCTGCGCCAGCGTTATCCCGGCGTGCCCATCGTCACGTACGTGAACACCTCCGCCGACGTGAAAGCGGAGAGCGATATCTGCTGCACGTCTTCGAACGCGGTGCAGGTGGTCGAGAGCTTCGGCGTGGATCGCGTGATCTGCATTCCCGATGAGTTCCTGGCCCGCTGGGTTGCGACCCAGACCAAAGTGAAGATCATCGCGTGGAAGGGCCACTGCGAAGTGCATGAGCGCTTCACGGGCGAAGAACTGCGCCGTTATCGCGAAGCCGATCCAACCGTGCAGATTCTCGCGCACCCCGAATGCCCGCCCGATGTGATCGCGGAAGCGGACTTCACCGGCTCGACCTCGGCGTTGCAGAATTACGTGAAGACGAAGAAGCCGAAGCGCGTCGTTATGGTCACCGAATGCTCGATGGCCGACAACGTGCAGCAGGAAGCGCCGGACACCGAATTCGTGAAGCCGTGCAATCTCTGCCCGCACATGAAGCGGATCACGCTGCCGAAGATTCTCGACAGCCTCGTTTATCTTCGCGAGGAAGTTGAGATCGATCCCGCGGTCGCTGAGAAAGCGCGCCGCGCGGTGGAGCGGATGATCCATCTGAAGAGCTAAGCCTTGGCGGCCGCGCATGCGCGGCCGCTTCCTAGGGTTCGAAATGTCCGACTCTCCGCGCACGATCGATACGCTGACGCCCCGCTCCTGGAGCGGGCACGATGATGTCGTGATCGTCGGCGGCGGCCTTGCCGGTCTTTTCTGCGCGCTGAAGCTTTCCCCGCGCCCTGTGACCATCGTGACCGCCGCGCCGATTGGCGAAGGCGCGTCCTCGGCATGGGCGCAGGTGGCATCGCCGCCGCGGTAGGCGAGGGCGATACGATTGATTCTCACGTCGCCGACACGCTTGCCGCGGGCGCGGGTACGGTCGACGAGAAAGTCATCCGCGCAATGGCGGAAGAAGCCCCCGCGCGCATCAACGATCTCCTGAAATACGGCGTGCCGTTCGACCGCGACCTTGAAGGCAAACTCATGTTGTCCCGCGAGGCCGCGCACTCTCACAAACGCATCGTGCGCGTGCAGGGCGACCGCGCCGGTGCCGCGATCATGGCGGCGCTCGTCACGGCCGTGCGCAACACGCCGACGATCCGCGTGCTCGAAGGCTTGGTGGTCGACGATCTCTATGTTGATGGCCGCTACGTCACCGGCATTCATGCGCGTCCCGCCGGCCGGGCCGGTAAACCCATGGCGCTACCCGCGCGTGCGGTTGTGCTCGCTTCCGGCGGTATCGGCGGTCTTTACGCGATCACGACCAATCCGCGCGAAGCGCGCGGCCGCGGTCTTGCCGCCGCTGCGCGCGCAGGCGCGATCATCGCCGATCCGGAATTCGTGCAGTTTCATCCGACCGCGCTCGATGTCGGCAAGGACCCCGCGCCGCTTGCGACAGAGGCGCTGCGTGGCGAAGGCGCAATCCTCGTGAACAAAGCCGGCGAGCGTTTCATGCTGCCGGTTCATGCGAATGCAGAGCTGGCGCCGCGCGACATCGTTGCGCGTGCCGTATTCGCGGAAATTCAGGCAGGGCGCGGCGCGTTCCTCGATCTGCGTCCGGTGGAAAAGTTCTCCGCGCGTTTTCCGACCGTGTTCGCGGCGTGCAAAGCAGCCGGCCTTGATCCCGACCAGCAACCCGTGCCGATTGCGCCGGCCGCGCACTATCACATGGGTGGCGTGCTCGTGGACGCGAATGGCCGCGCCACGCTCGACGGTCTTTGGGCTGCGGGCGAAGTGGCGAGTACCGGCGCGCATGGCGCGAACCGTCTGGCTTCGAACTCGCTCCTCGAAGCCGTCGTTTATGCCGCCCGCATTGCCGAAGACATCGGTGGCCTGATCGCGCTGCCGCAGACGCTGGCATGGCCGGCCGACTCCTGCGAAGTGCCGCCGCCGCTCGCCGCGGAAGGCATCGAAGATGCAAAGCGTTTGCGTGAAGTCATGACCGCGCATGTCGGCGTGATCCGCAATCGCGCGGGCCTCGTGCATGCGCTCGGTGAAGTTCTGAATATCGAAGCGACCGCGAAACGCCCCTCTGTGCGCGATATGGCGACGACGGCATTGCTGGTTGCGTCTGCCGCGCTCGTTCGCACCGAAAGCCGCGGTGGGCACTTCCGCTCCGATTTCCCGAACGCGGACCCCGCGCAGGCGCACCGCACGTTCCTTAATCTCAACGAAGCGCGCCGCATCGCGAAGCAAGCAATAGCGAAGGCAGCGTGATGGCCGATCTCATCGCCCCGGCGCATTTCTCTCGCCGTTAGTGATTCAAGAGGCCGTGAAGCGCGCACTCGACGAAGATCTCGGCCGCGCAGGAGACGTGACGTCGTCAGCGACGTTGCCGGAAGGCATTCAGGCCAAAGCAAAACTGGTTGCGCGCAAAGCCGGAACCATCGCGGGCCTTCCATGCGCCGCGCGCGCGTTCCGCACGCTTGCGCCAAACATCAGGTTCGACGCCACGACGCGCGACGGCGACAGCGTCAAACCGAACACGACACTCGCAACCGTCGAAGGCCCCGCGATTGCCATTCTTTCCGGCGAGCGTGTCGCGCTGAATTTTCTCGGCCATCTTTCCGGTATCGCGACCCTGACCGCCGCCTATGCCGCGAAGATCGCGCATACAAAAGCGAAGATCACCGATACGCGTAAAACCACACCCGGCCTGCGTGCGCTTGAGAAATATGCCGTGCGTTGCGGTGGCGGCGTCAATCACCGCTTCGGCTTGGACGACGCGGTGCTGATCAAGGACAACCACATCGCGGTCGCGGGTGGTGTCGGCAAGGCTCTCGACACTGCGCGCGCGGCGGTCGGGCATCTCGTGAAAGTCGAGATCGAAGTCGACACGCTCGATCAACTCAAACAAGTGCTCGCAAACGGCAAAGCCGATGTCGTGCTCCTGGACAACATGAAGCCCGAGACCCTTCGCGAGGCGGTCGCGCTCTGCGAGGGCAGGATCGTCACCGAAGCGTCAGGCGGCGTTACGCTGGAGACCGTGGCCGCGATTGCCGAGTGCGGCGTGGATGTAATTTCCTCCGGTGCGCTTACGCATTCCGCGCCGTCGCTGGACGTGGCGCTCGATATCGACGGGGGGGGGGCGGGGGGGGGGGGGGGGGCGCGGGGGGGGCGGGGCGGCCGGGCGGGCGCGGGGCCCCGCCTCCGCAATCTAGCGCCTGCCGAAGCGCAGTCCGGGCGCGGGCCGCTCTTTCAGCACCTCGCGGCGAAAACGGAACATCGCCGCCGGCCGTCCGCCGGTATGCGTCGAGACCTCTCCGGTCGGTTCGACCAATGCGGTACCTTCCACCAGCCGGCGGAAATTCTGCTTGTGCAGATGCCGGCCCGCGATCGCTTCCACGGTGCGCTGCAATTCGGTGAGCGTGAATTCGTCCGGCATCAGCTCGAACACGACCGGCCGGTATTTGAGCTTTGCGCGCAGCCGCGAAATCGCAGTCGCAAGTATTCGACGATGATCGAACTGCATCGGCTCGCCGAGCCCCTCGCTCTTTCCCCGGGCAAGCGCTGCTTCGCGCCCGTCGCGTTGCGATTCCGCGATCAAGCCCGCGGAATAAAGCAGCTCATAGCGCTCGAGTACGCGCTCTTCGTCCCAGGGCGCGCCCTCGATGCCGAAAGAAAGCCGGATACGCTCGCGCGGCGCGAATTCCGCGCCGGGCGCAGGCTTCGCATTTTTCGCCCAGGCATTGAGCGCCGGAAGGATGGAAGCGTCCAAAACCTTCGGCCGCCCGTCGCGCCAGTCTTCCCACGGAAAAAATTTGTACCAGGGCTCGAAGCGCGCGCCGTGCGATTTCATCGCTTGCGTCGGATGCGCGCGTCAGCGCGAGATAACCGACGGAGACCACATGTGGGGCGGTGTCGCCAGCCTGCGCGTGCCGTCCGCGGTCGCCGAACGTGTAAAGCTGCTCGACATAGCCGACTTCGAGCGCGGTCTGTTCGGCCACGAAACGGCGAAGGCCGATCTCGAAGGTGCGGTGCTCCGGTGCGTCGAATGGGCCGGATGGCAAACCAAAGCCGCCACCTTCGCCGGCTACAAGAATAAGCGGTGTATCGGCATCGATCGCGACGATGGCAGCCGCGAGACCGATTTCGATTGCGGTTCGCGGGTGCTGCTCGTTCGCCATTGTCAGATTTTAATGAGGAAGGGTTCGGCTTCGTCGACCCACGCGCCGCCAAAGCTGCCTTTGCCGATGGCGCGGACGGCTTCGACCATGCGGCCTTGGCGGCCGAGGAGCTTGTCGCCGAAATTCACGATGCGCGGATTGGGCTGTGCGGTGACCGAGGCAGCGCGGATCGCCTGTGCGATTTCCGCCTCATCGCGTTCGGGAGAAATTGCGCAAGCCGTAATGAACGCGGCGGCGGTCGAACGGCTGATGCCTGCGAAGCAATGTACGACAATCGGCTTCTCGCGGTTCCAGCGCTGCACGAAGGTGAGGAGTTCCGCGACATGCGTTTCCGCCGGCGCCACCATGCCTTCGAGTTCGTCCTCGATGTCGTCGATGGACAAAATGAGATGATTTTCTTCCAGAATGTTTTTCGGCCGCGTCACGCGCGTCGTGTTGCGAATGAGCGTCACGACGTGCTCCGCGCCGGTCGTCTCGACAACACTAGGCATCCGGGAAAGCGAGCAAACGTGAATCATTTTCCGTCCGAGAGTTCCTTGAAGCGGGCGAGAAACCGCTTCGCGGCGGTTTCCGCATTCCAAGGCGTGAGGTAGCGCTTCTCGGCAGCGGCGTCGAGGCCCGGCGGGGTGCCGAAAAAGCGCCGTGCTTCAGCCTCCTTGAAGCCCGCAAGCTTCGTGGCTTCGAGAAACGCTGCGTGACGGTCGGCTTTCTTCGTGTGTTCGACAAGTTCCGCGGGCCACTGCGCCGGCAGGCCGAAGCGGAGCGAGATCGCGTGCAGGAGCCGGTTCTCGACCGCCTTGTAGTCCGCGCGCAGCACCGCCTTGAACGGGCTGATGAGGTCGCCGATCACGTATTCAGGGGCGTCGTGCAGAAGCACGGCGAGCCGCCATGTGCGGTCAAGGTTCGCGGAAATCTTCCGTGACACCGCTTCGACCAGCAGCGAATGCTGCGCGACCGAAAAGATATTCGCGCCCGTGGTCTGACCGTTCCACCGCGCCACCCGCGCAAGCCCATGCGCGATGTCTTCGATTTCGACATCGAGCGGCGAGGGGTCGAGGAGATCGAGCCTGCGGCCTGACAACATGCGTTGCCAAGCGCGTGGCGGCGCCGCGCGCTTCACGGAGGAAGCGCGAGCCACGGCTTTCGTCACTTCGATAGCTCCTTGTGGCGGTAGCAGGTCGTCAGGTGATCGTTGACCATGCCGGTCGCCTGCATGAAGGCGTAGACGATGGTCGGACCGCAGAAATTAAAGCCGCGCTCTTTCAGTTCTTTCGACATCGCAATTGAGGCTTTGGAATCGACCGGCACACCGCCATGCATCTTGATCTTGTTGATCCTCGGTTCGCCGCCGACGAAATCCCACAACAGCTTCGAAAAGCCCGGACCTTCTTCCTGGATTTTCAGCCATGCACGCGCGGATTGCCGCGCGCCGTGAATTTTCATCTTGTTGCGGACGATGCCTTCGTCCTGCATCAAGGCGTTCAGCTTCTTCGCGTCATAGCGCGCGATCTTTTCGGGATTGAACTTGTCGAAGGCTTTGCGGAAGTTGTCGCGCTTGCGCAAAATCGTGATCCACGAAAGCCCGGCCTGAAATCCGTCGAGGATCAGCTTTTCGAACAGCGCGCGGTCGTCATATTCCGGCACGCCCCATTCGGTGTCGTGATAGTGCACGTAAAGCGGATCGACGCCGCACCAGACGCAGCGTTTTTTGCCATCGGCATGAACGTGTTTTTTCATTGCGCGATTATGCGCCGAAACCGGGTTCTCCGGGAAACACAAAGCGCGCCCAGGCAGGCTTCTGCAAAGAAATCTCGATCCCGCCCGCGGTAATCTTGTCGCCCTTCGCAAGCGCTTCATGCACGCGGTCGAGCCGCACCATTGCGAGACCCTTGCCGTTGACGCCGGAGCCCATATGTCCCGCGGGCCGCGCGCCGCCTTTACTTCAACGCCGGGAAACGGCGCGGTGTCGAACGTAACGGGCACGATCCGCGTGCGCGGCGTGGTCTTGCGCTCCATGCGCGAGACGACTTCCTGCCCGATGAAACAGCCCTTCTTGAAATCGACGCCGTTCAACTGGTCCATGTCGGTCTCGTGCGGATAGGCATTCGAGTACATGAAGTCCTTGCCGCCGTCCGGGATGCCGAGTGCAATCCGCTTCTCGTGATAGCTGCTTGCGTCGATCATGCTGAAGCCCGCCGCTTCCAGATCGGCCTTCGCGCTGTCGGCGGGAAGCACGAGCCGCTGGCCAAGTCCGGGGTGTCTCGGGTCACCGAACACGACGCCGAGTTCTGCGGTCGCTTCGCCGTCGTCGATGACGGCGACCGCAAGATCGGGCCGCTGTTCGATCGAGACGGCGGCACGCAGTTTGTAAAGGCCAAGCTTTTTCGCAATGTCGTCCGCGAGCGCGGCGGGCGCATCGATCAGGAAGCCGCCGCCTTCTTCTTCGCTCGCGCCGACGACGAAGAAGTCGGCGATGATCTTGCCTTGCGGCGTGAGCAACGCTGCAAATCGTGCCTGATCGGGCATGAGCGAATCGACATCGTTCGTGATGATATTTTCCAGGAACTTCCGGGCATCCGCGCCGGTTATTCGTAGAACTGCCCGTTCATCGAGAATTGCCGCGCGCATAATTCGTTCTCGTACTGATTTCGGTTGATGCGGCAGGGAAGACCGCTTGCAAAGAATTTCACTGACAAGTAATGCCGCTGGAGGAGACCGGCAAGGCCGGTCGTTTTCGCGGGGCCGTATGGCCGAAACCTACGATTTAGTCCTGGCCGGCGCGACCGTGGTCAATCACGATGGCGCGTTCGCTCGTGACATCGGCGTCCGCGATGGCAAGATCGTAGCCATCGGCAGTATCGCGCCCGGTTCCTCGCGTGAAATCTGGCAATGCGCGGGTCTTCATATCCTTCCCGGCGTCATCGACACGCAGGTGCATTTCCGCGAGCCGGGAATGACCCACAAGGAAGACCTCGAAAGCGGCTCGCGTTCGGCCGTTATGGGTGGTGTCACGGCCGTCTTCGAAATGCCGAACACCGATCCGCTGACGATCGACGACACAGCTTTTGCCGACAAGATTGGCCGCGCGATCGGCCGCATGCATTGCGACTTCGCTTTCTTCATTGGCGGCACCGCGGATAACTTCGCGCAGGTCGCGGAGTACGAGCAGCTTATTGGTTGCGCGGGCATCAAGGTTTTCATGGGCTCGTCGACCGGAAAACTGCTGATCCCGGACGACGCCGGCCTGCGTGCCATTCTCGAAAACATCCGCCGCCGCGCCTCCTTTCATGCCGAAGACGAACCGCGGCTGAACGAGCGCAAGGGCGAGCGCATCGAAGGCGATCCGCGCTCGCACCCCATGTGGCGCGATCCGGTCGCGGCATTGCTCGCGACCACGCGTCTCGTCACGCTCGCGCACGAAACCGGTGCGCGCGTGCATGTGCTCCACATTTCGACCGCGGAAGAGATCGATTTTCTCGCCGCGCATAAGGATGTCGCGACGGTCGAAGTAACGCCGCATCATCTCACCCTGGTTGCGCCCGAATGTTACGAGCGGCTCGGCACGCGCGCGCAGATGAATCCGCCGGTGCGCGACGCGCGTCACCGCGATGCGATCTGGCGCGGGATTGCCGATGGCACCGTCGATATTCTCGGCTCCGATCACGCGCCGCATACGCTGGAAGAAAAGGCCAAGACCTATCCCGCGAGCCCGTCGGGCATGACCGGCGTGCAGACCATCGTTCCGCTCATGCTCGATCATGTGAACGCGGGCCGCCTCACGCTCGAGCGTTTCGTCGATCTTTCGAGCCACGGCCCCGCGCGTGTCTTTGGAATTTCGAGCAAGGGCCGCGTCGCGGTCGGCTACGACGCCGATTTTACCGTCGTCGATCTGAAGCGCCGCGAAACGATCACCAACCAGTGGGTCGCTTCGAAAGCGGGCTGGACGCCTTATGACGGCATGCAGGTGACGGGCTGGCCCGTCGGCACGATCGTGCGCGGCACCATCGTGATGCGCGACAACCAGTTGCTCGCGAAGGGGCGGGGGCAGCCGGTGCGCTTTCTCGAGGCGCTGCCGAAAGGCAGCTAGTCTCCCGCCACGAAAAACTGCCAGCGTCCGTCCGGTGAAATGCCGGCACGGAAGAAGTTGTACGAACCGAACTTCTGCATCTCGCGAAAGTCATAAGCCGTCACCAGGCGGAACAGCTCGACCCGTTGCGCGGGCGTAAGCTTGTCGAGTGGCATCGCGTGGAAATAGGGCCACACGAACATCTCCTGTGCGTTGCCCTTGTCCATATGCACGAACGGCATTTCCAGCGCTTCGATCAATGTCGCCAGCACTTCGGCGCCGTCGCTGTCCGGAAAGGTTTTCTTCCAGAACTCCGAAGCATCGATGTCGCCGCCGAAGGAAATCGTGGTCTGGTCCGCGTTGACGATAGCGGCGACCTTGGCAAGATCGCCGCTGCTTGCCGCCGCCAGAATCTCTTCCCGTTTTTTGCGCACCGCATCGGGCAGGCGGGAAAAATCGCGGACGATTTCCGCGGGCGCGCTGTTCTGCTTCGGGGTGCGAAGCGTTTCGGACTTCACTTTGTTCTGGGCGGCTGCCGGCATCGCGAACCCGGCGGCAACGAACGCCAGGGCAAGGCACGCCAAGCCCAAGAACGCCAAAGAAAGTGCGTGATGTCGCGTTTTCATGATTGCCGCCCCGAAGGTGATGCAGTTTAGCCCGAAGGCACGCCGTTCGCGGAGAAAATTACTGGCGGTTGGCGGCGATCGTGAATTCGCCGCGGCGGATGCGCTCGCTCAAGCCTTCCGCATACGTGGCGGTGGCTTCCTCGCCATAGGTCGAGACCAACTCGTTGATCGCGGTGAACAGTGCCACCTGCGCCAGGCAGTCGCCGTCGATGCCGTCGAGCCGGGCTTCCTCCCAGGCTTCATTGAGATAGCCGAAAGCGGCGCGGCGCTCGTCTTCCGAGCGCATTTCCTCGACCTTGCCCATTCTCAGCGGCGCGACGTTACGCAAAACAATCCCCTCGCGAGCTTGCCGCCCGACGTTGTTTACCGACCTTAACGGGGCTGCGGAGTTCCGTCGCCACGGACCTTTAAAGAAGGTTAACGCGGTGGACGGTTTTTGAGCTCAATTGCCGTAGCGCAGCGCGATGTCGCGGGAGAGGCGGCTGCCTTCATCGAGAAACCGCTGCACCGCGACCCGCGCTGCCGGCGTGCAGGTCCGGTAGGTCTGCTCATAAGACGTGTAGCCCCGGTTGAAGCTGGTCACGAGCAGCCCGCGCTTGTCGCCGGCCAAGCTGCGCGGCATCGATCAGCGCCTGCATTTCCACGCGCCACTGGCCTTGTTCGGCCCCGCCGCAGAGTGGCCGCAGATAATGCAGCGCGCCGAGAATTTCCGAGAGCTGGATCAGATCGGCTTCATAGGCGGCGCGATTCGGCAGCGGCGCTTGCGCCGAGAGCGGCGCCGTACCGAGCAGGAAGAAGGTAAGGAGAAGGTAAGGAGCCCGCTTCATCACGCGCCGGATATGCGCTTGTTCGAAATGCCGGGCAAGCGCCGGCGCGCGCTATCGGTTGGCGGCAAGAAAAGCGCGCTCCGCTTCCCGCGCGGATTGTTCGAGCCCCTCGGTCGCGTCCAGCGACGCGATGTCGGCAATAGCGAACCACCCGATTTCGCTCGCCTCCGGTCCCGTGCGCGGTTCGCCGGAAGCGAGGCGCGCGGCAAAAACAGAGATCAGATAACGCAGACCCTGCGCATCCAGCACGACCTCGCGTTCCGCCACTTTCGTAATCAATTCGATTTCGACGAAGACCTCTTCGCGTGCTTCGCGGATGGCGGCGTCTTTCGCGCTCTCGCCGGGTTCAAGCCGCCCGCCGGGAAAACTCCACTTGAACGGCGGCTTGGTCCGTCTGGCGAGCAGCACTTTGCCGTCGTTGCGGAAGATCGCGGCGCTCGCGGCGTATTCGGTTTTTATGACTTCCTCCCGCCAAGAACTTTCGTGCGAAGCACCTTGCCGGGATTGAGGATGCCGTTCGGGTCGAGCGTTTTTTAATTGCGTGCATGACGGAAAGCGCAACCGGGTCTTTGGCTTTCGCAAGTAAATCGCGCTTCAGGACGCCGATGCCGTGTTCGGCGGAGATCGAGCCTTCGTATTTCGCGACGATCGTATGAACCGCGTCGTTCACTGCTTCCCACTTGGCGAGGAACTTCGCCTTGTCCGCGCCGGCCGGCTGGCTCACATTGTAATGAAGATTGCCGTCGCCGAGATGACCGAACGCGACGACCCGCGCGCCGGGGATCATCTGTTCCACCTTCGCCGTCGCTTCCTTCACGAACGCCGGCACCGACGACACCGGCACCGAGATATCGTGCTTGATCGAACCGCCTTCGGGCTTCTGCACGTCCGACATGGCGGTCCGCAGTTTCCAGAGCTGGTTACGCTGCTCGACGCTTTCGGCGAACGTCGCGTCGGTCACGAGGTTTTTTTCCACACCATCCGCGAGCAGCGATTCCATCAGCTCGCGTGTGCGCGTTTCATCGTCACCGAAAATTTCCGCAAGCACATACCAGGGATGCGGCGACGACAGCGGGTCACGCGCACCCGGCAGATGCCGCAGGTCGAACTCCAGCGCAATGCGCGGCATCAGCTCGAAACTCGTCAGCGACGTACCTGCGCGCGACAGCGCGAGATTGAGCAGTGATAGTGCCGCCTCCGGCGAGGGCACGCCGATCCACGCAGTCGAGATTGCGCAAGGGCTCGGAAAAAGTTTCAGCACCGCCGCCGTGATAATACCGAGCGTACCTTCCGCGCCCATGAAGAGATGGCGCAGATCGTAGCCGGTATTGTCCTTCTTCAGCTTACGAAGTCCGCGCAGGATTTTTCCGTTCGCGAGCACGACTTCTAGTCCCAGCACCAGGTCGCGCGCATTGCCGTAAGCCAGCACCTGCGTGCCGCCGGCATTGGTCGAGAGATTGCCGCCGATCGTGCAGCTTCCTTCCGCGCCGAGCGAGAGTGGAAACAGCCGCTCCGCCTTCACCGCCGCCTCCTGCGCGTTCTGCAAGATCACGCCGCTCTCGACTGTCATCGTATTGGCGTCGGCGTCGACCTCGCGGATTTTATTCATGCGCATCGTTGAGACGATGATCGCGTTCTTGTCGAACGGCACTTGCCCGCCGACGAGGCCGGTATTGCCGCCTTGCGGCACGATCGCGGTTTTCGTCTTGTCCGCGAGTTTTAGAATTTCCGCGACTTCCTCGGCGTTCGCGGGCTTCAAGACCATCGCGGCCTTGCCGTGGTAAAGGTCGCGCTGCTCGTGCAGAAACGGCGTCATGTCTTCGCCGCGGATCGCGTTCTTCTCGCCGACAATTTTGAGAAACCGCGAGAGCATCGCTTCGCCTGAGGATTTCCCCGCTTTCTTTTTCTTGTTCATTTCGGCGCGTTCTTCTTCTTCATTTCGGCGCGTTCTTCTTCTTCATTTCGGCGCGGCCGCTCTGGCCAGGCGATCCCGGATCGCTTCGCCCAGACCTTCGCCCGGAATCGGAGCGACTGCAATCGTGGCCGCGCCGCTTGCATCGAGCTCGCGCAGGTAAGCATAGAGGTTGCTCGCCGCTTCGGTGAGATCGGCGTTCGGCGATAGGTTCAACACTTTCCGCGCGCGGCCCACGTTCGCGGGTAGAGGGAAGCCAAAGCCGAGGAAGGCTTCGTTCTCCCGAATCCCGCTCGCATCAAGTCTTAGCCGTGCCTTCGGCGCGTAATGCGAAGCCGTCATGCCGGGTGCCGAGACTTCCTCTTTGCCTGCGCTGCCGAGCGGTCCGGTGATTTTCTCGATTTCGCTGCGCGCAATGCCGCCACTGCGCAGGAGACGAGATGTGGTGCCTGAACAATCGACGATCGTGGATTCGATCCCGCCTTTGCTCGGGCCGCCATCGAGAATGATTTCAACTTTGCCGGAGAGATCGTCCGCGACGTGCTGCGCGGTTGTCGGCGAAACATGCCCCGAACGGTTTGCGCTTGGCGCAACGACCGGGAAATCCACCGAACCAAGCAGCGCTTGCGCGGTCGCATGCGAAGGCACGCGGACCGCAAGCGTATCGAGTCCCGCGCGCGCAAGTTCGCAGACAGCATCGTTCCCGCGTGCCCTGACCACGAGCGTCAGCGGCCCCGGCCAGAATCGTTTAGCGAGCGAAAGCGCGGTCTCGCTGAATGCGCCGAGCTGCTGCGCGGCATCGATGTCGCGCGCATGCGCGATCAATGGATTGAACGAAGGACGTCCCTTGGCGGCATAAAGCGCGGCCACCGCACGCGGATCGTCGGCACGCGCGCCTAATCCGTACACCGTCTCGGTCGGGAAAGCGGCGAGCCCGCCTGCGCGCAGGACATCGGCGGCCTGCATGATTGCCGCAGCGTCGGCGCGCAGAATTCGCGTGTCCTTGCTCGTGCTGTCTCGGCTCACGTTGACGGGTCCTGCTGCCTTGGCCACTGTAATTCCAAAGATGGGCCGGTATGGCCTTAGGCCGCGCGAAGCTCAAGCGTGGCCTTCAAAATGCGGGAGAGACACATGACCTATCGCGCGCCGGTTTCCGAAACGCTTTTCTTCATGGAGCATTGCACCAGCCTGAATGAGATCGCGGGCAAGGGCGCGCAGGCCGATCTCTCGCTCGATCTTGTGCAGTCGGTGCTGGAAGAGGCGGGCAAGTTCGCCGCCGAGCGGCTCGCGCCGCTGAACCGTCAGGCCGACCAGATCGGCTCCAAATTGGTCAACGGCGTTGTGGTGACGCCGCCGGGCTGGAAGGAAGCCTACAAGGATTGGATCGCAGGCGGCTGGAACGGGCTCTCGGGTCCGGTGGAGTATGGCGGGCAGGGGCTGCCGGTCATGGTCGCGTCCGCCGCGTTCGAATTCTGGAGTTCGGCTGCGATGTCGTTCGGGCTTTGCCCGCTGCTCACCTTCGCGGGCGTGGATGCGCTTGATGCGCACGGCTCCGAAGAGCTGAAGAAAACCTATCTCGAAAAAATGGTGAGCGGCGAATGGCCGGGCACCATGCAGCTCACCGAACCGCAATCGGGCTCGGATCTTGCGAACCTGCGCACCAAGGCCGTGCCGCAGGGTGACGGTACCTACAAGATTTCCGGGACCAAGATTTTTATCACCTACGGCGAACACGACATGACGGATAACATTATCCATCTCGTGCTCGCGCGCTTGCCCGATGCGCCCGCGGGCACGAAAGGCATTTCGCTTTTCCTCGTGCCGAAGTTTCTCGTGAACAAGGATGGTAGCCTCGGCAAGCGTAACGACGTGCGCTGCCAGTCGGTCGAGCACAAGCTCGGCATTCATGCGTCTCCGACCTGCGTCATGGTCTATGGCGATGAAGGCGGCGCGACCGGGTATCTCGTCGGCGACGAGAACAAGGGTCTCAATTGCATGTTCACGATGATGAACAACGCGCGCCTCGGCGTCGGCGTGCAAGGTGTGGCGATTGCAGAGCGCGCGACCCAGCAGGCACTGCAATATTCGCGTGACAGGAAGCAGGGCAAGGCGCCGGGCTCGAAGGATCTGAGCCCGATCGGCGAGCACCCGGATGTGAAGCGCATGCTGATGACCATGCGCGCGCTTACCAATGCTTCGCGCGCAATTTGTCTGCGCACCGCTTCCGCGCTCGATCTTGCGCATAGCAGCAGCGATCCGGCGGCGAAGAAGCAGGCGAGCGAAGAAGCAAGTCTGCTCACTCCGATTGCAAAGTCGTTCTCGACCGAAGCCGGCATGGAAGCGGCGACCCTCGGCGTGCAGGTGCATGGCGGCATGGGCTTCATCGAGGAAACCGGTGCTGCGCAGCACATGCGCGACGCACGCATCACCGCGATCTATGAAGGCACCAACGGCATTCAGGCCATCGACCTTGTTGGCCGCAAGATCGGCCAGAGCGGCGGCGAAACGCTCAAACGCCTGATGAACGAATATCGCAACACCGCCAACGAAGTCGCGAAGTCGAACGATCCGGCTTTCGGCAAGACCGCGCAGCGTTTGAACGAAACGCTCGACGCGCTCGAGCGCGCGACGAAATACATGTTCGAAGCGATGAACCGCGATCAGGCCGAAGCGCTTGCGGGCGCGACGCCGTATCAGAAACTATTCGGTCTCGCTTCCGGCGGTTCGTATCTTGCGCAGGCCGCGCTCGCCGAGCGGATGGAAGGCGGACCGGCCGGGCGCGTCGCCATCGCGCGCTTCTTTGCGGAAAATCTCTGCACGCAGGCGCAGGGCCTTGAACTTACCGTAACGGAAGGCGCAGCATCCGTTTCCTACACCGATACGATCCTGGTGGCTTGATCAATTCCTGATGGTGAGGAGCGGGCGAAGCCCGCGTCTCGAACCACCGCAAGTCGATTCTGGCCGGCTTGTGTTCCCAAGATTACTGATCTCGGATAAATCCGGGATCAGTAGGCTATATCCTTCGAGACGCGTTCGCTCCGCTCGCGCTCCTCAGGACGAGGCTCAATAAGGAGAACCCAATGTCCCTTTCCGGCAAAACCCTCTTCATCACTGGCGCCTCGCGCGGCATCGGCCTTGCGATCGCGCTCAAGGCCGCGAAAGAGGGCGCGAATATTGCGATCGCCGCGAAGACCGATACGCCGCATCCGAAGCTGCCGGGTACGATTCACTCCGCGGCGGAAGAAGTCGAAAAAGCCGGCGGCAAGGCGTTGCCGCTGGTGGTCGATGTCCGCGACGAAGTGAACGTCAACGAAGCGATGAAGAAGACCGCCGACAGGTTCGGCGGCATCGACATTGTCATTAATAATGCAAGCGCGATCCAGCTTCTGCCGACCACGCAACTCGACATGAAGCGTTTCGACCTGATGCACCAGATCAACACGCGCGGCACTTTCGTCGTCTCGAAATTCGCGATTCCGTTCCTCGAAAAAGCGAAAAGCCCGCATATCCTGATGATGTCGCCGCCGCTCGATATGCAGCAGAAGTGGTTCGCGCCGCACACCGGCTACACCATGGCGAAATACGGCATGAGCCTTGTCGTGCTCGGCCTGTCGGGTGAATTGAAATCGAAAGGCATCGCAGTGAACGCGCTCTGGCCGCGCACCACGATTGCCACCGCCGCCGTGAACAATCTCCTCGGCGGCGACACGCTGATGCAGCGCTCGCGCACACCGGATATTCTCGCCGACGCCGCGGTGCGAATCTTCGAGAAGCCATCGCGCGAGTTCAGCGGGAACTTCCTGATCGACGACACGTTCCTTGCGGGTGAGGGCGTAACCGATTTCGACAAATATCGCGTCAATCCCGCGCAATCGCTTCAGGTGGATTTCTTCGTACCCGACAATATCCCCGCGCCCGCGGGCGTAAGCTTGGCTGCGCGCAAGGCGGCGGGCTAAGATCGGGCAAGAAAACGATCAAGAAAACAGATAATGACAACACTCTTCCTTACGCATCCTTCCGCGCTCAATCATGCAACACCGTCCGGCCACCCCGAGCGCGCGGATCGCATCCGTGCCTTGAACGAGGAGTTCGGCAGAGCAACCTATTCGATGCTCGCCCGCGAAGAGGCTCCGCTAGCGGAGCTCGACGTGGTGACGCTCGCACATCCCGCGGAATACGCGGAGAAGCTGCGCGAGATCGTCCCGGCCGAAGGCGCGGTGCACATTGACGGCGATACGGTGATTTCCGCGAAAAGCTGGGAGCCGATCATGCGCGCGGTCGGCGGTGCCGTTTATGCCGTCGACGAAGTCTTCGCCGGCAAGGCGGGCAATGCCTTCGTGGCCATGCGTCCGCCGGGCCATCATGCCGAGACCGCGACGCCGATGGGCTTCTGCTTTTTCAACAATGCCGCGATCGCTGCGCGCCACGCGCAGAAGAAGCACGGCGCCGAGCGTGTCGCGATCGTCGATTTCGATGTGCATCACGGTAACGGTACGCAGGACATTTTCTGGAACGACCCGGCGGTGCTCTATTCGTCGACCCACCAGATGCCGCTTTATCCCGGCACCGGCGCGAAGAGTGAAACTGGTGCCCGCAACACAATCGTCAACGCGCCGCTTTCCGCCGGCGACAGCGGTACGCAGTTCAGGGAAGCGTTAGAGAGCGTGATCCTGCCGCGCATCAATAACTTCCAGCCCGATCTGGTCGTGATCTCGGCAGGGTTCGACGCGCACCGCAACGATCCGCTGGCTAACCTCAATCTCGTCGAGGAAGACTTCGCCTGGGTGACGGGGAAGCTCATGGACCTCGCCGACAAACACGCCAAGGGCAGGGTCGTATCCTTGCTCGAAGGCGGTTATGATCTGGAGGGTTTAGCCCGTTCCGCGGGCGCGCATGTCCGCACGCTGATGCGTGCCTGAACGGAATTTTGAGTGAATGGCAAAAGACACCAAAGACGCGAACGGGGATGTCGCCGGCATGCCCTTCGAAAGGCGCTCGCCGAGCTCGAACAGATCGTCGGCAAGCTCGAGAGTGGCAACGTGCCACTCGAGGATTCGATCAAAATTTACGAGCGGGGCGAAATGCTGAAAAAGCGCTGTGATGCGCTCCTGAAGGATGCGGAGGCGCGGGTCGAAAAGATCGCGCTCGACACCAAGGGCAAGCCCACGGGTTCCGCGCCGCTGGACCAGGATTGATCACAGCTAATTGCGAAGCCCAACGGCCTCAAAGACTTGTCCTGCGGCACTCGTTGCCTTGTATAAGCCTCGAAAAACGCTGATAGTTTCGCCTGCAATGACAGAAGTTCGCCCGCAATCCCGCACCCCGCTGCTCGACACCGTCGATACGCCGGATCAACTCCGCGCGCTGCCGGAAACGTCGTTGCGCCAGCTCGCCGATGAACTACGGCTCGAGACCATCGACGCGGTGTCGGTGACGGGCGGCCATCTCGGCGCTGGGCTGGGCGTGGTCGAACTGACGGTCGCGCTGCACTATCTTTTCGATACCCCGCACGACCGCTTGATCTGGGACGTCGGCCACCAGGCCTATCCGCACAAGATCATCACCGGCCGCCGGGACCGCATCCGCACGCTGCGCATGGGTGGCGGCCTGTCGGGCTTCACCAAGCGCGCGGAGAGTGAATACGACCCCTTCGGCGCGGCGCATGCTTCGACCTCGATTTCCGCCGGCCTCGGGATGGCGATCGCGCGCGACCTTAAAGGCGAGAAGCGCAACGTCGTTTGCGTGATCGGCGACGGTTCGATGTCTGCCGGCATGGCCTATGAAGCGATGAATAACGCGGGCGCCGCGGGTAGCCGTCTCATTGTGGTGCTGAACGACAACGACATGTCGATAGCCCCTCCGGTGGGGGCGTTGTCGGCCTATTTCTCGCGTCTGATTTCCGGCCGCACGTACAATGCGATCCGCGACGTCGGCAAGAAGGTGACGGCGCAACTCCCCAAACGTCTCGATGACATGATCACGCGCGGGATCGAGCATTGGCGCGGCTTCATCACGGGCGGCACGCTGTTCGAAGAACTCGGCTTCTCGTATGTCGGCCCGATCGACGGTCACAACCTCGATCATCTGCTTCCCGTTTTGAAAAACGTGCGCGACAACGAGCCGGGCCCGGTGCTTGTGCATGTGGTCACGCAGAAGGGCAAAGGCTACGCACCCGCCGAAGCTTCCGACGACAAATATCATGGCGTCGTGAAGTTCGATGTTGCGACGGGCGCGCAGGCGAAGTCGAAGGCTTCTGCGCCGAGCTACACGAAAGTTTTCGCCGAGAGTCTCATCAAGGAAGCGCGTAAGGACGACAAAATCGTCGCGATCACGGCGGCGATGCCTTCCGGCACCGGCCTCGACATTTTCGGCAAAGAGTTTCCCGCTCGCACGTTCGACGTCGGCATTGCCGAGCAGCATGCGGTGACCTTCGCCGCCGGACTTGCCGCCGAAGGCTACAAACCGTTCGCCGCGATTTATTCGACCTTCCTCCAGCGCGCATACGATCAGGTCGTGCATGACGTTGCGATCCAGAAGCTGCCGGTGCGCTTTGCCATCGATCGCGCGGGTCTCGTCGGCGCCGATGGTGCGACGCATGCGGGTTCGTTCGATGTCGCCTATCTCGCCTGCCTGCCCGATATGGTGGTGATGGCGGCGGCTGATGAAGCCGAACTCGTGCACATGGTTGCGACCTCTGCTGCGATTGATGACCGTCCGTCCGCGTTCCGCTTTCCGCGCGGCGAGGGCACCGGCGTGCAAATGCCGCTAGAGGGCAAGCCGCTGGAAATCGGCAAAGGCCGCATCATTCGCGAAGGTACGAAAGTTGCGCTCTTGTCGCTCGGCGCGCGTCTTGCGGAGTGCCTGCGCGCCGCAGACGAACTCGCAGCGCTTGGATTTTCGGCCACCGTTGCCGACGCGCGCTTCGCCAAGCCGCTCGACCGCGATCTGGTGCTGCGGCTTGCACGCGAACACGAAGTGCTGATCACCATTGAAGAAGGTTCGGTCGGCGGCTTCGGCAGTCACGTGCTCGAACTCTTGGCGCGCGAAGGCGCGCTCGATCACGGTCTGCGTATTCGTCCGATGGTGCTGCCGGATATTTTCCAGGACCACGACACGCCTGCGAAGATGTACGAGCAGGCTAGTCTCGACGCACGCGGCATCGTCACGACGGCGCTCTCTGCCTTCGGTAAGGACGAGTCGAATCTTCTCCGTCCGCGCCGCGCTTAAATCCGCTTCTATGAAAAAGACGATGCGCGCCGACCAACTCCTGGTCGCTCGTGGCTTGTTTGAAAGCCGCGCGAAAGCGCAGGCTGCGATCGAAGCGGGAAACGTGACGGCCAATCGTGAAATCGTCCGCAAGGTTTCGCAACTCATTGCTGAAGATGCACAGATCGAAGCCACGCCCGCGCATCCTTACGTCTCGCGCGGAGCGCTGAAGCTCGAGGCCGCGCTCGATCATTTCAAAGTCGATCCGAAGGGGAAAATCTGCCTGGACGTCGGTGCGTCGACCGGCGGCTTCACCGAAGTTTTGCTCACGCGCGGGGCCTCGAAAGTTTACGCGGTCGATACCGGAACGGATCAATTGCACTCCCGCTTGAAGCGCGATCTACGCGTCGTCTCGCTCGAGCAGACCGACATCCGCAAGCTGGAAGACGCGGAGATCCCCGATGACGCGCGGCTGATCGTGATTGATGTAAGTTTTATTTCGCTGGAACTCGTGATTCCGAAGGCGTTGCAATTTGCTGCGCCCCACGCGGAATTGATCGCGCTGATCAAGCCGCAATTCGAAGCCGGCCGCGAGCACGTGAAGAAAGGGATTGTGCGCGATTCCGAGGTCCACATGGGCGTCTGTCAGCGCGTAGAATTACTGGTCGGGCGGCAGGGCTGGCGGCTTCGCGGCACCATTCCGTCGCCCATTCTCGGTGGCGACGGCAATGCTGAGTTTCTGCTCTATGCCGAGCACTAGCGTTGGCTTTTCTTGCTCACTTTGCGGGGAATTCCGTGCCTTCAGGCGTCATTCATCCATTGCAGGGCAAGTGCAAAGCGAAATGGCCTTTTAATCGCCGCAACAGTCGCTAGAAATCGCGCATCCATGCACGGCATGAACAAAATACCTGCCGCCGGGGCTCTCCCGGCGGGCCCCAGCCCTTGGCGCCTCGAGCTGACCGAGACGGTGAAGCTCGCCTTGCCAATCGCGCTGACGCAGCTCGGTCAGGTTGGCATGATGACGACTGATCTCGCGCTGGTCGGCCGCCTCGGTGGCGATGCGATTGCAGCAGCCGCACTCGCGCACGTCATTTTGTTCACGGCTTTTGTGTTCGGGATGGGCCTCACTTCGGCGGTGGCGCCGCTCGCCGCGCAGGCTTTCGGTGCGCGCAATCCGCGCATGGTGCGCCGTTCGCTGCGTGTCGGTCTCTGGGCCGCGACGTTGCTCGGCATCCCGCTTTCGCTCGGTCAGTTGTGGGGCGAGGAGCTTCTGCTCGCGCTCGGCCAGCAGCCGAAGACCGCGGCGCTCGCGCATGATTATTTGATGGGTCTTGCCTGGTCGCTGATCCCGGCTTGGTGGTTCATTGCGCTGCGCGGCTTCATGGGCGCGGTAAACCGTCCGCAGCCCGCGTTCTGGATTACGCTCGCGGCGGTGCCGGCGAATTTTATTCTCGCTTATGCGCTGATCTTTGGCGCCTACGGCGCGCCGCAACTCGGCATCTTGGGAGCGGGCGTTGCGACCACGGTTGCCAATCTCGGCATGTGCGCGGCGGCGCTTTGGGTTTGCTACAGCCAGCACCCTTTCAAAAAATATCAGGTGCTCGGGAAGTTCTGGCGCTACGACAGCCATCTGATGAAGCAACTCGTTGCGATCGGCACGCCGATGGCGCTGACGTTCCTGCTCGAGTACGGCTTGTTCGGCGGCGCCGGCCTTGTCGTCGGCCTGTTCGGATCGAGTGCGCTCGCCGCGCACCAGATCGCGCTCCAGATCGCCGCGATTCTCTTCATGATTCCATTCGGCATTTCGCTGGCCGCGACCGTGCGCGTCGGTCAGGAAGCCGGACGGAAGAATCCGGCAGGCGCGCGGCTTGCTGGCTTCGTGGCGCTCGGTCTTGCATTCGGCTTCATGACAATCATGACCGTCATCGTGGTCGTGTTCCGTGCCGAGCTTCCGGCGTTCTTCATGGACGCCGACATGAGCGATTCCACGCAGATCGTTTCGATCGCGTCCTGGCTGCTACTGTTAGGCGCGACCTTCTTTGTCGCCGATGGCGCACAGACCGCGATGGCCGGCGCATTGCGCGGCTTGAACGACACGAAAATCCCGATGCTGCTTGCCGCCTTCAGCTTCTGGGTTGTGGGTTTCGGTGGGCTCTATGCGCTGGCGTTTCCGCTTGGCTATGGCGTCACGGGCGTCTGGATCGGCTTCACGATCGGCCTGATCGTCTATTGCGTCCTCCTGGTCACGCGCTTTCATTTGCTGACGGCGCGCGGCTATCTGCCCGATGCGCCGAAGGCTGAGGATGCCTTCGCAAAAGCCAAGCCGCTTCCGGCGGAGTGAATAGACCGCTATTGCTCGATCCATGAGCGAACAAGTCCGTATCGATGCCGTGGGCCGGCAGGGTGATGGCATTGCCAGCACGCCGCAGGGCCGTGTGCATGTCGCCTACACGCTGCCCGGCGAACTGGTCGAGATCGCGCGCGAGGGCGACCGCGGCACGCTTCTGCATATCATCGAACCGAGCGCCGAGCGCATTGCGCAACGTTGCAAGCATTTCGGCGAATGCGGCGGCTGCGCGCTCGAGCATTGGGCGGCAGAGCCGTATCTGGCGTGGAAGCGCAGTCTCGTGGCCGAGGCGCTCGCCCGGGAGGGCGTGAGCGCGGAAGTTGCGCAGACGATGCCGGCGTACGGCGCGGGACGGATTCGTGCCGTGTTTCATTCTGGTCGCGGCGCGAAAAAAGAGGCCGTCGGCTTCGCCAAACGCCGCTCGCACGAAATCGTAGATCTCGATGAATGCCCGGTGCTCGCGCCGCTGCTGGAGGCTGCGCTGCCACTCGCGCGCCAACTCGCGAAGATATTACTCTCGACCGGAAAACCGATCGATCTTCATGTCACCGTGGCCGAACGCGGCCTCGATATTGATATTCGCGGGCCGGGAAAACTTCCGAAGCCGATCGAATCGAGAGTTGTTTCCTTCGCAGCGGAGAAGAAAGTTTTACGCATCTCCCTGCATGGCGAACCGCTCGCGCAACTGATGCCGCCCACGCATCTTATAGGCAGTGTCCGTGTGACGTTGCCGCCTGCGCCGTTCCTTCAGGCGACCGCCGAAGGCGAGCGCGTGCTGGCAGAGAAAGTGATGCAGGCGGCCGAAGGCGCAAAGTTCGCCGCCGACCTTTTCTCCGGCATTGGTACCTTCGCGCTGCGGCTTGCAAGCAAAATGAAAGTCTCGGCCTTCGACAATCACGAGCCTTCGATTGCGGCTTTGCAGGCCGCCGCGAAATCGCCGGGGCTGAAACCGGTAACAGCCTCGGTGCGTGACCTGTTCCGTTGGCCGCTGGTTGCGGACGAATTGAAGAAGATCGACCTCGTCGTGCTCGACCCGCCGCGTGTGGGCGCTGAAGCGCAGACACGCGAACTCGCAAAATCGAAAGTAAAAAAAGTAGCTTATGTTTCTTGCGACGCCGACACTTTTGCGCGCGATGCGAAAACCCTGGTCGATGGCGGGTTCAAACTTGTTGCAGTAACGCCGGTCGATCAGTTCCAGTATTCGCCGCACATTGAGCTGGTTGGCGTCTTCAAGCGTTAGTTGCCCCAGCGCTGCATCCACATCTGCTCGCCTATGGTGCAGGAAACGCGCGGCGGTTTTGCCGCCGGGATTGTCTTCGCGATGGCGGGCGGGGTAATGCCCGAAACTTCGAGAATGAGTTTCTGCCGCACGGCACTCACGAATTGATCGCGGCTCTTTACCGGAATGACGAACGAGCCGGGGCCGCCGATTACGCAATCTTCGTAATAGACATGCAGGTCGTTGATATCGAGCATCGAGCCGCTCGGTGCTTTGAGTTGCAGCGGGAGGCCGTTGATGACGATGCCTTTGGCGACAATCTCGTCGCGCGTCGGTTCGATCAGCGCGCCTTGATTATTGGTTCCGTCGCCGGAAATGTCGATCACGCGGCGCACGCCCTTGAATCCACCGTTGCCGAATTGCGCGGCGGAAAAAGTAAGCCCGCCTGAGATCGAAGTGCGATAGGTGCGCCGCACCGGCGCTTCTGCGAGCCGCGCGGCAAATGCATCCGCCGCCGCTTTACCGTCGATCAAGGTCCACGGCACGATGATCGTTTGCTCATGCGTGCCGGCCCATTCGACGTAAATCAGCGCGATCTTACCATGCGCGCCGCCGCGCAACGCATTGACGAAGTCTTTCGACCTCAACGCAGTGATGTATCCCTCGCGCTGAAGCGCAAGCTCGTCGAAGTCCATGGAATAGGAGATATCGACTGCGAGCACGAGTTCGACATCGACCGGTACCTGCGCGCGGGCAGGCAGCGCCAGAAGCGCGATCCACGATGCAGCAAGGAGACGGCCGAAAACACGCATCGCCAGAATCCTCTCATGAGGATTAGCCATGCAAAAGGTGGCATGAAACAGGCAGCCAGGCGAGCGTTCTAGGTCAGCCGTCCAGAGATTCGGTGGACACGATCTCGATGCCGAAACCGGCCAGCCCGACATAGGTCCGGGTGCGCGACGCCAGGAGCCGGATCGACGAAATACCGAGATCGCGCAGGATCTGCGCGCCAACGCCGATTTCGCGCCATTGTTCGGCTCGCTGCGCCTCGGTCGAGTCGGATTGCGCGCCCGGCTTCACCACCGGCACGCCGGCGGTACCGTCGCGCAGATAAATAAGCACGCCCCGGCCTTCGGCCTTGAATCGCGCGAGCGTCTTGTGGATCACCGCACCCCCGCCGATAACGTCGCCGATCACGTCGGCCCGGTGCAGACGCGCGACAATGTTCTTGCCGTCCCCCACCTTGCCGAAGACGAAGGCGATGTGATGCGTCTCGTCGAAGGGCGTCGTGAAGGCGTAGCCCGTAAGCGTGCCGATTTCGCTCTGCACCGGAAACTCGGAAACGCGGGTAACGAGGTTTTCGCGTGTCTGCCGGTAGGCGATGAGATCGGCGACCGAAAGCTGCACGAGCTTGTATTTCTCGGCAAAGCTCGTCACCTGCGCGCCGCGCATCACCGTGCCGTCGTCGTTCACAAGCTCCGAGATCACGCCGACATGCGGCAGGCCCGCGAGTTTGCACAGATCGACGCAAGCCTCGGTATGGCCGGTGCGCATGAGCACGCCGCCTTCGCGTGCGACCAGCGGAAAGATGTGGCCGGGGCGCACGAAATCAGCAGCGCCCATGTTGCCGTTGGCAAGCGCGCGCACGGTAGTCGTGCGCTCTTCCGCCGAGATGCCGGTCGTAGTGCCGTGCCGGGCATCGACCGATACGGTGAATGCAGTCGTATGCGGCGCGTCGTTATTCGCGACCATCGGGCTGAGGTTCAGCCGGTGCGCCTCCGCGTTCGTCAGCGGCGCGCAGACGATGCCGGAGGTATGGCGCACGATGAACGCCATTTTCTCGGGCGTGCAGAGCGATGCCGCGACGAAGAGATCGCCCTCGTTCTCGCGGTCGTCGTCGTCGGTCACAACGACGATTTCGCCGCGCGCAAACGCGGCAATCGCCTTCTCGACGCGGCTTTGTTCGGCGGCGTTCATATTCCGTACTTGCGTGCCTGACTTGGAGGAAACGGCCAGTGGGATGTCTTACCGACTTGGCCGCGATGGCGCAGAAACTGATCTGCGATCACACAGGCCATCATGGCTTCGCCGATGGGCACCGCACGAATGCCGACGCAAGGATCGTGGCGGCCCTTGGTCGAAACTTCTCGCTCCGCGCCATAGCGGTCCACGGTAGCCCGCGGTGTGAGAATGGAGGAGGTGGGCTTCACTGCGAAGCGGACAACGACAGGCGCACCCGTCGAAATGCCGCCGAGAATTCCACCCGCATGGTTCGAAAGAAAAGCCGGACCGTGATTGCCTTTGCGCATTTCGTCGGCGTTCTGCTCGCCGGTGAATTTTGCCGAAGCAAAGCCGGCGCCGATCTCGACACCTTTGACGGCATTGATGCTCATCATCGCGGCTGCAAGCTCCGCATCCAGCTTGGCGTAGATCGGCGCGCCTAAACCCGCAGGCACGTTCTCCGCGACCACTTCGATCACCGCGCCGATGGAGGATCCGCTTTTACGGATCCCATCGAGATAATCTTCCATCTTCTTCGCGGCTTTCGCGTCTGGGCAGAAGAACGGATTACGCGCGATCTCTTCCCAGTCCCAGTTGTCGCGGTCGATCTCGATCTCGCCCATCTGCACGAGGGCGCCGCGGATTTTCACGTCCGGGATGATCTTGCGCGCCACCGCGCCGGCGGCGACACGCGAAGCGGTTTCGCGCGCGGACGCGCGGCCCGAACCGCGCGGATCGCGGATGCCGTATTTCATATCGTAGGTGTAATCGGCATGGCCGGGACGATATTTATCCGCGATCTCCGGAATAATCCTTAGAGCGCGCGTCCACGTTCTCGATCATGAGCGCGATCGGTGTACCCGTCGTCAGCTCCATGCCTTCTTCGTTGACATAGGTGCCGGAGAGGATTTTCACCTGATCGGGCTCGCGCCGCTGCGTGACAAAGCGCGACTGGCCCGGCTTGCGCCGATCGAGGTCAAGCTGGATGTCCTCGGCCTTGAGCGGAATGCGCGGCGGGCAGCCATCGACCACGCAGCCGATCGCAACTCCGTGGCTTTCGCCAAAGGTGGTGACGCGGAAGAGGTGGCCGAAGGTGTTGTGCGACATGCGCCAGCTTTTAGGAGCGCCGCGCGGCGCGGTCAAACTGCCGTGGCGTTAACCGTTCTGCGCGCGGCTTGTCCCGCGCGGGATTTGATATCGGCAATTCACGATCCCGCCGCGCTCCGGCGGGGGTGTCGAGTGGGAGGAGGCGGCGATGAAGCGCTGGCACCACAACACCCGGCTTATTTTGCCATCGCCATTCGCGGCTGCACGATTGAAGGCTTCGCATTCAGCCCTTCGACCTGAAAGCCCGCGACGCGCTTATAGTTATTTGCGACCTCTTCCAGCTCTTCTTGCGTGAGCACATCGGTCACGACGTTGAAGCCGTCCGGTGCGCGTTCTTCCACCATCTGCATCACGCGCTCTGGCCCATTGCCGCGATTGAGCAAGACGAGTTGCGAGGTCGCTGGCCGCCGTTCCGCTTCGTAGGCTTCGAGCGCGGCAACGGTCTCGCCGTTGCTCTGGATTTCGCGCGTTAGCACGCGTGCGTCCAAAATTGCTTGCGATGAGCCGTTCGAACCGATCGGATACATCGGATGCGCGGCGTCGCCGAGCAAAGTCACGCGGCCATACGTCCAGCGATCCAGCGGGTCTCGATCCACGAGCGGGTACTCGAAGCAATACTCGGCCTCGCGGATCAGGCCCGGCACGTCCAGCCACCCGAAATTCCAGTCTTTGAACCACGGCGCGAATTCTTCGAGCTTGGCCACGCGATTATAATCTTCGCGGCGCCACTCATGGTCTTCCGCGAATTCCCGCTCCGCGATCCAGTTGATCATCTGTGTCCCACGCTTGTCCGGCCGCGAGATCGGGTACGCAACGAACTTCACTTGCGGATATCCCGCCATGATCATCGAACTGCCGCTTAGGAATGGCTTTGCTTTCGTTACGCCGCGCCAAAGGATGCGACGGCTCCAGAGCGGCGAGCCTTCGTTCGGCAGCAAGCGGGAGCGGATTGTCGAATGGATGCCGTCACAGGCGATCAGCAACGAGCCTTCCTCGCTGACGATGGCGCTGCCGTTCTTGTCGGAGAAATGAACCCGCACGCCGCTCGCGGTTTCTTCCCAGTGCGAAACGTGGTGACCCGTGAGCACATTCTCTTTGCCGAGGCGCTCGATCGCCGCGTTCAGGAGAATGAGCTGCAATTCGCCGCGATGAACTGAATACTGCGGCCACTTGTAACCGGCGTCCAGGCCGCGCGGTTCCGACCAGATCTGTTTGCCGTGTTTCGAAAAGTAAGCGAGTTCGGAAGTCCGAACGCTGGCGCGCTCCAGGGCTTCCTGCAAGCCGAGCTCGATCAATTCACGGCACGCATGCGGCAAGACGTTGATGCCGACGCCAAGCGGTTTGATCTCTTTCACGCTCTCAAAGATGCGGCACTTCACGCCGATCTGATGCAGGCTCAAGGCAAGCGCGATCCCGCCGATGCCCCCTCCTGCAATGAGAACAGTCATTATTTATTGCCGTTTCCGTTCTTCGTATGCAGCGTCATGTCCGGCGCGTCCGGGTTTTTGATCCCGACGACATGGTAGCCCGCGTCGACATGCAGCACCTCGCCGGTGACGCCCTTGCCGAGATCCGACATCAGATAGAGCGCGCTTGCACCAACTTCTTCGTTCGAGACGTTGCGGCGAAGCGGCGTGTTGTACTCGTTCCACTTCAAAATATAGCGAAAGTCGCCGATGCCGGATGCGGCAAGCGTTTTTACCGGCCCTGCCGAGATCGCGTTCACGCGAATGGCTTTCGGGCCGAGATCGGCCGCGAGATAGCGCACGCTCGATTCGAGCGCCGCCTTCGCAACGCCCATGACGTTGTAATGCGGCATCCACTTCTCGGCGCCGTAATAGGTGAGTGTGGTGATCGCGCCGCCGCGCGGCATGCGCTTTTCCGCCCGCTGCGTAATCGCGGTCAGCGAGTAGCAGGAGATCGCAAGCGTCATGTTGAAATTTTCGGCCGTTGTATCGACGTAACGGCCATCCAACTGCGTCTTGTCGGAGAAGGCGATGGCGTGCACGACGAAGTCGAGATCGCCGATCAGCTTGTCGCTCGCCTCGAACACGGCATCGATGCTCGCGGGATCCGTGACGTCGCAATGGCCCGCGACCTTGGCACCGAGCTCTTCCGCGATCGGTTCCACGCGCTTCTTGAGTGCGTCGCCCTGATGGGTAAGGGCGAGGGTTGCGCCCGCGTCGGCGCATGCTTTGGCGATCCCGTAGGCAAGCGAGCGGTTGTTCGCGATGCCGAAAATGAGCCCGCGCTTTCCGCGCATCAGCCCGCTGGTATCGCTCATTCTTCGCCCCCGGCTACGCCATACGCCCCGGTCCCCAAAGTCGGCCTTGGCCAGCTTTGGTTATTCAAATGCCGATCTCGGGTAAACCCGAGATCGGAGCGGGACTCTCAAATTTTGTATGACATGGGGCCGGGACCGGCTTCAAGGCGCGGGGTGTTCAAGCGTTGTAACGGCCGATGACCGCTTAACCGCCGCCCTTCAGCTTTTTCGCTAGCGCTTCGAGTTCCGCATCCGCGCCTTCCGGCAGCAAGATGTTGATGGAAACGAGAAGGTCGCCGGGCTCGGCGTTCTTCTGCGGCAGGCCCTTGCCCTTGAGGCGGAAGGTGCGCCCGCCGGAGGTCCGAGGCGGGATTTTCAGATCGACCGCGCCCGAGAGCGTCGGCACCCGGACGGAACCGCCGAGGATGGCATCCTCGAGCGGCACGGAAATGTCGGTGCGGAGGTTGGCCCCTTCGATCTTAAGGTCGGGGTGCACAGCCACGCGGATCGTGACGATGGCATCGCCCGGGATCGGCCCTGCGAAGCCCTGACCGCGCAGGCGGATCTGCTGACCATCGGCGACGCCTGCCGGGATCGTGACTTCGACTTCCTTGCCGGAAGGAAGCTGCACGCGCTTTTTCGCGCCCGAGACGCTTTCTTCGAGGGATACGGTAAGCGAGAGCGCAAGGTCGCTGCCCTTGGCCTGCGCCTGTTCGTATTCTTGGTATGCGGTGTCGCCATGCGGCGCGCGTCCGCCGAAGATATTGGAGAGAATGTCTTCGAACCCGCCTTGCTGGGGCCGTGCGCTGCCACGCGTGCCGCCGCGCTGAAAGCCGCCCGGCCCGTAGGAGAAGCTTTCGAAAATGGTTTCGCCGCCTGGCCCCTGCCGGAAGTTATTTGGATCGAACCCGCCTTGGCCAAATCCGCCTTGGGTTCTTGGATCGAAGTTAAACCCGCGAGGCTTGCCCTCGGCGTCGATCTCGCCGGCGTCGAACGATTTGCGTTTCTTCTCGTCGCCGAGAATTTCGTAAGCCGTGTTGATCTCGTTGAAGCGCGCGGAAGCCTTCGGCTCTCCCTTGTTGGAGTCCGGGTGATACTTCTTGGCGAGCTTGCGGAAGCTCTTCTTAATCTCCTCGGCACTGGCCTTGCGGCTGACGCCGAGCACCTCATAGGGGTCGCGCAACGCTAGAAATCCTTTCCGAACGGCTCGCGCAGTTCAGGCCATATTTGGGGATGAAAGGTTCCGCGCGCAACTCTCGGAGATTGAGGCCGAATGGGCGGATCAGGATTTTTTCAGCGGCTTGACGCTTTTGACTTCCCACGTGTTCGCGTTCACGCGGCAGGCGAGCCCTTCGGACCAGCTCTCGACGCCGTCTTTGACGTGGCTCGCGATGAAGTTGCGGCAGGGCAGGCCGTCTTTGGTGAAGGCGGACGCGATCGGGGTCACGGTACCGCGGGCACCACTTGCCGGATTGTCCCACGGCACGCTTGGGCCTTCGTCGGTACGGGCGAGTGCTTCGCGCAGCGCAGCCTGTGCATGCGGCCAGTCGATCGCGGACATGCCCATCGGGATATCGCGTGCGCTTGCCATGTGGAGCGGGATCGAGCCGGTGGTGCCGTCGCTCGCCGGCGTGGAGCGGATCACGGTGGGGCCGGTATCGCTGACGCCGCCGGGCAGGAGCGAGGAAAGCTGCATCGAGCAGCCACCGAGAAACATCGCGATCAGGCCGGCGGCGACCGGCGCCGAGAACAGCGAGGCCACGGATAGCCGTGCTCCCATCTTTCCATGATAAGGAAGATGGCCGGTGTCAGACAGCAAATGCCGTGACGACGCCTTACGCACCAGTTACTCCAGCCCAAATCAGTTACAAACGGCCTAAGTGAGATTGAACGCATGACAGGGTTAATTTCCGGTGACTTCGTGGAAAGTAGCGATCCCTTCGCGCTTTTTGCGGACTGGTTCGCGGAGGCAAAGGCGGCTGAGCCGAACGATCCGAATGCGATGGCGCTTGCGACCGTCGATGCCACGGGGCTCCCGGACGTGCGCGTGGTGCTCTTGAAGCAGGCCGACGAGCGCGGCTTCGTCTTTTACACGAACGAAGAAAGCGCGAAGGGCGGCGAACTGGCGTCGACCCCGAAAGCGGCGCTGGTGCTGCACTGGAAATCGATCCGGCGGCAGGTGCGTGTACGCGGTGCAGTGGTGCGGGTCACCGACGCGGAGGCGGACGCTTATTTCGCCTCGCGCTCGCGCGACTCGCGCATCGCGGCCGCTGCCAGCGACCAGTCGCGTCCCCTGGACAGCCGCAAGACTTTCGATGCGCGTGTCGCGGAGCTGCAGAAGCAGTTCGAAGGCAAGGACGTGCCCCGTCCGGCGCATTGGGGTGGCTATCGGATCGTACCTTCCGAAATCGAGTTCTGGCAGGATCGTGCGCACCGCATGCATGATCGCGTTCGCTTCACGCGCAAAGACACGAATAGCCAGTGGACGAAAGCGCGGCTTTATCCGTGAGTAGGTGAGATGACGGAAACCAACGCGAAAAAAAGAACGTTATTGCTGACCGGCGCTTCGCGCGGGATCGGCCATGCGACCGTAAAGCGCTTCTCGTCCGCGGGCTGGCGCGTCATCACCTGCTCGCGCCACAGCTTCCCGGAAAACTGCCCGTGGGAAGCGGGTCCCGAAGATCACATTCAGGTCGATCTCGGCAATCCAAAGCAGGTCGTGGACGCAATCCGCGAAATCAAGTCGCGCATCGGCGGCGAGTTGCATGCACTCGTCAATAATGCCGGCATTTCGCCGAAGGGCGAAGACGGCAAGCGTCTCGGCACGATCGAGACGCAATACGAAGATTGGCAGCGCGTGTTTCAGGTGAATTTCTTCGCACCGATCATGCTCGCGCGCGGCCTCGTCGACGAATTGCAGAAGACGCAGGGCGCGGTCGTGAACGTAACGTCCATTGCCGGCTCGCATGTGCATCCCTTCGCGGGCGCTGCCTATGCGACCTCAAAGGCGGCACTCACTTCGCTAACCCGCGAAATGGCTGCCGACTTCGGCCCGCGCGGCATTCGCGTGAACGCAATCGCGCCGGGCGAAATCGACACCGCGATCCTGTCGCCGGGCACCGAAAAGCTGATTGAGCAGATTCCGCTCCGCCGCCTCGGCACGCCCGACGAAGTCGCGAAGATCATCTATGTGCTGTGCACGGAAACGTCGTCTTACCTGAGCGGCGCCGAGATCCATATCAACGGCGGCCAGCACGTATTCTAGCCGGCGGAAATCAAAGCCACCGCTTCCACTTGAAGAAGACATACGGTCCGATCGCCGCCAGCACCATCGCGATCAGCGCCAGCGGATAGCCATATACCGACTTCAATTCCGGCATGTGCTCGAAGTTCATGCCGTAGATCGACGCGATCAGCGTCGGCGGCATCAAGGTCACCGCCATGACCGAGAACAGCTTGATCACGTTGTTCTGCTCGAGGCTGACCATGCCCAGCGTTGCATCCAGGAGAAACGTGATCTTATTGGCCAGAAAATGCGCGTGATCGGTGAGGGAAGAGATGTCGCGCGCTACGCTCTTCAAATGCGCGCGCTGGTCCTTCGGCAAGCCGACCGCTTCCGCCTCGTTCGTGAAGAACAGCACAAGCCGGTTCAGTGAGACCAGGCTTTCGCGTGTCTGGGAGAGCAGGTCGCCCTGACGTCCGAGCTTGCGAAGGATCGCCTGATAGCGCTGGTTGGGGTCGTCGCGCGCCGCATTGCGCTCGAACACGCGCGCGGAAACTTTGTCCACCTCGCTGGCCAGCCGCTCAAGGATATCGGCCACGCGATCGATGATCGCATCGAGCAACTCCACCATGATTGAAGAACCGGTGGTGTTGACGGCGCAAGCTTTCGAGAGTTTGCCGGCAAGATAAGAGAACGGCTTTGGCTCGTCGTAGCGCACAGTGACGAGCCTGTTGCCCGTGAGGATGAAAGTGATCGCGGTCGTGCCCGGCTTGTCGGTGTCGGTGTTGTACATGACCGTCGCGGTCATGTAGCGCGCGCCGTTTTCGATATAGAGGCGGCTTGAGGTTTCGATCTCGGCCATTTCCTCCCGCGTCGGCACCATGACGCCGATCGCGCTTTCGACGATCTTGTCCTCGCCCGGCGTCGGCACGACCAGATCCATCCAGACTGCGTCAGGCGGGCAGGCTTCGCCTTCCTTGACTTCGACGCGGACGAGCGAAGCGCCACGCAGGACATGAGCGAAGAGCATTCGATTCCCCGCAAGGAAGGAGCCTTGATAGAGCCTCCACTAGCGCGACTTGCGGAGAGCGTCCATCGCGGGCGCGTTCACGCGCCGTCATTGTCCGGTAAAGGCCGTCATTGTCCGGTAAAGAGTGTGCGTGCTGGAATTCAGATCGAAAGGAATTCGAGATCGCGCAGCGTGACGACGCCAGGCTTCGGCGCATAGGCGTCGTTCTTCTGCGCGCCGGTGTAGCGTAGCGTTGCCGCCAGTGCCGAGATGCCAACGTTGCGGTACTGGCTCTCCAGGCCCGGTCGGCTCGTTTCGCGTGGTTCGATCTTGGTATTGGTATTCGCCGCAGACATTTACTTCTCCAAACCCGTATTGCGTTTCCGAGGGCGCGGGTTTTCGTGCCCGACTAAGGCGCTTTTGGGCAGATCGCGCGGCACGAATTAGTTGATTCGGCGAAAGATTTCCGGCGTTTTCAGCGTCTGCGACAAACTTACTGCACAGAGGTTAACTGCCGGTCGCCTGCGTGCATTTTTGCGATGCGAAGCGATCAAATGCCCGTGATATGGGCGTTTCCGCCTACCGCGTTGCGACATTTCTGCCACAGGAACTCATATCCGGCAGTTCCAAGGCCTTAAGGTCTTCCCGGCAAAAATCAGTTCGGTTAGTGACTAATCCAAGCTTGGGGGCAAGCTAAAACTTAGGTCGGTAAGAGAAATGCGGATTCGTCACCTTGCATTCGTGCTGATGGCCTTCTCCTTGGCCGGATGCATCAGCGACACCCTCGACCCGGTTCCGGAGTCCGCGATCCCGGCGCGCGACAAGAAGCTGATCGCGAGCGCTCCTTATCTCAAGCACACGCCGGATACCGGCTGGCTGCGCCACCTTGTCGATTACCCCACGAAAGAGAAGCCGGGAACGGTCATCGTTGATACCGAAAAGCAGTTCCTTTTCCTCATCAAAGGTGAAGGCAAAGCCTATCGCTACGGTGTGACCGTCGGTGAAGACGGCATGGCCTTCAAGGGTGAGGCGAATGTGAAGCGCAAGGCGGAGTGGCCGGACTGGACCCCGCCGGGCGAGATGCTCAAGCGTTTCCCGAACCTTCCGAAATACGTGTCGCCGGGCCCGCATAACCCGATGGGCGCCCGCGCGCTCTATCTGTTCCAGGGCAACAAGGACACGCTGTTCCGCATTCACGGCACCAACCAGCCGGAATATATCGGCGAGTCGATCTCCTCGGGCTGCATCCGCATGAGAAATGAGGACATCATCGACCTCTACAATCGTGTGCCGATGGGCGCGAAGGTCATCGTAATCTGACCTGACCCGCGACTTTCGGCTTGGGGGCAAAAGGGCGCTGCTAACCGCAGCGCCCTTTTCCGTTCAGGGTGTTTCAGCGGAGCGGGTGTTGTCGCGGCGGAGGCGGCAGCGGCAATTTCCATCGGCACAGGCGATAGCCGCCTCGCCGTTGCGCATAGTCCACGTGTACGTGGTCCTCGTGATAGCCGTCGGAACCGGGGCCGAGCACGGTCGTGAAATACTCGCACGCGCTCCTGCGCATGCTGGCGAGCAGTTGAAGCGGGGTGTCAGGGATATCGACGCCGAAACGGCGTCCGTTTTTCATGACGATGGCGCGCACGTCGATCGCGTTCGCACGGCCATGTTCGCTCATTCGTGCGCCGCGAACATTATTGCGCGGGCGGCAGTGATAGGAAGCAGCAACATCGATCCGCGCGATTCCGCTATAGGCGGCTGTTGCCGGCACGAGTTCTTCGCGTACCCAGTCAGCGAATAATTCGGCAGTTTCGCAGCGGATCAGGGCCGACGGCCGTAGCGCGACTTCGCCGCCGTCCTTGAGTTTGATTGCCCTTATCGTGATCTGGCCGACCGCGCCGCAGCCGTTGTCCCACATGGCCGCAAGCGCAGGTTCCGCAATCAGCTTCTCCTTCGCGAGTACCGCCTTGCAGAACGATGCCGCGATCTGCGCGTCCTCTTTCGAAACCGGAAGCAATACCGGAAACCGTGGTCGCGTATCTTCCGTCCGCGTGGGCGCTTCCAGCGGCCTCATTTCCGGCATGGGGGCGGTTTTGGGCAGGCTCGCGAATCCATGCTGTGCAAGCGCCGCGGAGGCCCAGAAACATGCCGCGAAAATCAGCGTAAACGCGGGAGATTTCATGTGGAGTTCAAGCCTTCGGGCGGCCGGATCGCCAGTTTTCTTGAGAGCCCGCCCGCGCTAGTTTGCCCGCGAAAGGTGCCCGAAAAAGGCACCGCCGTAAAAGCGTGAGGGAGGGGTATCATGAAGGGCTTGATGCAGGACTGGCCGCTGACCTGCAACCGGATCATCGACCACGCCGCCATTCAGTATCCGACCCGCAAGGTCGTGAGCCGCTCGGTCGAGGGTCCGATCGTCGAGACGACCTATGCGGAAATTCGTCAGCGCGCGCTCAAAGTCGCGCAGCGGCTCGCAAAGGAAGGCGTCAAGAAGGGCGACCGTGTCGCCACGCTCGCGTGGAACACCGCGCGCCACCTGGAAGCCTGGTACGGAATTCTGGGTGCCGGGGCGGTCTATCACACGGTCAACCCGCGTCTCTTCGCCGAGCAGATCATCTACATCGTCAATCATGCCGAAGACAAAATGATCTTCGTCGATCTGACCTTCGTGCCGGTGCTCGAAAAACTCGCGGACAAACTGCCGACGCTCAAGAAGTACGTCGTGCTGACCGACAAGGCGCACATGCCGCAGACCTCGCTTCCCAATGCGGTCGCCTATGAAGACTGGATTGCGGAAGTCGACGGCAACTTCAAATGGGTGGCGGTCGAGGAGAACGACGCGGCCGGCAGGTGCTACACCTCGGGCACCACCGGCAATCCGAAGGGCGTCGTTTATTCGCATCGCTCGAACACGCTGCACGCGATGGCGGCGTCGGTGCCCGACGTGATCGGCTTGTCGAGCCGCGATATCGTGTTGCCCGTCGTGCCGCTTTTTCACGCAAATTCCTGGTCGCTCGCATTCTCCGCGCCGATGACGGGCGCCAGTTTGATCATGCCGGGTGCGAAGCTCGACGGTGCCTCCATTTACGAGCTGCTCAGCAAGTACGAGGTCTCGGTGACAGCGGCGGTGCCGACCGTCTGGCTGATGCTTCTGCAACATCTGGAGGCCAACAAGCTGAAGCTTCCGCATCTCAAGCGCGTGCTGATTGGCGGTTCGGCCTGCCCGCGCGCGATGATGCAGAAATTCCAGGACGAGTACGACGTCACGGTCACGCATGCCTGGGGCATGACCGAGATGAGCCCGATCGGCACTGCCGGTTCGCTGAAACCCGAGGTCGCGCATTTAACCGGCGAGGCGAAACTCGACGTTCAGGAGAAGCAGGGCTTCTCGATCTTCACCGTCGAGATGAAGATCACGGACGACGATGACAACGAGCTGCCGTGGGACGGCGTCAAGTTCGGCCGTCTCAAGGTGCGCGGGCCCGCGGTCTCCTCCGCGTATTTCAAGAACGAAGGCGGCAACATTCTCGACAAGGACGGCTACTTCGATACCGGCGACGTCGCGACCATCGATCCCATGGGCTACATGAAGATCACCGACCGCGCGAAGGACGTCATCAAGTCCGGCGGCGAATGGATCTCCTCGATCGATCTCGAGAACGTGGCGGTCGGTCATCCGGATGTAGCGGAAGCGGCGGTAATCGGCATCGTCCATCCGAAGTGGGACGAGCGCCCGCTGCTCATCATTGTTCCGAAGAAAGACAAGAATCCGACCCGCGAGGACTTGCTGCAATTCATGGAAGGCAAGATCGCGAAGTGGTGGATGCCAGACGACGTGGTCTTCGTCGACGAGATTCCGCACACCGCGACCGGCAAGATCCTGAAGACGGCACTACGCGAGAAGTTCGGCGACCACCGTTTGCCGAGCGTCGCGGCGGAGTGAGTATCGTCTCTCGAAGCAAGCGCATGGAGCCGGCGTCGTGATCAGACGCCGGCTTTATGCTGAAATCCGCACCTCGAAACTCGCGGTATGGAGTTCGCGGCTCGCGATTTTCTCGGTGCCGGTTCTATTGCTTGCCGTTTTCCTGCACCGCACCGGCATCATCGAGTATCGCGCGGCGCTGACGCTGCTGGTCGCGATTCTGCTGCTTGCGCTCTTGGCGTTCATGCTCGCGGCGGCGGCGCTTGTCGTGATCTGGAACGACGGCTTGAAGGGTCTTGGGGCCGCGATACTTGCCGCCGTCATATCCGTAGCCATGCTCGCATATCCGACATTTGAGGTTCTGCGCGGCGTGATGCTGCCTGCAATCAGCGACGTTTCCACCGATACTGCCGATCCGCCACGCTTTCACGCGGTTATGGCATTTCGCGCGCGCGGCGCTAATCCGCCGGATTATCCCGGCGGTGATACGGCCGAGTTACAGCGTAAATTCTATCCGGCGGTGCGCACACAGGAATTCGACGCTGAAGCGGACGAAATGTTCGGCGCTGTGCTTGCGATCGTACAGCGCAACGGCTGGCAACTCGCCGACAACATTGCACCGGCTGCAAATCGCGATGGCCGCATTGAAGCGGTGACCGTGACGCCGCTCATGGGGTTTCGCGAGGACATTTCGATCCGTGTGCGCAAGGCCGGGAATATGGTTCGCGTCGATATGCGTTCGGCGTCGCGCTATGGGCAGCGCGATTTCGGGACCAATGCGCGCCGCATCGATGCGTTCTTTGGGCAACTCGCGGATATCCGCCGCCGCCCGCGCTGATAGCTTAGGCTGTCAATCGATAACGTCCGCCGAGCGAGAGCGAACCGTCGGTCGATACCAGATCGCGCTCCACCAGCGTTTCCAAGTGCGCGAAGGTTGTGAGCGCGGCGGCTTTGGAAAGCCGCGGATCGAGGCCGATATAGATCGCCTGCACGATGCCGGGAATGTCGCTCTCGCCGCGCGAGAGCTTGCGCAGGATCGCCGTCTCGCGCGCTTCGCGGTGCTCGATATATTGCTCCACGAGCTTCTTCGCGTTTCGCACCATGCCGCCGTGGCCGGGCAGGTAGAACGACTCTGGCCGCTTCTCGAGCTTGTGCAACGACGCCATGTAGTCGGTCATCGAACCGTCAGGCGGTGCTACGATCGAAGTCGCCCAGCCCATGACGTGATCCGCCGAAAATAAGATGTCGGTGCCGTGTAGCGCGAACGCGACATGGTTGGCGCAGTGTCCCGGCGTGTACACAGTTTCGAGCGCATAGCCTTTGCCTTCGACCACTTCGCCATCGGCAAGTTTGTGATCTGGCATGAAATCGTCGTCACCGCCGGAGTCGAGCGGGGGCGTTTCGCCGAGGTGCAATTCGCGGGCAGGGCGGTGCGGGCCTTCGGCAAAAATTTTCGCGCCGGTCGCTTTCCTGATCGCAGCGGCGGCGGGGGAGTGGTCGCGGTGCGTATGCGATACCAGTATTTGTGCGACGGTTTCGCTACCGAGTGCCGACAGGATCGCGTCGATATGGCGGGAGTCGGCCGGGCCGGGGTCGATGATCGCGACCGAACCCTTGCCCACGATGTAGGTATTCGTGCCCTTGAAGGTAAAAGGGCTCGGATTGTCGCAAAGAATCCGCCGGACTCCGGGTGCGATTTCTTCGGCGACGCCCGGTTTGGCATCGAAATTACGGTCGAACTGGATTTCTTCGCTCATTTGCCTTGGCCTTTGAGAACGCGCTTTCGTGGCGCTCTCCTTATCATATTGCCTTTGAGATCGGCTTGACGGCGGAACCAGGTTGCGGTCCACTTTTGATGCAATCTTATTTCGGCCCGGGAATTGGGTCTTTGGCGGCAACGATTTCGTTGATCGGCCTTTGGCTACGAAGCTTCCTTGACCGAGACCGTGGTTGTCGGAATCGTCTGCGCATTTCGCAAGACGCGTCCGCCTTACGAACTACGACAAGGATACGAACATGCCTTCCGGTACCGTAAAATGGTTCAACGCGCAGAAGGGTTATGGATTCATCCAGCCGTCCGACGGCGGCAAAGATGTTTTCGTGCACATCAGTGCGGTTGAGCAGGCCGGTCTTTCGACCCTCAATGAGGGACAGAAGATTAACTTCGACATCGTGACGACCGACCGTGGCCGCCAGGCTGCGGGCAATCTGAAGGCCGGCTGACGCGATTCCGTGTCCCGCCGGAAATCCGGCGGAAGTCTGGACTTCGAAGGGAAGGGAATAGGCCGCCTCTGGGCGGTGGGTTCTCTTATTGTGCTCTTTTGCTGGCCGACTGGTCGGAGTGAGAGGATTCGAACCTCCGACCCCCTGCTCCCGAAGCAGGTGCGCTACCAGGCTGCGCTACACTCCGATAACCAGACGAAAAGGCCGCGCCGGAACCCCAAGGGATCGGGCGAAGCGGTGCTTCCTAGCAGTCCGGTTTGTCCCCCACAAGCCAGCCGCCTGCGGCCATTCTGGCATTGAACCTGGGCCGATCTTGAGTAGATTGCGCCCCTTCCGGCCGTTGGGGCGTAGCCAAGTGGTAAGGCAGCGGATTTTGATTCCGCCATTCCCAGGTTCGAATCCTGGCGCCCCAACCAGCCAGTGTCGGCAGGTTTAACGTCTGCCGTTTTCTCGCGAATGAGCCCCCATTTGCGGGGCTTTTGCGAGTGTGTGCGGTCTCTGCTCTTCCGTCTCCGCAGACCTGTGGGCCGTTTCCGAGCCAAAGTCTCAGCTCGGCATTTTCAAATATCCGTTTTTCTCAGACTCAGCGCGGGGTGAGACCGGTTCGAATCTCATGTGCCCCGGCATGCCGTCCGTTCGTTTCGTGACATGCGGCTCGAAACGGATATTTTTCAGCGATGTTTATGCGCCGATTTTTTGATGAGAAATCGTGCGCAAATTTTCCGCGATGAATTGTTCGATTGCAGGTCGCGACGTCTTATTGGGAAACTCTGCAAGGCTAACGAGTAATGGGGGTGGCGTTCCACGTAAACGGCATTTGCTTGGCAAGCCCCGTGACGGTCGGATCGTTAGGAGCGTTTCCGTCGATCAGCGAACGGATCAATGCCGGTGACGCGAATGCGAGAGGCATGAGGAGACGAATGTGCCGTTCGACGTTGCCTTCTCGCTTAGCGATTTCTGAGATGGTACTTACGGCTCCTGACTCGATATCCGCGACCCACTTGCGTGCACGTGCAGTTGCGCTGAGCAAGGTGTCACAAGTTTCCGGCGATAATCGTTTTGTGCTCGTTGCAGGCGTATGAAACACGCCTTTGGGAGCCGCTGGTGATTTCTTATTCCATTGCACCGAGAGCATGCCCCTCTTTCCAAGCGACTTATCGACCAGCTCGATCCCCAGTTCGTTCTCTTGAAGCGTGATTTTCTCGACGGTCTCCTGGAGCGGCCTAGGCTCAAGAGCGGTTTCGTCTTTGGAAAGAACCTCGTTCTGCCGAAGCGCCGCAACGACCGCTTCCTCAATCTCTGCCGTCGGCACTCGATTTACCGATCCAGCTTCCGCTTTGCGCGATTGCAGCAGCGCGTGGGAGATGTAGTAGCGATAGCGAACGCCATTCTTGTTAGAGTAGCTTGGCGTCATCCGGTTGCCGGGTCGTCGAAGAGCAGGCCGGCGAGGAGGGCGTTGGAGCTTTGACGGCTCGCATTGCGCTCGACGGCGTTATCCGAAAGCAGCTTCTGAACGGCTTCGAAGGTGGTTCGATCAACGATGGGTTTGTGTTCGCCTTTGTTGATGGAGCCCTTGTAGGTGACTTCTCCGGTATAGAAGCGGTTCTTGAGTAAGTGATAGAGCGTGCCTTTGCCATAGCGGCAACCACCACGGGTGCGTCCGTTCGAGAGCTTCTGCTTCCGGGTCCGGATGTTCTTCTGGTCCAGCTCGATCTGTAGGGCACTAATGGATTTGAGCGCCAGATACCGCTCAAAAATCATGCGAACCGTCTTGGCTTCTTCTGGAATGACTAAGAGCTTCTTGTCCTTTGACCGGTATCTGACCGGCACTGGTCCGCCGACCCAGATGCCTTTCTTTCTTCTTTGATGCCGCAATCTTGTCCCGAACGCGCTCGCCAATGACCTCGCGCTCAAACTGAGCGAAGGACAGAAGCACATTCAGCGTAAGCCGCCCCATGCTGGTGGTCGTATTGAAGGACTGGGTAATTGAGACGAACGATACGGATTGAGTGTCAAAGACCTCGACCAGCTTTGCAAAGTCGGTGAGGGACCTGGTTAGCCGGTCGATCTTGTAGACCACGATGATATCGATCTTGCCGGCACGGACGTCATCCATGAGCTTTGGGAGCGCAGGGCGCTCCAAGTTCGCACCGGAAATGCCCTCCGTCATCGTATTTCATGGGGATGAGGCGCCAGCCCTCATGGGCCTGGCTCTCTATATAAGCCTCACAAGATATGAGCCTCACAAGCTTCCCGCTGGGCATCGAGTGAATTGAACTCAAGCTCCGGATTGTGGTCGGTCGACTTGCGGGATGATCCACCTGCAGCTCCATTAAACACCTAAACTTCGTGTCTTCGGAACCAGGGTCAGGCCACTTCTTCGGTCTCCAAAGCTACTTTCCCGAGACAGTCTCTCACAACGCTCGGTCCAAAAAAGCCAGGTCAGGTCAGGCAAAAATCGAAATCACCTTTAGCCCAGATATTTTGAGGCCCACGCTCCCGCCTTGATGAGCTTTTCCGTCTCTTCTTTGACTACGTTCAAAACGGCTTTCATCGGTGCTGTGGCCGGCCGCTGATTTGATCGCGCAATGAAGAGCTTACGATAAATTGTCGGCTCAATAATGCGGACGCGGCTGACGAGGCTGGCGGCGAGTTCGGCCTCGATCTCGCCACGCGGCAGGATCGTGTAGACCTTCCCCTGCTGGGTCATCTGCTTGAGCCCGACAATGGACTCCAGTTCGGTCTGTATGGTGGGTGCACAACCGATCTTCGACATAAATTTCTCAACGGCGACTCGCAGCCCGTGCTCTCGGCTCGGAAGCACGAGGGGAAGGCGCGAGACTTCCGCGAGCGTAATCTCTTCGCGCCTGGCAAGCGGATCTTTGCGGGCGCAGACCAAATAATGTTCCTCTTCGGCCAAAGGCTCGATCCGCAAGACGTTGCTTTTCAGGGTGTGGTCGTAAATCACGCCGAGATCGAGACGTCCACGCACCAGCCATTCAATGATGAAGCCGCTCCATCCGTCGATGACGCGCATGGCGACGCCAGGCACTTCGTCGTGCATGCGGTCCACGAGCGCGCGGGTCAACGCCTGGCTGATGGAATAAGGAGGCCCACATCGATGCGTCCACCCGGCGACCGCGAAAGTGCCTTCCTTTCGATCTGCGCGAGGTCCAGCTCACGCAACACCGTGCGCACCCGGTCCCGGAACACCAACCCGGCATTCGTCAGAACAATTCCGCGGCCTTCGCGGTTGAAGAGGCGAACTCCAATGTCCTGTTCCAGCGACCGGAGCTGACGGCTGATTGCAGGCTGCGCAATGTTAAGGCGCTCGGCGGCCTTGGTGACGCTTTCGAGTTCGCCTACTTCAAAAATACTGCAACTGACGCAATTTCATCGCCACGCTACTCCAACACCGGGTTCGATCTTGTGTTCGGTGAGCAAAACGCTAGTTCCTTAGGCAAAGTCGCAAAATCCATAACAATTCCGGCATGAATCCGCGACCAAATCAATATTGGTTTTTTCGCGCCCCCTCTGGCAACTTTTAGTGATTACGGAGCGAAGCGAGCGGCGAACCGAAGATGAAATAGCGGAGCGAACGGCACACGCCCCCGAAAGCCGCTTCCGCAAACGATTAGAGACGCGTCGCTGCGACTTATCGCTCCGTGCATTGAAACGGAAGCAAACAGACCCCGGTGCAACTCATGGCGCGCGTGATCGTCGATCTGACAGTCCCACTGACCAATAACATGCCGGCGCACAAATTTTTCCCGCGCCCGGTCATCCTTCCCCATTTCACCCATGACCAGATGGAAAGCTGGGGCAACGGCACGCCCGAGGATCCGCTCGGCGGCTGCACGACTTTCATTGCGATGACGGATCACGTGGGCACCCACGTGGACTCCTTCTGTCATACGAAGCGCGGCGGCGCGACCATCGACGAAATGCCACTCGATATGTTCATGGGCAAGGCTGTTTGCCTCGACATGCGTCACATCCCCGATCTCGGTGATACGGACGTGAAGGATTTCGAGGCCGCGGAGAAGAAGGCCGGCGTGAAGATCGACGGTCATATCGTTTTGATATGTAGTGGCCTGCACAAGCGACACTATCCGAACGACAAAGTTGTCTGGTCCAATCCCGGGATTACCGCCGATGCAACGCACTGGCTCGCGGACCGCTCGCGCGTGCATGGGGTGGAGGGGCCTTCAACCGATCGCCCCAACCACAATCTGTTTCCGAACCACCGCGTTTGCCGCGACCGCGGCATCACGCATTACGAATGGCTCTGCAACATGGAGCCGCTCATCGGCAAAGGCGAGTTCCAGTTCTACGGATTGCCGCTGAACATCTGCAAGGGAAGCGGTTTCGCCCGTGCGCGCCATCGCGATCCTCGAGTAGGCCATGACATCTTCCGTTTCCAAAACTGCGAAAGCTCTCGCCCCCAAGACGGGTGTGGTTTCGCAATGGGATCGGCGGGATGATTATGCCTACATGACGGCGACTCAAATGCTGCGTCTGCTCCGCAGCAAGCAGGTGTCGCCGGTCGAAGTCGCAAAAAGCACGCTGAGCTTCATCGAAGATACGCAGGACACGCTCAACGCGTTTGGGACGGTCACGCTCGAGCTTGCGCTCGAATCCGCGCGCAAGGCCGAACAAGCCATTATGAAAGGTGAAGACAAGGGGCTGCTCACCGGCCTGCCGCTTTCGATCAAGGATCTCACGGCGGTAAAGGGTGTCCGCTTCACATCAGGTTCGCGCACGCAGGCTGATTTCATAGCACCGGTGGATTCGCCCGCGTCGGAGCGCGTGAAGGCGCATGGCGCGGTCATCGTCGGCAAGACAACCACTACGGAATTTGGCTGCAAGGGATCGAGCGACAGTCCGCTGACAGGTGAAACGCGCAATCCTTGGGATTTGACGCGGACCACGGGTGGTTCTTCGGCGGGTGCAGGGGCGAGCGTCGCGGCAGGTATCACGCCTTTTGCATTGGGTACGGACGGCGGCGGCTCCATCCGGATTCCTGCATCGCTCTGCGGACTGTTCGGAATCAAGGCGCAGTTTGGCCGCGTGCCGGTTTTCCTGACGGCGGCAACACCAACGCTCGCGCATGTTGGTCCGATGGCGCGCACGGTGCGTGACGCTGCGTTGCTTCTGACGGCCATTTCCGGCTTCGACGCGCGCGATTCCGCAAGCGTTTCGGCCGAAGTACCGGATTATCTTGCCGCTTGCGACCGCTCGCCCAAAGGCCTGCGTATCGCGTGGAGCCCAACGCTCGGCTACGCAAAGCCTGACAGCGAAGTGGCTACGCTCGCGGAGGCGGGCGCACGTGTGTTCGAGCAGCTTGGATGTTCGATCGAGTTGGTCGAGCACGTGTTCGACGATCCCATCGACCTGTGGATGGCGGAGTTTTATGCCGGTGTCGGCACCCGCTTGCAAAAGACGCTGCGGGAAAAGCGCGAAATCATCGATCCGCCCGTTGCGAATGTGCTCGAGAAGGCGCTCGATCAGCGCATCGAGGAATATTATGGCCGCGTCTTCGCGCGTTACGATTTCCGCGAGAAGGTCCGGCAGTTTTTTGAAAATTCGATCTTCATGACGCCGACCACCCGGTGGCGGCCTTTGAACTTGGCCTCGACGTTCCACCCGAACTCGACGGCGCGAATATCGTCTCCTGGGTCGCCTACACCTACCCAGTTAACCTGTGCGGATTGCCCGCGGCGTCCGTGCCGTGCGGCTTCACGCAGAAAGGTCTGCCGGTGGGCCTGCACATCGTGGAAGGGCGCTCGCGGAGACGGACATTCTGTGTGCGGCGGCGGCTTTCGAGGTCGCGCGGCCGTGGCGGACAAGAAACCCCCCGTTCCAATCGGCGGAGGCAAAAGAAGGACGTTGAATTTCTCAACTTCACGGAGGTAAAGATGAGCCGCAGTGCATTCTTTAATCGGCTTGTTGCCGCCATGGCGGCGGCATCGCTGAGCGCAACAACCGGCGCTCATGCAAGAGGTAAAATCGGCGTGGCCGCCGCATTGACCGGCCCAGCATCCTTGTCGGCACTGAAATCAAGCGCGGTGCGGAAATTGCCATCGATGAAATCAACGCCAAAGGCGGCGTGAAGGGTCGCAAGCTCGTGCTGATCGCGCGCGATGACGAGCACAACCCGGTGAAGACTGTCGCACAGTATCGCGAACTTGTGGAACGCGAGAAAGTGGTCGCGATGTTGGTGCGTCAAACAGCGCGTCCATGCTTGCCGACGCCGATCGTGAACGACACGCTGAAAGTACCGGTGATCTGCCCTGCCACCGACGCAACTGAAATCACTGAGAACGAAGCGCAGAAGAAAGGCAACGAAAACTATCTGTTCCGGGTCGGCATGTACGGCACCGGGCGGGCGAACTTCATGGTAGACACGATGGTGAAAGTTCGGCCACAAGAAAATTGGTCTTCTGAACTGGACAGGTGGCTGGGGTGTCACGGGTCGTGGTGAATTGAACCGCCGCCTGAAAGAACACGGCCTGACTCCGGTCGGTGATGAAACCTTCGACAACAACGACACCGACATGACGGCGCAGATCATCAAGCTGAAGAACGCCGGCGCCGAAAGCATCCTGAATTACGGCCTCGTCCGCGAGAATACGTTCGTCGTGAAGACGAAGGAAAAGCTCTCTAACGAAATTCCTTATGTGTCGGCCTGGGGTATCGCTGGCCCGGCATTCTGGAAAGCCGCAGGCACATCGGCGGAGGGCGTGCTGAGCAGTACGACTGTTACCATCGATGGGCCTCAATCGGCTGAGCGCACGGCGTTCATCAACGAATACAAGAAGCGCTTCAACGAGGAGATGAGTGCCGCGTTCGCCGTCGGCGCTTATGACGCCATCTACATGTTCAAGGAAGCGATGGAGAAGAGCGGCTTCGAGCCCGCGCAAATCCGCGCCGGCCTCGAGAACATTCCGGAGTTCAAGGGTCTCGTGAAGCACTTCGCCAGCGTTCTGTCTTCACCAAGGACCGCCATAACGCGGTGACCGAGGAGGACATGATCATGACCCGCTGGACCAACGGAAAACTTCTCGAGTCAAGTATGACGACAAGGGCCCTACGTCGAAATCGACGCCTCGACTAAAAAGTACCTCGACAAGTCGAGCATGAAGCTGATGTGATCGCAGGCAACAGCGGGCTTGAGCCAAAAGGCACGAGCCCGCTTTTTCTATCTTTGTTCCGGCTGGGTTGAAATGTATTTCTTTTTCCAAATTGCCCTGAGCGGCATCGCGACCGGCGCCATCTACGGCCTGATCGCAGTTGGCTATAGCCTTACCTTCATGACCACAAAGGCGCTGAACTTCGCCCTCGGCATGTGGGTGATGCTGGGCGGCATGCTCACCTATTCGCTGCATGTGCAGTACGGTTTGAATCCGCTGCTGGTGTTGCCGATCGTCACGGTGGCGCTGTTCCTGCTCGGCATCGTCGCCGAACGCTTCTCGGTTTATCCGTTTCTGCGTGCTGGCAGCGACGTGTGGGTGCTGAGCACACTGGCGGTCGGCTTTCTGATGATCGACTTCGCCGAGATTGTGTGGGGGCGGAATCCGACACCCGTGCCGCCTTTCTTCGGTGGGGAACCAGTCTATATCGGTTCGGTATCGATCTTGCCGCAGCAGCTTCTGATCATCGCCGCAGCCTGCGCAACTTTTATCGGCCTCGACTTTTTCTACCGGAAAACTCTGCTCGGCAAGGCGCTCCGCGCCGTCGCCTATAGCGGCGATGTCAGCAGCCTGATGGGGATCAACACGCGCCGCGTTCAGGCCTTGTCTTATGCCATAGCAGCGGCACTGGCCGGTATTGCCGGCTTTCTTGTGGAGCCGCTGACGCTGGCGGAGCCGCAGCTCGGTACTGTGCTCGGCCTGGAAAGCCTTCGCCATCGCGATCATCGCGGGCCTCGCGTCACCGCGCGGGATTCTCATCTGCGGACCTGTACGGAGCATTTGAAGGACTTGTGTCGGGTTATCTCTACACCGGGATCCGCGAGCATTCTCGGTTTCAGCATCATGATCTTGGCACTCTACTTGCGGCCCGAGGGATCTTCGGGCGCGCGCAGGAGGAGCGCGCATGACGGGCCGATGCAATGGTTGTTCGGCGCAGTGGCAATTGCGTTGCTGATCGCGATCCGGTCATCACCGGCGGCACCTATTACGCCTATCTCGGGATCATCGTTTTCATCTACGGCATCGTGGCCATCGGCCTGAACATTCTGAGTGGTTATGCGGGGCAGTTTTCGCTCGGCCATGCGGCGTTCATGGCGATGGGCGCCTACACCACCGCGATTTTGGGCAAGTCTCTGAATACGATCCCGTTCTTCGCGCAGACGGGACTTCATATCTGGCTCGGCGTGATCATCGGAACGGTTTTCGCGGCTTTGTTCGGCATCGTGCTGGCGATCCCGGCGCTGCGCGTACGCGGACCGTATCTCGCCATGGTCACCGTCGCCTTTGGGTGGGTGGTCTGGAAAATCCTACAGGAATGGGTTACGGTAACAGGCGGCGATCTTGGAATCTCCTCAATCCCGAAGCCACGCATTGGAGTGGCGCTGCTAGATACCCGTTCCTTCTATTACGTGGTGCTGTTCTTCTTTCTCGCGGCGCTTGCGCTGCAATACCGCCTGATCCATTCCCAGTTCGGCTTGCGCGTGCGCGCGGTGAAACACAGCGAGATCGCGGTCGCTTCCGTCGGCGTCGATGTTTACAAGCTGAAGGTAGTGGTGTTCGTGATCAGCGCGGCCTTCGCGGGCTTTGGCGGGACTTTGTTCGCGCATCAGCAGAATTATATCAGCCCCGACAATTTCCAGTTTTTCAGCTCGGTCTTTTTCCTGCTCGCTGTTTTGTTCGGCGGCGCGGGCACCATGCTCGGCCCGGTGATTGGCGCGGCGGTACTGATGTTGCTGCCGGAGATGCTGCACGATTTCGACAAGTATCGGCTCGTCGTCTGTGCGAGCCTAATTTTGCTGACGTTGTATTTTCTTCCGAAGGGCGTGATGGGCTTGCTGCCTGAACAGCGGTCAACTGCGCCAGCGACTGTGCATGCAAAGGACGAAACGGTGGCGCTTCCGCCGATCAAGGGGGCAGCTTTGGCGGTCGAAGGAATTATCCGGAGATTTGGCGGGCTGCTAGCGCTTTCCGATGTCAGCTTCCGTGTTTCGCCCGGATCCATTCATGCGCTGATCGGACCAAACGGTGCCGGCAAAACCACACTGATCAATGTTGTGTCTGGAGCCTATCGTCCCGACGGGGGGGTCATTCGTATCGACGAGGAAAATGCAAAGATCGAATCCATGCATGCGGCTGCGCAAAAGGAGTTGTGCGGACCTTCCAGACGCTGAAGCTGTTTGGTGAGATGACCGTCATCGAACATGTGATGATCGGCATGACTCGCCATGCGAAAGCCGGTTTGTGGGACGCCATCGCCGGATCGCGGCAGGCGCGCGATGAAGCGTCTATGCAGCTGAAAGAGGCACGGTCACTCTTGAAACTTCTCGACATTGCTCATCTGGAAAATCTAACGGCCAATTCGCTGGCCTACGGACATCGGCGGCTGGTCGAGATCGCGCGCGCGTTGGCGGTGAAGCCACGCATACTTCTCCTCGACGAACCGGCCGCTGGGCTTGTGGCGGAAGAAATTCGGGCGCTATCGAAAGTAACCTCCGGCTCCGGTCGATGGGCATGACCATCCCTGCTGGTTGAGCACCATATGGATCTGGTGCTTGGCGTTTCCGATCGCATTACGGTGTTGGACCATGGCGCGATCATCGCCGAGGGCTCGCCTGCGGAAATCCGCCGTGATGAGCGCGTCATTGCGGCTTACCTAGGGCAAGCCCATGCCGCTGCTTGAAGTCGAACACCTGCACGTTGCCTACGGCGAACTGGAAGTCGTGAAAGGCATCTCTTTTCTGTTGAACAGGGAGACGTCGTTTACCATTCTTGGCAGCAACGGTGCCGGAAAAAACCACGACACTGCGCAGCCTGACCGGTCTGATCCGTCCTTCCAAAGGTCGCGTAATCTTTGCCGGGCGGGAAATTCAGAAAACTCCTGCGCATGAAATTGCGGCAAGCGGTCTGGCGCTTGTGCCGGAAGGCCGACAACTTTTTCCGGAACATACGGTACGGGAAAATCTGGAACTCGGAGCCTATCGGTTACTGGGGAGCGGTAATCGTCAGGAGTTCGGATTGGCGTTGGAGGAAGTCTTCGAGCTCTTTCCCCGCGTGAAGGAGAGGCTGGAACAACCGGCGGGATTGCTGAGTGGCGGCGAGCAACAGATGGTGGCTATCGCGCGCGCGCTCGTGAGTCGCCCGAAGATGTTGTTGCTGGATGAACCGTCGCTTGGTCTCGCACCGATCCTGGTCCGCTCAATCTTTGACGCCTTTCGGAAACTGAGAGAGCAGGGCCTCACCATCCTGATTGTCGAGCAGATGGCATGGCTGGGACTCGGAAGTCTGCGATCATGCGCATGTACTTGAGAATGGGCGCATCGCTTTATTCGGCGACCCAAAGCAACTCGCCGCCAACCCGCGCGTCATGGAAGCCTATCTTGGCGTGTCGTCGACCGGCGTCTAATTGATTGTGTTCGACCGAGTAGGAATGTTCCTAGCCTGACGGATATTTTGTGCCAGCGCTATGGAGTGGCTACTTGATTGGTTCGATCTGTTCCGGCACGGAACCCCTTCTTCGGTCTCCAAAGCTACTTTCCCGAGACAGTCTCTCACAACGCTTGGTCCAAAAGCCAAGGTAGGTCAGCAACACCTAAGTTCAACTGGGCGCTAATTGAGAATGGCCTGCCCCTGGTTCCGAAGACACGAAGTTAAGGTGTTTAATGGAGCTGGAGGTGGATCATGGGCGACGAAGATTTACGCGGGAGTTCAAGCTTGAGGCTGTGCGCCTGATCAGGGAACGTGGCGTCTCCTACGCACAAACTGCGGAAGACCTTGTGTGCATCCGACGCAATTGCGCGACTGGGTGAAGAAGCTGGCGGACGATCCGCAGCATGCCTTTCCTGGTCAGGGCCAGATGACGCCCGAGAACTAGGAGATCGCGCGACTAAAGCGCGAAGTGGCCAAGCTGAAGGCCGAGCGTGATATCCTAAAAAAGCCGCGGCGTACTTTGCGAAGGAGTCGGCGTGACGTTCGCCTTCATTGCGAAGCACCGGGGGATCTGGGCCGTGGATTACATGTGCGGGGCGCTTGGTGTCTCGCGCGGCGGTTTCTATGCTTGGCTGACGCGGCCATGCAGTGAGCGAAGCCACAATGACGAAGAGCTGGCAGCGAAGGTGCGCGCCAGCTTCCTGAGCAGTGATCGCACGTATGGTGCCCGGCGGATCTGGCGCGACCTGATTGCCGACGGCGCGTCATGCGGTCTGCATCGTATCGAGCGATTGATGCGCAGCTAGGCCCTGCGTTCACGTCCGCGACGGCGTCGCCTGCCGCCTGATCTGGGCGAACGAGAAGCAAGCGCCATCGCGACCAACGTGCTCGACCGCAGCTTTGAATCCGCAGCACCGAACCGCAAGTGGATCGCAGACTTCACGTATATCTGGACGGCGGAAGGATGGCTCTACGTCGCTGCGGTGATCGATCTGTTCTCGCGCCGGGTGGTCGGCTGGTCGATGAGCACAACGATGACCGCCCAGCTTGTCTCCGACGCCCTGGTGATGGCGATCTGGCGCCAGTCCATGCAGACGAAGGCAATAGCTCCGTCCTTGGCGTAAGCGGCTGCGTTTCCCGAATAGGGCTTCAATACGCCAACTGCCTTCATCTCGAATCTGCGGTGTCGCGATGTTCATCGGTAATCCATCTCACGAACTGAGCTTTCGGATGGACAACGTGAACTGTGTCGCGCGAATAGATCAAGATGGTGTGCAAACTATCTTCGCGGCAGTTCACTATAGGACCGAAATCACAACACGCGCGTTCAAGGGGTTTTGAACGCCGTAGAGCGGATAACGCGCAAGTGCGTTCGAAAATCCCGAAATGCATATCTTGCAACGCAGTATTGCGTTCGAAATTTCGTCAGATCGCGTGCATCCCGCTTGGCGGCGAAGTGATCTCGTTCAACAGCACGCTAGATTTACATAGCGACAATATGATCCCGCATAACCGGTCTCGTGGGTCGCTAAACAGCAAATCAGTCCCGGATATCAGCAACCCGATCCCGGCTAAACGCAATTCCATCCCGCACAACGACAATTCGATCCCGCTTAACGAAACGAATTCGAGTGGAATTTCCCTGTTCCTGGGCAACAGTAGTCGAAAAATGTGAAGGAGACTGCGACCTAAATCTCTGAAAGAACGAGAAAATCCAGGGAGTTGCCGCGCATTTCCAAAACTTCCTGTTAAAGATGCAAAGACCGCGTACTAGTGCACTGCGTGTTCAACCAGCCAGTGTCGGCAGATTTAAGGTCTGCCGTTTTCTCGCGAATGAGCCGCCATTTGTGGGGCTTTTGCGTGAGGTCGGAGTCTCTGCTTGCTCGGCTTTGCAGACTTGGAGGCCGTTTCTGAGCCGAAGTCTCAGCTCGGCATTTTCAAATATCCGTTTTTCCTAACTCAAGCCGATGCAGACCGGTTCGAATCTCATATGCCCGGCATCCCCACCGCTCGTCGCATGGCAACAACCGACGTCTGAAAGTTCGAATCCTTCGGCAACAGAACGGCGGCCGATCCTTTCCGCGCGTTCCATAACTTGATCGCTTGGCTGGGCCGCGAGAAATTCTATTCAGCTCGACCGTTAAAAAACCGGCCCTCGACCGGGTCGCAATATCCAAACGCTTCAAGCAATCCCTAAACTAACATTCAAACCGGACCACGCAGCGGGGGCCGTCATACTTGCTAAGGGTTGTTGTGGCGGATCTCGAGGCTTACAAGACATTCTTGACGCAGAAGCTCACGAGGCTGGATGGTGTTGCTTCAATCGAATCCAACTTTGCCTTGGGGCAGGTTAAATACACAAACGTTTTGCCGATTTGAATTAGTGAAGCTTACGAAAAGCAGCGAGTAGTATCCGCTGGAAGTTTGTTGCTGATTTTGACAGTTCTCTGTCTCGGTTGCGCACCACCATGAAGCGAATATTTGAGAAGATTTTTTCGGACAATACCGAGTAGCTTAGTTCGCCTTTTGCAATTTCAGTTCTGACCGCACAAGCAGGAATGAAGACCACGCCAACACCCAGTCTTGCTAATTGTTTTGCGCCTTCGATTGAGTTTATTGTGGCGCTTACATTCAGCCGCAAACCGGATTGCGCACAAGCTTGATCGATAATGTTCCGCGTCGCGAATGTCTTATCGTTGAGAACCGTCGGGTAGTGGGAAACATCTTTCAGCAACAAGGATTTTCGTTTGCTCAAGGGATGTTCAGGGTTGAATACTGCGCAGAACTTTGACGTAAATTGAGCGTCGATCACCAATTCTGGAAAGATCTCTCGGTTGGTAGACGATACCAAAGTCCGCTTCGTCCTTTCTGACTAGGTTAGCCGCTTCGTCGGTGCCGGCGACACGTAGTTTGAGATCTACGTTCGGAAATTTGTCCTTAAATTCCCTAATTAGCGGCGGCATAAATTGCGTGATCATGCCCTCAATGATCGCGACCGTAACAGTGCCGCGCAGACCGCCCTTTACCTCATTAAGCCATTCATACATTCGTTCTTCAGCAAGGTGACTTTTTTGAAGGTGGCGCGCCACTATTTCTCCGGCGGTCGTCAGCCGGATTCCTCTTGGAAGCCTCTCGAATAAGCTAACACCCAACCGTTGTTCCAGAAGCAAAATCTGCCGACTGACTGCTGATGGTGCGATCCGCAGTTGCTCAGACGCTTTGCGTATTGAGCCAGATTGCGTGACAGCTTGGAAATACCGAAGTGAAGAGTTCTGCAACTAAGCCACCATTCTGAGTGTTCTCAATTCGAGAACATTGTGACGTAAATTATCGACTTGTCGAGAACTGTCGCTCCATTAGCCTGTGCTCGGCATTGAACAAGAGGTTCAAGGAGGGTAGAAATGAAAAATGGCTACAGTTAGGAGCTTTGGTCCTCACCGCAACATGTGGTGGATTGACGAATTTGAACGCTCAGACCGAGCTCCATGACAATACCGGTTCATGCGCTTGCTTTCTATCCAATCTACGTCGCCGAAGATCGCGGCTTTTTGCCAAGGAAGGTATCAAGCTTGAGCTGGTCGCGACACAAGGCGATGGCCCAGACGTAGATGCTCTGATCTCCGGAACTGTGCAGTTCACAACGTCGACGCCAAACAGACTGCTGACCGCTTACCTGCAGGGCAGGCCTCTTAAAGCGGTCATGAGCGTCATGAACCGATTCACGAACTATTGCTACATCAGCAAGAAGAGCGCAGAAAAGGTTGGTTTTAAACCAGACCAATCGATCGACGAGAAGATAAAAAGGCTCAAGGGCCTCACGATCGGCGGTACCCGTCCTGGCTCGACTACATTCCTCCTCGCGCAATACTATTTGAAGCGTGCAATCTAGTTCCGCAGCAGGATGCTACGGTTCTTGGTATCGGTGGCGGACAGGCCTACTTGCTGCTCTAGAGAATGGAAGAATCGACGTTTCCTGCTTCGCAAGCCCCGGCGTTGAACAGGCTGTTGCACGAGGCAACGCGCTCGTATTCATCAATCACCCCCAGGGTGAAGATCCAGCGCTCAAAGAGTTTCTCTTTGAGTTGCTCTACGTGCGTCCCGACTACGCCGAAAAGAATCCTGAAACCGTAAAAAAGGTCGTGAAGGCCCTGGTCGATGCGAACCAATGGATACAGACAGCAAAAATCGAAGATCATCTTGAGATTCTACGGAAGCGTTTTCCCGGAATTGAGGATGCTATTCTTATTGAGTCGATCAAGAATACTATCGCTGCAATCGAGCCGTCCGGCTGCATTACACCCGCGGCGCTGTCTTCTGCTGTGAAATTTATGCGTGACGTAGGCGCCATCAATAACGATGTACCATTCAACGCCGTGGTTGATAACAGCTTCAATCAGGCTTGTAAGAAGTAAGCTCGCTCAATGCTGAACCTGCGCAATATTGCAAAGAAGTTTGCGACCCGCGCAGGTCAGCCATTGACGGCTCTCCGCGACATAAACCTTACAGTTAGATCGGGCGAATTTATCACGATTGTCGGTCCTAGCGGTGTGGAAAATCCACCTTGCTAAAACATCATTGCCGGCCTACTTTCACCATCCGCCGGAACGATCGAGTTTAATGGCGCGGCTGTAAAAGGTGTGGACCGGCGCATTGGTTACGTAACGCAGTCTCACAATTTATTCCCGTGGCGTACTTTGAAGGACAACGTTTCGTTTCCTCTGGAAATTACAGGCATCGCGAAAGCCGAACGCAACGAGCGCGCTGAGTACTGGATCAACCGCGTTGGCCTGCGAGGGTTTGAGAATTCCTATCCGCATGAACTCTCCGGGGGGATGCGACAGCGCGGCAATATTGTTCGTACACTGATTTACGGACCGAGCGTAATTCTGATGGACGAACCGTTTGGACCGCTTGATGCTCAGACCCGAATTACTTTGCAGGAGCTATTGCTCGAGTTGTGGGCGCAGACCAAAAGCACCGTTGTGTTCATTACGCATGACCTTGCAGAGGCCGTCGCGCTGGGCGACCGCGTTATTCTAATGGGTGCAAATCCAGGTCGCATTATTAATGTCGAGCCGGTTGAAATTGCTCGTCCTCGTGACATTCATCATCTGCACGACAATTCTGAATTTCGTGCAGTGTACGACAAAGTATGGAACGCACTTAAGGTTGCGAGTGTGGCGGCATGAGCGGCCATCAACTTCATAAAACCGACCGCGACCGCATTGTAGTACTCATTCTGCGTGCGCTTTTAGCATTAGCTTTACTGGGCGTTTGGCAGTTTGGGAGTGGTCGTTTTCTAGATCCGTTTTACTTCTCAAGCCCATTAGCGGTTGTGAAACATCTGGGAGTTGAATTTGTAACGCCAGGGTTCTGGAACGACTTAAGAATAACCGGAATTGAGCTTTTGCTCGGGTTCTTGTTCGGAGCAGGCGCTGGCGTATTGGTAGCCATGATTCTGGGACGTTGGCGGGTATTGAATGAAGTACTCAATCCTTTCTTCGTTGCGCTAAACAGCATCCCGCGAATAGCACTTGGTCCGCTGCTCGTAATCTGGTTCGGTATCGACCTGACGTCGACAGTAGCGCTCGCGGCCTCACTTGTTTTCTTCATTACGTTCTTCTACACGCTGGCTGGCGTGCAAAACGTCGATGCTGGACTAATCAGCGTTGCGCGTGTGCAGGGCGCATCAAATCGTCAGATCTTCTTGAAAGTAATCCTACCGTCTTCAGTACTGTGGATCATGACAGGTCTAAAAACTAGTCTACCTTTCGCATTGATCGGCGTAATTGTCGGAGAGTTTTTGGCCTCAGCTGCGGGTTTAGGCTACAGGCTCAACCTCTACAGCACCTCCTACAATACGACAGGAACCATGGCGATGCTCGTAGTCCTCATGGTTGTGATGCTGTTTCTCAACGCGTGCATGGACCTTTTGGAGCGGCGTGTTCTCAGGTGGCGACCACAATCGGGTTTCGAAGCCGGCGCGCCAGCCCCTAATTAAAGAAAGAGCAGTATGTCGAAGAAGATCATTCATGTTCCTGGCATTTCTGAAGCGTTAGCCGCGAGGAAGGTGCCGCTTTCACCCGTGGTGGCGCATAACGATCTTATTTTTATTTCTGGAATTCCTCCTCTCGATCCACAGACGGGAGAGATAGAAAGATCAAGTATAGAGCGTCAGACAGAAGTAGTTATCGAGAATGTTCGACTGTGCTTAGAGGCTGCGGGGTCTGATCTAAGCAAGGTATTGAAAGTAACAATTCTGATCACGAATAGCGCTTACTACGAAGTGGTGAACGTTGTTTACGCTCGATACTTCAAAGAGAATTGTCCTGCTCGGACGTTCTGCACAGTTGGTTCGTGGCCGTGGCCGTTTGATATTGAGATTGAATGCGTCGCTCACATTTAGTTTGGGTACGCTTCACAAATTATTATTGCTGCGAGTCATTGACCGGCCCCCACTACGTGGTCCGGTTTGAATGTTAGTTTAGAGCTAGCATTTCTGTCACCGTTTCTGTTGCTGGCCAGATTGTGGCTTCAGGTGCGGATGGTTTGTATCCAAGTGATGAATGCGCGCGGATCGTATTGTACTGACGCCACTAGGCTTCGATAACGATCCGGGCTTCTCTCAATGTGTAGAAGATTTCTCCGTTCAGTAGTTCGTCATGCAGTTTTCCGTAGAGGCTCTCCCAGCAGCCGGTCTCCCACGAACTTCCTGGCTCGATGTAAACGGTCTTCGCGCTAACAGTGGCGATCCATTGACGAAGCGCAACAGCAACAAACCCCGGACGGTCACCGGAATGGATGTGCGCAGGAATGCTGCGCGAGACGGACAGCTTGCAAGCTTCGCGACAATCTCCCCCGCTGCATGCCTCTTCCTCGCCATTGATCTAACCCTCCATCATTAAAACGGTGCCTAACGGAGGGCCGCTTTAGTGGGGCAGATCACGCTCACGAAATTCCGAGGCGTCTTTCAATCATGACGGGTCTTAAGAACAGTCTTGCCCGTCGTCAGATGCCCCTAAACAGAATGAAATGGGAAAATGGAAGCGCGCTGGCTGATCTCTCCGCCAAGCTCGACGCTTTTCCGGATCTTGAGATCAAATAATACGGAGACAAATTCAGCTTCGGCCCGTAGTTGATCTGAATTGGCGTCTCGCATTCCTATGCTGAGCGTTAGAGAAGTCTTGCCGATCCGGAGAATTTTTGGGCGGAGCAAAAGCCTTGCTCCGGCCATAACTTCAGTCAGAAAGTTTATAGTTGGCTTTCCAGCGACCCAGCCGAGCTCGTCATCTCCGTTTTTAGATGCGGAGAGCGCGTACAAAGCGTGTGGCAACAGTCGTCAAACATTGCCGTGTAGTGCCGCATACTAAGATGCCCCATGGCGTCGCATAGCCAGGGATGTGCAATGGCGCGGAATTGAAAATCTGCCGCTGCTTAAATTCGGCGTTTTCGACAAACTTTTCTTCATGCGTAGAGCCGCTCTGGCGCGGCCTGAAACAATAAAATTCGGTCAAGACTCGATACAGCATATGTTTGTTGAACATACAACAAATAATATTTGTTGCCCGTCCAATAGTTTTATGCCCAATTGTCCGGGGGACAGGCGAGGTCGGCTGCCCGGAATCATCAGGCCATTTCTGACCAGGGGATTTACGTATGAACTGTGTATTACGGCTTATCGCCGCGAGTGCGTTCGTGCTTGGTTTGGCAAGTGCTCCCGCACTCGCCCAGATCAAGATTGGTGTCGTAATCAGTATGACTGGTGCGGCAGCTACTGGGTCTACCTCAAAAGAACGCCGTCGAGCTTATGCCTAAAAGTATCGGGGGGAAGTCGGTTGAGTACATCGTGCTTGACGACGCGTCTGACCCCACGAATGCAAGAAAGCTGGTCGAGCGTCTTGTCACGGAAGATAAAGTAGATCTTCTGATGGGGCCTTCTATCTCCCC